>NZ_CP024935.1:0-2982346 GCF_003330785.1 Paraburkholderia graminis
ATGGGCGCGCAGGACCTTGTGTCAGCAATTAACGCAGGCATAACTCAATCCGAAAGGTTACTGAAGCTGGACACGCCGCTTGGCGAAGACGTTCTGCTGCCTCAACGGGTCGCCGGCACGTCGCGTATCGGCCGTAACTTCGAATTCACAGTTGACGCCGTCTCATCGCGCGATTCGCTGGAATTGAAAACGCTCATTGCGCAGCCCGTCACTCTCTGGATTCAAACCGGCAACAGGTGGTATCTACCTCACCATGGATATGTATATACGGCGCGACGCCTGGGTTCTGACGGTAGCCTGACTACCTACCAGTTCACGTTGTCGTCGTGGATGCATTTCCTGCGGTTCCGAAAAGACGCGCGCATCTTTCAGGACAAAGCGGTCGATGAAATACTCGCGACCGTCTTCAACGGCCACCCTCAGGCGCAGGGCGCGTTCCGCTTCGATTTGCGAAAGGCGTTACCGCAGCGGTCTTTTTGCGTTCAATATGAAGACGACTGGAATTTCTGCCAGCGGTTGATGGAATCGGAAGGTCTGTTCGGCTACTTCGAGCATGCCGACGACGGCAAATCGCACACACTGGTCATAACGGACGACGTGTATTCGCTGAAGCCAGCGGTACCTGAGACGGTCCAGTTCGCTCGGGCGGGTACGAATACTTCGTCTGACGCGTGGGTTCAATGGGCGGGTTCGCGCATGCTGCATAGCTCCTCGTTATCGACGAGGACGTTCGACTACAAGTCTCCTGGCGATGAGAAGTCGACCAACGTGCCCACGTTGTCAACCCACGGAAGTCTGCCCGCCCAGGCTGAGGTCTATGAGTACACAGGCGCATACACGCATCTGACGCAGGACCGCGGCGACCACCTGTCCAAAATCCGGATGGAGGAATGGGAGTCGCGAGCGAAACGCTTCATGGCTGTTGGGGGCGTACGGAACATCGATGCCGGAAAGTGGTTTCAGCTCGAAGGCCACCCCGAACATGACAAGGACGCCGAACAACAGCGGCAGTTCGCAGTCGTCGCTACGCACTGGTACATGGAGAACAATCTGCCTGTTTCGACCACGGCCGATTTTCCGCACAGTCTCAGGGCAGAACTTTCGCGGGTGCGCGCGGCGCATGCAGGCGCCGGACCCGCGTTTGTTGTCGCCCACGGCGACGGGAGCGAAGGGTTCTATCTCGTTGAAGCGGAGCTTCAGCGCCGCACCGTTCCGTTCCGCAGCCCGCTCGAGCACGCGAGACCGGTGATGAGCATGCAGACCGCGACGGTTGCCGGGCCGGCCAACGCTGAAGTTTTCACCGATGAGTTGAACCGCATCAAGGTCCGCTTTCACTGGGACCGGCTGAACAGCGGCGATGAAAACGCTTCCTGCTGGGTGCGCGTGGCCTATTCAGACACGGGCGGTGCCTACGGCGGCGTTCACGTGCCGCGAGTCGGCGAAGAGGTCATCGTCTCTTTCCTTGACGGCGACTGCGACCGGCCTATCGTCACCGGCCGTGTTTTCAATGCTGAGAAATCGCCACCCTGGCATTCGAATGGATTGCTGTCAGGGTACAAGTCCAAAGAGTACGGCGGCGCTGGCTACAACCAGTTGGTAATGGACGATTCGACCGGCCAGAATCGGGTTCATTTGTATTCGACCAGCACCAATGCGCATCTGCATCTGGGCTATCTCATCGAGCAGTCGGGAAACAACCGCGGCTCATATCTGGGCAGTGGATTCGACCTGAAGTCGGACGCTTACGGCGCTGTCCGGGCCGGACAAGGCCTGTACGTGTCGACTCATCCGGCGAACGGTTCGGCGAGGCAGCCGCTTGATGTTCGTGACGCGCAGCAGCAGCTCGTCAATTCAGAGAGTGTGCTGGAGTCGTTATCGGATGCCAGCGAGACGCATCAGGCTGAAAGCCTGAAGGACGGACGGGAGTCGCTGAAAGCGTTCACCGATGCGACACAAAGCAGCGTTTCGGGAGCGTCCTCAGGAGGGAACACAGCTGGCGGAGGCACCGGCAACGCCAACGCTTTCAAGGAACCCATCATGCTGTTCGCGAGCCCGGCAGGCATTGCAGTGTCGACGCCACGCTCCACGCATGTTGCAGCCGACGAGCAGCTGAATTTTGTCAGCGGGCAGAGCACGCATATAGCGACAGGCAAGTCACTGGTCGCAAGCGTGGCGCAACGTATCAGCCTCTTCGTCCAGAACGCCGGCATGAAACTGTTTGCCGCAAAGGGGAAGGTGGAGATTCAAGCCCATTCGGACAACGTCGAGATAACCGCGCAGAAGACCCTGCGGTTACTGTCCGCCACGGAGAAAGTTGAGGCAGCAGCCAACCAGGAAATTCTGCTGACCTCCGGTGGCGCGTACATCCGTATTTCGGGCGGCAACATTGAAATTCATGCGCCCGGAAAGATAGACGTCAAGGGTAGCCAGCATTCATTCAATGGGCCCACGAGTACCACATACCCGCTGCCGGCGCTGCCGACATCCAAATACGATACGGCGATGCAGTATCGGTATCACGACGACGAACCGGTGCAGGGAGCGAAATATATAGCCACGCTATCCGACGGTAGCACGCGGCAAGGCACTTTGGACGCACAGGGACGGATGAATCTCAGCGACGTCCCTGTGGGCCCCGTAAAGGTCGAGATTGGACCTGACGCACGCTCATACGCTCGCAAGGACAGGACCAGCAATCCAGACTTTAAAGGCAAGCAACTGTCCGAGGCCGACATCGATTCGCTGATTCAGAAGCACGGGGAGCATGACAGTGAGCTGGAGCGTAGAAGACTTCAAGGCGACTTCGTTGGAGGTCGGTCAGTGGTGCTGGGGCACGCTGCAGGGCGCATTCAACGAAAAGCAGACTATCAGCCAGGTCATCACTGACGCCGCCATCGGCATGATTCCGCTGGTCGGTGACGTCACTGCTGTACGCGACCTCCTGTCCGTCGGTATAGGCATGAGTTCGGACCCGCGAAAACGCCAGGAGGTGATGCAGTGGGTTCTGTTCGTCGTTCTGATATTCGCGCTGATTCCCGTCGTCGGTGGCGTTATCAAGGGCGTTGGCCGGCTCGCTTTACGAGTGGTGGGTGACGCGGCAAAGGATGCAGAACTGCTGCAGGAGGTTGTACAGTTCCTGAACCGGATGGGGCATGGCGACGCGCCGCAATGGCTGAAGGCTCTCGACATCGGCAAGTACCAGTCACAGTTACTCTCCAAGGTTAAAGACTTCTGTGCAACCGTGCGTCTGGCTATCGAGCGCTCTCTCAAAGCCCGCGTTGGACAACTTCTGCCGGAGGTCTGGCGTGCGCAACTCGCGCGTGTGGGCGATGGTTTCCGCGCCCTTCAGGACCTTGCTGACCAGATGGTTCCCAAGGCTGTCAAGGAACTGGATGCGAAGCTCAAGACGCTCCAGAATATGGTGTACCGCGGCGAAATTCATGAAATTGCTACGGGCGGCATGCCACGGGTGAAACGTGAGGCTGAAGCGTATCTTGAGGAGCGCAAGCTCGCGAGAGAGATACGGCAGGGCAAGTTTGCCTCAACGGAATGTGCCGTGGACGATATGCGTATTAAAGCTAGGTACCAGTCCAAAATAGATGCCGGCTGGCCTGACATACTCGCGGATGTCAGTGAGGATGTACCTGCATTTAGAGGCGAACAGGTGTATCGCACGCTTGCGACATTCCACGGCGAACTTGCCGCACTCGACGCCGACCAGTTGGCGGGACAGACGCTCTATCGAGCATTCGGCAACCCTTCGAAGCACGCCCCTTGGGGCAGCAAAGCCGCCGGCGGACGCCAGCCGGCGTTTTGGGGAATCGGCAGTCCGCCCAAAAATGCGGAAGAATGGAGAGTCCGGTCGGCCGTGTTGGATGAGTGGAATGGCAACGGGTTCCTCGCCGTTGTACATCTTCCTAGCGATTTCGGAACGCGGATGCCAACCGCAAAGGCTTGGGCTGGCCAGATTGCAGAGCAGTTCGGTGACAAAATTCCTGCGCAATATCTGGAAGGGGGCGGCCGTCAGTTGGTGGTTGACATGGGTGCACTTGCCACCGAAATAACGCGGATTGGTGAGAGTGTGAAGGCAAGTGGTACTGCACTCACTGAAACTATCAACGGAGTTCGGGTCGACTTCTATCCGACCAACTGGACGAACGTTGAGGACGTGTATGGATACAGTAAATTTTCAGAGGACGTATCCGGTTCGGCTCGCACGCGCCGGCTCGGCAGCGACGAAATACAAACGAAGGTAGCGAACAGCAAAACAATCGCGGCGTCTCGTACGGCCGCGAGCAGTCAGGAGTAAATTTGATGGGGTACGTCACGCAAGAATATGACATGCAGGATTCCGAGACTCGGCGACGCGTGTTTTGGTTGCTGAAGCGACTGACCAGTTATTCGCTGTGGGCGAAGAAACGGGATGCATGGGAGGTGTTTTCCAGGGCATTCGAGAACGCTGTCAGAACCTGGCCCAAAAACGACCCGAGCGGATGGACCCCGATTTGCTCCCCGGAATCTACGAAACGCTAGGTCTATACAAAAAAGGGGTTGAAGAACTCGGGAAGGGACATCGATTTGTATGGCGGACCGGTCAACCCCTTGATGCCGCGATGGACAAAAGCAGTACGGTTCGCAACTTTCTGTACACGCATCCTGACTACTGGGAGCGAGGTGCACAGACTGCGCCTTACCCGGAAAAAGTCGAAGCACTAAATCGGCTACTACTGGCGTCCCGTTATGAGGGCGATTACGCACCGATTGAAGTGCCGTTCATACCTCGAATGTCCGCTCGCTACTCAAGTCCGGCAGCGTTGCTGGACCCCGACCGTTACAGGTACCAGTTCTACCAATTGCCCTACCCCGTCTTTCCAGCCGAGATTTCGGGAGTGCCTGCGGCCACGGACCTCATAATCAGTTCCGGACAGCGCGTACCGGTAGACGGGATATGGGAGCCTGTCAAGGTCGAGCGAGAGAAGGCCCTCGGCATCGTGCCTTTGGGGGTGAGAAGTATCGAGAACAATGGGTGCTTCAACTATCTCGTGAGTGACACGAAGGCGCCCAATGTCAGGGGCAAATGGAACGAGGCGGAGTCTCGCACTGAGCGTCTAGGCACCCATTGGCGGCTCCTGTGGGAAGACACCCGATACAAGGACGGTGTCATTCCGGACGAATCTGAATATTTCCTTGAACGTGCGCCGATAAATGTGCCAACGGACCACGGCCAACTCGAGGAGGAGATTGAGGTACGGACAGGTGAGGTTTGCCCGATTACTGGCACTTGGGAAGCGATAGGCTTCAACAATCACCGCATCGAGGCATCGCAGGGCATGGTCATGCCGGACGTGCTCGCGAGCGCAGCCGGTTCAGGTGAGCGCCGGGTTCACTGGGTCACATGGCGTCTCATCAGGCGAGCATGATGGGACGCATTGTCGACAACTGGATTAGGAAAGGAAGCTAGTGACATGAGCCGTCGGTTCATCCTGAAGGGCGACAACACGGATAGTAACGGCGTGGTGCTTGACGGTATTGCCGGCTCGTCGTTCGACGGTCGTCCGTTGGCCTATGTCGGGGCTCCGGTCTTTTGCAATACCTGCAGCGCGGAGGGCGTCATCATCGGAGATGGCTCACCTCGGTCAATGGAGGTAATGGGAAGGCAGGTGGCTTTGGAAAACGACCTGTGCCGGTGTAAGTGCGTGCCTTTGCCGAAGCTCGTCCCGTCCCAAGCAACTGGCACTTTATCGCCGTGAGCAAATACAGGAAGGTTTGGCAGCAGATGCGGCGGTAACAAAAGCCCAAAGCGTTCACACGATAGCTCCGCGCATAACTAGCCTATTTCATCACTCACATGGCATAGTGCCGCATCTCTCAACCGCGGAAACGGCAATGACGACACTCGAATCCTTGCAAGCAAAAATCCAGAGGCTACAGGCGCAAGCCGACGCGCTGCTCGCGAAAAAGTCGAGTGCAGTCATCGAAAAGATTAAGAACCTGATGGCAGAGCATGGTCTCACGACCGCTGACATCGATGCGCACACTGGCGGCAAAAAGCGGGGACCCAAGCCAAGCGCCAAGGCTGCCAAAAACGCGGTGCAAGCAATCAGCAAAACTAAGGGCAAGTTGCCCCCCAAGTACATCAATCCGAAAACCGGAGAGACATGGAGTGGTCATGCTCGGCCGCCGGCGTGGATTGCTAAAGTCAGGGACCGCAGTAAATTCCTGATTGCAGACGGCGCTCCAACGACGGTAGCTGGGACTAAGGGGATTGCGGGCAAATCCAAGCCTGCCGGCAAGAAGACGTCGAAGACTGCCAGCCGAACAGAAGCCGTCGGCAACTATGTGCGTGGGCCGCAGCCGGCCAAATATCGCGACCCTAAGTCCGGTGCGACTTGGAGCGGTCGTGGACCGGCGCCGGCGTGGCTGGCTGGTGCCATGGACCGCAGTAAGTTTTTGATTGATGGCAACAGCACTGCGGCCGATGCAAAACCGGTGGTCACGAAGGAAGTTGCGAAGAAGACCCCGGCGGGGAAGAAAACTGCTGCCAAGAAGGCCATGAGCGCGAAGGTACCGGCAAAGAAAGCCGCGGCGAAAAAAGCGTCGCGCCAGAGCGTGGCGGTGCCCGCTCCGGTGTCCGCAGTCGACTCTGGCGCCGAGTTGACGACCTAGTCGTAGTGGTCAGTTGCCCGGTGGACCAGCGGTTTCCTGATTCCACCGGGGATATCGAGCCGGCGCCGTTTTATTGCGCCTGTGCTGCCTGACCGTGTGCGGCTTGCTGTTGCGCCTGCTGTTGTGCGTGTTGTTTGGCAAGGTGTCTGCCCACAACGCAGCCACCGACCGCACCGACCACCGCATGGTGGCCCGCGTAGTGTCCGGCGACCCCGCCGACGACGGCACCCTTCAGGCATCCTGCAGCGTTCGCCGTGCCTGCCGTTGCGAAGGCAAGGGTCGTTGCAATCAAGCTGGTTCTTATCAAGCTAGCGTTCATTCGAATACGCTCAGAGTTTCGATTGACGGGATGTGACGCCTTATTGCGTCGCTTCAATAGCCGCGCCATCCGTGACGCTCGCGCCACTCGTGCTCACGCCACTCATGACGGCGCCATTCTCGCTCGCGCCACTCGCGGCGTTCCCGCCATTCGCGAGCTCGCCAGTCATCGCCATAAGCGACTGCCACGGGTGCGGGGCCGTACGCGACAGGAGGCGGTGCATACACCGGTTCCGCCGGCACATACACGGCTCCGGGAACACCCAGCCCGATAGCTACGTCGACGTGTGCTGAAGCTGCGCTTGAGGCTGCAAGCACTGCAAGGCCCACTGCTGCGCCGAGAATCTTGTTCATTTTCCCACTCCTCGCACATTCGGGTGCAGTGTCAATCACTATGGTTCGGAGTTTAGGAGCGGGCGCTGGACACATGTGAAACGGCGGTGCGACAGTAGTAACAACGAATTACTGGCGAGGGCGCAGGGGAGAGATGAGCTGCGTTGGCTTCCAACACGGCCGCTCTTTGGGGGCGCTCGACTTAGGCGGACGCTCTCACTGTGCGAGGCTGGCCCAAGGGCCAGGAGGAAGCCTCGAGATACGTAAGACGCTCAACGCTTTGATGCTCCACTGGCACTGGCTTCGACTGCTGGCAATCAGTGCGGAGGCGCGAAGATTTCCAGCATCGATAGCAACGATGGCATACCTGATGTACTCAAGGCTGAGGTGTCGCGCACAGCCTCGATTTAAATCGAAGACCGTTCACAGCAGAAACTGCCAAAGCCTTATAAATCGACCGGCGACCGGCAATTGCTCCGGCTAGTTCATTGTTGATATCGCGAGCAGGTGGCGTTGGCACGTACGATAGATGCTCCTCGTCGTCGGAGCCGCGAAGTCAAGACGAAGTCTGCTATCAAACATCGACGCGAAGAAATTGGCATTCAGCGCAACGCCGGTCTCAGAGCTGATGCACTCGGCGACGTTCTGTGCCAAGCACGCAAGCCTCACACGACTAAGCAAGTCTCCCTCGCGCGAATTCTTTCTCGCCCAGCTTTGGGCTGACTCGACCGTATGCGCGACAGTCATGCAGCGACCAGTGATGTGCTTCGTAAAAAGATGCGATATCACGAGAAAAGTCAGCAGTTCAGACCGCGCGTGCATATCCCATCCAAAGTACGCTCTCATTGGATATTCGCTTTTTTTTCGGATGAAGACCAGTGTAGGACGGAACGGCGTAAGGTCAAGGAAACGACAAGAGCCATTCGATGGAGAAGCCGGGCCGTCGGCGCAAAACCTATTCCGACACCGTGCGCGCAGATTGATAGCAGTCGGTTTGCCGCGTCCCGGCACTGAACATGGGGGCTCCGGTGACTGCCCCTTGATGTCCGTCATCGTGGCGCATTGGCGTGACCGTCGACGGGCTGCGAGGAGGCAACTGCGCTGCAGCGTGAATCGTGGCGCAACACGCCCTATCATTCGACGCATAGGTATCGAGCAGCGCGGCGTATCCTGTCAGCGGACCTTCACTGCTTTAGCAATCGCCTCTAGGGAGACCAATATGCGAATCGCGATGACGCTCGTCACAGACGCTTACGAGGCACTTGCTCGGGGCGATGCTGGCCCGCTCGTCGCGCTCATTCCAGCGGGCATCGAATGGAGAATGGTTGGGCCGGCAAGTCGCCCGCACGGCATCGTATGCCGCACGCCGGTAGACGTGCAGAAGTATTTTGGCGACCTTTTCTCCTCGGAAAGAATCACCAGCTTCGAGCCCGATGACTTCATCGACATGGGTGAGCAGATTGTCGTAATCGGCTTCGTTGCGTCGGCAACGAAGTCGACAGGTGAATTCTTCAAATCTCAATGGGTGCATATCTTCGATGTCCAGGACGGCCTGCGGACGCGCTGGTCCGACTTTCTGGATTCGTCCGTGCCCATGGCGTTGGGCGTGCTGCCGCTGGCTAGCTCTGCTTCGAGCCCTAGGACGAAGGCGACTTGAGCAGAGTTTCGCCCATGGCCAGCAGCTCTCGCGCTCGGGGAAAATGAAGAAGTGCGGTGGCCGTCGGTTTTCCGCATCTACATGGCCGCGACGCGGTGTATGAGCTATCTGGAGTCCGTGCAGAGAAAGAGCGATTGCATGCGTAGCCATATGCCCGGCTTCGCCTGAATTTTCCAGCGGGCCGACCGCTGGCTGGACTGTTGCATTCGGACCGCCGCAGTGCAGTCACACCCAGAGACATAGACCTGACATAATTCGTCGCACCCTCGGACCGCCAAATTGTGCAAGAGCAACTCCGACTCGAAGCAGGAGTACATTGAAGTTCGAGTCTGCAAGTCGACGCCGTGGTCCTTGTCATCGGCCTGTCAATACACGACTGAGACAAAGCTGCCGACCTCGCCACGTTGTGCGGTTAAAGTCTTGCGTTGATTATGCCGTTATTGACTCCGTTGAAAGAATTCGTGGGGTGTCGGAATGGCACTCAAGGACTATGAGTTGACAGTGTTCACGTCCCCCCAAAATCCGACGCGGCTTGTCATCGATGAGCTGCAGGTAAATGAAGGACGCATCACGCGTGTGCCAGTTACGGTGAACGACGTGCATCTATGCGGCACATGACCGGCGAATGTTGGTCTTGGACAGAGAGAACGTCAGAAATGCTCCGGTTGAACGAAGACTATAACGGCGTTACTGTCAGCTACTCTCGCGGGTCCCAGTGGTCGTCTGCACTTTGCATCGCCGCTGCAGCTATGGCTCTCGCACTCGTCGGTTATGCAGCATGCGTTGCGAGACCCAGCCTCTTCTCGGAAGGCTGGCTCCTTGTTCCCGTGTGCCTGCTAGGTTTTGGCGTCCTCTTACATGCCGTTGTTCACTACGGCGTTCTTAGGTCGCCAATTCATATAACGGCTTCAGGGGCGGTTAGGCAGGCTTTCTGGACATGGCGATACCCGGGACCGTTCACTGCCACGTGTGTCAAGGTTACCAGGAAGGTCCCACGTTTCAAGATTGAACTGCATTACGCTGGCGCTCGTCAACGATTCGCCGGTAGCGAATCCGAAGGGGATACGATTGGCGTCGCTGTAAGGCTGGACGCCTGGTCACGCTCACGAATTACCGACGATAACTTGCCGCAGGAGCGGCGACGCTCATTAAGCCAACGTTGGCTCATCGGTGGTTGCCTCTTCACGTCAGTCTGCTTGCCAATAGTGGACTATTTGCTAGACGGAGACCGCTATTACCTCGACGGGCTTGCACCGTATGGAGGTTGGGCAACGTCCGCAATGGCCGTCTTTGCAGCTTTGGGCACGGCATGCTTGATTTTTGTTGTAGCCCAGTGGTTCGCGCGCCCGGTCCGCGCTAATGCCGCCGTCTGGCTTAGCGACATTGCTGCGGCGGTGTTGCTTATCGCCGGCTCTACAACAGTCGTTGGTCATTACGCGCAGTCGTTCGAAATGCGCATCGCTCCGGCGCAAGAATACGTCTACGAGCAGCCTTTTCAGATGGAAATGCGCGATACGCGCAAGGGTTGCAAGAGATTCCTGGTCGTGCAGGAGCCGACTGTGCGGCACGCAGTCAAGGTCTGTGACACGTACGGCGCGCAATATTGGAGCGGCGCAACCGCAGTTCTGGTGCATCAGTCCATCAGCCGACTCGGCGTGCACATTGAGTCCATCGACAGGGACAGATAGTCAAGGGTCACACGCCAACGAATCTGGATGGCCACCGCAAGTCACCGGCATCAGCGCCACATAATCGACAAGAGCTAATATGAGCTACGACCTCTATTTTGACCTTGCACAGCCTACGCCTTGCGCGGACATTGAGCATCATTTCAGGGAGCGGCCGCACTATCAGGTGAATGACGCAGCCGTTTACCAAAACGCAAATACTGGAGTGTATTTCCAGTTCAACTGGTCGCGCAATTCGACAGGCGACAGCGTTAGCCGCGTCGCCTTCAACATGAACTATTTCCGGCCCCACGTATTCGGCCTGGAGGCCGAACCAGAGGTACGCGCGTTCGTTGCTCGTTTCTCGCCCAAAGTTGAGGACCCCCAGATGGGCGGGATGGTTTCCTACGCGAGAGAGCGCTTTCTCTCGGGATGGAATACGGGCAACGAGGCCGCGTATGAAGGCATCCTTCAGACGCAGCAACCGACGCGCAAACTTTATACGCTGCCTTCCGCCGACCTCGAACGCATCTGGCGATGGAACTTGCTCATCGAGCAGACGCAGGCGAAGTTCGGCCAATCGCTATTTGTGCCGAGAATCATGCTGCTTGCCGTCAACGGAGAACTCACAACTGCGGTAGCTTGGGCCGATGGAATACCGGAACTCATCCCCGAGGTCCGAGCCGTATTCGTGGTGCGGGACGAACTCTCGTCAGATTCGGTGGCGCACAACAGTGCGAAGGACCGGTGTTTGATTCGGCAGAGCGCGCTGGACGCTGTGCTCGCGCCACTGGTGGATAGCGGCTATCCGCTGCGGGTCAGGTCACCGAGCTACAACAAGCCGCCGGCTGCAGTGCGCACTTTTATCAAATCACTGGCAGCAACTAGCGACCACATAACCGGCATCTCTTTCGACAGCGTGCTGGACCGTGAGCTTGCATCGAAGTATGCACGCAGCCAATAAGAGAGGAGGCTGCCACTAGCGACCTCCTCTGTAGGCTAGACTTGGCGACCCGTTGTCACGGTCACGCAGCCGGAGGAAACGTTTCTCCTACCAATTGCTCGCTCTTACGCCAGAGCGCCTCCGCGTTAGCCGGGTCGAGGGCATAGGTTCGAACACCCTCGCTAACAGGGGTAATCACTGCATCGTCAGGAACAACCTCGCTCGCATGGCAGTTCTCACAGTATCGGCCACCGACCTCTTCACCGGACGCTACCGCAGCAGCCCAGACAGACGTGGCCGCGCCTTGTGGGATGGTCTTGAACTGGAAAGGCGCTTTCCCTTCAGACGCGAGTTGCTTGTTAATCGCGTCGACCATATGTGTCAGCTGTTCTTCGCCCATATGCCGTCCGAGTTCGGTCCGGATTCCCCCGGGATGGACAGCCGCCGCTCGTACGCCTCTGGCTCGATGCCGCTGGTCGAACGCAACTGCGAAAAGAACGTTCGCGGTTTTCGAGCGGCCGTACGCCACGAACGGCTCGTATTGCGTACGCTCGAAGCCCGGGTCGTCAAGGTCAACGTTCGCGAACCGGTGGCCTGAAGACGCGAGCACCACCACGCGTCCTCCGTCCGGGAGCAGGGACGCGAGCCGGTTCACAAGCACAAAATGCCCTAGGTGATTGGTCCCAAATTGCGTCTCGAAGCCGTCCGCGGTCTTTCCCGAAGGTGTAGCCATGACGCCCGCATTCGCGATGATGATGTCAAACGGCTTAGCCTCGGCGAGCAGTTTGTCACTGCAGGCCCTAACGCTAGCAAGGCTCGCCAGGTCCAGTTCAACCAGTTCGATGCTGCCGCCGCCCGCAACGGCTTCCTGCCGCGCAGCGGTGATTGCACGTCCTGCTTTATCCAAATCTCTCGCAGCGCCGACCACCGTTGCACCGTGTGCCGCGAGGGCTCGCGCGGTCTCGACGCCAAGTCCCGCGGATGCGCCCGTGACGAGAATCCGCTTTCCGTCCAGCCGTGTGCCCGACAATACATCGTCAGTCGTCGATGTCGCTCCCAACTGCTTCGTCATGCTTTCCCTCGTCACTGTAAGATTGAGGCCGTCTTTACAATTCCATAAAACGGAGACCGTCTCCGTTTTCAATATACTAAGCGGACTGTACCTCCGTCTGCAAGTGCGAATTGCACCATGACTGCGTCCACGCCCAAAGAGAAAAAGCCACGAGCCGACGCGCTGCGCAACCGTGAGCGCATCCTTGAAGAGGCAAAGAAGGCCTTCACCAACGAAGGAGGCCACATTAGCCTCGATGAGGTCGCGCGGCAGGCTGGTGTAGGGCCCGGAACGCTCTATCGCCACTTCCCAACCCGCGAGGCATTGCTTGAGAGCGTCTACCGCGCCGAGGTCCAAAGCCTGGCGGAAGAGGAGCGACGGCTTACACAGGAGCTGCCAGCTGACAAGGCGCTGAGAGAATGGATGTTGCTGTTCGTCGACTACATCGCGACGAAGAAAATCATTGCGACGGCGCTGAACTCAATCGTCGGCGGAGCCACGACGGAGCTGTTCGAATCTTCGGGAAAGCAAATCAAGGCGGCAATCCAGACACTTGTGTCGCGTGCGGTCGAGAGTGGAGACATCCGCGCAGACGTGGAACCTTTGGACTTGTTGCGCGCACTGGTCGGCGTGGCGAACGTTGCTTCAGCTCCCGACTGGCAGCAAAGTGCGAAGCGACTGGTAGACATTCTGTTGCTTGGGTCAAGACCAAGTAACAGATGAACCGTGCCCAGCAGATGCGGTCGAAGAGTTCGGTCGACGGTTCGATTGGACACAGGTAAAACGGCGGTGCGAAATTGGTAACACCGTAAGGGGTGGCTGCTCGGGAGTGGACAAGCCTGTGCGTTCGAAAGTCACAGTCGAGGATGTGCGCTGCCAGGCGCTCATCGCGCGTGTCGTCAGCAGAAGTGACCACACGCTTCCCGGGCAGCGATGCTCCCTGAGCCATACACTCCGGCCATAACGCAGTCGGCCGCCACGCACTCAAACGTGCTGTCCTGAAACGTCAAAACAAAATGGCGACCTAGGTGATGCGGAGACACAAGCTTCCAATGGTTCCTCATAAAGGACGAGTTAAGTACCTCGTGTATCGAGTACCACTGCAGCCCCGCAGCCGCCAACGGATGTCTACCTAACCCTTCATCGTTCGGAGGGCCAAGCCGATGAAACGCCGCCCTCTGGAAGAGCAGAACGCAGAATGGTTCATTATTATCGGCGGGAAGTCCGAATCGCTCCACGTCGACTGGCGCGACTCGATATGCCAATGCCACCTGACCTTCATTGCCAACAACGAACGGCTCTGTTGCGCCCGATGCTGGTAACGGGTATGAGTCCAATACGACAACAATGTCGCTGTCGCGCGGACCAGCTGCGGGGTGTTCTGGATATAGAGTCGGCACCATGTTAGTCCGGTCAGTAGTACGCGTTATTCAATAGCCACGAACCGTCCTGATTTATGAACTCATAGAACAGAGCCTGGCTCTCGCCGCTCTCCGGGCTGTAGTAGACGGTCCGATACTGAAAAGCGTTGAGCGACTTCTGCGTCCACGAGTCCGTGCGCAGAACGCTGAGGCAGCGGTTCTTTGGAGCGTACTTCATCGAAACCCATGGGCTGGGGATGTATCCGTTGCCAATCCTGGCGGAGGTATACATGCTAAGGACGCGGGAGTCATTTGAGTCTTGATAGCACGCGGCCTTGGACATGACTGAAAGCATCACCGGTTGCGCAGAGCCAACCGCGTTGCGGAATGCGGCATCGCGCGACGACAGCGAAGCCGTGAGCGCGTTCCGCAATTGTCCCTGCTGCTCGGTGGAGAGCGATGGTCCAAACATCGCAGGCGTGCCGCTGCCGTTCGGCGCCATTGCCTGATTGACCTGAACGAGTCCGTTGTTGAGGCTTTGCAACGCAGCGCCTGTCTCTGCGCAACCGGCGCATGCGACCGCGATTGCGGTCAAAGCAAGATGCAACTTCACGAGTTAATCCTGTTCAACGAGTTGTGACCTCTGGTTATCGGCTACGGTGCCTGAAGTCTTTAGCCCTTTAGAGCAGGTTGAACAAATTGAGGGGAAATAATCACAACCGGCTTGGAGCAGAGACATAAGACAGAGATAATCGTTGCCGCGCGTTGTCGAACGCGACCAAATAAATATCCATGACGCATAGGGGTGATTGAATGTTGAAGGCAAGTGTTATTGCGGCCGCTACTTGTAGTCTTTTGGCTTTGGCTGGCTGCGGTAGCAAGCAGGATGCGAATAAGAGCAACTTCCAGTCTGCTATCCAAGACTATCTTGATACCAAGAAAGGCGTGTGCGTCATGGTGCCCGCCAAAGAATTGCCTTTCACGCTTCAGAAGTCGGGCGGCATGGACTTCATTAACGCGCCAGAGAAAGCTGCAGCGCTGGTGAGCGCGGGGCTACTCACGGCCAAAGACACTGAGGTCAAGGCTATGTTCGGCAATCAGCTGGTGCCGGGGGTGCAATACTCGCTAACCGACGAGGGCAAGAAGTATCTCGTCAAGGGTGCGGCCGGCAACTTGGGCAACTGGGATGCCTTCTGTGGTGGCAAGTACAAGGTGAAGGATGTCGAGAACTTCACTCAGCCGGCGGACATGTTCGGCACTAAGATTTCGCAGGTCAACTACCTCTACGAGGTCGATGACACTCCGGCGTGGATGAACCAGCCTGCAATACAGGCCGCATACCCATCAGTCCCACATGATGTGACTGGGTCCCCTGGAGACAAGGCGGTTCTGGTTGCAACCAACGAAGGCTGGATGCACGAGCGACTGTTCAAGAAGCAAGGTGGCTGACAAATCTGCCTAGATTGCAGGAACTCTCCGACTAGCGCGCCGCATGTATGTGGGTTATCACTGTCGGACGACCTTATATCAGTAGCTCTCGTCGGCGCCGCCTATCACCCAAGTACAATCCATGAGCAAGCTCCCACTTTTCGCCGTCGGCGTCTGTCTTTTTCTGTCGGGCCAAGCGGCTGTTGCCGTGGATGGAGCTCGCCCATACGCCGTGACAGCTGCAGCGCCTGCCATTCCCGCGCCCGCCGACGACATGCTTAATGCGCAGGTAAGGCGGTCTGGTTTTGAGCCAAACAGCGACGCTGGAAAAGTCATTAAGCGATGGTTGATTCAAATTGCAACAGACCCGGCGTGGCAGACAGTCGTGGCGTCATCAAGCGGCGAGCCGGGCGGCAGCGGTTCCTTGATGCGCCGGTTGGGCACCGCGTTATCGCCTCGTGAGCGCGAGGCGCTGCTCCGTGTGCTTCTGAGCGCAATATCGGGATTAAAGGCAGAGGAGTGCAGCAAGATGCGTGGAGGAGACGGACCGCCGGTTGGCGCCAACGTCCTGTCGGCCAAACAGCTTGATGCCCTTCTGTCGGTGGTCAATTCCGCCGTCCAAAGGACGGCGCACGTCGAGGGTCCGAAGGAATCGTACTCAATCGCTCAGGCGCTGGATGCAGACAGCACCGTCGAAATGCTCAGCCAGGCGGAACTCCGAAAGACCAAAGAGATTGATGCGAGCGAGATGCAAGACATGCCCGCAATCTTCGAGGGCAAGCATTCGTGCATCGCGGCATTGGCAACAATTCGTGCATTTCTTAATGCGCCAGAGCCTGCTAGGACCGTGGCGACTTGGGATTTCTTATCGTCGCCTTGGCATGGTCTTGCCAGCGCGCATGTCCTGCAGACAGCGGACGATTACGCCAACGATGAGTTTGGGCGAGACAAGTTGCCTGCGGAGCTAGCCAGCCGACTCCCGCCGCCGAGGACCCGACAATTAGGTTTCCGGAGGTTGGTAATAAAAGGAGAGTGGGAGAACCGCTCACACCCTGAAGTCGCTGGTAGGTATCGCAAAACGTACTGGAATCTTGACGACTCGGGCACTGTCGCGAGCTTTTTGAGCCGTGCTGATGAAGGCAAGCAGACTGTCTGGGGATTCTTTCAGACAGAGTACGGGTTCGCAGGATTGAGGAATCAGGAGGTCGGGACTGGAATTCGAATTTTGTCACCACAGTTGTTTCCTCGTTCGCAATTTCCGAAGGCGAGCGAAAGTAACTTTGTGCCTAAACCCGACAGCATGTTCCAGATGCCAGCAACGCAGCCATCAACTGACGATGTCAGTAACTACGAATGTGAAACGTACGGGAAATATCCAGCGTCAAAGCTGTTTCGAGGTTTGACGGGCGATGCGGTGGACGTTAGTTGCCGGGCAGTATCTCGCACGGATGAACCAAAGTATCAGGTTCGAGAAGCCTTTCTCTATGACTACAACATCTCCGTCAGGCTGTTCGAAATCGACAACTACGGCCTGACGATGTCGCGCGTCCATGATGTGACGATAGAGCGATAGAGGGAGCGTTTGGCGCAGCGGACATCACGATGCACATCTACTTCTCGTACAGCTCGGTTCCGGAACTTGCCTCCGTTCCTCGCGGAGAGCGTAAGGAGGTCATACGGAAGGCTGCGCGGGCGCTCGCGGGGACCGCGGAAGGCCGCAGCCAGTTCCGGCTTTTCTTAGGATGGCTTGTCTTCGCCGGAGTATCGACAGTTCTTTTCAATCGCCTAGCAGAGCCCAGAATTTCGAGTAGCAATCTGACCATCATTACTTCCGTGACCTTGTACTTAAGTTATACGTTCGTGTTCCAGTTCCAGGTACGGCGACTCAGGCCTCACATAAGAGCGGTCCTTTCCGCACAATCGAATCGTGAGCCGAAGTGAGCTGTCGATGGTGTGAGCGTTGACATCAAGACAGGCACGACGCGGAGCGCGCGTGATGACGGTTCGAACTCGCACCACTATTGCCACAACGGCCGAACGCCATTTGCTGTCGCGTGACGAAGTTGTGGTCAAGATAGACATGGCGCATCTGTAAGCCCAAAGTTTGATATGGATGCACTGACATTCGCGATGTCTTTGAGACATTTGCCGTCTGCCGTGCCGCCCGGGGCGGCACTCGGTTGCATGACCAGCGTCGCATTAAAATGCGTGCCCCCGCGGGGGCCGAAGCTGCAACGCTTCCATCAGCCCGAGCGTCTGTACGTCATCGCGCTTTGGCAACGCGGTCAACACAAACTGCAACTATGCCAAGCAACGATTGAATTGCACTAGGCCTTGGAGCCGCACGGCAAATCGAGAACAATAATACACGGCGGCTCCCTGGTCTCAAAGCTGGTCCTGTGTGCTGCGACCCACTATGTTCGTCACCGGGTTGACGAACCGTTCCGAACACTCGCCCATCCGTCGGCAACGCGTTTTACCGATACTGCAATCAGCGGCTGTCGGTTCGCAAGTGCGCCCACGCCAAAACGCTCGACGAACGGACTGGAGGGCGTCGCTGCATTAGGCATTGCCCAAAACGTGATTCGCGAGCACCGCAATCTGGCGCCAGGTTGGCGACTTACGAAGTAAAAGTCGTTGGACTGGCATCGCTTCCGGCTCCGACGCTGCGGTCACCAGAAGCGAAGTTCTGCAACCGCTGGCGGATTGACGCCGCAGCATTCGCATAATGACCGTATCGTCTCCCGTACATCCTGAGGAACTCCTTGATGACCTCGCAAACTTGCAACCGGATTGACGTCGCGCGCGAGCAGCTCGAGTCAGCCCTAGTGCTGTTCCTCGAGCATCGAAGCTTCGCTTCGGCCATCACGTTGTCTGGCGCTGCCGAGCGTGTGCTTGGGCAGGCATTGCGGCACAGAGGTGAGCAGGCAGTGCTGGACTGGGAGTTCGACCTGTTAGCCTTGGTGCATATGCAGCTTCACGGACAGCCGCTGACCAAACAGAATTTTGCCGAAACGGAGAACCGAGTTTTCAACGCGCTGCGGCACTTTGACAGCGCCGACGAGCCGCATTTCGTGCGGACCTTGAGGAAGCCGCGTGCTGGATGCTGGTGCGTGCCTGCGAGAACTCCAATCGACTTGGATTAACTGTGCAAGGGTTCGACACGTTCAACGACTGGTTTCACGAGAACATCGTGGGAATCTGACCGCAGTCACATTGCTGGGGCGCGCGCACCAGCTTGTCATTGATATTGGAAAATTTGCCGAGCACATTAACGTCGTTGATGAACGCGTGAAAGAAACGGAGAAAGCAGAATCGATGATGATAGACGGAGTGCGCATGGAGTTTTTTCCTACCCATTGGACAAACGTCGAAGATGTGTATGGCTATAGCAAGTTCTCCTCGACTACTCACGGTGCGGTGAAAACGAGGAGACTGGCAAGTGACGAAATTCAGACAAAAGTGACAAATGCCAAGGCGACAGCTGGCCTACGCGTTGAAAGCGCGAACGAGGAGCGAGCGCAGTGAGCTATCTGGTGACGCAGTACGATATGCAGGACGACAGTACACGACGTCAAGTATTCAGGTTACTGAAGAGGTTGAGCAGCTATTCGCTCTGGGCGCGAAAGCGAGACGCATGGGAAACGTCTACGAATGCCTACGACAAGGCGGTCAAGACGTGGCCAAAGAGCGACCCGGAGCAGATGTCTGCGGACCTGCTCCCAACCATCTACGAGATGTTAAGTCTCTATAACAAAGGTTTGGACGAGTTGGCGAAAGGCCGACGTTTCGTCTGGCGCGAAGGCCAACCATTTCGGTCGGCAATTACGAATTACTATACTGTCACGAGCTACTTCTTTACAGACCCCCGTTATTGGGAGCGCGGTCAGCAGGAGGCTCCTTATCCGCCTAAGGTGGAGGCGCTAAATCGCCTGATGCGCGCTTCAGAGTATCACGGCGAGCAGTCTCCTCTCGAGGTGCCATATCTTCCGCATCTATCGGCACACTGGACATCGCCCGGCGGACTATTGAACCCAGACGCTTATAAGTACGAGTTCTACCAGCTCCCCTATCCGGTGTTTCCAAGCAACTTGCCAGAAGTGCCTCCGGGTACGGAGCAGATTGTGCGCTCCGGTCAGGAAGTTCCGGTCGATGGGATTTGGGAGCCGGTAGCAATAAGTCGCGAGAAAGTACTTGGGGTTATCGCTTTCGGCGCAAAAAGAGAAACGAATGAGGGCTGCTTTAACTATCTCGTAGCTGGCACGCGAGCGCCCACGATAACGGGAGAAGTTCATGCGGCGACAGGCAAGGTAGACAAGGTCAGCACCCATTGGCGGCTCGTGTGGGAAGACACCCGATACAAGGACGGTGTCATTCCCGACGAATCTGAATATTTCCTTGAACATGCGCCGACGGACGCGCCAACGGACCACGGCCAACCCGCGGAGGAAATCGAGGTACGGACAGGTGACGTTTGCCCGGTAACTGGCATTTGGGAAGCGAAAGACTTCGAAAATCATCGCATCGAGGTATCGAAGGGCAAGGTCATGCCCGACGTTCTCGCGAGCGTGCCCGGTTCCGGTGAGCGCCGTGTTCACTGGGTCACGTGGCGTCTCGTCAGGCAAGCGTGATAAGACGCGTTGTCGACAACTCGATTCAGAAAAGGGAAGCAAATACATGAACCGCCGGTTCATCCTTAAGGGCGACAAGACGGACCGTAACGGCCTGGTGCTAGAGGGCATTGCTGACTCATCCTTCGACGGCCGTCCGTTGGCCTATCTTGGCGCTGCCGTTTTTTGCAATACCTGCGGAGCCGAGGGCCCCATCGTCGGCGACGGCTCACCCCGAACGATGACAGTGATGGGCAAGCAGGTAGCGCTGGAAAACGACCTAAGTCAGTGCAAATGCGAGCCTTTGCCGAAACTCGTGGCATCGCAGGCAACCGGAACATTGTTGACCTGAGAGTCGCAGAGAAAGTAACAAACCGGAGGGAGCGACTATGTTTCGGATGCTGCCAGCTATGAACCTTCGCCAACGCCTGGCCGTCTGGTGGTCATGCCTATGGCGGCAGTTGCTATTCACATTGCCACTCTGGGGCCTCGGTCTCGGGCTCGCCGCCACATGGGTATTCACGCGCGAGCGCCCGCACCATCATTGGCTCGCCTCCGTATTGGCCGCATTGGCGGTTGTCCTGCCAATCTGTTTCTTCGCCTCTCTCCCGTTGATTGGATACACGGCGCGCCGAGGTTTTGCTGTGCAGGGGCTAGTTGCACCCGAGCGTCTGACGTTCTGGCAGGCGGTTATGGTCGGCCTGACAACGGCGGGATGGTCCGTGGTTACAGGAATACCACTGAATCTGCTAATTTCGCCGTTTCGCGGTACGCATTACGGCCTACCGGCCCACTTTGTCGTCTTCCTCACTCAGATAGCGGCTGCTCTTTACGTTGTGCTTCCAAGGCAAGCGCGGAGGCTGCGTCTGTTGAGCGAACAGTCATGAAAAGCCCATGCGGGTCACAAGCGACTTCCTAGCCATACGGACGAAAAACGGCAAAGGAATCTCCGCCATCCGAGTACTGACTGACGGACGCAAGAACGGTGAAGCTACCCGCCTGTTACCTGTTTCGATAGCGCCTGCCATTTCTCGAGTAGTTGAAACATCATGCGAAACCAATTGTTGGGTAAATTCTGAGTCCCGACGTACGTGGCGTGGCTGGCGTATTCACCCAATAACCAGAGCTGGCGTATTGCTACGAAAGTGTAGATTGCATCGAGGTCGGGCTCCGCGATGTCAGCGACCGACCGATAACCATCGAGAAAGGCGTTCCACATTACGCCAACCTTTTCGTCCGGCTCGCTCAAATTACCTTGCAGCAACCTGCCCCAGAGATACACGGCCAGGTCGTAAGCCAGGTAACCTGGCCCGCTGTCGTCGAAGTCGAAGAACCATGCTCTGCGATGGCCATCAGCACTCTCGCTGACCAGCGTGTTGCCGCCATGGCAGTCACCGTGGCATACGACCTTCGTGAGCGCGGCTCCCAGAATGCTATCGGCAAGTGCGGCGGCAGCGTCTGTAAAGTCGGCCTTGAGTGCCGAATCTAGGTGCCGGAGCGCTTCGATGCGTGCGAGCGGTTTCGAAATCAAGTGGCCGGCGTCCAGCGTATATCTACTCGCGGGGCCGTCATAGGTGCACGCGGCAACATGGATTCTCGCCAACTCTGCGCCGGTCGAGCGCACGTTATCCGCATCGTCGCCAGCTGGGTCACCTTCGAGATAGTCGAAGAGCACGAGCGCGCGTTTGCCTTCCGGTGCGGGAATCTCCGCTGCAAACGTGTGGCTCCGGGTTTTATAAGAAGCGGCGACAGCAACGCCGTTGGCTTTCAGGTGCTCCAGCAAGGAAAGCTCGAATGCAATAT
Source organism: Paraburkholderia graminis (assembly GCF_003330785.1). Classification (NCBI taxonomy): domain Bacteria; kingdom Pseudomonadati; phylum Pseudomonadota; class Betaproteobacteria; order Burkholderiales; family Burkholderiaceae; genus Paraburkholderia; species Paraburkholderia graminis. The sequence continues at coordinate 21,838 of NZ_CP024935.1, forward strand.
TCGCCTGCCCACGCGAACGCAATGCGCTCAGCCGAGCAACACGACGGCCGCCATTGGCGAGTCGGACCTCGTAGACGTCGTTAAAGCCGCGGCGGAGGAGACTGCAGTCTTCAATTGGACCAATCGGAAACTCGCTCTCGACAATTTGGCCGATGCTCCGCGCATCAACCATAGACCGAACGATACAAACGTCAAGAGTCCCTTCTCTGTTTGAGAGGTTCATCGCTAGTGTCCAGGAAGGCGGTTAAGCCTGAAAATATCGCCCTTAGTGAGTGGGACGACACGCTGCGTTGCCACGAACGGGGCCGGAGCATCGCTGGTCAACCTGCGTCGGCAAATGGAGCGAAGTGCACTTGCGGCCAGCATGCGACGACGTCCCGGATGAGTTCGAGAATTGAGCATCTTGCGAAGCACCGTCGCTGTCTGCGGAATATGTCATGGAAGCGCTACTGACTCATCGGCACAGCCGAGCTCATTGGTCGTTCGGAATACATGGCTGATGCAGCGGGTCACGACTGCAGACTGCTTCAGTAGCTTCACATTTAGACGCGACAGATAGTAATCGCTGAAGACGCACTGGAAATTTAGGCGCGTACTTTCGCCGGCTATAATGTTTTTTCCTCTGGTAACGATTGCGCTGATTAACACAGCGCCGGAGCCCATGCACTCGCCGGGGCTTGCAGGCAAGATACGCAAGGTGCTGCGAATTGTCCCGGTTTGAGTACGGCAAGTAAGAGTGTAATCTCCCGTGGGTAAGACTCTGTAGCCGCGGGGTACAGCGGTTCGATAGTCAGAGCTGTTCTGCTCATACGCCATGAAACTTACCAGCGACCGACGCGCGTCGCACCTGTACTGCGCACCGAGTTCTGTCCAGTCGGCGTGTGATGCAAGCGGAAAGAAAAGCGTGACAATCACAGCAAACTTCGAAATCCAATCTGATGTCATAGGTTTCGTGAAGTAAATTCTTCGGCGGGGTCTGTCAGTATTGGGCGGCTTGCCTGCCGCGGCTCGGTGCATCACTATCGTGACCGTCGATTGATGGCAACACGGAAGACACAAACTTTTCAAAGCCTGGTTCCCATATTGGAATGGCGCTGTCAACAGCGAACATCCCGTGTCCGTCGCGGCCAAATGGTTGCTCAATCACGAGCTGCCCAGTTCCGCCCGCCGCCTGGAAGGCGTCGAACCACGTTCGAACGACATCAGGTGAAAAATACATGTCGTTTTGTACGTAGTGCCAGAGCACTGGAACACGTGTCGTGGCTGCAAAATGGCCGATTGCGTCGGCCATTCTTTCCGGCGCACACGGCTCTCCGGGATGCGTAGCGGGACGGCCGCCGCGCCCGCCCGAGAAATTGACCACCGCGATTAGACCTTTGGGAGCGTAGCTTGCCGCAGCTAGTGACGCGAACCCACCTGCGGATTGGCCAACCAGAATCACTCGCTCCCGGTCGACTTGCGGGAGTGTGTCTGCAAAGTTGACGGTAGCTAGCAGGTCCTTCGCCGCCTCAGCTCCGGCCGCTTCGAAATCGGGCGCACGGCAGGAGCCAGTGTCCTCGGCAAACGTACCACCGGTGGCTCCATATCCACGTCGTATTGGAACAATAACGGTGAATCCCATGCGGATAAACTCGCGAATCTGCGCGAGCTTGCGATATCGCCCAATCTTTATCCTGTCATGCGCATTGGGCGGATTGCCATGGCTGAGAACGATGAGGGGAAACGGGCCGGGCCCATCTGGCATGTAGGTCGTAGCGACCAGCTCACGCTGGCCTATGCCGAAAAGGCCCTTTTCTGTTGTTGGTACCGCGACGACGGTTTCGTGCAAATCGGTCGCAATTGGGTCCGATTCCGCAGCGTCAGCAACGGGCAAATGCAAAAGAATCATGACGCTCACAAGCTTGGACAACGTACGCAAGCTGGTTTGCATAGCTCCTCCAGTGGCCGGCTACCCCGCATTGTCAGTAGCGGTTGCGGCGAGTTTCAGAGCGGTACTGCGCGCCGGGTAATCCAGACAACGCTGTGCCGGTCGTTCCATGCTACGAAGACACTGCTCGCAGTCCCGAGGCTATCTGGATATCAAAATGACCTGAACTCCGTCGTCATTCACATCAAACGTCGCGTACGCAGAGTCGTCCAGCGCGTACTGATATCCCTGCATGACAAAAAATGCGGGGTAAGGCTTCTTGATAGGATTGCCGAGCCTGGACGTAATCTTCCGTGCGTCGTCGCCCAGTTTGATGCCAAGAACGTTGCCACTGAAAGGTGCGTCGATGCGAATCGACTCCACAGTTCCGGCCGCATTGAAGAATGCCCAAACGCCTTTTGTTCGAAGATGCAGGACAGACCTACCCTTGTTTGGGTCAGGGATACCGGGGGGTAGAGCAGCGTTTCTTACCATCGGCTCAGTCTCCGCAGTTGTCTTCAGTGCGGTCTTCGCCGTCGACAGGTCGTCTCCCAGTTTGAATCCCAAGTCGGGAAGCGGAATTGTCTGCGCCGCAGCCCACTGAGCTGACGCAAGAGCCGTAAGCACCGCAAGCTTCGCCATGGTGTTTCTTGTCATTTTTGCTTCCCCGTCCGTCTTGCGGCTTGTGATATTGGAATTGCTTTTGAGCGTACTAAGTTTTCTCTCGCAATAAGAGCATTTGAGGCCCTAATTGGTCAAGCAAATAAAAGGAATGCCGCGAAGCTAGTTGTAAGCGACAGAATGGAGAACGTTAACCTAATTGGTGGCTGATACCCGGTTTTAGGAACGTGCTCTTCTTGCAATGCTAATTTGATGTTGCGCTGCTTCCCCGCGCTGGCATATCCGGAGTCGTGCGCACTGGTTAATGTGCGCATAGCAGTCACGGCAGGTATTTGCCTGCAGGGCTCTACCATTCGCCGACTAAGCTCATCTGCGGCGAACAATGTGCTGTTTCGCGTGGCCGCACCTGTCCGGTATAGTCGAGCTAGCGATAACTCCCGAAGCGGTTCCATGGACGCTCAACTGCTGATTATCTGTGGACTTACATTTGTAATCCATGTCATTGCAACGTTGGCGTATGCGGTGCGTATCGCCGGCGTCCGCACTCGCCGGATTGCAGTTTCGTTCTCCCTCTTTGGAATCATCGCCCTCGTGTCTCGAACGGCCAACTCGGTTCAAGGCCCATTCGTCGCAAAGCGGGTGGAGCTCGACATAGCCTGGCATCTCGAACACGGCCTTCTTGGCGACTTTCGTCTTTTTCTGATAACGGCGACCGTGGCAACCATTGTCGGCACGTTGTTGATACCGACGTTTCAGCGATACTTCAGCCGCGCCGTCGAGCACTTCCAGACACATCGTTCGGTTCCACGCCTGCTGCTTCACGTGTTCAGTCGGGGAGGCATCAACTATCTGCGCGATGGCGCTCGCTTTCCTTCGGGACGAAACGTCGCGCAGCTCGCAGCCGGTATCGGCGTTCCCTGGACCGTGATTGCGCTGAATGTATTTGCGATGGCCGTTTGGACGGTCGGTGTTTTTGCCTCACTCTACGCAGGTTACATGAAGCCGGAACTGAGGGTGACCTGCGCAAACCTGTCTTCCGTCATTAACGGTTTCGCGACTGTGGTGCTCGCAGTGGTCATCGACCCGCAAGTTTCCGTAATGACGGATGATGTCATTGAAGGCCGCATTACCGAGAACAGCTTTAGGCGCGCTATTACGGCACTTTCCGCGGCGCGTGTTCTCGGAACACTGTTTGCGCAGTTTTTACTTGTACCAGCGGCGCTTGTCATCGCGCGAGTTGCGGAACTCATTTAGCCCTTGTAGTTTGAGCGATTTCACTACCACACACTTAGTAGTGTGAATGACTTTCCCCGTTGTCAGGAGCGTAGTAGATGCTGATAGCCTTTGCGGGACTACCGGGGACTGGAAAGACAACGGTAGCGCAAGCGCTTGCCCGCAAGCTCGCCGCAGTGTACCTGCGCATCGATACTTTCGAGCAGGCATTCATAAAGTCCGCGGGCGGTCAGTTTGCTATCGGGCCTGCCGGCTACATGGCCGCCTATGCAGTCGCGGCCGACAACCTGCGCCTCGGTTTGACTGTCATCGCCGACTCGGTTAATGCACTGCATGTGACTCGTCGTGCATGGACAGATGTGGCGCTTCAGGCAGGTGCGCCCGCGTTGCAAGTTGAAATCGTCTGTTCCGATGTGCTGACGCATCGTCAGAGGGTGGAGGGAAGACGGGCCGATATCCCTGACCACATGCTCCCGAACTGGAAAAGCGTGCTTGAACGTCAATACGACCCGTGGAACTGCGAGCGCCTCGTAGTCGACACAGCCGTAGTTTCCGTTGAGCACGCCGTCGAAACAATCGAGCGTCACGTGTCGAAATCGTCTCCGAAAGCCCTGAATCGCTAGGCTCGCAGCGACCATGAGAATTGAACTGACGGATGACCGCGATGTGCAGCACGACGGTTTCGTTCTGGCGCAGCTTCGAGCGTATAACGCCGAGCTCGCGATAAACGACTTTGCAGCGCTGCGGGTGTTTGCACGTGACGCTGGCGGCATCATCGGCGGTTTGCCTGCTGATACGTTCTGCAGAAACCTGATGTCTATTCGTCGGGCGTTCAATCGTGGAATCGCGTCGGCCCTGTGGAAGGCAGAACTAGCCGACGCGCTTATCCACATGGCATAGTGCAGGCAGTTCAATGGGAGAAACGACAAATGGCGACCTTAGAATCCTTGCAAGCAAAAATCCAGAGGCTGCAGGCGCAAGCCGATGCGCTCCGCGCGAAAAAGTCGAGTGCTGTAATCCAGAAGATTAAAAACTTGATGGCAGAACACGGACTAACGACTGCTGACATCGATGCGCACACTGGCGGCAAAAAACGTGGACCCAAACCGGGCGCCAAGGCTGCAGCCAAAGCTCCGAGTGCAGTAGCTTATTATCGCGACGCGAAGACCGGCGCGACTTGGTCAGGGCGCGGCCGTACGCCCCGATGGATAGCAAACGCGAAGGACCGCAGTAAGTTTCTGGTCGGAGACGACGCCGCAGTGTCGACTCCTGCTATCAAGAAGACCGCGAAGGCTGGCAACTACGTCAGAGGCCCGCAGCCGGCGCTCTATCGTGACCCAAAGACTGGCGCGACGTGGAGTGGGCGTGCACGCCCGCCGGCTTGGATTGCTAACGCGAAGGACCGTACCAAATTCCTAATTGAGGGTGCGGCCGCAGCCGACAAAAAGCCGGTGCAAAAGGCTGCTGCCAAGAAAGCCCCGACGGCGAAGAAAACTGTTGCCAAGAAGTCCGCGAGCGCGAAGGTGTCGGCGAACAAGGCCTCGGCCAAAAAACCTTTGGCGAAAGCGACACCGCAGAAGAGCGTAACCGCGGCCGCTCCGGTGGCCACGGTCAAGTCGGGCGTCGAGTTGACGACCTAATCGTAGTTGTCAGGTGCCCGGTGGACCAGCGATTTGTGGGTACACGGGAAAAAATGCGAACGACCGTTGCGCCGGACCGCTTGAAGTGCGCGCTCTACTGTTGAGCTCGCTGTTGCACGTGCCGCTTGGCAGGGTGACAGACCATCGCTCCTTGAGGCGACCCGCGCGTGCGCCGTGTCCATTCTTGTGAAGGGTGGCGTGGTTATTATCAAGGCGGAGTTTTTAGAGTTCGGTCACTCAAAGGCTGTATTCTTCGGACGTGCTGTTGTCCGACGTGGTTCCGATAGCCGCACTATTCTTGATGCGCCCGGCAATCGTGCTCACGCCCTTCGTGGTTGCAGCGTTCATGTTCGCGCCAATCGTCGCCGTACGCGGCAGCGACCGCAGTGGTGGGAATACAACACGGGCAGGCGGCGGTGCATTGCCGAATTCGACGGTACAGCTCGCTACTATGTGAGCATCGGATGGCCGCGCGAGTCCTTATGACCTTGCTCTGAGATGATGGACGGAAAAGCTAGCGTCTGCGACGAAGCGCAAAAGCGTTGCACAACGCTCAGCAGAATTTCTCAAGTTTTGCGCTATGGTGCCGAAAAGACATTGGTGAAAACCGGAATCTTTCATTGCGAGCATCATGACCGAAGCATCGACGCTTTCCGATGGCTTAGCGTCGTGACTTACGCTGGTGAAAAGGCCCCGCGCGTCATGCGGACTTCTTCTGGCTAGCGAGATGTCAGCTATAACTGAAATATAAACCACAAAGATGAAGTTCGCGACCGACAAAGACTTTATGCAGTCTCTGCAAACCTTGACTATCAAGGGTGGAAAATTCGGACGAGCTGCCGCTCAAGTGATAGGCGTCCTCAGACTATCCCAAAGAAAGACAGAACTGGCGGAAGTGTTTGCGGGCCTGGTTACAACAAATCACGGCGAGTCGCGGATACAGCACTGTACGAAATACGACCTTCAAGGCAGTTGTCGCCTCATTACCGTCCAGCATGACGGCATCTGTCTTTTGCTGTTTGCCGGCGACCATGAAGGCTGCGATGAGTGGTTGGAAACAAACAAAGGAAAGCGTTTCCATTTGAAGGAAACTCAAGATGGGCGGATTATTCAGTCGACACGTGTCACCGAGAGCGTAGCGAACGCCGCAAGCCGATTGCAGACCGTCTCGGATTTCTCTACCGGAGCACTTTGGGAAAAACTGCCGCTGCGCTACTTCGAAACCATGACGGTGGGGCTCGCGCCCGAACTGGTGGCCGAACTGAAGGCCATTTCGTCCATTGTGTCAGACGAAGAACTTGTTCCGCTTGCCTGCCAGGCTCCGACTAGCGGACAGAGTGACCTGCTCTACGATGTGTTCGACCTACTTCGTGGTGGATTCGTACAAGAGGCGAAAGCCCGTGTCGACCGATTTGAAGGGAGCGTAGTGCCCCTTGAGAACGCGAGCCCGGCCGCGTTGGAAACAGCTGTCTCCGGCGATGAAGTGATGTTGGTCGAAGACGTTGACCCCGTCCTGTTTGAACATTTCGTCAAAACTGCGTCGTACGAGAAGTGGATGATGTACCTTCATCCCAGCCAGCGTGGATTCGCGAACAAGGACTTCAATGGGCCGACGAAACTGACTGGCGTCAGCGGGTCAGGCAAAACATCAGTGCTGATTCACCGAGCAATCCGCCTCGCTCGCCTGTATCCGAATGAGAAGGTACTGGTACTTACGTTGAATCGTGCATTATCACGGATGATTCACGACCTAGTAAGCTTGGCCTTGGGCGACGGTACGCCGCTGAACTTGGAGGTGAAGTCATTTTGGGAACTGTGCCGAGAGAAATTGGCTGGGATTGAACCACATAACCACCTCTTGTACACCGACAAGACGGTGGCGACCAATCCCTTCGCGGTTAGCGAGTACATCGATGACATCTGGGCCGAATATTACGAACAACGGAATAACAACCGCGACGCAAAGGTTTTAGCGCCGTTACATCGCACGCTGCTGGTGCGCAGCATCTATCCTTGCGACTATATCCGCCAGGAGTTTGACTACTTGCGCAGCGCACTCGCACCGTCTGAGCGGGAACAATATCTTGCCTTGGAACGGGAGGGGCGTGCGATTCCTTTGGAAGAACGCTACCGCCGGTGCGTCATCGATGGACTCGTAGCATGGGAGCGGAAAATGACCGATGTCGGCGCGGTCGACTATCTCGGCCTCACGACTGCTCTCTACAAACACCTCGAAAAGCTGGAGCCGTCCTATCGATGCATCTTGGTCGATGAGATGCAGGACTTCGGCTCCGTCGAATTAAAAATTGTCCGGAACTTGGTCCGGCCGGACGTGAACGATATCTTTCTCTCAGGCGACCCAGCACAGAGCGTCCTCACAAAGTACCACCGGCTTTCAGACGCGGGAATCGACGTCGTGGGGCGTTCCCATTCTATACTCAAGAACTATCGTAATAGCCGAGAGATTTTGAACGCCGCCTCTGAGCTCTTCAAGCGCAACAAAGATATGTTCGCGTCTGCTCCAGGGATTGAGATTCTGGACCCTGAGTTCGCCAATTTCTCATCTTCTCCGCCGCTCCTTCTGACCGCGCCTTCACTGAAAGACGAGGTACTGTTCGCCCTCGGACATCTTCATGCTAAACACAATGACAGCGTTAATCACTCGTTTAAGTCGTGCATCGCAGTCTGCGGGCTCGCACAGTCCGAGCTTGAGGACCTTTCGAGGCAAATCTCTCTGGACGTTTTGAATGGGGACACCAACGTCGTCGCAGGCAAGGTCTTTCTGTCCGATTTGGAGCAAACGAAAGGATTTGAGTTCGACTCCATGATTATTCTTAACTGTGCCGCCGCGGCAATTCCGCATCCGCACCTCCCTGCGGAAGAATCGTACCGGGAGCTCTGCAAATTATACGTGGCAATGACTCGCGCGAAGCGGGAGCTCATAATCTCCTACTCGAGAGAAGCGTCGGCCTTTCTTGGCAAAGTTGTTGACCTCTTCACAATCGGTGAATGGCATGACTACGCCGATGCACGCGAACAAAAGACCCTCAGAATACGGTCAGGACGATTTTCCGCAGAACCGGTTTTGCAAAATTCGGAGCTCGATGGCGAGGCCGTCCTCATGTGTCCCGAGGCCGTTGGATTGTCCAGCGCGGCGCAAGAAAAGCTGACCCAGCTCGTGGCAGGAAACAATCGCTATCGAGGAAACAAACAGATTGGGTGGAAGACATTCGATTCGTTTTTCGAGTCGCTTCGCAAGTCACCCGCGCTCCACACGACAAACTTCGTGAGCCGTGCAATGTGGGATGAGTATGTTGGTCTGCACGGCCGCTTAGCGCTTCGCTCGGTCGAGCCAAAGCCAGCGACGGGTCGCCGAATTCTGACTCTGAAGCGCTAACGTGCCGCACACGGACAGATACCGCAAGTCCGAGTTCGTCCCGAGGGCCATATTACTAAATGTGTCGAAAAGAGGTTCAGGCGAGCAATCAGGTCTCGCCCAATCACGCCTCGGGTCGCCGTCAAAGCATCCGCTGCCCGAGCACATCAATAGGGCGTTCCGCCTCAATCTGCAGTCTGGCAGGCGCGCTATTTGAAAGCACAACGGTCGCAGTAGAGTCAGGCTCACTGCGGGGAGCGAAAAGCGATTACCCGTCAGTCCAGCATGATGTGACTGGGTCCCCTGGAGACAAGGCAGTGCTGGTTGCAACCAATGAGGGGTGGATGCACGAGCGCCTGTTCAAGAGCAAGGGCGGCTGATTGAGCTCTTCGCATGTGGACCGAGTTCGGGAAACGGGCGACGCTACCATTTCATTTGCATCCGATGTACAAGCGATGACTTGGTTGGAGAACGCGCCGGTCCTAGAGAAAACGCTTCATCGCAAGTTCGTGGAGGCCCAAGTGAACAAGGTGACTCCTCGTAAAGAGTTCTTCCGCGTGGGTCTCGCCGACCTCCGGGAGACAGCCTAAGACATGGACCTCGAAGTCTCCTGGACCAGCACGGAAGCTGCGACCCAGTATCGGGAAAGTTTCGCGATAGTGCGTCGAACTGAGGCCGACCCAGCTATGCTGGATAAATGGTTTTCGGCAGCACACTGCATACGAGGCAGCGATAGGTGAAGACGAAGGCGCATCCGTCGAGAGCCAGGACGTCGCTTTTTGACAATGAGTGATGCATTCTTTAACAAAATCGCAGCCGGAGGGCGGCCTGCAAATTTAGGAAGGTTGGCCATGAGTGAAGTCACATTGCGGGAGATTCGTTCGCTCTTGTCAGAACGGACCGTGCGAGGAGAGAATTTTCCGGCGACCAAGCCGCTCATCTCTCACTACTGCTCCACATCAACACTCGAATCGATACTCAAGTATCGCCAAATCTGGTTCTCCAATCCGTTGCTCATGAACGACCTTGAGGAGCTTCGGTTCGGCATGCTGACTGGCCGTGAAAGGTTCCGTAGCAACGAGCAGTTGAAAGTCGCCTTGGGTTCGCAGTCCCGTTACAACGACTTCAAGAACCTCTTGGAGAATCTTTTTGATGGCTTTGCGAAGGAGGGCGCGTTTGACGTCTATATCGCCTGCTTCGCTCAACACCGGCGTAACGACGATGACGGTCTACTGTCAATGTGGCGTGGCTACGGGGCCAACGGAAACGGTGCATGCATCGTCTTCGATACCAGCGAGCTAAATGAGGTGGATGAGTCGCCTCTAATCATTGGCAAAGTCGAATACGCGAGCCGCAACGAGCGCATTGAGTGGATAGACGGCATCATCGCAACATTTGCTGAGATTCTGCAAGCGCACAGCGTCCCCGACGAGGAATTACGGTTCGCCTCGTGGATACTGTTCGAGAGACTGCTGATTTTCACGCTGTACACAAAACATTCCGGATTTCACGAGGAGCAAGAATGGCGGATTGTGTATATGCAGCATCGAGACCAAGAGGGATTGTTGGCGAAGATGCTCGACTATCATATCGGTCCGCGTGGTGCTGAGCCGAAGTTGAAATTTGACATCGCACCCCTTAAGGGCGTGGCGGATGAAGCGGTGTTAATAGATAAAATAGTCCACAAAATTATTTTGGGGCCGACGTCCGCCGCGGATATTCATCGACTGTCTGTGGCACGCATGCTGGAACGCATCGGACGAGGAGCGCTTGTGCCGAAACTGCTGTCGTCCACGATTCCATACAGGGCCGCCTAGGCCGTGCTCAACCTAAGAAATTTACGCATATCGCTGTAGCGACGAGACTACTCCGGCTACCCGCTCGCTGTTGCTATCGGCAACCAAATCACCCCAGAGTATAAAAATGCGCTCGAGCTTTTCAGGCTATTACCCGCCTACTGCAGATGAGCTTTCGCAGCTTTGGCTGGAAGGTACGATTGTTCTTGACACCAATGTCCTGCTTGACCTTTATCGCCTCCCCCAATTGGGTCGCGAAGCACTATTGTCGGCCTTGGGGCGACTCAAGGGTCGGCTGTGGATTCCGCATCACGTCGCTCTTGAATACCAACGGCGTCGCCTGTCAGCAATTTGGAATGAACGGTCAGAAACGGAAAAAGTTTTGACCAGCTTTAGTGCTACGGTAGACGACGCCCGGAAGAAACTTCAACGGCTAGAATTGGAGAAGCGGGGCATCGATGTCGACGTGGACGGGATGCTGTTGGAACTCGAGACAGCGAATGCCAAAATCGTCGAAGCAGTGAGGAAGGCGCACAACGAGCAGATGGATATCTCATCTCATGACCCGGTACGAACAGCGCTGGACGACCTGTTGGGTGATGGGTGCGTAGGCACGGCGCCGGAGAATCAAGACGGGCTGGATGCGCTCGTGCGAGACGGAGCACAACGCTACGCCGATAAGATTCCTCCCGGGTATCGAGACGCTGGAAAGGCCAAGAACCCGGCCGACGCACACTTTCTTTTCGATGGATTAAAGTATGAGCGCCAATACGGCGACCTCATCATCTGGCGTCAGCTTCTCGACCATACAAAAGCGAGCAAGACGAAGTTAGTTCTTTTCATCACATCCGATAGAAAGGAGGACTGGTGGTGGGAGGAGCATGGCCGAACTCTTGGTCCTCGTCCTGAGCTAATTCGCGAGATTAAGGCCGTCGCAGAAGTGGAACATTTCTGGATGTACACCGCAGACCAGTTGCTTAAGCACGCAGCCAGTTACCTCGGCGCAGAGGTCTCGGAGCAAGCAGTCACTCAGGTCGAGGGCATATCTCACACACGGGAACTGATTCAGCGGGGGGCTAGACAAAGAGAAGGCATATCCGCCCCCAACTCGCCGGTCGAGCAAGCCGGCGAGTGGGCAAAGTTCGCTTTTTTGGAGTGGTTGGAGAAAGAAAAAGAGGGTGAATACTCTGCGCAAGCAATAGGTTTCCCCGACATACTAGGAGTGGATACAGAAGGCGGCGCACACGGGTATGAAGTTAGATTCATCAAGGCACTTGAGCGAACGCCGTTCCGGCGGTCAGTTGAATTTGCCTTGGCACAGGGCTACGCTGAGGTTAGTCAGGGGAAACTCGACGCCTTTACGGTGGTGGTGGTTCTGGAATTCAATGAGCAGTGGATGGTCGTTGAGTCCGAGGAGGCTCGAAGAATACGTAAGGTTCTGTTCAGCCTTGTTCGCAAATATCCACTCTGTTCTGCTCTCGTGGGTTTTGTAGGACGCGATGGATTTTCCGCAGTGTCACAAATCGATAGCAGCGTCATAGGCAGCGACTACGACGCCGACGGGTCGGCTCGCTGACAAAAAATTTGATGACTTCAGCGTCCATTGCACATCCGAGCAGCCTGACGGGCTGCCCGGGCGTGTGGGTGCTAGTCAATAGACGTCCACATTGCGGACGTTGCACCATCAGCCCGCTCCGCGTAGATAGTCAGGACGTTCATTGCCATAAAGCCCGCGTCCCCCAATGTCCTTCGCGTGACTGAACAAACTCCACCTCCCGGCTGAAAATTAGCTTGATACCGCAGCTGTTTGCGCCTTCCAACAGCTCTTGTGCCATCGTTTCGAAGCGCGGAGCCAGTTCGTCGAATGAGTTAGAACTGTTCGCATATTCTCCGGTTTCGAATGCCGCGATTTCTGCAATGTCTTTTGCTGTTTCGAGTAGGCTTCGTGCGTCACCGAAATCATCGTTGCGCAGTGAGTTACCTTCTAGACATCGGTACGCCATGGCTCCAGATACCATTTTCATGAACTGGTCGCCGGTATCAGCAGCTGGAGTTGCCCCTGTAACTGAGGACACGCGGACACCGTTAGATTGATGACTTCGCAGCACGCCTGAACTCGCGAGGCGAGCGATATTTCAGTGCTTTGTGTGGGTGGCGCTCATTGTAGTGTTCAAACGCAACGGCCAGACGCGAGAGGGCCGTTGGCGCGTCAGGCTTATCCATATAGGCGACGTAGTTGTGCTTCATGGTCTTCACGAACGACTCAGCCATACCGTTGCTCTGTGGCGAGCGCACGGGCGTGGTCAGCGGCTGCAGGCCCAGTTCGCGCGCAAAGCTGCGCGTGCGATGGTCGATGTATGCGGAGCCGTTGTCCGTCAGCGATTCGATGGGCTGCGCGGCCTGCGTAGTGCCGAAGCGCTGTTCGACGGCAGCGAGCATCACGTCGCGCACCACGTCGCCGCTATGGCCTCCCGTTGTCGCAGCCCAGCTAATCGCCTCCCGGTCGCAGCAGTCCAACGCGAACGTTACGCGCAGCGGCGTGCCATCGTCGCACCGGAACTCAAAGCCATCGGAGCACCAGCGTTTATCGCTGCGGTCCACGGCAACTCGACCGTCATGCCGCCGCGTGTCTCGCCGCACGCCGGGACGACGCAGCAGCAACTGGTGCTCACGCATAACCCGATACACCCGCTTGTGGTTGATGCAAGGCGCGCTGGTCTGTTCTCGACTACGGCGCAGCAGTGCCCAGATGCGTCGGTAGCCGTAGGTCGGTAGGTGCGCGACGTGGGCCTGGATTTCCTCGACCAGTTCAGCGTCGTCGGTCGGTCTGGCGCTACGACCATCTTGCCAATCCGACGAGCGAGCCTGTTTTGCTGCTACACCAGAGCGCGCCACGCCGAGAACTTCACAGACCGTTTTCAATGGTCGTCCCCCGGCAGCAAGGGCGAGCGCGCAATCAGGTTTTTTGAGCGGCCCCATTCCACGGCTTCCTTCAGGATTTCGACCTCCATCGTCTTCTTCCCGAGTAGTCGTTGCAGCTCCTTGATTTCCTTGATGGCTGCGGCGAGTTCTGATGCCGGCACCACGGTCTCGCCCGCTTTTACTGCCGCCAGACTGCCTTCCTGATATTGCTTGCGCCAGCCGAACACCTGGTTCGGGTTCACGCCATGCCGTCGGGCAACGGCTGACACCGATGCGCCGGGTGTCAGCGTCTCCTGCACGATGGCGATTTTTTCTTGCGCCGTGCGCCGCCGACGGCGCTCCGGCTCACTCAGAATTTCGATGGGTTCCACGTAATGACTAGGCTTACTGTTAGACACAAGACTATCCGTTATTTTAAGAGGGTCCTTGTGTCCTCAGATACGTGGGGCTGCTCCAGCAGCGAACCCAACACCATTTTCGTGTTGCGTGAGCAAATCGCCGGGCGCGACATCTAGGGTCAACGCCAGTTTGATAATCAGCGCCGGCGCGGCGAGTTCGAAATCCTGCAGCCGCTTCACGTCGCGGAAGGCGACTTCTGCTTTGCTCGCTAGCGCTGCGATAGTCATGGCCTGCCCTGTGGCAAGCGCCTCGATGCGTTGGTAACTTGCGCGTGCATGCCAGGTCGAATTGGCTGCCGGTACCCCCAACAGCGAGCAGAGCTTCCGATACGTTACCAGGTAGCGCCTGACGGTAGGGCAGGTAGCGCTGGAACACTGACTTCAGTGTCGGAGCGGCATCGGCTTTCTTTGCCTCGGCATCCTTGCCAGTCATGTCGACCCACGCTACCTCGACGCGGAAACTTTCATCGCGTCCCTCGAAATAGAAGCTGCCATGTTCGGCGCGGAAACTGTCGCATCCGGTTGCGTCAAGCATGAGAAACAACTCGCGCTCATCAGAGACGATGCGCGCGATGCGGCTTACGCCTATGTTCGCAGCCCACGAAAGCCCCCCGCCTCGTACCTAGCGCCAATCCACGGCACAAAAATCACGTTTGTCACCCGGTATGTCATGTTTGGGCAGCCTGGTTCTATTATCCGGTTGACGCACCCACACACCGCGGAACGGTAATTCTGCACGAACCCGCGACGGTACGGAAATAGCCCGGGGCCGCTGACCGCAAGCAGGAACGGTTCGTTGGGAAGGCGCTACTCTTGTCGGCGGAGGGCCGCTTATTCAAGTCTGCGACGTAGCTGCCGATATTCAGAGTGCCGTTTTTGCATTCAAACCGGAAAAATAAAATGCGCACTCTGGTCTCCGCTGTCGCCGCTGTGTTGGCGCTCGCCAGTCTTTCTGGATGTTCAACGACTCAAAACGTCACTGCTGGACCGCAGGTAAAGAATTCTCCGATGACAACGGCGTGCTTCACGGCCCATGGAGGCAGGTCGGCGGATATGGACGCAGCCATACAACGCAACCTGGAAAACCACGGCGTGTCGGTGTCGGTTGCCCCCGCGTGCGACAAAGCAGACATGAACGTCACGTACAGCGACAGTTGGTTTTGGGACATCGTCATGTACCTGCGGTCGATGGACATCCGTTTTTACAAGGCGCCAAACGGCGGTCTCATCGCGTCCGGGCACTGGAAAAATTCGGTTTTGCATCAGTTTCCAAATGCCGACGGCGTCGTCCAAGACTTGATGGATGACATATTCAAGCAAACGGGCGAACCCAGCGCCGTCAGGACTAAAGCGGCTTCTAACTAGCTTCTAAGACCCTGGCGCGCGTCGCTCCGTTTCGTTCAAGCTAGGCGACGGTTGGCAGGTTGCTGATGATTCGCGAAGATGCTACCGACAAGTTTATGAGAATACGAGCTACTATTTCGGCTGCGGCTCTTTTGTTGGGAGTGGGCCTTGCTATCAAACCCCTGGTTGCGGCTGAGTACGTTGGTGCGGCAGCGACCCTTCTGTGCGGGATTTTGGTCGGCGCGGCGGTTATGCTGGGCTTCATCGATTCTTTGCGTTCACCGTGGTGGGACGCAGGTGCTGCCCTCTGTACGGGTCTCTCGATAGTATCGGTGTTCTCCGAAACGCCCGGCGCCGACTTGGAAAGGCAAAAAGTACAGCTGGAAATATGGCACCAGAGCATGAACATCGAATTCGGACTGTTCGGACAAGTTAAAGGAAGCTCAGCCTTTAACGTGGCCGCCCGCAGCGCTTTCCGAACATGTGCGCTACAGGGTACCGACGACATGATGTCAACGACCGTCGCTGCTGAGAAGGCCATCCAGCTCGGTCCCACAAGTTCATTAGTTGACGCGTCAGTACAAAGTGTCAGCACAGACAAGTCGCCCCCGGATTGCCTCTCTTTGTTCAAGGTAATGTACCGCGAAAATCCTTCGCCGTTCTCGACCATTGTCTCTGAGCACGGACAGTGGTTGCGACAACATGGAGTTATCGAATAAGCCGTTGCTTATGTTGGGTAGCGGAGTTGCGCATTCTGCCGCTGCGACCAAGTCGGAGGCCGTCGCGGAGAAGCCCGCGACAAAGACAGTGTGGCGAAGAAGGCACTGACGAAGAAATTGGTTGGCGCCAAAAAGATGGGCGCTAAGATGAATGTCGCGGCCGCGCTGGAAGCTGCTGCGTAAACGACGTGAAGGCGAGCGCCTAGAGCTCGCTTTTCGTTGCGTCATCACGCGCGATTGGCGTCGTTTACCTCGAACGCGTCCGCAATGCGTCGAGACGGGCAGCGCATTTTGCGTTCGAACCACCGCGCTTATATGCCTGTGCTGCCTTAGTGCGGTCGGGGAGGAGGTCGCCGGGAGCACTTCTGTCCCAGTGACCCTCCCAGTACAAGCCCAAGTTGTACGCGGCGGCCCGGTGCCCAAGCTCCACCGCCGTGGCGTACATGCCCTTGGCCATCTCGAGGTCGGCGTCCATGCCGCGGCCAACCCGCGCACTGTCCGCAAGAGCTGCTGCCGCCATGCCGCGCAGCGGGTCGCTCGCCGTATCGTCCTTAAGCACATCGCCCAGAATGAGGTGTCCGCCTTCGTAATCCGCAGGACCACCTGTCTCGGTGACAAGAGACAGCGCAAGCGCGACCCGAAGGGAGGGGTGCCGGCCAGGGCCAACCCGTTCAAGCAGTCGCCGGCCGAGATAAGGCGCGCCCAACAACGAGCTTGTCAGCAGGCCGTTCGCAATAGCCGCGATAGATTCAAGTGAAAGAAATCCGACCTTGTTTGCCGATACAACGTGCCGGAAGAACCTTTCCACGTCGAGCGACGGGTCGCATTGGCGAAGTTGCGCCCACTCGTGTTCAATCTGGCTAAACCAGCTGGAATCTACGGACATCAGATTTGGCGCCCCGTGGTGAGTGATGAGGGCGATGATACCTCACCGCTACTGACGCCGACGTCTCAGGCATGGCGACGCCGCATTCGCCGCTGCTCGACTTAAAGAATCGAATTTTGGTGCCGTAAGACAGAAGGGGGCAAAACCGGCTACTTCGGCCACCGTCGAAACCGATGTGCGGGATGAATTCTTCGGATTGTAAGTCCCGACAAAGGTTGATTGTTGCGTATGGCGTGTGCGCCTGAGTTTTTGAGCTTGTTACCAAAAAAGGAAAGCATGAACGTTGCTAAATTCAAGGCGTTGCTCCGTGGACATCTACGCCTGTCGAAAAGGAAATCGTCCATAACGCATTTCCAGAACGTCATGGAGATGGCACGGGACATCGCTGAAAAGAACCCCGCTGCGCTTTACGACCTCGTCAAGGTTCTACTGCGCCCGGTTCAATCGGCGGCGCTGGTCGGCGTCATCGAGAACGCTGCTCATGAGGCGCCGGGGAATATCCATCCGTCGACGTTCTTCTTCGATGACCGCCGCATTCAATCCATTGTCTATGGCATTGGCAAGCAACTGCCCGCAGAAGATTTTATGGTCAGGCTTGCGACCGACGTTGTATTGCCGTGGCCGTGGAATAGGCAGCGCATCTCGAGCGCTTTGGCCTTCATAGGGAAGGGAAAGCGAGCGGGAGAGTGGAGGCAGGATTTCGGAAATCATCAACTGATTCTCTGGCTTCCGTGGGGAATCACTTTCGTCGGCGGTGGAAACCATTCACTCGCGGTCGGAATTGTCGCTGGCGAAGGCGAATTGATTCCCGGAGAGGTACACGACATGTCGGACCTTCTCAGGCTTATCCACTGTGACGGGCAGCATTTCCGAGAGACTGCGACGAATCAGATTATTGCGACGGTCAGAGACGAAAGGGTTGCGGCCGTGTTTGAAATTGGCCGGCTTATGTTGGCACACGGCTTGGCGCCAACCACTCTCGTCCGCCCGAAGTCGCTCGTGTCATAAAAATGACCATGACCCGCCAAGCCTCTAAGTGGTGGGTCCTCAACCAACTGGCGTCGCCCAGGTTCCGGCGACCTGAGCGCAGGTGAAGCCTTCGAATTGCGCTTCACCGCCGTACGTCACGCCGGTTGCCATTTGCGCCGCCAATGCCGGTCGCAACCTTTAGTGTGGTGCCTCCATAGGAGGCTTGCGTAGATACGTCGTCGAAATGCACTCCGTGTTGATGCCATTTAGGTCTCGCGCCCGGCGCCAGACCTGTCACGGCCTGCTGAGCATACGCCACCGATAGCGACTTTCGGCGTTCAAATGTATAGCCGCGGCAGGTAGGGCTCCCCTTCGTTCCTGCAACTCACCAAAGTCTAGTGCTTGCGAAATACCTTGTCGCGATGGTAAGCGATGTATGAGTTGTGACAGTCGGTCACAGATGCCAATTTCCAGTCGGGTCGCACGCCAAGATGCGACCGAGCCGGGATGGGCAGCAGTTCACTCACAATCACTTCGCCACTATCGCAGAAAGAAATCCAGCCTCCATCGAACAAGGCATCTACGTGTGGCGCCAAGAGGAGGCCGTTGAAAACGTCCAGTCGCTGCACATCCGTATCGCAGGCAGCCCACGGTCGAATGTGGGACGCCTTCAGCAATGGAATAACATCGAGCTGCGTTACAGCGCACTGGCCTTGCCAGTATTCGATGAGGCCGCGTCGGAAGATGTCCTGGCCCACCCGCTGGATTACCAGTCTTTCAGCTTCAGTGGAAGCAGGCAAGTCAACGGTGGCAGCCCGAAACTGACCGAAAGTCTCGTTCGCTAGGACGCGACACAGGCTTGCTGCGCGAAGCAGCACGTGATGGAGGAAGTCATAGCCTGTCACGTTACTTGCGACTATGGGCCACAGCCCTTCCTGCTGCAGGACGAGAAGCGAACAGTCTTCCGCCACTGTCTTTCCCCACGTCAAGTCTGAAAACTCCACGCGGTAGGTTTGGGCGGATTGCTGTTCAACGCCAAGGCGTTGGGAGAAGGCGCTTGACCGAAAGACGAGCCAGCTTCCTTCACGCGTCAAAGTAATGTCGAAACCTCCATCAGACGCGGCCTTTTCGACACGAGTTTGCTCGAGAATGTTCCACTGAACCGGAGACGGCGGTACCGCATCGAGACTGGAATATCCGACTGTGTCATTCATATCGAGCCTCGTGCGGGCGCCGACTTCCCTACGCGAACGCTATGATGTGGCCTCCACAAACCAAGAGGTGTCCAAGACAGGCTACCTAGTGCCGGAACGGGTTGGAACGTGTGCAAACTATGCATGAAGCCTCCTGTCTCACCGCTATCAGGCGCCGCTTGGGACTGGCTAAAAACTTAGCGTTCCCGGCCCGAGTCGTCGCCTGAAAAGCAACCCTTCATCGGAGCCCGGTTGCAGAACAAGCGTCAGGTGAGCGTCCGTCTTGAGAGCTTCCGGGGGCGGAGACGTTGTGGTTACAATATATTGGAAAGGCACGGTACCTTGGATGGTGGACAGCTCAAAAGCTGCGTCAGCCACGGTCGACAGGAACTCCCGATAAAGGCGCTCGCTCATGTCGGCCTCACGTGGGCAGTCGTGAACCAGAAAGCCCGGATAGTGACTCTCTTCGGTGGTTGCAGAATCAATCAGACAGGTGATGTCACCAAGCAAGACCTCGAGCACTTGGTACGCTTCACCGCCGAGTGCGAGCTCGAAAAGTCGGTCATCCGAATCCGGAATGAACCGGCCCTGGCCAGACTCCCCGAGCAGGCGCGCGGCGACCGTTTGAGTAAGCCGATGCAAAGTGGTCGCTCGCTCCGAGAGCTCGTGGTCTCGCCTGAGCAGTGCGGCTCGTTTTTCGTTCAGGTCTAGCGCCTGAAGGTCTCGTTGCGTCCGACCTCGCTCCAACGACTGCGACGCGAGACCGTTCTCACGGGCCAATGCGCGAGACTTCAAATCATCCCAAAGCTCCTCGAGAGAGTTTCGTTGTGCCTCGCTTGTTCCCTTTCGTACTTGGAGCCGACGAACCTCTACGCGCCTCTTGTGGACAAGTGATTCTTGAGTTTCAAGTTCTTCTCGGCATTCGCTCTCGAGTCGGCTGGCCTCCTGCAGCTCGAACAGCCGCTGTGGCTCATTTGCCTTTGTCGCACGCTGATTGATAAGCTGAGGCAAGTTGTACGTGCTGCGCCTTGTCGAGATATGGTGACAATCTGAAAACTCGACCTGGCCCAAACGACATAGGCCTACGAGACTATTTAACTCCTGACGCTCGGTTAGCAAGCGCGTGTATTCCGCTTGATTCGCGTCAAGTAAGGCCTGAGCGATTTCCGTCTCTTTCGTACGCAAAGTGAGTTCTTGCCGCAGTTCACCAAGGTTGACAATTAGCGGTGCAATCGCATCTTCTAACCGTTCGGACTCTCTGTCGACTTCGGCCTCGTAAGCCTCCGCCCTAGCCTTCAAGTCGGCTACTATCTCCTCCAGCGAAGGTCCTAAGATGCTCGTAAAGATTGGGACGTCAGCGCCAGCGCGAAGCCAAGTGCGGAGTCGCGCCTCGACGTAAGTCAGCCCATAGGCCTGCTCGCGTTCTAGCGAGAGCAGTTGCTCCTCGAGGCGCTTGAGCTCCGTCTGAGATGACTCCACCTCGCGAATGAGGCGGTCTCCCTCAGCCTCGAGAAGTCCTAGTACGGCTCGCACGAATAGAGGCGGGTCCTGTCGAGAACGGCGAAACCCGAGGCCGTCGCCATCCCGCCAGTGGAAAAACCCGTCGAATCGCGTTTTTTGGTCTCTAACGCACCACGCCAGTAAGTGCTTCCATTCCAGGGCTTGGTTGCTTCCCGGGAGCGAGGTCGCAGGGAGCCTTGCTATAAAGGACTCGCTTAGGGCTGCGAGAAACGATGGAAATCCGCCCGGCATTGCCTCTTCTGCGAACAAAGCTTCGAGTTCGCAATCGACTCCTGCTGTCGAATGGCTATTAGTTTCGTACGGCCTGAACACAACCCAGGCTATCCCATCAATATGAATCTTTGCCGCGACACCTCCCCGTGGGAAGGACGCCGCAGCTTTTTCGCGAAGTGCGGCGATAGAGGGGGCGTCATCCCCCAAGCAGTAGCGAAGCAGCAAACAAAGGGAAGTCTTGCCAACCCCATGACCGGCGCTGGCCAGCCCAGACGCGTCGCTGGATTCGGGCTCCTTGGCCCAGACTATGTTCACGCCCGGGTGCAGGTCGACTTTACGGACGATGGCCAGCGGCTCCTTCGATTTAACGAGCCATAACTGTTCAACCCAAAGCCGAGGTAACTCCCTGGTCGGCGGGTACGCCTGTAGCCAACTTCCCATCGCTCCTCCTTAGCGGGTGCCGGTACCGGCGTCAGTTCCGCGCTCACCGAACTCATTCAGACGAACATCATTCTTTCGTGCAAGCTCTCGCCGCGCCTCAAGCTTGAACATCAAGCCAGCCAACTCAGGGTGTTCAGGCAAGCTTCGCACGTCCGTCGGAAGCGGGCTGGCCCCGGAAACGAAAATAGTCGCAACACCTTTGCGTTCGGGACGAATTGCACCGCTCCCCTCAAGACGACGTACAAGTAGCGGAATCTGAGCCAAGCTTGCAGAGGAAGTCAGCACGCTCATGTCTCTGACCAGAAATTGCATTCTTTCCGCGTCCTTGGGTTCAAGGAACAACTCGGCGTAACCCGGGGCCACCGTGCGAGCGACCACGTCCTGTAAGCTAGCGACCGAAATGCCGTTCTCATATTGCGCCACCAGCGCGGCTATTAGCCCTGCAAGCTCGGCTTCGCTCTCAGTACGGATGACTGCAAGCTCCGAATAAACGACCGGCGCCCCGTTGGTTCGGATGGGTTCAGACACCAGGTCACCCGACGCCAAACGGTCCCATGCATCAAGAACCAATCTCTGAGTCCGATACTCCCCGAACTGCCGCGTCTCATTGGTCTTCAAAACCCTGAAGGTCTCAGATGGATAGTCGGCACCCATCGCGTCGGCGGGCTCCAGAATGAAACGCAACTCTTCTCGATTCAAACCATAAAGACGTGCAAAGTACGCATCGAGTTCGGCCCGTAACTGCTCTCGGCGATTTTGGTCCCACGAGAACGGCGCAGCGCGATAGTCAAGGTCCTCGGCCCACGGTTTTAGGTCGTCGGCCGTATAGGTGAGTTCGAGCACGCGGGGCACGATGAACTCAAGGTCATCTTTGCTATATCGGTCGGGCGGCAACACCGGGAACTGTTTCAGGTAGCCGTACGTCAGGTGAGTACCTCCAACCTTCTGACGGACCACGTAGTCAAATACTAGCGACGACCAGTTGGCGAGCAGGGCGGCTTGCAGCGAGGGAGATTGGCACGTGTAAAGAAGTGGAAGGGTATGACCTACGCAGACGCGCGGCATGACGGACGCAATTAACGTCCTCTCGTTCTGGGTTTTAGATATATCTCTCCAACCCATCAGCCACTTGGGGCTGCGTGCGTCCATCCAGCAGTCCATCCGGTCGAGAAGGCCTCGCACACGATATTCATCGTCCGACAACCCGTACTGGCGCTGGCTCCAATCTTCTATGTCCGACAACTCACGGTCACTCAGCCCTACTTCGGCATCCAGCGTTGCCCAGCGAGGAAACTCGCTCAACGACTTTTTCCCATCGATACCAACGCCCCGCAGCGCCTGCGCGAGCCGCGAGAAACGCAGTTCCATCTCGCTCTGGGCCGTCTGGAAGGCCTGCGCCAGGGTCTTGCCGGACCAGCCCGTCTTTCTGTCTGGCGTCCCCGCCGCACGTCGAAACAACTCGCCCGCCACCCAGCTCGCAATCGCCACCTCCAGCGATTTCTCCGGTTTGGGCGGTTCGCCGGTGCCAGCCGCGTGCGTGGCCAACCAAGCGCTGGCGATACGGCCTGGCACTCGGGCAATGCGTGCAAGCACCAAGCGTTCATCCACCCAGTAACGTGGCCGAACAGTGAATCGCGGGTCGCGCTTCTGCGATTCAGTGCAGTCTTCAGTGTCCAGCCCATCCGGCTTGCCGAAGGCGTCGACGTATGTGGCCCAACGGTGGTCGAACTGATGAATCATCTTCGCCTCGTATAGCGGCAATCGTGTCGAATCACTCGCTCCAGCAGCCTCATCGCGAAACACACTACTGTCGGCCGACATATGAAACATTGTAAAAAAGCGGATGCCCCATGGATTCACGTCGTCCAAAACGTTACCGTCGTCGTTCGAGCGACCTTCTTCTATAAGTACAGGCGCGGCACGGTAGAGTTTCTTGGTTAATTCGGCATCCCGTTGGCTTCGAAACACGGGGCAAGTCCGTGTATTCGGATTGATGAGCCTAAAATCGTCGGGACTTAACGAAAAGACACGTCTTTCGTCATGAAGCTCGTCGACGGACAATGCGTTAAAACTGAGCTTGCCGACTGCAACGTTACCGATGGTAACCAAGCAGAATCTGAACGTCTGATGGCCAACGTCGGCCCACATCCCCGGGCCGGTCCGAAAACCGAACATACTGACGAGTCGTCCTTCGGAGACGGTTTCAAAGTATTGACTGGTATTGTCGTCGGTCGCAATGCCCAGCGGCACGATGAAACCCGCGCGGCCCTCTTGTGAAACGAGCTGTAAAAAGGTTTCTGCGAACAATGCATAGGTATTGACGTCACCTAGTCCCGTCAGAGGATACCGTCGGCTATCGTGAGCGAATAAGCTCGCGGCCTCGGCACCCCGCCGGGCCTCGATGAAGGCCTCATAAAGCTGCATTTCTGCTTGATTCGGGGGGGAAAGACCTTCGGCGGCTTCGACGTCCGGATAGAGTGTGTGAAGCAACAAACCCTGCTGCAGTAACTCAATGCGGTCCGCGCGCTGCGCCTTGTTCTTGGCCATCGCGACCAATGGGCTGCGATTGGCAAAAAACTCTTCTTCCTGCAGCTTGATACGCTCCCATGGCGGATTGCCAAGCATCACCGAGAAGCCACCCTTCGCCGCTATCTGCGGAAAGGCAAGCCACCAGTGAAAGACTCCGTGACGCGCGCAAATAGCGCTCGCCGCATTGTCGATATCTTGACTGGCAACCTGTCCAGTAGACAAACCCCATAGATAGCCCGACAACGGAACACGTGTCGCCTCGGCCGGCACCTTCGGCGCTAAAAAAGCCGCCACGTAGGTATCGGCTAGTTTCGCTAACAAGCTTTCCTTTGCTAAGGTGGAACTGCGCTTCCACGCATCGCGTTTTGCAGCAATGCTCGTGAGGTTGTCGTCTGCCAAGTGCTCTACAGAATCGGCTTGGCTTGCAAGCCCGGTCTTAGTGAAGAGGTCTCCGGCCGCAATCGATTTCCAACTCCTGAGGTCGGCCTTATTTTGTTTCTTCAACGCCGATGCGGTAGGCTTATCATCGCCTGAAAGCGCAGCGAAGGCTTCATCCGGGATGCCCCCCTCCAAAATTTTGGGGTCTAGGACTCCGAGAAGCGCATCACCACATTGGAGGTGATGGTCAAGAAAAGTCAGCGGCCTGTCGGGCGTGTAAGCTTCCAGCCACAGCGCCATGCGCGAGAGCTCCACCGCCATAGGGTTCTTATCGACGCCAAAGACGCAGTGGGCGACAACGTCACGCAACGCGTGCCTGTAGTCCTCCGGCAACGGGTTGCCGTCAGCCGCATTAAGCCTTGCGACTTCTTCGGCGATGCGACGGGCGGCCGCAAGCAAAAAGTGTCCGGAGCCGCAAGCAGGGTCGCATACTGTCAAATCGAGCAGCGCCTTGACTGGCTCGCGCGGATTGGCCTTCAACGTTTGTTCGATAACCGGCTCCAGCGCACTCTTGATGAGTTCCTGTACGAGGGTGTCAGGTGTGTAGTAGGAACCGGTGAGTTTGCGCGCATTGCCTTTCGTACTGCCCTCGTCGTCATCGCCGATGAAGCGGAAGGTCCGCGCTCCGCCCGTGAGCGTGACGACCGGCACCAGCTCCAGCAAACTTTCATAGACGCTCCCGAGTTCTTCGGAATCCATGTCGCGGTAGTTCACCCGTGAGAGCGCCGCTCCCTCTCGAAAGAAACATAGGCTGAACAATGCCGAAAGCAACGCTTGGTTTTCCAATACGGCCCTGTCGAGGTCAGGGCATTGGCCGGCGTCGAACAGGCCGCCTAGGGCTGGCAAGCCAAGTGCAGCTTGGCCGTTGCTCAGGCCAGCGACGGTAATGGTGAGAACCTGCCACAGGTCGAAGTGTCGGTCATAGCTTCGTCGGCGTGCGGCGAGTTGACGCAAGCGCTGCAGGCTGTAGCCGGCTTGGTAGCGGGTCTTGGCCTGCGCACTGGCATCCGGCGCGAACACCAGTTCACGGTCCTCGATTGTGGCGAGGAAGATAAGGCGGTAAATCAGGCGGAGGAGTTGCTCGAAGTACGTTTGGGTGGAAAGCTCACCCGCCTCGATGCGTTTGCGCAACGCACTATTGGCCGAATGCGCGATAAAACCTGTGCCGAGTGCACGAAGCGCTTCGGTGACGCCAACCCGCAAGCGGTCGCGGGCGCGGACGCCGTCCTCTTGCGCTGTGTTACGCCAGCGCTCAATCGGGCAGTCAGCCGGTTCAGCCCCCACCTTGCCGAAGCGGGTGCCGTGAGTCAGTAGCCACAACGCGGTGAAGTCTGGGTACAGTCCCTCGCTAAAGATGGCTTCGAGGTCCGCTTCAATATACGCAGGGCGGGTAAGGCTTGGGTTATCGCGCAGGACGCGGAACTTGAGCCCGTTGCTAACAACCGCCCACAGCGCCTGTTCGCACGCGTTCAGGCATTCCTGAGCGAGCAGAAACGGAGAGCGGCGGCGGATTCCGTCTCCATGGCGGCTACTCGGCTTGTCCAGCCCCTGGTCATACGCGGCGAAAATCACCGGCACCCGTCCCTCCCCTGCGCTGAAGCCAATCGGGAAGACACGCTCATCAAGCACGACTTGGCCGATTGGCCGTAAATCCGAAAAACCCAACACCTGCCGACACAGGGGCTCCAGAAACTCCCGCACGGTGATGGCATGCGTATCGAGGTCAGACCGACGGCGCTTGGCGTCGAAGTCTTGCCAGAGGTTCTGGGCAATTTTCCAGTAGCGACCGATTTCGTCACGCAGCTTGAGCCCGCGAGGGACGTCGTAATCGGCCTCGGATTGCTCCGATGCTTCCAGACGGGCGACCTTGTTGAGGAAGTCGGGCGCCAGCAGGCCACCTTCGATGGCGAGGGCGGAGAAGGCGAGTTCTTGTGTTAAGCGGCGAGCCATTTTCTATTAAATTCCTGTTCGTGGGCTGGCCTTAGGCCGGAATGAGGACAAAGACACCCATTAGGTCTACAGGAAGGCTCGGCGTGACGCGATACTCCCCTCGTGCGCCGGAAGCCTCCCGAACGCGGCGATGGTCGTCAAGAAGTAACTGGGCTCGGGTGCGAGCTAGGTCTTCCAGCGCAGGCTGCCAACCGGGTAATTGGTCAAGCGCCCGCGCGAGGTGCTGGTCTCGCAGGGGCCGAGGCATGTTGCGGGCGGGCTCTGCAGCCATCAGCGCACGCGCTGTTGCGTCGTCCAGCAGGTTGGACTCGTCTTCGGCCGACACGCCGACAGCCAACGCTTCTTCACAGAGCAGCAATTGAGACTTGCCGCGGTGTGTCACCGTCAATTGGTGGCGCAGACGAATGAGTAGCACTGCGGTACGAACATCGACCATCTCGGTAAAAATGGCGCCGGCACGGGCCACAGCATCTGCGCCGACTTCCTCCGGCTCTCTGCATTCGTCCAACGCTGTTTCGAGCAGATGGTCAGCCAGCGCGGACACCAGCGGATGAGTGCGATGAATGTATTGACCGCCCGCCGCGACGGGTTGGTGAAAATCGATACGCAAAGTGCCGGCGAGCCCCTCTCGTTCAAGACGCTCGCGTATCCCTGATGGCAAGCTAGCCGCATGAAGCTTCCAATGTTTGGCGCCGCCCCTAATGCTCTGCTCGAGCGGTGCTCCGAGTTGCACAGCAGCGCGTTTGACGAAGCGTTCGACATCAGCTTCACCACCAAGTACAGCCAGCGTCTTCTGCCACTCGGGAAGGACGTCTTCCGGTTTGAGGCGGCGTTGAGAAAAAAGGGTGCGATTTTTCGAAGCCTTCTCTCGCGCAGACTGCCAAGCCGTGTCGATGGCCTCTTCAGGCGCACCGAAATCCAAACCGAGCTGGGGCATTTTGGCGGCAGTTGTCCCCTTTCTCAACAACACGGCACCTAAGAGTGCCTGGGTCAGTTTTCCTTGGTCATCGGGCATGGGGACGAGCACACCGAGTTCCTTCCTGATGCTCTCCGCTTTGCGCAGGATGACCTGCAACACCGCCCCATCGACCGGGTTGTCCTGACCGTATAACATGGTGGTGCGGACCTCGCGTGCCTCCTGGCCAAACCGGTCAACGCGGCCCTCGCGTTGTTCGTGGCGGGTTGGGTTCCACGACAGGTCGTAGTGGACCACCGCCGTGAAGAGATTCTGAAGGTTGATACCTTCCGAGAGGCAATCTGTGGCAACAAGGATACGCCGCTCCGCCTCGCCCATTGCTTCCACGGCGGCTTCCCGTTCCGCCGCCGCGAACTGGCCAGTTACGGCCTTGACCTCGTGGTCCGGGAAAATTGAACGCAATTGCTCGGCGACGTAGTGGGCCGTAGCGATGTAGCGGCAGAAAACCACTGGCTGAAAGCCTGCACCGGTGAGTTCTTTCAGGTGGTCGATAAGGCGCTTTAGCTTGGGGTCTTTGACTATGCCGGACAACTCTTCGGCGCGGGCGACGAGGTCCGCCAACAGCGCGCCGTCTTCCGTTTTTGCGCCCGGCTCGATATCCTGGGTTGTCAGGTTGTCTTCTGCACCATCGAGTACGCGCTCCTTGCCCTGTACCTCCGCATCCTCGAGCGTTAGCGTTTCCGTATCATCTTGCCCGGCCAGCGCTCGCCCCTGAAGACGGGTCCGTAGAGCGTTCACCGCGGCCTTGGGAGAGGAAGATATGCAGCGCAGAAGCGCCAATGCGGCCCACCAGCTCATGCGTTGCTGCATCAAATCTTGCCCTTCCGCCCGGATGACAAGTTCGCGTGCGTAGTCGAGCACGTCATCAAAGAGCTTGCCCCACTCGCCAGTGAGCTTGTAAAAGATTTCAGCCGTCAGCCGCTCGGGGAAGAGTTGGCGGTCCTGCCACTCTTCGATATCAGGTCGGCGACGCTGGACGAAGTGGTTAGCAAGCTCTTCGCGTAGTTGCTTGCGGCCGTCCGCCGGGATGTCCTTTAACTCGCGGAAGGCAGGATTCAATAAGCCAAGTAAGTTATAAAAAGAATCGTCGTCTCCAGAGTGTGGCGTCGCCGTAAGCAACACCATGTGTCGCTCTGGATTTTCGCTCAACCCCTTCAGCAAGGCGTAACGCTGCTGACGGCCTTGGCCGCTATAAGTGCAAGTGTGTGCTTCATCGACGATGACGCACTCGGGACAGGCTCGTTGAAATTCGTCCCGTCGACGGTCGGACTTAATATAGTCTAGGCTCACCACAGTAAACGGATAGGCCTCAAACACCGATTGGTTCGCCGGTAACCCCCGCTCAAGACGGCTGGCCGTAGTGCTACGCACAACAACCGCATTGATGTGAAACCTGTCTTTCAGCTCCCGCTGCCATTGTTCGCAAAGATGCGGCGGGCAAAGGACCGCGACGCGTGATATCTCACCGCGGTCTAAAAGCTCTCGAACAATGAGCGCTGCTTCGATGGTTTTGCCGATGCCGACGTCATCCGCTATCAGGAGGCGAACGACATCCTGTTTCAGAGCCATCAGCATCGGCACGAGTTGATATGCCCTTGGCTCGACGGCGATATTCCCGAAGCTGCGAAAGGGGCCCGCCCCAGTTCGTAGCTTTAGTTGGAGCGCATCGCGCAGCAGTTGCCCGGCCGCGAAGTTTGACGCCTGCTGTACGGTCGGCGAAGGGAACGTCGCCGGACCAACTGGCGTCGGTTCGATGGGCAGGTAGATGAGTGTTGCGTCATCCTCGGTCGCACCGAGCGGGCGAAGATGAAGTGTGTCTTCGGTCGACTGAGGAAGCACAATCCATTCACGCCCACGCGCGGAAACAAGGCTGCCCGGTTGATACGTAGCTTGAACCATGATTCTTATTGTTTTCCTGTTCCGAACAGCGAAGCGTGAGTCGCAAAGATTTCCGACCAGCGGTCAACTTCTTTGGGGAAGCGCACAACGTAGTAGCCGGCCCCTTCCAGGCATCTATTGATTGCTGCGTCGGCGTCGGCCTGCTTTTCCACATCGTGATAGGGGCCATCTATGAAGATGGCGGCTTTCCAATCGGCATAAAAGAAGTCGGCCGCTGTATTGCAGCGCTCAATCCGCTCCTGCCCTCGGTCCGGCATGACATACCCGTGCTCTTCAACATATTTCAGCCACGCATGCTCAAGCGAGCTCCCGGAAATGCGGTTTAGCTCTCCGGATTGGGCCTCCGGTGTCCGCCCGAAGGAACCAACAGAGCCTTGAGCTCGCGTCAACCTGCGCAGCACCTCCAATACCTTGCCATCATTGTCGACGTCTTGGCGGTCGATGCGAGTGTGGTCTGGTTGGTTGTAGTACGAGAGCAGGCATTTGTAGCAGCCCGCTTCGCATAGAGGCTTACCCTCATCATCCTTGTGCTCTTCCAGCTCACCGGACACCCAATCTCCGTTCACCGGCGGAATGAAATGCATGATGCTCAACGCTTCGGCCGCGACCAGCGCCAACGCGCCGGGCTCCGAGGCCAGCCGCGTGAGAACGCCCGCACCGCCCTCAGCCGACTCATACAACAGGATTGAACGTCGCAGGTCTGACTTCGGAAGCGGCTCTGCCATCAGTTCACTTTCTTCGAGTTGATACACCGCCTCAATACCCCGCTTGAGCGCGTACTGGAGCGTTGCCATGGTTTTTATGTCGAATTCTTCGACCGGCCGGATAATCAGCACGTTGCGACGGTCTTCGACGTACGGAACAATTCGCTGCGCAGGCGTCTTATCTGGAGCCGCCTCACCGTCAGCATCCCCTTCTTCATTCGCTCCGCCCATCCAATGACCTGACACTGGGTTTATGGAGAACCCGTGAATGCTTTTTTCCTTGCGTCGACGCCAACCCAAGTTCATTCGCCAGACCGTCGCCGCTGACCCATACTGCAGTTCCAGAACAATTCCGTCTTTGTCTTTCAACTCTGCATGACGAACCTGCAAGGTTCCATCCTGCTCGCCGAACTGGATAGTCGTTTGCA
The DNA here is from genome assembly GCF_003330785.1 of Paraburkholderia graminis. Lineage (NCBI taxonomy): Bacteria > Pseudomonadati > Pseudomonadota > Betaproteobacteria > Burkholderiales > Burkholderiaceae > Paraburkholderia > Paraburkholderia graminis. Next base: position 51,940 of record NZ_CP024935.1, read on the forward strand.
TTTCATAGCCTTGGCGGACTCGCTCTTCCTCGTTGGCAGTAATGCGTTCGGCACGTTTGGTGCTGACGTTCTCGATACGATAGAGGTTCTTCACTGCGACAGCATCGGCCAACAGCGCAGAACATGAAATGCACCTGTCGGCGTCGCGTTGACCGCGAAAATGCCCATAGCCGCAGGCAGGGCAGATGCGTGCCACTTCCGTCGTAAGCTTCGTGCCCGACGAGACTTGGTCCTCTGCACCGACCGACAGCAGAGCTCTCGTCACTCTGTATTGACTGCCTTCGTGATAGATGAGGCTGTACGGTCCGAACTCCGAAAGAGCGAGGAAGCGCGGACGAGAAAGGAAGTTCTCTCGTCCGACCTTGCCTTTCCGTGCCGGGATATAAGCCATCAACGGAAGGCGGGGGAAGTTGTAGCCTGGTAAGAAGCCTTGGCTGGCAAGATACCGGTAGGTGTAAAAATCCGAATTCGCTGACCCTGACTCCTGCAGAAGAAGCGACTGCTGACGGAACGCTTCGTCGTGACGTTGTTTCGCGTCGCGGCGCTCGCGCTCGCTCGCAGCCGGGTTGTTCATCACCTTCTGGTTGATTTCCATTTGCCGCTTGGTCGCCGCAAACAAGTCTCGCCAGCGGTCAAGCGCATGGTCAAACGAATCGAAGGCGCGCCGGTAAACCTGCTCTGGAAAATTTTCGGTGAACCACGGAGCCTTATCAGCGGTGAGTTCTGAGGAAAGCATGTCGAGGACGCGTAAGCCGCGTGCGTGGCCGCGCCGCTGCGGTCCGTCGGCGTCCATCGCCTGGCGATAATCATCGGTAAGTGGCGCTGCCGGGTCATTCATGTCTAAGAGGCCACGCACGCTGTTGTCGAGTTTTTTGCCGGTCTCGGACAACCAAATCGCATGCAGGTGGCTCTGAATGAGCTCTCGATTTGCCAGGTCGAGCGTCGGCGGATTCACCTGACCATGCACCATACGTACAGGGTCGCGGAAGAAATACTGGTCGTGAGGCGACTGTGCCGCGCAGTATGTTATGACCAGTGCTGGTTGCCCGGCACGACCGGCACGGCCGCTGCGCTGTGCGTAGTTCGCTGGCGTCGGCGGAACGTTCCGCAGGTAGACTGTATTGAGCGACGAGATGTCGACACCGAGTTCCATCGTCGGCGAACAAAACAGAACCGGAAGCCATTCAAGCGGTTTGCCGTTGGCGTTGAGCCAATCTTCGCGGTCTTTCGGCGTGAAGCGAAAGCGAGCCTCGCGCTCCATGCGGTCGTCTTGCTCTACCTGTGCGGTGTGTTCACGTGCCTCGAAATCGAACATCCGATGAACTGGGTTGGCAAGCATGCCTGCAATGTTGCCGTAAAGACTACGGAAAAACGCGTTGTCATCAGCGACGCGTTCGCTTTTTCCTTCGCCTAACGTCCACACTAAGCCGGTACCGTTCAATTGGTAGCCGGTCATGCCAAACTCCGTTTCCTCCGAAACGACCAGTCCATAGGATTTGGCCGCCTTCAGCAAAGCCGCGACGATTTCGCTGTAGTCAGCATCCTTGATTTTGGTGGCGTGAGGATTGCTACTTTCCACCCCGTTCGCGTCGACCTCTTTCCAGGTGCTGGACCGTTTGATTTCCTTGCCTAATTTGGAACGGGAGCTCCCGGAGACAAGGTATTCGACATTTCGCCTGTCTTCGTCACGTGGCCGGCCGGTCGTTATGAACCAATTCGCGGCAACCGGGTTTTCCTCCTCGGTGAAGCCCCATGGCTCACGCAAGTTGGCAAAGCTCGCCGTCTTGAGCTTGTCGAGCTCAGTACGGTCCAGATAGCGAGAAGATAGACATAGACCTTGCCGCATCGCATCGAAAACCATCTTGAGAAGCTTTTTTCGGACAACCGTTGAAGCTGCTTGCAGCACCATAGGTGCTGTCGCCCACTCTCCAGTGTCACCAGCAAGGTCATCGAGGTCCTGGTATTCAATGCGCACGAGCCCAAGTTGTTCCAGGTTCGGATTATTGAAGCGCCAACCACGGCGCAGGTCGAAATAGACACGGTAGCCCAGAATCGCCCGCATGACATCCTGTACCTGGCGACGTGCATTGCCCTTAACGTCGGGTTCCTGCATGTACTCCGCCCGCACGCCAGGGTCATCTCGCTCAAAACCCAAGGCGGTAAACACGGCGTGAGGAATATCACTCTCCTTCAGTGAGCCACCTGATTTTTCGACGGCCGCCAATAGAGCAGCCCGTTGCAGCAAAACCTGCAGAAAATCATTGAAGTGACCGACCTGTAGCGCGGCGTCTTGCCGATTGTCCGTGAAACCGAGGACCTTTTTAGCTTCGTCCTTCAGCTGTTCGTCTTCTTCGTACAAGTACCGTAACGCGGAGAGCGTGAGCATGGTCGTCGCCGAGCTTCTTCCTTCCCCTGAAAGCCCCGTAAGCCTCAGCGACTCTTTACCTGCACTTTGATGAACCACCCCACAGTGCAGGCAGAATCCAAAATTGCCGGGCATGTACCATCCCGGCGTACCGTCGGGGCTTTGCTTTCCTTCCGCGTCGACGCGGACGTGCTGGGGCTGGCGCTTTTTGAAGGTCGACTTAAGCCTCAGGTCGCCGTCCTTCTTCGCTTCCAGCCAAGTTTCCGGGTAGCGGTCGAGCGTGTCGTCCCATACACCCGTTGTGTCGGGCATGAAATAGCCACTTTTGATGTCTTCATCTTCGTGCGTGCGCTCTTCGATGCCGCGTGGGTTGAACATGCGCCCGCTCGAGGTGTGCTCATCCCACACAGGTGCATATTCTTGTCCACACTCGCGGCAGAAATGCAGAGCAAATAGACGCCGGTCGCGCTCACCCGGAACATACTGGCTGCCATCAAGAGTTAGGTAGCGCTTATCTGAGGCTTCAAGAGTCCCGTAGACCTTGCTTCCTCCCGAAATGAACTGGTGCAATTTGAAGGCGAACAAGCTCCGGCCGCCATCCTGCGGGGGCTTGTCCGTGGTTCGATACGCTAGCAGCAGAAAGTCCGCAAGGGTACTCCGCGCCAACTCTTCAGAAATCCCCGCGTCTTCGGCGAGCCGCTTGCCAGCTTGAGTCAACGTTATTGGCCGAGCTCGTCGCCACGGCCCTACGTCTCGCGTTAGCCCCAAGTCCAATTCGACCCAGACAGCGAGCGGATGTTTAGCTAGTGCCTCGAAGGAGGGCTCGAAGGGAATCCCTGCTCGTATCGCGTCCCCTAGTTCGTGCCGAACATGTTCGACGAGCAGGTGTTCAGGAGTCACCCGTTGCAGGGTTTCAGTGATTACATTGGCAACGCTGATGTTAGTGCCGAAGAGTCGGCTCGCCACCTCTGCAACCTTCGCGTTTTTCACCTCCTCTGACCCTTCCGTTGCCATCGTTGCCGACGTCCCGATGCACTGAAGCTCATCGGCGAGAGCTTCTCGCACACGGCGAACGAGCAATGCGACGTCTGCGCCCTGTCGGCCGCGATAGGTATGCAGTTCGTCGAGGACAAGGAATCGCAGCCCCTCAGCATTGCGGATAACGGCCTTATCCTTGTCATCCTGACGCGTCATCAGGAGCTCAAGCATCATGAAGTTCGTGAGCAGTATGTCCGGCGGATTTGAGGCCAGCCGCTGACGTTCTTCGTCTTTTTCTTGGCCCGTGTACCGACCGTATGTCACAGGCGAATGCTGGCCGTAGTCGGCGAGAAACTTGCCGAGCTCCTCCATCTGGCTATTCGCCAGCGCGTTCATCGGGTAAATGACAATCGCACGCGTACGCGGCGTGCTGTCTGACGCCTTGGCTTTTAAAATGCCGTCGATTACAGGAATAAAGTAGGCGAGCGACTTCCCCGAGCCTGTACCAGTCGTCAGCACGTAGCTTTGCCCATTCTGAGCGCAACTTATGGCTTGTTCTTGATGTTTGAACAGAGTCAGCGAAACGCCCGGACTGGAAGCCGATTTTCCGGCACGGAAAATGCGGGAGCATTCTTTATGAAGGGTTCCCTCTTTTACGAGCGCATCTACCGTGGATGCCGTCTTGAAATTAGGGTTTACCTGTACTAGCGGCGCCGGCCAATACCGCTCGGAGTCATACGCACGGTCGACGTACGCCTTGATGTCTGCCGCTTTGATACGGGTGAAGCTTCTCGTGAATGTCTCGTAATCAGAAACGAGTTTTCCCCGAAACTCAAAAACGTCCATTTTGTTTGCCCTCGATGGTCGGCCGGTCGAACGCCCACGAGAATGAGCACTTGGTCTGTCGCCGAATATTTTCGTTGTGGCCAATGATTCTACCGACACGACGGCGCTTTTCCAGCAATAACGACTGCTGGACCATCCATATCATCCCAGCGGCGCACTACAGTCGGGTCCAACCAATCTGCCGCGCGGCGAATCCAGCCGGCGTCAATCACCCCGTCGGTTGAAGACAGTTTTTCGGCTTGACACTTGTCGGCAAGATTCCTCAACCGATTTGCCCGTTCAAGTTGCGTCGCCCACCTGTTACATCAGCAGACACTTCGGAAGCAGTTCTGTTCCACGGACGACGGCGGGCTCATATAAATGGGACGAATACATTCGGCATGGGACTCTCCATCTAAAACTCCGCGGTATCAGCTGCGGCGCCGGAAACACGCCCTGATGCGACGCGACCGCGCAGGTCAAATAGCCTAACGGATGTGCACGGCAATCGTGTCGTTAAACACGACCTGGCCGGCGGCGTCCACGACATGCACAGTCACCGTATGAATTCCGCGGTACGCGGTATGCCGCTTGAAGGTTCTTGTGCAAACCTTGGCGTTTTTGTAGGCGTCAAAGACCGGCCGCATCGTGAATTCCTCGAACTCGGCTTGCAGGGAGTTCTCTTCGTCAGCCTCTTTGCCGTGGTTCTGCTTGATGAACTTGCCTGACAGAGGTAGGCGCAATCCATCAAGAGCATGCGGCTCCGCGCGGAAAGTGAATGCGACTTCGACGTTCTTCGGCAGGCATTCCGACAGCGACGGATAAGGCCTCGCGCCAGTGGCGCCCCCAAGCACGTTCGCGCGGAAACTGAAGCCTGCTCGCGCCTTGATGTCAGGCAAGATGATTTGCTTGAACTCGGTCGGCAGCGGCAGCAGCCGCGCGAACGCCCTGAAATCAAGCTTACGAACCGCGTAGTTCAGCAAGCTCCCGTCCTGCTTCTCATAATTCGGGCGTAAGTACGGCACCGGAACCATCTCGTCCCCATGCTTTTCCTTTTTGCGGCGAACGAGTGCTTCGGGGAAATCGAGATACTGCATCAGGTTCTGGCCGAGCATGGCAGTGTCCTTGGACGCCATTGACTGCAGTTTCGCCGACACATCTACAAAAAACGATGTGGCCGTCACCTCGTTCACCGCAGTGTAGCCATAGGATGACCAAAGGACCTCGCTGTCGTCGCCAAAGTCGAGGCCAACACGGAAACCGATATCTTGCGCGTCGATGTTCCGCTTCGTAAGAGCAGGAACCACAGACTCTTGCATGAGAGCTTGCAGCATAGCGGCGCAAGAGATGGCCGCCATCGCAGACGACTCCTTGGTCTGGTCCTTCCCACCGAAGAAGGCCATCAATGCATCACCCATGAAGCGATGCACGTGACCGTCCATTGCGCGCACCGTTTCCGATGCTGCTCGCAGAATTGAATTCTTGATGTGTTGAACCACTTCGAGCGGGTATCGCAGACCGAGGCGCGTCGAATCCTTCACGTCGATGAACATAGTGGTGACGTGGTGGTACTCAATTTCGTCCGTGCCTTCTAGATGAGCGAAGTCGGGATGGCAGCCGATGCGGCCGTCGTTGACCTGCGGCTGCTTACCGAACCAGCGACGAATAGGAAGCTGGATGGCGTATTCCTCTTGAAGCGCCGGCAGCGCCGAGTCCGCGCGTACCTCGTAGCCCTCGTTCATGCTATCCAGCGCCCAGGCGGATTTCGCGAGTAGCTGACGATGACTAACCTGCTCGAAGATGTTGTCGAAGCTCTTCCTGAACTGTTCAATTTCTCGGTTTGCCATGTTTCTGCCCTCTCAAGATGGCTGCTTTTGCAATGCTGTTAGAAGAACAACTAGAATCACGCCGAACAGGGGTATCTGTGCCCAGACGAGGCAGTTCGTCGCCTTGGCGAGCAGCGCATACTTTCGTGAAGCAATACCGGCGAGCGTATGAGCTTGACCAGACAGGTCTTCCACCACTTCTTCGTCGGTCATGGCGCGCAACGACGCTGCGTAGCCGTCCCGGCCGCCCGGATGCTGTGCAACTTCGCCGAAAAAGATGGCTGACGGTACTTCGTGCGCAGCGCGGCCGGACGGAAGCTGCGGATGCAAGGCGAGGTAGGCGTACCGCGCAGCCCATAGCGTGACGACAACGGACAGCAGCGAGACAAGAAGCAGGCCCCACCACACGTCGTCGTGAGTCCGCTTGTCCGAGACATCGACGAGCTTGAAACCCAGTCCGCCGATGTACGCCATGCAGTAGGACAGGATGATTGCAATCTTCGAGTTGCTCGAGTTGATGTACGAGTCAAACCGCTTGATGATTTCAAGAAGCAACTTCTGCTGGTCGTCGCATTCGCGCGGATTTGCCATCTAGATTTCCTTTAACTTCCGGCGAGGCGCCGTATTGAAGCTGCGACGCTCTCGCCACCTACGGTTGTGTAAATGTGCGTGTTAGCGAGCCGTCATGCAGCGCGACGCCCGGGACTACCAAACATCAGTTCGAGTTCGTCAAACCAGTTGCGCGTATGGATGAGGCGCCGCTGGTGGGCCTCGGCAGAGAGGATTTCCGCTTTCGACATTTGCGAAATGCGCTCCCAGTCCGTGTCCGAAAGCACGTAGGTGGCGTTGTTCACCTGACGGCTCTCGAGCAGGCAGAAGCGTTGACGCGGAAACCCGAACACCGCGTAGCCGTCGAATCCGGCCGACCCTACCGCGACGAAATCAGGCTCGTGGCCACCGATGGCGGCAAACCGTGCCGCAATAACATTCCGATTGCCTGCCGGTGCGCTCGCGACGATACGGTCTAGAGCCGGTTTTGCGCTGAGCCAAGGATTGCGTCCCGGCGGCAGCAGTTCCCAGTTCAAGCGGCGAACGGGTGCCGCGCCCCACGCGCCGAGAGCCAAGGTCAGCACTTCGAAGCCACCGAACTGCTCGCAGAAGACGTTGGCGGTATTGGTGGCGACCGCGTCGAGTTCGCTGCCGACGGTGAATGGGCCAGCCACCACGAACGACACGCCGTCGGAACGCGTCTGAACCTGAAGTTCGACGGCATATGGAGGAACAGCGGTGCGGGGGTAGCGCAGATACGGCACGTCCTTCACACCCGTCTTCTCGACGGTGTCGCGGCCGTGGTGTTCCACCCAGGCCCAGCTGATTTGGCGATACCGCGTTTCCTTCGGCTGGTCGCGGTGAATGATGTCGAAACCATTCGCGTTGCGCCGGCTGGCCGCGCCGCCGGTTGCCGGGGGCAACACGCGGGTGCCGCTTTCCGGATGCGTGCCGAGGCGGGCGCGTTCCAGGCGCTGCGACTGAATCGTGTTGAGCGGCAGTCCAAGAAGATATTGCTCACCGGCGCGCAGATGCACCAAGTCCCTGTTGATATTACGAGTTTTGCGATTTACCATCGGTCGATTGTCCTTATACAGTGTGGGCGCGGCGCACCATGCGCTTGTGCCCTTACTGAACAAGACTCTCGAGAAGCCGTCCGTGGACGCTGACAGAAAAATATTTTTATCGCGTCCACCGAAGGCGGTTGAAGAGTCACATTTCAGGAGCGGGTACGGGGATGTCCGATACCGTGGAGAACGAGAGCCGACTGAGCAAACGCGAGGTCGAGGAAGAGCTGCAGAAGCTCAGCGGGGCAGACTGGACGCGGGCGGAGATTTATGCCGGCTTCCTGTCGAGAAGCCTTGCCGGGTGCGACGGCAACGACCTGCTGCAAATGGCCATTGAGAAGTTTGTCAACATGCGTCGCAGGTGGCCGAGGGGCCTCGAACCGCTCAAGGCCTTGTTCGGCGCAATGAGGAGCATTTCTTCGAACGAGCTGAAGAAAGAGACCAAAGGTCCGATTGACACGTTCGCGGTCGTGTCGACGACCGACGAGTCTCCCGAAGAGGGGCAGATTCAGCCGTACGCAGTCGCAACGACTCTGGAAACCCCGGAGGACGTATTTATCGCGCGGCAGTTGGTCGAACAGATTGAAGCGGAACTTTCCGACGACGAGGAAGCTGGTTTGTTATTTATGGTGTGGATTGATGGAACACGCGGCGCGGAAGCGGCCGCCGTGCTGGGTTGGGACAAGAAGCGCTTTGACGCGGCGAGGAAGCGCTTGCTGCGTCGGCTCGCACCTCACGATAAGCAGGGGTGAACAGATGAATGCAAAGAGGAAAGGCGAGCCATTCGACAATCTTGCTGATGCTTTAGAGCGAGAACTCTTAGACATGTCCGACGAAGACATCCTTGAAGGAAGAAACGGGGATGCGGCCAAGGCGAATGGTTTGAGGCTATTGAAAGCTGCGAAGGCTGCCGCTGGGAAACAGCGGCTGGCTGCGGCCAAGGAGGCCATAGCGTCGGCTCGTGTCGGGGTTTCATCCGTCCAGCCCGAAGTCAAATTGGATGACATCAAAGCCTATATACGGCAAGCGTCGAACGACGGCCGATATACGTTAGCAGCGCGAGGTCTGGATGAGATGACCGAGTCCGACTTGCGACGAATCTACGTTCAGCTCAAGCGGTTAGAGGCTTCCCGCGATTCAAGCGAGGATGGCGGTCAATGAGCCCGGGTGAGCGCGCTGAAAATCTCATAGCAGAGTTCGGCATTACGTCGGCTGAGGAGTTGGATGTTAGGGCTTTCGCCTACGACGCCGGTCTCGAAGTTGAGTTTGACGACTTGGAGGGTTGCGAGGCGACTCTTGTCGGAGTTGGAAATAGGGGCATTGCGACCATTCGACCGTCAAACGTTGTCGGACGGGAACGCTTTTCCATCGGTCACGAACTAGGTCATTGGGAAATGCATCGCGGCAAGTCATTTCGCTGTCGCGTTGACGACCCGGGTGACAATCTCGCGTCGAACAGTGAGCAAGAGAAGCACGCAGACGAGTATGCAGCTCATCTTTTGATGCCGCGCCCGCTGCTGCAGCCAATGGTTAAGAGCATTGGACGCCCTGGGTTCAAGCACATCAACGAATTCGCTGAAATTTTCCAAACGAGCCGCACCGCAACGTGCATTCGAATTGCACAAATCGATACGCTACCGATTATCGCTGCCTGTTATCGCGGCAACGACCTGCGCTGGCTGTCTCGGGCGCCGGATGTCCCCAAGAAGTGGTTTCTCAAGCGCCGCCTAGACGAAGACAGTCTTGCTTACGACGTCTTGCAGCACGGCAGGGAGTTGCACGGGAAACAGCCCGCTGAAGTATGGTTCGACGATGACGGCGCGGACGACTATGAAGTCGTGGAGCACAGTGCTCGGGGCCGTGAAGGAGAAGTGCTTGTGCTCATCTACCTGACCGACGTCGAAATGATGACAGCGCGAAGCAATCGCTCGCGAGACGCCGCAAATTCATTTGGTTTCGGTGGCGGCTATTCAAAAGGTCGACGGTAAACCCGCCCGCTATACGGCTGCTTGGACGCGTAGTTTTACTGGAGCGGCCTAGTTAGCTGAAATGCCTGCAACCCGTCGAACAGCTAGCAGCAGAAGTCGCCGCAGGACTTTCCGGCTCAGGCGGCGGAACGATTGAAGCTGGGGCTGGCGCGCTAAGATTGCGGCGAGATGCCACCATCGCCGAACTGCGTCGCCGTGCCCGTCAGCCAAGATACAGGCTATTTCACCCGAATCGGTATCCGATAACGGCCGGGGCCGCGGATTCTTTAGTGCGACGCATGCACCCGGATAGACTCGGTGTCGTCAAGGACCATGAAACAAGAAACTGAAGCTCCGAACCGCTCGCTGGTAAGTCAGCGCTCGCTCACGTCACACGTGCCCTGACCGATTTGTTCGGATGCCTGCTATCAGATATCGAGACAGACGTAGGCGTCGCGGCAAGGCACCAGCAGATTTCTGACGCCAGTTTCGTACGGCTGCGGCGTGCGCTCGACCGGCTGGCTTGCGCGCAGGCCGTTTTGGCGGCAATGAGTGCGGGGAGCGTGGGGACAAGTTCCGGTGAGACCGGGATGCCAATGCAGATGCGGGATGCGGTGGAGTTGCTGGCAAGAGAGTGGCCGGAGGAGTATCCGGCCGGGGCGGTGGAGTGGGTGCTGCTGGAGCCTTGACTTGGAAAAGGGCCTGTTATTTCTTGCCACCGGTCGGAGCTGCGTTTCCTCGATTGCCGCCAGACTTGGCGCCGGTCGTATTCGCCAATTCCCACCTGTGAAGCCAGTTGGCGGTCGACCGCGGCTTGGCCCCCGGCCTTCGAGCCTGCCGCCGCGGTCTGGCCGCCTCGGTGCCTTGGTGTGAAAGTGCGGGTCCTAGTCGGCGGAGAAGCGAGTCCGCATTGAACGACACTAGCCGACTCGAAGCGCAACGCAGATGCCTCTGCGCCGCTATCCGATGCTGCCGGAGACACATTGGCTGCAGGAAGTGGTAGTTCGAGCAACTTGGGAGGTTCGGCGCAGCCGTTGCGAGAAGAAAGCATCGGCTGATAAGGGCCGAATCGAACCCTTCGTCGGCGGTGCTTTAACTCTGCGGTCGACCCTCACGCCGATGCAGACTGCTGTCCGGCTCCCAGTCCGAAATCCGCGAAGGTCGTATTTTCAAAGATGGGCTTGCAAAAAATAAGGCGCTGGAATCGCTCCTGCGCCTTTCGTTGATTACTTTAGTTTACGCCCCGCCAGATATGGCGTTCGTGGGTCCTGGTGCCCGTAAATAAAACCCTTTTACGGAGAGCGTAAATAAAACTATTCCACCGTGGCAACATGAACCGCCCGCGAATTGCTTGCGTTACACCGTCACCGATTTCGCCAGATTGCAGCATTTGTCCACATTGTGCGGAAGCATGGGATGGCGGCGGCTGAATCGTTAAAGGCATACATTCGGGGCGGTACGCGAAGCCCCGTTTGTGAGTGTCTGAAATGTGGAGCGGTGCGGCGCTCTCGCTTTTTCCTGCCTGCGCCATCCTTTCGCGGCAACCGCAACTGCCTGCAGTGCTGCTAGCGGCGCACCCAATTACATCGACAACTGCGCAGAAACAAGCCCCGTCTCCGGGGCGCGAAATCACATTGCATATTCCTCGAAGTCTGCGTCATCGACGGTGTGAATCCGGTCGTGCAGGTCGAGAGTCTTTCCGTCAAGCCAGTCGCGGATATTTTCTGTCACATGCAAGGCGACCTGGTGCTCCAGTGACGCTGCGGTCGCGTGCCATTCAGGGCTTCGGAAATAGTCGTCAGTCGACGGTGTAGCGTATGCGTCTGCGAAAAATTCGCCAGCGTCCGAATGAATAGTAGATGTGCCGTGAAATTTGATTTCCCTGTCACCTGCGGCATCGTGCGTCCTTGCAGCCCAGCAAAAGCGTTTGATTTCGGTGCCTGCATGTTGCGTTGCGGGCACGAGGACATAGTCAATCACGTACATGTCGGTTCCTTGGTTGTGAGTTGCCACATCATGTGGACCTTATCTATAGCGATGTGCTCGCGCGCGGCGTTTTAGATTGCACGCGACCTAAAACGAGTACGTGTTGGCGACGTCCATTGCCGGTTGGCTTATAGATATCTAAGGCATGCCCGCGGATAGGGCCCATGCGCTGCACTTTCCTTTCGCGATGCCCGATGCCCTGCCAAGTAATCTGGGTTTTGACTTAGGCTGCCAACGCCAACGCCAACGCCAACGCCAACGCCAACGCCAACGCCAACGCCAACGCCAACGCCAACGCCCAACGAACGGCGCCGCGCATGTGCTTCATCCAAGGCTTCAGTAATAACTGAGTTCCACCTCGCATAGGCAAAGCCAGTCGAGGGATGGTGCACCCTTGCCAAGGGCACCTCGTCACACAGCGGTATCAGAATCCGGCCGAGGCGCTTACTGAAAGCAATGACAACGTCCGGCCGCACTGTCGCGAGCACTTTCACGAAGGGCGCCTTGCCTTGTTCCCAAAATTCGGCAGGAGGTGCGACGCGCGACGCCGGCACGAATTCCTGAAGGAAGTTGTAGTAGCAAACGCGCTCCCAGAAGTCCGCCCGGAGCAACGCCCGAGTTGGTGCTGCGTGCAGCGGTGGTGTTGCTGGCAAGAGAGTGGCCGGAGGACTATCCAGCCGGGCGATGGAGTGGGTGCTCACTCAGTCGCCGGCGTCGCCAGCCGAAACGGCATCCAGCCGACATACCTCGAAGGCATCAACGAGCGCAAGCGTTCAAAAAGCGACGAGCTACTCCCTCCACTCGTCTAAAACGGCGCTTCACCCGGGCATCGCGCAATTAGCGCTGAAGACATAAAACCGCGGCCCTATATGTCCCGATACGTCGACCAGTGTCGCGTACAGGCACGCCAGGGCCGCTGTCGCCCGCTCGTGGTCAGAAAACTCTCATCGGAAGCACATGAAACTACTCGAACTCGAAGACTTGGCCGCTCTGCTTGGCCGTAGCCCGCAAACAATCCGCAAAGATATACGCCGCAACCCGATGGCAGTTCCGCCTCGCTTACACATTCCGGGTACGCGCATGTTGCGCTGGCGCGAATGCGACGTGCAAGCGTGGCTCGCGGACCATGTCGTAGGAGGAGGGGCGAATGAATCTGCTTGACCATCGGCTCGACATTCGCAAAGCGTTAAGTGAGCCGCCGCCCCCGCTTGACCACGTGTTGCCTGGCTTGTTGGCTGGAACAGTGGGCGCGCTTATCGGACCCGGCGGCGTCGGAAAAACAATGCTCCTGATGCAAATCGCCTGCGACATTGCTGCCGGGAAACCCGTCGGCGGAGGCATACTTACACCCCACAAGCTCTCGGGCACAGGCGCACCGGTCGTGTTTCTGCTCGCTGAAGAGTCGCGTGATGTGATGCAGTGGCGGCTGCAGGCAGCGCTACACGGCATCCAGGAGATGGCCGAGTTCAAGGATGCAGGAGCCTGCGATGCGCTTGTCGAGCGGTTGAGTCGGCACCTTCTCGTGTATCCACTGGCCGGTGCCAAACGACTCGGGCTGGTTGCTGACGGGCACGTGGTTGAGGATGCGCTGTCGAAGGTTGCCGAGATGGCGAAGAGTGCGAGGCTGCTGATAGTTGACCCGCTCAGACGTTTTCACTCGGGTGAGGAAAATGATTCTTCGCATATGACAAATGTGGTCGGAGCGTTCGAGCGGATTGCGGCGCAGTCAGGTGCCGCGGTGCTTCTGTCGCATCACGCGAATCGAAGTTCTGTGCTGGCAGGCGCTGGCGAGCACGCGAGTGCATCGCGTGGCTCATCGGCACTCACTGACAGTATCCGCTGGCAGGCGAATCTCTCCGCCGTCACAGAATCGACAGCCGGCTATCTGGGTATCGCGGAGCCGCATCGGCGCAACTTCGTCCGCCTCGACATCGCGAAAGCAAATTACGGCTCAAAGGGTTTCGAACCGCTTATCCTTCGAAGGGATGCAACAACGGGGGCGTTGGCTGTCGCCGGGTCGATAGGGGGGAAGCGACGTACTGTCGCGAGCGATGCGTCGAAGGGCAGGCGAGCGACTTCTCGGCATACCGGAGCGACGAATGTCTGTTGAACGCATCGTGCGCTATGACCCAGCGTTCGCGTCGGCCGCCCTTTTTCAGCCTGTATTCAGAGGTTTCCGTCCGAGACTTGACGTCCGTTTCGATTTCAACGGTATTGGCTGGCGGTGGCGTGGCCCCGAGCAGCTAGGTATTCCCGAGCAGACATTGCTGCTTGTTTTGCTCGAGCTCGCGGCGGAGCAGAAAGCGGTTGAGCCCGGCGATGAGACACGTCAGATTGAGTCGGACCTGTATCAGGTAGGCGAAGTACGGCGGCCACGCACGGCCAAGCTCACGGTGAGTTTCTACGAGCTTTGTCGTCGTCTGGGTCGGGGTGCAGGCGGCAGCGCAGCCGAGCAGCGGCGTGCAGAACTGAAACGGCTGTGCGAAGTGACTGTATGGTCGAAAATTGACGACGGCAGCGAATTTCAGAGTCGACTGTTGAACTGGCAGGTCGGAAACGGCACGGGGGTCACCGTGCTGCTGAACTGGAGACTTACGGAGGTCTTGTTTGGCGGTCACTTCTCCGTCGTCTGCGTGGATGAGCGGCTGTCGTTGAAGTCGGAGTGTGCGCGGGCGCTGCATTGCGCGTTGTCGCTCCGGGTTCGCGCCGGTACGACGATGGCATTTCACATTGATAAGCTTGCTCGATATGTCTGGGCTGATGCGGGCGCGCATATACCCGTGAGCCCACGGACCGGGCATCGTCCTCAATCAGAGACACCTGCTGCAATCGCCGCCCGGCGCCGCTCGCGCGAGTTGAAGAAGGCCGTGACAGAAATAGCTGAGCTGGGCGCCTGGACGGTAAAGCTCACTGCAAAGGGTGCTGTACAGTTTTCGCGACATGCGCTGAGCAAAGCGGAAGAGACTTCGCTTCCCTGGCTACCGGAGCAACCGCGACATCCCTCCCTGAAGCCGCCGGAGGCCTCGTCAAGCCGGGTGACGTCGCCTGGCGTGTGGACGATGTTTGCTCGACAGGACTCATCGCCTGCCTCGAGCTGACGTTTGCAATATGACATGTCCTGAGGCTATCCAACCACGTCAGAATGCGTACGGATTCACGTCAGGATGCGCCGGAGTCGATTGTGTAACCCCATGAAAATTAGAGACAATTCTCGCTTATCGCGAGACGCTCTATTTCCCTCTAGGGTGTTTGACATGGATTGCGGAAGTTGACCATCAGAGACGTTTCTTGGGTGGTCACGCCGGGGCATCGACATGAGCCTGGCTTCGACAAAAAAAGCGTGTCGTCTTTTCTATCGACGGGATGCGCGCGTATTGAGGGGAGCGAGGGGAGGGGAGCGAGGGCACACGTCGCTCCTGCTGAGAGTCATGCGCGAAGGGCGCCAGCCCTTCTCTGCCCATGTTTGCTCTGAGTTTCAGCCCGAGGCGCTCGCCTCTTCAGACCGGGAAGGTAAAAGCCGGTCCGCAGTGACGATTGAAACATGACAAAGAGAGTTGGCCCTTACCGCAACATTCAATGACGGGTGCTCAGACTCACGCGACAACTGACAAGGATTCGTAACCGAGAAGTCGCTTGGACGCTGAGCGTGCATCGTGAATAGGGAAGACGCTGAGGTCCTCTTTCGACGCTTGCATCCGGAGTTCGTCGACCATGTCTGAAACGAGTTCGTACTCTCTGTCTGAGTAGATGGGCAAGTCAGCGGAAGGGACCCAGGCCGTCAACTCAAATTTGTCCGGCGTGATAAATCCAAAGCTATCTCGTGCGCGGGCCAGTCTCCACAGCGCCGCCGACGGTGCTCGAAGACGTACTGCGCTCTTGCTTTTCGGGTCGATAGCGGCATAACACGTCGCATATGCCTGACCGACGTAATCAATCGCGAAGCCCGTCGACGATTTCGACAAACTGAATGTCCGGTTAAAGCCGGCGTGCAGCGACGGCTTGCGGGTGAGGACTTCCTTTTTGACCGATTGAGCGAACCGGTTTTCAAAGGCTGGTCGAACCACGCGAATGTCATCGTCGGATGAAGAACTCACATTAGCCGGCCTGCGATGGAAGAGTGAGCATCTTTCCAGCGCTGCCTGAACGACACCTTCCTCATCCTCTGCATCGACTTCGAAGGCCTTGCCCGTCTGAATACCGCTCAGTGGGCTGACCCATTGGGCGGGGCGACCCTTGTGTACGCTCCAGTCGAGATAGTCCGCGACGATAAGCGCACCGAAAGAATGGAGGGTGATGCCCAAATCGTCAGGCAGGCACTTCAGGACCTTGCGCGTGACGACCCGCGCGAAAGGGGCTCCACTCGCGAATTCGCCGAGGACGGCGATTGCAATCCGCTCGCCGGACGTCTCAATCTGGAGATATACGAGACGTGCGCTTCCCGTGCACATGTCGCCCGGCGATAGAAAGGTAAGTTGCTCAAAGGTAGTCATTGAGGTGAAGTGCCAACGTCATTGCGCCTGATGTTGAAAAGCTCAGAAAGTCCAAGAGCCTGGGACACTTCTTCATGCAGACGGTCGACGCTGAGTGCGAGATAGCGCTCCATCTGCTCCGCGAGCAACGCCGTGGACGCGATTTGTTCCAGCGGGATGCGCTCGACCGCATTGATGCACTCCGCGCAGAATGAATTTACGGTCGGACGAAGGGCGTGGCGTCGGGCGCGTGGCAGCATGCTCAATCGGCGCAACAGATAGTTGGGCCCTGGACGGGGCATCGTCGAGAAAAGGTTCATATTTTCACCTCCCATCGCTTTCTCGTGGTCGATGAGTAACGCGCCAACGGGTGGAGCCCACACCAGGTTGTCGTCGTGTCGGTCATCGTTCCCAATCAGAGCATCGTACATCGCCATTCTCGCAAGCAGCACATCATCAATTTTAATGTGTGCCGCGAGGACCTGGTCGGAGAGCCGGTCGAGTAGCACCGGCTGAGCGTTAGCAACATATTCCGTGGCGAAGCAGCGTTTGACCGGCGTGTCGCCGTATGGCCAGCCATCGGTCAGCCGGTTCTTCTCAACCCAGACCCAGAAGGCTTCGGGAGTCGGGAGTCCAAGCTGTCGGGCAAGCCAGGCACACGCAGATTCGACCGAAAAGCCCCGGTCCGTGAGAAGTTTCACGACTGCGATAACGCTGCCGGTTCTGACCTGAATCTGGACGCGCCCCCGCACGACCAGGTTCGTCGCATTCGACACGCGGTCTACCGGGCGGAACTGAAGTCGACCTTCGGCAAAAAATGCGGTGTCCCCACTTCTCGCCGCTTCGAATAAGCTGCTCATACGTGTCCTACCGACGCGCAGACAGGACGCGTGCGCGAATGCATTTGCGGGAAGTCCGGCGGCACGATGCACTAACCAAAGGCCACGAAAACGCTCCATCTTGTGTGCCAGCCGGACGTGGACACCAAGTATAGTGTATTTCGAAGATGTGTTGAGCGCATCGTCACGTCGCTCCAGGACGAATCCAAGCGCGATGCGCGTTGCGGAAGTGGCGACGACGGGGACTTCACTGCCAGCATAGCGCGGTCCCCTCTGCTTTCCTCCATGTGCGCGCCTCCGCTCGGGGTGCGACCACGCTCCCTGGTCGCCATTGACCGCGTCGATTTTGGTACACGTGAGGAAAACCGCTATCGCTGCGAGGGTGCCAGGTTGGTTTTGCGTAGGCCTTAAGGCTCCTTCGGCACGGGTTTGCGCGGTGGTGCTGTCTCCAGCAACACCTGGCTCTCGCAAAGTGGTTGCTGGAGGCGCCCGGTACGCTTAGGCCAGCGGTGCCGCCGCATCTCGATTCAACAGATGGCCAAGTTCGAGGCCAGGAAATTCGAGTTTGTGCATGGCTTCGACAAGCACCTGGAAGGGAAGCCGTTTCTCGCCCGCTTCATTGAGACCGTACTGGCTGTCGGGTGCGTGTCCGACCAGCTCCTCGATTACCGAATTTTCGATGCCGGACAGCTGCGCAAAGGCCTTAAACGTATGGCGGAAGCTGTGGAAGTCGAGGCGTGGGTCATCAAGGCCCGCATCGTCATCGAGGTAACCGCTAAACCAGCTGCACCAAACCGCACCGAGCTGAGCATATTTGTTCAGCTTCAGTTCGGGAAAGAGCAGGCCGTCGCGGTCCTGCCGTCCGACGTAGGCGAGCCAGCCGAGTTCAAGCAGTGTCCGGTGGATAGGCACGTGTCGCTTGATGCCAGCATCTCCCGTCCGGTGTTCGCGCTTGAGGTCATGCAGGTGCAGGCACCACACGCCGGCACGCTGCACCACGTCCCGCGTGCGGAGCTGGCAGAGGTCTTCCAGGCGTGCGCCCGAATGCGACCCGAGCAGGGGTAGCCAGTACGCGGCTTCTCCGCCGCCTTTGCAAGGGCGATAGTTTTCAACGTACACCCGGGACGCAAACAGCTGGTTGAGCTCGTGAATCCTGAAGGCATCGCGCTGGGCATTTGGGTCAGCATCCCGGCGAACAGCCTTCTTGCTGAATTTCGCTCCCGCAAACGGATTCACAGCAAGCTTGGTCAGCATCTTTTTGATTGCTGTGTTGATTATCGGGGAGAGCAGCGCAAGGATGGTGTTCACACGGCTCTTGCTCACGCGTTCCTGCTGCAGACAGGCGGTCTTGAACTGTGCAACGTGTTCGCGCGTCAGGGCAGTAAGCGGCATGATGCCTATCAGTCGCTCGAAGCGAGCAACCTGCGCTCGGACCTCGTCGGCGGTCTTGGGTTGGGGCGCCGCTTCCTCAATCCATTTGTTCACAGCGGCACTCCAGGTGTCGTTTTCATCGACGAGCGGGAGCAGTTCGGGTGTCGCGCCGATGTCTCCGTCGATTCGTCGCAGTTCCTCGTCGACGACCGCCAACTGGGCGTCGGCCATCGCTCTCAGCAGAGTGGCGAACTCTTCCGAGGCCGCAGGCAGCCACGCGCGCTCCCACGCAAGATGTTCTTCGACCGACTCAAGGATGGCCGAGAAATCGTCCGCAGCGCGCGCTCGCCGCAATAACTTGCGTGCTTCGAGCAGCAGTTTCCTGTGCGCTTCGTCGTCGTAGCCGTCGTTGGGACCGGCGTCCGGATGGCTGGGCGCGAAACAGGTCGGGCGCGTCTCGTCGTCGTTGATGAGGGCATTGGCCTTGTAGCGCTCAACCAGTCGGGGAATCTGCACTGCCGCCAGATGCAGGGTTCCGGGCGGCTGGATGGTAGGGTGGTAAGGCGCGGGTTGATTGCCGCCTGCTGCGCGCAGGGAGCGCGGCAGCCAGTCGGCATCGGGGGTAGCGTTCGCTGCGGCGCGTGCGGGAGCCAGCAGTTGTTCATATTCGAGCGCGGCGGTGGGCAGGCGCGTGATGGCCGTCTGCCTGCAGGTCGTCTCAAGACTGCGCCAGAACTCCTTGAGTTCGAGCAGGGGCTGCAGGTCGAGCGGAATCTTGCGGCGAAAATAGAAGTGCGACGAACCGCTGCGGGTGGTCAGGTAAGGGTGCTTCATGACATGTTCTCCGGAGAAAGGTAACAGTGCGGTGTAGCAACCCATTCCGAAAAAGCGCCCGCATCTAAACCGGTTGGCCGTTTTAGATGCGTAATGCGCCTGTTCGGGCGCATTACCGGCGTTCCAAGACAAAAAAGCCGCTGAACCTGGTGGGTCAGCGGCTTTTTCTTGCAAGCGGGCATCGAACCGGCGATTCGCTTCCATCAGGCGATCGGCGCCGCCAACATTCATGCACGGCTCAGCGCGCTGACCCGTTACTGGGCAGCACGCGCCGCGGACATCGCCGGCTTACGCTTTCACACGCCGCTCGACACGGAAACGCTCGGCGCCGTGAGCCTCTTTTCTATCGAAGGCGTCGACGCCCTGCGCGTCGAGCGTACATTGCGGGAATCGTTCGCGATTCACGTCAAGTACCGTTGCGTCGGCGAGCTGCAAGGCCTGCGCGTGTCGCCGCATATCTACATGAACGAAGCGGACCTCGACATGTTCGTCGATGCCCTCCGCGCGGCCGTCAGGGACGCGCGCGCATAAATCGCCGCCTCGGCTAGCAGCAAACGGACGGGCGCTTTCGCGCCTCGTCCGCCATCGCCACCTTCCCCGCCATCGCCGAAAAACCACCGCGCTCGACGGTGTATACCCCATTGCCAGCATTTTTTTCGCATGAAACACTGCGACTATCTGCTGTGCCGGACACGATTCCGATATATCAGACGACCAACTTCAGCCGCGCGATCACTTCTGTCCCGCCGATAGCGGACATGCCGCGAAGACCATGCTGATCGCCGTTTCTTCCACGCACGAAGCTTCAACACCAGACCGGGATCGAAAATGAGATTTGTCAGGGAAAGCGCACGACTTGCCTCTTTGTTTGCCGCGGCCGCGTTGCTCACGCTCGTGGGCTGTACCAAGGTGACGCCGCCGGAACAAAGCGCCGGAGCCGATTCGACGCTCAAGCAGGTCTTGCAGCGCGGCACGCTGCGGGTCGGCGACTGCCTGACCTTCGCGCCGTTCGGCTTCTACAACAAGGACGGCCAACCCGACGGCTACGACGTCGACCTCGCGAAAGAACTGGCGAAGCAGATGGGCGTCAAGCTCGAGGTCGTCAACACGACGAGCGCGAACCGCATTCCGAACCTGCAAACGAGCAAGGTCGACGTGGTGTTCTGCAACTTCACGCGCAACCTGGAACGTGCGAAGGAAATCGCCTTCACGAATCCGTATGTGGTGGCGAGCGAGGCGCTGCTGGTCAAGAAAAGCAGCGGCATCAAGTCGATCAACGATATGGCCAATCGTACGATTGCGACAGTCAAGGGTTCGACGAACGGCGACGAAGTGCGCTCGCTGAACATGCAGGTCAAGATTCAGGAGTTCGACAGCTCGCAGGCCGCGATTCTCGCGGTGAAGCAGGGGCAGGCGGACGCGATGATCGAGGACAACAACTTTCTGGCCTATCAGGCATCGCTCGACTCGAATCTGACGGTCACCAACGAAGCGCTTGTGCCGCTGGAGTACAACGCGTTCGGCGTGAAGGCGGGCGATCAGGTGTGGCTCAATTACCTGAACCTGTTCCTCTTCAACATCAATGCGTCGAAACAGAATGCGCAGCTCTACAAGAAGTGGTTCGGAACAGAGCCGCGTTTTCCGCTGAATCCGCAGTACTGAATGCGCGCATGCAAGTTGTTGTTCGACGGACGGAGGAACCATGAGCTATGAATGGATAACCCTCGCGGGTTATTTGAACGATTTCGTTCGCGCGTCGTGGCTGACGCTCCAGGTCACGCTGCTGGCCTTCGTTCTGTCGATGGTGCTCGGCTTGCTGACCGCGCTGGCGAGCGCGTCGCGCGTGCGGCTGCTGCGAGGTATTGCGAGTGTTTATATCGAGGCGATCCGCAATACGCCGGTGCTATTGCAGATCTTCATCGTGTTCTTCGGGTTGCCTTCACTCGGCATCACACTCAACGCTTATACGGCAGGCGTGATCGCGTTGGGCGTGAACGTCGGCGCCTATCTCGCCGAGGTATTTCGCGCCGGCATCCAGTCGGTGCCGCGCGGACAACTCGAGGCCGCGTCGATTCTCGGGCTCGAACGCTCGCAGATTTTCATGGAGGTTGTGTTGCCGCAGGCGGCGCGCGCGGTTTATCCGGCGATCGTCAACAACCTGATTCAGTTGCTGCTGGGCACGTCGCTTCTGTCGGCAATTGCGCTGCCTGAATTGAGCGGCACGGCGACTGTCATCAATGCTCGCACGCTGCTCTATATCCAGACGTTCACGATCACGCTGATTGCGTATCTGTTCCTTAGCAATGTGCTGTCGTGGGTCGCGGGCCAAATCGGCGTGCGCGTTTTTCATCCGCCGCTCGAAGTGAAGAAACGCACGCGGCGACTCTTTCTTGTCGCACGACAGGCCGATCGCACCTGAGCGCTGAAACCGGAGACCGAACATGTCGAGCGAATTGTTAATGACGAGCCTCGCCATCCTTTTTCAGGGATTGCTCGCGACACTGCTGTTGTCCGCGGCGGCGATTGTCGGCGGAACGTTGATCGGCCTGCTCGCAGCCGTGCTGCGTTCGTTCGGGCCGTGGGGCACGCCGACCGTCGCACGGCTCTATACCGAACTGTTTCGCGGCACGCCGGTGCTCATCACGCTGATGTTCATCTACTTCGGCGTGTCCTACTTCGGCTACGCGATCGATGTATTCGCCGCGGGCGTCGTCGGCTTAAGCGTTTATCAGGGCGCCTACATTGCCGAGGTGTTCCGCTCGGGCATCGAAGCCGTGCCGAAAGGCCAATGGGAAGTCGCGCAGATTCTCGGGCTCAGCAAGACGCAGGCGTTCTTCTCGGTGATCTTGCCGCAGACGGGAAAGATCGTGATGCCGCCGCTTATCGGCCAGTACTTATCGCTGATCAAGGACACGTCGATTGTGAGCATGATCGGCATGTCGGAATTGATGCATGGCGGGCAGGCCATCGTCGACCGGATTGGCAAGCCGGTTGAGATTTATGGACTCGTTGCCGTGCTTTATTTCATCGTGTGCTTTCCACTATCGCAGTGGGTGCGCCACCATGACCGAAGAAGGAGCCTGCTGTCATGACCACAGTCACTACGTCGAAGCCGATTATCAAACTCACGGGCGTCGGCAAGTCGTTCGGCGCCACGCAGGTCCTGAAGGAAATCGATCTCGACGTGCGGCTGGGCGAAGTACTCGTGCTGATCGGCGCATCGGGTTCTGGCAAGAGCACGGTGCTGCGCATCATGAGCGGCCTTGAAACAGCCGATGCGGGCGAAGTCTGGGTGAACGACGTGCCGCTTCACGATGCACGTCGCGCGAAGGAGATTCGCGGGCACGTCGGCATGGTGTTCCAGCAGTTCAATCTGTTTCCGCATAAGACCGCGCTCGGCAACGTGACGCTGGCGCTCATCAAGGCGCGCAAGATGAATGCGGCCGACGCGCGCAAGCGCGGCATGGAGGCGCTCGACAGAGTAGGTCTCGCGGACCGCGCCGAACACTATCCGAGCCAGCTCTCCGGCGGCCAGCAACAACGTGTGGCCATTGCAAGAGCGCTGGCCGTCGAACCGGGCATCATGTTCTTCGACGAAGCCACGTCCGCGCTCGACCCGGAGCTCGTCGGCGAAGTAACGGAAGTCATGCGCGGACTCGCGCGCGACGGGATGACGATGGTCGTCGTCACACATGAAATGGGTTTCGCGCGCAAAACGGCCGACCGTGTCGTGTTCATGGATAAAGGCGTGATCGCGGAGCAAGGTGCGCCTGAGCAGATCTTCGTGAATCCGCAGAACGAACGCACGCGGCAGTTCCTGCATCGCGTGCTCGACCATTGAGGGGCCGCACGGCGCATCGCCCGCCGCATGCCAGACTCGCGTCACATAACAGATACAGTGCGAACCCTATCGCTGACGGAGTTGAATGAATGTCTGCACCGGAATCAACCAGGGCCAGGGGAGTCGATCGCGTGATCGGCATTCTGAAGCAGTTGCATATTGCGCGGCGCCCGATGACGATGCGCGAGTTGATCGAAGCGACGGGCGCGCCGCGCTCGAGCATCTACGAACTGGTGACCATGCTCACGGAAGCGGGCTGGCTCGAGACAACGCCCGACGGCAGCGTGTTCTTCGGCCGCGAGATGCATTACTACGGGGCCGACTATGCGGTTCACAATGATCTGATCAGCCGCGCGCACCAGGCGATTCTCGGACTCGTGCGAACCCACGACGAGACCGCGCAGTTGTGCATGCTCGAAGGCAACAAGTACACGGTAGTGCTGTCGGAGAACAGCTCGCGGCCGTTCAATATCAGTTCCGACATTGGCGTGAAGGTGCCGATTCCGTGGACGGCGTCTGGACGCCTGCTGCTCGCTCATTTGCGTGCCGACGAAATTCGCAGCCTGATTCCAGACGATGACTTCGTGCTCGACAACGGCAGACGCATTGACTTCGACGATTTCGTTCATGACGTGCAGCGCGCCGCCGAACAGGGGTACTGCTGCACGGAAGGCTTGTCTCACACTTTCCGGCTCTGCATGGCCGCGCCGATACGCGATCGCACGGGTCTTCCCGTCGCGGCGCTGTGCTTCATGACGAGCCGCGATACCGATCCCGAGAAGCGCGCGACGATGCTTGAAGATCTGATCAGGTCGGCGAAGGCCTTGTCGCAACCTTATGTGCGGTTGTAGATCTCAGCGTGGTTCGAAGTGCAACGACATATGCACTTCGTCGTACCGCTTTCCTTCGACAATCATCGAGCCAGGCTCGAGTCCGAACTGTTTAAATCCGAGCGATGAATAAAGCCGGATAGCGACATCGTTGCATGCGTTGGCCGTGATGTTGACTTGCGTAATGCCAGGCACCGACTGCGCAAAACGGATCGCCTCGCTGACGAGGGCTCTGCTGACACCGCGGCCTCTTTGTTCCGGTGCGACGTAGACGCCCCAGACGAACGCCTTGTGGCGCAACTTGGTGTGGTTCTCGCGTCCGAGTCCTGCAATGCCTATTAGCTGCGTGTCGTGGAACGCGCCAAAAACTCCGTGGTCGTCCTGCTTCGTTAACTGCCTTTCGATGTCATCGGATGAACGATGCACTTCTTCTTCATAGCTCGACGCGAACGATGTGGGCGTCTCCTTCAGTCCTGAAAGACGCAGGGCTTGAAAGGTCAGCGCGTCGGATGGAACAAGTTGGCGAATGAGCAATTTGGCGGTCTCCGTGACGGGCGAAGAAGGTGTGGCAAAGCGCGGCTGTTGAGCGGAAGAAAAATCCTCGTTGAACTCGTCTTCGCCGTGAACTTCAGCGCTTACTTTAAAGGATCACGAGTAATCTGCCGAGAGCCAATGCGAGGCTTGCCATTTGATCCCTTGCATGGTGTGCACAGGCACTCAGGCACAATACGAGGCACGCGGCGACTGCGCGACGAACTGCGTTGTTCTTCATCTGGTTTCCAGGTAGTGGCAATGCGGCCGCGTTTCGAACCTTCGTTCAGGAGCCATTCAATGGAAACCAGCATCACAGTCATCGCAGCCGCGCTTGCCTTCGTGGGCGGTCACTTCGCACACACGTTGCTCGGTGGCCTGGTTGTGTGGCTTGCCGCTACGTGGGCGCATATTCCGCTTTCGGGCTTCGCGGCAGGCATCTGGCGCTGGCTTTGAGTCGGAAGCAAACATCGCTTCTAATGGTTACGATACATAGATGATTCGTCATCCGAACAGTTTAACGCGCGAGATATGCTGATCTCCTATTTCTCCAGCGGCGATGCGATTCGCAGTCGGCGCGTGAGCGACGTCGTGCTGTCGGGCGTCGTCGATATACCCATGCCCCCGCAGCGTGTGTTAATGGATTGGGAAAGAGAAACCTCGTCGCGCATGAACCTGGAACCTGGCGACGTCGAGGCGATGCCTTTCGCGCGAACGCGCGTGCGTTGGCCGGACTACCCGCGTTGCGTGCAGGCGATGTCGGACTGGACGCACTCACTCGGATTACCCGGCGTGCTGGCCTCGAGCGACGTAGCGTTGATGGCGTGCCGCGGCGCGAGGTATCACCACGACGCCGAGCAGTATGGCGGCGCGGCGTTCTGCAATCTCTTCCTCACCGAAGACCAGGGCTTCGACGTGCATTTCGCGGGCACAGGTCAGCGTATTCCGTTGACGCGCGGCACGGCGCTGATATTCGACACCGGCCAGCCTCATGGTGTAATCCGTCGCGACAGCAGCGGTTTTAATGCGAGCGACTTCACGCTGGATCAGCATTGCGTGCAGATGTTCCTGACGTGGGAGCTTCCTATCGAAGACGCGCATGTGGCGCGCGCGCTTCACATTGACTTCGACGTTGCTGCATTGGCCGCCTCGCATCCAGACACAGAGCAAGTGTTGCTGGACGGCCAACCGGTAGTCGTATGCGAGGAGTCTGGCCGCTGGCGCCGGGCCGACTGAACCGCGGCGCGATGCGCATGTCGTTGCACGGCCGCGCTCGCCTGTATCATGGCGGGCTTGCATCCGACCGCACGCTTGCGTCGATGGTCGGCGCAAAACGCATCTAGCAGCGGTGCCGCCACGCGGCGCACGCGCATTCTTTCACGACGACTCACAGGAACATCGCCATGACGGCCGCTACGCAATTCGATCAGGTTTCCGTTATCAAACGCGCCAACGTCTACTTCGACGGCAAATGCGTGTCGCACACCGTTCTGTTCGCCGACGGCTCACGCAAGACGCTCGGCGTGATCCTGCCGGGCACGCTGAACTTCGGCACCGACGCGCCGGAACTGATGGAAGTGCAGGCGGGCCAATGCCGCATCCGCCTCGAAGGCAGCGACGAGTGGAAAACCTATAGCGCGGGGGAGTCGTTTTCGGTGCCGGGCAAAAGCCGTTTCGACATCGACGTGATCGAGACGCTCGACTACGTTTGCAGCTATCTGTAAACGCAATCGAGCGACGTCATAGGGAAGAATGAAGATGCTGGAGTCCCGGAACAGGACTCCAGCCGACGCAGCGATGCGTGCGTCGATGTGTGCGTGTCAGACAGTGCGGCGAACCATCAATTCCTTGATCTTGCCAATCGCCTTCGTCGGGTTCAGTCCCTTCGGGCAGACGTCGACGCAGTTCATGATCGTGTGGCAACGGAACAGACGGTACGGATCTTCGAGGTTGTCGAGCCGCTCGCCGGTCGCCTCATCACGGCTATCCGCGATAAAACGATAAGCCTGCAACAGACCCGCCGGACCCACGAACTTGTCCGGATTCCACCAGAAGCTCGGGCACGACGTCGAGCAGCTCGCGCACAGAATGCACTCGTACAGACCATCCAGCTCGTCGCGTTCTTCCGGCGACTGCAGACGCTCCTTCTCCGGCGGCGGCGTGTCGTTGATCAGGTACGGCTTGATCGAGTGATACTGGTTGAAGAACTGCGTGAAGTCGCAGATCAGGTCGCGCACCACCGGCAGTCCCGGCAGCGGACGCAGCACGATCTTCTGCGGCAGATCGTTCAGGTTCGTCAGACACGCCAGACCGTTCTTGCCGTTGATGTTCATCGCGTCCGAACCGCATACGCCTTCGCGGCACGAACGGCGGAACGACAGCGTTTCGTCGAGCGCCTTCAGTTTCACCAGCGCGTCGAGCAGCATGCGCTCATGCGAGTCGATCTCGATCTCGTACGTCTGCATGCGCGGCGCCGCGTCCTTATCCGGATCGTAGCGGTAGATTTCAAATGTACGCTTGGCCATATTGTGGGTCCTTTGACTTGTGCGTGTGCCTTAGAAGGTCCGCGCCTTGGGCGGCACCGATTCAACCGTCAGCGGCTGCATGTGCACCGGCTTGTAGTCGAGGCGGTCGCCCTCGCTGAACCACAACGTATGGCGCAGCCAGTTTTCGTCGTCGCGATGCTCGAAGTCGTTCTGCGCATGCGCGCCGCGGCTTTCCTTGCGTGCTTCGGCCGAGACCATCGTCGCGCGCGCCACTTCGATCAGGTTCGCCACTTCCAGCGCCTCGACGCGCGCGGTGTTGAACACCTTCGACTTGTCCTTCAGGTGGATATTCTCGACACGCGCCGCCACTTCGCGGATCGCCTCCACGCCTTCGGACAGCAGCGCCGACGTGCGGAACACGCCCGCATGTTTCTGCATCGTGCCGCGGATGTCGTTCGCCACCGACTGCGCATACTCGCCCGACGACGAGCTTTCCAGCTTCGCCAGACGCGACAGCGCGAAGTCCGCCGCATCGGCCGGCAGCGGCTTGTGGTCCTTGATTTCCTTCACGTGCTTGACGATGTGATTGCCCGCCGCGCGGCCAAACACCACGAGGTCGAGCAGCGAGTTCGTGCCCAGGCGGTTCGCGCCGTGCACCGACACGCACGAGCATTCGCCGACCGCGTAGAAGCCGTTCACCGGCTCCTCGTGACCGCGCGCCGTACCGACCACCTGACCGTGGATGTTCGTCGGAATGCCGCCCATCTGGTAGTGAATGGTCGGCACAACGGGGATCGGCTCCTTGATGCAGTCGACGTTGGCGAACTTCAGCGCGATCTCGCGGATCGACGGCAGACGCTTCATGATCGTCTCGGCGCCGATGTGCGACAGGTCCAGCAGCACGTGGTCCTTGTTCGGACCGACGCCGCGGCCTTCCTTGATTTCCTGGTCCATCGAGCGCGAAACGAAGTCGCGCGGCGCGAGATCCTTCAGCGTCGGCGCGTAGCGTTCCATGAAGCGCTCGCCGTCCGAGTTACGCAGAATGCCGCCTTCGCCGCGCACGCCTTCGGTGATCAGCACGCCCGCGCCCGCCACACCCGTCGGGTGGAACTGCCAGAACTCCATGTCCTGCAGCGCGATGCCCGAGCGCGCCGCCATGCCGAGGCCGTCGCCGGTATTGATGAACGCATTCGTCGATGCCGCGAAGATGCGGCCCGCGCCGCCCGCGGCGAACAGCGTCGTCTTGCCTTCGAGGATATAGACGTCGCCCGTTTCCATTTCGAGCGCGGTCACGCCGAGCACGTCGCCGTCGGCGTCGCGGATCAGATCGAGCGCCATCCATTCGACGAAGAACTGCGTCTTGGCCGCAACGTTCTGCTGATACAGCGTATGCAGCAGCGCGTGACCGGTGCGGTCAGCCGCCGCGCACGCGCGCTGCACGGGCTTCTCGCCATAGTTTGCGGTGTGGCCGCCGAACGGGCGCTGGTAGATCGTGCCGTCCGCGTTACGGTCGAACGGCATGCCGAAGTGTTCGAGTTCGTACACGGCGTTCGGCGCTTCGCGGCACATGAACTCGATCGCGTCCTGGTCGCCGAGCCAGTCGGAGCCCTTGATCGTGTCGTAGAAGTGGTAGTGCCAGTTGTCCTCGCTCATGTTGCCGAGCGACGCGCCGATGCCGCCTTGCGCGGCGACCGTATGCGAGCGCGTGGGGAACACTTTCGAGAGCACGCACACCGACAGACCCGCGCGCGCCAGTTGCAGCGACGCGCGCATTCCCGAGCCGCCCGCGCCGACGATAACCACGTCGAACTTGCGACGCGGCAGGGCATTCTTGATTGCAGCCATGCTTTTACACTCTCCAGAGAATCTGCGCGGCGTAGCCCGCACACGCGAGCAGCCAGACGATCGTCAGCGCCTGCAGCAGCAGACGCACGCCCACGGGCTTCACATAGTCCATCCAGATGTCGCGGATGCCGACCCACGCGTGATAGAAGAGCGAGAGCAGCGTGACGAAGGTGGCGAGCTTCATCCATTGCGTCGCGAAGATCGACGCCCAGCCTTCATAGGAGAAGTCGCGCGCGCCGAAGAACCACGCGAGCAGGATCACCGTGTAGAGGGCCATCACGCAGGCGGTGATGCGTTGCGCGAGCCAGTCGCGCAGACCGTAGTGGGCGCCGACGACCAGACGCTTCGAGCCGATTCGGTTATTGGCTGCCATGTTTAGAATGCTCCGAAGAGTTTGAGCGCGAACACGATGGTCAGCAGCGACGACACCACGAACACCACGATCGAGGTCTGCTTGCCTTTCTCTTTGGTGACGGCTTCATGGTTGGTGTCCATCAGCAGGTGGCGAACGCCGGCGCAGAAATGGAACAGGTAGGCCCACGCGAGCACCAGCGTGATGAGCTTGACGATGATATTGGAGAGAAAGCCCTTGAAGACTTCGAAGCTCAGCTCGGAAGTCAGGCTCTGGTCGAAGAGGTACAGCAGGAACGGCAACGCGACGAACAGCAGGCCGCCGCTCAGCCGATGCAGAATCGACACGCGCCCCGCAAGAGGCAGGCGATACGCCGTCAATATCTGCCCGATACCGATGTTCCGGAACTCCGGCCTCGGTTTTTTTAATGTGTCAGCCACAGTAGACCCCTTCGCTTCATTAGATAAACACAACGGCGCATACCGCCGCGCGCTCCCTGAAGAGCGGCTCGTCCTGCCTTCATCGTCGAAGATAAAAGCCCATGTATTGCGGGACAGACTTATAGGACGCGGACTGCGCGATGGCGATATTTTGTCGCACCGCTGATATACTGTCCAATATCTATCGCGTCTTACTGAAATAGCTTTTACAGATATCGCATGGAGCTGCGTCACATCCGCTACTTTCTCGCGGTCGCCGAGGAGCGCAACGTCACGCGCGCGGCCGAAAGACTGGGCATCGGCCAGCCGCCGCTCAGCCAGCAGATTCATGCGCTCGAAGACGAAATCGGCGTGCGGCTGTTTCGCCGCACCGGCCACGGCGTCGTGTTGACCGAGGCGGGCGAGGCCTTCGCCGCCGACGCGCAGCGCATCCTGCACGACACGCGTCTTGCGGTCGAAAAGGCGCAGAGCGCGGGGCGCGGAGAAATCGGGCAATTCAATATCGGCTTTACGGGCTCCGCTGCGTTCAACCCGGTCGTCTCGAAGCTGATTCGCGCTTATCGGCAGGATTATCCGAACGTCACGCTCACGCTTGCCGAGGGCAACACCGCGCAACTGCTTGCCTATCTCGGCGACGGCCGCGTGGATGTCGCCTTCGTGCGCCTTGGCAGCCAGTCGCCGGCGGGCGTGCAGTTCCATCACATCGCCATCGAGCCGATGAAGGTCGTCTTGCCGGCAACGCATCGTCTCGCGAAGAAACGCAGAATCCCGCTGTCCGCTCTGGCCGACGACCCGTTCGTGATGCTGCCGCGAGAGGCGAGTCCGACGCTGCACGACGTCATCGTCGGAGCGTGCCGGGAGGCGGGATTCGAGCCGATCGCCGGGCAACAGGCGCCGCAGCTTTCGTCCGTGGTGAATCTGGTGGCTGCGGAGTTCGGGGTGTCGCTGGTGCCGGCTTCCGTCTGTCAGATACGCGTGGAAGGCGTCGCTTATACCGACGTGCTCGGCAACGCCATTTCGATCCGGCTGTCGCTGGCCTCGCGGATGGAGGCCGCGCCGGCGAAGACGGCGAATTTTCTTCAGAAGGCGTTTGCGTTGGGGGCGTCGATTACGTGAGGGTTCGGCGCTTTGCTTGGGCTCTGGCTATTCGCTAATCGTGGCCGCAGACGTCGCGGCCCGCGGGCGCCGCGCTTCTATCGCCTCCGCTTTGTGCGCGAACGCCTCCACGATCGCGCCGGCGAGTTCGTCGGCGATCTTTGGCGAGGAAGCCCCCGACGCGAGCATCGTGAACTCGACATCCGGCAGCGCGGGCAAGCCGGCATCCGGCGGCATCACGCGCAAGCCGTTCACCAGTTGCGTGTGAACTATCGGCGTCACCGCGAAGCCGGCCTGCGCCGCGGCACGCAGACCCGCGACGCTCGAGCCCACGAGCGCGATCCGATACTCGACGCCGCCGCGTGCAAGCGCAGCGAGCGCGGCCTCGCGATAAGGGCACGGTTCGGGGAACAGCGCGAGCGGCACCGGCGCGCCGTGCGTCAGCGAAGACCATTCCGCTCCCGCCCACACGAGCGGCTCGCGCCACAGCACTTGCCCTGGGCGGCCGCCGTCGCAGCGTCCGCCGATTACGACGTCGAGTTCGCCGTGATCCATCGCGACCAGCAGATCGGCGGGAATGCCGACGCGCACACTGAACGCGATGCGCGGGTAGCGCACGGCGAACGCCTGCATGACGTTCATCAGCCGCACGTTGGACAGGTCTTCCGACAGGCCGACGCGGACTTCGCCTTCGCTCGGCGCACGCGACAGTTGCGCCTGCGCGTCCTGATTGAGCGCGAGGATGGCGCGCGCGTAGCCGAGCAGCAATTCGCCATCGGCGGTGAGCGCGACCGAGCGTGTGGTGCGCGCGAGCAGTTCGCGGCCGATCTGATTCTCGAGGCGCCGCACGTGCGCGCTCACCGCGGACTGCGTCAGATTCAGGCGGGCGGCGGCGTGCGTGAAGCCGCCTTCCTTGACGACGGCCACGAATGAACGCAACAAAACGGTATCGAACACGGCGCGTACTCCTCGGTTCAGGGATTCAGTGCGATTGCGACTGAATCGGCTCACTATACTTCGTTTAAATTTCGCGTCGAACTATGTTGAGATGGCTGCACCTTAACCCGTGTGGAGCAATCTCATGCCGACTCTGCTGCATGTCGAAGCGTCGCCGCGTAAAAAGCGATCCGCGTCGCTCGAAGTGGCGCGCGTTTATCTGGACACTTACTGGGAAGTTCATCGCGACGCGCGAATCGACGTGCTCGATTTGTGGTCGACCGAATTGCCGGAATTCGACGGCGATGCCCTCGACGCCAAATATGCCGATCTCAGCGGCACGCCGTTCACCGACGGCCAGCAGAAAGCGTGGTCGCAGATCCGCCAACTCGCGCAGCGGTTGCACGACGCGGACACGCTGCTGTTCTCGGTGCCGCTCTGGAATTTCTCGATTCCCTACAAGCTGAAGCACTTTATCGACGTCGTATCGCAGCGAAACGTGCTGTTTTCTTTCGACGAGCGAGGGCTCAACGGGCTGCTCAAAGACAAGAACGCGGTGGTGATTTACGCGCGCGGCCTCGACTATTCGATCGACTCGATCACGCCCGCGCATTCGTTCGATTATCAGCGGCCGTTCATGGAAGCCTGGTTGCGCTCGGTGGGCGTGACGGACGTCGAATCTATCGTCGTCGAGAAGACGCTGTTGGGGCCCGAGGTCGATCATGCGGCGCGGCAGGCTGCCTGCGAGCGGGCCGTTGCGCTGGCGAGGTCGCGGGCTGAGTGTGCTGTGAAGTGAGGTTTGCCGCGTTTTGATGAGGCGTCGCTGAGCGGTCCCGGCGACGCTCGTTCGGCGTGTGCGAGGCTTTCGTCACTTTACGTAATAAACGTTACGTTATATCATTCCGACGACATTGGGCGCGGTCGGGCGATGGCCTGTCGGCATCGGCGATAGTCGGGTCGCCCAGTGTGAGTCCGGCGGAAATGCGTCTTTCTAGTGCAACGTTATAACATTTCATGAAAACGCGCGGCCGACATAAAAAGACAATTCTCGAAAAGACCGTGAACAAAAAACCTCCACGCGCTTCCGTGCGCGCGCTTCGGCTGTCGCCGCTTTCCTTTGGGCTCCTCGCCGCGTTGGCTCATGCGCAGTCCGGCAACGTCAATCCCACGCAGAATTCGACGCAAGCGCCTGGCGGCTCGCTGGCGCCTGTCTTCGTCACCGCGAATCCGTTGGGCGAAACCGACCTGATCGCTCCGGCCACCGCGCTATACGGCGACGCGCTGACGCGGCGCCAGACGAACTCGCTCGGCGAGACGCTCAACGGCTTGCCTGGCGTCTCGACCACGACATATGGACCGATGGTGGGGCGCCCCATCATCCGCGGCATGGATGGCGACCGCATCCGCATTCTGCAAAACGGCGTGGCCGCGTGGGATGCGTCGTCGCTGTCCTACGATCACGCGGTGCCGCAGGAGCCGTTGACGATCGAGCGCGTCGAGATCGTCCGCGGGCCGGCAGCGCTGCTGTATGGCGGCAACGCGATCGGCGGCGTGGTGAACACGATCGACAACCGCATTCCGCGCGAGCCGATCAACGGACTGACGGGCGGCGTCGATGCCAGCTACGGCGGCGCAAACGATGCGCGCGCCGGCACGGCCCAGGTCGAAGGCGGCAACGGGCGCTTCGCGTTTCACGTCGACGCGTTCGATCGCGAGACCAGCAAGGAGCGCATTCCCGGCTTCGCGCACTCGGACCGCCAGCGCGCGCTCGACGGTCCCGATGCCAATGAGGCCTACGGCAGCCTGCCCAACAGCGACGGCCGCTGGCACGGCGGCGCGCTCGGCGGCGCCTATACGTGGGCCGACGGTTACGCGGGCCTGTCGTACAACGGCTTCGAGGCGAACTACGGCTCGGTCGCCGAAGACGACGTGCGTTTGCGCATGCACCAGGACCACGTCGCGTTTGCGTCGGAAGTGCGCAATCTGCGCGGGCCGTTCTCGCAGCTCAAGTTCGATTTCGGCTACACGGACTACGAGCACAAGGAGATCGACAACGGCGAGACCAGCACCACGTTCCGCAATCATGGCTACGAGGCGCGGATCGAGGCGCGTCATCGCAAGATCGGTCCGTTCGAAGGCGCGATCGGCGTTCAGCTCAGCCAGAACACGTTTTCCGCGTTAGGCGACGAGGCGCTCGTTCCGACGACGCAAACAACCAACGTCGCGCTCTTTGGCCTCGAAGAGTGGAACGTGACCGACGCGTTCAAGCTGAGCGCGGGCGCGCGTTACGAGCACGTCAAACAGCAGCCGACGGCAGCCGGCAACGACAAGTTCGCAAGCGCTCACGACCGGGATTTCAACGCAATCAGTGCGTCGCTCGGCGCGCTCTACAAGCTGACGCCGGTCTGGTCCGTGGCGGGCAATGTCGCTTATACCGAGCGCGCGCCCGCGCTCTATGAGCTGTATGCAAACGGTCCGCACGACGCGACCGGTCAGTATCTGATCGGCAACCCGGATGCGCAGAAAGAAAAGGCCGTGTCGACCGACCTGTCGCTGCGTTTTGCGAGCGGTCCGAACAAGGGCAGCGTCGGCGTGTTTTACAGCCGCTTCAAGAACTATCTGACCGAGTTCAACACAGGGCGCCTCGTGGACGACTCCGACCAGGTCGTCGCGCCCGGCACCGACGATGCGTTGAACGAAGCCGTCTATCGTGGCGTTCGCGCGGAGTTCTACGGCATCGAACTCGACGGCAAATGGCGCGTGTTTCAGAAGGGCGCGCATCAGGTGGACGTGGAACTCACCGGCGACTACACGCATGCGCGCAACATGGACAACGATCAGCCGCTGCCGCGCATTTCGCCGTTGCGTGCGACGCTCGCCGTCGACTACGGCTACGGACCGTTCGGCGCGCGTGCCGAACTGCAGCACGCATGGGGACAGCACCGCGTACCCGAGAACGATCTGCCGACAGCCAGCTATACGAAGCTCGGCTTGCTCGTCACCTACAAGTTCCGCGTCGGCGCGACGGACTGGCTCGCCTATCTTCGCGGCGATAACCTGACGAACCAGGACATTCGCTATGCAAGCTCGGTGGTCCGGGACATTGCGCCCGAGGGCGGCCGAAGCGTGATGGTCGGACTGCGCACGACGTTCTGAGCCGCGCGCCGATTCGGTCACACGCGGCGCTTTTTCCACGCGTAGTCTGGCGGCGGATCGGCGACGCCCGGCCGTCCCACCGAATTCGGATTCTCCGAGCACAGCGTGACGAAAGACACGGACTCGCCGCGCGACTGACGGCGTCGCAACGTTTCGGTGAACGCCAACGCGTCCGCCATCGCATCGGCGGGAAACGACGCGCAGCGCGGCACGATGCCGTCGTCTATGGTCTCCGACCAATAGACCATGTAGACCGGCCTCACGGAGCAGGCGACTGGCTGCCGGGCGTACCCACGCCGGGTATATCGCGCACGGGCTGCTGGTCCGGCTCGAGATCCGTTTCCGGGAGCGACTCGGGCGTGCGGGCAGGCGGCGTACCGCGACTGACTTCGGACTGCTGGGGATCGGGTTTGTTGGGCGCGGGTGTTTCGCTCATCGGTGGCTCCTTGCAGTGCTGCGATTGAAGTGAGGCTGTCGTATGCGCAGCATCGGCTATGCCGACGCTCGGCCAACCGGTCCGCCGAGCGCGCGGACATCGTCCGCGAATCGCGCTTTCTCAGTTATTACAACGGCTTGTAAATTCCACGCCGGCAACGCAATGCGCGCGGCGCCTTTACAATTCAGCACTTCAATCCGACAGACGAACATGCGCGATGAGATACCACTTTGCATTGACCTTGGCATTCACCTTTGCGACGGCCGTCGCAGCGAGTGCGGCCGCTAACGCGCAAACGCCCGCGAGCGGCGACACGGGCGCGCTGCAATGTGCGATCGGAAAAGTGACAGGCGTCGGCGGCTCGGAGCAGAGCGTGCGCGAATACCTTGCGACGCCCGGGCGCGATCAGTATCGCTACCTCGCCGATCATCCGATTCAATGCCGGATCTCCGACGAAGGCCGCGCGTCCGCGTGTACCGGCATTACGACGCTTCGCCGCGAACAGGTGAGCGTGTACGACCAGATCGACAACTCGTTGACCGCCGTGGTTGCGCGCGTCGACCTCGATCACGGCACGTATCCTATCCTGATCGTCGTGCCGAGCAAGGACGTGCAGTGCCAGGAGTGAGTGGTGAGAGTGCGCCGCCTTTCGTCGCCGGCAACATGCTGATAAGAACGCTTGCCTGAAGGCCGGGTTATTCGCTCAGCTCAGCGACGAGACGCGACAGACGATCGAGGCGCTTGTGATACATCGGCGCCTGCGGAGAGCTCTTCAGATGTTCGATGCGGTCGCGCCAATAGGTCGGCGGAAAAGGCTTTTGCGATGCCCATGCGATCACGCGCTCCAGATGAAGGAGCTCGTTTTCCAGAATGTGGTGATGCATTGTGAACCCCCGTGGGTGGCCAGCCTTGGTCTATTCGCGGCGTCGCTAACGGTCTGACGCGGCGTGGACTGCTCGTGCAGCTTGCTCTTTGCGACTACTGCAAAGGACGAGCCGCCGTTGCTGCTCCCGTAGGCGCAGACAACGGCGGCCAGACCAACCCCGCAGCGGATCGTCTGGTACATAGCCAAAAGATTTTCCGCCATTCAGTGCGTTGCGACTCGAGCTGCTTCTCTGTGGAAGCATGCCTTCGCGATGTTTCGACACTGTCACTGCTACAGCACAGCCCTCTCTCAATCTGGTGCCGACAACCTTTTGCTATCGGCGAAATTGGCGCATCACACTCGTTCGTATAACTAACCGAATCATCGCGATCATGTGCGGCGATCGCTCGGTTAGCGGCGGCGCGACGCAATCTTGTCTGGTCTCTCAGGCGCCCTGCATTTCGGACGAATTCGTTGGCATTTCTTTGGGCTCAAGGCCACGAGCATTTGTATAAGCAATGACCGTGCCATTCGCCGATGCGGCTGTGCGTAGGGCATCGGCGAAATTCGCTCGATGATTCTGGTCAAACCCGTCCAGGTACAGCCCTAAAAGTGGACGTTTTCGTCCAGGTGGCCATGCAAGGGGCGTGGAGCGGCGATTTCGTCCGTTAGGATCGAAAGGCGAGGGCGCGATGGACGCAAAGCGAAGCCGAAAACGGCCAGAACGCGGCCACAAAGCGGCCACGGCGGGGACATCCGGCGGGGCGACGAAGCGCCGCGCCGGACCAACTGAAACGAACTGGAAAGAACTGGAATAAGCAGACGCGAGACCTACGACTGCAGGCTGACCTTGCTGTAAGTCAGCCGGCTCGGGCGCAACTGCATGCGCACCAGCGAGACGAGGAAGCTGAAGCCCGCCTGATTCGGATCGATGACCGGCACGAAGCCGCCCATTTCGTCGCTCAACATTCGTGAGACGCGGCTCGCGACGTCCACGAAACCGGTGCAGCCCAGCAGAATGGATTGCGCGCCGTCCTCCTTGATCGCCTTCAGCGCGGCTTCGAAGGTGCGGATGATGACGACGTCGATATCCTCCAGTTGCGCGACCGGGCAATTGATCGCGCGAATCGACGCGAACGTATCCTCGATGCCATAGGTCTGCGGATGAGCGCGCTGCATCGCCAGCGTGCTTTGCAGGATCGTGACGATCGAGAAGCGCTGGCTGAGCGCGAGCGCCGTGAACGCCGAAGCCGGAAAGCCGCCGATGATCGGAATGTCGATCACCTCACGCGCGGCTTCGACACCGCACATATCGAAGTCGGTCAGCCAGATGCCGTCGAAGCCGTCGTTGGCGATGGCTTGCGCGAGCTCGACTACGGGCATGCCGTTTTGCAGCCAGTTAGTGCGGTTCTCGATGTCGGGATGCCCTTCGGCGATGTTGCGAATCTCGACATGCACGTCCGGCGGCACGACCGGCGCGATGGCCTTCATGATGCGCTCGTTGTATTGCGACGTGGCGACGGGCACGAGCACGCAGATGCGAATGGGCGAGTTCAAGATGCCTCTCCGTTGCGCGCGGATTGCAGCGACTGCAGTGCTTCAAGCGGCACATACGGGCCGAGGTAGTTGAGCGAGTTCAGCAACTGCATGAAGCTGTCGAGAATCAGACCGGGCTTGCGCAGTTCGGCTTCGGCGCGCCATGCGATCAACGTCACGGGACGCTTGCCGATCGCGGGATTCAGCGAGCCATCGGCGTTCACGAGATCGCCGTTGCTGAACACAGATTGACCTTCCCCGCCGACGTAATACGCGACGCTATCGGGCGCGAGCACGATCGGCTGCGGACGTTCGCTGTCCCATACGAGCAGCGACTCGTTCTGATACATCACCGTGTAGGTACGCTGCCCGGCCTGAATGCGGATCTTGCCGACGTCGAAGCCGCCGCTCGTGTCCACTTCCGCGGAAACCAGTTCGCCCGGCTCCGACACGGCACGCGCCGCAAGGCCGCAATATTCGACGAGATAGTCGGTCATTTGCCGCGCACTGCCGATTCCTCCCGCGTGCAACGCGCGCCCGAGTTTGAGCGCGCGTGTCAGCGTGCCGCGGATCGGCGTCGCGCGGCCGATGTCGGCCGGTTTCATGACCCACATCGCGAGTCCGCCGAACTGCCCGAATTCCGGATCGGCGACAACGGGACGCATCATCTGCTCGACAATCGCTGACACGTCGCGCTGATGAGTCGGCGCACCCGCATTGCCGCTGCGCGGCGTCACGTCGAGTTCGACGCACAGGCCGCCCTGGCTCACGAGGAACGCCGGCCGCGGGTCGATCTCCGCGGCGGCGAAGGTGAGCATCGGCAAAGAAGGCACAGCGCGGCCCGCGCCGTCGGCGTCGATCACCGCGAGGCCCAGTTTTGCCGCCACCAGCGCGGCCACGGTGAAGCCGAGCGCGCCGCTTTCCGGCGGCATGACGTACGCGAGTTTCGTCGATTGCGACGCAAGCCGTGCCTGCACATTCTGCACGGCCGTCACCGGACCCAGCGGATAGGTCGCCGAATTGATCGCTTCGGGCGCGCCGAGATACGCGACCATGACGGCCGCGCCCTCGGTGGCTTCTTCAACGGACACGACCTTCACTGTGTCGCTCGGGTAGTAGTCGCCGGCGACGAAATGCGCGGCCAGATGCCGCGCGGATTCGATCGTGCCGCCCCCGCCACTCCCGAAAAAAGCCGCGCCCAATAGCAGCGGCTCCAGATCTTCCCGGCGTAGGTCAAATGCCATTGACGATTCCTTTAGTGTAGTTATCGAAAGAACTCTGTTGCTGAAGTTCGGCAAGCAGTTTGGCCGCGCCCGTGACGCGCGGCGTGGCGTCCGCGGGCAACGAACGCAAGCCGCGCTCAAGCGTCTCGATCGCTTCCGGCACGCGATCAGTCGAGCGCAGCAGATCCGCGAGGTAGTGCGCCGCGTCCACGCGCGCGGGCACCGAGCCGAACGCGAGCGCGGTCGATAGCGCGGTGCGCAGGCCCAGTTCCGCCGCGTTGACATCGCCGAGCGCCCATTGCGCGCGTGCGCGCGTGACCAGCAGCTTGCCGAGATAGACACGCTCCTGACGAGCGAGCGTTTCATCGATCGCGGCTGCGAGCATTGCTTCGGATTCCTTTGCACGTCCAGCGCGCAGCAGCAATTCCCCGTGATGCCACGCCTTGAACGAATAGAACAGCGCGCCGCCATTGCAGACGACGTGATTATCGTAGCCGTCGAGCATGATCGTTTCCGCTTCGTCGGTTTGACCGAGCGCGCTCAGATGACAGGCACGCAGCACCTGGCCGACGCCGCGATAGAACGCAAAGCCGTACGCGATCGACACCGATTCGAGTTCGCTCGCGAGCCGGCCGAGCCGCTCGACGTCGTCGAACAACGCGGCGAGCCACGCGGCGCCCTGCAAATTGACGACGTGAGCGAGCGCGTGCACGCCCGGCTCCGACGCGCGCAGAATCAGCATCTCCATCGCGCGGCGTGCCTGCGCGAAGGCGCCGATCTGATACGCGGCGAGTCCTTCGAAAGTCAGCGCGAGACTCGCGAGGTCGATGCCTTGCGAGCCGGTGCGCACGTCGTTGCGTCCCACGCCGAGCAGATTGCCGCGCGCAAGACACGCAAGCGCTTCCTCGCTGTCGCCGAGCCAGAACAGCGTGTTGGTCATCGCGACGTGCGCTTCGTCGAGCGAGACGCGGTCGCCGCCGTTTTGCGCGCGCTCCAGCATGTTCTGCGCGGTCGCGCGCGCCTGCTTCAGTTCGAGCGTGGTCAACTGCGTGGTCCAGATGCCGAACTGGATCGCGGCGATTTCCGCGGGCGTGCAAACGCCTTCGCCGATCGCGAGCGCCGCGGCGTAGCACGCGGTGGCTTCCGCATACAGCCAGCCGTGCACGCTGCGCAAACTCATCCCAAGCAGGCGATATGCGTCGAACTGCAAGCGGCGCACGGCGCCCTGTTCGTTCGGCGTTTGCAGCACATCGAGGCAGCGGCGCAGCGGTGGAATCGCTTCGGCGAATTTCGATTCCTCGATCAGCGCTCTCGCATGTTCGAGGCATTTGCGCGCTTCGCGGTGATGTTCTTCGCGCGACTTCAGACGCCGTTCGATGGTCTTGCGGCCCACGCCGAGCAACGTCGCCGCCGCGCTCTTGTTGCCGCTCGTGCGTTCGAGCGCGCGGTCGATCAGCAAATCTTCCGCGGCGCCGAGCTTGTCGCGGCCTTCGAGTTGCAACAGCATGTCCGCGAGACTGGCGCGCGACACCGGCCCGCTCGCCTCGTTGGCGAGAAACGGCTCGAGCGTATCTACGTCGATCTGCGTGGTTTCGGCAAGCACGCTCAACTGGCTGATGAGATTGCGCAATTGCCGGATATGACCCGGCCACGGATGTTGCGAAAGACGCCGCAGCGCGGTCGGAGAAAACTCGAGGCGGCGCGTGTGCTGTGAAGCGAAGTGGTTGACGAGCGCGGGAATGTCTTCGACGCGCTGTTCCAGTCCGGGCACCGCGAGGACGAACACCGCGAGCCGGTAGAACAGATCCTCGCGAAAGAGTCCCTCGCGTGCGAGCTCGCGCAGGTCGCGATGCGTTGCGGCCACCACGCGTCCGCCGAAGTGAAGGTTGGTCGTCGATCCAAGCGGACGGAAAGTGCGCGTCTCCAGCACGCGCAGCAGTTTCGGTTGGAGCGCGAGCGGCAACTCGCCGATTTCATCGAGCAGCAGCGTGCCTTTGCCGACCTGCTGCAACAGCCCCTGGCGATTTTCGCCCGCGCCGGTGAACGCGCCTTTGACGTGCCCGAATAGTTCGGCTTCGACGAGATGCTCGGGAATCGCGCCGCAATTGACGTCGACGAAGGGTTGATCCTGGCGCTGGCTGTGCGCGTGAACACGGCGTGCCACGAGTTCCTTGCCGGAACCGGTCGGGCCGAAAATCAGCAGCGGATGATCGGTGGGCGCGACGCGATCGATCATTCGAACCAGTTGGCGAAACGCCGGCGCGCCGCCCACGAAGGAGCCGGATGCGGCTTTGTCGTGAGCGAACGGAACGACAGGGCTATAACTCATTTAACAAGTACGCTCCACATGATCCGCGTGCGGCGCTACGCGGAGAGTGCCGTCAAGCGACGGCGGTCATGCATCGATCTGGTGTCTGGCGAAACTTCCGATTCCGCTGTCGGAATGTTCCGCCCCAAGGAGAGACAGAGTATGACGGCTTGCTGTCGATGTTGTCTTTCGAAATTAATCCTTGTGCCGGTGGACTTGCGCGTGTCGTCACAACGTCTCGCGGCGCTGACGTAAAGCGCCGCGCATGTTGGATCGCGAGTTGAAATTCTGCATATCGGACGAGTTACAGCGGCTCGCTGCAAGCGCGCCAACGTGGCTTGTATGCATGACGGATATAACGGCGGCGCGGCGACGATTCTTTAGGAGCTGGACGGAATTGCGCAAAGATAGCCGC
Organism: Paraburkholderia graminis; assembly: GCF_003330785.1. NCBI lineage: Bacteria > Pseudomonadati > Pseudomonadota > Betaproteobacteria > Burkholderiales > Burkholderiaceae > Paraburkholderia > Paraburkholderia graminis. The sequence goes on from NZ_CP024935.1 coordinate 93,311, forward strand.
TTGCGTGGCCGAGGTACGAGGCGAGAGCGTTTGAGCAGTCACTGCGACGCTTCGGTTTGCGTTAAACCGCGTCGGGCCTGCCGCCGAAATGTGACGAGCGGGCGATGTGTCATCGCCACGCTCAAGGGATGTTGAACGGCCGCATGCAGCGGCCGGATGATGTTGCCGCTTACGGTCCGACTCGCAGAACGACGCCGGTGGACAACTGCACCATCAGATAGTCGCCGCCGATGCCGACCCACGAATAACCGCGCGGCGGCGGCGCGAGCCGATACCCGCGCCAGTCGTCGATAACATACTGACGGTCGCGGTATTCGGGAGGCAGCCGATCACCCTTGCGCCAATGTCCGGGCGCGTTCGCCGAGTTGCCAGGACCGTCGGGATTGTGTCCCGGCGGCATCGGCTTATGGCCGTGGCTGTCGTAGCTATCGTGACCCTTCGGTCCGTTGCCGTGCTTCGATCCCTGCCCGTGATCTCCGCCGTGGCCGGGCTTGTCATGCGGCGGCTGTGCAAGCGCGAGCGGCGATGCGAGCATACCCGCGGCCATCATCGACACGAGCAATAGACGGGATTTGTTCATTAGTTCGTTCCTGTGAAAACGTGGCTAAAGGTTAACGACGGGTTAACGAAGCGCCGGAACCACCGCGTTGGCATCCGCGATACGGACAATGCCGCGCGCCCAAAATTCCTTTGGAAAACTTGCGCGCTTTATTGTGGCGTATTGTGGATTATTAGCTCGTGCTGATTGCAACGCCGTGAGCGTGGCTATTCGAGCTTTGCGCTTCAAGTTCGTCCAGTTGGAGCAGAAGGACGTCGATAGAACGCAATTGCGCATTGGTCAGGTGCTGGGAATCGAGCAGTTGATGAAGCCGCTCGCGCCAGTAGGCGGCCGGCAGAATGGGCCCCGCGAGATCTCCGGCCATTGATGCACTCATGACTCGCGCAAGATGCGCGATCTCCAGGTCGATTAGCGTGTGCATGCCTCACCTCGCAACGTTCGTTCTTGTTGTGTAACCAAGAGCTACTAAACCTTAGTCCAAATGCGGCAAATAACCAATTCGATCGGCTATTAACCACGCCGCTAAAGCGCGGATGCTACGTTTTAGCTCACTCAGAAAGCATGATATGCGAGCCGCGAGTCCCAGTCTCGCCCGTTATGACAAAGAATGTCAAATCGGCCGAAGTTACCGTCCGTTTCAAATTGGCCGATCTCTTTTACGTAGAGTTTCCATATCCTTCAGGGCACAACAACGATGATGGAGGAATCGCCAATGAAAACCGTGTTTAAAACGCCGACGTGCGTGCTTGAATTTCCGCTTGTCGCGCAAGCCCTTCGTCGGGGAACCTCATGAAAAAAATCATTTACCTGCTTGCCGCAAGCACCGCGCTGTTGAGCGGCTGTGCGCTTTATGTGCCCGATTCGCCGGGTGTTGTCGTCGTGCCGCAAGGCCATCCTCAGGGCGGTCCAGGCAATGGTTTCTGTCCGCCGGGACAGGCGAAGAAGGGGAACTGCTGATCGTGAGGGAGTCGGTCCGCGCGCATCAGCGGCTTTGCGCGTTGTACGCGGCGGCTTCCTCGAGCAACCATGTCCTGAACAGTTCCAGTGGTTTGCCGTGACTGAGCTCGGTTGGATAGACCAGGTAGTACGCGGATTCTTCGACCGCCGTGGCCGCGAACGGAATCACCAGACCCAACTGCGTCAGTTGTTCGTCGACGAAAAATTTGGGCACCAGCGCGATGCCGAGCCCTGCGGCGGCCGCGCTGATCAGCATCGAATGCAGTTCGTAGCGCACGCCCTGCATCGTGGCGTTGTCTTCGACGCCGAGATTCGCGAACCAGCGCGACCAGGCATCGGGGCGCGTGGTGGAATGCAGCAGCGGATAATTCAGCAGTTCGTGCGGCTTGCGGACGCGCTTTGCAAGCAACGACGGCGCACATATCGGCACGACTTCCTCGCCGAACAGATAGTCCGACGACGTGCCTGGCCACGTGGGCTTGCCATAGTGAATGGCGGCTTCGAAATGCGACTCCTCGAACGAGAACAGGTCCGTGCGAATGCCCATGTTGATTCGAACGTCCGGATTGCGGTCGTTGAAATCCTTCATTCGCGGAATCAGCCATTGCGACGCGAACGTGGGAAGCACCGCGAGTTCGAGGTAGCCGCCGCCGCTGCCGTGCGCAATGATGGACAGCGTGTCGCGATCCAGATTCTCCAGCGCGCGGCGCACCTGTGTGCCATATAGACGTCCGGCGCGAGTCAGCATCACGCGCTGCTTCGAGCGAACGAAAAGACGCACGCCGAGATTCGATTCGAGCGTCGCGATCTGCCGTGAGATCGCGCTCTCCGTGAGAAACAGTTCCTTTGCCGCATGAGTGAAGCTTTCGTGCCGCGCGGCGGCTTCGAAGGCGAGCAGCGCACTCATGTTGGGAATCTTGAACTTGCGCATGTTAGTTCCGAAAAGTCATCAAGTGACAATTTAATCTCGCTTTACGAGGTGCGCAACAGTTTGAATAATGCGGTTCACGTATGTCGGGCCAGCCCGTAGTGAGAGAAAAACCAATGCGCAATTCGAACGTTGAACGCCTGTTATTGAAGCTGCTGGGTCCGGAAAAAACGGAGTCGCTCTTTACGACGCTGACATTCCCAACCGCACTGAGCGACTGGGAAGACGGCACGGTCACGCGCGCCGAACTCGCCCAGGCCATGAACATGGCGCTGTTCGAAGACCTGCTCGAGCGCTCGCCGAATGGCCGCGCTTACACGACCGAGGCAATCGCGAACGGCGGTTCCGTCTACTTCGATCACGGCGCGTTGCGCACGGTGCGTTGGGAGAACAACGGCGCATTGCCGCCAGGCGAGGCGGCGTTTACCCGCATCCTCCGGCCGCTTGGCTTCAAGCTGAATGGCCGTTATCCGCTCGACAAACTGGGCATGACCGGCCGCGCGTACGCGCACGAAGATGCACCGGACGAAATCGCGCAGTTCTTCGTGAGCGAGTTGCATCCCGAGCGCTTCTCCGCGGAATTCCAGCAGGCGGTGACGAATGTGGTGAGTTCGTCGAAAGATCCGTTGACGCCGCTCGCCGTTTCGCAGCTTTGGGAGCTTGAGCGCGAAGGCTCGCTTCCTATGGACGCGGCTCACAAGCTGCTGCCGGTGATTGTCGGCGCGTTTGCGCGTCAGCACGATGTGCCGAACGAGGCGGACTACGAAGTGCTGTTGCGCGAATCGGCGGAAATGGCATGGATTTCAACCGAAGGCAATGCGTTCAATCACGCGACGGATCGCGTCGAAGACGTCTTCACGCTTTCGGACGAAGAGAAGAACAAGGGCCGGCCGATGAAGCCGGAGGTCGAGCGTTCGCGCTCCGGCCGCGTGTTTCAGACGGCCTATCGCGCCGATACGGTCGAGCGTCAGTTCAGGTCCGTCGGCGGCAAGCTCGTCACGCGCGATGTTCCGGGTTCGTTCTACGAGTTCATCACGCGTAAGCGCACGTTCGATCAGGCATCGCGTAGCTGGGTGACCGATCTGCGTTTCGATGCCGGCAACGCACAAGGCATTTTCAAAATGACCGCGAACGCGGCGCAGTAGAGTGGATAATGCGCTGAACGAAACGGTCGAGGGAGCGATGAGCGACGCACCCGCAAATGCATCAAAGCCCGCCGCGCCGTTGCCGGCCGCACCGTTCGTCGCAAGCACGCGCCTGCTCGAACACGTCCAGGCCGATCTGCGCGCCGCGCTGCGAGGCGAAGTGCGCTTCGACGCGGGCTCGAAAGCGTTGTATGCATCGGATGCGTCGAACTATCGGCAGATTCCGTTGGGCGTCGTCGTGCCCGCGGACGTGGACGATCTCGTCGCAGCACTCGAAGTCTGCCGCCGCAACGACGTGCCGTTTCTGACGCGCGGCGGCGGCACGTCGCAAAACGGGCAGTGCATAAACGTCGCGGTGGTAGCCGACACGAGCAAGTATGTGAATCGCGTCGTCAGTGTCGATGCGCAAAACAGAAAGGCGCTTGTCGAACCGGGCGTGATTTGCGACACGCTGCGCGATGCGGCCGAGGAACACGGCCTCACGTTTGCGCCGGACCCTGCCACGCATAGCCGTTGCACGCTCGGCGGAATGATCGCGAACAACTCATGCGGCGCGCACTCGGTGATGGGCGGCAAGACCGTCGAGAATATCGAAGCATTGGAGATTGCGACGTATGACGGCGCGCGCTTCTGGGTCGGCCCGACCAGCGACGCGGAACTGGACGACATCATCGCGACAGGCGGACGCCAGGGCGAGATCTACGCGAAGTTGCGCGACTTGCGCGACCGCTACGCCGAGCGCATTCGCGGCGAGTTTCCGCAAATCAGACGCCGCGTGTCCGGCTTCAATCTCGATCAGTTGCTGCCGGAAAACGGCTTTAACGTCGCGCGTGCGCTCGTGGGCACCGAGGGCACCTGTGCGGTGACGTTGCAAGCGAAGGTGCGTCTCGTGCATAGCCCGGCGTGCCGTGTGCTGCTCGTGCTCGGTTTCAACGACATCTATACCGCCGCCGATGCCGTCCCGCACTTCAACCGTTTTTCGCCGATCGCGATTGAAGGACTCGACCGCGCGATCATTCGCGGCTTGCAGGCGCGCGGTTTGAAGCGCGACGAAATCTCGCTGTTGCCGGACGGCGACGCATGGGTCGTGCTCGAATTCGGCGCGGACACGGTTGCCGATGCGGTCACGCAAGCGAACGACGCGGCTGCGTACTTCAAGTCAGGCGCGGCGGGCGCGGATATCAGCGGGCTTGTCGTCGAAGACAAGCACAAGCTGCAGAAGATCTGGTCGATACGCGAGACGGGCGCGTCGGCGGTCGCTTTGTCGATCGATCCGTCGAAGCCCGACCCGATTGTCGGCTGGGAAGATGCGGCAGTCGATCCGCTGCGGCTCGGCGATTATCTGCGCAAGTTTCAGGCGCTCGTGGACCGCTTCGGTTACGAGACGTGCCTGTATGGTCACTTCGGCGACGGCTGCGTGCATGCGCGCATCACGTTCGATATTCGTACCGCCGAAGGCGTCGGCAAATGGCGAAGCTTTCTGCGCGAGGCGGCGCAACTGGTGGTCGATTTCGGCGGCTCGCTATCGGGCGAACATGGCGACGGCCAGGCCAAGGCCGAGTTTCTGCCCATCATGTATGGGCCCGAAATCTTGCAGGCGATGCAGGAATTCAAGGCGATCTGGGACCCGCTCAATCGCATGAATCCCGGCAAGGTGGTTCATGCGTATCGCGCCGATGAAAACCTTCGCATGGGTCCCGCTTATAAGCCGGTCACGCTGACAACGAAGCTCACGTTCGCGAGTCGCGAGGGCGACGGTATGCAGCGCGCGGTGGAACGCTGCATCGGCATGGGTAAATGCCGTTCGCTCGACGGCGGCACGATGTGCCCGAGTTTTCGCGCGACGCGCGAGGAGAAGTTCTCGACGCGTGGCCGCGCGCATCTGTTCTGGGAAATGCTTCAGGGCGAAGTAATCGAGGACGGCTGGAACAGCACCGAGGTAAAAGAGGCGCTCGACACCTGCCTCGCGTGCAAGGGCTGCAAATCCGATTGTCCGACGCATACCGACATGGCCTCGTACAAGGCCGAATTTCTGTCGCATTACTACGAGCGGCATCGTCGGCCGCGTCAGGCGATGTTCATGGGCCGCATCGGTCAGTGGGCGCCGCTTGCGAGCCGCTTCGCGCGCGTGACCAATTTGATGACGTCGGCGAAACCGCTGGCGTACATCAGCAAGTGGATCGCGGGCGTGGCTCGCGAGCGGCATCTGCCGGTCTTTGCACCGCGCACGTTCCGCGCTACCGAGGCGCGTCGCGTGAAGGTCGGCAGCGCCGCGGCAAATGAGCCTTCACGCAAGGTCATTTTGTGGGTCGACACGTTCAACGACCACTTCTCGCCCGAGATCGCGACGGCCGCAGTCGAGGTGCTGACGCGCATCGGCTATCACGTTGTATTGCCGCGCAAGCGCCTTTGCTGCGGCCGGCCGTTGTACGACTATGGGCTGCTGGACGAAGCGCGCACTCTGCTCCGCAGCGCCGTGAATGAACTCGCCGACGACATCGAAGCCGGTGTGCCGGTAGTCGGACTCGAACCCGGATGCCTGTCCATCTTCAAGGACGAACTACTCAAGCAGCTTCCCGACGACCCTGTTGCAAAGAGGTTGTCGGACCAGACGTTTCTGTTCGCCGACTTTGTCGCGCGCACTGATTTCGAATGGCCAAAGCTCGACGCGGATGTCGTCGTGCATGGACATTGCCATCAGAAGTCGATCTTCGGCATGAAGGGCGACACGGCATTGCTCGACAAACTGGGCGTGCGCTGGACGCTGCTCGATGCGGGCTGTTGCGGCATGGCCGGCTCGTTCGGTTTCAGTGCCGACCACTACGAACTGTCGATGAAAATCGCCGAAGACAAGCTCTTGCCGCTTGTGCGCAACGCTCCCGCTGAAGCGATTGTCGTGACGAACGGCTTTAGTTGTCGGGAGCAGATCGAGCAGGGAGCGGGCCGACAAACGCTGCATATCGCGCAGTTGGTCATGAAGGCGCTCGAACCGATGCCGCAGACGGCGCCATTTCCGATCAGAAATGACGGCTCGCAGCCCGCGCACGCCGCGCAACCCACGCCGCACGCTTAGTGTTGCCGCCTAAAACCGGGGCGTGTATAGTTTCCGAACGTACCAAAATTTCGTATTGGAAATTCAAAGAGGTCTCAATCGTGAAAGCATCGACAATTCTCTCCGAACTCGGCATTTCCCACCTCGCGGAAGCGGGCGACATCGCCGTTCACTCGCCGATCAATGGCGAACTCATCGGCCGCGTCGCGAGCAACACGGTTGCCGACGTCGACGCCGCGCTGGCCAACGCGCAGAAGGCTCATGCAAGCTGGCGCAGCGTGCCCGCGCCGCGCCGCGGAGAGTTGGTGCGCCTGCTCGGCAACAAACTGCGTGAGCAGAAGCATGCGCTCGGCAGCATCATCACGCTCGAGACCGGCAAGATTCTTCAGGAAGGCCTCGGTGAAGTGCAGGAAATGATCGACATCTGCGACTTCGCGGTCGGCCTGTCGCGTCAGCTTTACGGCCTCACCATCGCGTCCGAGCGTCCGGGGCATCGCATGGCTGAAACGTGGCATCCAATGGGCGTGTGCACCGTCATTTCCGCGTTCAATTTTCCGGCGGCCGTGTGGTCGTGGAATGCGGCGCTTGCGCTCGTGTGCGGCAATGCGGTGATCTGGAAGCCGTCCGAGAAAACGCCGCTCACCGCGCTTGCCGTCGACAAAATCCTGCAAGACGCGTTGAAGGAATTCGGCGATGCGCCGGAAGGCCTGACGCGCGTCGTCAATGGCGGCCGCGATGTCGGCGCGAAACTGGTTGCGGACCCGCGCTCGAATATCGTCAGCGCGACGGGCAGCACGGAAATGGGCCGCACGGTCGGCGTCGAAGTGGCGCGCCGCTTCGGCCGCTCGATTCTCGAACTCGGCGGCAATAACGCAGGCATCGTCTCGGGCACCGCCGATCTGGAACTGGCGCTGCGCGGCATCGTCTTTTCGGCGGTCGGCACGGCAGGTCAGCGCTGTACGTCGCTGCGCCGCCTGTTCGTTCACGAAAGCGTGTACGACAAGGCCGTCGAGCGACTGAAGACGCTCTATAGCAAAGTCGTGATCGGCAATCCGCTGGAGCAGGGCGTGCTGATGGGACCGTTGATCGACGAGCAGTCGTTCAACCGCATGCAGGCCGCGCTGGAGCAGGCGAAGAGCGAAGGCGGCAAGGTATTCGGCGGCGAGCGCCACGCGGTGGCCGGCAACGAGAAGGCGTTCTATGTGCGCCCCGCCATTGTCGAGATGCCTTCGCAAACGCCGATCGTACTGAAGGAAACCTTCGCGCCGATTCTTTACGTGCTGAAGTACAGCGAATTCAATGACGCGATCGACGGCAATAACGCAGCCGTGCACGGCCTTTCTTCGTGCGTGTTCACTACAGACCTGCGCGAAGCCGAGCGATTCCTGTCGGCGTCGGGCAGCGACTGCGGTATTGCGAACGTGAACATCGGACCGAGCGGCGCGGAAATCGGCGGCGCGTTCGGCGGCGAAAAGGAAACCGGCGGCGGGCGCGAATCGGGCTCCGACTCGTGGAAGGCGTATATGCGCCGCGCGACCAACACGGTCAACTATTCGTCGGCACTGCCGCTTGCCCAGGGCATCGACTTCAATATTGGTTAAGCGGGTTTCTTTGCATATAACGGCCGTTGCGAGACGGCCGTTTTTTTAAGCCGGCCCCGCTTTTGCGGGTCTGTCGGGCAAGGTCGATTACTCTGCGTCGGCTGGCGTTTTTTGAAATCGCCTCGCCGTGTGCAATCGGGAGCAAGTCTTGAGTTCTCAAGTCGTTATTGTCGGCGGCGGCGTTATCGGTAGTTCTATCGCTTACTTCCTGCGCGCTTCCGATCCGACGGTTTCGGTGACCGTGATCGAGCGCGATCCGAGTTATGCGAGGTCGTCGTCGGCGTTATCGGCCGCTTCGATCCGGCAGCAGTTTTCCACGCCGCTATCGATTCAGATGTCGCTGTACGGCATCGAATTTCTGCGCAATATCGGCGAGCTTCTCGAAGTGGACCGGAATAGGCCGTCGATCGATCTGCATGAAGGCGGCTATCTGTTTCTCGCGACGCCCGCCGGCGATGCAACGCTGCGCGAGAATCACGCGTTGCAGACGAGCCTTGGCGCGGACATCAATCTGATGGACCGGCAAACGCTGAAGGCGAGATTCCCGTGGCTGAATGTCGAAGATCTCGTGTCGGGTGCATTCGGCGAAAGCGGCGAAGGATGGTTCGACGGCTACGGGCTCGTGCAGGCGCTTCGCAAGAAAGCTCAGTCGCTCGGCGCGCGCTATGTCGCGGCCGACGTAACAGGCGTGGTTCGCGAGGGCCGCAAGATCACTGACGTAATCGCCGGCAATGGCGAGCGCTATGCATGCGATACGGTGGTGAATGCGGCGGGCGCGTGGGCGCGCAAGATCGCCGGCATGATGGACATCGACATTCCGGTGTTCGCGCGCCGCCGCAGCATTTTCAACGTGTCGTCGCCGGCGCGGCTCGAAGCTTGTCCGCTGCTGATCGACCCGACTGGCGTGTACTTCCGCCCTGAAGGAAAGACCTATATTTGCGGCACATCGCCGGGCGCGGATAACGATCCGGACGATCTGCCGCTCGACGAAGTCGACCACGCGCTTTTCGACGACGTCATCTGGCCGACGCTCGCGCATCGCGTACCGGAGTTCGAGGCGCTGCGTGTCGAGAACTGCTGGTCGGGCTACTACGAGTACAACGTGTTCGACCATAACGCGATCATCGGCTATCACCCGCAGATCGAAAACTGTGTGTTTGCCAATGGCTATAGCGGACATGGTCTTCAGCAAGGTCCGGCGACGGGGCGCGGTGTGAGCGAACTGATTCTGAACGGACGCTATGTGTCGCTCGATCTCTCTTCGTTGAGTTGGCAGCGCTTGCTGGAAAACCGTCCTATTGTGGAAAAGAACGTGGTGTAGCGCGCGTTTTATCCACGTAGTCTGATCGCCCGCTTCGAGCCCATCACAACATGTACGAATTCACCGCGCCTTTCCAGAATCCTTCGGGCTCTCCGATTCGCGAACTGTTCAAGTATCTCGGCGAGCCCGGCATGATTTCGTTTGCCGGCGGCTATCCCGCGAGCGATCTGTTCGATGTAGACGGTCTAAAGCAAGCAGCGGGCCGCGCGTATCACGACGCGAACCTGTGTCTTCAATACGGACCCACCGACGGGCTACCCTTACTCAAGCACCAACTCATCCAGTTGATGGCGCGCCGCAATGTATCGTGCGAGCCGAACGAGATGCTGGTCACAACCGGATCGCAGCAGGGACTCGACCTGTTGCTTCGCGTGCTGGTGAGTCCTGGCGATGTCGTGGTGACTGAGCAGCCTGCATATCCGGCGACGCTTCAGGCACTTCGGCTTCAGCAGGCAAAAATCGTTACGGTTCCCGTCGATGCACACGGCCTCGACGTCGCCCGTCTCGCCACGCTTCTTGCGTCCGGTACGTTTGCGCGACCGAAGCTGCTCTACACTGTCCCCACGTTTGCGAACCCCACTGGCGCAACGATTACGCGCGAGCGCCGCATCGCATTGCTGAAGCTGGCGGTGCAGTACCGATTCCTTATCGTCGAGGACGACCCATACGGCGACCTGCGTTTTTCCGGCGAAGCCGTGCCGTCCATCCTTTCTCTTGCGTCCGAAGTCGACGGCGCGCGTGACTGGGTCGTTCATTTCGCGAGCCTCTCGAAGATCGTTGCGCCCGGCCTGCGTGTAGGCTGGACGATTGCACCCGCGGAAATCACGCGCCGTTGCGTGATCGCCAAGCAGACAGTCGACCTTTGCAGCGCGCCGTGGACGCAAGCCATCGCCGCCGAATATCTCGCCGACGGCGCGCTCGAACGGCATCTGCCGCGCATTACCGCAATGTACGGACGCAAATGCGAAGCGCTATGCAACGCACTGCACGCGCAACTCGGCGATGCGCTCGAGTTTCATCGGCCCGAAGGCGGCATGTTTGTGTGGGCGCGTTTGAGTGAGAGCGGCAACGGCATCGACGCGTCCGCGCTTCTTCAACGTGCGATCGGCAACAAGGTGATGTTCGTGCCAGGCAAGGCGTTTTTCGCGGACAACGTCGACGCTGCGTCGCTGCGCCTGTCGTTTGCGGCGCCGGGTATCGCCGACATCGAAGAAGGCGTAACGCGGCTCAAGCGCGCGTATGGCGAGGTGACGGCAGGCGGTGCTTAGCCGGCCGCGCGCGTAGCCGCCGGCCCCGACGACTCTCTCACATGCAGCAGCGCGCGCACTTCATGGCTGCGTTGCGGCCGCTTGCCGTCGAGCGCGTCGAGCAGATGTTGCGCGGTGAGCTGTCCGATTTCGTAGGTGTCCACACGCATTGTCGTGAGCGTCGGGCGAATCGCTTTGGATATTTCGAGGTCGTCGAAGCCCGTCACCGAGAGTTCATCGGGAATCGCAATGCCGAGTTCTTGCGCTTCACGCAGCACGCCAAGCGCAATGTGATCGTTGCCGCAGATGATCGCAGTCGGACGTTCGCATGGCGCTTCCCAGATCGCGCGCAGACTGCGGCGCCCGAATGCAATGGTGGATTCGCCTTCGCACATGTGTTCCGGCCGCACCGCGAGGCCGTGGCGTTCGAGCGTCGCGCGAATGCCGGCGACGCGCGCCTGCACGCGGTCGTTGTCGCGCGTCGGTTGGATGCACACAGCGAACGAGCGATGACCGAGGCCAATCAGATGCTCGGTCATCTGCACATAGGCGGCGAAATTATCGAAACCGATGCAAACGTGCGGGCTTTCCTTGCGATACGCGTACGTCACCGCATACGGCACGCGGTAGAGCCGCAACGCGTCGAAGAGTTCGGGTGGATGCGCTTCGCCGACCACGGCCATCGCCTCGGCGCCGCGCGCGAGCATCGCCCGCACCTGCACGAGCGCCTGCGCGGGATCGTAGTTCGAGCAGCCGAGCACGAGCGTAATGCCGCGCGCCGCGAACGCGGCCTGCATGCCGCTCACCTGCGACGCGAACACCTGATCGTCGAGCGTGGGAATGATGATGCCGGCAATGTGGCTGCGCGTGGACGCGAGCGCGCGGCCGGCGGCGTTGGGAAACCAGTTGAGCGTGACGGCGGCCTGCTCGACGCGCTCGCGCACGGCGGCGGATACTTTCTCGGGCTCGTTATAGACACGCGATACGGTCGCCGTCGAAACGCCCGCGAGCTTCGCGACGTCCGACAGCACCGTGCGGCCCGTGCCGCGGCGCACACGGTTCGTCTGGGTTCGGGCAGTGGAAGCGGGTGACTCGGGCGTGTCGGACATGAGTTCGAAAAGCAAACGCGAAGCGGGAAGCCTGCCATCTTACCGCCGCGCTTCGCACAGCGTAATCGCGGCGATGGAACGCATGGCGCGGCATAGCGCGCGCAGTACTAGCGGAGCGCCGCGATGCGCGCGCGAAAATGCTCGGTGCCGGCGACGATCTTGTCGAGGATCGCATCCAGCGCCCAGAACCGTTCGCGCACGTCGTAGTCGATCACGCGGCAGCGGATCGAGCCGAACGTGCCGATGCGCTGGTGGTACATCTTCGCAAGCGCGGGATAACCGAGCGATTCGCTGACGGCAGCCAGCACGAGGAACGTCGCGAGTTCTTCGGCGAGTGCGGGATCTTGCGCCGCGTCGTTGCGCAGCCATTTGTACAGGTCAGGATGGAAGTTCGTGAACACGCCGTTAAAGCCCGCGGAGCCGGCTTTCATCGCGTCCCACGCAATGGCCGCGTTGGCGTTGAGGATCTTCAGCGACGAGCCCTCTGCAAGTGCGACGCGGCGCTTGACCGTCGGCAGATCGCAGCTTACGTCTTTCAGCATGATGAAGCGACCGGTGTCGATGCAGAGCTTTAGTTCGTCATCCGAAAGAAGCCGTCGGTAGGGTGCGGGACATTCATAGAGACCGAGCGGCACGTCCGACGGAAGGCGCGCGAGCAGCCGCTCGAGATTCGCGGCGAATGCCTGCGTTCCTTCGCGAGCGGGGTCGAGTCTGTTGGTCACGAGCACGACGCCTTGCGCGCCCGTGGCCGCGGCTACGTTGAGTTCCTCGGCTTGCGCGTCCGGATCGTCGCTGATGTGGCCGGACACCACGACAGGAATTCTGCCCGCGACTTTCTCGACGACGAAGCGCCCCAGCGCGCCGCGCTCGGCGAGCGTGAGGAACTGCATTTCGCTCGACTGCGCGACTGCAAAGAGCGCATCCGATCCGTTCGCGATGTACCACTCGATCAGACGTTCGAGGCCGGGGTAGTCGATTGCGCCGGAGTCGTCGAAGGGAGTCAGCATCACCGGGACGATGCCTTCAATTGACGAGGTAGTTTGCTGCGCGTTTGTCATGGTGTGATGCTCCTGAAGTGGGTTCGTGAGTCCGGCGCGCTCATGCCGGCGCCTGCATCGGTTCGTTGGCGGCGGGTTCGTCGGCGATGGGTTTGCGCACCAGCAGCAGGTAACTCATTGCGCCGATGAACGCGATGCCCGCGGCCGTCAATAGCGCGGGCACGAACGACCAGGTCTGCGCGATGTAGCCGGTGAAGATGGGCGCGAGCGCACCGCCGAGAAAGCCGCCGAAGTTCTGGATCGCGCCGAGCGAGCCGACGCGGTTCGGCGGCGCGGCCGCTGTCGCGAGCGCCCACGAACTGGCGGACGCCGCGTTGGCCAGAAAGATCACCACGGAGATGCACACAATCGCGAGCGTATTGCTCTGCACGAGCGCGGCCGGAATCGTGAACGCGACCATGCCGAGCATCGCGATGACCACGGAATTACGGCGGCTCGCGACCGGGCTCGCGCTGCGGCTCGTGATGAGATCGGAGAACCAGCCGGCCGTGAGCGAACCGAGAAAGCCGCAGAAAAACGGCACCGACGCGGCCACGCCGGTGTGCATCAGGCTCATGTGACGCGCCATCGTCAGATAGCCGGGCAGCCATGTCAGGTAGACCCAGTTCAGATAGACGGAGCCGAAGAAGCCGATCAGCATGCCCCACGTCGTGCCGTGCGAAAAGAGCGACCGCCATTCCGCGAACGTGACGGTCGGCTGCGACTTGCGGTCCGCTTCGTCGCCTTCCAGATAGAGGCGCTCGGCTTCGCTCATCGTCGCTTTCGCCGGGTCGCGATAGAGCGCGAACCAGACGGCCGCGACGATCAGCCCCACGACGCCGGTCACGATGAACGCCCAGCGCCAGTGAAAATTCACGACCAGCACCGAGAGGCAAAGCGGCGCGAGCGCGGTGCCGAGCGGCGACGCAGAATTGAAGATGCCGGTCGGCTTGCCGCGTGCGCGCAGCGGAAACCAGTTGCTGACCACGCGAGCCGCCGACGGAAACTGCGGCGCTTCGCCGATGCCGAGCACGATCCGCGCAAGCACGAACCAGCCGAAGGTGGACACGAAGCCGCCGGCCACCTGCGCGAGCGACCAGACGATCAGGCCGATGCCGAGCAGCTTGCGCGGTCCGATCCGGTCGACGAGTCCGCCGACTGGCAACTGGAAGAGCGCGTAGCTCCACGAGAACGCGGAAAGCAGCAGGCCCATTTGCCCGAGCGACAGGCCCATGTCGTGACGGATCAACGGATTGGCGACGGCCAGCGTCCCGCGATCCAGATAGTTGACGATGCCGCTCACCATCAGCAGCGTGAGCGCCACGACCTGCGCGCGGCGGATGGTGGGCGGGGCCTGCTCGTGGCTCGGGGTTGCGCTCATGATCGTCGTCTCCGTTTCATGTTTGCGGTTTTGCTGGGCGACCGCGCCGATGCGATGCCGGGCGGGTGGATGTTTTGCGCGTGCTCGCGGGCGGCGCGCGGTGGTTCGGGGTTCTGGCGGCTCTTCCTGCTCTGCTGCTGCCGCAGTCGTTGCTACGTTCGGATGTTGTGTTAGCGCTTACATTACGAGTCGTCGGGCGGCGTTTAAACGCGGTGGCGCCCGCATCGAAGGTGGATTCGTCGCAATGATAGCGCTTACATTTTGTGTTGCACTGAGCGTGTGTGCAAGTCGAAAAACGCGGTTGACGGGTAAACACCGACCTCGAGCGCTAATAGGAACAGTGGCAAGCGCGGCACGCACCTTGCTAAAGCTCGGCGCACAGATAGAAGTCAAATAACGAGAACCGCCATGCCACAAGACCAGACCGCTACAGAGTTTTCACAGTCCCAGCCCGTGCTCGTCACGCCGTTGCACGGCGTCGTCGACAGTGCGCCGTCGCGTCAACTCAGCCTGCTGGCGTGCATCACGTTCTGCTTTGCGTGGCTGTTTGGGCTGGAGCCTTTTCTGACAGGCGCCGCCGATAATCCGACGACGTCCGGCGCGGATCGTCCTTAAAGGAATGTCGCCGCAGCAACGACGCGGGAAATTTCCGCTACGCGCAAGCGCAGTTTCTACATCGACGATCAAGGGCTTCGGCCCAAGCCGCTGAAGCGGCACACAGCGGGAATAGCCGTTGCGCGGCTCAGGGTGGGAGATGTTCCCATCCGCAGGAGGCTGACCATGCAAACCGATCCCACCATCGACCCCATTGCCGACCCGTCGAACCAGCCGCTCGATGCGCCGGAAGAGCAGCCACGTCCGTTGACGGACACGCCGCCCGACACCGATCCGCTGGCGCCCGGCAGTTCCCCGGAGGACGAGGACGCGCTCGGGCTGCCCGAAGACGACTCCTAGATCACGGAGTCCAGCCGACGGAATTGGGGAAACTACTCGTGAAAAGGCGAACGGCCGTGCCGTTAATGTAGATGGAAGGCTGTTCGATGCATTGCCGTCCGCTTTCAGCACCGGGTTTGTCACGCGGCGGTCGGCGCCGCAGTTCACCTCCGGGCAACGCCCGTGCTGAAGGCTTCACTTATCATTCACTTATCAGCATCGAATAATGTGAGTGCGGCGTCATTCCGCAACCGCAATAAGCCGCCTAATGGGCGGCTTTTCATTTTCTGCGCGAGAACTGGATACGGTTTTAATAGGCAATCCACGCGAGAAGACAGTATTAATTCGATTTAGTTCCCGGAATTCGTAAATAAACCTAACCGCGCATTACCCGCTGGCAATGCTGCTTAATTAATAAGCAGACTCCGCGAGCGGTTAATTGCCCGCCTGCTCCCCGTATTGCTTCGCGCGTATTACAACCTGTTGCATTTGCGCAACTTGAGTTATTGAAAAGTTGCAAATATTTTATGGCGAAGGCAGTCGGCCCGCCTGTCCCTTATTCCGGTTAATTCTCCAAAAACAATAACTTAGCGGAAACGGCCGTTCGATTATTGCGGATCGGGCAAGACCGTGTTGCGTGAATTGCGCGCGCCGCTATTAGGGTGACCCCCTACACTCACGCTTCGTTTCAAGGGTGCCCGGCCGTCCCAGAACGGGGCGGCGTCAAGGGCGGCGGCGCCTCCGTGCACCGCCGAGGCTGGTCCCGCTCCCCAACGAAAATTTATCGAACAGGAGTCCCACGCATGAAAAAGAGTCTCATCGTCGTTGCGGTTGCCGCATCGTTCGCATCCGTTGCTCACGCACAAAGCAGCGTTACCCTGTACGGCCTGCTGGACGCTGGCGTGACCTACACGAGCAACGTTGCTCACAACTCGAAGTGGGCAGCCGGCAGCGGCGGCATCGATCAGAGCCGTTTCGGTCTGCGCGGTTCGGAAGACCTGGGTGGCGGCCTGAAGGCAATCTTCACGTTGGAAAGCGGCTTTAACATCAACAACGGCCGTTTCGCTAACAACAACGGCATGTTCAACCGTCAGGCATTCGTCGGTCTGTCGAGCGCGCAATTCGGTTCGGTCACGCTGGGCCGTCAATACGACGCAGCGCAAGACTACCTGGCACCGCTGACCGCAACGGGCAGCTGGGGCGGCACGTACTTCGCGCACCCGTTCAACAACGACAACCTGAACACGAACGGCGGCTTCGCAGTCAACAACTCGGTCAAGTACTCGAGCGCTAACTACGCTGGCTTCACGTTCGGCGGCACGTACGGCTTCTCGAACCAGGCTGGCGCATTCGCAAACAACCGCGAATACAGCTTGGGCGCTGCTTACCAGTGGCAAGGTCTGCGTTTGGGCGCTGCTTACGCACAGCAGAACAACCCGGGCGCAACGAACGCAGCAGGCACGGCTAGCAACGGCGGCGCTTCGGACGGCGCGTTCGCAGGCTTGACGGGCAACTTCCGTCAGCGCGAATTCGGCGCGGCAGGTTCGTACTCGTTCGGCCCGGCAACTGTCGGTCTGGCATGGACGCAATCGCGTATCGACAACGTTGCAGGTGTTCAGCAATCGCTGCGCGCTAACAACTACGAAGTCAACGGCAAGTACAACCTGACGCCGGCTCTCGGCCTGGGCGTGGCGTACACGTTCACCGACGGCAAGGGCTATGGCGTTGCCGCAAACGGTGGCTCGACCTCGGTTCGTTACCACCAGATCGGCCTGCAGGCTGACTACTCGCTGTCGCGTCGTACGGACGTCTACGCTCAAGCCGTGTACCAGCACGCAATGGGCGACGGCGGTGTCGCTTCGATCTACAGCGGCGATATCACGCAAGCTCCGTCGTCGTCGAAGAACCAGACGGCTGCTACGGTCGGTCTGCGTCACCGCTTCTAAGCTTCACCAGAAGCTGCTTGTTGTACAAAAAGGTGCCGTTCGCGGCACCTTTTTTTATGCGTGCGAGAAACGTGTGGGCGTGCGTGTGTCGTCGGTAAAGATCAGCCGGCTTGCCCGACCCTGAACACTGCGACGGCCTCGCGCAGCCGCTCGGTCTGCTCGTCCAGCGAGCCTGCGGCGGCCGCGGCCTGCTCGACAAGCGCGGCGTTGCGCTGCGTGACGTCGTCCATCTGCCGAATCGCGAGATTCACTTCGCCGATGCCCGAGCTTTGCTCCTTCGACGCCGCCGAAATTTCGTTCATGATCGCCGTGACGCGACCCACGGCCTCAACGACCTCGCCGATCGTGCTGCCGGCCTTGCCGGCCAGCGTCGAACCTTCGCCGACCTGCTCGACGGACTGGTCGATCAACACCTTGATTTCCTTGGCCGCCGTCGCGCTGCGCTGCGCGAGATTGCGCACTTCGCCCGCGACGACCGCGAAACCGCGGCCTTCTTCGCCGGCGCGCGCGGCTTCGACCGCGGCGTTGAGCGCGAGGATGTTCGTCTGGAACGCAATGCCCTCGATCACGCTGATGATCTCGCCGATCTTGCGCGAACTATCGGTAATGCCGGCCATTTTCTCGACGACGTCGTTGACAACCTCGCCGCCGCGCGCCGCGATGCTCGACGCGTCTTTCGCGAGTTCGGAGGCGGTCGCCGCGTTGTCCGCGTTCTGCGTGACAGTTTTGGTGAGTTCATCCATGCTGGCGGCGGTTTGCTGCAACGACGCCGCCTGTTCTTCGGTGCGGCTGGACAGATCCAGATTGCCCGCGGCGATTTCCTTGGAAGCAACCGTGATCGTCTCGGCCGAATTCTTGATGCGCGCGACGGTGGCCGCGAGCTGATCGCGCATCTCGCGCAGTGAGAAGAGCAGGCTGGAGGTATCGTCGCGACGCAAGTCGATAGGCGTCGCGAGGTCGCCGCGAGCGATGCGCATGGCGATCTGCGCCGCCGCGGACGGCTCGCCGCCAATCGAATGCGAGACATTGCGCACCACGCGCGACGCGACGAACGACACGAGCACGCCGAGTACGAGCAGCATGCCGCCCGAGCGCAGCAGCGTCTCGTAGAACTGCGCCTGAATGTCGTCCATATAGGCGCCGGCGATGAAGTCCCAGTTCCACGGCGCAAAGCGCTTCACGTAGCCGATCTTTTCGCTGGGTTTGGTCTCGCCGGGTTTTGGCCACCAGTAACGCAGGTAGCCCGAGCCGGCCGACGAGCCGCCCGCCGCTGCGATGTCGTGATAGAGCGCGGTGCCCTTGGCGTCGCGAAAGCCGCTCATGTCCTTGCCGTTGAGCTGCGGGCTCATCGGATGAGCGACCATTACGGAGTCGCTGCGCACGATCGTCACGTAGCCCGATTTGCCATAACGCTGTGCCGTCACGCGGGCAATGGCCTGCTGCTTCGCGTCGTCGACGGAAAGCTTGCCGGCGTCCGCCTGCTTCGCGTAGTCCGCGACGATCGACGCCGCCATGTCCGTGACGTCGGCAAGCGCCGAGCGACGCGCGTCCATTTGTGCGCTACGCGCTTCGAGCGCGTTGACGACGGTCACGATCAGCAGCGCTACCCAGCAAAGCAGCAGGGGCACCCACAACTTCTGTTTTAGTGTCAGACGGTTCATTTATCGGATTCGACAGTGCGTTGAGCGCGAAATAGGGAGCGCGGGCGAGGCCGCGCCATAGTTCGCATAACGGCTGTCGAAGCGGATTCTTTATCCGCGTGCCGATAAATTGGGCAGGAAAAGCGTGGCCGTTCTGGCCTGTGCTTTGACGATAAGCGGCAATAGATCAGAGCTTCTGACTTCGCGCGCTTATCGTGGCGTCAACCGCGCGTATCGACCCACTCGCGTGCCCAACGTGCGGAATGCTCCAATGCCTGTTCTTCGTCGGCGAAGTAGTCGAGCGAATAGAACTGGTAGAGGCCATCCGCGCGCGCGCTGTCAGCGCGTTCGAGCAGCAGGTTGGACGAGAAGGTGCCATCGGGCAGACGGTGCGCCGAAGGTTGAACGGCATAGCCGTTGTAATGATGAATATGTTTGTTTTGCATTTGTATTTTAATAATGTACGGGTGCGCGGCCGCCATGCGAACTGTCATTGAGTCGCGCGGACGAGCCGATTCAAAGCCATTGCGAGCCGAATCAGTACGCAGCCGGAAAGCTAAAAGGGCGTTGAAGCCGAAAGGGGAATGAGGTGCAACGAGGCGTTTGGCGCTCGAGCGAGTTGCCGACATAGCTGCAACTCTGAAGCGATCGCGCGCCAACTGTGGGAGACGAAGCTCCGCGAGGATGTCGCTGCAGCCCGATGTCCGTTGCCGGACACCGAGCCCTTCAAACTTTGCTTAGAGCGGCGTGATGTTGGCCGCTTGCAGACCCTTCGGGCCTTGCTTGGTTTCGAAGCTCACCTTCTGGTTTTCAGCGAGCGTCTTGAAGCCGTTGCCGCTGATTTCGGAGAAGTGCGCGAACAGGTCGTCGCCGCCCTTGTCCGGGGTGATGAAGCCAAAGCCTTTGCTGTCGTTGAACCACTTAACGGTACCGGTATCCATGAAGAATCCTTGAGGAAAGAAATAGAAAATATGCTCTTGCGAAAGAGCGGCTGAAGCGTCAAGGAGGGAGAGGACAACGAATACCGCTGAGGGAGCGAGACATTGATGAACAGCAATCGAACTTCTTGAACTTCGGATGCAACAGTAACCGCTGGGGCATACCGGCGTCAACACTTATCTTGTAACTATCGTTGGGGAGTTGTTCGACAGTCGTTCGCTCGCAGCCCGCCGCGGCCTGGCAATGCCGCCCTGATAGCCGTCCTGTTCGCGGCCAACGGCTTTTCGTCGATACGAGCAAAGCCGTTGGTCCGCACAATGTCAGATGCCGATCTTGTGCGCGGTCACGATCAAACGCAAGCCGAGTGCCGCGACGGCGCTTGCGGCGATGCGATCGATCCACGCTTTCCACTGCAGATAGATTTCGCGCGGGCGCTTGCTCGAAAAGCACAAGGCGACGATCGTGTACCAGCCCGCTTCGATGGCGAAGATGGCGGGCGGCAACGCGAAATAACACCAGAGCGGCGGATGCTGCGGCAAAAGCGCCGCGAAAATACTGCCGTAATAAACCGCTGTCTTGGGATTGCTGAGTTGCGTGCTGAGACCGATCCAGAAAGATCGACGTGGATTGGTCGGTACGCTTTGCGTCGCGTCGAACGCAAGCGGTTTGGCGGCGCCGCGCCAGATCTTCGAGGCCAGATAAATGAGGTACAGGCCGCCGGCCACTTTCAGGCCGATATAAAGCCATTCGACGGTCGCCAGCAACGTGTATAAGCCGAGCAGTGCAATGCCGCTAAAAAACACGCCGCCGATGCCCATGCCGAGCGCCGTTGCCAGACCGTCGCCGCGCGACAGACCAATCGCATTGCGCGCGACGATGACGAAACTCGGTCCCGGACTCATTGCGCCTAACAGCAGCGCCGCGAGAATAGTGAGGATGGCGGTTGAGGCAGGCATGATAGTGTCTCCTGTGCGTTTCTATTGGGTATGAACAGACGATGTGCCGAAACATAGCACGGGCGTGAGCGTGCCGCTTCTGCTTTGTTGAATCGGTTTCACATCGGCGATATTCACAATGCAATAAACAATAAGCGCCGCGCAATGCAAAGAAGTACACGCTGGCTGCAAGCAGAATTGTTTGAATGCTAGAATTGGTTTCATACGCTGAAGATGCTTCGGGATACCGCCCATGCGGTGTGCGATTCGAGCAGTAGCGGCGAATTCCCCTTAAATCCGAGACTTGCTGGGCATGATTTCCAGATGCGTTTCTTTGCGCATCGGGAGAGGCATTGCAAGCTCAATTGCACGCGGCTCATCTCAATCATGCGTGAATAGCGCATAGGCTTCGCGTTCTTTTAGCCAAGCCATTTTATTTCCATCACAAACATTATTAGCTGCAACCGGTCATGATGAAAGAGCGAGAAGAACAACAACGGCTGTTCGACCTCGACGGGAATGCGCGTGAGCGCCTGATCGCGTGGATACGCCGGCGCATGGACGAATACGGCATCACGATCGAAGCGCTCGGCGAGTCGATAGCGGTAGACGCCGCCGCGACGCGCGCGGTCATGTATCGCGACGCGTTCGGCAATACGTGGGACGGCCACGGCGACAAGCCCGACTGGCTCGCGCGCGCCATTTACGCCGGACAGAACATCGACCACTTTCGCTGCTAAGCGCGAGCAATGCCGTCGCGGCATCGACGTCGCTTGCGATTAACCGGCGCGGACATTTGCCGTTGATCGTGTGCGCGATCTCCCTTAACATCCCCGGGTCGTTGCCGGCCACGCGCTCCGCTGCAGTTCTTCATCGCGGGCGCGCGCGGCACAGAACTGGAAGCTGCATGCCGTACCGTCGACCCACTCCTTCATCGTCATTCCCTGAATTCCGTTTTGCTGCGTGGCTCCGTTATGTCGTCGTGCTCGGCCTGTTGTGCCTGAACGTCGGCTGGACCTTCGGCGCGACTCACGAGCCTGTTCGGCATGCGTCGGTTCGCGTGAGCCGTCATATCTCGCCGCCCGCGCGGCATACGTCGAAGGCCAAAGCGCGAAGCGCCGGCAAAGCGAACAAGGTTGCCACGCGCAAGGCGCACAGGCGCAAGCATGTCACCGACGACGAGCGTTCCATGCACGCAAGCAAGCTCGCGCCGAAATCGCGCCGCCACGCCGCACGCATTGCGCGCGAGCCGCGCAATGGACGGCGTACTGCCGGAGTGACCGCGCATCGCAACCGGCAGCCTCGAGAACCCGCATCGCGTACATCGATGAATACCGCACATGGGGCCCATGCGGGGCTCCGCCTGCTGCCCCGCTGCGGATATACGCCAAAGTCTCGCGCATTGCTGCGCGCGCGTTCGATCTTCGTGGTCGACGAACGAACGCAAACCGTGCTCACCGAAAAGCAGGCCGATCGCGTGATGCCGATTGCTTCGGTATCCAAACTAATGACGGCCGTCGTCGCGCTCGACACACGGCACGCACTCGATGCACCGCTGAACGTCACCGTCCAAGATCAGGATTTCGACAAGTTCACAGGTTCGCGTCTGAGCGTCGGCTCGGTTTTGTCGCGCCACGACATGCTGCACATTGCGCTGATGTCGTCGGAAAATCGCGCGGCTGCCGCGTTGAGCCGCGATTACGCCGGCGGCAGACCGGGCTTCGTGGCCGCGATGAACGCCAAGGCGCGCGCGCTCGGCATGCGTCATACGTCGTTTGTAAACGGCACGGGCTTGTCGCCGCATAACGTGTCGACGGCGCGCGACTTGGCTCGGCTCGTGGCGGCCGCCAGCCGCTATCCGCTGATTCGCGCGTATTCGACCGATCGCGATCAATGGGTATTTCCTGGCGGTCCGCGCGCGCGTTTGAGTTGTCACAACTCGAATGCGCTGGTGAGAAGCGGCGACCGGTCGATCGTATTGCAGAAAACCGGCTTCATTAACGAGGCGGGACACTGCGTTGTCGTGCGAATGATCGTGCACGGCAGGCCGATCGACATTGTCGTGCTCGGCGCGCCAGGTCCGCACGATCATATTGCGGACGTGATCAGAATCCGCCGCTGGCTGCGTTGCTCGTTGTGATGATCAAGCCTGCAGATCGAGCCTGCATTTTCAGCGGACGCAAAAAAAGCCCGCACTAAGGCGGGCTCAACTACTCGGAGTTTCGCGATCCAGTCGCTTGACGGATCGCTTTCAGTGTAGGCGAAAGCTATATGAAAGTGTAGGGATTCCGCGTCACAGGTCGAAAAAAACCGTTTCCTTGTCGCCCTGCATGTGGATGTCGAAGCGATACACGTTCGCCGTATTCGCGTCGCGCCGCGCGATCAGCGTATCGCGGCGATCGGCCGGAACCGCTGCCAGTACCGGATCGCGTTCATTGGCATTCGCTTCGTCCTCGAAATAAATGCGTGTGAACGTGTGCAGCAGCATGCCTCGCATCGTGACGATCACGTTCAGATGCGGAGCTTCGTCCGCACTCACGCGGCCGGGCTTGATCGTCTCCACGACAAAGCGCTTGTGCGGGTCCGTGCCCGTGCCGACGCGGGCAAAGCCGCGAAAACCGGTCTTCAGGATTTCGTCGCGCGATTCGGGGTAGTGCCCGTCCGCGTCCACTTGCGACACTTCGAGCATCGCATCGCCAATCACGTTGCCGTCGCCGTCGAACACCTGGCCCACGATCGTGATGTGCTCGCCGGCCGCCTCGCGGTCCGCGAGAACCGGCGTGAACAGGCTCTTGAAGTCGAAATCGTATTGCTGCGGGCACAGGCCGTACGCGAAGTACGGTCCGACCGTCTGCGAGGGCGTTTGCTTGAGAGTGGTCATGGCTTAGCGCTCCATCGGAGTTTCGTTGCGGCCGCGCAGCACGATGTCGAAGTCGTAGCCGAGCGCGTACGACTCTTGCGTCGTGTCGAGCGAGAAGTTGGCTATCAGCCGGTCACGCGCATGCTCCGGCGTGCCCTGGAAGATCGGATCGAACGCCAGCAGCGGGTCGCCCGGAAAATACATTTGCGTGACGAGGCGCGAACCGAAATGCTCGCCGAACAGCGAGAAGTGGATGTGATTCGGGCGCCATGCATTCGGATGATTGCCCCACGGATACGCGCCGGGTTTGATCGTCAGAAAGCGATAACGGCCTTCGTTATCGGTGATGCAGCGGCCCGCGCCGAGAAAATTCGGATCGAGCGGCGCGTCGTGCTGATCGACCTTGTGCACGTAACGGCCCGCCGCGTTCGCCTGCCAGATTTCGACGAGCGTGTTGCGCACCGGCCGGCCGCCCTCGTCGAGCACACGGCCCGTCACGATGATACGTTCGCCAAGTGGCTCGCCATTACGCACGGCGTTGCGGGTCAGATCGTTGTCGAGCGCGCCGAGGTCTTCGGTGCCGTAGACGGGCACGCGCTGATCGCGCAGCTTTTCCTTCAACGGAATCAGCGGACGCGTGGGACCGCGTTTAACCGACGAACCGTAGCCGGGATAAATGTACTCGGGATGCGACGCGAAATCGCGCGCGCTGAGAAAGGAATCGTCCATCGATGTCTCCTTCGGCAATTGTGGGATAGAGCTTATAAGGCCACTTTATCCAAACTGTCCGGTTATGAAAAATGACGTTTTGGCGTTTTTCGTATAACCTGCCGTTATGCAACGCAGCCTCGCGGACAGTCGCGTCAAATTCCGTCATCTTCAATGCTTTCTGGCCGTGGCCCAGTTCGGCAGCGTCCAGCGGGCGGCTGACAGCCTGTCGATCACCCAGCCCGCCGTCTCCAAGACGGTCGCGGAACTCGAAGCCATTCTCGGCGTGAAACTGTTCGAACGGGGCCGTCACGGCGCCGTGCCGACGCGCGAAGGGCAACTCTTCATGCCGCACGCGAGCGCCTGCGTCAGCGCATTGCGGCAAGGCGTCGATCTGCTTTCGCGCGCCGAAGGCGCCGCCGCGGCCACGCTCGAAGTTGGGATTCTTCCGACCGTCGCCGCCGCGCTGATGCCGCCGGTCCTCAAGCGCTTCGCGTCGCTCTGGCCACGCGTGATCGTGCGTCTGGCAACCGGCGCTAACCCCGAATTGCTCGAGCGCCTGAAAGCGGGCACGATTGAATTCGCAGTCGGCCGGCTCGCCGACCCTGAGCGCATGGTCGGCCTGAGCTTCGAGCAGTTGTTCAGCGAACCGCTGATCGCCGTCGTGCGGGCGGGGCATCCGCTCGGCGACACGCCGGGGTTGCCGTCCGCCGCGTTGCAGGATTTCCCGGTGGTGTTGCCGCCGTTCGGCACGCTGATCCGGCAGTCGGCGGACAGTCTGCTGAGCGCATGGGGCGTGCTGCCGTTGTCCGCGTTTGTCGAAGTGTTGTCGGTGTCGACGGGGCGTGCATTGACGCTCGAGAACGACGCCGTCTGGTTCGTGCCGCTGAGTGCAGTGGAGTACGAGTTGGCGCACGGCATGTTCGTGCGTTTGCCGTTGCCGTTTGCGGGCACCGACGAACCGGTCGGTCTGATCCGGCGCTCGGACACGCAGCCTTCGCCAGTGGGACGGGCGTTTATCGACGCGGTGCGAGAGGTCGCGCAATCGCGGATGGCGGCGAGCGGCGGCAAACCGGCGAGCAAGCCTTTGCGCAAGCGGATGCGCCGCACGGCGGCGGCGAAGTAACAGAGTTGGCGTTTCAGGCTCATTGCGCTCACCGGAGCACCGGATATTCGAGCGCCCGACTCACGGTGTTTGTGAACCATCCAGTACAAATTCAAGTTGCGAACCAGGCGCGAGCCGGTGTAAAAACACGGTGCGAAAGCCGTCGACGACCGCGCGCGGTTGCATCACATCGCCCACGCAGTGTCACACTGCGAGTTCAGCAAAAGCTTGCACAGAAAACAGCGTCGAAACACAGTACAAGGAGATTGCCATGCCCAGCGACTTGCCCACTCCAGAGGCCGCGCTTCGCGCTGTGTCGGCGCCTGAGCACAATCCGCTCGGCACGGCCGGCATCGAATTCGTGGAGTTCGCCTCGCGCGATCCGCAGGCGCTCGGCGACACGTTCGTCAGACTCGGCTTCAAGGCGATTGCGCGCCACATCAGCAAGGACGTCACGCTATACCGGCAGGGCGAAATGAATTTCCTGATCAACGCGGAGCCGGATTCGTTCGCCGCGCGCTACGCCGAAGAGTACGGCGCCGGCATTTGCGCAATCGGCATTCGCGTGGCCGATGCGCAGCGCGCTTTCGACCGCGCAATCGAACTCGGCGCGTGGGCGTTCGAAGGCGAGCGAATCGGCGCCGGCGAGTTGCTGATTCCGGCCATTCAGGGCATTGGCGATTCACACATTTACTTTGTCGACCGTTGGCGCGGACGCGGCGGCCAGCGCGGCGGGCTTGGCGATATTTCCATCTTCGACATCGACTTCCGTCCGATCCAGATCGACACCGCGCAGGCGGATCTGAGCCATGCGGGCACCGGCCTCGTCGCAGTGGATCACTTGACGCAAACGGTCGGCGAAGGCCGCATGCAGGAGTGGCTCGACTTCTATCGCGATCTGCTCAATTTCCGCGAGATTCACGAACTGCACGCGAATTGGCATGTGTCGGCGGAATCGCGTGTGATGGTGTCGCCGTGCGGCGGGATCCGCATTCCGCTTTACGAGGAAGGCACGCGCCGTACGAACCTGATGCACGAATACTTGCCCGATCATCCGGGAGAGGGCGTGCAGCACATTGCACTTGCAACCGACGACATCTTCGCTTGCGTCGAGCAGTTGCTTGCCAACGGTGTGCAATTTGTCGAGCCGCCGCCGCGCTATTACGAGCAACTGGACGCGCGTTTGCCGGGACATGGACTCGACGTCGAGCGCCTGAAGCGCACGCATGTTCTCGTGGATGGAGAGATTGGCGCGGACGGTATACCGCTACTGTTTTTCCAGACTTTCGTGCGCCGCGGACCCGGCGAGATTTTCTTCGAGATCGTTCAGCGCAAGGGACATCATGGTTTCGGCGAAGGCAATCTCAGTGCGCTCGCACAGGCGCGAGGACAAGCGAACGCTTGAGACGTCGCGCTATTTCCGGGGCGATTCGTCTATTGCGGGTGCTTGCGGAATGTCGGCGCTTGTCGCCATCCATAATACTTCGGCATCCTCTTCACTCGTCGACACGGCGGCGTGGCCGGTGCGGCTGTCGAAGTAGAGACTGTCGCCGGCGTTCAGATGCGTCGGCGCATACAACTCGGAATAGAGGCACACGCTGCCGCTAATCACGTAGAGAAACTCTTCGCCTTCGTGGCGGCCCCAGTCGTCGAACGCATCGAGCGTGTGCGCCGAAATGCGGATGCGAAACGGCAGCATGGCTTTGTGCGCGAGATCGGTCGCGAGCAGTTCCATTTGATAGCCGCGATATGCGTGGCGCTGTCCTTCGCCTTTGCGCGTGAGTGCGCGGCGCCCATTTGCGCTGATCTTCGGCGCAGAGCCAAACAATTCGCCGATTTCGATCTTCAGTCCAAGGACGATTTTTTGCAGCACGTCGAAAGTCGGGGACATGAGGCCGTTTTCGACTTTCGAGAGCGTCGAGCGTGAGACGCCGCACAGGCGGCTCGCGGTTTCGAGCGTCAGGTCTTGCGACTGACGGGCGGCGCGTACGCGACGGCCCAGATCGGTCGTCAAGGGTTCGGCGGGCTTCGTGATGTGCGTGTCCATGAGTTGCTGCTTTGTTTGCTGCTGAAGGGCGATTGTATTGCGTGTTTCCGATAATAACATTCGCCGTGGCTGAGCATGCCGACGCGGCGCTCGTCGCAAACCGGCGACGGCGCTGGTGCTTAGTCGTTGCCTTTCTGATTGGAAACGCGCAGGCGAAAGATTGAGTCGCCGCGCGCGAATGAGTTGTCGCGACGAGCGTGCACGCCCGCGTCTGATTGGATCAAAAAGCAACCGTCGCGGTTGCCATAAAACTCGCCGTACTGCGCAAGCGGGTGCTTTCCGTTTATCTTCGTGTGGTAGGTGACGATGGGACCCATCGCGAGATGTCGATCGCGTGCCGTCAGACGAAGCGATTCTTTTTCGCGCTCTTCTTTCTTGCCGCGGGCTCGACGCCGACACGCGAGTCCCGCCTTCTGACTACTTCAACCACCGCGCCCGCCAGCGCTTCAAACTCTCCATGCGTCTGCGACAAATAAAGCCACTTGCCGAGTACAGGATGCGGTGCCAACTCAGGGAACTCGCGAATAAGATCTGCGTGTCGATCGCGCGATGTACATACCAGCAATCCATTCCACGGCTCTTCGCCATTGCCGACCGAAAGACAAAGCAAGCCATCGACATAAGCTGCTTCAAAGCCGAATAAGCGCTTC
Source organism: Paraburkholderia graminis (assembly GCF_003330785.1). Lineage (NCBI taxonomy): Bacteria > Pseudomonadati > Pseudomonadota > Betaproteobacteria > Burkholderiales > Burkholderiaceae > Paraburkholderia > Paraburkholderia graminis. The sequence goes on from NZ_CP024935.1 coordinate 121,411, forward strand.
CTCATGAAACCGGGGTCGTCCTCGATAGGCTCGAACACCCACAGCAATGAATTCTTGACGGTTGATCCCATGACCGCTCCTCGTTTCGAGCGGTCATCTTAAAGCGAATCTGTGCGATGTCGTATCTACGGAAAAGCGGTTGTCACTGAGCCGGCGCGGCCGCTCCCGTTTGCGACGATCCCGTTGCCGTCGATCCGTAACCGGTCGTGTCGCTCTGAGCCATTGCGTTCTGTGCGGCAACGCGAGCCTCGGCCGCTTGGATATCGGCGGGATAATTGGCATCCACTGCAGCCGCCGGGTTATAACCGGCCTGTTCGATCTGCTTTAACTGAGCCTTCACTTCCGCGCGCGTGAGCGGCTGTTCCAATTGTGCAAACGATGCAACTGGCGCGGCCAGCGCAACAGCAAGAGTCACTGCCTTGATCAGCGTGTTCATGATGCTTCCCTCCGGGAATGGTGTCGTCCGATGCCGCTGTGGATCGTCGGCACCATGCGCGGATTGTAGGAAGCGGTTATTCGAGGGCAAACCCCCAATGCAGTAATTCACTCTTGCAGCAATTGATAAGTCGGCGTGCTGTAATCCCAGCGACTGCAAATGAAGGCGTTTTGTCACACGCCTTCGCGCACACCCACGCGATACGCAGTCACTTGCCGGTACGTGTCGCCGGGTCGCAGGATCACGTCATTCTGTTCCTCCGGCATGTTGACCTGGTTCGGAAAGCCGCCCGCTTCCAGACACAGTCCCGCATGTGTCTGATAGCGAGCTCCGCCGCGTCCTGCATCGCCTTTTAGAAAGTTGCCGCTATAAAACTGCAAGCCGCGCTGATCCGTCGACACGGTCAGTTCGCGGCCGCTGCCGGGGTCGTAAAGACACGCGACTTCTCGCACCTTGCCTGCGCCGCCAGGTGCATCGCGCAACACGTAGCAATGATCGAATCCGCCCGCTTGCACGAGTTGCGCGTGCGGCCATTCAAGGCGTGCGCCGATCGGCGCGCTTTGCCGGAAGTCGAATGCGTTGCCCGCTACGTCGGCGAGCTTCGAAGGGATCATCGCTGCGTCGACTTCGAAGAACCGGTCCGCGTCGATTGACAGCATATGTCCGCGAATATCGGCACCCGCGCGGCCCGTCAGGTTGAAATAGCCATGACTCGTGAGATTGAGCGGCGTCGCGGCGTCGGCAATGGCCTCGTATTCGATGGTCAAGGTGCCGTCGTCGTCGAGCGTGTAGCGCACTTGCGCGGTCACATTGCCCGGAAAACCGGCGTCGCCTTCCGGCGACTCGAGCCGCATCAACAGCGACCCATTGTCTTCGCTCACATCCCACATCGCGCGATGAAAACCGACGCTTCCACCATGCAGCAGCTTCGTGCCTTCATTGCGGTCGAGTGTGTATTCGATGCCGTCGAGCGTAAAACGCGCGTCGGCAATGCGGTTCGCCCAGCGGCCAATCAGGCCGCCCATAAAAGTCGTGGCCGCGAAGTACTGAGCCGGTGTGTCGTGGCCGAGAAGAATATCGCCGAGACGTCCCGCGCGATCCGGCGCATGCCACGAAACCAGCGTCGCGCCGAGATCGCTAATCGCGACCTTCATGCCGTGCGCGTTACGCAATGTAAAGAGCCGTACCGGATCGCCGCCATTGAGCGTGCCCCACGGCTCGGAAGAAAGTTGTGCGATGCTGATCATGTCGTCGATAGAAAATAAAAAAGTAAAGGCATGTTCAGCCTGGCGTCGAAGCCTGAGTCAAACTCGCGCGCTCCTGGTACTCGCGTGGCGTGCACCCAAGCTCCCGACGAAATACGGCGTACATGTATTGCAGCGACGTAAAGCCGCAACGTATTGCCACTTCCGCGCTCGACGCATCGCGTTTTGCAAGCAGCGCTTTCGCGACATCGAGCTTGTGGCGCAAGATCTCCTGATGCACCGTGCACTTGCGCTCGCGTCGAAAGTACTCTTCGAGCGACGAACGCGACACGCCGACATAGTCGGCCACCTGTTCAGTGCGAATACCCTGGCAAGCATACTGGCGAATAAAATGCCGCGCGCGCATTACATAGGGACTCGCGAGCGGCTGATGCCTGGTCGATTCGAGTACGTTGATGCCAACAGGCGGCACGAGAATGCGCCGCCCAGGAAAGCGCGCGCCATGCAGCATCTGATGCAACAGGTGAGCCGCGGTGCGGCCCATTTCCTCAGTACCCTGAATCACGGAAGAAAGTGGAATACGAGTGAGCGTGCGCGTGAGCGGATCATTGTCGATACCGATAATCGCCACTTCTTCCGGCACCGGAATGCCCGCAATCAGACACGCTTGCAGCAAATGCCGCGCACGCGCGTCGGTCACGGCAATAATGCCGACAGGCTTCGGCAATTCGCGCAGCCACGCGGTGAGTTGTTCGGTCGCCTGGTTCCATGAAGGCGCGCTCGTGGAAAGACCGCGATAGATCTCGCCTTGAATCTGTTCGGCGCTGTGGCCGTCCGCGTTGCGCAAATGTGCGAATGCAAGTTCGCGCTGCTGCGCCCAGCGGTTTTCTTGCGCCTGCGGCAGGCTGTATAGCGCAAAGTGTTCGAGGCCCGCGCCAATCAGATGCGTGTACGCGAGCGAGACGAGCTTGCTGTTGTCCGTTGCGATATAGGGTAAATCCGGGGGATATTGCGCCGGGTCCTCGAATGACGACCCCACTGCGACCACCGGCAATGGACAATCGCGCAGTGCTTCGCTTACGGCAGGATCGTCGAAATCCGCGATGATGCCGTCGCCGTCGAAGCGCTCGATGCCCGTCAACCGGCAACGAAAGTCGTCTTCCAGAAAGAGGTCCCACGCCACGCGCGTGGACAGCAAGTAGTTGCCGATGCCGGTAATGATCTCGCGGTCGTAGACCTTGTTCGCGTTGAAGAGCAGCGCGATTCGATGCGTCGTCTGTGGTGTTTGCGGACGGGTCATGGCGGTGAGCGGCAGGCGGACGTTGAAACCCGCACAACCTTTGTCTCCTTTGAATCCGTATTTTTAAGCGTCCGGTTATTCTAGGCCGCCAATAGCGCGCGGGGGCAAACAAAATGGCGGGCGGTAAGAAACATCAAGCACACTGCGCAATTTCGCAATTGCCGATGCCTCCGGCAAGCGGCAGCATGGCGTCACCTTATCGACCGCCCCGGCCACGTCGCACGGGTTGCGGTGCAACATAATCCCTTTAGATGGGAAGGAGACGCTGATGTCCTACTTCGAACATATTCCCGAGATCCGTTATGAAGGCCCGCAATCGGACAATCCGCTTGCGTACCGCCACTACGATAAAAGCAAAAAGGTACTCGGCAAAACGCTCGAAGAACATCTGCGGATAGCGGTGTGTTACTGGCATACGTTTGTGTGGCCGGGCGTCGATATTTTCGGGCAGGGCACCTTCAAGCGCCCCTGGCAGCAACCGGGCGACGCGATGGAAATGGCGCATCTGAAAGCAGACGCCGCCTTTGAATTCTTCTCGAAGCTCGGCACGCCGTACTACACTTTCCACGACACCGACGTTGCACCCGAAGGTGCGAACCTGAAGGAATACAGCGAGAACTTTTCCCGCATAGTGGACTACCTCGCGCGCAAGCAGCAGGACACGGGTATCAAACTGCTATGGGGCACGGCCAATCTGTTTTCGCATCCGCGTTATGCGGCCGGCGCCGCGACGAGTCCCAACCCGGACATCTTCGCGTTTGCCGCGACCCAGGTGCGCCATGCGCTCGACGCGACGCAGCGGCTCGGAGGCGATAACTATGTATTGTGGGGCGGGCGCGAAGGGTACGACACGCTGCTTAACACGGACCTCGTGCGCGAGCGCGATCAACTCGCGCGCTTCCTGCATATGGTCGTGGACCACGCACACAAGATCGGCTTCAAAGGTTCTCTGTTGATCGAGCCTAAGCCGCAAGAGCCGACCAAGCATCAATACGATTACGATGTCGCAACCGTCCACGGCTTTTTGCTGCAATACGGTCTCGAGAAAGAAATTCGCGTGAATATCGAGGCGAATCATGCGACGCTTGCGGGCCACTCGTTTCATCACGAGATCGCGACGGCCTATGCGCTCGGTATTTTCGGCAGCGTCGACGCCAATCGCGGCGACCCGCAAAACGGCTGGGACACGGATCAATTCCCCAATAGCGTGGAAGAACTGACGCTCGCCTTCTACGAAATCCTGGGCCACGGCGGCTTCACGACAGGCGGCATGAACTTCGACTCGAAAGTGCGGCGGCAAAGCGTCGATCCGGAGGATCTCTTTTACGGCCACGTTGGCGCAATCGATAACCTCGCGCTCGCCGTCGAACGCGCGGCCGTATTGATTGAAAACGACCGCCTTGGTCAATTCAAGCGTGAGCGTTATGCCGGTTGGGACGCCGATTTTGGCCGCAAGATTCTTTCCGGCGACTATTCGCTGTCGACACTCGCCGCAGACGCACTGTCGCGCGATCTCAATCCGCAGCATGCAAGCGGCCACCAGGAGCGCATGGAAAACATCGTGAATCAGGCTATTTATAGCGGACGCTAAAGGGCATCATCGTTGCAAATGAAGAAAAGCGCGCGGGTGCAACTCGCGCGCATAAAAAGAAGCTTTGGGTTGTCGCTTGTCCGGACCTGCGGCTCGCAGCGCAGGCCGTCCAATCCGGAATTCCGGCTATCAGAAGAAGGAGACAGAGATGAAATTCGCAACGCGTCGTACTGTATTGAGTTCGCTCGTATGTGGAGCGGTGTTGGCGAGCCTTTCGCTTATCGCGCCGCTTGCGCACGCAAGCAAGGATCACCCTGAAATCGGCTTCTGTATCGACGACCTGCGCGTCGAGCGCTGGTCGCGCGATCGCGACTATTTCGTCGCCGCCGCGGAAAAGCTCGGTGCGAAAGTATCCGTGCAATCCGCCGACGCCAGCGAGGCGCGGCAAATCTCGCAGATCGAGAACCTCATCTCGCGCGGCGTGGATGTGATCGTGATCGTGCCGTTCAATTCGAAGACGCTTGGCAACGTCGTGGCCGAAGCGAAGAAAGCGGGGATCAAGGTCGTGTCGTATGACCGCCTGATTCTGGACGCCGACGTGGACGGCTATATCTCGTTCGATAACGAAAAGGTCGGCGAATTGCAGGCACAAGGCGTGTTTAACGCACAACCGAAGGGCAACTACTTCCTGCTCGGCGGTGCACCGACCGACAACAACGCGAAGATGCTGCGCGAAGGCCAGTTGAAGGTACTCAAGCCCGCCATCGACAAGGGCGACATCAAAGTGGTGGGCCAGCAGTGGGTGCCGGAGTGGAGCGCATCCACGGCGCTGCGCATCGTCGAAGACGCGCTGACCGCGAACAACAACAAGATCGACGCCATCGTCGCGTCGAACGACGGCACGGCAGGCGGCGCGATCCAGGCGCTCGCCGCGCAGCACATGGCGGGCAAGGTGCCGGTGTCGGGTCAGGACGCGGACCTCGCCGCGGTCAAGCGCGTGATTGCGGGCACGCAGACCATGACGGTCTACAAGCCGTTGAAGCTGATTGCCGGCGAAGCCGCCAAGCTCTCGGTTGCATTGGCGAAGGGCGAGAAGCCCGCGTTTAACGCGCAGTACGACAACGGCAAGAAGAAAGTCGACACGGTGCTGCTGCAGCCCACGTTGCTCACCAAGAGCAACGTCGATGTAGTCGTCAAGGACGGCTTCTATACCCAGGCCCAGCTCGCGAGCCAATGAGCGTAACGCGCGCGCGGTTTGCGCCGATACGGCTGTCGCGTATCGGCGCGATCGCGCGCCTTGCAGCGAGGCATAGCGAATGACGCAACCGTTACTGACGATGCGCGGCATCGTCAAGGCATTTTCAGGCGTGAAAGCACTCGACGGAATCGACCTGACGGTCGCGCCGGGCGAGTGCGTCGGCTTGTGCGGCGAAAACGGCGCAGGCAAATCGACGCTGATGAAAGTACTGTCCGGCGTATATCCGCACGGTACGTGGGATGGCGAAATAGCCTGGGAAGGCACGCCGCTGAAAGCAGCGGGCATACGCGACACCGAGCGCGCCGGCATCATCATCATTCACCAGGAATTGATGCTGGTGCCCGAATTGTCTGTGGCCGAGAACATTTTTCTCGGCAATGAAATCACGCTGCCCGGCGGCCGCATGAATTACGCCGCGATGTATCAACGCGCGGACGAATTGCTGCGCGAGCTCGGCATTCAGGGCATCAATGCGGCGCAACCGGTGATGAACTACGGCGGCGGCCATCAGCAGTTGATCGAGATTGCGAAGGCGCTCAATAAGCGCGCGAAGCTGCTGATTCTGGATGAACCGTCGTCGTCGCTTACTTCCTCGGAGATCGCCATTCTGCTGGACATCGTGCGCGATCTGAAGCGGCGCGGCGTGGCCTGTGTCTACATCTCGCACAAGCTCGACGAAGTCGCCGCCGTTTGCGACACGATCAGCGTGATTCGCGACGGACGCCATGTCGCCACCGAGCCCATGCACGCGTTGACGACAGACCGCATCATTTCGCTAATGGTCGGACGCGAGATCAAGAACCTGTTCCCGCGCGAACCGCATCCGATTGGCGACGTCGTTTTCGAAGCGCGCAACGTCACCTGTTTCGACGTGACGAATCCGCGCCGCAAGCGCGTGAACGATGTGTCGTTCGCGTTGCGGCGCGGCGAAATTCTCGGTGTGGCCGGGCTCGTCGGCGCGGGGCGCACGGAATTGATGCAGGCGATTTTCGGCGCCTATCCCGGCACGAGCGAAGCGACGGTCGTCATGGAAGGCAAGCCCGTGAAAATTCGCGCGCCTATCGATGCGATTCGCGCGGGCATCGGCATGGTGCCGGAAGATCGCAAGCGCCACGGCATCGTGCCGGGCCTGAGCGTCGGCCACAACATCACGCTCGCGGTGCTGCAGCGCTTTGCATCGGGTGGACGCATCGATTCGGCGGCCGAGCTAGACACGATTCATACGGAAATGAAGCGGCTTTCCGTGCGCGCCGCTCATCCGATGTTGTCGATAGCGAGCCTTTCCGGCGGCAATCAGCAGAAAGCCGTGCTCACGCGCATGTTGCTGACCGATCCCAAAGTGCTGATTCTCGACGAACCCACACGAGGCGTCGACGTCGGCGCGAAATTCGAAATCTACAAACTCATTTTTCAACTGGCGCAGCGCGGCATGTCGATCGTGATGGTGTCGTCCGAATTGCCGGAAGTACTCGGCATTAGCGACCGCGTGCTCGTGATCGGCGAGGGCGAATTGCGCGGCGATTTCGTCAACGACGGCCTCACGCAGGAAGACATTCTCAGCGCCGCGATCCGTCCCGTGCAGCGAGTCCCGAACCCAACCGCAGCGAGTGCAGCATGACGCCCGACGTTACTTCCCAACGCGCCGACAATACTGCGCCGCGAGGCGCATTCGGCGGTCCGCAACGCGTTCAGCAACTGTTCGCGCGCTACAAGATTCTCGCGCTGCTGATTGCCGTGGCCGCCATCTGGATTTTCTTTTCGGTGCTCACGCACGGCGCCTTCGTGACGCCGCGCAATCTGTCGAACCTGCTGCGGCAGATGTCGATCACCGGCATGCTCGCGTGCGGCATGGTGTTCGTGATCATCGCGGGCGAGATCGATCTGTCGGTCGGATCGCTGCTCGGTTTGCTCGGCGGCGTGGCCGCGATACTCGACGTCAACCGTCACTGGCCGATAGGCGTCACGTTGCCCGCCGTGATGCTGCTCGGCGTGCTCGTCGGCCTCTTCAACGGATGGTGGTCGACATACCGGCGCGTGCCTTCGTTCATTGTCGGTCTCGGCGGCATGCTCGCGTATCGCGGCATTCTGCTCGGCGTGACAGGCGGTTCGACCATCGCGCCGGTCTCCGACAGTTTCGTGTTCGTCGGCCAGGGCTATCTGCCGAAACTGGCCGGCGATACGCTTGCCGTCGTGCTGTTTCTATTGCTCGCGTTTCTGACGATACGTCAGCGCCGCAATCGCGAGCGCTATCAGTTGAGCGTGGTGCCGGTCTGGCAGGACGTTGCAAAAGTGGTCGGCGCGGGCGCGATTCTCGCGGGCTTCGTGGCGACGCTCGATCGTTACGGCGGCATTCCGGTGCCCGTTCTTCTGCTGCTCGCGTTGCTCGGCATCTTTACCTGGGTCGCCACGCAAACCGTCTTTGGCCGACGCATTTACGCAGTCGGATCGAATCTCGAAGCGACGCGCCTGTCCGGTGTCAACACGAATCGCGTGAAGCTCGCCATTTTCGCGCTGATGGGATTGATGTGCGCGTTCGCCGGCATCGTGAACACGGCGCGCCTGGCCGCGGGTTCGCCGTCGGCGGGCTCGATGGGCGAACTGGACGCGATTGCCGCGTGCTTTATCGGCGGAACGTCGATGCGCGGCGGCTCGGGCACGGTCTACGGCGCATTGATCGGCGCGCTCGTGATGGCGAGTCTCGACAACGGCATGTCGATGCTCGACGTCGATGCCTACTGGCAGATGATCGTGAAGGGCGGCATTCTGGTGCTCGCCGTATGGATCGATGTCGTGTCGGGCTCGAACCGGCGCTGAGCCTGTTGACCAAAGCAACGCAACGCAAAGCCGCACGCTCTGCACATTTAATGAAACGCCCCACGGCACGCTAGCCAGGCGGTCCGCCTCGCTAGCGTGCCCCTCGCGCCCGCCCCGCGCGCGCACGGCTTCATCCGACGAATTTAAGTCCGCGGCCGTTCCTCCGTCTTACTAATATTGCGTGGGGACGCAGGGCGCGCATCGCGCCCTTGCAGCTTGTTACCGGCGGGCAAGCCGATGGGCCATTCATCATGAAGCGCAGAACCTTCGTCATCGGCGGCGCCGGCGCGGTGGGTGCGTTGCTGGTCGGCTGGTCCGTGCTGCCGGCGCGGCAGCGTCTCACGACCGACGCGCCGTTACCCGTCGAAGGCACGCAAACAGCGCTCAACGGCTGGGTCAAGATCGCCGCCGACAACAGCGTGACGATCATGATGAGCAAGGCGGAAATGGGCCAGGGCGTTCACACCGGTCTCGCGATGCTGCTTGCCGAAGAACTCGACGCCGACTGGTCGCGCGTGCGTGTCGAGGACGCGCCGATCGACAACATCTACAACAGCGTGCAGAACGTCATCGACGATCTGCCGTTTCGTCCCGATCACGACAGCATCACGAAGCGCGCGGTCGTCTGGTACACGCGCAAGCTCACGCGCGAAGCCGGCACGATGATGACCGGCGGCTCGTCGAGCATCAACGACCTGTGGACGCCCATGCGCGAAGCGGGCGCCTCGGCGCGTGCGATGCTGATTGGCGCGGCCGCCGCGCAATGGCACGTCGCGCCCGGCGAGTGCGTGACGCAAGGCGGGTATGTCACGCATCCGTCGGGACATAAGGCGAGCTTCGGCGAGTTGTCGTCGATGGCGGCGCAACAACCGCTGCCTCGCAAGGTGGCGTTGAAAGACCCCGCGAATTTCACGCTGATCGGCAAACCGTTGCGCCGCATCGAGGCCGCGTCGAAGATCAACGGCAGCGCGCGATTCGGCATCGACGTGTTGCCCGACGGCCTGCTCTACGCGAGTGTCGTGATGTGTCCGACGCTCGGCGGCACGGTTGCGAGCTTCGACGCGAGCGCGGCGCAGCGAATGCGCGGCTTCGTGAAGGCGCTCGCTTTCGAGCCGTATGCGGGCGGCACGGGCGGCGTCGCCGTCATCGCGGACAATCCATTTCGCGCGACGAACGCCGTCGACGCGATCAAAGTGACATGGCAGCATGGCGCCGCGGCCACGCTTTCGAGCGCGGAAGTGGAGCGCCGTCTCGCGCTCGCCCTCGACGACGGCGACGGCCACGCGTACTACCGCCGCGGCGACATCAACGATGCGCTAAGCGGCGCGGCGCGCACCATCACGGCTGAATATCACGCGCCGTATCTCGCGCACGGCGCGGTCGAGCCGCTCAACTGCACCGTGCAGGTCGCGGACGGCGCGGCGACCGTCTGGGTATCGACGCAAACGCCCGCGCTCGCGCGGCGGCACGTCGCCAAAGTGCTGCATATCGACGACGACAAGGTTCATGTGCATGCGCAGTTGCTCGGCGGCGCATTCGGGCGACGCCTGGAAACCGATTACATTGCGCAGGCCGCCGCGATCGCGCGCGAGGCCGGCGGACGTCCGGTGCAAACGCTATGGTCGCGCGCGCAGGACTTTACGCACGACTTCTACCGCCCCGCATGCGTATCGCGCCTGAAGGCGGGCTTCGACGATAACGGCAAGCTCGTCGCGTGGCACAGCGCGTCCGCGAGTCAGGCCATCGTGCCCGAAGCGCTCGCGCGTTATTACGGCGCGCCGCGCATTCCGCTCGACAAGACGACAGTCGAAGGCGCGTTCGATCAGCCCTACGAGTGGCCCACGGCGCGCGTCGCGCACAAGATCGTGGACTTGCCGGTGCCGGTCGGCTTCTGGCGTTCGGTTGGCCACTCGCACCAGGCCTTCTTCACCGAGAGCTTTACCGATGAGATCGCCGCCGCCACCAGCCAGGACCCCATTGCGTTTCGCAGCGCACTGCTTGCGCAGCATCCGCGGCATCTGGCGGTGTTGCAGCGAGTGGCTGCGTTGTCCGACTGGGCGCACCCGTTGACGTCTGCCGCCGATGGCGCTCCGCGCGCGCGTGGCGTCGCGCTTCACGAGGCATTCGGCAGCGTGGTCGCGCAGGTCGCGGAAGTATCGATTGGACCGCACAGGATGATTCGCGTGCACCGCGTGGTTTGCGTGATCGATTGCGGTTTGCCGGTGAATCCGAATCTGATTCGTCAGCAGATGGAGAGCGGAATCGTATTCGGCCTCTCGGCCGCGTTGCAGGACGAGATCACGATCGTCAACGGCCAGGTCGAGCAGAAGAACTTCGTCGACTTTCCGGTTGTGCGAATCAACGATTGCCCGATCATCGAAGTCGACATCATGCCGAGCCAGTTGCATCCGCAAGGCGTCGGCGAACCGGGCGTGCCGCCGATTGCGCCGGCTGTTGCCAATGCAGTGTTTGCACTGACCGGCAAGCGACTGCGTACGTTGCCTTTGAAGTTCACCTGAAGCCGGAGACCGATATGGCAGCGCTCAACATCAACGGACGCGCGGTGGCTGTGCAAGTCGAGCCGGACATGCCGCTATTGTGGGTGCTGCGTTGCGAGCTCGGCATGACAGGCACGAAGTTCGGCTGCGGCGTCGGCATTTGCGGCGCCTGCACGGTGCATCTGAACGACAAGGCGTGCCTGTCGTGTCAGACGCCCATGTCCGATTTGACCACGCAGAAGATCACGACCATCGAAGGGCTGCAAGGCGGCGAAGCGCAGGCACTGAAGGCCGCGTGGATCGATCTCGATGTCGTGCAGTGCGGCTATTGTCAAAGCGCGCAACTGATGGCCGCTTGCGCGCTGCTCAAACAGAAGCCGCATCCGAGCGACGCCGACATCGACACGGCCATGAGCAATATCGTCTGCCGTTGCGGCACGTATCCGCGGGTGCGCGCCGCGATTCATCAAGCGGCGAAGCGCCGGCCTGCGTAGCGCAAGCCGGCGCTTCGCGAGCGAGCAACGGGCTTAGCCTGCCAGAATTTCGACGATGGCCACGACCGCCGTGAAGATGCCGATGCATCCGCCCAATGCTGCTGCGCTTTTCATGAATGACGACATACCTTGGCCTCGTAACGTGTGGTGAGTGCCAGGTATTTAACCGTAAATGAAAGGCAAAAGAAAGTTATTCAAAAATAAAACGTAAGGTCGGGTGATGCGGCTACGGGGCTTGGGTTTTTGCTGCCGATGTCCGTGCCGAAGCCGAAGCCGGTGTCGAAGCCGAAGCCCCCGCCACCCCAGGCGCAGCTTGCCCATCCCGCTCCCACCCGCCGCCGAGTGCCAGAAACAGATTCACCTGGTCGATCGCCACCTGACCTTCAGCCGCTGCGACTTGCGCTTTCGTCGACGTCAGCGTGCGCGTCGCGTCCAGATCGGAGATGAACGACTCGCGGCCCGCGCGATACAGCCGGTGCGTTTCGTCCGCGGATTGCGCCGCGGATTTCAGCGCGGCCTGTAGCGCTTCCGTGCGAGCGTAGTCCGATGCATAGGTGGCAAGGCTGGTCTCCGTTTCGCGCAACGCGGTCAGCACGACGCCGTCGAAGCGCGCAAGCGCGACCTGGCTCGACGCCTGCGCTTCGCGCACGCGGCCGCGCGCGCCGTTGGCGGGGAACGTCCAGCTGATCAGCGGACCGAAGCCCCAACGCGCTGTCGGTGACGTGCCGAGATCTTCGAGAACGCCCGTCAAACCCGCCGATGCGCCGATGCTCACGGTCGGATACAGCGCGCCGGTCGCAACGCCGATACGCGCCGTCGATGCCGCCAGTTGACGCTCGGCTTCGCGCACGTCGGGCCGGCGCCTCAGCAGCGCGGCGCCGTCGCCGACGGGAATCGGTTGACGGATTTGCGGTAACTTTTCGCAGGCGAGAACCGCGGGCGGCAAATCGGACGGCGCGCGCGCGAGCAGTGCCGCCAGCCGGTATTGCGCGATCTTGCGACGCGCGGTGTAGCGCGGAATATCGGCGGACAACGTATCGACCTGGGTTTGCCCGCGCGTGACTTCCGTCTGATTGCCGCGGCCCACGTCACGCAAACGCCGCGAGACATCCACGCGCTGTCTTTGCAACGCGAGCGACTGCTGCGCGATCTTCAGTTCCTCGGCGGCCGAGCATTGCTCGACGTAGGCGCGCACCACGTCGGCGACCACTGAGATGCGCGCGAGATCGCCCGCGGCCTGCACGGCGTCGGCGTCGGCCTGCGCCGCTTCCACGCCGCGCCGCAGCTTGCCGAACAGATCGATTTCATACGCGACGCTGATGCCGACGTCGCCTTCGTTCACGACCGGCAGTTTCTCGGTCAGCAGGTATTGTTCGGCCGATTCCTGCGCGCGCTCAAACACCGCCGACGTCTTGCCGGAAAAGCCGCCTTGCGCCTGAGCCACGCCGAGCGCCTCGCGCGAGCGCGCGAGATTCGCGGCGGCGACGCGCAAGTCGGTATTGGATTGCAGCGCTTCGTCGACGAGACCGTTGAGCACCGGATCGTCGTACAGCTTCCACCACACCGCGGGCACGTCGGCGTGTGACGTGAGCGCGGAGTCCGCGCCTTCGATCGGCGCATTCGCAAGCGGCGCGTTCACGAGTGCGTCTTTCGGCAGCGAGTAGTTCGGGCCGACATTCATGCAGCCGTTGAGCAACGCGGCCAGCGGAACCAGCGCGAACGCGCGCAAAGGCAGGAGCAAAAACGCCACGAAGCGAGACGCTTTCATTGCGAGGCGCCCGAAGTCGCCGCGGCAGTCGCAGGCTGGGTTGCGGAGGGAATCGACGCCTTCGCCGCCTGCGCGGGACGCGCGGCGCGCGCCTCCGCCAGCTCGCGCACCGATACGGTAGCGGTGCGCCCCGCGATCATCCGGAAATCGGGCGGGACTTCATCGAGCGCGACACGCACCGGAATGCGCTGCGCGAGCCGCACCCAACTAAACGCAGGATTCACATTGGGCAGCAGATTCGTGCCCTGCGTGCGGTCGCGGTCCTCGATGCCCGCGACGATGCTTTGCACATGCCCGCGCAACACCTGCGGCTCGCCCATCACGCTGATGTCGACCGGCTGTCCGATGTGGATGCCGCCGAGCTTCGTCTCCTCGAAGTAGCCGTCGACGCGGAACGAATGCATGTCCACCACCGACAGCACCGCGCGTCCCGCCGCGACGAATTCGCCGGCACGCGGCGCGCGATCGTTCAGATAACCGTCGACGGGGCTCACGATCGTCGCGCGTTGCAGATTCAGCTTCGCCGTGTCGATGGCGACGTTCGCATCCGCGAGCGCCGCTTCCGCCTGGTCGACGCGCGAGCGGCTCTCTTCCGCGACTTCGGCGGCGACGAGGTTGCCGAGCTTGCGATTGCGCACGTCTTCGCGGCGCGCCTGGTCGAGCGTCGCGCGCCGTTGCTGCGCCGTGGCCTGCGCCTGACGCAGCGCGAGCGCGTAGCGGGCGTGATCGATCACGAACAGCACCTGGCCTTGCCTGACCTGCTGGTTGTCCACCACGTCTACCGATGAAATCAGCCCCGACACGTCCGGTGCAACCTGGATCACGTCGGCGCGTACGTGTCCGTCGCGAGTCCACGGTGCGAACATGTAGTAGCCGATCAGCTTCCACAGCACGAGCGCCGCGGCCACGACGACGATCAGGGTCAGCACGATCTGACCGACGGAGAACCAGGTTTTTTTCACGTTGATTTCACGAAACGAGTCTGTGCGAAACGACGACGACAAGGCCCAGCACCAGCACATAGATGCCGAGATCGAAGATCGAGCGATGCCACACGAAGCGGTAAAAGCCGACACGCGCGAGCACCGCGCGAATCGCGAGGTTGATCAGATAGGCGACCAGCATCAGCACGAGCACGGCCGGCACAAATACGCCGAAGATGTCTATTTCACCGATCATCGTGGGAATGGGGCCAAGGGGTTGAACGGCGCATCAGGCGCTTGCCTCCTGCGCGGGTGGCGTTGCGGCTTGCAGCGTGGCCGGAAAGAGCGAGAGACGCAAGCCGATCAGCGCGTGCAGCGCGTCGCGCAAGTGACGTGCCGAGGTTTGCGCGGTCGCGTCGGGCGTGCCGGCATCCGCGAGTCCTTGCGCGGTGACGCGCGCGACGGCCGAATCGATCGACGACATCAGGCTCGCGGGCACGGGCTCGCGCGCGTGGCGGTTCGCGCAGCTTTCGTAATAGCCGCGCACGCCGTCGAGCACCTGCTCGATCGCGGCCGGCGCCTCGCCGCCGAGCTTGCGCGTGAGACGGCGCAGGTCGAGGGAATTGAACGCGATGCGCAGATCGCGAAAACTTTCGATGGAAGGATGACGATGGTCGTCGGTCGCGGCGAGCCGTGGGATCAGTTGCATCAGACGATCCAGCATGCGCGCGGCGTGATTGCGCGGGTCTTCGATGGGCCGCGTCGACGCGGTCAACGCGACATCGCTCCAGCTCGAGCGCAGCAGGCGAGCCGCCGCGAGTTCGGCGCCGAACGGCCGCGTCACGCGAGTCCACAGATAAGCGTAAAGAAGTCCCGCGAGGCCGGCGAGGTTGCTGTTGAGGAAGGTCAGAAAGTTGGCGTCGTACGCGTCCTGAATGCTGATGAACGTGGCCGTGTTCACGGCGACGAGCACCGTGACCATATTGAACTGCGGGCGCGGAATCAGCGTGCCGACCAGAATGAACGGCGCGGCGAACAGGATCACGAGCATCGGAAAGTCGTGTACGTGCGGCAACACGGCAAACAGATAGACGCCCGCGGCTAATACGCTGATCGCGGTCGCGACGAAGAAGCGGAACACCATCGGCGCGGGTTCGTCGAGTGCGGCGAAGAAGCAGCAGGCGACCGCCGCGAGCGTCACGGCGCTTGCGCCGTCCGCCCAACCGGAGGCGATCCACAGACTGCACGCGAGTATCACCGCGGCCGCGGTCGAGCCGGTCGAGAACAGCATCATGCCGCGGTCGAAAAAGCGCTCGGTGCCGCCGAGCCGCCAATGGCGAAAACGCGGCCGCCACAAGCCTTCTTCACGCGTGATGATGATGCGCAGCGAGCGGCAGTCCTCCCAGACGTCGATCACCTGCTTCATGCGCCACAACGCGCTCGACAGCAATGCGCCGTCCCAGGTGGTGAGCGCCTCGGGCGGCGGCTGCATCGCGGCAATGCGCTCGCGCAGCGCATTCGCGGCCTGGTCCGCATGATGGCCCGCGCTCGCGGCCGGCAGCGGCGCATTGAACCATTTGACGATGTCGGCAAGCAGCGCCTCGAGCCCTTCCGGCCACTTGTGGCTGCCTGCGTTGTAGAGCGCGATCAGCGGATCGGCGAGCGCCGACATGAGCGGCAGCAGCAACTGCATGCGTCCGCGAAGTTCATGCGCGCGCGTGAGAAGGTCAGGGCGCGTGTGATCGTAGGCGAGCTGGCTGAGCAGCAATTCCAGACCGTTGATGGTCGCCGCGAGCCGCTGCCGCGCGCCGGAAATCGCCGCGCCTGCAATGCGGCCCGACAGCGTTTCGGTCGAGTAGAAAGCGGCGTCGCGAAACCATGCATCCGTCCGCTCGATGATGGTCGGCGCGAGCCGGCTCGGAAACACCACGCTGCCCACGATGCTCGCGCAGACGATGCCGAGCGTGATCTCTTCGGTGCGGCTCACCGCAAGATCGAACACGCCTGCCGGATTCGTGACCGCGGGTAGCGCGATGATCGGCAGCGTATAGCTCGCGAGCAGAAACACGTAGCTGCGTGCCGTGCGATCCGAGATCGCGAGAAAGAGCAGGGTGCCGACCCACAGCGCGAGGACCACGCTGAACAGATACGGCGATTCGACGAAGGGCGGCACGAGGAGCACGGCCGCCGACGCGCCGAGCGCGGTGCCGAGCGCACGATAAATCGCCTTCGAGCGCGTTGCGCCGACGAACGGATTCGACACGATGTAGACCGTCGCCATCGCCCAGTAAGGCCGCGGCAATTGCAGTGCGAGGCCGATGTACAGCGCGATCATCGCGGCGGCAAACGTCTTGACCGAGAAGAGCCAGTCGCGAAGGGAGGGGTAGATCATGGCGCGTTACGCTGCACTGTCAGACAATCGTTAGCCAAGCAATGTAGTTGGAAAATTTTCTGCGCGCCGGCTGAAGCAGGCGTTTTTTTTCAGCCAATCAATCCGAGCCGGACGGTCCGCGCGAGATCGTCGAGCTGGAAAGGTTTGCGCAACACCGTGCAGCGCTCCACCGAAAGACCGGATATATCGACGTCGGCGTAACCGGTTGCGAGAATCACCGGCAGATCGCTGCGCATCTTACGCGCTTCCGCGATTACGTCGATGCCATTCATGCCAGGCATCGCGAAGTCGACCATCAGCAGGTCGGGGTTGTCGTCCGTCAGACGGGCGAGTCCGGCGCGGCCGTCGGGGGCTTCCGTCACGTTGTAGCCGAGCATTTTGAGCGACTCGACGAGCATGGCCCGCACCTCGCTGTCGTCTTCGATCACGAGCACGCGCTTTTCGCCGACGGCGTTCGCTTCGGTATCGGAAGCCTTGGCATTCTGCGGCGCGACGCGCTCGCGCAGCGGCAGCCACAGTTCGACCGTGGTGCCGACGCCTTCCTGGCTGAAGAGCCGCGCGGTGCCGCCGGCCTGGCGCGCGATGCCGTACACCTGGCTCAGGCCGAGGCCGGTTCCCTTGCCGATCGGCTTGGTCGTGAAGAACGGATCGAACACGCGCGTGACGAGGTCGGGCGGCACGCCCGCGCCCGTGTCGGCGACTTCGATCACGACATAGCGGCCCTCGGCGAGTGTCTGGTCGGGCGCAGTGCGCTCCTTCACGCGCACGCTGAGCTCGCCGCCACCCGGCATCGCATCGCGCGCGTTGATCGCGAGATTCAGCACCGCAAGCTCGAGCTGGTTCGCGTCCGCGTGCGTCCACATCTCCTTGCGTTCGAAGTCGTTGCTGTAGCTGATACCCGACCCGAGCGACACGGTGATGATGTCGCGCATGCCTTGCAGCAGCGTGACCACGTCGACGGCCTTCAGGTCGAGGTTGCTGTTGCGCGAGAACGTGAGCAACTGGCCCGTGAGTTTGGCGCCGCGTTCGGTCGCGCGCTTGACGGTCGCGGCCATGCCGCGAATGCGCTCGTCGCCGCTCACGCGCGCGATCAACTCGGAGTTGACCATGATGACGTTCAGCAGATTGTTGAAGTCGTGCGCGATCCCGCCCGTGAGTTGGCCAAGCGCTTCCATCTTCTGCGATTGCACGAGCACGGCCTGCACCTTCGCGCGCTCGTGGATTTCCATCATCAGCCGGTTGTTGGCCGAAGCGAGTTCATGCGTACGTTCGGCAATCCGGCTTTCGAGCGAATCGTTTAGCTGGACTAATGCTTCTTGTGCTTCGATCCGTTCCGCGAGATGGCGGCGCGATTCGTATTGCCGCGCGCGCGCCCGCAGCGCCGACGCCACGGCTCGCCGCAGCGTCTCCGAGTTCAGCGGACGTTCAAGCACGACGACGTTGCCGAGCCGCTCGAGCACTTCGAGTCCGCGTGCCGAGCGATGACCGACGCGCGTCGCCGCGAGCAGGATAAACGGCAAGTCCGACCATGCGGGCTGATGTTCGAGCCATTCGAAGAGGCGCGTTGCACGGCTGTCGGCGAGCGCTTCTTCGGCAATCAGCGCGGTGCCGACGCCGGCGTCGAGCGCTTCGGTCAGCGCGTCCGCATCGCTAAAGGCGACGCACGTCCGCTTGTCCTTGCTCAGGACTTCGGCAATGACATCGGCGTCGCGGCCAAACGGCGCGAGAATCAGGACGCGTTGCTCCATGAGCTTACTGCCGCGACGTATCGATGAGGTGATCGGTCGCACCGAGCAGCGCGGTGCTGCCGCTATAAGACGGCAACCCGGAGAGCACGCCTTCGAAGTCGCGCAGCGCTTCGCCCACCTCCACGCCGTTGTTCGACAGCCTGAACTGGCGGATCGAGCGTTCGTGCGCGTTCGCGCGGCTCTTCACGGCGGTCACGGCGGTCAGGACTTCGCCGTGGTGCTCGAAGTAACGGAACAGAACGACTACGTCGCTCAGATAGCTGATGTCGATGTCGGTCTGAATTTCGCCGATGATGCCGTGCTGCCCCAGCACAAGCATCGTGATAACGCCTTGCTGGTTGAGATAACCGAGCAGTTCGTGCATTTGCAGCAGCAGGTAGCGTTCGCCCGGCATCGCTTGCAAGTACGCATTCAGGCTGTCGATCGCTACGTATTTCACGCCTTTTTTCTCGACGGACATGCGAACGTCGCTCGCGAATTCTCCGGGAGAGATTTCGGCGGGATCGATCTGACGCAATGTGAGCAGCCCGCTTTCGACATAGGGCTGCAGGTTCAGGCCGACCGTCGTGCAGCGCGCGATCAGCGTGACGAGCGTTTCGTCGAACACGTAGTAGACGCAGCGCTCGCCTCGCTCGAGAGCGGCGATCAGGCACGAGACCACGGTCGTGGTCTTGCCCACGCCCGAGGGGCCGACGATCAGCGCGTTGGTGCCGGGTATCAGGCCGCCGCCGAGCAGCACGTCGAGACCGGTCGTGCCGGTGCTCACCGTCTGCGTGTCGAAATCCGCGTGATGTTCGGCCGCGACGAGCCGCGGATAGACCTTGATGCCGCCGGTGTCCAGCGAGAAGTCGTGATAGCCCTCGCGGAACTTGATGCCGCGCATCTTCGCGATGCGCATACGCCGCCGGTTGCCGCCGTAATCGTGCACGACGTTGTCGAGCGAGATCACGCCGTGCGCGATGCTATGCAACTGAACGTCGGACGGATCGGATGTGTTGTCGTCGAGCAGCAGCACCGTGCATGCGCGCGTGGCGAAATAGCGCTTTAACGCAAGGATCTGCCGACGATAGCGCAGCGTGTTCTGCGACAGCAGCCGCAGCTCGGAGAGACTGTCGAGCACGATGCGCGCGGGCTTGAGTTCTTCGACTTGCTTGATTACGTTGCGCACGGTCTCGCCGAGTTCCACTTCAGCCGGATGCAGCACGGTCTGCTCGAATTGCGGGTCGAGGCCTTCGTCGGAAAGCAGCTCGAGAATGTGGAAGCGGCCGAGATCCCAGCCGTGACTGTCCGCGACCGAGATCAACTCGGAACGCGTCTCCGAGAGCGTAATGTACAGACCTGCCTCGCCTTGCTCAACGCCTTTGAGTAAGAATTGCAATGCCAGGGTAGTTTTACCCGTACCCGGCGCGCCTTCGACGAGGTACATGCGGTGCGGCGTGAGGCCGCCTCCCAGCACGTCGTCGATCCCGTCGATTCCCGAGCAAAGGCGTTTAGGCGTGTGATTGTTCGCGTCGTTTGACATGGCGTAGTCGTGGCGTCAATGAATAAACCGGGCTCGGTCAGCCGGTATCGCCAGGATGCAAGTTGCATGCCTATTTGCAGGGTGCATTCGCTTTGCTTCGCCGCGAGGGCACGAAGCCTGCTGCTTTGGCGCAATCCATCAGCCACTTTCAAGGACGCGCGCCGCTATGAAAATCAGCACGCTGTTCACCAGCACGCTCGCTGTCGCGTTACTCGCAAGCCTCACGCCGTATCGCGCGAATGCCGATGATTCGCCGAGCCCGTGTTCGTCGTTGAAGCGGATCGTGGCCGCGGCGCCGGACGGATTCACTGCGCTTTCGCCGGACGACGGCAAGGGCGTCGCGCAACCGTATGGCGACGACGCGCAATGCTCGGCGGCGCGGGGAAGCTATCAGTGCATGTGGACGCCGCATCGCGATGCGGGGTCGAGCGCGGACGCATTGCAAGCGGTCGCCGCCGACATTGCTTCATGCCTGCCGGACGCGACGCACGATCAGAATTCGCCGGGACGTCAGCATTTTTATCTTGGTGCGCCGGCGAGGCGCACGCAGATCACGTTGACGTCTGCGGGATCGGGAAAGCTGCGTTTATCGGTATCGGGCAAATGACGATGTGTGCTCTGCGAGATTCACGACGATGCGGGCCACCATGTCCAGCCGCGTTGTTCCGAGCGATGCAGTTCGACCACTGTTAGCGGTGCGATTTCGATGCGAGGGAAGATGGCCGACGAGGCGGCCAACGCATGTATGACAGCGGCGCGGATGATCGCTGCGTGGGTGACGGCGATGACGTCGCGCGCGTTGCTCTGCGCAACGTCGAGCGTGTCGAGCCATTCGCCGATGCGCTTCACTGCCTGACCGAATGACTCGCCGCCGTGCGGGGCGGCGTCGGGATCGTGCATCCATGCGGTTAGGTCGATTGGCGTTTGCGCCGCGAGGTCGGCAAGGCGCCGGCCTTTCCAGTTGCCGTAGTCGATGTCGGCGAGCGCTGCGTCCACCTTCGCGTTGAGACCCAGGGCCGAGGCCGTATCGCGTGCGCAAACGGCGGGGCTGACGAAAGCGGGCGCTTCGTTGAATGCAGCCAGATGCGATAGATGCGACAAGCGCGCTTGCGCGGCTTGCGCGTCAGCGAGGCCGCGAGCGTCGAGTGGATCGTCGGCGGGAAAGCGGCCCGCGCGCATGGCCGCGGTTGGCGCATGGCTGATCAGCAGCAGCCGAAGGTTCATTTTTCGCGTTCCATTCAATATGCGCGCGCGTCAGTCCGCGCTAGCTGGCGCCGAAGTTTACCGCGTAGAATAGCCGGACTGCGAAGCGCGGAAGCCGGTGAGAGCCCGGCGCGGTCGCGCCACTGTAATCGGCATCGCAAGCCGAAAGCCAGACCTGAGCTTCGCACCATTCCTCTGCAATCGACTACGGGGCGCGTTACCCCAGGAGATGTCCTTCATGACTGAAGCTGTTTTCGATCCCGCTCGCGAGCCCGCTGTTCAGCCCACGCCGATTCCGCTGCGCGAATTGTTGCCTTGGGCCGTGTTCGGCGGATTGCTGTTGCTGCTCGCGCTGTACTTCGTCGGCGCGGAACAGGGCGCCACGTCTCTCGTGCCTGGCATGTACGTGCATGAGTTCGTGCACGACGGCCGCCATCTGCTCGGCTTTCCCTGCCACTAACGGAGCAGAACATGGTCGGTAAGTTGTTGTTGCGCGGCATGCTTGCAGGCATCGCCGCAGGGCTCGTCACGTTCGCGTTCGCCCGAGTGGTGGGCGAGCCGCAGGTCAATCAGGCGATTGCGTTCGAAGAGAAAGCCGGCGAGGCGGGTGGTGCAGCGCATGGGCATGAGCATGGACATGCGGGTGCGGCTACTGCTGCTGCCGATGCCGATGAGCACCAGCATGCACATGAGGAGGAACTCGTCAGTCGCGATACGCAAGCCGGTTTGGGATTGCTGACCGGCGTGGTCGTGTACGGCGCGGCGTTCGGCGGATTGTTCTCGCTCGTGTTTGCCTACGCTTACGGGCGAGTCGGCCCAATGAGTGCGCGCGCGTTGTCGGCGTGGCTCGCGCTTGGCGCATTCGTCGCGCTGGTGATCGTTCCGAACATCAAGTATCCGGCGAATCCGCCCGCGGTCGGCGACCCCGCGACGATCGGACCGCGCACGGGACTGTTCTTTCTGATGATCGCGATCTCGCTGACAGCGCTGGTCTTTTCGCTGAAGGTCCGACGCCGCGCGGCCATCAAGCTCGGTGCATGGAACGGATCGATTGTGGCAGGGCTTGTGTTCGTCGCGATCATTGCCGTTGTGCAGGTGTCGATGCCGGTTATCGATGAAGTTCCTGCGGGTTTTCCGGCAGCGCTGCTGTGGAAATTCCGCGTGGCCGCGCTTGGCATGCAGGCGATTATGTGGGCGACGATCGGGTTGCTGTTTGGGGCGGTTGTTGAGCACAGTTCATTCATGCGTGCAGATAATCGGCGGGTGGGGGCGAGGGTGGTTTGAGGTTGTTGGGCGACGCCTCAACTCCCATCATGAAAAATAACCCCCACCGTACACCTCCGCCCCGACCGTAACCGACTCACCCCATGCCGCAGCTTCACCCGATACGCCCCGCGCGTGCCCTGCACAGGCCGATGATGAACCGCGAACACCACGGCGTCTCCCTTGCGCAGCGGCACGACTTCCGCGCGCGACTGCATCCGCGGACGCTGCTCGGTCATGACGAATTCGCCGCCGGTAAAGTCGTCGCCGGGTTCTGACAGCAGAATCGCAACCTGTAGCGGGAAAACGTGCTCGCCGTAAAGGTCCTGATGCAGGCAGTTGTAGTCGTCGGTGGCGTATTGAAGGATCAGCGGTGTAGGCCGCGTCTGACCCGCGGCATGACAGCGCTCGATAAACTCCGCGTGCGCCGCCGGATAGCGCACATCGATTCGCATCACTTCATTCCAGCGATTCGCCACCGGCACGAGATGCGGATAAAGCCTGTGGCGCAATTCCGCGATCAACGGCGGCAACGGATACGCAAAGTACTTGTATTCGCCCCGCCCGAAACCGTGCCGCGCCATCACAACGCGGCTGCGATACAACTCCTCGTGCGGATATAACGCGGTGAGCGCGTCGCATTCGTCGCCGGTCAGCAGCTTGGGCAACATCGCGCATCCATAGCCGTTCAGTTCTTCTTCGACGTTGAACCAGTCGATCGCCTCGATGCGCGGTGCAAGCGAACTTGCGTGAGCCGGGTTATGGCGCGACGGCTTCGCCACCGTATTCATGACTGTCTCCCTCTGCGATATACGAACGATGATTCAGTGTAAGCGCGTGTCCGGCGCCGCGCACTCCGACTCTTGCTCTGCAATTCTCATCGATGCGATAGAACGTTAAGCTTTGCGGAACCGTATCGCGTCGTCCATAGTAGGTGCTGTGAATCTGAATGCTCACCGGAGGCATGCCATGTCCGATGTAATAGAAAAACTCGACGATTGGCTCGGCGCAGAGCAAGTCGCCAAAGACCACATCACCGCGTTTCCGCTGGCAGCCCTGGCCGCGACGCTGAATCGCGACGAAACCGGCGATACCATTCCGCCGCTTTGGCATTGGCTCTATTTTTTGCCGATCTCGCCGCTCTCCGAAGCCGGCCCCGACGGCCATGCGAGGCGCGGCGACTTTCTGCCGCCGGTGCCGCTGCCGCGTCGCATGTGGGCGGGCGGCCGCTTGACCTTCCATGCGCCGCTGAAGGTAGGCGAGCACGCCACGCGTACGTCGACGATTGCGAACATCGAAGAAAAGACGGGTCGCTCGGGCCGCCTCGTTTTCGTGACCGTGCAGAACACGATCGAGGTCGACGGTCAATTGAAGCTCGAAGAAGAGCACGACATTGTCTACCGCGATGCGCCGCCGGCAGACGCGCGGCCGCAGCGGCCTCAACTCGCGCCGGAAGGCGAAACGTGGAGCCGCACCATCGACGCCGACGCCGTCATGTTGTTCCGCTATTCGGCGTTGACCTTCAACAGCCATCGCATTCACTACGACCAGCCTTATGCGACGCAGGTGGAAGGCTATCCTGGGCTGGTTGTGCACGGTCCGTTGATCGCGACGCTGCTGGCCGACCACGTGCGCCGCGAACAACCGGAAGCCACGCTGCAGAGTTTTGCCTACAAGGCGCTTCGCCCGACTTTTGCCGGTCAGCCTTTGAAGGTGTGCGGCACGCCGTCGACGGATGGTAAAACCGTCGAATTATGGGCAAAAGATCATGAAGGATTTTTGACGATGCGGGCGACGGCGGCAATTGGCTAACTTCAGAACGGAAGTGATTCCGTTCTGCATACGCTGCGCGACGTTTAAAATTGCGCGTAATCCAAAGACCCGGCTCGTGTAGGTTTTTTGCCTCTAATGAAAACGATATTGCTGCACGAGTTGTGGGGCGACTACCGCATTAGCCGACTGGCACGGCGGCGCATGGTTTTATAATCTCCCGCTGCATTAATCGAAGTCAGCTCGATTTTGTTAAATGCAGTTTCGGCTGTTGTCCGGTTAAAAATATCGGTTATCATCGCTGCCTTCAGCGATCGGTTACGGCGGCTTAATGCGACCGGCATCGACGTTAATATCGTCGCATCGAACAGAAAAAATCAGATGAAGATGTCGCGTAAAAAGATTGCAATCCTCGTGGCCGTGCTTCTGATCGTGGCTGCCGTCGTCATTCAGGCGGTGTGGCGTCCATTCGCACATCGCAAGGCGGCCAATACCGGGGAAGTCGTTCTCGATATTCACCATCCCGACGCGGTGATCGACAGCGAAGCACTCTCGCGTTTGCCGCGCGACATGTTGCGTGTGCCATTACTTCACGACGTGCTCACGCAAGACTTCGTCGACTATTACGAATCGGCCAATACGCGCCTTTCCGCCGAAGGTGCTTTGCGGCGCCTCGCATTCGAACATCAACTGGACTGGCGCGACGAACTGATTCGCCGTGTTTTCGATGAACCGGCGCATGTGCTGCTGTGGCGTTCGCCGGACGGCCGGCTCGGCTATTGGATCATGTCCATCCGCCGGAACGGTCTTGCGAAATTGCTGCAAGGCGTGGGCAACGTCGCTGCAAGCGACTCGCAACTGAGCCAGGTCGCGAAGCTCTCGGGCGACGTGCCGGTCTATGCATTGAAACTTGCAGTCGGCCGCACGCTTTTGTTCGCGACGAAAGACGACCGTCTGGTCGTGCTGTCCGCGCCGGGCGTGCTGCTCGACGAAAAGGGCAATGTGCTGAGCGAACGCGCCGATGCTGTGTCCGACATGCTCTCGTCCGGTCGCGACGATGCCGCGCGCGCCTATCGGCTGGATGCGGCCGGCGATGCGCCGAAGGGTCATCGTCTGATCGTGTCGGCGAATTATCTGTCGTTCGGCTATCAGGCGTTCTTTTCCGGCATCGACGCGTTGCGCTTTGATTTTTCGCCGAACGGCAACGCCGCGGCGAGCTGGCGCACCTCGGCGTTGATCGATCCTGGCAAGCTGCCGCAGCAGTGGAACAGCGCTGACTTGTGGCGTGCGTTGCCGGCCAACGCTGCGGCGTGCACGAGCTTGCCGGCGGACTGGAAAGAGGCATCGGCGCTATTGGGCAAGGTCGCCGATGGCGGCGATGCGGCCGCGGCAATCGGCGATCGTTTGACAGGACCGGCGGCTGTCTGCTGGTATGCGAAGTCGGCGCTGGTCGCGCCGGTGTTCATCGCGCGCGTGAAGGCGCAGGATGCCGCGTCCATCGCGGCGCTCAAAAGCGCGCTCGGCAAGACGTTCGGCGACGTGATCGGCGCCTATGAAGCGAAGGCGGCGAAGGCGGACGGCAACGACGCGGGCTATCGTCGCTTGCCTGTCAGCACGCGCGAGCAGGGCGCGGATGTCACCGTGTGGCAGCGGCCGGTCAGCGCTCGCTCGGGCACGGCGTTGAGCAGCAAGGCGTCGTTCGCTTCGCAGTTATCGGCGGAACGCTATTTCCCGGTGACGCTCGCGCTCGCGCACGGCTATGTGATTTTCTCGCCCGATGCGCGTCTCGTCGACGACACGCTCGCGGTGCTCGACAAGCGTTACCCCGCGCTCGCCGATACGCTCGCGCCGGAGCGTTTGCCGCGCACCATCCTCACGCTGACGCCTGCATCGGCGGCCGCGCTGATCGAACGCGAAGCAGGCGCCGCGCTGCCGGCCGATCAGGAGGCCGTATTCCGCAACGCGTCGCGCTCGCATCTGACGCCGAAGCTGCGCGCGCTCGCGCACTATCCGGCGCTGTCGTTGTCGCTGCCGCAGAGCTTGCCTGGCTCGACGGGCTGGGTGCCGGTCGAGTGGTGGTTCGATCGTGCGAAGAGCGATGCGAATAACGATGCGAGCGGCGACACCGCGTCGAACAACGCCGCGACTCAGGCGCCCGCGGACCAGCCCGGCACCGAGGGCGATTAAGTGCGCCGCCTTCGTGTAGCAGGCGCTATGCTTGCGCCTCGCGAGGCGCAAGCGGCGCGAGGAGTCGCGCTCGCGGCCTGGGATGCGGACACCGCAAGCGTCACCACGGCTTCTCGCCGCGCATGCCTCTCGCGCATCGCCACGTTTTTCGCGCTAACCGCCGTCGCGCCCTACGCGCACGCGCTCGGCATCACCACGACAGCGCCCGATCCCGACGCACTCACCACTCAACAATCCGCTGCGTTTCGCGCCTGGTTCACGCGCATCGTCGATCAGCAAATGCGCCGCGGCCCGACGCCGCGCTGGACGCAACGCGACTGCGCGGGCCTCGTGCGCTTTGCCGTCGGCGAAACGCTGCGCATGCACGACAGCAAATGGCTGCGCGCGAACGGCATGACAGGTCTTGCGGACACAAGCAGTCTGCCGCCCGAACTGCAACTGTCCGCATCGCAGCGCACGATCGCGAATCGCTGGACGCAGATCGACGGCTCGACGGGCGCATATGCGTCGGCCATCGCGCTGATTCAACGCAATAGCCGTTTCGTTTCGAAGGACGTCAACCAGGCGCTGCCGGGCGACCTGCTGTTCTTCGATCAGGGCGACGACCAGCATCTGATGATCTGGCTCGAGCGCTACATCGCTTATCACACAGGCACCGTCACGCCGACCGATACCGGTCTGCGCGCGGTCGCCGTTTCCGACCTGATGCAATGGAAAGATTCCCGCTGGCAGCCGCTCGACGGCAATCCGAACTTCGTCGGCGTATTTCGTTTGGACTTTTTGACACCATGACCCGAATGAATTCCGTTGTCGCGATGAGCCACTGGTTGCGCAGCACGCGCCGTCGCTCGGCACTTATCCTGGCGACGCTGCTTGCGGCCATCGCGCTCGCGGCGACAAGCAGCGTCGCGTTCGCCGGCGACGACGCATCGTCGAGCGCTGCCGCCGCCGAGTCCAGCATCGCCGCGAATCCCACCTTGAACGCCACGCCGACGAGCAACTACAGCTCGCAGAAGGTGGACGGTCAACCGTTCTTCCTGCTCTCGGATGCGAGCTTCGGCAGCAATCAGACGGCGCAGGTTCGGCTCGAAGCGCCCGGCCGCGATTTCAAGGACGCATTGCAGCCCTACGGCGGCGCGGACATCGTCGTGTATCGCGTGGGCAAACCGCTCGACTTTCTGAAGGCGCAGAAGAATTTGCATCGGCTGAATGTCGCGCCGAATTATCAGGGCGAAGGGCTCGCGAACACGCTCGCTTATTTGTGGGACCGCTGGTTCACCGAGGCGCGCCGCGCATGGCAGCGTGTGCTTTCGTTCGCGACCCGCAGCAAGGCAACCGAAGCCGCGCCGCAATTCAGGCTCGGCGAGCAAACCGGCAAGCAGACGCAATTTGAACAGAACTCGCAATTCGCGCCGCTGAAGGGCTACGACTTGGTCGCGCGCTTTCGCTATCCGATCTGGGACGCGAAAGTGATCGAGCCGCCCAAAGGCGTGAACCTCGCGGGCAGCAGCAGCAACTTTATCGAGGCAAGCGCGGGCAACGTGATGATTCCGGTCGGCAAGCTGCCGCCGGGGCTCTATATCGTCGAAGCCGTGATCGGCAACTATCGCGCGCATACGCTGCTGTTCGTGTCGGATACGGTCGCGGTCGTGAAGGCGGCATCGAGCGGAATGCTCGTGTGGACCACGCGGCGCGACAACGGCAAGCCGGTCGCGAATACGGACGTGAACTGGACCGACGGCGTGGGCGTTTTGCAAAGCGGCACGACGGGCGGCGACGGTGCGCTTCTGCTGCAACACGTCAGCCCCGAGCGCAGCTATGTGCTCGGCGTCGATCCGCAGGGCGGCGTGTTCGTGTCCGAGAACTTCTATTACGACAGCGAGATCTACAACACGAAAATCTACGCAGTCACGGACCGGCCGATGTACCGTCCGGGCGACCCCGTGCATGTGAAATTCATCGGCCGCACGTTCCAGAACGCGACGCAATCGTCGGCGCCCGCGGAGGCCGACATCAAGCTCGACGTGCTCGATCCGAACGGCTCGCCGGTCGCGACCACGAAGGCGTATTTCGCTTCCGATACAGGCGCGGACACGTCGTTCACGCTGCCCGCCGACGCGACCGCCGGCGGCTACACGCTGCGCTTCGACTACAACGGCGACGTGTATGGCAGCGCGTTTCGCGTCGCCGAATACGTGAAGCCGCATTTCGACGTCAACCTGTCGATGGACAAGGCCGACTACGCAACCGGCGAGCCGCTGAAGGGCAAGATCCAGTTGCGCTATCCCGACGGCAAGCCGGTGCGCGACAGCAAGATTTCGGTCACGCTGCGCGCGCAGAAAGTGACGATTGTCGACGGTGAATTACGCTATGCGGGGCTCTTCCCCGTCAAGCTCGAGCAGCAGGAACTGAAGACCGACAGCGACGGCAACGCAAGCCTCACGCTGCCGGCCGCGACCGAACCGAGCCGTTACGCGCTGACGCTCTTCGCGCAGGACGGCGCCGCGTACAAGGTGCGCGTGACGCGCGAAGTGCTGATTGCTCGCGGCGCGACGCCGTATCGCCTGACGACCGCAAAGTCGTTCTCGCAGCCGAAGGAAGCGGTGAGCTTCGATCTGCAAGCGCTGGCCGCGCTCGATCCCGCCGCGCATGCGCCGGCAAAATGGGAATGGACGCGTCTCGAATCGCAAACGCATGCCGAAGGCACGTTGAAGAGCGAAGCGAAGAGTGAGTCCAAGAGCGCGGGCGGCAAGCTGTCGTTCACGGTCCAATTCGATCAGCCCGGTTCGTACATGCTGTCGGTGAAGGACGATAGCGGCAATCTGCTCGCCGCCGTCAGCCATTGGGTCGCGGGCGACGGGCTCAAGGCGATTCCGGGCAGCGTCGAGATCGTGTTCGATCGTGACAAGTACAAGATCGGCGATACGGCCGAGGCGCTGATCACGTTCCCGTTACCCGTCGACGATGCGTTGCTGACGCTCGAACGCGATAACGTCGAGCGGCGCGCGCTGCTGAGCGCAGGCGGCGACTGGCTGCAACTGCAACGCGTGACGCCGATGCAATGGAAAGCGCGCATCAAGGTCGGCGAGGACTTCGCGCCCAACATGACGTTCTCGGTGCTGTACGTGCATGCCGGCGAATACGCGTTTCAGAACGCGGGCATCGTGGTCGCGCAGCCGCAGATCGAACTGAGTGTGAAAAGCGACAAGCCGGTGTACGGTCCCGGCGACACGGTCACGCTCAACTTCGACAGCACGTTGAACGGCAAACCGGAAGCGGCGAATCTGACGGTGAGCGTGGTCGATGAAATGGTCTACGTGCTGCAGCCGGAGATCGCGCCGAACATCGTCGACTTTTTCTATCATCCGCGACGCAACAACGTGCGGACCTCGTCGAGTCTGTCGTTCATTACCTACGACCTCGCGCGTTCGCCGCTCAAGGGCGCGCCCGGCGGCCCGCAACGCGCGAACTACAACGAGCGCGGCGTGAAGGTGCTGGAACGGCCGCGTCGCGACGATCAGGACACGGCCGCGTGGGAAGGCAATCTGAAAACCGACGCGAGCGGCCACGCGACGATGACCTTCAAGATGCCGGACTCGCTCGCGCGCTGGCGCATCACCGTGCGCGCGGCCGCGCCCGACGGCATGGTCGGTCAGCGCACCGCATACGTGCGCTCGGACAAGGCGCTGTATCTGAAGTGGAGCGGGCCGTCGCGTTTCCGCGTCAACGATCAGCCGGCCATCGACATGATCGCCTTCAATCAGACCGATGCGGACATGGACGCTCAGTGGCTCGTCGAGGGCGGCGGTTTGTCGCTGAATCAGAAGGTCACGCTCAAACGCGGCGCGAATTATCTGCGTCTGCCGAGCGGCGCGTTGAAGGCCGGCGTGATCAACGCGAGCTTGCGCCGCGGCGATAAGGACGTGGACCGCTTGCAGACCACGATTCGACTCGACGCAAGCGGCTGGCTCGATCTGCATCAGAACACCGTCACACTCGACGGTACCGGCAAGCCGCTCAATCTACCGCAAGACGCGCAGGACGTGAGCGTGCGTTTCGTCGGCAATGCGGCGAGCCAGTTCATGCGCGTGGCCGACGATCTGATCGACTATCCGTATGGCTGCGCCGAGCAGACGTCGAGCCGGCTGATTCCGCTCGCGCTTGCACACGACGCGATCGGCCGTGGTGACAACGCCAGTTCGACGCAGGGCATCGAAGCGTTACTGCGCAATCAGCGGCAACGTCTTGCGATGCTTGCGGGCGTCGGCGGCACGTTCGGCTGGTGGGGCGATACGACCGGCGGCAGCGCGCTTATGACGGCCTACGCGTATTACGCGGACTGGCTCGCGAGCCGCAGCCTCGGCATCAGCTTGCCCGCCGCCAACTGGCAGCACGCGATGGAGGTGTATCGCGACGCCGGCGCGAAAGAGCCGCTGTTGCATCGTGCGTTGGCGCTGTGGTTCATGCAGCAGATGGGCTTGCCGGTTGCAACGCCGGTATCGGGCGTCGCGGCTGACTTGATGAACGATGCGGCGGCCACGGCGAAAGCATCGGCTCGCGCTGCGGCCAATGCCGCATACAGCCCGACGGACAGCATCGTGTTCGCGCAGGCCGACTCGCCGCGCGGCAAACAGATGGCGACGCTGCTTGTCGCGAGCATGGCACGCGGTACGGGCGCTCAAATGCCGGACGGTTTCGATGCTGCGGCAAGCGCGGCACGCGTCGCGTTGGGCAACGATCCTGCGCCGCTCGTGCAAAGCCTGCTTGCGATGTCAGGCGATGCTGCGGGCGTCGATGCGACCGCGTTGCTGGCGAAAAGCAGCGCCGACTACCCGACGCTCGACCGCGCGTTGACGCTGCTTTGGTTGCGTAAGGCGTTTGGCGGCGACGTGGCGGCTGCGTCGTTGCCGTCGCTGCAAGGCGCGGGTTGGACGCGCGCTGCGACAGCGACCGGCACGCCGTTGTGGAAATGGACTGGGGCCGCGCTGCCGTCCGCGCTCGACGCAGGCGCCGCGCGCGCGGACGTCAGCGCAATCGTCTCGTTCCGCAGTCATGCGAGCGAGGACAGTCGCCTGAACATCACGGTCGCGCGTCGCTTCTACAAACTCGAGCCGCTCGAAGTGAAGGCCGATCCGAAGAAGCAGGGCGCCGCCGAGAGCAGCGTCGGTCGCTCGGCGTTCACCGCACGTCTCGTGAAATCGGGCGATGCGATCGACAGCAATGCGCTGTACGTCGACGAAGTGACGCTCACGCCGCGTTCGGGCAACGCCTATCACTATGGGCTGCTCGACGTGCCGCTGCCGCCTGGCGGCAGCGTCGAAGCGACGAGTTGGGGCGTGTCGATCGACGGCTTGCCGGGCGAGAAAGAAGGCGAGAGCGGGCCGCAACCGTTCGCGCGCGCGGCATCGTATGAAATGGGCGAGCTTTCGTATCATCAGCCGGTGCCTTTGCTCGACCGTCCGGTCGCGTTGCGGCAACTGGTGCGCTTCGCATTGCCGGGCACGTTCGCATTGCCGCCCGCGCGCTACTTCCGCATGTATCAGCCGGATGCGAAGGCGTTCGAAGGCGGCAAGAGCGATCGCGCGACGACGCTGCGCATTCAATAGCGAGGCGTCGGCAATGTTCCTCGGCACGCTCGTCAGGTCGGTACGCGGTCGCGTTGCAGCAAGGCGACGGACCGCGTTCGTCGTGGCCGCGATGTGCGTGTTGTTTGCAGCGAATGTCGAGCGCGGGTATGCGGCGGTGGCGTTGGCATCGGCGTCCGCTTCCGTTGCGTCCGGTGCCGCGTCCAAACAGGCATTGCGCTTCGCATGGCTGCGTGATGGACAAAGCCAGCTTTGGCAGGCCGACACTGGCGGCGCCGCTGTCGGTCTCTCGCCGCAATCCGCCGTGCCGTTGCCCGCGACATTGGAGACGCCGCTCGGCAGCGTATGGAAGCTCTTCGTCTACGGCTATCTCGTGGACCGCAACATCGCGACGCCGGACTACACGTGCAGCGGCGGCGATCCCGAAGAAGTGTATTGCTGCATGACTGGCGGCCGTATCGATCGCGAACACGCGCTCGTGCAGTCGTGTGGGCGCTTTTTCGAGCCCGCGCGCCTGCAGCTCGATCCCGTCGACTGGCGCAAGTACTGGACGGCCGCGAATGCGCCAACCTGGCTGCGCAATCTTCACGCGATGACTCCGACGCAGCGCGCGCCCGTCGCGCAACTGCTTGCCGCATTGCAGGCGATGCCGGCGCGCCCGCGCGAAGCGGCGGCGAGCACGCTGGTCTCGGTGCTGACGAGCGGCCGCGGCGAAGGCACGGTGTCGCTCTACGGCAGCCTGCTGCGCGCGAAGACCTGGACGATGCCCGACGCGGCGCGGCCCGGCGCATCGGTGGGCGGCGCGGCAGGCTGGCTCGCGGACGGCACGCCGATCTGGCTCGGCGGCCCTGGCGGCAGCACGCGCGTGCTCGCGTCGGCCGCGCCGCGCATCGCGCCGCTGCTCACGCAAGTCGCCGTGCCGGATGACGGCGCATGCGTCGTCGTCGATTTTTTCAGCCGCTATCCGATTCGCGAAGTGCTTGGCGAGCACAGTTCAAAGCGGCCGGCGGCGATGGTGCCCGACGGGCCGCTGAACGGCGAGTTTCGCGTGGGCTTTGTGAACGGCAACTGGGCGCGCGTGACGAGCCGCGGAGAGCTGCGGCTCGATCGCAACGCGGCGGGCGTGCCGCAACTGATCGGCCGCTTCGGCATGAACGACTATGTGGCGCGCGTGGTCGAGCGCGAAGGCGACACGGCGCAGCCGGAAGCGGCCAAGGCGCTGGCCGTGGCGGCGCGTAGTTATGCCGTGCAGCATGGCGCACATGATCACGGCTGCTTGCGTATCGACGACAGCAGCAACACGCAGCGCGTTCTGCCGCGTGCGCCGACCGCAGCGGCGCGCCGTGCCGCGGACCTGACCGACGCGCTCGTGCTGACCGGCGTGCCCGTGCAGTATCACCACGACAAGGCCGCACCTGGGCAAATGAGCTGGCTCGCCGCGAAGGCGTCCGCGCAAACGGGACTGACGTTCGACGCGATCCTCGCGCGCACGTGGCCGCAGGCGACGCTGACTTCGTTTCAGAGTCCGTTGTCCGGCGATTGCGTCGCGGTGGCCGGCGCGCGCGAATGGTTGCAGCGCAACGCGCCGTTGTGGGCGCGGCGCATGGACGGCGCAGCCGGCTACGAGACGCCCGATTTGCCGGCGGTCTGCGCGGTCCGCGAAGGACGTCCGTATGCGGATGCGCAGCGCAATCGCGTGTATGTGTATCGCCTGCAGAGCGAGGAAGATCGCATCGCGCTCGCACATGAATATGTTCACCTCGCGTTTCAGCACCATCCGCGTGGGCTCGATGAAGATTTCGTCGAGCGCACCGCGCGCGTGCTGATTCGTACCGACAATCCGATCCAATGAACGACGTGACGTTTTTATTCCGGTTGAGGCGGTCTTCGGCGGCGAGTTGGGCTCGCTCGCGTGTTGCGACGCTGCTGGGTGCGGCTGCTTTGGGCGTGGTGGGCACATTCGGCGCGGGTCTTTTCGCTGACGCCTACGCAGCCGGCAAGGACGGCGCCGTGGCCGATCTGACCGGCGCGTTCGGCGGCTGGCGTCATAGCGGGCTGACGAACGAAGGCGAGCAATTCGTCGCGGCTTATCCGCGGCCGCCGATCGATCGCGGCGCGCAGCGCTATCGCACGCTGATCGAAGGACGCCTCAGGCAGATCGACAAGCACGCGCGCAAGCCGCCGACGCTCGTCGTCAACGGCAATGCAACGCCGCTCTATACCGACGACGAAGGCGCGTTCGCGCGGCCGTGGGCGTTCGGTGCGGGCTCGAACAGCATCGAACTGATTTCCGCCGATGGCAGGCAGCGTCAGCGCATGCAGTTTTACGAAGCGGACCGCAGCAAGCCGCAGGCGAAGCTGCGCGCGATGGTCACGTGGGACGACCCGCACGCGCAGGTCGATTTGCATGTGATTACGCCAGGCGGCCTGCACGCGTTCTTCGGCAATCCGACTTTGGAAGACGGCAGCGGCTTCGACGTCGATTCCGTGGACGGCGCGGGGCCGGGGATTTTTTCGTCGGCGGCGCCGGAGCATGGCACGTGGCTTTTCTTTCTGAACTACTGGGGCAATTTCGATTCGACCGGCTACAACTTCGACGCCGCCGCGCACGACCGCGACGTGATCACCGCGACGTTGACGCTGGTCTTCAACGAAAACACGCCGAACGAACGGCGCGAAACGATGATGGTGCCGCTGCGCAAAATCGGCGACCTGATGCTCGTGAAGAGCGAGCGACTTTGATAGCGGGACGGGAGCAGTAACGATGAAGCGCAGAACGACAGGATGGATGAACGCGGGCCGCGGCTTGCTGCTGCTCGTTTGCTTGCAGGGCATGTCGGCCGCGCAGGCGAGCGACATCGACATGAGCGCGCCGCTGAACGGCTGGCGCAATACCAGCGGCGACACCGAACGCTATACGCAGGACGTGCACTATCCGGCGGTATCGGTGACGACGCCCGAAGGGCAATCCAGATTCGCGCTGATCCAGGGGCAGATTCGCAACGCGCCGAAGAAGAAGGGCAACACGGTCGGTACGCTGGTGGTCGACGGCACGCCGTTGCCGCAACGCATCGAAGAGGACGGCAAGTTTTCGCGGCCCTATGCGTTCCCGGCGGGCAGCAACAGCGTAGAACTGCGCGCGCCGGACGGCAGCCGCAAGCGCGTACAGTTCTACGACGCCTACAGCGGCAAGACGCAGCCGAAGCTGCGCGTCGTGCTCGCGTGGGACACCGACGGCACGGACCTCGACTTGCATGTGGTGTCGCCCGACGGCGCGCATGCATGGTACGGCGAGCGCGTGACGCCGAACGGCGGCGCGCTGGACGTCGACGTGACGACGGGCTATGGGCCGGAGATTTATTCGTCGGCCGCGCCGTTGAAGGGCACCTATCTCGTCTACGTGAATTACTACGGCAGCGGCAGCGGCCGCAGCGACATGACGGTCGCGCAGGTGACGATCATCAGCAACGAAAGCACGCCCAGCGAAAAGAGCGAGACGATCCGCGTACCGATGCGCAAAGCCGGCGAACTGACGCTTGTTAAGACGTTTGTGATGCCTTGAGCGGTGGGTGTTTGTTCGCTTGCGTACGATCGAGCCGAAGCACGTGCACGCGATGAAAACTGTGCGTGCTCAGACACTTGAGCGAGTCTTGCGCAGGATATCCACAGGCTTGTTCCCAGTTTCTGTGGACAACAATGATAGTGGTGTTGGGCGCTTGCACTTACGCTCCCTTACAGGGCTTCAAGTTTCAGCCGGTCACGGTCGATACAGCTTGTAAGCGGCTCTGCGCCGCAAGCCCTGAAGAAACGAACGGAGGTTGCAATGCAAATCGACAGCGCATTGCCGTCGACATCACAAGCCACTGCTCGTGCAGCGAAGAATGCTTCGTTATCGTCCGCCGATGAGAACGATGAGGCTGCGTCGCGCTCCTCTAACTTGAACACGTCTGAGCAGGACGCGGCTGTGCATATCTCAAGCGAAGGCGCCGCTGCGGCGGCTCTTGCGCCTGATGCGGCAAGCGAAGGCGCTTCGGGTTCGGACTCGTCGGCGGTGAAGTCGTTTGCGTATGGCACGCTCGGACTCGAACGGCCGGATCAGCCGCACGAAGAGCGCAATGCTTTTTACACAGCGGGACGTTGGCTCGCGGCGGGCATCACCCTTGGCGGCATCGTTTCGCTGCTTATCTGACTGCTCGTGAGAGTGTCCGGCTGAACGGACGAACTGCGTGAGGGGACTCGAGGATTTCAGGCGGGGCGCGCTTGCCGTGCGATGTGCACGGCAAGCGCGATGTGATGCGGAGGTTGTTGCTTAGCGGTCGAGGAACGATTTCAGTCGATCGGCACGGCTCGGATGCATGAGCTTGCGCATGGCCTTGCTCTCGATCTGGCGAATGCGCTCACGCGTGACGTCGAACTGCTTGCCCACTTCTTCCAGCGTGTGATCCGACTTCGTGTTGATGCCGTAGCGCATACGCAGCACCTTCGCTTCGCGCGGCGACAACGAGTCGAGCGCGTCGTCGATGGCGGCGCGCAAGTCGGCTTGCATCGCCGCATCCGCCGGCGACGAAGCCGCCGAGTCTTCGATCATGTCGCCGAGCGTGGCATCGCCGTCGTCGCCAACAGGCGTTTCCATCGACACCGGCTGCTTGGCGATCTTCAGAATGCCGCGCACCTTCTCTTCCGACAGATCCATGCGCTCAGCCAGCACCGACGGATGCGCTTCCTGACCCGTCTGCTGCAGAATCTCGCGCGAAATGCGGTTGAGCTTGTTGATCGTCTCGATCATATGCACCGGCACGCGGATCGTGCGCGCCTGGTCCGCGAGCGAACGCGTCACGGCCTGACGAACCCACCACGTTGCGTACGTGGAAAACTTCCAGCCGCGACGATATTCGAACTTGTCCACCGCTTTCATCAAGCCGATGTTGCCTTCCTGGATCAGATCGAGGAACAGCATGCCGCGATTGACGTACTTCTTTGCGATGGAAATGACGAGACGCAGATTCGCCTCGATCATCTCGCTCTTCGCCTTGCGCATCTTCGATTCAGCCGCGACCATCTGGCGGTTGATCTCTTTCAGATGCTTGAGCGGCAGCGAAACCGTGGCTTCGATATCGATCAGCTTTTGCTGTTCCGACTGAATTGCCGGCAGATGGCGCTCGAGCGCCGCGCCGTACGGCGTGTTGCCGCGCGCCGCACGCTCGGTCCAGCCGAGATCAGCCTCATGACCCGAGAACGATTCGATGAACTTCTCGCGCGGCATGCCGCTCTTCGTGACGACGATCTGCAGAATGTTGCGCTCGATTGCACGCACCTGCGCGACCTGATGCTGCACGTCGCCGCACAGACGGTCGATGGTGCGCGCCGTGAAGCGGATCTTCGCGAGATGCTGCTGGATCTCTTCACGCGCCTTCTGGTACGCCTTCGAGCTGACGTCGCCGCGTGTGTGCGACGCATTCATCTGGTCGTACAGAATGCCGACTTGCGCGAAGATTTCGAGGCAGTCGCTCGTGAGCTGCTTCAGGCGTGCTTCGTCTGCCGCCGACGAGTCGGCCGGGCCGACGTCGTCGTCGCTATCGCTATCTTCCTCTTCGTCGGCATCAGCGTCGACATCGGCTGAGGCATCCGCGCTGGCGGTTTCTTCTTCCGCAGGGACGTTGTCTTCGTTCAGGCCGTCAACGAGTTCGTCGATGCGCAACTCGCCGTCCGCGACTTGCTGGGCGCTGGCCAGAATCGCGGAGATTGCGAGCGGGCATGCGGCGATTGCCTGCACCATTTCGTGCAGGCCGTCTTCGATGCGCTTCGCGATCGCGATTTCGCCCGCGCGCGTCAGTA
The DNA here is from genome assembly GCF_003330785.1 of Paraburkholderia graminis. Taxonomy (NCBI): domain Bacteria; kingdom Pseudomonadati; phylum Pseudomonadota; class Betaproteobacteria; order Burkholderiales; family Burkholderiaceae; genus Paraburkholderia; species Paraburkholderia graminis. The sequence goes on from NZ_CP024935.1 coordinate 159,143, forward strand.
GCTCGGTTGCGCCCATTTCGCGCATGTACATGCGCACCGGGTCGGTCGTGCGGCCGAACTCGGAGTCGACCGTGGACAACGCAACTTCGGTTTCTTCGTCCGCCTGATCGTCGGAGACGACAGCGGGGGCGTTCGAGTTCAGCAGCAGCGTTTCGGCGTCCGGGGCCTGCTCGTAGACCTGCACGCCCATGTCGTTGAACGCGCTGACGATGCTGTCGATCGCCGCCGTCTGCGCGAAGTTATCGGGCAGGTGGTCGTTGATCTGGGCATGGGTCAGGTAGCCTTGCTCCTTGCCCAACTGGATCAGCGCACGCATCTGGCGCTGACGCTCTTCGGCTTGCTGCGGCGGCAGTTCGGCCGCCACGGGGATCGCTTTGCCCGCACCCTTGCCCTTGGGCGCACGGCCCGACGGAGCCTTTGTGTAGGCTGCGGTTTCGTGTTGCGAATCTTCGCGATCAAAAGGGTTCACGTATTCTCCTCGAGAGGCTTCGCTATGAGACGCAAGACGCGACCGTCAGGCGTTTCGAGCATGGCTCAACATCACCTGAGTGACTCAACGCGGTTATAAGGCTGTGTGCTCTGGGAGCAAAAAAGATGAGCCCGCTTGGAGCGGGCCGATAGAATGTGCGAAATTCGCGCGGCTCGCATTATATACGAGCTTGCGCCTTCGCGCGCATTGTGCGCAGCAATTCGTCGCATGTTGTTGCCGGTCTTCATACTGTGCGCGACCGACGAATGGCAGACCTGTAACTATAGACCAACTTGCTCGTGTTCACACGAGTGCGTTGTCCCAGGTTGTCCTCGTCGTCCTATGTGGAAGCTTATCTATATATGTAGCGCGCGAACGTGACGAGCGTCGTGCGCGCATGCAAAAGAAAATTCGAGGAGGGGGTTGACGGCTTGTCACTCGATCTTCATAATCTCGCTTCTCTGCTGCTGATGCAGCGACGCAGAACGAAGCAGTGCCGGGTGGTTGAAATGGGCGCTGTGAAGTGTGCGAACCGATCTTTAAAAACTAACAGCCGATAAGTGTGGGCGCTTGATGCGCGACGCGCGCCGGGTTGCGGGGTTTTCTCCGGAGCCGGGCGAGAAGCGAAAGTATCAAGTCTCACACAGTAATGAAAGGAAGGTTTGGTCATCGAGAGATGGTTGAACACTTCGTCAGTACGTTGAGTGAGCGACCGGGTTCGAAAGAGCCCGAAAACAGTAACAGGTTTGAACTGAAGAGTTTGATCCTGGCTCAGATTGAACGCTGGCGGCATGCCTTACACATGCAAGTCGAACGGCAGCACGGGAGCAATCCTGGTGGCGAGTGGCGAACGGGTGAGTAATACATCGGAACGTGTCCTGTAGTGGGGGATAGCCCGGCGAAAGCCGGATTAATACCGCATACGCTCTGCGGAGGAAAGCGGGGGATCCTTCGGGACCTCGCGCTACAGGGGCGGCCGATGGCAGATTAGCTAGTTGGTGGGGTAAAGGCCTACCAAGGCGACGATCTGTAGCTGGTCTGAGAGGACGACCAGCCACACTGGGACTGAGACACGGCCCAGACTCCTACGGGAGGCAGCAGTGGGGAATTTTGGACAATGGGCGCAAGCCTGATCCAGCAATGCCGCGTGTGTGAAGAAGGCCTTCGGGTTGTAAAGCACTTTTGTCCGGAAAGAAAACCGCCTGGCTAATATCCGGGCGGGATGACGGTACCGGAAGAATAAGCACCGGCTAACTACGTGCCAGCAGCCGCGGTAATACGTAGGGTGCAAGCGTTAATCGGAATTACTGGGCGTAAAGCGTGCGCAGGCGGTTCGCTAAGACAGATGTGAAATCCCCGGGCTTAACCTGGGAACTGCATTTGTGACTGGCGGGCTAGAGTATGGCAGAGGGGGGTAGAATTCCACGTGTAGCAGTGAAATGCGTAGAGATGTGGAGGAATACCGATGGCGAAGGCAGCCCCCTGGGCCAATACTGACGCTCATGCACGAAAGCGTGGGGAGCAAACAGGATTAGATACCCTGGTAGTCCACGCCCTAAACGATGTCAACTGGTTGTCGGGCCTTCATTGGCTTGGTAACGTAGCTAACGCGTGAAGTTGACCGCCTGGGGAGTACGGTCGCAAGATTAAAACTCAAAGGAATTGACGGGGACCCGCACAAGCGGTGGATGATGTGGATTAATTCGATGCAACGCGAAAAACCTTACCTACCCTTGACATGTACGGAAGTCCGCTGAGAGGTGGATGTGCCCGAAAGGGAGCCGTAACACAGGTGCTGCATGGCTGTCGTCAGCTCGTGTCGTGAGATGTTGGGTTAAGTCCCGCAACGAGCGCAACCCTTGTCCCTAGTTGCTACGCAAGAGCACTCCAGGGAGACTGCCGGTGACAAACCGGAGGAAGGTGGGGATGACGTCAAGTCCTCATGGCCCTTATGGGTAGGGCTTCACACGTCATACAATGGTCGGAACAGAGGGTCGCCAAGCCGCGAGGTGGAGCCAATCCCAGAAAACCGATCGTAGTCCGGATCGCACTCTGCAACTCGAGTGCGTGAAGCTGGAATCGCTAGTAATCGCGGATCAGCATGCCGCGGTGAATACGTTCCCGGGTCTTGTACACACCGCCCGTCACACCATGGGAGTGGGTTTTACCAGAAGTGGCTAGTCTAACCGCAAGGAGGACGGTCACCACGGTAGGATTCATGACTGGGGTGAAGTCGTAACAAGGTAGCCGTATCGGAAGGTGCGGCTGGATCACCTCCTTTCCAGAGCTGAACGTGTCAAACGTTGAGCGCTCACGCTTATCGGCTGTAGTGAAGAAACGCAGACAGACTCAGGGGTCTGTAGCTCAGTCGGTTAGAGCACCGTCTTGATAAGGCGGGGGTCGATGGTTCGAATCCATCCAGACCCACCATGTCATGTCTGGTGAGCTGGTCGGCTGTGACTCCTGCGATCTCTGTATGACCGGGGGGATTAGCTCAGCTGGGAGAGCACCTGCTTTGCAAGCAGGGGGTCGTCGGTTCGATCCCGTCATCCTCCACCAATCCTCAATGCGTAGCGTTCTGTGAAACAGGCAGAGCGTTGTGCATTGGCGATTGAGCCAGTCAGCAAGTGATATGAAGCAGAGCTTTATATCGGCTGTCGTTCTTTAACAATCAGGAAGAAGTAGTAAAGAGATTCACGAAAGCATACTTAGAGATGGGTGTGCGAGTAGGTGAATCAGGGTTGTGATTGTATCGATGTATTTTAAAGGTAATCGAAAGATTGCTCTTGGAATACGGCGCAACACGAATACTCAACCTGTAGCGAGTGATCGGATCGCTGGTCCCCTTCGGGGATCGGGCCAGAGTAAGTGCTAAAGCACTAACACTGGCCGAGAAGACACACCCGTTATAGGGTCAAGCGAACAAGTGCATGTGGTGGATGCCTTGGCGATCACAGGCGATGAAGGACGCGGTAGCCTGCGAAAAGCTACGGGGAGCTGGCAAACGAGCTTTGATCCGTAGATGTCCGAATGGGGAAACCCACCTCTTTTGAGGTATCCGTGGCTGAATACATAGGCCATGCGAAGCGAACGCGGTGAACTGAAACATCTAAGTAACCGCAGGAAAAGAAATCAACCGAGATTCCCAGAGTAGTGGCGAGCGAAATGGGACCAGCCTGTACTCTTTATCTTCATTGTTAGTCGAAGGCTCTGGAAAGTGCCGCCATAGCAGGTGATAGCCCTGTAGACGAAAACAGCGAGGAAGAACTGGGTGTACGACAAGTAGGGCGGGACACGTGAAATCCTGTCTGAAGATGGGGGGACCATCCTCCAAGGCTAAATACTCGTGATCGACCGATAGTGAACCAGTACCGTGAGGGAAAGGCGAAAAGAACCCCGGGAGGGGAGTGAAACAGATCCTGAAACCGCATGCATACAAACAGTCGGAGCCTTCGCAAGAGGGTGACGGCGTACCTTTTGTATAATGGGTCAGCGACTTACATTCAGTGGCAAGCTTAACCGATTAGGGCAGGCGTAGCGAAAGCGAGTCCGAACAGGGCGTTCAGTCGCTGGGTGTAGACCCGAAACCAGGTGATCTATCCATGGCCAGGATGAAGGTGCGGTAACACGTACTGGAGGTCCGAACCCACTAACGTTGAAAAGTTAGGGGATGAGCTGTGGATAGGGGTGAAAGGCTAAACAAACCTGGAAATAGCTGGTTCTCTCCGAAAACTATTTAGGTAGTGCCTCGTGTATCACCTTCGGGGGTAGAGCACTGTCATGGTTGTGGGGTCCATTGCGGATTACTACGCCATAGCAAACTCCGAATACCGAAGAGTGCAATCACGGGAGACAGACATCGGGTGCTAACGTCCGGTGTCAAGAGGGAAACAACCCAGACCGCCAGCTAAGGTCCCCAAATATGGCTAAGTGGGAAACGAAGTGGGAAGGCTAAAACAGTCAGGAGGTTGGCTTAGAAGCAGCCATCCTTTAAAGAAAGCGTAATAGCTCACTGATCGAGTCGTCCTGCGCGGAAGATGTAACGGGGCTAAGCCATATACCGAAGCTGCGGATGCACATTTATGTGCATGGTAGGAGAGCGTTCCGTAAGCCTGCGAAGGTGCACTGGAAAGTGTGCTGGAGGTATCGGAAGTGCGAATGCTGACATGAGTAGCGATAAAGGGGGTGAAAGGCCCCCTCGCCGTAAGCCCAAGGTTTCCTACGCAACGTTCATCGGCGTAGGGTGAGTCGGCCCCTAAGGCGAGGCAGAAATGCGTAGCTGATGGGAAGCAGGTTAATATTCCTGCACCAGTGTTGAATGCGATGGGGGGACGGATCGCGGAAGGTTGTCCGGGTGTTGGAAGTCCCGGTCCTTGCATTGGAGAAGGCGCTTTGGCAAATCCGGGCGCGGAATTCAAGGGTGCGAGGCCAGTCGTTTAGGCGACGAAGCAATCGGAAGTGGTTCCAGGAAAAGCCTCTAAGCTTCAGTTCAACAGTGACCGTACCGCAAACCGACACAGGTGGGCGAGATGAGTATTCTAAGGCGCTTGAGAGAACTCGGGAGAAGGAACTCGGCAAATTGGTACCGTAACTTCGGGATAAGGTACGCCCCTGTAGCCTGACTGGCCTGCGCCAGAAGGGTGAAGGGGTTGCAATAAACTGGTGGCTGCGACTGTTTAATAAAAACACAGCACTCTGCAAACACGAAAGTGGACGTATAGGGTGTGACGCCTGCCCGGTGCCGGAAGATTAAATGATGGGGTGCAAGCTCCTGATTGAAGTCCCGGTAAACGGCGGCCGTAACTATAACGGTCCTAAGGTAGCGAAATTCCTTGTCGGGTAAGTTCCGACCTGCACGAATGGCGTAACGATGGCCACACTGTCTCCTCCCGAGACTCAGCGAAGTTGAAGTGTTTGTGATGATGCAATCTCCCCGCGGCTAGACGGAAAGACCCCATGAACCTTTACTGTAGCTTTGCATTGGACTTTGAACCGGTCTGTGTAGGATAGGTGGGAGGCTGTGAAGCGTGAACGCCAGTTTGCGTGGAGCCATCCTTGAAATACCACCCTGATCTGTTTGAGGTTCTAACCCTGGTCCGTGAATCCGGATCGGGGACAGTGCATGGTAGGCAGTTTGACTGGGGCGGTCTCCTCCCAAAGTGTAACGGAGGAGTACGAAGGTACGCTAGGTACGGTCGGAAATCGTGCTGATAGTGCAATGGCATAAGCGTGCTTAACTGCGAGACCGACAAGTCGAGCAGGTGCGAAAGCAGGTCATAGTGATCCGGTGGTTCTGTATGGAAGGGCCATCGCTCAACGGATAAAAGGTACTCTGGGGATAACAGGCTGATACCGCCCAAGAGTTCATATCGACGGCGGTGTTTGGCACCTCGATGTCGGCTCATCTCATCCTGGGGCTGTAGCCGGTCCCAAGGGTATGGCTGTTCGCCATTTAAAGAGGTACGTGAGCTGGGTTTAAAACGTCGTGAGACAGTTTGGTCCCTATCTGCCGTGGGCGCTGGATATTTGAAGGGGGCTGCTCCTAGTACGAGAGGACCGGAGTGGACGAACCTCTGGTGTACCGGTTGTCACGCCAGTGGCATCGCCGGGTAGCTATGTTCGGAAGAGATAACCGCTGAAAGCATCTAAGCGGGAAACTCGCCTTAAGATGAGATATCCCCGGGGCTTTAAGCCCCTTGAAGGGTCGTTCAAGACCAGGACGTTGATAGGTCAGGTGTGTAAGCGCAGTAATGCGTTCAGCTAACTGATACTAATTGCCCGTAAGGCTTGATCCTATAACAGGTGTGTCTCGACCAGCGTTAGCGCTTTGGCGCTTACACTGGTCCGATCCCCGAAGGGGATGCGCTGGAACTCCCCGCCAGGGAGAACAGGACGCACGGTTGAGTGATCGATGTTGTGCCTCGAACAGCACAGCCCAAGCAGCTTTATCCTGGTGAGCATCACCAGAAACTACTTCTTCCAGATTGGTTGTGTTGGCCCAAAACCCAGCACGACAACAAGTCAAAGCCTGATGACCATAGCGAGTCGGTCCCACCCCTTCCCATCCCGAACAGGACCGTGAAACGACTCCACGCCGATGATAGTGCGGATTACCCGTGTGAAAGTAGGTAATCGTCAGGCTCCCCAGCAGTGTCAGAAACCCCACCCCACAAAGGTGGGGTTTCTGCGTTTACACGGCTGCAAAGGACGCAACCTCGCAACCGGCAAGCTCGCAAACGCTGCGCCAAACGCAGGTGCCCAGAACAGGACACCGGCAGTCGATCCGCAGCCATTTCAGAAAGACCCGCCCGTGCGCATCGCGCCCACACGCGGTCCATTTCAATCAACCTCAGGCCGTCAAGCCCTCTTGCGCATCGGAAGCTGATACGGCAGCCCGGCAGTAAAGCGGTCCAGCCGTTCGCTCGCATCGGTGACTGCCCATAGCGGAGCGCCGTGCAATTGCCGATCGTAGTGGGTCGCAATGTCGGCGAAAAGCGCAAATCCACCCTCGTCTATCGCCCATCTTCCGGTATCTCGTCCGGTATCGAACACCTTGGCTATCTCGCGCTCGGCTGCGCCTAGTTGCTCGCCGGTCGTCGACCCGTAGCCGGCTTCGGCCAGGAACCCGGTCAATAGCATGGCCTGCGTGAGCGTTTGCGCATCGTTCACTCCGCCGTCGCCCCGTCGCAACGCGTCGAGCGCCAGATGCACGCGCAGCGCGAGGTCATCGGCGATTTGCCGGGCGATGGGCAACAGCATTGCCTTGGCATGCCGGGCGCGCGCGGCGCCGGTGTGTCGGGAAAACGGAATAGGTTGTGCCATGAAGGTTCAAGATTTTGCCTGTGCAGATGCAATAACGGCGCGCGCGATAAAAGATTGAGCCTTCCCGCCGCCCAGGCCGAAAAAACCACCGCGCCGCGGCGCATCAAGAAGCCCCTGTCAGACGCCACAAACCGTCAAACAACGTGCGGCCAAGCCGTCGAGACCTATCCCCTCCGCGAGCAATCCCCGCCCCCCGTAAGCCGAAACCGCATCACTCCCCACTGCCCGCCGAATCGACCTCGTCCAAACCCACAGGGCTGACACTTCGCGCCCGCACCCGCCGACGGATCTCCGAGTCGAGAATCAATCGCCCCCGCAGCTTCCCTTTCATCCGCTTGACGTACCGCGGCGCCTCGGTCATATGCACCGTCATCAACTCGCGCACTTTTTCGACGTCACGCTCGCGTGCCGCCTTCGTGATCGCCTTATGAATCTTGACGTTCGCCTGTCCGAATCGCTCGTGTTCCGCCTGCGGCGTATCGTTACGGAACTCGATCAGTTGCCGGATCATCTCGTTGATGAGCTCGCAACTGAAGCGCAAAAACGGATTAGGATTCGCCGCCGCAAGAATGTCATGGAAATTCACGTCTTCCTGGCGTTGACGCACGATGTCCTGCCCGCCATGCGCGGAAGCCGGCCGATCGCAACATGCGATGCTCGCCTCGAGCGCCTCGAAGTCCTGCTCCGTCAGATGCGGCACCGCGCCCGCCGCGAGCTCGGGCTCAAGTAGCTTGCGCACGGTGTAAATGTCGTCGATGGACACGTCCTTAAAGAACAGATAGTTCTGCAGAAGCTGCAACGTCCGGTCGAGCGGCACTTCCACGACCATGCCGCCGCCGCTCGGTCCGGTCGTCACCTTGATAAGCCCTTGCACCTCCAGCGACTTCAGCGCCTCGCGAATCGTGCTCTTGCTCACCGAAAACAGTTGCTGCAACTCGACCTCGCGCGGCAGCCGATCGCCCGGCTTGAGATCCTTCTCCGTGATCAACCGCTTGATTTCCTCCGCGACCAGATCGCCGCGCTTTTGCTGCTTGATCTCGATCGCGGCGCCAGCCTTGGCTCGGTCAATGGCCATGTTTCGTACTCCAATTTTGTGTGCTGCACCGTCGGTGTTTCGCGGACGTCAACCGGAGGCGCAAGTACAAGCCGCCGCGTCGCCGCCAGGAATTTTGCCTTATTGACACTGGAATTTATTGTACCTACGATCAAGTCAATCCTATTTATCATGATAAATAGCACGAACCGCGGCACTAAGACCAAAGACTACACCGCGGCCAGCCACTTTTCGTAGTCGTTCACTGCGTGTCTCTCCAAGGAGCGTGATTTGAATCGCCGAAATATATTGAAGCTGGCCGCGCTGTCGGCCGTTCCGGGGACGCTGGGCTCGCTCGTCGCGCGCAGTGCTTTTGCGCAGGCGGGCAGCGTGCAATTCGCGTGTCCCGTGCCGATGTCGGGCGCGTTCGCCGCCAACGGCAAATACGCCGACCTCGGCATGAAGCTCGCGATCGAACAATACGGCAAGGTGCTTGGCGAACCGCTCGCTTATTCCGTGCTCGACACCGAAGGCAAGCCGGCAACGGCGGTTCGCCGCGTGCAGGAAATCGCCCAGCAGAAGAACGCGCGCTTCTTTGCCGGAGGTATTTTGTCGTCCGAAGCATTGGCGATGGGCAAGGAAGTGCAGAAGGCCGGCGGCGTTTTCATCACGACGGCAGGTGCCGACGAAATCACAGGAAAGGACTGCAACGACGCAACTTTCCGCTGGTCCGTGCCCACGTATGGCGCGATTGAACAGACGGTGCGCCCGCTGATCCAGATGCTGCCGAAGGCCAAGCGGTGGTACACCATCACGCCGCAATACGTGTTCGGCGACGGTCTTCTGTCCGCGGCGAAAGCGGTGTTCAAGGAGAAGGGCATCGAGCATGTGGGCAACAGTTATCACTCGCTGAATGAAAAAGAGTTCAGCGGCTATCTGACGAACGCGGTTGCCGCGAAGCCCGACGTGCTGCTGATCCTCAACTTCGGCTCGCAATCGTCGGATACGCTGCGCCAGGCCGTCAGCTTCGGCATGAAGAACAACTGCACGATTCTGCTCGCGTGGGCTTCGGGTCTCGAGCAATTCGAGTCGCTCGGTGCGGATCTGTGCGACGGCGTGTATTTCGGCGCGCAGTACTGGCATGGTATCGATTCGCCGCTGAACCGCGATCTCGTCAAACGCACGCAAGCGGCGTTCAAGACGAATCCCAACTACAGCCTCGCGGGCTCGTACGTCTGCACGAAGATTCTGCTGGATGGCATCGTCAAGGCCGGCAATGTCGATCCGAAGAAAGTGGCTGCGGCGCTCGAAGGCATGAAATACGATGGTTTGACAGGTCCGGAAGAAGTCCGCAAGGGCGATCATCAGGTGCTGAAGAACTACTATCTGCTGAAGGGCAAGGCGAAGAACAAGATGAAAAACGCCGACGACTACGCGGATATCGTGAGCTCCGGTCAATCGTTCCTGCCGCTCGACAAGACCGGTTGCAAACTGACCTGACGCGCAACGCCGCGCCGAGCAGCGCCGGCCACGTCGTGCCGGCATCCATGAATGCAGCGACGTTGCGCTCAATCACCAGACAGTCGCCATGAACGTTTATCTTCTGCAGATCGTCAACGGTATCGGAGTGGGGATGCTGTATTTCCTGCTCGCGGTCGGTTTGTCGATTGTGTTCGGCCTGCTGCGCTTCGTGAACTTCGCGCACGGAGCCTTTTATCTGCTCGGCGCGTATTTCTGCTATCAGGCGATGCAGTGGTCGCTGAACTTCTGGACAGCGCTCGTCGTCGTCCCGATAGCAGTCGGCGCATTGGCATGGGTCGTCGAAAAGCTGATCTTGCGGCACGTCTACGCACAGCAGCACGAGTTCCACATTCTCGTGACGGTCGGCCTTGCGCTCGTCGTGCAGGAGTGCGCGATCCTCGTGTGGGGACCGCTCGGCGATAACGTGCCGGTTCCTGACATGCTGAACGGCGTGGTCATCTGGGGCAGCTTTGTGTATCCGAAGTATCGGCTGTTCGTGATCGGCTTCACGGCTGTGCTCGCCGCGTTGCTGTGGTGGGTGCTGGAGGGCACGCGGCTTGGCAGCGCGGTGCGTGCGGGCAGTGAATCGACGGAAATGGTGTCGCTGCTCGGCATCAACGTGTTGCGTGTATTCAGCCTCGTGTTCGCGCTCGGCGCTGCAACGGCTGCGCTCGCCGGCGTGCTCGCCGCGCCGATTCGCGGCGTCGATCCCTTCATGGGCATCGAGGCGCTCGGCGTCGCGTTCGTCGTCGTCGTGGTGGGCGGCATGGGCAACTTTCTCGGCGCGCTGGTGGGCGGCCTGCTGGTCGGCATCGTGCAAAGCGTGATGAGCACGCTGTGGCCCGAGGGCGCGCGCCTGATGATCTACGTCGCGATGGCCGCCGTTCTTCTGTTGCGGCCGAATGGCCTACTCGGGAGAGCCGCGTGATCGACACTTCCAAATCCGCCGTCGCGAAGGCGGCGCCGCAGGCATCCGGCGGGCGGGCGTTGGTCCACACGCTGCATCGCTATCGTTTTCTTTTGCTCGCGTTGCTGGTCGTATGCATTCTGCCGTTGACGCTGCGCTCAGGCTCGCTCGCCACCGAAGTCCTCGTATTCGCGCTCGCCGCGTTGGGCTGCAATCTTCTCCTCGGCCACACGGGACTGTTGTCGTTCGGGCAGGGCATCTTCTTCGGACTCGGCAGCTATAGCGCGGGGCTCGTGCTGACCAAAGCCGCCTTGCCGGTGCCCGTTGCGTTGCTTGCGGCGCTCGTGGTCGGAGCGGCAGCGGCTGCACTCGTCGGATGGTTTTCGATCAGACAGCGCGGCACCTACTTCGTGATGCTGACGCTCGCGTTCGGACAACTGTTCTACTTTCTCGCATACACGACGCCCGAGCTGACCGGCGGCGACAACGGCCTGCTCGATATTCCCCGGCCCGCGCTCAGGTTGTTCGGCCACGAACTGATCGCGTTGACGTCTCCGTGGCAGTACTACGGATTCGTCGCCGTGCTGTTTCTCATCGTGTTCTGGCTGCTGATGCGCGTCTCGCACTCCGTATTCGGCCGCACGTTGCTCGCGATTCGCGACAACGAAGCGCGCGCCGCCGCGGTCGGCTACGACGTCAAGCGGTTCAAGCTCATGGCGTTCGTGATCTCGGGCGCGGTGACGGGGCTCGCCGGCGCATTGCATGCGTTGATGACGGGCATCGCGCCGCTATCCAACATCGATTACCACACGAGCGAAATGATCCTCGTGATGACGGTGATCGGCGGCACCGGCAATCTGTTTGCGTCGGTGCTGGGCGCCGCGTTCTATGTGCTGTTCGCCGACTGGCTTTCCACGTTGTGGCCGCGCTGGCTGCTGCTGCTCGGCATCGTGCTGATGGCGGTGAGCCTTTACATGCAGCGCGGTCTGTGGGGTCTTGGCGAGCGAATCTGGCAAGCGCTGCGCCGTCATCCGCAAGACGACGCCCAGACAGTTCCCGCAACCGGTAGCAGCGACGACACCGCAACGGAGCGCACATGACCGAGCCCATTCTCAACGCAAGCGGCGTGATGAAGCGCTACGGCAAATTCACGGCGCTCTCCGAGGTCAACCTGCGCATCATGCCGCGCACCGTGCATTCGGTGATCGGCCCGAACGGCGCGGGCAAGACCACGCTTTTTCATGTACTTACCGGCACGCTGCCGATCACCGCAGGCAAGATCGTGTTCGACGGCCACGACGTGACGCACGAGCCCGATCACAAACGCGTACGCCGCGGTGTCGCGAGATCGTTTCAGGTGACGAGCCTGTTCGCCAATCTGAGCGTGCGCGAAAATCTGCGGCTTGCCGCACAAGGCGTCGATGCCGTGCGTGCGCTCAATGCATGGACGCCGCCGCGCGGCGCGCTGGCGCACACCGATACGGTCGACGGCGTGCTCGAACGTCTCGCGTTGCAGCGCTTCAGCCAGGTGCCGGCGGGCGCGCTGTCGCACGGTCAGCAGCGGCGGCTCGAAGTCGGCATGGCGCTCGCCGCTCGACCGAAGGCGATCTTTCTCGACGAGCCGACGTCCGGCATGGGCATCGACGATCTCGACGATATGAAGCAACTGATTCGCGGCCTGCGCGACGACTACACCGTCGTGCTGATCGAGCACAACATGGGCATCGTGATGGACATCTCCGACACCATCACCGTGATGCAGCAAGGACGCGTCCTAGTGGAAGGACGCCCCGACGAAATTCGCGGCGACGAGCGCGTGCGCAGCGCGTATCTCGGCAACATGATCACCGGAGGCCGCGCATGATTCTCGACGTGCAGGACATTCACGGCTTCTACGGCAAAAGTCACATACTGCAAGGCGTTTCCTTGCAGATCGGCGAAGGCGAGACCGTCACGCTGCTGGGCCGCAACGGCGCGGGCAAGTCCACCACATTAAAGGCGATTGCCGGCATCGTCGCGCCGAAGAACGGGCGCGTCGCATTCAACGGCACGACGATAAGCGGCCTGCAGCCGCACAAGATCGCGTCGCGCGGCGTGTGCTTCGTGCCCGAACATCGCGGCATTTTTCGTTTGCTCACCGTCGAGGAAAACTTGCGGCTCGGCGCGCGCAAAGACTCGCCGTGGCAACTCGACGACATCTACCGGATTTTTCCGCGGCTCAAGGAGCGGCGCACGAATGGCGGCGGACAGTTGTCGGGCGGCGAACAGCAGATGCTTGCCATCGGCCGCGCGCTGATGAACCACCCGCGTCTTCTGATGCTGGACGAACCTGTCGAAGGTCTGGCGCCCGTCATCGTCGAAGAAATCGTCGCGCAGCTCAAGCTGATTCGCGAGGCGGGCGTCGCGATTCTGCTCGTCGAACAAAACCTCGAGGTCTGCACGCAACTCGCGGATCGCCACTACATCATCGAGCAAGGTGTGATCGTTTATTCGGGCGATAACGCATCGTTCGCCGCCGACGATTCGATCAAGGATCGCTATCTCGGCGTCGGCGTCGTTTGAAGCTACGCCCGACTTCACTATGAGGAAGCATTGATGCAAGTTCATGACTCACAACGCGGCGACGCGCTTGCTCGTCTGCGCGTCGACGGCGAACGGCTTTGGAACAGCCTCATGCAACTCGCGCAGATCGGCGCGACGGAGAAGGGCGGCGTTTGCCGGCTCGCGCTCACCGAACTCGATCGCATCGCGCGTGACCGGTTCGTCGCGTGGGCGAAGGAAATCGGCTGCACCGTGCGCGTCGACGCGATCGGCAATATCTTTGCGCGCCGCGCGGGTTTGCGCGACGACCTGCCGCCCGTCACGACGGGCAGCCACATCGACACGCAACCGACCGGCGGCAAATTCGACGGCAACTACGGTGTGCTCGCCGGCCTCGAAGTGCTGCGCACACTGGCCGATGCAAACGTCACGACACTCGCGCCGCTCGAAGTCGCCGTGTGGACCAACGAGGAAGGCTCGCGCTTCGTTCCGGTGATGATGGGCTCGGGCGTCTTCGCCGGCGCGTTCACGCTCGAGCATGCGCTCGATCAGCGCGACCGCGAGGGCATTTCCGTGCGCGACGCGTTGGCGGCCATCGGCTACGTCGGCGAAAACACGAAACCGCATACCGTTGCAGCGTATTTCGAAGCGCACATCGAGCAGGGTCCTGTGCTCGAGGCGCATGACAAGACCATCGGCATCGTGCAGGGCGCACTCGGCCAGCGCTGGTACGACGTGACCGTGCAGGGCATGGAAGCGCATGCGGGACCCACGCCGATGGCGTTGCGCCGCGATGCATTGCTCGTCGCTGCCGATCTGATCCACGCGGTGAACCGCATTGCGCTCGATCACGCGCCGCATGGCCGGGGCACGGTCGGCTGGGTCGACGTGCATCCGAACTCGCGCAACGTGATTCCTGGCCGCGCGAAGCTGACGGTCGACCTGCGCGCCGCCGACGACGCCACGCTCACCGCAATGGACAGCGCACTGCGTGAAGCATGCAAGGCTGCGGGCGAGCAAGCGGGCATCGACGTGACTATCGAGCCAGTCGTGTACTTCCCGCCGCAACCGTTCGCAGCGAACCTGGTGGCAGCGGTGAAAGAAGGCGCCGACATGCTCGGCTTTTCTTCGATGGACGTCATCAGCGGCGCGGGCCACGACGCGGTCTATCTCGCGCGCGTCGCGCCGGCCGCGATGATCTTCGTTCCGTGCAAGGACGGTATCAGCCACAACGAGATCGAGGACGCACGCGCGGATCATCTCGAAGCCGGCTGCAATGTGCTGCTGCACGCGATGTTGAAGGCGGCGCAAACCGTGCCGAGCGCGCCCGTGCCGGAGGGCTCGTGCGTATGAAAATCCTCATCGCGCGGATGAATCACGAGACCAACACGTTCTCGCCGGTGGCCACGCCGTTGTCTGCATTCGGCCTGAACGGCGGGAAGCTCGGCCCGAGTTTCGGCGACGACGCGTTCAACGACAACAAGGGCATGCAGACCGCGATGGCCGCGTTCATCGACGCCGCCGAGCGCGAGGGCGCGCAAATCGTGACGCCCGTGTCGGCAGCGGCGAACCCGAGCGGACCCGTCGACGCCGCGGCCTACGACGCGATCTGCGATGCAATCGTTGCAGCCACAAAGGGTTGCGACGCTGTGATGCTCGATCTGCACGGCGCGATGGTCGCGGAAAATTCGAACGACGGCGAAGGCGATCTGCTCGAACGCGTGCGCGCCGCATTGCCGGATGCGCCGATCGCCGTCGCACTCGATCTGCACGGCAACGTCACGCAGAAGATGATCGACAACGCGGACGTGATCGTCAGCTTCAAGACTTATCCGCACGTCGATATGTACGAGACCGGCGCGCACGCCGCGCGTTTGCTGTTCGCGTCGATGCATGGCGACGTGAAGCCGGTGATCGCGTGGCGTCAGCCGCCGCTGCTCACGCATACGCTGCGCAGCTCGACGGCCGAAGGCGCGATGAAGCGTGCGGTCGATGCCGCCCGCGCCGCCGAAGCGGACGGCATGCTCGCGGTCTCGGTGCTGTCGGGCTTTTCGCTCGCCGATATCGAGGCGCCCTGCATCAGCGTCGTGGTGGTCGGCAACGGAGATCACGCGCAAGCGGAAGCGGTCGCCGAGCGCATCGCGCGGCAGATCTGGAACGAGCGCGAGGATTTCGTCTACCGCAGCGCGCCGCTCGCGGAATCGGTTGCAGAAGCCGCGGCGCTCGCGAAAGACGCCGACAAGCCGGTGCTGCTGCTCGATCACGGCGACAACTGCATGTCGGGCGGTACGTGCGACACGATGGACCTGCTCGAAGAAGCGCTTGCGCAGCAACTTGACGGCATCGTCACCGGGCCGTTGTGCGATCCGCAGGCGGTGGCCGCGCTGATGGCCGCGGGCGTCGGCAGCACGGTCACCATCACGATCGGCAACAAGGTCGGGAGCGGCGCGGGCGCGCCGCGTGCGCCGGTCGCGATGACCGGCGTCGTGCGAGCGTTGACGGACGGCGAATACGTGATCAGCGGCCCGACCTACACCGGCCAGCGCGCGCATATGGGACGCGCGGCGGTGCTCGACACGGGCACGGTGAAGCTCGTCGTGACCGAGCACACGCACGAACCGTGGGACCTCGGCGTATTCGAAAGCGTCGGCATCGATCCGCGTCGCGCGCGCTTTCTGCTGCTCAAATCGCGCATGTATTGCCGTCCGGTTTTCGTGCCGATTTCGGCGGGACTCGTGGAGTGCGATAGCCGCGGCGTGACGAGTTCGGACTACGGGCTCTTCGCTTTCAAGAACGTGAAGCGCCCCGTGTTCCCGCTCGATGCCGACGCCGAATGGAACCCGGCGCATTGAATGGCGTCCGGCTCTTGTGCAGTTTCGAGAGACTCTCTATAATTCGCGCCTCTACAGGCTCGTAGCTCAGTTGGTTAGAGCACCACCTTGACATGGTGGGGGTCGTTGGTTCGAATCCAATCGAGCCTACCAACGCATTGTGACGTAGACGAAAGCGGCTTCGCTTTCGTCTACTGTCCTATCAGAAGCAAGTCGCTTCAGTTCTCTTTTCCCTTTCGAATCCGGCTCAGGCTTAGATCGCGCGTTGCAAAGCGGCGTTCGGTGCGCTTGCGTCCTGCGGCGCGGCAGATTCCGTAGCGAATCCATAGAACGACAAGGCCGTTTTGCGCACGATTGCATCGAGATCCTCCGCATGAAGGCCGAGATCGAGCAGCGCGGACAACGATTCGCCGTAGCTCGTGACCGCTTCGTATTGCGTGTGCGGCCAGTCGCTGCCCCACATCAGGCGATGCGCGCCGAAGTGCTCGATCAATTGCGCCGTTGCGTCGGCAACGAACGGCGAGCCCGGCGCCGCACAGCGATACGCGCCCGACACCTTGACCCACACGCTGCCCGTGCTGCCATAACCGAGCAGCGCTTTGAAACCGCGGTCCTGTGTGCCCAACGCGGGATCGGGCCGGCCGAAATGATCGACGACGACTCGCACGCCGCGCTCGAGAAGCCGGTCGATCATCGGCGCGAGATCGATTGCGTTTCTGTGCAACTCGACATGCCAGCCGAGCCGCGCGACGTTATCGAAGAGGGACGTCCAAGGTTGTGCGCCGAGATCCGGCAGCGTCTGCTCCATCAGATTGAGACGAATGCCCGTCACGCCGCGGCGGTGCATGTCCGCCAATTCACTCGTGCTTATGTCGGGCGCAACGACGACGACGCCACGCAGGCGCTCGCTCTGCGCGGCCAACGCCTGCAACAGATAGCCGTTGTCCGTGCCGAGAAAGCTCGGCTGCACCAGCACCGCATGCGTCATTCCGTGCGCGTTGAGCAGCGGCAAATAGTCGTCGAGTGTTGCATCGTAGGCGGGCGCGTAGCGCCGCTCGCCGCTCAACGGCAAGCCTCGCTCGAAAACGTGCGCGTGCGAGTCCACGCCGCTGTGTGCAAACGGGAGTGAGGAGACCAGTGCGTTCATATTCAACTACGCGGGGAATTCAGGGTGAGATGCGCGGCGTCAGTGGCGTCCGCAGCGCTAGGGCGATCGGCGGACTGATCCGGCGCCGTGCCGCGCAGACGCTTGCCGCGCGTTTCGGGAAGCAGCAGCACGGCGATCATCGCGAGCCCGTACGCGATGGCCGCGTCGATGCCGATGGCCGCGCCGAGCGACATCGAATGGCTCATGTAGCCGACCAGCACCGGAAAACCCGCCGACGCAATGCGCCCGAAGTTGTAGCAAAAGCCGACGCCGGTGCCACGCATGTCGGCGGGATACAGTTCGTTGAAGAGCGGCCCGAGGCTCGCCGGAATGCCCGCCGCGAAGAGGCCGAGCGGAAAGCCGAGCACCAGCATTTGCGTGTTCGTCAACGGCAGCATCACATACGCGAGCACGGTGACGATGCAGCAGAAAGCGAACAACGCGATATTGCGTCGACGGCCGATGCGATCGAGCAGATACGCGCTCAGCATGCAGCCGCACCAGAATGCGACGATCACGACCGCGAGATAGCCACCCGTGTTCAGCACCGACAGATGCCGCTCCTTCGCGAGAAACGTGGGCAACCACGACATGATTGCGTAGTAGCCGCCGTGAGCGCCCGTGCCGAGCACCGCGCCGATGAGCGTCGTGCGCAGCACACGCGGCTGGAACACCTGCACGATCTGGCCGAGCGCGGATACCCTGGCGTGCGCGTCGACGCCGACGGGCGCAACCCGCACCGGTTCCTTCAGATTACGCCGCACGAACAGCACGAGCCCGGCGGGCAGCAGGCCGACTGCGAACATCACGCGCCACGCGGTGTCGCCGGGCAGCCAGGAAAACACCGCGGCGTAGACCAGCACCGCGCCGCCCCAGCCGACGGCCCAGGCACTTTGCACCGCGCCCATCGCGCGGCCGCGATGCTCGGTGCGGATCGTCTCGGCCATCAGCACCGCGCCCGCGGCCCACTCGCCGCCGAAGCCGAAGCCTTGCAGCGCCTTGAGCAGCAGCAGTTGCGGGAAATTCTGCGCGAATGCGCACAGGAACGTGAAGCCGGCGAACCAGAGAATCGTCATCTGCAACGTGCGCACGCGGCCGAAGCGGTCCGACAGCGCGCCCGCAATCCAGCCGCCGAGCGCCGACGAGATCAGCGTGACGCTGCTGATCGCGCCCGCTTGCGTATGGCCGATGCCATAGGCCGCGATGATCGCCGGAATGGCGAGCGTGAACATCTGCACGTCGAGCGCGTCGAGTCCCCATCCGGCGAAGCAGCCCCAGAAGGTGTTGCGCTCCACCGGCGTACTCTCTTTGTACCACCTGAACATAGCCATCTCCGTCCGTCGTTCTGTCCGAATTCATGCAGTCATATATATGAATGTATGAATCTTGCACTCGATTCCGCGCGCGGTCATTGGGTAATAACCCTTGCTCGCCTGAAACCGGCGCGATGCGGTAGAGTGGTGACTCCTCTGTATAACTGTATGAATCCATGAACACGGCGTCTTTCGCGTCAAGGCCGGACGACCGGCTGCCCCGTTACCAGCAATTGCGCGACGACCTCGTCAGCCGCATCGCCGCCGGCGAGTGGGCGCCCGAAGAGGCCATCGCCACCGAGGCCGAACTGGGTCAGTTCTACAACGTTTCCACCGGCACCGTGCGCAAGGCAATCGATCTGCTGGTCAGCGACGGCGTGCTCACGCGAACCCAGGGCAAGGGCACGTTCGTGCGGCGGCCGCGCTTCGACTCGTCGCTGTTCCGCTTTTTCCGCTTCGTTTCGCGCGACGGCCAACCTGTGCTTCCCACGGCGCGTGTGCTCAAGCGCGAGATCGTCAAACCGAACGAGGAGATCCGCGACGCGTTGCGCATGAAGGCTTCCGAAAAAGCGATTCATTTGTCGCGCGTGCGCATGATCGAACGCCGAACGGTTCTCGCCGAAGAAATCTGGCTGCCGCGCGCGCGTTTCGAAGCGCTCGCCACGTTGCCGCTCGATCAGTTCGAGGACCTGCTGTATCCGCTGTACGAACGGCTGTGCAAACAGATGGTCGCATCGGCGACGGAAATTCTCCGCGTCGAACAGGCTACCGCCGAAACCGCCACGCTGCTCGGCATCAAAACGGGCAGCCCGGTGATTCTCGTTCACCGCGTGGCTTCCGACTTCGCCGGCGCGCCGTTCGAATGGCGCAGCACGCGCGGCGCGGCCGATACGTTCCAGTATCAGGTCGACATCCGCTGAACGCCACGCCGGCGTTTTCTTCTCTCTCACGCAAGACCCCGTGTGCCCGCGCTATGCGGGTATCACCTCATGGCGTCGCACCGCGATTCATACAATCATATATATGACTGTATCAATATTGCCCGATGCAATCCGGCAAGCGGAGAAACCATGTCCACACAACTCACATTCGAGCAGCAGGTCATGAAGAAGATGGCGTGGCGGTTAATGCCGCTTCTCATCATCATGTTCCTGATTTCGTTTATCGACCGGCAGAACGTCGGCTTCGCCAAGCTGGAGATGGTGCACGCGCTCGGTATGACCGAGGCGTCGTACGGATTGGGCGCGTCGCTGTTCTTCATCGGCTATCTGCTGTTCGAAGTGCCGAGCACGCTCGCGCTGCATCGCTTCGGCGCGCGCGCGTGGCTTGCGCGCATCATGCTGACGTGGGGCGTCGTCACGGTATTGATGGCGTTTGCCCGTTCGCTGCCGGTGTTCTACTCGTTCCGTTTTGCGTTGGGCGTCGCGGAAGCCGGGTTTTATCCGGGCGTCATCTATTACCTCACACAGTGGTTTCCGCAGAGCTATCGCACGAGAGTGCTGGGCTTTTTCACGCTCGGCAGCTCGCTCGCGAACATGCTCGGCTCGCTGATCGGCGGGCTCCTGCTGACGCTCGGCGGCACGTGGGGTTTCGCGGGCTGGCAGTGGGTGTTCATCGCGACCGGCTTGCCCGCGGTGATCGTTGCCTTCGTCGCGCTCAAGTACCTGCCGAATTCGGTTAGCGACGCGCCGTTTCTGTCGCAACAGGAGAAGGACGTCGTGCTCGCCGCGCTGAAACGCGAGGCCTCGGACGCCGCGAAGGCGACGCATCCGTGGGCGGCGCTGCTCGATCCCAAGGTGTTGATGTTCGCGCTGACGTACATGCTGATGTCGACGTCGCTGTACGGCGTGACGTACTGGATGCCCACGCTGCTGAAGAGCGACGGCGTGTCGTCGTCGCTCAACGGTGTGCTCAACATGATTCCGTGGGCGCTCGCGACGCTGCTGCTGCTGTGGCTTCCCGGCAAACTCAAGCGCGAGCGCGTGGTGTTGAAGGCGATGAGCCTTGTTGCAGCGGTCGGCGTGGTGGGCTTCGCGTCCAGCCTCGTGCTGCCCACCGCCACGCTGCGCTTCGCGGCGCTGTGCCTCGGCGGCGCATGCATTCCGTTGCTCTATCCGTGCTTCTGGTCGCTGCCGCCGCGCTTTTTCTCGGGCGCGCGCGCCGCGGCGAGCGTTGCGGCGATCAATGCGATCGGCAATCTCGGCGGCTTCGCGGGACAGAACCTGATGCCGTACGTCGGCAAGACGGCGCACAGCCAGATCGCGCCGATGCTGGTGCCGACCGCATGTTTGCTGACGTTGGGAATCGGCACCGGCATTGCCGCGTTGATCGGCGCGCGCCGCCGCGTAGCACTTGAAACAGCGCCGCTGCGTTCGAACTGATAGACGGGTACAAAAAAACGGCCGCGCAACTGCGCGGCCGTATGCATTTACGAGCCTGAATCACGCACGCTCAAATCGGCTTCAAGGACGAAGCAGATCGAAGCTCGCCAGCACCAACACTCCGGTCACGGCGATGAGCGCCACCGAATGTTGGCCGAAGTAGAGAAGCGCCGCCGCCGACCACGACGCCAGCGTAAATACCGCAAGCTTTTTCATCAGAACCTCAACACCGCCGCGAGCAGGCCGCTGACTACGCCGCAGATCACCACGGCCAGCGCGACCACGCTCAGCACGCGCTTCGGGAACGAGCGCCCGAGCATCGCCATCGACGGCACGCTGATCAAAGGCAGCGTCATCAGCAGCGCGCCGGCCGGGCCGGCGGCCACGCCGAACGACAGCATCGCCTGGATGATCGGCACTTCGCCGGCCGTCGGAATCACGAACAGCGTGCCGGCGATGGACAGCGCGACGATCCACAACACGCTGTTGTCGATATCCGGCCCGACATGCGGAAAGAGCCACGCGCGCGCCGCGCCGAGAATCAGCACGAGCACGATGTATTCGGGCACGAGACGCAGCGTCATCGTGCCGAGGATTTTCACCCAGCGCGTGAAGGCGTTGCCCGGTTCGTCTTCGGTGACGAGTTGCGCGATGGCTTCGCGCGACGCCTGGGCTTCCTTCGGCGTAACCATGCGGTTCACCAGGTAGCCGAGGCCAAACACCATCACGAGGCCGAGCGCGAGCCGCAGGCCCATCCATTGCCAGCCGAGCACGAAGCCCATGAAAACCAGCGTAGCCGGATTCAGCGCGGTATTGCCGAGCCAGAAGGCGATGGCCGCGCCGGGCGCCGCCTGACGCGCGCGCAGTCCCGCGACCACCGGCGCCGCGCAGCAGGTGCACATCATGCCGGGCAACGACATGAGGCCGCCTTTCACGACGCTGCTGAAGTCGCTGCGGCCGAGCGCGCGTGCGACCCATTGCGGCGGAATCAGCGCCTGCACCGCGGAGCCGAGCAGCAACCCCAGCACCATGGCTTGCCAGATCGCCTTGCCGTACGCGAACGCGTAGTCGATTGCGGATTGCCACGACGCTTCCGGCGCGCTCGCCGACGTGCCCATCAGAATGGACTTGCCGATCGAATGCTGGCTCGCGGCGACGAACGCGCGGTTGTAATACGGAAACCACTTCACATAGAAGAGTCCGACGACGGCGATCGCAAGGAACACGATCCAGCCAAGAGCGACGCGGGGCTGGCGAAGGGTTGATTGCATGTTGTTTTCAAACGTTGATGTTGAGTCAAACAAGCGCGAACGAGCGCTTGTCGAGTTGCGCGAGAAGCGCTTTGGCCTGGTCGACGACGTCGGCGTCGTTCGGCCGGAATTCGATTTGCAGCGCCTGCGGCAAGTGCACGAAATGCTGATGGCTGCTGCGCGCGTAAGCGGGATCGTAATGCAGTTCAATGAGCGCGTTCGCGAGTTCCTCGCGCCGGTTTTCGTCGACGAGTTTCTGCCAGCCGGCCACGCGCTCGCGGCTATGCAAGCCGATCAGGCGCTCCAGTTGCGTCTTCAGCAACGCGGGGTCGTCGAACAGATGCGCGTAGTCGTGAAGCAGAAACGCCGAGCGGTCTTCGCGGCTCGTCGCCACTTCGACGCACGCGCCGCGATGAAACGTCTCGAGCAGCGCGAGCGGCAGCGTAATCGCACCGATGCGGCGGCTCTCCGCTTCCACGAACACCGGACGCGCGGCGTCGAAGCCGCGCAGCGCGCTCACGAGCAACGTGTCGAAGCGTTTCTGCGACGGCTGCGCCACACCCGCCCATGCGCCGAGCAGCGAGCCGCGATGCGCGGCCAGCGCTTCCAGGTCGAGCGTTTGCGCGCCGGCTTCGTCGAGCGCCGCGAGCAGCCGCGTCTTGCCGCTGCCGGTCGGGCCGACCAGCGCGACGTAACGGAACTGCGTCGGCAGCGTGACGAGCGCCTCGACAGTCGCCCGCCGATAAGTCTTGTAGCCGCCGTCCAGTTGACGCGCCGGCCAGCCGATCATATTGAACAGCGACGTGACCGAGCCCGAACGTTTGCCGCCGCGCCAGCAATAAACGAGCGGCCGCCAGTTGCGTGGCCGGTCCGCGAACGTGGTTTCCAGATGCCGCGCGATGTTGCGCGCGACCAGCGCCGCGCCGACCTTCGTCGCCTCGAACGGCGACACCTGCTTGTACATGGTGCCGACGATCACCCGTTCCTCGTTGCTCAGCACCGGCGCGTTCATGGCGCCCGGAATATGATCCTCGGCAAACTCGAGAGGCGTGCGCACGTCGATGATTTCATCGAAATCACCGGCTTGATCGAGGCTGACGAGTAGGTTTTTCAAGGGCGTGCCGACACGAAACGGGACAAAAAGCAGAGAACGACGGAAACCGGGCAGCAACGCGTGCCAAGGGGCGCCGCAACGTCACAAGGCCACCGGAAAGACCGAAATTATCGCATGCGCCGCGAGTGGCGGCAGGGCGCGGCTTTCTGAACGCTTACGGGCCGGCTTGTGGGCCGCCGGCTCCTTTTAGACGACGTCCACGCGCGGCTCGCCGGCAACCATCTCGCCGATCACGCGGGCGTCGCCGAAACCGTCGGCATGAAAGAGGGCGAGGACGTCGTTGACGGCGTCCGGCGAACACGACACCAGCAGGCCACCCGAGGTTTGCGGATCGGTGAGCAGCGTGCGCGCGGTCGAAGGCAACGTCGCGGGCAATGCAATGTCCTTGCCGTACGCGTCCCAGTTGCGCCCCGACGCGCCCGTGAAAACGCCGGCTTCGGCAAATTCGACGACGCCCGGCAGCCACGGCAAATCGGCATAGCGCACGCGTGCGGTCAGCTTCGAGCCGCGCGCCAGTTCGAGCGTGTGGCCGAGCAGCCCGAAGCCCGTGATGTCGGTCAGCGCGTGCACGCCGTCGAGCGCGGCGAGTTGCGCGCCTGGGCGGTTGAGTTTGGTTGTCGCGCCGATCATCGCCGCATAGCCGTTCGCATCGAGCCGGTCTTTCTTCAGCGCTGCCGACAGCACGCCGACGCCGAGCGGCTTGCCGAGAATCAGCACGTCGCCGGCCTTCGCGCCCGCGTTGCGCTTGACGCGCCGCGGATCGACCACGCCGATCGCGACCAGACCGTAGATGGGCTCGACCGAGTCGATCGAATGGCCGCCTGCGAGCGGAATGCCCGCGTCGGCGCACACGGATTCGCCGCCCTTGAGCACCGCCGCAATTACGTCGTGCGGCAAGACATTGATCGGCATGCCGACGATGGCGAGCGCCATCAGCGGTTTGCCGCCCATTGCATAGACGTCAGAGAGTGCGTTGGTCGCGGCAATGCGGCCGAAGTCGAACGGATCGTCGACGATCGGCATGAAGAAGTCCGTCGTCGCGACAATCGCCTGTTCGTCGTTGAGCTTGTAGACGGCGGCGTCATCGGCGGTATCGTTGCCGACCAGCAGGTCGGGAAAGAACGGCAGCGGCGCGCTGCGCTTGAGCAGGTCGGCGAGCAGGCCGGGGGCAATTTTGCAGCCGCAGCCGCCGCCGTGCGACAGGCTGGTGAGGCGGGGCGAGGGCGTGGACTGAGCTTGGGCTTGAGCGTCGATCATTGTGGCGCGAATTTGTGGCTTCGAATGATCGCATTATGAAGCTTGTCGGCGTGGCGCGCTGCGGGCCGTGCTGCTAATGCACGCACGCGCCACGCCGAATCTTCACGCAACTTCGAAAGCTCAGCCGAGCCAGCCCTTGATCGCCGCCGACATCGCGGACGTCGAAATGCCGTAACGATCATGCAGCGTGGGCAACGCGCCCGCAGCGAGAAACGCGTCGGGCAGCGCAACCTGGCGGAACGGGCACGACACGCCCGCGCGCATCAACTCGGCCGCAATCGCTTCGCCCAGGCCGCCGATCGTCGTATGGTTTTCGGCCACCACGACGAGCCGCCCCGAGCGCTTTGCCTCGCGCACGATCGTCGCCGTATCGAGCGGCTTGATGGTCGGCACATGCAGCACGCCGACGCCGATGCGGTCGTTCTCCAGCGCCTTCGCGACTTCCAGTGCGCGCATCGTCATGATGCCCGACGAGATCACCAGAACGTCGGCGCCGTCGCGCAGCATCTTCGCCTTGCCGAGCTCGAACGTGTAGTCGTATTCGTCGAGTACGGCGGGCACGTTGCCGCGCAACAGACGCGCATAAACGGGACCGTTGTGCGCGGCAATCGCGGGCACCATCTGTTCGATGTCGAGCGCATCGCACGGATCGATCACGGTCATGTTCGGCATCGCGCGCATCAACGCGAGGTCTTCAGCGGCCTGATGGCTTGGACCGTAACCCGTAGTGAGCCCCGGCAATGCGCAGACGATCTTCACATCGAGATTGTCTTCGGCGATCGCCTGATGCATGAAGTCATACGCGCGGCGCGTCGCGAATACGGCATACGTCGTGACGAACGGCTGCGCGCCTTCGTGCGCGAGGCCGGCCGCCGCGCCCATCAGCAATTGCTCGGCCATGCCCATCTGATAGTAGCGCTCGGGGAATTCCTTCGCGAAAATGTGCAGGTCCGTGTACTTGCCGAGGTCGGCCGTCATGCCGATCACGTTGCTCTTGTGCCGCGCGAGTTCGACGAGCGCGTGACCGAACGGCGCCGAGCGAGTGAGCTGGCCTTCGCCTGCAATCGACGCGATCATCGCCGAGGTCTTCAGGCGCGGTTTGCTTGCGGTGACGTTGCTCATGCGTGACTCCCGATCTCATGCGATTTCGTTGTTTCCAGTGCTTCGAGCGCGAGTTGCCATTCGTGCGCGTCGACGCGGATAAAGTGGTTCTTCTCGCGCTCTTCGAGAAACGGCACGCCGCAGCCCATGCGCGTATCCGCGACGATCATGCGCGGCTGCTCGCCAGGATGCTTGCGGGCCGCGTCGAATGCGGCGGCCACTGCGCCAATGTCGTTGCCGTCGACGCGCTGCGTGAACCAGCCGAATGCTTCGAGCTTTTCGACGAGCGGCTCGAACGCCATGACCTGGGTGGACGGTCCGTCGGCCTGCTGATTGTTGACGTCGACGATAGCGATCAGGTTGTCGAGCTTCCAGTGGCTCGCGGACATGATGCCTTCCCAGATCGCGCCTTCGTCGAGTTCGCCATCCGAGAAGAGCGTGTACACGAACGACTTCGAGCCCTTGCGCTTGAGCCCGAGACAGCGGCCCACCGCGATCGTCAGGCCGTGGCCGAGCGAGCCGCCGGACATCTCCATGCCGGGCGTGTAGCTCGCCATGCCGGACATGGGCAGACGGCTATCATCGCTGCCGTAGGTTTCCAGTTCGGCGGCGGGCAGAATGCCGGCTTCGAGCAGCGCCGCGTACAGCGCGATCGCGTAGTGTCCGTTGGACAGCAGGAAGCGGTCGCGCTCTTCCCATTCCGGATCTTCCGGTCGATAACGCATCGCGCCGAAGTACGCGACGGCCAGCACGTCGGCGATGTCGAGCGCCTGGCCGATGTAGCCCTGGCCCTGCACTTCGCCCATTAACAACGCGTTTCTGCGGATGCGATAGGCGCGCTCGGCAAGCGATGTCGCCGGCGCATTGAGTGGACTGTTCATGTCGTCTCCTGAGATCAGTCGAATAGTTGAAAAGGATCAGCGGTTCACGGACTTCGCGGGCACGAGGAACACGAGGCACGCGCCGAGCGTGACCGCGGCCGAGATGAAGATGAGCCCCGCGGTCGAACGGCCTGTCAGGTCGTTAAGCCAGCCCACGATGGCCGGTGAAAAGAAGCCCGCGAGATTGGCGAAGCAGTTGACCGCCGCGATGCCGGCCGCGGCCGACATGCCGCCGAGCAGCGCCGTCGGCAGCGACCAGAATTGCGACGACGACGCGAGAATGCCCGCCGCCGCCACGCTCAAGCAGACGATCGACGCGGGCACGCTGCCGAGCGTCGGCAGAATCGCGAAGCCTGCGGCGGCGATCAGCATCGGAATGGCGAGATGCAGCCGGCGTTCGCGGCGACGGTCCGCGCTCATGCCGACCAGCGGCAATGCAACGATCGCGCACAGATACGGAATCGCGGTGAATACGCCCACCCACAACGGATCGGCGACACCCGATTTACGAATGATGGTCGGCAGCCAGAAGGTCAGGCCGTACTGGCCGAGCACCACGCAGAAGTAAATCGCGGCCATCAGCCACAAACGGCGGTCGCCGATGAACGAGCGAATCGAAACATGAGCGGTGGTATGTGCGTTGTCGCCGGCTACATTGCGGGCAAGCAGATTCTTTTCCGACTCGGTGAGCCACTTCGCTTTCGCGATGCTGTCGTCGAGATACAGCAGAATTGCGACGCCCAGCACGAGCGAAGGCAGCGCTTCGAGCAGGAACAGCCACTTCCAGCCGGACATATTCATCGCGCCGTGAAGCGAATGCATGATCCATCCGGACAGCGGGCCGCCGAGTATGCCGGCAAGCGGAATCGCCATGAAAAAGAGCGACAGCGCCTTGGCTCTGCGCGTGGCGGGAAACCAGTACGTCAGATAAAGAATCACGCCGGGCGCAAAGCCCGCTTCGGCGACGCCGAGCAGAAAGCGCAGCGCGTAGAACGCGGTGGGCGTCTTCACGAAAACGAACGACGCCGAAATCACCGCCCATGTCAGCATGATTCGCGCGAGCCACTTGCGCGCGCCGACACGATGAAGAATCAGATTGCTTGGCACCTCGAACAGAAAGTAGCCGAGAAAGAAGATGCCCGCGCCCATGCCGTAGACGGTCTCGCTAAAGCGCAGATCGTTGAGCATTTGCAGCTTGGCGAAGCCGACGTTCACGCGATCCAGATACGCGCCGAGATAGCACAGCATCAGAAACGGAATCAGCCGGCGGCTGACTTTCGCGTAGGTTCGCGACTCGAAACTCGTCGAGTCCGCGGGCGCGAGCAGCTCGCCGTCGATAGGCGAAGCGGTGTATTTCGATTTCATGTTTGTCTCCTTCCATGTGCCCTGGGTGAGTCCCAGGTGCGAGGCGTCCGTCAATGAATGAGCATGCCGCCGTTCACGTCGAGCGTGATGCCCGTGAGATAAGTGGACAGATCGCTCACGAGAAAGAGGCACGCATTTGCGACGTCGGCCGCATCGCCTAGCCGGCCGAGCGGAATGCCCTTGATGATGTCGGTGCGCATCTCGGGCGTGAGTTTGTCGCCGGTGATGTCGGTCTGGATCAGGCCCGGCGTGATCGAGTTCACGCGGATGCTGTCGGGACCGAATTCGCGGGCCATCGCTCGCGCGAGACCGAGCACGCCGGCCTTCGCCGCGCTGTAATGCGGGCCGCCGAAAATGCCGCCGCCGCGCTGCGCCGACACCGACGACATGCACACGATGCTGCCGCTTTTCTGTTCCTTCATCGCGGGCAACACGGCTTGCGACATGTACAGCGTGCCGCGCAGATTGACGTCGACGATCGCGTCGAAGCCTTCGGCGCTGATGTCGAGTGTGCGCACCGGCTGCGTGATGCCCGCGTTGTTGACGAGACCGTCGATGCGGCCATAGCGTTCGAGCGCCGCCTTCGCGGCCCTGACGCAGGCGGCTTTGTCGGTGACGTCGCAGGCGAGGCCGAGATGTCCGGCGCCGAGGTCGGCGGCCGCCGCTTTCGCATCTTCTTCGCGCAGATCGAGGATCACGACATGCGCGCCTTGCGCGGCCAGCGCTTTCGCCGTCGCCTTGCCGATGCCGCGCGGCGAAGCCGCGCCCGTGACGATAACCACCTTGTTCTCGAGCAGCATCACTTGTCTCCTGAATGTTGATGTGATGGCGCAAGTGTCCGGCAGGCCGCAACCCGCATCAACGCGGTACGGCTCAACTATGCTTGAGAAATTTTCAGGTGTTCATGCGGGGAAGCGCGACGCTTGCTGCGCGGCGGTTTGCGGGCAGCAAGGCAGCAAGCGGTGTGCTCGTGATGATGGAATACCCTGGTGCCGAAACGCCCGCGATATTCAGGCCGCGCGCGCCTGATGACCGATTTCCCGCTCGATCCACGCGATGAATCGTGCGACTCGCGGCAGCTCCGCATTTTGCGGCGGATAAACCAGATGATGCGCGCCGACTTCGACCGCATGCGAATGGTCGAACACCGGCACGAGCGCGCCTTCGCGGATGCGAACCGACGCAAGCATCAGACTTTCTAGCGCGATGCCGAGGCCGAGCGCCGCCGTTTCGAGCGACATGTACGAGCGGTCGAACGAGAAGTCGAAGGTCTTATGCGCGGCCGGCACGCCGGTGCGCCCGAACCATTGCTTCCATTGAACGAGCGGTGTCTCGGAGTAAATCAGCCGATGCGCAAGCAGATCTTCCGGCGCGTTGACCGGATGGTTGCGCAGATAAGCGGGCGACGCGAGCGGCGCGATGAATTCGTTGCGCAGCGTGCGGACTTCGAGATCGCGCCAGTTCGCGTAGCCGTGCCGTATGTCGATATCGTAATAGCCGCTCGTGAACGACACGTCTTCATACGAGCAGGCGAGATTCAACTGGATATCGCCATTGGCTTCCTGAAACGATGCGAGCCGCGGCAGCAGCCACATGAGCCCGAAACTCGGGCTCGAATGCACGCGCAGAATCTCGACCTCGGTGCGGCTCGATGCGCGTTCGGTCGCGCGGCTCAGATCCGCGAGAGAACCTGTCACGTCGGATAGATAGCGCTCGCCCGTCGGTGTCAGCACGAGGCCGCGGCCCGAGCGATAGAACAGCGCCTGGCCGATGACCGACTCGAGATTGCTGATCTGATGGCTGACCGCCGAAGCAGTCAGGCCGAGTTCTTCCGACGCGCGGTTGACGCTCCCGGTGCGGGCCACGCTCTCGAAAGCGATGATGGCTTTGACGGGTGGGATGCGCATGTGAAGTCTGGTTCGCTGTTCGTTATGAAGTGTTCCCGATGCTGACCCCGGCCACACGAGGGCAGTAGTGCGGTAAACCATGAAGCGCCTCGTGCGGTGCAGCAAGTGCGCGAGCGCAGCCGCGATTATCCGTCAATCGCCGAAAAGTGCCTCGCCGGTACGCGCTTTGCTGCCTTCAGTTCGGGTCGATGCGGGCGGCAAGCCGAAGCTGGGGCATGGAGGCGTGACATGGGATGCGGCGCGAAGGGTGTCATGACGTTGGGGCACGAAAAAGACGTTGCCGGCGAGGAAATGCTCAACATGCAGCACCTTGAAGCGAGCCCGGACGGCGAGTTCGTTCTGCTCGTGGAAACCGAGCGTTCCGAATGGGGCGTGCAGCAGCAGACCAGTTACCGGATGCCTGCGAAACGCCTGATCGAGTTGATCAGGACAGAGGGCGAACGCATCGGCGATTAATGCATCTCCGATGCACGACGTGTCAATTCATCGTAGGCGCGGGTGTCCGGCGGTTATGGCGCGCAAGCGTATCGCGATAGATGCCCGGCACCATCGCCAGTTTCGCGGGCGTGCCTTCCTGAACGACGCGGCCGCGATTCATCACGATGATCCGGTCGAACGACTGCAACGTCGACAGTCGATGCGCGATCGCAATCACCGTGCGATTTTTCATGAGGCGTTCGAGCGCGGCCTGAATGACGATCTCCGATGCGGTGTCGAGCGCGGACGTTGCCTCGTCGAGCAGCAGGATCGGCGAGTCCTTCAGGATCGCGCGTGCAATCGCAATGCGCTGACGCTGTCCGCCGGACAGCTTCGTGCCGCGATCTCCCGCTATCGTGTTCAGGCCGTCCGGCAATGCGGCGATGAAGTCCATGCAGCTCGCGTCCTCGCACGCGCGCTTCACGTCGGCTTCCGTTGCATCGGGACAGCCGTAGCGGATGTTATCGAGCAGCGAGCGATGAAACAGCGTGACGTCCTGAGGCACGACGGAAATCGCCGCCTGCAGACTCTGCAACGTCACGTAAGAGATGTCTTGATCCGAAATGCGCACGCATCCGTTGGCGGGATCGTAGAAGCGCTGAAGCAGCGCGAGCACCGTCGACTTGCCCGCGCCGGACGGCCCGACCAGTCCCACGCGCTCGCCCGCTTCGATATGCAGCGTGAGGTCGCTCAATACACGCCTGCGCCCCGGATAAGCGAACGAAACGTTGTCGAAGTCGACGGTCGCCTCGCGCACGATCAGCGGTATCGCTTTCGGCGCTTCGGGCATCGCATGAGGCGTGAGCAAGGTTTGCGATGCTTCCGCGAGACGCGCGACGTGCTGCGTCAAATCGACGAATGCCACGGCGACGTCGCGCGAACCGTGCAGAATCGCAAAGCCTAGTGAGCCGACGAGAACCACATCGCCGGTGGTCGCGCGGCCTTGCGTCCACAGCCAGATCGTCCAGCCGAGCAGCGCCGCCGACAGCAACGCAGTCGCGAACGCGTGCACGAGACGCAGCTTCTCCAGATACAACAGACTGCGCCTGCGTGCCACGGCTTCGGCTTCGAGATGGCCGTCGAAGCGCCGCAACTCCGCGGGCACCGCGCTGAACGCGCGCACCAGGCCCATATTGCCGATCACGTCGACGAGTTCGCCGTCCACCGAAGCGGCCTGGCTCGCGAACGCCTCATGCCGCGAGGTGCCTTTGCGCGCGAGCCAGAACAGACACGCGGTGAGCAGCGCCGAAATGGCGACGAGCGCGATGCTCATCGGCAGGCTCACGGTTGCGACCATGACGATCGCGCCGATCACGGTGAGCGTCGGCGGCAATGCGGTCCACGCTACCGTGTTTTCGATTACGTAGACCGCGTTCGCCGTGGCCGACACGCGGCTCGACAGCACGCCCGGTTGCTTGTCCGCGAAGAAGGTCGGCGCGTGGCCCATCAGATAGTCGAACATGTCCTGGCGAATGTCGCCCGTCACGCGCACGAACGCGCGCGAGGAGACCCAGCCGGCGACGCGCCACATCAGGTTGTCCGCGAAAATGAGCCCGACGAGCACGGCGAACGCATACGCGACCGTCTGCGGATGCGCGCGTCCCTGAGGCAGTGCGTCGATCAGATTGCGGATGCCGTATTGCGACGCGAGCGCGAAGCCGACCGCAGCGACGACACTCGCGAGCACGATGGCGTGAGCCGTTTTACGGCGCGCGATGTAGCGCCAGATGAGACGAATCGGCCGGCCGGCGTAGCGCGACAGAACGCGCGAATGCCGCCGCCCGCGCACGCGGCTCGCGCGGCCCCGATCGCTGTGGTCGACGAGTTCCATGGTGCCCTTCCCGAACTTGCGCGCCGGCAGGCGACAGGTTTTCCTTCCATGCGGGAAAGGGTTCCATGTGTCCGGCGAAGGAGTTGCGCAAGGGGCATGCCTTGGGGCGGGGCGTGAGTCGTGCGCTTACCTGGCGGTATCGTCGATCGCGCCCGTTGCGTCGAACTGAATGACGTGCTCCGCCAACGAGCCGTTTCTTCGCTCGATATACACCGTGCCGTGATAGCTGACGCGCCAGCCGTCGCGCGGCGCGACGAGAGGAAAATTGCCGCCGGGTCGGCTGTCGATGCCGCCAAGTCCTGCCGCCGGCGCCGGCACATTGTTCTCGAGCGTCGCGTTCGATGAAATCACATTGTCGTGCCACGACGACTGTTCTTTGGCGGCTTCGAGACTCTTGCCGTCGGTGTCGACGGTGTTGTCGGTCGAAGCGGTGTTCGCGGCGTCGACGGAAACCGTGCGGCTCTTCGCGCGTTGCACCGGATCGGGAGAATCGGTGGTGATTGCATCGAGATCGATGGGCGGCAGATTCGCCGCGTTGTTCGTGCGTCCCGTCGGCTCGGCCGCGCCGGCGTTGCTTGTGCTGCCGAACTCCTTCGCCTGGGTGCGGGCGTCGGGAGAAGCCGTGCCGGTTGCGGGCGTTTGCGCCGGACTTTTTGCGGCCATCTCGTTCTGCTGCTTCTGGGTGGGATTCTGTTCCGCGTTTTGCATATCGATACTCCTGCCGTTAGTGACACGCCAAAGCGCCCGTGAAAGCCTTACATGAAGCGTTGAAAAAAGTGACTGGCGCCTGGGGTTCGCGGGCGGCTTGCGCCGTCGCGAACGCGGGTTCCTGATTGATCTCCGCAGCGAACGTTCCCGGCAGGTGGGTTCGCTGCAAACGTGTCACTCCTACTGCACCAGCCTTGGGGGAGTGTAGGCGCCGTAATTCGGTCCGACTCCTCCCGAGTTGGGCGTGCGGCAATGGCTCATGTCGTTGGACATCTGCACGAGAACGTAGGGACTCGAGCCATTCTTCGCATCCAGAATGTGCACGCAGGCGAACGCCACGACGGGCTGAAATCCGCTGGTCGCCGGATCGTTCACCACCGCCACGGTCGCCCACGCGCACTGCCCATTGCCGGCGGCACTACAGTCGCCCGCGCCCTTAAAGAGCGTATTTTCCGTGCCGGTCTGGATCCACGTACCCGGTGAAGCCCCAATGGAGAAAGTCGTACTGTTGCCACTCGTCAAGAGTCCTCTGGCATAGCTAGCACTGTTGTCATTGACATTAAACGTGGTCCACTGTCCCGACTCACAGGCGCCGTAGTGATAACTCGATCCGATCTGAAAGAAGTAAGGTTGGCCCTGTTGTTGTGCAACGCTTGTCCCAGGCAACGTATTATTGTTCGGCGACAACTTCGGGGAACTGGTGGCCGCGTTCCAGTAGTTGTCATATAGGCACTTGGACATGGCCAACGGAAACAATCCGCCAGGGCCCACATTACCGGGCGTGGAAAGCACCGCCGTCGCCACCGCACTGGCTTTCAGAATCTGGACGCCAAGCACGCTGCCGAAAAACACCGGCACTGCTCCGTTCGCGTTCGAGCCATCTTTGTGAATGGTCACCTGAACCGCCGGCAAGTCGGACGCTCCTGGTGTGAACGGCAGCGACTCGAGACCGTATGGCGTCCCTGTGGCGTTCCAGTAGCCGGTCGCTACCGTACTGGCTTTTACGTAGGCAGCTTGCACCTGGTTTGTCGCGGTCGACGTCGAAAACGACGACGCTTTTGCGGATGCCGTGATCCAATCCGGCTGCGTGGCAGTGGTGTTCCCGCATTCCGTGCGCCGCATCAGGCATCCGGCGCCGGCCATCGCCGCGGCGTCAGCCGCATTCTGAAGCTGGCTGCGTGCAACCAGCAGATTGCCGATGTCGATGGCAAGAGCTGCAATCCCCAACAGGAATAGCATGCAAAGCGCGACAGCGACGGCCACTGCCCCTTCCTGTTTCCGTCTGCTTTTTCCCGTGCGCATGACAGTCCCCTTATTCGTTGTTCATGACCGTGGTGGCGGTCAGCGTGATCGGCCCCGTCACCGCGGATAGCATTGCGCCCAGTCCTAGCCCGGCATACTGATAGGAAACCGTCACCGAGAGTGGCGTACCAAAGGCGCCGCCCTGGCCTGTCTGCGTGACTGTCGGCGTGTTGGCCGTTCCGAATGTCACCAGAAAGGAAGACGTGTAGCTCTGGACGACGTTTTTAATGTCCGCGCT
This sequence comes from Paraburkholderia graminis, assembly GCF_003330785.1. Classification (NCBI taxonomy): domain Bacteria; kingdom Pseudomonadati; phylum Pseudomonadota; class Betaproteobacteria; order Burkholderiales; family Burkholderiaceae; genus Paraburkholderia; species Paraburkholderia graminis. Next base: position 193,539 of record NZ_CP024935.1, read on the forward strand.
GGTAGGCTTCGGGCTCTTGAGCACAATCCCCGCACGGGCTCCTTCGCGACTGGCGTTCGTAATCACCGCCTTGTCGTAAAGCGCAATCCCCAGTTCGACGGTTCCGAAAATGAGCAGCAGCAACAGCGGCAGGATCAACGCGAATTCCACTGCGGCCACGCCTGCCTGACGGCGCGATCGTCGCCGGCCCGACGCGTGCAGCGCAGGCGCATGACGTGATGCAGCCGAACTTTTCGATGCGGCATGCGCAGCGAACGGTCTCGTTTTGTGGCTCATTTCTATCCCCCTCTGGGCGCTGCTCGTTCGGTCATCCGATTGGTGAGCGCCGCGTTCTATGCCTCAACACCGCTGACCATCAGCTTCCCATCGTCGGCAACAGCACGCGGTAGATGTGAATGAAGGCCGGTCCGATCAGCACCGTCATCAATGCCGGAAAGATGCAGAAGATCAGCGGAAACAGCAGCTTCAATGCGATCTTCGCGGCGCGTTCTTCCGCGCGCATTCTGCGGCGCGTGCGCAGCGTGTCCGACATCACGCGCAGCGAAGCGCCGATGCTTGTGCCGAAGCGTTCCGCCTGCACCAGCATCGACGCAAATGTATCGATGTCCTCGGCGCCCGTGCGCAACGCGAAGTTGCGCAGCGCCTTTTCCTTCGTGAAGCCCGAGCGCAGTTCGAGCAGCATCAATTGCAATTCGTTTGCGACTTCGGGACTGGCGAGCGTCATTTCGTCGGCCACGCGCATCAGCGCGGCGTCCATGCCGAGGCCCGCTTCGACGCAGACGGTCAGCAGATCGAGCGCATCCGGAAAGCTTTCGACAATCCTGCGCTGACGCCGCGCGCGGCAGCGTGCGAGCACGGCGTTGGGCACGTAGTAGCCGAACGCGGCAAGCAGCGCGAGAATCAGCGCGACAACCGTGTACTCTGTGTTGATCGACGGCATGTGCGTCAACGCGACGAGGCCGAGCAAAGGCAGCAGCAGCGCAAGGGCGGTTTTCGCCGCGAAGTAGAGCCCGGCCGCCGTCGACGAACGCCAGCCCGCATTCATCAAACGCAGCCGCAGCGGCGAGTCTTCCCAACCTTCCTTCGGAATCGACAACTGCGAGATCGGACGCGAAATGTCGGCGATTCTCTCGGCCCATCCCGACACGGCCGAAGGCCGCGCTTCCGGTGAGAGCGACACGCCGCCCGCCTGTTCGATGCGCCGCTGCATGTCGCGTGGCATCAACCACCACATCAGCGCGACGACGCTGCAGAATGCCGCTGCAAACAGACCCGCAAGCAACAGCATGTTTGTTGAATAGAACGCTTCCATTACGGTTCTCCGGTTCGTTGATGCGCGAAGGGCCCGCGTTCACACGCGGATCTGCACGATGCGCCGCATCCACAGGATTCCCAATACCATTGAGACAAGCATCGTTTCGATGATCTGAAGCCCGGCCGGGTCTTCCCACAGCACCGAAAAGAAAGTCGGGTTCACCACCTGCATGGCGCCAGCGGATGCAAACGGCAACAGCGCGAGAATCCAGCCGGACAGACGTCCCTCGGCGGACAGGACCCTCACCTTGTCGAACAACTGCAGACGCGCGCGCACCAGCGACGCGATGCTGTCCAGAATCTCCGCAAGGTTGCCGCCGGTTTCGCGCTGGATCAGCACCGCGATCACGAAGTAGCGCAGGTCGCCCACCGGCACGCGCGTCGCCAGATTCAGGAGCGCTTCATTGAGGGTGACGCCGTAATTGATCTCGTCGAAGACGATGCGGAACTCGCCGGCCATCGGCTCCGCGAACTCGCTGCCGAGCATGCCGAGCGCGCTTGAGAACGAATGCCCGGCTCGCAGTGCGCGGCTGATCATGTCGGCGGCTTCGGGCAACTGGCGTTCGAGAACCCGCAGACGTTTGCGGCGAGCGCGCAGCATGCGCAGCGTCGGAAAGGCGAGAGCTGCAACGGCGGCGAGCACGGTCACGAGCGTCGGCACCTGCACCGGCGAGAAGTTCGCTGCGAGCGGAACGAGCACAAGCGCCACCACGCTATGCGTCGCGAGCCGGCCCACCGTGAGGCTCGAGCCGGACTGAAGAATGATGCGATCGAGCAGATGGATGCGCGGCACGCGCATCATCAGCGCATGGACCGACGCCGAGTTGCTCAGCATGCGCTCCTTGAGGATGGAGAGGCGCTCGCCGTTCGCATGCGCGCCGGCCGACAGCGCGCGAATGCGCTGATCGAGGCGTCGCGCGGCGGGCCCGTGATGACTGTTCCACCACTGATAAATCCCCTCGATCCCGAGGACCACGGCAATGAACAGCAGGAAAGCGAAGGCGTAGAAGATCGGATTCATGGAAGCCTCGGAAAAGTGAGCGGCGTGCCGCCGGCGGCCGGCGTCATGCGGTGTCGAAGTGCCGGTTCGGGTCGTATAGCTGATCGGGCAGCACGATGCCGAACGCCTGCAGCCGCTCGGTGAATTTCGGTCTCACGCCGGTCGCGCAGAAGTGGCCGCGCACCGCGCCGTTCTGATCGACGCCGGTTCGCTTGAACGTGAAGATCTCCTGCATGTTCACCATCTCGCCTTCCATGCCGGTCAATTCCTGAATGCTGACGACCTTGCGGCGTCCGTCAGTCAGGCGGGCGACCTGCACGACCACCGAGATCGCCGACGAAATCTGCTGGCGCAGATTCTTCGGCGGCAACGACAGGCCGGCGAGGCTGATCATGTTTTCAAGGCGCGTCAACGCGTCGCGCGGCGTGTTCGCGTGAATCGTCGCGAGCGAGCCTTCGTGGCCGGTGTTCATCGCGTTGAGCATGTCGAGCGCTTCGGCGCCGCGCACCTCGCCGAGGATGATGCGATCGGGGCGCATGCGCAGCGCGTTGCGCACAAGCGTGCGTTGCGTGACTTCGCCGCGTCCTTCGACATTCGGCGGCCGCGTTTCGAGGCGCAGCACATGGTGCTGGCGCAGTTGCAGTTCGGCCGCGTCCTCGATGGTCACCACGCGCTCGCCCTCCGGAATGAAACCCGACAGGATGTTCAGCAACGTGGTCTTGCCGCTGCCGGTGCCGCCCGAAACGAGCACGTTGACCTTCGCGCGCGTGAGCGCGTCGAGCAGTTCGGCCATCGGCGGCGTGAGGCTTTGCGACGCGACCAGGTCGCTCATTTGCAGCGGATTCACGGCGAAACGCCGGATCGACATCAACGGTCCATCCACGGCCGAGGGCGGAATGATCGCATTGACGCGCGAGCCGTCAGGCAGCCGCGCATCGACCATCGGACTCGACTCGTCGATGCGCCGTCCGACGCGCGAGACGATCTTCTCGATCACCTTCATCAGATGCGCGTCGTCGTAAAAGGTCACGTCCGTCAACTCGAGACGGCCGCGCCGTTCGACGTAAGTCGTGCGATGCGTGTTGACGAGAATGTCCGACACGGTCGGGTCGCGCAGCAGCGCTTCGAGCGGACCGAAGCCGAACATCTCGTCGTGAATGTCGGTGGTCAGTTGCCTACGTTCAAGATCGTTGACTGGCGCCTTGTCTTCTTCGAGGATGCGCGCGATCAGTCCGCCGATTTCCTGGCGAACCTGTTCGGCGGGCAGCCGCGCGAGACGTTCGAGTTCGACGCGGTCGAGCACGGCCTCGTGAACCTTGCGCTTGAGCGTCTGGTAGGCGGCGCGCGCGAGACCTGACGGCGCGCGCATGCCTGACTGGCGGTCGGGCAGCGCATGCACCGCCTGTGACGACATCTGTTCGCGTAGTGACATGAAATTCTCCTCGCTGACGTTATGACGCCGCCGACTGGCGCTGCGTGGCCGAGCGGCCGAATAGCCGGCCGAGCAGTGGCTCGCCCTGTTTCTTCTGCGGCACGACGCCCGTCGACTGATTGACGATGCTTTGCGCGAGCGCTTGCACGCCGCGCGAGAGCGCGCTGTTGCGCGCGACCTTCAACAACGGTTCGCCGAGATTCACGGCTTCGCTCGCCGCGTGCGGGTCGTCGGCGATCACATGCGAAGGGCGCTTGCCGAGCACCTGTTCGAGCGCGCTCGCGGCCCGCTCGTCGTGACGGCGATGCCGGTTCAGCAAGAGACGCAGCCGTTCCGGCGAATACGCGAGCGACACCAGCATGTCCTGCAGACGGCGCGCCGCGCGCACATACGGCATGCTCGCCTGCAGCACCATGTGAATCTCCGCGCTGCGATCGAGCGCGACGATCGACAATGCATTGATGCTTTGCCCCAGATCGAACAGCACGACGTCGTAGCGCGGCGCCGCGACGCCGAGAATCCATTCCAGTTGCTCTTCATGAATCTCGAGCGCCTTCAACGGATCGCCCGCGCCCGCGAGCACATGAAAACCCGATGTGACGTGCGTGAGCGATGCATCGAGAAACGCGGCGTCGATGCGCTCGATCTGCGCGCACATCTGCGGCAACGTTGACGGCGGTTCCTGATCGCTGACGAGAAACGCGGCGTCCGCGAACATCGGGTTCAGATCGACGAGCAGCACGCGCTTGCCGTGCAGCGTCGCGATCGCGTGGCCGACGTTGGCCGCGATCAGGCTCGTGCCAGCGCCGCCCTTGCACGAAATGAACGACACCATATGCGTTTCGTGGCGTGCGTCGCCGGCATGCGGAGCCATCGCGCGCTGCACGGCGGCGCCGAGCGCGCGTGCGTCGAGCGGCCAGTTCAGCACGTCGCGGATGCCGGCGCGCATCGCGGCGATCAGCGTGTCGGGCGATGTTTGCGGCAACAACAGCAAACACGTGAGGCGCGGATAGCGATGCACGAGCGCGTTGACCGAATCGAGCCCGGCGCGTTCGGGCGACGACGCGTCGATGATCAGGACATCGAACGCATCGAGACTGTCGCCCCGCTCGAGCAGCGCGGAAGGCGCGCCTTGCGTGCGAGTCGTCGTGCAATTGCCGCAGTCCGTCAGGAGCCGAACGATCTCGGACATTCGGCCCGCGTGCTCGGAGTTGATGAGGATATTGATCATGATGTTGTCATCCGCGGAATCGTTGCGGGGTTGGTCTTGCGACGGCTCGCGCCGTCGCGTCGCCCACGTTGGCTATTCGCCGTTCGCAGGCGGCGGCATCGCCGCGCCTCCGCCCGCGCCGCCGGCTCCGCTGCCGCCCACGCCGATCACGAAGGCGTTAGCGGTTGCGGGCGGCGCCTTGAACGACGCGTTGTAGTTCGACATGGCGCCGACGGCGGCTTTACCGTCGACACCCTGCGTCGACGGATTCTTGGTCGCCGCGTCGGGATCGATGATCTGCGCCGCCGTGAAGCTCTTCACGGATTCGCCGAAGTGCCGGTCGAAGTTCGGCGTCGTCGACATGCAGCCGTTGAGCGCGAGGCACGCCGGCACAAGCAGTGCAGCCCAGCGCGAGAAGAAGAGGATGCGATTGGTCATGACGTTCTCCCGAGGAGTGCATTAGTTGTGAGCGCGTGCGGACGGCGAGCGCGGTTTGTCGGATGGCGGCGCTTCGCGTGCGGCGATCTGCGCGGCTCGTGCTTCTATTTGTGCGGCGCGAGCGGTGGCGTTATCGGTGGCGTTGCCGGCGGGCTTGTCGTTGGGCTTGCCCGTATCCGCGGGCGTGACGGCTCGCGGCTCGGGCAGCGGCGCGGCGCTTGCAGCGGGCGTCGGCACCATCGCGGAGACGGGCGGTTCAGCGGCGCTCGGCGTGGCCGGAGCCTGCGGTTGCGACGGTGCGGGAGCCATTGCGGGCGAGGGCGCCGGGGCAGGCATCGGCGGCGCGGGCTTTTTGCTGCCGGCCGGATCGCGGCCTTCCATGTTGCCCATCAGGTAGACGTCCGCTTCGTTAGGCGTCTTCAGATGGTCCGTGGGCAGCGGCAGATTCGACGCCGTTTGCAGCGGCTTCACGAGATGCGGCGTGATGATGAACACGAGCTCCGTGCGGTCCTGCTGATACGACGTGCTTCTGAAGAGCGCGCCCAGCACCGGCACTTCGCCGACACCCGGTATTGCCTTCAGCGTGCCCGCCGCGTTGCTCTTGATGAGGCCGCCAATCGCGAAGGTCTCGCCGTCGTTCATCTGCACTGTGGTCGATGCGCGGCGCGTGGTGATGAGCGGCAGCACCGTGAGGTTGTTGGTGTTGGTCGCGCCGACCGTGACGCCGGTCGACGACAGCTCCGACACTTCCGGCGCGACCTTCAGGTTGATGCGGCCGCCCGCGAGCACGGTCGGCGTGAACTTCAGGCCGACGCCGAATTCCTCTTCCTGCAGGATGATGGTCGACACGCCGTTCAGGTTGCTCTGCGGAATCGGAATGAACACCTTGCCGCCCGCGAGGAACGTCGCTTCCTGTCCGCTCAGCGTGACGAGATTCGGCTCGGCGAGAATCTTCACGAGGTTGTCGCCGTGCTGGGCGTCTATCGCCACATTGAACGGACGGTTGTTCGCCTTGTTCACATCGACGATGCTCGACACGCCCGCGAGCAGGCTGCTGATGAGCGCCCCGCTCCACGAGCCGAAGCCGCCCTGGATGTTCATCGCCGCGCCCAACTGGTTGAGGACCGTCTTCGAGACTTCGGCGACCTTCACTTCGAGCATCACCTGTTGCGGCGAGTCGACGCTCATCATGTTCAGCACGGTCGCGCTTTTGCCGTTGCCGTTTCCGTTTCCGTTTGCAGCGCCGTTCGGGTTTGGCAGTGTGGTGCGCGCATACGCCTTGGCGATTTCCTGCGCCTGGGCCGCGGCCTGCGCGCTCGATACACGGCCGGCCAGCACGAGATCGCCGGCGACCGTCGACACGCGGATGTTCGGCTCATCGGGCATCAGTTGCGATAACGAAGTTTGCAGGCCGCCGGCGTCCGCGTTCACCACCACGTTGATGACTTCGCACGCGCCGCTCTTGCCTTGCACGATCATGTTGGTGGTGCCCACGGCCATTCCGACCACGTAGAGTGTTTTCGGCGAGACCATGGTTGCCTGCGCAATCAGCGGATTGCCGAGCGTACGGTTGCGCACGGGTTCGGCGGTTTGCATCAGCGTGGACTTGCCAACGGGGACCACCACCGTGCTCTGTTCGCTCTGCGTGCGTGTGCATGCCGGGCCGCGCGCTGCGGCGTTTTGCATGGCGCTCGAGGGCTGAGCCGGCGCGGCATTCATGCTGATGGTCATTTGCACGGGACCGTGCGGCATGGGCGCCGCGCCGGCCCTCGCGTTCTCTACCGCTTCCTGCGCCTGTACGCCGTGCGCGGCGAGCAGGGATGCGCATACCGTTGTGGTCAGCAACGCCGTGCGCATCGCGCTACCCTGCTTGATCTTTATCCGATTCGATTTCATTTCCGTGTCTCCCCGTAGCCCGCTGCGAGCGAACCGTCGTGCGTCAGACGCTGCCGCATCGCGTGATGGTGTGTGTAATTAAAAGCATTCCTGACTACCTTGCGTGCCCGACAGTACGCCGACGCAGTCGCGCTTCGGCGCCGGCCGCGCCGTGTATTTCACGCGTGTGGGTGCCGCCGCGACAATCGGTGCCGAGGCGGGTGCAGCGGGCTTGCCGAGCAGCGTGAACTTGGTCGCGCCGCCGGTGGGCAATGCGCGGTCGTCGATCTGATTGCGCAGCACGAGCGACAGGCTGCCGACGCTGCGCGCGAGGTCGAGCTTTTCCGCCTGGTCCGGCGTGACTTCGAGCGTGACCGCGTTGACCACTTTCGGCTGCGTGTCGTCGCGGCTAACTTGCTGCGCAACCGCTAGCACCAGGATCTTTTCGAGGACGATCTTCGAAATGCTTTGCTGCGGATCGGCCGTCTTTGCTTCGGGTTCCTGAGTGTTGACGATCACGTCGACGTAGTTGCCCGGCAGCGCAAAACCCGCCACGCCGACAACATCGTTCACGCGTACCGTGATCGCGCGCTTGCCTTCGCCGATAACCGCCGACAGCCCGCCCTTCGTGCCTTGCGGTGCGAGCTTCGACTCGATCACCGGTTCGCCCGGTTCGAGGCTCGCGCGCACGACGCGTCCATCCAGCGCCTTCGGGTCCTTGAACGCGCCGGGCGGCACGCTCGCGGTGGGCCAGTTCACCGTGCGGATCATGGTCGAATTGAGCGCCTGGCCGAGGCTCACCTCGGCGGTCGCGACGGCAACGGGCGTCAGAGCCGACGACGACGTCTGCAACAGCCATCGCGACGCGAAGCCGACAGCGGCGAGCCCCGCGAGCAAGGCCATCCCTAACATCACAATTGCGCGACTGGTTTTCATGGTGAAACTCCTTTCAGGTGCTAGGCGGCTGCGGATCAAGCGCCGGCAAATCGTTTGTCGGATTGCCCGCTGTGTGAGGAATACGTCTGGTCAAGCTCCGGCGCGCTGCCGAAGTAGCTGTGCCATGCATGCGTCAGCTGATACTCGGTGACGGCCGGCACGTCGCCGTGATACAGCGCGAACGAGCGCAGTACGCCGAGCAGGTCCGCCGGATAACACGCGAGAAACGGCGTGCGATTGCGCAGATGCAATTGATGCAGCAGATACTCGAATGCGCCGGGCGCGATCTCGATACCGAGCGCCGCGCATTGCGTTTCGAAGAGGCGTCGATAGTCTTCAGCGCTGAGCGCGCCGATATGGATCTTCGAGCCGAGCCTGCGCAGGAACGCGTTGTCGTTCAGTTCGGCGGGCGTGAGGTTGGTCGAGAAGACGGGCCACACGTCGAATGCGCTCACGAAGCGCGCGCCGGATTGCAGCGCGAACTGATCGACGCCGCGGTCGAGCGGCGTGATCCAGCGGTTGAGCAGTTCGCCTGGCGCGACGCGCTGACGGCCGAGGTCGTCGACGACATAGAGGCCCATGTTGGCCTTCATATGCGGCGGCGCCTGATAGAAGCCGCTGTTGGCGTTGTACTGAAGATCGAGCATCGCCAAGGTCAGTTCGCCGCCGGACATCACCATAGGCCGTTCGCACACGCGCCAGCGTCGATCCGTCGCGGCGGGCAGCGCGCCGGGTTCCGCGTCCTTGTGAATCAGCGGGTCGTGCAACTGGATCACGTCGCCGGCGACATAAAGCGCGTAAGGCACGGGCACCGCGCCTCGCAGCAAGCTGCCGAGGCGTTCGGCGAGATAGGTTTTGCCGCTGCCCGCCGGGCCGTACAGCATGACGGGCCGCCCGGCATTCAACGCGGCCACTGCCGAATCGAGCAGCGACATATCGCCGATGAAGTCTGCGAAGGCCGCGCGCACGTCCGATTGCGCGACGTGGATGCGCTTCACCGAGTACGCGCCGATCACGCTCATATACGCTTCGAGCGAGACCGGTGCGGGGCCGCAATACGTCGAGCGGCGCGCTTCGTGAGCGGCGAGTTCGCGGCCGCCTTCGGTGAGGCGCAGATGCATATCGACATCGGCCGCGCCGCGATGCGCGATCTCGACGAGGTGTTCGCGCACGAGAAAGCCGATGGTTTCGTCGAGCACCGCGGCCGTCAGGCAGTGTCTTGCGATGAGATCGCCCAGCGACGATTTGCCGTTCTGCAGAATCGATTTGAGTAGCAGATGCGCGATGAAAAGCGCGGGCAGGCCGGTGTCTGCGACAGTGCGCGGCGCGCGTAGCTGAAGTGCCGGCGTTTGCGCCCGGTCGGCGCCCGTTGCGGCAGAATCATCGAGGCGTGTCGTGCCCTCTGCCTTGGACTGCTGTGTGCTGTGCTGGTCCATCTGTCGCTCCCCGGGTGCAGCGCCACCGATTTCGGTGCGGCACGGTATGTGATTCTGATAGCCGGATCGCATGTGGCCGGCTTACTTTCGTTGTGCGTTTTGTTCTACGTTTCGTTCTATAGCTGTGCCGCCGTCGCGAGCAGCACGACTACGGTTCCTGTCGCAATCGCGACTCCGTACGGCACGGATCCGACCGACTCGATTGAAGCGGCGCCGCCGCCGCGCATCGCCGGATGGACCAGGCTCAACACGTTCCCCAGCGCCTTCTTGAACTGTCGGCGTCGCGCAGTCAGTGCCAGCAGCCACACGCCACCAATCAGACATGTCGCCAGTGCGGCCTCAAAAACCAGTAGGGGTCCGATCCATGCGCCTACCATCGCGAGCAGCTTGACGTCTCCCGCAGCCATTCCGCGCAGCAGATAGAGCGGCAGGAACAGAAGCAGTCCGACGACAGCGCCCGCGAGCCATGCCACAACGCCGCCCGCGAATCCTTGCAGCCAGCACTGCACAAGCAGCGCGCCGAGCAGACCGGCGCCGACCAGTACGTTGGGAATGCGGCGGCACTGGATGTCTGTACTCGCGGCAGCGATCACCAGTGCAATGACGCACGGAATGATCGGCGGTAGTGGTGCAGTTGCGGCAATGAGCATGACAAGGCCTCGTTGGTGCGGGCAGCGGTCAGGACAAGCGCGGATGCGGCGGGCGAACCAGCGTGGCGGTTCGCCCGCCGTTCCTCTCAGGTTCCTGAGGTCACGTGCCCAGCGATAGCAGTGAATTTGTCGCTGACCGCCGTCGCGAGGGTCGAGTACCCTGCGAGGATTGCCGTCGCGATCAGTGCGGCCATCAGGCCGTACTCGATGGCGGTCACGCCGCCTTCATCGCGAATGAATGCACCAGTGCTGTTGATGAACGATTGCATCATTACTCTCCATTTGAACTTGCCACGGCGTGTTGAGCGCTGCAGCGTGTTGCAAAAAGCCGTGATGCGACAGACGGGCAGGCAGGCCCAAGTCGTCTGTCGCATCGCTCGGGGTTAAGCCAGCTTCCCCGCGATTGCGGTGAACTTGGCGCTGACTGCATTGGCGAGCGTGGTGTAGCCGGCGAGAATTGCCGTTGCAATCAGGGCGGCCATCAGGCCGTACTCGATGGCGGTCACGCCGTCTTCGTCGCGAATGAATGCTTTCGTGCTGTTGATGATGGATTTCATGGTTTATCTCCCTTAGGATGGCTAACTTAATTGTCATCGGATGACGACGGTGGGTACTGCGTGCTGCTTGACTACAGGGTGCTACAGGAAATGGCGCGCGGACGCCCCGTGAGAGCGCGGCTGGGCAGGAGCCATAAGCGGCTCGCTGGGATTCGTGTGCAAAGGATGGTGCTGCGTGACACGCAGCGGGATGAGCTGGCGGCAAGCCAGAGCGGGGAACATCGCGTCGAAGAACGCTTCGGCATGCAGCGCCATCAGGCGCTGCGCAAAACGCACTGCGTACCGCAAGCGCGTCTGCAACCGCGTTTGCAACCGCGTTTGAATCCGAATGAAAGAGTGCATCTTCCACTACTCCTTGTTTTCTTCTTTCGCAGCCGGATTGTTCTTCTCCGTGCCGTTGGCGGGCATGTATCGGAGAAGCCCCCGACGGCATAGACCTGGTCATGTGTCATGTCGCCGGCTGCGTGAAAAGGTAAAGGCAAGGAGTAGGCCAGCGTCGTCAGGTTCACGGAGCCATCGGACTTGTAGCCCGACAAGCGCCTTCTTTCGAATGACAGCCCGCGGAAATTTGACCGACTTGGCTCAGAACTGCATCATCGGCAGATCATCGTTGCCGCTGCGGAATATGGCGCTCGTCGGCTATGGGCATGACTTCAAACCCAGACTTAGGGATTTAACCCAGGTGAGCCGAAAGCGAATGCTGCCGTTAATTTGCGGCGGTTTTTTCGGCTCGCTTCGGACCGATTCGTTGCAAGCCTGAAACGCAGCTAGCCGAAAGCGGCATTCATGGCGACATGCTGGCGGTTTTGCATGTGGACTGCAGCACGCACATACAACACATGCGGTCACTGCTGCGTCACCGTTGCGTCACAGGTGCGTCACATGCGTCGCGCAATATTGCCGACGGCCATCCCTCGGCCAACGGCTGCGCGCCGGCTATTCCTCTCGTTTTGCGAACATCCATGCCGGCAAGTTTCTGGATGAGGCCCGGCGCCAGACACGTCTACAACAAGCATTCCATTAAGGATGACATCGTGTCTCGTTCAAGACTGTTTGCACTGACGGCAATCGCTTCGTCGCTTCTATTCGCGACGGCCGCACACGCCGCGGTCGACCTCATTGCGGTCGGTCAGTTGAGCGGCCTCACCGGCGACTTGTCGAAGGAAACGGCGGCGCCGCTGGAGAACGGCGTGGCGGGCAATCTGCTCGGCGGCCTCGGTTCGGGCATTGCGTACGCGGGCTGCCATACGTTCGTCGCGGTGCCCGATCGCGGGCCGAACGCGGTGTCGTATAACGCGGCCATCGACGACACGGCGTCGTACATCAACCGTTTCCAGACCTTGCGCCTGCGTCTGCAGCACAACGCAGCGGGCTCCGCCTTGCCGTATTCGCTCACGCCGAAGCTGATCGCCACGACGCTCCTGCATACGTCGGACAAACTGGTCTATGGCACGGGCGCCGCCGCGGGCGTGCCCAATGGCGCACCCGCGCTCAACAGCCGTAACCACACGTACTACTTCACGGGCCGTTCGGATAATTTCGATCCCACGCGTCTCTCCACCAACGACCGCGACGCGCGCTTCGATCCCGAAAGCGTGCGCGTGAGCAATGACGGCGAGAGCGTGTTCATCTCCGATGAGTACGGTCCGTATGTCTATCGTTTCGATCGGCGCAGTGGCCGGCGCATCGACACCTACACGCTGCCCGACACGTTTGCGGTGTCCACGCTGAGCCCGACCGGCAGCAATGAAATTGCGCAGAACACGACGGGGCGCGTCGCGAACAAAGGCATGGAAGGTCTCGCCATTTCGCCCGACGGCAAGACGCTGTTCGGCGCGATGCAAAGCCCGTTGATTCAGGACGGCGGCACGGACGGCGCGTTCACGCGCATCGTGAGGATCGACGTGCGCAGCGGTAAAACCACGCAGTTCGCGTATCCGCTCACGAACATCGGCACGAGCGCGAAACCGAAGTATCCGACAATCAGCGACGTGGTCGCCGTGAACGATCATGAACTGCTGGTGGACGAGCGTGACGGCAAGGGTCTCGGCGACAATTCGACCGCTGTTTTCAAGCGTGTTTTCCATATCGATCTGGCGAGCGCGCAGGACGTGAGCAACACGAGCGGGCAAGCCGGGCTCGCGCCGTATGCGGTGCAAAAAACGCTGTTCCTCGATGTCGTCGCGCAACTGACCGCGCACGGTTACAACGCGAACGACATTCCCGCGAAGCTCGAAGGGCTCGCATTTGGGCCGGACGTCGTGGTCGGCGGCGTCAAGAAGCACACGCTTTTTATCGCTAACGACAACGACTTTATCGGCACGGTCACCGATTCGAATCATCCGGCGGGCATTGCCAATCCGAATCAGTTCTTCGTCTTCGCATGGGACGCGAGCGAACTGCCGGCCTACGTCGCGCAAAAACTGACGGGCGCTGTGGCGGGCAAAGGGCGCGGTCACGATGAGCATGTGTGCGAAGCCGAGCGCGACGACGACGATCATTAACGCAATCGGCGCGCGTGGCGCGTCCGTCGACGCTAAAGAGCGTCGCTAGATAACGTTATAAAAATCGCTTCATTCCCTTGGCTCTCGCGGCTCGGTACGCTGACGCATCTACCGAACGCGAGGGCTTATCGCAGTGTCTGTTCCCACATCGTTTTCAACGCGGCGGCGCGCACTCAAGCTGCTCGGCGCCGCGCCCGCATTCGCCGCGGCGAGCCTCTTTCAATCGCATTCTGCGCAGGCCGCGGATTTCGCGTCGACCACGCTCGTACTCGGCGACCAGGCCGGCGGTACGCGTGCGCTTGTGGAGGCCGCCAAGGTGCTCGACGGTGCGCCGTATGCGTATCGATGGGCTAATTTTCAGGGCGCGGCGCCGCTCTTCGAAGCGCAACGCGCGGGCGCCGTCGATCTCGCGCCCGCAGGTGATTTGCCCGTGCTCGCCGCAGCGGTCGGCGACCCCACGTTGAAAATCGTAGCGACGCGCGTGGGCTCCGGCGCACAACTCGGCATTCTGATCGCGCCGGATTCGACGATACGCAGCGTCGCGCAACTGAAAGGGCGTACCGTGTTCGTTTCGTCGGCGCGCGGCAGCATTTCGCAATTCCAGCTATACGGCGCGCTTGCTGAAGCAGGCTTGTCGAAAGACGACGTGACCGTGCGCTTCATCTTGCCGGTGGATGGGTTTGCGGCGTTCGCGTCAGGCTCGATCGAAGCATGGGCGACGTTCGATCCGTACTACGGCATCGCCGTGCAACGCGGCGCGCGCATCTTGCGCGACGGCACGGGCATCAATAGCGGACTTGGCTTTATCACGGCATCGGGCGCGTCGCTTGCCGACACGCGCAAGCGCGCGGCAATCGCCGACGTTCTGTTGAGACTGCAACGCGCGGGCGAGTGGGCGCTTGCGAACCCGGACGCCTACGCGCAGATCTATGCAACGCTGACGCGCTCTCCGCTCGATGCGGCGAGAACCATCACGCGCCGCGCGTCGCTCAAGCAGCATTTCGTCAGCGACGCCGATATCGCCGCGCTTCAGAAAGTGGCCGACAGTGCGAACCGCGACGCGATCTTGCCGCGCCGCATCGACGTTCGCGCGATCTCCGAGACGCGTATCGCGCAGTCGGCCACCGGCTGACGCATTACGCGAGGCTTATTAATCGAGGTCTATCAATCGAGGCTGCCCTGACACAGGTACTTGATCGACAGATAATCGTCGAGTCCGTACTTCGAGCCTTCGCGGCCATAGCCCGATTCCTTCACGCCGCCGAACGGCGCGGCTTCGCTCGACACCGCGCCCTCGTTGATGCCGATCACGCCTGCTTCGAGCCGGGCGGCCACGCGGTTGATGCGCCGCACGTCCTGCGTATAGAAGTAAGCGGCAAGACCGAACGGCGTGTCGTTTGCGAGACGGATGGCTTCGGCTTCGTCGTTGAAGCGGAACAGCGGTGCGACCGGTCCAAAGGTCTCTTCGCAGCACACCAGCATGTCGTCCTGCGCGTTGGTCAGCACCGTGGGCGCATAGTAATTCGGGCCCAGCTCGGTCAGGCGCTTGCCGCCCGTCAACACGTTTGCCCCTTGTTTTACGGCATCTTCTACGTGACGCGCGATTTTGTCGATCGCGCGCTCGTTGATCATCGGGCCGATTTGCGCGCCCTCGTCCGTTGCAGGCGCAACCTTCAGCGCCCCGACGCGTTTGGCGAGCAGATCGGCGAAACGTTCATAAACGCCGGCCTGCACGTAGACGCGATTCGGGCATACGCAGGTCTGTCCGCCGTTGCGAAACTTGGCGGCCATCAGTCCCGCGACGGCCGCGTCGAGGTCCGCATCGTCGAATACGATGAAGGGCGCGTTGCCGCCCAGTTCGAGCGACAACTTCTTCAACGTGGCCGCGGACTCGCGCGCAAGATGCTTGCCGACCGGTGTCGAACCGGTGAATGTAATCTTGCGCACGCGGGCA
The DNA here is from genome assembly GCF_003330785.1 of Paraburkholderia graminis. NCBI lineage: Bacteria > Pseudomonadati > Pseudomonadota > Betaproteobacteria > Burkholderiales > Burkholderiaceae > Paraburkholderia > Paraburkholderia graminis. Next base: position 208,845 of record NZ_CP024935.1, read on the forward strand.
TCGGCGAGCCAGTCGGCCACGGCTTCAATGCCTTGTTCGCGCGAAGCCGACAGCATGTTCAGCACGCCGTCGGGCACGCCGGCTTCCTGCGCGAGCGCGGCGAGTGCAAGCGCGGTCAGCGGCGTGTCTTCGGCGGGCTTGGCAATCACCGTGCAACCGGCCGCGAGCGCGGGCGCGATCTTGCGCGCGATCATCGCGAGCGGGAAATTCCACGGCGTGATGGCGGCCACGATGCCGATCGGCTCCTTCACCGCGCTCATGCGCTTGCCGCGCTGCTGCTGCGGAATGATGTCGCCGTAAATGCGCGTGGCTTCGTCGGCGAACCACGCGACGTACGACGCGCCGTAAGCGACTTCGCCGCGGCTTTCCGCGAGCGGCTTGCCTTGTTCCGTCGACATCAGCTTCGCGAGATCTTCGGTGTTCGCGACGATCAGCGCATGCCAGCGGCGCAGAATCTCCGCGCGCTCGCGCGGCAGCGTGTCGCGCCACGCGGGCAGCGCGCGAGCGGCGGCGTCGGTGGCGGCGCGCGCATCCGCGGCACTGCTGTTCGCGACCTCGACGATCGTCTCGCCCGTCGCCGGATTCGTGACGGGAAAGCGCGCGCCGTTCGCGGCGGCGATCCATTTGCCGTCGATAAAATTCAGCGGACGGATCAGTTCATTGCGCGTCAATGCGAGAGACATTGCGTTGCTCCTTGGTGGCCTTTTGACGGAATCGGGCGTGCGTTTTTCGCCATTGCGCCGGGCGGCGCGGCGGCATGCATGCGGTCATGCACGGCGATGCGATAGATCGATGCTACGCGTGTCGCGCGATCAATGAATCGCCTCAAAAAGCGGCCCACGGTGTGCGTATGGTTTTTTTCGAGCCGCTACAGCATTTTCTGCTGAATGCGTTGCCCGCCGTTGGAGGCGAGCGTTGCAAAGAGCGCTGCAAGGGGCGCTGCAATCAGCGGCTGCGGCGCGGTCCTGTCGACGCGCGCACGACGAGTTGAGGCGGCGGGCCGAGCACCATCGACGGTTGCCGCGCGGGTGTCTGGATCAGGCGGATCAAACTGTTGATCGACAACTCCGCGATCTGCGCCGTTTGGATCGCGACGGTGGTCAGCGCGGGGTGCACCTGATGCGCGAGTTGAATGTCGGTGATGCCGATAACCGACACGTCGTCGGGCACCGCGCGCCCGAGCGTGATCAAGGCCTGCGCCGCGCCGATCGCGAGCAGGTCGTTGGTCGCGAAGATCGCGGTGACGAACGGCCGCACGGCCATCAACTGCATGCACGCGGTGTAGCCGGCGTCGATCGAGTCGCGCACCTGCAGTACCGCGGCCGTGTCCGCTTCGACGCCGGCGGCGCGCATCGTCGCGCGAAAACCATTGGAGCGCGCGTCCTGCAAGCCGCCGCAACCGTCGCCGACCAGCAGCCCGACTTCGCGATGGCCCAGTTCCAGCAAATGCTGCGCGGCGAGTTCGCCGGCGCGCGCGAAATCCACGGCAATGCACGGCAGCGCGGGCGGCGTCTCGGGGTGCTCCCACATCGCCAGCAGGATCGGCGCGCTATGCGTGGCCGACGCGCACAAGTCGTTGATCGCGATGTCCGTGTTCATGACGAGCACGCCGTCCGCCAGCGTGCCCGCGATCTGGTTCAGATACGCGCGGCCTATCTCGGCGTCGTCGTCGGTATTGCAGACCATCAGGAAATGGCCGGCTTTGCGCGCCGCGCGTTCGGCGGCCAGCACGAACTCGGGGTAGAACGGGTTCGAGATATTCGACAGCATCAACGCGAGTGTCGACGAGCGGCCCTCGGCCAACGCGCGCGCGTTCAGATTCGGCCGGTAGCCGAGATCCTCGATGGCCTTCAGCACGCGCTCCGCTGTTTCCGGACGCACCTTCTCGCGGTTGCGCAACACGTTGGAGACCGTCGCGGCAGTGACGTGCGCGCGCTTCGCGACTTCGGACAGGGTGACCATTTTCTCGTTTATCCCAAATTCAGGGAGCGCGCTTCAAATGTTGCAAGCAGCGAGCGACGTTGATAACTTGCTGGAAAACACAACTTCGATAACCCGCAGCGCCGCCTTCCACACTAACCGCGGTGAACAAGGAGACAGTCAAATGGCTTTCCCGCTCGACCTCGAATTTAAGCGATTAAATGCCGCCTGCGCAAGACCCGGCGAACTATTTTTTCGCGCGATTTAAGCGGTTAAATGAAGAGGAGACAAGATGGCTACGATTCGTTTAACCGACGTGGAGAAGGCATACGGCGACCACGCGCCGGTGATCCGGCGCGTCAACCTGGAAGTCGCGCAGCACGAGTTCTGCGTGTTTCTCGGCCCGTCGGGCTGCGGGAAGTCGACGTTGCTGCGCATGATCGCGGGTCTCGAGGATCTCAGCGCGGGCGAGCTGCGCATCGGCGGCCGTCTGATGAACGACGTGCCCGCAGCCGGCCGCGGAGTGGCGATGGTGTTCCAGAGCTACGCGCTGTTCCCGCACATGACGGTGTTCGACAACATGGCGTTCGGTCTCAAGCTCGCGAAGCAGCCGAAGAGCGTGATCGACAGCAAGGTCCGCGAAGCTGCGCGCATTCTGCAACTCGACAGCTTGCTTGACCGCTATCCGAAAGCGCTGTCCGGCGGCCAGCGTCAGCGCGTTGCGATTGGCCGCGCGATCGTGCGCGAGCCGGGCGTCTTTCTCTTCGACGAACCGCTGTCCAATCTCGACGCCGCATTGCGTGGGCAAACGCGTGTTGAGATTGCGCGCCTGCATCAGCGGTTTGCGGACGCGAGCGTCGTGTACGTCACGCACGATCAGGTCGAAGCGATGACCCTCGCGGACAGAATCGTGCTGCTGCATGCGGGCGCGGATGCCGAGCGCTTCGGCAGCATCGCGCAAAGCGGCGCGCCGCTCGAGTTGTACCACCACCCGAATTCGCGGTTCGTCGCGGGCTTTATCGGCTCGCCGCGGATGAACTTTATCGACGGTGTCGTCGACTCGATAGAACCAGGCAAAGTGTCGGTGACACTCGCTCGACAAGACGAGCAGTTGACCGCTTACGTGGATGGCCGTCGCCTGCAGCGCGGCCAGCCGGTCACGCTTGGCGTGCGCCCCGAGCATCTGCGTCTCGATGGCAACGAGCAGTTCATTGAGTGCGCAACCGTTTTGTCGGAACGACTCGGCGAACACAGCTACATTCACGCGGATCATGCAGGCGGCTCGCTTGTCGCGAAGGCGCCGGGCGATACGCCGATCGGTTCCGGCGAGCGCATTCGCGTTCACGTGCCGCCTCAGGCGTGTCATCTGTTCGACGCGCAAGGTATCGCGCTGCGCCGTAGCACGTTCGACCCTGAGCGCATTGCCGCGTGAACAGGCCGCGATTCATGCATTACCGCAAGCCATAGCAGTAGTCGATTTTTAAAGCAGGATGCCGCCATAGAGCGGTTCACCACGTTGGCAGTGAATCGCTGCCAGCCAACAAGGTAGTCAAGGAGACAAAAGATGATTGCTCTACGCCTTCGCCGTCTAGCGCGCGTGTCGGTTGCAGCCGCGCTCGTTGCCGGCACGCTCGGCTACGTGACAGCCGACGCCGCTACGCTCACCGTCAATGTGTCGGCGCGCGGCAATCAGCGCTCGACATGGCAGGACGCGTTCGACAAGTTCAAGAAAGCCAATCCCGATGTCGATCTGAAAGTGACCTACATCACCGAGGAAGCGTACAAGGTGCAGATGGGCGGCTGGCTCGCGACCGATCCGCCCGATGTCGTGTCCTGGCATGACGGCGAGCGCATGGCCTATTACGCGCAGCGCGGCCTGCTGGAAGATCTCACGCCGGACTGGAACAAGAACGGCTGGTCCCAGCAATATGCGTCGGTGAAGGAAGCATCGACCTATAAGGGCAAGCAGTACGCGGCGCCGCTCGGCTATGACGCGTATGGCTTCTTCTATCGCAAGGATCTGTTCGAGAAGGCGGGCATTAAAAGCGAGCCCAAGACATGGGATGAATTTCTCGATGCCTGCAAGAAGCTGAAGGCGAGTGGCGTCGCGCCTATTGCAGTTGCTGCTCGCGATAGCTGGACACTCGCCGCATGGTTCGACTATCTGGATTTGCGCATCAACGGCAACGAGTTTCATCAGAAGCTGATGGCGGGCGAGATTCCGTACACGGACGCGCGCGTGAAAAAGGTCTACACCGCGTGGAAAACGTTGATCGACGATCACTACTACATCGACAACGCACTCTCCTATGATCTCGATTCCATTGCACCGTTTCTCGTGAGCGGCAAAGCCTCGATGATGTTGATGGGCACATTCTTCTCGGCGAGCATTCCCGCATCCGTGAAGCCGCAAACGGGCTTTTTCCGCTTCCCCGTGATCGACGCCAATGTGCCAATGGCCGAAGACGGTCCCGTCAATGTACTTTTGATTCCGGCAAAAGCGAAGAACAAGACCGACGCACGCAAACTGCTCGCCTTCATGGAGCAGCCGCAGATCAATGCGGATCTCGCGCGCGGCTGGGGCCAGTTGCCTTCGAATAGTCAGGCAGCGGAGCCGGAAGACCCAATTTCCAAAGTTGGCTTTCAGACGCTCGCGAATACGAAAGGCGGCATTGCACAGTTCTACGATCGCGACATGCAAAAAGAAATGGCCGACGAGGGCATGAAAGCGATGCAGCAGTTCTACAGCGATCCGTCGCAACTCGACGCGATACTCACGCGCCTCGAAACGACGCGCAAGCGTATCTACAAGAAGTAAGTCCACCGCACCGGCGCCATGCGGCGCCGGCGTACGCCTTCGACTTTCGACGAGGCTCGATCCATGTCTCATTCCGCAGCGCGCCGCCTACCCGCGGCCCAGCATCGTCACGTCTCCACGACGCGCCGTCATCAGCATCGCGCCGCATTGCTGTTCCTGTTGCCGGGCTGCGCGTTGTTCTGTCTATGCGTGATTTATCCGATTATCAGCAGCATCTCGCTCAGCTTTTATCACTGGGACGGCATGACGCCGAAGACCTTCGCCGGCTTCGACAACTACGTCGAGTTATTCCACGCGGATACCTTCTATACGGCGCTAAAGAACAACTTGCTATGGCTCGCGCTATTTCTGCTGGCCCCGCCGCTCGGCCTGCTGTTCGCGCTTTATCTGAATCAGCACATTCGCGGCATGCGTGTCGTGAAGTCGCTTTTCTTCGCGCCGTTCGTGCTGTCGGGCGTGGTAGTCGGTCTCGTGTTTAGCTGGTTCTACGACCCAGGCTTCGGCCTGCTGCGACTGATTGTCGGTCACGGCATTCCTGTGCTCGGCGATCCGAAGACCGTGACGTTCGGCATTATCTTCGCCGCGTTGTGGCCGCAAACGCCGTTTTGCATGGTGCTGTATCTCACCGGTCTCACCGGCATTAACCCGGAAGTAGTGGAGGCCGCGCGCATGGAAGGCGCAAAAGGATTGCGTCTTTTGTGGCACGTGATTTTGCCGCAATTGCGGCCCGCCACTTTCATGGCGGTGGTGTTGACGGTAATCGGCGCGCTGCGCAGCTTCGATCTGATTGCCGTGATGAGCGGCGGCGGTCCTTTCGACAGTTCAACCGTGCTCGCCTATTACATGTACGACCAGGCGATCAAGTACTACCGCGAAGGCTATTCCGCGGCGATTGCCGTCGTGCTGTTCGCCATCATGCTCGTCTACATCGTGTTCCATTTGCGCCGCATGCTGCGCGAAGAACGTTGATTACCGGAGTCACGCGTCATGTATCCACTTCCCGTACAACGCTGGAAACCCCTGAATCGCAGGCTATATAAAGCGTCTTTGCCGATTGCATTGCTGATCTGGCTATTGCCGATGCTTGCTGTACTCGTCACGTCGATTCGTTCTTCCGACGAACTCTCGCAAGGCGAGTACTGGACATGGCCCAAGCATTTTGCGCTGATCGAAAACTACGGCACCGCGCTTACGCAAACGCCGATGCTGCATTACTTCGCGAACAGCGTGCTCATTACGGTGCCTTCAGTACTCGGTGCGATCGTGCTGGCGTCGATGGCGGGCTTTGCATTGGCCACCTATCGTTTCCCGGGCAATACCGTGATCCTGTTCGGCTTCGTCGCCGGCAATTTCGTACCGATCCAGATCCTGATGATTCCGGTGCGCGACATGGCCTTGAAGTTCGGCCTCTTCAATAGCGTATGGGCGCTCGTGATCTTTCACGTTTCATTTCAGACCGGCTTTTGCACGCTCTTTCTGCGCAATTTCATCAAGCAGTTGCCGTTTGAAATGATCGAGGCCGCACGAGTGGAAGGCGCGAGCGAATGGGCGATCTACTGGCGCATTGTGTTGCCCCTGATTCGTCCCGCGCTCGCCGCACTCGGCATTCTCGTGTTCACGTTCGTCTGGAACGACTACTTCTGGGCGCTATGTCTCACACAAGGCGATGAAGCCGCGCCGATCACTGTCGGCGTCGCCGCGCTCAAGGGGCAATGGACGACCGCATGGAATCTGGTCGCGGCCGGCTCGGTGCTTGCCGCGCTGCCTTCGGTATTGATGTTCTTCGCGATGCAAAAGCATTTCGTCGCCGGCCTGACTTTTGGTGCAAGCAAGGGCTAACCGGCTATTCGACGTCACTCATAAAGAGACTTTCACATGCAACTTGGTGTTTGCTACTACCCCGAACAATGGCCGCGCACGATGTGGGCCGACGACGCGAAGCGTATGGTCGAACTCGGCATCACCCATGTACGTATCGCTGAATTCGCGTGGAGCCGGATGGAACCGCGCGCGGGCGAATTCGTATGGGAATGGCTCGACGAAGCGGTCGCCGCGCTCGCGAATGCCGGACTGAAACTCGTGCTCGGCACGCCTACCGCGTCGCCGCCGAAGTGGTTGATCGACGCGCATCCGGACGTGTTGCCTGTACGCGCCGACGGCACGCGCTGGAATTTCGGCTCCCGCCGTCATTACGATGTTTGCAGTGAGATTTATCGGCGAGAGTGCTTGCGTATTGTCAGTGCAATGGCGGAGCGTTACGGACGGCATGCGTCGATCATTGCGTGGCAAACCGATAACGAACTCGGTTGTCATGAAACCGTGCCGAGCTATTCGCCGGCTGCTTTAGCACGCTTTCACGCATGGCTGCGTCGACGCTATGAAACGGTCGATGCGCTCAACCGTGAATGGGGCAACGTGTTCTGGAGCATGGAGTACGCGTCGTTCGAAGCAATCGAATTGCCGAATCTCACGCCGACGGACGCGAACCCGATTCATCTGCTCGACTTTCGCCGTTTCATGTCCGACGAGGTGGCGAGTTTTCATCGCGAGCAAGTCGATGTATTGCGCCGTTATGCACCTACGGCCGATGTACTGCATAACTTCATGGGCTTCTTCACCACGTTCGATCACTATCGTTTCGCCGAAAACGATTCACTCGATGTCGCCGCGTGGGACAGCTATCCGATTGCGCGCACCGAATCGATTGCGTTGCCTGAAGAGCAGAAAGCGCGTTACGCGCGCACCGCGCATCCCGATGTATCCGCATTCGATCACGACCGTTACCGTGCAATCGGACGCGGGCGTTTCTGGGTGATGGAGCAGCAGGCTGGTCCGGTGAACTGGGCGCCGTGGAATCCGGTGCCCGCGAAAGGCATGGTCAGACTCTGGGCCTACGAGGCGTTCGCGCACGGCGCTGAACTGGTGTCGTATTTCCGTTGGCGTCAGTGCCCGTATGCACAGGAGCAGATGCATTCGGGCCTCAATCTGCCGAACAATGAGTTGTCGCCCGGTGGTTTGGAAGTGCAACAGGCGGCGCGTGAGATTGCTTCTATCCCGGAGTTCGCACGACTGGACGCTCCGACACAGGCGGCTACTGCAATCGTATTCGATTACGAAACGCAGTGGATGTTCGAGATTCAGCGTCACGGCAAGGGCTTCGATTATCAAACGCTCGTGTTCGACTACTACGAGTCGCTGCGCGAACTTGGGCTCGACGTGGACATTGTTTCGAGTAAGGCCGATCTTTCCTCATACCGGCTCGTGGTCGTGCCGAGTCTGGCCGTGATCGACGATGCGTTGGTCGCGCAAGTCGAGCGTGGTTCGGCGCAATGGGTATTCGGGCCGCGCAGCGGCTCAAAGACCGAGGCGTTTGCGATTCCACAGCAACTGCCGCCCGGCGCGCTGCAACGTGTACTGCCGATGCAAGTGCTCGAAGTCGAGTCGCTGCGTGCATCGCTCGCACCCGCTGTTTCTATTGATGGTGTCGACGGTATCGCAATGCATTGGCGCGAGCATGTGCGCGCTAATAGCGAAACGCGCGTCGATGCGCAATTCGCGGACACGTGGCCCGCCATTCTCACTCATGGGCGCGTTCGTTACGTGGCGGCCTGGCTTTCGCACGAATTGCATCGCGCGGTATTGCAGCGGGCGGCGCAAGAAGCCGGCATTGCGACGCAATTGCTGCCGGAAGGCTTGCGCATTCGGCGTCGTGCGGATTTGACGTTCGCGTTCAACTTCGGCGCGCAGCAGGTGCAGGTTCCGGCGCCGGCCAATGCAACGTTCGTGCTTGGACAGCCGCAACTGCGCACCGGCGATGTCTGCGCATGGAAAGACGCATGAGGTACAGAGCAGCAAGTCAGTAGTGGCATTGAGCAGCTTCAATCTGAACCAGGCGAGCCAGGACGAGTCGCCATTCGATAGATGGAGGATGACAGATGAACAGAAGAGAAATGCTGGGATGGCTCGCGTCCGCGGCGGCAGCGGCCGGCGCGGGTTCGATGATCGGCACGCCGGCAATGGCCGCTGACGACGTCAGAACGGCTTCACGTAGCGGCCGGTTTGCAAAGGGCGCGGACGTTTCCACGCTGCTCGAACTCGAAGCGAACGGCGCGAAGTTCTACGATCATGGCGTGCCGCACGACTGTCTGCTGCTTCTGAGGAGTCACGGCGTCGACTCCATTCGCATCAAGGTCTGGAATGATCCTGGCAATCCGAACTATTTTCCCGCCGATCAAAGCCCGCGCGCCGGTTACAACAACGCGGAGCATGTGCGTGTGCTGGCGCGGCGTGCCGCGGCGCTCGGCATGCGCATCCTGATCGACTTTCACTATAGCGACTGGTGGGCCGATCCGGGCAAGCAGTACCCGCCGCATGCGTGGGCCGGCAAGAACATTACGGAGACTTGTGCATTGCTGTCCGAGTACACGTCGAATGTACTCAATATGCTCAAGCGCGACGGCGTTCGTCCCGAGTGGGTGCAAGTGGGCAATGAGATCACCGGCGGCATGCTGTGGCCGCTCGGCAAATACGATCAGTGGGACAACCTCGCGCAATTGCTGAAGGCCGGGCATGATGCGGTCAGATCGGTCGATGAGCGCATCAAGGTCATGCTGCATATCGACAGCGGCGGCAACAACGCGACGAGCCGCTGGTGGTTCGACAGTGCGATCCAGCGAGGCGTGAGCTTCGACATGATCGGCTTGTCGTATTACCCGCAATGGCAGGGCGCGCTGAGCGATCTGCAAAACAATGCGAACGATCTCGCGACGCGCTACGGCAAGGACGTGATGGTGGTGGAAACCGCGTATCCGTGGACGACGAGCGACGGTGACTCCGAGCCGAATGCGATGACTAACACGGGTTCAACGACTTTCCCGCAAACGCCCGCAGGCCAGGCACAGTTTCTTGCGGCTGTTGCGGACATCGTGAAGGCAATACCCGACGGGCACGGCAAAGGCGTGTTCTGGTGGGAGCCGGAATGGATTCCGACGCCGAATGTCGGCTGGAAAGTCGGCGCGGGCGATCAGTGGGACAACAACACGTTGTTCGATTTTCACGGCAACGTGCTGAGTTCGCTGGATGCGTTTCGCAAACTGTAAACGTTGATAGAGCCACCCACGGCAGACGTTAGCGCGCTGACGTCTGCTCATTGCGCGCCTTCACGCAGTCGGATGTGAACGCCATGCTGGCCTGATCCGGCGTCATGCGTGGCGCGTTCGGTGCATAGATCTTCTCGATGATCGCGGCGAAGGTCTGGCGGTCCGCATCGTCGCGATAGTACTTTGCGGCTTGATCGAGCGCCTGCGCTTTGGTCTTTTTGTGCGCGCGCCACGACGCCACTTGACCGGCAATATCGCCGATTGCAAAGCATTGATTGCTGACCGTTTGTGCCGCGGCCTGAGTCGCCGCTTGTGCGAGACACGTTGCAAGCAATGCCGATACGACTACGCGTTTCATGACGACGAATCCTGTTGGGCGCAAAGCCCGCAGTTTACGCGCGAGCAAGCGATAGCTGCCCGCGTCGATTCGTCGCTGGCTGCTGCTATTTCTTGTCGGGCTCGGCTTCGGTGTTCGTTCCGCTTTTGCCGTTGCTTCTGTTCGTGACGGCGCCGGTTTCATCGAGTTCGTCGTCGAGGTCGTCGTCGTTTTCGCCGGCGGGCGGGTCGGATTCGGTGGATGTCATCATCGACAGAATGTGACGAGCGGGCAGCGTATAGGCAATCGGATTCAGGTTCATGACGTGCGCTCCAAAGGAGAGTCCATATGATTTCAGCAAGCCGCGAGCCCGCTCACGCACGTTGATCCGCCAAATAAAAAAGCCGCCTCGAAAGGCGGCTTTGAACAAACTCGAAGCAAGCAAACCGGCACGCGCTCTCGCGCGCTGGGCTCCTCAATCAATGCCCAAACGATTCCGCCTTCGACACCGGCGCGTTCGCCACATACGGCCGCGCCATCTGCTTGATCAGCAACGCGATGCACGCGATGATGCCGGCGACCGCGATCGTCGCGAAGATGCCGGCGAACGTGAAGTGACGGCGTGTCAGTTCGGCCACGAGGAACGAGCCCGCAATGCCGCCGAAACGTCCAATGCCGAGCATCCACGCGACGCCCGTGCCGCGGCCTTGCGTCGGGTAGAACGCGGCGGCGAGCGCGGGCATCGACGATTGCGCGGTGTTCATCAGCACGCCCGCGACGAACACGATGAACACGAGCGCGCCGACATTGCCCGCGGCCTGGCCGATGAAGTACACGCTCACGGCGGTCAGCGCATAGCAGGCCGCGATGATCCGGTTCGCGTTGAAGCGGTCCATCAGCACGCCGCACACCACGGCGCCCACGCCGCCGAGCGGGAACAACGCGGAGATGAGCGTCGCGCGTTGCGGCGTGAGGCCGGCGTCCTTCAGCAGAATCGGCATCCAGTTGATCGACGCGTAGAAAATCACGAGTCCCATGAAGTAGGTGATCCACAGCATCACCGAGCCGACGATGTACGCGCGCGACAGCACGACGGCCGCGCCCTTGCCGCCGGTTGCCGGCGCCGTCTCGGTCATCGTGAACGCTTCTGCGTCGGCGGCCGTGCTCGAGACGCGCCCGAGCGCCGCGCGAATGCGCGCGACCGGCTGATTGTTGGCGACCATGTAGCGCACCGATTCCGGCATCCTGATCAACAACAGCACGAAGAGCACGAGCGGTGCGATGCCGCCGAGCAACAGCACGCTGCGCCAGCCGAAGTGCGGAATCATCCACGCGGCGAGGAAGCCGCCGAATGCCGCGCCGAGCGGAAAGCCGCAAAACATCAGATTGATGATCGTCGCGCGGCGGCTGTCCGGGCAGTATTCGCCCATCATCGTGACCGCGTTCGGCATGGCTGCGCCGAGACCGACGCCGGTAACGAAACGCAGCACCGTCAGATATTCGATGCTCGTCGAGAACGCCGAGCCGAGGCACGCGGCGCCGAACAGCAGCACCGAGCCGAGCAGCATCGAGCGCCGCCCGAGCCGGTCGGACAGCGGCCCGGAGGCCAGTGCGCCGCACGCGAGGCCGAACAGCGCCGCGCTCAGCACGGGCGCGAGCGCCGGTTTGGTGATGCCCCATTCCGCGAGCAGCGACGGCGCGATGAAGCCGATGGCGGCCGTGTCGAAACCATCCAGCAGGACGATCACGAAACACATGGCAAAGACCAGCCACTGGAACGGCGAAAACGGATGCTCGTTGAGGAAGGTCTGAACGTTCACAGCGTCGCTGCGATTCATGATGGGTCTCCTGACTGCAAAAAGGCTCGTCGGAGCGAGCCTTGTCTTACCTTACGATGCGCGTCGCACGGTCCGCTTCATTCATGCATGGTATGCGGACGGTGTGCCTGTCGCCATGAGTTTTGATTTGTTCGTATATAGAACTGTGATTCTCTCAGCGAACAAGCGACACTGTAAGGAATTTACCGACGAAGGGTCAACGCGGGATTACCCGACACTGTGGCCGGTCGGCGTCGAAACGACAATGGGGAAGGGCGAGGCAGCCGCGGCGCGCGCTCGCGCGCGCCGGGTAAGACTGAAGATCAGATACAGCGGTTTAAATCAGAGAATGACGTACACCTTGCGCATGGTCTCCTCGACTTCCCAGAGACCTTCCGTATTCGCTTCGAAAAACAACGTGTCGCCGCCCGCGAAATGGACCGTCTCGTCATTGTCCGGCGTAAAGCGTCCGCGTCCGGCGAGAATGTGCATCACCTCCGCCTGCTTCACCGAGCGGCGATACGTGCCGGCCGAGCATTCGAAGATGCCGGTGTCGATCGCCTCGGCGCTATTGAGTACGCGCTGCACACCCGAGACGCGGATCGGCGTGGTGCCCGGCAGGCCGGCCGTGCCCCAATCCTCGAGATTCGGCAGATTCACGCTCTGTTTGATTTGTTGAACCTTCATGGCTTTCAGCGCCTTTATTCGATGGATGCACGCAGCCTGCTCACAGGCCGCGGGTTGATGAGTTCGCAACGGTCTGCTCGACCTTGCCGAGTCGTACGACGGTGACGCCGGGGCGCAATTGCCGCAACGAAGGCATCACGAGCATGCAGTTGTCGTAAGGCGTGGTGACGGCTTCGCCGTTGGACCAGCCGATCACGGCACCGGCTTCGGGAAAGATTTCGAGCCCGGTATAAGGACCGGCAAAACGAAAATCCATGCTTGTCGCGACGACCGGTTGCGTCACGCGCACGATGTGCTGCACAGGCGGCAACGGCGCGAGCCAGTCCGGCGGCAGATCGCTTTCGTCGATCACGTCGGCGAGCAGCAAAAACCGCGCGGTGGTGTCGCGCGCCACTGCGACGGCGCTCGCCTCCCAGTGTTGCCCGCATTCGATCAGCAACGCGTTCTTTGCGCTCGCCGGGTCGCCGAAGCCTTCGTAGTCGCGCATGCGGCGGCCTTCGGGATGGCCTTCGTCGCAGATCACGGTGGCAGGCGTGCCGAGCTGCACGGCGAGGTCGATGCCTTTTTGCAGCGGCCCGGCCACGATCAGTGGCTTGCTTTTTTCGTGCATCGAATGAAGATCGAGCAGCGCGTCAACGCTGTCGATCACCGGCCGCATCGCCCGTGCGCGCGCGAGTTCGCTCGAGTTGCGCGCGGCATCGTCCAGCACCGCCGCGGTCCACACGCGGTTGAAGTCCTGATCGACGAAACGGGCCGCGTCCGGCTTCGCGGGATCGAAGCTCCGGTAGGCGTCGACATTGGCGAACGCGAGCGTGAGCCGTCCGCGGCGCGGGCGCAGCTTCAGGCGCAAGAGTTCATCCACGACGATCGCGCCGCACACTTCATTGCCGTGCGTGAGCGCATTGATCATGACATGCGGACCGTCCACGCCGGAGTCGAACGTGTGAACGTAGGCAATGCCCGACGCAGATTGTTCGTGCACCGAAATATCGGGGAACGCGACTTCGATCGGATAGGTTTCCATGTTCAGCCGAGCCTCGCCGCAATCGCCTCGCCGACTTGCGTGGTGTTCGCCTTGCCGCCCAGGTCGCCAGTATGCGGGCCTTCAACGAGCGTTGCTTCGATGGCGGCCAGAATCGCGTCGTGCGCGTCGCGCTCGTTGCCTTCGTGGTTGCCGAGGAAGTCGAGCATCATCGCGGCGGACCAGATCATCGCAATGGGATTCGCAATGTTCTTGCCGGCGATGTCCGGCGCCGAGCCGTGCACCGGCTCGAACAACGATGGAAACTTGCGGTCCGGATTCAGATTGCCCGACGGCGCGAGGCCGATCGTGCCGGTACATGCAGGGCCGAGGTCGGAAAGAATGTCGCCGAACAGATTGGTCGCGACCACCACGTCGAAGCGATCGGGATTCAGCACAAAGCGCGCGCACAGAATGTCGATGTGCTGCTTGTCCCACGTCACATCGGGATATTGCGCGGCGATGCCGGCCGCGCATTTGTCCCACCACGGCATGCTGATCGCAATGCCGTTGCTCTTCGTCGCGACGGTGATCTTCTTGCGCTCGCGGCGCTGCGCGAGATCGAACGCGAACTTCAGCACGCGCTCGCTGCCGTGCCGCGTGAATACCGATTCCTGCAACACGAACTCGCGCTCGGTGCCTTCGAACATCACGCCGCCCACCGACGAATACTCGCCCTCGGTGTTCTCGCGCACGATCCAGAAGTCGATGTCGCCCGCCTTGCGGCCCGCGAGCGGCGAAGGCACGCCGGCAAAGAGGCGCGCCGGACGCAGGTTGATGTACTGATCGAATTCGCGGCGGAATTTGAGCAGCGATCCCCACAGCGAAACGTGGTCGGGCACGGTGTCGGGCCAGCCCACTGCGCCGAACAGAATCGCGTCGGCCGATTGCAGTTGCGCTTTCCAGTCGTCCGGCATCATCTGGCCGTGCTTCGCGTAGTAGTCGCAGCTCGCCCATTCAATGTGCTGATACTCGAGCTCGATGCCAAAGCGCGTCTTCACCGCGTCGAGCACGCGCAGCGCCTCGGGCATGACTTCGACGCCGATGCCGTCGCCGGGAATGACTGCGATCCGATATTTCTTCGACATGCTGTGCTCCTCCATTAGGGCTTGTACCGATCCGATAACAGTTATTTTATTCCTGCTGTTTGGCCATAAAATGGTCGCTTTAGTTAAGCCACTGTGCACGATTCGTGTACAAAGCGGAACGCCACCGAACACTACCAGGCAACCTATGAACGCCGTCCCGTCACCCGATCTCGGCGACCTGCGCGTGTTTTGCGAAGTCGCGCGCAAAGCCAGTTTCAGCGCGGCGGCCGAATCGCTGTCGGTGTCCGCGGCGTATGTCAGCAAGCGTATCAACGTGCTCGAGACTACGCTCGGCACGCGCCTGCTGCACCGGTCCACGCGCCGCGTCGCGATTACCGAGGCGGGCGAACGCGTCTACACATGGGCCGAAAAAATTCTCGACGACGTCGATCAGCTCGTTGAAGACGTGTCCACCACGCGCCGCATTCCGGGCGGCAAGCTGCGCATTTCGAGCAGCTTCGGTTTCGGCCGGCGTTTCGTCGCGCCCGCGCTTGCGCGTTTTTCCGAGCGTTATCCGCAGTTGAGCGTGCGGCTCGATCTGTTCGACCGTCTCGTCGATGTCGCCGGCGAAGGTTTCGATCTGGACATTCGCATCGGCGACGACATCGCGCCGCATCTGATCGCGCGGCGGCTCGCGTCGAATCATCGCGTGCTGTGCGCGTCGCCCGATTATCTCGCGCGAGAAGGCGCGCCGCGTCAACTGGCGGATCTGTCGGCGCATGCGTGTCTCGCGATCAAGGAGCGCGATCATCCGTTCGGTTTGTGGCGTTTGACCGTGCGCGGCGAGGCGGCGTCGATCAAGGTCACGGGACCCTTGTCGACCAATCACGGCGAGGTCGCGGTGCAGTGGGCGTTGGCCGGGCGCGGCATCGTGCTGCGTTCGATGTGGGACGTGCGGCCGCTGCTGGAAAGCGGCCAGTTGCAGCAGGTGTTGCCGGACGTGACGCAGCCGGCGAACCTGTGGGCGGTGTATCCGGCGCGACTCGCGCAGTCGGCGAAAGTGCGGGTTTGCGTGGACTTTCTCAGCGAAGAATTCGCGCAGTGGAACCCGCCGGACGACACCGCCTAGCCGTTAGTGGTTACTGCTTTAGTGGTGATTCTGCGAGAACAGCGTTTCGAGCGGATAGTGGCTTTTCACGAACGGCGACTTGATGATCACGTAGCTAAAGTACTTTTCAATGCCGATGTCGCGTTCCAGTAAGCCTTCAATAATGCTCTGATAATGGCTCACGCTGCGCGTGACGAACTTCAGCAGGTAATCGTAGCCGCCGCTCGCCAGATGGCATTCGACGATTTCGTCCACGTCGCGAATCGCATTCACGAACTTCACGAAGTCTTCCCGCCGATGATCGGCGAGCGTGACTTCGGTGAAAACGATCTGCACGTCACCGAGCTTTTCGAGCTGGATCTGCGCGCCATAGCCGACGATGTAGCCGGCCTTTTCCAGCCGCTTGACGCGAATCAGGCAGGGGCTCGGCGAAAGGCCGACCGCATCGGCAAGCTCGACGTTGGTGATACGGCCTTTCTTTTGCAACTGCGAAAGTATGCGCAGGTCGATACGGTCTAGCTTGCAGTCGCTGCTCATCGTAACGTTGTGGCTCCGGCGGTTGAGAAAAGGGACTCAGGCGGCCCTCTACTCTAGCATGCAGCGGCAGTACTTTTGGCCTGGTGCTTAGCCGTGGTTTTGCCGCGCAGCGCGGCCCGCACGTCGGCTTGTGCAAGCACGTCGTCCAGGGTTTTCTCGAGCCGCTCGAACATCAGGTCGAAGTCCGATTCCGTGTACGAAAGCGCGGGCGCAAAGCCGAGAATATTGTCGCCGAACGCACGGAAAATCAGGCGGTTTTCATAGGCCGCGACGGCAATGCGCTCCGACAGTTTCAGCGCGGGGTCGAACTGCGCCTTGGTGTCCTTGTCGGTGACGAGTTCAAGCGCGCCGAGCAGGCCGCGGTGACGCGAATCGCCCACGAGCGGATGCGCGAGCAATGCATCAAGGCCGCGCGCGAAACGCGGCGCGCGCGCGACGCCGTTCGCGAGCAAGCCGCCTTCGTGATAAAGGCGCAGCACTTCCAGACCGATCGCCGCGCTCACCGGGTGCGCCGAATACGTATGACCGTGGCCGACAATCGCCTCGGCGTCGCCATCGGCGATGCCCTGATAGATTTCGTCAGACATCAGCACCGCGCCCATCGGCGCGTAGCCGGCGGTCAAACCCTTGGCGACCGTCATCAGATCCGGCTCGACGTTCTCGCCCTGACATGCGAACAGCGGCCCGGTGCGGCCAAAGCCGGTGATCACTTCGTCGGCGACAAACAGAATGCCGAGCTTGCGGCAACGCTCGCGCATCGCCTTCAGCCAGCCGACCGGCGGCACGATCACGCCGCCCGAGCCCTGAATCGGTTCGCAGAAAAACGCGGCGACGTTATCCGCGCCGAGTTCCGCGACCTTCGCTTCGAGCGCGGCGACCGAGGCGGCGATCAACGCGGCGTCGTCGGCGAAATTATTGCGGTACGCATACGGCGACGGCAGGTGATGCTGGTTCGGCAGCGGCAGATCGAAGTTGCGGTGGAACGCGGGCAGGGCGGTCAGCCCCGCGCCCATGCTCGACGAGCCGTGATAGCCGCGTTGCAGCGCGATGATGTGCTTCTTCGACGGACGGCCCGTCGCATTGAAGTAATGCGTGATGAAGCGGATTGCCGAGTCGACCGCGTCCGAGCCGCCGAGCGTGAAGTACACGTGTTGCAGCGAAGCGGGCGCGACCTGCGCGAGTTTTTGCGCCAGTTCGATAGCCGGCTCGCAGCCGAAATGGAAATAGCTCGTCGCGTAGGGCAGTTTCTGCATCTGCGCGGTGGCGGCCTCGACAATGCTCTGCTGGCCGTAGCCCACGTTCACGCACCACAAGCCGGAGAAGGCGTCGAGCAGTTCGTTGCCCGCCGCGTCGCGCAGAAAAGCGCCGCTCGCGGATTCGAGCACCGTGACGCCGCGCGCCTCGTGCGCACGGTAGTTGATGACAGGATGGATCAGGTGCTGGCGGTCGGCTTCAATGAGCGATTGGATCGGCATGGTGGGTTCTCGTCGCGAAAGGGCTGTTGACGGTTCCATACTACTGATCCACGGCGATGGTCCGCTTACCTAAACAATTGCCTGAAAAGCGCGCGCGACGCGTTTTGATGCATGCCCTTAGCATTTTGTGCTGCGGACGTTGAAAAGCCGTGGCGCGCGCGTATCCGGTGGAATGCGGGAGCGCTCAATAGCCGCGCGTGCGGTCGACCTGGCCGAGCATCGGCAGGCCTTCGCGATGGCGGCGCAGGTTATCGAGCACGACGTCGACGGCGGTGTCGGGCCGCGTCGCGCTGGCGATATGCGGCGTGATGCGCACGCGCGGATGCGTCCACAGCGGATGACCGGCGGGCAACGGCTCGGGATCGGTCACATCGAGAATCGCGTTCTGCAATTGGCCGCTGTCGAGCGCCGTCAGCAAGTCCTGCTGATTCAGATGCGCGCCGCGGCCCGTTTGAATCAGCGAGGCGCCGCGCGGCAGCTTCGCGAACAGGCGTCCATCAAGCAGGCCGCGCGTGGCCGGCGTGAGCGGCAGCAGGCAAACCAGGATGTCTGTGCGGGCGAGGAAAGCATCGAGCGAGCTTTCGCCCGCATAGCATTCGACGCCCTCGATCTCGCGCGGCGAGCGGCTCCAGCCCGCGCACGCAAAGCCGAAGAGACGCAGCCGCTCCAATACCGCGGTGCCGAGCACGCCGAGCCCCAGCACGCCGATGCGCCGTTGCGCGGCTGGCTTCAGCGGCAGTTCGCGCCACACCTGCTGTTGCTGCTGAAGCCCGTAGTCGAACAGATCGCGATGAATAGTGAGCGCTGCCTGCGTCACGTATTCGACCATGCCTTCGACGAGCCCCGGTTCGATCATCCGTACTACCGGCACATGCTCCGGCACGCCGGACAGATCGAATTGATCGACGCCCGCGCCCACCGAGAACACCACTTCCAGATTGGGAAACGTGCGGGTCGGGTCTTCGGGCGGCTGCCATGCAACCAGATAGCGGATCGCAGCGGGATCGCCGTGATCGGGCCAGATATGGAACGGCAAACCGGGCGCCTTTTCGGCGAAGAGCCTCGCCCATTGCAGGCCGCGCGCCGGGTCGGCTTTATAGAGTAAGGCCATGACGGGTCAGAAAATCGCCTGATTGATGATGCCGTATTGCACATAAGGTGTCGCGTTGGCCGCCACGCTCTGCGGTTGCGCGTTGCGCACCATTCTGACGACCGTGTCCACGCGCGGCAGCCCGAGCTGTTCGAGCCATTCGGTCAGGCCGCTGTCGCCCGGCGTGTCGACGCGCACGAACACGCCTTCGTTCAGTGCAAGCCAGTGGCTGATGAGCGCCTTCGCGCGGCTCGAACCTTCCGAGGCAGGCGCGACCACCGGGCCGATCGCAAAGCCGCGTCCGAAACGGCGAAAGAGCGCGAAGCCGACGAGTTCGCCGTCGCGGTCGAGCGCGATGCCGTCGGCGTTCTCGAGCAGCGCGGGCAGCACTTCGCCGCGATCGAGGCCGCTTGCCTGCGAAGCCAGCTCGACGAGGCGCGCGGTATCGCTCGACCCTAGCGGCCGCAAGCGTTCGCCCGCCGGCAACGACACGAGCGGCGGCTGGAACGCCGCGCCTTGATGCTGATCGAGCGTGCCCGTCGCGCGAAAGCCGAGCTTTTCATAGAGCGGCTGACCGGCGGCGGTCGCGTGCAGGAAGGTGATGCGGCCGCCGAGTTCCTCGAGCAGCAGTTCCATCAGCTTTCTGCCGATGCCGAGCCCTTGCCGCGCCGGCGACACGATCACCATGCCGAGCGACGCGCAATCCGCGCCGTACTTCCAGCAAAGCGCGGTGCCGATCACGCCGCTCGCATCTTCGGCGACGAAACCCACGCCCAGTTGCGCGACGAACTTCCAGTCGTCCGCGCGATGCGGCCATTTGAGTTCGACCGTCAACGCATGCGCCGCGGCAACGTCGTCGAGGGTGAAGCGTCTGTATGTGATCGGATCAGCTATCGGATCTGTCTTCGAATCGGGCACGCCGTGCTCCTGAATGGCTAAAGGCTTACGCGTCACTGTGTCATCCACGGCGCGGTGTGACTAGGACGATCTTTCTATCCGGCGCGCCGCGCAAGGCCGCATCGCAATTCGATGCAAAACATGCCGTATGCGCCCGCATTACAGGCGGGTTCTGCTGCGCGGCGATTTTTGTCGGCGACATATGCCAGGCGCGCGGCTCTACGATTTTACTTATGGCGGGCGTCGCGGCGACGGCGCGGCGCAGGCGGTTTCCATCAGCGTCATTCACTAGGACACTTTCTCATGGACAGCTTCAATCCGGACGACGTCGCGATTCGCAGCGGCCATTTCATCGGCGGCGAGTGGGTGCAAGGCAGCGGGCAGGGCACGCGCCGCATGGATGTGGCGCGCCCGTCCGACGGCGTCGTCTACGCGAGCGTGCCGGTCGCCGACGCGGACATGGTGGATCGCGCGGTCGAGAACGCCTGGCAGGCGTTTCGCACGAGCGGCTGGGCGCGCATGGCGCCGCGCGAGCGCGCGAGGATCATGCGGCGCTTCGCCGATCTGGTCGAAGCCGACGCACCCGCGCTCGGCCGCCTGGAAGCACTCGGCTCGACGCGGCCGGTTGCCCAGGCCGTGTCGTGGGACGTGCCGTTCACCGCCGAGGGCATCCGCTTTTACGCGGAGTTCGCCGACAAGCTGGGCGGCGACGTCGCGGCCACCGACCACGATCATCTCGGCATGACGATCGCCGAGCCGTACGGCGTGATCGGCGCCATCGCGCCGTGGAATTTCCCGCTCGTGATGGCTTCGTGGAAGATCGCCCCGGCGCTCGCCGCGGGCAACGCGGTCGTCCTCAAGCCTTCGGAGATGACGCCGTTCTCCGTGCTGCGCCTCGCGGAACTGGCTGTCGAGGCCGGCGTGCCCGCCGGCATCTTCAATGTGATTCAGGGCGACGGACGCACGACCGGCGACGAACTCGTGCGTCATCCGAAGATCAGCAAGGTCACGTTCACCGGATCGACGCGCACGGGCGCCGCGATCATGGCGGCCTGCGCGGCGAGCGGCACCAAGCCGGTCACGCTTGAGCTTGGCGGCAAAAGCCCGCAAATCGTTTTCGCCGACGCGCCGCGTCTGGACGATGTGGCGCGCCGCATCGCGGGCGCGATCACCGGCAACGCGGGGCAGGTGTGCGTCGCGGGCTCGCGGCTGCTGGTCGAGCGCAGTCTTGCCGAGCCGCTGGCCGAACGCATCGGCAGAATTTTCGCGGAGCTGACGCCGGGCGCGACGTGGGCCGCGGGCACGACGCTCTCGCCGATCATCTCCGAGCCGCAGGCGGCGCGCATCGAAAGTATCGTGGGGCGCACGCTCGACGCGGGCGCGACCTTGCGCCACGGCGGCAAGCGTGCCGAGGTTCGCGGCGCATCGGCGGGCGCGTTCTATACGCCGACCTTGCTCACCGATGTCACCGCTCAGTCCGAGGCGGTGCGCGAGGAAGTCTTCGGTCCGGTGCTCACGCTGCAAACCTTCGACAGCGAAGAAGAAGCGCTCGCGCTCGCGCAGCATCCCGAGTACGGGCTTGCCGCGGGCGTGCATACCGCCGATCTCGGCCGCGCGCTGCGCTTCGTGCGCGCGCTGGAAGCGGGCACCGTGTGGGTCAACCGCTATGGCCGCACGTCCGACTTCATGATCCCGACGGGCGGCTACAAGCGCTCCGGCATCGGCAAGGATCTCGGCCGCCAGGCTTACGAGGCGAACCTGCGCTTCAAGAGCGTGCTGATCGATTTGCGGCAGTGATGCAGGGGCGGTGTTGCAGCCGCCCTGCAGCCTGACCGACGCCTACAGATTCCCTTCAGAACGCCGCAAACCCACGCCGGCTAAGGGTTGCGCCGGATCACGGCAGACTCTGCTGCGCAACGGCCTCAAAACGCATGGTTTGTGTCACAGGCAGCGCGCGAATCAGGAACATCTATGTTTTTGCGCTGATTAAATCTTTTACAGGAATCAGCTTTTACTTTTCGCCAATGAGCTCGACGCCGAGTTCCTTACCACGATAGGACGACTGCACCATGATCGAATTCGAACCGAAATACATCACCTTCGACTGCTACGGCACGCTGACCAAGTTCCGCATGGCGGACATGACGCGCGAACTGTACGGCCACATTCTGAAGAGCGACGACCTCGAAAAGCTGGTCGCGTTCTACGCCGGCTATCGCCGCGACGAAGTGCTGGGTGCATGGAAGCCGTATCGCGACGTCGTGGTCAATGCGCTGCGCCGTGCGTGCGCGCGCATGAACGTCGAATTCAACGAAGCCGGCGCGCAAAAGATCTATGAAGCGGTGCCGACGTGGGGCCCGCATCCCGACGTGCCCGAAGGTCTGTCGCGGCTCGCGAAGAAGTACAAGCTCGTGATTCTGTCGAATGCGTCGAACGATCAGATCCAGAGCAACGTCGACAAACTCGGCGCGCCGTTCCATGCGGTGTTCACCGCCGAGCAGGCGCAGTCGTACAAGCCGCGCATGCCAGGCTTCGAGTACATGTTCGACAAGCTCGGCTGCAATCCGGAAGACGTGCTGCATGTGTCGTCGAGCCTGCGCTACGACCTGATGACCGTGCACGACATGGGCGTCAAGCACAAGGCGTTCATCAACCGCGGCCATGAACCGTCGACGCCGTACTACCAGTACTACGAAGTGAAGGGCATTCCGGAACTGGCCGCCGAACTCGGCCTGTAAGCGCGCGACGAACCCGCCGCCCGCCACGTTGCCTCGCTGATTGCAATCATGGACCCGCACAGGATGAAGCTCGATTTGAAGCTCGACTCTTACTGGCTCGACACTGCGCCGCCGTTCGTCTCGGCGTGCGAAGGCCCGCTCGACGGTGACGCCGACGTGGTGGTGATCGGCGCGGGCTTCACGGGTTTGTCGGCGGCTCTGGCGCTCGGCAAACGCGGCGCGTCGGTCGTGGTGGTCGACGCGGGACGCGTGGGCGGCGGCGCGTCGGGCCGCAACGGCGGCCAGGTGAACACGGGCGTCGCGCAAGACTTCGTCGCGCTCGCTGCGCAACTCGGCCTCGAGCGTGCGAGCGCGTGCTATCGCGCGTATTCGGATGCGGTCGATACGGTCGAGCGTCTGATCGACGAAGAACAGATCGACTGCGATTACGCCGCGACCGGCAAGCTCAAGCTCGCGTCGAAGCCGCATCATTTCGCGCATCTGGAGAAGACGGCGGATCTGATCCGTCGCGCGGTGGATCCCGACATCGAACTGATCGACGGCGAGCGGATTCGCGGCGAAGTGCAGTCGGACAGTTTTTACGGCGGGCTGCTGCATCGTCACGGCGGCCAGATGCATATGGGCAAGTTCGCGGTCGGGCTCGCTGAAGCCGCGGTTCGGCGCGGAGCAAAACTGTATGAGCACGCGCCGGTTACGTCGATCGTGAAAGACGGCGGCGCGCATCGTGTCGTCACCGCGCGCGGCGAAGTGCGCGCAAAGCAGGTGCTGATCGCAACCGGGCCGTCGCGGCATGGACCGTTCGGCTGGTATCGGCGGCGGCTTGCGCCGGTCGGCTCGTTCATCGTCGTGACTGAGCCGCTGCCGCCCGCCTTGCTAGTGCAGACGTTGCCGAACCGGCGTGCGTACACGACCACGCGGCTGATGCACAACTACTTTCGCGTGACGCCCGATTCGCGCTTGCTGTTCGGCGGACGCGCGCGCTTCACGGCGTCCGAGCGGCCATCCGATGCCAAGAGCGGGCGCATCCTGCAGCAAGGTCTCGCCGCGATGTTTCCGATGCTCGCGAGTGCGCGCATCGACTATTGCTGGGGCGGTCTCGTCGACATCAGCGCCGATCGCCTGCCGCATGCCGGGCAGCACGACGGCATCTATTTTTCGATGGGCTACAGCGGCCACGGCACGCAGATGTCGACGCACATGGGTCAGGTGATGGCCGATGTGATGGACGGCCGCGCGGAGCGCAACCCGTGGGACGAGTCCGAATGGGCCGCGATTCCTGGGCACACCGGCAAGCCCTGGTTCTTGCCGCTGGTCGGCACGTACTACCGTATCAAGGACATCTTCTACTGAAGTCCCGCTGTTGCACCCGCTGTTGAAGTCCCCGCTGTTGCACCCGCTGTTGCAGTCGACAACTACAAACCCACGCAGCCCCCACAACTGCCTTACCTCGCGGAGAAGTTCGATGAATAAGGAAAACTCACCCCACGGCGCTCCTGGCCTCGACAACGGGCTCGAGCAATTGACAGCGAGAGGCGCGTCGCGGCGCGACGTGCTGCGCGCGCTGACCGCGGCCGGGATGATGTCGCTGACGGGCGCCGGGCTGATGGCCGCAAGCGGTTCCGCGCTCGCGCAAGCGAAGCCGAAGCAGGGCGGCAAGATTCGCGTGGCGACGCAGTCGGCCTCCGCGGCCGACACGCTCGATCCGGCGAAGGGCGCGCTCAGCACCGACTATGTTCGCTGCAACATGTTCTACAACGGCCTGACCGAACTCGATTCCCATCTCGGCGCAAAGATGGCGCTCGCCGAATCCATCGAGACGAAGGACGCGACCGTATGGGTTGTGAAGCTGCGCAACGGCGTGCAATTCCACGACGGCAAGTCGCTCGCGCCCGCCGACGTCGTGTATTCGATCATGCGCCACAAGGATCCGGCCACCGCTTCGAAGGCGAAGACGATCGCCGATCAGATCAAGGAAGTGAAGGCCACCGGCCCGAACGAAGTGACGATCACGCTCGACGGCGCGAACGCCGACTTGCCGGTGATTCTCGCCACGTCGCACTTCCTCATCATCAAGGACGGCACGAGCGATTTCAAAACGGCCGTCGGCACGGGTCCGTACAAGGTCAAGGAATTCTCGCCGGGCGTGCGCACGGTCGGCGTGCGCAACGACAAGTACTGGAAGCCGGGCATGCCGTATCTCGACGAGATCGAGTTGATCGGTATCGGCGACGAATCGGCGCGCGTGAACGCGTTGCTGTCGGGCGACGTGCAACTGATCAACGGCCTTACGCCGAATTCGGCTGAACGCCTGAAGACCGCGCCGGGTTTCAAGGTGCTGGAGACGAAGACCGGCGGCTACACGGACCTGATCGTTCGCGACGAGGGCGGCATTACCGGCAACGACGATTTCCGCCGCGGCATGATGTACCTGATGGATCGCGAGCAGATCCGCCGCTCGGTGTTTCGCGGCTACGGCGCGATCGGCAACGATCAGCCGATCGACCCGACCAACAAATACTATCTCGCCGGCCTGCCGCAACGCGGCTTCGATCCCGACAAGGCGAAGTTCTATTTCCAGAAGGCCAAGCTCGGCTCGGCGCCGCTGCAAGTGTTCGCGTCTCCGGCTGCGGACGGTTCCGTCGAAATGGCGATGCTGCTGCAACAGGCTGCGCCGCGCGCGGGCCTCAATCTGCAGGTAAGCCGCGTGCCCTCGGACGGCTTCTGGTCGAATCACTGGATGAAGCATCCGCTCGGCTTCGGCAACATCAATGCGCGCCCGAGCGCGGACGTGCTGTTCACGCAGTTCTTCAAGTCCGATGCGCCGTGGAACGAAGCCAACTGGAAGAACCCGAAGTTCGACCAGATGCTCGTCGCCGCGCGCGGCGAACCGGACGACGCGAAGCGCAAGAAGATCTACGGCGACATGCAGGTGCTCGTGCATGAAAACGGCGGCATCGGTATTCCGCTCTTTCATAGCTCGCTCGATGGCTATACGAGTAAGCTGAAGGGACTCGGTTCGATTCCGCTTGCCGGTCTGATGGGTTTTGCATTCGCGGAAAACGTCTGGCTAGAGGCGTAACGCGAAGGCGCTCCGGCTCGTTGAGCCGGAGCGCTACGACTTCGCACCTGCGCGCAATACACGCAATACATGCACTGGCGCGGCGCCGCGACGCCGCGCGCATGCATCAACTGGAGGCGACTTTCAATGAAAGCACACGCGCAACGACTCATCGCCGCGCGCCTCGGCCTCGCGCTGCTCACGCTGCTGCTGGTGTCGGCCATCGTGTTCGGCGTGACAGGGCTGCTGCCTGGCGACGCCGCGCAAGAGGCGCTCGGCCAGGCCGCCACGCCGGAGGCCGTCGCCGCATTGCGGCATCAGTTCGGGCTCGATCAGCCGGCGCTTCAGCGCTACGGCCAGTGGCTCTTTCATATCGTCACCGGCAACTTCGGCACGTCGATGTCGAACAATCTGCCCGTTAGTCAGTTGATCGCGACGCGTCTGCCGAACTCGCTCGTGCTCGCCGGTTTGACCGCGGTGGTCTCGGTGCCGCTCGCGCTGCTGATCGGCATTTCGTCCGCGATGTTCCGCGGCTCGCTGCTCGATCGCACATTGAATGTGCTGACGCTTTCCACGGTAGCGGTACCCGAGTTTCTCGTCGCGACCATCGCCGTGCTGATCTTCGCCGTGAAGCTGCGCTGGCTGCCCGCGCTGTCTTACCTGTCCGAAGTGAATTCGTTCGGCGCGTTATTGCGTATCTATGCAATGCCCGTCATGACGCTGTGCTGCGTGATCGTCGCGCAGATGGCTCGCATGACGCGTGCCGCGGTACTCGACCAGCTCAATTCGTCGTATGTGGAAATGGCGATGCTCAAGGGCGCGTCGCCCGTGCGCGTCGTGCTGCGGCACGTGCTGCCGAACACCATCGGGCCGATTGCGAATGCGGTCGCGCTGAGCCTGTCGTACCTGTTCGGCGGCGTGGTGATCGTCGAATCCATCTTCAACTATCCGGGCCTAGCGAGCCTGATGGTCGACGCCGTGACGAACCGCGACATGCCGCTCGTGCAAGGCTGCGTGATGGTGTTCTGCGCCGCGTATCTCGCGCTCGTGCTGATCGCGGACCTGTGTCAAATCGTATCCAACCCGAGGCTACGTCGATGATGAGCCAACCTGATCACCACGTCCCTCACGCGGGCACCGAACTGTACGGCGTGAGCCGCGACGAACTCGTCGCCGATATACCGGCTGACATGGCGGCTGAAACGCTGGCCGCCGATACCGCAACCACGAGCGCACCGGCGAAGTACAACCCGCTGCAACGCCTCGTCCACCGCTTTTCGGTGCTCGGCCTGCTCGGCCTCGTGATGGTGCTGTTCTGGCTGCTGGTCGCGTTCGTCGGGCCGCTCGTCGCGCCGTACCAGGGCGGCGCGCTGACGTCGACGGAAATTTTCGGGCGTTACAGCGCGGCGTATCCGCTTGGCACCGACTACCTCGGCCGCGACATGCTGAGCCGCATTCTCTACGGCGCACGCTATACGGTCGGCCTCGCGCTCGCGGCGGCCGTGCTCGCGAGCGTGATCGGCACGTTCTTCGGTCTGCTTGCCGCGGTGTCGGGCAAGTGGGTCGATGAAGTGCTGAGCCGCCTGTTCGACGCGCTCATTTCGATTCCGAGCAAGGTGCTTGCGCTCGTCGTGATCGCGGCATTCGGATCGTCGATCCCGATGCTGACGACGGTCGCGGCGCTCGCCTACATTCCCGGCGCGTTTCGCATCTCGCGTTCGCTCGCGTTGAACCTGATGGGACTCGAATACGTGCAGGTTGCGCGGGCTCGCGGCGAAGGGCTCTTATATATCGCGCGTGTCGAGGTATTGCCGAACATGATCCATCCGATGCTCGCCGATTTCGGCCTGCGCTTCGTGTTCATCGTCCTGCTGCTGAGCGGGCTGAGTTTCCTCGGCCTCGGCGTGCAGCCGCCGAACGCCGACTGGGGTTCGCTCGTGCGCGAGAACATCGGCGGCTTATCGGAAGGCGCGCCTGCGGTGCTGATGCCGGCCGTCGCGATTGCCACGCTGACCATCGGCATGAATCTGCTGATCGACAACTTGCGGCGTCGCAGCCGTAGCCACGGAGACGCATGATGACCGACCGGGACATGATTGAAGTGAAAGGGCTGCGTGTCGTCGCGGGCGCGGCGCACGGGCCGGTGACGGAGATCGTCAAGGGCGTCAGCTTTTCGGTGAAGAAGGGCGAGGTGCTCGCGCTGATCGGCGAATCCGGTTCGGGCAAGACGACGATTGCGCTGTCGCTGCTCGGCTATGCACGCGCGGGCTGTTCGATCAGCGGCGGCTCGGTGCGCATCGGCGAGGTGGAAGTGCTCTCGCTCGATGCCAAAGGACGCCGCGCGTTGCGCGCGCGCACGGTCGCGTATGTCGCGCAGAGCGCGGCGGCGGGCTTCAACCCGGCGCGCACGATCATGGATCAGGTGACCGAGCCCGCGCTGCTGCATCAGTTGATGACGAAAGACGCCGCGCGCGCCAAAGCGATCGCACTGTTTCGCGCGCTCGCGCTGCCCGCGCCGGATACGATTGGCGAGCGTTATCCGCATCAGGTTTCCGGCGGGCAATTGCAGCGTCTGATGGCGGCGATGGCGTTGATCACCGATCCGGCGGTCGTCGTGTTCGATGAGCCGACCACCGCGCTCGATGTCACCACGCAGATCGAAGTGCTCGCGGCCTTCAAGAAGGTGGTGCGCGAACTCGGCACGACGGCGGTGTACGTGTCGCACGATCTTGCCGTCGTCGCGCAGATGGCCGACCGCATCGTCGTGCTGAACGGCGGCGCCGTGAAGGAAAACGGCGCGGTCGCGCAAGTGCTCGATGCGCCCGTGGATGCCTACACGCGCCAGTTGCTCGCCGCGACGCGCCGCCCGGAAGCGCCCTCGGCCGCGTTGCAGGATGGCGCGGGACAGGTGCCGCCGCTGCTGCAGATTCGCGGCCTCTCGGCGGGCTATGGACGCATCGGCCGTGACGGCGTGCCCGCCGTGCGCGTGCTCGACGACGTGAGCCTCAGCATTGCTCGCGGCAGCGCGCTCGGCGTGATCGGCGAATCGGGCTCGGGCAAGACGACGCTGGCACGCGTGGTCGCGGGTCTCGTCGACCGTGCGCGCGGCGATGTGCTGTTCAACGGCGAGCCGTTGCCCGCGCAGCTATCGCGCCGCACGCCGGAGCAGTATCGGCAGATTCAGATCGTGTTCCAGAATGCGGATACGGCGCTGAATCCGAGCCATTCGATCGCGGATATTCTCGGCCGGCCGCTCGCGTTTTATCACCATCTGCGTGGCGCGGCGGCGAAGAAGCGCATGCTCGCGTTGCTCGATCTGGTGAAACTGCCGGCTTCGATTGCAACGCGCACCCCCGCGGGCCTGTCGGGCGGCCAGAAGCAGCGCGTGAACCTCGCGCGCGCGCTTGCCGCCGATCCCGCGCTCATTCTCTGCGACGAAGTCACGTCCGCGCTCGATACGGTAGTGGGCGCCGCGATTCTCGATCTGCTCGCGGAATTGCGGCGCGAACTGGGCGTCTCGTACATGTTCATTAGCCACGACATTTCGACGGTGCGCGCGATCTGCGACGAAGTGATCGTGCTGTACGCCGGGCAGCGTGTCGAAGCCGGACAGCGCGACGTGCTCGCGGCGCCGCCGTATCACCCGTACACGGGATTGCTGGTTGATTCGGTACCCGAACTAAAACCGGGCTGGCTCGATGCGCGCCGCCACGTCGCCGCCTGCAAGTTGCCCGCGATGGGCGAGAGCGCCGCCGTGCCCGAGCTGTGTTCGTTCCGCTCGCGCTGTCCCGTGCGCATCGACGGTATCTGCAACATGACGCCGCCGTCGCTGAAGAAACTGCCTTCGGGCGCGGAGATTCTTTGTCATCACTCGGCGGCCGAGTTGAGCCGTTTGCAAAACGTGGAGACGATCCCGGCATGAACCAGCGATTTGTGCGGCTCGCGGAAACCGGTCGCAAGACCTTTCCGATTACCGTCGACGGCGTAGTGCGCGAGGCCGCCGAAGACGACACGCTGATGGTCGCGCTGCTCACCAACGGCACCACGCTGCGCGACTCCGAATTCGGCGACGGCCGCCGCGCCGGTTTCTGTCTGATGGGCGCGTGCCAGGATTGCTGGGTGTGGACCGCGCAAGGCGAGCGCGTGCGCGCGTGCAGCACGCCGGCGGCGCCGGGCATGTCGATCGTCACGAGTCTCGCTGAAGCCGGGGAGGGCGTATGGCCCCGCGTGTAGTCGTCATCGGTGCGGGGCCGGCGGGCGTGCGCGCCGCTCAGGCATGCGTCGAAGCGGGTCTGCGCCCGACTGTGATCGACGAAGGCCGGCGCGACGGCGGACAGATCTACCGGCGTCAACCGGAAGGCTTTTCGCGCAGCTACGACACGCTGTACGGCACGGAGGCCGAGCGCGCGGCTTCATTGCATACGAGCTTCGATGCGCTGAAACGCAGCATCGACTATTTGCCCGAAACGCTGGTCTGGAATATTTCGGCGAACGCGGTGCATACGGTGAGCGGCACGCGTTACGGCACGCTGCCGTTCGACGCGCTCATCGTGTGCAGCGGCGCGACCGATCGGCTCATGCCCGTCAAGGGTTGGCATCAGGCGGGCACCTATAGTCTCGGCGGCGCGCAGGTCGCGCTGAAATCGCAGGGCTGCGCGATCGGTTCGCGCATCGTGATGATGGGCAGCGGGCCGCTGCTCTACCTCGTGTCCGCGCAATACGTGAAGGCCGGCGCGCAGATCGCGGCGGTGCTCGATACGTCGACGTTCATGCAGCGCATCGCCGCGTTGCCGCGTCTCTTGGCGATTCCCGCCGCGCTGAAAAAAGGCATTGCGTTGACGCGCGTGTTGTCGAAGGCGGGCGTGCCGGTTTATCGCGGCGTGCAGCCCATCGAAATCAAAGGTTCGCCGCAAACGGGTGTGAGCGGCGTCGAAGTCGCATTGGCCGGCGGCAAGCGCATCGAGTTCGCGTGCGACGCCGTTGCGCTCGGCTATCACTTGCGCCCGGAAACGCAGCTCGCGGATCTCGCCGGCTGCCGTTTTATCTTCGACGACGCCGCGCAGCAGTGGCTCGCGCAAATCGACAGCGATGGCCGCAGCAGCGTCAAGGGCGTCTATCTCGCGGGCGATGGCGCGCGCGTGCGCGGCGCGGACGCAGCCGAACGGTCGGGCCGCCTCGCCGCGCTCGCCGCGCTGCAGGATCACGGCGTCCAAGCGGCGGGCATCGGCGATATGCAGCGTTTGCGCGACGAGCTCGCGCGCTTCTCGCGCTTTGCCGCGGGCTTGCGTGAAGCGTTTCCGTGGCCCGCGCAATTCGCCGCCGCGTTGCCGGACGAGACGATTGTGTGCCGCTGCGAAGCGATCACGGCGGGCGAATTGCGCCGCGTCGTTCGCGAAACCGGCGCGCAGGAAGCCAATCGCGCGAAGGCGTTTTCGCGCGTCGGCATGGGACGTTGCCAAGGGCGTTATTGCGGACATGCGGGCGCGGAAGTCATTGCCGCGGCGGCGTGCGTGCCGCTCGCTTCCGTGGGACGCCTGCGCGGCCAGGCGCCGGTCAAGCCGCTGCCAGTGGCGCTCACCGAGGAGGCAGCGCAATGAGCGCGACTCGCAACGAAGCGGATGTCATCGTGATCGGCGGCGGCATCATGGGTACGACGACCACGTTCTTTTTGCGCCAGCGCAATCGCTCGGTGATTCTGCTGGAACGCGGGCTGACCGGGCAGCAGGCGAGCGGCGTGAACTTCGGCGGCGTGCGGCGGCAAGGCCGCGCATTGCCGCAACTCGCGATGGCCAATCGCGCGCTGCGCACCTGGCAGCGTTCGGCGGAACTGCTCGGCGAGGACGTCGAATTTTTGCCGGTCGGCCACACGCGCGTGTGCTATCACCAGAAGGACGTCGAGAATTTCGATCAGTATGCAATCGACGCGCGCGCCTACGGGCTCGAACTCGAAGTGCTGCATGGCGACGCGTTGTTCCGGCGCTTTCCGTTTCTGAGCCGCGAAGTGCTGGCGGCGTCCAGTTCGCCGCTCGACGGCCACGCGAATCCGCGGCTCGCCGCGCCCGCGTTCGGACGCGCGGCCGCGCGGCTCGGCGCGCAGGTGATCGAGAACACGGAGATCGTGCGCGTCGAAAAAGAGGGCGATCGCTTTCGCGTGGAAAGCGCGCGCGGCGACGTGTATCGCGCGGCTCAACTCGTGATCTGCGCGGGCGCATGGGCCACGCGTCTGACCGAACAGTTCGGCGAAAGCGCGCCGCTCGTCGTAAGCGGACCGCAAATGTGCGTGACGGAGCCGGTGCCGTACGTCTTCAAATCGTCGATGGGCGTGTTCACGTCGATCAAGCAGGAGGGCATTTACTTCCGGCAGATTCCGCGCGGCAATATCATCGTCGGCGGCGGTCCCGCGGGTCCGGCCGATGCCGCGACGAGCCGCGCGTCGGTGCTGCCGCAGAACACGGTGCGCCAGCTCGCGCAGATGCGGCGGCTCGTGCCCGCGCTCGCGCCGTTGCATGTGATCCGCGTGTGGAGCGGCGTGGAAAGTTATCTGCCTGACAGCGAACCGGTGATCGGCCCGAGCAGCAAGGTCGACGGACTCTTCTACGCGTTCGGCTTCAGCGGTTCGGGCTTTCAGATCGGGCCGGGCGTCGGCGAGACGATGGCGGAACTCGTCGATACGGGCAGCACGCCGATTCCGCTCGACAGGTTCTCCATCCAGCGTTTTGCAAAAGAGCCCATCGCGACGTCATGAAACAGTCCCTCAGCCTCAACGCCGCGCGGGCTTTTATCGAAGCGCATTTCAACGAGCCGGTGACGCTCGCGCAACTCGCGGCGCTGTCCGCGCTCAGCGTGTCGCGCTTTGCGACCGTGTTCCGGCAGCAGTACGGCTCGTCGCCGTATCGCTATCTGTGCGGCGTGCGGATTCAGCGGGCACAGATGCTGTTGCTCGAAGGCGTGCCTGGTTCGGTGGTCGCGACCGAGGTCGGCTTCTTCGATCAGAGCCATTTTGGCCGGCATTTCAAGCGATGCTGCGGCATGACGCCGAGCATGTTCATCCAGCAGCGCGCGGCGGTTAATGCGGGCAAGCACGGCGCCGCCGCGAGCATCGCAAAAGTTAGCGCGCCCCGTTCAGCTTCCGCCATAACGTCGTCTTGCTGATGCCGAGCGCGTCGCACACCGCATCGCGGTCGCCGTCGTGCGCAGCCAGCGCGGCGCGGATTTCATCGGCTTCGACATGACGGCTGCGTTCGCGCAACGTCAGCGCCGTTTTGTGAGCGCGCGGTTGCTGCGGTTCGACGATTTCCGGCGCGATGGTCCGCAGCATGTCTCGCGTGATGAGCGGTTGCGTCTCCGCCGGCGAGTCGGCGTCTGACTCCATCTCGGCAAGCTCCACTGCAATCCGCTCGATCACGTTCTGCAACTCGCGCACATTCCCCGGCCACGCGTAACGCCGCAACGGCTCGGCGAGCGCGGCCAGAATGCGTTCGGCGGCAGCGGCGTCGGGCAGGCGCGCGGCGAGCCTCGGCTCACGCGCCGCGGCTTGCAACAGCAGTTCGGCGGCAAGCGGCAGCAGATCGGTTGGACGCTCGCGCAGCGGCGGCAGCGCAATGCTGAGAATGTTGAGCCGGTAGTAAAGATCGGCGCGAAAGCGGCCTGCTTCGATACCCTCGGTCAACGCGCGGTGCGTCGCGGCAACCACGCGAATGTCGACGCGCGTCGGTTCCGTCGAACCGAGCCGCACGACTTCGCGCTCCTGCAATACGCGCAGCAAACGGCTCTGCAACGACAACGGCATCTCGCCGATTTCATCGAGAAACAAGGTGCCGCGGTGCGCGACTTCGATGAGCCCCGCCTTGCCGCCTTTGCGCGCGCCGGTGAACGCGCCTTCCTCGTAGCCGAACAGTTCGCTTTCGAGCAACGCCTCGGGAAACGCGCCGCAATTGATTGCGACGAAGGCGAAGTCGCGCCGCGCGCTCAACTGATGCATGCTCTGCGCGACCATTTCCTTGCCTGTGCCGCTTTCGCCGAGAATCAGCACGGTCGCGTCCGACCTCGCGTAACGCTGCACGAGCGCGCGCACGCGTTGCATGGATTCCGCCGCGCCGACCATATCTTCCAGGCGGTAACGCGCGCTGAACTGCTGCACGCGTTGACGCGAACGCAGCGTGCGGTCCAGCCGTTCGACCGCACGCGATTCCTGAAACGTCAGCACGGTGCCCGCGGCCGCGCCGCCGCTCGCAAGCGGCCCGCGATGCACGACGTAGCT
Organism: Paraburkholderia graminis; assembly: GCF_003330785.1. NCBI lineage: Bacteria > Pseudomonadati > Pseudomonadota > Betaproteobacteria > Burkholderiales > Burkholderiaceae > Paraburkholderia > Paraburkholderia graminis. The sequence continues at coordinate 242,714 of NZ_CP024935.1, forward strand.
CGCGCCGCGCACGGTGCAGAACGCGTCGCCGTCGGAGTCGGGCAGGCTGCCGGCGAGATCCGGCGCGAGTTCGAGCAGCGCGCGGCCGGCTGCATTCGCGGCGTCGACGCCGAGCACGGCGGCAAGACGCTGGTTCATCGCCTCGACGCGTCCTTCGGCGTCGAGCGCGACGACGCCGTCGCGCAAGTGTTGCAGCAGATTATCGAGCCGTTGACGGCGTATCGTTTCGCGCCGCGTCGCCTGCGCGACTTCGAGCGCCGTGTCGAAGCCGGCGCGCACCGAATCGCGCGAGTACAGAAACACCGCGCCCATGCCGGCGTGCGCGGCGAGATCGGTGACGAGTCCGGGACCGACCACCACGTCGATGCCGCGATCGCGCAGGTCCAGCACGACGCTTTCGGCGTCCTGCGCGGATTGATGCGAGGCGAACGTCACGTCGAGCCCGAACGCCGTGACGAAGCGGCGCACTTCGTCGGGCGTGTTGCCGTGCGTGACCAGCGCGACCTTTGCGCCGTCGCGGCGCGCGCGGGCGAGCGCGTGCATGACGTCGAAGCCCGTCGGCGTGATCATCACGACCGGCACCGCGACGCGCGTTTTCAGGTAAGCGCCGTTGGAGCCGCCCGCGATCACAACGTCGGGACGACCCGCGCCGGCGGCGTCGATTTCGCGCACGGCATCTTCGAAACCTTGGGCGACGATGCGCAGATCCGCGCGTTCCACGTATTCGCCCGCGATGTCGATAAACAGGTCGCGCAGACGGCTGATGCTGAGCGCCCAGATGCGCGGGCGTCGGGCTGTATCGAACGATGGAGTGCTCAAGTTGCGGCTCGCGCGAGGTGAGTGGCAGGGTCCGGCTATTATGCGCGCGTCGGTTTCAAAAATGAAATTTCATGATTTCATTGTCGAAACGTGCGCCGTTTCGCGCAAAGCGGTCCGCCGTGATAAATCAGGCACTTAGCGCAAGCCTGCGACGATGGCCCGTTCCTTGCATTTAAGGCCGCGTTCGAGAATCCCTAACGCATCTGGAGACAACGATGAGCGAAGCAGACAACAGCACCAGCACCACCAACGCCGGCGCGTTCAAACCGAAAAAATCCGTCGCGCTGTCCGGCGTGACCGCGGGCAACACGGCGCTGTGCACGGTCGGCAAGACCGGCAACGATCTGCATTACCGCGGCTACGACATTCTCGACATCGCGGGCAATTGCGAATTCGAAGAAATCGCCTATCTGCTCGTGCATGAAAAGCTGCCGACGCAGGCTGAACTCACCGCCTACAAGACCAAGCTCAAGGCGTTGCGCGGCCTGCCCGCGAACGTCAAAGCCGCGCTCGAATGGATTCCCGCCGCCGCGCATCCGATGGATGTGATGCGCACCGGCGTGTCGGTGCTCGGCACGGTGCTGCCGGAGAAGGACGATCACAACCTGCCGGGCGCGCGCGACATCGCCGACAAGCTGATGGCGTCGCTCGGCTCGATGCTGCTCTACTGGTATCACTACTCGCACAACGGCAAGCGCATCGAAGTCGAAACCGACGACGATTCGATCGGCGGCCACTTCCTGCATCTGCTGCATGGCGTCGAGCCGCCGAAGTCGTGGGTCGAGGCAATGCATGTGTCGCTCAATCTGTATGCCGAACACGAGTTCAACGCGTCGACGTTCACCGGCCGCGTGATCGCGGGCACGGGTTCGGACATTTACTCGGCGATTACCGGCGCAATCGGCGCATTGCGCGGACCGAAACATGGCGGCGCGAATGAAGTGGCGTTCGAAATCCAGTCGCGCTATCAGACGCCGGACGAAGCGGAAGCCGACATCCGCAGGCGCGTCGAGAACAAGGAAGTGGTGATCGGCTTCGGTCATCCGGTCTATACGATCTCGGATCCGCGCAACAAGGTCATCAAGGAAGTCGCGAAGAAGCTGTCGAAAGAAGCGGGCAACAACAAGCTGTTCAATATCGCCGAGCGTCTTGAATCGGTGATGTGGGAAGCCAAGAAGATGTTCCCGAATCTCGACTGGTTCAGCGCTGTGTCTTATCACATGATGGGTGTGCCCACCGCGATGTTCACGCCGCTCTTCGTGATCGCGCGCACTGCGGGCTGGAGCGCGCACATCATCGAACAGCGGATCGACAACAAGATCATTCGTCCGAGCGCGAATTACACGGGACCTGACGATTTGTCGTTCGTGCCGCTCGAAAAACGCGTTTGATGTTGACGGCCTCGGTTCGATAACGAACCGAGGCCGCGCTTTCGCAGCCGCGAGCTACACTAGACCGAAGCGCCTGCTTTAAATACCGGAACGCGCCTGCCCTTAAGGCGCGCTCGCGCACGTCGCCGCCTTGTTTGCGCTTCATTACCGATCGTCCCCAAGCCATGAATACTGCCTACCGCAAACGCCTTCCCGGCACCGAGCTCGATTTCTTCGACGCGCGCGCCGCCGTCGACGCAATCCAGCCCGGCGCCTACGACAAGCTGCCGTACACCTCGCGCGTGCTCGCGGAGAATCTCGTGCGACGCTGCGATCCGGTGACGCTCGTCGCGTCGTTGAAACAGATTATCGAGCGCAAACGCGAGCTGGATTTTCCGTGGTTTCCCGCGCGCGTCGTGTGTCACGACATTCTCGGCCAGACCGCGCTCGTCGATCTCGCCGGTTTGCGCGACGCGATTGCCGCGCAGGGCGGCGACCCGGCGCTCGTCAATCCGGTAGTGCCGACGCAGCTCGTCGTCGATCATTCGCTTGCGGTGGAATGCGGCGGTTTCGATCCCGATGCGTTCGCGAAGAATCGTGCTATCGAAGATCGCCGCAATGAAGACCGCTTCCATTTCATCGACTGGACGAAGCGCGCGTTCAGGAATGTCGACGTGATTCCGCCGGGCAACGGCATCCTGCATCAGATCAACCTCGAACGCATGAGCCCCGTCGTGCAGGTGCAAGACGGCGTGGCGTTTCCCGATACGCTCGTCGGCACCGACTCGCATACGCCGATGGTCGACGCGCTCGGCGTGATCGCCATCGGCGTGGGCGGACTCGAAGCGGAAAGCGTGATGCTGGGCCGCGCGTCGTATATGCGGCTGCCGGATATCGTCGGCGTGGACTTGACGGGCAAGCCCGGCGAAGGCATCACTGCAACCGACGTCGTACTGTCGCTCACCGAGTTCCTCCGCAAAGAGAAAGTGGTCGGCGCGTACCTGGAATTTTTCGGCGAAGGCACGACGAAGCTCACGCTCGGCGACCGCGCGACCATCGCCAACATGGCGCCCGAATTCGGCGCGACGGCCGCGATGTTTTATATCGACGAACAGACCATCAAGTATCTGAAGCTGACGGGCCGCGACGACGAACTCGTGACGCTCGTCGAAACGTATGCGAAGCAAACCGGCTTGTGGGCCGACAGCCTCGAGCATGCCGGGTATGAACGCGTGCTCACATTCGATCTGTCCACGGTCGTGCGCACGCTCGCCGGGCCGTCGAATCCGCATCGGCGCTTGCCGGTCTCGGAGCTGGCCGCGCGCGGCATCAGCGGAAAGGTCGAAAACGAGCCGGGCCTGATGCCGGACGGCGCGGTGATCATCGCGGCCATTACAAGCTGCACGAACACCAACAATCCGCGCAACATGATCGCTGCGGGCCTGCTCGCGCGCAACGCCAACCGGCGCGGATTGACTCGCAAGCCGTGGGCGAAGACATCGCTTGCGCCGGGCTCGAAAGCCGTCACGCTGTATCTGGAAGAAGCCGGCTTGCTGCCCCAACTGGAGCAGCTCGGTTTCGGCGTGGTCGCATATGCGTGCACGTCGTGCAACGGCATGTCGGGCGCGCTCGATCCGGTCATTCAGAAGGAGATCGTGGAGCGCGATCTTTACGCGACTGCCGTGCTGTCGGGCAACCGCAATTTCGACGGACGCATTCATCCCTTTGCGAAGCAGGCGTTTCTCGCGTCGCCGCCGCTGGTGGTCGCGTACGCGATTGCGGGCACGATTCGCTTCGACATCGAAAAAGACGTGCTCGGTGTCGATGCCGAAGGCAATGCGGTGACGTTGAAGGACATCTGGCCGTCGGACGAAGAGATCGACGCTATCGTCGCTTCGAGCGTGAAGCCCGAGCAGTTCCGCAAAGTGTATGAGCCGATGTTCGCGGTTTCCGTCGACACTGGAGATAAAGCCGACCCGCTCTACGACTGGCGCCCGACGAGCACGTATATTCGCCGTCCGCCGTATTGGGAAGGCGCATTGGCAGGCGAGCGCACGTTAAAGGCCATGCGTGCGCTTGCCGTGCTCGGCGATAACATCACGACGGATCACCTGTCGCCATCGAACGCGATTCTGCCGGACAGCGCAGCGGGCGAATACCTCACGAAAATGGGCTTGCCCGAAGAGGATTTCAATTCGTACGCGACGCATCGCGGCGATCACCTGACCGCGCAGCGCGCGACGTTTGCGAACCCGACCTTGAAGAACGAGATGGTCGTGGTGGACGGCAAGGTGAAGGCCGGTTCTCTCGCGCGCATCGAGCCCGAGGGCAAGATCACGCGCATGTGGGAAGCCATCGAAACGTATATGGAGCGCAAGCAGCCGCTCATCGTGATCGCGGGCGCGGATTACGGTCAGGGTTCGTCGCGCGACTGGGCAGCGAAAGGCGTGCGCCTGGCCGGCGCGGAAGCGATCGTTGCCGAAGGTTTCGAGCGCATTCACCGCACGAACCTCGTCGGCATGGGCGTGTTGCCGCTCGAGTTCAAGCCGGGCGTGAACCGCATCACGCTCGCGATTGACGGCAGCGAAACTTTCGACGTGGTCGGCGAACGCAAGCCGCGCGCGGACCTGACGCTGGTGATTCATCGCAGGAGCGGCGAGCGCGTCGAGGTGCCGGTGACGTGCCGGCTCGATACCGCCGAAGAGGTTTCCATCTACGAGGCCGGCGGCGTGTTGCAGCGCTTTGCGCAGGACTTTCTGGAGTCGTCGCGAGCGGCGGCTTGATCACGATTTCGTTTCAGGACACTTTCATGGCGCATCAACCGCAGATCAGGATTCCGGCCACGTACATGCGTGGCGGCACGAGCAAGGGCGTGTTTTTTCGCTTGCAGGATTTGCCCGACGCGGCGCAAATGCCCGGCGCCGCGCGCGACGCGCTGCTGCTGAGCGTGATCGGCAGCCCCGATCCGTATGGCAAGCAGATTGACGGCATGGGCGGCGCGACGTCGAGCACGAGCAAGACCGTGATCGTCGGCAAAAGCAGCAGGCCCGATCATGACGTGGATTACCTGTTCGGCCAGGTGTCGATCGACAAGCCGTTCGTCGACTGGAGCGGCAACTGCGGCAATCTGTCGGCGGCGGTCGGACCGTTCGCGATCAGCGCGGGCCTGGTCGACGCGAGCCGCATTCCGCGCGATGGCGTGGCGACCGTACGCATCTGGCAGGCGAACATCGGCAAGACGATCATTGCGCATGTGCCGATGACGGGCGGCGCGGTGCAGGAAACCGGCGACTTCGAACTCGACGGCGTGACCTTCCCGGCTGCGGAAGTGCAGCTCGAATTCATGGACCCGGCTGCGGAAGAAGACGGCGCGGGCGGCTCGATGTTCCCGACGGGCAATCTCGTCGACGACCTGGAAGTGCCGGGCGTCGGCACGCTGAAGGCGACGATGATCAACGCCGGCATTCCGACCATTTTCGTGAATGCCGAAGCGATCGGCTACAAGGGCACGGAGTTGCAGGACGCCATCAACAGCGATGAAAAAGCGCTGGCCATGTTTGAGACGATTCGCGCTCATGGCGCGCTGCGTATGGGACTCGTTAAGAACTTGGACGAAATCGCGACGCGGCAGCACACGCCGAAAATCGCGTTCGTCGCGCGGCCCGCTGATTACGTGTCGTCGAGCGGCAAGCGGATCAATGCGGGCGATGTCGATTTGCTTGTGCGCGCAATGTCGATGGGCAAACTGCACCACGCGATGATGGGCACGGCGGCGGTGGCAATCGGCACGGCGGCGGCGATTCCGGGCACATTGGTGAACCTGGCGGCCGGCGGCGGCGAGCGCGAAGCCGTGAGGTTCGGGCATCCGTCGGGCACGCTGCGAGTCGGGGCCGAGGCGGCGCTCGCGGGCGGCGAGTGGGTCGTGAAGAAGGCGGTGATGAGCCGCAGCGCGCGCGTGTTGATGGAAGGTTGGGTGAGGGTGCCCGCGGCTGTTTAGCCATGCGACGTATCTCGGATTTGTGCGTCGATGGACGACCGCGGCTGCCAGGCTAGATGAAATAATTCGGGTGACGAAACATCGTCATATTTAGCTTGCCTGGTTGTACTTTCACGGCTCGGTACTCGCTATAATCAACAGCCCGTTGAAGAACAACCGATGACCAGGTTTGACCGCCTGCGATCGTAACCGCATCGTCCACAGCAGGATGCGGGCGACCCACTGATGTCTTAGAGAGATCGCACAATGAGTAAGAACAAGAAGCCGCCGCAAGCCGATTCTCGCCCGCCTGTCGATGCTCTCCAGTACGAAAAGCTCGCGTTGTCGGCTTTCCATTTCTGTGACCGGCAGATGAGCAAACTGGATACGCTGGTTGCACTTGCGTCCACGATATGTAGGAATCCTGCCGTCACGGCCGACGAGCGCCACCGTCAGCAGAGCATGCTCGAATTACTCGTCAGTACTGGCGAGCAGTATCGGCAGGAACTCGCGTGCGACCGCGAATTGTTCCAGGTTATCGGACTGGATGCAAAGGGAGTTGCCCGCAAGCGCATCACGGCGAGCCATGCCGCGCGCCTGCTGCAGGAGGCCGCGAACAGCGCGGCCGCCGCGCAGGCGGAGTCGGCAGACGACGCGTTGGCGGACGACATGGAAGCCGGTTCCGGAGCGGGCGCCACCCAGCACTGAGCGGCTCCGTCCTCGCCTGCGAGACTACTTCGCGCCGTGTTTCGCCTGCCAGCGTTGCATGAAGGCGATCTCTTCGTGCTGCGCCTTGATGATGTTCCTGGCAAGGCGCTTCAGTTCGGGGTCCTTGCCGTACTTGAGCTCGACCTGCGCCATGTCGACCGCGCCCTCGTGGTGCGGGATCATGTGCGCGACGAAGTCCTTGTCGGCGTCGCCGGTGTAGGCCGGCGCGCTCATGTTCTTCATCATCTTGTCGTCGGCGGCCTTGAATGCCGGCGTCGAGTCGCCCGAGCCGGCGTCGGCCGGTGAGGACATATCCATGCCGGGCATGGACGCCGTGTGCTGCGCATGGGCAGGCACGGCGGCAACGGCGCATGCGAGGCCGGCGGATACCAATACGCATAGGACACGAAGCGGGCGAAACGCGCGAAATTTGTTCATAGTCGATTCCCGTTTAAAAGCTCTGTCGAGCGAAACATACATGATCAGTTTTTTATCGACGGATGAAAGCCCGCCGCTTCGATCGCCTCGATCAGTTTCGCGGCCGGCAGCGTCGAAGCGATCTTGACGATTTTTGTGGACACGTCGATGTCAACGGCCGCAGCCGGATCGACACCGGTGAGCGCGCGAGCGATCGAGTTGGCGCAGCCGCCGCACGACATATCTTTTACCGCTAATTCCAGTTCCATTTCGAATCTCCTGAGATAAATCTCAGGGCCATCTTGGACCTTCCCACGGGGGTAAGGTCAAGTCCGTATCCCGGCGTTTTTACTTTATTGCTGACGCCAATGTGCGCGTCCGATTCGGAACGGTCCTACACAGGTTCCCGCGCGGGGCATCGATAATCGACGCAACTCGCAGTAACGCAGCGTTCGCAGCCCGTGCCCGGGCAACGCCTCCACGGTTCATCAACGCAATCTCATTCTTGCGATCATGCAAAGCCCAACTCCGCTGTCATCTGAAGTCTCATCTGAAGTCATCTCGCTCTGGTTCAACGAGGCGGAGGAGGCGCGCGTCGCAGGCCGGCTCGATACGGCGCAGGCGCTGCTCGACCGGATCATCATGCACGATTCGACGCACGCCGGGGCTCTTTATGCGCGTGGGCTGGTGGCGCTCGCGTCGGATCAGCTTCCGTTGGCGCAGCGCTGGATCGAGCGCGCGATCGAAGTCGAGCCGCAGCCGCCGTTCTTCGACATGCTGTGCCTCGTCCAGATCAAGCTGCGCATGTTCGCGAGCATCGCACAGACCGCGAAGGCGGGACTTGTCCATCAGCCGGATTCGCTCCCGCTTCACTACTACCTGGGCGTGGCGCTGCAATTGCAAGGGCGTGCCGACGAGGCCGCGGCTGTGTATCGGCGTTTGATCGAGCTGAAGCCGGACTACGCGCAGGCGCATGCGAACCTCGGCGTCGTCGTCAAGGATCTGGGCTCGTTGAGCGACGCGGAGCGGCATATCAGGCAAGCCATCGCGCTCGATCCCGCGAATCGCGGTGCGCGCGCGAGTCTCAGCCTGCTGCTGCTCGCGGCAGGCCGCTACGAAGAGGCGTGGCCGTACTTCGAGGAGCGCACGGCGAATTTCGTCGATGCTCGCGGGCAGCCCGCGTCGCAGGCGCCGCAACTGCCGTTGCCGCAATGGAAGGGCGAGCGCCCCGACGTGGTGGGCGGCGCGCATGGCCTGAACGCGAGCGGCGCGCGTCTGCTGGTGTTGCCCGAGCAGGGCCACGGCGACAGCCTGCAATTCGTGCGTTATCTGCCGCTCGCGCTCGAACGCTTTGCCCAGGTGGGCTATATCTGCCCGCCGTCGTTGCGGCGGCTTTACGAAGAGTCGTTGTGCGCCCGCTGGCCAGGTCTCGTGATGCTCGACGACGTCATGCCGGACATCAGTCAATGGGACTGGCAATGTCCGTTGATGTCGCTGCCGCTCGCGTTCGGCACGCGCCTCGACAACATTCCAGCCGACGCATATCTGTGCGCGGACCCGCAGCGCTCCGCGACCTGGCGCGCGAGACTCGACGCGTTGCCGCAACAAGGGCTGCCGCGCGTCGGCGTCGTGTGGGCGGGCGGTCACTCGGGGCTTACCGAAGACCGCGCACGCAGTCTGAGCTCGGCGCAAATGGCGCCATTGTTCGCGTCGTCGCCGCTTCGCTGGATCAGCTTGCAAAAGACCGACGACCTCGCGAAGCGTCCGAGCGCCGCCACGAAACCGTACTTGACCGACTGGATGGATGAAGTCGCGGACTTCGCGGACACCGCGGCGATTATCGACAACCTCGATCTGGTCATTTCCGTCGATACGTCGGTCGCGCATCTCGCCGCTGCGATGGGCAAGCCGGTCTGGCTGCTCAATCGCTTCGCCGGTTGCTGGCGCTGGCTGCGCGATCGCGAAGACAGTCCGTGGTATCCGGGCGTGCGCATCTTCACGCAGCCGGAGCGGGACAATTGGACGGACGTCATCGCGCGTATCGCGGAGGAACTGAAGCGTCGTTATGAACTGGGCAAGACGTACGGCTCTTTTGTGCGCTAGCGGGCTGGCATCGCGGCTTCGTGTTGGCCCCGTAAAACAAACATAAACGCGCGGTTCGCGATGCCGCGCTCGCCGACATGCAACACCTGCTTGCGATATTCTTTGGCGAAGCAGGGCGCGCGTCGAGCGCCTGACAAAACCTAAAGGAGCCGCGATATGAAAGCCGTCAAGATTGGATCACCCGCCAGCGTCGATAGTCTCCAGGTGGTCGACATCGGCGATCCTGGACAGCCCGGCGCGGGCCAGCTTCGGGTTCGCATTCACGCGAGCTCGTTGAACTTCCATGACTATGGCGTCGTGAGCGGTGTGTTGCCCGCCGAGGCCGGGCGTATTCCGATGGCGGACGGCGCGGGCGTCGTCGAGGCGGTCGGCGCAGGCGTCGACGGATTCAAGGCCGGCGATCACGTGGTGTCGTGTTTCTTCCCGTTCTGGGAGAACGGCCCGCCCGCCATCGGCGACTTCACGACCACACCGGGCGACGGCGTCGACGGCTATGCGCGTGAAGTCGTCGTGCTGCCGAGCCGGTATTTCACGCATGCGCCGCAGGGTTATAGCCATGCCGAATCCGCGACGCTGACGACCGCGGGGCTCACCGCGTGGCGGGCGCTCGTGGTTGACGGTCAGTTGAAGGCGGGCGCCACGGTGCTCGTGCTCGGCACCGGCGGCGTGTCGATCTTCGGCTTGCAGCTTGCGAGAGCCATGGGCGCGTCGGTTATCGCGACGTCTTCATCGGATGCGAAGCTCGAGAAGCTGCGCGCGCTCGGCGCAGATCATACGATCAACTACCGCGACAATTCCGAATGGGGCAAGGAAGTGCGCTCGATGACCGGCGGCCGAGGCGTCGATCATGTGATCGAAGTGGGCGGCCCGGGCACGTTGCCGCAGTCGATCACGGCTTGCCGGATCGGCGGGCATATTGCGCTGATCGGCGTGCTGACGGGCCGCGCCGGCCCCGTGCCGACCGCGGCGCTGATGGCGCGGCAACAGCGGCTGCAAGGCTTGATCGTCGGCAGCCGGCAGGACCAGCGCGATATGATCCGCGCGCTCGAAGTGACGGGCATCAAGCCGGTGATCGACAGCACGTTCGAACTCGCGCAACTCGCGGATGCGTTCAGGCACGAGGCGTCGGGTGCGCACTTCGGGAAGATCTGCGTGTCGATTTGAGCGCGGCGCGGTGCACGGCCCGCCAGGTTTAGCCGCGCTGCGCGAGATCGGCAAACGTGATGCGGCTAGCCGCGCAGGCTTCAGTGAACGCTTCGTCATAGCTCGAGAAAAACACCGTGCGAGTTTGCGCGAGTGTCGTGAAGAGATCGACCAGCACGGCGCGCGCGGCGGCGTCGAGTCCACCTACGGGCTCGTCGGCGATCAGCACGCTGGTTTCGCCGAGCATCGCCGAGGTCAGAAAGAACTTCTTGCGCGTGCCGAACGACATCTGTTCGAAGCGCTTGTCCATATGCGGCGTGAGCCCGAAACAATCGGCGAGCGTCAGCGTGGCGTCGCTGACGCTCGCGTTGCGCGCCGCGGCCACGCGCTGCAAGTACTCGCGGCCGGTCGGATCGGGCGACGGCATGCAATCCTCTGGCACGTACGTCAAAAGCGATCTCGCGACGGCGGGCGCCGCGTTCACCGAATGGCCGCCGATCCAGACATCGCCGGAATCGGCTGCAAGCGCGCCGGCGAGAATCGCGAGCAAGGTGGATTTGCCGCTTCCCGACTCGTCGTTGAGCGCGACGCAACCGGCGGCGGAGTCGTGATGCAGTTCCGCGAAAACGATGCGGTCGTTATAGCGCTTGCTGAGGTTTTCGAATCGAAGCATAAGTTGTGGCGTGTTGAATGTGCGTGCCGCGCAGGGGCATGTCGCCGTCTCCGCAATCAAGCGCTGACGAATGGCGAAGCCTAACAAAAAATGCGCGCGGTCCAGAAACGAATAATCAGGAACAATTGACCGATTACCGCTCGACAGCGCATGACAAAAAATAGGGCGGGTTGAAAATGATAGGTCTACAGAATACACGGCCTTTTTTACGCTGCTAAACTGTGCGCCGGAGCAGTTTTCTACCGCATCTCATGCGCGGCTTGCGCCCTATATTCCGCCTTCATCAAACGGCGGGATAGGCGGTAGAAACAGGCCTTTTCTGCGATTTGGAAGAAGCAGCCGCACGGCATACTGGCTCGTACGCGACTGGTAAAAGGGATGCATGGTTGGGCATCCTCTCTTCCGGGCAGGCGTGGCGTCGCGAAAGCCGATTCCTCTCCCAACCGCTCATCCTCTGATTTGACATGTATTAGGGCTCGCTCGGGCCTGTTTTTGGAAGTGACTCATGAAGCCGGGAAAGAACTCGCTTGAGAAAAGACGTGCGCGCAAAATCACCGTGGTGGCTGTGGCCGCGCTCATTGCATTCGTGCTCGCATTCAGTTTGTGGCATTACCAGCAGCGCTCGGCGCAGGTCGCGCCCGCGCTAACCGGCGTCGCGAGTCAGATGCGGCACGATACGTCCGCGTGGACGCGCGAGGAGAAAGACGCGTCGCAAATGCTGCGCGACATTCATGACGCGAACGTTGCGGCGATCGGCGTGAGTCCGAGTGCGATTCTCGTGTCGAAGCGCGACGGTTCGAAGTACTTCGTGACCGATCACAACGCGACGTTCTCGCATGCGCTGCTGCTTGGCGAACCTAAAACCGGCGACGCCGCTTCCTATCAGCTCGTGTGGTTGCCCGACGCAGACATTCGCACGGGCGGCTCGCGCTGGCTTCAGGTGTTCGACCAGACGCGCGACGTAATCAGCCTGCTTCTGCCGCTGCTGCTGATCGGCGGCATGGTGTGGTTCATGCGCCGCGAAATGCGCGGCGGCGCGTCGCTGTTGACGAAAGCGCCCACGCTGCGCTTCGACGACGTGATCGGCGCGAACGAAGCGAAGGCGGCGCTCGCGGACATCCGCGGTTATCTGTCGAGCCCGAAGCAATTCACGTCGATGGGCGTGCGCGCGCCCTGCGGCATTCTGATGGTGGGCGGCCCGGGCGTCGGCAAGACGCGGCTTGCGCAGGCGCTGGCCGGCGAATGCGGCGCGAACTTCATCTCGATCACCGGCAGCTATTTCAGCGCGAAGTATTACGGCGTCGGCATCCAGAAGGTCAAGCACCTGTTCGAAATGGCGCGCAAGAATGCGCCGACGGTGATCTTCATCGACGAAGCCGACGGCCTCGCGAAGCGCACCGACACAGGCGGCGGCCCTGTCGAAGCCGAGAGCAACCGCATCATCAATCAGCTGCTCGCGGAAATGGACGGTTTCGCTTCGAACGAAGGCGTGATCATCGTCGCGGCCACGAACCATCCCGACAATCTCGACGAGGCATTGCGCCGGCCGGGCCGTTTCGATCGCACGGTGCAGGTTCGCCTGCCGGATCGCGAAGACCGCGCGAAGATTTTCCGCTTCTATGCGGAGAAGCTGAAATCGAAAGCGGCGGACATCGACTACGATCAGCTCGCGCGTCTGACCACGGGTCTGTCACCCGCGACCGTCGCGATGGTCGTGAACCAGGCGGGGCTCGTCGCGCGCAAGGCCGGCGACACGGAAATCGCGGCCAGGCATTTCATCGAGGCAATCAAGATTGCGCGTATCGGCGACGTGAGCGGCGCCGAGCGCGCGCTGACCGAAGACGAACGCACGCGCATCGCCGTGCACGAAGCGGGGCATGGTCTCGTGGCCGCGCTGCTCGGCACAGGCGTACTCGAAGAAGTCACGATTTTGCCGCGTGGCGGCGCGCTCGGCGTGGCGCTGATTACCAAGGCGCAGGACAAGCATCTGTACCGCGAGACCGAGATACGCAACGAGATCAAGGTGCTGCTCGGCGGTCGCAACGCGGAAATTCTCGCGTTCTCCGAGGCATCGAGCGGGGCGGCTTCCGATTTGCAGGAGGCTTCGCGCATCGGCCTCGACATGGTGTCCAAGTTCGGCTTTAACAGCGACGGCAATCTGTTCAGCCTCGCCGCGTTGCCTTCGCAATACGCGGGTCTTCAGATGAAGAGCGCGATCGAGCAGGCGAACGTGCTGCTGAAGGAATTGAACGAGCAGTGCTATGGCCTGCTGCATGCGTACGAGCCGGTGCTGCGTGCTATCGCCGACGAACTTCTCGAGCACGAAACCGTGCCTGGCGAGACGGTGTATCGGCTGATCAGGGAGCATAAAAGCACGCTAAAGATCGTGCACGAGCAGGAGCCTGAGCCCGAAGCCGCGTGATAGCGGGCGAGCCGAGGCCACGCTAGGCGAAGTCGGATGGCCCCGGCGGCGGAACGCCCGGAGGCGTCTCCGTTTCGCCCAAAGGGTCGCGCTTCGCTTCGTCGTCATCCGATGGCGGCGTTTCGCCTTTCTCGGGCAGCGGCTGATCAAGCCCCGGTTCGACCGGCGTCGGGATTGCATCGCCGATAGGCTTTGAGACCTCGGTGGGTGGACCGCCGGGGTCTTTTGTTTCGTCTGGCTTCTGGTCGTGCTGGTTCGGGCTATCGGGCTGAGTGGCCACGGCGCATCTCCAGTTGATCGCAGTCATGACAAGCAGGCAGCAATGCCTGTGCCACGGGGTCGACTTCAAGCGACTTCAACCAACCTCAAGCAACGTCAGACCACCTCGGAAGCCCTTCGTCGTCTGTCAGCAAACGAGCGCCGCGCTTATCCTGCTGCGGCGCTGCAGACTTCGCGTTATCCACCGAAGCCCGCCGCGTCTTCAATCGAAGAATCGGCTCTTCAATCATCCGCCATGACAGCAGCGCGAGCCCGAGCGAAATGCCGAACGACGCGGCAATTCCGAGCGCATGCGCCCACAACGGCACTGCACCGCCGAACAACGCCTGCGCGCGATGGTTGCGGGTCAGGTCGGGAATCAGGTTGTGATACAGATAGAAGCCGTAGCTGATACGCCCCAGCCCCGCGAGCCAGCGCGTTTCCAGCAGACCCACGACGACCGCGTTGCGGCAGCATGCAATCGAACACACGAGCGCCGCGATGCACACCCCATACACGGCATTGACGACGGTGAACAGCAGCGGATCGTGCAACTCGCTCCACACCGGCTCGCTCGCGCAAAAGCCCACGAGACAAACGCTCAACGCAAACAGCGTGGCGCCGTGGCCGAGCCACGCACGCACACCGCCTGCGTCGCCGGCGACCATCAGGCCGCCCATTCCGCCGAGCGCCAATAGCCAGAAGTTGCTCAACGGATGCGTGTAGATCGTGATCTCCTGCCAATGCCCGGCGCGCATCGCGAAGAGCGCAACGAGTCCCGTCGCCGCGATCATCACGCACGCGACGAAATGGCGGCGCGCGGCAAGCAGCAACAGCAGCGGCGCGACGACGAGATAGAACTGCTCCTCGATCGCGAGACTCCACAAATGCGAGTAGCGCCCTGGCCAGTAATGCAACACTGAGCCGATCCAGAAGTTCGACAGATAAGCGAAATGAAACGGCATGCCGCTCGCCAGTTCCGGACTCGCGATGCCGAAGAGCATCAGCACGCACATCACGGTCAGCATCAGGTAATAAATCGGGAAGATGCGCAACGTGCGGCGAAACAGAAAACGCTTCAGCTCCACGACGAACCCGCTGCCGTTTTCTTCGATGCGAAGCCGTTGTGCCGAGAGAATGCCGATAATCAGAAAGCCGCTCAGCGCAAAGAAGATCCATACGCCGAGATGGCCTATTTCGCCGATGTCGCCGAATAGCCGGTGCTGAAGAAAGACCATTAGGACTGCAATGGCGCGCAGTCCGTCGAAGCCGGCGATTCTTTTGTTCATGTGAGTGTCTTCCAATGCGAAGGCGGTGCGCGTGCGCGAACCGTTCAGGCCGGAAATGGAAGGACCGGTGCCGCGTGAATGACCGGGCAGGCGTATCCGGTCCACATGAGTGGCCGCCGTGCGGAGCATCGTTCGAGCGGGACGCGCGAACTCCGACGGTCGTGCATGAAACCATCCTACGATGAAAAAAAGCGAAAAAAATCGCACACCGCAATGCGCGGATTTTTTTCGGCGGCAATTACCGGTGCATTCGCAAATAGCTGTGAAAGCCGCAAAACTTGCCGCGCATCGAATGCGCTTTCCATCGCGAATTCTGAATTGCGTGAATCGCCGTAATCGCGCCCATCGCCTGAATCACAATTACCGCTTGCCGACAGCGCGATTTCAGATTGCCACCGCGCCACTGCAAACAGGAGGCTGCCTGTCAGCGCGCATGAACTCATCGCACGACGCCGCCCCAAACGTTATATCGTGCTGTGTTGCTGGATAACCTTGCTGCGAGAACCGAATGGACATTCGCCGCGGACGCTCCGTCGAAGTCGACTTCTTTCGCGGGGTCGTGCTGATCGTCATCGTGCTCGATCACATGCCGGGCAGCACGCTTTCGCATCTGATGCTGCATGCGTACGCGTTGTGCGATTCGGCGGAAGTGTTCGTGTTCCTCGGCGGCTATGCGTCGGCGGCGGCCTATACGGCGGTGCTCGCCACGCGCGGCGAGAAGGCCGCTAATCTGCGCTTCGTGCTGCGTTGCTGGGAAATCTACCGCGCCTATCTGTTGACGGCGCTGCTCACGCTGCTTTCGGGCGCGGTGCTCGCGTTCCTCAATCTGAATCACGCGATGATCGACCTTACCGGCTGGTCGCCTTTCGCCGCGAGGCCGCTGCATCAGGCGCTTGAAATCGCGGTGTTGCGCCGGCAGCCGTATCTGTCGAGCGTGCTGCCGATGTACGTGTTTTACGCGCTGCTGGTGCCGGCCATGGTGCCGCTGGCCATGCGCTCGCGCGTGGCGGCGCTGGCCCTGAGCGCCGCCGTATGGTGGCTCGCGCGGCCGCTCGCGGCGCTTCTAAGCATTGACGACATCGCCGACTGGGCTTTTAATCCGTTTGCGTGGCAACTGATGTTCGTGCTCGGCATCGTGTGCCGCCTGGCGCCGGTCAGCGAGCGCTTTCATGCAGGCAAGGCCGCTCGCTGGTTGACGTGGGCGGCCGTCGCCGCCGTGCTCGCGTTTGCCGCGGTTAAACTTTTCGTGTTGACGCAGCCTTTGCCCGGCACCCTTAAACAGAATCTTTCCGTGGATCGCGTGATCAATTTCATCGTCATAGCATGGCTTGCCGCGCGGCTCGTGCGCTTGGGCAGCATCGCGCGGCTTGCCCAGCGCCTGCCTGCTGTCGTCACCGTGGGGCGCACGGGGCTCGTGTGTTTTGTCGGCGGCACGCTCGTGTCTCTGATCGTCGATACGGCGACGCCTCACATGTTTCATGGCTTTCGCGGCGTGCTGATCGGGCTGGCCGGCGATGTCGTCGCGATCGGCGCACTGCTGATTCTTGCGCGCGGCTGGCACGGATGGAAAGGGCAGCAACTGCGCGCGGCAGCGAGCGGGGCGCGTTGAGGATGAGGGCGCGCTCGCGCCGCACGGCTGTTCCGCGAGCTTCGCGGCTATGCGCATTAGCAATCTCGGTCGCAATAGCGGCCACGCTTGCCGGCGTGCTGCCCGGACCCGGCTCGCGTACGGTGCTCGCCGCGCAAAAGGAGGCGCCGCTTTGGATGCGTTGCGCCGAATTCGCGGGCGCCGTCTTGCCGCCGGAACTCATCGCATTGCCGACTGCGGGCGCGCAGATCGAGAGCGCGTCGATGGTCGGCGCGACCGCGCCGGGCAATCAGCAGGGCGGCGAATACTGCCGCATCACGGGGCGCATCAAGGCGGCGAAGCCGACCACGCCCGACATCCGCTTCGACCTGAATCTGCCGCGCCACTGGAACGGCCGCGCGCTGCAAGTGGGCGGCGGCGGCTATAACGGCGTGGTGGTGAGCGGCGTCGGCGTGATGCCGTTTTCACCGGATCGCGCGCCGCTCGCGCAAGGCTATGCGACCTTCGGCGACGATTCCGGGCATGTGGGCGATTCGTCGTTGGCGGTGTTCGGTCTCGTCGACGAAGCCGTGACGAACTTCGGCTATGCGCACCTGAAGAAGACACACGACGCCGCGCTTGCGTTGATCGCGCGCGCTTATGGGCGGCCGCCGCAGCGCATGTATTTCGCCGGCGGCTCGACCGGTGGCCGCGAAGGTTACACGGTGATGCAGCGCTTTCCCGACGACTACGACGGCGTGATCGCCAATTCGCCGGCACTCAATTTTTCCGGCGTGCGGCTCATCGGCGTGAAGGTCGGCCAGGCCGAATATGCGACGCCGGGCGGCTTCATCCCGCCGCTGCTGCTGGATCATGTGTATCGACGAACGCTTGCGGTTTGCGACCGGCTCGACGGCGCCGCCGACGGCATCGTGAGCGACGTCGCCGCATGCCGGGAGCATGAAGCGGAGATCGTCGATTCGTTGCGTTGCGCGGGGCACATGCTGCCACGCGACGAATGCGTCACCGAGCCGCAACTCGCTACGTTGATGGTGCTGCGCGATGGTTTGTCGCTGCCGTACAAGCTGGCCTGGAACGTCGGCGGTTATCGCGGTTACAACGTTTTTCAGGGCACTTATTTCGCGGGTTCACTGGGCCTCGGGCACCAGGCCGAACGGCTCGCGACGCCGAGATTCTTCGCCAACGGTTACCTGTTTGCGCAGGGCGACGGCTATGTGCGTTACTTCGTTGCACACGACGCGGACTTCGACTCGCTGAAGTTCGACCCGCAACGTCCCGGCAAATATCGCACGCAATTGATCGCGCTGTCGCAGACCATCGGCGCAATGAACACGGACCTCGCGCGCTACATGGCGCGCGGCGGCAAGCTCATCACGCTGCAAGGCCTCGCCGATGAAGTCATCAGCCCCAATCAGACGATTGCCTACCGTCAGGCGCTCGTCGATCGTTACGGTGTGGACGAGGTCAACCGTTTCATGCGTCTGTACATGGTGCCGGGGTTTCAGCATGGCAGCGGTGCATTTGTGCCGTCGGTGGATCTGCTGGGCGCACTCGATAGCTGGGTCACGCGCGGCGCGTCGCCGGAAACGCTGATCGCCACCGACATCGCCGCGGCGACCAATGGACGCTCGCGACCGTTGTGCCGCTATCCGACGTTTCCGCGTTACACCGGTAAAGGGAATGTGAATCTGGCGAGCAGCTTCGTATGCGCGGAGCCGTAGCAGCGAAGCGCGACTTCTTTACATTGGAGCCGTTGCAAAATCCACCATCGACGCTGGAGCATTGCAAGCGCTCGGATTGCGGGTGAAAAAACAAATGGACGGCGATGCCGTCAAGCGGCGCCGCCGTCCATCTTTCCACGCGCTCTTAAATCAGGGCCTCGAATTCAATCAACCGCTTGAGGCTCGAGCGCCGACTTCCCTCAGGCTTCCCTCAATTACTGCCCGTTCTGCATCGTACCGTTAGTACCGCTCGTGCCGCTGCGCGTACCGTTGCTCATGCTGCCGCTATTCGAACGGTTCGTGGTCGCGCTGTTCGGCGATGCGCCGGTGCCCGTGCCCATGCCGCCGCCGGTGCCGGTCACGCCCGGCGAGCCATAGCCGGAATCGCCGGGGTGCTTCATCGTGCCGGGGCCGACGCCTGGCGCCGCGGTGCCGCCCGCGCCGCCCGTCGTGCCGCCGCCGGCGCCCACGCCGTTACCGCCGCCCGCACCCGCTGCCGCACCACCGCCGCCCATGCCGCCGCTACCGCCGGCACCGGCACCGCCGCCCGCTTGTGCAAAGGCTCCGCCCGAGAGTGCCATTACGAGCGCTGAAGCAAAAATCGTTTTGGTAAAGCGTTTCATGGTTCATCTCCATAGAGTCGATTGATGTCACGCGAGCGCCTTGCACTCACATGAACAAACTGCCGCAAGCACTGTGCCTTGGATGCCGGCGCGACGCGCACGGGCGCAGCAGCACGGCTGAAATCGAGCACGCGGCGTTCCCGGGACGGTGGCGGCGGGAGTCTGCTGGGCGAGCGGGGAACGCTGCGGGAGACGACGCGCATCGCGCCCATATCGTTACGGAAACCGAACTATCTTGCGCTGCAGCGAAACGGCTCGGCGATGAGTTCGGCGGTACGCGACTTCCCGTAGACTTCGATCCGTTGCGCTGCAGGCTTTCGCAGTTTCCATTACATTGCGGGTGCGGCCGCGCTTGCGCGTCATTTCATCCACTTAAACAACGGTGTCTGCCATCGTCGAATCCATGCAGCCAATCGTCTCAGTCACGAATCTGTCGAAAACCTATGCAAGCGGTTTTCAGGCGCTCAAAAACATCAACCTCGGGATCAACCGCGGAGAAATCTTTGCCCTCCTGGGGCCAAACGGGGCGGGCAAGACCACGCTCATCAGCATCATCTGCGGCATTGTCAACGCTAGCGAAGGCAGCGTGATGGTGGACGGCCGCGATATCGCCGCCGACTATCGCGGCGCGCGCTCGCTGATCGGCCTCGTGCCGCAGGAACTCACCACCGATTCGTTCGAAACCGTCTGGGCGACCGTCTCGTTCAGCCGCGGCCTGTTCGGCAAGCCGAAGAATCCCGCGCATATCGAGAAGGTGCTGCGCGATCTGTCGCTGTGGGAGAAGCGCAATAGCAAGATCATTACGCTGTCGGGCGGCATGAAGCGGCGCGTGCTGATCGCGAAGGCGCTGTCGCACGAACCTCGCGTGCTGTTCCTCGACGAACCCACGGCCGGTGTCGACGTCGAATTGCGCCGCGATATGTGGAAGCTCGTGCGTTCGCTCGCGGCAAGCGGCGTGACGATCATCCTGACCACGCATTACATCGACGAAGCTGAGGAAATGGCGGACCGCATCGGCGTGATCAACGGCGGCGAGATCATGCTCGTCGAAGAGAAGACCGAACTCATGCGCAAGCTCGGCAAGAAGCAGTTGACGCTGCAACTGGAGAGTCCGCTCGACGCACTGCCGCCCGCGCTCGCCGGCTATGGGCTCGACGTCGCCAAAGGCGGCAACGAACTGATCTACACGTATGAAGGCGACGGCGGCCGCACGGACATCATCGCGCTGCTCAAGGCGCTCGACGACGCCAGCATCCGTTTCAAGGACCTGCATACCACGCAGAGTTCGCTTGAAGACATCTTCGTGAGCCTGCTTCGAGGTAATCAATGAACATCTACGCCATTCGCGCGATCTACAAGTTCGAGATGGCGCGCACCTGGCGCACGCTGATGCAAAGCATCATCGCGCCGGTGATTTCCACGTCGCTATACTTTGTCGTGTTCGGCGCGGCCATCGGCTCGCGTATCAAGGAAGTGGACGGCATCAGCTACGGCGCGTTCATCGTGCCGGGGTTGATCATGTTGTCGCTGCTGTCGCAAAGTATTTCGAACGCGTCGTTCGGCATTTACTTTCCGCGCTTTACCGGCACCATCTACGAGTTGTTGTCCGCCCCCGTGTCGTATCTCGAGATTGTCGTGAGTTATGTGGGCGCGGCGGCTACCAAGTCGATCCTGCTCGGGCTCATCATTCTCGCCACCGCGGGCCTGTTCGTGCCGCTGCAAGTGCAGCATCCGTTCTGGATGATCCTGTTTCTCGTGCTGACCGCGGTCACGTTCAGTCTGCTCGGGTTCATCATCGGCATCTGGGCGGATAGTTTCGAGAAGCTGCAACTCGTGCCGCTGCTGATCATCACGCCGCTGACGTTCCTCGGCGGGAGCTTCTATGCGGTGAACATGCTGCCGCCGTTCTGGAAGATCGTGACGCTGTTCAATCCGATCGTCTATCTGGTGAGCGGATTCCGCTGGAGCTTCTACGGTCTCGCGGATGTCAACGTCGAAATAAGCCTCGCCATGACGGCGCTCTTTCTCGCGGTGTTTCTTGCGATCGTTGCGTGGATCTTCAAGACGGGCTACCGGTTGAAGAGCTAGGCGCAAAGCGCACGCATTAAAAAAACGGCGTGGCGGCGGGAAGCCGCCACGCCGTTTTCGTGGCCTGCCTGCACTACGTGCGTGCTCCGTGCGTACTCCGCGTACTACCCGCGTCTACGACACGTAAGCCTTCGCGACGTTGATCAGTTGCACGCGATTGCGCACATTGAACAACTGCCGCAAGCGGCGCAGATGGTAGTCCACATTGTGCGGCGACAGCCCGAGGAAATACGCGATTTCCTTGTCGCGCTGCCCCTGAACCACCGCCTTCAGCACTGCGTGCTGCAACTCGCTCAACGTCACGCGATGCTGCTGCGCGGGCGTCATGCCGATCACGCTCTTCGCGTGCGTCCAGATGAACTCATGAATCGTGTGCGCGAACATCAGCGTTTCGGCCACGATCGATTCGGTCATCCAGCGCGGATTGGCGATCTCCGAGTTAAAGCACAGGCTCGCGCTCAGTTCCGGCTCGGGCAGCGGCATCTGCGTGAGAATGCCGCTCTTGCGCCCGGTTGCCTCCAGCATGTCGATCAGCCCGCCGAGCCGCTCGCTGCGCATTTGCGCACGCGGCAGATCGGCGCGCATGTCGACCGTGTTCCAGAGGAACGGCATGCCGGTCGGCGACGCGAGCGCCACGCGCGGATCGAGCTCGAAATAACGCTCGCGGAAATAGCGCGTGAGCCAGCTTTGCGACTCGTAGCTCGTCAGCACGAACATGGTCTTGCGATGCGCCGACGTGCGCGTGGCCGTATAGCTGAACGAGTTGAAGCCCAGTTGCCTGATGCGCTGCCGCACGAATTCGATGCGGTCCTGCGCACTGCCGAAACGCACCAGCGGACTGATGACCGGCGCGCGCCGCGCGGCCGGCGCGGGCGTGCCGATCTCTTCCTCGGTGAACAGCGTGAGGAAGCCTGCGGGCGCCGCGCCTGTTGCCGCGCGGCCAGATACGATCGATGCTTCAGCCGCGTGGGCTGACTTCGCGGCCTGCCGCGTACCGGCCGGGTAGGCCGGTTGTGCGGTGACCGCTGGGTTGTATGCTGCCGACGCATGGCCGGCTTCGCCCTGCGGCGAACCGGTCAGCCAATGCGGCAGCGTATCGCATTCGTGTTCCATGAAACGGTAGCTCCGGCGTTCGAAACGCGTGAAAGACGACAACCTGAATGATTAGCTATTTCCAAAAATTACGGTAGCCGGTTCCTTGCTATCATTTTTGCGATCTTGCGCTGACAGCCGACCGGCCACGCGGGTTTGACGGGTTTCTCTCTTTTGCATACGGCACCTCCTTGGGAATGGACGTGAAGACACGAATTCCAAAGCTGACAACGACGCTTGCCTACGACCGCTACATGGCGGGCCAGAAACTGGTGTCGAGCGTGGATCGCCCGTGGCGGCATCTGGTGTTGCGCTCCTATCTCGAGCCGGACGAGCAGGAACTGCTGGAAGCGCCCGGCCTGCAGGACCTCACGCTGATGACGCTGGCAAGCGGCGCCGAGCATCTCGAGCGCAATCTGAACGGGCGCTGGGAAAGCGCCGAACTGCGAGTGGGCGAACTCTGGTATGTGCCGCCCGCGCCGATTTCCTGGCGCTGGCGTTCGATCAGCGATGAGCCGCTGTCGACCGTCCATTTACATATCGAGCGCAGCCTGATCGACAGCGTCGCAGATCAGATGGAGCTCGGCGGGTCGTGCCGCGAACTGTCGCTCGGCGACGCGATGCGGTTTCACGATCCGCTGGTCGCCGCGATGCTTTCTGCATTGCATCGCGCCGCCAGTGATCCGGCCGACTCGCGCCTGTATGTCGATGCGCTGGTTCACGCGCTCGCCGCGCATCTTCTTCAACATTATTCGCGCGGCCGGGAAGCGGGCACGGCGCGCTTCGATCAACCCGAACGGCTGGTGCCGCGCCGCATCCGGCGTGTAACCGATTACATCCGGGCGAATCTCAATGCGGACCTGACCATCGGCGAACTTGCCGCGCAGGCCGGTTTAAGCAACTTCCACTTTGCTCGCGTGTTCCGCCGCGAAACCGGCGAAACGCCGCATCAATACGTGACGCGCTTGCGGCTCGAGGAAGCGGCCAGGCTCTTGCGTTCGACCGATCAGACCGTGCAGCAGATCTCAATTGCGGTTGGTTACGAGAATGCCAGTCATTTCTCCGTGCAGTTCAAGCGTGATTACGGCGTGACGCCGCTGGCTTACCGGTTGCGCGGCTGACGTGCGGACCGTGCGGCAGCCAACGCTTGCGCCGGTAAGCGATCAGCAACGGACAAGCAGCCGACCAGCAAATGGCCAGTTCAGCCTCAGACAGGTTATTGGACAAGGGCCGGCAACGGCCGGCAACACTAGGCAACAGCGGCAACAGCGGCAACAGCCGGTGATGGACGGCGTCCGCTGCGCTCGCCGCTGCGAGCGGTGCCCTCCGATGCATGGCGGCGCTGCGCCTTTCGTTCGCGCTTGGTTTGGCGGCCGGCCGGACTGCGCCACGCAGGAAGAAGCGAAGCTGGAAGCCGTCTGTAGGAATCACGCACCTTTCGAAGTGTGCTGTGCATTGCGCGGCTTGCAAACTACGAACTTTCGTGGCGCGACAACCTGCAAAGCTGGCATGGCCATGCTATGTCGACTCACGCACGGTCCGATCGGCGCGTGGCGCTTGCGGTCGAACTGGCCTGACCGGGCCCGCGCGAACTGTATCTGTCGAACCCTTGCACGGCACGACAGAATGACCAGCCCACGGCTTGGCCCGAGCCGCGTCTGACCGACCACTTCATCCAACATTCACCGTCATACCGGATATCAAGCGATGACCCGACTTCGAATCACCTCCTGCGGCCATGTCTTTATCGCCGAAACGAACCCCGACGCGCCGCAAACCGTGGCCGCTTTCCTGAAGCTGTTGCCGTACCGGCAGAAGATCATCCATGTGCGCTGGAGCGGCGAAGGCTGCTGGGTGCCGCTCGGCGAATTCAAGCTCGAGAACGACGGCGCGGCGGTCGGCTTCGAAAATCACACGAGTCATCCGTCGGTCGGCGACATCCTGTTTTATCCGGGCGGCTATAGCGAAACCGAAATTCTGATCGCCTACGGCTCGTGCTGCTTCGCGAGCAAGATGGGACAGCTCGCGGGGAACCACTTCCTGACCATCGTCGAAGGCAAGGAGAAGTTGCGCGAAGTCGGCGTCAAGGTTTTGTGGGAAGGCGCGCAAGACGTGCTGTTCGAAAAGATCTGAGCATCGCCAGGCGTTTTTCGGACGCCCATGTAAGTTGCACGCGCGGCGTCTGCGTCGCGCGGTCCCGCTTTGATTGCGAGCCGGCATCGACGGGCTCGCATTTCCTCCATGCCGGTTCTCGGCCACTCTCAGCATTCGACTAAAAACACTTAATCGTCCGCATTGGGGATTAAGAGCTTTGGCAGTTTTCGTCTGAATCGCACTATGCCATTTAGCTAATTAAAGCTAAAAAATCGCTTTTAGGATTAATCGTATTCGCGAACCGCGGACGCGGTTGCACACTCGTCGCTCCAGCCTTGTTGGCCAAGTAAAAGCGCAGTGCGTCCTGAGTCTGTTTAGTCGATCAAATACTTAGGATGGCATAAGAAAAGTCTCGGCAAGAGACAGTAAATAAAAAGAATGGGAGGAATGTTGAACAAGACCTATAAAGCGGTATGGAATGAAGCGAGGCGCGTCTATGTGGCCGCATCGGAAGTCACGAAAAGCGGGGGTGCAAAGTGCGCTTCGGTATGCCGGGCGCTGGCCGCGGCGGCGGCGGGCTTGCTCGGCGCGCTGGTGTTCGCGCAACCGGCCGGCGCCCAGGAGTGCGCGCCCTCCGGCTGCCCGAATGTCGCCGACGCGCTGTTCTACGATAGCGACGCGCACGACAGCGCGACGCTCGGCAATGCGGGCACCCCAGTCAGAGTGACGAACGTCGCCCAAGGCGCGCTCAACGCCTACAGCACGGACGCGGTAACGGGCGCGCAACTGCACGCCACGAACGATGCCGTCTCGCAGAACGCGGCGAGCATCTCGGACCTCGCGGGCAACATCGAAAGCGGTCAGACAGGACTCGTGCGGCAGGACCTGGGCACGCGCAATCTCAGCATTGGCGCGGGCACCGATGGCGCGTCCGTGGACTTCACCGGAACCGGCGGCCCGCGCGAACTGCGCGGCGTCGCGGCGGGGACGACTGCTCAATCGGCGGTCAACGTTACGCAGCTTAAGGAAGTCGTGTCGACGCTCGGCGGCGGCGCGTCGGTGAGCGCGAGCGGCTCGACCGTCGGCCCGCGGTACTACATGCAGTCGGGCACGCAAACCACCGTCGGCGGCGCGCTGAGTTCGCTCGATACCGGCATCGCCACGCTGCAGTCGCAAGTCGTGTCGGGCAGCATCGGTCTCGTCAAGCAGGACCTCGGAACGCGCGACATTCTGATCGCGCCGTCGTCGACGGGTATCCGGATGAACGTCGCCGGCCTCAACGGCAACCGCACGCTCACAGGACTCGCGCGCGGCGCGATCGACGCGTCCAGCAGCGACGCGGTCAATGGCACGCAACTCTACGGTAATGCCGCGAGCGTGGCGGCCGCGCTCGGCGGCCAGGCGGCGGTCAAAGCGGACGGCACGGTCAAGCCGCCGCTTTACACCATCGGCGGAAACACGTTTGGCGACGTCGGCTCGGCGCTCGCGGCAGCCGTCAACACGAGCGTGACAACCAGCACCGCGGCGAGTGCGGCGGCAAGCGCGAAGACAATTGCAGCGGCCACGGCCGACTCCGTTCAATACGACTCCGCCGCGCATGACACCCTGACGCTCGGCAACGCCGGCGCGCCGGTCCGCGTGACCAACGTACGCGCCACGAGACTGGACAGCGACAGCCTGGACGCGGTGAACGGCGGCCAACTGTTCGCGACCAATCAGGCGGTGGCGCAAAACAGCGACAACATTGCAAGCCTTGATCGGCGCGTCGGCAGCAACGCGACCGACATTTCGAATCTCGACCAGCGCGTGAGCGTCAACACGACGAAGATATCGGGCCTCGACACGCGCACTACAGCGCTCGAGGGCAACGTGACGAACGTCGCGAAGCAGATCACGAACGGCGAGATCGGGCTGGTTCAGCAGGACCTGACCTCGCGCGTCATTAGCGTCGGGCAAGATGCGGGCGGCGCGCGTGTCGACTTCGCGGGCACGAGTGGCGCGCGTCAATTGACCGGCGTCGCGGCGGGCCTGGCCGACACGTCCGCGGTCAACTTTGCGCAGTTGAGGCCGGTGGTCGCCGGGCTTGGCGGCGGCGCGCAGGTCAATATCGACGGCTCCGTGACCGGCCCGTCGTATCACGTGCAAGGCGGCACGCAGAAGAACGTCGGCGACGCGCTCGACTCGCTCGACAGCGGGCTCAGCACGCTGCAGCAGAACGTGCAGCAGGGCGGCGCCGGCATGGTGACGCAAGACCCGTCTTCGCGCGTGATCAAGATCGGCGCCTCGACCGACGGCCGGGCGATCAATGTGGCGGGCACGCAGGGCAACCGCGTCGTCACCGGCGTCGGGCGCGGCTCGCTCAACGCGGCGAGCACCGACGCGGTCAACGGCTCGCAACTGTTCGCGCAAGCCGCGAGCACGGCGACGGCGCTCGGCGGCGGCTCCACGGTGAACGCGGACGGCTCGGTCAGCGCGCCTTCGTACAAGGTGGGCGGGCAGGTCATCAACAACGTCGGCGGCGCGCTCGGCAATCTGGACGGCCGCGTCACGCAAAACAGCAACGACATTGCGGGTCTGCAGAACACGGTTGGCCGCATCAACGGAACGGTGGCGAATGCCGTTCAGTACGACAGTTCCGCGCACGACAAGATGACGCTCGGCGGCACGGCGGCGAATGCGCCGGCCGTGCTGTTGACCAACCTGAAGAACGGCGAAGTATCGGCAACCAGCAGCGATGCGGTAACCGGCGCGCAGCTCTGGCAAACCAATCAGCAGATCAGCAGCATCGACCAGACCGTCAGAAACTATGCGACGAGCGGCAACGGCTATACGGCCGTGAACAGTTCCGCGAGTGCGCCGCAGGCGACCGGCAGCGGTTCTGTGGCGGTCGGCGGCGGAGCGAAAGCGTCGGCGGCGAACACCGTCGCGCTAGGCGAAGGTTCGGTCGCGGATCAGCCGAACACGGTTTCCGTCGGCTCGTCGGGTAACGAGCGCCGCATCACGAACCTCGCCGCAGGCCAGGCGCCGGGCGACGCCGTGAACATGCAGCAGTTCCAGGGCGGCATGGGCGATCTGGCGCGGCGTGCGTATGCGGGAACGGCGTCCGCGATGGCAATGACCATGGTCCCCGAAGTCGACGCGACGAAGAACCTCGCCATCGGCGTAGGCACGGCGGGTTACATGGGTTATCAGGCGGTGGCCGTGGGGCTGTCGGCGCGCGTCGCGCAGAACTTCAAGGTGAAGCTGAGCGCGGGCATAAGTTCGGTGACCACGGCGGTCGGCGCCGGCGCCGCGTATCAGTGGTAGCAAGGGAAGCCAGCCGGCGAGAACTGCCGGCGGCAAATCGAACGCGCCCCGCGGTGCGGGCGGCGGGGCGCGGGTGCGCTTACTGGAATAGCTTCATCGCTTGCGAGAGCGTGTTGAACACGCCCCACGCGAGCGGGATCATCACGTACAGCCAGAAGACGGCGATCTTGACCTTGTTGGTCGGGTGCACGGGTTCAATGGTCGACATGCGAGTCTCCTTATGCGCCTTTGGCGACTTGTGCGTCGGTCATGTGATGCTTGTCGTCCACACGCTTGACCAACAGATTGCAGATGAAGCCGACCACCAGCAGCACGGCCATGATGTGAACCGTCATCGTGTAGGCGTCGGCCTTCGCCACGCCGTGCGCGACTTCGTACGCGCGGATGTAGTTCACGAGCACCGGACCCGCCACGCCGGCCGCGGCCCATGCGGTCAGCAGGCGTCCATGAATGCCGCCGACAAACGCCGTGCCGAACATGTCCGCGAGATACGCGGGCACCGTCGCAAAGCCGCCGCCGTACATCGTGAGGATGATGCAGTACGCCAGCACGAAGAGTGCCATCTGGCCGGACGCGGCAAAGCTCGGCACGAGGAAATACAGCACGGCGCCAAGCGCGAAGAAGATGAAGTAGGTGTTCTTACGGCCGATCCAGTCCGACGCCGATGCCCACACGAAGCGCCCGCCCATGTTGAACAGCGACAGCAGGCCGACGAAACCCGCAGCGGCGGCAGCCGTCACGGTGCCTTTGAAGCTCTCCTGGATCATCACCGAAGCCTGGCCGAGAATGCCGATGCCGGCCGTCACGTTCAGGAACAGCACGAGCCAGATCAGATAGAACTGCGGCGTCTTCAGCGCCTGGTCGATGTGCACGTGGTTACGCGTGATCATCTTTTGCTGCGAGGTCGCGGGCGGCGTCCAGCCGGCCGGTTTCCAGTCCGTCGGCGGCACGCGAATGGCCAACGCGCCGATCGACATCGAAATGAAATAGACGATGCCGAGCACGATGAACGTCTCGGCCACGCCGATGCTCGTCGCGCTCTTGAAGTGGTTCATCAGCGCGACGGACAGCGGCGCGGCAATCATCGCGCCGCCGCCGAAGCCCATGATCGCCATGCCGGTCGCCATGCCGCGGCGGTCCGGAAACCAGCGGATCAGCGTCGACACCGGCGACACATAGCCGAGGCCGAGCCCGATTCCGCCGATCACGCCGTAGCCGAGATACAGCAACGCGATCTGGTGGAAGTACACGCCCAGCGCGGAAATCAGGAAGCCGCCGCCGAAGCAGCAGGCCGCGGTGAACATGGTGCGGCGCGGGCCGACGTGCTCGAGCCACTTGCCCGCGAACGCCGCCGACAAACCGAGGAACACGATCGCCAGCGAGAAAATCCAGCCAAGGGAAGTCAGCGACCAGTCATCGGGCGCGGATTGCGTGATGCCGATCACCTTGGTCAACGGGCCGTTGAACACGGAGAACGCGTACGCCTGGCCGATACAGAGATGGACGGCGAGTGCCGCGGGAGGAACCATCCAGCGCGAGAACCCCGGTTTCGCGATGGTGGCTTCTTTCGAAAAAAATCGTGCGGAGCCTGAATTGTGCTGTGGCTCGGTCATGCTGCTCATGGTCGGTCTCCCGGAAAGCGAAGTCTTTGTTATCGGCGCATCAGACCGAATCCTTTAGTGCTTCGGCGTGAGAATTGCTACTCGATGGGGCGCTCATATATGCGGCTGGGCTTCATATGAACGTGCGCAAGTCCCGGATGGAGCTTGCCTGGTCGAACGATAGGGCGGCGGACCTAGGTTGGCAATATGAGATAGAAATGCATAAGGCATTGCCCGAGGAAATGCGACGCGCATCTGCCGGATCGCGGCAGTGGGTCCAGATGTCGGGTCTGGCGCAACTTGGCGTGCAGCCCGTACCGCGCCTTCAAAGCAAAAAAGGCCGGCGGTGGCTGCAACGCCACGCCGGCCTCTTCGAAGTGCGATCAACCGTTCAAACGGTGCGCCCGGTCTTCATTTTTGCGGCCACGAGCACAGAGATCAGGCAGCCGATCGCCAGATAGCCGGCCACGGGATGCCACGAACCGCCGGCAAAGCTCACGAGCGCAACGGCGATGAACGGCGTAAAGCCGCCGCCTACCACGCTCGCCACCTGATAGCCGACGCCCGCGCCGCTGTAGCGGTACTCGGTGCCGAAGAGTTCGGTGAACATCGGCTGCTGCACGCTGACCACCATGTCGTGCGCGATGTTCGCGAGCATCACGGCGAAAACCACGATCCATACCGTCGAGCGTGCTTCGAGGGCCAGGAAGAACGGCACGGCGCTGAACATGCCGACGAGCGCGCCGATCATGTACACGCGGCGGCGGCCGAAGCGGTCGGCGAGCATCGCGAAAAGCGGAATCGTCACGCAACTCACCGCGCCGACCAGCAGACCGATGGTCAGGAAGAACTCACGCGGCATGTGCAGGTTCGCCGTCGAGTAATTGAGCGCGAAGGCGGTCACGATATACATCGTGAACAGTTCGGCGAGGCGCAGCGCGATGATCAGCAGGAACGCTTTCGGGTGACGCAGCAGCGCTTCGACGATCGGCAGCCGCACGCGGCGCTCGCCGTGCGCGCCGACTTTTTCGACGAATTCCTGCGACTCTTCCATACTCGAGCGGATCCACATCGCGATCAGCACCAGCACTACGCTGAAGAGGAACGGCAGGCGCCAGCCCCAGCTCATGAACGACGCGTTATCCATCGAACGGCTGATCAGCGCGACCAGCCCCGTCGCCAGCACGAGGCCCACGCCGTAGCCGACCTGGACGCCGCTGCTGTAGAACGCCTTCTTTTTCTCGGGCGCGCTTTCGACCGCCATCAACGCCGCACCGCCCCATTCGCCGCCGACCGCGAAGCCCTGGATCGCGCGCAGCGTGACGAGCAGCACCGGCGCGAGCCAGCCGATAGTCGCGAACGACGGCAGCAGGCCGATGGCCGCGGTGGAGAGACCCATCATCATCACGGTGAGCACCAGCATGCGCTTGCGGCCGAGCCGGTCGCCGAAATGGCCGAACACGAAGCCGCCGAGCGGCCGGAACAGAAAGCCGACGCCGAATGTCGCGAAGGCCGCAAGCGTGCCCATTGCCGGGCTCACTTTCGGAAAGAACTCCGCGTTGAAGACGAGTGCCGCGACAATCCCGTACAGCAGAAAGTCGTACCAGTCGACGACTGCGCCGACGAAGCTGCCCAGCGCGGCTTTGCGTGCCCGGCTGCGGGCGATGCGGTTGTCGGCTGTTGCGGCCGGCGAGAGAGTGGTGCTCATGACGGGGTCTCCGTGAGATTCTTGGACTACTGCATGACCGGCCGCGTGCTGGCGGCGCGGCGTCGGCGCCTTCTGCGGGCCGCCGATCGCTTGCAGGTTGTGCGGAAGATTAATGACGCTGCGCTTGCCGCACAATCGGCACTCGACGTGGATTGCGCGATAGTCGAACGCGTCTGCGCGAATAGCGCGCGTTCCTGGCGTATACACGGAGCCGCGGCGCGCCCGCAACAAGCGGCAGGCGGGAGAACGCGGCGCATGCTACCGTAGTCATTGATCGAAAAACAACAGTCACTGATATACTACATACACAATATTGATTTTTGCGGCGATGCAGCATATGATTGAGTCATTCGATCACTCAATCAGTTGGAGCTACAAATGGAATTTGTTCCTCTTTCGCTGCTGGCCGTCGCTGTTGTTGGCTTGGGCAGTGCCGCCACGGTTCTTATCGCTCGCTGGATTCCGCAGCCTGTCGCGCAACTTGCAGCGCAACATGGCCGTTTCGTCGGATTGAGCGAGCAACGTGGGGCAGCGGTGGCGCCTTATCGTATGCATGTTCAACCAGAGGCGATGAATGTCGTCGGAACTTCAAACTGAAGCGGTGGCAACACCTTTGACGTTGTCGTTGCAGCCTATCGGCGCAAGCGCGAGCTTGCGCGATCAGGCTTATGCGATGCTGCGCCAGGCGATTGCCGATGCGGACATCTACCAGACGCGCGACGAAATCCGTCTGGACGAACGGGTGTTGAGCGAGACGCTCGGCGTCAGCCGAACGCCAGTGCGCGAGGCGATGACGCTGCTTGAGCAGGAAGGCTTTCTGCGCATGGTGCCGCGGCGCGGCATTTACATCGTCCGCAAAAGCAAGCGCGAGATCGTCGAGATGATTCACATGTGGGCCGCGCTGGAAAGCATGGCCGCACGTCTGGCGACCCAGCGCGCCACAGACGAGGAAATCGCTCGCCTGCGGCACATGTTCGACAATTTCCGCGACGCCACGCCGGCCGAGCACATCGCCGAGTATTCGGACGCGAACATCGCGTTTCACCAGTCGATCGTCGAGTTGTCGAAGTCGCAGATCATTCTCGACACCATCAAGAATATTTTTATCCACGTGCGCGCTATCCGGCGCATGACCATCTCGCAGAGCGATCGCGCGTCGCGGTCCATCGTCGATCATCTGCGCATTATCGAGGCGCTCGAGAAGCGCGATACCGAACTGGCCGAGCGTCTCACGCGCCAGCATTCGCTCGATCTGGCGGCCTTCGTGGAGAAGAACTGCGATTTTCTCGATTGACGGCTGAATAGGCGTAGCGTGCGGCGTTAGGTACGTTAAGCACGTCTGGCGTTCGGCGCGGAGTTTCGCCGGGCCTGCCCGCGCCCGTCACTGTAGCAACCAAGTCACGCAGGCATTGAAGCCCGCGGTGTTCACGCACCGCGGGCTTTTTTCGTTTGTCCGCGCTTCGTAGGGAAACACCGCGCTTGACGTCTGGTGAAATGTGGTATGTGATATATCAACAGTGAGCGATATTACTAGGCGCTCAGTGTTTTCCCTTGCGGAAGGCCGAAAGCGGATCTCGAAACAGCCGCTTTCCCATGTCCCGCAGGGATTGCAGCAGAAACGCAGAGCGGACCCGGAGCATGAAATCGTCCTTGCCTGAATCTGATATATCACATACCGTATGTGAGCAAGCAGGGCGGCATGTTCTGAGAAGCGTTGCACAACCGATAAGCAGCAGTCTTTCATGGGGCCGGCGCAAGCGCTAATGCGCAACACCGGCCGATGCAAAGCACGGGACCGGCGCAAGCACTGACGCGCCAAGCCGGTCGACACACAGGAGACGACCATGTCTGCAGTTGTTTCATCCCTGAACTCCGCCACGAGCAGCACCACGGCCGAAGACACGCTCAAGCAAAAGACGCGCAACGCGGGCGTCGTTTCGGGCGGCCATCTGGTCGCGAAAGCGCTGAAAAACGAAGGCGTCGATACGATCTTCACGCTGTGCGGCGGCCACATCATCGACATTTACGATGGTTGTGTGGACGAAGGGATTCGCATCATCGACGTGCGCCACGAGCAGGTCGCGGCGCACGCAGCAGACGGCTACGCGCGCCAGACCGGCAAGCTCGGCTGCGTGGTCACGACGGCCGGCCCTGGCTGCACGAACGCGGTGACCGGCA
This sequence comes from Paraburkholderia graminis, assembly GCF_003330785.1. NCBI lineage: Bacteria > Pseudomonadati > Pseudomonadota > Betaproteobacteria > Burkholderiales > Burkholderiaceae > Paraburkholderia > Paraburkholderia graminis. Next base: position 275,891 of record NZ_CP024935.1, read on the forward strand.
TCGCGACGGCATTTCGCTCCGAGAGCCCGGTGCTGCATATCGGCGGGCAAGGCGCGCTGACGCAGCACAAGATGGGCTCGCTGCAAGACCTGCCGCACGTCGACATGATGTCGCCGATCACGAAGTTCGCCGCCAGCGTGTCGAGCACGGAGCGCGTCGCGGACATGATCTCGATGGCCGCGCGCGAGTGCTTCAACGGCGCGCCTGGCCCGGCTTACCTGGAAATTCCGCGTGACGTGCTCGACCGTGAAGTCGAACTCACGCGCGCCGTCGTGCCGCAGCCGGGTCACTATCGCGCGTCGACGAAATCGATTGGCGATCCGCGCGACATCGAGAAACTGGCCGACATCCTCGTCAATTCGGAGCGCCCCGCGATTCTGTACGGACAGCAGGTGTGGACCGCGCGCGGTCACGAGGAAGCGATTGCATTGCTGCGCGGTCTCGACGTTCCTGGTTATTTCAACGGCGCGAGCCGCGGCTTGCTGCCGCCGGGCGATCCGCATCACTTCGATCGCACGCGTTCGCAGGCGTTTGCGAATGCGGACGTGCTGATCGTCGTCGGCACGCCGTTCGATTTCCGGATGGGTTACGGCAAGCGCATCAGCAAGGAACTGACGCTGGTGCAGATCGATATGGACTACCGGACAGTCGGCAAGAATCGCGACATCGACCTCGGTCTGGTCGGCGATCCGGGCGCGATTCTCGCCGCGGTGCTGCAAGCCGCGAGCGGTCGCCTGAAGGACGACAAGCGCCAGGCACGCCGCAAGTGGATGGCGCAACTTCAGGATGCCGAAGCAACCGCGACCGAAAAACTGATGCCGCTGTTCAAGTCGAATAGCACGCCGATTCATCCGTACCGCGTCGCTTATGAACTCAACGAGTTTCTTTCCGACGACACGATCTATATCGGCGACGGCGGTGACGTCGTGACGATTTCCGCCCAAGCGGTTCGCCCGCGCCGCCCTGGTCAATGGATGGACCCAGGCGCACTCGGCTCGCTCGGCGTCGGCACCGGCTTTGCGCTGGCGGCGGGGATCGCCCATCCGAACAAGGAAGTGCTGTGCTACTACGGCGACGGCTCGTTCGGCATGACCGCGTTCGACATGGAAACGGCCAACCGCTTCGGCGTGCCGTACCTCGCGGTGATCGGCAATAACTCGGCGATGAACCAGATCCGCTACGGCCAGCTCGCCAAATACGGCGACGAGCGCGGCAACGTCGGCAATCTGCTGAGCGATGTGCCGTTCAGCAAGTTCGCCGAAATGCTCGGCGGCTACGGCGAGGAAGTGCGCGATCCCGCGCAGATCGCAAGCGCATTGCAGCGTGCGCGCGAGTCGATTCATCGCACCGGCCGCTCAGCAGTCGTCAACATCTGGGTCGATCCGCGCGAATACGCGCCGGGCACCAAGAATCAGACCATGTACAAGTAATACGGACACCTTAGGAGACACGACATGGGCAAAGCACTCGACGGCGTGCGCATTCTCGATTTCACGCATGTGCAATCGGGCCCGACCTGCACGCAATTGCTGGCGTGGTTCGGAGCGGACGTGATCAAGGTGGAGCGGGCCGGCGCCGGCGACATCACGCGCGAGCAACTGCGTGATATTCCCGACGTGGACAGCCTGTACTTCACGATGCTCAATCACAACAAGCGCTCGGTCACGATCGATACGAAGAACCCGGAAGGCAAGCAGGTTCTGGAGGCGCTGATCCAGAAATGCGACGTGCTGGTAGAGAACTTCGCGCCGGGCGCACTGGATCGCATGGGCTTTACCTGGGAGCGCATCCAGGAGCTGAATCCGCGCATGATCGTCGCGTCGGTGAAAGGCTTTGGCCCAGGTCCGTACGAAGACTGCAAGGTCTACGAGAACGTCGCGCAATGCGCGGGCGGCGCGGCGTCGACCACGGGCTTCGACGACGGCCCGCCGGTAGTCAGCGGCGCGCAGATCGGCGATAGCGGCACGGGCTTGCATCTCGCGCTTGGCATTGTCACCGCGCTTTATCAGCGCACGCAGACGGGCCGCGGCCAGCGCGTGCTCGCTGCGATGCAGGACGGCGTGCTCAATCTGTGCCGCGTGAAGCTGCGCGATCAGCAGCGGCTCGAACGCACCGGTGTGATGAAGGAGTATCCGCAATATCCGAACGGCAAGTTCGGCGAAGCGGTGCCGCGCGCGGGCAATGCGTCGGGCGGCGGCCAGCCGGGCTGGATTCTGAAATGCAAGGGCTGGGAGACCGATCCCAACGCGTACATCTACTTCATCACGCAGGCGCCGGTGTGGGCCAAGATCTGCAACGTGATCGGCAAGGAAGAGTGGGCCACGGACCCCGATTACGCGACGCCCGCCGCACGCCTGCCGCGTCTGAAGGACATTTTCGCGGAAATCGAACGCTGGACGATGACCAAGACCAAGTTCGAGGCGATGCAGATCCTCAACAAGTACGACATTCCATGCGGGCCGATTCTGTCGATGAAGGAGATCGCCGAGGAGCCCTCGCTGCGCAAGACCGGCACGATCGTCGAAGTCGATCATCCGACGCGCGGCAAATATCTGACCGTTGGCAATCCTATCAAACTGTCCGATAGCCCGACCGAAGTGAAGCGCTCGCCGCTGCTTGGCGAACATACCGACGAAGTCATGGCGGAACTGGGCTACTCGCCCGAGCAGATCAGCGCACTGCGCACCGCCGGCGCCATCTAGCGCATAGAAAAACCCGTAGTGCAGGCCGCCCGCCGCTCGCCATCCAGGCGAGCGCGGTGCCGGGCGGCGCCTTTCGAACCCGCATTGGAGACGGCAGGACATGGCATACGAAGACACGCTCTCACTGAAAGAACGCGGTACCGCACACACGCCGGACGACCGCGCGCAGGTCGCCAACAAGGACGTCGTGCGGCACATTCTCGATCACGCGAAAGCCGAAGGCCGCAATTCGCTGACCGCGCCGGAAGGCAAACTCGTGTGCGACGTCTACGGCATTTCGGTGCCGAAGGAAGCGCTTGCGACGACCGCGGACGAAGCCGCGCAATTCGCGGCGGACATCGGTTTTCCAGTGGTACTAAAGATCGTCTCGCCGGAAATTCTGCACAAGACCGAAGCGGGCGGCGTGCTCGTCGGCGTGAAGAATGCTGCGGACGTGGTGCAAGGATTCACCACGATCATGGAGAACGCGAAGCGCTATAACGCACAGGCGAATCTGCTTGGCGTGCAGGTGCAGCAGATGATCGGCGGCGGGCAGGAAGTGATCGTCGGCGCGGTGACGGATCCGTCGTTCGGCAAACTTGTGGCGTTCGGCCTTGGCGGCGTGCTGGTCGAAGTGCTGAAGGACATCACGTTCCGCCTCGCGCCGGCCACGCGCGACGACGCTCGCTCGATGCTCGACGGCATCGCGGCTGCCGACATGCTCAAGGGCGTGCGCGGCGGCGAACCCGTCGACCGCGAGGCGCTCGCCGGGTTGATCGAAAACGTCTCGCGGCTCGTGTCCGACTTCCCTGAAATCTCCGAGCTGGATCTGAACCCGGTGTTCGCGAGCAAGCGCGGTGCGATTGCCGCCGACGTGCGCATCGTGCTCGATTTCGTGCCGCCGGTAGAGCGCTATCGGCCGAGTCAGGAAGACATCGTGCGGCAAATGAACCGCATCATGAAGCCGGATTCGGTCGCGGTGATCGGTGCATCGGCGGAAGACGGCAAGATCGGCAACTCGGTGATGAAGAACCTGATCAACGGTGGCTACAAGGGCGACATCTATCCGATCCACCCGAAGGCCGACGAGATCATGGGCCACAAGGCTTATAAGAGTGTGCTGGACGTGCCGGGCAATATCGACGTCGCTGTGTTTGCGATTCCCGCGAAGTTCGTCGCCGGCGCGTTGACGGAAGTCGGCAAGAAGCACATTCCGGGCGCGGTGCTGATTCCGTCGGGCTTTGCCGAAACAGGCAACGTGGAAGGCCAGCAGGAAATCGTGGCAATTGCGCGCGAGTACGATATTCGCCTGATGGGGCCGAATATTTACGGCTTCTACTACACGCCGAAGAATCTGTGCGCAACGTTTTGCACACCGTACGATGTGCAAGGCAAGGCGGCGTTGTCGTCGCAATCGGGCGGTATCGGCATGGCGATCATCGGCTTCTCGCGTTCGGCGAAGATGGGCGTGTCGGCAATCGTCGGCCTCGGCAACAAGTCCGATATCGACGAAGACGATCTGCTGACGTTCTTCGAACAGGACGAGAACACCGACATCATCGCGCAGCATTGCGAAGACCTGAAAGACGGCCGCGCGTTTGCGGAAACGGCGGCGCGCGTGTCGAAGAAGAAGCCGGTCGTGGTGCTGAAGGCGGGCCGCACGAGTCTGGGCGCGCGAGCGGCGAGCTCGCACACGGGCGCGCTTGCAGGCAACGACCGCATCTACGAAGACGTGTTCAAGCAATGCGGCGTGATCCGCGCTCGCTCGCTGCGCGACCTGCTCGAGTTTGCACGCGGCATTCCGAAGCTGCCGACGCCTAAGGGCGAGAACGTGGTGATCATCACGGGCGCGGGCGGCTCGGGCGTGCTGTTGTCCGATGCTTGCGTGGACAACCGTCTGTCGCTGATGACCATGCCCGCCGATCTCGACGCTGCGTTCCGCAAGTTCATTCCGCCGTTCGGCGCGGCGGGCAATCCCGTTGACATCACGGGTGGCGAGCCGCCGTCCACGTATCAGAACACGATCCGGCTCGGCCTCGAAGACCCGCGCATTCACGCGATCATTCTCGGCTACTGGCACACCATCATCACGCCGCCGATGGTGTTCGCGCGACTCGTTGTCGAGGTCAAAGAGGAGATGAAAGCGCGCGGTATCGAGAAGCCGATCGTGGCCTCGCTCGCGGGCGACGTTCAGGTGGAAGAAGCCGCCGAATATCTGTACGCGCATGGTGTTCCCGCGTACGCCTATTCGACGGAAATTCCCGTCGCGGTGCTCGGTGCGAAGTATCAGTGGGCACGCGGCGCCGGCCTGATCTGACGCGTCAAACGGAAGGCGGCACGGTTTTCTTCGCGTTAGTCGATTGTCGTTTGCAACTCGCGAAGAAGATCGTGCCGAAGCGCTCAAGGAGCGGCGTAATGGATACGTGGATGCGTTTCATGTCCAGCGACGGCGGTGTGGTGTTCGGCCGCGTCGAAGGTGCTTATCTGCACGAGTACGAAAGTCTCGATCAACCGGTGCCGACCGGCGCCGTGTTATCGACGCGCGCGCTGACGCCGCTCGCGCCGTGTGCGCCTGGCAAGATTGTCGCGCTCTGGAATAACTTTCACGCGCTTGCCGCGAAGCTCGACAAGCCGGTGCCCGCGCATCCGCTTTTTCTGCTGAAGCCGGCGGGCTCGGTGATCGGCTCAGGCGAGCCGATCCGGCGGCCCGTGAGCTACGCGGGCAAGATCGTCTATGAAGGCGAGCTCGGCATTGTGATTGGCCGGCGCTGCCGCGATGCGAACGTCGAAGAAGCTGCTCAAGCGATCTTCGGGTACACGCTCGTCAACGACGTGACCGCGGCCGATCTGCTCAACGAGAATCCGCATTTTCCGCAATGGTGCCGCGCGAAAGGCTTCGATACGTTCTGTTGTATCGGACCGGCAATCGTCTCGGGTTTCGACTGGCAAAACGCGCATCTCGTGACGATGCTCGACGACGTCGAGCGGCAAAACTATCCGCTCTCCGACATGGTGTTTTCGCCGGCCGAGCAGGTGAGCCTCATTTCGCAGGATCTCACGCTGGAGCCGGGTGATGTGATTGCGTGCGGTACGTCGGTGGGAGTCGGGTCGATCAAGGATGGCGCGACGGTGTCTATTTCTATCGATGGAATCGGCACGCTGCGCAATACGTTGCAAGCCGCGGCACGCGAAGCGCCGGGGCCGGGCGTTACTGCAACAGGCGTTACGGCGGGACTCGTTTGAAGAACGATCGGTCGATCCGCGGGCCACAAGTCCGCGGGTTGCAACAACACGGAAGGAGCGCGCGTGCCGCAAGCGTCGGATAGTACCGTGTGGCTTGGAATGCTCGTCTCGCTGACGGCTGCGTGTGCTGCATTGCTTGCCTGCGCGCTCGGCCCAATGCTTGCCGGTGCATCCGTCGTGCGCCGTCGCAATCTCACACGACGACCCGCGCTCGCCGCGTTGCTCGCGAGCGGCATGGGTTTATCCGTCGTATCCGTCGGCGTCGCGCGTTATCTGTCGCCCGGAAATCAGGGCAATCTCGCGATTCCCGAGCGGATCGAACTCTATGCGGCGGTGTTCGCCGGCGCGTTGATCTTCGCGGCATCGGCGATCGCATTCTGCAAATTGCACGGGCTGTTGCCGCTTCGCGCGACGGCGCGTCGCGGGCACGACGTCGTCAATGCGGTCGCGCTGCTGTTATGCGGATGGCTCGGCTATGGCTTCGTCACCGAAGCGGCGCAGCCGTTCGGGCTCACCGCGTTGCTCGGTATGAGCGCGCTGGCTTCGTCGATCGGTGTGCATGTGATGATGAGCCGCGAGTATTCGAAGAAGCATGCGAAAACGCATGCGTATGGCGCTCGCGCCGACATGCCAATGAAGTGGCGAGAAGACGCAGAAGAAGTCAGCCCAATGCACGGCATGGTGCGCGCGGCAGCATACCGTCACGGCCGACGCTGGCATAACAGCGACAGCAACGGCAGCAGGCAACGGAACATTCAGGCATGCGCGGCACGGCGCCTGTCCAACCGATCCACGGTAAGCCGGCATCCATGAACGCGAGCCCGATCAATCAGGCAACTGCCGCGATAAAAGGCGGGAACGTATTCCCGCCCATCCGCTCACTCGCCCAAAGCCGCGAATTCACTAAAGTACTGCGCCTTCTTTTGCAGGATCAGTTGCGCGAGAAAGTCCGGATCATAAGCGCGATGCAGATGCGCATGAAACCGCTCGATGTATGCGGTAATCCGTGCGGCCTCGCTATTGAATTCGCTCAGCACGTCGAGCGTGGCGTGGTCCCAGCGAAAGCGCAGCCCGAGGTCGCTGAAGGCCGCGTTATAGGCGCTCAGATGCGGGTCGTTGGAATGATCGGCGGAAGCGCGCGCAGTGGTGCGTGCGCTGGCATGAGTCGCAACCGAAGCGTGGTTCATGATCGGCCTCCTGGGCTGTCAAGTGATGAAACTAGCTTGCAGCATAGAAGTACCGAACGATTTGCAATAGTTAAAGTTTTATTGGATCTCCATAGCCTATTGCTTATAGACGCTCAATTCCTTCACACGAGTGATCTTCTCGATGAGGTTCGCGCCTTCCTCCATCAGGAAGCGCTTGAACGCCACCGCCACCGGCGGCAGGCGCTTGTTCTTGCGATGAACCACATACCAGTTGAGCATCACAGGAAAGCTCTCGACGTCGAGCACCACGAGATGCCCCAGTTGCAACTCGAGGCTGATGGTATGCGCAGACAAAAACGCGATGCCCATGCCGGCAATCACCGCCTGTTTGATCGTCTCGGTGCTTTTGATCTCCATCGCAATCTTCAGATTCGACAGTCGGCCCGCAAAACCTTCTTCCATCGAATTCCACGTGTCCGAGCCGCGCTCGCGCACGATGAACGCCTCGTTCGCCAACTGGCTGATCTTGATGTTGCGCTTGTGCGCGAGCGGATGCGTGGGCGCGGCCACGATGACATACGGATGAGGCGCGAACGGCTCGTTAGTGGCGTCCATCTCGTGCGGCGGGCGCACCATTACCGCGAGGTCTGTCTGATTGGTCGCGAGCTGATGCAACAACTCCTCGCGATTGTGGACGGCGAGGTTCAGCACAACGCCCGCATAGCGCCGCGTGAATTCGGCGAGCAGCCGCGGAAAAAAGTAGTCGCCTGCGCTGATCACCGCCACATTCAGCTTGCCGCCGGAGACGCCCTTCAACTGGCTCATCGCTTCGTCGACTTCGTGGAACTGCTGAATGATCGTGCGGCTGTAGTGCAGCATTTCAGTGCCGGCCGGCGTGAGGTAGATCTTTTTGCCGAGCTGTTCGAAGAGCGGCAGCCCCGCGTGCTCCTCCAACTGACGAACCTGCGTGGAGACGGCAGGCTGTGTGAGATGCAGTTCCTCGGCGGCGCGCGAAAAGCTCAAGTGGCGCGCCACGGTCTCGAACACCTTCAATTGACGCAGCGTGGCATTGCGCATCGTCATGACCGATGTATAAGCAAATGTGAATCAACATAATAACAAACTTTAATTATTAGTAATTCAGCAATGACCCTAGCATGGGTTTGTAAACAAGGCGAAGCTGCCACGGAACACTCGGGTTAACGCTTGGATTTCAGGCGTGGCGGGACCAGGCGGCAGATTGGCGGAAAACAACAAAACGGATTAGTCGGAATTAAGAACTTCCAAAAGGCGATGAATAAAGCGCTTTTTAAAGGAAGCGCTTTAAAGACTCAAATATTAAACATTCCCGGATTGCAAGGCTTTCCGGGTGATAACGATAAGGTGGGACACATACAGCACGGCGCTTTGGCCGGCTGCACTAAATAATTGCGGAGACAAGGCACATGGACGACATCACTCAACAGACCGCGGCCCGCGTATTCTGGGCGAACCGTTGGTGGCAACTCGTCATCGGCATGGTGTGCATGGCGTTGGTGGCGAATTTGCAGTACGCATGGACGCTCTTCGTCGCACCGATGGACGCGCGGCATCACTGGGGCCAGGCCTCGATTCAACTGGCGTTTGCCATCTTCATTCTCACTGAAACCTGGCTCGTCCCGCTCGAGGGCTGGCTCGTCGACAAGTTCGGTCCACGGCCCGTGGTGGCAGGCGGCGCAGTATGCGCGGGCCTCGCGTGGGTGATGAATTCGTATGCGACCACCTTGCCCATGCTCTACACGTCCGCGGTGATCGCGGGTATCGGCGCGGGCGGCGTGTATGGAACATGCGTCGGCAACGCGTTGAAATGGTTTCCCGACCGGCGCGGTCTGGCCGCGGGTCTCACGGCCGCGGGCTTCGGCGCGGGCGCGGCAGTCACCGTGATTCCGATTGCGAACATGATCACGCGCTCGGGCTATGAGCACACGTTCTTCTTCTTCGGCATCTTGCAGGGCGTCGCGATTCTGCTGCTCGCGATGCTGCTGGTGAAACCGGTGTTGAGTAAGCATACGCCGGCGAAGAGAAAGTTCTCCGTGTCGAAGGTCGATCTCACGCCGGGCCAGATGATCAAGACGCCGGTGTTCTGGGTGATCTACGTGTCGTTCGTCGCAGTCGCAGCCGGCGGCTTGATGGCCACTGCGCAGATCGGTCCGATCGCGAAAGACTGGGGCCTCGCGCGCATTCCGATGACGATCTTCGGCGTCACGCTGCCGCTTCTCACCGCCACGCTTTCCATCGACAACGTCTGCAACGGCTTCACGCGTCCTCTGTGCGGTTTCATCTCCGACAAGATCGGCCGTGAAAACACGATGTTCATGATCTTCATTGGAGAAGGACTCGCGTTGCTCGGCATGATGGAGTACGGCACGAACCCGTATGCGTTCATGACGTTCGCCGCGTTGATCTTCCTGTTCTGGGGCGAAATCTTCTCGATCTTCCCGGCGATCTGCGCCGACACCTTCGGCAGCAAGTATGCGGCGGCGAACGCCGGCACGTTGTACACCGCGAAGGGCACGGCCTCGCTGCTGGTGCCGATTGCATCGGTGCTGTCGGCAACCGGCGGATGGAGCCTCGTGTTCACGGTGTCCGCGGTGATCACGATTGCCGCGGGCGTGTCCGCGAAGTTCATCCTCGCGCCGATGCGCTCGCGCTGGATCCACTCGCAGGACGAGCCGTCGCCAGGCGTGCTGGCCGTCGCCGGTAACGGTAACGGCAAGGCCTCGCGTCTTAGCCACTGGCCCGAGCAAACCGGCGAATAGGAACAATAGGAACAGGCCGGCAAGCCGCGCGCCGGCCACTACGTCATGAACGTTTCGTTGCAGCAACTCAAGGTGTTTGTCGCCGTCGCGCGTGAACGCAGCTTCACGCGCGCGGCGCGCGAACTCGATCTGACGCAGTCCGCAGTGAGCCGTTGCGTGCGTGAACTGGAAGACGCGGTCGATCTGAAACTGTTCGACCGCACGACGCGCCAGGTTCAACTGACGCATGCAGGCGCGAGCCTCGAAAGAAGAATCGGCCGCCTGCTCGATGAAATCGATCTGACGTTGCGCGAAGAACGCGGTGCTTACGAAGGCCATCGCGGTGTGGTCGCGCTGGCGAGCAATCCGGTGTTGTCGTCCAGTTGGGTCGCACAGGGACTCGCGCGCTGCGCGTCCGCATTCCCCGAACTTCTCGTTACCGTCGAAGACCAGGCGCAAAGCGGTGTGCTTGTGAGCGTCGAGCACGGCGAGGTGGATTTCGGCGTGGTCTCGCTGGCCGAGCCGCTCGTCAGCGATCAATTGCATGCGCAAGTCGTTTTCACGACGCCGCTGCATGCGGTGATGCCGCCAACTCATCCGCTTGCCCGACACGCGAGCGTCGCCTGGGATGCGTTGCACGACTGGGCGCTCGTCACGCTGAACGCCGACGCCGGCGCGCGCGCGGCGCTCGATCGCGCGTTCAATGCAAACGGTTTGAAGCGGCGTCCGGTGCAGGAATTCGGGCACGTCGCGGCTGTGCTGCGCATGGTCGAACTCGGGCTCGGTGTCGGCGTGCTGCCCGTCGACTCGCATTGGCCCGCCGTGGGCGAGTCGCTCGTGAGCCGGCCTCTCGCGCCCGAGGCGACATTGACGACGCTGCTCGTGCATCGCCGCAACCGCTCGCTCAGGCCGAATGCCGCGGCTGCGTGGGCGCAGTTTGCCGAGCAGGGCGGGGCGTTGTCGAGCAGCGCGAGCGTCGAGGCGAACCGCGAGGCAAACCCGGAGGCAAACACAAGTCCGGCTTCGCACACAGTCTCCGATTCTTCATGGCCCGTCGCCGCGCGCAGCGGCGCGGCGCTTCACGAGCCGTAGCGCCGCCTGGTCCTTGCGCGCACCGGTCATCCCCGGACCGGTTTGCAGCACTCAGCCACGCAACATCTCAATGCAAGGAGCTTTACGATGGACACTGACACCGACCTCAGGCGCCATGATCTGCTGATCGACGGCAAGCGGTTGCCGCCGGGCACAGGCGAATATTCCGTCGATATCAATCCGGCCACCGAAGAGCCGATCGCGCACGTGGCCCAAGGCAGCGCGGCCGACGTCGACACAGCGGTTATCGCCGCGCGCGCCGCTTTGAAAGTGTGGAACGGCATCAAGGCGGCGGAGCGCGGCCGCATTCTCGGCCGCCTCGCGGGCCTGATGCGCGCGAATCTCGACGAGCTCGCCGCGCTCGAAAGCCTCGACGCCGGCAAGCCGATTGCTGCTGTCATGCGCCAGGACGTTCCGGCCGCGATCGACACGCTCGAGTACTACGCCGGCTGGTGCGACAAGATCAACGGCCAGGTCGTCCCCGTTCGCCCGGATGCGTTGACCTATACGATCCGCGAACCGGTCGGCGTGGTCGCGGCCATCGTGCCGTGGAATTTCCCGTTGATGATCGGCATGTGGAAAATCGCGCCCGCGCTCGCGTGCGGTTGCACGCTGATCGTCAAGCCCGCGGAGATCACGCCGCTCAGCGCGTTGCGTATCGGCGAACTCGCGCTCGAAGCGGGCCTACCGCCGGGAGTCCTGAATATCGTCACCGGCAAGGGACGCGTGGTCGGCGACGCGCTCGTCGCGCATCCGGGCGTGGACAAGGTCACGTTCACCGGCTCGCCTTCGGTCGGGCGCGGCATTCTGCAAGGCGCGGCGAGCAACTTCAAGCGCGTGACGCTCGAACTCGGCGGCAAATCGGCGAACCTGATTTTTGCCGATGCGAATCTCGACAACGCAGTGCGAGCCGCGGCGTCGGGCATCTTCTTCAACACCGGCCAGGTGTGCTCGGCGGGCTCGCGCATTCTCGCGCATCGCGATGTCTATGACGAAGTGGTCGACCGGCTCGCCGCGCGAGCGAAGTCGATCAAGGTCGGCGATCCGTCGCTGCGCGAAACGTCGATGGGCCCGCTCATCTCCGCCGCGCAAATGAAGACCGTGCTCGGTTATGTCGATGCGGGGCGATCGGAAGGCGCATCGCTCGTGACGGGCGGGGCGCGGGTCGGGGAACGCGGCTTCTTTGTGGAGCCGACGGTATTCGCCAACGTCGAACACGAAATGCGAATCTCGCAGGAGGAGATCTTCGGACCGGTGGCAAGCGTGATTCGTTTCGACGACGAAGCCGACGCGATCCGTATCGCCAACGGCACGTTGTACAGCCTCGCGGCCGGGGTGTGGAGCGCGGACATTGGCCGTGTGCATCGCGTGGCAAGAGACCTGCGGGCAGGGACCGTCTGGATCAACACGTATGGCTACACTGACGTGCGTCTGCCGTGGGGCGGTTCCGGCGATTCGGGTTTCGGCCGCGAACATGGCGACGTCGCGATTGAAAACTTCACCGAGCCGAAGGCGGTCTGGCTCGCGATCGACCAGTAGCGAGCCGTAGCGATAGCGGTAATAACGGCGCAATAAAAAAGGATCGGACGGCGTCCGATCCTTTTGCACCTACCATCATCCAGCCACGACGGCCAACGCGATAAACGCGAACGCGCTCACGCGCCCTGCAAGGCCATGCGCTCGCGCAGCTTGACGAGCGCGAGCACGACGTCGATGGTCGGCGTCGGTTCGTTGACGAGCCGCCCCATTTCCTGCACGACGGTCAGCAGCGGATCGATTTCCATCGGCCGCCGGTTTTCCAGATCGACCAGCGTCGACGTTTTATGCGCGCCCACCGCGCCCGCGCCGTCAATCCGTTTTTCGACATCGACGCGAAAGTGCACGCCGAACTGATCCGCGATGCGCTTCGCTTCGAGCATCATCGTGCGCGAGACGGCGCGTGTGCCGGGGTCGCTCGTGAGCACGTCGAGCGTCGCGTGCGTCAGTGCGCTGATCGGGTTGAAGCACAGATTGCCCCACAGTTTCAGCCAGATTTCGTCGCGGATGTTGTCGCGAATCGGCGCCTCGAAACCCGCGGCCTGCATGATCTCGTGGAATTGCTGAATGCGCGGCGTGCGTTCGCCGCTCGGCTCGCCGATCGGAAACTTCTTGCCGTACACATGCTTGATGACGCCAGGCTCGACGATCTCCGCGGCCGGGTAGAGCACGCAGCCGATCGCGCGTTCGGGGCCGAGCTTCGTCCATTGACTGCCGTCCGGATCGACGCTCGCGAGGCGCGTGCCCGCGAATTTGCCGCCGTGCTGATAGAAGTACCAATACGGAATGCCGTTCACGCCGGTCACGATGGCCGTGTGCTTGCCGAGCAGCGGCTGCATCGAGTCGACCACGCCGGGCAGCGAGTGCGCCTTCAACGTGATGATGACGACGTCCTGCACGCCGAGCTCGCGCGGATCGGACGTGCAGCGGACCGGCGCGCTCACCGTCTCGCCGTCCATGATCAGACGCGCGCCGTGCTCGCGCATTGCCGCGAGATGCGCGCCGCGCGCGATGAAACTGACGTCGGCGCCGGCGCGTGCAAGCTGCACGCCCATCAAGCCGCCTATCGCTCCCGCTCCGAAGATGCAGATCTTCATGATGCCGCTCCTGTGACTATGAGAAGTCGCTTGCCCATGCCGCGCGTCGCCGGACACGACGGAGGGTCACTGATTGAGCATAGGGGCGCGGCGTCAATACAGATAGTTAAAGTTTCTCGCGCTTTGCATAAGCGATCGCTTATAGCCGCGGCATGCGAGGCGCGGCCATCCCATCTTCGCGCCGCTCCGACGCCTCGGCTCGTCCGATGTCTATCTAGCTGACAAATAGCCGCCCGGCTTAGGAAATTTCTGGTCCCTGAGCATTCAGCGTAAGGGCAGAATGCGCCCTCACTCAAGAAGTGACGCGTCCGTCCATTTTCAGATAGCTCTTGTTGAGAGTAACCGCATGATGTCCGTATTTGTGCCCAGACGTATTGGTATGTCCGGTGATGGCGACTGCGCGGTTTCGCGATGTCGTCGCGCCGGCCGTTAGGCACAGTCATGCGTACGGTGTTTCGTCAAACGATGGGCCGCGAATCCGTCGATATGGAAAGCGCTCTCGCGCGCCTGCTGGATGTGCTCATGATCGCGATGGCGGCGGCGCTTGCGCGCCTGTTGCCGGCTGGAGAGGGGCATCCGATCCTCGAGGGCGCATTCGTTGCGCTGGACATGGCGCTCGCCATGATGCTGCTGCCGTGGTTCGGCGTGTATGAATCGTGGCGCGGGCGTTCGAAACTGCATCTGACGCTCAACGTCGTCGCGGGCTGGATCGTGGTGCAACTGTGCGGGCTCGCGATGATGTTTCTGCTTCATCGCGCGGGGCTGCTGTCCAGAATCTGGTGCGTGCGATGGACCCTCATCACCGCGGTGCTGCTCGTCGCCTCGCGTCTGTTGATCCACGCGATGCTTGGCCGCATCAGACGAGCCGGACGCAATCTGCGGATGGTGGCGGTGGTCGGCAGCGGCGCGCATCGCGATGGCGTGCTCGCGAGCATCGCGGCTTCGACCGATTCCGGTTTTCGCGCCGTTGCGACGTTCGATCCGCTGCACGGCGAAACGGTCGCGGAGCCGGGCCTGTCGTCGTTCTCGGAGTTGCGCGACTTCGCAAACTGGGTGCGCCGTGAGCGAACCGAAGAAGTGTGGCTTGCGATGCCGATGTCGCAAGAGCACGCGGTGCTGCGCATCGTCGAGGAATTCAGCGGCGACCTCGTGAACCTGCGCTTCATTCCCGATGTGCGCGCTCTCGCCATGTTCGATCGCAACGTGGTCGAGCTGGTGGGGCTGCCCGCGATCAACCTGATGGCGTCGCCGATGACGCCTCATGCACTGATGCAAAAGGCGCTGTTCGACCGCGCATTTGCTGCGGCGGCTTTGCTTGCGCTGTCGCCGGTGATGTTGCTCGTCGCGGCCGCGATCAAGCTGACGTCGCGAGGCCCGGTGCTGTTCTCGCAGCGCCGCATGGGCGCCGACGGCAACGTGTTTCGCATCTACAAGTTTCGCTCGATGCGCGTTCACACGCAGCAGAACGGCGTGGTTCATCAGGCGACCCGGCTGGACCCGCGCATCACGCGCGTCGGCGCGTTCCTGCGACGCACGAGTCTCGATGAACTGCCGCAGTTTTTCAACGTGCTGCGCGGGCAGATGTCGGTGGTCGGTCCGCGCCCTCACGCGATCGAGCACGACGACCAGTACCGGACGATCGTCGATGGCTATATCCATCGTTACCGGATCAAGCCTGGTATTACCGGGTGGGCGCAGGTGAACGGCTTTCGCGGCGAGACGGATCGCGTCGAGAAGATGCAGGCGCGCGTCGAACACGACCTTTATTACCTGCGCAACTGGTCGTTCGCGCTGGATATGCGGATTGTTGCGGCGACGGTGGTGAGGGGGTTGGTGAATCGGAATGCTTATTAAACGGCATTTCGATGGAAGGGTGCAGCCCAACGCACACGAATCATGACTGCCGCGATGCAGTCGACAAGGGCGGCGCTGCGGCGCGCCCGCTTGAACAGGTTGAGTACGATGTCAGTTGCAGTTTTGTCCCAGCCGATGTATCGGCTGGGAGCCTTGATGACCGTGGTCGCGTTGCTGACCACCGGATGCGCGGTGGCGCCCGGTATGCGGATGGAGGAATCGGCCGCATTGCCCATGACCAGCGGCAGCGACCAGACGCCGGGCGAGCAGTTGCCCGTGCCAGTCACCGAAGTGACCCTGGCTTCGCTCGATCAAATGGAAGGCGAGGTCGAGCATCGTAGCGACGCAAGCGTCGAAGCGCTTCTCGGGCACGCGACGGCCTATACGGTCGGCGCTGGCGATGTGCTGCAAATCACTGTCTGGGACCATCCGGAATTAGCGGCCGCATCCGGCTCACCTTCGCCTGCGGCGGCGCGCGCGTTCGATCCGCCGCCCGGATTCATCATCGACGATACCGGCAGCCTGCGATTCCCGTTTGCCGGCAATATCCACGTCCAGGGCATGACGGTCGCAGAAGTTCAACGCAAGCTTGCCGTGGAACTCGGCAAGTCGTTTCGCGATCCTCAAGTGACGGTTCGCATGGCGTCGTTCCGCGCGAAGCAGGTCTACGTGGATGGCGAGGTCCGGCAGGCCGGCGCGCAAGCGGTCAACGATATTCCGACGACGCTGTACGACGCCATCAGCCATGCCGGCGGCTTCAGCCCGGCTGCGGATCAGAGCCGCATCACGCTGACTCGCGACGGCAAGTCGTACGACATAAACTTCGTCCGCATGTTGCAGCGTGGTGTGAGTCCTTCGAGGCTGATGCTGCGTGCAGGCGACCTGGTTCGCGTGCCCGCGAGGGATGAAAGCGGCGTGTTCGTGATGGGTGAAGTCGCGAAGCCGGTCACGGCAGTGCCGCTGCGCAACGGTCGCATGACGCTGAGCGACGCACTCTCACAGGCGGGCAGCATCAGTTCCGCGACCGCGGATGCCGGGAATCTCTATGTCATTCGCGGACGTGGCACGGACGCGCGCATTTTTCATCTCGATGCCGCTTCGCCGGTCTCGATGGTCCTCGCCAACCGCTTCGAACTCGAACCGAAAGACATCGTTTATGTCGACGGCAACGGACTCGTTCGCTTTAGCCGCGTGCTGAGTCTGCTGTTGCCGGCCATCAACGCGGGGCTCACCGCGGGGCTGGTGGCGAAGTGATCCTGAGACTGCGCTTTGTGCTGGCTGGATGCGTGCGGGAAGCGGCACGATGAACCGCCGCTCCGCAATCGGACTATCGGCCGGGATGGCAGTGCTCGGCGCATCCGCGGTCTCGCCTGGGTGGGGCGAGCCGCAACCGGACGACTCTGCAGGTGGCGTTCGCTGGCTGCATGATTTTGCGCGGAAGGGCACGGGTGCGAGCGACGACACGGGCACGCTGCAGCGCGCGATCGACTTTGTGCGCGATCTCGGCCTACGCACGAAAGACACCTCCTGCTTGCCGAGCCTGCTGATCCCCGCCGGCCGATATGTTCTGACCGACACGATCGATACCTTGCCGTGGATCAAGCTGCGTTCAGTGGGCGGCGTTCTGCTCGACTTCTCGACGATGCCGGTGGGTCGCGACGGCCTGACGTGCAGAAACGAAACGATGCTTCCGTCGACCGAATTGCGCTTCCCCGGCAACCGTTCGCCATTCCTCGATGGAGCGGGAGGCACGATTTCGATCCTCGGCCCCGGCGTGGCACGCGCGGAAGGGCGGGGCGTCGTGATGGGCAATCGGCAGCCCTCGTTTTCGGGTGAGGTACGAGACGCGGGCGGCCGCAACGTTGTGATCACCGGTTGGCGCGGAGCGCTCGCGATCGATCCCATCAATACCTATCTGAGTGCATGGCATTCGTGCCGGTTCGAGCAGAACCGCGAACATGGTATTTGCGTCGCATCCGCCGATGGAAAGAGCGTCAACAGCGGTGAGCGGATGACCTTCGTCGATTGCACGTTTTCCGGTTCCGCGCGAGCCATTGCAATCGACGCCGACAGCATGGATTTCGTTTTCGACGCGTGTTCGTTCGACTTCAACGGCGACGTCGTGCATTTCGGGCCCCATGCGAGTTTCGGTACGGTCGCCTTCAATCACTGCCACATAGAAGGTATCGACGGCTTGCTGGTCGATGCCACGCAGGCGGGCAAGCATCTTCGCACGGTATTCCGCGATTCGATCGTGCTGCCGAGGCACTGGAAGCGTAAGGACTTGAGCAATGCACCGCGTCAACTGGCGGCGGGCAAAGCGAAGCTTTCTGCTTCCGGCGTCGAGTGGCGATTCGAATCTCCGGCACAAGGCAGCCTGACGGCTTTGATCGGTGACGAAGTGTCCGTGGAGTCGCTGTCAGCGATGAGCTTCCAGCAAGTCCACGCGCTGCCCTGGCGAGGAAGCGTGATCAATGCCGACAGTCTTTTCGAACTGGACACTCCCGGCACACCGGTAGGCGCGCTCACCCATTGGAGCGCATCGGTGACCGCAGGTGCCGAACTCGCAGGAAGCATTGTGGTTGCGGGTCCAGTTGCGGACGCCACTGCGATCACGCAGGTCAGCGCATCGGCGAAACGAAAGCAGGCTCTCCACGTGAGCTTGCCTGATGCAGGCAACGCGCGGTTCTCCGTGGCGACGCGAGCCGCTTTCCCGGTTGTACCGGGCGACGTCCTCAACGTGGCCTGCAGCGCAGCGACGACAGGTGTAACGGGCCGCGTGAAATTCGCGTTCCACTTCGATGCCGCGCCGGGCGTTCCATTGAGCACAAGCGAATCGCAAAGCGCCGCGCATGAACTGCCGACCGCGCAAGCGACCGTCCCAGCGGGCGCAACGCAGGCGATGGTCACTGCCGCTTTCATTGGATGGACGGGGCAGTTGCAAATAGATGAACTGGCGGTATGGCGCTCGTCATGACGCCGGTGTGCGAAGTCGAATTCCTCGGCACACCGCAATACAGAACCAAAGACAGATGATCTCCAACGTTTTGACCGTTTGCCAAGGCAACGTATGCCGCAGCCCTATGGCTGCGGCTCTTTTACAGCAGAAGATCGAGGGCGTGCACGTACATTCCTGCGGACTTGCGGCGATGGTCGGGCAACCGGCGGCGAGCAACGCCGTCGCGGTGCTTTCAGAAGTCGGCGTCGATATGCGGGAACACCGCGCAAGGCAGTTGACCTGGCAACTGGCAAGCCGGGCAGATCTGATTCTTACGATGACCGCGCGGCAGAAGCAAACCATTGAGTCGCTTTTCCCCGTGATGTGCGGCCGCATATTTCCGGTGCGCGGCTTCGACCACATGGATATCGACGACCCCATGGGCTTGTCCCTATCGGCGTTTCGCCAGTGCAGGGAGAGCTTGACGGTGGGTATCGACTACTGGGTAGAGCGGCTAGGGAAATTCAACGTGCGGTCCGCTGATCGTCATCGCGATGACGCGGCCCACGTCGAGGGGGTGGCACAGTGAACCAGTCCCACGCTTTGCACGAACCCGCCAACGCAGAAAAGGATTTCGATCTTGCGGCGATCCTCGATGTGTTCCTGCTTTACCGGCACATGATGCTGTGGATTTTCGGCACGCTGTGTGTTCTCGGCCTTGCCGCGGTGCTGCTTTCCGATCCGCAGTACGAGGCGGACATGGTGACTCAGGTCGATGAGAGCAGCAGTGCGAGTACCGCGTCGTCACTGCTGGGTCAGGACCTTTCGTCGATGCTCGAGGTCAAGTCTTCCGCCGATACGGAGATGCAGGTGCTGCGGTCGCGGCTCGTCGTGGCTGCGGTCGTCGACGAGTTGGGCCTGTACATCGAAGCCGAGCCAGTTCGCTTCCCACTCGTCGGCCGGGCGATCGCACGCGCCAGCAAGGGATTATCGCGCCCCGGTTTGCTGGGCATGGGCGGCTATACGTGGGGTGAAGAGCGCGCGTACGTCGAACGCTTCGACACGCCCAGCGCACTGATCGGATCGGCGTACTCGTTGACCGTTGCTGACGCGGGCGCGTACCGGCTCTCCGGACCTGGGTTGAAGCAGGATGTGGTCGGCCGGCTCGGCGCAACCGAAACCTTCATGACCGATGACGGTCCGCTGACGTTGTGCGTCGGCGCGTTGCATGCTGCGGTTGGTGCCCGCTTCAAGCTCACGCGGCAATCGCGCCTCGAGACGATCGGCAAGCTGCAGGACAGCCTCTCGATCAGCGAACAAGGAAAGGATTCCAACGTGCTGCGCGTGAAGTTGCGCGGCGCCGATCCGGTACGGATCACCGAGGTGCTCAACCATCTCGCACAACACTACCTGGAGCAGAACGAGGCGCGCAAAGCCGAGCAGGCCGCGCGGTCGCTCGCGTTCCTGCGCGGCCAGGTGCCTGGCTTGCGCGACAGACTGGACAGCGCAGAAAAAGCCTATGCGGTAATCCGCAGCAAGTTTGGATCGGTGGACCTTGAAGGCGAAGCCAAAAAAGTACTGCAACTAGCGGCCGACAATGAGATACGGCTCGCCACGCTGCAGCAGAAGAAAGCCGAAGCGTTGACGCGTTTCGCGCCGACCAACCCGACCGTGACGGCTCTCGATAGACAGCTAGCAGTTCTGCAATCGCAGTCGAGTGGACTCAATCAACAGATCGACGGCCTGCCGGAGATGCAGCGCCAGGTGGTGAAGGCGGAGCGCGACGTCAAGATCAGCAACGATCTATACGTGGGCTTGCTGAACAACATCGAACAACTGCAGATTCTGCAAGTGGGACGGGTCGGCAACGTCCGCGTTCTCGACGAGGCGTTGTTGCCCGACCGCCCGGTTCGCTTCTGGCGTTTTCTGCTGTGCCTCGCGGTCATCGCCGTCGCGTTACTTGCAGCGGTCGGCGCCGCGTTTATTCGCGACCTTCTGTTCCATGGGATTTCGGATTCCCGCGAACTGGCGGAGCGCACAGGTCTCGATGTGCTCTCCGTGGTGCCGGTGGCACGCAGGGGCGGATTCCATTGGTCTGGATACTTCGGTCGGGAAACGCGTCCGCGGCGTCCGCTTGCTTTTATCGACCCAGCCGATCCGGCAATCGAAAGTTTGCGCAGTCTGCGCACTGCGCTGCAGTTTTCATTGTCCGATGGCGGCGGTAACGTCGTGATGTTCACCGGGCCGTCGCCGAATGTGGGCAAATCGTTTATCGCGTCCAACGTCGCCGCGGTCGTGGCCCGCACTGGCAAACGTGTGCTGTTGGTCGACGGCGACCTGAGACGCTGCGGACTCACTCGCGCATACGGCTGCATTTCGGCAGTCGGACTGTCCGACGTGATCGCCGACATGGGCAAACTGGACGCGTCGATCCGCAAGCTGGAGCGCTCGACGCTCGACTTCCTGCCGGCTGGCGCGATGCCGCCGAATGCGGCCGACCACCTCGGTAGTGAACGCACAGGCGATCTTTTCAAGGCGTTGTCCGCGCGCTACGACCTCGTGGTCGTCGACACCGCGCCGCTGTTGCCGGTGCCCGATGCGGCGATTCTCGCGCCATATTCAAACGGCAACATCTTCCTGGTCGCTCGCGCCTCGGTCACGAAGGCTGCGGAAATGGAAGAGTGCATGCGCCGCTTGCAGCATGTGGGCGTTGCGGTGAAGGGCGTTGTGCTCAACGGAATCGATCGTCATGCAGGGCGCTTCCGCAATGGCACCACCTATGGCACGTACCGCTACGGGCGCTCACGAGGTGAAGATGCGCGTCCGATGATGGACGGAGCGCAAGAATGAATTCGCGCATCCGTGACGCTCGCGCTGCGTCGGTGCTGCTGGTCAGCGCGTCGATGTCGGCGGGCCTGGCGTTCGCCGTGCAGGCAGTGCTTGCGCGGTCTCTGTCGCCGGCGGACTACGGGCGGTTCGCTGCTGCGCTCGCTGTCGTGACTATCGTTGCGCCGGCGGTCGGGTTCGGCGTGCCGTCGTTCTGGCTCAAAGCGTACGGCAGCGAGGGCTGGTCCGCGAGTCGATGGATGGAAGCATCCGTGCGTTTCGTCACCCGCAGCGCGCTGGTGTGTCTTCTCGCTGCCGCCTTGTGGGCATGGCTAGGCACTCCGGATGCGCAGACCGGTGCACTGCTGTTATTCATGCTGCCGGCGGTGCTGACGCAAGGCGCAATCGAGATCGCCTCGGTGAAGTTGCAACTGGAGGAAAAATTCGGCCGGGTTGCAATGTGGCAAGGACTACAGCATGCCGGACGTCTCATGTTGCTTCTGGTGTGCTGGCGGTTGGGCGCAAGCAGCCTGATTGTCGCGGCCGGCTTTGGCTGTATTGCCGTCATCGTGACGCTCGGCGCATGGCAGTCCGTCTCGGCGCTGCGAAGCGGCGCGGTGCACCTGATCGGGCATGGACCAAAACTCGCGGAACGATTTTCGCGCGAAGGACTGCCGACGCCGCCCGTCATGGAACTGTGGCGCAACGCGCTGCCCTTCGGTGTATCCGGCCTGCTGTTTTATGCGTACGGCCAAAGCGGCCTGGTTATCGTCTCGCACCTGGGCGAACCTCAGGACGTCGGCGCATACAGCGTCGCGTTGACGATTGTTAGCGCGCTTTATCTGTTGCCGACGGTTCTGTTCCAGAAACTGCTCATGCCGCGTCTTCATCGATGGGCCGCATCGGGCGACGAACGTCTCGAGCGGATGTATCGGGAAGGCGGCAGATGGATGTTCGTCTCAGGTCTCGCGTTGGGCGCGGTTGCGGCGCTGCTCGCGCCGGTCGCCATCCCGCTGGTGTTTGGCAGGCAATACGGGCAAGCGGTGCAAGTGGTCGTCATCATGGCACTGAGCACACCGTTCAGATTTTTAACGGTCTGTGCGTCGTCCGTGATGACGACCCGCAACCTGGTCCGCGTGCGCAACTGGTGCGCCGCCGCCGCACTGCTATTCAGCGTGGTCGCTGGACTCATCGGCGTGCTCGTCGCGGGCACTGTCGGCGCAGCCGCCGCTTCGGTGATGGGCGAAGTGGTGTGGGCGGTGCTGTCCGTGCTGTGCGCTCGCCACTTCCTGTTCCGCGAACGGCAGCAGCCGATATCCGGCATCGACGCGCGGCCAGATGCCCGCAGCATGTCGCCAATGCCTCCGGAACAGATTCCGGTGTGCGTGATCATTCCGTGCTTTAACTGCCGCGACACGATCGGGCGTGCGGTTCAATCCGTCTTCGAGCAGACATGCCGTCCGCAGGAGTTGATTCTCGTCGACGATTGCAGCACGGATGGCACGCGCGAATTGCTTCGCGAATTGGCGCAGATTTATCCGCGCAATTGGCTTCGCGTACTTCTGCAGCCGCGCAACGCGGGGCCGGGTGCGGCGCGTAACGCCGGATGGTCCGCGACGACGCTGCCGTACATCGCGTTCCTCGACTCGGATGACAGCTGGCATCCGGCGAAAATGGCGACGCAATACAAGTGGATGCGCGCGCATCCGGAGGTCGCGATAACCGGGCATCCCGTGGCGCAACTCGAAGCCGGCGGTCTGCTGGCGTCTCAACCGTGGCCGGCCGTTGCCGTCCCGCGCTGCGTATCGCGGCGACGCGTTCTGTTCTCGAACCGCTTCACGCCCTCGAGCATTTTGATGCGCGCGGACGTCGGCGCACGTTTCGATGAAAACAAGCGCCACGCCGAAGACTATTTCATGTTGCTGGAAGTGGTGCTCGTGGAGGGAGGCGAGGCCTATCTGTTCCCTTTCGCGCTTTCGTACATTTACAAGGCGCAGTTCGGCGCGCAAACCGGACTGAGCGCCCAGCTCCTGAAAATCCAGAAAGGCGAGCAGGACAACTACCTGCGCTTGCGCCGTCGACAAGTGATCGGTCCCGGCGAATGGCTGTGTTTTTCTGCGTTGAGCGGCGCGAAATATCTGCGGCGCTGCCTGCTGTCACGGAGGTTTGCGTGAGACGCATAGCGGCGATTCCCGCAACACGACAAGCGGGGTGGTGCGGCTCATGACGTACTACCTTGTGCCGTTGCTGTTCTTCTATCTCGGCGTCGCGCTGTGCGTTGCGTACGGTGGAACCAGCACCGCTGTCATTGTGACGTGTGCGCTGCCGATGGTCGCGCTCGCGGTCTTGCGCGGCCATTGCGGCACCGACACGGCCGCCTACTACCAGGCGTTCGCCGATCTGGGCCAAGGGAACGGCTATGGCGGCGAGCCGCTGTTCAATGCGTATGCGAGGCTTCTCTGGGCTATCGAGCCCGACCCGCGCTTCGTCGTCAACAGCGTGTCGATGACAACCGCGCTGCTGTTGCTCTGGTCCATTTCACGCAGTCGTCATGGCATCTGGTTCGGCGGCCTCGTGCTCGTGCCCGGCATGTTCTATGAACTGACCATGAACGTGATGCGATTCGGCCTTGCGGCTTCGATCTTTCTGCTGGCCACGCGCTTCTCGCCGCAGCGAAAGCCGCTTCGGTATTTCATCTTCGCGGTGGTCGGGACGTGTGTGCATTTCTCATCGGCATTGCTGTTCCTGCTCTTTGTCGCGACCACGCGGCGCGGGCACACGATCACGTTCGTCGGTGCGGCGTTAGCTGTCGCCGGCGGGTCGTTGCTGGTCCCAGGCTACCTCGCCGACAAGACGAGTCTTTACACCGGCATCGAAGCGCCCAATGCAACGTCTGGATTGCTGTTCCTGTTGATCCAGTTGCTCATGCTGGGCGTCATGGTCATGCATCGGCGGCAGTTCGCGATTCCACCCGTCGGCTGGATGATTTTTGCCGTGCTGGCAGCGGCGCTTTACGGCATGACACAGGTCACGTATGCGGGCATCCGCTTCCAGCTGATTCTCGTCTATCTGATGCTGGTTGTGCTTTGGCGTCAGTTTGCTCCGCCGACGGGGCGGATGAACACAAGGTTGGCGGCGTGGCTGTTCGCCATCGGTCTCATCGCACTCGCGGGACGAATCCACAACATGAGCGATGAAGAAGGCCGTGGCGCATCGCCATTCCTGCCTTATCGCGCAGCGCCAGAATTGCAGAATATGGAGTAGTGATCTTGCGGCAAAAAATCGTACACGTAACAGAAGCGCTGGGTGGCGGCGTGCTGCATTGCGTGGTTCTTCTAGCTAATCGTCAGGCCGCTGCGGGCGATGACGTCGTTGTGCTCCATTCCGTGCGCAAAGATACGCCGCTTAACGCAACGCTGAATAAGTTGTTCGATCCGCGCGTGCGTCGCCGGGTCGTGGAAATGCAAACTGCCATAGGAGTTCGCGACCTCTCGAGTCTGGGCAGGCTTTTCGTCGAGCTGTTTCGGGAGCGGCCCGACATTGTTCATCTCCACTCGTCGAAGGCGGCGGCGCTAGGCCGCATCGCCACGCGGTTGCTCGGACTAAGCGGGTGCACGATCTATTCGCCGCACGGGTTTGCGTTTCTGAAAGAGGACACGTCTGCGTTAAAGGCAAAGCTGTTCCTGTTAATCGAACGGACGCTGCATGCAATGGGCGGGCACATCGTTGCATGCTCAAAAAGCGAATGGCGTTACGCGCGAATGTTGCTTTCGAATCCGCAACGCACGAGCCTTGTCGAGAACGCGGTGAAGCTCGATGACTTCGAGGCCGACACCACGAGACAAACTCGCGAGCAGGTCGTCGTATGCACGTCGGCGCGCGTTACCTATCAGAAGGCGCCGTGGCGATTCACGCAGCTTGCCCAACGTCTCGCGCGAACATCCAGCGTCCGTGCTGTGTGGTATGGCGATGGCGAAGCGGAAGCGATTGATCGCTGGATCGATCGCGAGGTTGTTGAGTTGAGTGGATGGATTGCGGCGCCGGAACTCAGGCGAGCGCTTCAGCAATGCGACATCTTCGTTTTGCCTTCGCTATGGGAGGGCATGCCGATTGCGCTGATAGAGGCGCAGGCGGCGAGGCTGCCGGCGGTCGCTAGTCGCATCGTCGGCAATCGGGATGTCATCGTCCACGGCGTGACCGGCTTCCTCGCAAGCAACGATGCGGAGCTCGAGCATTACACACGTCGATTGATCGACGACCCGCAATTGCGCGAACGAATGGGCACGGCGGCGGCGAAGCATGCGCTTGCCCGGTTCGGCGACGCCCGATTGTTTCGCTCTTACGTCGGCATTTACCGGCGTCTGCTGTCGCCAGTGCATGCTCATCATTCGCCGGCCCTGACTCGCGCACTTTCAACAGAGGTCTTGAAATGAACGAGTTCGACGTAGCGGCGCCGGCCGCCGCGCAATCGAATGGGTGCAATAAGGGCGGACCTGGCCGCAGCACAGCTCGCGCATCGGGTAGCCGCACGACCCGCATTGCTTTCTTCGGATTCTATGGAAGGCGCAACTTCGGCGACGACCTGTTCGGATATCTGTTGCAGTCCATATCGCTTCGGGCACGAGGCATCGAGCCGTTGATCGTGGGCGCTTCACCGGCGCAAGAGTTGACGCACTCGTTCCATCTGCCGGGGGCACGTGGCCTCTGGATGCGAAGAGGCGGAGTCGGTGCCGCGGTACGCTCGGTCACTTATGTTGCAGCGATGTTGTCTGCGCGGGCGGCCATTTTCGGTGGAGGCTCGCTATTTGGTGCTAACGCTTCGCTGTCCTTTGCGAAGCTGATCGTTCGTTTGGGCCGGCGGCTCAGCAAGCCAGTCGCAGCGCTTGGCGTTTCGGTCGGACCGTTTGCATCGGCAGAGCGGCGAAGCGCATTCGAGGCTGTCCTTCGCGACATACCATACGTGGCCGTGCGCGATGAAGCGTCGGTTCGCCTCGTCGCCGAAGTGACAGGATCGGCGCCCGTCAATCTCAGGGATCTTGCTTTTGCGTTGCCTGCGATCTACACGCCAAAGCGCAGACCGTCTGATAGACGAACGCTGATCGTGTCCATTCACCTGCGCCAATATACTGACGCGGTGCTTGCGATACTTGCGTACGTCGACAGCCAGCGGCTTGTGGATGAAGTGCTATTTGTCTCGCTGGACGAAGAAAGTGTTGCGGTGACAGGAGACATCGCTCGCCTGTTCTCTCCGTCGAACGTTTCGGTGGAGCGTTTTCGATACGGGGACTCGGTCACAGCGGTCGTGGATCTACTCGCCGCAGCGGCCTGTGTCGTTACTTCGAAACTGCACGGCGCGATCGTCAGCTTTGTGTATGACGTTCCAACAATGCTGTTCTGCTACCAGCCAAAGTGTGCGGAATTCCTGCGCGACAATGCATTACCGGGTCCGCATGAGCCGCTGCCGGTCGAGGACGTCTGCGTCGATCATGTCGCCCGGCTTCTTACGCGAGAGACGACAAAAGCGCGCTATGGCGACGCCGAGTGGTATCGCGACCGGTTCACTGATTTCATCGCAGACGTCGGCAATGGCGGACACGCGCGGTTGCCGCTTTCCGACGAGGTCGTGGGATAGGCTAGGCGCATCCGGCTGCCGTGATCCGGCAATTCGATCCGGAATGTAGTTATGTCGGAACACGGTCGCCGTTGGCCGTGTTTCCTCCGACCCGCATCTCAACGCCGCCCTAACCCCGCCTAACCATCAAAAACCCCACCCCCATCGCAGCCAGAAACGCCCCACAGCATCGGTTAAACCACCGCCTCACCCGTGCGCGCACCAGCCACTTGCCGAGATACATGCCGGCCCATGAATAGAGCGCGATCGCCACGCATTCGAGCACGAGAAAACTCGCGCCGAGCACGGCGAATTGCGGCAGCATCGGCTTCGCGATGTCGACGAATTGCGGTAAAAACGCGGTGAACACGAGGATCGCCTTCGGATTGCCGGCGGCCACGAGAAACTCGCGCCGCGCGACGGTCGCGAGCGATGCGCACTGTTCCTGCGTGGTGTCGATGGCCGGCGCGTCGCTGCGCCAGAGTTGAATGGCAAGCCAGATCAGGTACGCGGCGCCGGCCAGTTTGATCGCGAGAAAGAACCACGCCGACGCATGCAGCACGACCGCGAGGCCGGTCGCGGCCAGCACGATCATCGCCGCGAACGCGACGAGCCGTCCCGCGCCGCCGAGGAACGCCGTCATGAAGCCGTGCCGCGCGGCGACGTTGATCGATAGGAGATTGTTCGGCCCGGGCGCGAGATTGATCGCGAAGCAGGCGGGAAGAAAAAAGAGCCAGGCGGTAGTGGACATGGAGCCTCGCGGAGTGAGTGCTCATGGGCGCCGGCGCGGTTGGCGCGGCACGCACAAGAGCGCAGCAAAAAAGCAGCGGCATGTGCTGCTTCCGATTGTAGCGAAACGGGCGGCGCGCCTCTCCTGGTATCTCCGCTACCGTGCGTTGCACAGTAAAACGTATACGTCTACGTCGCGCCCGCTAGTTCACAGCGTTGATGAACCCGGCGTCCTTCACCAATGCGTCGACGCTGAGCTTGACCGTGTCCTCGATCGCAATGGTGTTGCTGGTGAATTTCGGCGACTTCCGTTTGACGGTCTTGGTGGTCGAGAACACGACCTTGTGCGTGACGGCGTCGGTCACGACATAGCGCATCTGCAGAGTCCAGAGCGCCGGCGTGCGAACGTCGTCGACGCTGAACTTTTCGATGCTGCCGCTCAGCAGTTTGCGCCTGTCGTCGAGATGAAAGCCCACCACCTTCAGGCGGCTCGCCACACTCTCGCGCACGGTCTCGCTGATGTCGTTCTTCAGCACGACCACGGTCATCGCCGTATTTTCGATGCGGTTCGGCGACACGCGGCCATCGACAGCCGGCATGTAGGCGAAGTCGCGCGCGGGCGCGACGCTGAGCCAACCCGTGGACGAAGCGGCGGCGCGCGGCGCACTATGACTGTTGAGACCGAACCACGACCATGAGCAGGCCGACAGCATCAAAGGCAGCGCGACGGCGCCGCAGCCCTTGAGCATTGTGATTCGTATAGACGCTGACGGGCGCCCAAGATGCGGCACAAGCGAACGATGCCGCGCCGATTCGGGCGCTGCGTGGGGACAAGCGGCGGTCGAGATCAGAGGAGTGGCCCTTTAAGTGGTGGCACGTGCTGGCGGTACATTCATACGCCGTTCGAGAACAGCATGGTAACAGCGGCCACTCGCAAGCCATCTTCTAAATAAAACTCGAACGCGCCGCTATCAGAAGAAGCCGGCCTTGCCTTGCGTCATATCGACCAACGTGCGGCGCGCGTCGTCGATTTTATTGACCGGCAAACGGACCGTCATTTTCACGAGCATTGCGTGCGCGGTATCGGCGAGCGCGTAGCTTTCCGCTTCGATCCAGCGACGCACCTTGGCTTCGTCGGCGTAACCGACTTCGACGATCAGCGATCCTTGAGCAATCCGTTCGACGCGCGGCGCGTCCAGCAGCGCGGAGGCGATCGCGTCCGTATAGGCGCGCACGAGGCCGCCCGCGCCGAGCTTCACGCCGCCGTAATAGCGGACGACGGCGGCCAGCACGCCGTCCAGATCGTGATGCCGCAACACTTCGAGAATCGGCCGGCCCGCGGTGCCGGACGGCTCGCCGTCATCGGACATGCCTGATTGGCCGCCTGCCAGCAACGCCCAGCACACATGCGTCGCGGCCGGATGCTCGTCGCGCAGACGGCGCAGTTCGTCCATCGCGGCGTCGCGATCCTCGACGGGTATCGCATACGCAATAAACCGGCTCTTGCGAATCTCGAGTTCGTGGATGTGCCGCGCCGACAACGTGTAAGTCACCTGGAAATTCCGCTCAATAGCCTGCGATAAAAAACGTCGGAGCCGGCTTTCGGCCCAGACTCGAATCATAGCGACTTTGCGATGCGGGCTGTCGTGCAAGCGCGAACGCAAGCACCAACGCAACCGCAAGCAGGCACAAGCGCGAGCGCGGTACACTTTGCGGAGCACGAATTGAACGGAACCGCCAATCAGCAGGAAACCGCCAGGAGACAGAATGAACAGCATGCTCGAGTTGTCCACGTTAGGCACCTTCGTCGCCGTCGTACTCGGTCTTTTTCTGATTCCGGGGCCTGCGGTCCTGCTGGTTCTGACACGCACGGTTCACGGAGGACGCAAGGCCGGCATCTTCACCGGCCTCGGCATTGCGGTGGGCGACTTCGTTCATACGCTCGGCGCGGCAGTCGGTCTTTCAGCGTTGCTGATGACGTCGGCGCTCGCCTTCAACGCCGTCAAGTGGATCGGCGCGCTTTATCTCGTCTATCTCGGCATTCGGGCCTTGCGCGAAAAACCGGCGAGCGGCGAGATGCCTGCGAGCGCACCTGTGTCGGCGTCGAAAGCGTTCTTTCAGGCCATTCCCGCCGAAGTGCTCAATCCGAAAACCGCGCTCTTCTTTCTCGCGTTTCTGCCGCAGTTCGTGCATCCCGAGCACGGTTCGACGTTCTTGCAGTTCACCACCTTGGGCCTGATTTTCGTCGGCATGAGCGCGCTTTACACGACGCTGATCGTGTTGACGATCCGCCCGCTCGGCAGACTCGTCGGACGCCTGACGTGGTTGCGCCGCTGGCAGAACAAGATTATCGGCGTGCTGTTCATATCGCTCGGCCTGCGCGTAGCGACGCAAACGCGCTAAGCGGGCGGCCGCGCGCCGCGACGGCTAGATGTTGCGGCGCTGTCTTCGCAAACGCCCTTCGCGCGCGTATTCGATCTGTTCCTGAGTTCGCACCGCGAGCCTTTCCTGCTCTGCGCGGCTGATTTGCCGCGTATCGTCGATTTCGCCGACGCGCAGTACTTCCTGCGCGAGGCGGATACGCAGCGTCATGAGCGGTTCGCCGCGTTCGACGAGCGTGCGGTCCGCGGCGCGCGCCTGCTGCACGCCGCAGTCGATCAGATTGCGCAGTTCGAGCAGCGTAAGCCGCTGCCGCTGGATTTCGAGGATGAGCCGCTGCACCGCGCGCTCGTCACGCGCGCGCCAGAAGGCGCGCAGCTCGGCAAGCGTGGGAGGCTCGAAGGGAGGAAGACGCATTGCTCATACGAAAAGTACTGTATATACGTACAGTATATCGCGACTTTTCGCGGGCGCGCGTAGCGTTTGCCCGGAGCTTCAATTCAGCGCCAGCATGACCGACGCGCCCATCACGACGGCGGCAAGAAGCATGGCGACACACAGATCGAGCGGGTAACGCATCATGCTTTCACCATCGGTTGAGAAACGCGAAGACTGTCATCATAGGCACGCTTGTGCCGCTCGACTGTCAGACATTGCAAGAGGGAAGAGATGAACCCCACCACTGCTTCCACAGCGCCCGCGCGCGACATCGAATTCTGGTTCGACTTCGGCAGCAACTACAGCTACCTGAGCGTGATGCGTATCGAGGCTGAGGCTGCTGCGCGAGGCGTGCGTATTCATTGGCGGCCGTTTCTGCTCGGGCCGATTTTTCGCGCGCTGGGTTTTGACAATTCCCCGTTCGTCTTGCAGAAGGAGAAGGGCGCCTACGTCTGGAAAGATATGGAACGGCAGTGCCGCAAGTACGGTATCGCGCTGACACGTCCGAGCGTTTTTCCGCGCGCCGCGCTGCTGGCGATGCGCGTCGCGTTACTCGGCGCCGAGCGCGAATGGATCGCTGCGTATTGCCGCGAGATCATGCAGCAGAACTTCGTGCATGACCGCGATATCGGTTCCGTCGAAGTCGTGGGCGAAGCGCTCGTCAAACTCGGCTTGCCCGCTCAGCAGATCATCGCTGAAGCGCAAAGCGACGCGAACAAGCTGCGTCTGCGTGAACAGACAGAAGCGGCCGCGGCCAAAGGCATTTTCGGCGCGCCCACGTTCTTTATCGGCGATGAAATGTTCTGGGGCAACGACCGGCTCGAAGACGCGTTGGACTTCTGCTATTCGTCGCCGTGCTGACAGAAGCGCCGCCCCGGCACATGCGAGACGACAGCCTGGGCGATCTCGAGCGGCGTGCTCTCGGCGGGCACTACGCGGCGGCTCGCTTCGGGCGTGTGCTTCATCGTCCATTCGACAAGCCGGTATGAACGTCCCCAGGGCGGCTGCAGCGGGTCGGAGACCTTGCATGAGTGAATCTGCCCGACCCATTCGTTGCCAGGCATGGCGCGCAGATGCTCGAACACCGCGTCCTCAACCATGGTTCGTCCTCCTTCTTTTTCGCAGGCATGGAGTCTTTCTTTTGCGCGTCGGCAACATCGCTGAAAAAAACGCCGCCGATGATCTGGCGGCTCAACAGGGGATGTTGAGCCGCATGGTTGCAGCAAAGAATTAAGCGAGACTTAAGACGGCGCAAATGCGTGTGCGGCGTTTTGTCCGTCGACGCCTCGCGCATCCGGCGGCACGCCGAGCAGTTGCAGTGAGCCGCCCGTTACCGCGCTGAACACCGGCCCTGCGACAGTGCCGCCATAAAACGCCTTGCCGGCCGGATCGTCGATCATCACCGCGACGATCAGGCGCGGGTCGCTCATCGGCGCCATGCCGACGAAGAGCGCGCGATAACGGTTCTTCGCGTAAGACGCGCCGACCTGCTTGCGCGCAGTGCCCGTCTTGCCGCCGATGCGATAGCCTTCGACGGTTGCGGCGCGCCCCGTGCCGCCGTCGCCTGTGGCCATTTCGAGCATCGAACGGATCGCGCGCGCGGTGGCCGGCGTCGTGACCGCATGGCCCGTTTGCGAAGCGGCGGCCGCGGCATCGATGTTCTCGCGTACGAGGCGCACCGGGTGCATGGTGCCGTCGCCGGCATAGGCGGTGTAGATCTGCGCGATCTGCAGCAGCGACGCCGAGAGCCCATAGCCGTAAGCCATCGTCGCCTGCTCGATAGGACGCCAGCGTTTGTACGGACGCACCTTGCCCGACGCCACGCCCGGAAAGGTCAGCTCGGGCCGCATGCCGAGTCCGTACTCCTGATATTTGGCCCAGATTTTTTCGGCGGGCAGATTGAGCGCGAGTTTGGCGAGCGCGATGTTGCTCGACTTCTGCACCGCCTCGGCGACGGTCATCGCGCCGTGATTCGACGTGTCGTGGATCACCGCGGGGCCGATCTTGTACCAGCCAGGCGCCGTGTCGATCACACTTTGCGGCCGCACCTTGCCTTCGTCGATGGACAACGCGACGACCACCGGCTTGATCGTCGAGCCAGGCTCGAACGTGTCCACCACCGCGCGATTGCGCAACTGCCGGCCCGTGAGGCGCGCGCGATCGTTTGGATCGAAGCTCGGATAGTTGGCAAGCGCGAGAATCTCGCCGTTGCGCGCGTCGAGCACGACCACGCTGCCCGCTTCCGCGCGATGCTTCGCGATGGCGTCCTTTAACTGTGCATACGCGAGTTGCTGGATGCGCCGATCGATTGTCAAATGAATCGTGTCGCCGTTCTGCGCGGGCACGAGCGGCCGTGTTTCCGACACCACGCGGCCAAGCCGGTCGCGAATCACTTCGCGATGGCCCGGCACGCCGAGCAACTGTTCGTTGGCGGCAAGCTCGACGCCTTCCTGGCCGTTGTCCTCGATATCCGTAAAGCCGACCACGTGAGCCGCCGATTCGCCTTCCGGGTAGAAACGCTTTGAATCCGCGATCTGCGTGATGCCCGCGAGTCCGAGCTTGGACAGATGCCCGGCCGTGTCCGCGTCCACCTGGCGTTTGAGCAGCACGAACGTCTTGTCGCCGTTCAAGCGGCGGCGCAGTTCCGCGAGCGGCAGATCGAGCAGTTTCGAAAGCGGCGGCAGCGCGGCTTCGTCGAGCAGCTTCGGCGTTGCCCAAATCTCGTAAGTCGCGAGACTGACGGCGAGCATCGAGCCATTGCGGTCGACAATGCGCCCACGCGTCGCGTCGAGTTCGATCGTGCGTTGATAGCGCTTTTGCCCCTGATCGACATAGAAGTCGCGGTTCACCACCTGCACCCAGAACGCGCGGCCCGCGAGCGCGGCAAACGCGGCGAACACCAGCACGACGATGAACTTCGAGCGCCACATCGGCAGACGCGCAACCAGCAACTGGTTCTTCGCGACGGGCGCATAAGAATCGCGCGACGGGGATTTTTTCTTCGGGATCATGGCGGTCCGACTGACAGCGGATTAACTTACGGCAGCGCTCATTGTAATGAGAACGTAATCTGTATGCGAGATTAGCGCAAGCCAACACGCGCGACAGACGTAAAAAAAGCCGCGCGGACTTGAAAATCCGCGCGGCTCATTTCGTTCGATTGATGCGTCGATTTCGACGCGGCGTGTTAAAGAGGCGCTCGCTGCCTGTCGAGCGCCTTCTTTTTCACGCGTGCCTTCATGCGCTCCTTCGTGCGTGCGCCTTCACGCGGGCAACGCGAAGCTCGAGATTGCCTCGCGCAACACGCCCACCTGATCCTTCAGCGAATGCGCGGCCGCGGCGGCTTCCTCGACCAGCGCCGCGTTCTGCTGCGTGACCTGATCCATCTCGCCGACCGCGCGATTCACCTGCTCGATGCCCGCGCTTTGCTCGCGCGACGCATTGCTGATTTCCTCGAGAATCTCGTTCACGCGACGCACCGACTGCACGATCTCGCCCATCGTCGAGCCCGCGTTGGCAACCAGCGACGCGCCCGCTTCCACCGTGGTCGTCGACGTTTCGATCAGCGCCTTGATTTCCTTCGCGGCCGTGGCCGAGCGTTGCGCGAGGCTGCGCACCTCGGCGGCGACGACGGCGAAGCCGCGTCCCTGTTCGCCCGCGCGCGCCGCTTCGACGGCCGCGTTCAACGCGAGAATGTTGGTCTGAAACGCAATGCCGTCGATCACGCCGATGATGTCGCCGATCTGCCGCGAGCTGGTCGTGATCTCGCCCATCGTGCGAACCACGTCGTCGACGACGCGGCTGCCGCGCGTGGCGACGTCGGCGGCTTGGCCCGCCAGTTCTGCCGCCTGTTGCGCGCTGTCCGCGTTCTGCTTCACGTTGACCGTCATCTGATCCATGCTCGACGCCGTCTGCACCAGCGCCGCGGCTTGTTCCTCCGTGCGTTGCGACAGATCGGTGTTGCCGGCGGCAATTTCGCTCGCGCCGACGTTGATGTTTTCCGTACCGGCGCGCACCCGCGAAACGGTATCGACAAGACCGGCCTGCATGGTTTGCAACGCATGCAGCAAGCTGCCGGCGTCGTTGTCCTTGACCGGCACGCGCACGGCGAGATTGCCGCCCGCCATCAGTTGCGCATGTTCGACGGCCACTTCCAGATCGCCGCCGAGCGAGCGGCGCACGCTGCGCAACACGAGCAGCATGATGCCCGTGGCGATGCCGCCGAGCGCAACCGTGATCGCGAGCCAGCGCAACAGGCTCGCGTAAAACGCGCGCTGCACGTCGTCCATGTACATGCCGGTGACGACATACCAGTCCCACGGCTGGAAGTGCTGCGAATAGCTGGTCTTCGCCACGGGTTTCTCGCTGCCCGGCTTCGCCCACAGGTAGTCGACAAAGCCGCCGCCTTCGTGATTGCCCGCGTTCACGATATCCACGAACAGATGGTTGCCCGCCGGATCCGCGAACTGCGCGAGGTTCTTGCCGACCATCTCTTTCTTGAACGGATGCATCAGCATCACGGGCTGCGAGTCGTTCACGGAGATGTAGCCGTCCTTGCCGTAGCGCATCGATTCGAGCGTGGCGAGCGCCTGCTTCTTCGCTTCGTCTTCGGTGATGGCGTGCTGTTGCGCCATTGCGTAGTAACGGGCGACCACGTGGTTCGCCTGATCGATCAGCGACGTGAGCTGGTCGCGCCGGTCGCTAACCATCGACGCACGGTTTTGCCATGCGCCGAAGCCGCCGATCAGAATCAGGCCGAACCACAGGACGGCGATCATTGAGGCTAATTTTTTGTTCAGAGTCATAGCAAAGAGTGGTGCTTGGCAAAGGGTCGATCGGATTGGGCTGTGTGCTTCTCGCTGACTCTGTTTACGGCAGGTTTCACTTTGCTCATGAGGGCAGGGGAAACCCTTTGCCAGGCGCGTTTCGTCTGATTAAAGGGTGTGGGCGGAGGTAATGCACCTGATGCGAAAGCATTTATTTAATTCTGCGCAGTTAATAAAAAGCATTATTCGCAGCGACGATTCTCTGATTAATAAAAAGCCGGTGCCGAGAAATGGAATTAATTCCGCGACGACGCGCACCAACCCAACCCGGCAAGCCTTCGCATCAATAAACCACAAAACGCCACTCAATTCCAAAGCGCTTGCCAGCGCGCCTGCGCTGCAAAAATCGACACATTTCTCCACTTAAAAGCAATACAGCAAAAGCACAGCCGTCTAAATGACGACTAAATGAAAATTCCGCTATAGTCGCCATTTTCCAGTCGCCAGCCGGGCAAAAAGAGCGCCGATAAACCCGCAAGCAGGCCCCGCCAATAAGCCCGCCACCAGGAGTACAGAATATGAACGCCCGCGAACCCGCCTTCGTCTCTTCTTCACGCAGCGCACGTCTGCGCCAGATGCTTGTCAGCAGCGAACTCGAATTCATGATGGAGGCGCATAACGGCCTCTCCGCGCGCATCGTCCGCGAAGCCGGCTTCAAGGCGATCTGGGGCTCGGGCCTCGCGATCTCCGCGCAATTCGGCGTGCGCGACAACAACGAGGCAAGCTGGACCCAGGTCGTCGACAACCTCGAATTCATGGCCGACGCAAGCGATCTGCCGATCCTGCTCGACGGCGACACCGGCTACGGCAACTTCAACAACGTGCGCCGCCTTGTGCGCAAGCTCGAACAACGCGGCATCGCCGGCGTGTGCATCGAAGACAAGCAGTTCCCGAAGACCAATAGCTTCATCAACGGCGAGGCGCAGCCGCTTGCCGACATCGACGAATTCTGCGGCAAGATCAAGGCCGGCAAGGACTCGCAATCGGACGAGAATTTTTCGATCGTCGCGCGCGTGGAAGCGCTGATTGCCGGCTGGGGCATGGAAGAAGCGCTGCGCCGCGCGGAAGCCTACCGCCGCGCCGGCGCCGACGCGATCCTGATTCACAGCAAGCTCTCGCGCCCCGACGAAATTCTCGAGTTCGCGCGCGAGTGGGCGGGCCGCGGGCCGCTCGTGATCGTGCCGACCAAGTACTACAGCACGCCGACCGAAGTGTTCCGCGAAGCCGGCATCAGCACCGTGATCTGGGCGAACCATCTGATTCGCGCGGCCACGTCGGCGATGCAGGCGGTCGCACAAGAAATCCACACGAGCCAAACGCTCGTCAACGTGGAAGACCGCATCGCCGCGGTCAACGAAATTTTCCGTTTGCAGGACGCCGACGAGTATTCGGAAGCGGAAGACCGCTATCTGTCGAGCGGCCGCGCGGCAGGCGCCGCGGTCGTGCTCGCGGCGAGCCGCGGCAAGGGCCTCGAGGCCGTCACCGAAGACCGTCCGAAAGTGATGCTGCCGGTTGCGGGCAAGCCGCTGCTGCGCTGGCTCGTCGACGCGTTCAAGAAGCAGGGCGTCAACGACATCACGGTGGTCGGCGGTTATCGCGCCGATGCAATCGATACGGCGGGCATCAAGCTCGTCGTCAATGACAAGCACGAGCAAACCGGCGAACTCGCGTCGCTCGCGTGCGCGCTCGACAAGCTCTCGGGCGACACCGTGATCTCGTACGGCGATCTGCTGTTCCGCAGCTACATCCTGCGCGATCTGGTGGAGAGCGAGGCGGCCTTCAGCGTGGTCGTCGATTCTTCGCTGACCGATGCGGAAAACGCCAGCGTGCGCGACTTCGCGTGGTGCTCGGCTTCCGACGACCGCGGCCTGTTCGGCAACAAGGTCGTATTGCGCCATGTGTCGAGCGGACAGGAGGCGTCGGCGGCGATCGCCGCACAAACGCCGCATGGCCGCTGGGTCGGTTTGCTCAACGTGCGTGGCGCAGGCCGCGAGCGTCTGCAGACTGTCATGGCGCAATTGCAGGCGCGCGCCGACTTTGCATCGCTCGACATGCCCGCGTTGCTGAACGCGCTGATCGAAGCAGGCGAGTCGATCGAAGTGCAATACGTGCACGGCCATTGGCGCGGCGTCAACGATCTCGAAGACTTCCGCCGCGCCGGCGACTTCGCGCACGGACAGACGCCGCTCGCGGCATCGGTCGGCGGTGCGGCCTCCGACGCAGCGAGCGGAGCGGCGCAATGATCGAAGCAGCACAGTTTGTCGAGGCGGCGCGCGAGCGCGGCTTCGACTGGTATGCGGGCGTGCCTTGCTCGTATCTGACGCCGTTCATCAACTACGTGTTGCAGGACGAGTCGCTGCACTACGTGTCGGCGGCGAATGAGGGCGATGCGGTTGCGTTGATCGGCGGCGTCACTCTCGGCGCGCGCAACGGCCGCCGCGGCATCACGATGATGCAGAACTCGGGCCTCGGCAACGCCGTGAGTCCGTTGACGTCGCTCACGTGGACCTTCCGTTTG
This sequence comes from Paraburkholderia graminis, assembly GCF_003330785.1. Taxonomy (NCBI): domain Bacteria; kingdom Pseudomonadati; phylum Pseudomonadota; class Betaproteobacteria; order Burkholderiales; family Burkholderiaceae; genus Paraburkholderia; species Paraburkholderia graminis. The sequence goes on from NZ_CP024935.1 coordinate 313,584, forward strand.
CCGCAATTGCTGATCGTCACGTGGCGCGGCCAACCCGGCGTCGCCGACGAACCGCAGCACGCGTTGATGGGACCGGTCACGCCCGCGATGCTCGACACGATGGAAATTCCGTGGGAGACGTTTCCGACCGAAGCCGACGCAATCGGCCCCACGCTGGATCGCGCGATCGCCCATATGGACCAAACGGGCCGCCCGTACGCGCTCGTGATGCAAAAGGGCAGCGTCGCGCCATACGAATTGAAGGCGGGCGATGCGGGCGCGCGTCGTGCGCCGGTCGCGCCGCGTTCGCAATTCACCGGCGTGGCGGCGAGCGAACTCGCGTCGCGTCATGACGCGTTGAAGAAGGTGATCGCGCACACGCCGCTCGAATCGACGGTCGTGCTCGCGTCGACCGGTTTTTGCGGACGCGAGCTTTACGCGATCGACGATCGTCCCAACCAGTTGTACATGGTCGGCTCGATGGGTTGTGTCACGCCGTTCGCACTCGGTCTCGCGCTCGCGCGTCCGGACCTGCATGTGGTCGCGCTCGACGGCGACGGTGCGGCGCTGATGCGCATGGGCGCGTTCGCGACAATCGGCGCTTACGGTCCGTCGAATCTCACGCACGTACTGCTCGATAACGGCGCGCACGACTCCACGGGCGGGCAGGCGACGGTGTCGCCGCAGGTCTCGTTTGCGGGCGTCGCGGCGGCGTGCGGCTATGCGTCGGCGGTCGAAAGCGACGATCCCGCTGTGCTCGACGCGCTGTTCGAATCCGCGCCGCTCGACGGTCCGCGCTTTGCGCGCCTCGTCATTCGTCGCGGCACGCCTGACGGCTTGCCGCGTCCCACCATCACTCCGCCCGATGTGAAAACGCGTTTGATGCGTCACATCGGCGCCGCCTGAAGTCAAAGGAATACGCGCCCATGCTGCTGCTCAATCCCGGCCCCGTGACGCTCACCGAACGCGTTCGCAACAGCCTGTTGCAGACGGACCTGTGCCATCGCGAAAGCGAGTTTTTCGATTTGCAGGAAGAGGCGCGCACGCGTCTCGTCGACCTTTACGGCCTCGACGCGAGCGAATGGCAAGCGGTGCTGATGACGGGTTCGGGCACGGCCGCCGTCGAAAGCATGACGGCCGCGCTGGTGCCGCAAAACGGCAAGCTGCTGGTGGTGGAAAACGGCGTGTACGGCGAGCGTATCGCGCAGATCGCCGCGCAATACGGCATTGCACATGAAGCGCTCAAGCATGACTGGATGCAGGCGCCAGACCTCGCGAAAATCGCCGAACGTCTCGACGCGGACAAGGCGTTCACGCACGTCGCGGTGATCCATCATGAAACGACGACCGGACGGCTGAACGATCTCGCCGCGCTCGGTGCGCTGTGCCGCGCGCGCGGTCTGCGTTTGCTGGTTGATGGCGTGAGCAGCTTCGGCGCCGAGGCGATCGACTTCGCCGATACGAGTCTCGACGCCGTCGCCGCGACGGCCAACAAGTGCCTGCACGGCGTGCCGGGCGCGTCGTTCGTGCTGGTGCGCCGTGCGGCGCTTGCACAGGCGGCGAGCCGCACGTACTACCTCGACCTCGGACGGCTCGCGCGCCTGCAGGATCAGCGCAATACGCCGTTCACGCCGTCGGTTCACGCGTACTACGCGCTGGTCGAAGCGTTGCGCGAAATCGCCGACGAAGGCGGCTGGCGCGCGCGTCATGCGCGCTATGCGGCGCTCGCCGAGCAGGCGCGCGCGGGGCTGGCCGAGCGCGGCATCGGCAGCGTGCTGGCGCCGCAGGAGTCGTCGGTCGTGTTGCGCGCGTACCGGCTGCCGAACGGCGTCACGTATCCGCAATTGCACGACGCGCTGAAGGCGCGCGGCTTCGTGATCTATGCCGGGCAGGGCGGGCTGTCGGCGGAACTGTTCCGTATCTCGACGATGGGTGACATCCACGCCGCCGACATCGACCGGCTGTTGCAGGGCTTCAGCGAACTGACGAACTGATTGCGGTGCGGGTGTGCCGCCGTGCCGCCGTCGCGTGCCCGCATGTCGTGTGCGGTTTATGCACGCGGCTGTCGGTTCGCGGCTGATTTGCTAACGCTTCGCGGCTCACACCGGGTCTTTGTCGGGCGGTCCTTCGGGGCGCTGTGGTTCGTCGTTGTGATGACCGGGCGACGGCGGTGTCAGCGGATCGCCTTCCGGGTCGCGCGTCGGGTCGGCGTTGGGATCGGGGATCGGGCTCGTATGCATGTCGTAGCTCATTGCATCACCTGTGGTTGAGAGTTGTGCGATAGCGCGACGGCGCGTGCGGTTCACTTCAAGGGTAGGCGGTTTTGCTGTCGGGCGGGATTTCGCGGCGGCGCTTTTTGTCGGCGCTTTCGCCTGCGTTTTTGCCTACGCTTCCCGCTGTGTTTTTCGCGTGTTCCGCTACCTTTTCACGCGACGGCCCACGCTCAGTTGCCAGTAGCGCTCGGTGGCGAAGACGTCGTCGTAATTGCCCGGCCCGAACGCCCGCAACTGACTCTGGTATGCGTGAACGGCTTCGCGCTTGATCTGCGCGCGCCGCTGCATGTCGATCGTGTGGCCGGCGCTCGGATTGGCCGGCGTCGCCACGATGCCGCGCTGCGCGAGATCGGCGAGGCGCGCCTGCACGACCCCCGGCGTGCGCCGGTGAATCGCTTCCTCATAACCGAACCAGGCGAGATGCGACAGCCGCGGCAGGATCTCGCAGCACGCTTCGAACACGCGCACGTGATCGTCGTGATACAGCCCGAGCGGCATCAGCAACGTGTTGGCCGTGGTTCGATAGATGGTTTCCTCGAGGGCGGCCGCCATTTTGCTGATGGACGGCGAATCGGAATACTGGCTTTCGCGAAACGGCATGCGCAGCGGAATCGCGTCGAGCAATTCGAGCGCGCGGTTGTCTTCGAACGTGCGCTCGTGGATCGCTTCGTGGGCGTTGACGAAACCCGACTTTTCATCCCATTCGGTGTGCATCGTATGCTCGGGCGGCGCGGCGAATACCGTGCAGACCGCGGCGTCCGGATGCGCAGCGAGCAATGCGCCGCAACTGAAGACGGCGTCGTCGAAATGCGGTGACACGATGAACAGGCGCGGGCTGGTTTCGCTCATGGGCAGTCGGTGGTTTCGAACGCGTGCGCCGCTTCAACGACGGCGTAGCGTTGCGTGACAATCGCGGCGTCACATCAGCTTAGGCGGAATTGGAACGAGTTGCGCGGTTGATTCGCGGTCGATTGGCGGTTCATTCGCGGTCGGTTCACTGTCGGTTCGCCGTTCTGCGGCGCTCACGCATAGCTATGAGTGTTTGCGCAAGCCATGTGCCTGTGCACGCCCGAGCGATGGCGTGGCTTAGGCGGTTGTCACCGACGCTCGGAAGCGTCGCCCGCCAGTTCCGCCGCCCACCTGAACGCAGTCGCGATTCTTGCAACGATGTCGTCGCGCAAGCGAGCGTCGGCGGTTCGCAACGCATACGCCGGATGCCAGGTCGGCACGATGACGCAGCCGCCATGACTGATCGTGCGCCCCGCATATTCCGACAGGTTGACGTGCGCGCCGGTCAGCGCTTTCAACGCCGTCGGGCCTAACGTGACAACCACCCGCGGCGCAAGCTGCGCGAGTTCTTTTTCGAGCCAGTACTGACAGGCTTCCACCTCGCGTTGCGCGGGCGTGCGATGAATGCGCTCCCGCCCGACGATCTCCCACTTGTAATGCTTGACCGCATACGTCAGATAGAGCTCCGCGCGTTCGAGTCCGGCGCGGGCGAGCACGCTGTCGAGCAACTGACCGGCCGGTCCGGTGAAGGGCACGCCGTGCTGGTTTTCATACTCGCCGGGTTGCTCGCCGACGACCATGATTGGGGGAGTGGCGGGGGCAGTGGAATTTGTATGCGCATCGGCGTTGGCACTCACGCTGCCGCCCGCACCCGCACCCGCACCCGCACCCGCACCCGCACCCGCACCCGCACCCGCACCCGGCACCGGCTGCTTCGCGTTGCGCCATAACGCGCAACGTCGGCAGGTATCGAGCGGACCGGTGGGCTCGCGCAGCGGTGGCGTCAGCGCGGAATATTCCGCCGGCGGAGCAGCCGGTACGGTCACGACAGCGTTTTGTCCGCGACGACAGATGCGCTCGCGCCCGAGTTGCGCGGGCAACGGCGGCCCTTCGGGCGGGGCTCTCCAGTACCGAAGCGGCACCGGCGGCGTCTCGCCGCTGACGGCTTCCTCGTAGTAGCCGAGCCAGAGCGCTTCAGTGGACTCGCTGGTGACGGCTTCGCCCGTCATTGCGTCTTCGGTCGGAACGTCGACGCTGTGCTCAGACACCGGCTGCGATATGTGCAGCAGCATGCCGTTCCAGAGCGCGGCGCCTCGTGGCGTGGCCAGCATCCATGTCGAGTAGCCCATGCGCGCCGCGAAGCGCTCGGCCGCGTACTCGAGCAGATCGTGATGCGGTTCGTACCAGCCGACGAACTCGGGCGGTCCCATCGACGGATCGCGTCTTCTGAACAAGGTCAGGTTCAGCATGTCCTCGGTTTCGTGCTCGACGGCGCGCACGCGCTGATCGAGCAATGCGCCGTCGCTGTCGCCGAGGTCGAGAACGTCGCGTTCGCCGCGCGTCCAGCGCCAGAGGACTCGATAGAGCAGCGCCCAGCGGTCGGGCGCGCGGAAACAGGCGGCTGCTTTCAGCCAGGCGAGTAGCTCGCGTGGGATGGCGGTTGTTGCCGCGAGGCCGTTTGCTGCGTCCGGGGTTGCTGACGCGTGAGACGGGTGCGACGTGTCCGACGCGGGCGCGGCTTGCAACATGTCCGACGCATCCGACGCACCCGACGCACCCGACGCACCCGATGCACCCGATGCACCCGACGCATCGGCAAGCGGCTGATTTAGCGCCGCGCCTGCGCCATTGCAACCGATGGTGCCCGCAGGCTCCTGCGCCGTCTCCGGGCACTCAATCCATTCGATCCGCTCCGGCTGCACGCCATGCCGCAACAGCAAGCGTGCGGCGTCGCGCCAGGCGCTGAAAGACGGGTAAATGGAAATGCGGTTCATGCGAAGGGTTGCGGCCGGGGGCACGCGGCGAGCGGCAGCTAGTGGCGCGTCCAAGAATACTGTATGGATATACAGTATGCGCTCAAGCCTGGGTCGACGCAAGCCTGCGGTTTGCTGCACGCCAAGGCTCACGGCGAGCGCACAGCGGGCAGGGGCCAACGCCCTGCGCCGAACGCCCAACGCCCAACGCCCAACGCAGCTCCGAAGTCAACCGCCCGGCTCCGCACAACCGCCCGACTCCGCACCGCTGACTCCACGCTACCCGCCGACTCCACACTACCCGTGGTTGCCGGCCAAACGAGACCGGTCCCAACCACCACTTCAGCCCCGCTAACCCGCCCCCACCCCCCGCAAATCCCCCGGCGTATCCACATCCCGCAAAACCCCCGCATCGTCGACATCCAGCCGCACCACACGCCCAGACATCAGCAACGAACGCGCGCCGCTGTCTCCATCGAGCGACATCAGCGCCTCGCGATGTTCCGCGCCAAACCCCACCGGATGCCCACGCTGCCCTTCATAAAACGGCGCGACGATAGACGCCCCGCCGTCGAGCGTCCGCGCAACGGCTTCAATCGTCGACGGCTGGATGCTCGGCATGTCGGCGAGCGCGACGATCCAGCCTTCGGCGTCGTCGCTGGCCTCGATGCCCGCGGCGAGGCTCGCGCCCATGCCGCGTTCGGCGGCGGCCGCGAACACCACGTCGCAACCGGCCTCGTTCAGCAGACGCGCGAGCGCTTCGGCGCCCGGCCGCACCACGGCCAGCACCGTCGGCACGACCAGCAACAGCCGGCGCGCGGCTTCGTGGGCGAGCGGCGTGCCGTCGGGCAGTCGCGCGAGCAGCTTGTTTTGCACGCCCTGCGGATCGAAGCGCGAGCCGACGCCTGCGGCAAGCAAAATGCCAGTGGCAAGCGACGAGTAAGCCATGAGCGGGCACCGGAGAATGAAAGTGCCTCCGATTGTGCGGCGCAATGCAACCCGAGGCAAGCGCCCGCCATGCGTTCAGACGCGCGTCGGCTGCATCACCTTGTCGAGCGTCACCGGCAGATCGCGCACGCGCACACCGGTCGCGTGATACACCGCGTTCGCGAGCGCCGCGCACACGCCCGTAATCCCGATTTCGCCGATGCCGCGCACGCCGAGCGAATTGATGTACGGGTCCGGCCGGTCGAGAAACGTGATGTCGAGCGAGCCGATGTCCGCGTTCACCGGCACGTGATATTCCGCGAGGTTCGCGTTCGTGAAGCGCCCATAGCGCGTGTCGAGCGACGACTCTTCCTGCAACGCCGCGCCCACGCCCCACACAATGCCGCCGAGCATCTGGCTGCGCGCCGTCTTCTCGTTGAGCACGCGCCCAACGTCATACACGGCGACGACGCGCGGCACGCGAATCGTGCCGAGGTCCGCATCCACGCGCACTTCGACGAACACCGCGCCGAACGAGTGAAACGAGTACTTCTGCTTTTCGTCGCCCGGTTTGACGGTGGACGTCGCCTCGATCGGCTTGCCGCCCGCACGCGCGATGATCGCCGCGGCCGGATCGCGCTTCGCCGGTTGCGAGCGGCTCGTCACCCAGCCGTTTTCCACGGTGATGTCGTCGGGCGGGATGCCGTGCACCGGCGAAGCCGGGTCCGCCAACGCGAGCGCGATCAGTTGCGCGCGCGCCGCGTTGGCGGCGTCCCGCACGGCCGGCGCAACGCTCGCCGCCGACTGCGATCCGCCCGACACCGGCGCCTTCGGCAGCGACGAATCGCCGAGCGCGAAGTGGATGTTCTCCGGCGCGAAGCCGAGCGTATCGGCGGCGACCTGGGTCATCACCGTGTAAGTGCCCGTGCCGATGTCCTGCGTGCCCGACGCCACCATCGCCGTGCCGTCCGGCAGGATTCGCGCGATCGCGCCGGCTTCGTTGCGATTGGCCGGATACGTGCATGTCGCCATGCCCATGCCGATCAGCGTGTTGCCGTCGCGCATCGAACGTGGCGTGGGATTGCGCCGCGACCAGCCGAATTTTTCCGCGCCGACCTGATAGCACTCGCGCAACGATTTGCCCGACCACGGCTTGTTTTCCTGCGGATCGGCCTCCGCGTAATTCTTCAGGCGCAGTGCGAGCGGGTCCATCCTGAGCGCGACGGCCAACTCGTCCATCGCGGACTCGAGCGCGAACGAGCCGGTCGTCTCGCCGGGCGCGCGCATGAAGGTCGGCGTGCCGACATTGAGCGGCACGAGCCGGTGCGTGGTCACCTGATTGGGCACCGCATACAGCATGCGCGTGACCATGCAGCAGGTCTCGGTCCAGTCCTCGATCATCGACGTGTTCGAAATGCTGTCGTGACGTATCGCGGTGAGCGTGCCGTCGCGCCGCGCGGCCAGCACGAGGTGCTGTTCCGTGTGCGGACGCGCGCCGACCGGGCCGAACATCTGCGGCCGCTCGAGCACGAGCCGCACCGGACGTCCTGTCTGTTTCGCCGCCATCGCGCACAACGACACATGCGACCACGACGAGCCCTTGCACCCAAAGCCGCCGCCGACGAACGGCGAAATCACGCGCACGTCGCCGGGCGAAATGCCGAGCGTCTTCGCCACTGCCTGAGCTTCGCCGCTCACGCCTTGCGTCGAATCGTAGAGCGTGAGTTGCGGGCCGTCCCAACGCGCCATCGTCGCGTGCGGCTCCATCGGGTTGTGATGCTCGATCGGCGTCGTGTAGGTCGCGTCGATATGCACGGCGGCGCTTCGCATGCCGTCGTCGAAACTGCCGCGCTGCGTATCCGTTTGACGTCCCTGCGGTTTGTCGGGCGCATGCGCGTTGGCCTTGGCCTGCGCAAAGTCGAGCGTGGCCGCGCTCGCCCGATACGTGATGCGCAACTGACGCGCGGCGTCGGTCGCATGCTCGAGCGTATCGGCGACGACCACCGCAACCGGCTCGTTGTTGTAATGCACTTCGTTGTCCTGCAACAGCGACAGCCGACGCCCCGCAGGCGGCGCCAATTGCGCCTTGCCGCCGTTCGGCAGACGCGGCGCGTTCTCATGCGTCATCACCAGCAGCACACCGGGCACGGCTTGCGCGCGGCTCGCATCGATCGATGCAATGGTGCCGCGTGCAATCGTGCTCGTGACGAGCACCGCATGCGCGAGACGCGCCTCCGGAAACTCCGCCGCATAGCGCGCTTCGCCGGTTACTTTGAGCAGACCGTCGGTGCGGTCGAACGGTTGACCGATCAGATTCATGCGAGACCTCCCGGCCGGCCCGCTGCTTCGTTCACGGCGCGCACGATCGCGCGTTGCGCGAGGTGCACCTTGAAGCGGTTATCGCGCAGCGGCCTGGCATCGTTCAACGCGGCGGCAGCGGCGCGGTTCAGCGTGGCTTGCGTGAGCGGCTGGCCGTTCAGTAGCTGCTCGGCGGCACTTGCTCGCCAGGGCTTGTGCGCGACGCCGCCGAGTGCGATGCGCGCGGTCTGCACGCGTTCGCCATCCATCTGCAATGCGGCGGCGACCGAGACCAATGCGAATGCGTAACTGGCGCGGTCACGCACTTTCAGATAGTGCGAATGCGCGCTGAAAAGCGGTGGCGGAAGATCGACCGCGGTGATCAGTTCGCCTGGGCGCAGCGTGGTATCGACATCGGGCCTGTCGCCCGGAAGCCGATGAAATTCCGCGAACGGAATGCTTCGCTCTCCAGTCGGCCCACTTACGCGCACGACAGCGTCGAGTGCCGCGAGCGCGACGCTCATATCCGACGGATTCACCGCGACGCACTGCGGACTCGCGCCGAGAATCGCGTGCATGCGGTTGTGGCCTTCGAGAGCCGCACAGCCGCTGCCCGGCGTGCGCTTATTGCACTGTGAAAACGCGGTGTCGTAAAAGTAGCCGCAGCGCGTACGTTGCAGCAGATTTCCGCCGACGGTCGCCATATTGCGCAATTGCGCCGATGCGCCCGATAGAAACGCCTGCGAGAGCAGCGGATATTGTTCGCGCACCAGCGCATGATTCGCGGCATCGCTATTGCGCACCAGCGCGCCAATGCGGATGCCGCCGCCAGGCAGCGTCGTGATGTCGTCGAGTCCGCCGATATGCGTGATGTCGATGAGCCGCACCGGCCGTTCGACACCGCCCTTCATCAGATCGAGCAGATTCGTGCCGCCGCCGATGAACACCGCGCCCGGTTGCTGCGCCGCTCGCACTGCGCCGGCGACATCGGCGGCGCGTTCGTAAGAGATCGCATCCATGCTCGTGCTTGCCTCACGCGTGATCGTGGTGATCGTGGTCGACGTCGGCGGCGCTCGCGTTCTGGCCGCTGCCGTCATGCGCGGCGCGGATCGCGGCCACGATGTTCGCGTACGCGCCGCAACGGCAAATATTGCCGCTCATGCGCTCGCGAATTTCGTCGTCGGAAAGTTTGATAGGACGTCTACGAATATCCGCGGTGACGACGCTCGCCGTGCCGTTGCGAAACTCTTCGAGCAGCGCAGTCGCGGAGCATAACTGTCCGGGCGTGCAGTAGCCGCACTGAAACGCATCGTGTTCGATGAACGCGCGTTGCAACGGGCTCAACGCGCCGTTGCTCGCGAGCCCTTCGACCGTGGTGATGGTCTCGCCTTCGTGCATCACGGCAAGCGTCAGGCATGAGTTGATGCGGCGTCCGTTAGCGATCACCGTGCACGCGCCGCATTGTCCGCGGTCGCAGCCTTTCTTCGTGCCCATGAGGCCCGCGTACTCGCGCAAGGCATCGAGCAGAGTGACGCGCGGCTCGAGTTGCAACGCATAACTGCGGCCATTCACGTTCAAGGTGACGGGCCGGGGCGGGACAGTTTGCGCAGTCCCTGCGGCCGGGGCGACGGGTGCCTGGCTTTGCGCGCGAAGGTGCGGTGCCGCACCGACAGTGGCCGCGGCTGCAGCCGATTGTAGAAAACGGCGCCGTGAAGGTTGACTCAAGGGCTCACGCAAGGCGGCTTCGTCACCCGAATGTTCACATTCGTTATCTCTTGCCATGACGGTCTATTGACTCCGCTGAAAGGTCAATGCAGGCTGACGATGCGTCGGTATCCGAGGCGTCGCGCTCAGAAGTTCAGCGTAGCAAATCCGGCGCGCTTGCGTGTACAACGGTTACGCAAAACGGTATTGCACAATAACGGAGACAAGCACAGATGACATCAGCCATTCGAAGCACGTCCACGCTTCCCATTGCAATCGTCGTCGCGCTCGCCATGAGCGCTTGCCACGGGGGCGACGACGACGGGCCGCCGCCACCGCAAACGAACACGTTGCCGAACTTCATCGTCGGCACGGTCAAGACGCAGTCTTATGACGGCAATAGTGACGACCTGCTGACGGCCGGACTCGGTAAAACTGGCCTTGCTTTAGCCACGGCGCCCGCGATTGCGAACGCCGCGCAACCCACGGCCGCCGAACTGCGGCGGCTCGCGATCTGGTCGAACTATCGCGCGCTCGTCGATATGACGAGCAACGGCGGGTATGGCCGCTTCTGGGGGCCCAATGTCGATCTGAACGGCAACGACACGCTCGGCGAAGGCAAGATCGCCGGCAAGGAATATCTGGCTTTCGCCGACGACGGCAGCGGTAAGCAGAACGTCAGCGTGCTCGTGCAGATTCCCGCGAGCTTCAACGCGGATCAACCGTGCATTGTCACGGCAACGTCATCGGGTTCGCGCGGCGTGTACGGCGCGATTTCCGCAGCGGGCGAGTGGGGCCTCAAGCGCGGCTGTGCGGTCGCGTACACCGACAAGGGCTCGGGCAACGGCGCGCATGAACTATCGACCAATCGCGTGACGCTGATCGACGGCACGTTGCAGGACGCGAACGCCGCGGGCAAGGCGAGTCTCTTCACAGCGAACCTCGGCAACACGGATCTCGCCACCTACAACACCCAGTTCCCGAACCGCTATGCGTTCAAGCACGCACACTCGCAGCAGAACCCGGAGCAGGACTGGGGCAAAAACACGTTGCAGGCGATTCAGTTCGCGTATTGGGCGCTCAACGATTCATACGGCACGTTGAACGGCTCGACCCGCACCGTGCGCTATAAACCGGGCAGCATTCTGACGATCGCGGCATCGGTGAGCAATGGCGGCGGCGCGTCGTTGGCGGCGGCGGAGCAGGACACTTCGGGCCTCATCACCGCGGTGGTGGTCGGCGAGCCGCAAATCAACATACGCGTGCCGTCGCAAGTGTCGGTGTCGCAAGGCGGCGTGCCCGTCGGCGCATTCGGCAAGCCGCTTGCCGATTACATGACGCTCGCGAACCTGCTAGAACCTTGCGCGGCGCTTGCGCCTGCCGCGACCGGGTCGCCGTATCTGACCGCGCTGCCGCTCGCGACGACCACCGCCATTCGCACCGCGCGATGCACGACGCTCGCGAACAATGGCGTGATCACCGGAGGCGACACCACGACGCAGGCGATCAACGCGCTCGCGCTCCTGCATCAGAACGGCTACCAGACCGACTCCGATCTGCTGCATGCGCCGATGTGGGATTCGCAAGCGGTGCCGGCGGTCGCGGTGACCTACGCGAATGCCTATGCCAAAGCGAGCGTGACCGACAACCTGTGCAACTTCAGCTTCGGCACGACGAGTTCGACGGGCGCGGCCGGCGTCACGCCCGCCGTCTCGCCGATGCTGACAGTGTTCGGCAACGGCAATGGTGTGCCGCCGACCAACGGCATCAACCTGGTCTACAACGCGGGCACGCTGGGCGCATTCGATCACCGGCTCGCCACGGTCGATGCAAGTTACGTCGGCGCTGCGTGTCTGCGCACGCTGTGGACCAACGGCACGTTGACCACGAACGTCGAAGCAGTCAGGGTGAATGCGAATCTGCATGGCAAGCCGGCCATCATCGTGCAAGGACGCGCCGATGCATTGGTGCCGATCAACCATGCTTCGCGGCCTTACGTGGCGACGAACCGGCTGGTCGAAGGCGGGGCGAGCAAGCTGTCGTTCTATGAAATCACGAACGGTCAGCACTTCGATGCGTTCCTCGGCGTGGCCGGCTTCGATACGCGCTTCGTGCCGCTGCATTACTACAACGTTCAGGCGCTCAACCTGATGTGGAGCCACCTGAAGAACGGCACGCCGCTGCCGCCTTCGCAAGTGGTTCACACGGTGCCGCGCGGCGGCACGCCGGGCGCGGCGCCTGCATTGACGACCGCGAACTTGCCGGCAATCGCGACGAGCCCTGGCGGCAATGCGATCACGGTCGCAAACGGCGCGGTGAACGTGCCAAACTGATGCGGGTCCACTCACTCGCGTGACGCGGCGCGGCCCCGCGTCGCGCGTGTGAGCGCCGCATTGAATCTGCAGCGGGTACGAGCGATGCTACGGGTGATCGGCATCAAGCGTTCAGAGGACAACCGATGCAGTTCGACTACAGGCATTTTCATATCGATTGCCGGGCACGCCATGCGGACGAAGGCGTCTACTACGCGCGTGCCAGAATCACGCATATCCCGCGGAAAAACGAGCATTTCCGTTCGCACGATTCCGGCGACATCGACGCCTTCTCGAACGAAGCGGATGCGATCTCGTGCGCGCGATCGTGGGCGATCGAATGGTGCGATGAAGCGGCGTCGCAGGTGTCGAGCGAGGCCTCGTCGGAATAACTTGCGTGCAGGGAGGACATACTGTGGCGACGCTGCGCATTGCGACGTTCAACATCAATGGAATCCGCTCGCGTCAGGCCGCGTTGCTGCAATGGCTCGAGCGCGAGGCGCCGGACATTGTCTGTCTGCAGGAATTGAAGGCGGCGGACAGCGCGTTCCCCGCCGATGCCGTGCGCGACGCCGGATACCACGCGATCTGGCATGGCCAGAGCGCGTGGAACGGCGTGGCGATTCTGTCGAAGGGCGAAGCGCCGCTCGAAAGCCGCCGCGGCTTGCCGGGCTTCGAGGCCGACACGCATAGCCGCTATCTCGAAGTGGCCGTCGACGGATTGCTCGTGTGCTGTCTCTATCTGCCGAACGGGAATCCGCAGCCCGGTCCCAAGTTCGAATACAAGCTGAAGTGGTTCGACCATCTGATCGACCACGCGGCGAATCTGCTCAAGAGCGGGCATCCGGTCGTGCTGGCCGGCGACTTCAACGTCGTGCCCACCGATGAAGACATCTACAATCCGCGCTCATGGCTGAAAGACGCGCTATTGCAGCCGGAAAGCCGCGAACGTTATCGGCGCCTGCTCGCGCAAGGCTGGACAGATTCGTTGCGCACGCATTTTGGCGATGAGCGCGTCTATACCTTCTGGGATTATTTTCGCCGTCATTGGGACACCAACTCGGGCTTGCGCATCGATCACATCTTGCTGAGCCCGGATCTCGCACCGCGTTTGCGCGACGCGGGCGTGGATCGCTGGGTGCGCGGCGAGCCGCACGCGAGCGACCACGCGCCGACATGGGTCGAACTGGATATGAGCGCCAGGCGGCGCAAAACGCGCTAGCGAACTATCGTCGCGCCCGGAGCAAGGTGTGTGCGCGCCGCGACTGCGGGAATCGCCGAGCTGGCCGGCGTGCTCTCGTCGATCGACGTACGGCCGCCATCGTGGAAAAACGCCTGCTCCGCGGCCTTGTTCATCACGAGAATGCTGATGCGCCGGTTGGTCGGTTCATCGACGACATTGCTGTTAAGCGGCAGCACGTCCGCGAGGCCGCGCACCTGCAACAACTTTTCGGCATGCATGCCGCCCGAAACCAGCGCGCGCCGCGCCGCGTTCGCGCGTTCTGACGACAACTCCCAGTTCGAATAGCCGACGGGGCCGCCGGTGTACGGCACGGCATCCGTGTGGCCCGCGATTGAAATGCGGTTCTCGACGTCGTTGAGCGCCGCTCCGATCTGCGTGAGTATCGCGACCGCGTAAGTTTGCAGACGCGGACTGCCGGACGCGAACATCGGCCGGTTCTGCGAATCGACGATCTCGATGCGCAAGCCTTCGTTCGTGATCGAGATGCGGATCTGATCCTTGAACGCCTTTAGCGTTGGGCTTTGCTCGATCAGCGAAATGAGCTTTTCCTTGAGTTGCTGCAAGCGTGCCGCGTCCGCGGGCGCCACCGTCGGCACGACGTTGACAGGCGTGGCCGCTTCGATCTGGGTCTTCTTGCCGTCGCCGGGACGCGTATCGGAGATGTCGCGCCCGCCGCCTTGCACCACGCTCGGCCGCGCGGCGGCCGTGCCTTCACTGCCGCCGAGCAGGCTCGAGAGCGGCGTGTTGAAGTAATCCTCGATGCCTTGCTTGTCGAACTTCGACGTGGAGCCGAGCAGCCACATGAGCAGGAAGAACGCCATCATCGCGGTGACGAAGTCGGCATACGCGATCTTCCATGCGCCGCCGTGATGGCCGCCGTGGTCGTCACTCTTCTTCGAGCGACGCACGATGATCGGCGGCGGCGCCTCGTCTTCCGAGCCGCGTGAACGTCGTTGCGTCATTACGCTGCTCCGCTTGCGGCCGGCTTCGGCGTCTTGGTGGCGCGCACCGCGTCGTCGAGTTCCTGGAAGCTCGGGCGGTCGGCGGTGAACAGCACCTTGCGTCCGAATTCCACGGCGATGGGCGGCGCATAGCCGGACAACGACGCGAGCAGCACGGCCTTCACGCATTGAAACGGCTTGGCTTCGGCGCGGCCTTTCGCGTTCAGCAGATCGGCAAGCGGCCCGATAAAACCATACGCGAGAAGAATGCCGAGGAACGTGCCGACCAGCGCGCCGGCGATCATCTCGCCGAGCACCGCGGGCGGCGCGCCGACCGAACCCATCGTGTGGACCACGCCCATCACCGCGGCGACGATGCCGAATGCGGGCAGGCCGTCGGCCATCTTCTGAATCGCGTTCGCGGCCACCGACGCTTCCGCGTGATGCGTGGCCAGTTCTTCATCCATCAGGTCCTGCACTTCGAGCACGTTGACGTTGCCGCCCGACATCATGCGCAAATAGTCGACGATGAAATCGAGCAGATGATGATCGGAGAGCACATGCGGATACTTCTGGAAAATCACGCTTTCTTCGGGCGCGAAGACGTCGGCTTCGAGCGACATCATGCCTTCCTTGCGCGCTTTCTGGAGCAGCTCGTAAAGCAGCGCGATCAATTCCAGATACTTTTCTTTCGTATAGCCGCCGCCCTTGAAGCATGACGGAATCGCCTTCAGCGTCTTCTTCAACGTCGAGGTCGGATTACTGACGACAAACGCGCCAATCGCCGCGCCGAAAATGCATAGCAATTCAAACGGTTGAATCAGCGCCGGCAAATGGCCGCCCACGCCAATGAAGCTCCCTATGACGGAGCCGATCACCAATAACCAGCCAATTGCGACAAACATATTCTCTCCGTTATCTTGCGCGCCGCACGTCGTCCCGGAAGACGTCCTTTTTCAAGGACGCTGCGTGCGTCACTGAATTTCCGCATGTACTGGTAAACGGCTCGAAAGGCTATTGCTGAAGTGTTCGAACGAGTCAAAGCGGAAAAATAGAAGGGCGTGCGAGTCGCGTATGCGGCATCGGTAAAAAGCGCCCTCACTTTTTTACCGATTGCTCTGCTAGCATGCAATGCGACCGGCGTCAGGTCTCTCGAACGGAAGTGAACCTTCACAAGAAGAACGGAGATGAGCATGAAAGCCAGCACCATTGCCGACCGTGAGGCGCGTGGCCGTGCCGCCCGCGAAAAATCGAAGCGCTCGAGTCACCGGACAGTAGGCGAGTTGCGCCGCGATCCGATCGAGTTGCTGAAGGAGAGCAGCGAAGGCCGCGTGCGCAATCTCGTGCCGCTGCGTTATGGGCGCATGGCTGCATCGCCGTTCACGTTCTTTCGCGGCACCGCGCTGTTGCAGGCTCACGATCTCAGCAAGGTTCACGACACGGGCTTGACGATGCCCATCTGCGGAGACGGGCACTTGATGAACTTCGGCGGCTTCGCGACGCCCGAGCGTCAGCTTGTGTTCGACCTGAACGATTTCGACGAAGTGTCGGTCGGCCCATTCGAATGGGATCTGAAACGCCTCACCGCGAGTCTCGTGATCGCGGCGCGTCATATGCGCCTGAGCCGCGGCGCGGCGGAAGATCTGGTGATGACGGCGGTCAACGAATATCGCAATCGCATGGCGCAATACGCGCAATGCGGCGCGCTCGAACTCTGGTACGAGCGCATCACATTCGAGCGCATGGCCGAGACGGCGCTCACGCCGGAACGGCGTCGCGCCGTGCGCCGCGGCATGGAGAAGGCGGCGAGCCGCACGCACGAAAGTCTGTTCGAAAGAATGGCCGGGCATGACGGCGAGCGCTGGGTGATTCGCGATGCGCCGCCCGCGCTCTTTCATGTGCTCGGCGCGAACACGCTCTTCACCGCCGAGGAAACCGAAGAGCTAAAAGGCCCGCGCGGAGGCAACATGCTGGACGGCATGTGGAGCGACTACCTGAAGACGATGTCGCACGATCGGCGCGAACTGCTCGCTCATTTCAGCGTGCAGGACATCGTGTTCAAGGTGGTGGGCGTGGGCAGCGTCGGCACACGCTGCACGGCCGTGCTGCTCGTCGACCCGATGAGCAAGCCGCTCTTCATGCAGATCAAGGAAGCGAGGCCGTCGGTCGTCGCGCGCTATTTCAAGTCGCCGCCGGCCAGGCATCAGGGCGAGCGCGTCGTGCAAGGCCAGCGCATGTTGCAGGCCGCAAGCGACATCTTTCTCGGCTGGGCGACGAGTCCGCTCGGGCGGCATTACTACTTCCGTCAATTGCGCGACATGAAGCTGTCGGCGAGCATCGAGCTATTCGATAGCGACCTGCTGACCGGTTACGCGCAACTGTGCGGCTGGGTGATGGCGCGAGCGCATGCAAAGGCGAGCGGCCAGGCGATCGAGGTCAGCGCGTATATCGGTCGCGGCGATCAGTTCGCAGAGGCGCTGACAACGTATGCAACGACGTACGCGGACCAGGTTGAGCGCGACTACGACGCTTTCGTCAAGGCGTGCCGCAGCGGGGCGCTAGAAGCACGCTCGGACGAAGACATGGCGGCGGATTTCCGCATGTGATGCTGATGGCCGTGAAGCCGCGCATCAACCGTCGATGCGCGCTTCGCGCAGCGTGACGAAGCGCAGTTTCTGTTTGCGCGCGGCTTCGGCGACACCCGGCAGCACCGCAAGAATCAGCGGTTTGCCGTCGACGGTGAGCGCGGCGTTGCCGTCGTGCAGCAGCAGAATGTCGCGTGCCGCGAGGCCGTCGAGCAGCCGCCTCGCGACCACTTGCGGATCGCGTTCGCGCGTGTCGTAGCCGCGCCGCGTCCACGCCGCGAGCCGCAGATCGAGCTTGCGCAGCACCGGTTCGAGAAAGATGTTGCGCAAGCCGGCCGGCGCGCGAAAAAACATCGGACGCTCGCCGCTGAGTTCTTCGAACGTGCGTTGCGCGGCGTCGATCTCGCGCAACAGCGCCCCAGGCAGCGTGACGGAAAACGTATGCACGTGGACCTGCGAATGATTTTCCAGCGCATGACCGCGCGCGACGATCTCGCGTGCGAGTTGCGGATAACGCCGCGCCTTCTCTCCGATGCAAAAGAAGGTTGCGTGCACGCCTAACGCGTCGAGCAGATCGAGCACTTGCGGCGTGACGACCGGATCGGGGCCATCGTCGATGGTCAAGGCGATGGCGTCCGCGTTGCGCGCGCCGGCGGGCAGGCGCGTCCAGTTCGGACCGAGCAGCGACGTGCGCGGCAGCAGACCGGCCACCGTGAAAACAGCGTGATTCGCGAAGATCGCTGCGAGCCACCACGGCCATGCGCGCGGCGCGACGAGCCACGCGGCCAGCACCAGCACGTGCCATGCGGCGGTCGCGGTGAGCATCGCGGGATAGCCGGTTTCGGGCCAGCGGCGCAGCCGTGCCGCGCGAGCGTCATGCGGCGTGTCGTGGGGCGTGGAGAGTGGATTCATAAAACGTGCTTCCGGTAATTGCGCGGCTTGATCAGGCGCCGCGAAGGCGCCGCGCGCAACGTCGAACGATACCATTGATGCGCGAGCCGCCGCGACCGCGGACAGGAACGGCAATGAAAGCGCGGCGTCAGGGCAATGCGCTCGCGTCGCGGGCATTTGTGATCGACCCTGCGCTGCGGTAACGTACGAGGCAGTGGCGCCTCGCCGCCGGCAAACAGGGAGACATGTTGTGACAGTGACGGGAATCAGAAAGGTAGCTTTGGTAACGGGCGCGGGCAGCGGCATCGGCCGCGCATGCGCGCTGCGCCTCGCGGAGCACGGCTATAGCGTGGTGCTCGCCGGCCGTCGACGGGCGGCGCTCGAAGCCGTGGTCGAAGCGGCGCACGCGCTCGGCGGCGAAGCGCTCGCCGTGCCCTGCGACGTGACCGACGCGGACAGCGTCGCCGCCTTGTTCGACACGATCCGCGAGCGCTATGGCCGGCTCGACGTGCTGTTCAACAACGCGGGCCGCAACGGCTCGCCGGTGGACATCGACGAACTCGCCATCGACGAATGGCGCTCGGTGGTCGACACGAATCTGACCGGCGTGTTTCTCTGCACGCGCGCCGCGTTCGGTCTGATGAAAACGCAGAATCCGCGCGGCGGGCGCATCGTCAATAACGGTTCGATTTCGGCGCATGCGCCGCGGCCCAACAGCATTGCCTACACGGCGACCAAGCACGCGATCACCGGTCTCACGAAAGCCGTGTCGCTCGACGGCCGCAAGTACGACATCGTCTGCGGTCAGATCGACATCGGCAATGCGGCAACGGAGATGGCCGAGCGCATGGCGCGCGGCATCCCGCAGGCGAACGGCGAGATCGCGGTCGAACCGTTGATGGACGTCCAGCATGTCGCCGACGCCGTGCTGCATATGGCGCAGTTGCCGCTGTCCGTGAACGTGCAGTTCATGACGATCATGGCGAGCAAGATGCCGTTCGTCGGACGCGGTTGAAGGCGTCATGAGCGATCTTCGTTCCGCGCCTGTTGAGTCGTCCCAAGCGCTTGAAGCGCTCGAAGCCGTTAGCGCATCGCACACGCTCGACGACCTTCACGACTTCGTGCAACGTTACCCGCGCCTGTTCGTGCTGACCGGCGCGGGCATCAGCACGGACTCCGGCATTCCGGGCTATCGCGACCACAACGGCGAATGGAAGCGTTCGCCGCCCATCACGCTGCAGGAGTTCCTCGGCGACGATGCGATGCGCCGGCGCTACTGGGCGCGCAGCATGGTCGGCTGGCCGGTCGTCGCGCAGGCGCAGCCGAACGCCGCGCATACGGCGCTGGCGCGTCTCGAAGCCGCCGGTCATGTGCCGACGCTCGTCACGCAAAACGTCGACGGCTTGCATCAGCGCGCAGGCAGCCGCCAGGTGATCGAGTTGCATGGCGGAATCGACGGCGTTATTTGCCTGGATTGCGGAACGCAGCATTCGCGCGCATCGATCCAGCAGACGCTCGAAGCGGACAACCCCGCGCTGCGCAGCGTCACCGCCGAAGCCGCCGCCGATGGCGACGCGCATCTCGAATGGCACGCGCTCGAGACGTTTCGCGTGCCGGCGTGCGCGAATTGCGGCGGTTTGCTGAAACCGGCGGTGGTGTTCTTCGGCGAAAGCGTGCCGCGCGAGCGCGTGGAAGCGGCGTCGCATGCGCTCGATGCCGCGGACGCGGTGCTCGTGGTCGGGTCGTCGCTCATGGTCTATTCCGGTTACCGCTTCTGCTTATGGGCGCAAAAGCAGCGCAAGCCGATCGCCGCAATCAATCTCGGGCGCACGCGCGCCGATCCGCTTTTGTCGCTGAAAATCGCGGCGCCGTGCGCCGATATGCTGACCGCTCTGGCCGGCCGCCTCGCGGTAGATTGAGCGGCGCACGCCAACGCCTACGCTATCGAGCCAACGCCATTCATTCAATGGAAACGCCATCCTCATGACCGAACCTCTTCCGTCGATGCGGCAACATTCGCCGTCCGCCGAACGCAACCGCGAACCGATACTCGCGGTGTTGCGCACGGTGCTGCCCGCCACGGGCCGCGTGCTGGAAATCGCGAGCGGCACCGGTCAGCACGCGCTCTGCTTTGCCGGCGCGCTGCCCGGCCTCGACTGGCAACCGAGCGACGCCGACGCGGAAGCGCGCGAGTCGATTGCCGCATGGATCGCAGAGGACGCGCCGCCCAACCTGCGCGCGCCGCTCGCGCTCGACGTGCATCAGCCGGAGTGGGACGTCGGCGCGCTGGACGCCGTCGTGTGCATCAACATGATCCACATTTCGCCGTGGAGCGCCGCGCAGGCGTTATTCGCAGGCGCGAGCCGTTATCTCGTGGATGGCGGTGTACTGTATCTGTACGGTCCGTACAAACGCGGCGGCGCGCACACCGCGCCGAGCAACGAAGCTTTCGATCGCCAATTGCGAAGCCGCGATCCTTCGTGGGGCGTGCGCGATATGGAGGCGGTCGTGGCGCTCGGGGCATCGGCGGGATTTGAATGCGACGAGCCGATCGCGATGCCGGCCAATAATTTCAGCCTCGTATTCAGGAAGCGCGCCGCGCAAGCCGGCCAGGCACGGTGACTGCGCGCAATCGGCGCGATCCGTCACAGCGGCGGGAGCGGCGGGAGCGGCCGAAAGCGCGGCCAAAGCGAACCCAAAGCGAACCCAAAGCGCGCCGTTGCTTGCCCGATAACAAGCGGCGAACCGGCATTTCTTTTATGCTTTCACCCTCGACGTCCGGCCGACGTTCATTCCGGCGCGGCGTCACGACACTTTTGGACACTGGAGAATTCACATGGGCAAACAGGCAATCGGCGTAGTGGGGCTAGCGGTCATGGGCCGCAACCTGGCGCTCAACATCGAGAGCCGCGGCCACGCGGTGTCGGTCTACAACCGTAGCCGTGAAAAGACCGACGAACTCATCGCCGAATATCCGGACAAGAAGCTGGTGCCGGCGTTCACGCTCGAAGAGTTCGTCGAATCGCTCGAAAAGCCGCGCCGCATTCTGCTCATGGTGAAGGCAGGCGAGCCGACCGACGCCACCATCGCATCGCTCAAGCCGCTGCTGGAGAAGGGCGACATTCTGATCGACGGCGGCAATACGCATTTCACGGACACAATTCGCCGCAATCAGGAACTGGCGAAGGCCGGTCTGCATTTCATCGGCACCGGCGTGTCGGGCGGCGAGGAAGGCGCGCTGAAAGGCCCGTCGATCATGCCGGGCGGTCAGCGCGACGCTTACGATCTGGTCGCACCGATTCTCACCGAAATCGCCGCGAAAGCGCCGGACGGCGAGCCGTGCGTCGCCTACATGGGCCCGGACGGCGCCGGCCACTTCGTGAAGATGGTGCACAACGGCATCGAATACGGCGACATGCAACTGATCGCGGAAAGCTACGCGGTGCTCAAGCAGGTGGCCGGCCTGTCGAACGAAGAACTCGGCAAGGTCTATACCGAATGGAATCAGGGCGAGCTCGACAGCTATCTGATCGAAATCACGTCGAAGATCTTCAGCAAGAAGGACGAAGAAACCGGCAAGGATCTCGTCGACGTGATTCTGGATCGCGCGGCGCAGAAGGGCACCGGCAAGTGGACGAGCCAGAACGCGCTCGACCTCGGCGCGCCGCTGCCGCTGATCACGGAAGCCGTGTTCGCGCGCGTGCTGTCGTCGCTGAAAAGTCAGCGCGTGGCCGCGAGCAAGGTGCTGGACGGCCCGAAGGCGAAGCCGCTCGGCGCCGAGCGCGAGGCGTTCATCGAGTCAGTGCGCCGTGCGCTCTACTTCAGCAAGGTCATTTCGTACGCGCAAGGTTTCGCGCAACTGCGCGCGGCGTCGGAAGAGTACAAGTGGGACCTGGACTTCGGCACGATCGCGAAAATTTTCCGCGCCGGCTGTATCATCCGCGCCCGCTTCCTGCAGAAGATCACGGACGCCTACACGAAAGACAAGGCGATCGCCAATCTGCTGCTCGATCCGTACTTCCGCGACATCGCAAGCAACTACCAGACGGCGTTGCGCGAAGTGGTGGTCGCGGCGATCAATGCGGGCGTGCCGGTGCCGGCTTTCGCGTCGGCGATTGCGTATTTCGACGCTTATCGCTCGGAGCGTCTGCCCGCGAACCTCGTCCAGGCGCAGCGCGACTTCTTCGGCGCGCATACGTTCGAGCGCGTCGACAAGCCGGGTAGCTTCCACGCGAACTGGAGCTGAACCTGCGGGCCGATGGAACGGCGCGGACGGCTTGAATCGCTTGAAACGCGCCGCCGCGCGCGCTTGCTGTAAGGGCGCACGCGGCGGCGCAGCGTTTGAATTCGCTGTGCCGCTATTGTTGCCGCAGGCTATCGACGGGATAGATCAGCGGCAATTTCAGACGCGGACTATTGCAATTTGCGGAATAGAGTTTCGTCGTTTTAGGGGTTTCCCCTAGATGACCGGCCTCCTAAACTTCTGTTCAAGCGCAAGGGACAACAAACCCGGAAGCGCATCACAACAAGTTCTGGAGGTTTTACATCATGAAGACGATCATCTCTGCCGCTGTTATCGCCGCCGCTCTGGCCGCTCCCGTTGCTTCGTTTGCTCAATCGAACCAGCCGGTCACGCGCGCTCAAGTCCGCGCCGAACTGGTCCAGCTCGAAAAGGCAGGCTACAACCCGGTCGGCGATCATGTCGACTACCCGGCAAACCTGCAAGCTGCTCAAACGCGTGTGAACGCTGCGAACGGCACCGCCCAAGCTTCGGCTCAAGTCGCCGACAGCGGCTACGGCGCACCGATCGCCGGCAGCTCGCAAGCAGGCCGCGCAGTCACGACGGATCGCAGCTCGGTTTATTTCGGCAACTAATTGCCGGGTTGGACGAAGCGCCGCCGGCTGTAGAGGCGCTTAAGCAAAAAAACGCCGCCAGGTTTTCCGCCTGGCGGCGTTTGCCGTTTACCGGTTCCTCAGCGCGCGATCCGCGTGGGCGCTTGGTAAACCGCCAAGACCAAAACCGCCCAATCCGCCGATTCAACGAGTCGGCAAGTGCGGAATCGCTTCGTTGCTCGTCAGGTTGAGTTGGTGCATCTGCCGATGCGCCTTGTTCAGATGCGCCTGCGCCGCAACACGTTGCGCCTCCAGTTGCGACACTTCCTTGCGCACCTGATGCTGCCGGTTCGACGCCGCCTGTTCCTGCACGCTGCGTCGCTGCAGATCGCTGCGCAGCCGTTCCGCTTCGGCTTCCGAGCGCGCGATCATGCGGGCCAACTGCTCGTTCTGCGCCTCGAGTTGCGCGCGGCGCGTTTCGCAATCGGAGAGCCGGGTCGCCTGGTCCTCGAAATGACGGAACGCGGCTTCGGCGGCTTCGAGATCCGCCGCTTTCAGCGCGCGCCACAACGCGCCGTCCTGATACAGCGCGACGTAGTACACCAGTTCCTTGCCGTGAAACAGCAGGCTGACGGAGTAGGCAAAGCTGCGGAACACGCGAAACGGCGTGAGCGCTTCTTCTTCGGCGAGCCATTCGACTTCGGCCGTATTGGCCATCTGCACGCCGCGCGCGCTGACCTGCGAGGGCACCGTCTGCACGGGCCGCAAGGCCAGCACCGGGCGCGGCCCGCTGCGGGCCACGGCGGCGTGTGCCGCATTGGAACCCGCGCCGGAGCCAGGATTCGGCGCAAGACCGTCATCCGATGACGACTCCGCGGACGCCAGATTCGGCGATGCGTCGTCGTGCGCGTCAGTGGGCGAATCGGATGCGGCGGGATGGCTCTGCGGGACCCTCACGACATGCGATGGACCGGTCAGCACGCTACGGCGGTTCAGGAGACTTTTCACGGCGGTTCCTCCAGTTGACTCGCCCGAAACGACCAGACGACGCCGGCAATCAAGCGTTCCGGCTAACTGGCGGATTGGGCGGTGAGCGAAATGCGGAAGCCCGGTAGCGTAGGCCGATGGATGACGCAGGTTCCATCGGGCTCGCCGGGCTGCGCGTCGACGCGGACTTCGCGTGCGAGCGCAGCCTCAATGCAGCGTGCGTTGCCGGCCGATGTCGTCGAATAGCGCGCGGCTCGGTTCGAGCGCGAGCAGCCATGATTCGTCGTAGCCGCTGAGATTGTCGAGCGCCTCGCGCAGCCGCTCGATCGCGACGGCGGGAATCTCGACGCGCGCCTCGACGCCGCTCGCGAGTCCGGCGATGCTCGCAAGCTGCACGAGCGCGTCGGCCGCTTCGGCGACGTCGGCGGCGAAAATCAGATGCATGTTCAGCAACTCGGCCAGTCCCGGCGACGCGGCGACGTCGTCGACGCTGAGTTGCACGGCCAGAAAGGTGGCGTTGTTCATCCTCAACTCCTTGCGGGACCCGGTCGTTTGCGCCTGCGCCACGCAGGCGCAGCAAAGTTGAGTATAGATGAGGGTCCAAAGGTTTCAATGCTCACACGATTGCGCCGAACGGGGCGCGGTATCGGCGAGACGCGTGCGCGACGCGACTTATAATGGCCGTTCGAAATCGCGGCGCTGGCAGTGGCTCACAGCGGCTCGGGCGGCTGCCGCGTCGGGCTCGAACATCGAACCGCGGCTGAACAGCGGCTGAATCCGCGCCGTCCTTTAACCCGTGCCCTTGGGACCATGAAGATCATTCGCAGCAGGAGCTTCACCGCGACGCGCGCCTGGGGCGCGCTCGACATCGCCAATATGGGCGGCATCACCACGCGTTTGCATTGGACCGATCAGCCGTACAAGTGGCACGTCAACGACGGCGAGGAGGTGTTCGCCGTGCTGGACGGCCGCGTCGAGATGCGCTATCGCGAAGATGGCGTCGAACAGGCGGCGATTCTGGAAACGGGCGATGTGTTCTACGCATCGGTCGGCACCGAGCATGTCGCGCATCCGCTTGGCGCCGCGCGGATTCTCGTGGTCGAGGCCGAGGGCAGCGTTTGAGTGCCGCGGGATCAGCGGCACGCGGAATGCTAGAGGCATCGATTGAAGTCGATCGAATCACAAGATTGAATCAAAAAATGTCGAGGAAAATCATGACGAGACCAAGGCAATCGACGGGGACTTCATCGGTCGCGACCCGTCTGCTGGCGGCCGCCGGGCTGGCCGTGATACTCAACGGCTGCACGAGCATGCCGTGGGACAGCACGCCGTTCTACGGCAACAACCAGGCGCGACCGACCACGCTCAGCACGGTGCCCGTGCCGGCCGGTTTCTACCGCGTCAATCAGGGCGATACGCTCGCCGGCATCGCATCCGCATACGGGCATAGGCCGCAGGACCTCGCGACCTGGAACGGCCTGCCGGTGAACGCGGCTGTCGCGCCCGGACAGGTGCTGCGCGTCGCTCCGCCGATGGCCTCCGGCAGCGTCGTCGCGCCGCCCGCGAGCGTCGCGCCGAATGCGGGTGCGGGTGCGGGTCCAGGCGGCCAGACGGCGCCGGGTGCGACTGCCTCCGCCGGACCGCAGCAAGGCGTGCTGCAATGGCCGCTGCGCGGCCCGGTTCTGAAGACGTTTGCGCCGGGCAAGTCGAACGGCATCGTGATCGGCGGACGTCCCGGCGATCCGGTCAAGGCGGCCGCCACCGGCCGCGTGGTTTATGCGGGTTCGGGCATCGAGGCGTATGGCCCGCTCATCATCATCAAGCATGACGACTCGCTGATCACCGCGTATGGGCAGAACAGCACGCTGCTCGTGAAGGAAGGCGATGCGGTCGCGCAAGGGCAGACCATCGGCGAAGTCGGGGTGGACGGCCGCGGCGTCGGCTCCGTCCAGTTCGAGGTCCGCCAGAACGGGCAGCCGGTCGATCCGCTCGCTTGGCTGCCGAAGCCGGGCGGCTGAGCAAGCCCGGGCCGGGCTGACCTGCGGCGGCGCGCGCTCGCGCTCACGCGGCTCTGCGAGCGCCGTGCAAATTGAATACACTGTGTGGCTCACAAGCCGGCGCCCGATCCGTGCTTCTCGCCACGGCGAGCAGCATGAGCAATACGAGCGGCGCCGGCCGCCCGTCATGGCTTCTCACTCGAAAGACGCACTGGGACACACAATGATCGATCTGCGCAGCGATACCGTAACCCGTCCGACTCCGGCGATGCTCGCGGCCATGTCGGCCGCCGAAACAGGCGACGACGTCTGGGGCGACGACCCCACCGTGCTGCGTCTGCAAGCCACACTCGCCGAACGCACTGGCAAGGAAGCGGGCCTGTTCTTCCCGAGCGGCACGCAAAGCAACCTCGCGGCGTTGATGGCGCATTGCGCGCGCGGCGACGAATACATCGTCGGCCAGTTGGCGCACACGTACAAATACGAGGGCGGCGGCGCGGCGGTGCTCGGCAGCATCCAGCCGCAGCCGCTCGAAAATGCCCCTGACGGCTCGATTCCGCTCGAGAAAATCGCCGCCGCGATCAAGCCGATCGATAACCACTTCGCGCGTACCCGGTTGCTGGCGCTGGAAAACACGATCGGCGGAAAGGTGCTGCCGGAGACCTATGTCGCGCAAGCCGTTCAGCTCGCGCGCCAACATGGTTTGTCGGCTCATCTCGACGGCGCGCGCGTGTTCAACGCGGCGGTTGCGTCGGGCAAGCCGGTCGCGGCTTTGTGCGAGCCGTTCGATTCGGTGTCGATCTGTTTTTCGAAGGGACTGGGCGCGCCGGTCGGCTCGGTGCTGGTCGGCAGCCGCGCGCTCATTGACGTCGCGCACCGCTGGCGCAAGGTGCTCGGCGGCGGCATGCGTCAGGCCGGCGTGCTCGCGGCGGCCTGCCTGTACGCGCTCGATCACAACGTCGAGCGTCTCGCCGACGACCACGCGAACGCCGCGCATCTGGCAGCGGGGCTCGAAACGATTGGTCAGGTGAAGGTCCAGTCGGTGGCGACCAACATGGTGTTCGCGCAGTTGCCGCAGCAGCATTGCGCGCCGCTCGAAGCGTGGCTCAAGGAGCGCGGCATCCTCACGCAGATGCTCTACGCATCGCGCTTCGTCACGCACAAGGACGTGTCGCGCGCCGACATCGACACGTTTATCGCGGCGGTGAAGGACTATTTCGCCGCGCGTTGATTGTGCCGGGGCGCGCATAGGCTGAACGCCTGCCGCGCGCCCGTTTCTATTTCGCCGACGTTTTCACATGCACGCCCGCGCGATGCGACGGCGCCAGAAGCCGCAAACCGCTCGCGAGGCTCGCCGCGCCGGCAAAAAAAGCGCCGGCGCCGAGCGCGAGCGTCGGGCCATGCCGGCCCGCCACGCTGAAGCTCAACGCGACTAGCGCCGCGCCCGTGGTCTGCCCGAGCAGCCGCGCGGTCGCGACGATGCCGCTCGCGCCGCCGCTGCGCTCGGGTGGCGCGCTCGCCATCAGCGCTTTCAGATTCGGCGATTGAAAAAAGCCGAAACCCGCGCCGCAAATCGCCATGCGGATGCCGATATCGAACACATGCGGGTGCACCGGCAACAGCGCGAGCGACGCCATGCCCGCCGACATCACCGCGAGCCCGATCGCGCCCAGCAGGCCGGGCGGATAGCGATCCGACAGACTGCCCGCAAGCGGCGCGGCCAACGCGACGACAACCGGCCACGGCGTCATCAGAAAGCCGGTTTCCACCTGGCTGCGATGCAGCACATCCTCGAAATAAAACGGCAGCGACACGAACGCGAGCCCTTGCGCGGCGAACGAACAGACCGCCGTCACCGCCGACAGCGCGAACACCGGCCGCTTGAACAGATCGACGGGAAGCATCGGCGCGGGGTGGCCGGCTTCGCGGCGAATCAGCAGCGCGCCGAAGACGAGTGCGATCACCGCGGCGCCCAGCACGAGTTGCGTCGACGCGCGCTGCGCGCCTTCGCCGAGCGCGAAGATCAGGGCGGCGAACGTGATGACGTTCAGTAGCGCGGCGACCGGATCGAAACCGTGCGTGCCGCGCTCAGTGTGCGGCAGCGCGGGCCACGCGAAAGCCAGCGCGAGCACGCCGAGCGGCACGTTGACCGCGAACAGCCACGGCCACGAGGCAACCGAGAGAATCAGCGACGCCACCGTCGGGCCGACCGCGAACGATACGCCGACGATCAGCGCATTGGTGCCGAGGCCGCGTCCGAGCCGATGCGGCGGATACAGGAAGCGGATCAGCGCGGTGTTCACGCTCATGATCGCGCTCGCGCCGAGGCCTTGCAGCACGCGCGCGCCGGCGAGCATGGGCAGGGTCGGCGCCAGCGAACATGCGAGCGAAGCCAGCGTGAACAGCGCAATGCCGCCGATATAAATCCGCCGATGCCCGACGATGTCCCCAAGCGCGGCGAGCGGCAGCAGCGTCGCGACCATCGCGAGCTGGTATGCGTTGATGATCCACACCGATGCCGCGGGCGCCGCGTGCAGATCCGCGGCGATCGCGGGCAGCGCCGTGTTGGCGATCGCGGTGTCGAGCGTGGCGAGCGCGACGGCGAGCATGATCGCGGCCATCGCGCGGCGGTTGGCGGCGGACATGGGGGCATCCGCGGGAAAGGGCGGTGCGGATGCGGCGCTGAGTCTATCGGACACGGGTTGCTCGTCGGAGATAGGCACGTCGACGCGCCGCATATCGGCGATGCGGCGCGCGAGGGGCAAGACCAGGTGAACAGCAGGAGCGCGGGCCGGCCGGAGGAACGACCAAACGGGACCAAGGCACCGCGCGGCGAATGTAGCGATTGTTACAGAGACGCGGAAATCGTGCAGAGCCGCGCATGGGTCGTAAGCCGTATGAAATCCAGTGCAGACGCAACTAACTGTCAGCCCCGTCGGGCGTCTTCGAATCGGTGGGCGCCGGCGCTCACGCGTTACGCACGGCGAAGAATGTTGATGCGCTCGATCGCTTGACAGTTACATCGCCTGGCAGATGAAGCCGCGATTCGATCACATTGCCACTTCGGATCCTCGCGTGCTCGTGCCCTCGTGCCCGCGTCAAAAAAATAATCGCAAGTGTCACGCGATCCACGTCGCATGATGTCACGCTCGCGTTGCCCGCCTTCACACTTTGACATCACCGTCGATAACAGCCCGATGCACGCGCGCAGTGCCCAACAGCGCGCGCGTTGCACCGCGCGCGTGCGTCAAAGCGGGCGTTCCGACAGATAGCCGCGCGCGCAGGCGGGCATGGCATGTGCGTGACCCGCACCCGCGCTCGCCGGCATCCGGGAGTCGTAAAATGTCCTACTCTGATTCTTAACCCGCCTGACCGGCACGCGCCTCCCGTCCGTCATCTGTGCGGTTCGCGCATGTCGCAGCGCTTTTACCGGAGGCTTCGATGACAGCCGTCGATCTGGAATTCGACCAGCTCAACAGTACCGTCGACGCGCTACGGCGCTCAATTTCCAATCGCATGATGTACGGCGTCGGCAAGGACGCCGTCACCGCGCATCCGCATGACTGGCTGCATGCCGCGGCGCTTGCCGTGCGCGACCGGCTCGTCGCGCGCTGGATGAAAACCACGCGCCTGCAATACGAACAGGACGTGAAGCGCGTTTACTACCTGTCGATGGAATTCCTGATCGGCCGGACCTTCACGAATGCGTTGCTCGCGCTCGGCATCCACGATCAGATGAAGGAAGCGCTCGCGAGTCTCGGCGTCGACATGGACGCGCTGACCGACATCGAGCCCGACGCCGCGCTCGGCAACGGCGGCCTCGGCCGGCTGGCCGCATGCTTTCTCGATTCGATGGCCACGCTCGGTATTCCGGGCTTCGGTTACGGCATCCGTTATGAATACGGGATGTTCCGTCAGGAGATCGTCGATGGCGAGCAGGTCGAGGCGCCGGACTACTGGCTGCGCGCAGGCAATCCGTGGGAATTTCCGCGACCCGAGATCAAGTACACCGTGCATTTCGGCGGACGCACCGTGCAACGCGGCGATCAGGTCGAATGGATCGACACCGAGCATGTGAACGCCACTGCTTACGACACGGTGATTCCAGGCTACGCGACCGACGCCACCAACACGCTGCGCCTGTGGTCCGCGCGCGCCACCGACGAGCTCGACCTCGGCGCGTTCAACCGCGGCGACTATCGCAATGCGGTGGACACGAAGAACATGTCGGAGAACGTATCGCGGCTGCTGTATCCGGACGACTCCACGCCGGCCGGCCGCGAACTGCGTTTGCGGCAGGAGTACTTCTTCGTTTCGGCGACCATGCAGGATCTGATCCGCCGCTATCAGCGCACGCACAGCACGTTCGGGCGCTTTTCCGAAAAGGTCGCGGTGCATCTGAACGATACGCACCCGGTGCTGGCGATTCCCGAACTGATGCGCTTGCTCGTGGACGTGCATCATCTGCCGTGGGACAAGGCGTGGAAACACGTCACGCAAATTTTCTCGTACACGAATCACACGTTGATGCCCGAGGCGCTCGAAACGTGGGACGTCGAAATGCTGTCGCGTTTGTTGCCGCGGCATCTCGAGATCATCTTCGAGATCAATGCCGGTTTTCTCAAGCATGTGAGCGAGCAGTCGGGTCACGACGCGGAGATGATCCGCCGCATTTCTCTTGTCGATGAATACGGACAGCGGCGCGTGCGCATGGCGTATCTGGCGATTGTCGCGAGCCACAAGGTGAATGGCGTGTCGAAGCTGCATTCGCAACTGATGACGCGCGACATCTTCGCCGACTTCGCGCGCATTTATCCGGACCGCTTCACGAATGTGACGAACGGCATTACGCCGCGGCGCTGGTTATCGCAGGCGAGTCCGTCGCTGTCGTCGCTGATCGATCAGAAGATCGGCACGCATTGGCGCGGCAATCTGTTCGAACTCGCGCAATTGCGCGAACTGCGTAGCGATAGTGAGTTCATCGAAGCATTTCGCGAGGCCAAGCGGCAGAACAAGTTGCGGCTCGTGCAGCGGCTCGCGCATCATACGAAGCTGCATTTCAATCCCGATGCGCTGTTCGATTTGCAGGTGAAGCGCATCCACGAATACAAGCGGCAATTGCTGAACGTGCTGCATGTGATCGTGCGCTACAACCAGATTCGCGCGAATCCGGAGCGCGACTGGGTGCCGCGCGTGGTGATGTTCGCGGGCAAGGCTGCGTCCGCTTACCGGATGGCGAAGACGATCATCAAACTGATCGGCGATGTGAGTCAGAAGGTCAATCACGATCCGCTGATTGGCGACCGTCTCAAGGTGGTGTTCGTGCCGAACTACGGCGTGAGCGTGGCGGAACTGATCATTCCGGCCGCCGATTTGTCCGAGCAGATTTCGATGGCCGGCACGGAAGCATCGGGCACCGGCAACATGAAGCTCGCGCTCAACGGGGCATTGACGATCGGCACGATGGACGGCGCGAACATCGAAATCTGCGACGCGGTGGGCCGCGAGAATATTTTCATCTTCGGCCATACCGCGGACGAGGTGGACGATCTGCGCGCGAGCGGCTACCGTCCGCGCGAAGTGTACGAGCAGAACGCCGAATTGCGCATGGCGCTCGACCAGATTCGCGGCGGCTACTTCTCACCCGATGACCCGCTGCGCTTCTCGGATATTTTCCACACGCTGGTGGATTGGGGCGATCACTACATGGTGCTCGCCGATTTCGCGGCGTTCGCGAAGGCGCAAAACGAAGTGGACGCGCGTTTCGTCGACAAGCGCGCGTGGACCGAAAGCGCGATTGAGAATGTCGCGGGCATGGGGCAGTTTTCGTCGGATCGGACGATCGCTGAGTATGCTCGGGAGATATGGCGGGTGAATCCGCTTAGTTTGGGGTGAGGGGGGGTTGGTTGGGCGCGGGTTGTGGGTTGCGCGTGCGGCAGAGAAGGAGGCCGGGCGAAGGGCGGCTTATACGGTGCGTCAGCGATTCTATGGCCGGAGCTAGCGTTGTCATTGAGATTTTTCGGGTGCATCGCTAGATCGAACGGTGAAACCTGGCCCTTTCTCCCGCTTGATGGCAAGCACAAGATTGGGCGATGCACAGAGCACCTACCACAATCGCAGCGAAGGCTGGATGTAGTACATTCATGTTCGGCTGTTAAAGCCCCGCGGAAGCGGGGCTAGCGGATCAATAGCCGCCCGACACGCCATACCGATCCGGGTCAACCTTCATTTCGATCGTGGTGTACTCCGGGCCCAGTAACTGCATACGCGCGGTGCGGCCTTGCTCGTCCGTCATTCCGATGTATTCGCGTGCGCTGGTCGTGACGCGGTAACATATCCCCGCAAGTGGCCCGCGTTTGCCGAATCCAACGTCTCCTACTAACGTAAGCTCCTTTTCTTCTGTGTGCGGTATCCACGACTCGCTTCGGAGAATACGGCCGTTCGCAGGCTCGCGTTTGTCCCCACACGTAAAGCTAAGGCTGCCCGGCGCTGGTCCCGGTGTATTAGCCGTAATCGCATAGCTTGCGACGCCTTTAAGTTTCGGGGTGTTGCAGAGGTTCTCGCAGCCCGACGGTGGGCACTTGGGAACAAAATTAACCCCAATCTGCCATTTATCGTCTGGATCAATTCTTCCCTTATTGAGTTTTATGACTCGCTCGCTAACGAACATATCGTCCTTGCTGAGTCCCAACTGCATCAGGAATGCTGTGATGTTTTTCCGCCTGGACGCGGCAAGCTCTCTTGGATTCGTTTCCGAGTCAAACGCTGTCGCCTCGACTTCCACCGACGTGCCTTCTGTCGTCCACTCCCTCGCGGTTAAATAATGGCGAGTCAATGCCAGACGATCAATATTACTGACAGCGGCGGAGTTGCGCGGAAATTCTATGTTGTCCTGGAGAAAGATCTTGCAAGCTTGCGCTTGCAACGACACTACCGCTAGTGCGAAGCCTGCTGCATATAAGATGGATTTCATATGTGTACCGTTATTCGTCGTGTGCCAACACGTACCACGCAATACTGTCCGCGTTGTTTATCGCAAGATTGGAGTGATCGCGGGCGAACCAGGTGCAAGCCGTGCGTCCATAAGCGTTAGGATAATCAAGCGTGCCGAAGGTATCTACGAAATGGGTGCATTCGTGTACTAGTGTCAGTTGCATCGACGAAAGCTTGCCGGCCGATTTCTGCGGTAATTGGCAGAAGTTCGTATCGATAGCGATTGTGTGAGTGGCCGTATCCGGACGGCAAACGTGCGCAACCTCCCCGAGATTTTTTGTATTGGGCGTGCAACCGACCGCTCGGTCTCTGTCTGGATCTGGACGTACGAAATTCGTTGCAGTCAGCCCGGTCATCACTCGTGCAAGGGCAGTCAATCCAGTAATCAGCTTTTGGCGTATGGCGTCATCGGCCGAGCCAAACCATGCTCGTACTCGCTCCTGTGCGGAAGGGCTCCATACGGCAAGCTCGTTTCGCCGTTGTTGAATCGCTTCCAGGGCATCATCTCTTAGAGAGAGAATCGTTTGACGGAATTCTCTATCTGTCATGTTCGGGCAAATCGGAGTTGTATCGATATTCACATACACCATCGAACCGGGATTCGTATTCGTCACAGCGCTCGAATGCACCTCGAACCACTCTTCGTTTTCGCTCGTCTTGAAACCGTGTTCATTGCTTTTACCTAAATCATTCACCGCAGGTTGCTCCTGTACGGCGCTACGTTGCCGGCGCATGGGAATGAGCTCTTGGCACCACGTCGGTGAATAACAACCCACCACATCCACCGACGCACGGCCTTTTTTTACTTAAAACACCACCCTCAAGGCGTCAACTTCTCAACCGTCTCCCGCGCATAAAGCCCCAACTGAGCGTGCGGAAAATCGAACAGCACGTCGATGTTCTGCATACCCATCAGACCGATCACGATGCGGTTTGCCCCCGGTTGCGCCTTGACGATGGTGACTTGCGCGTCGTCGTAGCGATGCACCCACTTGCCCGAACCAATCGCCGCGTTGTAGTTGCCTTGAATGAGCACCTTGCCAGGGCTGTCGTCGCCGGTCCAGTTCGGCGCCGTATCGGTTTCGACGCGGATCATGCCAGTGGTTGCCGTGGCAAACACCAGCGGCGCGCAAAACGTCGTCTTGTCGCCGACATTGACGCAGCCTCGCGGCCACTGCAACGCGCCGTCCTTCGATACCGTCATCGGCACCATCGTGTAGTCCTTCGTGATCGCGCTCGACGGGCTCAGCAGCAAGTATGGTTTCGCGAAACTGGCATGCACCACATAGCGTTCGCCGATGTGGCCGACGAGCGCGCGCAGCGGTTGCGTGCAGCAGGTGTCGTCCGGTTGCGCGGCGCCCACGCCGAACAGTCCGGAGAAGGCCCAGCCGAACTCGCCGGTGTAGCCGTCCATCGCGACGCAGCGTTTGGCGTTGGCCTGGCAACTGACGGCGTCCACGGCCTGTGCGTCGACCTTTACCGCGTTCGATCCCGCGACGCTCATCGGCACTTTCACCGTGGCGCCCGAAATTTGCGCGCCGTTCGCGAGCAGCAGTGTGCTCGCCGGCGCGGCGCTCGGATAGTCCGAACCGGGCAGCACCGACTTCAGCACACGCACGCCTTGCGTGCCCGTATCGAGTGCGACGTAGACCGGCTTGCCGTCGAGTTGAACGGGCAGGCCGAGACGCGCGTGGTCTTCATCGGCACGTTCGACGTGCAGCGGAATCAGCACGCCGTCCTTGCCGCCGTTGATCAGCGAAACGCTGGAAGCGGGCGGCGTGGGCGTCGGGAAAGTGGTCGAGCAGCCGCTGAGCGCGGTGAGCGCGCCGGTCGCGAACAGCGCGGCGGCCGTCAAGCGGCGCCAATGACGATGCAGACGAAGATGCAAATGCGGATGCCGGCGCGCGGCATAACCAGTGACAGTAAGCAGGGACATTAGACACGCTCGCAAAAAGGCGGTCCCTTGCGAAGGCGATGCATGCGGCTGCTACGCACAGAGAGCGACGCATCGCGAGGCCTGCGAAAGTGAACGCGCGATAACAGGAGCGGCGACTCTAACCGGGCACCGGCGAGCACTTGCAAAGATGTGTGAAGGGAAGCGCGGCTCGATGCCGCGGCGATTTGCGTTTAGCGTGACGCCGACGCGCACATCTACCTATGCTGTCGGCCGCTTTAACAAGCCCGCGAGCGCGGGCTCAACATCGGCTTACTCAAACTTTCTGCGTGGCGGAAGCCGAAGCGGCTGCGCCCTTGGCTTCGTTCACGGCCGCGCCGACGCGCTCGACGAAGTCGCGATCGACGCTCGACAGCGCCTCGCGTTCGCCATTGGCCGTTTGCACCATCAGACGGTGCGTGACATCCTGCGTCGCCCACGTGAGCCAGCCGACCACCGCCAGCATCACGCCGCACACGATTCCCACCGGCGCGCGAAGCACGCCGCCGACAATTGCGCCGACGAGCCCCACGACCGAAATCGTAATGGGCAATACCTTGTTCTTCTGCACGGTGACGACCTTCACGCTGACGATGTCGCGCAGCGGGAAAACCTGGCCGGCGGATGAAAGCGCATTGCGGGTGACCGACACGCCGCGATCGTTGAAAGGAGTTTCCATCGAGTCGAATGCAAGCTGTTGCAAAGGGCGCAGCGTACCAGAGTTCGCGTGCGCAGGGCTTGCGCGAGATGCTGGCTTGGTTCGGAAAAGGCCCGGCCCGGAGCGCTGCAACGCCTTCCGACGAACTTCGCGCCTGCCGTTTCTGTCGAAGCAATATAGCGGGAGTTCACATCATGAAGCTGTTTTACGTCAGCGCTACTGTGGCTATCACTGCGATCTTCGCGGCCGGCTGTTCATCGACATGGCCGCCGTCCGCTGAACGAGACGCGCGACAGGTTCCACCCACTGCCGCAACCTCCACCACGCCCACCGCGCGCACCGATCAGCACGCGTCTAAGTCCAAACCGAAGCCGCCCGTACTAAGCGTCGGCGTGACCGATCCCAATACTCAATTGATTCTCCCGTGGTTCCTCGCGGATATCATCAATGCGGTCAACACGCATCAGTCTTTCGGCTCCACGCTCAATACGATGAAACAGGGACTTTGAACGAGCGGCCCTCAGCCGATAGTCACGCCGCACTCCTTCAACGCCCCACGCAACCCCAACTGCGGATACGCACTCTCCAACGTGCGCAAATCGGCACGCATCTCCTCGACGATCCAGTCGCGGACATCCGCAACAATCGGCCGCAATGGCCGGTTCGCCGGCGACACCAGGCAGCAGCGCCGACTCGTCACGATGATCTGCTCCTCGGCGGGGACCAGCGCGCGCTGCGATAGCCAGTGCGACACCACGTTCAACCAGCCAAGCGCGATGCCCTGGCCGAGCAGCGCGGCCTGCACGACGATCGCGTAGTCGTTGAAGCTGAGCATGCCCGCAACGCGCCGCCCATGCTGCTCGAACGCGCCAAAGCGGTGATGCCAGCCGCGCTCCTCGTCGTCCATCACGATGACCGTATCGCCATGCTCGCGGCCCGCCTCCGTTTGCGCCGTTTCCTGGTAGCGCGGGTTGCAAACGGGCATCAGCGTTTCGGGCATGACGAGCACGCTGTTGTCGTCGATTTCGTCGGCGTGCAGAAAGCGCATGCCGAGATCGACGTCGACCAGCGGCCCGCCGATGCGCCCCGAAATGAGCTGAAACCTCAGATCAATCGACGGAAACGCCTGGTTCAGGCGACTCATGCGCGGCATCAGCCAATGCGTCGTAAAGCCGGTCGACACCGACAGCGTGACCGACTCGACGCCCGTGGCGCGCGCCTCGATCTCGCGTATCGCGCTCTCTATGCCGTTGAATCCTTCGGAGATCTTGCGATAGAGAATGCGCCCGTTCTCCGTCAACTCGATGCCGCCGCGTACGCGCTCGAAAAGGCGCACTCCGATGTGGTCTTCCATGCGCGCGAGCATGCGGCTCACGGCGGGTTGGCTCACATAGAGTTCCTGCGCGGCGCGCGTGAAGTTGCCGCAGCGCGCGGCGGCTTCGAAGACGAACAGCGCATTCGCGCTCGGCAATTTTTTGCGTAGATTCGGCATGACTTCATGTTATGCCCGATCCAACAATTTGGGAATTGCCGCCAAAAAGTTTGCCACCTATATTTTCCCTAACGCAGCCCCTTTAGCGAGAAAAAACGCAATGGACGCACGAGCGAAAACAGGAGTCTCGATCCGGTCGGCAGGCAAGCGCTATGGTCCGGTGGTCGCGCTGGACGACGTTTCGCTCGACATCGCGCCCGGCGAGTTCGTGTCGCTGCTAGGGCCGTCGGGCTCCGGCAAGACGACGCTGCTCGGCATCCTCGGCGGCTTTGTTCAGCCGAGTTCGGGCGCGGTCTGGGTCGGCGAGAATGACATTACATTTGCGCCGCCGCATAAACGCAATATCGGCATCGTGTTCCAGAACTACGCGCTGTTTCCGCACATGACGGTCGGCGAGAACGTGGCATTCCCGCTGCGCGCGCGCCGTGAGCCGAAAGCGGGCTGGGCGAAAAAAGTAGCCGACGCACTCGCGATGGTCGAACTGAGCGGCTTCGAGGCGCGCAACATCAGCCAGCTTTCGGGCGGCCAGCGTCAGCGCGTCGCGCTCGCCAGAGCGATGGTGTTCGAGCCGCAACTCATCCTGATGGACGAACCGCTGTCCGCGCTCGACAAGCAATTGCGCGAGACGATGCAGATCGAGCTGCGGCGTTTGCACCGCAAGCTCGGCGCGACGATCGTCTACGTGACGCACGATCAGCGCGAGGCGCTCACCATGAGCGACCGCGTCGCGGTGCTGAAGAACGGCAAGCTCGTGCAGATCGATACGCCGGAGCGTCTGTACGACCGGCCTTGCGATGCGTTCGTCGCGAGCTTCATCGGCGAGGCGACGCTGCTCGACGTGAGCCGCGCCGGCGACGACGCCGTGCGGCTCGGCGACGCGCTGCTGCGCACCGCGCATCCGTTGCCGCGCGGCGAGCGTCTGCTGCTTGCCGTGCAAACCGAAAAGCTCGTGATCGACGGCGGTTCTGCCGAAGGCGCCAACCGGCTGTCGTGCCGCGTGACCGAAGTGCTGTATCAGGGCGAGAGTTTGCGCGTGTTCGCCGCGCTCGCCGACGGCACGTCGATCAGCTTGCGCCAACCCGGCAATCACGACGCGCGACGCCGCATTCCATCGCCGGGCGAGCCTATGACGGTGTTGCTCGATCCGCAGGACACCATCGTCGTGCCCGCCTGATTCTTCTCGCGCCCGCCCGGGCTTACCTCTTGCGCAATTCACGCAACCCTCACAACCCGCAAAGGATGATGCAATGAAGCTCACCGATTTCAAGGTCCTGACGTTCGATGTCGTCGGCACGCTGATCAACTTCGAACAGGGCGTGCTCGCGTCCGTGCGGCGCCTGGGCGGCGCGGCGGCGAAAGACCTCACCGACGATCCGATCTTCGAGCCGTATATGCGCGGACGCGCGAAATATCCGGGGCGCTCGAGTCACGAGATGGCGAACGTCTATCTGTATCTCGCGAAGGAACTCGGCCTGCCCGACGACGCGCAATCCGCCGCCGCATTCCAGCGCGACGTGCTCGAATGGCCCGCGTTCGAAGATTCGGTGGAAGCCTTGAAGCGCCTGCGCAAACACTACCGGCTCGTCGCGATGACGAACGCGGACCGCGTCGCGTTGTCGGCGTACGCGCACACCCTCGGCGATCCGTTCGACGACACCGTGTGCTGCGACGAAACCGGCGTCGCGAAGCCGGACCCGCAATTCTTCGCCTATAACCGCGGACGTCAGGCCGCGTTCGGCTTCAAGTTCGATGAAATCCTGCACACCGCGCAGAGCCAGTATCACGACATCGGCATCGCGACGAAGCTCGGTTACGCGACCTGCTGGATCGAGCGCCGTCAGGGCATGAAGGGTTTCGGCGCGACGCCGGTTCCGGAAGCCGTCACGACGCCGACCTTCAAATTCGCGACGCTCGGCGCGCTCGCCGACGCGGTCGAAGCCGAAGCGCGCGCCGCTTAAAGTCATGCTCGCGCCCGCGATTCACAACGCCTCGCAACGCCCGCAGCCCGATTCGTTATGGCGCGCGATGGCGGCGCGCACTGCCGAAAAGCAGGCGCCCGTCAGCACGGGCGCGCCGCTCGCTCGCGATCTCATCGTCGATGTGGCCGTGAT
The DNA here is from genome assembly GCF_003330785.1 of Paraburkholderia graminis. Taxonomy (NCBI): domain Bacteria; kingdom Pseudomonadati; phylum Pseudomonadota; class Betaproteobacteria; order Burkholderiales; family Burkholderiaceae; genus Paraburkholderia; species Paraburkholderia graminis. The sequence goes on from NZ_CP024935.1 coordinate 352,503, forward strand.
CGGCGCGGGCTACTCGGGCCTCGCCGCCGCGTATGCGCTGCAAAAACGCGGCGTCGACTGCGCGGTGTTCGATGCGAACCCGGTGGGTTGGGGCGCGAGTGGGCGCAATGGCGGCGTGGTGTCGTCGAAATTCCGCTTGTCGTTTCCGCAGATCGACAAGCTGCATGGACTCGATACCGCCAAGCGCATGCACCGGCTCGCGCACGAAGGCGTGCGCGTGGTCGAATCGTTCGTCGACGAATTCAGGCTCGAGCGCGCGCGTTTCGAGCATACGGGCAGCCTGCGTTGCGCGCACACCGAGCGAGCGTTCGAAGCGATTCGCGCGGAAGCGGACTGGGTGCGCACGCAACTGGGCGATACGTCGATGACCGTGCAATCGGCCGCGGAAATAACTCGCGAGACGGGATCGGCGGAGTTTGTCGGCGGCGTATTGAGCGCGGACGCCGGCACGATTCTGCCGCTCGAATATGTGTACGGTATCGCGCGCGGACTGACCGCGCGCGGCGTGCCGATTTACGAAGCAACGCCGATCGTCGAGATGACGCGTGCCGAGCGCGGCTCGGGTGGCGCCGTGCTGCGCACGCCTCACGGCACGGTGCGCGCGAAGCAGGTGATCGTCGCGACGAATGCCTATTCCGACCTCACGGCTGCGACCGCCGCCTATCAACGCGAGCTCGTGCCGTTTCGCAGCGCGATGATCGCAACCGAGCGTCTGCCCGCGGAACTCGATGCGCGCCTGATGGTGCAGCGCCGCAGCTATACGGAAACGCGTCGCATGATGAAGTGGTTTCGCAAGGTTGACGGCCGCATGCTGTTCGGCGGACGCGACGCGTTCGGCAAGGAAGGGCAGTCCACCGGTTTCGACGCGCTGCGCCGAGCGATGGTCGCGCTGTTTCCCGATCTCGCGGACGTGCAGATCGAGTACCAATGGTCGGGCTATGTCGGCATGACCTTCAACTCGCTGCCGCATGTTGGCCGAAGCGACGACGTCACGACGTTTTGTCTCGGGTATAACGGAGCAGGTGTCGCGATGGCGAGCCTGCTCGGCCAGCATGCCGCGGCGCTCGCGCTCGGCGAAACGCCTGAGCTCGCATTGCTAGGCCAGCAAGGCTTGCGGCCCGTGCCGTTTCATTCGCTGCGCGCGCCGGGCGTTCGCGTCGTCGCCGCGTGGTATCAGTTTCTTGACGCCGTGGGTGCATGATGACGACAGCCAAACGGATTTTTCAGGGACCCAGCTTGATGCAGACGACCGCGATGGACCCGTCGGAGCGCCATCGGCAACGCGAGGACCGCGCGATGCTGCTGTTGCTCGCGCCCGCGCTTTTGGTCGTCGTTGTGCTGCTGGTGGTGCCGCTCGCGTGGCTCTCGTGGCAGTCCATCTGGCATGACGGCGGCTTCACGCTCGTCAACTATCGGCGCATCTTCACGGGCACCTATCTGGATACGTTCCTGCTCACGTTCAGGCTCAGCGCGATCGTGACCGGCGTGACGCTTCTGCTCGGTTATCCCGTTGCATATTTCGCGGCCTCCGTGTCGCCGCGATGGAGCGCGCTGATACTCGGCATGGTCATATTGCCGTTCTGGACCAGTGTGCTCGTGCGCACTTACGCATGGCTCGTGCTGTTGCAGCGCACCGGGCTCATCAACAAGGCGCTGCTCGAAATGGGCCTCGTGGATCGGCCGATACAACTCGCCTACAACCAGTTCGGCACGATCCTCGCGATGGTGCATATTCTGTTGCCGTTCATGGTGCTGCCGCTTTATTCGGCCATGCAGAAGATTCCAGCGAACCTCTCGCAGGCCGGCGCGAGCCTCGGCGGCTCGCCGCTGCATGTTTTCTGGCGCGTGTTTCTGCCGCTGTCGATGAGCGGCGTCGTCGCGGGCGTCACGCTCGTCTTCGTGCTGTGCCTCGGTTTTTACATCACGCCCGAACTGATGGGCGGCGGCAAGTCGATCATGGTGTCGATGGTGGTGAGCCGCAACGTGGAGATCTACAACAGTTGGGGAGCGGCGAGCGCGGTCAGCGTCGTGCTGCTGGTTTGCGTGTTCGCGATCTTCTATGCCGCGAGCCGCGTGATTCCACTTGAAAAGACCCTGGGCGCGAAATGAACAGGATTCCGTTAGGCAGAGTGGTGCTCGGCGCGTTCGTCGTGCTGATCCTCGTGTTCCTGATGCTGCCGGTGCTGATCGTCGTGCCGCTATCGTTCTCCGACACGCGCTTCATGACGTTCCCGCCGCCCGCGTACTCGTTGCGCTGGTATCACGCGTTCTTCGACAACCCCGCGTGGATCGACGCCGCTCGCGTGACGCTGACGGCATCCGTTTGCGCCGCGCTCGTCGCGACGCCGCTCGGCGTTGCCGCGGCCTACGCGATCCAGCACGGCACGCATTGGTCGATGCGCTATCTGCGCACGCTGCTGATGTTGCCGCTGATGGTGCCGATCATCATCGTCGCGGTGGGCGTGTTCTTCGTCTTCACGCAGGCGGGTTACGTGAATACGCTCGGCGGACTGATCGTCGCGGATACGATGCTTGGGCTGCCGTACGTGCTGATTTCCGTCGGCGCGGATTTGCGCACGTTCGACCGCACGCAAGAAATGGTCGCGCGCAGTCTCGGCATGAATCGGCTGCGCAGCTTTCTCACGGTGACGCTGCCGCAGATCAAGGCGAGCGTGATTTCCGGCGCGGTGTTCGTGTTCATTCAGGCGCTCGATGAAACCGTGGTCGCGCTCTTCATATCGGGCGGCGCGAATCAGACACTCACGCGCCGCATGTTCGTCACGCTGCGCGACGAGATCGATCCGACCATCGCCGCGATCAGCACCATGCTCACTGCGTTGACCTTGTGTCTCGTGATGATCGTCGTCGTGAGCCGGCGTTCGGCCGGCGCGCGGGCGTGATGCCTTTTCATTTCCTCTGACTGGGAAGCGGATGTCGAATGCACTGAAGTTTTATATCGACGGCGCATGGGTTGCGCCGTCCGGCAACACGCGCCTTGCCGTGGTCGATCCCTGCACCGAAGAAGCGTTCGCCGAGATCGCGCTGGGCAATGCCGAAGATGTCGAGCGCGCGGTCGCCGCGGCGAGACGCGCGTTCGCGTCGTTCTCGCTGACGCAGCCGGCTGAACGCATCGCGCTGATCCGCCGCATACTCGACGCCTACATCGCGCGCTACGACGAGATGGCCGCTGTGATCTCGCGTGAGATCGGCGCGCCGAAAAAGCTCTCGCATGCGTGGCAGGCCGCGCTCGGCAAGCGTCATCTGGAAGAACTGCTGCGTACCTGCGAGAGCTTCGCGTGGCAGCGCAAGAAGGGCACGACGCTCGTCAATCATGAGCCCGTCGGCGTGGTCGCGCTGATTACGCCGTGGAACTGGCCGATCAATCAGATTGTCTGCAAGGTCGCGCCCGCGATTGCCGCCGGCTGCACGATGGTGCTCAAGCCGAGCGAGGTGTCTCCGCTGAACGCTGTGCTGTTCGCTGAAATTCTCGACGCGGCGGGCGTGCCGCCAGGCGTGTTCAATCTGTTGAACGGCGACGGCCCGACTGTCGGCGCCGCGCTATGCAGTCATCCGGATGTCGACATGGTGTCGTTCACCGGATCGACGCGCGCGGGCGTGGAAATCGCAAAGCTGGCCGCGCCGACCGTCAAGCGCGTGCATCAGGAACTGGGCGGCAAGTCGGCCAACATTCTTCTCGACGACGTGGACCTGGAAGCCGCGGTCACGTCGGGCGTGAACTCGTGCTTCAGCAACAGCGGGCAGTCGTGCAATGCGCCGACGCGCATGCTGGTGCCGGCAGCGCGGCACGACGAGGCGGTCGCGATTGCACAGCGCGCGGCGGCCGCGCACCGCATCGGTCCCGCGGACGACGACGAAACGACGATGGGCCCGGTCGTTAGCGACGTGCAATACGCACGCGTGCAACGGCTGATCGAAATGGGCATCGAGGAAGGCGCGCTGCTCGCGGCGGGCGGGCCAGGACGTCCCGACGGTTTGACGCGCGGCTATTACGTGCGGCCCACGGTATTCGCAAACGTCGCTCCGTCGATGACGATCGCGCGCGAAGAAATCTTCGGCCCGGTGCTCGCGATCATGCCGTATCGCGACGAAGAAGACGCGATCGCCATTGCCAACGACACACCGTTTGGACTCGCAGCGTATGTTCAATCCGCGGATCAGGCGCGCGCGAGGCGGGTTGCATTGCGCTTGCGCGCGGGCAGCGTGTATCTGAACTATCCGGCCTGGGACGCGGGCTCGCCGTTCGGCGGCTACAAGCAGTCAGGCAACGGACGCGAATACGGCGAGTGGGGACTCGAAGCGTTTCTCGAAGTGAAGGGTATTGTTGGGTACGGCGAGTAGGCTGCGATCAGGGCACGATTAAGCCGTGCTCGAACGCCCACGCAGCAGATCCGCAATGCGCTCCGCGATCATGATGGTCGGCACATTCGTATTCGCGCATGGAATCGACGGCATCAACGACGCATCGCACACATGCAGCCCTTCGACGCCATACACGGCGCCGCGCGCATCGGTGACCGCGAGCGGGTCGTCGGCGGCGCCCATGCGGCAGGTGCCCGACGGGTGCCACGTACCGCCCACCGAACGTGTGACGAACTGCGTGAGCGCGGCATCGTCGGCGAGCAGTTCGTCGAGTGTCGCGCCTTGCGTGATGACGCGGCGCACCAGTGCTGCCCGCAACGGCCCCGCGATGTCCAGCAGCGCGGCGAGCGCACCGCGCTGCAGCGCGTTCCATGCGCCAGGCACCGCGACGGCCGCGACGCGCGGCGAATAGCTCGACGGAAACACCGTGCCGCGATGCGCGGCCATCGCCGGTGCGGCGAGTGTCTGCGCGCCGAAGCGCAGCGCGAGCTTCAGCCGTTCGAGATCGCGCGCGTCGGAGAGCATTGCAAAATCGACGTTGGGTTCATCCAATGCGCTAGCGGATTTGAGTGTGAGACGTCCGCGCGAATACGATTTGTTGACCCAGAAGAACATCGTGCCGAGACGATAGCCGACCGAATGCCAGCCCGAGCGCGACAGTATCGCGCCGTGCATGTCGCCCGGCACCGTGCCGGCCAGGCCCGACGAAAAGCGCACGATGGCCTGCTCGTGATGCTCGTCGGGAAACGGCGTGCGCGCGGCGCGAGGCAAAAACGCGGACACCGCGATAGACGGATGCTCCATCAGATTGCGGCCTACGCCCTGGCGATCCGCGAGCACGTCGATGCCGAGCGCGGCAAGTTCATTCGCGGGGCCGATGCCGCTTCTCAGCAGCAGCGCGGGCGAGTGGATCGCCCCTGAGCAGACGATCACGCAGCGCGCCCGCAAGTCATCGTGCGTGCCGTCGGGCCGCATCACGCGCGCGCCGATTGCGCGCTTTGCGTCGAATAGAACGCGCTCTGCGATCTCGTTCGTGCGAATCGTGAGGTTGGGCCGCGCCCGCACCGCGTCGTCGAGATAACAAACGGATGTGGGAATGCGCTCGCCCTGCGCGCTCACCGCAATCGCGCCGATGAAAGTGCCGTCCTGCCAGAGGCCATTCTGATCCGCGTGCAGCGGATAGTCGTGCTTCAACGTATTGAGCACGGCCTTTACGAATGGGGAGATGCGTTGCGGTCCGGTTCGCTGGATACGCAGCGTGCCATGCGCGCCATGCAGGCCGCTATCGTCCGGGCCGTTGAAGTCGCAATCGGTTTCGAGCTTGCGGAAGTAGGGCAGACACGCTTGCCAATTCCAGCCTTGTGCGCCGAGTGTTTGCCATTCGTCGTAATCGGCGGGCGAGCCGCGATTGGCCATTAGCGCATTGATCGCGGAGCCGCCGCCGAGAAGCCGCGCCTGTTCATAGCGGCGCAGCGCGGCGGGCGCGCTCATGCGCGCTTTCAGTTGCCGCCAGAGGTTCGCCGTGTCGAGATACGCGCGGCCAGGATAGCGGCTGCGGATGTCGGCAGGCATGGTCGCTTGCGAGATGTCGCGGCCCGCCTCGACGAGACACACGTTGTTGCTCGCATCTTCGGAGAGCCGCGCGGCGAGTACGCAGCCGGCCGATCCGCCGCCAAGAATCAGATAGTCGATCACGTTGGATGGATGAAGACCGCGCGCCGCATCGCCCTGCGCGCGGCACAACGCAAACCAGAAAACAGAACGCCCGCGATGAACCGTGGTCCCGCGGGCGCGTGAATGGCAGTGCGAACGCCGCCCGTTATTGCATGAACTTGAGCCAGCGCGCTTTCGCCTGAATGCCTGCATCGGATGCCCACCAGTCTTCGGACATCAATGCCTGCTTCGCGGCATTCTCGGGCGAACTCGGCAACTCGCTTGCGCGCTTCGCCGCGATCTTGCCGGTCTTGAACGCAGCCGGATTGCCCGGACCGTAGTCGATGTAAAGCGGCAGATTCGCTTGCAACTCGGGCGAGACCGCGGTGTTCAGGAAGCGCATCGCGTCGTTCAGATTCGGCGCGTTCTTCAGCACGCATAGCTGCGTGTTTTGCAGAATGCCGTCGTTGAAGGTGAAATCGACGTCGGGGTTGTCCTTGCGCACGGCGCTTGCGCGGCCGTTCCAGATCATCGTCATGTCGACTTCGCCGTCATGCAGCAATTGCGCGGACTGGCCACCGGAAGTCCACCACACCGTGATGTCGGGCTTGATCTGCTGCAACTTCTTGAAGGCGCGATCGACGTCGAGCGGATAGAGCTTGTCGCGCGACACGCCGTCGGCGAGCAGCGCGGCTTCCAATACCGTTTGCGGATCGTTGCGCAATGCACGCGTGCCGGGGAAGGCTTTCACGTTCCAGAAGTCGGCCCAGCTTTGCGGCGTCTTCTTCAGCGTCTTCTTGTTGTAGCCGATCACGGTCGAATAGAACTCGTACGCGACCGAGTAGGGCGTGCGGTACTTTTCCGGCATCGCCGCGGCGTTCGGAAGCTTCGCGAAGTCTAGCTTTTCGAGCAGCCCTTCGCGGCCGCCTCGCAGACAGTTCGAGGTCGGCGTGTCCACCACGTCCCAGATCGGCTTGCCGGTCGCGGCCTGCGCCTTGATCTGCGGCCACGCATCGGGAATGCTGTCCTGATTGATGGTGATGCCCAGCTCCTTCGCCGCCGGGTCGAGGATGGCTTTGGTCTGAGCCTCCTGATACGTGCCGCCTTGCGACACGAACGTGATTTTTCCCGCGGCGAGAGCGGGCGCCATGCTCACGGCGCTCAACAGCAGAGTCATGGCAAACGGGCGCAACCTTGGCATGCTGATCACGACTTCTCCTCGATACGGTTGAAGCGAAAAGACATCATCCAGGTCGGCGCTATGTGCCGCTGCGGCTCGGAGCCGAAGCGGCAAACAGCACAGGCTTGAATGGAAATATAGTGAGCCAATTTGACCGGAGCAACGCCGCAATTGTTGGAGCGGCCATGACATGATGTTATGTCAGACTGTTGTAGCCTTGGTTGTCGTCGTTGCGCGCAGTGCTTTGACGGCTTCAATCGCTTCGATCCGTCCCGTCGCGTTTGCCGATTCGCGACATCACGTTCGCGACGATGCGGTCGCAGCGCGCACCGGCGAATCCGAACAGTTCGCTTCCGGCGACGTCGATCTCTCGCGCGAGCGACTCGCGCAACAGACTCTTTGCGCGGAAATGCCGGCTGCGCACGGTGGCTTCGGCAATCTCCAGGCATTGCGCCGTTTCCTCGACACTGAGTTCTTCGACCGATCGCAGAATGAACACCGTGCGGAACGATGCCGGCAATTCGTCGAGCTTGCGCTCGATCAGCGCGCGCATTTCCGCGCGCGCTACTGCGCTGTCGGGCGGCTCGGAGTCGGACGGGTGCATGGCTTCGATATCGATGTCGGCGGTGTTGGAACTGACTATCGGCACAACGTTCTCGCGGCGGGCATGGCGGCGCAGCCGGCCATAGCATTCGTTCAGCACGAGCCGCGAGAGCCACGTCGACAAAGCGGCGTCGCCGCGAAACTGGCTGAGCGAACGATAGGCGCGGAGATACGCGTCCTGAAGCGCGTCTTCGGCTTCGGCGTCGTCACGCAGCGTCGCGCGCGCGAGCCGGTAGAGGCGCCGGTTGTGGCGGCGCATCAGCACCTCGAACGCTGAGCGATCGCCCGCGACGATGCGCCGGACGATCGCAAGATCGTCGGCGGCGTTGTCGGCGTTGTCGGCGGCAGACATGGACGGCAGTTTCGCTGTCTCGGTCATCGCGTGCGGGCTCTCATTGAACGGTTAGCGCGCCGTGCATCGTCGGATGAAAAGTGCAGCCGTACGGATAACTGCCGGCCTTCGCGGGCGCGTAAGACCATGACGCGTTGGCGGCAATGCTGCGCGAATCGAATGCATGCGTGTTGCCGGTCACCGTATGAGGAAAGAGATCCTTGTTGATCCATACGATGCGGTCTCCTCGCTTCACCGTCAAGGTAGGCGGATTGAATTGCATGTTCTCGATCGTGACGACATGGCTTGTCGGCGCCGCCGCGCTTGCCGGTACTGCGCTCAACGTTGCCGCGAGCATCGCACAGACCAGCGCGGCGCACGCACGCGTGCTCTTCCCCGACGCATGCCGCCGCTTAACCACTGCTTTTCTCCAGCGACGCCTGCACATGCTTCGCATGTTCGAGATGCGCGACGAAAGCCGGCCGGACCTTCACGAGCAGCGCTTTCAGCTCATCGTTCTTCGCTGACGGAATCAGCGTTTTATCGAGCGCGTCGAGCACATTCTCATGGTAGGTCACTTCGTGATCGATATACGCACGGTCGAATGCTGCGCCGTTCAGTTTCTTGAGCGCCGCGAGGTTTGCATCGCCGCCTTGCTTGAGGCTTTGGCTTGTCGCGTTGTCCTCGGGCGTGACGTTGAGTTTGTGCACGAGGTCGCTCGCCGATTGATTGACGGCGCTGTGGTCGGTGACCATCTGCTTCGCGAACGCCTTGACGTCGCCCGACTTCGAGCGCGACTCGGCGAGTTTGCCCGCGTCGATGTCGACCTGGTTCGCCGTGACGACGATAGCCGCGATCTGCGGATCGCTCGGCCCGGCGCTTTGCGCCCAGCTAGCGAGACTCACGAGCGCGAGCGCGCCTAACCATTGTGGACGGATCAGTTTCATACGGATTCTCCCGTTTAGCCAACGTTGCGTTGCATACGGCGTTGGATGTCACGACGGAGAATCCTGTTCCCAGTTGATGCGCGACGCGCGTTGCTTCAGTGACCGTGCCGCTCGCCCGCTGCGACCGGCGTCTGCCTGGATTGCCGGCTGAGCATCAGCGTGACGACCGCCGACACGGCCAGCGTCGCGCCGACCACATACAGCCCCGCCGAATAGCCGCCCGTCACGTTCTTGAGCCAGCCGATCGCGAACGGACCGACGAAGCCGCCGAGGTTGCCGATGGAGTTGATCATCGCGATGCCCGCGGCCGCGCCCGCGCCCGACAGGAACATGCTCGGCATCGCCCACAACGGCGCCTTGGCCGCGCTGATGCCGACGTTCACGACCACGAGCGCCAGCACGATCATGAGCGCGGTCGCCGCGTTGCCCGCGAACACGAAGCCGAGACAGGCCAGCGCGCACGGAATGACGACGTGCCACGTGCGTTCTTCGGTGCGATCCGAATGCCTCGCCCACAGAATCATCGCGATCACCGCGACGATGCTCGGTATGCCCGCGAGCAGACCCGTCTCAAACGAGCCGAAGCCGTATTGCCTGATGATGAGCGGCGCCCACAGGCCGAGCGTGTACAAGCCCGCGGACGTGCCGAAGTAAATCAGCGCCAGTGCGAGAACGCGCGGATCGCGCAGGGCGCTCAACGCGCCGGCCGTGTGGCCCGCATGCGACTGCCGCGCGTCGGCTTCCGTCTTCAGTTTCGCGATCAGCCATTCGCGCTCTTCGGGCGCGAGCCAGTGCGCTTTCGACGGTGTGTCGGTCAGATACTTCAGGACGAAGAAGCCGAGTACGACCGCGGGCAGCGCTTCGAGAATGTAGAGCATTTGCCAGTCGGCGAGACCGGCGATCGGCGGCAGCTTCATGATGGCGCCGGAAATCGGCGAGCCGATCGCCGTGGAAATCGGCGCGGCCGCCATGAACCACGCGGCGGCCACGGCGCGCTGACGGGTCGGAAACCACAAGCTCAGATACAGGATGATGCCGGGAAAGAAGCCCGCTTCCGCGACGCCGAGCAGAAAGCGCAACGCGTAGAAACTGTTCGGCCCGACGACGAACGCGGAGGCCAGCGAGACGATGCCCCACGAGACCATCACGCGGGCAATCCAGCGGCGCGCGCCGACCTTGTGAAGAATCAGGTTCGACGGAACTTCGAACAGAAAATAGCCGATAAAGAACAGGCCGCCGCCGAATCCGAACGCGGTCGGCGACAGGCCAATGGCCTTGTTCATCGTCAGCGCGGCGAAGCCTACGTTGACGCGGTCGAGAAAACTCACGAAATACAGCAGCATTACGAACGGGATGATCCGCAGCATCAGCTTGCGGGACACCCGGCTTTCGAGGTCGGTCGTCATTGTCTCCTCCTTTGGAGGCTTGAGCGGTGTCCTGCTGCGAAGGCAGCAGGGTGCGAGGCGCGCGGCAGCCGTCGAATGCGGCTGTTGTCCGTGGGTGCGCGTCGCGAGGCGCGCACTGTCGCACGATGGGGGTTTATGTGGCTGACACGGCTTATGCGGCGTTCGCCGCCGGCCTTGCGGCTCGCTCGATGAACGCGCACACCGCGGCCGTCACCTGTGCAGTCGTCGCCGTGCCGCCGAGGTCGCCCGTGTGCAGTGACTTGTCCGCGGTCACGGCTTCCACGGCCTGCATCACGCGCTTTGCCGCGTCGAGTTCGCCGAGATGTTCGAGCAGCATCACGACCGACCAGAAGGTGCCGACAGGATTCGCGAGACCCTTGCCCATGATGTCGAACGCGGAACCGTGGATCGGTTCGAACATCGACGGAAAGCGCCGTTCGGGGTCGATGTTGCCGGTCGGCGCAATGCCCAGGCTGCCGGCAAGCGCGGCGGCCAGGTCGCTGAGAATGTCGGCGTGCAGGTTCGTCGCGACAATCGTGTCGAGGCTCGCCGGACGATTGATCATGCGCGCGGTCGACGCGTCGACCAGTTCCTTGTCCCACGTCACATCGGGGAATTCCTTCGAGACCTGCAGCGCGATTTCGTCCCACATCACCATCGCGTGACGTTGCGCGTTGCTCTTCGTGATGACGGTCAGCAGCTTGCGCGGACGCGACTGCGCGAGGCGGAACGCGAAGCGCATGATGCGCTCAACGCCGGCGCGGGTCATGATCGACACGTCCGTCGCGGCTTCGATCGGATGACCCTGGTGAACGCGGCCGCCCACGCCGGAGTATTCGCCTTCCGAGTTTTCGCGCACGATCACCCAGTTGAGGTCCTCGGGCTTGCAGCGCTTCAACGGTGCGTCGATGCCGGGCAGGATGCGCGTGGGGCGAACGTTCGCGTACTGGTCGAAGCCCTGGCAGATTTTCAGACGCAGACCCCACAGCGTGATGTGGTCGGGAATGTCCGGGTCGCCTGCGGAACCGAACAGAATCGCGTCCTTGTCGCGGATCGCATCGAGTCCGTCCGCCGGCATCATCACGCCATGCTTGCGGTGATAGTCGCCGCCCCAGTCGAAATTTTCGAACTCGAATGCAAACGACTGCGTGGTTCTGGCGAGCGCTTCGAGCACCTCGGCGCCGGCCGGTACGACCTCCTTGCCGATGCCGTCGCCGGGAATGGTCGCGATGCGATAGGTCTTCATGCTGCGTCTCCGAATGATTGATTGATTGGGTTGGTTGCAGTGACTCTATCGACATCTGCACGAAAAAACCGGTGCTAAACTCAAAGCATCTTTAACTTCAATTCACAAGTGGAAGCGATGCGCGATACCGTTCAGCCGGCCGATCTGAGCTTTTTCTCGACGCTCGCGGCGTCGGGCAGCCTGAGTGCGGCGGCGCGAGAGCTGGGATTGACGGCGGCGGCCGTCAGCAAGCGGCTCACGCAGATGGAGAGCCGCGCGGGCGTCGCGCTCGTCAACCGCACCACGCGCCGGATGATGCTCACGCCCGAAGGCGAGCTGTACTTGGAGCATGCGCGCAGGATTCTCGACGAAATCGACGAACTCGCCGAGTTGCTCGGTTCAGCGAAGAAGAGCCCGAAGGGACTGTTGCGTGTCAATGCGACGCTTGGGTTTGGCCGCAGCCATGTCGCGCCCGCAATTTCGCACTTTGTCGCAAAGTATCCGCAAGTGTCGGTGCAGCTTCAGTTGTCGGTCACGCCGCCGCCGCTAACCGACGATACGTTCGACGTCTGCATCCGCTTTGGCGAGCCGCCCGATACGCGCGTGATCGCGCGGCGCCTCGCGGCGAACCGGCGCCTGCTGTGCGCGGCGCCCTCGTATATCGCGTCGCACGGCATGCCGATGACGCCGCATGATCTAACGCGGCATAACTGCATCGGCATTCGTCAGGGCGACGAAGCCTATGGCGTGTGGCGCTTGAGTTCGGGCAAGGGCGCGTCGCTCAAGACGGAAGCCGTCCGCATCAAGGGCACGCTGACCACGAACGACGGCGAGATCGCGGTGAAGTGGGCGCTCGAGGGGCACGGCATTCTGATGCGCGCGGAGTGGGACATCAAGCAGTATCTGGCCGATGGCTCGCTCGTGGTCGTGCTGCCCGGTTACGACACGCCGAACGCCGACATCTTCGCCGTGTATTCGCAGCGGCATCAGATGTCGAACCGCATTCGCGCGTTCGTGGATTTCATCGCGCGCGAGTTGGGGGAATGAGGCGTCGGTTATTGAATTTCCCGTAGCGTATGAGCCGAGCGTGAGTGGTTACTTTTGCATCGGCATGGCTTGCATTGCCGGATCTTGATCCATCTGCGCGCTTTTTTGAGCCGCGTGCATCGCGGCCACTTTTCTTTCGGCTTCCTGAATGTCGGATGGATACTGACTGTCGTCGCCGAGCGACGGCGTGTAGCCGGCGGCCTCGAGTTCTTCGAGTTCATGCATGACTTCGGCGCGCGTGAGAGGATGGCCGGCGTCGGGCGATGCCTGCGCGCGTGCCCATGTCGACGTGACCACCAGCGCAGTGGCGGAAAGAATGGCGAATAGCGCGCGGGCTGTCGCGCGATGTGCATGGCTGTCTTTCATGGCTTGCTCCTCGATGTGCGAGCGGATCGTCCGAAAGCGGTTTGCGTTCGATATGACGCGCTCTGCATCGTTAAACCGGCGAAGTGGCTTTCTTATTCCCGCGACGTCGGAACAGCAGCAAGCGATTTACCGGACATGCGCCGAATGCCTATACTGCATGTTCCGATTTCTACCGATTGTTCTCTTGCAGAGCGTCCGCCATGACACATACCGTTAAAAGCGTCGAGCAGCTCGAACAGATTTACGGCGCGCCGCACGAGCGCGCATTGTGGAAAGAACTTGATTGCCTGAATAGCGACTATCAGGCGTTCGTACGCGCTTCTCCGTTCGCGGTGTTGTCTTCTGTCGGTGAGGGCGGAGCGGATTGCTCGCCGAAAGGGGACGCTGCCGGATTCGTCCAGATACTCGACGAGCGCACATTGGCGTTGCCGGACAGGCCGGGCAATAACCGCATCGACAGCCTAAGAAACATTGTGGCCGACCCGCGCGTGTCGTTGCTGTTTCTCGTGCCGGGCGTCGGCGAAACGTTGCGGGTGAACGGGCGCGCCGAGATTTCAGTCGATCCCGACTTGCTCGCGCGCTTCGAGGTTCGCGGGAAACTGCCGCGCACGGTGATCATCGTGCACGTCGAGGCGGCGTATTTTCATTGCTCGAAAGCGCTGGTGCGCTCGAGTCTTTGGGACCCGGCAAAGCAGGTGGACCGCGCAAGTTTGCCGAGCGCGGGAGATATGCATAGGCGTTTGAGCGGCGGTACTTTCGACGGCGCGCAATACGACAAGGAAATGCCGGAGAAGGTGATCGCGGGGCTTTATTGAAGCGCGCCGATGCGGCATGTATGCAACGCACTATTCGACGCTTAAGCAAGCGTTAACCTCCGAAGGTTAAATTGGCGGGTCGTTCAGGCTACTCAGGAAGGAGCAAGTTATGAAAGACGACGCCGCCAGCTTTACCGAAGAGGCTGTCAGCAAAGTACCGCAAGTGACCTTGGGTTTCTGGATCATCAAGGTCGCGGCGACCACGCTCGGCGAAACGGGTGGCGACTGGGTGTCCATGTCGCTGAAGCTCGGCTACCTGATCGGTTCGGCGATTTTTCTGGTGTTCTTTATCGCGCTCGTTTCAGCGCAAATCAAGGCGCGCAACTTTCGTCCGTTCCTCTATTGGGCGACCATCATCGCGACTACGACGCTTGGCACCACGATGGCCGATTTCGCGGACAGGTCGCTCGGCATCGGCTATCCAGGCGGTGTTGCGCTGGTCGTTGCATTGCTGGCCGCGAGCCTCGCAATCTGGTATCGCTCGGAAGGAACCGTCTCCGTGCAGAGCATCGTCACTGCAAAAGCGGAATGGTTCTACTGGATCACGATCCTGTTCTCGCAGACACTCGGCACGGCTCTCGGCGACTGGGTCGCGGGCGAGGATCGCGGCGGTCTCGGTGTTGGCTACGAATATGGCGCGATGATCTTCGGCGCGGGCTTGCTCGTCGTGGCCGCCTTGTATTTCTGGTCGCGCGTATCGCACACGGCGCTCTTCTGGGCCGCGTTCATCCTCACGCGTCCGCTCGGCGCGACGCTCGGCGATCTGCTCGACAAGCCGGTTGCGGAAGGCGGATTGCACATCAGCCGCTTATACGCCTCGGGCATTCTGCTTGCGTTTATCATCGCGTGTATCGTGTTGTTGCCGCAGCGCTCGGCAAGACGCGAGCCGGCTGTGTGACGCTGCGCTCAGTGCGCTGAAAAACACGTCGCAAACAGAAACGCCCCTGAAAACAGGGGCGTTTCTTCACATTCCCACCGGCGAAGCAACAACCCGTCGCACGGTACAAATCGCTTTAGAACTTGTGGCGAACGCCCACGCGGAACGCCAACTGATTGTCCGCGCCCGTGCCCGACGTGTTGAAGTAGCTCGTGCTCGAACCGATCTGCGCTTGCAGATCCTGCGTGCCGTTGCGGCCCGCCGCGATCTGATAGATACCGAGCGCATACACGTCGGTACGCTTGCTCAACGCGTAGTCGACGCTCAGATCGACCTGATTCCAGTGACCGCGATTCGCGTTGCTCAGGTGCATGTACGTGTAGCCCGCGCCTGCCGTCAATGCCGGCGTGAACGCGTACTTCGCGCCTGCCTCATACGCGGCGAACGTCGTCGTGCCGCCCGAAATCGGCTCGAAGCGTGTGTTCGTGTACAACGCCCACAGCGTGGCTGCGCCGATCGAATAACGGCCGCCCACGCCGAACGTGCGCAGATCGCGGACGTTGCCGGTCGCGACGTTGGCAATCGTCGTCGAGAACGACGGCGTCGACTGGCCCGGATAACGGATGTCCGTGTAAGCCGCACCGATGCCGAACGGACCGTTCGCGTAGTTCACGCCGAAGCTGTAAGCACGCGACGAACCCGCGACCGGCGCTGCGGCCGTGCCGGTTGCCGGCGCGCCTGCGAATGCGCCCGCCTGGTTCGAGAAGCCATACATTGCGCCGAACGTGAGGCCCGCGAAATTCGCGCTGCTGAACTTGACCGCGTTGTTGATACGGCTCGACGTAAGCTGGTCCACGTCGTTGATGTGATACGCGTAGTTGCCTGCAACCGTTTGTCCGCCGGTCGAGTAATTGCCGCCGAGGTAATCGGTCGAGAACGAGTACTGGCGGCCGAACGTCAGCGAGCCGACATTGTTCTGCGACAGGCCCACATACGCCTGACGGCCGAACATCGCGCCGCCCTGGCCGAGCGTGCCGTTGCCGCTGTTAAAGCCGTTTTCGAGCACGAAGATCGCCTTCAGGCCGTTGCCCAGATCTTCGGTGCCGCGCAGGCCCCAACGGCTGCCTTGAGCAACGCCGTCGTCGTACTTGAAGAGATTGTCGTGACCGGTGGCGGTCTTCGAGTTGTTCACATAGCTGATGCCGGCATCGATCACGCCATACAGCGTGACGCTGCTTTGTGCGTGTGCTGCGCTGGCGAAAACGGCGAGGGTAGCGGCGGTCAATAGTTTTTTGTTCAAAACGTTCTCCGATTAAAAATTGAGCGATCGCGACGCCCTGCTTCTTGGGTAAGGTCGTGCGATGGCCCGAAATTTAAGGGAACGCTGAGTAAGGTATGTGACAGGTGCATTGATTTTGAAATTTGTCGCGCATACGCCACAGTCGACAGAGTCGAGCATTAAGCGACGCATGGCGGAACGCGTCGCGGGCATAAGCATTTTCCAGTTCGCCGATATAAGCGTGTGAAAAACGATTGGTTTCAGGCCGCCGCCGTCGCATGCGACGATGCGCGCCTACCAATCAAACCGCTTATGGGGAACTGCATGCAACGCCGCATCGTCATCAAAAATCTGCTTGCTGTGGCGAGCGCCGCGGCTCTTTCGTTCACGGCAACGTTTGCGCACGCCGACGGCAAGCAACTCAAGGTCGGCACGATGAGCGGCCCTGACGCGCAAATCTGGACGGTGGTCACGAAAGTAGCGGCGCGCGAGGGGCTGAATGTGAAAGTGATCGAATTCAACGACTACGTGCAGCCGAATGCCGCATTGGATGCCGGCGATCTCGACGCCAATGGTTTTCAGCATCAGCCGTTTCTCGACAGCCAGATCAAGCAGCGCGGCTATAAGATCGTCAACGTGGGGCTGACGTATGTGTCGCCCATGGGCTTCTATTCGAACAAGCTCAAATCGCTGAAGGATCTGCCGGAAGGTGCGAAGGTCGGGATTCAGAACGATCCGTCCAATGGCAATCGCGCGTTGCTGCTGTTGCAAAAGTATGGCGTGATCAAACTGAAGCCGGGCGTCGGCACGAACGGCGTGAATGCAACGCCGCTCGACGTCGCCGAGAATCCGAAGAAGATCAAACTGGTGGAACTGGACGCCGCGCAATTGCCGCGCGCACTGGGCGATCTCGACGCGGCATCGATCAATACCGACTATGCCGTGAAGGCCGGCCTGCAGCCGACTAAAGACGCCATCGCAATCGAAGATCTGAAAGGCCCTTACGCGAATCTGATTGCCGTGCGCGAGCAGGATCGCAACCAGCCCTGGGTGAAGAAACTGGTTGCGGCGTATGAGTCCGATGAAGTGCGCAAGTACATCGACACCCAGTTCAAAGGCGCGATTATTCCCGCGTTCTAAAGTTCTCTAGCGGAAAGCCAGGAGCGAAGGCGCCTTCACGGCGCCTTTTTGTTTGCCTTCCGCCCAGCCTTTGCTCGCGCGAATCAGTTACTCAACAGCGAGCCGCTTCGAAACGCAGTCGCGCCGGCAATGCGCGCGAATTCCAGGCCCGCGGTGGCAAAGCGCGTCGAATGCCGCGCATACAGAACGCCTGCGACGCCGCTCTTCAGCGTGACGACGCGGTCCGTCAACGGATCGACGATGTCCGCGATTTCACGGCCCACGTCGACCCACGTGCCGACTTCACAGCGATACACCAGCACGCCGCTGATCGGCGCCACGATCGGCTCCGCACCCGCGAGCGGCGTGGCCGCGAATTCGAGCGGCGGCAGCGCGGCCGCCGTGCCTGCGATCACGCCGCGCGCGGTCAGATATTCGATGATCGCCTGCGCGTCGTGCTCCGCGTACTCGTAAGACACCTCGCGCTGGCCGCGCAATTCGATCGTGACCGAAATGGAGCCGTTCGGAATCGGAAAGCGCTCGCCGAAACGGCCGCGCAGATCGGACCAGCAGAAGCTGTGAATTTCGTCGAACGGATTGCCGACCGAGTTCAGCGCGAGCAGCGACGCCTTCGCGCCGAGATAACGCGCCAGCGGCTCGACGTCGGGCCACAGGTCCGGGTTCGTGTACAGATGCATCGCGGCTTCCCAGTCGCAATGCAGATCGAGCACCACGTCCGCGTCGTAAGAGAGCTTTTGCAGCGCGAGACGTTGCGATTCGAGTTCGGTTGCGGGCTGTTGCGCGTCGAGCGCCTCGCGCATCGCGCTGCGAATGGCGGAGCGATTCGCGTCGATGTCATCGCTGAGACGACCCTCGATGACCGGCAGCACGAGTGCCGAAAGATCGTGGAAATTGCGGTTGAAGTTCTGCGCGGTATTGGTTTCGAAGCGTCCCGTGAGATGGCCGAGGAAGTGCTGGTTCAGACCGATGGGATTGGCCACCGGCACGATTACCACTTCGCCGCGCAGCTTGCCGGCTGCTTCGAGCGCGGCGAGCTTGCGGCGCAATTCCCAGGAGACGAGCATGCCCGGCAGTTCGTCGGCATGCAGGGACGACTGGATATAAATCTTCTGTCCGCCGCTCGGACCGTAATGAAAA
Source organism: Paraburkholderia graminis (assembly GCF_003330785.1). Lineage (NCBI taxonomy): Bacteria > Pseudomonadati > Pseudomonadota > Betaproteobacteria > Burkholderiales > Burkholderiaceae > Paraburkholderia > Paraburkholderia graminis. The sequence goes on from NZ_CP024935.1 coordinate 370,889, forward strand.
CTCGTCAGGTTGCGGGCGGTGCCGAGCGTCGGCGCAATCAGCGGATGGGATTGGGTTTGCATGGTTGTCGAATTCGCGGGGGAAAGTGCGGCGCACCGCTATCTCGTTGATTACAAGGGGGGAAGCCTGCATGAGGCCAGTTGCTGGCGGCAAATCCGGCAAGAGCGCCGCACCAGCACGGTGGCATCGGATCGCACGATCTTAGCCGATACGGCGACGCGCGTGTTTTGCCGCCATAAAACGCAACGGGCTCCGCGTGTGGCGGAGCCCGTTTTCACGGAGCCGTGGAGTGCGCCGCTAAACGCGCACGGCGCGGCTCCTCGGCGCGGAAGTCCGCGTATTAGCTGCCGTACACGTCGAAGTCGAAGTACTTCTTCTCGAGCTTCTTGTACGTGCCGTCCTTGATGATGTCGGCAATCGCCTTGTCGACCTTCGCCTTCAGATCCGTATCTTCCTTACGCATGCCGATGCCCGCGCCGTTGCCCAGAATCTTCGGATCGTCGAGGTTCTTGCCGACGAAGTCGAAGCCTGCGCCACGCGGCGTCTTCAGGAAGCCGATTTCAGCTTGCACGGCATCTTGCAGCGCTGCGTCGAGACGGCCCGACAGCAAGTCGGCGTACACCTGGTCCTGGTTCTGATACGGCACGACCTTCGTGCCCTTCGCTTCCCAGTACGTCTTTGCGTAGGTTTCCTGGATCGTGCCCTGTTCGACGCCGACCGTCTTGCCCTTCAGCGATTCAGCCGTCGGCAGGATGCCCGAACCCTTCTTCGCGACGAGGCGCGTCGGCGTGTTGAACAGCTTCGACGAGAACGCCACCTGTTCGGCGCGTTGCGGCGTCATGGACATCGACGACAGCACGCCGTCGAACTTCTTCGCTTTCAGCGCCGGAATCATGCCGTCGAAGTCGTTTTCGACCCACACGCACTTGGCCTTCAGGCGCGCGCAGATTTCATTGCCGAGGTCGATGTCGAAGCCGACGAGCTTGCCGTCGGAGCCCTTGGACTCGAACGGGGGATAGCTGGCATCGACGCCGAAACGGATGGTGGTCCAATCTTTAGCGTGTGCGCCGATCGAGACGGTGGCAAGCAGAGCAACCGTCAATGCCGCTAGCAGTTTTTTCACTGTTTAACTCCTCGGTGTAGTTCAAATACTCCCGCATGCGGTTGTGCCGCTCGCGGGAAACCCGGCGCGACTTACGACCGGGCCTGGGTTGAAGCCGCCGGCCGGGGCGGCCAGCAGCGCGCGCCAAGCTTATCAGTTCAAAAATATTGGGTAGTTAGTGAAACACCGGATAGCGCATCGCGCATGCCCCGAAAATAAAAGCGCTGCGGACCGCGCTGCATCATAAAACGATGCATGTCGCATCGGAATTTCCGCGCTGCGCCCGAATGCGGAGTGCCGAAGTAGTACCGCCGTAGTGTCGCTGTAATGCGGTGGTAATGCGAATCGTTAATTGACATTTGTCAATCGCACGGCAATTTAATTCGTCGCAGGATTAAAGAAAGTCAGCCATATGCCGTTATCACGGGATGATTGCCCGTCGTGTCCCGCCGAGTGTGAGTTATTTCTCGGCATTTACGCAGTAAGGAAACCAAAAAGATATTGCTTGGCGCTATCATCGTTGCTCCTCTCGCTCGCCATGTAGCGCCAAAAGAGCAGTCCTGTCTGAGGAAATGTTCTCCGGTTTAATTCGCGATTGATTACGCGGGCATAGGCTCGCCGGAACTGCCTTCTGCTTAACGGTGTTGTATGCACATGATTTCGACGGCAGATGAAAAGCGCCATGACGAGCGGCGTGGCCAGCGGCGAATTTCAGCGGCTTTGCCACGCGCGCGGTTAGCTGCGCGCGGCTATTGCGGCGTCTTGCTGCGCGTCGCGCTGAGCGTGTTTCTGTGCGTCGGGATGCTGTCGGGTGCATCGGCCGAGGCCGCGAAAAAAGTCCTGCATGTGCTCGCGTGGCCCGGTTACGCCGATGCCGACGTCGTGAAGACTTTCGAATTGCGCTACGACGTAAAGGTGGAAGTGACGCTCGTCGATTCCGACGAAGCGTTGTGGGCGCAAATGCACGCGAAAAATGCGCCGCCTTTCGACGTGCTCGCCGCCAACACCGCGGAGATACAGCGCTATTCGCGCGCCCATCTGCTCGCGCCACTCGATCTGCAAAGCCTGCCCAACACCGCGCGACAATTGCCGCGTTTCCAGGCGCGCGCGTCCATTGAAGGAATCGTCTCAGACGGCAAGGTCTACGGAATTCCGTTTACCTATTCGTCGATGGGCCTCATTTACGATCGCAAGCAGATTCCGGTTGCACCGCGCTCGATGCGCGAACTCTGGAACCCGCGATACCGCGGCAAGGTGCTCGACTTCAACAGCGCGCAGCACAACTTTTCGTTTACCGCGCTTGCATTGGGTTATCGCGATCCGTTCAATCTGAACGACACGCAGATGCGCGCGATCGCTCACAAGCTCGTCGAACTGCGCCGCAATTTACTGACCTATTACACGTTGCCCGAAGAGGCCACCGCATTTTTTGTCCAGCATAACGTCGCGTTGATGTTCGGCAACTACGGCACGCAGCAAGTGGAATTGCTGCGCCGCGCGGGCGCCGACGTCGGTTACGTGATTCCCGATGAAGGCGTGCTCGCGTGGCTCGATTGCTGGTCCATGACGCGCGTGGCCGCCGAGCCGCAGCTCGCGCTCGCCTGGATCAATTACATGCTCGAGCCGGACGTGAGCCGCCTGCTGACGCAACGTCAGGGGCTTGCGAATACATTGACCGCGCCCGCGGCGAATAGCGACAACGCCCGCATTCTGTGGATCGGGCCGGTCGAGAACATTCAAAAGCGCGAGGACCTGTGGGCCCGAATCGCGTCCGGCGATCGCTCGGAGCGCTTCTGATGATCCGCCCAGGCCTCACGTTCAAACTCTCCGTGCTGCTCGCGTGCATCGGCGTGCTGGCTTCGGGCGCGACCGGCTATTACGCGTATCACTCGAACCGCACGATGCTGGTGAAGGAAGCGGGGCGCAGCTTGCTGACGTCGACTGAGTTGCTCGGCGAGCGCTTTTCCGCCTCCATCGACGACGTCGGCGCCGACGCGCTCGTGCTCGCGAGCTTGCCTTCGTCGGCGGAAGTCGTCGCGGCCGACGACGGTTTAAGCTCGAGCTTGCCGCGCGAACGGCTCGCGCAGGTGTACTCGAGCTTCATGATTCACCATGCCGAATATCTGCAGATCCGCCTGATCAGCCGCGCGAATCATGGGCTGGAAATCATTCGTTTCGACCGCGACGCCGACGGACTGATACGCGTGCAAGGCGGAAGTCTGCAGGAAAAAGGCCAGTTTCCGTATGTGTTCGAGCCGCTCGCCTTTTCGCCGGGACGCCTCTATACGTCGCCGATTTCCGTCAATCATGAATACGGTGCGCACGCGGCGCAGGGCAAGCCGACGCTGCGGGTCGGCACGCCGGTAGCGAACGCGCAGGGCGCGGTGGTCGGCGTCGTGGTGATCGACGTGAATCTCTCGAATCTGCTCAAGCGTTTGCAAAGCGATTTGCCGAGCGATTATCAGGTTTATCTCGCGAACGAATGGGGCGACTTTCTCGTTCATCCCGATGCGGCCAAAACGTTCGGCTTCGACGTGGGCCGCCGCGTGCTGATGCAGGACAGCTTCGCCGTGACGAAGCCGCTCTTCGAACAGAAGGAAAGCGAAGTACTCGCGAACGGTCTTGCGCGTCCGCACGAGGCGGACGGACAGGTGCTCGCTTTCGTGCGCAGACCGTTCGGCGCGTCGGAGGGCAATCGCTTTATCGTGCTCGGACTCGGCAAGCCGCTTGAGGACGTGCTGTCCGGCGCGCATCTGCTGGGCGGCAGCATCATCCGCATGGTGTTGGTCTTCAGCGCACTGGCCGTGCTGCTCGCCATTCTGTTCGCACGCGCGCTCACCAAGCCGCTGCACATCCTCGCGTATGCGGCGACGCATCTGTTCGCCGAACACGCAATGGGCACGTTGCCGCTCAAGCGCACCGACGAGATCGGTGTACTCGCGCGCTGCTTCGACCGCTTGCGCCGCGAGATCAGATCGCAGATGGATGCGCTGCACGTCAAGCAGCGCGAGCTCGTGCATCTCGCCACGCACGACGTGCTGACCGGTTTGCCGAATCGCATGCTGTTCATGGAGAAACTCGAGCGCGCGATTCAGGACGCGACGCGCCGCCGCGAAGGACTCGCCGTGCTGTTCGTCGACCTCGACCGCTTCAAGCAGATCAACGATCAGTTCGGCCATGCGGTCGGCGACAAGGTGCTCGTGGCGGTGGCGCTGCGGCTCAAACAGGTGCTGCATTCCGCCGATGTCGTCGCGCGTCTGGGCGGCGACGAATTCATCGTGCTGATCGAAGGGCCGCGCTCGGCTGAGGCGGCGCCGGGCATCGCGTCGCGCATCATGAACACGCTGAACGAAGAAATCGTGATGGACGGCCAGGGCATGACGGTGGGCGCGAGCATCGGCATCAGCCAGTTTCCCGACGACAGCGGCACCGCCGAAGAACTGCTGCTCAATGCGGACGCGGCGATGTATGCGGCGAAATCGGGGGGACGGTGCGCATATTTGCGCTATCACGACGTGCTCGAAGCGCGTCGGCGTCAGCAGACGGAGCCGATCGAAGTCGTGCAGGCAACGGCAGGCGACGGCGCAGCCGAAGGGGACGATGCCGAGCCGACCGCGTAGTTCGCACGTTGCTTTTTGCGCGCGCTATTGCGACGCGGCTATCGCGGCGCGTGCACCCCGCGTTTGCAGCAACTGCAACGCATGATGAAGCGCGGCCCTGAACGCAGGCTGTCCCGCCAATTCCACGGGGAAGATTTCGCGCACCGATAGCAGCGCGTCCATTAACGCTTGCGGCTCGCCATTGGCCGATGCCGCGAGCGTCTTCAATCTGCCGGCAAGCGGATCGCTGATGTCGTAACGCGAGCCGTCATCCGCATGACCGCGCAGGAACGTCATCCATGCAGCGACGGCCAGTGCAAGGCGCGTGAATGGCTGATTCGCGGCGATTCTCGCGGCGATCGTGCCGAGCAGGCGCGGCGGAATCTTTTGACTGCCGTCCATCGCGATCTGCGCGCAGCGGTGTTTGAGCGCGGGGTTCGCATAGCGTTCGAGCAGTGCGTCACGATAGGCGGCTACGTCGAACGAAGCGGGCATGTCGAGCGTCGGCGCGATTTCGTGCGTCATCATCGCGTGAATGAGATTGCGCACGGCGGGCTCGGCGATGGCCTCGTCGATCGTGGCGAAGCCGCCGAGGATCGACAGATAGGCAAGCGTGGAATGCGTGCCGTTGAGCATGCGCAGCTTCGCCAGTTCGTAGGGCGTGACGTCGTCGACGAGTTGCGCGCCCACCGCATGCCATGCGGGACGTCCCGCTGGAAAATAGTCTTCGATAACCCATTGCCGGAAAGGCTCGCAAGGCACGGGCGCGGCGTCGCGATAGCCGAGCGCCGCGGCTGCGCTCGCGTGTTCCGCGTCGGTCGTGGCAGGGACGATACGGTCGACCATCGTCGACGGGAAGGCCACTTCCGCGGCAATCCAGTCGGCGAGTGCCGTATCGGACTGCCTTGCAAACGAACACACCACCTGACGTAATGCGGCGCCGTTGTGCGCTAGGTTGTCGCACGAGAGAACGGTGAACGGCTTTATTGCAGCGTCGCGGCGTGCGCGCAGTGCGGCGACCAGAATGCCGGGCACGGTGCGCGGCGCGTGTGGATGCGAAAGATCGTGTTGTACGGCGGGATCGTCGAGCGCGACGTCGCCTGTTTTTGCATCGCGGTAGTAGCCTTTTTCCGTGACGGTCAGCGACACGATCCGCACTGCGGGATCGGCGAGGCGGGCAAACAGTGCATCGCTATCGTGCGGCATTGCGAGCACCTCGCGCAGTGCGCGCACGACCGTCACCTTCGCGCCGTCAGGACCGCGTTCCACGACGCTATATAAGCCTTGCTGTTCCATCAGCGCATCGCGCTTGGCCACGTCGCCTTGCAGCGTGACGCCGCAAATGCCCCAGTCGCCACCTTCGGCGAGCATGGCTTCTTCCGTATAAAGCGCCTGATGCGCGCGATGAAAATTGCCGATGCCGAGATGAACGATGCCGATGCCGGGCTCGCGCCATGCGGCCTGCGGCGATAACACATGTTCATGCAATGCGGACAACGCTTGACGATTGAGTCGAGGCAACGATGCTGGCGTGCTCATGTTTGAAATCCAGACGAGGTCACGGGTTGCGTCACGGGCTGTGAATTACGGTGAATCGCAGTGAATCAGCGGGAAAACCCTGATTTGACGCTTCAATATACTTGTATGGTAGCATCGTTCCAACGCTTCGGGCACTGCGAAAAACGCGATTTCCGCAACACGTTGCCGCTGCGGTTGCCGCCCCAAGGCCAGTCTTTGCAAGGAAGAAACCATGAAGATCGTTCGTGCCGACGTCATCGTCACGTGTCCCGGCCGCAACTTCGTCACGCTGAAAATCGTCACCGACGAAGGCGTGCACGGCATCGGCGATGCGACGCTCAATGGCCGTGAACTGGCCGTTGCATCGTATCTGAAGGACCACGTGTGTCCGCTTCTGATCGGCCGCGATCCTGGCCGTATCGAAGACACTTGGCAGTATCTGTACAAAGGCGCGTACTGGCGCCGCGGTCCTGTCACGATGACGGCAATCGCGGCTGTCGACATGGCGCTGTGGGACATACTCGGCAAAGTGACCGGCATGCCCCTGTACAAACTGCTCGGCGGCGCGTCGCGCGAAGGCGTGATGGTCTACGGACACGCTACCGGCCGCGACATTCCCGAAGCGCTCGAGCGGTACGCCGAACACATCGAAGCGGGCTATCAGGCCATCCGCATTCAATGCGGCGTGCCGAACATGCGCTCTGTCTATGGCGTGTCGAAGGGCAGCGGCATGTATGAGCCCGCAACGAAGGGCGCGGTGGAAGAGCAAAGCTGGTCGTCGGAGAAATATCTCGACTTCGTGCCGAAGCTGTTCGAAGCCGTGCGCGACAAGTTCGGTTTCGACACGCATCTGCTGCACGACGTGCACCATCGGCTGACGCCTATCGAAGCCGCGCGCCTCGGCAAATCTGTCGAACCGTACCGTCTCTTCTGGATGGAAGACCCGACGCCCGCCGAAAACCAGGCCGGCTTCCGCCTGATACGCGAGCATACGGTCACGCCGATTGCGGTCGGCGAGGTGTTCAACAGCATCTGGGACTGCAAGCAGTTGATCGAGGAGCAACTGATCGACTATATCCGCGCGACGTTGACTCACGCGGGCGGCATCACGCATCTTCGGCGGATTGCGGATTTTGCTTCGCTGTATCAGGTACGCACCGGCTGCCACGGACCGTCGGACCTGTCGCCGGTCTGCATGGGCGCGGCGTTGCATTTCGACCTGTGGGTGCCGAATTTCGGCGTGCAGGAATACATGGGCTTTCCGCAAGACGCGCTCGATGTATTCCCGCATGCATGGCGTTTCGACAAAGGCATGATGCATCCCGGCGATGCGCCGGGTCACGGCGTCGACATCGACGAAGCCGCCGCCGCGCGTTTCCCGTACGACCCGGCTTATCTGCCCGTTGCGCGTCTCGAGGACGGCACGCTATGGAACTGGTGACGCCGCGCTATCGCCGAGCATTCTTCTTTTCGAATTGAAATACCGGAGTCCACCATGTTTGCAGCCGTCCTTCACGAACCCAAGCTGATCCGCATCGACGAAATGGAACCGCCGGAGCCCGGCCCCGGTCAGGTGCGAGTGCGCGTGCGCGCGGGCGGCATTTGCGGCTCGGATCTGTCGTACTACTTCAAGGGAAAAAGCGGCGATTTTGCGGTGCGCGAGCCCTTTGTGCTCGGACACGAAGTGGCCGGCGAAATCGATTCGCTCGGCGCGGGCGTGAGTACGGAAACGCGTCTCGCGCCCGGCCAGCGCGTCGCCGTGAATCCGGGCCTCGCATGCGGCACCTGCAAGTACTGCACGATAGGGATGCCTAATCATTGTCTGAACATGCGCTTCATGGGGAGCGCGTCGACCTTCCCGCACACGCAGGGCATGTTCCGGCAATACATTGTCGTGGCGGCGCGGCAATGTTTCCCCGTGGCGGACGGCGTCGATTTCGCGCAGGCGTCGATGGCCGAGCCGCTCGCCGTTGCGTTGCACGCGGTGAAGCAGGCCGGCTCGCTCATCGGCGCGAGCGTGCTGCTGATCGGTTGCGGACCGATCGGCTGCATTCTGCTGTCCGTCGCGCGGCGCGCCGGCGCGCATCGGGTCGTCGCGGTGGATCTGTCGAGCCGCGCGTTGAGCGTCGCGGAACAGCTCGGCGCGGACCAGACCGTGAATGCCGCCGATACCGCGACCATCGAACAATGGTCCGCGCAACGCGGCACGTTCGATGTCGTGATAGAAGCATCGGGTAGCCCCGCGGGGCTCGACACTGCGTTGCGCTCGGCGCGCGCGGGCGGCACGGTGATCCAGGTCGGCAATTTGCCGGCGGGTCAATCGCCTGTTGCCGCCAACCTCGTCATGTCGAAAGAGCTGCGCTATCAGGGCTCATTTCGCTTCGCCGACGAATACGCGACCGCCGCCGATGAAATCGCCTCCGGCAAGCTGGACCTGCGCCCGCTCATGACGCACGCATTTGCGATGAACGACGCCAATAAGGCGTTCGAGGTCGCGCTCGATCGCTCGCAATCGATGAAGGTGCACCTGAATTTCGATTGAAGCCGCACGTCCGAGAGGCGCGCGCATCCCATTCACAAGCGGTATTAACGCCCGTCAAGAGGCGAGAACCGAAGGAGACATCGCATGATTAAAAGTCAACGCTGGTTTGTCGTGGCGCTGCTGTTTCTCGCAGGCGTCATCAATTATCTGGACCGCTCCGCGCTGTCTATCGCCGCGCCGCTGATCCAGAAAGACCTTAACTTTTCGCATGCGCAGATGGGCGTGGTGTTCAGCAGCTTCTTCGTCGGCTACGCGTTGTTCAATTTCGTGGGCGGCGTGCTGTCGGATAAGGTCGGCGCAAAACGCGTGTTCGGCACGGCAATGGGCGTATGGTCCGTGTTTTGCGGAGCAACGGCGCTTGCGACGGGCATTGGTTCGCTCATCGTCTTGCGCGTGCTGTTCGGCATGGGCGAAGGCCCGTTCAGCTCGTCCAACAGCAAGATGGTCAACAACTGGTTTCCGCGCAAGGAAGTCGCGAGCGCGATCGGCGTGATCAGTTCCGGCACGCCGCTTGGCGGCGCGCTTGCGGGTCCGGTGGTGGGCTTCATGGCGGTGCAGTTCGGCTGGCGCTGGGCCTTCGTCGCGATCATGCTGCTGGGGCTGCTTTGGCTGATCGCATGGGCCGCGACCACGACTGAACATCCGCAGCAGAACGCGCGTGTCTCGCAGGCGGAGATGGAGATCATTCTGGCCGGTCAGGCGGATGAACATGCCATCACCCATTCGGCCGATGGCGAGAAGCTCGGCCTTGGCCACTTCCTGCGCAAGCCGATCATTCTCGCGACGGCCTTCGCATTCTTCTCGTATAACTACGTGCTGTTCTTCTTTCTCTCGTGGTTCCCGACGTATCTGACGGAAGCGCATCACCTGAGCTTGCATGACATGAGTATCGCCACGGTGATCCCGTGGGTACTCGGCAGCATCGGGCTCGCAGCGGGCGGCTTCATCTCCGACCTGATTCTGCGGTTGACGGGCAGGCCGCTGCTGTCGCGCAAGATCGTGCTCGGCACCTGCCTCGGCGCGGCGGCGGTGTGCGTCGCGCTGGCCGGCCGCGTGGCCAGCACGCAAAGCGCGGTCGCGTTGATGTCGGTCTCGATCTTCTTCCTCTATGTGACGGGCGCCGTGTATTGGGCCGTGATTCAGGACACGGTGCCGCGCGAACATGTGGGCGGCGTCGGCGGCTTCGTGCATCTGCTGGCGAATCTGGCCGGCGTGATTGGACCCGCGGTTACCGGCTTCATCGTGCAGGCGACGCATGGCGCATACGGCAGCGCATTCGTGCTCGCGGGCGGGATTGCGGTGCTTGGCGCGGTGTGCTCGGTCGTATGGATTCGCGAGCCGCGTGCAGGCACGCTGACCATCAAACGTGCATGGTAGTATGGTGCGAAGCCTCGCGACGTATCGCTGAGGCTCCCCACCCGATGCTCTCCGTAGTTTGCAAAAATGCCGACCAGGAATTTCTCCGCCAGCAAGCCTTCGATTTCCGCCGATGCAACGCTCGCCGTGCCGCGCGCCCGGCGTCGCGCGAGTGCGCAGCAAGGCGAGCATGTCGCGCTGCCCGACCTGACCGCGAGCGTGTCGTTCGATTCGCACGAACCCATCGGCAAGCAGATTTTCCGGGCGTTGCGGCAGGCCATTTTTATCGGACAGATGGCGCCCGGCACACCGCTTTCGGAGAAGGACGTCTCCGACATGTTTCAGGTGTCGCGGCAGCCCGTGCGCGAGGCGTTCATCAAACTGGTCGAGGCGGGCGTATTGCAGGTCTTGCCGCAACGCGGCACTTTCGTGAAGCGCATTTCGCCGCGTCAGGTGCGCGAAGGGCGCTTCATTCGCGAAGCGATCGAAGCAGCCGTCGTGCGCAAAGCGGCTGTGTCGATTACCGACGAGCAATTGCAGGCGCTTACCGACAACATCCGTGACCAGAAGCTCGCGGCGAAATCGAACGACACGGCCGCGTTTCTCGCACTCGACGAGGCGTTTCATTACGCGATCGCCCAAGCAATAGATTGCACGGCCGCGTGGGAAACCATCCAGGACATCAAGGCGCAGATGGACCGCGTGCGTTACTTGAGTCTGCCCGACGTGTCGCCACTCGATCTGCTAATCAAACAGCACGCGAAAATTCTGGCCGGCTTGCGCGCCCGCGATCCGGCCGCCGCCGAAGCCGCGATGCGCAGTCATCTGCGCGAAATTCTCGTGTCGCTCGGTCCCATCGCCGCGCGCAATCCCGCGTGGTTCGAAGCGGACGAACCCGAGCGCGTGCCGCTGTCCACGTAAATACGTCGCGCTGGACAGGTCCCGAAACGCGCCGTCTTATGGCAAAGTGTGCCGTTTAAAAGCCATGAGGTGAGGGGCCAATGACAGGTCGCCTGGTCTATGTGATGGGGCCGTCCGGCGCGGGTAAAGACGCGTTGCTGGGCTTTGCGCGCAAGCATCTCGCGGGCGAGCCGATTCTTTTCGCGCATCGTTACATTACGCGGCCAAGCGGCAATGGCGAGGAACATGTCGCGCTCAGTGTCGAGGAGTTCGCCGCGCGTTCGTTGCTCGGTCTCTTCGCGCTCGAGTGGTCGAGTCATTCGCTGCACTATGGCATCGGCATCGAACTCGATGCGTGGCTCGCGCGTGGTTGCACGGTGGTCGTCAACGGTTCGCGTCAGTATCTGAATCATGCGCTCGCGCGCTATCCGCGGACAGAAGTCGTGCATGTGGACGCGGCGCCGCATATTCTCGAAGCGCGTCTCGGCGCACGCGCGCGCGAATCCGCGGAACAGGTGGCCGCGCGGCTCGCACGTCACGCGCCTTTCAGCTTGCCCGACGGCGTGCGCTGCGAGTCGATCGACAACTCAGGCGAACTCGAAGACGCGGGTCATGCATTGATCGCCTTCCTCAAGGGCCATGCCCGGCTATAGTGCTGGACATCGAGCCGCGTGAGCGTGCGTCACGCTTACGGCCGCCTTTGCATCTGCCTTCATTCAGCTTCACCCATCACGGAGTCCCTTGAAAAATGAGCGAAACCGCGCGTTTGACCGAACTAGCCGATCTGATTCCCGCCGCCGAAAGCCTGCGTGATATTCGCCATCACATCCATCGCCATCCCGAACTGGCTTACGAGGAATTGCAGACGGGCGCGCTCGTCGCCGGCAAACTCGAAGAATGGGACTGGCAGGTGACGCGCGGTGTCGGTGAAACCGGCGTGGTCGGTACGTTGAAAGCGGGCGAGGGCACACGCAGCATCGGCATTCGCGCGGACATGGACGCGTTGCCGATCGTCGAGGAAACCGGTTTGCCTTATGCGAGCGGCACGCACGGCAAGATGCACGCGTGCGGCCACGACGGTCACACCACGATGCTGCTCGGCGCGGCCCAACGCCTCGCGGTCACGCGCAATTTTTCGGGCACGGTGCACCTGTACTTTCAGCCGGCCGAAGAAAGCGGCATCGACAGCGGCGCGAAGAAAATGATCGAAGACGGCCTGTTCGAGCGCTTTCCGTGCGACGCCGTGTTCGGTGTGCACAATCATCCGGGCGCGGAGCCGGGCGTGCTGCTGTTTCGCAAGGGGCCGTTCATGTCGGCCGGCGACAAGGCGATCATCACGATCGAAGGCGTGGGCGGTCATGCGGCGCGTCCGCATCTGACGGTGGATCCGGTCGTGATCGCCGCGAGCATCGTAATGGCGTTGCAGACGATCGTCGCGCGCAACGTCGATCCGTCGCAACCGGCGGTGGTGACGGTCGGCTCCATGCATGCGGGCACGGCGAACAACGTGATCGCAAGCACGGCGAAGCTGGAACTGAGCGTGCGTTCGTTCAGCGCCGAAGTGCGCGCGCTGCTGAAAAAACGCATTACCGAACTCGCCGAAACGCAGGCCGCGAGTTATGGCGGCAAGGCCATCGTCGAATATATCGAAGGCTATCCGGTCGTGATTAATTCGGATCACGAAACAGATTTCGCAATCGAAGTCGCGCGCGAACTGGTGGGCGACGACAAGGTAGTCGCGCACACGGACATGCTCATGGGCAGCGAAGACTTTGCGTTCATGCTGCAACAGCGGCCAGGCACGTTCCTGCGTATCGGCAACGGAGTCGGCGAGGACGGCTGCATGGTGCACAACCCGCACTACGACTTCAACGACCGCAATCTGCCGGTGGGCGCCGCGTTCTGGACGCGTCTTGTGGAACGGTATCTGAGCCGCTAGACGCCTGGACGCAGGCAGCGGCGCTTGTGCTTCAACGTTATTCACGCAGAAGCGCAAGCACAAGCGCCAGCGCCATCACCCGCGCCGCGCCACCATCTCCGACACGCTTTGCGCCGCGTGTTGCAGCGGCTCGAGAAACGCCTTCACCATCTGCTTCGCGGAATTGCGCTGCGCATTGCCGCTGATGTTCATCGCGGCGATCACGCGTCCCTGCCGATTGCGGATCGGCGCGGACAGCGAAATCAGACCGCCTTCGAGTTCCTGATCGACGATGGCCCAGCCCTGGCGGCGCACCTGCGCGATCAGCTTCTTCAGTTCTTCCTTGTCCGTCACCGTGCGCGGCGTGTGCGCGTAAAGCGGCGACGAATTCAGCGTTGCGTCGAGCGTTTCGTCGTCGAGCGCGGACAGCAGCACGCGGCCCATCGACGTGCAATACGCCGGCAAGCGGCTGCCGATCGACAGATTGATCGTCATGATCTTGTGCGTCGGCACGCGCAGCACATACACGATCTCGGTACGGTCGAGCACGGCCGCCGAGCAGCTCTCGTGAACCTGCGCGGACAATTCCTCCATCACCGGCTCGGCGAGATTCCAGAACGGCATCGACGTCAGATACGCGAAGCCGAGGTCCAGAATCTTCGGCGTGAGACGGAACAGGCGCCCTTCGGCTTCGACATAACCGAGCGTCTGCAAGGTCAGCAGAATGCGGCGCGCGCCGGCGCGCGTGAGGCCGGTCGCGGCGGCGACGTCGGTGAGCGTCTGTTCGGGGCGCTTCGCGTCGAACGCGCGAATCACCGCGAGGCCGCGCGCGAACGACTGCACGTAGGAGTCGCCCGGTTTGTCCGGGGCCGGTTCGGCGCTGGCGGAAACGTCGGAGGACGGCGGCAAGGCTTTGCTCATGGACCTGGGAGAATGCGTTCGAAGGGCTCGGGCACCGCTGGCGTCGAGTGAATCGACCTCGATCGACCGTGATCGACGCTTGATCAACATGCGGATGCGCAAAGGCGTGACGATAGCTTAAGCCTTCTGTTTCGCCAACTTAAGCACCCTGCGCTTGAAAAACCCAGGGTATCCGAGGATGCCGCCCGCATCGAAAATTTGTATGATGACCCGATAACATGACAACGAGGCAGTGCATGTTCGACAAGATTCCAGCGCGCGCATTGAGCGACACGGTCGCGCAGCAGCTTCTCAAGCAGATCGACAAGGGCACGTTCACGCGCGGCGGCAAGCTGCCGACCGAGGCCGTGCTCGCGCAACAGTTCGGCGTGAGCCGCACGGTGATTCGCGAGGCGATCTCGCGGCTGAAGAATGAAGGCGTGGTCGAGCCGCGTCAGGGCAGCGGCGTGTTCGTCGCGGCGCATGGGACGGTGCGGCCGCTGCGTATCGACTACGCGGAAGCGGTCGAGCCTGGCTCCGTCGTGCAGATTCTCGCGCTGCGGCGGGCGATCGAAGCCGAAGTCGCGTCCGAGGCCGCGATGCGCCGCACCGACGCCGACATGATGGCCATTGATGCCGCGCTCGCGAAGATCGACGAGGCTGTCGCCGAGGGCGAAGACGGCGTGACCGAAGACGTCGCGTTTCATCGCGCGATCGCGGCGGCTACCGGCAATCCGTATTTCCTCAAAACGCTCACGTTCCTGAACCAGTATCTCGAGGCCGGCACGGTCGTCACGCGTCGCAATGAAGCGTTGCGCGAGGACTTTTCGCGTCAGGTGCGCGAAGAGCATGCGGCCATTGCCGCCGCGATTCGCGCGGGCGATCCGATGGCCGCGCGCAATGCGGCGCGAACGCATATGTACAACGCCGCACGGCGGCTCGCGGAAGCGGGCATTCGCTGATGCAAGGCCCTGTGCCCGGCGCATTCCCGCGCCGATTCGCGTGAGCACTTAACAGACTTCAGAGAGGTTCGAGCATGTCCAGAAATGTTGGTGTCATCGGTCTTGGCGCAATGGGCCTCGGCGTCGCGCGCTCGTTGCTGCGCGCGGGCTTTCGCGTTCACGCGTGCGACCTGCGCAGTGAAGTGCTGCAAGCCTTCGTGAAGGAGGGCGGCGTGGGTTGCGCATCGCCCGCCGAACTCGGCGCGCAATGCGAGGTGGTCGTCACGCTGGTCGTCAACGCTGCGCAAACCGAAGCCGTGCTGTTCGGCGCACAAGGCGCGGTTTCGGCGATGAAGCCGGGCGGCGTCGTGATCGCAAGCGCGACGGTCGCGCCCGATTTCGCGATCGAACTCGGCAAGCGTGTTGAAGCAGCCGGCTTGCAGATGCTCGATGCACCGGTCTCGGGTGGCGCGGCGCGCGCGGCATCCGGCGAGATGACGATGATGACGTCCGGCCCCGCCGCGGCTTATGCGGCCTGCGAGGACGTGCTGGCGAAGATGGCCGGCAAGGTCTATCGCCTCGGCTCGGCGCATGGCGCGGGATCGAAGGTGAAGATCATCAACCAGTTGCTCGCGGGCGTGCATATCGCGGTGGCGGCGGAGGCGATGGCGCTCGGCTTGCGCGAAGGCGTCGATCCCGACGCGCTGTACGACGTCATCACGCACAGCGCGGGCAATTCGTGGATGTTCGAAAACCGCGTGCCGCACATACTCAATGGCGATTACACGCCGCTGTCGGCCGTCGATATTTTCGTCAAGGATCTCGGTCTCGTGCTCGATACCGCGCGCCGCTCGAAATTCCCGTTGCCGCTTTCGGCGGCGGCGCATCAGATGTTCATGATGGCGTCCACGGCCGGCCACGGCGGCGAGGACGATTCCGCGGTCATCAAGATTTTCCCCGGCATCGACGTGCCGGCGGCCAAGTAAGCGGGAGCGCCTGCCATGACGGCTACGACACAACGCGCGCTGCTCGGCTGCATCGCCGACGATTTCACGGGCGCGACCGACCTCGCGAATATGCTGGTGCGCGGCGGCATGCGCACCGTGCAGACCATCGGCGTTCCTCAGGATGGCGAAACGATCACGGCGGATGCAATCGTCGTCGCGCTGAAGTCGCGCACGATTCCGGCCGCCGATGCGGTCGCGCAATCGCTCGCCGCGCTCGACTGGTTGCGCGCGCAAGGGTGCCGCCAGTTCGTTTTCAAATATTGCTCGACGTTCGATTCGACCGATGCGGGCAACATCGGCCCGGTGACGGATGCGTTGCTCGACGCGCTTTGCGCCGACGACAAGGCAAGCGCTTTCACGATTGCATGCCCGGCGTTTCCCGAGAACGGACGCACGATTTTTCGCGGGCATCTGTTTGTCGGCGATGCATTGCTCAGCGAGTCCGGCATGGAGAATCATCCGCTCACGCCGATGCGCGACGCGAACCTCGTGCGCGTGCTGCAACGTCAGACGCAATCGCAAGTCGGGCTCGTGCGCTATGACGCGGTGGCGAAGGGCGCCGCGGCAGTGCGCGAATCGTTCGACGCGTTGCGTAAGCAGGGCGCACGCATGGCAATCGCCGATGCGGTCTCCGACGCCGATCTGTACGTGCTCGGCGAAGCCTGCGCCGATCTCAAGCTGATCACGGGCGGCTCGGGCATCGCGCTCGGTTTGCCGGCCAACTTTCGCCGCGCGGGCTTGCTTCAGCCGCAAGACGATGCGGCGCAACTGCCGGCCGTCGAAGGTTTGTCGGCGGTGCTCGCGGGCAGCGCGTCGAAAGCGACCAACGCGCAAGTCGCGGCGTGGCGCGACACGCGTCCCGCGTTTCGCATCGATCCGCTCGCGGCCGCGCGCGGCGAGGCCGTCGTCGAACAGGCGCTCGCATTCGCGCAGACGCACCTCGACAAAGGCGAGCCGATGCTGATCTATGCAACCGCCACGCCCGACGAAGTCAAAGCGGTGCAACGCGAACTCGGCGTCGATAAGGCGGGGCATCTGGTCGAAGCCACGTTGGCGTCGATTGCGCGCGGTCTTTATGAGCGCGGCGTGCGCAAGTTCGTCGTGGCCGGCGGCGAGACATCGGGCGCAGTGGTGCAGGCGCTCGACGTGCACAGTTTGCGCATCGGCGCGCAGATCGACCCGGGCGTGCCCGCGACTGCGACGACCGGTTCTCAACCGCTCGCGCTCGCGCTGAAGTCCGGCAATTTCGGCGCAACGGATTTCTTCGAAAAAGCGCTGCGCCATCTGAACGGAGCCGCTTGATGACTAGTGAACTGACTAGCGCAACGACCGGCGCAACGACCGGCGCACCCGCCATCCACGCAACGAACGAAGCGCGCGTGCGCGAAGAAATCTGCATAACAGGCGCGAGTCTTTATCAGCGCGGCTATACCGTGGGCAGCGCCGGCAACATCAGCGCGCGTCTCGACGACGGCTGGCTCATCACGCCGACGGATGCGTGCCTCGGCCGCCTCGATCCCGCCGACATCGCCAAAGTCGATCTCGACGGCAACGCGGTGTCGGGCGGCAAGCCGTCGAAAACGCTCGCGCTGCATCGCGGCATCTATGCGCGCAACGGCGAGGCGCGCGGCATCGTGCATACGCATTCGACGCATCTCGTCGCGCTCACGCTTGCGGGCGTATGGAGCGAGAGCGACGTACTGCCGCCGATCACCCCGTACTACGTGATGAAAGTGGGCCACGTCCCGCTGATTCGTTACAGCAGGCCAGGCGACCCGCAAGTCGCCGCGCAAATCGCCGCGCTGGCCGGCAGCGTTCGCGCGGTGTTGCTCGAGCGGCTCGGTCCGGTGGTGTGGGAGCGCTCGGTCGCGCAGGCGTCGTATGCACTGGAAGAACTCGAGGAAACCGCACGTTTGTGGCTCATGACGAATCCGCGGCCCGCGCCGCTTACCGAAGCCGCGCTCGAAGAACTGCGCAGCGTGTTCGGCGCGCGCTGGTAGCCGGTTGCAACGGACCATTCAAAGCTAGATCGCCCAAGGCGACGCATCACACATCCATCCAAGGAGACATTGCATGAGTTCGTATCAGGCCGTATCGGGCCAGCCGATTGCGGCGGCCCTGGGACAACCCGGCGCCGCGGAAATCGAGCGTACCTACAAGAAAGTGTTCTGGCGCATCGTGCCGTTCCTGATGCTGTGCTACGTGGTCGCTTATCTCGACCGTGTGAACGTGGGCTTTGCCAAGCTGCAAATGTCGCAGGATCTCGCGTTTAGCGAAACCGTGTTCGGCCTCGGCGCGGGCGTGTTCTTCATCGGCTATTTTCTGTTCGAGTTGCCGAGCAATATTCTGATGCACAAGCTCGGCGCGCGTATCTGGATAGCGCGAATCATGATTACCTGGGGCGTGATGTCGGCGCTGTTCGTGTTCGTCAAGACGCCCGCGCAGTTCTATATCTTGCGCTTTCTGCTCGGTCTCGCCGAAGCCGGTTTCTATCCTGGCGTGATCCTTTATCTGACGTACTGGTTCCCGTCGCATCGGCGCGCGAAGATCATTGCGGTGTTCATGTCGGCGATTCCGGTGTCGGGCATTTTCGGCAATCCGCTGTCCGGCTGGATCATGCAGTCGTTTCATAACAGCTCGGGTCTCGCGGGCTGGCAGTGGATGTTCCTGATCGAAGCGGTTCCCGCGGTTGCAATCGGCATTGCGACGATCCTGTATCTCGACAACGGCATCGCGAGCGCGAAGTGGCTGAGCGAACCCGAAAAGCGCTTGCTCAGCGATGAAATCGCCGCATCGCAGCCGAAGGAAAAAGCCAACGCGCATTCGCTGCGCGCCGTGTTCCGCGATCCGCGCACATGGTGGATGTCGCTGATCTATTTCGCGTTCGTCACCGGCCAATATGGTTTGACGTTCTGGATGCCGACGCTCATCAAATCGACAGGCGTTAGCGGTGCGTTCAATATCGGCTTGCTGAGCGCTATTCCGTTTCTCTGCGCGATCGTCGTGATGAATCTGATGGGCCATAGCGCCGACAAGCGCCGCGAACGCCGCTGGCATCTGATCGTGCCGGCGCTGTTCGGCGCGGTGGGCTTCACGGTGGCGGCTTCGTTCGCGAGCAACACGGTTGTGTCGATTGCGTTTCTATCGCTCGCCGCAGCCGGCGTGCTGACCTGCGCGCCGCTTTTCTGGTCGCTGCCGACGGCGTTCATGTCGGGCGCGACCGCGGCGGCAGGCATCGCGATCATCAATTCGATCGGGAATCTCGCGGGCTTCGCGAGCCCTTATATGATCGGGTATCTGAAGGACCTGACGCACAGTACGCAGTCCGGCATGTATGTGCTGGCCGGCATGCTGGTGATCGGCGCGATTGCCACGTGGCTCACGCCCGCGAGACTGGTCAACCGTTAATCGTCCTGCGCGCGGCTTACGCATTGCCTGGTGTTGTTTGCCGCGCGCCGAACATCGCTTCAAAGGAGTTGCCGCCATGCCTCGCTTCGCCGCGAATCTGTCGATGATGTACAACGAGCACGCTTTCCTGGACCGCTTCGCCGCCGCGGCGAAAGACGGCTTCAAAGCGGTCGAGTTTCTGTTCCCCTACGATTTCCGCGCGGAAGAAATCAAGGCGCGTCTCGATGCGAACGGCCTCACGCAAGCGCTCTTCAATGCGCCGCCGGGCGACTGGGCAAGCGGCGAGCGCGGCATCGCGACGCTGCCGGGACGTGAAGACGAGTTTCGCCGCAGCATCGACACCGCGCTCGACTACGCGCGGGTGATTGGCAATCGCAAGCTGCATGTGATGGCCGGCCTGATCGCCGCCGATCAGCCGCGCGAGCGGCATCGCGAGGTGTATCTGCAAAACCTTGCGCATGCCGCGAAGGCCGCGCAAGCGGAGGGCATCACGATCGTGATCGAGCCGATCAATACACGCGACATGCCGGGCTTTTTTCTCAACCGGCAAGATGAAGCGCAAGCCATTTGCGCGGAAGTCGGCGCGCCGAATCTCAAGGTGCAGTTCGACTGTTATCACTGCCAGATCGTCGAAGGCGATCTCGCGATGAAACTAAGGCGCGATTTCGCGGGCATCGGCCACATTCAGGTCGCGGGCGTGCCCGAGCGGCACGAGCCGGACACGGGCGAGATCAACTATCCATATCTGTTCGAGGTGATCGACGCGCTCGGTTACGACGGCTATATCGGCTGCGAATACCGGCCGCGCGCCGCGACGTCCGCGGGACTCGGCTGGTTAAAGCCTTATCTGAACGCAGCGTGAAGGCGGCCTGAGCGCGGCCTGATAACCCAACACGAGGACTCAAGCGAATCATGAAAGTACTCATTACCGGCGGTGCAGGTTTTCTCGGTCAGCGCCTCGCGCGTGAACTGCTCGCGCGCGGTTCGTTGAAAGACGCGCAGGGCGCGCCGCAAGCACTCACGGAACTCGTGCTGCTCGACGTCGTGCAGGCCAACGATTTCGGCGACAGCCGCGTGCGCACCGAAGTCGGCGATATCGCCGAGCGCAGCGTGCTCGAGCGCGCGATCGACGGCCAGACAGCGGCGATTTTTCATCTTGCCGCGATCGTCAGCGGGCAGGCCGAAGCGGATTTCGATCTCGGCATGCGCATCAATCTGGATGCGTCGCGTCTGCTGCTGGATGTCTGCCGGCAACGCGGACACCGGCCGCGCGTGCTGTTCACGAGTTCGGTCGCGGTGTACGGCGGCGAGTTGCCCGAGGTCGTGAAGAACGATACGGCGCTCAATCCGCAGTCGTCGTACGGCGCGCAGAAAGCGATCGCCGAGTTGCTGCTCAACGATTACTCGCGGCGCGGTTTCGTCGACGGACGCGTTCTGCGCCTGCCGACCATCAGCGTGCGGCCGGGCAAGCCGAACGCAGCGGCGTCGTCGTTCGCGAGCGGCATTATCCGCGAGCCGCTGAACGGCGAAGAGGCCGTGTGTCCGGTCAACGGCTCGACGCGCCTGTGGCTGCTGTCGCCGCGCAAGGCGATTGAATGCCTGATCGCCGGCCTCGAGCTGAATGCCGCCGCGCTCGGCAACCAGCGCGTGCTGAATCTGCCCGGCATTTCAGTCAGCGTCGACGAGATGGTCGCGGCGTTGCGCGAAGTGGCCGGCGACGAAGTCGCGAAACGGATCGTGTGGCAGGCGGATGCGCGCGTGGAAAAGATTGTCGGCAGTTGGCCCGGACGATGGGATACGTCGCGCGCCGAGCAGCTCGGCTTGCGCGGCGATCAAAGTTTCGCCGATGTGATCCGCGGCTATATCGCCGACGAAGGCATCTCGCTCCGCTGACGTCCCTTTAGCGTCCCTTCAAACGTCCCTCCAGCCTCGCGCCGCGGCCTTGCAAACACGGGCCGCGGTGCGAGCGCCTCAATCGTCAGACACTTTGCCGTGCGCGTTCCGGCTTCTCACGTATTCCCTGGTGCAAGCCGGCGTTCGCTTGACAGCGTTTCCGCCGCGCGCCTATCATCGAGTCTTGTTGTTCGATATATGACCGTCTGTTCGCATAAAGAACAAAACGGCCAGCGACTCGAACGCATCGTTCACTATCCTGCGCTAAGCTGAATTCCCGCGAGTACCGCCCGGCAGCCTGTCCGGCCGATGCCCGACTCATCCGTGCGCTTCTGCCGGCGCCGCGCGCAGTACATCACTGGAGACATCACATGTCCGAAGCATTCCTGTGCGACGCGATTCGCACACCCATCGGCCGCTATGCGGGTTCGCTGTCGTCGGTTCGCGCTGACGATCTGGGCGCGGTGCCGCTCAAGGCGCTGATGGAGCGCAACCCGAACGTCGACTGGAACGCCATCGACGACGTGATCTACGGCTGTGCCAATCAGGCCGGCGAAGACAACCGCAACGTCGCGCGCATGTCGCTGCTGCTCGCGGGCTTGCCGCAGGCGGTGCCCGGCTCGACCGTGAACCGCCTGTGCGGTTCGGGCATGGACGCGGTCGGCATCGCGGCGCGCGCGATCAAATCGGGCGAGGCCGCGTTGATGGTGGCGGGCGGCGTCGAAAGCATGAGCCGTGCGCCGTTCGTGATGGGCAAGGCGACCAGCGCGTTTTCGCGCCAGGCGGACATCTACGATACGACCATCGGCTGGCGTTTCGTCAATCCGTTGATGAAGCAGATGTACGGCGTCGACTCGATGCCCGAGACCGGCGAAAACGTCGCGACCGACTACAACATCAGCCGCGCCGATCAGGATGCGTTCGCGCTGCGCAGCCAGCAAAAAGCCGCGCGCGCGCAGAAGGACGGCACGCTCGCGCAGGAAATCGTCGGTGTGACGATCGCGCAGAAGAAGGGCGATCCGATCACCGTATCGCAAGACGAACATCCGCGCGAAACGAGCCTCGAGACGCTCGCGAAACTGAAGGGCGTCGTGCGCCCGGACGGCACCGTGACCGCGGGCAACGCGTCGGGCGTCAACGACGGCGCTGCGGCTCTGCTGCTCGCCAACGAAGAAACCGCGAAGCGCTTCGGCCTCACGCCGCGCGCGCGCGTGCTCGGCATCGCGACGGCCGGCGTCGCGCCGCGTGTGATGGGCATCGGCCCGGCGCCCGCCACGCAAAAACTGCTGGCGCGTTTGAACATGACGATCGATCAGTTCGACGTGATCGAGCTGAACGAAGCGTTCGCGTCGCAAGGCATTGCGGTGCTGCGCACGCTCGGCGTGGCCGACGACGACGCACGCGTGAACCCGAATGGCGGCGCGATCGCGTTGGGTCATCCGCTCGGCATGAGCGGCGCGCGTCTCGTCACCACGGCGATGTACCAGTTGCAGCGCACGCAAGGGCGCTTCGCGTTGTGCACGATGTGTATCGGCGTCGGACAGGGAATTGCAATCGCCATCGAACGCGTGTGATGTTCTGAACGCGTCTGCGTTAGATAACGCTCCGCGCACAACAGCCTCTTCGCCCAACAGCGAAGAGGCTGTTTTTTTGCATCGATGCCTGCGGCCCTTCGCGCGATTGAAGCTTTCTGTAAGGCATGTACAATCTTTGCGCTGCACCTTTAATCAAGCGTCCTGAATATATGCGTATTGAGCGATGCGAAATGCGCATTGAATAAAGGGCGATTCATCGAGGAGAGCGTAAATGAAGTCAGCGACGATTGCAGCGGCATTGGCAGCAGCGATGCTCGCGGCGGCTCAACCGGCATGGGCGCAAGACGCGATGGCGAGCGCCGCGCAAGACATTGTGAGCGCGGTACAGCCGGTGCATCTGAAGGCCACGATCGTGGGTATCGATCCCGGCAGCCGCGCGCTGACGCTGAAGGGCGCAGGCGGTAACGTGGTGGTCGTGCTCGTGGGTCAGCAAGTTGCCGGCTTCGAAAAGCTCAGAGTCGGCGATCGTGTCGATGCACTCTACAAGAATGCGCTGCTCGTGAAGGCGGATCGGGTCGACGGCAAAGGCAAGGGCATTCGCGAACGTGTCGATACGCAGGTTTATGCACCGGCTTCGGGCGGCTTCGAATCGGCGCGCCAGGTTGAAGTGCTTGCCACCGTGCAGAAGATCGACCGCAAACGGCGCCTCGTCACGCTGCGCGGCGCCTATCAGACGCAGACGCTAGAAGCCGGTCCGCAAGTCGATCTGACCGGTGTGAAAGTGGGCGATACGATCCATGCGGTGTTCGTCTCCGCTGCGGCCGTCGAGGTCACGCCGCAAGATACGCAGTAAGACACAGCTCGGTAAAGCATGAGTATTTGCGCGGCGCGATGGCCTGCAAGAGACCATCGCGCCGTTGCACTTTTCGCGAGCGTGTTTCGCACGCGGGAAGCATGTCAACGCGGTGTCGGCGGTCCCAGGCCCAGGCGGGCGAGCCGGCTTAGACAACGCCTGAACAAGCCCTGTGCGGGCAACAGATAAGTCAGCGAGACATGCGCCGTGCGCTCGCCGTCGATGCTGAGCCATATGCGTTCGCCGCGCTGCAGGCTGAACGTTTGACCCGGCACCAGCCAGTGATCGTAAGGCGAACTAACGCGCGTCAGCCAAAGACGCGCACCGTTCACCGCGAGCGTGCTGTCGGCTTCGACGCGCCATGTCAGCGTCGCGCCAGGCGCGACGGGGAAATGCACCACCACCCTCGGCAGACGCTCGTTCTGCTGATACGCCAGAACACGTGCGTCGTCGTCCATGCACTGCGGGCTTGCCTGATCCATCTTGCTCTCCGTTATAGAGCCGGCTGACGGAGGCGCCCACAAAACAAAAGGCCCCTTCCGTTACCGGCGGGGCCTTGGGGGCTTGTTTTACAGATTCAGACTGCTAACGCGCACATGCTCCCAAAGGCCAGCCGATGACGGCTCGCTTCGGGTGATTAATCGCGACGGCGATGGAGGTGTGCGTGAACATGAATTGAGTGTGCCGTTTTGCCGCACGCTCTGTCAACGGAATTCGGCCGCTATTTTCCGTAGCCGCGGTGGCGGGTGCTGTTAGTTCTGCAACCGCTCCTCCTCGAGCGTCAACGGAAAGCGGATCGTGAACGTCGTGCCCACGCCCTCGCGCGACACGAACTCGATGTGTCCGCCCAGCACGCGGCACAGTTCCTTCACGATGGCGAGTCCGAGCCCGGTGCCGGGAATGTCGTCGTCCGCCGCGCGCTCGAATTCATGGAAGACGCGATCCGCATCGGCGGGCGCGATGCCCACGCCGGTATCGGACACGCGAATCGACCAATGCTCCGGACCGGCCATCGCGAAGTGCAACTCGACCTGTCCTGATTGCGTGTACTTGATTGCGTTGGTAAGCAGATTCACGGCGATCTGCTTGAGCTTCAAACGGTTCGACGTCACGGCGGGCAGCGCCGGATCGAACGCCGAGCGCAGCGTCAGCCCCTTCGCCTCGATGGACGGCCGCGACGACGCAACCAGTTCCTCGAAGAGTTCATGCAGATCGACCTGTTCGGGCGTCAACGGCGCGCCGTCGCCGAGTATCACCGAGTACTCGACCATCTGCTCGACCAGCGCCTTCATGTCTTCGGCCTGCCGGTTCGCCAGAGTCAGCGCGGTGTCGGCTTTCGCGGGCGCGCGGGCGATCAGTTGCAGCGCCATCGAAAACGCGTTCAGGAAGTTGCGCAGATCGTGAACCACGCTGCGCGTGATGTGCATGCGCGACTCGTACAATTCGCCGACGAGCCGTTGCTTCAGCGTCAGTTCGTGATTGGCGCGCTCGAGCCGCCCGGTGTATTCGTCGATCTTGCGGTCGCGTTCGCTGACCACTTCCCTGATCGACGTGAGCGTGACCACGCTCAGCGTTTCGGCGATCATGCGGCGCGCGCGCCGCTCATGCCGGCGCGTGAATGTGCCGTCGCGCGACGCGTAGTCTTCGAGTGCATCGGCGAGAACCTGGTGGAAAAGGTCGAGTTCCCGCACGAGTTCTTCGATGCGATAGCCCTGGCGCCAGCGCACCAGGCCGTGCTTTCGGGCATCGCGTTCGATGGCCGGTTCGACGCTTTCCAGGTCTTCAATATCGAGCGCCGCGCACAAGCCTTCGAGAATTTCCGGCAGATGGTCGGCGAGTTGCTGATACGTGAGCTTGTCGGCTTCCACGAGGTCGGCGTCGCCGAAAACCGCGTTCATCCATTGCTCTGTTAGTCGGAGCCGCTCGGCGCGAATGAAACCGGCGAAGTTGCGCAGCGGGCTAACGCGTTTGTCGTTCATGATGGCGCAGTCGATCAGGTTTTGGGAAGTGCGTCGCTGCAATGGCGGCAGCCCATTATCACCGCAAATCGGCGGCGTGGCGTCGAAATTGCGGGCCGGTCACGTCATGCGTTGCGGTCCCTCAGAAAATCGACGAATGCGCGCAGCGGCGCCGGCACATGACGGTGGCCGGGATAATACAGAAAAGGTCCGGAAAAGCGCTGCCACCACGGTTCGAGAATCGGTTCGAGCGCGCCGCTGTCGAGATGCGGCCGAAGCATGGGTTCGAACAGATGGATCACGCCGACGCCCGCGACGGCCGAGTTGATCAGCAGGTCCATTGCTGCTCCCGGCCGCACGAGCAGGGGCCCGGACGGATTCAGTTGCACCACTTCGCCGTCGCGCTCGAAGTACCAGGTCGGCATGGCGCCGCCGGCAAACTGACCGCGCAGGCAAGCGTGCGAAAGCAGCTCGCGCGGATGTTGCGGGCGTCCGCGAAGCGCGAGGTAGTCCGGCGCGGCAGCCGTCGCAAAGCGCTGCACGCGTGGACCGATGGGCACGGCGATCATGTCCTGCTCGAGCCGTTCGTCGTAACGGATGCCGGCATCGCAGCCGATCGAGAGCACGTCGACAAAGCCGTCCTCGACGAACACTTCGACGCGTATGTCCGGATACGCTTTCAGAAACGGCGCGATGATATCGGGCAGCACGATGCGCGCGGCGCTCGCGGGCACGTTCAGTTTGAGCGTGCCGCTTGGCTGCTCGCGGAAGCCGTTGAGCACGTCGAGTGCCGCTTCCATTTCGCTGAAAAGCGGCGTCAGCTTTTCCAGCAGACGCACGCCTGCTTCGGTCGGCGCGACGCTGCGCGTCGTACGGTTCAGCAGACGCAAGCCGAGCTTTGTTTCGAGCCGGCGCACGGCGACGCTCAGGCTCGAAGCGGAAACGCCGCTGCTGCGCGCCGCGTCGCGAAAGCCGCCCGCGCGTGCGACCGAGATGAACGCGGTCAGGTCGTTTAATTCCATGGCGATGGTTCGTTTTTGATTGTTCGTTTTTTTGCACGACCCGTGCACGTTAGCCCGCTTTATTAAACGGTGCAATCCCGGCCATACTGCGCTTCAACTACCAGCAAGGAGAGCCTGATGCCGAACCTCGAAATCACCGACACCTTCCCGTTCGCCGGCCGCCAGATCCGGCGCATGGGCTATGGCGCAATGCAACTCGCGGGACCGGGCGTGTTCGGCCCGCCGAAGGATCGCGACGCCGCGCTTGCCGTGCTGCGCGAAGCGGTGGAGCAAGGCGTGAATCACATCGATACCAGCGATTTTTATGGCCCGCATATCACCAACCAGCTCATTCGCGAGGCGCTGCATCCGTATCCCGCCGATCTCGTGATCGTCACGAAGCTGGGCGCGGTGCGCGGCAGCGACGGCGCGTGGCTGGCGGCGCAGGAGCCGCAGGATCTGGAGCGCGGCGTGCACGACAATTTGCGCAACCTCGGGCTCGACGCGCTCGAGGTAGTCAACATGCGGCTGATGGGCGACGTGCACGCGCCGAGCGAAGGGTCAATCGAAAAGCAGATCACCGCGCTCGCCGAGTTTCAGCAGCGCGGCCTGATTCGCCACATCGGCCTGAGCAACGCGACGCCGGCGCAAGTGGCCGAGGCGCAGCGCATCGCGAAGATTGTCTGCGTGCAGAACCACTACAACCTCGTGCACCGCACCGACGACGCGCTGATCGATCAACTGGCCGGCCAAGGCATCGCGTATGTGCCGTTTTTCCCGCTGGGCGGCTTTACGCCGATCCAGTCGTCGGCTTTGACGGAGATCGCGCAAACCATCGGCGCGACGCCGATGCAAGTGGCGCTCGCCTGGCTGCTGCAGCGCGCGCCCAACATTCTGTTGATTCCGGGCACGTCGTCGGTCGCGCATCTACGCGAGAACCTGGCGGCGGCCAGGCTGACACTGAGCGGCGAGATTCTCGCGAAGCTGGATGTGATCGGCCGCGGCGATGGTCACGTTGACGGCCAGAGTTAGCCAGCGCATGACGCCTCATCAAACCGAACCGGCAATATGCGCGCGCAACCACTGATGCGCCGGATCGCGATGCGAGCGCTCATGCCACAGCATCGCCATTTCATAGCCGGGGACTTCGACGGGCGACTCGACCACGCGTAACGCAGCGTTATCGCGGACGAGCCGCGCGGGCACCATCGCCACGAGGTCGCTGTTCGCGAGCGCGGAGATCATGAACAGAAAGTGCGGAACGGAAAGCACGACTTTGCGTGTGAGACCGGCGCGGGCCAGAACCTGGTCCGTGACGCCGGCAAAGCCGCCGCCGTCCGGCGACACGATCACGTGCTCGAGCTTCGAAAACTGCGCCAACGTGGGCCGCCGTTTGAGACGCGGATGATCCGCGCGTCCGGCAAGCACATAACGCTCGGCAAACAGCACGCGCCGCCGCAAGCCGGCGGGCGCGTCTTCGCTGGTATGAAAGCCGAGGTCGATCTCGCCTTGTTCCGCCTGCTTCGCAATACGCGGCGGCACCGCTTCGACGACCGCGAGCCGCGTGCCGGGCGCTGCTTTGCGCAGCCCTTGCAACGCCGGGAGAACGATCGTCGACTCGGCGTAGTCCGTCGCGGCAATGCGCCAGGTTTGCGTCGCCTGCGCCGGGTCGAAAGGACGCGCGGGCGCGACCGCTTGCTCCAATGCTTCGAGCGCCTGCCGCAACGGCTCGCGCAGCGCCTCGGCGCGCGCGGTGGCGCGCATGCCTCGCGGCCCCGGCAGCAGCAGCGGATCGCCGAGCACGTCGCGCAGTTTCGCGAGATGCACGCTTACTGACGGCTGCGAGAAATTCAGCCGCTCCGCCGCGCGCGTCACGTTGAGTTCCGCGAGCAGTACGTCGAGCGTGACGAGCAGATTCAAGTCGAGCTTGCGCAGATTATTCACGGCTATACCTGTCATATCAGCAATTCATTTCCAATATACCGCGCCGGCCACTATCGTGGGTGCATTCCCACATGAATCAAGGCAACGCAAATGAACGTTCTGATTGTTTATGCTCATCCTGAACCGCGGTCGTTGAATGGGTCGCTGAAGGACTTCTCCGTCAAGCGCCTGCAGGAAGCAGGGCACGCGGTTCAGGTCTCCGATCTGTATGCGATGAACTGGAAGGCGCCACTCGATGCAGCCGATAGCCTCGCGCCTGCAACAGGCGAACGCTTCGACCCGTCGCGCGCGTCGAAGCATGCATTCGAGAATGGGCTGCAAAGCCCGGACATCGCCGCGGAACAGGCGAAGCTGAAATGGGCCGATGCGGTCATTTTTCAATTCCCGCTGTGGTGGTTCTCGATGCCCGCGATCATGAAGGGCTGGGTGGAGCGCGTCTACGCCTATGGTTTCGCGTACGGCGTGGGCGAGCATTCCGATGCGCGCTGGGGCGACCGCTACGGCGAAGGCATGTTAGCCGGCAAGCGCGCGATGCTCGTCGTCACCACGGGCGGCTGGGAATCGCATTACAGTCCGCGCGGCATCAATGGTCCCATCGACGATGTGTTGTTCCCGATCCAGCACGGCATTCTCTATTACCCCGGCTTCGACGTGTTGCCGCCGTTCGTCGTGTATCGCACGAGCCGCATCGACGAAGAAAAATATCTTGAAGTACGCGATGCGCTCGGCAAGCGTCTGGACAATCTCTGGAATACCGCGCCGATACCGTTCCGTCCGCAGAACGGCGGCGATTATCTGATTCCCGAGTTGACGCTGAAGGACGACATCGCGCCGGGCCGCGAGGGCCTGAGCTTGCATGTCAAATAGCGGGATCGCGCGCGCATGTTCGCCACGCATGCGTCGCGCATGGAGTGAGGCGAATCGTAGGGTTCGTTGAAATTTGGCTGTAAGTCGCCGTTGCTAGAGTCGTCGCTGGAATTTGCCGCCCCGCATGCAGAGCCGCCTGCTGCATCGACTGTGTTGTCCGCACATGTAGAAGGGAGAGCGACGAATATGAGTACAGCACGTCTTGTCTGGCTGATCGCGATGCTGCTTGCCGCCGCTCCCGCATGGGCGTTCCAGTCCCGTGTCGTGACGATCCCGAGCGCGGCCATGCACAAGTCTCTCGACGCGACAGTCGTGTTGCCCGACCGCTATGCGCGCAGCAACGCGGCCGACCGCTTCCCGGTCGTCTATCTGTTGCACGGCTCGGGCGGCGACTACACCGACTGGACCGCCAATTCGCCTATCGGCAGACTCGCCGACCGCTACGGCGTGATCCTCGTGATGCCGGACGGCGGGCGCGAAAGCTGGTACATCGACAGTCCCGTCGATGCGGATAGCCGCTACGCCACTTATGTCGGCACCGAAGTCGTTGCCTACATCGACATGCATTTCCGCACGATTGCAACCAAAGACGCGCGCGCGATCACCGGCTTGAGCATGGGTGGATTCGGCGCGCTGCATATCGCGCTCGACCGTCCGGACGAATTCGGCGCGGCCGGCAGCATGAGCGGCGCAGTCGATCCGCGCGGTTGCGAGGACGAGCCGGGCATCGATCAGGTGTTCGGCGATCCGGCGCGGCACGCGGACTTCTGGAACAGCGAGGCGATTGTCGAACACGCGCGCAGCTTTGCGAGCGCGCACATGGCGCTGATGATCGACTGCGGCACGAACGATTCGCTCGTGCACTCGAACCGGATGCTGCATGCGCGACTCGTCGAACTTGGCGTGCCGCATCGGTATGCCGAGCGGCCCGGCGGCCATACGTGGAAGTACTGGGCGAATGCGGTGCAGTACCAGGTGCAGTTCTTCGCGGCCGGTTTCAGACGCAACGGCAGCAGCGCGGTAGCTTGATGCACTGTCACTACCACTGCCGGGTTTTATTTCGGTAACCGAACTAAATTACCGAGGCAGCTTCAGTCGATGCCATGAAACACCGCATCGTCCGGGCCGAGATACGCGGGCGGGCGCCAGGCCGCGTCGCGCATCGAATGCTGAACCAGTTTTTCCACGCCGAGCAGCACCGCGAATATCGCCATCCGCACCGGGATGCCGTTATCGGTTTGCCGGAAAATCGCAAGCCGCGAATCGTGATTCAGGTCCACGCTCAGGTCGTTCGCGCCCGGCCGGCTATCGCGCGGCAGCGGGTGCATGATCAGCGTATCGGTGCCGCACACGCTGTCCACCAGCGCCTGATTGATCTGGAAGTCGGGCGTGTAGCCTTCGAACGATTCGTCGGTAAAGCGTTCTTTCTGAATGCGCGTCGCGTACACCACGTCGGCGCCGCGCAGCCCGCTCGGCAGATCGTGAGTCTGTTCGATCACATGCCCGTTGCGCGAAATCTGCTCGATGATATAGCCCGGCATTTCCAGCATGGGCGGCGAGATCAGCGTGAACTTGATGCCGCGATAGAGCGCCAGCAGCTTGACGAGCGAGTGCACGGTGCGCCCATATTTGAGGTCGCCGACAAGTGCGATATGCGCGCCGTCGACAATCTTGCCGAGCCGCGAGAATTCGCGCTGAATGGTGTAGAGGTCGAGCAGCGCCTGGCTCGGATGTTCGCCGGGGCCGTCGCCGCCGTTGATCACCGGCACGTTGGTCGCGCGCGCGAATTCCGCCACCGAGCCTTGCTCGGGATGGCGGATCACCAGCGCGTCGACGTAGCCGCTCATCACGCGGCTCGTGTCGTAGATCGACTCGCCCTTGGCCATCGACGAAAACGTGAAGCCGGTCGTGTCGCAGACGGAACCGCCGAGCCGGCAGAAGGCCGCGCCGAAGCTCACGCGGGTTCGCGTGCTGGCCTCGAAGAACAGATTGCCGAGCACCGCGCCTTCGAGCACGCGCGAGATTTTTCGGCGCCGCGCGATGGGCTGCATGATGTCGGCGACGCGAAACAGCGCTTCCACCGAGTCGCGCGAGAACTGATCGACCGACAGCAACTGCGGCTTGCCTTCCCACAGCATCTGGCTCGCGAGCGATTGCGAATCTACGCTCTGCGTATACTTTTCGCCCGGCTCGCCATGCAGGACGATCTCGGACACGAATCGCTCGACAATCTCCGGCATGGCACGCGATTCCTGCGAGTCGTCCGGCAGAAGCCACGTATCCAGCGCTCTTCGCGACACGCCGATGCGGCCCGCGAAGGTCTCGCGCGTCATGTTCAGACGCCGCATGGCGTCGCGGAGGAAGGCTTGTTGCGGGACGCTCATGAAGGCACCTGTCTGTCGGAGTGGCTGCGCCGGATATACGCGATGCGTATATTAATTTGCCCGCGATAGAAGTCAAGCAATTTCAAGATGCGCTTTGCCAAGCTGCGCGCGGCGCGGTTACACTGCGCTTCATGCTCTCCGGCCAACTTCTCCGACTCTGCCCGTCGACCGCGCTTCGTTCTGCCTTCGCAGACGCGGCGGCCGCACGCCGCGCGCGCCGCTCGCTCTCGAACGCGCCGCGCGTCGAGCAATGCAGCCTGGAGTTCAGCGCCAAAGCCAAAAAACAGCCGCTCATCTGACCGGAGCACGCTGTTCCGTCAGATGCGACGGAACAGCGGACCACGCGCTTCGGCGGTCCTTCCTGTCTTTCTCCTTCGCACGCTGCCGGAATCGATACGGTCGCTCATCGACGCAAGAGGAAAGACATGTCTATTTTTTCGGGTATCTGGATTCCGCTTATCACGCCTTTCGCCGACGGCGCGGTCGATCACGCCGCGTTGCGTGCGCTCGTGCGCCGCTATGCCGACGCGGATGTCGCGGGGATTGTGGCGCTCGGCACGACGGGCGAGCCAGCCGCGCTCGACGCTGCGGAACAGGACGCGGTGCTGGCGACCATTCTGGAAGCGGCGCACGATGCGCCGTTGCCGGTGGTCGTCGGCGTCTCGGGCAACAACACCGCGAGCATGCGCGAGCGCATTCAAGAGCTAAATTCGCTGCCGATCGCCGGCGTGCTGATGGCCGCGCCGTATTACGTGAGGCCGTCGCAGGCGGGCATCGTCAGTCATTTCATGGCGCTTGCCGATGCCAGCGACAAGCCGGTCGTGCTGTACGACATTCCCCAGCGCACCGGCGTGCGGCTTGAACTCGACACGTTGCTGACGCTCGCCGGGCATCCGCGGATCAAGGCGGTGAAGGATTGCGCCGGTTCCCTCGACACCACGCTCGCGCTGATTCGCGACGGCCGCTTGCAGGTGCTCGCGGGCGAGGATTTGCAGATGTTCAACACGCTGTGCATGGGCGGCAGCGGCGCGATTGCGGCGTCGGCGCATGTGCGCACGGAACGCTTCGTCGCGCTGTATCGCGCGCTCGCGGCTGGCGCGCTCGACGAAGCGCGGCGCATTTTTCACACACTCGTGCCGTTGATTCACGCGTTGTTCGCCGAACCGAATCCTGCGCCGGTGAAGGCATCGCTCGCGCTGCAAGGGCTGATCCGCGACGAAGTTCGCCTGCCGATGACGCGCGCGAGCGAAATCCTGGCGCAGCGTCTCGCCGCGTTAGAGCGCGCGTGAGCGGAGCGGCGAACCACGCGGCAAACCACGCGGCGAACTGCGCGGCGAGATGCGCCCCTAATATTTGAGATGCTGCTTTCGGCGATGAGGCGATAATCGGCGCCCTCTATCGATTATCGCCGCCGGCATCCGTCCGGCGGATGCCGCATGCAGTCAGTCGAGTTCGTCCGATTCGTGTTTGTCCTGAATGTGCCGCTCACGCGCCGTGCGCGGCGAGCTGCATGCCGCTCGCGCCGGGGAGCGTGCTGATGGCGTTCGTGTTTCGCGCGTGCGACCGGCTCTCCAGCGGTTCCGTGGGACTGATCACGCGCCGTTCGGCGACGGCGCTCGCGCTCGGCGCCGCGCTTGCCGCTGCGGTGCTCGCACTCGCGGCCGGCATTGCGATCGGCAAGTACTGGTCCGCGCGCGGCGTCTCCGGCATGCAAAGCGCGAACCGCATCGAGCGCGATTACGCAATCGACCAGCTCGGCAAGCTCAACGCGTCGGTCGCGCAGATCGAGCCGCGCATTGCGCGCCTCACTGCGCAAGTGGGTGCGTTGCGTGACTTCGAAACCCGTCTGAATACGCCGCGCCCAGCGCCGCTCGCGCCCGTTGCCTCGCCGGCCGCTTCGCCTGGCGCCTCGCCTGGCGCTTCTCCCACGCTGCCCGCGTCGAGCGGCGATTCATCGGCCACCGACAGCGAAGGCGAGGGCGGCCCTTCGTTGCCGCCACGACGCTGCATCGACGCGCCGCGATACCTCGGCGCGCGCCTCGACGCCGAGCGCACCGGCGAGCAACTCAATTGCATCGCCGCGACGCTCGGCGCGCTCGAGCAGCAGACGGCGGCACACGCGGTCGCGTACGCCGCGTTCCCCGGCCGCATGCCCGCCGACGGCGCGCGTTTCGGTTCGCCGTTCGGCAACCGCACCGATCCCTTCACACATCGGCTGAGTTTTCATCCGGGCCTCGATCTGGTCGCGAAAACAGGCACGCCGATTCTCGCTGCGGCGGGTGGCCGGGTGGTCTTCGCAGGCGAGAAGTCGGGTTATGGCAATGCGATCGAGATCGATCACGGCAACGGATTGATGACCCGTTACGGCCACGCGTCGCGGATCGTCGTGCATGTCGGCGACCTCGTGCTGCCGCGCCAATACATTGCCGATGTCGGCTCGACCGGACGCTCGACCGGCCCGCATCTGCATTTCGAAGTGCTGGTCAACGGCGCGCCCGTCGATCCCGCCGCTTACCTCGCGCTTTTCGCGCCTCCTTCTCATGGCTGACCGCTTTCTTTCCCGCGACGCAAGCCGTGTGGCGCATGGCGCTTATGCACTCGCGCCCGTACGCCCGCTGCGCGTTCGCATCGTCGTGTGGACGCTTGTCTGCGCGCTGAGCGCGCTGGCCGGCGCGGCCGCGGTGATCGCCGCCGACGCGTGGCGCGCCGGTCTGCCGCTCAGGCAATGCCTGCCGGTTCCCGTCGATAAAAGCGCCGAGGAGACCGAACTGGCTCGTGCGCGCCTCGCGTTGGCGCAGGAGTCGGCCGCGCGCGCGTCGGTGCAGAAAACGGCGGACAGCGCCGCTGCGGAAGTCGCGCGGCTCAACGACCAGTTGCAGTTCCTGCGCGGCCAGAGCAGGGCAGCGCCGCGACGCTAGGCGCGCCGCCGCGCGTGATTCGCGTCATCCATTTTTTTCCGGAGTCCGTATGTTCAGCAAGAAAAAAGCCGCAGGCATTCAGCAAACCAAGCTTGCCACCTTGATTGCACACGACGTGCGCATCGTCGGCGATCTTCAGTTCACCAACGGCCTGCGTCTCGACGGCCACGTGAAGGGCAATGTCAGCGGCGAGCCCGGTGGCCAGACGCTGCTCGTGCTGAGCGACCGCGGTTCGATCGAAGGCAACGTGCATGGCTACGACGTGGTGGTCAACGGCAAGATTGTCGGCGACGTGATAGCGGATCACTTCGTCGAGTTGCAGGCCAACGCGCATGTGACAGGCAACATTTACTATCAGCAATTGCGCATGGATTGCGGCGCGTCGGTGGACGGCAAGCTCACGCGGCGCGACGGAGGCAATGCGCCGACACCGCTCACGTCGATGCTCGACGCCGGACGCGAATCGAACTCGATGGCGCTCAACGAGGCGTAATGACGTGGTGCAATGAGGCGCTGAAATTCACACCGCGCCTGGCAGCGGGCAGCGTTGCGTGGGTTCGTCGGCGCCCGGCAGATAATCGTGAGCGGCATTCGAGCCCGTCATGCCCCGCATATTTCGCACGACGGCGAGCCGTTGACTGGCGCTGCGATCGAGCGTCGCGAGCATGTCGCGTTCGAGAATCAGCAGCTTGAACGCCAGCACCATGAGCCCGCTCGCGAGCAGCACGTCGCCCGCGAACACGACCGCGTAGACCGCCGACGTGGTCTGCGGATTACCGAGCAGCAACGCGAGATTCGCGCGGTCGAGCAGCACCAGCATGAGCGGCACGATCGCACTGAGCGTCGCGATGGCAGCGCCGATCGCGACGATGGTCCGCGCAAGACCGAGTTGCGGACGGCGTCGGCGGCACACCTCATAGAGCGTGGCGGCGCGATACGGCGCAAAGAACAGCGCGAGCAGAACGGCGCGCGGCAGCATGGGCAGCTTGAGCAACAACGCCCCGCCATACAACACGCAGAATGCGCCGATCACGACAATCGCGGTGCGCCACGAAACCGGGACACCGAACAGTTTGCGCGTGCCGGCCCAGAGCAGGATGCGGCTTTGCAGCGCGAGCGCCGCGGTTGCAAAGAGCAGCAGATCGGTACGCCATGTCAGATGCAACGCGAAGCATGCGGAAGCGGTCGCGAGCAGATAAAAAGCGGCGGCCCAGAAGCGGAACGCGCTCACTTGCGCGAACATCCGCGCAAGCACGGTAGCGATCAGTGCGCAGCACAGAAACGTGATTAGCCACAACGCGGTAAACGTCGCTACATCGAATCTCATGAAGTCTCCAGCACCTGTGCAGCTTTTATTGTTTATCGTCGGGTCGGGCTACGGCGGAATAACTTTTCTCGCGCATTTCACTCACATTTGGCGCGTGTCGAATCAGCAGGCGTCGGCGGTCATTGTCCGTCCTCGCAGCAGATCGCCGAAGGCTTCGCCGGTCAACGGCTTGCCGAGCAGGAAGCCTTGCATTTCATCGCAGCGCATCGCCTTTAGCATGTGCATTTGCGACTCGGTTTCGACGCCTTCCGCGACCACATCCATTTCCAGCGAATGCGCAAGCGCGATGATCGCCGAAACGATCGCGCTGCCTTCCGGGCCGTGCGCGTCGAGACCGTTCGTGAAGAAGCGGTCGATCTTCAGTTGCTTCACGCGAAAACGCTGCAGATACGCGAGGCTCGAATAACCGGTGCCGAAATCGTCGATGGCGATTTCAAAGCCGCTTGCCTGGAACTCGCGAAGCATGTCGATGGTGCGGGGCGCGTCCTGCATCGCGACCGTTTCGGTGATCTCGAACATGATCTGATCGCACTTCACGCCTTCCGTCTTCACGATCTCGAGCATGGTCGGCACGAGATCGGCCTGCAATAGCTGGCGCGGCGACAGATTAATGGCCACCTTGATCGGCGGCAGCCCTTGCGCGATCCAGCGCCTGATTTGCCGGCATGCCTCGCGCAATACCCAGTAGCCGATCTGCACGATCTGCCCCGAACGTTCGGCGATCGGAATAAATTCGAGCGGCGCAAGCGTGCCGAGTTGCGGATCGTGCAACCGGATCAGCGCTTCGGCGCCCGCGAGCGACTCGCTGCTGCCGTCGAATTTGGGCTGGAAATGCAGCGTGAAATGATGTTCGGCAAGCGCATCGCGCAACGCGTTTTGAATCTGCAGCGTGCGCATCGCCGCTTCGTTCATGCTTCGTTCGAAGAACCGATACGTGCTGCGCCCGGCGCGCTTCGCTTCGTACATCGCGGCGTCCGCGTGCTTGAGCAGCGTGTCGACGGTATCGCCGTCCTCGGGAAACAACGCGATGCCGATGCTCGGCATCACCTGCAGCGGCTGCGAATCGGCCCACGTATCGTGCCGCATGCGTTCGAGCACGCCTTCCGCGAGCGTGGCGGCGTCGTCGCGCGACGCCAGGTTCTCGGACAGCACGACGAATTCGTCGCCGCCTAGGCGCGCGACCGTATCGCCCGCGCGCACGCAAACGAGCAGACGCTGCGCGAACGCGGACAGCACCTGATCGCCGGCTGAGTGGCCGAGCGAATCGTTGATCGTCTTGAAGCCGTCGAGATCCATGAAGAGGATCGCGAACAGCGACCGTTGACGGCGCGCCGCATGAATCGCCCGCTCGATGCGCTCGGTCAGCGTGGCGCGGTTCGGCAGGCCCGTCAGCGTGTCGAGCGTGGCGAGGCGCACGATCTGTCCGTTGAGCTTCGACAACGCGCCGACGAGGAAACTCGTGCGCGCGTCGAAGCGCGACAGCAGCAACGTCACGACGAGAATCGCGAACGTGAAAAGAATCACCGACGTCGCGAGCCACGCGGCATTCACCCCGGCCGCCGCGCCGCAGATCGCGCCCGGCGCGAAGTCGGCGGCGGCCATCGCGGCGTAGTGCATGCCGCTGATCGCAATCGCCATCACGAGCGCCGCGCCGCAGCGTTTGCGCAGTACATACTGTTCGTCGTCGTTGCTGAGGGCGCGCGCCATCCACAGCGCCGCCGTGGACGCGCCGATCGCTATCGCGAGCGAGGCGGCGAACCACACGGGCCGATAGCTAATGGCGGGCGACATGCGCAACGCGGCCATGCCGCTATAGTGCATGCCGGCGATGCCGAGGCCCATGAACGCGCCGCCTCCCATCAGGCGCGCGACCGTCAGCCGCGCGCGCGTGGTCAGACAGAGCGCCAGATATGACGCGCCGATGGCGAGCGCGAGCGAATAAGCGGTCTCCGCGAAATCGTAGCCGAGCGGAATCGGTAGGGAAAACGCGAGCATGGCCACGAAGTGCATCGACCAGATGCCGACGCCGAGCGCCGCCGCGCCGCCCATACGCCAGACGTGCCGCAGCCGCGGCGACGCCAGCACGAAGATGCGGGCGGTCAGATCGAGTGCCGTGTACGACGAAAGCGTCGCCACGACAAACGACATTGCCACCAGCCAGGGATTGTATGAGCTCTGCATGTGAAGTCCAACCGCGATGGAAAAGCGGCTGAACTAGTTATCGACCATTCGGCGCGTTTATTTAATTAATTTTCAATATGTTAGCGATTGCCGCGCCTGGCCTTGCGCGTGCGCTGCCGGGCGCCGTCGCGCGTCGATACCTATGCCTTATCTGCGGTATGGCGGATGCCGGATGCCGGATGCCCGCTGCCCAGCGCTTTGCCGAATACAATGGCAGGCAACCCCACAACCGCCTCATTGATGACCGCCCCCAACCCTTCCGATCATTCCCAGCGTGCGGCGGCAGACGCTGCAACTGCATCGACTGAACGCCGTGGCACCGCGCGGCCGGTCGCCGACGCCGCTCCGCACGATTCGCGCGCTCGCAGCATCGCGCTCGCCGCGAGCCTCGCGCTGATCGCTTTTTCGCTGCGCACGCCGATCACGAGCGTCGGTCCGATACTGCTCGAAGCAGTGCGGGCGACGAACCTGTCGCGCACCGGCGCAAGCGTGCTGACCACGTTGCCGTCGTTATGCTTCGGTCTATTCGGCCCGCTTGCACCGATGCTCGTGCGGCGCCTCGGCAGCGAACGCGCGTTGCTGGCTTTGTTGATGCTGCTGACTATCGGCACCGCATTGCGTGTGGTTCCCGCATGGCAGGTGCTGTATGTCGGCCAGATCGTGGCCTGCTTTGCGATCGGTTTGATGAATGTGCTGATACCGGGCGTGGTCAAGCGCGACTTCCCGCATCACGTCGCGCTGATGACCGGAGTCTACAGCGCCGCGATGTGCGCGGGCGCCGCTGCGGCAGCCGCTACCACGGTGCCGGCGGCCAACGCCATCGCGCATCTATTCGACGGCGCGGGCGGCAACGCGTGGGCGTGGGCATTGGCGCTGTGGTCGTTGCCTGTGGCACTGGCTACGCTCGTGTGGGGCGTGAATCTGCCTGCCAAAGCCGTGCATGCGGGAAGACGCGTGCACGTCGTGCGCGGCTTGTGGCGCGATCCGCTCGCGTGGAAGGTCACGCTGTTCATGGGTTCGCAATCGTCGCTGGCGTATATCGTGTTCGGCTGGCTGCCGACGGTGCTTCGCACGCGCGGCATGAGCGCCGTCGATGCCGGGTTCATGCTCTCGCTGAGCGTCGTCACGCAGGCGGTGGCGTCGTTGCTGCTGCCGTTCCTGCTTGTGCGTCTGCGGGATCAGCGCGTGGTGAACGTGGCTGCGCTGCTGTTGACCGGCCTCGGTCTGATGGGCTGCTTCTTCGGGCCTTTCCCGATCATGTGGATGTTCGCGTTACTGCTCGGCATCGCTCAGGGCGCGTCGTTCACGCTTGCGCTGACCGTCATCGGATTGCGTTCGTACGACTCGCATGTCGCCGCGCAACTGTCGAGCATGGCGCAGGGAATCGGCTATCTGATAGCGTCATGCGGACCGTTCATCGCCGGATCGCTGTTGCATGCAACCGGCTCGCTGTACAGCCTGGCTGCGTTGTGCGCGGGCGTTTGCGTGGTGGCGGCGTGGTTCGGTTATGCAGCGGGACGGCCGGAGCATGTGAAGGTGCATGTCGAGTAAGCGGTAGATTGGGCGCGAGGGCGCGCAGCCGCGTGTTTATGTTGGATCACGCGTGTTTGACGCGGCGTCGTGACATCGCGCGCCGCGGCGAGCGAGCCGCTCCCGTTGCCGGCGGTATCGGCAACGAGAGCCACGGAGCACTTGAACCGCTGCCGGCGTCATGCTAAGCCGCCGGCAGCGGCCTCAGCCGCCGCGTCACATCGTCATGACGGATTCCGGCGCTTCCCACGTGTAGTCGAGTGCTTCGGCCACTTCCTTGCACGTCACCTTGCCAAGCGCGACGTTCAGGCCATTGCGCAGATGCGGGTTGTCCTGCAACGCCTTGCGCCATCCCTTGTCGGCGATCTGCAGCGCGAAAGGCAGCGTCGCGTTGTTCAGCGCGTAGGTCGAAGTGCGCGGCACACCGCCCGGCATGTTGGCGACGCAGTAGTGAACCACGTCGCCGACCATGTATGTCGGGTCCGCGTGCGTGGTCGGCCTCGCGGTCTCGCAGCAGCCGCCTTGATCGATGGCCACGTCGACGATTGCGGAGCCGGGCTGCATCGCTTCAACCATCGCCTTGGTCACGAGTTTCGGCGCGGCCGCGCCGGGGATCAGCACGCCGCCGATCACGAGATCGGCTTCGAGCACATGCTTTTCGACGTTGTCCTGATTCGAAAACACCGTCATGACGCGCGCGCCGAGCAGCCGGTCGATGCGCCGCAGCGCGTCGAGATTGCGGTCGATCACGACGACCTGCGCGCCCGTTCCCACCGCGATCTGCGCCGCATTCGAGCCGACCACGCCCGCGCCCAGAATCACGATTTTCGCCGACGGCACGCCCGCGACGCCGCCCAGCAGGATGCCCTTGCCGCCATGCGCGCGCTCGAGGCAATACGCGCCCGCCTGGATCGACATGCGGCCGGCGACTTCCGACATCGGCGCAAGGAGCGGCAAGCCGCCGGCGGCCTGCGTGACCGTTTCATAGGCGATGCAGACGGCCTTGCTCCTGATCAGATCGGCGCATTGTTGCGGGTCGGGCGCGAGGTGCAGGTACGTGAAAAGAATCTGGCCTTCGCGAAGCATGGCGCGCTCGCCGGCTTGCGGCTCCTTCACCTTGACGATCATCTCGGCCGCGGCGAATACATCTTCCGCGCGCGGGACGATCGTCGCGCCGGCTTTTTCATAGACGGCGTCCGACGCGCCGATGCCGCTTCCCGCGCCTTGCTCGACCGTGACGGTGTGACCGTGCGCCACCATTTCGCGGACCGACGACGGCGTCAGTCCCACCCGGTATTCGTGGTTCTTTATTTCCTTGGGTACGCCAACCAGCATGTCATCCTCCAGTTGCGGAACAGCCCGCTGAACGACTCGTTCGTGCACTGCGGCACGGGACGAGTAGGTCTCTTATATATAGAAGTGGAACCCAGCATACGCTTGATCGCAAAGCGTGGCTGCCCCGAGTTTTTGTAGGAGCCGTGCACGCAATTAGATCGAGAGCCGGAGCCGCGATCAGTTCGCCAGCGATCACAGCGGAGGTTGCAAGCTGATCGGACGCGGCACGTCCAACCGACGAACCGTGATGCAATGGCCGTGGCGTGATGTTGCCGGAAGTTGTCGATATGGCCACTGTCGCCTGATCGGCCGCGTCAGGATAATCGTCTCCATTCAAACACGCGAAGGAGCCAGACATGTCCGAAGTATCCGCCGTACCCGCCGCCGACAGCGCCGCTGCGTTCGCGCATTACAGCGCGTCGCTCGCCTTCGAAACCGATTGTGCCGATGTGCACTCGGCGATGGCACACGGCCCGAACGCCGCCGACTTCGTGTTGCTCGACGTCCGCAGTCCCGCGTTGTTCGCGCGCGGCCATGTGCCCGGCGCGGTGAATTTGCCGCACGGCAAGATCGTGGCGTCGAAGCTCGCCGGCTATCCGCCCGAGACGTTGTTCGTCACCTACTGCGCGGGCCCGCATTGCAACGGCGCGACGCGTGGTGCGATGCGGCTCGCGCAGCTCGGGCGTCCGGTCAAAGTCATGATCGGCGGCGTGACCGGCTGGCTCGACGAGGGCTTCGACCTGAATGCGGCCGCGGCCGCCTGAAAGCGCGCATTGAAGCAGCCGCGTTCGCGGGCGGAGCGGTAACATCACGCCATGCACAATCATCTTGTCGTCGCGCTGGCCTATGACCGGCTTTGCACCTTCGAATTCGGCTGCGTGACCGAACTGTTCGCGCTCGAACGCCCGGAACTCGGCGTGGACTGGTATCGCTTCGCGGTCTGCGCAGCGGAGCCCGGTCCGATCCGCGCGGCGGGCGGCATCACGATCGCCGCGCCGTACACGCTGAGGCTATTGGATCGCGCCGACACCATCGTGATACCCGGCTGGCGTCATGTGGATGAACTGCCGCCCGAGCCGTTGCTCAAGAAAATCCGCGCCGCGCATCGTCGCGGCGCGCGCCTCTGTTCGATCTGTTCTGGCGTGTTCGTTCTGGCCGCCGCGGGCGTGCTCGACGGCAAGACCGTCACGACGCACTGGCGTTATGCCGCGAAATTGCAGGAGCGCTATCCGCATCTGCGCGTGCAGCCGGACGCGCTCTATGTCGACGAGAAGCAGATCATCACGTCGGCGGGATCGGCGGCGGGGCTCGACATGTTGCTGCATCTCGTGCGGCGCGATCATGGCAGCGCGGTCGCGAACCGGGTCGCGCAGCGGCTCGTGGTCGCGCCGCATCGTGAGGGCGGCCAGGCGCAGTTCGTGCCGCGCCCGGTGCCGCACGACGAAAGCGGGCGCCTCACGCGGCTGATGGACTGGGTGCGCGGTCATCCCGCGTTGCCGCACACGCTGCGCTCGCTCGCCGAACGCGCGGCGATGAGTCCGCGCACGCTGCAGCGCCAGTTTCATGACGCGACGGGCATGGCGCCGTACGAATGGCTGGTGCGCGAGCGCGTGGCCATCGCGCGTGAGTTGCTCGAAGCGCAGGGCGCGCTGCCGATGGCGCGCGTCGCCGAACTCGCCGGCTTCGGCTCCGAGGAATCGTTGCGCCGGCACTTCAGGCGCATCGCGCTGACGAGTCCCGGAGCGTATCGTAAGAAGTTCGGCGCGCCGACGGCGTAGCTTGATGAGGACCACGCGCCACGCCGCTTGCAAGGAAACCAGATGATCGACATCGCAGAGACTATCGCGCGTTTTAACGCCGGGCGCGATCCCGAACGGCTGGCCATGAAATACAAGGCGATGTGTGCGTCGCCTTTCGTGTTTTTGCGCGGTACATGTCATCTGTTTTATGAGCGCCTGCCGCAACAGGCGTTACTCGACGATGCGCCGCCCGTCTGGATTTGCGGCGACATGCACCTCGAAAATTTCGGCAGCTACAAAGCGGATAACCGCCTCGTCTATTTCGACAACAACGACTTTGATGAAGCGTGCCTCGCGCCGAATCTGTACGAACTCGTGCGTTTGCTGACGAGCGTGCTGGTCGGCGCGGCCGACCTCAAGCTGAGCCGCGCGCAGGCGCTCGCGCTGTGTCATACGGCCGTGCACGCATATGGCGCGGCGCTCGCGCTCGGCAAGGCGCGCTGGGTCGAACGCGAGACATCGTCCGGCATGGTGCGCGATCTGTTCGATGGATTGGCGAGCCG
Source organism: Paraburkholderia graminis (assembly GCF_003330785.1). Lineage (NCBI taxonomy): Bacteria > Pseudomonadati > Pseudomonadota > Betaproteobacteria > Burkholderiales > Burkholderiaceae > Paraburkholderia > Paraburkholderia graminis. Next base: position 414,108 of record NZ_CP024935.1, read on the forward strand.
CACGCGCGCCGCGCATCTGGACCGCCGCACGACGCTCAAGGGCAAGACGCGCACGCTCAAGGTGGACGGCAAGAAAGCGCTGCCCGTGAGCGATGAGCGACGTGCCGCAATCACGCAGTTCATGCTGCAGTTCGCTGCGGGCGAGACCGATCCGGGCTTTTATCGCGTGCTCGACGTTGCACGCCGGATCGCGGGTACAGGAAGCCTCGGCGTGGACCGTTATGTGATTCTCGTCGAAGGCAAGGGCTCGCCGGACGGCAACTATCTGATCGACCTGAAAGAAGCGCTGCCTTCTTCAGTCGTACCGCATATGCGCACGCCGCAGCCCGCATGGCGAAGCGAGGCGGAGCGCGTCGTCGAGATTCAGCGGCGCAATCAGGCGGTATCGCAGGCGTTTCTGCACGCGGTCGATTTCAATCGGCGCTCGTACGTGCTGCGCAGTTTGCAGCCTTCGGAAGACCGCGTCGCGTTGAAGGACTGGGACGGCAAGCTGCCGAGGCTGGAGGGCGTCGTCGTCAGCATGGCCGAACTGAGCGCATGGGCGCATTTGCGCAGCGGCGGGCGGCAGAAGTCGTCAATCGCGGATGAGTTGATCGCGTTCGGCAATCGCACCGACTGGCAGGCGCCGGTGATCGAACTCGCGACGCAATGCGCGGCGCAAGTCGCGGCGGACTGGAAAGCGTATTGCGAGGCTTACGATCGCGGCGCGTTCAAAGGGTAGTGCGGCGGAAACGTTTGCGGTTTCAAACAAACGCTTGCCCGCTCATCAGCCCATGCCATGTTCGTCGCTTTTTATGCCCTATTTCAGGGCCTAAAATGCGCCGCTACCTGACAATGGTGTAATAGTCGGCAACAGTGATTTGCTGTTTTCCCTCATTTAATTCACCGGCTTATCGCGTAGACTTGTACTAACAAAAAATGGTTACGGGGTGCGAGATGTTGGCCGTTTTCTTCATCGCCTGTCCAATCTGCATTGCGGCGCTTTTCGGTTTCGCGCGGCATGTCGATCCGCGGACAGGTCACTTCAAGCGTTGATTTTCAACGTCGCGGGTTCGAGCAAAGCCGGCAAGTGAGTTCCGTTGCCGGCCGGGTTAGCCATTAGCTGTTTTCTACCAGCTATTAGCATTAGCCGTTGGCAATTTGTCCACGGGCCTTGCTTTCCAGTGCCGGGTCGCGGCACGATGCGCGATAACCTGGCTCTGGGGCGGCATCGCGTATGCGAGATTTTCTGGCGAATTGGACGGCGCGCGCGGGCATGCTCAAGGGCGTGCTTCCATTGAACCGCGCGGCGGCGATGCGCGACACGCTCGCGGGCGTCCAGCTTGCGTCGATGGATATTCCTCAAGTGCTCGGCTATGCGCGCATTGCCGGCATGCCTGCCGTTACCGGGCTTTACACCGTCTTTCTGCCGCTTATCGCGTTCGCGTTCTTCGGCGCGTCGCGGCAACTCGTCGTCGCCGCCGATTCCGCTACCGCCACCATCTTCGCAAGCCGCCTCGCGACCATGGCGCCTGTTTCGAGCGCGGAATACGCGTCGCTCGCCGCGATGGTCGCATTGCTGACCGCCGCGCTCCTGTTCGTCGCGCGCATTTTCCGGCTCGGCTTTCTCGCCGATTTCCTGTCGCGCACGGTGCTGGTCGGCTTTCTGGCGGGCGTCGGCGTGCAAGTCGGCATTGCGATGCTGGGCGATATGCTCGGCTTGCCCGGTCACGCGTCGCGCAGCGTGGATCAACTGGTTCTAGTCGTGCGCGAGTGGGGGCAACTGAACAGGCCGACGCTGGCCGTTTCGGTGCTGGTCGTCGCGTCCGTGCTGTTTTTCAAACGCGTGCGGCCGCGCGTGCCGATGCCGTTGATCGCCGTCGTCGGGGGAATCGTCGCGAGCGATGTGTACGGTTTCGCCGCGCACGGCATTGCAGTGCTCGGTCCGGTCGCGGGCGGGCTGCCGCCGCTTCGCATGCCGTCTGTGACATGGCAACAGACGCTCGATCTCGTGCCGGTCGCCGCTTCCTGCTTCGTGATGATCGTCGCGCAAAGCGCGGCGGCGAGCCGCGTATTTGCCGAGCGGCATCATCAGGTGGCCGACACCAACGCGGATCTTTTGGGCATCGCGGCGGCCAACGCAGCCGCAGCATTTTCAGGCGCGTTCGTCGTGAACGGCAGCCCGACGCAGACGGCGATGGCCGATCGCGCCGGCACGCGCAGCCAGTTCGCGCAGATCGTGTTCGCGGCGGTGGTCGTCGTGGTGCTGCTGTTTTTCAGCCGCTTTTTGCAGTATTTGCCGCGCTGCATTCTGGCCAGCATCGTATTCACGATCGCCGTCGGACTCGTGGATCTCAAGACGCTGTTTGCGATTCGCCGCGAAAGTCCGGGCGAATTCGCGCTCGCGGTGTTCACGGCTGCGGCCGTCGTGCTGATCGGCGTCGAGCACGGCATTCTGATTGCGGTCGCCGTGTCGCTGCTGCGGCACGTGCGCCACAGCTACCGTCCGCATACGATGATTCTCGAGCCCGGCGACGACGGCATGTGGGTGCCGGTTCCCGCCGTTCCCGGCAGACAGACCGCGCCGGGGCTGATCGTTTATCGCTTCGGCGCCGACCTGTTCTATGCGAACGACCACTTTTTCGTCGACGATACGCGACGCCTGATCGACCATGCGCCGACGAAGGTGCGCTGGTTCGTGATCGATGCAAGCGCAATTACCGACCTCGATTATTCGGCGGCGCGCTCGGTCGGCGAGCTATGCACTGCGTTAAAGCGTAGCGGCATCCACGTGATTTTTGCGCGCGTGAACCGCTATTTGCGCTCCGACATGGATCGGCACGGCATCACGCCGATCGTCGACGCAAGCTGCATTTTCGGCACCTTGCATGAAGCGCTGCGCGCGGCAGGCGTTGAAGAGCCCGCCGACAAATAACGCGCCTCAGCTTTTCGACGTCAGCAGTTTGAAGCCTGCAATGCCGAACATGATCGCGAGCGAGCCGTCGAGCCAGCGCCGGATCGCCAGATACACGCGCCGCGCGGATGCCGTCGAAAACAGCAGCGCATAGCTGCTGAACACCGACACGCCGATAGCCATGCAGCCGAGCACGACCGGCGCGGTATGCGCGCCGCCCGTCGGCGACATCGCGAGCGAAACGATCGACATCCACACGAGAATCGCTTTCGGATTGGTGAGATGCAGCAACAGGCCGCGCAGATAGAGCCGCTTGAGCGGTTCGTTCTGTCGCGCGTCGCCAGCGGGCAACGTAGCGGGCGCCAACGCGGAGCGCGCCGACTTGAAGCCGAGCCAAAGCAGATAGACGCCGCCCGCAATCTTGATCGCGACGAGGCATTCCGAATAGGTGGCGAGCAACGCCGACAAACCGAGCGACGCCAGCAGCGCCCAGAAGAACGATCCGGACACCACGCCGAGCGCAAACGTGAGCGCCGAACGGCGGCCCGCGCTCATCGCAAGCGACATGATCGCGAGATTGCTCGGACCGGGGCTTGCCGTGCCGACGAAGTACGCGCTGTAGGCGATCAGGACATCGGCGGTGAGGAAAGCGGTGGGCGTCATCAGTTAAGACTCGCGGGCGGCCAGAGGAATCACGATTTTGCGCGCTGCTGCATCGACCGCACAGATACAGTTGATGAAGCGCTGATCGGCACAATTGCGCGCGAGCCGCGCAGCGTTGTTATCCCTGCGCCGCGGTCCCGATGCAATCGGCGAGTGCATCCGCCACCGCTTGCCGGCTATGCCGCGGACGCTGCACGAGCCCGATCTCGCGATGAAACGTCGCGTCCTCGAGCGACAACGCGGCGACGCCCGCAGGCCACTTGCCGAGGCCCGCCGTGTCGGGAATCAGCGCGATGCCGATGCCGCGCGCGACCATCTGCGCGATCGCCTGCAACTCGTCCAGTTCCAGCACGTCGTGCACGTTCAGCCGCGAACGCCGCAGAAAACGGTCGACGAGCCGCCCGCCGAACGAACTGCGGTCGTAGCGGATAAACGGTTCGCTCTTGAGCAGTTCGCGCCACCCGCGCTTGCCGCGCGCGAGCGCTTTGGGCACGAGCAGCACAAACGGCTCGGTGACGAGCGTGCGCCATTCGAGTTCCGAAGGCAGCGCAAACGGCGGCTTGATGATGACGGCGAGATCCAGTTCGCCCGAGTCCACCTGGCCGAGCAGATTCAGCGATACGCCGGGCACGACACGAATGCGCCAGCCCGGACGGTCGTCGCGAAAACGCGCGAGCGCGTCCGCGAGAAACGACACTTGCGCCGATGCAATCGCGCCCACGCGCAGCATGCCGCTCTCCGCCGCGACCGCGCCGCGTTCGGAAAGCCGCGCATAGAGCGCGATGATTTCCTCGGCGAGCGTGAGCGTTTCGCGGCCCGCGTCGTTGAGTATCGCGGAGCGGCCCGTGCGGTCGAACAGAGCAAACCCGAGTTCCTCTTCGAGCCGCTGCATCTGCGCGCTGACAGCCGACTGCGTGAGCCCGATCCGCGCGCCCGCGGCGGAAAACGTGCCGTACTGGCTAACGGCGATCAAGGTTCTAAGTTCAGCAAGCATGTCTCGACTGATCGATCCTGGTGATGGTCAGCTCAAATATATATCGTTTCCGATCACTTTTGCTTGTGGTTAAACTTGACGGGTCAATCTCCATCGTCCATCGCATCATCTACAGCGAGTTCCACATCATGAGCGTTACGCACACCACCTTGCCGCCGTTCCATCTGGCGTTTCCCGTCCATAGCATCGCCGCCGCCCGCGAGTTCTATGGCGAATTGCTGGGTTGCCCCGAAGGCCGCAGCTCGGATCAATGGGTCGATTTCAATTTCTACGGGCACCAGATCGTCGCGCATCTCGCGCCGGAAGAAGCGGGACATCGCCAGACGAGCAAGGTCGACGGCGACGCGGTGCCGGTGCGTCACTTCGGCGCCGTGCTTTCGATGGAGCAATGGCAGGCCGCCGCGGACAAGCTGCAAGCGGCGGGCATCGACTTCATCATCGAGCCGCATGTGCGCTTCAAGGGCGAAGTCGGCGAACAGGCCACGATGTTCTTCCTCGATCCGTCGGGCAATGCGCTCGAATTCAAGGCGTTCGCCGATATGTCGTCGCTGTTCGCCAAGTAGAGCAGTAGAGCGCGCGAGTAAAAACAGGAAGAGCGCGTAGGCAAACTGAAATATAAGTGCGGCCTGATTTTGCAAAAGGGCCGCCCGTCAACGCTTTTTCCTTACGATAAGCTTCCTGACAATTCCGCCATTTTGGCGCCATGCAGGTGTTGGTCCAGGCGATCTAGCATAAGCGCCAGTTCGCCCACCTCCCGCTGCTCAGCCGCAGTGACCTGCACTTCTTCAGGCGCGTTTCATGTGGATTGTCAACGTTGCGCTTAAGCGGCCATACACGTTCATCGTGATGGCCATTCTGATTGTGCTGGCGACGCCTTTTGTGCTGTTCACCACGCCGGTCGACGTGCTGCCGGAAATCAACATCCCGGTCGTCAGCATCATCTGGACATACAACGGCTTGTCCGCGGAGGACATGGCGCACCGCATCGCCTCGGTGAACGAGCGCAGTCTCACGACGACCGTCAACGACATCGAGCATATCGAGTCGAATTCGCTCGCGGGCATCACGATCCTCAAGGTGTTTCTGCAGCCGAATGCGAACATCCAGACCGCCATCGCGCAGACCGTGGCCGTCGAGCAGGCGCAGCTCAAGCAGATGCCGCCGGGCGCGACGCCGCCGCTCGTGATCAGCTACTCGGCGTCCAGCATTCCGGTGATTCAACTCGGCCTGTCGAGCACGAAGCTCTCCGAGCAGCAACTCAACGATACCGCGCTGAACTTCCTGCGGCCGCAACTCGTGACGATTCCCGGCGCGGCCGTGCCTTATCCGTATGGCGGCAAATCGCGGCTGATTTCCGTCGACCTCAATACGCGCGCGTTGCTCGCCAAAGGTCTGACGCCGCTCGATGTGGTCAGCGCGTTCAACGCGCAAAACCTGATTCTGCCGACAGGCACGGCAAAGATCGGACCGAAGGAATACACGATCAACATGAACGGCTCGCCGTCGACGCTGGAAGGTCTCAACGACATTCCGGTGCGCACGGTGAACGGCGCGACGACTTATCTGCGAGAAGTCGCTCACGTGCGCGACGGTTTCTCGCCGCAAACGAATATCGTGCGGCAAGACGGTCATCGCGGCGTGCTGATTTCGGTGCTGAAAAACGGCAGTGCGTCGACGCTGTCGATCGTCAATACGTTGCACGGTTTACTGCCGGCGGCGCGCGCGGCATTGCCGCCGGACCTGAACATCACGGCGCTGTTCGACCAGTCGGTATTCGTGAAGGCGGCGGTGCAGGGCGTGGTGCACGAAGCGGTGGTGGCCGCCGCGCTCACGGCCGCGATGATTCTCTTGTTCCTCGGCAACTGGCGCAGCACCTGCATCATCGCGATTTCGATTCCTCTGTCGATTCTCTCGTCGCTGATCGCACTGCATGCGCTCGGGCAGACCATCAACATCATGACGCTTGGCGGCCTCGCGCTCGCGGTGGGCATTCTCGTCGACGATGCGACGGTGACGATCGAAAATATCGAACGGCATCTGCATATGGGCACCAATCTGCACGATGCGATTCTCGAAGGCGCCGGCGAAATCGCGATTCCCGCGCTCGTCTCGACGCTGTGCATCTGCATCGTGTTCGTGCCGATGTTCTTTCTCACCGGCGTGGCGCGCTACCTGTTCGTGCCGCTCGCGGAAGCCGTTGTATTCGCGATGCTGGCGTCGTACATTCTGTCGCGCACGCTGGTGCCGACGCTTGCGATGCTGCTGATGGGCCACGCGCACAAACCGAAAGCCGCTGCAAAACCCGGTCTTTTTCAGCGCATTTACCGGCGTTTCGACAACGGCTTCGAGCGCATGCGCGCCGCGTACATTGTGATTCTCAGCAGCCTGCTCGTGCGCCGCCGCCGCTTCGGCAGCATATTTCTCGGCTTCTGCGTGGTCTCGATGGGACTCGCATTCGTGCTCGGCGAAGACTTTTTCCCGAGCGTCGACGCGGGCAATATCCGCCTGCATATGCGCGCGCCGACCGGCACGCGCATCGAGGAAACCGCGCGTCTTGCCGACGAAGTCGAGAAGGTGATCCGCGAAGTGGTGCCCGCGAACGAACTCGGCACCATCCTCGATAATCTTGGTCTGCCGTATAGCGGCATCAATCTTTCATACAGCAATGCAGGCACGATCGGCACGCTCGACGGCGAAATCCAGATCGCGTTGAAGGAAGGCCACGAGCCGACGCAGGTCTACGTGGACAAACTGCGCGCGATGCTGCCGCAGCGTTTTCCGGGCGTCGAGTTTTTCTTCCAGCCCGCCGACATCGTCACGCAGATTCTCAACTTCGGCTTGCCCGCGGCCGTCGACGTGCAGATTGCCGGCGCGGACCAGCAAGGCAATTTCGACGTCGCGCGCAAGCTGTTGAAAGAAGTGCGCCTGATTCCCGGCACGGTGGACACGCACATTCAGCAAAAGCTCGACGAACCCGCGATCAACCTGCAAATGGACCGCACGCGTTTGCAGCAGCTCAATCTCACCGCGAGCAATGTCGCGCAAAACCTGCTGGTTTCGCTATCGGGAAGCTCGCAGACGTCGCCGGGCTTCTGGTACAACGACCGCAACGGCGTCGAGTACAACGTGGCGGTGCAAACGCCGCAGTACCGCATTTCTTCCATCGACGATCTGTTGCGCACGCCGGTCTCGGCATCGTCGACAGGGCCGACGCAACTGCTCGGCAATCTGGTGCGCGTATCGCCGCAAAACCAGTTCGCGGTCGTCACGCATTACAACATCCGGCCCGTGATCGACCTCTATGTGAGCGTCGACAAGCGCGACCTGGGCAGCGTCGCGAATCAGGTCGACAAGCTCGTCGAGAAAGCGCGCGCGACGCTGCCGCGCGGCAGTCAGATCACCGTGCGCGGCCAGGTACAAACGATGCGCACTTCGTACCTGGGTCTCGGCCTCGGCGTGGCGATGGCGATCGTGCTCGTCTATCTGCTGATCGTGGTGAATTTCCAGTCGTGGGTCGATCCGCTCATCATCGTGAGCGCTTTGCCCGCGGCGCTGGCCGGCATCGTATGGATGCTGTTTCTGACGGGCACGCATCTGAGTGTGCCGGCGCTGACCGGTGCGATCATGACGATGGGCGTCGCCACCGCCAACAGTATTCTGATGGTCGCGTTCGCGCGTCAGCGCCTGTCCGCCGGCGCGCCGCCGCTGACCGCCGCGCTCGAAGCGGGAGCGAGCCGCATTCGTCCGGTGCTGATGACGGCGTTCGCGATGATCATCGGCATGATTCCGATGGCGCTCGGTCTCGGCGAAGGCGCCGAGCAGAACGCGCCGCTCGGCCGCGCGGTGATCGGCGGATTGCTGTTTGCAACGGTGTCCACGCTGTTTTTCGTGCCGCTCGTGTTCGCGGGCATACATACGCGCCTCGCGCGTCGTCATCGCAACGATCATGAAGACGACGGCAACAGCGCAGGCGAAAGCGGTAGTGCCGGCGAGCCGGCCTAAAGCCTGAGCGTGAACAGCGAATCGTGGAAAACGTCAAGAAACCGGCTACTCAACTCACGGAGCTAGCTAACCGAGATGGCCAACTGAGATGACCGAAAAAACTCATGCATCGCTGGCGATTCCGTCGCGCGAGACGGAAAGCGGCCACGCATTGCCGCCGCGTAATCGCGAATGGAAGCGCGCGAAGATCGCCATCTTCATCGTGCTCGCGTTGCTTGCGCTCGGCGCGTTGCGCACGGTGATCGCGAACCTGATGCAAAACCGCGCCGTCGAGCAGACGACGAAACAGAACGCCACGCAATACGTGAACGTAGTGAGCCCGACGCCGGCCGAAAGCGGCGGCGCGACGACCTTGCCGGGCACGCTGCGCGGCAGCGTCGAATCGCCGATCTATGCGCGCTCGACCGGGTATCTGCTGCGCTGGTATGCGGACATCGGCACGCGCGTGAAGCAGGGCCAATTGCTCGCGGAACTCGATACGCCCGAGATCGATCAGGAGCTTGCGCAGGCCTCGGCGCAGCGTCAGCAGATCAGTTCGAGTCTTGCGCTTGCAAAGAGCTCGCTCGAACGCTGGCAGCAGCTTCGTCAACGCGATGCGGTCTCGCAGCAGGAACTCGACGAGCGGCAAAGCACATACGCGCAGAGCGTCGCCAACCTCGCCGCCGCCGATGCGAACGTGCAGCGCTTGCGTCAGCTCGAATCGTTCAAACGGATCGTCGCGCCGTTTGCCGGCGTGGTCACGCAGCGCAATGTCGATGTCGGCGATCTGATCGACGCCGGCAGCGGCACGAGCCGCGCGTTGTTCGCGCTTGCGCAGTCGGACCCGCTGCGCGTCTATGTGCAATTGCCGCAGGCGTATGCGCAGAACGTATCGGTCGGACAGAAGGTGGTCGTCACGCAGGCCGAACTGCCCGGCCAGCAGTTTCATGGCAGCGTCACGCACATTTCCGGCGCGATCGACGTGCCCACTCGCTCGCTGCAAGTCGAGGTGACGTTACCGAATCCGGACAACACGCTGCGTCCCGGCGCGTATGTGCAGGTCGCGCTGCCTTCGGTGGCGCGCGCCGAATGGATGGTGCCCGGCAATGCATTGCTGTTTCGCGCCGAAGGTCCGCGGCTTGCCGTGGTCGATGCGAAGGGCAACGTGCAGTTGCGCAAGATCGTGATCGCGCAGGATCTCGGCCAGACGCTCGAGATAGAAAGCGGCATCGACGGCAACGATAGAGTCGTCATCAACCCGAGCGATTCGATTGCGGACGGCGATCATGTCGAAATCGCGCAGCCGCAAAAGAGCGGGAAGGAGGCGTCGTGAAGCCGCAACGCGCGAGCCGCGCAGTGAGCGGGTTTGCAGCCGCGGGGGCGATGACGGCTGTTGTGGCGAGCGCGGTCATGCTTGCTGCCTGTACCGTTGGACCGGACTACAAGCGGCCGCAGGCCGAGGTGCCGCCTGCATGGAACACGGATTCATACTGGCGCGTCGCGACGCCTTCGCATGCGCCGGTGGACCCGGACTGGTGGAACGTCTATCGCGACGCCACGCTCGCCTCGCTCGAAACGCAGGCGCTCGCGCAGAACCAGACGCTCGTCGCCGCCAGCGCGCACTATGAGCAGGCTAAAGCGACGCTTGCCAATACGCGCGCGCAGCAGGTTCCCGAAGTGGACCTCGCGGCATCCGCGTCGCGCTTTCGCATTTCGGCGGACAGGCCGCGCACCAACTACGCGCTGCCGACCATGTCGACGGTGCAAAACAATCTGCAAATCGGCCCGACGATCAACTACGACACGGACCTGTTCGGCCGCATACGTCGTCAGGTGGAAGGCGCGACGGCATCCGCGGAACAGTCGGCGGACGATCTCGCCAACGCGCGGCTCGTGCTGACCACCGAGGTCGCGACCGATTACTTCTCGCTGCGCGAACTCGACACCGAGATCGACGTACTGAATCAATCGGTGAAGCTTCAGCAGAAAGCGCTCGACTACGTGAACGCCGAACACGACCTCGGCGCAGTGTCGGGCCTCGACGTATTGCAGCAGAAGTCGCTGCTCGACACCACGCGTGTGCAGGCGCAACTGCTGTTGAACCAGCGCGCGCAATACGAGCACGCGATTGCGGCGCTCGTCGGCGTGCCCGCGCCGCAATTCGCGATCGAACCGAAAGTGTTGAGCTTTCCGGTGCCGGCCATCGCGCTCGGCGTGCCGAGCGATCTGCTGCAACGCCGGCCCGATATCGCCTCCGCCGAGCGCGCGATGGCGGCGGCCAATGCGCAGATCGGCGTCGCTAAAGCCGCGTTTTTTCCGAGCCTCACGCTGACGCCGGGCATCGGTTGGGAAAGCACGCAGTTCGCGAGTTTGCTCAGCGCGCCGACGCTGATGTGGACGCTCGGCGCCGCTGCGGGCCAGGTGCTGTTCGACGGCGGCCGGCGCGCGGCCAACGTGCAGTTCGCGAGCGAAGGCTACAAGGCGACCGAGGCCAACTATCGGCAGACGGTGCTCAACGCATTCCAGCAGGTGCAGGACGGCATCACGGGTCTGGCAGTGCTCGACGGGGCGGCGAAGCAATCGGAAGAAGCGGTCGCGGACTCGGAGCGCCTGCTCGGACTCGCCAACGACCGCTATTCCGGAGGCCTCGTCGCGTATCTGAACGTGATCACCGCGCAGCAGTCGCTGCTCAACAGCAAGCGCCAGGACGCGCAGATTCGCGGGCAGCAGATGACGTTGTCCGTCGCGCTCGTGAAGGCGCTGGGCGGCGGCTGGGGCGCGGACCCAGCGCTCGCGGGCGCGGACCCAGCGCTCGCGGGCGCGGGCCAAGGTGCCGCGCAACATGACGCGCAAACGCGCGCCGCTGCGCAGTAATGCGCGGTGTGGCGTGGCGCAACAAGCGAGCAAGCACGCTGAACAGGCAATGCAGGGCGTTTCGTATAATGCAGACACTAGGGGACGCGCATGAAGTTGCTGATCGTTGAAGACGAGCACAAGGTCGTGGACTATCTGCGCTCCGGTTTGACGGAGCAGGGCTGGGTCGTGGACGTCGCGCTCGACGGCGAGGAGGGCACGTATCTGGCCACCGAGTTCGATTACGACGTGATCGTGCTCGACGTCATGCTGCCCAAGCGCGACGGTTTTAGCGTGCTGAAGGCGCTGCGCATGCGCAAGTCCACGCCGGTCATCATGCTGACCGCGCGCGATCACGTGAACGACCGCGTGCGCGGTTTGCGCGAAGGCGCGGACGACTACCTCACCAAGCCATTCTCTTTTCTCGAACTCGTCGAGCGTCTGCATGCGTTGGCGCGCCGCACGCGTTCGCAGGAATCCACGCTGATTTCCGTCGGCGATCTGTTTGTCGATCTGATCGGGCGGCGCGCAACGCGTGACGGCGTACGGCTCGATCTGACCGCGAAGGAATTCCAGCTACTGAGCGTTTTAGCCCGCAGGCAAGGCGATATTCTGTCGAAGACGGCCATCACCGAGCTTGTGTGGGACGTCAACTTCGACAGTCATACCAATGTGGTCGAGACCGCGATCAAGCGCTTGCGCGCGAAGCTCGACGGCCCGTTTCCGTCGAAGCTGCTGCATACCGTGCGCGGCATGGGCTATGTACTCGAAGTGCGCGAAGCGCGCGAACTGCACGAAGACGGGGAGCCGTCATGAACCGTTCCATCGCGCGACGCCTCGCCCTGATGTTCGCGCTCGTCGCGCTGTTCGTGTTTACGGTCATTGGCGCGGGGCTTTTTGCGGTGTTGCGCTCGCAGCTCGAAAGCCATTTGCGCGAGTCGCTCGACGACCGCGCGCAAATCGCGCGGCTGATCTGCAATCACGGGATGACGCCTGACAAATGGCGCATGTCGCGCGAAAAGCTCACCGACATGACGCCGCATGACCGCAGCACCGTGTACGCGGTCACGAGTATCGAGCCGTCCTACAACTACGGCAAACCGATTGAAGGGACAATCGTGAAGAGCTGGCCCGGCGGCTACGCGCGCGTCAAACCGGCGGGCGGCGGCGACGACATGCTCACCACCACCGTCTCCATTCCCGGCTATTCGACGCGTCCGCCGATGCAGTTGCAGGTCGCATCGAGCTACTTGCCGAACATTCGCACGATGCGCGTGTTCGGCTTCGCGCTCGCCGCGCTGTCGGCGCTCGGCAGTCTCGCGGTGCTGCTACTCAGTTACTCGGTGACACGCATCGGCCTCGCGCCGTTGACGCGTCTCACGCGCGATGCGTCCGCCGTCAGTCCGAACAATCGCTCGCAACGGTTGAACACCGCGTCGTTACCGCACGAGTTGAACGACCTCGCGAATTCGTTTAACGGCGCGCTGGAGCGGCTCGACGGCGCGTATTGCCGGCTCGAGTCGTTCAATGCGGACGTCGCGCACGAACTGCGTACGCCCGTGACCATTCTGATCGGCCAGACCGAAGTCGCATTAACCCGCAATCGTTCCGTCGACGATCTGCGTCACACGCTGCAATCGAACCTCGAGGAATTCGAACGCATGCGCGCGATCATCAACGACATGCTGTTTCTCGCGCGCGCCGATCAGGGCGAGCGCGCGACCGGTCTCATGGAAGTGTCGCTCGCGGCCGAAGTCGCGCATACGCTGGAGTTTCTCGAGATTCCGCTGGAAGAGGCTCGCGTGCATGCGCGCCTCGATGGCGATGCCGTTGCTCAGGTGAACCGCTCGCTGTTCGGCCGCGCCTGCACGAATCTGTTGATGAACGCGATTCAACACTGCCAGCCGGGCGCCGCGATCGGCGTCAGGATCGTGCGTGAAGGCGAGCAGGTGCGGATCGAAGTCGCGAATCCGGGCGAGCCGATCGAGCCCGCGGTGCTCGAACATCTGTTCGACCGTTTTTATCGCGTGGAAGCGTCGCGGACGAATAGCCGCGAGAATCACGGCCTCGGTCTCGCGATCGTGAAGGCGATTGCGGAGATGCATCGTGGCAGCGTGTCGGTGCAGAGCGCGAACGGTGTCAACACGTTTGCGTTTTCGATTGCGGCGTCGCGTGTGGAAAGCGTCACGCCGCCCGCGCGTGCGAACGTGGCGGCCAATGCCGCGGCGAACGCGGGCGGTACATCGGCGCCGGCTTCCTCGCCGGCTTCCTATTCGTCGCTCGTGAAGGGCAAGTCCGCCTGAACCGGTAGACGCCGCTGCGGCGGCTGCGCGCTCGCGAGGCTCAGTGCGCTCACGCGCACGCCGAGGAGGCGCAGCTTGCGGTTCAACTCGACGCGGCGCAGACATTCGGTGGCCGCGCGGCGTATTTCCGCGGCGTCGGCGGTGGGCGTCTCGAGCGTCAGGTCGCGCGTGACCGTGCGGAAATCGTCGTAGCGCAGTTTGATGCCGACCGTTTTGCCGACATAGCCCTTGCGCACGAGGTCTTCCGCGACCCGCACGCACAAGCCGGTGAACGAACTGGACAGCGCGGGCCGGTCGTGACGCGGATGCAGATCGCGCTCGAAGGTGGTTTCGCGGCTCATCGACTTCGGTTCCGATTCGACCACGACCGGCCGCTCGTCCTCGCCTCGCGCGACGCGCGTGAGCCACGCCGAGTAGCTGTGCCCGAAGTGATCCTGCAACAGACCCGCGTCCGCCGCCGCCAGATCGCCTACCGTGGCGATGCCGAGCGCCGTCAGTTTTTCCGCCGCCTTCGGGCCAATGCCGTTGACCTTGCGCACAGGCAGCGGCCACACGCGCAGCGGCACGTCTTCGGGCGTGAGAATCGTGAGGCCGTCGGGCTTGTCGAGCTCCGAGCCGATCTTCGCGAGCAGCTTGTTCGGCGCCACGCAGATCGAGCACGTGAGGCCGGTGGCTTCATTGACCGCCTGCTTGATGCGCGCGGCGATGTCGCGCGGCTCGCCCGGCAACTCCGTGAGATCGATATAGATTTCGTCGATGCCGCGATCTTCGATGCGATCCGTGAACGTTGCTACTGCGGCCTTGAAGAGCCGCGAGTAATGACGGTAGGAGTCGAAGTCGGTGGGCAGCAGGATCGCGTCGGGCGCGAGCACGGCCGCCTTCATCATGCCCATCGCGGAAAATACGCCGAGCGCGCGCGCTTCGTAAGTGGACGTGGTGACCACGCCGCGCCCCGCGTAATCGCGCAGCTTCGCAAAACGGCGGCTGCCGTCTTCGAGCGTTTCAGGCGCGCTGTTGCGGCCGCCGCCTATCACGACCGCCTTGCCGCGCAATTCCGGATAGCGCAATAGCTCAACGGACGCGTAGAACGCGTCCATGTCGAGATGCGCGATACGGCGGCTTGCTGAACTCATGGAAGGCGGAAACGGAAGGTACGCGTAATAGTACCTTGGTCGGCGTTGGGAGTGCCGGCGAGTGCGGTCTAGAACCGATAACTCACACCGAGTTGCACCACCGGATACAACTTATACCGCTCGAGCTTGTCATTAATCTTCTGTTCCTGCTCGTCGATATTCGCTTGCGTCGTGAACATCGAATAAATCGCGGGCACGTTGTAGTGCGTGCGCGGACGGCCATACGCGACGCCGACATCGAAAGTGAGACCGAAGCCCTTCGAGACCGGCTTGTGACCGTAGCCGATGCCGACATAAGGCATCACGCGCGGCAGCGTGACCGTGGCCGACGGCGCGGGGCCGACTGCCGGCACATAGTCGTCGCCGATCTTGTAGTTGCCTTGCGCATTCGGCACGGCGTGCGCCGAGAGTTCGTCGTCGTTGATGAGCGCACCGGCCGTCAGGCGGAAACCGCTCGAGCGGAAAGGGAACACGTCGAGATAGAGGCCGCCTTGCAGCAGCTTCAGGTGACCGTCGTACTCGTTTTCATTGACGTTGACCGAATGCGAGAAGCCGAGGCCTTCGAATTCCGCATGCACGCCCGTCCATGAATTGAGCGGCAACGCAGCGCCGATCCCCGCGCCGAGCGTGCCGCCGTGCACATAAATCTCCTGCGCGTGCGCCGTATTGGTCAATGCGACCAACCCCGCCATCGCCGCAACCGCGGCGAGAGCCGCATTTTTTACCTGCCTTTTCACCTGCACCACCGCTTGTCTCCCGACAAAAATCAATTGCATGCGGGGACTTTACGATTTGCGCGCGCAGTTCAAATGCATGAAAAGCGGGCGATTTCGGTGGCTCTTCCGGCTCAAGTCCGGCGTCGTCGGGAAAGCGGAAATAGTGCCGCGTAAGTAGCGACTATAGCGGGCGCGCAGCGGCGCCCGCCATAACGAGGTTTACTGCTTGATCCCTTCAGCCTGGATATGCAGCGTGGTCTGCATCTTGAAGCCGTACGTCTTGCCGAAGTCGACGCCGAAATCGTCGCGGTTGAACGTCGCCGTCGATTCCGTGCCGCACACTTCGCGCTTGAGCATCGGGTTCACGAAGCACTTGAACGACTCGATCTTCAGGTTCACGGGCTTGGTCACGCCGTGCATCGTCAGCGTGCCGATCACTTCCACCGGCTTGTCGCCTTCAAAGCGGATTTGCGTGCCCTTGTAGGTCGCGCTCGGATACTTCGCGACGTCGAAGAACTTCTCGCCGACCAGTTCCGCGTCGAGCTTGTCGTTGCCGATGTCCACCGAACTCATGTCGATGGTCACATCGACCGTGCCGGTTTTCGCCGCGCGATCGAGCACGACGGTGCCCGTGCTTTTCTTGAACTTGCCGCGCCAGATCGATACGCCGCCGAAGTGATCCGCTTCGAAGCTCGGGGCCGTGTGCGTCGGATCGAGCTGATACGTGTCGGCGGCCATTGCGTTGAACGACAGGGCGGCGGCGAGAGCGCCGGCGGCGAGCAGGAATTGCTTCTTCAAGATGTTCTCCAGGTTTTGAAAAGCGCGACGGCGCTTTGATGGTTTGCTTCGGGTTTCTAATTACTTTTTGGAGGCGACGAGATGGAACTTGATGACGACTTCGTCGGCGACGACGGACGTGTCTTTCCATTCGCCAGTGCCGACGTCGAACTGCGAGCGCTTGATCGGCAATGAACCGTCGAAGGTTTGCGTCGAGCCCTGGCTTGCAATGGTGACCGGCACGACCACCGTCTGCGATTTGCCCTTGATGGTCAGCTTGCCGGTGATCTTGTACTGATTGCCGCCCGCCGGCGCGATCGCGCTGGAAACAAAGGTAGCGGCCGGGTAAGCGGCGCTGTCGAACCACTCCTTGCCTTGCGCCTGCTTGTTGTAGTCGTCGGCGCCGAGGTCGTAGCTGCCAGTGTCGATCGACACGTTCGCGCTGCCCGCCGTCGGCTTCGCCGGATCGAACGATAGCTGCGCCGAAAACTTCCTGAACTTGCCGTCGACGGGCACGTTCATCTGTTTCGTCGTCGCGATCACGGTGCTTTTGCTGGTGTCGACGTCGGCATGCGCGAGGCTCGCGCCGAACAGCGAAAGCGCCGCGGCGCCGGCCAGGATGGAGTGATGAAGTATCGTTTTCATGATGGTACGCATCCTATCGAACCCATGCGCGTTCATTGCACACAGTGGGGAATTTGATTGCCAACAGTCCGTAGCGAATCGGCGAGCAAGCCGTTGCCGCGCTGACTGCGAATGATAGGGATGTCAAGAAGAACCGAATAGCCGGATGCGAGAGAACACATCGTTCCATGGATGACGTTAATGCCGTCCGGGCCTGCGCGTTGCAACGCGCACCGACGAACGGCGGAGGCCGAACCGAGTTGGGTTATCCTGCGCACCGGGCACGGCCCACGTACAACCATCATTCAGGACGTTAGTTTTGACTTCGATTTTCCTTTCATGGGGCATCGCCGCCTTCGCTACAGCCGGCGTCATCACGCGGCCTTTCAAATGGCCCGAGGCAGTGTGGGCGGTGGCGGGCGCGGTGCTGCTGGTCTCGCTCGGGCTGCTGCCGCTTCATCTCGCGATGGAAGCCGTCGGCAAGGGCACCGACGTCTATCTGTTTCTGTTCGGCATGATGCTGCTCTCCGAAGTCGGCCGCCGTGAAGGTCTGTTCGACTGGGTCGCCGTGCTCGCCGTGAATCATGCGCAAGGCTCGCCGCGCAAGCTCTTTATGCTGGTCTATCTGGTCGGCGTGGTAATCACGGCCTTTCTTTCGAACGACGCCACCGCGGTCGTGCTCACGCCGGCTGTGTTTGCCGCCGCGAAGAAAG
Source organism: Paraburkholderia graminis (assembly GCF_003330785.1). Lineage (NCBI taxonomy): Bacteria > Pseudomonadati > Pseudomonadota > Betaproteobacteria > Burkholderiales > Burkholderiaceae > Paraburkholderia > Paraburkholderia graminis. The sequence continues at coordinate 431,758 of NZ_CP024935.1, forward strand.
CGAAGACCGATCCGTTGCCGCTGCTCTTCGTCTGCGCTTTCATTGCCAACGCAGCGAGCTTCGTTCTGCCGATCTCGAACCCGGCCAACATTGTGCTGTACGGCAACCACACGCCCGCGCTCGGGCCCTGGCTGATGCGCTTCGCGTTGCCGTCGCTGCTGTCGATCGGCGCGACTTACGTGCTGCTGCGCTGGACGCAGCGCGACGCGCTTGCCGGCATCTGCGAGGCGAATCTCGAGCCGCTGCGGCTCTCGTCGAGTGGACGCGTTGCGTTGGCCGGCATTGCGGTGACGGCCGTCGTGCTGCTGGCCGTATCCGCGTTCGATATTCCGTTGGGCTTGCCCACGGCGATACTCGGTGCGTTGACCGCAATCGTCGTGTTGATCCAGGAGCGCAAATCGCCGTTGCCGATGATCCGCGAAATATCGTGGAGCGTGCTGCCGCTCGTGGCCGCGCTCTTCGTGCTCGTCGAAATGCTGGACCATACCGGCGTGATCCGCATGCTGGCCGCGTTGACGCAGGAGGGCGCCGCGCACAACGAAGCGAGCACGGCAGGCTGGGCCGGCATGGCCATCGCGATCGGCAGCAACTTGATGAACAATTTGCCGGCCGGCCTGATCGCGAGTTCGACGGTGATGCAGGCGCATAGTCCCGAGCGCGTGATCGACGCGCTGCTGATCGGCGTCGATCTCGGGCCCAACATGTCGATCACCGGCTCGCTCGCGACCATCCTGTGGCTCAACGCGATTCGTCGCGAAGGCGAGGACGTGAGCTTCATGAAGTTCCTGAAGGTGGGCGTCGTGGTGATGCTGCCGGCGCTGGTGCTCGCGCTCGGCGCACGCATTCTGATCGGCTGACGCGCCGTGGATCACGGCGCCGCCGCTTTCATACGTCAGCGATGACCGTTGATTTCCGGCGCGATCGCCGCGTGATTCAGTAGCGCCACTAACGACATCCCGCCTACGGTATTACCCACGAGCGTCGGCACGAGGAAGCCCAGAAAATAATCGCGCAGACTCGCGTCGCCGCTGAAAAACGCATACGCCACTTCCGTCGATCCGGCGATGATATGCGACAGATGACTCACGGCCACCACATAGGTAATCAGCAGCACCGTCAGCAGGCGGCCCGAACGCGCGCTCGGCAATAGCCACACCATCAACGCAATCAGCCAGCCCGCGAAAACCGCTTTCACCATCGTCGGCAGCATCTGTTCGGACCCGACGGCGGCACGCGACACCTCGCCGAATGCCTGCACCACGGCGGGCGCGAACACATCGGGAATGCGCAGCATCGCGGCGAAAATCCATGTGCTCACGAGATTGAAGAAGAGCACGATGGCCCATAGGCGCATGGCTTTGAGCAGCGTCTTCGGGTCGCGCCGCGTCAAGACGGGCAGCACGACGGTGAGCGTGCTTTCGGTGAAAAGCTGCTGCCGTCCCATGATGACCAGCACGAAACCCATCGAGTAGCCAAAGCTCGACACCAGATGACGCCATGACGTATCCGGCAGTCCTGCTTCGAGCACCGCTTGCGTGAGAAACGAAAAGCCCATTGAAAGCCCGGCCGCGAGCGACGACCAGATCAGCGCGCCAATCGTCCGCTCGAGCGCGGCTTCGCCCTCTTCACGGACGATCTCATGCAGCACGAGCGCGTGCGGGGCGGTGTGATGCGCCGCCTGATCCTGCTCGCCCTCGTTCAGATGCGGGGAATCGGCGCCGGCGTCCTGGGCTCGCGGGACGTCGTTGCCGGCGGATTCCGTCGATTCGGCGGATGACTGCCGTTGCTCTTCGCGCGTGGCATCGGTCATCAGCGGGCATCCTTCGAGCGCGGGCCGGGCGCTTCGCAGACCGCTTCCTCGGGCTCCCGCAGCGCGGCAAGCGTGGCTTCGAGCCGCGCGAGCCGCGCCTGTTGCGCGGGCACGAGCGGCGCATTCGCCAGCATCCGCAAGCGACTGTCCCAGTATGAAAGCGGGATCGCGTCATTCACCGAGATCCGCCCGAACACCCGCTCGAGATGGGCGATCTCGTTGTCCAGGTTCTGGTAGCTCATCTGACGTATCCGATAAGAGGCGAGAAAAAAGGTGGACGGCGATAACGTACGAGCAAGTGGCGTTCCCCGATTCTTCAGGACAACGGCAGTGCGGCCGGAAGGTCGGATTGGGAAGTCTGATCTGCGCGCAGGAACGGCGCATTGAGATGGCGCAACGAGGTGACGCAACGAGGTGACGCAACGCGCGGAATCTAACCGCGCGAGGGAGCTCGATTAGAAGTTGCGGTTTATGTTGCCGAAGGAATTGGCTACTGCCACTGGCAGTGCGTGGCTAACTCACGTCGCGATGACGCTTACTGCCTATCCAGCCACGCATCCAGCCCCACGCGAAACGCCACGCCCGCAATCACCGGGACCGTGAGCATCAGAATGATGCCGAAGTTCGGAATGGCGTCGCCGTAAGCAATCGGCTCATACAGCACGACGCCCGCGACCGCCGCGAACACGATGACGCCGACGGCCACCATCAGAAGATTGCGCACCGTAATGGACAGCTCTTTGCGCGTCGCCTTCGCGGGACTCGGGCTGGCGGCGGGGTCGTGTTGAGCGGGCATGATGACTCTCGTGACAAAAAGCGGCGGAGGGCAAGGCGCCCATTCGCAAGGCGCCCATTCGACAGCGGAACAGGCGTGCCCGGCATCATACCAGGGCGCGCAGGTGTCGCGCACTTCGCGCCGTGTGTGCTTGCATCGATATAAACCAATATATGCCGCATTCCGCGGCATGGGGCTAAAAGCTCATCGCTTGCGTGGCCGTGCCGGCGTTACGATGCCGCTTCGATTGGATTGACCCATTGCGCCAGTTCGCGCCGCAGTTGCGCGAGGTCGAACGGCTTGCCGAGCAGTCGCGCGCCGGGGATGCGCTCGCCGATCGGCGCCTGTGCGCCATAGCCGGACACCAGCAGCACCTGCACGTCCGGCTGCTCGCGCAACACGGCGCGCGCGAGGTTGTCGCCCGACATGCCGGGCAGCGTGATGTCGGTGAACAGAATGTCGTAGCGCTGCGCCGGCAGCAGCGGCAGCGCTTCTTCGGCGCTGCCGACCGACGTGCAATCGAGCCCGAGCGCGCCGAGCAGGCAGCTTAGCGCCTCGCGCGAATCGGCGTCGTCCTCGACCAGCAGCACATGAGCCGGCGAGCGCGCGGGCGCGTCGCTGGATGCGGACTCGCTCTCGTTTGGGGCTGCCTTGGGTGTTGGAGTCAACGGCGTGGCGAGGCCCGGCGTATCGACGCCCGACGCATCGACGCCCGACGTAGCGACGCCCGACGCATCGCCACTCGCCGGATCATACGCAACGCTCGGCACACAAGCGGCGATTTCGCGATCCGTCATCTTGCCGACAGCCGCCGTGCCGCCAGCTCCGCCGGCGGCGGCGCGCAGCACGCCGCGCACCTTGCGCGCGAGATCGTCGCGGCGGTAGGGCTTGGAGAGCAGCGTGATGCCCGCGTCGAGCTTGCCGTGGTGGACGATCTCATCGCGCGTGTAGCCCGACGTGAACAGCGTCGGCACCGACGGCGAGCGGGCCGCGGCACGCCGCGCCAGCTCGACGCTTTTGATCTTGCCGGGCATGACGACGTCGGTGAACAGCAGGTCGATCGGCACATCGCTGTCGATGAATTCGAGCGCCGCGTCGCCGCTCGACGCCGTCAGCACCTTATAGCCGAGCTGCACCAGCATTTCGACGGCGGTCAGGCGCACGTCGGCATCGTCCTCGACCACGAGGACCGTTTCGCCGCCGCCCACCGGCGCGCTGGTTTCATCGGCGGCTTCGGCCGTTTCGGGCTCGCAGCAGCGCGGGAAAAACAGCGATACCGTCGTGCCGCGCCCCAACTCGCTTTCGATCAGCGTATGCCCGCCGCTCTGCCTCACGAAGCCGAACACCATGCTGAGACCCAGGCCCGTGCCATGACCGTGAGGCTTGGTCGTAAAGAACGGTTCGAACGCATGCTCGAGCACGTCGGGCGGCATGCCCGCGCCGGTATCGGTGACGGAAAACACCACGTATTCGCCCGGCGAAAGCTCCGGCTTGTCGCTGCAAAACGCTGCGTCCAGCACGCGGTTCGCGGCGCGCACGGTGAGCGTGCCGTCGGCCTTCATCGCGTCGCGTGCATTGATGGCGAGATTGAGCAGCGCGTTTTCCAACTGGTTGCGATCGACCTGTACGTGCCACAAATGGTCGCTCAATACGGTTTCGATCCGCATGGTTTCGCCGAGCGCGCGATGCAGCATCTCGCTCATGCCGGCAAGCAGGCGGCGCGGGTTCAGCACAGTGGGCGAGAGCGGCTGGCGCCGCGCGAACGCAAGCAGATGCGCGGCGAGTTTCGCGCCGCGCTTCACCGCGTCGGTCGCTGCCGACAAACGGCGCAGCGTGGCCGGATTGCCGCTCGCGTCGGCGGCCATCATCTGCAGGTTGCCGTTGATCACTTGCAGCACGTTGTTGAAGTCGTGCGCGACGCCGCCGGTGAGACTGCCGATCGCTTCCATTTTCTGCGCCTGGCGCAGTTGTTCTTCGGCGAGCGCGCGCGCCGCGACCGCGTCGGCCACGCGCTGTTCCAGCGTCTCCGTCAACTGGCGCAGCGACTGTTCGGCGATCTTGCGTTCGTGAATATCGATCAGCACAGCCGGCAAGCGTGTCGGCTGACCGTGTTCGTCGAACTCGCACTGGCCGTTCGCCTGCACCCACACATAGTCGCCGTCAGGGCGGCGAATCCGGTACTCGGCGCGAAACGGCTTGCCTTCTTGCAGCGCATCCGCGCTCAGGCGTTCGAGCAGCGACTGATCGTCCGGATGAATCATTCGGGCGGCGGCGCTGTGGTCGACGCCTCGCGCAGCTTCTTCGACGGAGAACGAAAAGGTGCGGGCGAAGCGCTCGTCGCCGGTGATCTTTCCGGTCTGCATGTCGACGACGCAAGTGCCGAGCACGGCGCCTGTATTGAGCGCGAGTTGCAGACGTTCGTTGGTCTCGTGCAGTTCCGCTTCGGCGCGTTGCCGCCAGCGCTCGGTCAGCACGCGCCCAGTCGTTTCGACGACGACCGCCAGCACGCCCGCGGGCGCGCCGCTGTCGTCGGCGACGGGGCTGTAGTAGAGATCCATCCACACGTCCTCGGGCTTGCCTTCGCGCAGCAGCACGAGTTCCTTGTCGCGATACGAGAGCGTGCCGCCCGCGAGGCACGTAGTCATGACGTGGCGATTGAATTCGGCGACTTCGGGCCAGCCTGTTTCGACTGGGCATCCCAGCAGATACGGATGCCGTCCGCCCGCGAAAACCGCGTAGGCGTCGTTGTAGATCATGTAGCCGGAGCGGCCCCACAGCAGCACGAGCGGCACCGGCGAAGCGAGCAGCAACTGCACCGTGGCGGTGAGGCTGCGCGGCCAGTCCGCGATCGCGCCGACGCCAGTCGCCGCCCAGTCGAATTCACTGATGCGCCGCGCCATTTCGCCGCTCCAGCCTGTACAGCCATGATCTTGTGCCGGAAAGGGCATGCGTCGCTCCACGAGATCGCGTTAATGAGGTGGGTGTCCAGTCTGCCGTTTCACATTCTCCGCGTAAAGGGCCGATACGCCGCGTATGCCGTTTAGTTGCGCGCGCACCTTAAACGCTCGCAAGTTTTACCTGCGCCGCTCGCGCGCGCATTCGAAAGCGGCAATAAGCGCATGCGCATTTCTGTCGAAGCGAGCCTTTGCGTGTTTGCTTTTGCGGCGGTTCATCGTTCGCGCGATGGTCGTTGTTGCGCTGCGCGTCCTTACAGAATCCTTCACGCGATAGGCTCGTTTTCTGCTGGATGTCGAGTGCACGCGCGCGCGACGAATGCGCGCCGCGAGCGCTGGCGACGGCGAATGTCGCCGGCTTCGCAGATCGATAAGAGCGGACCGTACGATGCCGAAGAAGCCCGTCGCAACCAGCAAGCTGGCGAAGAAATCTCCCAGCAAGCGTTCCAGGAAAATGCCTCGCGCCGACGGCCGGCAGCCGCTCCTGACCGCGCGCCGCAACGCGCGAATGGCGCGCTCCGCGCATGCGTATGTGCGCGGCAGCACGAGCCGCTTCTATGAATGGCTCGACGGCATCGAGGGCCACGCGCTGCCCGAAGGTCCGGCGGTGTGGATTTGCGGCGATTGCCATACCGGCAACATCGGGCCGGTCGCGGATGCCTACGGGCGCGTCGAGATCCAGATGCGCGACTTCGATCAGACGGTGATCGGCAATCCCGCGCACGATCTGATTCGCCTCGGGCTCTCGCTTGCGACGGCCGCGCGCGGCTCCGATCTGCCCGGCGTGACGATCGTCCACATGATGGAAGCGCTCGCCGACGGCTATGAACGCGCCTTCGACGAAACCGCGGGCGAGGCCGACATTCACGCGGAAAAACCCGAGGCGGTACGCGTCGTGATGAAGGAGGCGATCCATCGTACGTGGCGTCATCTCGCCGAAGAGCGTATCGACGACGCCGAGCCGTATATTCCGTTGGGTTCGCGTTTCTGGCCGCTCGACAAAACCGAGCGGCGCGAGATCGACAAGCTGTGCAGGACGAGGTCGATCGCAGCGCTCGCGACCGCATTGCGCGGCGCGGGCGCCGACGCGCAAGTCCAGGTGCTCGACGCCGCGTACTGGGTCAAGGGCTGCAGCTCGCTCGGAAGGTTGCGCTACGCGGTGCTGCTCGACATCGACGGCGCCGCGGCCGACGGCGACGACCTATGCCTCGTCGACATCAAGGAAGCCGCGCAGGCCGCGGCGCCGCGCTGCTCGGGGGTGAGAATGCCGCGCGATCACGCCGAGCGCGTGGTGGAAGGCGCGCGGCATCTGTCGCCATCGCTCGGCGAACGGATGAGGCCCGCGCGCCTCACGGACCGCCCCGTCGTGTTGCGCGAACTGCTGCCGCAGGACATGAAGCTGACCATCGAGCAACTGACCCGCGACGAAGCGACCAGGGCGGCGCGCTTTCTCGCGCTCGTGGTCGGCAAGGCGCACGCGCGGCAGATGGACCTCGCCGAACGCAAGGCATGGCTGGCCGAGTTGCGCAAGAACCGCTCGAAAACGCTGGATGCGCCCGGCTGGCTCTGGAAGAGCATCGTCCAACTGGTCAGCACTCACGCGGCCGGCTATCTCGAGCATTGCCGCAAATACGCAACGGGCGTCCGCGAGGGCTGAAGCGCGGTTTTTTTCACGAAGGGCTAAATATTCGTCCGATGATTGCCGATATACATCGGTAGAGTGACCGGACCCGCCTGCTAGCCCTTCCTATGCTCCTGACCTCGCCGCAGCACTCCGCCGATGCCGGCCTGCGCCAGCGCTTTCACCAGCGCTCGCTTGAACATCAGCGCCCGCTTTCGACGGTGACGATGGCGTTCACAGTCGTCGCGTTCCTCTGTCTGGTGGCGGCGCGCGGCCTCGTCGCCGGGCCCGCCGAGCCGCTCGCGTACCGGCTCGGCTGCGCGCTCGTGCTGGCTTTGCTGGTGCTGGCCATTCCGCTCGCGAAATCGACGTGGACGTTCGGCGCGATCGGCGTGGCCTTCTCGCTGACGCTCGTCGCCGGTCTCGCGCTGAACGTGGCGGGCGTGCAGCAGCCGTTGCTATGGACCTTGCCGGCGATGGTCGTGATCCCGGTTTGCGCCGCGCCGCTGTGGCTGACGCCGACGCATTTCGTGGTCGGCAGCGCGCTTTTCTATGCGGCGGCGATCGGCTTGCTGCCCGCCGCGCCGCACACGGCCGATGTCGACGTGGTCGTGTGGATGTGGATCGCCGCGATCGGCATGCCTACCGCCGTCGTCTTTCATTTCGGTTTTTACGGGTTCCGGCGCAATCACTTTCTGCTCGAGGACCAGCTCGCGCAACTGGCCGCGACCGATCCGCTGACCGGCCTGCAAAACCGCCGTGCGTTTGTCGCGCAGGCGGAGCGGCGCCTCGCCGAACTCGCGCGCGGCGGCGAGGCCAGCGCGATTTTTCTCGACATCGACAATTTCAAGTCGCTCAACGACAGGTTCGGTCATGCGGTGGGCGACCTTGCGTTGCGCCAGGTCGCCCAGGTTCTGCTCGAGCAAACCACGCGCGGCGACAGTGTGAGCCGGATCGGCGGCGAGGAATTCGCGGTGCTGTCGTGCGATGGACTTGCCGGCGCGCTGCGGCTAGCCGAGCGGCTGCGCGGCGCGATTGCCGCGCTCGAACGCCCGGACGGTCATCTGACCGCGAGCTTCGGCGTGGCCGAGCATCGCGGCGACGAAAACATCATGGTCCTGCTCGATCGCGCCGACGAAGCGTTGCTGCGCGCGAAGCAGTCCGGCAGGAATCGCGTGTGCGCCGAGCGGCCGGTGCCGGACGCGCCGCTGCAACTGCTGATCGAGGACGCCTGCGGCACAGCGGGCGCGGGCGGCTCGCGGCATAAATGGGAAGACTATTACCTGACCTCGCACTTTCAGCCGCTCTTCAGTTTGTCGCATCAGAAGCAGGTCGGTTTCGAGGCGCTGTTGCGCGGCGAGCTCGACGACGGCACCTTGCTGCCGCCCGCGGTGCTGTTCGCGCGCAAGCCCGCCAACGACGAAGGGGTGCTCGACCGCGCGAGTCATGCCGTGCATCTGGCGAACGCGCGCGCGTCGCTGCCCTCGGACGGCTGGCTTTTCCTCAACATTCTGCCGGCCACTTTCGTCGCCGAGGGCTATGCCGATGAACTGACCGGGATCGTGCGCAGAGTGGGGCTCGCGCCGGAGCAGGTGATCCTCGAGATTCTGGAGTCGCACGGCGGCAGCGTCGACGAGATGTCGCGCGCGGCGGCGTTGTACCGCGAGCACGGCTTCCTGATTGCCGTCGACGATTTCGGCGCCGGTCAATCGAACCTCGACCGGCTGCTGCGCATCCGTCCGGACATCGTCAAGCTCGACGGCGAACTGATACGCGCGACCGGGCACGGCACCGAGCAGCCGATCTTGCCGAAGCTCGTGTCGCTGCTGCATCAGGCGGGCATGCTAGTCGTGGTGGAGGGCGTGGAGACGACCGAGGAACTGATACTCGCGGTCGAATCGAATGTGGACTTCGCGCAAGGTTATCTGCTCGGGCGGCCCGCGCCGGAGATCGCGCCGCCAGGCTCGGTGCATCTGCGAATCGACGATGCTTTCGATGTGATCGCGCAAGGCCGCGCACATCAGCATGCGTTGTTCGAGTCTGTGGTGGAGCCGTATCGCCTCGCGCTGCGCGAGGCCGCGGACGCGCTGCACGCGGGGGCCGCGATGGAGCACGCGTTCGCTGCACTTGCGTCGTTCGAGCGTTGCGTGAGCTGCTTTGTTCTCGACGATTCGGGTCGGCAGGTCGGCCCGGAAGTGCCGGGGCCGGCGTGGAGCATGGAAGGCGCGTCGCTGCATCCGGTGGCCAATCCGCGCGATGCGCGGTGGGATCATCGGCCGTATTATCGCAATGCCGTGCTGCTGCCGGGCGTGGCGATTGCCAGTAATCCTTATCTTTCGCTCGCGAGTGGAAGACCTTGCATTGCAGTAACGCTTGCGGCGCAGTTCGCGGATGAGCGCTCGGTGATTGGGGTGGAGTTGGACTGGTCGGCGCAAGGGTTGCCCTGGCCGGCGGGGGAGTGAGGGGCGTTTGGATCGTCGGCCGCTCGCTCGCTTTTAGTACCCGCCTTTCACGGCCGCATCCGTCTGAGCTTGGCCTTTATACGACGCGGCCAGATCCGCCGCCGCGCGGCTCAACAACCCCGTATCCGTTCCAACCGCGACAAACGTAGCGCCTGCCGCAAGATACTCGTCGGCGATCGCGCGATCAGGCGCGAGCACGCCCGCGGCCTTGCCCGCATTCCGCACGGTTTCTATGCCGCCGCGAATCGCTTCGCGCACGCTTCTATCGGCCGGCTTGCCGAGCAGGCCCATCGACGCGCTCAGATCCGAAGGACCGAAAAACACGCCGTCGACGCCGTCGACCGCTGCAATCGCCGGCAGATTGTCCATGCCTTGCACGGTCTCGACTTGCACGATCACGCACAGTTCGTCGGCGGCGCGGTTCAGGTAATCGGGCACGCGGTTCCAGCGCGACGCGCGCGCCAATGCGCTGCCCACGCCGCGAATGCCGTGCGGCGGATAGCGCGTGGCCGCGACGGCATCGGCGGCCTGTTCGGCGGTGTCGATCATCGGCAGAAGCAAAGTCTGCGCGCCGATGTCGAGCAACTGCTTGATCAACGCACTGTCGCTGCGCACCGGCCGCACGACCGGATGCGATGCGTACGCGGCCACCGCCTGCAATTGCGCGAGCGTGCTGCGCACGTCGTTCGGCGCGTGTTCGTTGTCGATCAGCAGCCAGTCGAACCCGGCGGTGGCGAGCAACTCGGTCACGTAGGCATCGGCGAGCGCGGCCCATAAGCCGAATTGCGGCGTGCCTTCGCGCAGCGCGCGTTTGAATGTGTTTTGCAAGGACATGTGCGCACTCAAATGAAATTCAAACCAATTCCGCCGAGCGGACCATAGTCGACGTGAAAGGTGTCGCCCGCCTTCGCGGCGATCGGGCTCGTGAACGAGCCGCTCAGAATCACGTCGTTTGCGTTGAGCATTTCGTCGTACGGAGCGATCTTGTTCGCGAGCCACGCGACGCCCGTCGCCGGATGATTGAGCACTGCGGCCGCGAGTCCGCTTTCTTCTACAGCGCCGTTTTTATACAGCAGTGCGCCGACCCAGCGAAGATCGACATCGAGCGGACGCACCGGACGCCCGCCGAGCACGATGCCCGCATTGGCCGCGAAGTCGGAAATCGTGTCGTACACCTTGCGCGGCGCGCGCGTGTCGCGGTCGAACTGCTCGATGCGCGCGTCGATGATTTCAACGGCGGGCGTGACGTACGCGGTGGCGTCGAGTACATCGAATAGCGTGATGCCGGGGCCCTTGAGCGGCTTGCTCAACACGAACGCCAGTTCCACTTCGACGCGCGGCGCAATGAAGCGATCCGCGCGAATGTCCTGGCCGTTTTCGATAAACATGCTGTCGAGCAGCGGCGCGTAATCGGGTTCGTCGATCTGCGATGAACGCTGCATTGCGCGCGACGTGAGGCCGATCTTGCGTCCTTTGATTACATGGCCTTCGGCGAGCTTGAGCTTCACCCATTCGCGCTGAATCGCGTAACCGTCTTCGACCGTCATCTGCGGATACGCCGCCGAAAAGTGGCGCAATTGCGTGCGCGTCTTCTCCGCATGATCGAGCTGCGCCGCGAGTTCGCGAATAGTTTGTTGGTCTAGCATGATGGTTCTCTATTGAGCCGCTATGAGTGTGTGCCGGCTCGCTACTGCGCTTTGAGCCGCGCATGCAGGTTGTTGTGTTTCCACGTGCCGGCTTCGCTGAATTCGTTGATTTCCAGCGACAACGCAAGCCCGCTCTTTTCAAACTCATTGGCGAAGTGCTGCTTGATCGTTTCGAACAACGCATCGCCGGTTGCTTTCTTTATCGCGTCGGAGCGGCCTGCGGCAATCTTCAGGTTCGCGTGTAGAAACGCTGCATCCGCGCGCCCATCGGCAATGCAATAGTGCTCGCAAGGCAGCGCGCGCACGCGAATGCCGCCGATTGGATAAACGCTCTTCTCCTGATCGCGCTGCGCGGCGAGACATTCAGCGAGCGTATTGCACAAGCGGCCGATACTTTCTCCATCGGCGAGATTAGCGCTGTATTCCAGTGTCAGATGCGGCACGATAACTCCTCCGTTTCGATTCAGGCGGGCAGCGGCGTAACCGGAAAGATCGCATTGATCTGCCCGGTTCCCGAACTGCCGAAATACGGCGTAATCACTTCCACCTTGCCGTCATAGCGGTCCCAGCCTAGCGCGCCAAGCAGCATTGCCGTGTCGTGCATGCCGCCTTCGCCCCAGCATTTTTCGTTGTAGAGCGGCAGCATGTCGCAAAAGGTTTTCCAGTCACCGGCTTGCCAGAGCTCGACAACCCGGCGGTCCATCTGTTCGAGAAAGGGACTCCACACCTTGTGCATGAACTGCTCAGCGGTGCCGTTATCGGCAAAGTGATGACTCAGCGACCCGCTCGCGAGAATCGCAACCGTGCCGTCGTAGCGCTCTTCAATTGCCTTGCGTACCGCGAGCCCGAAGCGCGCACTCGTTTCCAATTGATGCCACATACACCAGCCGGCGACCGACACGGTTTTGAAATGCTGATCGCTGTTCATGTAGCGCATCGGCACCAACGTGCCGTATTCGAGTTCAAGCGTGGTCTCGCTATGCGCGCGGCTTTTCACGCCTATTTCATTCGCGGCTTCGGCGATCAGATTGCCGAGTTCCACATTGCCGGGATACGCATACGGCATGTTCTTGATGAAATGCGGCAGTTCGTTGCTCGTGTAGACGCCTTCGAATTTCGGCGCGCAATTGATGTGGTACTCGCTATTGACGAGCCAATGCACGTCGAACACGACAATCGTATCCACGCCCAATTCGCGGCAACGCCGGCCGATTTCATGATGGCCGTCGATGGCGGGCTGACGGCAACCTTTATGCGGACCGTCGAGTTCGGACAGATATAACGACGGCACGTGTGTCACTTTTGCTGCCAGCGCGAGCTTGCCCATCGCGGTCTCCTCTTCTGTGCCGCGAGACCTTGCGGGCCTCGCGTGAAATTGTCCGGCGTGTCAGACGCCCCAGCGCGGAATGTGATGCGAGCCGAGCGACACGCACACGTTCTTCGGTTCGAGGAATACTTCGTAGCTCCACGTGCCGCCTTCGCGTCCCACACCTGACGCCTTGGTGCCGCCGAACGGTTGCCGCAAATCGCGCACGTTCTGGCTGTTGACGAAGCACATGCCGGCTTCGACGGCAGCCGCGACGCGATGCGCGCGTCCGGTGTTCTCGGTCCAGATATAGCTCGAGAGGCCGTACGAGATGTCGTTCGCGAGCCGGATCGCGTCGGCTTCGTCGTCGAATGGAATCAGACACGCGACCGGGCCGAAGATCTCTTCCTGCGCGATGCGCATGCGATTGTCGACATCGACGAAAACCGTGGGCATTACGAAGTTGCCTTTGCGCATGGCCTCGGGCAAATCAGGCGTATCGAGGCCGCCGCACGCCAGCGTCGCACCTTCTTTCGGGCCGAGTTCGATATAGCTGCGCACTTTGGCCAGATGCCCCTGGCTGATCATCGGCCCAATGATCGTGCTGTCGGCAAGCGGATCGCCTACCGTGAGGCGCTTCGCGCGCTCGATAAAGCGCTCCGCAAATTTCGCGTAAATCGACTTCTGCACGAGAATGCGCGAGCCCGCAGTGCAGCGCTCGCCGTTGTTCGAGAAGATCATGAAAATAGCGGCGTCGAGCGCGCGTTCGAAATCGGCGTCGTCGAAAATAACGAATGGCGATTTGCCGCCGAGTTCCATCGAGAACTTCTTGAGCCCCGCGGTCTGCACGATCCGGTTACCTGTCGCGGTCGATCCGGTGAACGACACTGCGTGCACGTCCGGATGCGCGACGAGCGGCTCGCCGGTTTCCTTGCCGAAGCCGTGCACGACGTTCAGCACGCCGGCCGGAATGCCGGCTTCCAGCGCGAGATTGCCGAGCATCGACGCGGTCAGCGGCGACAACTCGCTCATCTTGAGCACCGCCGTATTGCCGAACGCAAGGCACGGCGCGACTTTCCACGTGGCTGTCATGAACGGCACATTCCACGGCGAAATCAGCGCGCACACACCGACTGGATGGAACAGCGTGTAATTCAGATGCGTGTCGGTCGGATAGGTATGACCGTCGACGCGCGTGCACATCTCGGCGAAATAGCTGAAGTTGTCCGCCGCGCGCGGCACGAGTTGCTTGCGCGTTTGCGAAATCGTCTGGCCTGTATCGTTTGTTTCGGCTTCCGAAATATCCGGTACGTTCTTCGCGATCAACTCGCCGAGCTTGCGGATCAGTTTCGCGCGTTCGGCGGCGGGCTTGCTCGCCCATGCGGGAAAGGCTTCTTTTGCGGCTCGCACGGCGGCATGCACTTCTTCTTCGCCGCCGCGCGCCACTTCGGCGAGTACTTCCTGCGTCGCCGGGTTGACCGTTTCAAAGTAGTCTTTCGCGCCGGCTGTCTTGCCGTCGATCAGATGTTCGATTCGCATTGCGTTGTCCCTTTTCTTTATGCGCCGATCACGCGCGGCCAAAATCGGCATCGGATGCAATCGTGTTGACGAGGCGGCCCAGACCGTCGATCTCGCACACCACTTCGTCGCCGGCATTCACATTGACGATGCCTTCCGGTGTGCCGGTCAGAATCACGTCGCCCGGCGCGAGCGTCATGAAGCCGCTGAGGTATTCGATCAGCGCGGGAATGTCGGTCACGAGATCGCGCGTGTTGCCGCGTTGTTGCAGCGTGCCGTTGACGAACGTGCGCAATTCCAGTTGCGTGACGTCGTCGATATCGGCAGCGTCCACGAACCACGGGCCGAGCACTGTCGCGCCGTCGCGATTCTTTACGCGCAGGTTCGGGCGGTAATAGTTTTCGAGGTAGTCGCGGATCGCGTAGTCGTTGGCGATCATGTAGCCGGCCACGTGCTGCATCGCATGTTCGCGCTGCACGTTGCGCGCGGTTTGCCCGATCACCACAGCGAGTTCGCACTCGTAGTGCATGAAGGCCACGTCGGCGGGGCGGCGAGTGAAGCCGCGATGACCGAGCACCGTACCCGGTCCCTTCAGGAACACCAGCGGCTCTTCCTGCTTGTTGAACTGCAATTCTTTCGCATGCTCGGCGTAGTTCAGTCCGAGTGCGAAGAGCGTGCCGACTTCGACAGGCGCGAGCCAGACGACCTGCTCTTCGCCGCATACACGTCCGTCCGCAAGCTGCACGCCTTTCGCGTGCGGATAGGCTTCGTGAATTGCGCCTGCATAGGCCACGCGGCCGCGCATCATGACTGTTCTCCGTCGTGTTGAGTTGCGCCGACAAACGAGACGTGAAGCGGCGGCAACGCGCCGATTGACAGCCTCGCCTCGTCGCCGCGATGCGCGACGGGCGAGCCGTGCCGCACACCTGTCGTGATGACGTCGCCTGGCGCGAGCGTCATGAAGTCGGTGACATCCGCGAGTAATTGCGCGACATTGCGCACCGACGACGCCGTGCTCGCCGTGAACACATGCGCACCGTTGAGCGCAACCGTAATGGCGAGTTCGTCGGGATTCGCAACGTGCCGCGCTGCAACGAGCGCCGGTCCGATCACGCAAAAACCGTCGCGCGCCCGGAATCGCACCGACGGCCGATATACGCTCGCATGCGGTACGCTGAGATCGGCCACGAGCGTGTAGCCCGCGATATAGTCGAACGCGCGCTCCGCGCTGACGCGCGTGGCAGTGCGCCCGATCACGATGCCAAGCGATGCGCCTAACTCAACGCCGAGCGCGACGCCCAACTCATCGTCCGGCGCGATGACTTTCGCCCGATGCCCCGCGTGCGTATTGCGCGGCTTCAGATAAAGAACCGGCGCTTTCGGCGGCGCCTTGTACGGCGCGGCATGCATCGCATCGCCGAGCGCATCGAGCGCGGCACGGTCGTTGAGCAAGGTGCCGTAGACTGCGCCGCTCACAGGCGGCCGGCACGCCATGCCGCGCGCGAGCAGCGCCGCCGCGGTTTGCGCATCGACATCGCGAGGCAACGCGTCGCCTTCCGGGTGCAACAGATAATCGGCAAGTGCAAACATGAACTGGCTAGGCCTCTGAATGGAGACTCGACATAAACACTAACATGTTAGTAGTATTGCGCTTGATATGATCCGGGGTCAATAGCCAGTCGGCTGATCGCGGGTTTTCCCTTAAGTTTCGACGGCTGCTTTCATTCATCGTCCACTATGTCTTCGTCTGCTTCCACACGAGTTTTGCACCGCAACCTGCCGATGCTGCTGCTGCGCGCCAGGGAAAAAATGATGGAGCGCTTTCGTCCATTGATCACGGCGCACGGGTTGACCGAGCAGCAATGGCGCGTGATTCGCGCGCTCAATGAGCACGGCCCGATGGAGCCGCGTCATATCTCCGACATCTGCACGATCTCGAGTCCGAGCATGGCGGGCGTGCTCGCGCGTATGGAGAGCATGGAGCTGATAACGAAAGAGCGTTTCGCGGAAGATCAGCGGCGCGTGCTGGTTTCGCTCACCGATACGAGCGTCGAACTCGTGCGTGTGATCTCGAAGGAACTGGAGGCGCAATACCGCGAGTTGGAGCGCAAGGTGGGACCGGAGATCGTCGAACGGGTCTATCGCGCCGTCGACGATCTGCTTGCCGGTCTCGAGGAAGAAGACGAATGAAGGCCATATTTCTGCATACCGGCTGGCGCAGCGGCGGCACCTGGGTGTGGTCCCGTCTTCGCGCGCTCAACGGCGCGACGGGATATTACGAGCCGCTTAGCAACGTGCTCGCCGATCTGAGTCTCGTCGACGTGTCCGCAAGCCGCCCGACGCTGACGTCGGGACATCCGCCGCTCGATGCGCCGTACTTCGACGAATACCGGCCGTTCCTGCAGGAAGGCGTGCGCGGTGTGAGCGGATACCGGAGAACATTCGGCATCGACCGTTTCGGCGATGTTCCGGACGCCGAATTCGCCGCGCTGGCGGCGTATTTGCGCAGCCTTTGCGAGTACGCGCAAAAGCAGAGCAGTGTGCCGGTGTTCAAGTTCTGTCGCTCGTCGGGAAGATTGCCGTGGCTCAGACAGGCGTTTCCGGATGCGATGCACGTCGGCGTGCTGCGCAATCCCGCGTCGCAGTTTGCTTCGGGCTGGCTGCTGAATCAGCAGTGGCGCAATCCGTTTTTTGTGGCCGCGCCGTTTCGCGTGCTTGGATTGAATCGCGCGGAACCGTTGGTCAAGCAGATCATCGACTTGTGCGACGTTAAACTGCCGCCCGCTGTGCCCGCTTCCGACGACGCCTACGCAATCGCGTGCGAACAATATGCACGCAGCGCGGAAGGCAATAACGCGTATCGCGCGTTTGTCGCGCTGTGGGTGCTTTGCGCGTGCCGAATGGGAGAAGGCGTCGACCTGCTCGTCGACATGGATATTCTCGGGCAGTCGCGCGAGCATGCGGCTGGTTTGCAAGCCGGCTTTGAAGCGCAAAGCGGCCTGTCACCGGACTTCAGCAGCGTGCGTGATCTCGTGGAAGAAACGCGCCGCAGCGCAGCGCGTATCGGCGGAATAGACGGCGGCGCGATGCGCGTGGTTCATTCGGCGGCGCTCAAATTCCTGAAGGCGCAAAGCGGCATCGACGCGGCGTTTATCGAACGCGTTCGCGAGAAGATGGTCCTCGCGAACGAACTCACTGCGCAGTGGCGCTGAGCCGCAATACGCGATGCTGCGGGAGCACTATGAAGCAACCGCCTTTTTCGACTCGGCCAACGTTTCGGCTCTTAACTGGTCATAGCTCGTCTTGTCGAGCGGCACTGCGCCGGGTTGGCCGAGATCGCTCAATCTGACGCGGTAGTTCTCGCGCGCGCTCCACGCGGTCACTGCCGCGATGATCGTTATGCCGAAGGTGATCGCGCCGATCGTGACCGGAACGTTGTGCGATCCCGGCGGCGCGACATAAGCGAACAACGCGGGCAGCAATGCGGTAATCGTGGTGCCGATGTTCTGTCCGATCGCCATCGCGGAGACGCGCGAGCGCGTCGGAAAAAGCTCGGGATAGAAGCTCGGGAAAGTCGCGTTATAGCCCTGGTAGACCACGCCCCACATGAGGATCGACATCACCATCGCGAGCGCGACGTTATGAATGCTGATCGCGTACAGGTAGCCGAACGAGAGCAGCCCCGCGCCGAGCGCGCCGACGATGATCGGCAGACGCCGGCCGATCCGGTCCGACAGATTGCCCACAAATGGAATCACGAGCACGGCGACAATGTTGCCGATCACGGGTATCCACAGGTACACGCTTTTCGAAAAGCCAATGCCGTACGCGGCCTGCACCGCATACGCCGCGCCGAAGATCGTCGCGACTACGGGAATCACATTCATCAGCGAGCAGCCGACCACGCGCAGCATGTCCTGCCAGTTATAGCGGAACGCTTCCGCAATCGGCGACTTCGGCACGCCACCGCTCGCGTCCTCTTTCGCGAATGCGGGTGTTTCTTCGACCTCGCGACGGATGATGTAGCCGGCCACCAGCACGAGTGCGCTAAGCAGAAACGGAATGCGCCAGCCCCACGAATTGAACGAGCTTTCTTCCATGTAATAGGCGAGCGGCAGGAACACGGCGGCCGCAAGAATCTGTCCGGCCTGCACGCCTTGCAGCGTGAAGCTCGCGTAATAGCCGCGTCGTCCGAATGGCGCATGTTCGAGAATCATTGAACTCGCGCCCGAGATTTCTCCGGCCACCGCGAAGCCTTGAATCAAACGAAGCACGACGAGCAGCGTCGGCGCGAGCAGCCCGACATGATGATAAGTAGGCAGCAGGCCGACTGCCATCGTCGAAAAGCCCATCAGGAACATGCAGAGCAGCAGCACGTTCTTGCGGCCGTGCGTGTCGCCCCAATGGCCGAGTACGAATGCGCCGATTGGCCGCGCGACGTAACCGACGCCATACGTCGCGAGCGACGCGACGATCGCGATCTTTGGATTACCGGATGGAAAGAACAACTGCGGGAAGATGAGCGCCGCTGCCTGCGCGTAGATGAAGAAATCGTAGTACTCGAGTGCCGAGCCGATCCAGCCACTGGCCGTTGCCTTGCCAGCCTGTCCGCGATGCTTGCGGCCACTCGCCGATGCGTTCGTTGCCATGTCGCGCCTCCTCACCGAAATGCGTGACCTGTCGTGCGGTTTTGTGATTTGGCGTCCGGCTCACGAACTATGCAAGCCAGGACTTACACGGCGATGCAGCGCGTATGTAGCGGGATGCTGCAACGCGTCACACGTCCGCACATCCCCTGCATAGTCCCGTCTATCCAATACAGTTGCGGCGCAAAAAACAATACAGTGAGGCGCGGTTCTGTTTTGCTGTATAGGGAATTACCCGCTTCACGTCGATACAGTTGGCGGGTCTCGAATCCGCCTGCCTGCCCGGTTCACACACCGCGGCCCATTCCCGAACGTGAGGTACGACATGAACGCAGTAAACGAGCAAGACCGGCTGTCAGTGCAGCAGATCGGTCATTACATCGGCGGCGCGCTGGTTGCGCCCGGCAGCGGCCGTTTCAAGAACGTATTCAATCCCGCGACCGGCAAGGTGACGGGCTCGGTCGCGCTTGCATCGGTCGAGGAAGTGGATGCCGCGGTTAAATCGGCCAAGGCGGCGTTTGCGGCATGGAGCGAAACCGCGCCGCTCAAGCGCGCACGCATTCTGTTCAAGTTCAAGGAACTGCTCAACAGACATCACGACGAACTCGCGATGCTCATCACGCGCGAGCACGGCAAGGTGTTCACGGACGCGCAAGGCGAAGTGGTGCGCGGCATCGAAGTCGTCGAATTCGCGTGCGGCATTCCGAACCTGTTGAAGACCGATTTCACCGATCAGATCGGCGGCGGCATCGACAACTGGAATTTGCGTCAGCCGCTCGGCGTCGTGGCCGGCATCACGCCGTTCAATTTTCCTGTGATGGTGCCGATGTGGATGTTCCCGGTCGCGCTCGCTTGCGGCAACACATTCGTGCTGAAGCCGTCCGAGCGCGATCCGTCGGCGTCGTTGCGCATTGCCGAGTTGTTGAAGGAAGCCGGCTTGCCCGATGGCGTATTCAATGTGGTGAACGGCGACAAGGTGGCCGTCGACGCATTGATCGAGCATCCCGATGTGGCGGCGCTGTCTTTTGTGGGCTCGACGCCGATCGCGGAATACATTCACGGCGAAGCATCGAAGCGCGGCAAGCGCGTGCAGGCTCTCGGCGGCGCGAAGAATCACCTCGTCGTGATGCCCGACGCCGATCTCGATCAGGCCGTGGATGCGCTCATCGGCGCGGCCTATGGCTCGGCCGGCGAGCGCTGCATGGCGATTTCAGTGGCGGTGGCCGTGGGCAATGTCGCCGACAGGCTGATCGAAAAGCTCGTGCCGCGCGTGAAGTCGCTCGTCATCAAGAACGGTGAGAACCTCGACGCCGAAATGGGCCCGCTCGTGACCGCCGAGCACAAGGCGAAAGTGGCCGGCTATATCGCATCCGGCGTGGAAGAGGGCGCTACGCTGATCGTCGATGGCCGCACGCATGCGGTCGCGAAAGAAGAGGGCTTCTTCATCGGCGGAACGTTGTTCGACAACGTCGGCACGCAAATGAAGATCTACAAGGAAGAGATCTTCGGCCCGGTGCTGGCGGTGGTGCGTGTGCCCGATTTCGCGAGTGCGGTCGAACTGATCAACGCACACGAATTCGGCAACGGCGTATCGCTCTTCACGTCCGACGGCGGCGTCGCGCGCGCGTTCGGCCGGCAGATTCAGGTCGGCATGGTCGGCATCAATGTGCCCATTCCGGTGCCGATGGCATGGCATTCGTTTGGCGGCTGGAAGCGGTCGCTGTTCGGCGATCACCATGCGTACGGCGAAGAGGGCGTGCGCTTCTATACGCGCTACAAGAGCATCATGCAGCGCTGGCCCGACAGCATCGCGAAGGGCGCGGAATTCACGATGCCTGTTGCGAAGTAATTTGCGGTAGAAGCGACAAGCGCAACAAGCGAAACAAGCGCAACAAGCCTAATAACAAAGCCGCGGCTCAAACTCGAGCCGCGGCTTTTTTCATGGCCTTTTCACATTTCACACTTCACACTTCACACTTCACACTTCACACACCCGACGACGACTCTTCTTCCGCCTCATCGAGCACCGCATTTTGCACGGCGATGGCGGGACTCACATAAGGCGGCGCCTGGCGCGGCTCGTCGATGCTGTAGCGAAGGCGCCCCGCGTCGAAAAACACGCGCAGACTGCGGTATCGGAAGAGATACATGAGGCCCACCAGCGCGGCCGCGAAGCCCGACGCCGCGCCCACGCCGAGCGCCCAGCGCGGGCCGAAACGATCCGCGACCCAGCCGACGACGGGCGCGCCAAGCGGCGTGCCGCCCAGCGCGATAGCGAGCAGAATCGCGATCACGCGGCCGCGCATCGCAGGTTCCGTGGAGAGTTGCACGAGGCTGTTGGTGGACGTATTGAAGGTTTGCGTCGACACGCCGATGAACGCGAGCGCAATGCCGAAGAGCACATAGTTAGGCATCAACGAAGCGACCGTGCAGCCCACGCCGAAGATCGCCGCCGCGCCCAGCAGCAACGCCATGCGCGGTTGCGCGCGGCGCGCGGCCAGCAGCGCGCCGGTGACGGAACCCACCGCCATCGTCGAACTGAGCACGCCGTATTCGCCGGCGCCTGCATGAAATGCGCTGACCGACATCGTTGAAATGAAGATCGGGAAGTTGAGTCCGAACGTGCCGATCAGGAACTGCATTAAAAGCGCGGCCTTCAGATCGGGACGCTTCCATACATATTTAAAGCCTTCCACGAAGCTGCCGCGCGAGCGAACCGCGAGCGGCTTCGCATGCAGCTCGCGTACGCGCAGCATGCGCAATGCGCCGAGCACGGCAATGAAAGAGAGCGAGTTGATCAGAAACACCCAACCCGTTCCGACCGATGCAATCAGCAAGCCGGCCACTGCCGGCCCGATCATTCGCGCCGCATTGAACGAGGTCGAATTGAGCGCGACCGCATTCGACAGATCGCTTTCGCCGACAAGATCCGACACGAAGGTTTGACGCGCGGGCGAATCGAACGCGGTCACGCAGCCGAGCAGTCCCGCGAAGACGTAGACCTGCCACAGTTGCACGAGGCCCGTGATGGTCAGCAGGCCGAGGCCGAGCGCGAGACTGCCCATCGCTGCCTGCGTGAAGAACAGCAGCTTGCGGCGGTCGAAGTGATCCGCCGCGTAGCCGGTGAGCGGCAACAGCAGCATTTGCGGCCCGAACTGCAGCGACATCACGATACCCACGGACGTCGCATTGTGCTGCGTGAGTTCCGTGAGCACGAGCCAGTCCTGCGCCGTGCGCTGCATCCATGTGCCGACGTTCGACACGATCGCGCCGCTCGCCCACATCCGGTAATTGAAGTTGCGCAGCGAACGGAATGTGCTGCTCACTACGGCTCCTTGCGCGCAGGCGCGTGACTGAGGTTGGGCTTGCGGCGCATGATCAAGCTCATGCTCATGCGCGCGTTTGTTCCAGCATGGCGAGTACCTGCTGCGTCGTGCCGGTTTCGCCGAGCCGCGGGAAGATTCGCGTCAGGCTATTCGTGTGGGCGTCGAGATGCAGGTCGGTCATCGCGTCGACGGCAAAGGCGATGTTGAAGCCGAGCTCGTGTGCGAACCGCGCGGTGGATTCGATGCCGATGCTGGTGGAGATGCCCGCCAGCACGATCTGCGTCACACCTTGCTCGCGCAGATACGCTTCGAGGTCTGTATTCGTAAACGCCCCCCACGTCCGTTTCGTGACGAGATGATCCGACGCTTGCGGGTTCAGTTCGGGCATGAGGTCGGTGAATTCCGGCGGAAAGTTGCCGGTGGGGCGTGCCTGCTCCGCGCGTCCAGGTGCGCCGCCCGCCACGTTGACGAGCACGACGGGCAGGCCGTGACGGCGAAATGCTTCGGCCAAAGCGGCCGCGTGCGTGACGACTTGCGCGGCGGGATGAGCCGTGGGCATCGCCACGATGCCTTGCTGCAAATCGATCACGACGAGCGCGGTTTTTGCATCGAGTGTAGTCAGTGCCATACGTATTCCTCTTGCGGTGAGGTTGACGGATTACGAGTCGATCAGGCGTTTGAGCAATTCGACGCCGGTGGCAAGCTGCTTTTGCTCGGCCGCTGAAAAGCGCGTCTGGATCGTGCGAAAAAGCCAGTCTTCGCGCGCGGCGCGGCTCGCCTTGATCTTCTTGCGGAAGGCCGGCGTGAGAGTGAGCACGGTTTGCCGGCCGTCGTTCGGGTCGGGCGCGCCGCTCACGAGGCCCGCGGCTTTCAGAACCGAAAGCGTCTCGCCCATGGATTGCGGACGCATGCCGTGCGCGCGCGCGAGTTCGGTAACCGTTGCCGGGCCCTCGCGTTCGAGCAAGCCGAGTACCTGTATTTGCGAAGGCGTGAAGTCGCCGAGGTGTGCTTCTTCGCGCAGACGGCGGCGCAGCTTGCCGGTCAGCACGCGCAGGTCTTCGGCCAATACGTGAAGCGAGTCGGTGTCGAGCGGCGGATCGTTTTTGGCCATGCGTGCCGGAACAATATATGAAGGTTACCTGTGCAGGTTACCTTCATATATCGCGAGGGTCAAGCGGGCTTTGAAGCGGACCTTCAGGCGGTAGGCGCCCGTTGCGCTCGCGGCCGCAGCGGCGAGCGGCGGCCGACGCGCTTATGTTCCCCTCTGTCTTCTTCCATGCGAATGATGGCGAGCAGTTGTTCGAGCGACATCGGGCGACCGGTCAAAAAGCCTTGAACGACATCGCAATGCGCATCGCACAGCCATTCGAGTTGCGCCGGATATTCGACGCCTTCCGCGACGACCAGCAGCCCGAAACTATGCGCCATCGAAATGATTGCGGTGACGATAGGCTGACCGCCATTCGGCAACGGGCAGATAAAGCTGCGGTCGATCTTGATGCTGTGCACCGGAAAAGATTGCAGATACGACAGCGACGAGTAACCGGTGCCGAAATCGTCGAGCGAGAGGCGCACACCGGCCGCGCGCAGTTCCTGCATCGCCTGAATGCCCACCGACATATTGGACATCAATTGACTTTCGGTGAGTTCAAGTTCGAGCAGCGAAGCGGGCAGGCCGCTTTTTTCGAGCGCGTTGCACACTTCGTTGGTGAAGCCTTCGGCCCGCAATTGCCGCGCCGAAATGTTCACGGCCACATGCACGCCCGCATTGCGGCCGGCGTTCCAGTTCGCCGCGTCGCGGCATGCGCGCCACAACACCCAGCGGCCGAGCGACACGATCAGATCGCTGTTCTCCGCGATCGGCACGAATTCAGCCGGAGAAATAGGGCCTTCCGAAGGATGGGTCCAACGCACCAGCGCTTCCGCACCGAGCAGCCGTCCCGACAGGCAGTCGAACTGCGGCTGATAGACGATCTGCAAGCCGTCCTGATCGACGGCCTTGCGCAGTTCCGCCTCGATGCGCGCGCGCCGCTGCGCCTCCGCTGTCATCTCGCTCTGAAACTCGACGGCAATGCTCTTGCCCCTGCTTTTCGCGGAATAAAGCGCGATGTCGGCATTGCTCACCAGTTCCGCCATTTCGCCGGTGTCCTCGGGATAGACGCTGAAGCCCACGCTTGCCGTCACCACCGAGTCGCTGCCGTGCAGTATGAACGGACGCGACAGGTTGCGCGCGATGCGGCCCGCGGTCGCGCGTGCGCGAACGCGGCTCGCGTCCGGTCCGATGACCACGGCGAATTCGTCGCCGCCAATGCGGCTCACGAGATCGTTAGGCCGCACGACATTGCGCAACGCGTCGGCGACCTGCTTGAGCAGTTCGTCGCCGGCGCCATGACCCAGCGTGTCGTTGACGATCTTGAAGTTGTCGAGATCGACCATCATCAGCGCGACGCGTTTGTCGGCCGCGTGCGCTTTATGCAGGCGCGCTTTCAGTTCGTCGTAGAACGCGCGGCGGTTGGGCAGGTCCGTGAGCGGGTCCGTCGATGCAAGATATTCCAGGTCCTTTTCCGCGCGCGACACGCGCTCGCGCATGCGCCGCATCACGAGCGAGGCGATCCACACCGAACACAGCGAAGCGCCGACGAGAAAGCAGCCGTATTGCGCAAGCTGCATTTTTATCGCTTCGGTGGTCGCGACGATCACGATGCTGCCGAGCAGTTGACCGTTATGAATAATCGGCGCCGCGACGAAAATATCTTCCAGCGAAAGACGCGGCGAACTGCCGACATTGGCGAGCGTGCCTTCTTCCGATTCGCTGCGGCTCAGGCCGGGGCGCGTATAGCGCACGAACAGTTCGCCGTCGGGCGTATAGACGGTCGCGCTTTCCACATGCGGCACCTTGCGCAGCGAGCCGAGCACTTCGGCGGTGGCGTCGCGGTCGCCGAACATCGCGGATGCAGTCAGATTTTCCGCGAGCACGGACGCCTGCATGCTGACGTCGTTGGTCAACGACGTGCGCAGCGAAAGCGCCTGATAGACCAGCAGCACGACGCTGGAAATCAGCAGCGCAATCATCACGCCGACGAGGTTGACGTGTTCGCGAGGCCATGCAAACCGGCGCAAGACCGGGAAACTTTTCATAGCACTGTCCTTGCAAGCCGCATGAGTTTCGAACTGAGCGTGATGCGCCGGCGTGAAGCCTCGGTAACGTTGATGTCGAACTTCAGGTGATCGCCTTCGCGCACGAGGCGGATCACCCATCCCTGGTCGGCCGTGTCCGCTTCGCTGACGATCACCACGGGTGCGTCCGAAGCGAGCAGCGCCTTGACTGCCGCGCTCAATGCCGTGCTCGCCGTCAGTACCGCGAGCTGGCAATCGCCAACCTTCTCCCCGCGCGGCAACGGACGAACCCGCCACGCCTGTTTGCCGCCGTGCTTGCCGTCGAGTCGCGCGAGCGCCTGGCCGAGCGGGCTCTCCGGGTCCACGCAGATCGACAGTACGTTGTCGGCGGGACGGCCCGCGGGCCAGTCCGTAAACTGCGCGAAGTTGAAGATGTAGGCGGCCTCGAGCGCCGGCAAGTCCACTTGCGCGTCGACGGAGGTCTGCACGATGACCGGCGACGCAAATATCAGGGACGCCGCAATGATCTGGATGCGAACGCGATCCATGTCAGAACCCGTAGACGGCCTTGAAGAGGAAAGTCCGGCCTTGCTGCGCAACTGTCTCCTGTGTAAAGCCGGGGCCCACTGGGTCGGCGTATCGTTTATCGGTGAGGTTATAAATGGAGAACGACAGATCGGCCCCGCGAACCAGGCGGCGCGAACTGAGCGTCAGGTTCGCAAGGCAGAAGCCGCCGGCGTCGCCGGCCGCGGCGAGACGGGACGACGTGCATTGCACCTCGAGTCCGGTCATCAACGCATTGGCGAAGAACGGCACGGCGAGATTGAGCTTGCCGAGATGGCGCGGCGAGTTTTGCAGCGAAGCGCCGGTGTTCGAGTCGTGAGCTATCTGGTAGGAATAGCTCGCGCGCACGCGCGCGCCCGCGACGCGCTGTTCATAGGCGAGTTCGGCGCCGCGCGCGCTCGCGCGGCTTACGTTGCGAAAAATGAAGAGCCCGGATGATTCATCGAGCGTCTGGCTGATCAGATCGCGCGCGTCGTACTGGAATAGCGAAAGCGTTGCGCGCGCCGTCGTAAACAGCGCTCTTTCATAGACGAGTTCGGTGGTCGCGATGTGCTCCGCCTTCAATGACCGGTTTCCCAACTGGCCATCCGGGCCGCTTATCGCGTAGTACATTTCATACGCGTTCGGCGCGCGATAGGCCTGACCGTATAGCAGCTTGAACGTATCGCGTGGAGTCAGCTTGTAGATGAGTCCGATACGCGGGCTCAGGTTGCCGCCCGCGGACGTCTGCTGGTCGTAACGCAAGCCCGCGTTCAGCGTGAAGTTCCAGGGCAGCGTGATTTCGTCTTCGACATAGACGCCGGCGCGATTGCCGCTGTGATGGTCGTCGAGCATTTGCGAGTACGGGTCGACGTTGTAGTTGTACTGGTTAAGGCGCGCGTCTCTCGCGAAGTCGGCGCCGACCACGATGCGATGTTTCGCAAGCGACGAGATGGTCGCGTGCACGTCGGCGCCGTACCACAACGCATGGCTTCCATCGATGTTCACCACGTACGGCGCGGGACCGTCGATCGCCGGCATCCGGTAATCGTAGCGGCCCCAGTAAAGCTGCGATGCCAGCATCACGCCATCGGACAACGCATGCTGATACGTGAGATCCGCATAGCTATGCGTATCCGACACGCTGAACGGCGCGTTGAACACGGCGCCGTATGGCGCGTCGGGAATACCCTTGGTGCGATTTCCGTAGATGAAGCTGAACCGGAAATCGCCATAAGCGGCGCGCGCGAGAAAGTCCTGTGCGCGGTCGTAGTCGAGCCGGTGCGCAACGCCGTGGTTCTGATCGGGCGTGTCGAATTCCGGGTAATACAA
The DNA here is from genome assembly GCF_003330785.1 of Paraburkholderia graminis. Classification (NCBI taxonomy): domain Bacteria; kingdom Pseudomonadati; phylum Pseudomonadota; class Betaproteobacteria; order Burkholderiales; family Burkholderiaceae; genus Paraburkholderia; species Paraburkholderia graminis. The sequence goes on from NZ_CP024935.1 coordinate 458,814, forward strand.
GTCCTCTCCGTTTCGTCCATACGCTGTTGCTGACAGCAGAATGTCGGCCCCATGCGCGCCATGCCAGCCGTATGATGCACGCGCCTTCTTTTCGCCGAAGCTGCCCGCCGCGACCGCGGCTTCCGCGCCGGCCAGATCGCTGCCGCTCTTCGTGATGACGTTGATGACGCCGAACAGCGCGTTCGCGCCGTACATCGACGAACCTGGACCCGGCACGTACTCGATGCGCTTGACGAGATCCATGTCGAGCGGAAAGTCCGAGCCGATCGGCGCCTGACCGTACACGCCGTCGTTCGTGCGAATGCCGTCGATCAGCAGCAGGAACCGGCTGTTGTAATCGCCGGGGCGCTGGAAGCCGCGCGCACCGAGGTATTGGTACGAGCGATCGTTCGTCACATAGAGACCTGGCAGCGACGCGAGCGCATCGGCGAGCGTGCGCCAGCCGAACTCACGGATGTCCTCGGCGGTGAGCACGACGACCGCAGCCGGCGCGTCGGTGACGGACTGATCGAAACGCGACGCGGTGTTGACCGTGACCTGCATCAGCGCCTCCAGTGGCATCGCGGCCAGGTCGGCCGTGTCCGACACCGACGTTCCGCTCGCGGCGGGCTCGTTGTCGGCGAAAGCGGCCGGCGAACAAAGCGTCGCCAGCCCGGCGACCGAATAAACGACCAGGCGGTGCGTGAGGCAATAGCAAGCGGAATAGGAAGCGCGCGTAATGGGAGCCATGACAGCCGAATTGATCTGGAGAACGCTCCTCAAAATGGATCGTCACCTTTTTGTTATCGGCTCGCGGCGGGGAAGCTTGAATCAGAAGGCGGCTTGCGACGGGGCGCATTGCGGCGCGCGCGGTGTTCTTTCGCGCAGGCGTCGATTGTAAAAAGGGCATGGACGAAGGCGTTTTTCTACGACTCGTTGACGCGAGAAAGCGATGTCGCGGCGCCTGCTTGCTAAAGAGGAATAGCGCGCCCCGCATGGATTTCGGCGGGATTGGACCGGCTAATCGCCGTCCCGCGGCACGGGCTTTGCTAGTTGGGTGCTTTTACCGCCGCCTGCTACTTCCATGCGACAGACCTTCTCCAACGGAGCGCTCGGCTCCATGCGACAGGCGATGATCGAACGCGATCTCGCCCATATCGAACACGTTCTGCTGCGCTCGCATGCGAGTGCGCGCGAGAACTCGGCGTTCCCTGTGAGCTACTGGCACGATCGGCTGCGCCGTATCAAGGACGCCGGCCAGCTATGGGGCGTGCATCTTCGCAAGATCGACACCTTGCAGCGCATACTCAACGGCGCATTGCCGCCGGGTTAACCCTGTCGTTAGCGGTTTATTCACGCGCGGTTTCAACCCGCGCGGCTCGCATGCATAGTCGCGCCTCGTGAACTGCCCTGGTTGCGCGAGTGCATACGTCAATGTAGCCGCGAGTTCGTGAGGCTTTTGTCCACGATTTCTCCACGATGCGCCAGCGCGTTCGCGTGACGGCGCGCGTTCAATGCGTCTGTCATGCTCGCGCTGACTGCGCCGCTTCTACTTCTTCGCTTCTGCTTCTCCGCTTTTTACTTCTTCATTCCTCGCTCTCTTCTCCATTGTTCTCCGTCGCGCGCCGATGCGATTCGCCGCGCGAGCGCGCCGCTATCCGTCGAGTGTCGAAGATCCGTTCACGCGGCCTGCTTCTTGCGGCGTGACGGCAACGCATGCCGGAGCTCCGGCAGCGCGGCAGCGCAGTGCGCGCTTGTGCGCACAAACCACGGAGAGCAGACATGGAAACAGGAAAAGTGGAAGGCACGGTAAAGGAAATCGGCGGCAAGCTCGAGCAGACGGCGGGCGACATGCTCGGCGACACCGGCACGCAAATGGCCGGCACCGCGCGCGAGTTGAGCGGCAAGGCTCAACAGGTATGGGCCGATCTCACCGACGTCGTGCGCGAGACGACTACCGAGCGGCCGTTCACCGCACTCGCGATTGCGGTGGCGGCGGGCTTCATACTCGGCGCGCTGCGCTCGTCGACCGCACGCGATTACCGCGACGACAGGGATTACCGTTAGAAACGGTCGTAAGACACGGTTGGCACAGAGTCGATTGCATCGTTGCGATGAAGCGCTCGCCGCCCGGCACATCCGGCGGCGAGCGCGCGTGACGGCATTGCGGCGGGAGATACACGATGTCGATACATAGCAGAGTCAGCCAGTGGCGCAACGTGGCGCGCTTCTGTTCCAGTCGGGCAGTCGACTACGCCGAGCTTCTGGCGCTGGAACTCGACGAGGCCAAAGCGCGGCTAGTACGCGAGGTCATCGCGATGGTCGTGCTGGCAGTCGCCGCCATGTTCACCCTCTCGTTTCTATGCGTGGCCATCATCGTCTCGGCGTGGAATACGCCGTACGTGGTTGCAGTCGCGTGGGGCGTCGCGGCGGCGTGGCTCCTCATCTCCATTGCGACCTTCGCGATGATGAAGACGCAAAAGCCCGCCGAGCCGTTGCACGTTCTGCGCGACGAAATGTCGAGCGACCTCGAAGCCCTGAAGGATGCCCTGAAATGAAACACGATCCGCTTCGGCATCAGCAACATCGCGTGATCATTCTCGAGCGCATGGCCATGTCGCGCGCGCAGTTGCTGTCCGCGAATCTCGCGCTGCGCACACCGTCGCGTCATCCAATCAAGGGCGGCTTGCCGGCCGTCAACGTCATGAGCTCGCTCGCCGACACGCCGTACGTGGCGCTCCTGCTCGCGGCCGGTGTCGCCGCGGCGCTGCTCGGACCGCGCAAGGCGATCGGAACGCTCGCGCGAACGAGCGTGATGGCATGGCTCACCAGGTCTGCGCGAAGCGTGTTTCAACACTAGCGCACGGTGCGGCGCTGCGATGTCCGCGCCGCGAATTTACACGCGCGATGTAGCAACTATCGCGTGACGCAGCGCGCGGCGCGTTTCATGCGCAATGTCGCAATGTTCGCAAGGCGCCCATGTGGGCAATGCAGCCGCGAGCCGATGAACCCTACAGTGTGGAGGACTTTATGAAGGCGCTTAGCTGGCATGGCAAGAAAGACATTCGGTGCGACACCGTGCCCGATCCGAAGATCGAACATCCGCGCGACGCGATCATCAAGGTGTCGAGTTGCGCGATATGCGGCTCCGATCTGCATCTGTACGACGGCTTCATGCCCGGCATGGAATCCGGCGACATCATGGGCCACGAATTCATGGGCGAGGTCGTCGAAGTCGGCAAGGAAAACACGGCGCTGAAGGTCGGCGACCGCATCGTCGTACCGTTCACGATCATTTGCGGCGAATGCGATCAGTGCCGGCGCGGCAACTTCTCGGTGTGCGAGCGCACGAACCGCAACAAGGACATCGCCGACAAGATGTTCGGCCACACCACAGCGGGCCTCTTCGGCTACACGCATCTGACGGGCGGTTATCCCGGCGGCCAGGCGGAGTTCGTGCGCGTGCCCTTCGCGGACAAAACGCACGTCAAGATTCCGGACGGCCTCACCGACGAGCAGGTGCTTTTTCTCGGCGACATCTTTCCGACCGGCTGGCAAGCGGCAGTGCAATGCGATATTGAACCGACGGACACCGTTGCGATCTGGGGCGCGGGTCCGGTCGGGCAAATGGCGATCCGCAGCGCCGTGCTGCTTGGCGCCAAACAGGTGATCGCGATCGACTGCGTGCCCGAGCGTCTTTCGATGGCGCGCGCGGGCGGCGCGGTCACGATCGACTTCAAGGCCGAGAGCGTGCTCGAGCGTTTGAAGGAACTGACGGGCGGCAAGGGCCCGGAAAAATGTATCGACGCCGTGGGCATGGAATCGCACGCCACGCGCTCGCTCGACTCCATGTACGACCGCGCGAAGCAGGCCGTGATGCTCGAAACCGATCGACCGCATGTGCTGCGCGAAATGATCTACGTTTGCCGTCCTGCCGGCACGTTGTCGGTGCCCGGCGTGTACGGCGGGCTGCTCGACAAGATTCCGTTCGGTGCGTCGATGAACAAGGGCCTCACGTGGCGCATGGGACAAACGCACGTCAACCGCTGGACCGACGACCTGTTGCGGCGAATCCAGCAAGGGCAGATCGATCCGTCGTTCGTGATCACGCATACGGTCTCGCTCGATGAAGGCCCGCGCATGTACAAGACGTTTCGCGACAAGGAAGACGGCTGCATCAAGGTCGTGCTGAAGCCTTGATGTTCATGCCGTTGTTTTCCATTGACCATGCAAAGCGTGCTGCACTTTTTGACTACCTGAGCCGCGTCGATCGATCGCGGCCCAACACACGAAGGTGATGCAAATGGATTCACGTAACGAGTCGAAGCAGGAGGGCGTTCGCGCGCTGAAGGAAAAGCTGCCGCAGCCGGATTCCGTCGCGCGCGGTCTGGCGTGGTTCAGCATTGCGCTGGGCGTCGCGGAACTGGTTGCGCCGCGCATGATGGCGCGCGCTGCCGGTGTGAATGCGGGACCGGGGGCAGTGCGTTTCTATGGATTGCGCGAGCTTGCGTGCGGCGTCGGCATTCTTGCGTCGCGCAATCCGCGGCCGTTCTTGTGGGCGCGTGTCGGCGGCGATGCACTCGATCTCGGCACGCTGGCGCTGTCGTCGAACAAGTGGAGCGCGCGCGACCGGCAACGCGCGACCGTCGCGGCCGTCAACGTCGCATGCGTCACCGCGCTCGATGTGTATGCGGCGAAAAGCGCGGCCGCCGCGCCGCGTTTGCCGTCGGTCGACTACAGCGATCGCACGGGCTTTGCGAAGTCGGCGGAGGAAATGCGCGGCGCCGCGCTCGCGGACTTCGAAACGCCACGCGATATGCGCGCGCCCGATGCGCTCGCGCCGTACACGCGCAGCGGTCAGTCAGCGGCGCAGGCGAATGCTGGACGCACGGGTAGCGCGACGAACGGCGCATGAGTAAGTGAGTGCGGGAAGCGTACCGGCAGTGCGGCGGTACGCTTCGCCCGGCCGGCTGTCCGGCGGCGTGATGCTGGCCGCCTGACTCTATTTATTGCTTACTGCCGCGCGAATTGCGGGCGTACTTTCGCCCGCAACCCAACGCAACCCAACGCAACTCGCGCCAATTCACGCGGACAAATCATCCTTACTGGTCGGATGCCCTTTCGCGCCGCCGGGTTCGAGATCCGGCTCGACGTGATCGTGCTCGGGCGTGTACGGCCCTTCCGACGGATGATCCTTGTCCTTCGCAAGTAGCGTGGCGTCCATGCTTCCATGCGGACGCTGTTCGACTTTGCCGTCGGGATTCACTTTCACATCGCCATCGCCGAGTTCTTCACGCCGCTGGTCCGCGCGTTCGACGGGATCGGACGGTTCCTGATTCATCGCTTTCTCCTTTCGGTTGGGTTCACGCATTCGTCGATGCACATCGGGAATCGAGCAAACGCGATACCCGCGGCGCGCTCGCCGCAACGCATAGGAGAAAGGGTGCTGCACGCTAATTGCTCGGCGGCTAAAAGGCACTGCAACCGTGCACCGCAGGTCGCCGAAAACGAGCGGCAATTCATCCTTCACCTCACCGCGGGCGGCAACGCCTGCAAGGACGCTTCTTCATAACCATGACAGTCGACCAACGGCTTCGCAGCATGCGCAAGACCATGCGCGACATGTTCGGCATCGCGCGTTTGCGCACGGGGCAGGAGGACATCATCCGCAGCGTATTGCAACATCGCGACACGCTTGCGACGATGCCCACCGGCGCGGGCAAATCGTTGTGCTACCAGTTACCCGCGCTGCATCTTGAAGGCACGACGCTCGTCGTGTCGCCGCTGATCGCGTTGATGAAGGACCAGGCGGACAAGCTGCTCGCGGCCGGCATCGACTGCACGCTGGTGAACAGCACGTTGAAAAGCCGCGCCGAGCGCGAGGCGCTGCAACGCATTGCAGCGGGTGACAGCGGCATTGTGTTCGTGACGCCCGAGCGTCTCGCGCAGCCGGCGTTCATCGAGACGTTGCGCGCGCGCCCGGAAAATCGCGTCGGCCTCGTGGTCGTCGACGAGGCGCATTGCGTGTCGCATTGGGGACACGATTTCCGTCCCGCGTTTCTGGAGATCGCCGCGGCGGTGAAGGCGCTCGGGCAACCGCCCGTGCTCGCGTTGACCGCAACGGCGACGCAGCGCGTGATCGACGACATCGTGCATTCGCTCGCGCTGCGCGACCCGCTTGTGGTTCGCACGGGCACGTATCGCGAGAATTTGCGTTATCGGGTTGTGCAGGTGAGCACGGCGGGCGGCAAGGACGGCGCCGCACGCGCGATGGCCGCGAAGCGCGAGCAACTGTCGAAGCTGATCGGATCGCTCGGCGGCGCCGGCATCGTGTATGCGGCCACCGTGCGCGACGTCGACCGCATTTACGGCTGGCTGACGGAAGCCGGCGAATCGGTGTCGCGCTATCACGGCCGAATGTCGGCGGCCGCGCGCGAAGAAGCGCAGGAGCAGTTCATGTCGGGCGCGACCCGCTTGATGATCGCGACGAACGCGTTCGGCATGGGCATCGACAAAGCGGACATACGCTTCGTGATTCATTACCAGATACCTGGCAGCCTCGATGCCTACTATCAGGAGACAGGCCGCGCGGGCCGCGATGGAGAGCCTGCCGATTGCGTGCTGCTATTCGACCTGAACGACAAGCGCATCCAGCAGTTCTTTCTTGCGGGACGCTACCCGAGCGTCGAACTGGCGCAACGCGTGTATGACACGCTGGCGGCGCCTATCGGCGAAGAACCGAAGGGTGTGACGCTCAAGGCGCTGAAGGATGCGTTGCCCGATGTCGGCGCAGGCAAGCTCGAAGTCGCGCTGAACATGCTGGTCGACGCGCGCGTGGCGGGCCGCGACCGGCAGCGCCGTTATCGTCTGCGAACGCATGAGGATGCGCGCGAATCGGCCCGTGAATCCACGCGGGACACCATCGCGAAAGCCGCGGCGCAATTCGAGCAGATGAGCGCGCATGACAGGGAAACGCTGCAGGCAATGATCGACTATGCGCAAACCGGCCAGTGCCGCTGGCGCGCAATCCTCGACTATTACGGCGATACGCCCGCCGTCGAGCGCTGCGGCGTGTGCGATAACTGCGTGCGTCCGCCGCAAATCGACGTCGCACCGGATGCGATCGTTGCAGGCGCAACGTCAGCGGACAAGGAAGCGCCGCGTAAGAGAAGCGACCCAGTCAAACCGCGCGTCTGGGCGCCGGGCGATGCAGTACGCGTGCCGCGTTACGGCGCAGGCGAGGTCGCGCTCGCGAGCGGCGAACAGGTGGCCGTGCAATTCCCCGACGGCAGCACGCGCACCTTTCTCGCGAGCTATGTGAGGGCCGGACGCTGAGCCGCGGGCGCGCTTGCCGCGCCCGCTTCCGAACTCGCCTCTGAACCCGCCTCCGAACTCGCCTCAATTCGCGCGCGGAAGTAACGCGCGGTGTGCTGCAGACCGTCGTCGAGCGAGGTTTGCGGTTGCCAGCCGAGCAACTCGCGCGCGCGCGAAATATCCGGCTGCCGATGCCACGGATCGTCGGTCGGCAACGGATGCAATTCGAGCGGCGAATTCGATCCCGTGATCGCGACGATCCGCTGCGCGATCTCGCGCATGCTGACTTCGTGCGGATTGCCGAGATTGACCGGACCGCCTGGGTCGTCGGCGGAATTCATCAGGCGGATAAACGCGTCGATCATGTCGTCCACGTAACAGAACGAACGCGTTTGCGAGCCGTCGCCATAGAGCGTGATCGGCTCGCCGCGCAGCGCCTGCATCATGAAGTTCGACACCACACGGCCATCGGCGGGATGCATGCGCGGCCCATACGTATTGAAGATTCGCGCGATGCGGATCGACAGGCCATGCTGGCGCCGGTAGTCCATGAAAAGCGTTTCGGCGCAGCGCTTGCCTTCGTCGTAGCACGAGCGCGGGCCGATCGGATTTACATGGCCCCAGTAGTCTTCTTTCTGCGGATGCACGAGGGCATCGCCATACACTTCGCTCGTCGACGCCTGAAAAATCCTCGCCTTCACGCGCTTTGCGAGGCCCAGCATGTTGATCGCGCCGTGCACGCTCGTCTTGGTGGTTTGCACTGGATCGTGCTGATAATGAATCGGCGATGCGGGACACGCGAGGTTGTAGATCTGGTCGACTTCGACATAAAGCGGAAATGTCACGTCGTGACGCATCAGCTCGAAGTTCGGGCAGTCCAGCAGATGCGCGATGTTGTCCTTCGTGCCGGTATAGAAGTTGTCCACGCACAGCACGTCATGGCCCTGCGTCACGAGCCGCTCGCACAGGTGCGAGCCGAGAAAGCCGGCGCCGCCTGTGACGAGAATCCGCTTGCGGGTAAGTTCTTTCATGTTGCGTCGTCCTTATGATGATTCGGCGAAGGTGTCAAGACGCGCCGCTCATGCGGTAACGTGCAGCAACGCTTCGTGCCAGTCCTGCGCGAAACGGTCTATGTGGAAGCGCTCGAGCGCAGTGCGCCGCGCGCCTTCGCCCAGACGCCGTGCTTCCGCCGGGTCGCGCAGCAACTCGTGCATCGCGTCTTCGAGCGCATTCACATCCGTATGCACGAAGCCGTTTTCGCCGTTGCGAATCACCGTCGCGAGTTCGGTGGTCGCGAGGCCGATGATCGGCATGCCGATCGTCATTGCCTCGACAATCGCGAGACCGAGGCTCGTCCAGCGAATCGGATTGAAGAAGAAGCGATAGCGCGCGCTGAACGCGGCGAGATCCAGATTGTCGACTTCGCCGATACCGTCCAGCCGCTCCGCATCCATGCCGACGAGATCGAGCGGAACACGCGTGCGCAGGTCGGCGAACACGTCGGCGCCAAGCCGCCTTCCGCGCTGCGCCAGATGATTGACGACGACAATGCCGCGTTCGAGTTCGCCGCTGTAACGCACGCCTTCGGGCACCACCACGCCATGTTCGATCACGCGCGTCGGGGTCACGCCGCAATCCCACATCAGCCGGTTGAAGTGAGTGACGTGGACCAGCAGCGTGTCCGGGTCGTCGACCCAATGCCATTGCTGGAACGGGTTTTCCTGCGGCGGATCGTGCTCGATATAGACGCGCGGCAGGCGCCGTTGCGCCTCGCTCAACACATGCTCGCGGTCGTATTCCCAGTGCGTTTTGTGCTGATACAGGATCACGTCGAATTCCTGATCGGGCACGTCGTCCGCATTGATTTCGTGGACGTTGTCGCCCCACGGCAGCACGCCGACCTTGCCTGCATAGCCGGACGGATGGCCCGGCTTCGTGACCAGATAGAAGTCGTGCGGCGCCTGAGTGAGGTAATACAGATAGTTGCCGTGGACGTGCCATGTCAGCACACGCAGACGGCGGCAGTTACGCAGCATGATGCAACTCCTCGAAGGGCCCGCTTCCGGTCTGTGTATGCAACGCGTACGGACCGGCGGGACGGGCGCCGTGAACCTCGGCCAGTTGCGCGCGGGCCGTCTCGACCACGCGCTCGATGCCGATATTCAGCGCGCAAGGATGGCCGTACGGGCACTCGCGGAACATGCACGGACGGCACGGCGGATAGTCGGCGAGCACGCGATGCCGCGCGTGGTCGAGCGGCGCCCAGCGCCGTGTGTCGCTGCCCGATGCAATCACCACCGACGCGGTCGCCACAGCCGCGGCGATATGCGAAATGCCCGTGTCGTTGCAGACCACGAGCCGCGCATGCGCGACGAGCGCCGCCAATCCGCCGAGCGACGTCGCGCCGGCCAGGTGCAACGCGGGCGCGGTCATGGCGCCGAGCACCTCGCCGGTAAGCGACGCTTCAGCCGCGGTTCCCGTGATCGCGATTTGCCAGCCGTCGGCGGCGAGACGGTCCGCGACTTCGGCGAAACGCGCGGCGGGCCAGCGGCGCGAGGGCAATTGCGCACCGGGATGAACCAGCACCAGACGCTGTGCTTCGATACCGTGCGCGGCGACGAGCGACGCGTATTCATCGCCATCGCGATCGCTCAGCGGAAACGACAAGTGCCGCTCGGTGGTGTCGGCGCCTAGCGCGCTCATCAACGCAAGATAGCGCTCGGGCTCCGGCAAATCGTCGGGCCAGCCGATGAACACGCCATCGCGCGGCGGCTCGTCCGGCTGCACGAAGCCTGCATAAGCGCGCGCGCCGAACTGAAGCAGCAGATCGTTCGCAATGCCGCCGCTGCCGTGCAACTGGATCGCGAGATCGAAACGTTGCGCGCGCATCCGTTCATAAAACGCGGGCAGGCCGTCGTTCGATTCGCGCTGCTCGGGAAAGCCTTCGGCGCCCGGAAAAACGATCAGCTCATCGACCAGATCCGCGTAACGTTCGACAAACGATTGCGCCCACGGCAGACCGATCAGCGCGATATGCGCGTGCGGCGCAGCCGCGCGCAGCGCCCGCAAAGCCGGCACCGCGCAGAGCATGTCGCCGAGTTGCAGCGCACGAAAAACGGCGATGCGCCGCGGTGCGAGTGACGCGATGAACGGGCCTGCATTCATAGAAAGAGCACCTTGTAACGTACGGCGCCGTAAAGCCGCCAGTAGATCGAAAGGAACGGAATCGGAATCGACGTCCACGCCATTTCGGCGATGTGCCGCAAACCGCGGTCCCGTCCGCGCAGGCGTATCGCGCAGAAGTAGGCCGTCAGCGCGAGCCATGCGACAAAGCCGAGCGTCATGGTGGTCGTGTCTCCGATCACGACGCCAATCAGCGCGGCCAATGCGGCGCACAGAATCAGGTAATAAAGAAAAGGAGGCGACGAGCGAATCCGCGCCTTGAACAGTTCGGGGTGCTTCTTGTACAGCAGCGCGTCGAACTGGCTTTTCTTTTGCTGCGAGATGCTGACTCCCCAACGCGCCGGCCGCACGGGATGCACGACGACCGCCTCGTTCGCGCGCACGATCTTGCCGCCCGCTTGCAGCAGCGCGAACTGCAGGTCGGAGTCCTCGCGCCACGCTGATGTAAACCGTTCGTCGAAGCCGCCCGTCATCGTCAGAAAGCTCCGGGCGACGAATACATTGGCGGTTGCGAATTCGGCGCGTTCGAGTCCGCTTGCATCGGCTTCGTAGTCGGTCGGCACGGCGGGCAGCGGCACGACGATTCTGCCCGCGGCGGCCGCCGCGCCCTGGCGAATCGCCGCGAGCCCTTCTTGCAGCCAGTGCGGATCGGGCAGCGTGTCGTCGTCGGTGAAGGCGATCACCGGCGAGCGCGCCTGCTGCCAGCCCGCATTGCGCGCGCCGGCCGGACCTTGCGTGCGGGTGACGGGCACATAGCGCACCGTGAGCCCGCGCTTCGCCTGCTCGGCCGCAATGTGAGCGACGCAGGCGCGCGTCGCTTCGTCGGGGCCGTCGTCGCAGACCACGATTTCATAGCGGTCGACAGGGAAGTCCTGCTCGGTCAGCGCGCGAAGGCACGCCGCCAGCATGTCGGGCCGCCGGTAAGTCGGCACCACCACGGACACATCGAGGTGCGCGAGCAGCGCACCCGGATAGCCCGCGGCGATCGGCTCCGCCTCGTCATGCGAACGACTGAAGCCGCCTGTTACGTCCATCGGTCCCGTAGCGGATGGACTCATGCGCTATCCCTCGCTTTCTCGACGAGAAACGGGCCGATCACGAGCGCGTCGAGCGGCGAGGTCCAGAACGACTCCACCGCGTCGCGCGGCGAATTCACCATCGGCTCACCGCGCGTATTGAACGACGTGTTGACGAGAATCGGCACGCCGGTGCGTTGGTTGAATGCGGCGAGCAGATCGTAATAGAGCGGATGCTGCGAACGGTTCACGGTCTGCACGCGCGCGGTGCCGTCGACATGGCGCACGGCCGGAATGCGCGCGGCCTTGTCGGCGTGCACGTCGAACACGAACAGCATGAACGGCGCGACCTTGCCGTTCACGAACCATTCGCTTGCATGCTCTTCCATGACGACCGGCGCGACCGGCCGGAAGTCCTCGCGGTCCTTGATCTCGTTGAGCTTCGCCTGCATGTGCGGATCGACGGGCGACGCGAGAATCGACCGTGCGCCGAGCGCGCGCGGACCGAATTCCGTGCGGCCCTGATACCAGCCGATGACCTTGCCGCTCGCGAGCAGGTCGGCGGTTTCGCCGGCAATGTCGTCAAGCCGCCGATAGGGAACCTTCGACCATTTCAGGAACTGCTCGATTTCCTCTTCGGGATACTCGGGGCCGAGGTACGCATGGTCCATCGTCCAGTGACGCTTGCGGTCGCCGCGCTCGCTGCGTTCGCGATAGTCGATCCACAGCGCCGCGCCGAGGGCGGTGCCCGCATCGCCCGCGGCGGGTTGCACCCATACGTCGTCGAACGGGCCCGCGTCGCGCAGCTTCGAATTCATCACGCAGTTCAACGCCACGCCGCCCGCCATGCTGAGCTTGCGCAAGCCGGTCTTCTCATGCAGCCAGCCGGCGAGTTGCAGCACGGTTTCCTCGAGCACGCGCTGCAACGAATGCGCGATGTCGAAGTGGCGCTGTTCGAGCGGGCCGCCGCGTTCGCGCGCCGGTCCAAAGCGCTTGACGAGGCGCGGCGCGTCGACCGTATAGCTGCCGTCGCCGCGATAGCGCACGATGTCGCGGAACACATCGACATATTCGGGCTTGCCGTATGACGCGAGCGCCATCACCTTGTACTCGTCCGACGAATGCAGAAAGCCGAGCCAGTCGGTCACGGCTTCATAGAGCAGGCCGAGCGAGTGCGGCAACTCGACCTGTTTCAACCGCGTATATTCGCCGTCGACGAACTGGCCCATGCTGGTCGTCACGCCTTCGCCGCGGCCGTCCATCGTGAGCACGGCGGTGTCGTCGTAAGGCGCCGCGAGAAACGCGCTCGCTTCGTGTGCGAGGTGATGCTCGACAAAATGCCACTTGAAGCCGTTGTTGCGGTCCACGCCCTGAAAACGCTTGCGCAGATGATGCGGCGCACCGTCGAGCAACTGGCCCTTGGCGTTCGCGATATAGCTGAGAAAGAGCGGGTCCCACGGCGATGCGGACGGGTCCGTGAGGCGCGTGTTGGCCGGATCGAACGGCAGTTCGATGGTCGCGCCCGGCTGCTTCGGCATGCCGCCGAACAGGCTCGGGTCGTACGAATACGCAACGTGATCGACGTCGGCAAGCGTGATGCCGGCGGCTTTCAGGCAGTAGTCGATGGCATCGAAGGGCAGTTGCCAGGTCGAGAACGGCACCGGACGCTTCGCATGTTTGACGTGCGTGAAGCGTTCGTCTTCGGCGGCGGCGAGCACCACGCCGTCACGCAGGATGGCTGCGGCGCTGTCGTGATAGACGGCATTGATTCCGAGTGTATACATGGGCGTTCGCAGTAGAAGTGGGTTGTCAGGGCGCCACCGGTTGTTTGGCGAGCGGCTGTGCCGCGTCGCTTTCGTGGTGGGCATTGGGTGGGTTGTCGGAAGCACGGCGCGCAGACGGCGCGTGTGACTGCGCTTCGGCGCGCAACTCCAGCGCGGCTGTCACGACTTCGCCGGGCGTCACGCCGAGCAGACACGCGTGATGATGTTGCGGACACTCGCTGCGATAACACCAGCGGCATTCGACATCGCGAAACAGCACGCGATGCGGCGTCTGCCACGGCGTGTGCTGCGGATTCGTCAGCGCGTAAAGATCGACGACGGGCGTGGCAAGCGCGGACGCAAGATGGACCGGTCCGCTGTTATTCGACACCAGCACGCTGGCGCGCTCGATCAGCGCCGCGAGTTCGCCGAGCGACAGCGCCCCGCTCATATCGTGCAGTTGCGCGCGAACGCGAGGCGCGGCCGCCGCGATCACTGCATCGACCAACGGACGCTCGCTCGCGCTGCCGGTGATCAGGATAGGTGCGCCGGTTTCCGTGGCGAGGCGCGTGGCCACCTGGCCGAAGCGCTCCGGCGGATAGCGGCGCGATGCGGCCGTTGCGCCTGGGTGCAATACGATCCACGGGGCGCGGTGTTGGGTGCTGCCATTTGCGCGGCTTTTCGCGTCACTATGCACGCCGCGTGCCGCAAGCTGCTTCGCAAGCGCGCGCCTATCCGAATCCCGCACAGCGAAGCGCATGCGCGTATCGGGCGCTTGTGCGCCGACCTGGCGCACGAGATCGAGTTGCCGCTCCACCTCATGACGCGTGCCCTGCTGCGGCTCCGGTTCGCGCAGCCAGTCGCTGAGCAACGCATAGGGATTCTCGCGGCAATGCGCGAGCCGCCGCGGAATGCCCGCGAGATAACACAGCATCGCAGCGGGCAACGGGCTCTGACTGTAGACGGTGAAGATCACGGCCGCGTCAAAGCCGCCGTGCCGCAAGCGCTCCTGCATCCGCTGATCGTCGGCGAGCGAACGCGCACTCGCGGCCGGATTCGCGACCCACGGCGCTTCGTATTCGATCACGTCGTCGACATCGTCCAGATACGGCGCGAGCGCGGCGCCGCTGCGCGAGCCGAGCAGCGTGATATGACGGCCGGGGCCCGACTCGCGCAACGCGTGCAGCGCGGGCGTGGTCATCAGCACATCGCCGAGGTTGTCGAGCCGCACGCACAGAATCCGCTTGATGTCCTCGCCCCAATGCGCGAGCTGCGGACTGTCGGGCACGCGAGCGTGCGCGAGTGTCGGCTGGGCGATGAGAAGCGGCGCGTTCATCGAGCGGTTTCCTCGCCGGCGGGCGCGGGCCGCGATACCGCTTCGACACTGCGCGCGACGATCTGCGCAGCCTCATACAAATCAGCGGCGCGCGCGCCGGGCACGCGCTGCGGTCCTTCTATCCACTCGGTCTCGTGGCCGTTGTCGAGCAGAATCGTGCGGCATCCGGCGCGATTGCCCGCTTCCACGTCGTCGAGAATGTCGCCGATGAACCAGCTTCGCGCGAGATCCAGCCGATGCTCGCGCGCCGCGCGCAGCAGCAGTCCGGGCGCAGGCTTGCGGCAATCGCAGGCGGTCGCGTAGGGCGCGACCGTGCCGTCCGGATGATGCGGGCACCAGTAAGCGCCGGCGAGCGTCGCGCCGCATTCGCTGAACATGCGCGCGAGTTCGGCTTCCACCTCTTTTAACGCGGCGCGCTGAAACTTGCCGAGCGCGACGCCCGACTGATTGCTGATCACGAACAGCGCGAACGGCTGGCTCGCGAGCAGCGTCAACGCTTCGCGAGCGCCGGGTGCGAGGCGCATCAGCGAAGGGTCGATGTTGTACGGCACGTCGTCGAGCAGCGTGCCGTCCTTGTCGAGAAACACAGCGGGTTGCAGCATGATGATGGCGGTGCCGAAAACGTGAGCGATTCGCCGGAAGCGGACAGTGCGTCCGCCCCGGCTCGACGAAACTGGCTGCGCTGATAGCGCTGCGACGACGCGCGGTGTTCTAGCGGAACGACGCGCCGGCCGCCGCGCGCACGCGAACCTCCACGCGTTCTTCTTCCGCGGTCTTTGCCGGCACGAGCCGCGCGGTGCGCATATAGATTTGCGCGAGCGCTTCGCCCACGCCGCGCCACGTGAACTCCTTGCGTGCGCGTTCAAGGCCCGCTTCGCCCATCCGGCGAGCGAGCGCGGGGTCGCGCCGCAACTGGTCGAGACGCGCGGCCAGCGCAGCCGGATCGCGCGGCGGCACCAGAAAGCCGGTGATGCCGTCCGCCACCGAATAGCGGATTCCGCCGACGTCCGCGCCGATCACCGGCGTGCCGCACGCCATTGCTTCAACCGGCGTGATGCCGAACGGCTCGTACCACGGCGTCGTCACGAAGACGTCGGCGGCGCTATAGAAGTAGCGCAATTGCGCGCGCCCGCGCCGCCCGACGAAGTGAGTCTGGCCGGCGACGCCGCAGTCGCGCGCGATGCCGCGCAAGCGCGCGATTTCCGGCGAGGCCTTTTCATTCGGCGCATCCGAATTGCCGCCCACGATGTACAGCTCGGCCGACGCGCTGAAGGCTTGCTTCAGCACGCCGACGCCACGCACGACGTTGTCGATGCCCTTGCGCTCCACGAGGCGTCCGAGTTGCAGCACGGTGAACTGATCCTGCTGCCAGCCGAGTGCTTCGCGGGCAGTGGCGCGGTCCATCGGATGAAACTCGTCGGCGTCGAAGCCGCACGGCACGGTCTGTATGCGCGCGGGGTCGGCCCGGTAATGCCCGATCAGATCGGCCTCGTCTTGCGGGCATTCGGCGATCACCACGTCGGATTGCGCGACGAGGTCGTCTTCGATTGCGAAGCGCTCATCGGGAAAGCCGTCGTTCGCGCCCTGATGTATCCGGCGCACGCGGCCGAGTGCATGGAACGTCGTAACGAGCGGCACGCCGAGCGCCGCTTTCACTTTCAATGCCGCGAGGCCCGACATGAAGAAGTTCGCGTGCATCACGTCATACGGCGTCTTCTCGCCGCGGAAGAATTCGATCAGAAACGCGGCGAACTCGTCCATGAAAGGCAGCAGCCGTTCTTTCGGCAACTGCATCGGCGGCCCTGCCGGCACGTGGATCACGCGCACGCCGTCCATGTCGGAGATGAGCGGCAGCAGCGCGCGGTCGCGCCGCGTGAACACATCCACTTGATGGCCCATCTCCGTGAGTTCACGCGCGACGTTCGCGACGTAAATGTTTTGTCCTCCGCTGTCGACGCCTCCGGCGACGGCGAGGGGCGAGGCGTGTTCACTGATGAGGGCGATCTTCATTGACATTCCTTCGCGAGATAGGCATTAGCAGGGCGGGCATCGCGCGGTTTGCTGAGCACTCTTATGCAATTTCCGCCGATACGACGCTGTTACCCGGCCACAGCATGTGGTGTGCCTATGCGCAGCAAGGCGCGCAAGAAACGTTGATCCGACAGTGGGTGCGGAGAAGCGCTGTAGCGTTCCCTTTTTCGCGGGAGAGAAGCGGTGTGGCGTTCCCTTTTTCTACAACCCGTCATGTAATTTCGAGTAGTACTTCCTGGAGAAGCGCGAGTTTTTTTCTCTGCGATGCGAGAAGAATCGCGCCTGTCGTCGCGGTCTCGCGTGTGCTAAGTTTTGTCCGACGGCGGGCGCATCGATTGCTCGTCACTGGCCTCGGCGCGCGACTCGACATGCCGCGTTTTTCGTCGCGCCGCTTGTGAATCCGCATAGTGGAATCTAATGCCCGTTGCAGCGTCGTTGCTGCGGCGGCTCTCTCAGGGACCTCATGCCGAACCCCGCCACGCTGCCCCGTTCCCAGTTGACCCGCCGCATTGCCGCCGACCTGACGCGCGCGGTCTGGCGCTACCGCAACCAGACGCTCGCCGCGTTGCTGCTGATGATCTCGGCAAAGCTCGCGACCGTGCTGATACCGCTCGTGCTCAAGCATGTCGTCGACGAATTGGGGCACCCGGTCGCGCAGGCGTTCTTTCCGGTGTTTCTCGTATTGACGTATGCGTTGCTGCGTTTTCTCGGCGACGCGTTGAACGAAGCGCGCGACGTGGTGTTCAGCATCGTGACGCAGCGCACGGTCGCCGCATTCACCGAGCGCACCTTCGCGCATCTGCACCGCATGAGTGCGCGTTTTCACACGAAGCGCGAGACGGGCGCAATCGTGCGCGATGTGCAGAAGGGCGCTGACGGCATCGGTTTTCTGCTTGGCGTAGCGCTCTTTACGATCGTGCCGACCGCGTTCGAAATCGTCACGATTGTCGCGATCATGGTTCACAACTACGCGCGCGAGTTCATGATCGCGATTGCCGCGACCTTCGTCTGCTATGCGGTCTATACATTCATCTTCACGCGGCGGCGCGTCGCGTTCCAGCGCGCGGTGAATGCGCTCGAGGCGCAGTCCGATGGCCGGCTTGTGGACAGTCTGCTCAATTACGACACCGTCAAATATTTCGCCACCGAAGACACCGAAACGCAGCGCCTTTCCGCCGTGCTCGACAAGTGGGTGCACGCGAGAACCGCGAATCAGCGTGCGCTGACCGCGTTGCATGTCGGTCAGAGCGCGGTGATCGCGTTCGGTATCGGCGCGATCATGCTGCTCGCGGCGCAGCATGTGGTGGCGGGGAGCATGAGCGTCGGCGATCTGATTCTGGTGAATGCGTACATCATCCAGATCTGCATGCCGCTCAACACGCTCGGCTTCGTGTTTCGCGAGACCAACGACGCGATGGTGAATGTCGAGCGCATGTTCGAGATACTCGCCGCGCGCGGGCGTGTCGGCGAGGATATTGACGAGCCGGCCGCGAAACCGCTGATCGTGAGCGCCGGGCAGATCTCGTTCGAGCATGTGGACTTCGGCTACGACCCGGCGCGGCAGATTCTGCGCGACGTCGACTTTCATGCGTATCCTGGCAAGACGCTCGCGATAGTGGGCGGAAGCGGCTCCGGAAAATCGACGCTCGTGAAGCTGCTGTTTCGCCTTTATCAGCCGACGAGCGGCACGATACGCATCGACGGACAGGACATCGGCCAGGTCACGCAGAAGAGTTTGCGCGAAGCGATCGGCATCGTGCCGCAGGACACGGTGCTGTTCAACGAGACGATCGCATACAACATCGCGTATGGGCGGCCTTCCGCCACGCGTGCGGACGTGGTGCGGGCGGCGCGCGCGGCGCAACTTGACGAATTCATCGAACGATTGCCGGATCATTACGACACGCGCGTGGGCGAGCGCGGCGTGCGGCTCTCCGGCGGCGAGCGGCAGCGCATTGCGATTGCGCGCGCGATTCTGAAGGACCCGCGCATCATCGTGTTCGATGAAGCAACGTCAGCGCTCGACACGCGTTCCGAGCGCGCGATACAAACCGAGTTGACGCGCCTCGCGCAAGGCCGCACGTCGATTGTGATCGCGCACCGGCTCTCGACCGTGGTCGACGCCGACTGGATTCTCGTGATGGAGCATGGCCGCGTGGTCGAGCAGGGCACGCATCGCGAACTGCTCGCGCGCGACGGCGTCTACGCGAAGATGTGGTCGCTGCAATGGCAGCAGGGCGAACTCGAGCACGCGCAGCGCAAGCTCACCGCGCAATCGGTCAGTCTCGCCGCGCTGATGGCCGGCGTGATCGACGCGCTGCACGACGAAATCGCGGCGCGGCGCGTGACCTTGTACCCGCAGATCAGCGACAACGATCTGCGCGTGACGGGCGACCCGAGCGTGCTGCAACCGCTGATCGCCGACTTGTGCCGCAACGAGATCGAGCACGCGAGGCCCGGGCAGCGCATCGAATTGCGCGTCGAGCGGCATAACAATCAGGTCTGGGTGACGGTGCTCGGCATGAGCGAGAAGCCCGCCGAATTGTCGCAGGCAGCGGCGCGTCATATGGAAGAAGCGCTGTCCGCTGCCGGCGGCAGCTTCACGCTGATGCCGCTCAACGGACGGCTCGCGTATGTGGCGATGCTGCCGCTGCGTCCCGTGGCCGATGCGAGTGGGGGCACTCAAGCGGCGGCGCCCATTGCCGATGCCGACGGCGCAGCGCCGCTCGAAGGTCTCTTCGTGATGGCGATCGACGATCAGGAAGATGCGCTCGACGCGCTCGAAGCGGTGCTCACGGCGAGCGGCGCGCGTGTGCGCACGGCGTCGTCGGGCAAGGAGGCATTGGACTGGTTCGCGCAGACCGCGACCACGCAATGGCCGCATGCGTTGCTATGCGACATCGTGCTCGCCGATGAAGACGGCTATGACGTGCTGCGCCGTTTGCGGCGGCTGGAAGCGGATCGCCAGTTGCCGTTGCAGGACCGCGTGCCGGCCATCGCACTGACCGGCTACGCGCAGGCCGAGGACCGCATGCGCGCGAAAATGGCTGGTTTTCAGGCACATTTGACGAAACCCGTCGCACCGCAGAAGTTGATCGGCGAGATTCGCAACCTTGCGATGGCGACCGCGCGCACGGGCGCGTAGTAACTTTTCGACGCGCTCGCTTGGATCAAGCGATTCAGATCACGTGCTTGCGTCGGCTTTGCCAACCGTAGCCTTCGCGCGAGTGCTTGGCGCGGGCGCGGCCATCTGGCGTTCGCCGATGTGCACCCGTTCGCGCAGGTTGAGTACTTGGGGCGGTAAGGGCTTGCGGTTTTTCAATGCCCACGCGAGACCGCGCAGCAGTGCGAGGCCATCGCGCGCGAGCGTGCCTTCGCGCGAGAACGTGGCGAGCGCCTGCGCTGTTGCGCGGCATGCTTCTGGCCACGGCAGCCGCAGCCACGCGACCCACGCGGCATTGCGCGCGAGTGTGCGCCGCCGCAAAGTGCTATCGCGCGCCGGCGACGGATGATGATGCACCGTCAGTTGATCGCAATAGACAATCGCGTGCCCGGACGCGAGCACATCGAGCGCGACAAGTTCTTCTTCTCCGCCGATGAAAAGACGCGGCTCGTAGCCGCCCAGCTCGCGGAAAAGCGACGTGCGAAATACGCATGCGCCCGCCATGTAGCCGATCAACGCGGGCCCCGGCAGTCCCTCGCTGCCGAGCGGACTCGCGCGCATCACCGAGCACATGGGGTCCGTGATCCTGTCTTCGCCCACCACGACGCGCCCGCTCAAAACACCCACGTTGGGCCACGCGTCGAGCAGTTGCACCGCGCGTTCGAGCGAGCCCGACTCCCACCAGGTGTCGTCGTCGCAGAACGCGACATAGTCGGTGCCGACGCACTCGGCGGCGCGATTACGCCCGGCTGCGCCGAGATTTCCTCCGCATTCAATGATGCATACGGTCGGAAAGAGCGTCCTCACCAGCGCGACGGTATTGTCATTCGAGCCGTTATCCGCCACAAAGATGGGCGGATTTTCTGGAAGGGCGAGTAAGCGCTCGAGGGTGGCCACAAGCTCGGCGGCGCGGTTGTGTGTCAGAACGACTACCGAAATGCGCCGGGAAAGCGGTTTTTTATCCATGCTGTTCTTTGTTCTTGACGGGGCGATTCCCGCTTCAAGCAAACGATGTGCCGTTCGCTTTCAACTGGCTTCAGGTTTGGCCTGCGGTTTTTCTTCACGCTCGTTGTAGCCGCCAGTACTTTTCCTCGCAACAGAGCGTGGTTTCGGCATCAGGGCCGAATGCGCGTAGTTGGCTCGCATAAGCAGCAATCGCTTCGCGCTTCATCTGTTCATGCGAAACGGATTGGCGCGCGGCCGCGGCGAGGTCGTCGGCGGGACTCAGCAGGTAACCGCGCTTCGTCAGTTCTTCAATGCGATCGGGAACCGCGTGTTCCATTCGTCGATACGGAATCTCTTCGTAGGCGTGGAGTACCGCGTCGCCCATCCCGGCGATTAACGAAAGACAGGCATCCGATACCAGTGTGTGATCGGAGTGAAAGAGGCCGAGCGGGACCATGACGTTTTCGGGTTGATACGCCTCTAGCGTGTGCCGCAGTGCTTCGGCCAATTCATCGCGCGACGGAGTGTGAAGGTATTGCGCGTCGCAAAACGGAAGATGGACGGGCCGGGCGCCCAGCATTTCCAGAGCATGGGCGTCTTCCTGTTTGCGCGCTTGCATTGCTTCGAACGCGTCTTTGAATCCCGATTGCCGATCCCAGTCGGTCGACATGTTCTCGCCTGGCGGCGCAGTGAAAACGGTGCAGACAATGGCGGACGGGCTCGCTGTCAGCAGCAGTCCACAGCTCAATACGGCATCGTCCAGATGCGGAGAAACGACGAGTAGGCGGGCGCGTGATTGCATCATTCTTTGATGTAAGTTGTATGGGGCCGGGGGAGCGCTTTTAGAAGCAAATCGCGGACCTGGCTTCCGACGTTGTGGCCGCGATCGCATCCGGGAATGCTAGTTGCTCACTTGGTCGTCGTACCGTTTTTTGCATGAGACCACGTGAGCGAAGCAAAGAACCCGTCGATAGCGGTGGTGCCCGTCGAAGTCCGCCGCGGGCAGATCACGGAGAAGCTGCCGCGCGAAGTCTTTCGCGAACGTTTCATGGCGCGCTTCTACGACCCCGCATTCCGCGCGGAAGACGAGGCGCTCGCGCGGCTCGAAGCGATAGCGTGGGACGCCTATTCGCACGCGCGTAAATCGCCGATAACGGCGAAGGCCGGCGCGGGCTATGCCGATCCCGACTACGAACTGTCCGTCGAATGGCGCGCGGCGAGCGAGCGCATCAAGGCCGCGCAAGTCCGGCAGCGCGATCCGGCTGGCCGTTCGCGCGTGCTCATCGTGAATGCCTCGTCGCGAAACGACTATACGTGCCCCAGTGAAATGTCGAAGAGCTTCCGCCTCGGGAAAATCGCGCAAGGCGCGCTCGAGCGGCGAGCGTTCGACGTCGACTTCCTCGATCTGTCGCGCCTGAATTCCGATCGCGATCTGCATATTCATCCCTGCAAAGGCTGTGTCTCGACGGCGATGCCGCTGTGCCACTGGCCATGCAGTTGCTATCCGAATCACTCGCTCGGTCTCGTGAACGACTGGATGAACGAGATTTACGAGCGCTTTGCGGCCGCGCATGGTGTGATTTTCGTCACGCCTGTCTATTGGTATCAGGTCGCGAGCCCGCTCAAGCTGCTAATGGATCGCCTCGTTTGCGCGGACGGCGGCAATCCCGATCCCACCTCGACGCACGGCAAGACGCCCGAGGAGGCGAAGAAAATCGAGCTTGCCGGCTGGGATTACCCGAAGCATCTGGCGGGCAGGGCTTATGGCCTCGTAGTACATGGCGATGTTGCCGGTATCGAAGGATCGCGCCGTGCGCTGAGCGATTGGCTCGACTGGATGGGACTGATAGAAGCCGGTCCGAAGTCGCGGCTCGACCGCTTTATCGGCTATTACGAGCCTTATGCGACGAGCCACGCGGCCCTCGATCATGACGAGGCTATGCAGCAGGAAGTCGTGAATGTGGCGCAGGCGGTCGCCGAGCGCGTCGAGCAAATACGCAACGGATACAAGCAGCCCGACGACGCGTTGCAAACGCCGCGCGCGAAATAGGCGCCCGTCGTCGCAGTGTTTCATCAACGTTTAACGCAATAGGGAAGGGTAAGCATGACAGACAAGGAAGCGGACGAACGGCGCCGGCTCGGTGGGTGGCTGCCGAGCAATGAGGAGCAACTCGCGCAATACCGCACCGACCTCGCGGAAAAAGCTCGCGCCCGTGCGGCGCATGCGCCGCGCACGGCAGCGGTCGAACAGCTCGCCGCGCTCCTCGACGGCGATCCGGTTCTTCGCATGGATATGACGCGGGCTATCAATCAGGCGCGCGATAAGGGCTATGTACTCGGCTATTCGTCGATAGAAGAGTTGATGGTCATCATCGACTATCTGATGACTTATGCGCCGCCGTTCAGCGAAAAGAGCCTGATTCACTGCCCGTTGAATGCGGTACTCGATTGGCCGATGTGCATGCCCTCCGGTTATGCGCTGTTTCGCGACCCTGCGTTCAATCAGCAGATCAAGCATGTGCTTGATTGCTGGTGCGGATTCCTGAGCGGACCGCATTCGCGCGAGCATCTGAATACGTCGCCCCCGAACGGATGGTTCTCGCCCGAGGCCGACGAGAAGATCAACCTTTCGCAGTTCGTGTGTGATCCGGACAAGCCGTATTGGGGCTTCTCTTCATGGAACGACTTCTTCACGCGCCGCTTTCGCGAGGGCGAGCGGCCAGTGGATCAGCCGGATAACGACAAGATCATTGTCAGTCCCTGCGAGGCGGCTCCGTATAACATCCAGAGAGACGTCAAACTCACCGACAGTTTCTGGATCAAGGCGCAGCCTTATTCACTGCTGGACATCTTTTCGGCCGGCCAGCGGGAGCTTGCGCAGCGTTTTGTCGGCGGTTCCATTTACCAGTGCTTTCTCAGTGCATTCGATTACCACCGCTGGCATGCGCCGATCGCGGGCGTCATTAAAAAAGCTTATGCACTGGACGGCACCTATTACTCGGACGCCGATGCGGAAGGCCGCGATCCCGGCGGTCTTAACGACTCGCAGGGGTACATTACCGCGCTGGCGGCACGGGCAATCATCGTGATCGAAAGCGACGATCCAGCCATTGGCCAGGTGGGCTGCGTATTTGTCGGTATGGCCGATGTATCGTCGTGCATCATCGAAGCACTGCCGGGTCAGCGGGTTTCAAAGGGCGACGAAATAGGCTTTTTCCAGTACGGCGGTTCGACGTGCTGCCTCGTATTCGAGCGGGACGTGATCAGCAGTTTCGTTCCGCAGCCGCCATTCGACAACGCATCGTCAATCAAGGTGAAAACGCACGTTGCGACGGCGCGCTAGCGAAACGAAGCGTTGGTTCGTTAGTGACGTTCAAATGCCGCGAAGCGCGACTCGCTCCGCGGCATTTTCTTATTACAAGCGACTTCTCAAATAGCGGATCGGAACTCAACCCGGCTGCTTACCCGATCCAAGATCTGCTCCCGTCACCGGATCGGTCGCAGTGTCCGAAGCGGTTCGCGAAGCCAGCGCGCCGAGTACTTCGACGTCCGCTTGCGTCACGTTCACCGACGGCAAACCGTCGCCGCCGTCCACCGCCGGTTGCGGCGCTTCCACGAACTCCCATTCCGGCCCTTCGTTCCATGGACCGCGTGCGTCGCCTTCGCCCGAGGACATGTTGTAGTACACGTTTGTAAATTCTGGAACGCCCGGCAGCTTGCCCTGCGGGAAGTTCGGCTGGATAGAATGCAGCGCTTTTTCGAACGACTTCTGGTGAGCGATTTCGCGCGTCATCAGAAAGCCGAGTGCGTCCTTGATGCCCGGATCGTCCGTGATATTCAGCAGCCGCTCATAGACGATCTTCGCGCGCGCTTCCGCGGCGATGTTCGAGCGCAGATCGGCGGTCGGCTCGCCGATCGTGTCGATATACGCGGCCGTCCACGGCACGCCCGCGGAGTTCGTCAGCGGAGGCCCGCCGCCGTACAGCAGCGCGGTCGTGTGCGAGTCGTTGCCGCCGCCCGTCAGCGAACGATACAACTCCGCTTCCTGCTCGACGCCTTCGGCCAGTTGGCCTTTCGCACCCTTGTTCAACATGGCGACGATCGAGCCGATCACTTCGAGGTGGCTCAACTCTTCCGTGGCGATGTCGAACAGCAAATCCTTGCGGCCCGGATCGTCTTCAGCGACGGCCTGGGTGAAGTACCGGCACGCGGCTGCCAACTCGCCCTGGGGCCCGCCGAATTGCTCGAGCATCAGATTGGCGAGGCCCGGATTAGGGGCGGCGACACGCACGGTGTATTGAAGTCGCTTGTTGTGAACGAACATTGGCTTCTCCGTTGAGTATGGTTGGGAAACGTTGGACTGCACGCTTGCCTGCGCATGCGCCGTACCTGGTGCGAATGCGACGCGCTACGGTCAATCACATGCCCGTCCGCTTCGCCAGGCACACCCGTTGCGCGATGCAGGGCTCCTAACCACTACCTTGGGAGTTGCATATGACACAGCGAAAGACTGTCGATGATCTGTTCGTTCACATGCTGTCGGATATCTACAGCGCCGAGAAGCAATTGACCAAAGCACTGGCGAAGCTCTCGCGCGCTGCGTCCGATCCGCAATTGAGCGAGGCATTCAAGGTTCACCTGGAGGAAACGCAGGGACAGGTGGAAAGAATCGACAAGGTTGTAGAAAGTTGTGGCGTGAAGTTGAAAAGAATGAAGTGCGTCGCGATGGAAGGGTTGATTGAAGAAGGCCAGGAACTCATCGACGAAATCGAAAGAGGACCGGTGCTCGACGCGGGTCTCGTCGCGGCCGCGCAGAAGGTGGAGCACTACGAAATCGCGTCGTACGGCAGTCTCTGCGCGATCGGCAAGCAGTTGGGCTTTACCGAGGCGGTTAATCTGCTGAAGGAAACGTTGGAAGAAGAAAAGGCTACGGATCTGAAGCTCACCGAATTCGCGGAGCGCGCCGGCAACGAGAAGGCGAAGCAGCAGAAGTAAGCAGCGGTAAGCAGCGCGGTTGCCGTCGAATGACGAGCGAAAACCCGCCCGTTTCAGGGCGGGATTTTTTTATGTCCAGCAACACACCGCGCGGCGCGGAACCTGTATCAGGTTTTATCGCCCACAGCGCGGCTTCCCACCTGGTCGAGTTTGCCTTGCAACTCGGTTTTGCGCTTCACGATCTTCTGGCCGAGCCCTTTGACGTCGAGATTGGCCTTGCGCAATTCGGGGAATAGCTCGTTCTCTTCTTCCTCGACGTGATGTTGCACCATTTCGCTCATCACCTTGAAAGTCGCGTCGAAGCCCTTATCGCCCGCCTTCAGCGTTTCGAATTTGCTGATTAACGTCTTCACGAGAAAGTGCTCGACGTAGGCTTCCTCGACATCGACGACATCGCTCGACGGAAGCGCTTTACCCGCGGCGGGATAAAGAAGTTCTTCCTCGATGATGGTGTGAATGGTCAGTTCTTCACACGCGCGTTGGGCGAGGGTGGCTTTCGCTTCGAGATCGTCCTCTTTGGCCTGCTTGAATGCGGTGAAAAGCTTTTCGACCGCGCGATGGTCCGCGATCAGTAATTCCAGTGCGTCGTCGGTGTTGGGGGTTGGTTGTTGTTCCGGCATGTCGCTCTCCATGTTGGACGCCGCCGCGTGGCGGCATGTCTGAGCGAAGCATCGCAAGCATTGTGCCCGTTGGCGGGCGGCTCTCTGCCAACAGTCAGCTTTTGCTCTTGCGCGGCGCCGCGGCATTCACGAGCGGATTGAATGCGGCCCTTCCAGCAGGCTTGCGTGCGGACGTGTCGGCGTCTTCGCTCTTCGCGGAGCCGCGTCGCCCGTTAGACGACGTACCGCGTGTGCCGCCGGATAATTGCCTCGCGAGTTCGGCGCTGTCTTCGTCGTCTTCTTCTGCCGGCCCTTCTTCCTCGACTTCTTCTTTGACTTTGCTCGCTGCACGGCTTGTCTTTTTCGTTTTCGGCGCGCCCGCAATATGTTCGATGATGGACATGAACGACTTGCGCGCCGCCCGCAGCGATTCGCCCGGCAGCATGGTCAGAGCGACGACTTCGTGAAGCGAGCGTCCATCCACGGAGCGCTCTGTCGGCTCAGTGTCCCAGTCGGGATTCGCCGTGGCGAACGATGCGATAAGCCGTTCGATGACGGCGGGCGACAGTACGCCGCCGTCATACAGACTGATGATCGCGCGCTCGGCGAGAGCGAATGGTGTGGCGGAAGCTTTGGGCACCGGTCTCGCCTCCTGGCCGATAGAGCGCGCGCGAGTTCAGTGGCTTGAGTTCTTTAAACAGCCTGTCGCGCTTCGCTGCCTTTCAGCTCGCCATGACGATGCGCGTGAGTGGCTGCGTATTTGAGTTCGAAGTGTGCGCCTTTGCCGCTGCGTGTCGGCGGAAAATGTTCTCCCTCTACGCAGGTCACTTCGAATGTTTCCTTGCCGTCGTCATGAACGACTGCATAGATGCCGGACGTCTTGACGATTTCGCCGGGCTTGAACGAGTTATCTCCTGCCATTTGAAACTCCGTGAGTGAATAGGCGACAAGCTTTGCGATGCAACGCTTGTGCCACGCGCGTAAAATGCGGCGCTCAGAAAACACGCAACGGGCTCGACCTTCGCGCGGGGCCCACAGGACTGCCTTCGCCAAGCAGTACCTGAACGATTCCGCGCGTCGATACGCTCACCCATGCGGAGTGGATGTCTTTCGCGCGAACCCAGCGGCATCGAGTGATCTCTCGGCCCGGAATAGGCTCGATGTCATCGGGAATACGCGCGGCGAATACATAGTGGCGAGTGCGCGCGCCCCAGAATTCGAAGATGTAGTGAAGCGCGAGATCGGTCAATTGCGTTTCTTCCAGAAGTTCGCGAATGGCCGCTGCCGCGACCGCTTCGCCAGGCTTGCATCGGCCGCCGGGCAGCGCCCATCTTCCATTCGATCTCGCGACGAGGAGGATGCTATTGGCGCGTAGACAGAGTATGGTGGCTCGCTGCTTCATCACATATCGGGCAAGAAAGGGCGACCTTACAAAGCATGCACTATGCCTTCCCGGCAAGCGTCCGGGAACCACAAATGCTACTCGCAGGGCAGCGTCTTCCGAGCCTGCATGGGTGGGCTATTGTTGCAATTCAATTTGAATCATTGTCTGTAGAGGTGGCGAACATGTCGAAGCCGCATCGGTTTCCCCCCGCGCTCGCGGTCCCTGGTATCGTATTTATCATTATCGGTTTGGCGTTAGCCGCGGGCGGAGTCCCGCTGGTCACGCTTGGCGGCTCCTGGTATTACGTCATAACGGGCATTGCGATCGCGCTGACCGGTGTGCTGCTGTTCATTCGCCGGCGTTCGGCGCTCTGGTTGTTCGCGCTCGTTCTATTCGGTTCGACCATTTGGGCGGTCACGGAAGCACGCTTCGATTTCTGGCAATTGCTGCCGCGTTTGTGGGTGTGGCTGGTGCTCGCGTTGTGGCTGCTGTTGCCGCCCGTCGCGGGCAAACTGGTGTTCGGGCCGCCGGCCGCGCATCGCGAGGGCGTGGTGCCGTTGGCTGCGGCCGTGATCGTGACGGTGCTGCTTGGCATCGGCACCGCATTCAATCATCCGTACGATCGCCCCGGCACGCTGGCCTCCACCGCCGCGGCGCCGAGCGCGACGCTTGCCGGCGATGCGAATCGGCAGGCGGGCGACTGGACCGACTATGGCGGCTCGCCGTTCGGTCAGCGCTATTCGCCGCTTACGCAGATCACCCCTGAAAATGCGCGGCAATTGAAGGTCGCCTGGCAATTCCAGACCGGCGACAAGCCGGGTCCGGGCGACCCGACTGAAACGACCGATGAAAATACACCCATCAAGGTGGGCAACAAATTGTTCCTCTGCACGCCGCACAGTATCGTGATTGCACTCGATCCCGCGTCGGGCAAAGAACTGTGGCGCTACGATCCGCATATCCAGAGCCCCGTCGGTTTCAAGCACTGGGAACATATGACATGCCGCGGCGTGTCGTATCACGACGACGCGATGTATTCGGCGAATGCCACGACCGGGGCCGCGGGAAATGCAGCGGGGGCTTCGGCGCCGGGCACGAGCACTGGTGAGAATGTGGCTTCAAATGCGGCCTCGAATGCGGCTGCGGCTTCGGGCGCGACTGCAAGCGTGACTGCGGATGCATCTTCCGGCGCGGCTGCATCGACGCCTACGGCCGACGCCGCATCGGCAAGCGCCGAATCGGCGAACGCGGCTTCCGCGGCGGCCGACACTACGCAATCCGCATCGGCCGCGACTACTGCGAGCGATACTGCCGCCGCCACGCAGCAGACAGCCAACGCCAGCACCAACGCTGCAGCCAGCGCCGAATGCCCGCGCCGCATCTTCCTGCCGACCGCCGACGCGCGCCTCATCGCGCTCAATGCGGACACGGGACAACCGTGCACGCACTTCGGCAATAACGGTCAGATCGACCTGCGCACGAACATCGGCCCGTTCACACCGGGCGGTTATTACTCGACATCGCCGCCGGCGGTCACGCGCGATCTCGTGATTATCAGCGGTCACGTCACCGATAACGAATCGACCAACGAACCCTCCGGCGTCACGCGTGCATTCGACGTGCATGACGGCCATCTCGTGTGGAACTGGGACGCGGGCAATCCGGACGCGACGCAGCCCGTTGGCCCCAACCAGACATATGTTCGCAATTCGCCGAATATGTGGTCGGTGTTCAGCGTCGACGAAAAGCTTGGCATGGTCTATCTGCCGCTCGGCAATCAGACGCCGGACCAGTGGGGCGGATTGCGCACGCCGGCTTCCGAGAAAGTGGCAGCAGGCGTGGTTGCACTCGACCTCGCAACCGGCAAGATGCGCTGGAATTATCAATTCACACACCACGATCTGTGGGACATGGACGTCGGCGGCCAACCTTCGCTAATCGATTTGCAGACGGCAGGCGGCGTGCAGCCTGCGCTAATTGCATCGACGAAACAGGGCAGCATTTATGTGCTGAACCGCGAGACCGGCAAGCCTATCGTGCCTATTACAGAAGAACCCGTGCCGCAAGGCGCCGCGTCGGGCGACCACACATCGCCGACGCAGCCGTTCTCCGCACTTAACTTCAAGCCGCCGAAAGTGCGTGAACGCGACATGTGGGGCACTAATCCTTTCGATCAGTTGTGGTGCCGCGTCAAATTCAAATCGCTGCGTTACGACGGCATGTTTACGCCGCCTTCGGAACAGGGATCGCTCGTATTTCCGGGCAATTTCGGTGTATTCGATTGGGGCGGTGTCGCGGTGGACCCGGTGCGGCAAATACTCATCGCGAATCCGAGTTACATGGCCTTTACTTCGAAGCTGATACCGCGTTCGCAGATTCCGTCGGATAACGGCGAGAAGAAGGGCAGCGAAACGAGCGGCATCAAGCTCGCTCGCGGCACGCCGTATGGATTCGAGATCAACGCATTTCTTTCGCCGCTCGGCATTCCGTGCCAGGCGCCGCCGTGGGGTTATGTCGCGGGCGTCGATCTGCGCACCAACAATATTGTGTGGGAGCACAAGAACGGTACGATCCGCGATAGCGCGCCTTTGCCGATTCCGATGCCGCTCGGCGTGCCGAGTCTCGGCGGCATGGTGACGACCGCCGGCGGCGTCGCATTCCTCTCCGGTACGCTCGACTACTATTTGCGCGCCTATGACGTGCGTAACGGCGAGCGCTTGTGGGAGGCGCGCTTGCCCGCAGGCGGCCAGGCTACGCCGATGACCTACGCGGACAGCAATGGCAAGCAGTATGTACTCGTCACCGCGGGCGGCCACGGCTCGCTCGGCACGAAGCAGGGCGACTATGTGATTGCGTACACGCTGCCGTAATCAAGGGTTTGCATTGAAGACCAGAGCGCCGGCGAGTACGAGGAAGAACTCCCTTGTATTCGCCGGCGCAATACGCAGTACGCATTCGCAACGCGCGACTATCGACAAAAATTTGAAAACGTTACGCGTCGGCGAGCAAACATTTCACCGGGCACAATTGAAGAACCCGTTCCACAAAAGAGTTAATGCGTAGCCGCGCGTAATATAACTTTCAATACGCCTGCTATTAGACCTACCGTGGCCACGCCCAGCATCCATAAACCGACGAACCATGCGAATCGTCGCCACATGTCAGTGGTATCCCTCGCCGGGGCGCATTTTGCCTTTGAAGACGGAATACGCGTAGACGGTGTAGCCGAGAATCATCGGTACGGTAATCGCAGCGCCTACCAGAAGAAATAGCAGGCTAGAGTGCGGCGCAGCGGCATCGCGGAAAGAAATGGCGGGCGGCACAAGATTGGGATAGAGGCTGATGAGAAGTCCCGCATAGCAAAGAATGAAAATGCCATAGGCAAACAGCAAGGGCAGTACATGCCTGCGCGCCGACAGACTGCGCCAGAAGCCGGCCGCGAGAAGAACCAGCAAGATCGGCACTGGAGCCGTGAATGCAATCGCCGGCCAGCGGAACCAGCGTTCGGCGAGCGACCCTTGCAGCATCGGCGTCCATAGCGTGACCACCACGATGAGCGCGAGTACCGCCACGGCCATGCTGCGCGCGTAGCGCCGGCAGCGTTCATGCAGTGGACCTTCGGTGCGCCAAATGAGCCAGCATGAACCCAGCAACGTATAGCCGACGATCACCGCGAGTCCGCACAACACGGTGAAGCCCGTGAGCCAGTCCCACCAGCCGCCGGAATACGAAACCCCTTCGACGTGGATGCCCTGAAGCAATCCGCCGAGTACGAGGCCCTGGCATAAAGCAGCCATGACGGAGCCGGAAAAGAAGGCGACGTCCCACCACATGCGCCCCGAGCCCGTTGCGCGAAAACGGAATTCGAAAGCCACGCCGCGAAAGACGAGTGCGAGCAGCATTGCGATGATCGGCGGATAGAGCGCGGGCAGAATGATCGAATAGGCGAGCGGAAAAACGGCAAAGAGTCCGCCGCCGCCGAGTACGAGCCATGTCTCGTTGCCGTCCCATACCGGCGCAATGGAATTGACCATCAGGTCGCGGTCTTCCCGATTGCGCTCGACGGCGAACAGAATGCCCACGCCCAGATCGAAGCCGTCGAGCAGCACGTACGCAAGCACGGCAAACGCGAGAATCGCGGCCCATATGAGCGGCAGATCAATCGTGGCGGCTGTCATGGCGTGGGTCCTGTGAAAGAGCGTTATCGCTAGAGGCCGATGCTGGTTGCCGTTGCGCGGGGCCCGGCGTGATGCCCGCGCTTCTATGCGGCTTGTCCTTCGCGGGCCCTTCGGTGGCGAGCGACGGCGGCCTCGCCATGAGCCGCAACAGGAACACCATTGCCGCGCCGAATACGATCAGATAGACCACGCCGAAAGCCGCGAGCGATGTTGCAACGCCGGGCGCGGCGATGGGCGATACGCTGTCGACGGTACGCAAGTGGCCATACACGGTGTAAGGCTGACGGCCGACTTCGGTCACGGTCCAGCCGCACAACAGCGCGATCAGGCCGGAAGGTCCCATCGCGACCATGAGCCGGTGCAGCCAGCGCGCGCGATAAAGCGAATGCCGCGCCCGCAATGCGAGACTCGCAAAGCCGGTCAGCGCCATCAGCACGCCGAGTCCGACCATGATGCGAAAGGTCCAGAAAATAAGAGGTGAAAACGGACGGTCGGCCGGCGCAAACTCCTTCAAACCTTTAATCGAGCCGTTCCATGTATGCGTGAGAATCAGTGCGCCGAGGTGCGGAATCTCGACGGCGTAATCGGTTGTTTCCGTCTTCATGTTTGGCATGCCGAACAATATGAGCGGCTGGCCCGGTTTCGATTCCCAGTCGCCTTCGAGTGCGGCGATCTTCGCGGGCTGATGCTTGAGCGTATTGACGCCGTGCTGGTCGCCGGCGACGATCTGGATCGGCGCGACGATACACGCCATCCATAACGCCATCGAAGCCATCAGCCGCGCCGGCTCGTTGCTCGAATCGCGCAGCAGGTGCCACGCACCCACCGCGCCCACGATGAACGCCACGCTCAAATACGCGGCAAGCACCATATGCGCGAGCCGATAGGGGAACGACGGATTAAAGATGATGCTGAGCCAATCCGCGGGAAAAAAGCGGCCGTCCACTATCGTGAAGCCCTGCGGCGTTTGCATCCATGAATTGACGGCCAGAATCCAGAACGCGCTCATCAACGTGCCGATCGCCACGAGCGCCGTGGCGAGAAAATGCAGTCTGGGTCCGACGCGCTTCATGCCGAACAGCATCACGCCGAGAAAGCCCGATTCGAGAAAGAATGCGGTGAGTACTTCGTAGCCCATCAGCGGGCCTACTACAGGACCGGCACGGTACGCAAAGCCCGCCCAATTGGTGCCGAACTCATACGACATGACGAGGCCCGACACCACACCCACGCCGAACACCA
Source organism: Paraburkholderia graminis (assembly GCF_003330785.1). NCBI lineage: Bacteria > Pseudomonadati > Pseudomonadota > Betaproteobacteria > Burkholderiales > Burkholderiaceae > Paraburkholderia > Paraburkholderia graminis. Next base: position 491,942 of record NZ_CP024935.1, read on the forward strand.
CGGCGAAAATCGTCAGCCAGTAGCGAAATACGGCCAGATAGACCGGCTTGCCGGTGACGAGCCACGCCCCTTCGAGAACCGCGAGATAGCTGGCGAGCCCAATCGACATCGCCGGAAAAATGATGTGAAAGGCGATGGTGAAGCCGAATTGCGCGCGGGCGAGAAAGAGAGCGTCAACCGAGGGTGGCATCGCGGAACCTCGAGTAAGGGACGTGAGCGGACATCGACGAACGGGCAATCGCCCGGCAAGCGCTCATGCAGGGTAGCAAATACGTGACCCGACTGCTTGAATGGATGCGGCAGTGCGAACGGGCACGCGGTAGTGCCTTGTAACTCGCCGTGTAACCCGCCTTGTAACCCGCCTTGTAACCCGCCTTGTAACCCGCCTTGTAACCCTATTGTCAGCAGCAGTGCTCATTGCGCGGCACGGGTACATGCTTTGCTCACCGCCTGTACATTGACGATCGCGCGGAGACGATGATGAAAGAGAGCGATACCACACGAGACTACCCGTATGCATCCGGCGGCTGGGGGTCGTTGAAAGCGGTCACGACGATCCTGGCGCAGGAGCATGTGAGCGTCAAAGACAGCGCAGCGCTGCGCAAGCAGAACAAACCGGACGGCTTCATGTGCGTAAGCTGTTCGTGGGCGAAACCGGCCGACCCGCACGTGTTCGAGTTTTGCGAAAGCGGTGCAAAGGCGACGGCGTGGGACCTCACATCGAAGCGGATGACGCCCGAGTTCTTTCAGCTTCACACCGTAACTGAACTGTTGTCATGGCACGATCATGATCTGGAGGAAGCCGGGCGGCTCACCGCGCCGTTGCGCTACGATCCGGCCACCGACAAGTACGTGCAGGTCGAATGGCAACAGGCATTCGACGAAATTGGCCGCGAACTGAATCAGCTCGATCCGGACAGCGTGGTCTTTTACGCGTCGGGCCGTGCATCGCTCGAAACCTCATACATGTACCAGCTTTTCGCGCGCATGTATGGCACTAACAATCTGCCGGACAGCTCGAACATGTGTCACGAGAGCACCAGCGTCGGCTTGAAGGAAGCGATCGGCGTAGGCGTCGGCACGATTACGCTCGAGGACTTCGAGAAGACCGATCTGATGTTCTTCTTCGGCCAGAATGTCGGCACCAATAGTCCGCGCATGCTTCACCAGTTGCAGGACGCGCGCAAACGCGGCGTGCCTATCATCACGTTCAATCCGCTTCGAGAGCCGGGCCTCGTGCGCTTTGCCAATCCGCAATCGCCGGTGCAGATGCTGACGCCCGACAACACGCAGATCAGCACGCAATATCATCAGCTTAAGACGGGCGGCGATACCGCGGCGATTCTCGGCATCTGCAAGGCGGTGATTGCCGCCGACGATCTCGCCATCGAACAGGCGCGACCGCGCGTCATCGACGTCGACTTCATTCGCGAGCACACAACCGGCTATGAAGCATTCGCGAACTATGCGCGCGAGGCGTCGTGGGCGGACATCGAGAAAGTGAGCGGCTTGCCGCGCGAGGCGATAGAAGCTGCGGCAAACGAATACATGAAAGCCAACGCCGTGATGATTCATTACGGCATGGGACTCACGCAGCACCGACTCGGTGTGCAGAACGTGCGCATGGTATGCAACCTGCTCTTTCTGCGCGGCAATATCGGCAAGCCGGGAGCCGGGCCTTCTCCGGTGCGTGGGCATTCGAACGTGCAGGGGCAGCGCACCGTCGGCATCACGGAGAAACCGGAACTCGCGCCGCTCGACAAACTGGCCAGTCAGTTCTCGTTCGAACCGCCGCGCAAAAAAGGCTTGAATACCGTCGAGGCATTCGAGGCAATGCTTAAAGGCGAGGTTAAAGGCGTGTTCAATCTCGGCGGCAATCTCGTGCGTTCAGTACCCGACCGTTTGCGCATTGAACCCGCATGGCGCGGTTTGCGTCTGAACGTGAACGTTGCGACGAAGCTCAACCGCAGCCATCTCGTGCACGGCGAGATTTCGTACATTCTGCCGTGCCTGAGCCGCATTGAGATCGACCGGCAGGCGAGCGGCGAGCAAGCTGTTTCGATGGAAGACAGCACCGCCTGCATGCATGGCTCGCATGGCGTGGCCGAACCCGCGAGTGAGAACATTCGCTCGGAGCCGTACATTGTCGCCGGCATTGCAAAAGCGACGCTGGGCACGCGCTTTAACGTCGATTGGGATGCGTGGCGAGACGATTACTCGGTGGTGCGCGACGAAATAGCGAAGACGTACCCGGAGATTTTCCACGATTTCAATCAGCGCATGTGGACGCCCGGCGGATTTCACAAGCCTTTGCCAGCCAGCCAGCGGCAATGGAAAACAAAGAGCGGCAAGGCGGAGTTCCTCGTGCCCAAGGCGCTAGGCGAAGATCCCGACATGCCCGAGCGTGAACCGGACGCGCTGCGGCTCATGACGCTGCGCTCCGACAGCCAGTTCAATACGACGATCTACGGTCTCGACGACCGCTTTCGCGGCGTGCAAGGCAGCCGCATGGTTGTGCTGATGAATCCGGACGATATGGCGGCGAGCGGTCTTTCCGAAGGCGACAAAATCGGCTTGCAGACCATCGCCGACGACGGCTTTGACCGGCGTGTGAGCGGCTTTACCGTGAAGGCGTATGACATTCCGCGCGGCTGTATCGCCGGCTATTACCCCGAGTGCAATCCGCTATTGCCGCTGTGGCATTACGCGGAAGAGAGCAAGGTGCCAGGGGCGAAGTCGATTCCGGTGAGGATTGTGGATAAGCCGGGCGTGCAGGTTTCGGCGTGACAAATCAGCCGGGCTTCCTACAGCCCGGCTGATCGTAAGTGCGTAATCAGCGCTTAATTGGCGCTTAATCGGCGTACCGAGTTCTGCGCGATTTCGGCAGGCAATGCGTCGCGCCGATCACAAGCAGAGAGCCGAGCAGAAACGTGGCGACCGGAAAAGTGCCTGCCGTATTCACCGCGATTTCGCGCGGACGTTCGCCGAGAAGCTGGAGTCTGCGGCGCGTCATCTTCGCGCCAAGCGAACGCAGCTCGTCCTTCAACGCGCGTTCGGCGGTGGGCAGCAGTACCGTTTCCTCATCGGCCACATGGTGCATGACTTCGCGCATCAGTTGCTGAAAGAGGCCGTCGTAGGCTGCGTCCTCGGGACCGGTCGCGCGCAGCTTCGCAATCGTCGCGCGCATTTCGTCGTGTTCGGGGCGGCTCTTTTCGAGCGTCTGATCTTCGCTGAGTACGCCGCCCAGCGCCGGATAAAAGATCTCTTCTTCCAACTGCGCGTGAATTTCGAGCGCGGCACACACTGAATTCACAATTGCGCGCTTACGCCACCACGCGGTGTCCGGATGATAGCGATGGAACGCGGTGAGTACATGCATATGATCCAGCCGGATCATTGAGGTGATGGTGGGCGACATCGACGAATTGCTATCGGGCATGGCAGTTCTCCAGAATGACGCGGCGCCAGGCGTCGGTATTGGGGATTGTCGGCATGCGCAACATCGGCATGCGGGCGCTCGCGGATGCGCGACATACCGCATTCTCCGTACCTGCGACGCTGCATTAGTCGCGTTACTTACGTCAGTCCGGAATTTTTTCTATGTCCCGCAGCCAGACGGTTGCTTCGCTATCGCTCGGCGCGCGCCAATCGCCGCGCGGCGACAGTGAACCGCCGGAGCCGACTTTGGGTGCATTGGGAATGCACGAGCGCTTGAACTGACTCGTGTGAAAAAAGCGCTCGGCGAAAATCGCCAGATTGCGTTTAATGTCGGCCAGCGTGTACTGATTGCGCGCAACATTCCGGCCCGCAGGCCAGACGCCATGCTCCCGGTCGGCCCACGCGCTATGCGAGAGAAACGCCACTTTCGACGGAGCAAAGCCGAAACGCAACAGGTAGTACAGATTGAAGTCCTGCAATTCATATGGCCCGATGATGCTTTCGGTTTTCTGATCGATAACTTTCTCGACTTTGCCGGGCACCAGTTCCGGGCTGATCTCTGTCGCGAGAATCTGTTCGAGCACGCGCGAACCCGCGTCGCCTACCTGACCCGATTCCGCGACCCAACGGACCAGATGTGTGATGAGCGTCTTCGGCACGCTCGCATTCACGCTGTAGTGCGACATGTGATCGCCGACGCCATATGTACACCATCCGAGCGCCAGTTCGCTGAGATCGCCGGTGCCGATCACAATGGCGTGATGAAAATTGGCGAGCCTGAAAAGATGGCTGGTGCGCTCGCCGGCCTGAACGTTTTCGAATGTGACGTCGTACTGTTCTTCGCCGGTCGCGAATGGATGATTCAGGTCCTTCAGCATTTGCATGCAGCTTGGACGTATGTCGATTTCCTGCATCGAGCAGCCCACGGCCTGCATCAGATCTTTCGCCTGCTGGAGCGTGCGGCTGCTGGTCGCAAAGCCCGGCATCGTATAGCCGAGGATATGCGAGCGCGGCAGTTTCAACCTGTCCATTGCTTTTGCGCAGACGAGCAGTGCCTGAGTAGAATCGAGCCCGCCCGAAACGCCGATCACGACTTTCGAAATGTTGGCCGCGCCGAGCCGTTGAAGCAGCCCTTGCACCTGAATGTTGTAGACCTCGGCGCAGCGTTCGTCGCGCGTCGCCGGAGTGGACGGCACATAAGGGAAGCGGTTGATCGCGCGCATGAGCGGAAGATGCTCTGCGTCCGGCAGCGAAGCCGGCACGCTGACCACCTGGAATTTGCGGACTTCGTCTGCATGGCGGCGCGTCGATTGACCGAAAGTCGTCTGCCGCATTCGTTCGCGCGATAGTCGTTCGAGATCGACGTCGCCGAAAATGATGTGCGACGTATCGAGAAAACGCTCGGACTCCGCCAGCAGTTCGCCGTTTTCGTAGATCAGCGCCTGGCCGTCCCATGCAAGGTCGGTGGTGGATTCGCCGCGCCCCGCCGACGAATACAGATACGCGGACAGGCATCGCGCGGATTGCTGCCCAACCAGTTGATGACGATAGCCCGACTTGCCGATCACGATGTTCGACGCAGACAGGTTCACGAGCACGGTCGCGCCCGCCAGCGCGGCGAACGACGAAGGCGGCACGGGAACCCATACGTCCTCGCATATTTCAATGTGAAAGCGAAAGAGCGGCGCGCCGGGAACGTCGAATAGCAGCGATGCGCTAAACGGCGCCTGCTGTCCGCACAGCGTTACTTCGGTAGATGAAGCATTCTCCGCCGCGCTGAATTGCCGGGCCTCGTAAAACTCGCCATAGTTCGGCAAATAGCTCTTCGGCACGACGCCGCATAGCTTCCCGTTTGAAATGACCAGTGCGCAATTAAAGAGCTTATGCTCGATCTTCAGCGGTGCGCCGATCACGAGTACCGCGGGAATGTTGGTGGACGCCGCAACGATGTCGCCAATTGCCGCTTCGCATGCATCGAGCAACGCGCGCTGATGGAAGAGGTCGTCGCATGTATAAGCGGATATGCCCAATTCGGGAAACACCACGAGCAACGCACCCTTTTGCGCGGCTTCCCGCGCGAGCCGCAGCGTTTCCTGGGCGTTGAATTGCGGATCGGCGACGCGGCACACCGGAACCGCGACCGCGACACGTGCGAAATCGTGACTGTAGAGATTGAAAAATGATCGCGTCATGGTGCGCGGCGCCTCGCGTTCGGCAACTGATTGAAATAATGCTCGATCCGCGACAGTGCATAAAGCGCGGCGTTCTGCCTGATGGTCGTACGGTCGCCGTCGAACACGCGAGTCTCGCTGAACATGTATTCGCCGTCGCGGCGCTTGTAGCGCCACGCGAAGCATTGCGTGCCCGGCGCGAGATCGGTGCCTTTCGGCGGCGGGCCTGCAATTCCCGTATTCGCAACGGCAATATGCGCCGAGCAGGCTTCGAGCGCAAGCACGCCGGTGGCCATCTCGCGGGCGACTTCCTCGCTGGTCAGGCCGTGCTCTTCGATCGTCTGCGCCTGCACGTTGAGCACACCGCATTTGCCCGATGGCGAATAGACGACGAATCCCATGTCGAGGCACGCGCCGCTACCCGGCACGTCTGCGATCAGCGATGCAATCAGACCGCCGGTACACGATTCGGCGGTCGCGATCACGAGACCGCGCGACGACAGAAATCCAACCACGCTGCGGGGAATATTCATTTTTGTCCTCTCTCATTCAGGGCATGGACCGATCACTCTCTGTGCAAGCAAGTGCGATACCCGTTGCGCGTGCAGGTACTCGAAGCGGCACGTGGATTGCTTCACACGATGGTCCCTTCACCGGGACGCCATGGTTGTTTGTTCGGTTCGGCCCGCCAGTTGGTGGGCCATTTTTTTGCCGAGGCCGCGGAAGCATCGGCGCGTCGCTTCGCAGATCGGTACAGCGATTGCTGTTTCTGTTGAGCGCAACCACACGCGACGGTAAAGGAGGCGACGCCCATGATGTTTCCCACAATCGTTATCAATCGCGAGGACCCCGCCTCGATGGACGCACAGACGCTGCTCGACGAACTGAGTGCGACGCTCGCCGTGTTCACCGGCGACAGCGGACAAAACCGCTTTTCCATTCGCGACGTCACGCTCGATTGCTCGCGCTTTCTGGTGGCGCGAAGCGATTCGGCGACTCCGCTTGGCTGCGGCGCATTTCGTCCGCTTGGCGAGCATATCGCCGAAATCAAGCGCCTGTATGCGCGTCCGGGCGCCGATGGCGTGGGCAGTGCAATCCTCGCGCGACTCGAGAAAGAAGCGGCGCAACTCGGTTATCAGGCGCTGTGGCTCGGCACGCACCTGAACAATCGCCGCGCGATCGATTTCTATGAAAAGCATGGTTTCCAGCGCATTGCGCCGTATGGACCGTATGTGGGCAAGGCCGACGCATGCTGCTACGAAAAGCGCCTCGGCGGGCAGGCGCCCGACAATCAGCGCAAGGAAACGATGCGCGACGCGTGACGCGTCAGAAACTCGACGGCATCGCGCGGCACGACACACGCCGCGCTACTTATGCAATTTTTTGCGTAGCGATTGAATGTCGTTCGCGGTGACGGGCCGCGCGTCGTTGCCCCATGAACTGCGAATCCATGAAAGCACGCTTGCCATTTGTGCGTTCGTGAGCGTTTGAGCGAAGCCGGGCATGGCCTGGCGCGGCGGCCCGCCGATCGTCGCGGGACTGTTGCCGCCTTCCACCATCAAGCGGATCAGCGAGGTCGTGTCTTCGGTGATCACCGACGGATTGCCCGCGAGGCGCGGAAACACATTCGGCACGCCGGCGCCTTCCGCGCCGTGACATTGTGCGCAGAACGAAACATAGACGCGTGCGCCGACCGATTGCGGCGCATCGATGCGATTGCCGTTGCGCGTCGGCAAGTCGGGCTGAGCATGCGGATCGTAGCGTCCGGAAGGTTTTTGCGCGGGCAGCGATTTCAGATAGTGCGCCATCGCGAGCGCGTCGTCGTCCGTCAGATACTGCGTGCTGTCTTCGACCTGCTCGACCATCGAGCCGAATGCCGCGAGGCCCGCACCGTGGCCCGTCTTCAGAAACGCGGCGAGATCTTTTTCGCCGATGCGCCCGAGCCCCGAGCCGGGATCGCCAGTGAGATTCGGCGCAAACCAGTTGTCGTTGATACCACCGGTCAAATAGCCAGGCGAGGTTTCGTCGTAGCCGCGCTCCTGGAAGCCCAGGCCGCGAGGCGTGTGACATGCGCCGCAATGGCCGGGGCCTTGCACGAGAAACGCGCCGCGATTCCATTGCGCGTCGCGTCCCGGCTTCGGCCGAAACGGTTCTTTTGGAGCGAAAAGCTGTTGCCAGAAGTACAGCACCCAGCGCTGATTGAAGGGGAACGGGACTTTCGTCGGCGGCGCGGGTTCGGGGACTGGCTTCACGCCATGCATGAAATACGCGTAAAGCGCGCGCATGTCGTCGTCGGACATTTTGGAAAACGACGCATACGGCATCGCGGGATAGAGGCGCTTATTGCCTGGCGACACGCCTTCTCGCACGGAGCGCGCGAAGTCTTCATAGCTGAATGCGCCGATCCCATAGCGCTTGTCCGGCGAGATATTGCTGCTGACGATCGTGCCGAAGGGCGAGGTCAATCCGAGGCCGCCGCCGTACGCTGGTCCGCCGACCGCGGTATGGCATCCCGCGCAGTCGGATGCTTTCGCGAGATAGTCGCCGCGCGCGACGAGCGCGGCATCCGCGGCTTGCGATTGCTGCGCGCATGCGCGCTGTTGCGGCGAGACATGCAGCACGCCAAGCACGCACAGCATCGCGGGAGCGCCCAGCGCCCAATAGCTGAAGCGCCGCATCATGAATTGCTGTCTCTGTGTGCGGACAGCGCGTTCGGCATCAGCGTCGCGGGCGCGCGATGCATCAGCCAACGCGCGCCGGTCGCAAGCGCCGCGATCAGATAGGCGAGGCCGCCGGGCACCCACATCACGAGCCCGCCGAGTTGTTGATCCTGCAACGGATCGAAACCGAGCGCCGACGTGGGCTCGATATACGCGGGATACCAGAGTCCCGGCGCGAGCGTGAGCAATGCGCCGAGCGCGCCGGTGTGAACCATCGTCGTGAAGAGCGACAGCATCGCACAGCCGCTCTGATCGCGCCGCGTGCCTTCGCCGAAAACGACCCACCAGAACAATAGTGCGCTCAGCAGAAAACTCGCATGTTGAAGCGTGTGAATAGCGGACGACGCAAGCGCCGCTTCGAACAGACGCGGCATATGCCAGGCCCACAACGCGGCGGCATGCAGCATCCACGCGACGGCCGGCGCGCACAGCGTTCGCCAGAGTGCGCGCAACGGCGGCGTGCGAACCGCCGCCGCTATCCGGTGACGCGCGGCGGGAGGAAAGGTCCATAGCCATACCGCGAGCGGCCTGCTGAGCACGAGCAGCGGCGCGGCGACGATCATCATCAATTCGTGCTGAACCATGTGCGCGGAGAAGAGCGCGGCGCTCAACGCATCGAGCGGCGAATCGAGCGCGGCGACGAGCATGAGCCATCCGAGTACGAATGCGCCTAGCTGACGCGCGCGAATCTCGCGACCGCGTTTGCTGCGCGCGCGCAGGCGCCGATAGCCGGCCACATACAAAGCAAGACTCACGATCAGCAAGGCGACGACCCAAGGCTCGAACGTCCAGCGCAGCACAGGCGGCGCACTGCGTTCGGCAGCGCTCAGCACATGCGCTTTTACCTCGGCAGAAGCGCAGAGCGCGGCGCAGGCAAGCAGACAACGGAGCGGATTGTTCATTGCACGCACGGAGAAATAAGCCATTGCGGTATCCACATTGCGACGAGCGCGAGCGTCGAAAGCATGCCGACCCATGTGGCCGCGCAAGCCATCATCGCGGGCCGCGCGGGCAGGGCCGGCGCGCTCGCCGGCGCAACCATGCCGGCCTCGCGCCAGCGATGCCACGCAAGCAGCGTGGCGACGATCGAGAACAGCAGCGCGGTGCCGGTCACGCTGCCCAAAGGCAAGAGCGTGCGCCACGCGCAGGATGGCGTGACGAGCGCATAGTCGGCGCTCAGCGCGGCGAGTACCGCGGAGGGCGCACCAAGGAGCGCGAGCCAGGTTCGCATGGCAACCTCCATCACAACCGGGGAGCAAGATAGATCACCGCATAGATCGGCAACCAGCTCAGTACGACGAAGTACCAGTACAGCGCGTTCTCGCTGACATCGACGAAACGCTTTCCTTCGAATGGTCCGGGGAACAGCAGCACGGCGAGGACCGCGGTGTCGACGGCGTCGGTAATCAGGTGAGTGGTGTGCAGACCGAGCAGCAGCCACACGACGGAGCCATACGCGTTCGCATACCAGCTCACGTTGAGCGCCGCGAATTCGAAGCCGCGAATCACGAGGAACACGACGGCGAACAGCAGACACACCGCGAGCCACAGCCGCGCGCGGCCGCGCTGCTCGCAGTCGGCGGCGCGCTTCGCGAGTTGATTCGGCCACATGCTCAGCAACAGTACCGCCGTGTTCACGCTGCCCCACAGCAGCGCGGGCGGCGCCGAGTCGAGCGGCCAGTGCGCGGTGAGGCTGCGCAGATAGAAGTACGCCATTGCCGCGATGGCGAACACGGTGCCTTCTATCAGCATCAGGCATACGGTGCCCCACCACATCAGGCTGCGATGTCCGAAGCCGAAGCTCGGCAAATGACGCACGTCCAGCATCAACGCAGGCGCGGTGCCCTGTTCGTTCAACGCCGCATTGCCGGGCACTTTGCGCAACTCCGTCATGGCCGTTGCTCCAACTGAAGCGCGCGCCGGTTTTGCCCGCGATTCGGCCAGAACCAGCCGATCATCGCGACGATCACGGGCACCGAGCCCCACACCACGGCCCACGGCGAAAAGATCGAGCCGATGAAGAGCACCGTGGTCGCCACCGCGCTGACAAACGGCCAGATCGACGGCGACGGAAACAGCAAGCGCAGGTCGGGCAATGCATCGAGTGCAGTGGTGGACAGCACTTCGCGCGACTCGGCCGCGAGCCCGCTGACATGCGTCGGCTGCGCGCCTGGTTCCCACAGCGGATCGCGTCCGTGAACCACCGGCAACGCGTCGAAATTATGCGGCGGCGGCGGGCTCGCGGTGCTCCACTCGAGCGTGCCCGCGCCCCACGGATCGGCGCCCGCAATTGCACCATGCCGATAGCTACGGAGCACATTGACGATAAAAATCAGTACGCTCACTGCGATCGTTATCGCGCCGATCGTCGCCGTCATGTTCAGGCCGTCCCAGCCCATTGCATGCGGATACGTCCACACGCGCCGCGGCATGCCGTGCAGACCGAGGATGTGCATCGGAAAGAACGTGACGTTAAAGCCGATAAAGAACAGCCAGAATTGCAGGCGTCCGAGCGTCTCGTTCAGCATTCGGCCGGTCGCTTTCGGAAACCAGTAATAGAACGCGCCGAATAGCGGAAACACCGCGCCGCCAAGCAGCACGTAATGCAGATGCGCGACGACGAAGTACGTGTCGTGCACCTGCAGATCGAGCGAGACCGAACCAAGCATCACGCCCGTCATTCCGCCGAGCACGAGAATGAAGAAGAAGCCGAGCGCGAACCACAGGGGCGTCTTCAGATTGACGCGTCCTGTCCAGAGCGTCGCGATCCAGCAGAAGATCTGCACGCCGGAGGGAATGGCGATCATCAGGCTCGCCGCGGTAAAAAAGCTCTTGCCGAGCGCGGGAATGCTCGTCGCGAACATGTGATGCACCCACAGCCCGAACGCGAGAAACGCGGTGGTGATGAGTGCGAGCACCATCGCCGGATAGCCGAAAATGGGGCGGCGCGCGAACGTCGGAATGATCGACGATAGAAAGCCGAGCGGCGGAATAAAGATCAGGTACACCTCGGGATGGCCGAAGAACCAGAACAGGTGCTGCCACAACAAGACGTCGCCGCCGCGCGCCGCGTTGTAGAAATGCGTGCCGACGAGACGGTCCAGAATCAGCGCGGTACTGCTCAGCATCACCGCCGGCATCGCGAACAGCACCATGAATTGCGTGATCAGCGTGGCCCACACGAAAAGCGGCATGCGGTTGAGCGACATGCCCGGCGCGCGCATCTTGAAGATGGTGGTGATGAGCACCACCGCTTCGAGCAGGCCGGAAAGTTCGGTGAAAGTGATCATCTGCGCCCAGATGTCGACGCCTTTGCCGGTCGAATAGTCGGGTCCGGCGAGCGGCACGTAACTGAACCAGCCGGCGTCGGGGCCGGCGCCGAGCAGAAACGCTACATACAGCGTCGCGCCGCCGAACAGGAAGACCCAGTACGCGTAGGCGTTCATCCGCGGAAAGGCGACGCTGCGCGCGCCGATCATCAACGGTACGAGCCAGCCGGCGACGGCCTGCATGACCGGCACGGCGAACAGAAACATCATCGTCGTGCCGTGAATCGTGAAGAGCTGGTTGTACAGCTCCGGGCCGACGAGGCGATTGCCGGGCCGCGCGAGTTGCAGGCGCATCGCAAGCGCGAGCAGGCCGGCAAGCAGGAAGAACACGAACGTGGTGATGACAAAGCGCCGCGCCACGGTCTTGTGATTGATCGCCGATAGCCGGCCGAGCCAGCCGGGCGGATCGCTCCAGGTGCGCGCGAGTGCCTCGGTGATCTGCGGTCCGGCAGCGGGGCCGTCCACCAGATGCTCGATCGGGCGCGCGGAAGTGGAATGACGTTCGCTCATTGAAGGGTTCTCATCCATGCTACAAGCGCATCGAGATCCTGCGCGGATAACTGGCTCGCCGGCATCGTCGTGCCGGGCTTCATGCTGCCGGGCGCCCTGATCCACGACGCCAGGTTGGCCGGCGTGTTTTCGAACGTGCCGGCGCCGAGCATCGGGCGGCTCATGACGTGCGTGAGATCGGGGCCGAGCACGCCGTGGGCGGAGGTGCCGCGCACGGTGTGGCAGCCCGCGCAGTTGCCGGTCGTGAAGAGGCGCTCGCCCTGTGCCTGCAATGCGTTGGCCGGCTGCGGCGCGGGCGCCCGCTGACGCGCGAGCCACGCGTCGTACTGGGCCGGCGGCTCGGCGACCACGGTGAACGCCATCAACGCATGTTCGAGGCCGCAGAATTCGGCGCATTGTCCGCGGTAGGTGCCGGCGCGGTCCGCCCGGAATTCGATCGTCGATTCGCGGCCCGGTATCATGTCCTTCTTGCCGTGCAGGTTCGGCACCCAGAAGGTATGGATCACGTCGTCGGCCTTCAGCGAGATCACCACCGGCCGTCCCACCGGAATGTGCAATTCGTTGGCGACGGCGAATCCGCCGCCGCGCGTGTCGTCCGCGTAGCGCGCTTCCCACCACCACTGGTGCCCGGTCATCTCCAGATGGACGGCGTCCGCGACGGGCAATCGCGACAGCGCGCGATCGGTCGCGATGTCGGCGACCAGCAGACCAAACAGCAGTACGACCGACGCAATCGACGCCGCGCCGACCACGCGGCGCACGCGTTTCTCCGGACGCTCGAGCGGGCCCAGGTCGGGGCTGGCATCGCGGCTCACGCGCGGCGCGCGCGCCATTGCGACGAGCAGCGCGATCAGCACGGCCGCGAAAACGAGCGAGCAGACCGTGAGCGTCAGCGTCCAGAGCGTGAAGATGTGCGACGCCTGCACGCCTGCCGGGCTGAGCGCATCATGGGCGGGTGCGGCCCGTGCATTCAGCGTTGCGCTGCAGCAGCAAAGCGCGGCGATCCGCAGCAGCCACGAGGCATGCCGCCGCTTTCCAGCAGGGTTGTCCAGCCGGCGTCGAGATGCTTGGCCTGTGTGCATGCTTGCGCGAGGTGGCGTGATGGTGGGGACGTTTGCGACTGGCTAGCAATCGCTGTACCTCGCGCGAGGCCGCGCCGGCGGCGCTTTCAAACGCTTACAGAAGTCGCGCCCGTCTTACTTTAATGAGCGGCGAGAGCGCTTCATATCGCCGGCGTTCGCTAATAAAATGTTGCGATGCGCATGAGGCCGCAGAGCCCGGCTTGCCGCTGCTTTATGTGCGAAAGAACAGAAAACCAGTACAAGAACACGGGGTGCGCCGTCTCCGGCGCATTGAATCGCAGGCCAGGTCCTCGGCCTATTGTCCAGGAGCAGCTTGATGGCGCATGCATACGAGCCGGATGACATCGTTCAGAACTGGGCGAATATATGGCTTCAGTCTTTGCGCGACTATGCGGTGATCGGCTTGTCGGAAGACGGCCGCATTCGCTCGTGGAATCCGGGCGGAGAAGCCATTCACGGCTATAGCGAAGAAGAAGTGATCGGTCAGCCGCTCGACATCTTCTATAGCGCCGAGCAGCGCGCCAAAGGTCTGCCGCAAACGGCGCTCGCCACGGCGCGCCGCGAAGGCCGCTTCGAGGGTGAAAGCTGGCGGCTACGCAAGGACGGCAAGGCGTTCTGGGCGAGCGTCGTTCTGACCGCGCTGCGTTCGTCCGACGGCGCGCTGCTCGGCTTCGGCGAGATCGTGCGCGATATGACCGACAAGAAAGCGGTGCATGACGCGGTGCTCGAAAGCGAGCGGCGTTTCCGGCTGCTCGTCGACGGCGTGACGGACTACGCGATCTTCATGCTGTCGCCGGAAGGCCGCGTGACGAACTGGAATTCGGGCGCGCACCGCATCAAGGGCTATGCGGCGAATGAGATCATCGGCTCGCATTTTTCGCGCTTCTATACACCGGAAGATGCCGCGCGCGGACTGCCGCAGCGCGGCCTGGAAGCCGCCGCCCGCGACGGCCGCTTCGAATCGGAAGGCTGGCGCGTGCGCAAGAACGGCTCGCGTTTCTGGGCGCATGTGGTGATCGACGCGATCCGCCACAACGGCACGCTGGTCGGCTTCGCGAAGATTACGCGCGACATCACCGAGCGAATGGAAGCGACGCGCTTGCTCGAAGAGACCCGCGTCGCACTCGTGCAGTCGCAGAAGATGGAAGCGATCGGCAAGCTGACGGGCGGCGTCGCGCACGACTTCAACAACGTCATGCAGATTTTGCGCGGCAACCTCGAACTGCTGGAAAGCCGCCATAAGCGCGACGGCTGGACCCGTGAGCGTCTCGACAAGGCGATCGACGCCGTGGAGCGCGGCGCGAAGCTCGCGTCGCAACTGCTCGCGTTCGGGCGTCAGCAGCCGTTGCGGCCGATCGTGATCAATCTCGCTTCCGCGATTCGCGGCATGGACGACCTGCTGCGCCGCGCGCTCGGCGAGACCGTCGAGATCGAAACCGTGGTGGCGGGCGGCCTGTGGAATACGCTCGTCGACGTGCATCAAATGGAGAACGTGATCCTCAATCTCGCGATCAATGCGCGCGACGCGATGAAGGAGGGCGGCAAGCTGACCATGGAAGTGTCGAACGCGATGCTCGACGACCATTACGTCGCGGGTTTTCCCGACGTGCCCGCAGGCCAGTACGTGATGCTCGCCGTGACCGATAGCGGCACGGGCATGCCGCCCGAAGTCGTGCAGCGCGCGTTCGATCCGTTCTTCACGACCAAGCCGGAAGGCGAGGGCACGGGCCTGGGTCTGAGCATGGCCTACGGCTTCGTGAAGCAGAGCGGCGGTCACATCCGGATTTACAGCGAGGTCGGACACGGCACGACGGTCAAGATCTATCTGCCGCGTTCGATGGAAGAAGCGGTCGAGGCGCCGGTTTCGCAGCCGGTCACGCTGCTCGGCGGAACGGAGACGATCCTCGTCGTGGAAGACGACAAGGACGTGCAATCCACTGTGGTCGATACGCTCTCCGGTCTGGGCTACAGCGTGCTGAAGGCGAACGACGCCGAGCAGGCTCTCGCCGTCGTGCGCAGCGGCGTGCATATCGACCTGCTGTTTACCGACGTGGTGATGCCCGGCCCGCTGCGCAGTCCGGCGATGGTCGCGCAGGCAGTGCAGATGTTGCCGCGTCTGAAGGTGCTTTTTACATCGGGCTATACGCAAAACGCGATTGTGCACGGCGGGCGGCTCGACCCCGGCGTCGAGTTGCTGAGCAAGCCGTATAGCCGCGAACAACTGGCGTACAAGATCCGGCAGATACTCGGCGTTGCGCCGCTCGTGCGCACTACCAACACCAATACCCACAGCGTTAGCAATGCGCACATGAACAGCAATAGCAACAGCAATAGCAGCAGCCGCGGCCACGAAACGCAGCAGCCGGCCGGCGGCGAGACGAGTCTGCGCCTGCTGCTGGTCGACGACGACATCGACACGTCCGAGGCAATCGGCGAATTGCTGAAGCTCGTCGGCCACGATCCGGTTGTCACCGGTTCGCCGCAAGAGGCGTTGCGCCTGCTTGAAGCGCAACCATTCGACGTGCTCATCACCGATCTGTCGATGCCTGTCATGCCGGGGCTCGAGTTGGCGCAACGCGCCACGCAATTGCGGCCCACGCTACGGGTTATCTTTGCGTCCGGCCACGAGATGCCCGCGGTCGACACCTTGCCCTTTCGCTGGGGAGCGCTTCGCAAGCCGTATAGCATCGACGAATTGAGCGCGATGCTGCGCGGCTTCGACGACTAGCGGGACCGCACGCGACCTGTCAGCGTCCAAAGGTATTGCACGTGAATCTGAACTGAGCGACCGCGGCGGCGGCGTCGCGTTTGCCGCGTTGCCGCAGTTCGTCTGCGAGGAGCTTCTGGAAGACGGCCGCTTCCTTTTCGCCGTACAGTTGGCAGAACTCGGTCAGCGTTTCCGCAATCGCGCGCCGTTCGCTTTCGCGACTCAATGTGCTGCTGATATGCGAAGACCCGCGCGCGAGTTCGAGCACGTACGCAAGACGTGCATTCGCCGCGGCGGCGCCGGCTGTTTTCGCCTTCGGCATGGGTTCTCTCACTATTTTTATTGATGTACGGCGAGGCTGGCTCGCCGGTATCGCGTGGTGACAGACGTTGCTTTGAATCTATCGTTTGAATTTATCGCGCGATGCTGAAGGAAATCTTAAGGCTGGTCTCTAGCGGCCACCGGACCTAGCTTCTGTCTACCGGCGACGCGTCGACGCGCGACTGGCTGCGCATATCGCGTAGAGCGTCTTCTGTGCCGCGCCGGATCGGCGGCAATCCGCTGATTTTTTCGGCCAGCATCCGCTCGTACACGCCGAAGTGCAGGTCCACTTCTTCTTGCGTCACGACGGTCACGAAGATGCGCACTTGCGAGGGCAGCAAGCCGAGCACGGTGGCAATCGCGGCTTCCAGTTGCGGAGCGCACAGCCGGTCTTCCGCGAAGGTCGTTCCGACGGAGACGTCGTAGGTTTTCTCTTCTCGCACCGCAACATCGACGAGGCGCGCGCGGGCGCTCATGTTGTTCTCTATCGCAATCCGTATCACGTCGACGGCGGTTCGCATTCCCTCGGTGGGAAATCCTCTTGGCGAGCGCAGGGACACACGGTGACGACCAAGAGTGAGCCAGTCTGAATCGAATTCCATGCCTTTTCTCCGACACTTTTTGATCTCGCACAACTATGTGGCTGCGCCGCTATTTTTCAAGTCCGGAAATTTGCGTGAAGGGTCTTGAAATCGTTGCGCGCGGATTTATTTTAGAAGTCGTTCAGTGAGTTGCGATCATGCAGACGCGCCGTTTCTGCAATGCGCTGCGTGTTCGATTTGTCTGTCAGGGGCTGCGGGCAGGCGGAGTGCAGTGTGCAGTGCCGTCCTCTCCTCGCCCCGGTACTACCGAGGAGGAAACGATCATGAGCGACCTTTACTTCGCGACCGACCTGTTCAGCCAGTTCGACCGTCTGCAGCAGCAGATGTCGGCGCTGTTCGGCGGTTTTCCTTCGAGCATCCGCTCGAGCCGCCTCGCGGCTTTTCCGCAAATCAATATCGGCACCACCGACGATTCCATTGAGATCGTCGCGTTCGCGCCGGGCATCGATCCGTCGCAACTCGACGTGTCGATCGACAAGGGCTTGCTGACGATTGCCGGCGAGCGCAAATCCATCGCGCCGGAGGCGGACGAGTCGACCCGTCAATACGCGCAGGAGCGTTTCACCGGGTCATTTCGCCGCGTGATCGAATTGCCGCAGCAGGCCGATCCCGACAAGGTGGAAGCCCGCTATACGAACGGCTGCCTGTCGATTAGCGTCGGCAAGCGCGAATCGTCCAAGCCTCGCGCAATCGCCATTCAGTGATCTCACCGATACCGATGATGGAGGGAATCATGAACGATACGACCGATGTAGTTCAGAAGGAGCAGCAGCCCGTCGCGCGCGGCGAGCGCGAACCGGCCGAGCCGCGCACGACGCTCACGCCGCCCGTCGACGTGATCGAGAACGCGCATGGCGTGACGCTGTGGGCGGATCTGCCGGGTGTGTCGAAAGAGAAGCTGGAAGTGCGCGTGCACGACGGCAATCTGCATATCGAAGCGGAAGCGAGCGTGCCGACGCGCGCCGGCTTGCGCCTGCAACACGCGGAAATCCGCGCGCCGCATTTCTCGCGCTCGTTCACGCTGAGTGCGGAATTCGACACGTCGAAGATCGAAGCGAACCTGCAGGATGGCGTGCTGAAGCTCGTCATTCCGCGGCGCGAAGAAGCGCGGCCACGGCGGATTGAGGTGAACGTCGGCTAATGGCAATGCCGCGGCCCGTGCGTTAGGGCCGCGGTTTGTGTCCGTTGGATGTTTAGCCGCATACCTGCTGTGCGTCGGCATCGCTGTCCGACGCCGGCACGGCCGCGCGCGTGCCCGCGACGATGCGCTCGTACACGCGCAGATAGTCGTCGGCCATGCGCGCGGCCGTGAAGCGCGCGTCGAAAGCGCGGCGGCATTGCGCGCGATCCAGTTCGCCGATGCGCGCGACTGCCTGCACAGCCTCTTCCACGTTATCGACGATAAAGCCGCTGACGCCGTGCTCCAGCACCTCGGGCACGGCGCCGCGTCCGAATGCAATGACCGGCGTGCCGCATGCCATCGCCTCGATCATCACCATGCCGAACGGCTCGGCCCATTCGACCGGAAAGATCAGCGCGCGTGCATTCGCGATCAGTTCCTTGCGCAATGTTCCGCCCACTTCGCCGAGATAGTCGGTGAAGTCGCGCGAACGTTCGAGCAGCGGCTCGATTTGCTCCGTGAAGTACTCGCGCTCGCCGGGGTGAACCTTGCCGGCCATCTTCAACGGCAGCCCCGCGCGCCTTGCAATTTCGACGGCGAGATCGGGCCGCTTGCCGGGCATGATGCGGCCAAGAAAGAGCAGATACGAGCCCGCACGCGGCTCGAATTCGAATTCGTCGCGCGGCAGGCCGTGATGGATGGTCGCTTGCCAGTTCGCGAAGGGCACGGGCTTGCGCTGGTCGTCGGAGATCGACACCAGCGGCGCCGACGCAAATTCGCGAAACAGCGGTCCGTGATCCACCGGCAGTAATTGCCCGTGCAATGTGGTGAGCGACTTGCATGGCAGCGACCGCGCGAGCGGAAAGTGCAGCGGATCGCCGTGAAAATGCACGACGTCGAATTCATGCGCGAGATCCGCGACGCGCGCGAGCTGCCGCACATGATGCGTGAGCGTGTCCCACACCGCGCTATCGCGCCATAGTCCCCGCTCGCAGATCGGCACGAGCCGCGCGGCGGTGCGCGAATCCGCCGTGGCGAATAGCGTGAGTTCGTGGCCTCGTCGAACGAGTTCTTCAGTCAGGTAGGACACCACGCGCTCGGTGGCGCCGTAGGCGAAAGGCGGAACGCTTTCGTAGAGAGGTGCGACTTGAGCGATTCTCACAGGCAATCTTGTCATCAGGTTGGGTTGTGGCCGCGTCCGCGATAAGCGCGCACGCGGCCATCGCGACACGCTTTACGACTGGTCTTTTTTCACTTCCGACAAGTCACTTTCCTTCACTTCCGCTTGCCGGACAGTGGTGCCGTCTTCGCCGGTTTCCGACACATCGGTTTCAAATGTTCCTTCGCCGGAATCGTTTTGCGTGGACTCGTTGGACTTGTTCGGGTCGTTCGGTTTGGTTGCCATTGCGTTCTCCCTCGGTTGGTTGGAAGGCAAGTGCAATCAGCAAGGCACGGTCCCGAGCGGTGCGATGCGTTGGTCCGGCGTTCGCGTGGCAGGCCGCGAAAAATTCGTCTGCTTGACGCGCCGCGGCATGCGGGTTGCTGGCCTACCGGTGTCGCAACGAACATTGCGCCACCCTGGCTACCCCGTTCGAACAAGTGAGGAAACGCATGAAGAAGATGACAGTAATTGCACTAGCGTGCGGTTGTTTCAGCCTGGTTCCGGTCGCTGCTAACGCGCAGACGGAAGCCGCTTCCACCACCGCCGCGAATCCGCTCTCGCAGGTGGACAAAGACTTCGTTCAGGCCGCCTCGATGTCTTCGTCGACGGAAATCGACGCTTCAAAACTCGCGACCAGCAACTCCAGCGACAAGGACGTGAAGTCGTTCGCGCATCACATGATGCTCGACCACACGAAGTTGACGGTCCAACTGAAGATGGCCGCACCGCACGGCGTCGAAGTGCCGAAGGACAATTCCGACACGAGCGTGCTCGACGCGCTCAAGCCGCTCAAGGGCAAGGAATTCGATCAGGCTTATATCCAGAAGCTCGGTCTTGAAGGCCACAAGAAGACGATCGCGGCTTTCGAAAAGGAAATTGCCGACGGGCAGAACGCGAAGCTCAAGCAGGCCGCGCAAAAGGCGCTGCCGACCATCAAGGAGCACTACCAGCGCGCCCAGCAACTCGCGTCGAAGAAGGGCGTCTCGGAGCAGTAACGCCTGCTTCCCGCCGATGGAGCCGCGCGAAGCGGCAAGCCCGCGCTCCGTCGACGCCGGCCTCGCGCAGCACGCCATGTGGCACGTGGCGTGCTGCGTTTGAATGGTAGTTTGAGTCGTAGCGGTAATGGCAGCCGAGGCCGGCCAGCCGGCCCGCTGCGTTCCGATCAACGCGTCAACTGACGGGAGAAGATCATGCCGCTGAAAAGAGGAACATCCAAGGAAACGGTGTCGCACAACATCAAGACCGAAACGAAACATGGCAAGCCGCGTAAGCAGGCGGTCGCCATTGCGTTGAACCAGGCCCGTAAATCGGGCGCAAAGATTCCGAAGAAGAGCGACAAGTAACGCGCCGAATGGCGCACGAATGGCGCTCGACACGACGACACCGCAACCTCGGACCGGAGGCGACAGCATGGGCACGCAAGACAGTGAACCCACACAAAGCGGACAAGCTGAACAGACAGGCGGATGCGCATGCGGAGCGGTGCGGTTTCGCGTCACGGCTCGACCGCGGCGCGTATCGCTGTGTCACTGCATGACGTGCCGCCGCGTTCACGGCAGCGCATTCGGCGCTTATGCGATGTTCGCCCGCGACGCTGTCGAGTTCACCGGTCACGTGCAGGCCTGGCAAAGTTCGGCGGAAGGACGCCGATACTTTTGCCCGACGTGCGGGTCGGTGGCCTTCATGGAATATCTGGGAAGCGATGAACTGGACGTGCCGCTCGGCGCGTTCGATAACGTCGGGCTTTACGAACCTACTTACGAACTGTGGTGCCGCCGCAAGGAACCGTGGCTGCCTAAGGGCGTGCGTACCGAGTATGAGGAGGAAAGCCCTGAATAGTCGCGTAAAGCATGCAGTGCAGAACGCCGGTGCCTCCGGCCACTACTTTCGCAAACCAAGGAGCAGAGATGAGCGATCCGAAGCAATCCAATACACAACCTGGTAATCCGAAGAATGCGGGCAAGCAGAGCGGCCAGCAACAGCAGAACCAGCAGAAGACGCCGCAGCACCAGGGCGGACAACGTCAGCCCTGATTCGCTGTAGCAGGCTTGCCGGCGTTCGCTTTTGACACGCCGGCAGCCCGTGTGACGACAGAGCGCGGCGCGCATTGGATGCGCGCCGTGTCCGCGTATGCGCCATCGCCATGTGATTTTTTACAAGGCCCCTAACCAGTCGACGATAGCAATTGCAGGGATTGAGATGGTGAGAAGGAAGCTGCACTTTCGCAATAGCTCGCTGCGGGACTTCGCATCGCCCGACGGTGCGCCCACCACCGCGAGCGATTACAGGATCTACCCGACGTATCGACGCACGGCGACCGGCACGTTCACCGGCGACCTGAAGGTCGTGAGGACGACGGATGACCGCGTGATTTTCCCTTACGACGGCGCGCCGATGATCGGTCCATTCGAGACCGCGCTGGAAGCGCGCGAGGCTGCCGCGCGCAAGGGCGCGGAACTGGTCGCGGCGGATTTGCTGAACCCGGAGCCGTGAATGCGTGAAGCGAAGCGGGGCGCGCGGCGTGCGAGGCCGCGCATGAGATTGCAGGCGTGAGGCGCGGGATCAGGCGCGTTCGCTTTCCTTGGCTTCGGTTTTTGCTTCGCTTTTCGCTTCGTTGTTCCCCTCGTTCCGAGCCTTCTCCGCCGCGGTTTTCTCCACACACGCATCCACATCGACGCTCTCCCTGCCATGCGCGCCGACGCGGCTTGCCAGCCGCAGGTACGCGGCCGCGAGCCGCCGCAGATCGTCTTCGGAAGCGTCTTCGATACCGATCAACTGGTTGTTCGCCGCCCGATGCGACGCGAGCAATTCGTTAAGTTTGAGATGCATCGCGACGCTGTCCTTGTTCTGGCTTTGCTGGATCAGAAAGACCATCAGGAACGTGATGATCGTGGTGCCCGTGTTAATGACCAGTTGCCACGCGTCGGAAAAATGAAAGACCGGTCCCGTGACGGCCCAAACGACTATCGTGATGAGCGCGAGGCCGAATGCGATGGGCGAACCCGCGATCCGCGTGACTGAACTGGCGAACACGTCGAATGCGCGCGTGACCGGATTGCGCGATGCGTACGCGGGGCTCGAGGTCGGCGGAATAGTGTTGATGCTGTCCGAGCTGGAGCGCGCTTCTGCTGGTCTCATGTTATTTCTCCCGGAATGATTCTATCGAACGCGCAGCACAGTTCGTGCCGGGTTCGCGCAAGCAGCTTCCGGTAATACGAAAAAATGCTTCAGCAGCACGAGCAGCCGCCGCGATGGCGCATGCCGTAACTGCCCGCGTCGTCGCTCGAATCGGCTGAGCCGCCGCCGAGCGACGGTGCGCCGATCACCACGCGCGCGGCAGCGTTTCCGCACTGCGGGCAGGGCGCGGGTTCATCGCGCTCGGCAATGCGGCGCGCCGTTTCGAAGTTGCCGCATTCGGCGCACTGGTAGTCATAAACTGGCATGGGTGTCGATCTGCGAGACGAAAAATTTAAGTGCCGATCGCCGCGCGGGGCGACTGCGTCGTTTAGTCGACGCCGGCTTGCGATTGCTCCAGTTTAGCGCGCACGCGCGCGGCGAGTACTTCGGGAGAGAAGGGCTTTCTGATCACTTCCATATCGGACGGTGTATCGCCCGGCGCATAGCCTGTGACGAGTATCACGGGCATCCGCGAATAGCGCTGTCTCACCGACTCGGCGACCTGGCGGCCGTTCAGCGCGCCGGGCAGGGCGACGTCGCTGATCAGCAGATCGAAACGCGCGCCCGCATGCAGCAGCCGCAGCGCCGCGGCTCCGCTGTCGGCCTCGAGTACGCGATAGCCCTGTTCCCTCAATTGCTCGGCGGTAACTTCGCGGACGATCTCTTCGTCCTCGACGAGCATGATGGTTTTGCCGGGGCCAGTGCTGTGCTCTTCGACATCCTCGCGTTGCACCGAGGCCGGCATGTAGAGGCGCACCGTCGTCCCTTTGCCGACCGCAGTCTGCATCTGCACGATTCCGCCGGACTGTCTGACGAAGCCGTATATCTGGCTCAGGCCGAGACCGACGCCCTGGCCCGAAGGCTTCGTCGTGAAGAACGGCTCGAACGCGTGCTCCATGATCTTTTGCGACATGCCGGTGCCCGTGTCGGATACCGCGATGCAGCAGTAGCGTCCGGGCAGCGCGTCCTCGAAGTCGGCCACCTCGGCTTCGTTCAGGATCACTTCGCTCGTGCTGATGGTGAGCCAGCCGCCGTCCGGCATCGCGTCGCGCGCATTCACGCAGAGGTTCACGAGCGCGCTTTCCATCTGGTTCGGGTCGCATTGCACGAGCCACACGCCGTCGCCGAGTTTCAGCTCGACGTTGATGCTCGCGCCGACCACGCGGCGGATCATGTCCTCCATGTCGTGCGCGATCGCGTCGAGGCTGACGAGCCGCGGCTCGAGCGTTTGCTGGCGAGCGAACGCGAGCAGACGGTGCGTGAGAGTCGCGGCGCGCACCGCGCCTTTTTCCGCGCGCTCGACAAGCGTGACGACGTCGCTTGGGCGGCCTTGTTGCATGCGCACGCGAATCAGGCCGAGACAACTCATGATCGCTTGCAGCATGTTGTTGAAGTCGTGCGCGATGCCGCCTGTGAGCTGGCCGATCGCCTTCAGCTTTTCGCTGTGACGCAGACGTTCTTCCGCACGCGAACGTTCGCGCGCTTCCACATGCAGCGTGTCGAGTGCCTGCTGCAATTCGGCCGTGCGCTCGTACACGCGTCTTTCGAGTTCCTCGCCGCTGCGTTCCAGCGCTTCGCGTATGCGAGCCTGGTCCTCGATATCCGTCGATGTGCCGAGCCACGTCACCGTGCGTCCTTCGGGGCGCACCGGCCTCGCGTGCGTCTGAAACCAGCGGTACGCGCCGTCCGCGCGACGGATGCGATGCGCGACCGCATATTCGCCTTGCGCCTCACTCGAAGTCCATGCCGCCATGGTCGCGTCGCGGTCCTCGGGATGAATCGCATCGAGCCATCCGAGACCGCGGCTGTTCTTCTCCGGCAGTCCGCTGTATTCGGTCCATTGCGGGCTGTCCCACGTGCGCTCGCCCGTGCTCGTGCAGGTGAAGACCAGTTGCGGAATCTGCGTCGCCAGCATGCGGTAACGCTCTTCGCTTTCGCGCAGCGAGGTCGCGTGCTTGCGCGTTTCGGCGGCGATGCGAAGCCGTTCGACGGCGGCGGCAAGCAGGTTCGCGTACGAGCGCAGGAACTCGGTGTCCACGTCGCTAAAGTCGCGCGGCTTGCGGCTGTCCACCTGCAGCACGCCATACGCGGGCCGGTCTTTTCCGCCAAGAATCACGACATTGATCAGCGCCTTCACGCCCGCATCGACGATGAACTGCGAGTAGCGGAAGCGCTTTTCATTGGCGATGTCGGGCGAGATCGCGGGCTTGCCGGTTTGCAGCGCATAGCCTTCGGACGAGCCGCGCTCGGCGCGCGCCCTGGCCTCGCCGACGACGCCCGGCGGCCAGCCGACTCCCGCGCGCACGACGAGCGTGACGCGGTCCTTCTGTAGTTCCATCACCTTCGCCATGTCGGTTTGCAGCGCTTCGGCCACGAGCCGGCAGGCCTCGGTGAGGATCTCGTCGAGATCGTCGGAACGCAACGCAAGCTCGCCGAATCGCGCCAGAATCGCTTGCTGGTTGACAAGAATGGCTTCGCGGTCCGCAGTGCTCACGGCAAGATCCTTTGCTTGCTTGCTTGAGAAGAAGAAACCGGGCCGCCCGTACCGCGGCGGCCCTATAGATGGCTGCAGCCAGATTCATTCCTGACACGGCGAAAGAGTGCGTTTGCATGCGACGCTGCCACGCGACGTGTGAACGCGCGCGAGGAACGCGCGATGCTGCACCGTCTGCCACCCGATGACGAACCTCAAGGAGATGCATATGGCGTCCAATAGCAATTCGACCAGTTCCAACGGCGGTCCGATTCGCAAATTCATCGATGTCCAGAAGGCGCTGAAAGGCGCCTCGTATCCCGCCGACAA
This sequence comes from Paraburkholderia graminis, assembly GCF_003330785.1. Taxonomy (NCBI): domain Bacteria; kingdom Pseudomonadati; phylum Pseudomonadota; class Betaproteobacteria; order Burkholderiales; family Burkholderiaceae; genus Paraburkholderia; species Paraburkholderia graminis. The sequence goes on from NZ_CP024935.1 coordinate 517,084, forward strand.
GGCGAGTCTGCTGGACACCGCAAAAGGCAACGGCGCCGACGACGAAGTGCTCGACGCGCTCGAACGTTTGCCGGAACAGGAGTACGGCAGTCCGGCGGAAGTCTCGAAGGGCGTGGGCAACGAGTGACCTCGCGCGGCCGCGGCGTGCAAGGCCGCGGCCGCTGTCAAATCTGCAAGCGACGGAACGAACTACAAGCAGCAACGGTTCGCGTTGCGTCATGTTTGCGAAAGCTCCGCAAGCATCACCGACAGCGTGCCCGCCTCGTTCTGCACGCCCGCATCGAGATTGATCGCGCCCGGCGTCTCGGTTTCGATTGCACGCAACAGACGCGGCGTGAACGACGCGCCGAAGCGCGCGATCATTGCATCGCGTGCGCTGTCTTTGGCTTCGATGAGTTCGCGCAATTCGTCGAGCGGCAAGCCGACGAACAGGTTCAGCGGATAAGGCGGCGCGTCGGCATCGCCTGAGTCCTGATTGGCCGCGCGAATGCGCAGGCCCGGCTGCAGATGCGCCGCGAATTCAGCCGTCACTTCGTAGTCAGGCGCAAAGTTGAGCGACGTCTTTGCCTCGCTCTCGAGAAAAGGCGCAACGCCTTCGAGGCGCGCAAGTTCTTCGTCGCTGAGCAGCATGATCGGTTCTCCTTTTAGTGGCATCGCCAGATTTGCGGGCGAGACTAGCTTCCCAGCAAGCCGCTTGCCGCGGTAGCGTACGACCTGTCGCGCATACGTGCGGGCATGAGCGATGCTGCGCGTGGCTGACATCGACTAACCCAAGCCGTGCCTCGCGCGACGGCGAACCGAACGGTGCTACCATGCATTCGAATCTGAAAGGCGCGTTGCTGGCCGTATCGATTGCCGCGTTGGCAATGGGCGCGTCCGGCTGCAAGAAGGTCGACGACGCGAACAAGGACACTACGAGTTCCGCCAGCAGCGGTGTGATGAGCAATTCGGCGGGCGCGAATGGAACGAGCGGTGAGAGCGACGCCGCGAAACGCGCGAGCGATACGGCGGCGGCCGGTGCTTCGGGCCAATCGGGCAGCGCGGCGTCCGCGGCCTCCGGGAGTCAATAACGCGTCGTCGTGTCAGTTAAATTGCAGGAGCGCCGCGCTCGGGCTCCGGTTTGCAAGGGACTTGTCATGAGTGAATCGACGCATCGGCCGTCATTGGGCGCGGCCGTCTATTACCAGGACCCGTTCGCCGCGCTCGAATGGCTCGAGCGGGCTTTCGGCTTCAAGCGGCAAATGGTGATTACCGACGACGCCGGGCAACTCGCTCATTCGGAAATGCGTTTCGGCGATAGCTACGTGATGATTAGCCGCGAATGGTCGGAAGACTCCGTGAGTCCTGTATCGGTCGGCGGGAAGAATACGCAGTCGGTGCACGTGCAACTAAGCGAAGGCATCGACGAACATTGCGCCCGCGCGCGGGCCGAGGGCGCTGTCATCACGCGCGAACCGGCGGATCAGTTTTATGGCGACCGTGTTTATGCGGCGCGCGATCCCGAAGGACATATCTGGAGTTTCGGGCAGACCGTGCGCGCCGTTTCGCGCGAAGAAGCGGAGCGCGTGAGCGGCTTGAAAATCGAAGGCTGGATATAGCGGGATATGCGTAACGAGCCTGAGATTAACCGCGCCGGTTTTGTTCCGATTCACATGCAACAACCGGCCGGCGTCAGTTTCCGTTTTGCAAAAGCGGACGATGCAGAAACCATTCGCGCGATCGAATTCGAAGCGGGCGCGCGCTTCGCGAGCGTCGGCATGACCGGCATCGCGGATGCGCCGCCGATGAGCCTTGCCGTGGTCGAGCGCAAGATTGCGGCGCAGGAGATTATCGTCGCGGTGGATAGCGATGGAACGCGCGCCGGATTCCTGATGTTCGAGCCGCAACCGGCGCGCATCTACATTCAGGAACTCGATGTATTGACCTCGCACGCCGGGCGGCGCATCGGCGCGGCGTTGATCGAAGAAATCGTGCAACTGGCGCGTTCGCGCGGGCTCATGCAGCTTGTTTTGTCGACGTATCGCGACGTGCCGTGGAATGCGCCGTATTACCGGCGACTCGGCTTCCGCGATATCGAACAAGCCGAGCTTGATGACGCGCTGATTGCGCGGCGCGATGCGCATATTGCGCGAGGGCTTGATGAATCGAAGCGCGTTTTCATGCGACGCGATCTCGGTTGATGCGGTTTTTGACGTGCACGCTTTGCGCGACGCAGAGCAAAAAAAGCGGCGGGCGTCGCCGGAGTTTTGCACATGCTCCGATGACACCCGCCGCTTTTCACTACATGTTTGCAGCAGCGAATCTTCTTGCTTTACTGCTTATTCCACCGCTTATTCCACCGTCTCCAGCGCCGGATAATCCACATAACCCGTCTCGCCACGAGCGTAATACGTAGCCGGGTCCGGCTTGTTCAACGGCGCGTTCGTCGCAAAGCGGCGCACGAGGTCGGGATTCGCGATGAACAACTGGCCCCAGGCCACCGCGTCGGCTTCGCCTGCGTCGAGTACTTGCTGCGCGGTTTCCTTCGTGAACTTTTCGTTCGCGATGTACGGGCCGCCGAATGCCTTCTTCAACTGCGGGCCAAGGCGATCTTCGCCCAACGCTTCGCGTGCGGCGATGAACGCGATCTTGCGCTTGCCGAGTTCGCGGGCCACATAGCCGAAGGTTGCCGCGGCATTCGAATCGCCCATGTCGTGCGAGTCGCGGCGCGGCGCCAGATGCACGCCCACGCGCTGTGCGCCCCACACGTCGATGCAGGCGTCGGTGACTTCGAGCAGCAGACGCGCGCGATTTTCGATCGGGCCGCCGTAGGCGTCGGTACGCTGATTGGTGCTGTCCTGCAGGAACTGGTCGAGCAGATAGCCGTTCGCGCCGTGCACTTCAACGCCGTCGAAGCCCGCGGCTTTCGCGTTTTCCGCGCCTTTGCGGAAGGCCTGAACGATGCCCGCGATTTCATCGAGTTCGAGTGCGCGCGGCGTCACATACGGACGCTCGGGGCGCACGAGGCTCACGTGGCCTTTCGCGGCAATCGCGCTCGGCGCGACCGGCAACTCGCCGTTCAGAAACAGCGGATCGGAAATGCGGCCCACGTGCCACAGTTGCAGGAAGATCTTGCCGCCGGCAGCGTGCACGGCCTGCGTGACGAGCTTCCAGCCTTCTACCTGTTCCTGCGACCAGATGCCCGGCGTGTCTGCATAACCCACGCCCTGCGGCGTGACGGAAGTGGCTTCGCTGATGATGAGCCCTGCCGTTGCGCGCTCGGCGTAGTACTTCGCCATCAGCGCGTTCGGCACGCGGATTTCCTCCGCGCGCTGACGCGTGAGCGGCGCCATGATGATGCGGTTCGACAGCGTGAGGTCGCCAATTTGCAGCGGATCGAAAAGAGTCGGCATAAATATTCACCTTTGGCGGAGGCGCGGACGCCTTGCCGAAAAGAGTTGCGTGACAACAAGAAAGTGACGGAAAGCGGCGATGCCGGACGACTCAGAGCTTCGAGTTCATATGCTCGAGAAACGCCTGAATAACGGCCTCGTTGCGTTTGAAGAACACCCATTGCCCCACACGTTTCGACGTGACCAGTCCCGCGCGCTGTAACGCGGCGAGATGGGCCGACACGGTGGACTGCGAGAGCCCGCAGCGCGCGTCGATCTTGCCTGCGCATACGCCGTGGTCGAGCGGGAGTTCCTGATCGGCGAAGTGCGCATGCGGCTCGCGCAGCCAGCCAAGAATCTCGCGACGCACCGGATTGGCGAGCGCCTTGTGTATCGCGTCCATGTCCGGCGCGATGGGGGTTCGTTTCATTCGTCAACTACCGTCATGCGGTTTCAATGAGCAGGCGCGCGGCGCGTTGATGCGTCGCGTTGCCTTACGTCTGCATCGCTACTGGACGAAGTATATATCGGATTTTAACGATATGTGTTGAGGCACTACTGGGGGTGGGGGAATGGATGAGGGCCGCCTATCAGGGCAGATTCTCGCGCAGCACGATGCTGAACTGCACGGGCTTCACGTCGCTCATTGCATCGCGCTTGTCGCGCACGTTGCGGAAAATACGCAGACAGTTTCCCACCATGGCCTGCGGAGTCTGCGTGATCAATGCGTCCATGGTCCCGTCGATTAGCAAGGCTCGCGTGTCCGGCGTCAGCCCATGCCCGACGAAAAGAATCTTCTGTTCCGAGCGCGCTTCGACGATTGCGCGCGCCACGCCATCCGATCCGCCGCCACTGTTGTAAATGCCGGCGAGGTCCGGATGCTGCTCGAGCAGCCTGCGCGTCTGCATATAGTTGCGCTCGCTATCGTCCTGTCCTTCGCGCAGTCCGATGACGCGCACTTGCGGAAAGGTGGATTCGATCAGATGAAGAAAGCCGATCTCGCGTTCTTCATGTCCGCGATAGTTGAGGCTGCCCGCTAGCATTGCGATCTTTCCGCTCGGCCGAGGACCCATGAAACGACCGAGCAACAGTGCCGCGGTGCGTCCCGCCGAACGATTGTCGATGCCCACGTAAGCGAGACGCCGCGCATTCGACAGATCCGAAATGAGCGTGATCGCGGGCACGCCCTGGTCGGCCAGCGCATTGACTGCATCGCGCACCACAGGATGCTCGAGCGCCATGAACACGACGCCATCCGCGCGTTGTCCGTAATGCAGCAGACGGTCGGCCAGTTCTTTAGGGTTGAAACTTTCGACGTAATGCACGCGGCACTTCATGTCGAGCGCGTTCCATTGATCGTGCGCGAAGTCGATATAGTCGCCCAGCATGTGCAAATAGCGATTCGTGCCGGCGGGCAGCAGAAACGCGATGCGCATGGGTCTGGAAGCGGCCGCAGCAGGCGCTTCCTGTGTGAGCAGATAGCCGAGTTGCGCGGCCGCCTCCAGCACACGCCGTGCGGTGACGGCGCGCACGCCTTCGCGCCTGTTGAGCACACGATCCACCGTGGCAGTGGAGACGCCCGCAGCGCGCGCGATATCCGGAATGCGGGCGCGTGCGGCGGTGATGAGGTTAACCGGATCGGCCATAACCGTCCTTCGCAGATTGGAAGTCCATCAAAAACCATCAGGTTCGCGGTTTGACAGCGATTGCCGCGCACGCCTAGTCTTGCAGCTATCGCACGACAGATCAACGCAGCCGATCGGAAGTCGGAGCGTTGCCAGCAGGTGATGATGTTTTTTGATGGATTCGTCAGTCACATCAATTATAAGCAAGGAGACACTCAAATGACCAACCTCGCGAGACGCGCATTGCTGCGTGCCGCAGCCGCCGCGCCGATGGCCGGCGCGCTCGGCTTTCCGGCGATCGTGCGTGCTGCATCCGGCCCGGAGTTCGTGTTCAAGTACGGCAATAACCTGCCGCTTACGCATCCACTGAACGTTCGGGCGCAGGAGGCGGCCAATCAGATCCGCGAGGCGTCGAAGGGGCGCATGGAGATCCGTATATTCCCGAACAACCAGCTCGGCGGCGATACGGACATGCTCGCGCAGGTGCGCAGCGGCGGCATTGAGATGTTCACGCCCTCCGCACTCGTCGTATCGACGCTCGCGCCGTCGGTTGCGATCAACGCCGTTGGCTTTGCGTTCAACGACTACAACCAGGTGTGGGCCGCGATGGACGGCAAGCTCGGCGCTTATGTGCGCGCGGCGATGCAAAAGGCCGGACTGGAGTCGTTTGAAAAGATGTGGGACAACGGCTTTCGTCAGACGACCACCAGCAACGGACCGATCACGAGCGCGCAGACCATGCGCGGACTGAAGATTCGTGTGCCGGTGAGCCCGCTCAGCATCGACATGTTCAAGGGGCTCGGCGCCGCACCGACCAGTTTGCAATTCAGCGAAGTGTATTCGTCGCTGCAAACACATATTGTCGATGCGCAGGAAAATCCGCTGCCTATCGTGCAGGTCGCAAAGCTCTACGAAGTGCAGAAGTACTGCTCACTGACGAATCACATGTGGGACGGCTACTGGTTCGTACTGAATCCGCGCGCATGGCAGCGTCTGCCGAAAGACCTTCAAGGCATTGCGAGCGACGCGTTCAATCAGTGCGCGCTGAAGCAGCGCGACGATGTGCGCAAGCTCAACGACGCGGCGGTCGCCGATCTGCAAAGCAAGGGCCTTGCGATCAACCGGCCCGCGCCTGATTCGTTTCGCGCGGCGCTGCGTCAAGCGGGTTTCTACGCGCAATGGAAAGGCAAGTTCGGCAATGAGGCGTGGGACCTGCTCGAGCAATCGGTCGGCAAACTGGCCTGATGCAACACCGCGCGGGCAAGCATCGGACGACGCGCGGCGCACGGCCGCGAGGAGATGGCAGCATGTCGAATCACGTATTGAACGCGGCGCAGGCCGCTGTGCCGTTGCCGACGGTGAGCACGCCGCGCCGCTGGCTGAAGGCGCTCGACCGCGGCCTGATTTCGGTCGTCGAAGTGTGCGCGGCGCTGCTGCTTGCTGTGGAAATCGTGGTGATGCTCGCGGGCGTGGTATCGCGCTACGCGTTGCATCAACCTCTGGTGTGGTCGGATGAACTGGCCGGCATCCTGTTCCTTTGGCTCGCGATGCTAGGCGCCGTACTCGCATTGCGACGCGGCGAACACATGCGTATGACCGCGCTCGTCAGCCGGTTATCGGCGGAGCGCCGCGCATTTGTCGACACGCTTGCCGTTGCCGCGTCGGTCGCATTGCTCGCGCTGCTCGTTGCGCCCGCCTATAACTACGCATCCGGGGAAGCGGCCATCGTCACGCCTGCTTTGCAGATCAGCAATGCGTGGCGTGCGTTTGCATTGCCGATTGGCGCCGCGCTGATGCTGGTCGTCGGCGTGATGCGGCTTGCACAGACTTGCCGCATGCGCGACGTCGCTATCGCTCTGGTGATCGCGGCGCTTTTCGGCGCAGCGGCGATGTGGGCAGGACCGTGGTTCCAGACGCTCGGCAAGGCGAATCTGATCATCTTCTTTGTGGGCGTGGTCGCAATCGGCATCTTCTCCGGCGTGCCAATCGGCTTTTCGTTCGCACTCGCCACGTTCGGCTATCTAGGCCTGTCGACCTACACTCCGCTGGAAGTGGTCGTGGGGCGCATGGACGAAGGCATGTCGCATCTCGTGCTGCTGGCGGTGCCGCTGTTCGTCTTTCTCGGCCTGCTGATCGAGATGACAGGCATGGCGCGCGCGATGATCCAGTTCCTCGCGAGCCTTGTCGGTCATGTGCGCGGCGGGCTGTCGTTTGTGCTGATCGGTGCGATGTATCTCGTGTCCGGCATCTCCGGTTCCAAAGTGGCCGATATGGCCGCCATCGCGCCCGTGTTGTTTCCCGAGATGAAAAAGCGCGGCGCGTCCGAGGGCGACCTCGTCGCCCTGCTTGCCACCACCGGCGCGCAAAGCGAAACCATTCCGCCGAGCATCGTGCTGATTACGATTGGCTCCGTCACCGGGCTTTCCATTTCCGCGCTCTTTACTGCGGGGATGTTGCCGGGCGCCGTGCTCGCGCTCGTTCTGTGCGTCGTCGTGTGGTGGCGCTATCGGAAGGAGGATTTGAGCGGCACGCAGCGCTTCAGCAAGCGGCAGATAGGCCGGCTCTTTATTGTGTCGCTGCCCGCGCTGGCGTTGCCGTTCGTGATCCGGGCCGCGGTGGTCGAGGGCATCGCGACCGCTACGGAAGTGTCGACCATCGGCATCGCCTACTCGATGCTGATCGGCCTCCTTATCTATCGCCGTTTCGAGTGGCGGCGGCTTCCCCGCATGCTTGTCGATGCAGCCACTTTGTCGGGCGCGATTCTGTTCATTATCGGCTGCGCCACTGCAATGGCATGGGCCCTCACGCAATCGGGTTTCTCGCAGGACCTGGCGCAATGGATGGGTGCAATGCCCGGCGGCGCATACGGTTTTCTGGCCGTGTCGATCGTCGTGTTCGTGATGCTCGGCAGCGTGCTCGAAGGCATTCCGGCGATCGTCCTGTTCGGACCGTTGCTGTTTCCAATCGCGCGGCTTGCGGGCGTGCATGAAGTTCACTACGCGATCGTGGTGATTCTCTCGATGGGTGTGGGCCTCTTCTCGCCGCCGTTCGGTGTCGGCTACTACTCCGCGTGTGCGATCAGCAAGGTCAGTCCCGATGCGGGCATCCGTCCTATCGTCAGCTATATGGGGGCGTTGATCGTAGGGCTGATTGTCGTTGCCGCGATACCCTGGATTTCAACCGGCTTTCTCTAACTGCTGTCTTTCCGTTCGACCTTCGGGCGCTGCATTTTTGCCGCGCCGGGGAGTCGCTCGTCTATCAATATCTGCTGCGTGGGGAGATTTTCATGAGTCGTTTCTTTGGCGAGATTCGTCAAGCGGGGTACGTGGTGCGCGATATCGAAGCCGCGATGGATTACTGGAGCCGCGTGCTCGGTGTGGGACCGTGGTTTTACAACGAACGTGTGCCGATTGAAAACTACACTTATCGCGGGCAATCATACGAAGTCCATAACTCCGTTGCGCTGGCGAACTCGGGACCGCTTCAGGTCGAACTGATTCAGACAAGGAACGACGCGCCCTCCATGTACCGCGATTTTCTCATCGCCGGCAATACAGGGCTTCAGCACAACGCTTACTGGACCACTTCGTTCGACGCCGACCTCGCGCGTTTGCAGCAGCAAGGCTTCAAGGTTGCGATGAGCGGCGAAGTCGGCCGCAATGGCCGCTTTGTTTACTTCGACACGGAGAATCATCCGGGAACGGTGATTGAGCTCTCGGAGATTGCGGGTCCAAAGGGCAAGCTCTTCGACATGATCTACGCAGCCTCACGCGATTGGGACGGCCGTGAGCCGGTGCGCCGCTTTCCGGATCTGAACGCGCTATGACCGACGCACAGCAGCCGCATGGCGGCGATCGCGATTCGCTCGAAGCCGATTATCTGATCGAGACGCCGCTCGATCCCACGCGCGTCGCCGAGATCATGGCGGGCGAGCAGTCGAGTGGCACGTTCGTGCGCGTGGCCAACGAAACCGACGCACTGCGCGCGCGAAGCCGCGCGAGCGTGCTGCGCATCGACGAGCTGGAACCCGCGGCGCAGCCGAGTCTTCATAGCTCATGGCTCGCCCGGCAGGGCGCGCGAGGGCCGTGGCGGCGCGCGCGCGTCACGCTGTCTTTTCCACTTGCCAATATTGGCGCTAACTTGCCGACGCTTGCCGCGACCGTCGCAGGCAATTTGTACGACCTCGGCGAAGTCACTGGCATGCGCCTATTGTCGCTGCGTTTGCCGGCGTCTTATCGTGCGCGCTTTGAAACTCCGCGTCATGGCGTGCAGGGTACGCGTGCGCTGACGCAGGTAACCGGCGGGCCGCTGATCGGCACCATCATCAAACCGAACGTGGGCCTGAGTGCTGAAGAAACCGCGGCACTGGTACGCGATCTGTGCGACGCAGGCGTCGATTTTATAAAGGATGACGAAGTAAGCGCGAACCCCGCGCATGCGCCGCTCGCGGAACGCGTGCGCGCGGTCATGTCCGAAGTGCGTCGCTACCGCGAGCGCAGCGGCCGCCCGGTCATGGTCGCCTTCAATATCACCGACGAACTCGACGCGATGCGTCGTCACGCGGAACTGGTGGAGCGCGAGGGCGGCACGTGTGTGATGGCAAGCATCAACTGGTGCGGCTTTTCCGCTATTCAGACGCTGCGTCGCGCCACGCCATTGGTGCTGCACGCGCATCGCAACGGCTACGGCATGATGTCGCGCGATCCGTCGCTCGGCATATCGTTTCAGGCTTATCAGACGCTGTGGCGTCTGGCCGGCGTCGATCATATGCATGTACACGGCCTCGTCGGCAAATTCGCGCAAAGCGACGACGAAGTCATCGAGTCCGCACGCGACTGCGCGACGCCGCTCGCCGCAGGCTGCGACGACACGGTATTGCCGGCGTTTTCTTCGGGACAGTGGGCAGGCACTGCGCAAGCGACGTTCGATGCAGTGCGATCCACCGACCTGTTGTTCATGTCGGGCGGCGGCATTCTCGCGCATCCCGATGGCCCCGCAGCCGGTGTGATGAGTGTGCGGCAGGCATGGGCCGCGGTAGAGGCGGGCACGCCCGTGCCGGTCTACGCGGAGCGCATGCCGGAACTGCGGCGCGCGCTCGAGTTTTTCGGCGGCCGCAAGTGAGTTCACACGACGACCACAGCCGCAGCGGCGCGACCGGCGGCGGCCCGCAATACGCGTTTTACGGCGACGATTTCACCGGCGCGACCGATACGCTCGCGCATCTCGCACGCGCCGGCTTGCGCACGATGCTGCTGTTAGCGCCACCGGACGCAGCGCGTCTGCGAAAGCTCGGCCCGCTCGATGCGATTGGCGTGGCGGGAGCCGCGCGTACGATGTCGCCGGATGAGCAGCGGGTCGAACTCGCACATGTCGGTGAGGCGTTTGCCGAACTCGGCGTGCGCGTGATGCACTACAAGGTGTGCTCGACTTTCGATAGCGCGCCGCAAACGGGCAGCATCGGCGTGGCGATCCGCACGTTGCGCGACTATTGCGCGAATCCGCTTGTTGCAGTGATTGGCGGACAGCCCAATCTGCGGCGCTATTGCGTGTTTGGTGAGTTGTATGCAGCGGCGGGTGCTGATGATGACAAGTCGTCCATCTATCGGATCGATCGTCACCCGACCATGAGCCGGCATCCCGTTACGCCGATGAACGAGGCGGATTTGCGCGTGCATCTGCAGCGGCAGGGCGTGGATAACGTGCAGTTCATCGACTGGCGCTGCTACGCGGCAGGCGACACCGCGCTGCAAACCGAACTGCAAGGCCGGCTCGCTTTGCGGCCCGATGCCGTGCTGTTCGACGTGCTCGACGATTCGCATCTTCACGCGATTGGGCGCTTGCTGATGCATCAGGCGAGAAGTGCCGCGCCGCTGCTTGCGGTAGGCGCGAGCAGCGTGGCGCAGGCGTATGCGTCGGCGCTCGGCCAATCGGCGGCCAGTGAAGCAGTGCCACAGCGCGAGCGGTTGGCTCGTGCACGCGGTCCGGTATTCGTGCTGGCCGGCAGTCTGTCGCCGTTGACCGAGGTGCAGATCCGCGCCGCGCATTCCTATCGCCACATTGAACTGGACCCGCTGCAGATGACGGGCGAATCGGCACACGGCTATCTAATGGCGCAAGTGGTGGCAATCGCCGATGCGTTGCGCGATGGAAGCAATGTGCTGGCCTTCACGGCGCGGCGCCGGTCGAACGCGTACGAAACGCCCGGCGCGCTGCCGCAACTTGCGCACGCGTGTGCGTCATTGCTGCACCAGGTGCTTGGCGCAGTGAAACTGCAGCGTGTCGGCATTGCCGGCGGAGACACCTCGAGCATCGCTGTGCGGACCTTGGGCGCATGGGGCCTGTCGTACCTTGCTCCGCTGCCGGCCGGCGTGACCGTGTGCCGCGTGCATGCCGACAGTGCCGAACTGGACGGCGTCGAGCTGATGCTCAAGGGTGGCCAGATGGGCGACGCAGACGTGTTCCAGCAAATGCTCGAAGGGTATGGCGACGACGAACGCAGCAACGTTTAACTGCGTTGATCGTTGATTGGCAGGTGTCCGCCGCGTCCCGATCTTCGCGACTACGGATGAATGGTTTCGCCGCGATTCAGCATGCCGATGAACTCCTCGATCTTGCGCACCCGTGTTGCAGGCTTTTTGGCGTTCTGTATCCGAAACAGGATGGCGTAGCGGTTCCGTCCATTCAGCGACGCAAAGAAGGCGCTGGCCTTGGGATTCGCAGCGAGTGCGGCCTGCAGGTCGTCCGGTACGACTGAGTTGCTGGCCGACGTATACGCAGCTTCCCAGCGGCCATCCTCTTTGGCTTTCTCGACTTCCCGCATGCCTGAAGGAAGCATTCGGCCTGCGGCGATCAGCGCTTCGGCCCGCTCTTTGTTGAGCTTCGACCAGATACTTTTTGCCGATCGTCGAGTGAAGCGTTGCAGCCAGTACTCTTCACTTTCAGCCTGTTTTTGACCGTCGATCCAGCCATGACAAAGGGCGCTCTCCAGCGCCTCTTCGTAAGTCAAGGTTGGCTGCCCGGCTCCCTTTTTGGCAAGGCGCAGCCATATTCCGGTCGACGTGTCGCCGTTTTGCGTCAACCAGTTTTCCCATTCATTCTGGTCAAGGCATGTCAGACGAGGCTCAGTCATGGTGGGTCCGAATGGTTGCATTCAGGCCGAGGGCGCTTTCGTTCACCGAAGGCTTGCATTACCTGCGTTCAGTATCGTCCCCGGTATCGCGTTGTGACCGGCTCTCGCTTTTACGCCCGTCTGGCCCGACATCATTACGCGACGGATGAACATCGCCATCGCCTCGCTCGCCATTGTCGGGCGAGCCGCCGGTCACCGGCGCGCCGCGCTGATTGCCGAATGAGCCGCCGCCTGAAGCCCCGGTAGATTTCGAAGGGTTGCCCCGATCATCGTCGTCGTTCGATGGTGTGTTCGTCATCGTGTGCTCCTATGGGTTGCATTAGTGCGTTCATCGCGAGCAAGCCATGCGCCAGCACTACCGATACGCTCAACCCAGCGCCCCCGTTTCACACGCTAGCTATTGCGCTGCCCACCCGCAATCACCCGCTCCAACGACAGCTTCAAATGCCGCAACATCGCCGCTTGCGCCTGGATCGCATCGCGCGCTTCAAGCGCTTCGAGAATCGCGCGATGTTCATCGGGCACCGCGCGCCACGTCGTTTCGTTTTCGAAGTGGCCGCGCAGCTTTTCCGACAGCGGACTATGCCGCGCGTCGAATAGCGAACTGACGGTGCGCACGAGCACTTCGTTGCCCGACATCTGCGCGATGGCGAGATGGAAGGCGCGGTCGGCCGTCACGGGGATTCTGCCGGCCTCCACTTCGTGCTCCATCTCCTTGTAGATCGCACGCAGCGCCTTGAGGTCCTTCGGTTTGCACAACGGCGCGACGCTCGCGACGATCGCGCCTTCGATCACGCAGCGCGCCCCCATGATGTCGAGCAGGCTGTCGCCGAGTTCGGCCTGTGAAAGCGCCGCGCCTTTTTTCGCGGGCGGCGCAGCGCACAGATAGACGCCGGAGCCCATGCGAATTTCGACGAGCCCTTCGAGTTCCAGCGCGACGAGCGCTTCGCGCACCGACGGCCGCGACACGCCGAGCGTCTCGGCCAGCGCGCGTTCGGGCGGCAAGCGGCCATTCGGCGCGAAGTCCGGCTGGGCGATCAGGTCGCGCAGCTTTTCCGCGATCTGGAGATAGAGACGGCGAGTGTCGGCAGCTCTGGTGGTCACAAAACGTTTCCTGGCGGTGGAGCTTCATCAAGCCCGGTAAGGCGAACGCCGATTGTAGAGCGAAGCGCCAGCGGCGCAAATCGCGGCTCGGGACGAAGCTCGGGGTTTTCCCAGGGAGCCGGCAAATTGGCTTGACCAGTGAGCCAGTTTACCGTTATTTTTCGCAAAGTGGTAAGGCCGGAAGCGATGCAACCAGCGGGCGTCGCTGCGCCGCGCTCTTTGCCGAAGAATTTCCACACTCACTAAAAACTCAAACCGGACGCGCGCGTCATTAACGTGCTGCTCGCGTGCCGAGCCTGGAGTAACCAACAATGGCCAACCCGATTCTTCAATTCGGCACAAGCCGATTTTTGCAGGCGCATGCGGATCTGTTCGTGTCCGAAGCGTTCGACGCAGGGCGCGCGCTCGGCCATGTGACCGTCGTGCAGACCACGGCGAATCCGGAAAGCCTCGCGCGTATCGACGCATTGCGCGCGCAGGGCGAGTACGACGTGCGTATCCGCGGCGTGCGCCGCGAAGCAGTGATCGATACGACGACGCGTTGCCGTGCGATCAGCGAAGCCTTGAACGCCAAGACGGATTGGCCGACGGTGGTGGAGCGCTTCGCGCGCGATGCGCGCGTCGTGATCTCGAACACCGGCGACCGCGGCTACGAGTGTTTCGCCGACGATACCGCCGAGCTGCTGCGCCGCGACGCCAGCGTGCCGCGCGGCTTCGCGGCGAAGCTCGTGGTGCTGCTGCACGCGCGCTTCAACGCAGGCGCCGCGCCGCTGACGCTGCTGCCTTGCGAACTCGTATCGCGCAACGGCGAGACGCTGCGTGCGCTCGTCGCCGACATCGCGCGTAGCTGGAATGCCGAGCCCGAATTCATCCGCTATATCGAAGAGACTTGCGTGTGGGTGAACTCGCTGGTGGACCGCATCGTGTCGGAGCCGATCCGGCCGGTCGGCGCCTATGCCGAGCCGTACGCACTGTGGGCGATCGAGCGCCAGGACGGCATGGTGCTGCCGTGCGAGCACGAAGCGATGATCGTCACCGACGATCTGCCGCACTACGAGCGTCTGAAGCTGTTGCTGCTCAATCTCGGCCACACGTGGCTCGCGGAACGCTGGAAAGTCGACGCGCGCGATCCGCAGGAAAACACATTGCACGCGATGCGCGATCCGGCGCTGCGTGCGGACCTCGAATCGCTATGGCGTGACGAGGTGCTGCCCGTTTTCGACGCGCTCGGCCAGGGCGACGACGCACGCGCATATCTCGACGACGTGCGCGAGCGCTTCGAAAATCCGTTCCTCGATCATCGTCTCGCGGACATCGCCCGCAATCACGAGCAGAAGAAGCAACGCCGCTTTCAACCGGTGATCGATCTGGCGCATGAACTGCGTTTGCAGTTGAAGCAGCCGCGTCTGCGCGCGGCGCTCGCAACGTCGCCCGATCATCTGAACACCTGACTATCAGCCCAGGAGGAGACAGTTTCATGAAAAAAATGCGTTGGGTTGTGATCTTTCTATGCTTTCTCGCGATTGCGGTTAACTACATCGACCGTGCGAATCTCGCGGTCGCCGCGCCGCAAATCGAAAAGGCGCTGGGCATCGGCCCCGCCGAAATGGGCTTCATTCTGAGCGGCTTTTTCTGGACCTATGCATTGATGCAGATGCCGTTCGGCTGGTTCGTCGATCGCGTCGGCGCGCGCATTGCGTTGCCGCTCGCAGTCGGCTGGTGGTCGTTGTTTACCGCCGCGACCGCGGTGACCACCAGCGTCGCGGGCATGTTCGGCTGCCGGCTGCTGCTCGGCGTGGGCGAGGCGGGTGCGTATCCGTCGTGCGCGAAGCTCGTCAGCCAATGGTTTCATCCGCGTGAGCGCGCCATCGCGACGAGCATCTTCGACAGCGGTTCGCGCGTCGGCTCCGCGCTGTCGATACCGGTCGTCGCGCTCATCATCAGCGCGCTCGGCTGGAAAGCGGCCTTCGTGCTAACCGGCCTGCTCGGCGCGGTGTGGATCGCCGGCTGGTTCGTGATTTATCGCAATCCGTCGCAAGACGATCTGGACGGCGCGCACGACGCCACGCGCGCAGCGCAAACAAGCAACCAGCAAAAGGTCACGTGGGCGTCGCTGTTTCGCCACCGCACGCTGTGGGGCATGATGCTCGGCTTCTTCTGCCTGAACTTCGTGATCTATTTTTTCATCACGTGGTTTCCGAGCTATCTCGTGCAGACGCGCGGCTTTTCGCTGAAATCGCTCGGCACGCTCGGCATGATTCCGGCGTTGATCGCGATTCCCGGCGGCTGGCTCGGCGGCTATGTGTCCGACGCGCTGTTCCGGCGCGGCTGGAGCCTGACCGCGGCGCGCAAGACGTGCATGGTCGGCGGCATGCTGTTGTCGTCGGTGATCACGCTGTCGGCGTTCACGGAGAACGTGTATCTGATGCTCGCGTTCTTCGGCATCGCGTACGGCAGCCTCGCGTTCGCCGCGGCGAGCATCTGGTCGCTGCCAGGCGACGTTGCGCCGACGCCGGGCCATGTCGCGTCGATCGGCGGCATTCAGAACTTCGCGTCGAACCTGGCGGGCATCGTCATCACCACGTTCACCGGCGCGATGGTCGCGCTCACCAAGGGCTCGTTCACGATTCCGCTCGTGGTGGCAGGCGGTTTCTGTTTTCTCGGTGCGTTCAGCTATCTCGTCATCGTGGGCCGCATCGAGCCGTTGTCGATCGAACCGGCTCGCGACGACGAGCGCGAGCGCGTGAGCTCCACTGTCTGACCCATCCGATTCATTCTGCTTTCGAGGCTTCTCATGTCGACTCAAGCCAGCGTCGCATCCGCGATCATCCGTCTGCATCCGGGCGACGACGTCATCATCGCGACTCGCCAGCTACTGCCGGGCACGCGCATCGACGCGGAGCAACTGGTGGTCACCGGTTTGATACCACCCGGCCACAAGATCGCGACGCGCGACATCGCGAAAGGCGAGCCGGTCAAGCGCTATAACCAGATCATCGGCGTCGCGCGCGAAGCGATTGCGCGCGGCCAGCACGTTCATGTGCAGAACCTCGGCATGTCCGAGTTCGCGCGCGAGCATGTGTTCGGCGTCGATGCACAACCGACCGCTTATGTGAAAGAACCCGCGCACTTCATGGGCATCCGTCGCGGCGACGGGCGCATTGCGACGCGGAATTACATCGGCATCCTGACGAGTGTGAATTGCTCGGCGACGGTCGCGCGCGCGATCGCCGATCACTTCCGCCGCGACGTGCATCCCGACGCACTCGCCGATTATCCGAACGTCGACGGCGTGATCGCGCTGACGCACGGCCTCGGCTGCGGCATCGACACGCAGGGCGAAGGCATCCGCATTCTGCGCCGCACGCTCGCGGGCTATGCGGTGCATCCGAACTTCGCGTCGGTGCTGTTCGTCGGGCTCGGCTGCGAAACGAACCAGATCGACGGCGTGCTCGAGGCCGGCGGTCTCGGCAGCAGCGACCTCAAGCTGCGCAGCTTTACGATCCAGGACAGCGGCGGCACGCGCAAGACGATCGAGCGCGGCATCGCGATGGTGCAGGAAATGCTCGCCGACGCGAACCGCATCCAGCGTGTGCCCGTGCCGGCTTCGCATCTCAGCATCGGCTTGCAGTGCGGCGGCTCGGACGGTTACTCGGGCATCTCCGCGAATCCCGCGCTGGGCGCCGCGGTCGATCGCGTCGTGCGGCATGGCGGCACCGCGATTCTCTCGGAGACGCCGGAGATTTATGGCGCCGAGCATCTGCTCACGCGCCGCGCGGTGAGCCCCGCTGTGGGCGAGAAACTGCTCGCGCGAATCGCATGGTGGCAGGACTACTGCGCGCGCAACGGCGGCGCGCTCGACAACAATCCGTCGGCCGGCAACAAGGCGGGCGGCCTCACGACGATCCTCGAAAAATCGCTCGGCGCGGTCGCGAAGGGCGGCACGACGAATCTCGTCGACGTCTACGAATACGCGCAGCCGGTCGCCGCAAAAGGCCTCGTGTTCATGGATTCGCCGGGCTACGACCCGGTGTCCGCGACGGGCCAGGTTGCCTCAGGTGCGAACGTGATCTGCTTCACGACGGGGCGCGGCTCCGCGTATGGCTGCGCGCCGTCGCCGTCGCTGAAGTTCGCGACGAATAACACGCTGTGGGAGCGTCAGGCGGACGACATCGACCTCAACTGCGGCGGCGTGATCGACGGCAGCGCGAGCATCGACGAACTGGGTGAAGCGATCTTCCAGATGATGCTCGATTGCGCGTCCGGCACGCGCACGAAAAGCGAATTGCATGGCTACGGGCAAAGTGAATTCGTGCCGTGGCAAGTCGGCGTGGTGACGTGACGCGAACCCGCACGTTACGCAAACTCAAACCCGATTGAAACGCGATAGCCGCATGAATCGCTGATAGGAGACACTGAATTGGAACGCCGCCTTTATGCAGGCCGCGACGTGAAGCGTGCGCATGGCATCGACGATCTGCGCGCGATGGCGCGCCGGCGCTTGCCGAATTTCTGTTTCGAGTATGTGGAGGGCGGTTCCGAAGACGAGGCGACGCTGCGCCGCAATCGCGATGTGTTCCGCGAACTCGCTTTTCTGCCGCGCACGCTCGTGAACGTCGAAAAGCGCAATCAGAGCGTGACGCTGTTCGGCGAGCGCAGCGCCGCGCCGTTCATGATCGGCCCAACCGGCTATAGCGGACTGATGTATCGCGAAGGCGACGTCAAGATGGCGAGCGCGGCGGCGGCGGCCGGCATTCCGTTCGTGCTGAGCAACGTGTCGACCGTCGCGCTCGAAGACGTCGTGCGGCGTGCGGGCGGCCGCATATGGATGCAGGTCTATATGTACCGCACGCGCGAATCGCTTGCGAAGCTCGCGCAGCGTTCGGAGGCCGCCGGCATCGAAGCGCTCGTCGTGACGACCGACAGCGCGGTGTTCGGCAAACGCGAATGGGATCTGCGCAATTACGTCGAGCCGCTGAAGCTCGACTGGCGCAACAAGTTCGATGTGCTGCGGCATCCGCGCTGGATGGCGAACGTATTGTGGCCGAGCGGCATGCCGCGCTTCGCGAATCTCGGCGACTTGTTGCCGCCTGGGCAAAACAGCGTGAAGGGCGCGACGATCACGCTTGGTCAGCAACTGGACCCGTCGCTGTCGTGGGACGACATCCGCTGGTTGCGCGATTTGTGGCCGCATCGGCTGATCGTGAAAGGCGTGCTCGGCGCGGCCGATGCACTCGAAGCGGTGAAGGCGGGTGTCGACGGTATCGTGCTGTCGAATCACGGCGGCCGGCAACTCGACGGAGCGGTCTCGGCGATGGATGTATTGCCCGAGGTCGTCGAGCAGGCAGGCGGCAGGCTGTGCGTGATGCTCGACGGCGGATTCCGTCGCGGCACCGACATTCTGAAAGCGGTCGCGTTGGGTGCCGACGCGGTGCTGCTCGGACGCGCGACGACTTATGGCTTGAGCGCGGGCGGTCAGCCGGGCGTCGAACGCGCCATCGATATTCTCAAAACGGAGATCGATCGTGCGCTCGGACTACTCGGTTGCCGCGATATCGCGGAACTCGACCGAAGCTATCTGCGCCGTGTGGGGCACGACGAGGCGCTATCGCGGCCGCTGCAGGAACGACGCGTGCCCCTCATCGATCATGACGCTCCGGTGACAGGCGAGCCTTACCTGCAGGCGTGAGATGCAAGGCCGCGCTCTGTTCACTGCGCAAGCTGCCAGCGCAATACCGGATGCCTGGCGCCTGCCGGCATCGCCCACACGCCCGTTGAGCTGAAGTCGTAAGTGGGACCGAAGCTCGACGGCACGCTCATTTCCGCAGTGGTCAATCCCTTCGCCGCCGATGTGCCAGTGCCGCTATACACGTCGCGCGTCGCGTGAGTGGTCTGCGTATCCCAGTAGACGTCGCTCGCAATCGTGCCGTTGTTGGTGCTCGCGACGCCGAGCGCGGGCGGACCTAGCGCGGGCTGAATGCTCTGGATGACCTGGCCGGTCGCAAACGACTGCTCGATCGTGCCGTCGTTTCGTTGAACCAGGGCGGCGCTGCCGTCTGTGCAGGCCGTGCCGTTGCCGCCGCCGCAATAGTTCGGCTGAAACGATACCTGACCCGTCGCATACGACTGCGAGATGAGGCCCGAGTTGCTTCCTGCGAGTCCGCCTCCGCCGCCGGTATGCGCCTCCGCCGTCACCGCGCCGGTCGCATACGATTGCCTGATCGTCCCCGCGTTGATGCCCACGAGACCGCCCGGTGTGCCTTCGGCCAATACATTGACGCTGCTGCCCGAGCGCGTGATCGTGCCGTAGTTATAGCCGACGAGGCCACCGGTACTCGACGCGTAGCTGTAGCCTCCAAAGTCGGATGCCGATCCGCTCGTGCGAACGTAGGTGACGAGTCCGTAGTTGAATCCCGCCAGTATCCCGTACGATCCATAATCGTTCGGATCGCTAATGTTTCCGTTCACGTTGACATTGCGCACGACACCCGTCGTGCCGATCACGCCGAAGAGTCCTGCTGCGCGCTGGTCAGGACCGCCGGTGATCGAACCCGGCGTAACGAGCACCGTGCGCGACAAGGTCAGGCCGCTGATGGCGTGACCCATGCCGTCGAACTGACCGGAGAACGGCGTGGCGCCGTCGCCGATGGAAGTGAAGGCGAACGCCGGCGGAAAGCCCGACGTGGCGCTCGCGTCAATGTCCTTGCCTAGCGCGTAGTTGGCGGCGAGATCCGCCGATACCTGCTGCAAGTCGTTCAGCGAATTGACGAGCTTGTAGGCCGTCGCCTGCGTCAGCAGTCCGCTGAACGGCGCGGCGGTCCACGCGCTGTTGGTGAGCACCGTGCCGGGGCTGTAGGTGCCCGTCATGTCGTAAAGCGCGCTGACGATGCCGGTGCTCGCGGACCAGTCGAGCGTGCCGTGGTTCGCGATGCTGCCGCCGTTGTCGATACCCGACGCGTCCGCGCGCAACGTCAGATTGCCGGAGCCCGAGTTCTTCAGCGCGACGCCCGATGCGATCGAGACATCGTGATAGGCCGCAAGCGATAGCGCGGCGGGCCCGTTCCAGTTTAGACCCGAGGCGACGCTCAGATCGCCGGATACGCCGTTTGCGCCCGTTGTCGTCACGTTGACCGAAGTGCCCGCGTCGAGACTGCGGCGAAGCGCTCCCGCGGCGGCGGTGTCGATCGTGAATACGGGGGACGTCACGTTCCACTGCGATGCGAGCACGCGTGCGTCGCGGCCGAACGAGAGATTGAGCGCGTGCGTGTCGACCGTGCCGCCGCTGCCGTCTGCGTTGGACGCGGCGATCGTGCCGCGCTGCGCGACGCTGCCCGTATCGGCGACGAGCCACACGTGGCCGTCGCGCGTCGCCGTGCCCGTTGCGCGTACGCGCGTGCCGCCGCCCGCGAGCGCGTAGATGTTGCCGTCCGCGGCTTGCAAATTAATCTGCGCGGCGCGCAAGGCCCCGGCGTTCGCAACCGTACCCTTGCTGCCGGTTTGCACGAAAAGCTGCTTGCCACTCGACGAATCCTGCAACAACACGTTCGCGCCGACGCCGAGTTCGGCGGTTCCGTTGGGCGCTTCGACGGTGCCCGCGTTGACTACTGCGTTGCGCGCAATGAGAAATACGTCGCCGCCCGTCGAGCTGATCTTGCCGAAATTCACGACGCTCGCATTCGAATCGCCTGTGAACGTTAATGCGCCGCCGTTCATGAACGCGCAATTGCAGACGTCGAGTGTGGAGGCCAGGAAACGTCCGCCGGTGCTGACGACACCCGACGGCCCGACGACGATACCTTGCGGGTTGATCAGATAAACGTCGCCCGTTGCACTCAGCTTGCCGAGGATCGCGGAGAGCGAACCGCCAGTCACGCGATTGAGCGTCGCGCCCGAGCCGTTCTGAAACATCACGGCATTGCCCTTGCCGATCGAGAAGCTGTTCCAGTCGATCACGCCGCGCGTCGAGCCCGGTTGGGTGACGATCAGGTTGTTGCCGCTGGTGTTGATCGAACCCTGGCCGCCGACATACTGACCGCCTTGCGGCAACACGCCCGCCGCTATCGCCACGGAAGCCGGAATCAATCCGGCGAGCGACAGTGCGAGCGCAATTGAACGATGCCGCGCGGCGATGCCTGTCCGAAGAGTGCCTTGAACCGGTCGGGGTATTAACCGAAATGACATGTGTGCCTCCTCGGTGTCAGTCCGATACGCGCGCGGCGGAACGCGGATGCCGTTGCACGATCCGCGTCGTCGGATGAAGTCTGCTGAATCAGCTTAGCAGTGCGCTTTGATGACACGCTGTAATAATCACAGCACTTTGTGCCGTGATGGTGTCGCTTTTTGCAGATCATTGGGCCTGAACGCAACGGAGCGCAGGCGTTTGCCGCGCGCTAAATCCCTACGTTTTCTTGACGTCATCTGTCATTTCGCTGACGCGTTTTTTTGTGCGAGCGCAGCGACGGATTTTTCGGTGCTGGTGCGTTCAAGAAGAAACGAAGCCGCATTGTGCTTCGACATGCTTCGACATGCTTCGGCATGTTTCGACATCGAACGGGAGAAACCAGCATGACATCGAGAAAAAGCCTTGGGACTTTCATGCTTGCCGCCGCTTTGGCCGGTGGCGCCTTCGTCGGCTCCGCGCCCGCGTTCGCGCAGGCCGTGATCATCGCGCCGGTCGCGCCGCCGCCTCCGCGCGTCGAGGTCGTGCCGGCGCCTCGTGCGGGCTACGTGTGGGATCAGGGCCGCTGGCGTTGGCATCACGGCCGCTACGTGTGGGTGCCCGGTCACTGGCAGGCGGTGCGCGTCGGCTATCACTGGGTGCCGGGACATTGGGTGCAGCGCGGGCCGAACTGGCGCTGGGTCGAAGGTCATTGGGCCTGAACGGCTTCGCGTAACCAGTGAGGCAATCGCCATGAAAACGCTTGTGATAATACTGCTGGCCGCGTCGCTGGCCGGCTGCGTGGTGTATCCGGCGCGGCCGGTCTACTATCGTCCGGCAGTCGTCGTGTATTAACAGTGGCGGTCCCGGCTGCCGTGCGTATCGATCACCGTTGCACGCGCAACGAACATGAGAGTTGAAGCCGACGTGAATTGCATCGCATGTATGCCGGGAGCGCCGCGTCTTGAGTGAACGCGACCCCGACGCGGAGTTGCTCGAGCAGGTCGGCCGCCACGATGCGGCCGCCGTGCGCACGCTCGTCGCACGCAAGCTGCCGCGTCTGCTCGCGTTGGCCATGCGCATGCTGGGCGACCGCATGGAAGCGGAAGACGTCGCGCAGGAAGTGTTCGTGCGAATCTGGAAACACGCGACGCGTTGGCGCGAAGGCGAGGCGAAATTCGACACGTGGATTCATCGCGTGGCGCTGAACCTTTGCTATGACCGGCTGCGCGGCCGGCGCGAAGAAGTACGCGACGAACTGCCCGACGACATCGATCCCGCCGCGCTGCCCGACGTGCGGCTCGAAGCGCGGGCTCGCGACGAGCGCGTGCGCGAAGCACTCGCCGCACTGCCGGTGCGGCAACGCGAGGCGCTGGTGCTCTGCTATTACCAGGAGATGTCGAACATCGACGCGGCCGCGTTGATGGGCATCACCGTCGATGCGCTGGAAAGCCTGCTCGCTCGCGCACGCCGCAATTTGCGCGCTCAACTGGCCGGCAGCGGCCTTAGCAAGGACAAGTCATGACGCCCGAAAGATTTCATCAGATCGTCCAAGCCTATGGCGCCGATCCACAGCGTTGGCCGCCGCAGGAGCGCGCCGCGGCGCAGGCGTGGGCGAGTGTGCATCGTCAGCAGGCGCAAGCATGGCTTGACGAAGCCGCCGGGCTTGATGCGTGGCTCGCGACGGATCGGCTCGCGCCGCCGGACACTTCATTGCAGCAGCGCATCGTTGCAAGCGCGCCCGCGCGGCCCGCGCGGCGGGCGACACCACAGCGGCGCGCGTGGTGGTGGTCGGGCGCTGCGGTCGGTGTCGGCCTGCTCGGTGGCGTGGCCGGCGCGTTGGCGGTGTCGTTTTTCGTGCTGACGGAAGCGGTGCCGCCTGTGCATGAATCCTCTTATCTCACGTCGAGTTTCGGTGGATCGTCCGCCGACTGGAGCGGCGAATGAACAGCCGGTCATGGAAAGTCGTCCTCGTAGTGTCGCTCGTCCTCAATGTGTTTTTGCTTGGCGCGATCGCGGGCGGCGCTTATCGATGGTATGCGGCGCGCGATGCCGCGGCGCCGCTCGCCGCGCAGCAGCGGGCGTTGCGTTTTGCCGCACAGACGCTGTCGGCGGAGCGGCAGAAGGCGTTCGCCGAGAGCCTGAGGAATGGACGCCGCGACGGCCGGCAGCTTGCGCGCGAGGCGCGCGAAGCGCGTCGCGAGGTATTGCGTCTGCTCGCCGCGCCGCAACTGGATCGTGCGGCGCTCGACGCCGCGTTGGCTCGCACGCGCGAGGCCGACAGCGGCCTGCGCGCGAAAGTGGAAAGCAGTGTCGCGGATTTCGCCGCGACGTTGTCGCCGCAAGAGCGCGTCGAGTTCGCCGACAGCCTGCGCTTGCGCGGACAGTGGCGCGAGCCGCAAACAAGCGCGAAGGGCGCCGGTCCGGCGAGCGCTGCATCGTCGGCTGCCGCGTCGAGCGAATAAAAATGTTTGCGAGCGGCGACGGATTGTGTGCGTCGGCAACGTTCAAGCACTATCCAATGCCTGAGAGGGCGGTATGACTGCCTCTTCCAACCTGACGACTGCTGCGATCGCGCTGAACCGTTTCGGCCTCGGCGCGCGCCCCGACGACCCAGCGCCCGCCGACCCGAAGGCGTGGCTGCTTGCGCAATTCGAGCACTATGAGCCGAGGCGTGCTGCCTGGGCCGATCAGCCGGATTCGATTGACTTGTCGAGCGAACTGGAACAGCAGCGCATGCAGTTGCGTCAGCAACGGCAGCGCAAGCCCGGCGATGCGAACACGCCGCAACAAAGCAACGCGCAAGGCGGCCAGCAAGCGGCATCGGAAAGCTCGGTGAAGAAAGATAAGGAAGCCGAACGGAAAGCGATGCATGTCGAAATACGGGACACGTATCGCGCTTCGGTGAATGCGCGCGTGCTTAGCGCATTGACCACGCAGACGCCTTTCATCGAGCGGCTGGTTAATTTCTGGGCGAACCATTTCGCGGTATCGACGGAAAAACCCGCTGTGGCCGCGCTCGCCGGTTCGTTCGAAGCGGAGGCGATTCGCCCGCACGTATTGGGCCGTTTCGAGGACATGCTGGTGGCGGTGGAGCGTCATCCGGCGATGCAGGTGTTCCTCGACCAGACGCGTTCGGTCGGGCCCGACAGCACGGCGGCGCTGCGTGCGGCGGCGCGCAATCCCGAGCGCAAGCGTGGCCTCAATGAAAACCTTGCGCGCGAAATCATGGAGTTGCATACGCTCGGCGCGCGCAGCGGCTATAGCCAGGACGACGTTACTGAATTTGCTCGCGCGTTGACGGGTTGGAGCGTGGCGACCGATCCTGCCAACGCCGGCATGCAGGGCAAACCGCCCGCGCAGTCCATGCCGACTGCCGCCGCGCCCGGCACCTTCGTGTTTCGCGAAGCGCTGCATGAGCCCGGCGCGCGAACCGTCATGGGGCGCCGCTACGATCAGCGCGGCGAGGACCAGGCGCTCGCGATCCTGCATGACCTCGCGACTGCGCCTGCGACCGCGCAACACATCGGCGCCAAGCTGGCCCGTCATTTCATCGCCGATACTCCGCCCGCGGCTGCGAGCGGCAAGCTGGCGAGCGCGTTCATGACGAGCGGCGGCGATCTGCCGACGCTGTACCGCACATTGATCGACATGCACGAAGCCTGGTCGCCCGTCGCGGTGAAGTTCAAGACGCCGTGGGAATGGGCGATTTCGTCGATGCGCGGGCTCGGCTGGCAAGACCTCGGCAATCTGCAGGCCGCGCCTCTGTTGACGCAGCTTGGTCAACCCGTATGGCGTCCCGGTTCGCCCGCCGGTTACGACGACGTCGCCGCAAGCTGGGCCGCGCCCGATGCGCTCGTGCGCCGCGTCGAGGTCGCACAGCGCTTCGCGGCGCGCGTCGGCGACCGTCTCGACGCTCGCTCGCTCGGCCAGGTGCTGCTCGCCGGATCGCTGGGCGCGCCGAGCGCGGTGGCGATCGCGCGCGCCGAAAGCGCATCCACGGCAATTGCGCTTTTGCTGGTCTCACCGGACTTTCAACGGAGATGAACGCCATGTCCTCACGCCGTCAATTTCTGCGAGTCGCCGCTGCGGGCGCGGGCGCGATTCTCGTGTCGCCGCGCATCGCGTTTGCGAATGTGGTCAGCGAGCGCCGTTTCGTGTTCGTGATTCAGCGCGGCGCGGCCGATGGCCTGAACATCGTCGTGCCGTACGCGGAACCTGCCTATGCGAAGTTGCGCGGCGCGCTCGCAATCGATCCGTCGAGCGCTCACCGGCTCGACGGCAGCTTTGCGCTGCATCCCGCGCTCACGCAGATGGCCACGATGTACGCGGACCGTCAGGCGCTGTTCGTGCACGCGGTGGCGTCGCCGTATCGCGATCGCTCGCATTTCGACGGACAGAACGTGCTCGAAACCGGCAGCGCGTCGCCGTATCAGGTGAAGGACGGCTGGCTGAACCGGCTCGCCGCGCTGCTGCCCGCCGCGCGCGAGACGGCAATCGCCTTTGCGCCCACCGTGCCAATGGCGCTGCGTGGCACGGCGGCCGTCACATCGTACGCGCCGTCCGCGTTGCCGCCAGCGCCCGACGATCTGCTGATGCGCGTCTCGCAACTCTACGACGACGACGCGCAGTTGCGCCCCTTGTGGGAATCCGCGATGACGGCACGCGGTCTCGCTGGCGACGCCGGCGCGCGCCAGGACCCCGCGAGCCTCGGCAAACTGGCGGCCGGATTTCTCGCACGCGACGACGGTCCGCGCATCGCGATGATCGAGACCGGCGGCTGGGACACGCATAGCGCGCAGAACGCGCGTCTTGGCAATCAGTTGAAAGCGCTCGACACGATGCTCGCGGCATTGCGCGACGGCATGGGTCCTGCGTGGAGCAAAACCACCGTGCTGGTGGCGACCGAGTTCGGCAGGACCGCGGCCGCGAACGGCACCGAAGGCACCGACCACGGCACGGGCTCGGTGGCGATGGTGCTGGGCGGCGCGGTGGCGGGCGGCCGTGTCGTCGCGGACTGGCCCGGCCTCGCGCCTCGCGATCTCTATGAGGCTCGCGACCTCAAGCCGACCGCTTCGCTCGATGCGCTGATCGCCGGTGCCGCGAGCGAAGCACTCGGTCTCGATCCGAAGCACACGGCGCGCGTGCTGTTCGGCCGCGCGGCTGCGGTGAAGCCGTTCAGCGGTATCGTTCGCGCGTAGTCGATACGCTCCGGCTGCGTGCCAGCCGGAGCGCCTCCCTCTCTCCTTCCTCCTCACATCTGCGGCAAGCAGATCGTTCCCACGCAGCGGGCGCTCACGCGAGATTCAAATTTTTTTCGCGTGAGCCCTACGCAAGCGGCCGTTTCCTGCCGACATCCAGGCATGGGTTGCAGTGAGCAGCCGGCGGGAAAATTGACCGCGCCCCATTATTCGTGACGATCGCCTCGTCGGCGCCCAACGCCGATTGATCAGGATGGCGAACGAATAAAGGCAGCGCTGCTTTCCCCATCCGCAACCACCTCTGATTTCACCGATTTTTGTCCGGGCCTCCCCGGCGTTGGATTGTCTTGCCATGGTTAAACGACGTGAGTTTCTCGGCTTGCTGACGGCTGTCAGCGGCAGTTATGTGCTGAGCGCATGCGGCGGCGGTGGCGGCGGCGACGGCAAGGGGACGAGCGCGGGCGTGACGACCAGCGCGACGTCCAGTTCAACGAGCGCGGCGTCGGGAACCACAAGCACTACAGGCACTACAGGGACCACAGGGACCACAGGCACGACCTCGGCGACTGGCAGCACCGGGGCCACGCAGAGCAACGCAACGTCGAGCGGATCGAAGGGCAACAACGGAGCGTCGAATACGTCGAATAACGACGCATCCGGGTCCGCGCTCGCGTCGGCGGATGGCACGGCGATTCCGCCCGCGGCATCGGTCATCGACAATCAGGCGGCGGTGTGGACCGTCGTCGGCGGATCGGTCTACCGCAACGGCGCGAAGGCCGGCAACACGTTCAGCGTGTCCTTGCTGCTGTGGTCCGGCGGCGTGATCTATCACCAGGGCACGGGCGGGCAGTTCTACGGCTGGAGCGGCTCGGCGTGGTACGCGTGCGCCGATCCGCGCCTCGGCGGCACGTCGCTCGACGGCACGACGATTCCTGGCGCGTCGCGCATCATCGATAGAGTAGGCGCAATCTGGACCGTCGCGAACGGCGTCGTTCTGCGCAACAACGCCGCGGTCGGCGTGAGCTCCAACGTGTCGCTGCTGCTGTGGTACGGCGGCAAGCTGTGGTGCCGCGCGGCGGGCGCGCAGTTCTACGTGTGCAACGACATCGACCAATGGCTGCCGTGCGCCGATCCGCGTATTCCGGTGGCGGCCGCTAGCGGCATGTTCCATGGCATCAACGGACACTACGACTATCGCTACACGCCCGCGCAGGTCGTGTCGATCATGCAGAACATGGGCTGCTCGACATATCGCGTCGGCGTCACCGACGACCCCACCGAACTCACGGCCGTCGTCAGACTCGCGCAGGCTTTCCAGGCGGCGGGGCTCACGCTGTTCGTGGTGATCCAGATCGGCATGCGCGACGCCAACGGCGCGCTGCTCGCGAGCGAATCGGCGGCGTATGCGCGGGGGCATTCGTGCGGCGTGACAGTCGCCGGCGCGCTCGCGCCATACGGCGTGGTCATGTACGAGTGCGGCAACGAACTGACTCGCGATCCCGCGATCATTCTCGACTCCACCAATGCCGGGACGAAGGCCGTCGACTTCAGCAACGCGAACTGGCCGGTCATGCGCGGCCTGATGCGCGGCATGATGGATGGCGTGAAGTCCGCGCAGCCCGCGGCGAAATGCGGGATCAACTTCTGCGTCGCGGACGTCGGCGCCGCCGACGCATTGTGGGACGGCACGCAACCGGACGGCACGAGCGGCTACCCGACCGTGCGCTGGGACATGACGACGTGGCACAACTACGAGATCTACGGCGACATCTTCGACATCGGTTCGGACGGTTCGGGTCCCGGCTTCGATCTGCCGACTTACTGCAAAGCGCGTTACGGCAAGCCGTTTTTGCTGACCGAGTGGAATACCGGACCCGAAAAGACGGTGGCCTATCGCGCGGATTACATCAGCGCACGCTACGCGAGCTACTATCAGGCGAGAAAGACAAAGAACATCCAGTCGACGATGTACTACGAGCTCGATAGCGGCAACACCACGTATGGCGTGATGATCGACGGCGTGGTGGTCAATCAGACGTATAGCGCGTTCGTGAGCGCCGTCGCGAGCCATCCGGACAATTGAGCGCGATGCCGAACGATGCCTGACCGATCGGCATCACGCTTCACACTCAGTCGATGTAGCGCAGCCCCAGTTGCCGCAACGGCTCGCGCATCTGATACATGTCGAGGCCCAGCACGCCGGAGGCGAGCTTCGCGCGCTTTTGCGCTTCGTTTGCTTCGCGCGCGCTGGCCTTGTCGAGCGTCTCTTGCGCTTGCGCCGACGGCACCACGGCCACGCCGTCGTGATCGGCGACGATCACATCGCCCGGCGTCACCAGTGCGCCCGCGCAGACCACCGGAATATTCACCGAGCCGAGCGTCGCCTTGATCGTGCCCTTCGCCGAGATCGCCTTGCTCCAGACAGGGAAGCCCATGTCGGTGAGCACGGTCACGTCGCGCACGCCTGCATCGATGATGAGCGCCCGCGCGCCGCGCGCCTGGAAACTCGTTGCGAGCAGGTCGCCGAAATAGCCGTCGGTGCAGTCGGCGGTGACGGCGGCCACGACCACATCGCCCGGTTGAATCTGTTCGGCCGCGACGTGCAGCATCCAGTTGTCGCCGGGATGCAGCAGCACCGTGACCGCGGTCCCCGATGCGTGCGCGCCGGTGTAGATCGGCCGCATGTACGGCTTCATCAGGCCGACGCGCCCCATGGCTTCGTGAACGGTTGCGCTGCCGAGCGCGCCGAGTCCTTCCGCGACGCGGCTATCCGCGCGCGCGATGTTGCGATAAACCACGCCGAGTTCAAACATGTTCAACGTCCTTGTGCTTTGAGTGCGGCATCGAGGCGCGGATAGACGCGCCGCGCGTTGCCTTCATAGATCTTGTCGCGCTGTTGCGGATTCATCTCCGCTGCTTCGACATAGCGCTTCGTATCGTCAAAGTAGTGGCCGGTTTGCGGATCGATGCCGCGCACCGCGCCGATCATTTCGCTGGCAAAGAGAATGTTGTCGACGGGAATCACTTTCGTCAGCAGGTCGATGCCCGGCTGGTGATAGACGCAGGTGTCGAAGAAAATGTTCTTCAACAAATGCTCTTCGAGCAGCGGCTTTTTCATTTCCTGTGCAAGGCCGCGGAAGCGTCCCCAGTGATAGGGCACTGCGCCGCCGCCGTGAGGAATCACGAACCTGAGCGTGGGGAAGTCGCGGAACAGATCGGACGTGAGGCACTGCATGAACGCAGTCGTGTCCGCGTTCAGGTAATGTGCGCCGGTGGTGTGAAAGCACGCGTTGCAACTCGTGCTGACATGGACCATCGCGGGAATGTCGTACTCGACCATCTTCTCGTAGATCGGATACCAGTAGCGGTCGGAGAGCGGCGGACTCGTCCAGTGTCCGCCCGATGGATCGGGGTTCAGATTGATCGCGACATTGCCGTACTGCTCGACGCACTTCACGAGTTCGGGAATGCAGGTGGCGACGTCCACGCCGGGGCTTTGCGGCAGCATCGCAGCCGGAACGAAGTTCTCGGGAAACAACTGGCTCACGCGATAACACAGTTCGTTGCAGATCGCGGCCCATGTGCTCGACACGTTGAAGTCGCCGATGTGATGCGCCATGAAGCTCGCGCGCGGGCTGAATACTGTGAGGTCGAGGCCGCGTTCGCGCATCAGACGCAACTGGTTGGTTTCGATTGACTCGCGCAGTTCGTCGTCGCTGATTTGCAGTTCGGACGGCCTGGGCGCGTCAGTGGGATTGCCGAGCGCGGCGATCTGGCGATTGCGCCATGTTTCAAGCGCTTTCGGTGCGGTCGTGTAGTGACCGTGAATGTCGATGATCATGCAAGTAGTCCGAATTGAAATGCGGTGTGATGTGGCGTCAGCGCGACGCGGTTTCTGTAGCCGACGCCGCCGCGAACAAAGGCTCCGCGTCGCCGCCCAACGCCTTCGTCACGCGCGCGGCGAATTCCAGCAGGCGCGGGCGATAGCGCTCCATCTCCTCCATGCCCATGCGCGCGGAGGGTCCGACGATGCCGAGCGCGCCGACGAGTTCCTGGCCGACGCGGAACACCGGCGCTGAAATTCCCGAGGTTTCGCGGTCGCGTTCGCCCATCGACAGATACACGTAGCGCGAGCGCACGGTCTCGTACGGCTCGCCGGGTTCGCCCGCGAACGCCAGTAGCACGCGGCCGCCCGCGCCACGTTCGAGCGGTTGCGTGTCGCCTTGCTGCACTTCGGCGCGGATCGAGTGGCGCGACGCGATGCGATACAGGCACACGCGGTGATCGCGCTCGCGCACATGAAACGAAACGGCCTCGCCGGTTTCCTCGCTCAATTCCTTCATCGCGGGCAGCAGGATGTCGCGCAGATCGAAGCCGGCTTCATAGACCGCGCTCAGGTGCATCGCGGCCGAGCCGATCCAGTAGCGCCCGTCGTCGCGGCGAATCAGAAGCTGGTGATGACACAGCGCCTGCGCGAGCCGCGACAGCGTGCTCTTGTAAAGCCCCGTGCGCTCGGAAAGCTGCGTCAGCGTGAGCGGTTCGTCATTGCGGCGAAACGCGAAAAGGATCGACGCCGCGCGGTCCAGCACGTCGATGCCGCTCGAGGTGACGCCTTGCGGCGTGCGCGCCGTCTCGCTACTGCGGGCCATGATTCGCTCCGGTGTTTGTTCTATTGGATAGAACCAATAATCGTTGGATGGAACAATGCTAGTCCGATCGCCTCGTGCCGTCAATCGCGGACGCAGGAGCCTCGTCGGTAATATCCCTGAGCGACAGCGCCGGATGGTATCGCTACCATCGCGTCTATCACGACAGCGCCGTCCCGCGATAAAGCCTTGTGACGGGATGGTAGCGATACCATGGAGACATCAGTGGCGAACCGCAAAACATCCGAGCAGTTGCGCAGTTATCGCTGGTATGGCGTGAACGACCTTCGCTCGTTCGGTCATCGGTCGCGCACGGCGCAAATGGGCTATCACGCGTCCGATTACATGGGCAAGCCGGTGATCGCCGTCGTCAATACGTGGAGCGAGATCAACTCGTGCCATACGCATTTCAAGCAGCGCGTCGAGGAAGTGAAGCGCGGCATCTGGCAAGCCGGCGGCTTTCCGGTCGAGATGCCGGTAATGACTTTGGCCGAGCCGTTCCAGAAGCCGACCACGATGCTGTACCGCAATTTCCTCGCGATGGAGACGGAGGAAATCCTGAAGTCGTATCCGTTCGACGGCTGCGTGCTGATGGGCGGCTGCGACAAGACCACGCCTGGCCTGCTGATGGGCGCGATCAGCATGAACCTGCCGGCGATCTTTCTGCCGGCCGGTCCGATGCTGCGCGGCAACTGGAACGGCCGCACGCTCGGCAGCGGTTCGGACACCTGGAAATACTGGGCCGAACTGCGCGCGGGCAACATCACCGAGGACGAGTGGAAGGGCATCGAGAGCGGCATCGCGCGCTCGCCTGGCCATTGCATGACGATGGGCACTGCTTCGACGATGACGAGCGCGGCCGAAGCGCTCGGCCTCACGCTGCCGGGCTTTTCGTCGATTCCCGCCGTCGACTCGCGGCATGCGCAGTTCGCGTCGCTGACCGGGCAGCGCATCGTCGAGATGGTGTGGACCGACCTCAAGCCGTCGGACATTCTCACCGCGAAATCATTCGATAACGCCGTCACCACCGTGCTCGCGATGTCGGGGTCGACCAATGCGATTGTGCATCTGGTGGCCGTGGCGCGTCGCGCCGGCATCGACCTGACGACCGCGCGCTTCGACGAACTGTCGCGTATCACGCCTGTGATCGGCAATCTGCGGCCGTCGGGTCAGTACCTGATGGAAGACTTCTTTTACGCGGGCGGCTTGCGCGCGCTGCTGGTGGAACTGGGCGATCTGATAGACGGCTCGCAACTGACGGTCAACGGCGCGACGCTCGGAGAAAACATTTCGGGTGCCGAAATATTCAACGACGACGTGATCCGCCGACGCAGCAATCCCGTCGTGGCAAGCGACGGCCTCGCCGTGCTGACCGGCAATCTCGCCCCCGACGGAGCGGTGATCAAACCGGCCGCGATGGAAGTGCATCTGCTCAAGCATCGCGGTCCCGCCGTGGTGTTCAAGGACTATACGGACATGGCGGCGCGCATCGACATGGAAGAGCTCGACGTGAGCGCCGATTCGGTGATCGTCCTTCAGCACGCGGGGCCGGTCGGCGCGCCGGGCATGCCCGAATGGGGCCAACTGCCGATTCCGCAAAAACTCCTGAAGCAGGGCGTGCGCGACATGGTGCGCATTTCGGACGCGCGCATGAGCGGCACGAGCTACGGCGCGTGCGTGCTGCATGTGGCGCCCGAGTCGTTCGTCGGCGGCCCGCTTGCGCTCGTGAAGGACGGCGACATGATCGAGCTCGACGTGGCCGCGCGGCGTTTGCATCTCGACGTCACCGACGAAGAACTCGCCGCGCGCGAAGCAGCGTGGCAGCCGCCGAAACTGCCATTCGAGCGCGGCTTCGGCGTGATGCATCAGTTGCATGTGTTGCAGGCGAATAAAGGCTGCGACTTCGACTTTCTCGAAGAGCCGCTGAAGGCGGCGGCTTCGCACGACACGGCACAAAGCGCGCCGGACGCGAAACGCGGCGAACCCGAGATCCACTAATTCAAACGGAGTCCTTCATGACCGCATCCGAAATCGTCGTGAGCGAAGCGACGCTCGAACAGTTGAGGCACGTCAGCACGGCCACCTTGACCACGCAGCTCTTCAAGCGCGGCTTGCGCAACGTGTTCTTGCAAGGCGTCGCGCCGCTCGTGAAGCCCGCGCCCGGCGCGCCGAATGTCGTGGGTCCCGCGTTCACGCTGCGCAATATCCCGGCGCGCGAAGACCTCGATCACGTCGGCGTGTTTCAGGACCCGGATCATCCTCAGCGCAAGGCCGTCGAAACGGCGCCTGCCGGCAGCGTGCTCGTGCAGGACTGCCGCGGCGAGCGATCGGTGGCATCGGTCGGTTCGATTCTCGCGCTGCGTCTTGCGAAGCGCGGCGTCGCGGGCATGGTGTCGGACGGACCCGTGCGCGACAGCGGCACCATCGCGGCGCTGGGCTTGCCGATCTGGTGCGCGGGCGCGAGCGCGCCGCTCAATCTCGCGAAACATCATGCGGTCGATATGAACGTGCCGATCGCGTGCGGCGGCGTGGCGGTGTATCCGGGCGACATCGTCGTCGCGGACGTGGACGGCGTGGTGATCGTGCCGCGTGAAATGGCCGCCGATGTCGCGCGCGATGCCGCCGAGCAGGAGCAGCTCGAAGTATTCATCGCCGCGCGGATCGAAGAAGGGCGGCCATTGCGCGGCACTTATCCGCCGAACGAGGAAACGCTGGCCGCATACGCGCAATGGCGTGCGCAACGGCCATAAGCGGCGTGGCATCTGCATCTGCATCTGCATCGCCGAATCGAACGACGCTTGATTGATCCATCGCAGGAAACAGGCTCGCGCAAAACACGCGGCCGTAGGAGACGTTGTGAGCACCATGACACCGGCCATCGCCGAATCGCGCCTGATCAACCGCCTTGCCCTGCGTTTGATGCCGCTGCTGGGGCTGCTTTATCTGGTTGCCTATATCGACCGCTCCAATATCAGCTTTGCGAAGCTGCAAATGCTCGGCAGCCTCGGACTTTCCGAGGTCGCGTATGGTCTGGGCGCGTCGCTGTTCTTCATCGGCTATCTGATTTTCGAAGTGCCGAGCAATGTGATGCTGCACAAGTACGGCGCGCCGCGCTGGATGGCGCGCATCATGTTGACGTGGGGCGTGGTGACGATATTGCTCGCCTTCACGCAGAACGCGACGATGTTTTACGTGCTGCGTTTTCTGCTCGGCGCATCGGAAGCCGGTTTATATCCTGGCGTGATCTATTATCTGACGCTGTGGTTCCCGTCGCGGCATCGCGTGCGCATGCTCGGCTATTTCACGGTGGGCAGCAGTCTCGGCAATATGGTCGGGGCGCCGATTTGCGGCTGGCTGCTCGACAAGGGCGGGCTCGCGGGGCTGGACGGCTGGCAACTCGTGTTCATCGTCACCGGACTGCCGTCGGTGCTGTTGACCGTGGTGGTGCTGTTCCTGTTGCCGTCGTCGCCGAAAGAGGCCAAGTTTCTTTCCGCCGACGAGAAGCAGTGGCTCACGAACACGCTCGATGCCGAGCGCGCGCAGATCAAGGCGAGCGTTGCGACGCACGGTTCGCTGCTGAGCGTGTTGACCGAGCCGCGCGTGATCGGCATGGCGCTCTACTACATGATGCTGTCCATTTCAGTCTACGGCGTGAGCTACTGGTTGCCGACGCTCGTGAAGGGCTTCGGCGTGAGCAACACGACCAACGGTTTGCTCAACATCATTCCGTGGCTGATGGCGACGATCGTACTCGCATGGTTGCCTTCGAAACTGCGCGGCACCGGTAATCGCGCGCTGATCGCAATGCTGGTTTCGGCACTGCTCGGCGTGATGTGTTTCGCGAGCGCCGTGTTTCTGCCGACCAACACGCTGCGCTTTATCGCGCTGTGTTTCGGCGCGCCGTGCATGTATCTGCTGATTCCGTGCTTCTGGACCTTGCCGCCGAAATTCCTGTTCGGCGCGCGTGCCGCGGCCGGCATTGCCGCGATCAATTCGCTCGGCAACATCGGCGGCTTCATCGCGCAGAACCTCGTGCCGTGGGTTCGTCAGACGACGGGCAGCGTGAAGGCGCCGATGATGATTCCCGCGACCTGTCTGCTCGTATTCGCTATCGTCACGGTTTTCATCTTGCGCCGCGACCGAGGCGCCCGTGTCGCGCAAAGCGGGGTCGCGGTGACTGAGTAAGCCACGACGCGCAGCGCTCGATGCATGTCGCGCGAGTGCCCGAGCCGTGCGCGATATGGCGCGGTTTAGAATACGCGCGCGATCCATCTTCTCCTGTCAGCCACCATGCCGAATAAAGAACCGCCCGCTGCCGCCGGCGCCGAGTTGCCCGACGCGGCGGCGCCCGTCCGGCGCATGCGCGGCGGTCCCAAGGGCTTGCGCATCACCGATGTCGCCGCGCAAGCGGGCGTCGCACCGATCA
Source organism: Paraburkholderia graminis (assembly GCF_003330785.1). Lineage (NCBI taxonomy): Bacteria > Pseudomonadati > Pseudomonadota > Betaproteobacteria > Burkholderiales > Burkholderiaceae > Paraburkholderia > Paraburkholderia graminis. Next base: position 552,744 of record NZ_CP024935.1, read on the forward strand.
CGGTGTCGCGCGTGTTCAACAGCCCCGAGACGGTCGCGCCGGAGACGCTGGAACGCGTGCGGCAGGTCGTGCAAAAACTCGGTTATGTGCCGAACCGGCTCGCGGGCGGCTTGTCGTCGTCGCGCTCGCGGCTCATCGCGGCGATCGTGCCGACCATCGCGCACTCGCTGTTTTCCGAAACCATTCAGGTGTTCAGCGAAACCATGTCACGCGCCGGCTACCAGGTGCTGCTCGCGCTGAGCGGCTACGACGATTCGAGCGAAGAGGTTTTGCTCGACGCAGTGCTGAGCCGTCGTCCCGAAGGCGTGCTGCTGACGGGCGTCGCGCATACCGATTCGCTGCGCGAGCGGCTTGCGAACGTCGGCATTCCGATTGTCGAGACGTGGGACATGACCGATCGACCGATCGACATGCTGGTCGGCTTTTCGCATTACCAGATCGGCGTCGCGGTCGCCGAGCATTTTCTGCAAAGGAATGTGCGCAAGCCAGGGCTCGTGTCCGCTAACGACGAACGCGCGCTCGCCCGTCGCCGCGGTTTTCGTGAGCGGCTCGCGCAGGCGGGCATATCCGGGATTGCCGAAGTACTCGTCGCGCCGCCGAGTTCGGTGGCGCTCGGCAAGGCGGCGCTGCCTCGTTTGATCGAGCAGGCGCCGGATATCGACGCCGTGTTTTGCGGCTCGGATCTGCTCGCGATCGGCACGTTGAGCGCGGCGAGGCAAATGGGGTTGAGCGTGCCGTCGCGATTGGCGATCTGCGGATTCGGCGATCTCGAGTTCGCGACGGAGACGACGCCGCAACTTACTTCGGTGCATGTCGATGGCACGCGCATTGGAGTCACGGCCGCGCGGTGTCTGCTCGATCGGCTTAGTGGGTCGGGGCAGGGCAAGGTGACCGATGTGGGGTTTGAGGTCGTGCGGCGTGGTAGTAGTTGAAGTGGGTTTTTCTATGAGGGGGCGGCGTTTTCGTTGATGCACGTGTGTCCGCAGGGCAACATTCCAACAAAAAAGGAATATCCCAAAAACATGGGTGTTCGGCAATCTGCTAGCGTTACGCCGTCATAAGCGACGGGGCGGGCGATGGCTGGGACTGAACTGAAGACGGATTCGTTTCAACGCTGGGTGATGTACAGTAAGGATGCCTACGGAAACGGTCGCATCTTTCTTTCGACCGAGCAGAAACAGGCGGTTGAAGAAGGCAAGAAGTTCTCCCAACGCGCATACGCCGATGTGTGGGCTAAAGACGCCGCGCTCGTTGGGCGGGTCCGGTCCTTTCTCGGGACGAATTTCTATTGGCACGAGCGGCTGGCAAAGAATGGCGCTGACGTTGAGGTCATAGAGACATTGCAGTCCATGATTCGCGGCGAGAGTGTTGTTCTGATTGGCGAACAATCGCGGACAGGCGCGGGTGGCAATCCACCACCTAAGCCCCAGGGGCTTCCCAGCTTCCGCAGCTCGTTAATGAACGATTGCGGAATGTCCTACGCTGCCGCGACGGCTTACATCGAAAGGTATAACGCCTCCGTTGATCGGATTAATGCGGCCCGAGCCGCGCGTGCTGCGGTAAGTAGCGGTGCTGGTTACCTGGTTTGTGAGGTCGAACCGGTGGCCGGGGCGATAGACAACGGCGATGACACTGCGGGGGTGGTCGGGCCGGATGACACTGGCCTCGACGGATCGACGCCACTCGGCGACGCGCAGCCGTTTGACTATCAGCCCGATGTACAGGATGGCGACGTTGAGGAACTGGCGGCGGGCGATGGCCGTCCGGGAAACAATCAGGCGCAAAACAAGCAGTTCAAAGCGGTCGTGAAGGCTCTTGGCTTGAACCAGGACCAGGCTCGACAACTTCACGATGACATACAGGACGACGACGAAATGAACTATCACGGATTAATGGATCACGCTAGAGACCTGTTTGGAGGATGACTGAAATGATTGATACGCGTGAACAGATCAAACAGCGCCTTTTGGTCCTCGTCGGGTTGAACGTCAGCGGCGTGGGACACGCAGCGGACATGCTTACCCTGCAGTTCGGGCCGATCCGGGAAATAACGACAAAGCGCCAAACTATAAAACGTGTCGGCGCATGGTCACTACATATTCAATGCGACTGGACAATCGAACAAGGAGCGACAGTCCTGGCAGCCTATCGTGATTTTGCGGCTTCTGAAACGAGCATGCGGGAGATGACGCACCGCATCCGCGACCTGGTTGTAGACAAGGGGCCGACCGAAGTTCAAACGATTGAGGTCGGGGATAACGGCATGGTGCGCATCGGCTTGTCCGGAGATGTCCGGATTTCGATCACCACTGACGGAATATCGGACGAGGAGGACTGGCGGTTCTTTGCTTCGGGATCGGATGCCAAGCACTTTGTGATTACAGGTGGGAAGGTGGATCCTTGGTCCCTATCGTGACTGGGATAATGGAGCGCGCTAAAGACATGTTCGATTTCCGGTAGCGAGGCCGGAATATAAACCGATTCCCTTATGATCGATACGCGAAAAGAGATTGAACGTCACCTGTCTGCGCTCCGAGGGCTAAACGTGAGCGGTATAAGCCACGCCGCAAACATGCTGACAATGCAGTTTGGTTCGCTGAGACAGGTCACGAATTTCAAAGGCGCGGTTAAACAGGTTGGTGAATGGGCGCTTCACATCCAATGCAACTGGCAGGTTGAGCGGACGGGCGAAATCATAGCCACACAGAACGCTCTTTCAGGGACTGACGAGGAAGCCCACCGCGCGGCGAAGCAACTTGACGAGTTGCTGGTGAAGCATGGGCTGACGATTGTCGAAGACGTTTTGGCCAACAAATCGGGCGGAGTAATTCTTTCAATGCCTGAAGGGCTGCGCGTCACCATTACGCCGGCCTGTACCCCGGAAGAGGAAGACTGGCGATTCTTCGCGCCCGCGTTTGATGCACAGCACTTTGTGATCGAAGGCGGCAAGATCGATCCATATTCATTTTCTTGATTTCGCGGCTGCGCCACTCGACGGCATCAGTTCGACAATAAAGAAGGCATCCGGCCTTCTCGCAGACTCCACCTCGTCCCTACCACGACCGCATTGAAATCGTCGCGGCCACTCCCTTCCCCCTCCCCAGCACCGCCCAACTCGCCCGCCCACCCCACCTCTGCACGTAGCTTGTCCAGGATCATGTTCCCGATCCCGCCGCACTCTTAGAATTCCACAGCGCATGAAGTAGTGGTCTGGTCTTCATGGCGAGAACATTGTGTAGCGTTTCAGATCGGTCCACGGAAATCAGCAGATATGGTGAATAAAAAGACCTTTGAACGGGTATTGATACCCTTGGGGGCTGGGCTCTCCGCGTGCCTTTCGGGGTGCAGCAATCTCGAGCTGCTCGATCCGAAAGGCAGTATCGGCATGGCGGAGAAGTCGCTGATCAGTACGGCGACAATGGCCATGCTGCTAGTCGTCGTGCCGGTGATCGTCATGATCATCGTGTTTGCCTGGCGTTATCGCGCGAGCAATCACAACGCGACGTACGCACCGAAGTGGGCGCACTCCACCGCGATCGAAACAGTGGTGTGGACCGTACCCACGCTCATCATTCTGTTCCTCGGCATTCTGACCTGGAACACGACGCACGAACTGGACCCTTACCGGCCGATCGAATCGGCGGTCAAGCCGATCAAAGTCGAAGTCGTCGCGCTCGACTGGAAGTGGCTCTTCATCTATCCCGAACTCGGCGTTGCGTCGGTCAATCAGCTTGCAGTACCCGTGGGTACGCCGATCGATTTTAGAATCACGTCCGATTCGGTGATGAATTCATTCTTCATTCCGCAACTCGGAAGCCAGATTTACGCAATGGCGGGCATGCAAACGCGACTGCATCTGATCGCCGACCACGCGGGCGACTACGCCGGCATTTCCGCCAATTTCAGCGGCAAGGGCTTTTCGGATATGAAGTTCCGCACGCTTGCTGTCACGCCCGCGCAGTTCGACGCATGGGTCGACAAAGTGAAAGCGTCGCCGCGCCGGCTCGATATGAACGAGTACAACTCGGTGTCGAAACCCAGCGAGAAGGAGCCGGTCGGCTATTTCTCGTCGGTCGATTCGAGACTCTTCAACAACATCATTGCGAAGTACAACAACGGTAATGTTCTTGATCCGCAAAACAGCAATTGCCGCACAAAGGGTTAGCACATGCTCGGAAATCTGACACTCTCCGCGATCCCGTTCGATCAGCCCATCATCATGGGGGCGGGCGCACTGATGCTCGTCATGGTGCTTGCGGTAGTCGCGACACTGACCCGCCTTCACAAATGGAAATGGCTCTGGCACGAGTGGCTGACCAGCGTCGACCATAAGAAGATCGGCGTGATGTACATCGTCGTTGCCGTGCTGATGCTCGTGCGCGGTTTCGTCGATGCAGTCATGATGCGCCTGCAGCTTGCACTCGCCTATCATTCGCCAGGCTACCTGCCGCCGCATCACTACGATCAGATCTTCACCGCGCACGGCGTCATCATGATCTTCTTCATGGCGATGGCGTTAATGGTCGGCCTGTTCAATCTCGTCGTGCCGTTGCAAATCGGCGCGCGCGACGTCGCGTTCCCGTTCCTCAATTCGCTCAGTTTCTGGATGACTGCGATCAGCGCGATTCTGATGAATCTGTCGCTCGTGGTCGGCGAATTCGCGCAGGTGGGTTGGCTCGCGTATCCGCCGCTCTCGGAGTTGCAGTTCAGTCCGGGCGTGGGCGTCGACTACTACATATGGAGTCTGCAACTGTCCGGCGTCGGCACGTTGATTACCGCAATCAACTTCTTCGTGACGATCGTGCGGATGCGCGCGCCCGGCATGACGCTGATGAAAATGCCGGTGTTCACGTGGACGGCGCTCTGCTCGAATGTGCTGATCATGGCCACGTTCCCGATCTTGACGGTGGCGCTCGCGCTACTCGGCCTCGACCGTTACATGGGCATGCACTTCTTCACGAATGAAGCGGGCGGCAACGCCATGCTCTACCTGAATCTGATCTGGGCATGGGGACATCCCGAGGTCTATATCCTCGTGCTGCCGGCATTCGGCATCTATTCGGAAGTGATTGCGACGTTCTCCAAGAAGCCGCTATTCGGTTACCGGACGATGGTCTATGCAACCTGCGCGATCATGGTGCTCGCATTCCTCGTGTGGCTGCATCACTTCTTCACGATGGGTTCCGGCGCGGACGTCAATGCGTTTTTCGGCATCATGACAATGGTGATTGCCATTCCAACTGGCGTGAAAATATTCAACTGGCTGTTCACGATTTATCGTGGACGGCTGGAGTTCTCCGCGCCGGTTCTGTGGACGATCGGCTTCATGATTACATTCACGATCGGCGGCATGACCGGCGTCATGATGGCGATTCCCGGCGTGGACTTCGTATTGCATAACAGCCTCTTTCTGATTGCGCACTTTCATAACGCGATCATCGGCGGCGTGGTGTTCGGGTACCTGGCCGGTTTCCACTACTGGTTCCCGAAAGCGTTCGGTTTCAAGCTCAATGAAAAGCTCGGCAAGTGCGCGTTCTGGTTCTGGTTCGTGGGGTTCTACGCTTCGTTCATGCCGCTCTATGTACTCGGTTTCATGGGCATGACGCGGCGCCTGAATCACTATGACAATCCGGCGTGGCATCCGTGGCTGATTGCCGCCGCGTGCGGCGTCGTGTTGATCGCTATCGGCGTCGTGTTTCAGGTGGCGCAAGTGTGGGTCAGTGTGGCGAACCGCAACAAGCCCGAGTATCGCGACATGACGGGCGATCCGTGGGACGGCCGCACGCTCGAATGGGCGACATCATCGCCGCCGCCGGTCTATAACTTCGCGATCATTCCGACGGTGCACGAGCTCGACGCTTATACACACATGAAGGAAACCGCGAGCGGCCACGCGAAAGCGCCGGTGTATCGCGACATCCATATGCCGTCGAATACGAGTGCCGGTTTGTTGATCGGTATGTTCAGCCTCGTGCTCGGGTTTGCCGGCGTCTGGCATATCACGTGGCTGGCGGTCGCCGCGCTGCTCGCAATCGTCGCGACGCTGATCGTGCGCAGCTTCGGCGATAACGACGGCTATTACATTCCCGCGGAAAAAGTGCGGGAAATAGAAAGCAAGCGTGGCCCCGCGGCCGCAGCGGTGAATAACCGCGAACTGGAAGCTGTGGAGGCCTGATTCATGTCGAACAATACACTCTCCGTTTCGCTCGATGGCGGACACGGCAATCACGGTTCATCGGACACGGTCTTCGGCTTCTGGCTGTATCTGATGACCGATTGCGTGCTGTTCGCGTCGCTCTTCGCGGTATTCGCCGTGATGTCGAATCAGTTCGCGGGCGGCCCATCGGGCAAGGATCTGTTCGACATCGGCGGCGTCGCGGTCGAGACCGCCGCGCTGCTGTTGAGCAGCATCACATACGGCTTCGCGATGCTTGCCGCGCGGCGCGGCAAATCCGCTGCGGTACTCGCCTGGCTCGCGGTGACGTTCATGCTCGGTCTCGCGTTTCTCGCTCTGGAAATGCGCGAGTTCTCGCATCTGATCGCCGAGGGCGCCGGGCCGACCCGCAGTGCGTTCCTGTCGGCGTTCTTCACACTGGTGGGCACGCACGGCTTGCACGTCACCGTGGGTCTCGTATGGATGGCGGTGCTCGCGGTACAGATCGTACGCGGCCCTGGATTGTCGGAGCGCCAGCTCACACGTCTCGCGTGTTTAAGTCTCTTCTGGCACTTCCTCGACATTGTGTGGATCTGCGTCTTTTCGTTCGTCTATCTGGGGAGCGTGCTGTAAATGGCTCACATGCAATCACTTTCGGGCGACCAGGGTCACGGCAGTCTGCGCGGTTATCTCGCCGGCTTCGTACTGTCGGTTGTGTTGACCGCGGCTGCTTTCTGGCTTGTCATGCACGGCGCTTTCCCGGCGCAGACCGCGATGATCGCGCTCTCCGTTCTCGCCTTCGTGCAGATTGTCGTGCATCTCGTGTTCTTTCTGCATATCGACATGTCAGCCGGGCAGCGCTGGAATGTCATGGCATTGGCCTATACGGCATTGGCTGCGTTGTTCCTGATCGGCGGGACGGTGTGGGTCATGCATAACGTCAGTATGAATATGATGTCCCGATAGGGTAGACGTCGGAAGCCTTGTGCGCCCCGTCTCTTCGTGGCCGCTCACCACCAAGCTTGCGGTCGTCGTCGCGACCTTGCTTGCGCTTGCGCTGGCATCCATCGGCGTGACGTTGTGGATCACGTTGCAACTGGACGGCGGCGCGGCCGCCATCAACGAAGCGGGCCGCATGCGCATGCAGACTTATCGCGCGGCGCTGATGTTGCGCGAAGCGCCCGAGCGCGTCGACGCATTGGCTACGCAATTCGATAAGAGCCTTGAACTACTACGCGTCGGCGATCCGGCGCGTCCGCTGTCGGTGCCTTGGAACGACGAAGCTCGCGCGCGTTTTGCTAACGTGCAACGGCAGTGGCAGGCATTGCGGCCCATCTGGATCGATGCGGCGAAGGCGCGCGACGCGCCATCGTCCGCATCCACCGACATACTGCGCGAAGCGAACACCTTCGTCGAGATGATCGACGCGTTCGACACGTCGATAGAAGCGCAACTCGCGCGCTGGACGTCGATTCTCAACGTTGTGCAGATTGCGCTGCTCGTGCTGGCTATCGGCAGTGCATGGGCGCTGCTGTACATCGGCCATCTGCTTGTACTCGAGCCCGTGTCGCGTTTGACCGGCGGCCTCGCTCGCATCGAGGAGGGCGATTTCTCGATGCGCGTGCAAGTCGCGTCACACGACGAGTTCGGTCAGTTGTCGGCCGGCTTTAACCGCATGGCCCGCAATCTTCAGCAGTTTTATGCGGAGCTTGAACAAAAAGTCAGCGAGAAGACTGCAAGCCTCGAAACCGAGCGCGCGCGGCTTGCGGCGCTCTACGAAATCAGCGCGTTCGCGGCTGAGGCCAGCACGCTCGACGTATTGGCGCACGGTTTCGCGCGACGCATGCGGGGCATTGCCGGAGCCGATTCGGTCGCGATCCGCTGGTCCGACGAGGGCAACGAACGGTATCTGCTATTGGGAAGCGACGGCTTGCCGCGCTTCATGATCGAAGACGAGCAGTGCCTGACCTCGCGTAGCTGTCTATGCGGCGAGCCGCGCACCGAACCTGGCGCGCGCGTGATTCCGGTTCTCGCCGAAGGTGCGGCGATTCTCGGCCACTGCGCGCGCGCCGGTTACGCGACGCTCGTGTCGGTGCCCGTGATCTTGCATCAGCGTCCGCTCGGCGAAATCGATCTCTTCTTCAGCGACGAAATAGCGTTGTCCGCGCAAGACCGCGATCTGTTCGACGCGCTCTCGAGTCACCTTGCAACCGAAATGGAAAACCTGCGCGTCACGGCGCTCGAGCGCGAAGCGGCGGTTTCCGGCGAACGTGCGTTGCTCGCGAGCGAACTGCACGACTCGATCGCGCAGTCGCTCGCGTTCCTAAAAATCCAGGTGCAATTGCTGCGCGATGCGTTGCCCGCGCATACGGATGCGTCGGTTGCACGGATCGTCGAAGAACTCGATGCAGGCGTGCGCGAAAGTACCGGCGACGTGCGCGAACTGCTGGTTCACTTTCGCACTCGCGGAAATGCAGAGGACATGGAGCCCGCATTACGAACGACGCTGCGCAAGTTCGAACATCAAACGGGGCTGACCACGCATTTATCGATGCAAGGTCATGGCTTGCCGCTCGACGCCGATGTCAAGGTGCAAGTCCTGCATGTGCTGCAGGAAGCGCTGTCGAACGTGCGCAAACATGCTCGCGCGCGTGAAGTGTGGCTTGAGGTGCAGCAGACTCCGGCGTGGAGCTTCGAGGTGCGCGACGACGGTCAGGGCTTCGATGCCGCACGCGATACGCTCGGCGAGACGCATGTCGGTATGCGCATCATGCGCGAGCGGGCCGCGCGTATCGGCGCGCGGGTGGTGGTCGAATCGGTGCCGGGCGAGGGCACTTGTGTGACGTTGACGTTGCCGCAGCATCGCGGAGACACGTGTACGCGGACTAACCAACCGGTTTACAAGGGCAGAACGATATGACTGCAATCCGCTTGCTCGTCGTCGACGATCACACGTTGTTCCGGCGTGGCCTGATCGCGCTGCTCGCCCACGACGCGCGTTTTAGCGTGGCCGGCGAAGCTGCCGACGCAGGCGAAGCGCAACGCCGCGCGAGCGAATTGCAACCCGACGTGATCCTGCTCGACAATCATCTGCCGGGCGTGAACGGCGTGGACGCACTGAACGATCTGCGCGAAGCAGCGCCTCACGCGCGTATTCTGATGCTCACTGTTAGCGAGGACGAGCGCGACTTGGGCGCCGCGCTGCGCGCGGGCGCGCGCGGCTATCTGCTGAAAACGGTCGATGCCGAGGCGCTCGCGGATTCGATCGTGCGTACCATGCGCGACGAGTCCGTCGTGAGCCCGGAGATGACGGGCAAGCTGGTGCAAGCCTATCGCGCGATGGCGAACGCAGGCGAGGGCGACGCCAGTTCAATCACCGATGATGATCCTGCAACGCTCAAGCCCGAAGCGCAACATGGCTCCGAGCCTGAGCCCGCGCTGTCGATACGCGAGCAGGAAATCCTCACCTACATCGCGCGCGGCGCGAGCAATAAGGAAATTGCTCGCGCGCTTGCCATTTCGGAAACGACGGTCAAGATCCACGTCCAGCACATTCTGCGCAAACTGAAGCTGACTTCGCGAGTGCAGGCCGCGGTGTATGCAACGGTCAATGCAATCGGTCGGCCTACGGCTGCATAGCATCAACTCAACGCTATCAACTTCCACCCATAGTTCGAAAGAACTACGTCTTGCCTAAAAGTAGTTAGTCCGCGGTAGTTCTTTTGCCGCGCTGAGACCCTCCATTCGAAGGATGTTCGCGAATGCGGTGAGAGTCCAAAGTCGATGTCATGAAAAGCGGAGTTCGTTTCATGACACAGACATCGACAGCAACCGACGGCCCATCTCGCCGGCGCGCCTTGTCCGTGCTGATCGCCAGCACGCTCGCATTCACGGTGTGCTTCATGGTGTGGATGATGTTCGCCGTCGGGGGCATTCCGCTGCGCCGTTCGCTGCATCTGAACGAGACCGAGTTCGGCGTGCTCGCCGCATTGCCGGTGCTCACCGGTTCGCTGGTGCGCGTGCCGCTCGGCATCTGGACCGACCGCTATGGCGGCCGCATTGTCATGACCGCGTTGATGCTCGCCACGGCGCCCGCGATCTGGCTGATGAGCTATGCCACCGCCTATTGGCAGCTACTCGTGATCGGTCTCTTCGTCGGCCTTGCAGGCGGCTCGTTTTCGGTCGGCACGCCCTACGTGGCGCGCTGGTTTCCGCCAGAAAAGCGCGGCCTCGCGATGGGTGTTTTCGGCGCGGGCAATTCCGGCGCGGCGGTGAACAAGTTCGTTGCGCCCGCAATCGTCGTCGCATTCGGCTGGGCGATGGTCCCTCAGGTCTACGCGGTAATCATGCTGGTTACGGCTGTGGTGTTCTGGATTCTCAGCAGCAGCGACCCGTCGCATCTGGTCTCGCAGAACGTGCGTTTCGTCGACCAGTTGCGCGCGTTGAAAGACCCGACGGTGCTCAAGTACTGCCAGTACTACAGCATCGTATTCGGCGGTTACGTCGCGCTGTCTCTGTGGATGGTGCAGTACTACGTCGGCGAATATGGTCTCGACCTGCGCGTCGCGGCGCTGCTCGCCGCGTGCTTCTCGCTGCCGGGCGGCGTGCTGCGCGCGGTGGGCGGCTGGCTCTCCGACCGTTATGGCGCGCACCGCGTGACGTGGTGGGTGATGTGGGTGAGCTGGGTGTGCCTGTTCCTGCTCAGCTATCCGCGCACGCATTTGATCATTACCACGGTGACCGGCGCTAAAGGCTTCGACATCGGCCTCAACGTGATCGGTTTCACGGTGCTGATGTTCGTACTCGGCATCGCATTCGCTTTCGGCAAGGCCAGCGTCTTCAAGTACATCGGCGACGAGTACCCGGACAACATCGGCACGATTTCCGGCATCGTCGGGCTCGCGGGCGGCCTGGGCGGCTTTCTGCTGCCGATTCTCTTCGGCCTGCTGGTCGACTTCACCGGCATTCGTTCGAGCGCCTTCATGCTGCTTTACGGCGTGGTGTGGGTCTCGCTCATCTGGATGTACTTCACCGAAGTTCGCACGAAAGACGTACTCGCGGCAATTCCGCCCGTCTCGTCGGAACAGCCTGTGCGAACTGTCGGCTCTCAACCTGCGGAAACGGAATCATGAATATCTCGACAGCACGCGCGCGGGCCGGCCGCACGCTGAAGATCTGGACACCCGAAGATAAAGCATTCTGGCGGCGCGAAGGCGAGGCCGTCGCGAAGCTCAATCTATGGATATCGGTGCCGGCGCTCTTTTTCGCCTTCGTCATCTGGCAAATGTGGAGCGTGGTGGCGGTGAGCTTGCCGTCGCTTGGATTTAATTATTCGACCAATCAACTGTTCTGGCTGGCTGCCGCGCCCGCATTGTCCGGCGCGACGTTGCGCATCTTCTATTCGTTCATGGTGCCGATATTCGGCGGGCGACGCTGGACCACGATCTCCACCGCGTCGCTGTTGATTCCCGCAATCGGTATCGGCTTCGCCGTGCAGGACAACACGACGAGCTATCCGACGATGCTGCTGCTTGCGCTGTTATGCGGCCTCGGCGGCGCCAACTTCAGTTCGAGCATGGCCAACATCAGTTTCTTTTTCCCGAAGGAACGCAAAGGTTCTGCGCTCGGCGTGAATGGCGGGCTTGGCAATCTCGGCGTGTCGGCGGTGCAATTTCTGTCGCCGCTCGTGGTAACGGCGGGCATGCTCGGCATCTTCGGCGGCGAGCCGCAGACGCTCGTCAAGGCCGGGCACACGTCGCAAGTGTGGATGCAGAACGCGGCGTTTATCTGGGTGCCGTGTATCGCCATTTCAACGCTTGCAGCATGGTTCGGAATGAACGATCTCGCCGATGTGAAGGCGTCGTTCGCTGCGCAGGCAACCATCTTTAGGAGCCGTCATAACTGGCTGATGTGCACGCTGTATCTCGGCACCTTCGGCTCGTTTATCGGCTATGCAGCCGGCTTTCCATTGCTTATCAAGAGCCAGTTTCCCGGCGTGAATCCGCTGACGTATGCATGGCTTGGGCCGTTCGTCGGTGCACTCATCAGGCCGTTCGGCGGATGGCTCGCGGACCGGCTCGGCGGCGCGCGCGTGACGCTGTGGAATTTCGTCGTGATGGCGCTCGCGGTCGTCGGCGTTCTGTACTTTCTGCCAAAGACGGGCGGCTCGTCGTTCTCGCTCGCCTGGGGTCCGCGCGATGGCAGCTTCACAGGCTTCTTTGCGATGTTCCTGCTGCTCTTTTTCACGACCGGCATCGGCAACGGTTCGACGTTCCGCATGATTCCGGTGATCTTTTCGAATCTGCGCCTGTGTGGCGTGCCCGCGGGCGATGCGAATGCGCTCGCCGATGCGACACGTGAAGGCAGTACCGAAGGCGCGGCCGCAATTGGTTTTGCAGGCGCAATCGGCGCGTACGGCGGGTTCTTTATTCCGAAGAGTTATGGCAGTTCCATTCTGATGACCGGCGGCCCGGAACTCGCGTTGTACTGCTTCATTGTTTTCTATTTGCTGTGCATTGGGCTCACGTGGTGGTTCTACGCGCGCCGCAATGCGGGCATGTCGTGTTAATCGAAAACGGACCTACACAATGAGCCACTTTCTCGACAGACTTAAATACTTCTCGCAGCGCAAGCAACGCTTCGCGCAAGGCCACGGCGTGACGACCGGAGAGGACCGCACTTGGGAAGACGCGTACCGCGCACGCTGGCAGCACGATAAGGTGGTGCGCTCGACACATGGCGTGAATTGCACAGGCTCATGCTCGTGGAAGATTCACGTGAAAGGCGGCATCGTCGCGTGGGAAACGCAGCAGACCGATTATCCGCGTACGCGCGCCGAGCTGCCGAATCACGAGCCGCGCGGCTGCGCGCGTGGTGCGAGCTATAGCTGGTATCTGTATAGCGCGAACCGCGTCAAGTATCCGCTCGTGCGAGCGCGGCTGCTCAAGCATTGGCGCGCCGCGCGTGCGGTGGCGATGAGTGCCGTCGATGCATGGGCGGCGGTGGTGGAGAACGACGCGCAACGTCGCGACTATCAGCGTCAGCGCGGCCTCGGTGGGTTTGTGCGTGCGAGCTGGGACGAAGTCAATGAGATCGTCGCCGCGGCCAACGTCTATACGATCAGGAAGCATGGGGCGGATCGCATTATCGGCTTCTCGCCGATTCCGGCGATGTCGATGGTCAGCTATGCAGCGGGCAGCCGCTATTTGAGTCTGATCGGCGGCGTCTGCATGAGTTTCTACGACTGGTATTGCGATCTGCCGCCTTCGAGTCCGCAAACGTGGGGCGAGCAGACCGATGTGCCGGAATCGGCTGACTGGTACAACTCGAGTTACATCATTGCGTGGGGCTCGAATGTGCCGCAGACGCGCACGCCCGACGCGCATTTCTTCACCGAGGTTCGCTATCGCGGCACGAAGACCGTCGCGGTCACGCCCGACTATGCGGAAGTCAGCAAACTGGCGGACCTGTGGATGCACCCGCGCCAGGGCACCGACGCCGCGCTCGCGATGGCGATGGGCCACGTAATTCTGCGCGAGTTCTATTTCGAGCGGCGCAGCGCGTACTTCGACGACTATGCGCGCCGCTATACCGATCTACCGTTGCTCGTGCAACTAAAAGAGCAGACGCTGGCCGACGGCCGCCGCATCATGGTGCCGGACCGCTATCTCCGCGCCGACGATTTCAACGGCGTGCTCGGCCAGGACAATAACCCCGAGTGGAAGACGGTCGCGTTCAACGTCGACGGCAAGCTCGTGTTGCCGAATGGTTCGATCGGCTTTCGCTGGGGCGCGGAAGGCCGCGGCGACGCAGGGCGCTGGAATCTCCAAGCAAAAGAAGCGCGGCATGGCGCAGAAGTGAAGCTGAAGCTCTCCGTCGCGGAAGACGGCGCGCAAGCGCATGAGGTTGTCACGGTCGGCTTTCCGTACTTCGGCGGCATCGACACGCCGCATTTCACCGCAAGCAAACACGCCGATGTACTCGTGCGCGAGGTGCCGGTCGCGCGCATTGCACTCGGCAAGAACGGCGAGCGCCGCGAAGTACTCGTCGCCACCGTGTTCGATCTGTTGGCCGCTAACTACGGCGTGAATCGCGGCTTCGGCGGCGCGCGCGATTACAACGACGACGTGCCGTATACGCCTGCGTGGCAGGAGCGCATAACCGGCGTGCCGCGCGAGCAGGCCATTTTAGTGGCGCGCGAATTTGCGGACAATGCGGACCGGACGCAGGGTAAGTCGATGGTGATTATCGGCGCCGCAATGAATCACTGGTATCACAGCGATATGAATTATCGCGGCGTGATCAACATGCTGATGCTGTGCGGCTGCATCGGTCAAAGCGGCGGCGGCTGGGCGCACTACGTCGGTCAGGAGAAGCTGCGTCCACAAACGGGCTGGACGCCGCTCGCTTTTGCACTCGACTGGATTCGGCCGCCGCGGCAGATGAATTCCACCAGCTTCTTCTACGCGCATACGGATCAATGGCGCTATGAAAAACTCCGCGTAGAAGAAATTCGTTCGCCCCTCGCGGATCGCGCGCACGACGGCGGCTCGTTAATCGACTATAACGTGCGCGCCGAACGCATGGGCTGGTTGCCGTCGGCGCCGCAATTGCAGACCAATCCATTGCAGGTGGCGCGCGACGCACAGGCAGCGGGCATCGATGCAAAAGCCTATGTCGCGCGAAGGCTGAAAGACGGCACGCTGAAGATGAGTTGCGAGGATCCGGATCATCCGGACAACTGGCCACGCAACATGTTCGTCTGGCGTTCCAATTTGCTTGGCTCGTCGGGCAAGGGGCACGAGTACTTCCTCAAGCATCTGCTCGGCACGACTCACGGCGTGCAAGGCCGAGATCTCGGCGACGACGACGCAAAGCCGCGCGAAGTCACATGGCACGACACGGCGCCGGAAGGCAAACTCGATCTGCTCGTCACGCTCGACTTCCGGATGAGCACGACGTGTCTCTATTCGGACATCGTGCTGCCGACCGCGACGTGGTACGAAAAGAACGATTTGAATACGAGCGACATGCATCCGTTCATTCATCCGCTGTCGAGCGCAGTCGATCCGGCATGGCAGGCGCGCAGCGACTGGGAGATCTATAAAGGCTTTGCGAAGGCTTTTAGCGAAGTCTGCATCGGTCATCTCGGCGTCGAGAAAGAAGTCGTGCTCACGCCGCTAATGCACGACACGCCCGCCGAACTCGCGCAACCGTACGATGTGCGCGACTGGAAACGCGGCGAGTGTGAACTCGTACCCGGCAAGACCGCGCCGCAGGTGAGCGTGGTCGAACGCGATTATCCGAACGTATACCGCCGCTTCACGGCTCTTGGCCCGCTGATGGACAAGCTCGGCAACGGCGGCAAGGGCATTGCGTGGCAGACCGGTACGGAGACCGCGCAACTCGCCGAACTGAACGGCATCGTCAATGAAGAAGGCGCGACGCGCGGACTCGTGAAGATCGACAGCGATATTGACGCATGCGAAGTCGTGCTGATGCTCGCGCCCGAAACGAACGGCCATGTCGCGGTAAAAGCGTGGGACGCGCTTTCGAAAATCACGGGCCGCCATCACGCGCATCTCGCGCTGCATCGCGAGGACGAGAAGATTCGTTATCGCGATGTTCAGGCGCAGCCGCGCAAGATCATTTCTTCGCCGACCTGGAGCGGTGTGGAAAGCGAGAAAGTGTCGTACACGGCCGGCTATACCAACGTGCATGAATTGATTCCGTGGCGCACGCTGACGGGCCGCCAGCAGTTCTATCAGGATCATTCGTGGATGCGCGAATTTGGCGAGAGCTTCGTGAGTTATCGTCCGCCGGTGGATCTGAAAGCCGCATCGCCGATGCGTGGCCGCAAGCCGAATGGGCACACGGAGATCGCGCTCAATTTCATTACACCGCATCAGAAATGGGGCATTCACAGCACGTATGCCGACAACCTTCTCATGCTCACGCTCAATCGCGGCGGCCCGGTGATCTGGCTCAGCGAAGACGACGCTAAAAGGGCCGGCATCGAAGATAACGACTGGGTTGAACTGTTCAACATCAATGGCGCGATTGCCGCGCGTGCGGTAGTGAGTCAACGCGTGAATCCCGGCATGGTGATGATGTATCACGCGCAGGAGAAGATCGTGAATGTACCCGGTTCTGAAATAACCGGAACACGCGGCGGCATTCACAACTCGGTCACGCGCATTGTGCTTAAGCCCACGCATATGATCGGCGGCTATGCGCAGCTTAGCTACGGCTTTAACTACTACGGGACCATCGGCACGAATCGCGACGAATTCGTTGTCGTGCGCAAGATGGCGAAAGTCGACTGGCTCGACGACGAACCGGTTATCGCGACACACGGAGATCGCACATGAAAATTCGCGCACAGATCGGCATGGTGCTCAACCTCGACAAGTGCATCGGCTGCCATACGTGTTCGGTGACGTGCAAGAACGTCTGGACGAGCCGCGAGGGCGTCGAATACGCGTGGTTCAATAATGTGGAGACGAAGCCGGGCATTGGCTATCCGAAGCAGTGGGAGAACCAGGACAAATGGAACGGCGGCTGGAAACGCAATGCGGACGGTTCGATTGAACCGCGCCAAGGGAGCCGGCTCAAGGTGCTGTCGCGGCTCTTTGCGAATCCGAATCTGCCGCAAATCGACGACTATTACGAGCCGTTCACGTTCGACTACGAGCACTTGCAGGCCGCGCCGGAAAGCAAGGCGCCGCCTGTTGCGCGAGCGCGCAGCCTGCTCACAGGCAAGCGGATGCAGAAGATCGAGTGGGGGCCGAACTGGGAGGAGATTCTCGGCGGCGAGTTCGAGAAGCGCAGTAAGGACAAGAACTTTGACGACGTGCAGAAGGACATCTACGGTCAGTTCGAGAACACCTTCATGATGTACTTGCCGCGCTTGTGCGAGCATTGCCTGAATCCGGCGTGCGTCGCGAGTTGTCCTTCGGGTTCAATTTATAAGCGCGAAGAAGACGGCATTGTATTGATCGACCAGGACAAATGCCGCGGATGGCGCATGTGCGTGTCGGGATGTCCGTATAAGAAGATCTATTACAACTGGAAGTCCGGCAAGGCGGAGAAGTGCATCTTCTGCTATCCGCGAATTGAAAGCGGTCAGCCAACGGTGTGTTCGGAAACCTGCGTCGGGCGCATTCGTTATCTCGGCGTGCTGTTATACGACGCGGACGAAATTGAAAAGGCGGCGTCGGTAGAACATGAGACTGACCTGTATCAGGCGCAACTCGACGTGTTTCTCGATCCACACGATCCGCGCGTAATTGCTCAGGCGCGCGCCGATAGCATTCCGGACGCGTGGCTCGAAGCGGCGAAGAAAAGCCCCGTCTACAAGATGGCGATGGAGTGGAAAGTCGCATTACCCTTGCACCCGGAGTACCGCACGCTGCCGATGGTCTGGTACGTGCCGCCTCTGTCGCCGATCACCACCGCGGCAAGCGAAGGACATATAAGCGCGAACGGCGAAATACCCGACGTCACGCAACTGCGTATTCCGGTCAAGTACCTTGCCAATCTGCTGACTGCCGGAGACGAAGCGCCGGTGATCCGCGCACTCGAACGAATGCTGGCAATGCGCACGTATCAGCGCGGCAAGCATGTCGACGGCTGCGAGAATCTGGCCGTGCTCGAGCAGGTCGGCTTGAGCCGCGACGAAGTGGAAGACATGTACCGCGTCATGGCGCTCGCAAGTTATGAGGACCGCTTTATGGTGCCGGGCACGCATCGTGAATACGCGGAGAACCTTTATGACCTGAAGGGTAGTTGCGGCTTCTCATTCGGCAACGGATGTTCGGATGGCGTTGGCGAGACAAGCCTGTTCGGCGGCAAGAAGAGACGCACCATTCCGATCAGGGAGCAGGTATGAAACGGGCCGACATGAATAGTGACGCTCATCATGTGGCCGCTCGCGTGCTGGCGGCGTTACTGGACTATCCCGGCGCCGAGCTGCGCGCGGCTTTGCCGGATCTGCGCGTTGCGCTGCAGTCATCAGAGCGGGCGCTTTCCGACGAGAGCCGTGAAGCCGTCGTCTCGCTGATCGACACTCTGCAAGACGCCGACGCGCTGGACGCCGAAGCGCTATATGTCGACACATTCGATCGCGGACGGCGAACGTCGCTTCATCTATTCGAACATGTGCACGGCGATTCGCGCGAGCGCGGTCCCGCGCTGATCGATCTGCAACAAACGTACGCACAACAAGGTATGTTTCTCACCGCCGATGAATTGCCGGATTACCTGCCGGTCGTTCTCGAATTCGCCGCGATGCAGCCGCAGCATACGGCGCGCGAGTTCCTGGCCGAGATGGCGCATCTGTTGCAATCGATTCATGCGGCGCTCGTGTGTCAGCACAGTCCCTATGCCGCAGCGGTGGCGGCGACGCTGGATCTCGCGGGCGAGCCGGTGCAGCCGCCCGATGCCGTTGCGCGAGCGCCTGCCGAACCTGCGATCGATGACGAATGGCGCGAGCCCGACGCATTTGGCGGATGCTCGCCAAGCGGTTCGCATTACGCGCCCGATGTTCGGACCATTCAGTTCGTTCGGCGCGACGCCACTTCTTTCGCTGTGCGCAAGGAAGGCTTGCTATGACTGCTATCGACACGCTTCTCTTCGGCATCTATCCCTATGTCTGCGTCACGGTGTTTCTGGTCGGCAGCCTGCTGCGCTACGACCGCGAGCAGTACACGTGGAAAAGCGATTCGTCGCAGCTACTGCGCTCCGGCACGCTGCGTTGCGGCAGTAATCTGTTTCATATCGGCGTGCTGTTCCTGCTATTCGGGCACTTCTTCGGCATGTTGACGCCGCACTTCGTGTACGAGCCGTTCATCAGCGCGGGCACGAAGCAGATCGTCGCGATGGTCTCCGGCGGAATTGCCGGCCTGCTCGCGCTGATCGGCGTGACGCTGTTGTTGCGCCGGCGTCTCGGCGATCCGCGTATTCGCGCGACGTCGAAGACGAGCGACATTGTTCTGCTCGTGTTGTTGTGGGTGCAACTGGTTTTGGGGCTTGGCACGATTCCGTTGTCCGCGCAACATCTTGATGGCAGTACGATGCTCAGGCTCGCCGGCTGGGCGCAGCACATCGTGACGTTCAGGTCAGGCGCGGTGCAACTGCTCGACGGCGTGAGCTGGGTTTTCAAGGCGCATATGGTGCTCGGCATGACGGTGTTTCTGATCTTCCCGTTCACGCGGCTGGTGCATGTATGGAGCGGCTTTGCTTCGCTCGCGTATGCGTTGCGGCCGTGGCAGTTAGTTCGCGATCGACGGATGAATCTGCGGGCGGGCCGGCAGGTGCCGCAGCAGCAACGCCGCGGCTAGCAGCGGATGTCGCTTACGTTCGCGCGTGCTCGGTGCCCGATGGCGCGAGATCAAAACCGCACACCGATGCCGCCCTCGATCAAATCCGTATCGCGGTTATAGCGGGTGACCACGCGATTCCACGTCACGCGGGCGAGCCAGCGCGAGCCGAACCGATAGCTCGCGGACACGGCGAAGAGCGCGGAAACGCGGCCGTCGCCCGTGCGGTCTTGCGGAAGGTTGTCGGTCTGCGTGATCGCAACATAAGGACCAACGCCCGCCGATAACGTGAGGCTGTCGCCGAAGAATGCGCGCGTTGCCCATAACTGCACGGCGACGCCGTCGCGCCGCGATTGAATGTGGCCGCCTTCGTGCAGATATGACGCGCTCACGTCGACATAGCGCCATAAGCCGCGCCGGTATTCAAGGCTTCCCGCACTCGCCGATTCTGACTCGTTGCTGTTGAGGATCGTTTTGCCGAACATGACTGTTAGCTCGTTGTTGGTCACGTTCGAGCTTCGCGGTACGGGTCGCTCGCGCGGGCCCGGCTCGCCGGACGCCTCGAGTTGATAACCGACGCCGAATAGCAGTGCGGTCGTGTTGGGACCGCCGAACGCATGTACATGATTCAGTTGGGCGAGGGCAATCCAGCGTCGGTCGAAATAATAGGCGGCGCGCAGGCTAGCCAATACGCCCCAGCCGTGGGTGTTCGAATAATCGCCCCCGGCGCTTGCCGCGGTGGTGTCGAAGTACCGGTATGGCCCGGCGCCCGCCGACAATTCGAGGCGATCGTTCCATAGCGGCATACGTCCCCAAGCTTGCAGCGCCTGTCCGTCACGATGATGGTTGGGCAGATGCCCTTCGTTGAGCCAGGAAAAGCTCCACGCTGCGTAGCGCCCCAAACCTTCGCGATACGTCGCGCTCCACGAGTAGGTATTCGAGCCTGCACTAAAAAGGGGACCCGCCAGTAGCGAGAACTCCTGCGCCTGTGCGCAAGAAGAAAAGCCGGCGAGAGCGCCGAATAGAAGCGCCGACAGAGGCGCAAGAGCATGTTTGCAGGATCGATTCGCGGACACTATCCGATAGTCACCAGAGTATGTACAACGAAGGTAGTGTGCAGATGGCCGCGGCGCAAGAGAAACAAGGGTCGGTGTGAGGGGATTAGCGCACGGCACTCAACACTATAGCGGCGCGATCGGCGCGTACGTGTGTTGACGCACTAAACGCAGTTGTCGTGTTCTTGATGCGGTGTGCGGGTTTGCTAATAGGTCAAATAGCCATTAATGCATGCTGTCAGGTGCTTATATATCTATTTGCGAGGGAGGTTTTAATCTCGCTTGTTGAGAGCCTTGCTTGTTGCCCAGTTTGCGAACGCTAGGTTGTTTTTGTCAGTTGCCAACGACTCGCACCCCGCTTGAATGCGCTCGAATAGCGTTAACCACGAGAAAGGAAATTTCGTCGGATGATTGAATGCGGAAAATTCCATCCGTCGTTGCCTAGGCGGCGTGCGTTGTTAGATCGGCTTTCGTCTGATGATGGTTAATTTTTCCTATGGCGTGCACCACTTCTGCGCTAGAAAGAAAGACTTACTGCAAGCTGATGGAAAAGAGAACAATTGTCCTAGGGTCGGATGCACTAACGCGCCGTCCATCTAATCTTCCGATCATCATCTGAAAGCAGGAATTTTTGCGTTACGCGAAGTTCTCGGAAAGATTCCTGCTTTTTGCCCCAAAAGCACCGATTTCCGTGTGACCTGTCCAGCATTACCGGGTACGATTTACCCCGGTCGCCACGGAGAAGCGAACAACTTTCCGAGCGAGTGACCGGTAACAGCTGTCTCGCAGTGGCGTTTCCAGGTGGTCCATTAACGAATCGCGGCGTCGAGCGCATCGCGACGGGCGGAGCTTTTTCTACCGCCAACCGATTTATTCCACGTTGTCTCCGGCAATGTGATCGCACTTATGCAAAGTGCCGATGGCGCAGCATGCAATTGTGCATAGATAAGCACAACGAATTAATAACAATTGTTTTTTTGAATAATCGCAGGTTCTACCGAACTTCACAAACTCATCTTTTGATTTTTTATCGAGAACTTTCTCGACAGTGGGAAAAACAAACATGGTGAAACGACGACAATTCCTCGGCGGCTTGACGGCCCTGGCCGGCAGCTATCTTCTCAGCGCGTGCGGCGGCGGTGGCTCCGGCGACGGCAGCACGGGTTCAACAGCAAAGGCCTCCGCGAGTCCAATGGCGAAAGTCTCGGCCGCGAACGCCTCGGCAAACGGTACGGTGATGCCGGGAGCCGCTTCGATCATTGACGGTTACGGCGACGTGTGGACGCTCGTCAACGGCGTGATTTACCGCAACGGCTCGACGGTCGGCAATACGTATAGCGTGTCGCTCGTGCTCTGGTATGGCGGCAAGATATGGCATTGCGGCACCGGCGGTCAGTTCTATGTGAACGCGGATGATGTGCCCGAAAAATGGCTGCATTGCAGCGACCCGCGTATCGACGTGGCGCCCATTCCGGGCAGCTTCTACGGTATGAACGGACACGCTGACTACACGTATACGCCGGAACAGGTCGTGTCGATTCTGAAGGGGATGAATTGCACGAGCTATCGCGTTGGCGTGACCGACGATCCGAAAGATCTGAATGCGGTCGTCAAGCTTGCGCAAGCGTTTCAGTCGGCAGGACTTACGCTGCTCGTGCTGATCGACCAGGGCGTGTATGAATCGGGCGGCCTGATGGGCAGCGAATCCGTTGCCTACAATCGCGGTTATTCGGTCGGCGCAACCGTCGCTAACGCGTTGAAGCCGTATGGCGTGACGATTTACGAGTGCGGCAACGAGTTGACGCGACAAGACGCAACCGTGGTGGACTTCACGTACGCGGGTTCGAAGGCGAGCGACTTCAACAATCAGAACTGGCCGATCATGCGCGGTGTCATGCGCGGCATGATCGACGGCGTGAAGTCGGCGCAGCCGTCCGCGAAGTGCGGGATCAATTTCTGCGTGGCGGACGTGGGCGCCTCGGATGCACTATGGGAAGGCCGGCAGCCGGACGGCAGCGGGGGCCATCCGACGGTGCGTTGGGACGTCACGACGTGGCACAACTATGAAGTATACGGCGACCTGTTCAACGTCGGCACCGACGGTGCGGGACCGGGCTTCGACTTGGCCACGTATTGCAAGGCCCGCTACGGCGTGCCGCTGATTGTCACCGAGTGGAACACCGGGCCGGAGAAGTCGGAGAGCTATCGCGGGACTTACATCTCGGACAGACTCGCCGCGTTCTACAATGCCCGAAAGACCCACAACATCCAGTCGGTCATGTACTACGTTCTGGATAGCGGAAACAACACGTACGGCATAATGGTCGACGGTAAGGCAATCGACGCACCGTACAACGCGTTCACCAGCTTCACGTCCGGCCACGCGGACACCTGAACGACGTCTAAAGATGCTGTTGCAATGAACCTGGTTCTCGCCTCACTTGTCGGGCGAGGCCAGGTTTATATCAGCGGCAGAAGCTCTGCGGCACCAGTTTCCCCCACTCGTAGTCGATCTTGTCTGGCGTAAAAGGCAGAACACCCGCGCCGGGAGTGAAAGTTAGCTCACCGAAATAAACGCGGTTATCCGGCGCGTATAGATCGACGCGAACGTAGTCGAAGTCTTCGCAAAGTCTCGTGGCCGCGTGCAGAATGGCCTCGAGATTCTCGGGACGCGGCGCCGGTATCGGGCTGCGCTTGTAGTAGCCAATCGCTATGTCGAGATGATTCCAGTCGACGTCATAGACGTCCCCCCGCGTATTCCCGCCAAATCTGTCCGAAATCACCAGAATGTAGATGATCGGGCGTCCGCTTCTTCCGCCAAAGCAGTGCAGTTTGTAGTCGGCAGGAATCTTGCCGCTTTCGTCGAGCAGCAGTTGCTCAAAGAAGATGCGTGGCTTGATCTGCCGATAGTGTCTTTCGCGCGCGATCTTGTAGAAATCGAGCGACAGCCAGTAGTTCGCGAGATCCCGCAGTTTCTCGAACGATGTTGCCGATTTATCCTTGACCACCTCGACGTAACTGCTGCCGTGGTTGGCCTTCATGACGAATGCATTAGGCAGCGCGTCGAATACTTTTTTCGTGAAGACGTCGGGCGTAGCCAGCAACGGTATGACGTGCTGTTCGCCGATTTTCCTCGCAACATACTCGCGGACCGTCAGCTTGTCGGTCAGCTCGACGAACCACGGGTCGGGCCGCAGGCTTTTCTGCAGGATCTTTTCGTTGAACGTAGTGGGGCGCAGCAGGTTCGGATAGCGGCCAATTTCCTTGTGATGCAGCAGGCTCAGAAATATCGGTGCCGGCAGCATCGACTTGGCTGCTTCTTTTAGCCGTCTAGCCGGAGATTCCTTGCGCGGCGCCAAGTGGTGGCTCGCGGTGTCCTCCGGCATATCGGCGGTGTTGGAGAACTGTACAGACTTCGTTGTTGTCATTGTCCGGTCCCTTTTGAATAGCGGCTCGACGCTCAATCGGCGTGCGTAGCCTGCCAGGGCCAGCGGGGACGGCGCGCTATCGCTCTATATATGAGTGGCGCGGCTCCCGCTCACACTGGCATTAGCCGTCAATCGTCAATCGTCGATTGCCACGCATCGTTCCGCGACTTCCAGGCGCTGCTGCGCGCGGAATTGCGTGGGAGACATTCCATAGCGTTCCTTGAAAAGGCGGCCGAGACGATTGCCGTCGCCCATTCCACAACGCCGCGCGATCTTGTCGACGGGCAGATCGGTATTGCGCAGCATTGCGCGGACGACTTCGAAGCGTGTGCGCAGCAAGTACTCGAGGGGCGTCATGCCGAACTCGAACTTGAACCGGCGCTGATAGTTGCGCTTGCTCATTGCCGCGCACTCCGCGGCTTTCGCGACGGAAATAGGATTGCTGTAGTTCTCCTTGATCCACCGCGCCGACTCACGGATCTTCTCCGTTGTCGTCGTAATGCTCGCATCGTCCAGTTCGAATTTGTCCGACTCGACGTAGGTGGTTTGCAGCGTGTCGGCGATCTTCCGCGCGACTTCGGTACTCAGGTCGCGTTCGATTTGCGCGAGCGCAAGATCGGTCGGCGTCGCGCTGTTGGGACGGGTCGTGGTCGGCGCATCGTCGAACAGGAAGATCGGCACGGTGGAATGCAACGGGTCCTTGCAAATGACCACCAGGTTCGCGCCTTGCTGAATGTCGAACGACGCAATAGAGCCTTGGCGCGCTATCCATGAGAGCAGGCGGTCATTCGACTCCAGTGCCCGCGCAGCGTCGCGGCACGCGACAAACAATGCATGGAAGTCACCGAGCCGATTGCGCTCGATGCTTTGGGTCCAGATCGAAATGCCGGAGGAACTGGTCACGAGCCCGCCGCTTTCAGAAAGTACTGAAAGACGATAGGGTGAGTCGTCGGTCGCGCCTTCAGACAATTCGTTTGCGAGCCGGAACGCGTCGCCGATTGCTCCAGCAGTCGCCATCGAGCATTCCTGCGACACCAGTAGTCCAATGTGCTTTGCAGGTTTCCGTGTCGCCACTCTTGGGCCGCTGCGGTGCGTATCAAGATACGACGAAAGAAAGTCGGTGGAAGTTGTCACGCTTAGTTCTCCAAACAGGGTGAATCACTGTCTACGTGACGAGATTAACGTACTCAAATCACCCTTGCGAACCTGGCCGGTAATCGATGGTGTTTTGGCGCAATAGTGATGATTGGGGAAATTGTTACCTTGCCTGGCTAAATAAAGCCATACAAAAGGCAGTGCAAAGCAGCAAGATTTGCTTAGCATAATTCAGAAGCCGCTAATAAGGGTCGCAGTGCTCTTTCGCCCGAGAAGCCCGTCCGACAAGGCCGCTGGGGGCGCAACGTGCATTGAATGCCGCGATCAACCCTCTGAAGTGTCACTAAATGTTAGTGACAGAAAATTGGCTAACGCGTATCACTCTGTTACATCCATTGCACATAGCTACAACACTTTCTGGATGGGGTGTTGCGCGGAAATCGCTTCGGCGGAATCGGCCATTAGCACCCGAATTTATGCCGCTATCGATCCACTCATTCGCACGAGCGCTATGCTTCACTGCAACATCTGCAGAAATAGCGGTTGCCGCGGTAGGCGCTATGGAATGCCAGCAATGCGCAATATCTTCACCTTTTGGCGTGGATGGTTCCATTGAGGTGTAGTTATTGCCGTGTCCCGAAGTGCCGTGCACTGACGAAGTACGACGAGGCAACGCTCACGCAAGTCCGGGGCCGGACTGCGTATTGGCGACTCGACGATTCGCTCAGCGCTTCATTGAACAAGCGAACCATTTGTAGAACCAAATAAAACGCGGTGCGCGGCGTAAAGCCGTTGTCCGGAGATTGGGGGATTCGAAGTCTGGAGACGGGGCGAGCCGTGCTGTTGGCGGTGCAGCCTTTGATCGTTCAAGCAGGTGGACAGCCACTTGGCTTGGCAAGACCATGACGTAGCTTCGACCACGCGTCGCGCTACGCCATACGCATTCCTGCCGGAGACGGCTCTGGACTGTGGACCGTTGGTGCAGCCAAGGCGGTGTCGACTCATTACTGTGCCCATCAAACATGGAAGGATCAAACCGGTGGACTACTATCCTCTGAATTCGCTCCCTGGCACTGCCAGTACAGAGCGTGGACAGCTTAGCGCGAGCGCCATGCTCCGTCTCATGCGCGACCATATCTGGGAGATCGTGCTGACAACGGTCGTCGTTTTCAGCCTGGCCGCCGCCTATTTGCTGATTGCGTCGCCGATCTATTCCGCGGATGTACTCATTCGCGTCGATCCGCCAGAACCGAATGCACTCGGCCTCGCACTCCAGAATCAGGAGAACATGCCTCCGCCAGCTCCGTCTCCTGTGACGGAAATGGGCGTGATCCGCAGCCGCTCGGTGCTCGAACCGGTTATTCAGCGCTTCCGCTTCGACGTCTCCGTGACGCCGCGCAAGCTGCCGCTGCTCGGCGATATCGCGGAGAAGTTCGCGACGCCTGGCGAGCCCTCGCGGCCATGGCTCGGACTCAAGTCATACGCATGGGGAGGCGAGCAGGTAAAGATCGGCGCGCTCGACGTTCCCAAAGATCTCGAAGAAGAAAAAATGACGCTGGTTGCCCGCGACGACAACACGTACGAGTTGCGCGGTCCGCAGGATCAGGTATTCCTCCAGGGCACGGTCGGCAAAGCGGTATCGAGCAACGGCATTTCGATGCGCGTCGATGCACTGGTCGCGCGGCCTGGCACTGAGTTCACGGTCGTACGCTGGAACGCGGTGGACGCCATCAAGCGTTTCGACGCGCTCATCAAGGTCGGCGACAAAGTGAAAGACTCGGGTCTTGTGCAGATCGAGTACACCGACAAGAGTGCGGCAAAGGCTGCGGAAGTCGCCAATGCGTTGGGTCAACAGTACCTGGCGACGGCAATCGCGAGCCGCCAGCTCAACGATACGACGACGCTCGCGTTCATCAACGGAGAACTTCCGCGTCTGCTCGGCGACCTGAGAAAGGCGGAAGAAGCGCTTAAGTCATTCCGCGCCAACTCGCAATCGATGCAGCCGACGGCCGAGGCGCAAGCCTACCTGCAAGGCGGTCTCGACATCGACCGGCAGATCGCGACACTGCAATTGCAGCGCACACAGCTTCTCGAGCGCTATACGCCGCAGAGCCGCTGGGTGCAGAGCGTCGACACGCAACTCGCGCAGCTCAATAGCGCGAAAGCGAATTTCAGCGGCCACTTCAACGGTATGCCCGCTTCCGAACGCCAGAGCGTCGATCTTCTGCGCGCGCAGAAAGTCGCGGAGACGATCTATCTGGGCATGGTGCAAAAGGCTGAGCAATTGCAGGTGCGTCGCGCAAGTACTACCGGCGGCGCGCATATCGTCGACCAGGCAATCACGCCGCATCGTCCGGTGAAACCTCAGCCGATTCTCGTGCTGCCAGGCGGTCTCGCACTCGGCATCGTCTCGGGCATCGTGCTGGTGTTCATGCGCCGCCATGTGCTGACGGGCGTTACCGATCCGCGTTATGTCGAACGCAGAATGAGTGTGCCGGTGTTCGGCGAGATCCTGTTCAGTCAGCAGCAGTCGTTGCTCGACAGAACCAGTCCAGGCGCCAAGTCATTGCCCGGTGCCGCGGCGCGGGCCGGATTGCCGCAGCCGGTGGCGGGCGGTGCGTCCGAAATACAGGTGGCGGCCGGCGGCAACAGGGTACTGGCCGAACGCTTCCCCAACGATAACTCCGTCGAGGCGCTGCGAGCAGTGCGCACTTCGCTGGCGCGCGATCTGGCGCATGCACGCAACAACATTCTGATGGTGATTGGGCCGACGCCGTCGGCAGGGAAGAGCTTTGTCGCGGCCAATATCGCGACCTTGCAGGCAGAGATCGGCGCACGCGTTCTTCTTATCGATGCGGATATGCGCCGCGGTCATCTCGCATCGCTCTTCAATCAGAGCAATCGTGGCGGGCTTTCCGAAGTGCTTTCCGACCGGATGCCGCTACGCAATGCGCTGCGTCACACGGGTATTGAAGGCTTGTCGTTCCTCTCATGCGGATCGCGTCCGGACAACCCCGCCGCATTGCTCGCAAGGCCGCGTTTCAAGGAAGTACTCGAACGCCTTAGCGCGCAATTCGACCTGGTGATCTTCGATACGCCGCCGTTCCTCGCAGTCACCGACGCGTCGATCATTGCAAGCGAAGCCGGTGCATCGCTGCTGGTTTTGCGCTCGGGCATGCAGAGCGAGGAAGAGATCGAAGACACGATCAAGAAGATGGAGCGCGCCGAGGGACGCATTGCAGGCGCTGTGTTCAACGGCATTCCGCTTCGGCGCAGTACTCGCACCTATGGATATGCGACGAACTACGCCAGCGATTACGGCGATGCCGATCCGACCAGCGCACCTCTCCGGACGTGAGCGAGTTGCCACTGTCGTCGATGAATTCGCAAAACGGAGAAGCAGATGGCGTTTGCAATTAACGGGAAATTTACTTCGCAACCCGTCACGGGTGTTCAGAGAGTCGCGTATGAATTGACGAGAGCGATGCAAATGCGGGTTCCCGCAGGCGAGCAGCTCGAGATCTACGTCCCGCGCAATGCGAGAGAGCCGGGGGCGCTGTTGAAATGGCAACGGCGCTTTTCGTGGCTGCGCGGCACGCTATGGGAGCAGATCACGCTGCCCATCGCCGCGAGAGGCGTCACGCTTCTGAATCTGTGCAACATGAGTCCGCTGTTCAAGCGCCGCCAGGTCGTCATGGTTCACGACATGGCGGTGTATGACGTACCCGGCGGATTCTCGAAGAAGTTCTTGCTGTGGTATCGCCTCTGCTTTTTCATGTTGCCGCGCATGGCGCCAACGATCCTGACCGTGTCGAAGTTCTCCCGATCGCGTATTTGCCATCACCTGAAAATCGATGAGTCGCGAGTCGCAGTCGTGCATCCGGCAGCGGATCATCTCGACCGCGTGACGTCGGAGCCCGCGGTATTGGAGCGCCTGAGTCTCGTCAAGGACGCGTATTGCGTAGTGGTCGGGAGTCTCGATCCGCGCAAGAACCTGCAACGCGTGCTGGAAGCAATTGAGAAGCTCGGCCATCTCGACCATGTGAAGTTCGTCGTGGTCGGCGGAAAGAATGCGCGCATTTTCAACAGCGAACTGGCTGAGGAAAAGCCGCAGTCGGAGAAAGTGGTGTGGGCCGGTTTCGTGACTGACGGCGAACTCAAGGCGCTCTATGAAAACGCGGGCTGTCTGGTGTTTCCGTCGCTATACGAAGGATTCGGCTTGCCGCCGCTTGAGGCCATGTACTGCGGATGTCCGGTCGTCGCTTCTTCGCGGACGTCGATACCCGAAGTGTGCGGAGATGCGGCGCTGTATTGCGACGCGACGTCCGCAGACGACATTGCCAAAAAGATATCGCTCATGATGACCGACGACGCACTCCGTCAACGCTACAAGACAATGGGATTCGCGCGGGCGCGCGAATTCCGCTGGGATGTGACGGCGCAGACGGTGCTCGAGATCCTCAAGGGGCAGGCGGGCGTTCGGTTGTCGGGCGTGCCGGCCCGCGCGTCGGCGAGCTAACGCATGTCGGTAGGCAGGCCAATGTATCGCATTCGAAAGAGTGCCGGCAGACGTCGGGCGTTGCGAACCATTGCGGGCCTCCTTGGCGCCGCGATACCGCTCGCGTACGGCAAGACATCGCCGTCAGGAAGCGCCGCGCCGCAAACGGGCAGCAGCGGCGGTCGCAGGATCACAGATCTGATCGGCGCGAACGGATGGGCAGGCGCAAGCCGTGACGTCGAAATGTGGCGTCAAATGGGTATCACATGGGGGCGCGATTCGGTGGGCCCTGGGCAGCCGGAATCGCCGAGAGCACCCATGCGTGTCGACAAAACCGGCTCGCAATTCGACGCCGATCTTCCGACAGCGCTGCTCTTGAACAATCGCAACGGCATCAAGTCGCTGCTGTTGCTCGGCTATACGGCGCCGTGGAACGCCACTGTTCCCGGCGACAGCAATTCCGCGCCGATGGATGTCGGCGCGTGGACGCGCTATGTCGAGGCTGCCGTGCGCAAGTACTCCGCTCCGCCGTTCAATCTGCGCTACTTCCAGATCTGGAATGAGGCGGCCGGAACGTTGTCTGGCGGCGCGCAGCAGGCGACGTTCTGGCACGGTCCGACCTTCAGCAAGGACGGCAAGCACGAGAAGCCGTACGAGCGTGCCATGCAGGATTACGTGGAGCGAGTGCATCTGCCCGCTGCCCGCATTATCCGCAAGTACAACGCCTATATCGTCTACGGCGGGTGGCCCGATCAGGGCGGTCTGTCCAATTACTGTAAGTGGCTCGAGTACAGAAGTCCTGCATCGAACGAACGCATGCTGGACTGGGTCGACTATCTCGACACTCACTACCTCGGTGTGCGCGATCTCGACGAGCTGTATCAGCGGTATGTGAAGAACGGACCGGCGAGAGGCATCTGGCAAACCGAGATCGGCGATGCGTATATGAAGGACCCGCATTACCTGCCGGAGTACTTCTTCGACTTCGCGGTGTGGGCACTCGATCACAACTGGGACGATCCGAACAAATACGTCTCGATGATCTATCACTGGGACGGCTATGAGCCATTCCGTCTGACTCATCGCGGCCCACCCGTACGCACTTACAACGTGTCGGGCAGGAGCCTCATCGTGCTTCATCAGACTGTTTCTGGGTCGCTGGCAAGTTTGTCGAACCCTTTGCAATTTGGTCCAGGCGCTTCGGGCAGCGGATTGCGTTCGGGCAATGACATCGTGCTGCAGGTGAGCGCGTCGGCGGGTTGGCGAAGGGTGACAGTAGCGGGACTCAAGCGCCCCGCGTCGCGCGAAGTAAAGGTTGAGTTCATAGATGCGTTGACGGGCACAGTAAGTGCACAGGACGCGATGACGACCACCTGGAGTAACGACGGTTTGCAATTGAGCTTCAAGGTACCCGATCGGGTCAACGGTGCAGGAAACGATCCGCCGACCCACCTTGCGTATATCGCGGTCCGTTCCCTTGCGTAGCCATTCCGATTCACCGAAACATCAGACAGCGTCGAATGCCATGAACCAGGTCACAGTTGTCATCTGCAACTACAACTACGAACGCTATTTAGCGGACGCGATCGACTCCGCGCTCAATCAGGACTATCCCGGCACGCGCGTCGTCGTGCTCGACGACGGCTCGACGGATGGCTCGCGCGCGATCATCGAGAAGTACGGCAGCCGCATCACTGCGATTTTCCAGGAGAACGGCGGCCAGGTGTCCGCCTACAACCATGCGATCAGCGCGCTCGAAACGGAATACGCGATCCTGCTCGATTCGGACGACATTCTGTATCCGAGCGCCGTATCGGAAGTCATGAAGCTTTTCTCCAGCGGCGCGTGGGCCAAGGTGCAGTTCAGGCTCGACGTGATGGACGCAAACGGCGCAACGACAGGCGCTTATGTGCCGAACACCGAGCCGCCGCCCAATTGCGGAGAGCTGTTGCAAGCGGGCTGGCTGTACCCGTCGCCGCCCGCCTCGGGCAATGCGTATCGGGTGAGTGCGCTCAAGCAGGTCTTTCCGGTTCCCGCACCGGGCATCAATCGCTACGGCGCCGACTTCTTCGCGATCTATGGTGCCGCGCTGGTCGGCCCCGTCGCGACGCTGCGCAAATCGCTCGGCGGCTATCGCGTGCATAACGCCGATGGCGGCACGGTGTCGTTCGCCAATTCCGAGCAGATTTCCAAGGCGCCCAAAGCATTGGGCATGCGCTGGGCCATTCTGCGCAACATCGCGCGGTCGCGTCTCGGTATCGAGTTGTCGCCGACGTTTCATGATTTCGGCCACGAGAAGGCGATCTTCTGCTCGAGCGTCTATCGCGCGACGTTCGCGCACCGCTGGCGCTGGATGATGCGCGATTCGCGGGGCTATTTCCACGCGATCCTGGCCAATCCATTCTGGAGTGTGAAGAAGAAATTCGGAACTGTGGTTCTTTCCGGCTTGTGCCTCGTGCCGTACTCGCCGCTTTCTGACTTTGTGGTTCGCTACATATCGAACCCGCTTGCGCGTCGGCGCATGGCGCAGCGTTAAGCCCGGGAGCAGGCATTTGGAGAACGGAATGGAAAGACGAGACAACGCAAGCGTCATTGCGTTTGTTTACGGCGGATATCTGATGAGGTACGTATACCTCATCATCGTGGTGCCGTTCTACGGAAGAATTCTCGGCGTCGCCGAGTATGGGCGAGTGCTCGCGTCGATGTCGCTCATGAACGTCATCTGGATGCTCGTGAGTTACGGCTTCACCTTCGTCGGCATGCGGGAAGTCGCGAAAGCCCATTCGGTGAAGGAGTGCAATGCAATCTATTCGCTCCATGTGAGCGCGCGGCTCATGCTCGCCGTGATTGGCGGAAGCATCGGTCTGATTGCGACGATGTGCTCGCCCACCTTGTCCGAGCGGCCGCTGATCGGCGTGCTGGGCACGCTGCTCGGCATCGTGTCGGCGATGAATCTCGGCTGGCTATTCCAAGGCCGTCAGCGTTTTCGCACGCCGATCATGATCGAGGTATTCGGCTTTGCCGTGAGCCTCGTTCTGGTGCTGAGCCTCGTGAGAACCCCCGAGGATTCCGTGTGGGTGCTGGCGAGTCTGCTGGTTGCCGGCGTGGCGTCGTCGATCATTTCGTATGGCATCACCACGTCGCAATTGGGACTGCCCCGACTGAAAGTGGAAGGCGTGATGCCGCTCATTCGCAGCTCGACGATGCTCTTTTGCTACTCGTCAGGCTCCGTTGTATTGACGGCGTCGTCCACCTATCTATTGACGCTCTTGTCGACGCCGGCTCAGGTCGGCTATTTCGGCGCGGCAGAGCGTTTCGCCACCATTGCACTGAGCTTGATGGGACCGGCGTCGCAGGTATTCGTGCCGACTATTTCGCGGCAGCTCGCACACGGCGACAAAGAGGGCGCGCACGCGACCACGCGCCGTGGCGCGGCGCTTCTGCTCGGTTATGGACTGCTCGTTTTCTGCGGCGCAATGACGTTGTCGCCGTTCCTGTTGCCGTTGATTCTCGGCGCCGAGTTCGAGCCTGCCGCGCGCATTCTTCAATGCTTCGCATGGATGTTCCCGTTCGTCGCGTTCAACGAATTCGTCGCGTTTTACGTATTCGTTCCGCGCAAGAAAGACCGGCTGCTCGCGTTTGCCGGGCTCGCCTCGGGCCTTGCCAACCTGGCCGCGGCACTGATTCTTGCGCCGCGCTTTGGAGCAATGGGCATGGCCATGGCTCGCGTATTCGGTGAAGCAACGCTCGCCGTGATCCTGCTGGTCATCATGGTCCGACTCGAGCTGATCGGGCTGGTGCCGGGCGCGCGGCGCGCCGCTGGAATGCTGGGGCTGGCGTGGGGTGTAAGAGCCCAGACAAGCGCGGCCAAAGACAAGTGAAACGGATTGCCGCCGGTGAAGCGTCCGGCGCGTCATCTCACAGGAGAGAGAAGTGAAAGTCGCTATTGTTCACGATTGGCTGGTGGTTTCGGGCGGCGCAGAGAAGGTTTTGAAGAACATTATCGAATGCTTTCCGAAAGCGGACGTCTTTTCGATTGTCGACTTTCTCGAAGATCGCGATTGCGTGAAAGGGAAACCCGTCAACACGTCGTTCATTCAGAAGATGCCGTTTGCGCGCAAGCGCTACAGAGCTTATCTCCCGTTGATGCCGATTGCGATCGAGCAACTGGACCTGTCCGCGTACGATCTGGTCATTTCGAGTTCGCACGCGGTGGCCAAGGGTGTACTGACCGGACCCAATCAGATTCACATCAGCTATGTGCATTCGCCGATCCGCTATGCGTGGGATCTGCAGCATCAGTACTTGCGCGAATCGCATCTGAACAAGGGCGTGAAGTCGATCATGGCGCGCGCGCTGCTGCACTACATTCGCGGCTGGGATTCGCGTTCGGCGAATGGCGTGGATCATCTGCTGGCGAATTCGCACTTCATCGCGCGGCGGATCAAGAAGGCTTATCAGCGCGACGCGACGGTTATCTATCCGCCTGTCGATCTCGACAACATGGTGATGTGCACGCAGAAAGAAAACTTCTACGTGACGGCCTCGCGGATGGTGCCTTATAAGCGCATCGACTTGATCGTGCGGGCCTTCTCGCAGACACCCGAGCGCCGGCTGGTCGTGATCGGCGATGGCCCGGAAATGAAGCGGATCAAAGCGACTGCGGGGCCGAATGTGACGATACTCGGTCACCAGCCTCTCGAAGTACTCGTCGATCATTTGCGACGCGCCCGCGCATTCGTTTTCGCGGCGGAAGAGGACTTCGGTATTTCGGTCGTGGAAGCGCAGGCTTGCGGCACGCCGGTGATTGCTTTCGGCAGGGGCGGTGCGCTCGAGTCGGTTATCGGCTTGCCTCTGGAGCAGCCCACAGGTGTCTTCTTCGGCGAGCAGACGGCGGAGTCATTGCTCGAAGCGGTGACACGCTTCGAGCGCAATGCCTCTTTATTCGATCCGGTGAATTGCCGTCAGAATGCCGAGCGGTTCTCAACCGAGAACTTCAAGACGGCATTGACGGACTTTATCGACGCGCGGCTTTTGCGCAGCTCGATCGAACAGCTTCGCCCCTACCTGGTGCGCGAGCGCACGGCAGAGGAGCGTCACCTTGCGAGTATGCCCTCGTAAGACTGAATGCGGTATTTGACGCGGCCGGCGAGAGCCATGATCGAATGAGCATGGCTATGTATTTGCGGCGAGCGCGTTTCAATGAGCCGCTGAAGCGGCGCCTGATGCCCATAGGCGAGCACGCAGACGCACAGAAAGCTCGCCGCCGACCATGCGGGCCGTGGGCGTTCGAACTCCACGGAAAGCGCCTTTCTCAAGAAGAGCAGCGCGACGATTGCGCCCAGAATCCAGCCTGAAATGACTTCCGGCACGGAATGCGAAAGGTCCATCAGGCGCGACACGCCAGTCAACGCACCGATAACCAGACCGGCCGCAATACCCAGAAACGCCGGCAGACGCCACCATCTGAGCTGCAATGCGAGGGCCACCATCCACACGGAGGTGGAGAGCATCGCATGGCCGCTAATCACGCGGAAATCAGACGCCGGAAACGATATGCCCCAGCCCGCATAGAAGATCTTGCTCGCGCCGACAATAGCGACGCCGGCTGCGAGCATCGCGATCCACCGGCAGGCCAGCTTGACGTCGAATAGTGCGATCCAGCAGGCGCAAACAGCGGCCACGGGCAACGTGACGGCCGCATCGCCTATGTTAGTGAATACAGTCCACATAGGGTTCTCGTTGTTGTTGGGTTCTCTACAGCGGGATCTTTATGTTCCCGCTGTACCGGAGTGGGCGCAGGTACTGTCAGACGCGCGAGCGAATCAGCGAGTTCCGCCGATTGAATTCCGCCGAGATTGCATTGGCCGATTGCGAGGCCAGCAGTAGCGAGATCACGAGCGAGAGGATCAGGACATTGGAAGGCGACACGAGGCGATGTTCCGTTGCCGCCATGACCAGCAGGCAAATAGAAGAGATCTCGACGAACCGGAAGGCGGCGAAGTTCTGACCGCCTCCCACGAGCGCGCCCGCAGCCGCTCCATGCTTGCTCCAATCAACGAGTCTCCAGAAGAAGCTCAGCAGCAGGAAAAGACCGACGACACCGGTTTCCGCGAGGAAATTGAGGTACGAGTTGTGAGCGTGCGAATCGCTATGTTCGACGAGGACGTTCGACGGCGCACCGAACAGGCGAAAGTATGAAGTCACATTGCCGATGTGATCGTCGAAAGAACCGAAGCCCATACCCACGATCGGACTCTGCTCGAAATAGGCGAGCGCGCGCGGCCACAGCCACTCATACCGGATATTCAGATTGGCGACCTTCGCATCCTGGTTGTGGATACTGAACGGGTAGCCCATGTAGTCGACGGTGGCGTCCGTGTGATAGAACGCCATTGCAAGCGAACCTGCTATGAGCACGCCCATCAACGCAGCCAGCAGCCAGCGCTTGCGGCCGAAATAGAGGTACGGCAGTACCGCAGCCGCGCCGAGCAGCGAACCGCGGCTATACGTGGAGAACAGCATCAGCGCGTTCATCGCGAGTAGCCCGAGCAGTAGCTTGCTGCGCTTTTGCAGGTAGCACCCCACGCCGAGGCAGAACAGCATGGCGAAGAATCCGCCCGCCGCATTGCGCGCGATGAAGTAGCTGCCGAAGCTCTTGTCTGGATTCGTGAAGATGCCGAGGAGTCCGGTGCTGACGATGTACACCGCGTACGGCGGGATATTGATGCCGACCGCGAAAATAAAAAACGCGCGAAGTACTTTGTTCAGATCGAGACGATGCGCGTACAGGCAACCGGCAAAAATGGGAGCATACGAAATGAAGAAGTTACCGTCGCGCCGATAGAAATCGAATTCGGCGAAAGACTGAGGATCGTAGAGCAGCGTGGAGACGACGATCACGACCGTCAGCGCGGTGAGCGGCGTAATGAACGCCGGATAGCGGCGACCGTAAAAGCGCCACGCGTACACGAAGATCGGCACGAAGCCGACCGCGCTGAGAGGCACGAAATTCGTAACCGTTAGAAACAGCGCAAGTAGCGAAATGTAAGCCATTGCGACTCCCGGAAAACAAATGGCGCATAGCTTGCAATGACAGTGCCATTACGTGCGAAGACAACCTGGTTGGAGGTGCGGTGCACCACGATGGCGGTGCACCTGAACGGAATCGGGGTCCTACGTCTCGATGAACGAACTGCCCATCTGTCATGAAGGTACTCGCGAAGGTACCACGTCTAGGCACTGATTTCCACGCGCTACCGCACACACAGCGGCCATAAGAAAGGCCACAGTGGCCGATGTGCGGGCGAATGCGACGAGGCTGGCCAAAACCTCAACTGAACGCGCCACCATTGCTGTGGTGCAGCGTGAGGTGACTATGATGGATCACATCGAGTCATGCTTGAGTGGCATCGGCTTTCTGGCGCCACGCCGATATGTGTGCCGCTAACGCTCGCCTAGTGCGAGAACTTCGGTGCGCATCCCTAGCTTTGCGCGGACAGAACGGCTCGCCGAGCCCGTTGATGCCCACACCCCGTTATTGATCACACGTGAGACCGGAGCAGTGCCGACGTGCAGCGTATTTCGTCGGCGCTTATGCGATTAATCGCGCTTTGGCTTGCCCGTCCAGGAGCAATAAAAATGGATAAAGTTTTTGCAACCGCACACGAGAACGACAACGAGACGCAAAGCGCCGCGTCGCAGGAATGCACCACGCTCGCACAGGTGATTCTCGCAGGCGGCTCAGGCACGCGTCTATGGCCCGTATCCCGCGAGCAGTTCCCGAAGCAGCTTATCGACGTGATCGGCGATCAGACGCTGTTGCAGGCCACGATGGGACGCATGAATAACTTCAGTCCTCTGTGGGCGGTCGCTCCCGAACCGGTGATTGTGTGCGGTGCCGAACATTACTTTGCAACCTGCGAGCAGGCGCGCGAAAGCGGCGTGAAGGCACGGGTCGTCGTCGAGCCTGGCCGCCGTGATACGGCTCCTGCACTCACGCTTGCTGCGCTGGCTGCAGCATCGGACGGCAACGACGTGATTCTCGTCGCGATGCCCGCGGACCACGCTATTGCAGATCTCAATGCGCTTCATAAGGCAATCGAAATAGCTGCGCGTCATGCCGACGCGGGCGCAATCGCGACGCTTGGTGTTCCGCCCACTGGCGCGGATACCGGCTTTGGCTATATCCGCCTAGGTGCTGCGTTGAACGACGGCGCGCGCCGCATCGAACGTTTCGTTGAAAAGCCGGCGCCCGAACTTGCAGCGCAGTATGTCGAGTCCGGCAATTACTGGTGGAATAGCGGCATGTTCGTCGTGCGCGCGTCCGTATGGCTTGCCGTCATCAAGCAATTTCAGCCGCAAATTCACGATGCCTGCGTGCGCGCTTACGAAGGCGCGAAGGTCAACGACGGCTGCATCGTTCCCGATGCCGAGGCCTTCCTGCAATCGCCGTCGGACTCGATCGACTACGCGGTGATGGAACATCTCGGCAAGCCCGAATCGCAATTCGCGGGGATCGTCGTGCCGCTCGAAGCGGGATGGTCGGACCTCGGTTCATGGGACGCCGTGTGGCAGGCAATGGAAAAGGACGAGTGCGGCAACGCATCGAATGGACGCGTTCTTTTCGAAGGCGCGACGGCAACGTATGCGCGTTCGCAAGGCGGCCGGCTCGTCGCATGTGTCGGCACCAACGACCTGATCGTCGTCGAAACGGACGACGCGGTTCTGGTGGCCGACCGCTCGCATGTGCAGGACATCAAGGGACTCGTGTCGCGCATCAAGGCCGAAAATTCGCCGGAAGCGGATGCGCACCGCAAAGTGCGTCGTCCGTGGGGCTTTTACGATTCGATCGATCACGGCGACCGCTTTCAGGTTAAACGCATCGTGGTAATGCCGGGCGCGCGCCTGTCGTTGCAGATGCATCATCACCGCGCGGAGCACTGGATCGTGGTGAGCGGCACCGCGCTCGTCACACGCGGAGAAGAAAAATTCCTGCTTGGCGAAAACGAGTCGACGTATATCCCACTCGGTGTCACGCATCGTCTCGAGAACCCAGGTTGCGTTCCGCTTCAGATCATCGAGGTGCAGTCCGGCGCCTATCTCGGCGAAGACGACATCGTCCGGTTCGACGATAAATATGGCCGTGCGGGTTAACCGGCCGTGGCGAACCAGAGCGTATTCGAGGGGGCTGCTATGCGATTGATTACCGGTCTGCTGGCCAGAATGTTCGATGTGGCGATGATCCTCGGCGGCGCATTCGCTGCCTCTCATATCCGCTTCGACGATTTCGCGCAACGCAACTTTTATCTGGCATTCGTCGCTTTCGCGGCGGCGTTTTCGCTCGCGGTATTTCCGGCATTAGGCGTCTATCAGTCGTGGCGCGGCCGCTCGAAACGTGTACTGGTTGGCCAGGTCGCACTCGGCTGGCTGCTGGTCCAGGCATGCGCGCTTGCTTTGATGTTCTCGTTGCATCGGATCGACTTCGTGTCGCGCCTATGGTTCGCGTACTGGACGGGAATTGCGGGTGGCGCAATGATCGCTGGCCGGATAATGACGCACGTTCTGCTCGGGCGCGTTCGCCACGCTGGCCTGGATCTGCAAAAGGTGGCTATTGCCGCATGCGGCGAACATTGCGACGAGATCCTGCGCAAAATGGAACGGGAGCCGGCAGCGGGTTTTCGCGCGAGTGCCGTCTACAACCTGCGCCCGGTCAACAAGACGACGAGTTCCGTGCCGACGTTCGAACAGCGCGCGGCTTTTGCGAAGTATGTGCGCGAACAGCAGGTGGATGAAGTGTGGCTCGCGCTGCCTTTATCGGAAGAACGCGCGATTCTCGAGCTGGTCGATGAGTTTCGCAACGATCTGATTAACGTGCGCTTCATGCCGGACGTGCGCGCATTGGCGCTCTTCGATGGAAGCGTGACCGAGTTGCTCGGCTTTCCGACGATCAATCTCGCCGCCTCGCCATTGCCGCCGAATGCAATGGTGGAAAAGGAATTGTTCGATCGCGTTTTTGCACTGCTCGCATTGATTGCCGTGTCGCCGATTCTTCTCGCGTGTGCGATAGCGGTCAAGCTGAGTTCGCCCGGGCCGGTGTTCTTCAAACAGTGCCGCAAGGGCGCGGACGGACGCATCTTCATGATCTACAAGTTCCGCAGCATGCGTCTGCATGAACAGAAACAGGGGGTGCTCGAACAGGCCACGCGTGGCGACCCGCGCATTACGCGGGTCGGGCGTTTCCTGCGGCGCACGAGCCTCGATGAATTGCCGCAGTTCTTCAACGTGCTGCGCGGCGATATGTCGGTGGTCGGTCCGAGACCGCACGCGCTCGAACACGACGACCTGTATCAGGGCATCGTCTCCGGCTATATTCACCGTTACCGGATCAAGCCAGGCATTACCGGCTGGGCGCAGATCAATGGCTTTCGCGGAGAGACCGATCGCATCGAAAAGATGGAAGGCCGGGTCGCACACGATTTGTACTACCTTCGAAACTGGTCGTTCGCACTCGACGTCAAGATCATTTGCGCGACCATTTTCAAGGGACTGCATCATCCTAACGCTTACTGATCCCCGCGTCGGATCGAGTCGTTGATTGTGCGGTATGGGAGTGGGTCAACAAGAACCTGATCACGAGGGGACAATGAAACTACACGGCGTAGAGAAAGTAGTCAGACGTTCAATCAAGAAGGTGGGGCAATACACGTTCCACCAGGTTCATCGCGCACAGGCGAGACAGGTTCTTCGGCTATTGCAGAAGAAATACGGTCCTCCCGATCCGGCCAACCTGAAGCTCGCCGACACCTATGCGCGGGACGTGTTTGGCGACGCAAAGTATGCGCCGTGGCTGCGTGTCTACGCGGCGTTTAGCGGGACCTTCAAGGAAGGCTGGATTCCCGACAACTACTACGGCGGCGTGGTTGTGCCCAGCATGAAAGGCGGATATGGACGAATCTCCAATCTGAAGCCGATGTCGCGGGTTATCTTCGGCTGTGACGCGTTCCCGGACCTGGCCTACTTCGCGAACGGTCTCTTCTTCACGGACCGCAATCTGGTGGTGCGCGAGCAGGAGATCGAGCACGTCGTCTTCCGCGAATGCGACAAGATCGTTTTCAAACTCGACGGCTCGGCGCAAGGCAAAGGTATTCATTTCTTCGACCGGGAATCGTTTGACTGCGGCCTGATCAAATCGCTTGGCAATGGCGTCATTCAGAAGTTCATCGTTCAGCATCCGCTTCTCAGCACGTTTGCTCCAAACTCGGTTGCGACCTTGCGCCTGACGACGGCTGTCGACGATCTCGGCCGCACTTCTCTTCGTGCGGCTTTCTTGCGGCTCGGCAGAGCGCGTCATACCCACATCAGGATCGACGACGAAATCTGCGTGCCGGTGGATCTCGGCACAGGAGAACTTGCGCGCGAGGGTTTCCTGACCGATTGGGGCGCGACGGAAGAACACCCCGATTCGAAAGTCAGATTTGCCGGCCTGAAGATGCCCGCATTCAACGATTGTGTCGATACGGTGCTACAACTCCATAGCAAGGTGCCTTTTGCGCGCTGCATAGGCTGGGACGTCACAGTCGACAGCGACGGCAAAGTCCAGGTGATGGAGTGGAATGGCGAACACAACGACGTGAAATTCAGTGAGGCGACGCAGGGCCCATGCTTTTCCGACCTGAAATGGGAACTGCTGAACGCCAGTCCCTTATGACTGTACCCGGCGAGGAACGTCGCGTGAGCGAACAATTGTGGTGCGTCCATATTGAAGGACCTGACGACTTTATCGCAGCAGCTTCAAAAGAGGCGGCGGAGCAGGAGGCATTGGCTATCAATGCGTATGTCGAGCGCTCGGGAGAAGGGCGGCGCGACTCGCCGGTGCGAGCAGTCGCGATGGAGTGGCCCTTCACGCCGGAAAGTCACGCGCGTGCTGTGGAAAGCGACTGGGAAGATTTGCAGCGCATGCCGCATCGCAAGCAACAACCGGCTTCGTCGCAGAACATTTTGACGAGTATCGCGCGCCGTGTGAAAGAACTGATCGAAACAGCGCGCGGTGCCTGACTCGGTTAGTGCAGATCCATTCGGGGGCTCGACGATACGACGTTGCCCGAACTGTCCACGATCACGACGGGGTCGTTCTGAGGGGCCGGCGGCTGCTCGATCACGAGAGGACTTGTGACGTTCGTGCGGCCCGTTGAGACTATGCCAATCGAGGCTGCACTATCGAGCAACGAGAAGAACGTGGACAGATAACTTTGCACGCTGTCTTGTAGAGCATCCACAAGATCATTATGCGTGTCCACTGCAATGTCCTCGACGTGCCCCCAATAGGCGCACGTCTTTTTTATTGCTGCCGGAACCTGCTTAAACTGCAGATCGATCATCTGGTTGAGAGAGCAGGATGAGAGCGCGGCATCGACCAGTGCCTGTTGCTCGGACAAAGAAGTCTTGACGGTCTGCACATTCAACTCGACAACTTTTTCAAAGCCCGCAACGGCTTTAGCTGCAAGTTCATAGGCGGCAATTGCATGGCTTTGCTGACCGACATCGGGCTGGTTCGGGATAATTGCATTCATGAGGTGCTCCGTATCAATGCGAGTGGGGGAAATGCCTGACAACAGGCAGTGTTTAAGCAACGCCTATTCCTCCCCACGACGCAGACTGCATACGCCGCGAGCTTCACCTCACACAACGCGGACAGCGCGAAAAGCCGCTATTGGCTTGCGCCGGCAGGCGCGTCGCTTGCTGCCGTGGCGGGCGCGGAGACGGCAGGCCCACTCTGCGCGGCGCCGCTGACGGCGGCCGCGCCCGCCTGATCCGACGATGGACCGGAGCGGTTGCAACCGGTAAGCGCCACGCTCAGCGCAGTCGCGCTGGCTGCAATCAACAAGAGTGTATGTTTCATGGTCGCGAATAAATCCGTAGGGCGGCGCAGGGGCGCGCCGCATTGCATGAAATCAGCAATGCGTATGCCTCGCGCGCAGCCCGTCTCGTTGATGCACAGCCAAAATGGAAGATTGTCATGACCGAACCCGATCTCTCGGACATCTATCGAACCTATATCGCCTGCCTGAACCGGCGGGACTGGCAGCGCTTGCCGCAATTCGTTCATGACGATGTCTATTACAACGACAAGCAGATCGGCTCGGCAGGCTACCGCGCAATGCTCGAGAGAGACTTTCGCGAGATTCCCGACCTTCATTTCGACATCGATCTGCTGGTTGCCGACCCGGCTTATGTCGGGGCGCGGCTGCGCTTTAATTGCACACCGCAAGGAACATTTCTCGGTCTCGAAGTCAATGGAAGAAAAGTGACCTTCACCGAAAATGTCTTCTACGAATTCCGCGGAGAAAAAATTGGCCGGGTCTGGTCGATTATCGAT
Source organism: Paraburkholderia graminis (assembly GCF_003330785.1). NCBI lineage: Bacteria > Pseudomonadati > Pseudomonadota > Betaproteobacteria > Burkholderiales > Burkholderiaceae > Paraburkholderia > Paraburkholderia graminis. Next base: position 595,671 of record NZ_CP024935.1, read on the forward strand.
AAGGCGGCTATTGAAGCCCAACTGTAGTTCGCACACGCCGCGCGAGCCGTCATAGATTGCTGCCGAGTGCCTGGAACAACGCAGCCGTGTCGGAAAAGCGGTTTGCTTGAGCCTGGGTTCGATCTATCGCCGTTTGCAGCGAATCACGTTCCGCGTCGAGAAGAGCGAGCTGACTGATTCCACCCGCCGCATATTGCCGAGTGGCGACGTCCAGACTGGCTTGCGCTTGCTGCGCGGCTTCGGTGCGCGCCTGCAACTCGCGGGCGTCGTTCTGCACGGCGGTCAGCGAATCGGCGACCTGCTGCAATGCCTGGAGAACCGTTTGCCGATAGTTCTCGAATGCGGCGTCATAAGCGGCTTCTGCGGCGCGTTTCTTCGCATGCAATTCTCCACCGCGAAAGATGGGTTGCGTCAGGTTCAGGCCGATATTCCAGACGTTCAGCCCATTCACAATGTCGCCGATCCGCGTGCGCTGCGAGCCGATTCCCGCGGACAATGAAAATTGCGGGTACAGGTTAGCGGTTGCGACGCCCACATTCGCGCTTGCCTCGTGCAGTAATGCCTCGGCCGCTTTTATATCGGGCCGCGCGCGGGCGAGTGTCGACGGCAAAGCGAGTGGAATATCCAGCGGCAAATGCAGCGCATCGAAAGTGAGTTCGTGGAAATCCGCTTGCGACGGTACTCTGCCCAGCAAAATGGCGAGTTGATGATCCGCAGCCGCGAGCTGGCTTGCAAGCGGCGGCAACGATGCGCGTGTCTGTGCAAGCAGGGTACGCTGACGGTGTACATCCAGTTGCGATACGCCGCCGGCGGTGAAGCGCGCATCAACGATCGACAGTTGATGCGCCTGTGCGTCGGCCAGGCGTTGCGTCAGCGCAATCTGCTGCTGTAACGACGCGCGCCGCACCGCGGTAGCCACGATATTGCCGGCGAGACTCAAGCGCGCTGCATCGAGTTCATACGACTCGTAATCGACTTGCGCCATGCTTGCCTCGAGCGCGCGCCGATTGCCGCCGAAAATATCAAACACGTAAGAGACGCTGACCGATGCACTGAACAGCGAGAACGGTCCGGGACTCTCGACGTGCGGAATGCCGAACGCAGCGGGGTCGACTTTCTGCCTTGAGCCGGAAAGCGTTGCGTCTATGCTCGGGAATTGCGTTGCGCCCGCGAGCGCGGTGTAGTTTTCGCGCGCCTCGATCAGTCTTGCGCGCGCTTGACCGAGTGTTGGATTCTGGAGCAATGCTTCATCCACGAGACGGTTTAGCGCGTCGGACTGGAATTGACGCCACCACATGGGTATGGGACCAGGCGCCGCGTTGAACGTCTGTGCGGCTCCCGCTGGCCCTTCGGACGAGGCCGTCTGCTCAGGTAATGCGCGCTGTGTGTAGTTTTGAGTGTCGGGCGCGGCCGGTGCGTGAAAGTCGGGTCCTACCGCGCAGCCGGTCAAACCAAATGCGCACACAACAAGAAGTGTTTTCATGAACGTTCTTCCTAGTCGAGTGTGCGCCGATAAAAACGCAGCGCAATCGCCATCACAACGGCGGTGAAAAGAGCCATGGGCCACACCGAGGGCCACAGATCCGCCCATCCGTCGCCCTTGAGCATGATTCCGCGAATGAGCCGGTTGAAATACGTCAACGGCAAGAAGTTGCCGATGAACTGTGCCCATTTCGGCATGCCCGCGAATGGGAACATGAAGCCGGACAGAAGAATGTTCGGCAGAAAATAGAACATGGTCAGTTGCATCGCCTGCAACTGGTTCTGTGCAAGCGAGGACAGCGTAATGCCGACCGTGAGGTTCGCGGCAATGAACAACAACGCGGCCAGATAGATTGCGATGGGACTGCCGACAAACGGCACATGAAATACGAAGCGTGTGGCAATCAATATGATCGACGCCTGAATCAGGCCAATGGCCACATAAGGAATGATTTTGCCGGTCATCACTTCGACGGGTAGAACCGGCGTTGCAAGCAGATTTTCCATCGTGCCGCGTTCGCGTTCGCGCGTGACGGCGAGGCCTGTCATCATCACGAGCGTCATGGTGAGAATGACGCCCATGAGCCCGGGAACGACGTTGTACTGCGTAATTCCTTCGGGGTTGTACAGGTTGTGGACTTGCACGCCGAAAGCGCCTGGCGTGCCGTTAAGATGCGCGAGCGGTCCGGTGATGTCCTTGTCGGCGACGGGCTGTACGAGATTGGGCAGTGCGGCAACGGCGGTGTGAGTCGCGGTCGGGTCGGTGGCGTCAGCCTCGACAAGCAGTGAAGGGTGCTCGCCGCGCAGCAGCTTCCGCGAGAAATCGACCGGTATGTTCAGCACGAACTGCACGCGGCCCTGGGCGAGCGCACGGCGTCCGGCTTCTTCGTCGGGCAGCGTTTCTACGATGTCGAAATACGCTGAGTTCCTCATCGCCGCGATGAAGCTGCGCGAGAACTCGCTTTGGTCGTGAACGATAACGGCAGTCGGCAGATGCTTCGGGTCGGTGTTGATCGCGAAACCGAACAACGCGAGCTGAACGATCGGTATGCCGACGATCATCGCGAACGTGACGCGGTCGCGCCGCAATTGAAGAAACTCCTTCAGCACCACGCTCCACCAGCGCATCAACGAAAAGCCCGTACCTGTGCTCACGATCGCGCTCCGAAGTTATCCCGCGAATGACTCATCAGATAGATGAACACGTCTTCGAGTCCGGTTTCGATCGGCTCCATGCGCAAACGCGTGTCCGCGGTGGCCTGTTTGAGCGCGTGTTCCAATGCCGCGTGATCGCGCCCGCTGGCATGCAGCGCGGCGCCGAATACGACGGTTTGATCGACGCCGGGCATCGCGCGCAGCTTCTCGGACAATTCGCTCAGATGCTCGCCTTGAATCGACCATGTAGCAAGGTTCTGCGACTCGATCACCTCTCGCGACGTGCCTTGCGCGAGCAGCTTTCCATACGCGATATAGGCGAGTTTGTGACAGCGTTCGGCTTCGTCCATGTAATGCGTGCTGACGAGGACGGAAATGCCGCGCGCCGCGAGCCGGTGGAGTTCTTCCCAGAAATCGCGGCGCGCGGTGGGATCGACGCCCGCAGTCGGCTCGTCGAGCAACAGGAGTCTGGGCTCGTGCAGCATGCATGCTGCGAGCGCAAGGCGTTGCTTCCAGCCTCCGGATAGCGACCCTGTGAGCTGATTCGCGCGGCTTTGCAGTCCGAGCGATTCGAGCGATTTGTCGACGGCCTCGCGACGGTTGCGCATCTGGTAGATACGCGCGACGAAGTCGAGGTTCTCGCGAATGGTCAGATCTTCCCAATACGAGAAGCGCTGCGTCATATAGCCGACATTGCGCTTGATCTGCGCACTCTCGCTGCGGATGTCGTAGCCGAGACATGTGCCGGTGCCCGAGTCCGGCGTCAGCAGTCCGCACATCAAACGGATCGACGTCGTCTTGCCGCTGCCGTTAGGGCCGAGAAAGCCGAAGATCTCGCCGCGCGCGACCTGCAACGAAACGTCGTTGACTACATGCTTGTCGCCGAAATGCTTGTTCAGGCCGTGGACGTCGATCACATACTCTGGCGCGGGTGTACTCATTTGAGCGCCACCGTCACCGGCTGACCCGGATGAAGCTTCGTTGCATCTGCAACCGACGTGTGTGCTTCGATCATGAAAACGAGCTTCGCGCGGCTCTCGTTGCTATAGATAACCGGCGGCGTGTACTCGGCTTTATTCGCAACGTAGGTGATCTTCGCGGTCAAATCCACTGCGCATCCGTCGCAATGGATCGACACTTCGCGGCCCGGCGCCAGTGCGCCGACCCGCGTTTCCGACACAAAAAAACGCACCTTGATGTTCTGCGGCGGCAGCAATTGCACAACGGGACTGCCGGCCGGCACCCACTCGCCGAGGCGATAGAGCGTGTCGTAGACGAGCCCGTCGGCGGGCGCGCTCGCGCGCTTCTGATCGAGCTTCCACTGCGCCTGTGCGACGACCGCTTCGGCCGCCGCGACCTGAGCCTGCTGCGCAGCGATTTGTTGCGAGCGGCCCGGCAAACGCGCTACTTCCACCTGATTCGTAAGCTGCCGCACTTGCGCCGACGTCGCCTCTGCATTCGCGCGCGAATCGTCGAGCTGCGCTTTTGCAATGCCGCCTGCGCTGTACTGCGCTTCGTCGCGAGTGAGTTGCAGCGCCGCCTTGCGCGCGTTCGCCGCGGCCTCGGCGAGTTGCGCGCGATTGACGTTGACTTCGGGTACGCGCTTGCCGGTTTGAATGTCGGCGAGTTGCGAGCGGGCCGCCGCGAGTTGCTGCTGCGCCTGCCGCAGCGCGGCCGTTTCGTCCACTGAATCAAGCGCGAAAAGAGACGCGCCCGCTTTTACGGTTTGACCGCGTGCGACCTGCAACTGCGTGAGCGTGCCGGCCTGCGATGAGCCCAGGTACACATATTCGCCCTCTGCATAGCCCTGGTAGGCGTTCTCGTCGCGATGCTCGCATCCTGCAAGCAGTACGCCGATAAAGAGTGCCAATGCGGGCCGCCAGAGCCGGGTAATGAAGTTCCTCATGGAGGTGTCGTCCGCACGGATGAAGTACAATGAATATATGCGAATTTGAATTCGAATTCAAACTATTTCCGGAGCCTGCACTTTCCCATGCCGACGAAACGAGCGACGACTCCTGCAAAGCAGAAAGAGCGGACCAAGCAGGCAGGCGCAACGAAAACACCCACGACGGCGGCGCGCAAATCCCGCACGGAACAGGGAAAGCAGCCTCGGCCGGTCAATCGCGCGAGCCGTCCCGACGGTGCGGCGACACGCCAGCATCTGCTCGATATTGCGGGGCAGGTATTCGCCGCGCGCGGTTTCGCCGATGCCACCAGCAAGGAAATATGCGAGCGCGCGGGCACGCCGATGGCGTCCGTGAACTATCACTTCGGCAGTCGGGAAGCGCTATACGAAGCGGCGCTCGTCGAAGCGCATCGCCAGGTCGTGAGTCTCGATGAATTGTCCGCGCTGACAGAAGGGCCGGGCGATGCGCGGGACAAGTTGCGAGCGGTAATCTCGCGATTCGTGGGTCTGTCGACCAGCAGCGGCGCGCCGTGGGGATTCATGCTGATGCTGCGCGAAGTACTGTCTCCGTCGCCCGCTATTCCTGCGCTGATTGAAAAGGCGGTGCGGCCAAAGGCAACGGTTCTACTCGGATTGATCGGCGAGGTATTGCAATTGAATCCGCAAGAGCCGGCGGTGCAACGAGCGCTGATGTTCGCGGTGCTGCCTTGCATCGCGCTGATGATCGCGCCCAGGCAAATGCAGGCAGCGTTGCTGCCCGCCGTTGCAAAAGACAAAAATGCGCTGGTGGAGGACTTTATTTGCTTCGTGATGGCGGGACTCGATGCAGTCGCCGCCGCGCATCGAACGCGCAAATAGTTCTATTGATCGAATGCGATGCCGCGCCTGCGCAATTCGCGCATTGCGCTTTGCAAATGCGCGTGCGCGCTTTCCTTGTCGCCGGCGCGCATCTGTTCATAAGTACGCTGCGCCACTTCGTGCGGTATGGGTTTCAGCGGACGATTACTGCTCATTGCCTTTAACTGGACTTCAGCCGCACGCTCCAGGTAATAGAGATCATCCCACGCTTCGGCAATACTCTCGCCGGCCACCATCACACCGTGATTCTTGAGGAACAGGATATCCGCGTCGCCGATGGTCGCGGCAATGCGGTCGCCTTCCGAGTCGTCGAGCGCGAGGCCGTTGTAGTTCTCATCGACGGCGGTGCGGCCGTAGAACTTCAGTGCCGTTTGCCCGAGCCACAACAGCGGCGGACCGTCGAGCAAACATAACGCCGTGGCGTTCGGCATATGCGTATGAAAAGCGGCCTTCACGCGCGGCTTTAACCGATGCAATCGTGCGTGGATATAAAACGCCGTTGCTTCAGGTTTGCCTTCGCCCGACACGACGTGCCCGTCGAAATCGCAGATTAGAAGCCGCGATGCGGTGATCTCCGAGAACGCATAGCCATACGGATTGACGAAGAACAGATGGTCGTGTCCGGGCACGACCGCCGAGAAATGGTTGCAGATTCCCTCTTCAAAACCGTATTGCGCCGCTAGTTGAAAGCATGCCGCTAGTTCGATACGGGCCTCCATGACAGCGTCGGAATCGAGTCGTAATGTCGTCGACGATTTCGCCGAGCCAATGGATGAAAGCGTATGCGCCATGTTCGTCGTTCCTCAAAGTCACCAGCCGAGCGATGCAAAAAGAGCCGGCACCTGGTCGAGCGTGGACAGTGTTGCATCGGGCGTGTAATCGGGCAGTAGCGTGCGGCCCGTTGCACGATCGATCCATACGCAGCGAAAGCCGATGTCGCGCGCGGCCGCGTGATCGAGATGCGGACTCGCGCAAATATGCACGACTTCATCGCGCGTCACGCCGAGTTGTTCATGCGCGTAATCGAATAGCCGCCGGTTCGGTTTGTACGCGCCCGCTTGCTGTGCAGTGATCACACGGTCGATAAAGCCGCCCAGTTGCGCGACGTTGCCGGCAATGATGTCGTCGTCGGTATTCGACACGATGCACAGGCTATAACCATCCTGCTTGAGTTGCCGCAATGTGTCGACCACTTCCGGAAACGGCGGCATCGCGGAAATGCGGTCCGTCAAAGTACGTATGTCGCGCTCGTCGCGCTCGTCGCTTTCGTCGCCGGGCAAGCCGAATTCGGCGAGGGCAATACGCAGCGCAGTGCCCGCGACTTCGCGAAACGTGCGATACGGCGGAGTCTGCTCGAGTGCGTGTTCGTGCCGGTCGTAGACCGCAAGCAGCTTCGCCGGGTCCACGTCATGACCACGCTTGCTCTGAAGAATCTCGCGTACTGCGGCTTGCAAGCCTTCGTCCCACTGGATCAGCGTGCCGTAGCAGTCGAACGTCAGCCAGCGCGGGCGTGCGGTGTTTTGCAGTGACATGGAATGTGTTCCCGAAGTGATGGACCTGTGAATGGCGTTTAGCTTAGGCGCATTGACACTTATTGGAAAATTAAATTAACCTCTCGACGTCAGTTGCATCGCAAATAACGAAGCGAGTCCATCATGCTTGATCTCGACCTGTTGAATACGCTCATCTGCGTTGTCGATGAAGGCAGCTTCACGCGTGCTGGCGAGCGCGTGCATCGCACGCAATCCACGGTGAGCCAACAGGTTCGGCGGCTCGAAGAACTGGTCGGCCGCACGCTGCTGATGCGTGACCGCACCGGCAATCAGGTGACGCCAACCGAGCATGGCGAACTGCTCGCGCAATATGCGCGACGGCTGCTCGCGCTGGCGCAGGAAGCACAAGATGCGTTGACGAGCGACGTTGCGGTTACGCCGCTTCGCATAGGCGTTCCGGAAGATTTCGACGCGCGCCGCATGTCGGCCATGCTGTCGGGCTTTGTCAAAACGAGGCCAGGCGTCAGGCTCGAAACAGTGGCCGGCATGAGTGCCGATTTGCAGCGCAGGCTCACGAATGGCGAAATAGAAATCGCGCTGATCAAGCGCGAGCCGGCAAGCGGCGAGTGTCTCGCGTCGTGGCCGGAGTCGCTCGTGTGGGTGCAGGGCGCAAATGCACAAGCGCTGGAACCTTCTTCCGACGAACCCATTCCTCTCGCGCTATTTCCGCAAGGCTGCGTGTACCGGCAGCGCGCGATTCGCGGTCTCGACAAGGCGCATCGGCGCTGGCGCATTGCATTCGGAAGCCATAGTCTCACTGGCATTCAGGCCGCGGTGTCGTCGGGATTGGGCATTTCGGTTCTGCCCACTACAGCAGTACTGCCGGAGCATCGCTTATGCAACGGCTTACCGCCTTTACCGCCGACAGAGCTTGCGCTCGTCAGCTCCGGCGGCGTGCTCAATGCGCATCAACGCGCGCTGGTCGACTTTCTTCTCACGGAAATGAGTGCATAGAGAGAGTGCATAGACCGGCCGGCTCAAAGCAAAAGCCGGCCGCCATGCTTTCACATCTACGAAAGGTGATGCACTTCCTGCAATCCGAACACGGGTGTCGGAATGCCTTCCATGCGAGCCTTGAGTTGCAGTGACAGATACTGCGAGTAATGCCGCGACTGATGCAGATTGCCGCCATGAAACCAGAGTGCTTCTTGCTGAGTGGGCTTCCACATGTTGCGCTGCTCGCCTTCCCACGGCCCTGGATCTTTCGTCGTGTTCGAGCCGAGGCCCCACACTTTGCCGACTTTATCGGCCACTTCGCGTGAGATGAGATCCGCGGCCCAACCGTTCATCGAACCATAGCCCGTTGCGTACACGACGAGATCCGCTTCAAGTTCGCTGCCGTCGCTGAGCAGCACCGAATGCTCTTTCAGTTCGACTACATCGACGCCGCTTTTCAGCTTGATCTTGCCGTCGGCGACGAGTTGCGATGCGCCGACATCGATGTAATAGCCGGAACCGCGCCGCAGGTACTTCATGAAAAGGCCGGAGTCGTCGTCGCCGAAATCGAGCATGAAGCCGCTCTTTTCCAGGCGCGCATAGAACTCCGCGTCGCGTTCGCGAATCGCGTTGAAAACCGGGATCTGAAACTCGTGAAGCATCGCATACGGGATGGATGCGAAGGTCAGATCCGCTTTCGCGGTCGTCATGCCTGCGGCCACCGCGCGTTCCGAATAGAGATCGCCGAGCGCCAACTCCATTAGCGAATCCGACTTCACGATATGCGTGGACGAGCGCTGCACCATCGTCACGTCGACGCCTGCTTCCCACAATGCCGCGCAGATGTCGTGAGCCGAATTGTTCGCGCCGATCACGACGACCTTCTTGCCGTGATACGCGTCCGGCCCCGGATGCTGCGACGAATGATGCTGCTCGCCCTTGAATACATCCATGCCTTTGAAGCTCGGAATATTCGGCTTGCCGGACATGCCGGTCGCGAGCACGAGTTGCTTCGGACGCAATGTGATGGGCTCTCCGCCGCGCTCGACTTCGACGATCCATTCGCCTTTCGCTTCATCGTAGCGCGCCGATTTGCAGACGGTCGATCCCCAGTAGTTCAGCTCCATGACCTTCGTGTACATCTCGAGCCAGTCGCCGATCTTGTCCTTCGGCGTGAACACGGGCCAGTTGTCGGGGAAGGGCAAGTAGGGCATATGGTCGTACCAGACCGGGTCATGCAGACACAGCGTTTTATAGCGCTTGCGCCATGCATCGCCAGGCCTTTCGTTCTTATCGACGATGATGGTCGGCACGCCGAGTTGCCGCAGCCGCGCACCGAGTCCGATGCCGCCTTGCCCGCCGCCCACAATCAGGCAATACGGTTGCTCCGCCGTGCCAAGCGTGTCGAGCTCGGCCTCGCGCCGCTCTTTCCAGCTCGTGCGATCGCGGCGTGCGCCGTGCTCGGCGCCCATCGGACGAAGCGGCCCTTTGGGCTCTTCATGGCCCTTCAATTCGGCCATCGTGGTGAGCAGGGTCCAGATGCGGCCTTGCTTAAGTCGAATGAAGCCGGTGCCGCGTGCGACGCCGGTTTCGAACGTGATCCAGCCTTGCGCGACGCCGTCCGCTTCCGTTGCGGGCTCGTTATCCGCAAGCCGCAGCCTGGACGGTTTGATTGCAGCCAACTGTGTATTCAGCATCTCCGCGATCTGCTCGCGGCCTTCGAGCGTCTTGATGTTCCAGGTGAATGCGACGAGATCGCGCCAGTAGCAGTCGGGCTGAAACAGGTCGACGGCGGCTTGTGTGTCGCCGCGTTTGAGCGCGGCTTCGAGGCTTTCCAGCACAGCGGAGATAGCCTGATTTGCAGTGTTTTCGGACATGGTTGCTCCTCCATATGAAACGGATAGTCGAACTTCAGAGAGAACGCGGGTTCTATGCCCGCTAAGGGAATCTGTGCAGCGTCGCTAACACTTGTGCGGCGGCAGAATATGCAGCTTCGCGATGCGTCGATACAAAGTCGCGCGCGATATGCCGAGTGCCTGCGCGGCCAGGTCCGTGCGCCACTTGGCGTCGTTCATCGCGTCGACGATGCGCCTGCGCTCGAGCGCTTCGCTCTCCGACATGAGCGGCATATCGTGCGGCGCGGTGTTTGCGTTGTTGGTGCTTGCTTCTGGCGATGCGGCGTGCGTGCGTCGGGAGATTCGCGCGGCGGCCGGTGCGCGCACACGCGCATAGAGCGGCGAGCCGGTATCGTTGAGCCTCAGCGATACGAGACCGCGGCTTGTCTTGGCGTCGAACAGACGCTCGGGCGGAACGTCGAAGATCTCCGACACATGGCGCGGCAACTGATTGAGCACCGGCAGACATTCGCGCGCGCGCCGGTTCGCGGCGACTGCGTGGCCGCGTGCGTCGATGGCAATCAGAATCTCGGGCTGCGCCTCGACGTAATGGCGGTTGCGGTGCGCTAGCAATACCCAGCAATCCGTTGCGGCATTCAGGAAGTAAGCGTCCTCGATCAGCAGCGCGCTTTGCCGCACGATGTGATTGACGAGCCGCTGGCTTTCGCGATCGTCGGGCGAACGTACGGCCGATGCATCGAGCACGCCGAGCAGTTCGCCGTGCAAACCGAAAATCGGCGACGCGCTGCACGTGAGCGTGGTGAAGGCCGCGCGAAAATGATCGCTGCGATGAACGGTAATCGGCTCCGCGTCGAGCAGCACGGTCGCAACGCCGCACGTGCCTTCCTCGCTCTCCGACCAGCATGAGCCGAGATAGAGTCCCGCGCGCTTGAAGTCGTGGCGGCGGTCCTTGTCGACGCGATAGTCGATCGTCACGCCTTTCGCGTCGGTGAGCATCACGCAGTAGTCGGCTTCGCGCACCATCTCGTGCAGCCGCGACAGACACTGGCCCGACGCGCGCAGAAACGATTCCTCGCGATGCTGCACGTCGCGCAATTCGGGCACCGTCAGAATGCGCGGCCCGGCGGTCGCGCCGGGATCGAGATGGTATTGCTCGAGCGAGCGCCTATACGACGAGGCAAGCCGTTTGCCGTCGGCGCCCGGACGCTGGGTTCGTCCTTCTATGACGTTGCATATGCGGTCGATATGTCTCGTGGACGGAACGTAGGGCATGACGAGCCTCCGGGCGAACTCAGCGCGAACTGGGTGCTGGAGACATTCTGCGCTACGTCGCACCGCGTGTCTCCGAAGCCTGAAACGTACGGTACGTTTGTAGCACGCGCGAATCGGGAGATCACACTGCAGTGCACCATCGGGGGCGGTGAGAATTTTTTCTCAAGGGCGAAGACGCACGCGACATGGCGCGTGCGCTGGCTTGCTGCAAGAAAAAAACCGGCGCTCCTGCGCCGGTTCTTGCGGGAAGGGACGGACTTAGAACGTTTCCCAGTTTTCCGCGCCGGCGGTCTGGAGTTCGCGTTCCTTGAAGTGCGAGGACGACGAAGACGACGAGGAAGACTCCGGCAACGCCTTGCGCGCCGCGGCGCTAATAGGCTTCGACTTCGACGCCGGCACAGCCGTCTTTTTCGGCGGCGTGGCGCCGCGCGCGGACCTGGCTACACCCGTGCGCATTGCCTCTTGCCCACTATGCCCGGCCGCATCCACCCGGAAAACCGATACCGCCGAACGGAGGCTTTCGGCCTGATCCGCCATGGCCTGCGCGGCGGCGGTTGCCTGCTCGACGAGCGCCGCGTTTTGCTGAGTGACTTCGTCCATCTGCGTGACGGCCACGTTGACCTGCTCGATGCCCTTCGTTTGCTCCGACGACGCCGACGCGATCTCGCCCATGATGTCGGTCACCTGCTGCACCGAGCGCACGACTTCGCTCATCGTCTGACCTGCGTTTTCGACGAGTTGCGAGCCGCTCGCCACATGCGACGCGGAGGCTTCGATCAGTTCCTTGATCTCCTTCGCCGCTGTCGCGCTGCGCTGGGCGAGCGTGCGGACTTCGCCCGCGACGACCGCGAAGCCGCGGCCGTCTTCGCCTGCCCGAGCGGCTTCGACCGCTGCGTTCAGTGCGAGGATATTGGTCTGAAATGCAATTGCTTCGATCACCGAAATGATTTCGGTCACCTTCGTCGAACTCGATGAAATGTCGCGCATGGTCGACACGACCTGGTGAACCACTTCGCCGCCGGATGCCGCGGTCGTGGAAGCCGCCGCGGCGAGCGTGCTGCCCTGACGCGCGTTGTCGGTGTTATTGCGCACCGTCGACGTCAATTCTTCCATGCTCGCCGCGGTCTGCTGGAGCGACGCGGCCTGTTCCTCGGTGCGTTGCGAGAGGTCCTGGTTGCCTTGTGCGATCTCGCCGGCAGCCACCGAGATCGATTCCGCCGACGTCTTGATGCCCGACACGATCGTGGTGAGCTTCTCGCGCATTGCTTCGAGCGACGCCATCAGACTGCTCCGGTCGCCTGCTGCAACCTGCACGCGCACGGTCAGGTTGCCTTCTGCGATCTGCGCGGCCATTTGCTGCGCGGCGCGAGGCTCGCCGCCCAACTGCCGCAGAATGCTGCGCGAGATGAGCGCGGCAGTCGCCACGCCCAGCAGGAATGCGATCGCGGCAATGACCGAGATCATGGTGCGGACCGTCGAGTAAGTCGCGAAGGCGCTGAGCTGCGCTTCCTTGTTCTGCTCATCTTCGACGCGCGCGAGTTCCGTCGCGCGGGCAAGCCATGCTCGCTGCGGCGGCCGCGCGTTTTGCAGCAGCTCCTGCGTCGCAAGCGCGGCGTTCTGCGACAGTGCGAGATCCATCGCCTTGCGCAGCGGCGGCATCGCCGCGGCTTCGTCCTGCTTGAGCTGTTCGATCAGCGAGCGCTCCACCGAAGTCGTGGCCGGCTCCTGCGCGAACAGGCGAGTGAGTTGCTGGTAGGCGTCCGCATAATTCTGATCCTGCTTCTTGATGCGGTCCGCTTCCTGGGCAAGGTCGCGCGGCTCGGTGATCAACGCCAGGTTGCGTATCGCGATGGCGCGATCCTGAATCGACGCGCGCAATTCGTTCGCGAGACGGGTCTCCTCGTTATTCACGCGGGCAATGCCGTCGAGACTATCGTTCAGCTCGGACAAGCCGAACAGCGCGATGCCGGCCAGCACGAGAAGCAACGCCGTCAGCAGGCCGAAGCCGGTTTGCAGGCGCGTGGAGACCTTCATGTTTTTCATTTCCGTTCCTGTATCCAGAAGAGGCGTACATCTGGTTTACGTCTGCCTGCCGGAATACTGAAGGGTGTTTGTAATTGAAGGTTTTCACTGCGCGGGGCAAGGTGGCGCGGTTTGCCCACGCACGAGGCGATGGGCACGCGCCGCGGCGTCGAGCGCTCGGATGCCGTCGGCGACATTGGCGGCAATCTGCTGAAGCGCCTGCCGATGACCGGCCACGAGCGCGTCGTTGCCCGCGCCGACCGGCTCGCTGACGACGCTGCGGCACGTCAGCACCGCTTCCTCGGACAACGCGCGCACGCTCCACACCGCGTCGATCAGCGCATGCGAGCCCGGCCACGATTCGAAGCGCTGCACACTCAATTTCACGCGATAAACCGACACGCCGGCCGGGCGCGGAGAACGCGAGACGTCGATCGCATCGAGCTGTTGCGCGAGTTGCTGCGAGAGCGCGAGACGGATTTCGTCGGCGGGCAACGACGCCCAACGGGCTTGCTCGAGCACGTCCACGCGAGTCGCGCTGGTCTGCACGACGAGCGCCGACCGAGCGACTTGCGCGGGCACGTCGACGGCCGCGACGTCGATCATCAGCAGAGGCGGCGCGGCGCTGCGGACTTCGCTCGATGCGAGCCCGCCGGCGAGCGTATAAAAGCGGCTCGGCGGCGACGAACAGGCACTGAGCGCGCCGAGTGCGACGAGTGCCACCGATGCCACCGATGCCATCAACGCCGCGCATGGCGCGAGCGCGGCAAACCCGGCGAGCGGACGACGCGAATAGCGGCTCATGGCTTGTCCTCCGATTTGCCGCGCACGAGCGATTCCGGATGACGCTCCAGATAATCGGCCAACGCGTTCAGCGATTGCAGCGTGCGCGTCAGTTCCTGCAACGCCTGATGCATGTCGGCCTGCACCGGCGAATCCTGCCTGAGCGTGGCCTCGGCGGAACCGAAAGTCTGCTTCGCCGCCGCGAGCGTGTCGCGCGCCTGCGGCATGATCTCGGTGCTCAACTGCGTGAATAGCTTGTCGGCGTTCTTTAGCGAATTGTTGAGGTTCACGCCGATCTGATCGAAGGGCATGCGCTCCAGCTTCTTCGCTATCTCGGCGACCTGCGTTTGCAACGCGTCGAGCGAATTGGGAATGGTCGGCAGTTCGAGCGGATCGCGCGCGGGATCGAAGCTCACGGGCGCGGCCTTCGGGAAAATATCGAGCGCCACATATAACTGACCCGTCAGCAGGTTGCCGGTGCGCAGTTGTCCGCGCAGCCCGCGCTCGACGAGATGTTGCAGCAGCCGCTGATTTTCCACTGTCCCGGCTTTGGGGACCTCCGTGCCGTGCACCCGGCGCCTCAGCCGGTCGGGATACAGCTCCAGCGTGACGGGCATCGTGAAGCTGCGCGTCTTCGGATCGTAATCGACGCCGATGTCCGTGACCTGGCCGAGCACGATGCCGCGGAAGTCGACGACCGCGCCCACCGACAATCCGCGCAGCGACTGGTTGAACTTCATCACGGTACGCACCGGCGTGGTGTCCGGCGCGCGCATCGCATCGGCTTCGTCGGACGCGAGATGGAAGCTCGAGTAGTCCGCGGCCTGCGGCCCCGGCGTCTGGCCCGGCGGCGCGCGGAACGACAGACCGCCGATCAGGATCGACGTAAGCGACTGCGTGTTCACGACAAAGCCGTTCGAATCGAGCCGCACGTTGACGCCGCTTGCATGCCACCAGCGCGAATTCGTGCCGACGTACTGATCGTACGGCGCCGCCACGAATACCTGCATCGTCACGCCCGTGCCGTCCTTGTCGAGCGAAAGGGCGTACACCTGGCCGACCTGCACGCGCCGGTAAAAAATCGGCGAACCGATGTCGATCGAGCCGAGCGAATCGCCGTGCAGCGTAAAGCGCCGGCCTTTCTGATCGCCGGTGACGGGCGGAGGCGCCTCGAGCCCGACGAACTCGCTGCGCGCCTCTTTCGAGCGGCCCGCGTCCACGCCGATATACGCACCCGAGAACAGCGTGCCGATGCCGGTTACGCCGCTCGCGCCGATTCGCGGACGCACCACCCAGAAGCGCGTGTCCTTCACCGCGAAGTCGTCGG
Organism: Paraburkholderia graminis; assembly: GCF_003330785.1. NCBI lineage: Bacteria > Pseudomonadati > Pseudomonadota > Betaproteobacteria > Burkholderiales > Burkholderiaceae > Paraburkholderia > Paraburkholderia graminis. The sequence continues at coordinate 610,824 of NZ_CP024935.1, forward strand.
CCTGGTTGCTCAATTGCACTGCCACCTGCACCTGCGAATGATCCTTCGACAGCGTGATGCTCTTCACCGAGCCGATCACGACGTCCTTGTACTTGACCTGCGTCTTGCCCGGCTCGAGACCTTCCGCGTTGTTGAAACTGATGGTGACCGCGGGGCCGCGTTCGGTGATCGACTTCACGACGAGCGCGATGCCGATGAGCGCCGCGATCAGCGGCACCACCCAGACGAGAGAGGGCAGCCAGCCGCGGCGCGGCTCGATGCCGGGATCGGGCGCGTCCGGCAGATCGGGCGGCGCGGCGGCGCCTTGCGGGCTATTCATGAGGCGGCTCCGTAACGGGGCGGGACATCGGCGGGCTGCCGCCTTCGAGGTTGTCCCAGATCAGTCGCGGGTCGAATTGCATCGACGCCAACATTGTCAGGATCACTACGCAACCGAACGCGAGCGCGCCGGGCCCGGCGGTGATGACGGCAAACGATTCGAAGCGCACGAGTGCGACGGTCAGCGTGATCACGAACACGTCGCGCATCGACCAGCGGCCGATGCGCTCGACAAGCCGGAACAGCTTCACGCGCTCCATCGGACGCCATGCCGAGCGGCGTTGCGCGGTTGCGGCGAGCAGCACGAGCACCCCGAGCTTGAGCATCGGCACGAGAATGCTCGCGACGAATACGACGATCGCTAGCGGCCACGACCCCGAGGTCCAGAAATAGATGACGCCGCTGATGATCGTGTCGTCTTCCGAGCCGACCAGCGACGACGTATGCATGACCGGCAGCAAATTAGCCGGGATATACAGAATCGCGGCCGAAATCAGCAGCGCCCACGTGCGTGCGAGGCTGTTCGGATTGCGCCGATGCAGGGCCGCGCCGCAACGCGGGCAAGACTGAGCAGCATGAGCGGCATGAGCGGTTGCGCGCCGCGCGACGCGTCCGCATGCGTGGCACGTGAGCAGGCCGGCTTTCGATGCGGTGAGTGTGTTCATCGCGTGACCCGGTGTTTATGCCACGGACCGCGCGGAGCCGCGACCGGCAGCCAGTTGCCGCGCGTGCGTCCTGGCTGCGCTGCGCGGCGCGCGCGGATGTCGTCTGCGAAGTCCCAGAGCGTGCGAGGATCGAACATGACGACGAGCACCAGCATCAACGTGAGCGCACCGAAGGCGAACAGCGCTGCGCCCGGAACCACGCGCGCGAGGCTCACCATCTTTACGATCGTGACCAGCACGCCGAGCATGAATACTTCGATCATGCCCCACGGCCGCACGAACTGAATGGCGCGTAGCACGCGATTAAAGCCCGGCGGCACGTAGCCCTGGCGAATGGAAGTCAGCACATATAGCAGCGCGGCCAGTTCGGTCAGCGGGAACAGCACCGTCGAGCAGAACACCATGGCCGCGACCAGTTGCATGTCCTCGTTCCATAGCGCGACGAGTGCGCCGAACAGGCTCGTGTGCGAAGTAATGCCGCCCGTTTCGAGTTCGAGGAGCGGCGTGCCGAGCGCGATCACGAACGTGAACAGCGACGCGAGCGTCAGCGCACAAATGCCGTCGAGGTTCGTCGACAAGCCGCGATACAGGATCGCGCCGCAGCGCAGGCAATGCGCGGACGACTTTCCGCGCAACCGGCGCTTGCGGAACAGCGCGTCGCACTCGTGGCAGGCAACCAGGTTTTCTTCGTTCATACGGGCATCGGCGTCGGTATCGGCATTCACGGCGCTACGGGTTCCCACGACGCATCAGGATCGAACGATCGGAGCGCCGCCGCTTTTCTTGCCGACTGCGGCCCGAGGTTCTTTTCGTAAACCTGGCCATCCTGATTAACGATGAAACTCATCACGCCGGTCTTGCCGTATTCGGCGGGCCACGCAACGAGGCCATAGCCCTTCGTCAGCGTGCCGTTCTCCGCATAGTCGAGCGCGCCGCCCTTCGCGTGCGAACCCTGCGCGCTCAGAATGCGAAAGCGATAACCGTGATAGCCCTCCTTGCTCACCGACCCCGTGTTCGGCATCGCGGCTGCGAGTGGACCGAGCGGACTTTCCGCTTCGCCGGCAGCAGTGGGCCAGTACAGGCCGTCGTGCTGACCCGGTGTGCTGAGGAGGCGCTGCGCGTAATGGCCGGCCGATGCACGATAGTCGCGCTGCGCATCGAGATAGGCAAGCGACGTCATGATCGCCGCGCGTTCGTTGCGGCCGATCCTGCGCGTGAGGATTTCGTCGCTGCCCGCCGCGGGATCGAAACGCCAGCCGCTTGATGCCTGCACGAGCGGAATCGGCAGCGTCCAGCCGCCGGTGCCGACCGACAGATGCTTGCTTGGGCGGCCATAAAGCGGCGCGGCGTCGTCGACGATGCGATGGCCCGCGGCCCACGCGCCGAGGAATTCGTAGATGTCCTCGTCGCCGACGTCCTTCGACGGAATGAAGCGGTCGTAGTGCTGGCCGAGCACGTGCTGCATGGCCGCGTGGTCGTTGATGGCGAGCGCGTCGGCGAATGCATCGGCGGCGGCTTCCGGTGTCGGATAGACGGCTTGCGCATGCGCCGGTGCCGCGCAGACGAGTAGCGACGAGATCGCAATCGTCGTGTGAGCAAGATGGCGCGACAGCGGCACTGCGGTGAATCTCGCGAGACAAGCGCGAATCGATTGAATGTGGTTCATGAGCGGCTCCTGGGTATCGTTCAACGTTGCCGGCCGAGGTGGCGTTGTCCACCGCCGCCCGCGCCGAAGCCGCCGCGTTCGTGTCCACCGCCGCCTGCACCGAAGCCGCCGCGTTCCTGTCCACCGCCGCCTGCGCCGAGGCCGCCGCGCTCCTGTCCGCCGCCGCCTGCGCCGAGTCCGCCGCGTTCCTGTCCACCACCGCCTGCACCGAGGCCGTTGTGCGAGCCGGCTTGCGCCTGGCGGCTTGCTTGGCCGCGCTCGATGTCCTGCCGTGCGGCCGGGCCGTTGCCCGCGCCGCGCAGCGCGTTGTCGCGATTGACGTTCTGCGCGCTCGCCCGAATGTTGCCGGCGTTCGTGCCGCCATGCTGAATGCCTTGCAGACGCTCGCTCGCGCTGCCGCCGAGATTTTGACCGGTGCGGTTCTGCAGCGCCTGCTGCGCTTGCGCGCGTGACGCGGAGACGTCGCGCCCGCGGTAAGCGTCGCGCTGCACGCCGCCGCCGAGATTCGCCGATGCGTTCCGGTTGAACGTCGTGTCGCGATTCCATCGCGTGGTGTTGCTGTTCACGTCGAGGCGCCGGTTCACGTTGATGTTGTTGTATCGGTTCACATTGATGTTGACGTTGTGGTTGTTCCAGTTGACGTCGCTCCACAACGCGCTCGTGATCGCAATACCCACGCCGAACGCGAGACCCGCGGCGAGCCCGCTCGCGACCGCATAGCCGGGCGGCGGCGGAACATACACGGGCGGATAGGCAGGGTAGGGCCACACGCCGTACACCACCGTCGGGTTATACGTGGGCACATAAACGACCTGCGGATTGACCGGCACGATCTGAATCGTGCTCTGTTCGACGATGACCTTCTGCTGTTCGGTCGTCTTCAGATTGCCGGCTGTTTGCGCCTGTTTGCGCAGACGTTGCACGGAGTCCATCACGTCGTTCGGCTGCGCGAGAAACGCGTTGCCGAGTTGCGCGACCCAGTCGGGCTTCGACGCCATCCATCGTGGCGAGCACCTGTGGAAACGCCACCAGCGATTGCACGCTCGGGTCCCACGGTTCTGCGGCGACGGCTCTGACCGCGTCGTCGCCCTTGCTGTTCGGATTCGCCTTCGACCACGCCGCCGCGGACGTGACTTCCTGCGGAAAGGTCGTGGCCATCAGCACCTGGGCGAGCAATGCGTCGGGATAGAGCGCGATCGGCGCGGTCAGCGAATCGAGTTGCTGACTGGATATCTTCGCCGAGGTTTGCGCGTGGGCCGCGGGAGTCGCGACATCGAGCATGACCGGCAAGCCGGCCAGTATGGCAATCGCGATTAGCGTTGCCCCCTGGATTGCGCTTGAGCGTTTCACGATGGAATCTCCGTGTGTCGAAGTTGCATGTCTCGTTGTGATGTGGATGAGGGCGGGCTCGTGGTGTGCGCTCGTGCTTGCACATGAATCGACGGGCACGGCGTGACGAACATTGGACTGCGAAATGCGGGAATGGAATGGGCGTGTGCGGTAAGCGTGTCAGGCATTCGTGTCGGTATATCCCCGTTTCAATGGCGAGATTATTAGCTCTATTCCATATGGAATTGCAATGCTCGAGCCAAATAAATTCGGGTTGAACTTGGCGAAAGGATGATCTATGAACGCCGTATTCAATTAGCACTTGGACAGGTTAATGCAGGTCCGAAAAAACGTAGGCATATCTAAGCATAGCCTTGCATTTGCTAATGGACTTTTCTATCTTCCAAGCAGGAAGAATCATTCGGTGAAGGGAATCGTAGCGCATGAATCGGTGCGCACGGTGTTAAGCAAAGCTGTTCGTGTTTAGCTGCATTGCTCTCGGCTGCCGCGAGCCTGCCACGTAAGATGCGTTGAGCTGTGCGCCTCGCAGACTGCCCTTGTTCAGCAGATGCATGAGCCGTCAGTGTTCCTCACTAGAAGGTTTCAAATGAAGCGATTCGCCGCATTGATTCTGGCAAGCGCGAGCGCGCTTGCTTATGCCCAGAAACCGGCAACCTATCCCGCGCATGGACAAAGCCAACAGCAGCAGATGTCGGATGACGGCGCGTGCTATGCCTGGGCGAAGCAAAGCACCGGCATCGATCCGGCTGTCGTCGCGCAGACGCCCGCGCCACCAGCGGGCCCGACCGGCGCGCGCGTCAGAGGGGCGGCGCGAGGCGCGGCCGCGGGTGCGATCGTCGGGGACGTGAGCGGCAATGATGCGGGACACGGCGCCGCGGTGGGCGCGACCGCGGGCGTGCTCGCCGGCGGAGTGCGCAGCCGTCAGCAGCATGCGGCGCAGGCGCAGTCCGCTACAGCGTCGCAGCAATCTTCGATGACGACTTATTGGCATGCATACGGCGCGTGCATGCAAGGCAAGGGCTACACGGTGCAATAGCGATAGCGGGCAACGGGCGACAGGCTCGCATCGCGATTTCATCGCATCTCATCCGCGCGGCCTGACGCCGGTCATTCTCCCGCAGCGGCGAGCAGGGATACGGGCACGCCGCGGCAGCTCACTGTCGCTAGTACCGCGACGCCTTCTTTACCATTGAGCTTCACGCCTGTCTCGTCCCGAGATAACTGCCTGTCGACCCGCACGAGGTTAAGCGGCCACGATGCACGCGACAACCGTTCATGCGCGATCGAGCCGATCCACAGCGGCACGGCGGACGTGCCGTTATCGACCGCATAGCCGCTCGGCCAGAAGCGCAGCACGTCGCGTCGATTGCGCGTGTCGCCGGGACGCATGAACACGAGCGACGACGGCACGCCGTTGTTCAGTTTCGGCAACACGGGCAACGCGGTCGCGGGCACATCGGGCGAGGCGAGCGAAAGCAGGCTATGCACGGAGAGCGTCGTGCCCTCGATCCATCCCTGCTCGCGCAATTGCCGGCGCAGCGTATCGCCGTCGGACACCCATTGCAGCGTGAGCGGCTCCTTGCGGTCGCCGCCCATATCCGAGCGATAGCAGGGAAGTTGCTTCCACACCGAATCCGTCCATTGCTGCTGCGTCACGTGCGTGAGCGGCAGCGGCACCAGCGTCAGGCCGCCCGCCGGCGCGCCGCTCATGCCGACGCCGGACTGGACGCCCACGCTCACGAGCACCGTCACGAGCATGACGGCCGGCATCCAGCGGCGCGCTGGCGGCGGCTGCGGATGCCGCAATATCGCGGTGAGCGCGACAATCGCCACCCACACATAGGCGAGCGCCGCGCCGCCGATCGCGTCCGACACCCAGTAGCGGCCGAAGTACACGCCCGCCAGCGCGACGACGATGACGACAAGCGTGCTCGCGGTGACGACGAGCAGACCCTCGAGCATGCCGACCCGCCGCGCGAGCAGGAACGCAAGAAAGCCATACACGATGACGGTCGCCGCCACGTGATTGCTCGGGAATACGTAGGCGTCGGTCATCAGCGCGTTCGGCGCGGCGCGTTGCATCGCGAGTTGCAACGCGAAGATCAGCAACTGCGAAAAGAGCACGGCCGCGAGCCAGTAGCCCACGGTGCGCCAGCGCCGCTCCCATGCCATCCACAGCGTGACAGCGACGATCAGCGCGGCAAGCGTGCCGGTGCTGCCGAGCGTCGCGAGGCCGGCGAGCAGCGAGTCGCCCCACGGCGTGCGCACCGATTGCATGAAGCGATAGACGGACTGGTCGACGTGCGTCAGCGGGTCGCCGCTGATCACGTCTTCGAGGATGCCGAAGAACAGTGCGCCGCATACGAGCACGATCAGCGACGCAGCGAGGATGCTGGTCGCATCCGGCGCTTCGGGATCGAGCAGTCTGCGCGCGACGCGGCCGACCGGCCCCGGATGACGGCAAGCCCAACTGCCCAGGTGGCGACCGGCCGCATTCGACCATGCGTGAGCGTGCGACAGCAGAAAAGCCGCCGCGCGATAGCTGAGCCAGATGCTCGCGACGAGCAGCGCGAGAATCACGACGAGCCGGAACGACACCGCGCCGGCAAGCAGCACCGACGCGCCGAACACGACGCCCGGCAGAATATGCGCGGGCGCCCACAGCAGCGCGGACAGCACGTTCATCGCGTAGAAGCGCACGGGCGACATGCCGAGCATGCCGGCGACGACCGGCACGATCGCGCGCAACGGTCCGGCGAAGCGCGCGAGCACGACGCTCTTCGCGCCATGCTTGCCGAAGAAGCGGTAGCCGGCTTCCAGCACTTCGGGATGACGGGAGAACGGCCAGAGCTTGACGATCCGGCTCTTGTAGCGGCTGCCGATCCAGAAGCTGAGGCCGTCGCCGGCGATGGCGCCCGCGATCGCCCACGCGAGCACCCAGCCGAGGCTCAGCGAGCCGGTGCCCGTGAGCGCGCCCGCGAGAAACATCGCGGTGCTGCCGGGAACGAATGTGCCGATGACGGCAACCGACTCGAGAAAGGCCGCGAGGAATACGACCGTGAGCAGCCATTCCGGATGACCGGCCAGCAGGTGCAGGAGGTGGACGTACGCTTGCTCCATCGTGCGCGATCAGCCGTTTGGGCCGTTTGGGCGTGACGGTCGATCATAACGCGCGCGGCGGGTTTGCATCGTCGGCGGTGGCGTGCGGTGCCGGTCCTGCCGTTTTCTCTGTGAGTGCTTTCCCCGCGCGCCGACATACGCGAGGAAAGCCCGTCAAACGCTAAGCGTCACGCTCACGAAGCCGAAAGCTGGTCGCCCGAAACATGCACGCGTTCGCCGACCTGGACCGGCGGCTGCGTCTGATAGTCGAAGTTGCGGTAGCTGCCGTCCTGCATGCGCACCTGCACCTGATAGCTCGTCTGCTTGCGCACCGCATGCTCGATGCCGTTGCCCGCCAGCCCGCCGCCGACAGCGCCGGCAATCGTCGTCAGGATCTTGCCGCGTCCGCCGCCGATCTGGTTGCCGACGAGCCCGCCCGCGACCGCGCCGCCGAGTGCGCCGAGGCCGGTCGTCGGCTCGGGCGACTGCACGGCGTTGATCGCGACCACTTCGCCGGCGTACGGATCGGCGGGAACCGGGCGCGTCGCCGGTTCGTTGGCCGTCTGGTAGCCGTTGTTGTTCGCGTAGCGGGGCGCAGTCGCGCCGCCGCTATGCGTGCGATGCACCGGCGGTTTCGCGGGCGCGACATGCTGTGCCGGCTCTTGCGCCGTTTGCGCGGCGGGTTGTTGGGCGGCTTGCGGCACGGCTTGCTGCGCCGTTTGCTGCGCCGCCGACGGCTGCTGCGCGTTGAGCGTGCCGCTCGCGGTTTGCGCGGCGAGCGCCGCGGGCGAAACCGCGGGTTCGGTCACTGCATGCGACGTGGGCAGCAAGCCGGTCATCGCGGCGATCCCCGTCGCGCTTGCGACGATGACGGCCACCGCTGCGCCGGCGATCAACGGATGGATACGGCTGCGCGGTGAAGTGCTGGTCGTGACGTTCGTGTTCATTGCGGTCTCCGCGGGTAGGTGCCTGCAATAACGGTTGCGCGACGCGTCCGGTGCACGTTCCGCCCGCGCTGCTTTGTAAGGATTTGTACGACTTTGCACAGCGGCAGGCGGTCCGAGGCGAAACGCGGACATAAGCTGTTACGAGCGTGAACGAAGCAGGCCGCGGTTCGTCATACAGGTTGAGCGGCGCGTTATCGCGCGCAGTCGAACGGACGGAAATGACGGAGTGGAGCAATGAAAATCGTAATGGGCCGTATGGCAGCAACAGTGGTGATCGCGGCGTCCCTGTGCGGCGCGGTCGGAACGGCGAACGCGCAGTCGGGCGGCACGCGCGCGGTGCCGTCTACCGGAAACGTGGCTGGCGGCGGAACGGTCGGCTCGACGCTCACGCCTTCGCCCGGACTTGCGACGCCTGGCGGCTCTATTGGCACAGGCCTCAGCGCAGGCGGCGTCGGCACGGGTCTGAACTCAGGCCACGTCCCTAACACGATGCGAGCGAACGGCACGAGCCTGAATCAGAACCCCGATCCGCGAGTGCCGAGTCTCAGCGGCAGGCCGGCGGCGCCGCGCTAGATCGACGCGCGCGAGCGGTGGTTTGCAGCGCATAAGCGGCTTTAAAATGAACGCTTCATCCACCGGTTCACCCCATCACAGGAAGCGCGCATGGCATACGGCGAGCACAACTACCAGGTCTCCGTTCAATGGACGGGCAATCGCGGCAGCGGCACATCCGGCTATCGTGACTACAGCCGCGATCACGTGATCGCTTCGGGAAGCAAGCCGGACATTCCGGGCTCGTCCGACGCCGCGTTTCTCGGCGACGCAAAGCGTTGGAACCCCGAGGACCTGCTGGTTGCGGCGGCCTCGGCGTGTCACAAGCTGTGGTATCTGCACCTTTGCTCGGACGCGGGCATTGTCGTCGTCGACTATCGCGACGACGCCGAAGGGACCATGCTCGACAGTCCTCAGCAGGGCCGCTTTTCGCAGATCGTGCTGCGTCCGCGCGTGGTCATTCAGGCGGGCGGCAACGCCGAACTGGCGCAGCAGTTGCACCACACGGCGCATGACAAGTGCTATATCGCGAACTCGGTCAATTTTCCGATTCTTTGCGAGCCGGCGATCGAAACGCGTGCGGGCTGAGCACTAACGCGCGCCTTTACCGGACGTTCAACGCGCCTTACCGATTGCCGTCGAGCAACTCGCCCAGCAGTTCGTCGAAGGCGGCCTGGGCGTCTTCGAGTTCCTGCAGCGCGGCGTCGAAAGTTTGCAGCGCGAATTGCGAGGGATTGCCGCTGCCGGCCGGCGGAAACTGCGACTGCAACGAAGCGAACGCGGTCTTGACCCGCTGCGTCGCCGTCAATACGCGCTCCATTGCGGCGGCTTCTTCCGCCCGCGCTTTCTCGTGATCGATGTTGTCCATGAAAACTCCGTGTTCGCCGACGCGTTGCCGGCGTCAGATTGATGCCACCTGCGATGCAACGTTGATGCAACGCGCACCCCGTGAAAAGGCGTGACTATGCCACGTTCGCACTCACGATAGCGGCAAGCCGCTGTCCGCCTTCACCTCGCGCAACGATAGCGCCGATTCCACCGACGTCACGCCAGGCAGGCTGCGCATCTGGTCGCGCATGAAAGTGCCGTAGTCGTCGAGATCGCGCGCGACCACTTGCAGGATATAGTCCGCGCTGCCCGACACGTTGTGGCACGCGATGATGCGCGGTATCGCCTGCACCTCGCGCTCGAAGCGGTTGGCGAGATTCTTGTCGTGCACGGCAAAGCGCACGAGAACGAAAGCGACCACGCCGAAGCCGAGCGCCGGACGCGCGAGCACGGCGCGATAGTGGCCAATATAGCCTTCGTTTTCCAGGCGCTTGAGCCGCCGCGCGCAAGGCGTCTCGCTCAGCCCGACGAGTTCGGCGAGCTTCGCATTCGACATGCGGCCGTCTTTTTGCAGCGCCGCGAGAATCGCGCGGTCGGTCTTGTCGAGATCGGTTGTCATGGTCGGGCGGCCGATGTTTTGTGCTGGGGGAAAGCTGATGTAGATGACGCGATGTTAGCGTATTCCACCAAACCTCACGCCGCCGCGCCGGAAATTCGCCAACAAACCCTCCATCGACGATAGCAAGATAGAGCCATCGAATCCACGAGGCTCTCATGATTTCCGCACATCTTCTCGCCGTCTATATCGCCGCACTGCTGGTCGTCTACGCGGTGCCTGGCCCGGACATGGCGCTGATCCTGCAAACCAGTATTGGGCGCGGCGTGCGCAGCGGTTTTGCGGCGGCTTGCGGGCTCGGCGTCGCGCGTGCGACGCATGTCACGCTGTCCGCTTGCGGCGCGGCCGCGCTGCTTCGCAACGCGCCGTGGCTATACGACGTCGTGCGCTATGGCGGCGCGGTTTATCTCGCCTGGGTCGGCATCCAGATTTTTCGCTCGCCGGTGTTCGCGTTGCCCGAGGGCGGCGCGTCGCGCGACGGGACCGGCGGCGTGCAGCAGCAGGCCTCGCAGACGGGCATGCCGCAGTTGCGGGCTGCGTTCGTCAAGGGCTTGCTGACCAACCTGCTGAATCCGAAGGCGCTGCTGTTCTGTTCGGTGCTGCTGCCGCAGTTCGTGCGTCCCGAAGCGGGACCGGTCGCGTTGCAGATGATCGAGCTGGGTTCGGTGCTGCTCGCCGTCGGCTTCTGCTTCGACCTGGCGTATGCAGTCGGCGCCGCGCGGATCGCCCAATGGATGCGCGCGCATCCGCTTGCTCAAACGTTGCAGCGCTGGACTTTTTCGGCGGCGCTGATCGGCTTCGCGGTGCGGCTGTCGCTCGATTGACGCGGCTTGGGCGGACGCCTGCGAGTTAACGCTGCGCTCGCGGCTCGTGTCGTGCGCCGACAGCCTGCGTGCCGATGCTATTACCCACAGCCGGCGTCTCGACGACGCCGGCCGGCGCGGCCGATCACTGAACTTCAGCCGCGCGCACAAGGCCGGCTCTTACTTCAGCCCGCCCAGATAGTCGAGCTTGCCGAGCTCCACACCGTTATGACGCAAGATGTCGTAAGCGGTCGTCACGTGGAAGAAAAAGTTCGGCAGCACAAATCCCAGCAGATACGACTGACCGGTGAACTCGATCGGACCGCTGCGCATTTTCAATGTGATCGCGCGCTCTTCCGATCCGTCGATCTGCTGCGGGGTGAATTCCTTCAGATAGTCGATCGTCTTTTGAAGGCGAGCGTGCAGTTCGTCGAAAGTCTGTTCGACGTCTTCGTACTTGGGCGCTTCGACATCCGCAAGCCGCGCGGCGCAGCCCTTCGCGGTATCGCTTGCGATATACACCTGACGCGTGAGCGGCAACATGTCCGGCGCGAGGCGCGCGTTCGTGAACACCGCAGGTTCGATCTGCTTTTGCGCGGCGTGCGCCTGAGCTTTGCCGAGGATGCCTTGCAGATTGGTGAGGCCGCGAATCAGCACAGGCAGTGATGCTTGATACATCGAGATTGACATGAGGTTCCTCTGATTCTTCGATCTTGCGCGCGGACGCGCGAGGCAATGCAATGTAACGGCTAAACGGCCGCTGCAGCATCATAGCCGAGCGCCGCGGACCATGCATCGGACGCCGCGGCGCCTGGCCATTCGGCCGACTGCCGCTCGGACTGGAACTGTGTTCGAATGCATTGGTCCGAAGGTTTGCGAAGTCCCGCATGCCGCGCTTCGCATGCAGCACCTTCCAATAGCTGTCGTCGGGCGTTGAGTGGATGGGCGCGTGCGCCGGTCCGTCTCGCATCCGGCGCCGTCATGCCAAGAGGAGAGTCGCACATGGCCACCAAGCATCCGCTGCCCGGAAGCGAGCGCAACGTAGAACGAGGTTCCAAACTCATCGGCGACTGCGATCCATCGGAGAAGATCGAGGTCTTCGTGATGCTGCGCCGTCAGCAGCAGGCGCAGTTCGACGCGCTGATGAGCCGGATCGAAGCCGGCGACCCCAACGTGAAGCCGCTGTCGCGCGAGGCGATGGCCAAAGACTACGGCGCAGCCCCCGACGACGTCGCCAAAGTCAAGGCATTTGCCGCCGCGCATGGGCTGACGGTGGTACGCGAGGATCTGGCCGCGCGCTCGGTGCTGCTGTCGGGCACTGTCGCGCAGTTCCAGAGCGCGTTCGAAGTCAAGCTCGAAAAGTATCAGCACCATACGTCCGGCGAATTCCGCGGACGGACCGGCGCGGTCAACGTGCCGGACGATCTGCACGACGTCGTCGAGGCGGTGCTTGGGCTCGACAACCGTCCGCAGGCGCGGCCGCACTTTCGCATTCGTCCGCCGTTCAGGCCGGCTAAAACACATCAGGCTTCGTTCACGCCGCTGCAGTTGGCGTCGCTCTACAAGTTTCCGCAGGGCGACGGCAGCGGCCAGTGCGTCGGCATCATCGAGCTGGGCGGCGGTTACGATCCGGCGGATCTGAAGTCGTACTTCGCGAGCCTCGGCGTGCCTTCGCCCACGGTGAAATCGGTCAGCGTCGACCAGGCGCGCAACGAACCGACCGGCGATCCGAACGGCCCGGACGGCGAGGTCACGCTCGACATCGAGATTGTCGGCGCCATCGTGCCGGGCGCGACGATCGCGGTGTACTTCGCGCCGAACAGCGACGCCGGGTTTATCGACGCGGTGAGCCGCGCGGTGCACGACACGGTCAACAAGCCGTCGGTGATTTCGATCAGTTGGGGCGGGCCGGAGTCGATCTGGACGAGCCAGTCGCTGAAGGCGTTCAACAGCGTGCTGCAAACCGCGGCGGCGCTCGGCGTGACGGTGTGCGCGGCGTCGGGCGACAGCGGCTCGAGCGACGGCGCCAATGGCGGCGATAACGTCGACTTTCCGGCGGCGAGCCCGTATGTGCTCGCGTGCGGCGGCACGAGCCTCACCGCGTCGGGCACGTCGATCACGCACGAGGTGGTGTGGAACGACGGGCCGCAAGGCGGCGCGGGCGGCGGTGGCGTGAGCGGCGCGTTTGCGTTGCCGGCGTGGCAGGAGGGGCTTTCGGTGGCGTTGTCGGCGGGCGGCAAGAAGCCGCTTGCGAAGCGCGGCGTGCCCGATGTCGCCGGCGATGCCTCGCCGCTGACCGGCTACACGGTGCTGGTCGGCGGCACGCAAACGGTGGTAGGCGGAACGAGCGCGGTCGCGCCGCTGTGGGCCGCGCTGATTGCGCGCATCAACGCGGCGAAGGGCGCGCCGGCGGGCTTCGTGAATCCGAAGCTGTACAAGGCGGCGGGCGTGTGCAACGACATCACGCAGGGCAATAACGGCAGCTTCGCGGCGTCCAAGGGCTGGGACGCCTGCACGGGACTCGGCAGTCCCAATGGTCAGAAAGTGGCTGCCGCACTATAGTCAGCAGGTTGATCGGCGAGTTGTCTAGCGAGTCGATCGGCACGAGTCCCGCAGCACCGGCACAAGACGTGAACGTACCCATGGAGCGATCATGACAAGCACAGAGCCAGCGTCCGTTAGTCCGCAGTCGCCGCACAATTCCGAAGCGTCAGCCAGGCCGGCAGCGGCGGGCAAGCATAAGGCGGGCGACCAGCCCTTCTTCGATCCGGTCGCCTACGGCAACGGCCCCGACGATTCCGTCACCGCGACCGACGAGAACGCTGCGATCACGCATCACTCGGTCACGATAGACGGCAAAAAGATCGACTACACGGCGACGGTCGGCCATCTGGTGATCGTCGACCCGAGCAGTTCGCAGCCCGCCGCGCGGATGTTCTACGTCGCGTTCACGCAGGACAACCAGAAAGAAGAAACCCGGCCGCTCACGTTCTTCTATAACGGCGGGCCCGGTTCTTCCGCGGTGTTCGTGCTGCTCGGCTCGTTCGGGCCGCGCCGCATCAGGACGTCGATGCCGAACTTCACGCCGCCCGCGCCGTACACGATCGAAGACAACCCCGACAGCCTGCTCGACAAGAGCGACCTGATTTTCGTCAACCCGGTCGGAACCGGCTATTCCGCGGCCGTCGCGCCGAAGAAGAACCGCGACTTCTGGGGCGTCGACCAGGACGCCGATTCGATCGCGCAGTTCATCAAGCGCTTTCTGACGAAGAACAATCGCTGGAATTCGCCGAAGTATCTGTTCGGCGAGTCGTACGGCACGGCGCGCAGTTGCGTGGTCGCTTACCGGTTGCACGAAGGCGGCGTCGATCTGAACGGCATCACGCTGCAATCGTCGATACTCGATTACACGCAGGCCGGCAATCCGGTCGGCGCGCTGCCCACGGCCGCCGCCGACGCGTGGTATCACAAGAAGCTCGGCATCGCGCCGCGGCCGACCGATCTCGGCGCGTTCGCCGAGGAAGTCGCGCAGTTCGCCCGCACCGATTACCTCGCGGCGTTGCGCAAATTCCCCACCACCGACGCAGCGACGGTCGAGAAGCTCGCCGAATACACCGGCATCGACAAGACGACCTTGCTTGCGTGGAGTCTCGACATAGCGTCGTACGACAGCCGCGGCAATTCGCTGTTCCTGACCACGCTGCTCAAGTCCAAGGGTCTCGTGCTCGGTGCCTACGACGGCCGCGTCACCGCCATCGGCACCGGCATTGCGGGCAAGATCGATCCGAACTCGGGCGGCAACGATCCGACCATGACGGCTGTGTCGGGCGTCTACACGACGATGTGGAACGTCTATCTGAACGAGCAGTTGAAGTACACGTCGAACTCGGCCTTCACGGATCTCAACGACCAGGCGTTCCAGTTCTGGGACTTCAGCCACATCGACCCGACCGGCGCGCAGAAGGGCGTGGACGACAAGGGCAACGTGATTCTGTACACGGCCGGCGACCTCGCGGCGGTCATGGCGCTCAATCCCGATCTGAAGGTGCTGTCGGCAAACGGCTTTTATGATTTCGTCACGCCGTTCTATCAGACGGTGCTCGATTTGCAGCAAATGCCGCTGCTCAGTCAGCAGGTGCGGCAGAACCTGTCGGCGCGCTTTTATCCGTCGGGCCACATGATTTATCTCGACGGCGGCTCGCGCACCGCGCTGAAGGCGGACCTCGCGCACATGTATGACTCGACGGTGGCCAACACTGAGGCACTTAGCCGCATCCGGGCGTTGCAGGCGCGCACGGCGCAATAGCGAAAGCGCGGGGTTCCACGGCGGCTGTCGCGGTCGCCGTGGAAAGTTGGTAGCGCTCCCGCGCACCGCTCAGAGTCGGCGGTTTTTTCCGTATGCGTATCGAATGTGTTTTAATTGCCTTGCGAATTGAACTACCGCGTGCCTCGACAGGCGCGCCGACGAATGAAGGCAGGCATTGCAGACAGGCGTCGCGGCGAGGCTTCCGGCGACCACATAGGCAGTACCTTTCGACCGCGCGCAGTTGCGTTCGCGCGGCGGCGCGCGTGGCGCGCGCGTTTCACGCTGACGCTGGGTCTTGCCGCGCTGCTCGCAGTGCGCGTCGGCGCAGTGTATGCGCAGGACGCGGCCATGCTCGACGAACGCGTGACGCAGCAATCCATCCGCGAGACGATTTGCCGCCCTGGCTATGCGAGCGCGGTCTCGCCGCCGTTCGATGAACTGATGGCGCACAAGGACCGGATGCTCGCGGAGCGCGGCATCGACGCAGACGACGGCGCCGAGTTCGCGCTCGATCGGCGCGTGCCCGTGGTGCTCGGCGGCTCGCCGGACGCGCCGTCCAATCTCGGCCTTCTGCCTTGGGCGGGACGGCAGGGCGAGCGGCGCAAGGCGCGCGCGGCGGTCATGCTCAAGCGCTGCGTCTGCGAAGGCAAGCTGAGTCTTGCGGAAGCGCAGGCGGCGATCGTCGGTGATTGGTCGGTGGTCTATTCTGGCTTTAGCCAGGAGTCTTGCGACATCAGCCGGCTGGATGTCGCCACCAGCGCCGACAGCGGGCGCGCAGCGGGGCGCGGCACGCAGCCGTAACGGTTGGTGTCGGCGCGGATCGCGCCGCGCTTGCGAAAAAGGTTGAATGCGCCGGAACGCTCGATCCTGTCTCCAGCTTTGCGGGCGTGACCCACAAACGCTTTTTGTCAGCGCGTGCCGCCAGCCCGCATTACTTACTTGTCGTCGCCGCTCGCCGTCTTTCAGCACGCGGCTTTCGCATCGAACTCGCCGAATCAACTCATTCCTGGAGAATTACCATGACTTATTCACGTCTTGCCGCAGCGACGCTTGCCGTGCTGAGCGTTGCATGCGCGGTCGGCGCCGCGCCCGTGTTCGCCGCCGAGCCGGCGCATTGCGGCAAAGCCGACGCGCTGCAAATTCGCGGCGATGTGCCCGCGGCCATCAGCTTCGATGTCTATCGTCAACTCCGTCCGCTGAACGCGCAGCGCATCGCGCTCTTTCAGTCGGCCGGGGAAGTGAAGCATTTGCCCGACGGACTTGCCGTGTGCGAGGTCGCGGACGACGGCGTGGACGATCCGTCCGCGGTGCTGGTCGCATTGCCGCAAGGCAAGAACGCGTGGTGGGTGAGCGCGGCCAACGTGCAGGACGCTGACTGACGCTCGCGCGGCGAGCAGCAGCTTCCGTTCGCTGATCGGCGCAACGAACTCCGGCATGCGTGCCGCGGTCCGCTTCTTGCAACCCGCGTCTGCACGCGCAATGTTCTGGACAATCTCCAGGCGCCGCGGCGCAGTCAGTCAAAACAGTGTTGCTGCCGAACGGAAAGGGCGCGGTTCAGGTACAGTGCACATTGATCGTGCTACCCGGTGCGAGCTTGTCATGGTGACGCCGCGTCGCATCGCGTGTCCGATCGTAAGTGGCTATCCTTAAACAGGACCCCGGCGGGCTCATCGGAATACCGCGCGGAATATCGGAGATTCAAATGATCGCTTTCTACCTGTCATTGGCCGCGCTCGGCGCGGCGGGCGCCGCACTCATCCGCGAACTGGCCGCCGCACAGGCGAGACAACGCGCGGCATTGCGCCCGGCGCGCGTACGCGTCGACAGGTCGCGCAGCAGCCGCCAGGAGTAGGCAGCATGAACCTGATCGTGCGCAACATCGCGCCGTCGTGCACCGAGCAGGAAGTGCGCGAATTCCTCAAGCACGAGCTGGGGCATTACGCGCGCAACGTCGAGGTCGTCGACGCGGGCACGCCTGGCGCCTACGCCACGGTCGAACTGGACGCGCAAGTGCCGTATGTCGGCGAAGTCATCGCGCGGCAGATTCATGGCAAGCACCTGGGCGGAATGGCGCTCGAGGCGAGCGCCGATCTTTTCACCGACGACTCGCCGCCCGCCCAGCCGCCCGCGCACTAAGCGCTGAGCTGCGGTTCGCGTTGCGGCTCATGTTGCGGCTCACGCTTCGCTCGTGGGCGCGGGCCAGTCGAACGGCGTGTACGGCAGCGCGCGCTTGTGCTGCGTCACATCGTAGAAACGCAAGATGATGTTGCGTGCCTCGTCGCTGACCGGTTTGCCTTCCAGGAAGTCGTCGATCGTCTCGTACGGTACGCCGTAGGCATCTTCGTCGGGCCGTTGCGGGCGCAACGCTTCGAGGTCCGCGGTCGGCACCTTGTGCGCGAGCGCGTCCGAGGCACCGAGCGCCTTCGCGACCGCACGCACGCGGCGCTTGTTGAGGCCCGCGAGCGGCAGCACATCGGCGCCGCCGTCGCCGAACTTCGTAAAAAATCCCATCAGCGATTCCGCCGCGTGATCCGTGCCGATCACGACGCCCGTGCGCGTGCTCGCCACCGCGTACTGCGCAATCATTCTTTGCCGCGCCTTGATGTTGCCGTGCACGAAGTCTTCCTGCGCTTCGTCCGCGAACGGCAGGCCGCTTTGATGCAGCGACGCGAGCATCGCGTCGGCGGCGGGCTTGATGTCGATGGTCAGCGTCTCGTCCGCACGAATGAAGGCGAGCGCCTGCTGCGCGTCGGCCTCGTCTTTCTGCTCGCCGTGCGGCAGGCGTATCGCGACGAAACGCGCGTCGTAATTTTCGGCGCGCAAGCGCTCGACGGCCAGTTGCGCGAGGCGCCCGGCCGTCGTCGAATCCACGCCGCCGCTGATGCCGAGCACGTACGTCTTCAGGCCGTTGCTGCGCAGATAGTTCGCGAGAAAAGAGATGCGGCGCTCGATTTCCTCGTTGGCGTCGAAGCCGGCGCTAACGTGCATTTCCGCCGCGATGTTGGTCTGAACAGTGGCTGGATCGGTCTGCTTCATGGTTGTCTTGCTCCTTGCTGGTGGCGCAGTGCTTTCTGATGAAGAACGGCTTCCGCGATCGTACGAGCATGTAGCGGACCCGCGAAGTTTTGATCGGCAGAACGCGACGGGCCGCGCAAGCGCACATCAACACATCAGCGCATCACGCCGACATCACCACATCAACAACACCGTGCCCGCGCCGAGGACGCCGCCGCACAACACACACGCCCACAACAGCGCGCGCGTGCGCCGATATTCGCGGCCGATCTCGGCAAGCAGTCGAGCATTCTGCCCCGGCGAGCGCGCGCGATCGTGCTCGTGCTGCAGATAGCGCACGGCCAGTTGCGGCACGCGCGGCAGCATGTGCGCGAGATGCGGCAGTTCGCGTGAAATGCGCTTGAACCAGCCGCGGTGATCGATGTCGCGCCGCGCAATATCCGCGAGCACACCGCGCGCGATATTCCATGTATCGACGCCCGGATGCAGCGCACGCGCCAGCATTTCGGCCTGCTGGAACGAGCGTTGCGCGGTGGCGAGGCGGCTCGATACGGTGCCGTCGAACGGATGCACCGCGTGCAGCAGATGATGAAACAGCGAGCCCGCCGAACGGTCCTCTGGCGCCGCCGCGAAATGCGCTTCGGCACGCGTGCGCAACTCCGCTTCGAGCAGCTCGGCGCGCGTGTCGTTCGGCACGTGTCCCGCGTCGCGATGCAGTTCCGCGAGCCGTCCATAGTCCTGCTCGAACAGGGCAGTCGCGCCGTGCACGAAGAACTCGCGCTCGCCTGTCGACAGGCTCGACATGATCGAAAACTCGGCCAGCACGAGGCGGCCCAGCGAATCCGGTTCGATGCTCACGCGAACCCGCCGCGCGTCGAGCGTCGCGTGAAAGAAGCCGTGTTCGAAAGCCTGCTCGGTCACGACCTCGACAATATGCGCGGCGAGCGGCGCGAGTTTCACGTGATGCGCGTGCAGGCCGCTCAGGTCGCTCGCCGGCAGCGTGTCGATGCGCTGCATGGTGAGCGTGAGGGGCGTGCACAGGTCCCAGATCACGTTGGGCACGACGATGCGCGTGTCGCCGTCGAAATGATGGCCGGTCTGACTCAGGTTGGCGGCTTCGGCGCGCAGATCGAAGCGGCGCAGGATGTCGTCGGTGAAGGTTTGCGCGAGCGCCCGCAGCCGCAGGCGGCGCGCCGTGCCGGACACTTTTTCGAGCCAGCGCGCGACCCAGCGCAACAGCGCGAGTTCGTCGCCGATCTGCTGCAACTGGCCGGCGCGCAGCAGCTTGATCGCCACCTCGCGATGACCGTTGACGGGCATGATGAGCCGAGCGAAATGCGTCTGTTCGGCAAAACCGCTGCGCACCGGAACGAGGTCCACCGCGCTGAAAAGCGTGGCGAGCGGACGGCCGAACGCGCGCGCCAGCGCCTCCTCGGATTCGCGCGGCGGCAGCGGCGTTTCGAGATGATCGACGGCGTCGATGGCGTCGTGCAATGTCGCGTTCGCCAGTTCCGGACGCTCGACTAGCGTCTTCGCGAAACGGCCGGCAAGCGGGCCGAGCGCCGGCAGCAGGCCGTGCACGCTGCGCGCGCTGTCCGCCGACGCATGCACGCGGCCGACGAGTTCGATCATCCAGTGGAGCTTGCGATCGGACGGCGCGGCGAGCCAGAGCAGGCGCGCGCCATATCGCAGCGCGTGGTAAAGCAGTAGTAAGCGGCGAAACAGTGGCGGCATCGGAGTTCGATCGACGGCAATGCGGCGCGCGTCCAACTGCCGCGCCGCGGGGCCAGGACGCTAAGATTATCAGGGATGCGCGGTGTGCGGCGTGCGGTCGCATTCAACGACGTGTTGCCGAATGCGCACGACCTCTATCTTCAATTGGATAGCGGCGCCATCAGCAAGCAAACAGGCTTCCGGTTGCCGCTCGAACCGCCCGCGCGTGCCGAGGGTAAAATGAGTCCGGTAAGTACATTTTTTTTACCGATTTGGAACAACCCTTATGAGTCAGAGTGACGACAGGCAGGATGTGACGCGCGAAACAGAGGAGCAGTTCCGGATTCTCGTTCAGGGCGTCACTGACTACGCGATATTCATGCTTTCGCCTGCCGGAGTCGTCACGAGTTGGAACGTCGGCGCCGAGCGGATCAAGGGGTATCGGCAGTCGGAGATCATCGGCGAGCATTTCTCGCGTTTCTACACGGACGAGGACAAAGCGGCCGGCGCGCCCGCGCAGATACTCGCGATCGCGGCGAGAGAAGGCCGTGCCGAACGCGAAGGATGGCGGGTTCGCAAAGGCGGCAGCCGCTTCTGGGCGCATGTCGTGGTCGACGCGATCCGCGACGAAGCGGGTTCTCTCGTCGGATTTGCAAAGGTGACGCGCGACATCACCGAGCGCAAGGAAGCCGCGGCCGCGCTCGAGAAGGCCAACGCCGCGCTGTTCCAGGCGCAGAAGATGGAAGCGATCGGGCGGCTGACGGGCGGCGTCGCGCACGACTTCAACAATCTGCTGGCCGTGCTTTCGAACGGTCTCGAGGTGCTCGCGCTGCAGGCGCGCACGCCGCTCGACAAGAAAATGATCGACGGAATGCGGCGGGCGATCGACCGCGGCGCGTCGCTGACGCAGCAGTTGCTGTCGTTCGCGCGGCAACAGCCGTTGCAGGCGCAGGTGCACGACCTGAACGGATTGATTCGCGAGTTCACGCCCATGCTCTCGCGCGCCGGCAACCGCAACACGCATGTCGAGCTTGGCCTGCATGCCACTCACGCTTTCGCATCCGTCGATGCCGCGCGTTTCGAGGCGGCCTTGCTCAATCTGGTTGTCAACGCGGTCGACGCTATGCCGACCGGCGGCGCGGTCACGATTACCACCGACACGGTCCAGTCGGAGACGGAAGTGACCCCGGCGCTGCCTGCCGGGCACTACGTCCGCATTTCGGTTGCGGATACCGGTAGCGGCATGTCCGAGGACGTGCTCGCGCAGGCGTTCGAGCCGTTTTTCACGACCAAGCAGCCAGGCAAGGGCACGGGGTTGGGCTTGAGCCAGGTGTACGGGTTTATCGCCCAGTCGGGCGGCGACGTGCATCTATCGAGCGAAGTGGGCAAGGGCACGACGGTCGATCTTTATCTGCCCGTCGCGGAGCCGCCGGCAGCCGTCGGTCTGCCGTCGACGGCAAGGCATGAGACCGTTTTGCTGGTCGAGGACGAGCCCGACGTGCTCGGCGTTGCGTCCGAACTGTTGATGAACATCGGCTATGAGGTGGTGCCGGCGAGCAGTGCGTCGGAGGCGGCGCTGATTCTCGAGGAGCGGGCTGACATCGACGTTGTCTTCACCGACATCTCGATGGCCCACGGCATGAGCGGGCTGGAACTGGCGCAACTCGTGCGCGCGCACTATCCGGCGATCAGGGTGGTGCTCACGTCGGGCTATTCGCCGGCTCCGCTGCACGACGAGAAGAGTGAACTGCGGGATCTGATATTCGTGCAAAAGCCGTATCGGTTGGCCGATCTTGCGAAGGCGCTGCGGGCGTGAGCGTGAGCGGGAATTGCGGGAGCTCGCTTAGGGTCCGCTTTGTCCGCTGTGTCCGCTTTGGCTGATCAACGAGTCGCTTGCGAAGACGCGATACGGCGACTCATCGAGGTTCAGATGATCGGGCATAGGGAACGCATTTACGCAGTAATCGATTTCCACGTAGCTCAAGTGCCCCGACTCATCGACGAAAAGAAGAATTTGCAGCGACCTTGATTCGCCCAACTCGTCCCGGGCGCGGAAGTCCGCTTCAAACACTAATCGGTTCCCGGGCCCCTCGGCCGATAGTTTTGGAACTGATTCGGGTGCACTCATCGACAACCCGAAGCTATTGCATCCGCATTCGCAGAGTTCCACGATTTCGGCGTTTGCGAATTGCGCTGCGAGCGCTATTGGATTGGGAAACTGGCATCGGTTAAGGATGAACGCCATCCAATACTCGGCACGGGACACATCGTTTTGCATTTTTCTCGATTCATAGGCTACCGACACTCCGTTCGGGAGACGACGATTGTCGTCGATAGAAGCGAAGCCGTCGACTGCAAGCTCACGATTGCTTGTCGTCCGATGTAATACCATTGTCCCAACGCAATATGCCGACACCATTGGAGTAAGCGATGACAGGCGCAACCGTGTTTAACGAGCGGACCGATCACTGGCTCGTCGCGCGGCGCGATCCCGAGACGGGCATTGAAGGGCTGCGTGCGCATTTCAGAGGCCACGCCTACGATCCGCACGATCACGACGACATGTTGATCGGCTACACAGAGCAAGGCGTCCAACGTTTTCAGTGCCACCGGTCTTTGCACACGAGCACACCGGGTCGGGCGATCCTGATCGAGCCCGGCGCGCTGCATGACGGTCACGCGCCGGAGGCGAGCGGCTTTACTTATGCCGCGTTGTATCTGCCGCAAGGCTGGGTCGAGCACGCGGCGCGTCAACTGAATCTTCCGGGGTTACGCGGGGTTGAGGCGGCCTTTAGCCATACGCTGGTGGACGATCAACATCTCGTCGATGCAATCCGGGCCGCTTTTTTCGCCATTTATCACGACGAGGGCAGGCTCGCGCGCGACCAGGCGCTCGATCGCGTGCTGACGCAACTCAGCGGCCACGTGCTTGATGCGCCGTCGACGACTGACTCCGCGATACCGCTCGCCGCGCTTCGCGTGCGCGATCTTTTGCACGAGCAGATGGCCGGCAACATCGGACTTGATGAACTGGCGACGGCTGCGGGCATCGACCGCTTCCGGTTGACGCGCCTCTTCAAGCGCGCGTTCGGCACGTCGCCGCATGCGTATCTGGTGCGTTTGCGTCTGCGCGCCGCGCGTCAAATGCTGGCGACCGGTCATCAGCCTGCGCAGGTTGCGGCGGCTGTCGGGTTCTCGGATCAGAGTCATCTTGGCCGCTGGTTTCATCGCGCGTACCGGATGACGCCGGCGGCCTATCGGCGCATGTGCACAAACGTTCCAGACTGATCGCCGCGGATCGTGGACCATGAGCGTTCCAAGGAGGGACGTTCATGTTCGAAACAAAAGTGGCGCTGATCGTGCGCGACGATCTGGCTGTGTGGCAAAAACTCAACGTCGTCGCATTTCTCGCGACGGGCGTGGCGGCTGCGATACCCGATGCGCTAGGCGAGCCTTATGAGGACGCTGCGGGACGTCGGTATGGCCGCATGCTCGGGCAACCGATGCTGGTGTTCGCCGCTGATCTGCCGGGTTTGCAGGCTGCGCATCGGCAGGCAGTTAACCGCGAGCTCGAGATTGTGCCGTATGTCCATGCGATGTTTTCGACTGGGCACGATGCGGCGAATCGTGAGGTGTTTCGTGCTCAGGATGCGGGTAATCTGGATTTAGTGGGGCTCGCGGTGCATGGGGCGAGGAAGGCGGTGGATAAGGCGGTGAAGGGGTTGGGGTTGCATGGGTGAGGGGGGATGCAGATGCGCGGAGTGCGTGCGGTTTGGGGGAGGGCGGTCGTGAGGCGGGAGGCGGTCTGCACCTGTGGGTCTGTGGGTGATTGAACCAGTGACTTTACCGCCGACGCATCGGTTGAATCCGGCAGAGGTCGACCCACAAGGGACGGTCGATTTACCTCAGAACGGACGCTCAACGGGCACTCCACCAGAGCAGCTATGCTGGAATCTCAGTCCGTAGCAACGACGTCCGGCTTCACGGTTTTTACGCGCTGCATCTCAGGAGACAGTCGAGGAAATCCAAAGCGGACAACCGTGGATCAGCCGACATCCGATCCACTTATGCCACAATTGCCGCGAAATCTAGAGCTGACGGCAAAGGCTGGTCCGCCGCGCCATGGCAAAGTATCCGGTGAAAAACCATGCTTAAACGCGACGTACAAGCGGTCTTGGATTCTTACTATGCAGATGCGCTTGCCGTGGCAAAGCCCGGCTTTATTCAACATTTTCGCGAGCTGTCGGCGCCGTTTCTCCTTAGCGTATCTCAGGCTTACCTCGATGCGCCCGTCCGCGTGTTGTTCATCGGGAAGGAAACTAACGGTTGGTGTGGCAAGCTGGGAGCCTTCTACGAACGTTCTGACAGGATCGAGATCGCGAAAGCTCGCTACGAGAGTCAACACTCCCGTGGTACAGGTCGTAGTGAGTTGTTGCGGCAGTGGAAGCGGTTCGCTAATGCGTTCGCACGAGGCGATCGAGCGGCTGTTTGCTGGAACAATCTAATGAAGATGGACTGGTACCGCCCGAAGCGCGGCTTCTCTCGAACCTCGATTGATCATTCCGCGCATTTATTCAATTTCTCGGTGGCGGCCGTCCAGTTTGAGATCGAGCTGCTTAAGCCAGACCTAATCATCTTCGGTACCGGCCACGCGTACGATTGTGCTCTGAAAGCTGTCCTGCCGACCCGTCAGAATGTGAAGGTTGAGCCAAAGGCGCTGTGGCACTTCCAGTCAAATGGCATCGAGTGTTTTAGGACATTTCATCCAGGTGCGCGGGATAAGCAGGCCCCAAGACCAATCAAAGAGTACTACCAGGAGGTAATCGACACCGCGTCGAAGGCGTTTGCTGTGCGCCTATCGATGCCGAGTGCTTCGCCATAGGCTGCCGTTGTCTCAACGTTCTTCCGCACGGTCGTACAGCGTACTGATGCTGTGTTGACGAGCCGGAACGCGGCCCATCCGTTACGCCTCATGCTCACGCGTCGTCTAGTCGCTTGAACAGCTCTTTGTGCTGAGAGTAGATAACGGCAAGTCGAGACCCGTAGTCACCTTCCAAATATCCTTTCGTTCCCGCTGGCTTGCGGGCCGCCCGGCACTCTACTTGTCGTCTTTGGACGAGTTTTATCCGTACACGCTGCTTCATGACTTGTGCGATGTAGTGGGAATCGGCCGGTCGATTGTGCGCGATTCACGGCCCCATGTCGAATAACCGTTCTTGGCCGACTGGTGCCCGATGCGGTCAACTGAAGCCGTTTGGGGAGCGTGCCTCTCGGCACCCAAGCACTCAGCTATCTGCGCTCAATTCGAGCAGCGGATTGACTATTTTCAGGACGTCTGCAACGCCTACAACTCTCGAACCCTCAACTACTTCAACGCGTCGACCGAGCCAAAACGTGTGTGGGTATGCTCCAGGCGATAATAGCCAAACCTCCGCCTCACATTGCTGCCCGGTGCAGACGCCAGTGGCGTCCACGAATTCGTGGTGTGCAGATGACCAGTAGTCAGTGCGCACCTTGTAGATCGGACGATAGCCTGAAACGACCTCCTTCAACGAACCGTCTGATCGATGCTCTGTTAGGGAGAAGTTCACAATCAGGTCGGGCGGACGAGGTGGGCGGGACATAAACTGATTCGCAGTAGCGGGGGTGTTGAAACGGCGATTGTCATCGATTTAGCTCGCCGCGTCGAACGTCCCTTCCTGGCCGATTGCGTCCCCCCACATCCGATCACCACTAAACGGCACGCTGCCGCCGGTCGATCATCTTCGACCATCCCCCCTCACCCCACCTCCACCCCCACCGCCGTAGCCTCCCCCCCACCGATACAAAGACTAGCCACCCCACGCTTCCCCCCGCGTTGCCGAAGCGCACCCAGCAGCGTCACGATAACCCGCGCGCCCGTCGCGCCGATCGGATGACCGAGCGCGCAAGCGCCGCCATGCACGTTCACGCGCTCGTGCGAAAGCGCGAGCTCGCGCATCGCAGCCATGACCACCACGGCGAATGCCTCGTTGATTTCCCAAACGTCGACATCGCTCGCCCGCCATCCCACCTTGGCGAGCAGCTTCTGAATCGCACCGACCGGCGCCGTCGTGAACCAGGCCGGTTCCTGAGAATGCGTGGCGTGTCCGCGGATCACGGCGAGCGGCGCCAAGCCATGCTCGCGTGCGGTCGACTGGCGCATCAGAACCAGGGCCGCCGCACCGTCGGCGATGGAACTCGAGTTCGCGGCCGTCACCGTGCCGTCCTTCGCAAACGCGGGTTTGAGCTTCGGGATCTTGTCCAGTTGCGCCTTCGCCGGCGCTTCGTCCTCGTCGATGAGTATCTCGCCGTTACGACCCGGCACGGTCATCGGCGCAAGCTCCCAGCGGAATAGGCCATCGCGCTGCGCCTGCTGCGCGCGCAGCGTGGAGGTCGAAGCGAACGCGTCTTGCGCCTCGCGTGTGAAATCGAAATGGCGCGCGCAGTCCTCGGCGAAGGTGCCCATGAGGCGGCCATCGGAGGCGAGGCCGTAGTGATCCTCCAGGCCGTCGAAGAACATATGGTCGAGTACCTGGCCGTGTCCCAGACGCTGACCCGAGCGTGCCTTGGGCAACAGGTACGGCGCGTTGCTCATGGATTCCATGCCGCCCGCGACGATCACTCGTTGACTGCCGCTGAGCAGCAGATCGTGCGCGAGCATCGCCGCCTTCATCCCCGAGCCGCAGACCTTGTTGATCGTGGTGCAGCCCGCCGATAGCGGCAAACCCGCGCCGAGCGACGCCTGGCGCGCGGGCGCCTGGCCGAGGCCCGCGGGCAGCACGCAGCCCATCAGCACTTCATCGACGGCGTCGGGTTGCAGTCCGGCACGTTGCACCGCAGCCCGGATCGCGTGCGCGCCCATTACAGGCGCCGTCAGCGAAGCGAAGTTGCCCTGGAAACCACCCAGCGGCGTGCGGGCAGCAGCGACGATCACAACGGGATCATCGGAAGTCGAAGAGGCAGTCATGCGAGTCTCCATTCGCCGCTTCATGGCGGCGTTGCAAAGGGTGAGGAAGGTGTCGTCGTCGATGGATCATTGCCACTCGAACCCGGCGGCGGCGATGACTAAGTTCACCTGGCCGCCATACGAATGGCGCCATCAAGACGAATCACCTCGCCGTTGAGGTAAGTGTTTTCGATGATATGCAGCACAAGTGCCGCGAATTCTTCCGGCCGGCCCAGGCGCGGGGGAAAGGGCACCATCTTCCCAAGCGCGTCCTGGACTTCTGTGGGCATGCCTTTGAGCATCGGCGTCTCCATGATTCCGGGCGCGACGGCGAGCACGCGAATGCCGTGGCGGGCCAATTCGCGCGCGACAGGCAGCGTCATCGCCACGACACCGCCTTTCGATGCAGCGTAGCCCGCTTGTCCGATCTGGCCGTCAAAGGCCGCAACCGAAGCGGTATTGACGATGACCCCGCGCTCGCCATCGGCCTCGGGCGTGTTCCCAGCCATGCACGCCGCGGCCAGCCGCACCATGTTGAACGCACCGATCAGGTTGATCTGAACGGTGCGCGCAAAACTTTCCAGCCGATGCGGGCCTTCGCGTCCGAGCACTTTCTCGGCGGGCGCAACGCCTGCGCAATTGATCAGGCCATGCAGCGCGCCGAAGGTCTCGCAATACGCGGCCAACGCACGCTCGGCGCTCGCCGAGTCCGATACGTCGGCCCTGGCGAAGTGGGCATTAGCGCCGAGTTCCGCCGCGAGTGAGGCACCGGCGTCCTCGTCGAGGTCGATCAGCAGCACGCGGGCGCCGCCCGCTACCAGACGGCGCGCCGTGGCTGCGCCGAGCCCTGAGCCGCCGCCTGTGACGACGAAACCTTTCCCTTGAATTTGCAATGCTGTCTCCTCAAAGTGACCGGCCGGCAAAGCCATATTCGCGACGACCAACTGACTGATCATCGTAAGCGGCACGCGAAACCACGCCCATGTCCATCGACCTCTTCCTGCGTGCGCCTTTCGGACATATCGTGCGGCTCATGCTCAGTGATACCAGGTTTCGCTTACGCCCGGCAGCGATTAACATCAGTGCACTTTCTGTAGGTAGACCCTGACCATGAATGACGCTCAAGACAAGGGCACAACTTCTATCGGCCTCGTGCGCGAAGCAATTCTCGTTGCCACGCAGCGTAATCTCGACGTGTCGGCGGTTCTCCAGCACGCGGGCATCGCGGCGGAATTGCTGAATGCGCCGAGAGCCCGAGTGCCGGCGTTAGCCTTTTCGCGTCTGTGGGCGGCTCTCGCCGACTTGATGGACGACGAGTTCTTTGGTCTCGACAGCCACGCATTGCGACGAGGCAGTTACGCGCTGATGTGTCACGCCGTGCTGCATGCCGACAATCTCGAACACGCGCTGCGTCGCATGCTGAAGTTCCTGCGCGCGGTTCTCGACGACATTCATGGCGAGTTGCGCTGCGAAGGCGAGCATGCACTGATCGTCCTGCATGACGATGGCCGAACGCGCCGCCTCTTTGCCTACGGGACCTGGTTTATCCTCGTGCACGGTCTCGCGTGCTGGCTCGCACGCAGACGCATTCCGCTGATCGAGATGAGGTTCCGCGCTTCGGCGCCAACGGATGACAGCGACTACCGTATGCGCTTTTGCGAGGATGTGACGTTCTCCGCGGAAGAAACGCTGATCCGATTCGACCGCAGTTTTCTCGACCTGAAACTGTCCGAGACGGAAGCGAGCCTGCGTGCATTTCTGCAAAACGCACCGGCCAATATCCTGGTCAAGTATCGCAACGAATCGAGTACTACGGCCCTCGTCAGACGCCGGCTAAGAAACCAGATCCCCGACGACTGGCCTGACCTCGACGAGCTATCGCGATTAATGAATCTATCCGCGGCCACGCTGCAACGCCGCCTGTTGGCTGAAGGCACGAACTATCGGCAACTGAAAGACGAATTGCGGCGTGACATCGCAATCGAGTTGTTTTCGAACAGTACTCTCACGGTCGCAGAAGTCGCTGCACGCACTGGATTTCAGGAAACGAGTGCTTTTCACCGGGCCTTCAGAAAGTGGACGGGGGCGAGTCCGGGAATGTACCGTCAGGGCAAGGCGAGTTCTTAACCGTTAGAACACATAGCATCGTCATCACACCATTCACGCGTTCAGATGTGCTTGCACGTCTGAATGGTCAAAAGATCCAATCCTCTTCTCCCAATCACGCCTCGCGCGAACGCTCATTCGATTAAGCGGAGCGTGTCCGCACGCCTCACGAAAACTGAGGTCGGCGGACATGGATCGGTGCGCCGAGCAGGCTGACACTGCACTCGCGTTCGGCAGATCAAAGGACGCGTCGCGCCCGGTTGCGCAAGCAACCGAGCCACTCATTGCGGTATAAAAAATAGACGGAGACGAGAATGAGAACCCGGTTGAGAAGCCGCCGAAGCTCGGCAATGGTGAGTGCTTTATTCGCCGCATCGGCGATTGCCGTATCCGGCTGCGGCGGCAGTGATTCCGCGCCGGCCAACGTCGCGGTCGCGACGCCCGCCGCGAAATGTAGTGCGTTGGCGGGTACGACCGTTCCCGCCGGCTCGATCGGATTGCCGACAACGGGTGCCACTATCGTATCCGCGACGCTCGTTGCAGCTACCGATTCCGGCAACAGCAACGGCGAGTACTGCAAGGTTCTCGGAGCTATTCATCCGGTGGATTTCAATGCGCCGGATATTCGAGTGGAGGCGGATCTACCGACTAACTTCAACGGCAAAGTCGTTCACTTTGGCGGCGGGGGATTCGGCGGCACCATCCCCGATACGAAGGGCTCTCCCGCGGACGGGTTCTTATCCGGAGCAGAGCCCGCAGGCGTCAGTACACCGTTGCGCAGAGGTTATGTGACTGTCGGCAGCGACGCTGGCCATGAGGGAAACTTTATGGACGGTTCGTTCGCGGCAAACGATGAGGCACTCGCCAACTACTCAGGCGACCACATCAAGAAGACGCGAGACTTCGCAGCGTACATCGCAAAGGCAAGATACGGCTCGGACTTCACGCACAGTTATTTTATTGGCGGTTCAGGCGGAGGCCGGCAAGGTCTGATTGCGGCACAACGATTCCCGCATGACTACGACGGCATCATTTCCACATATCCCGCTTCAGGAATAACAGGACTGTGGCTTCAGATGGGCAGGATCTCGCGATCGCTGCTGGCGCCCGGAGGATACGTCACGCCTGCCAAAGGCAAGGTTCTTCTCGAAGCAGTCATCAAGCAATGCGATGCTCTGGATGGCGTGGCTGACGGCATTATCAGTAACCCCGCGGCATGCGTATTCGATCCAGCAACGATTCGTTGCCCGAGCGGCGTCGACACTGGCGATAGCTGCTTGTCGGACACGCAAATCAATACGATGACCACCGCCGGCACGCCGCTTAACCTTAGCTTCAACCTGGCAAACGGAGTCCAGACTTTCCCCGCATTTAACGCGTTCACGGGAGCAGACTTCTGGTCCGTTGCCTTTGCATGGGGCGCGTCAGCCACCGATGCGGTAGTCGAGCCTGGCGTGATCGGCAAAAGCGCGTTCTTCTATACGTTTTCAAATGACATGCTTCGATTCGCGGTTGCTCGCGATCCTGGCTTGAGCACGCTGAACTTTAATCCGGCCAACCCCGGATCATTAACCTCGCGCGTGCAAGCGGTGAGCGCGCTCATGGACAGCACGAGTACCGACTTGAGTCAATTCCAGGCGCGCGGCGGCAAGATCATTCTGCAGCACGGACAATCCGATCAGTTCATTCCGGCGCAATTGTCGATTGATTACTACGACCGGCTGGTATCCCGGTTCGGGCAGGGGCCATTGGGTCAATTTCTAAAGTTCTATGTGGTGCCGGGCGCGGCGCACAGTGCCGGCGGGCAATTCAATGGTTCATATGATGGTCTGACGGCATTGGACAACTGGGTGACGAAAGGCGTCGAACCCAAAAATCTGATTATCACCGACCTCGCTCCGCCGGCAGTCGGACGCACGCGGCCAATCTGCGAATACCCGCAGTGGCCCAAATACGTCGGCGGCGATCAGAACCTTGCGGCCAGCTTCGTGTGCTCTAGCTAATCGCGTTGGCAGCGCGCGCCATGTGCGGTTCCGGGCGTTAGCGTTACACCGGGACCGCCAGTGTCGCAACACCGCAAACGCAGGTGTTCGGCGACCTCACTCATCTTGAAGTTAATGGACATCGACTGTCCGCAGCCTTCGCCCGACACTGCTTGTAACACAGCGGCCTGCGCGGACTTCGGCCACGACATTAAACCAAAGGAGACAAGCATGAACCAGATCGATGTTCATTCACTCGCGGGCCAGGCCAGGTTCAATGGCTTGCACAGGCTGGTCCTGTTCTGGTGCGTGTTGATGCTGATAGTCGACGGCTACGATCTCGCCATCGTCGGTGCAGCGTTGCCGTCGATCATGAAGGGCATGCACATCGACGCGACCAGTGCCGGCATCATGGCCGCATCGGCACTGTTTGGCGTCATGCTCGGGGCTATTTTCCTCGGCACGCTGGCTGACCGTTTCGGCCGGCCCATGATGATCTGCGTGTGTGTGGCGCTGTTCAGTCTCTTTACCGCCGCCGCCGGACTCACGAACGATCCTGTCAGTTTCAGCGTCACCCGATTCATCGCGGGCCTCGGCATCGGCGGCGTTTTGCCGATCGTCACCGCGCAAATGGCGGAGTTCTCGCCGAATGCACTGCGCACGCGATTGGTCACACTCGTATTCGCGGGATATTCGGTTGGCGGCATTCTGGTGGCGCTCACTGCAAAGGAGCTTATCGGCAGTTATGGCTGGCAATCCGTCTTCTTTGCCGCGGGCCTGCCTGTTCTGCTAATTCCGTTCATCATTAAAACGATGCCTCATTCGATGACCTTTCTGGTCAAGAACGGCCGACATAAAGAACTGCGTGCGCTCGTGAAGCGCCTCGTGCCCGACTATTCGTTGAGTGACGACGAGCAGTTTGCAGGACCCTCGTCGGACAAAAATAGAGACGTCTCGGTGCGCCGACTCTTCCAGGACGGCCGCGGTTTCAGTACTACGATGATGTGGGTCGCATTCATGACGGGCCTCTTCATGGTGTACGCATTGAGTTCGTGGTTGACCAAGCTCATGGCAATGGCGGGATACAGCCTCGGTTCGGCATTGAACTTTGTGATCGTGTTTAACGTCGGCGCCATTGCCGGTGCGATTCTCGGCGGCTGGCTGGGCGACAGGGTCAATATCAAGCGGGTGCTGATCGCGTTCTACGTCGTGGGAGCCGTCGCACTCTCGCTGATGGGTTACACGAAATCGACAGCGTCATTGTTTGTCGTTGTATTCGTTGTGGGCGCATCGACGCTCGGTACTCAATTGCTCGCCTATGCTTATGCGGGCGGCTTCTATCCCCATGCAATCCGCTCTACGGGGGTCGGTTTTGCTTCTGGCGTGGGCCGCATCGGCGCGATCGTGGCGCCGGTGCTAATCGGCTGGCTTGTGTCGCTGAAGCTGCCGCTGGAACAGAACTTCATGGCAATCGGCGTGGCAGGTTTGATTGGTGCAATGGCCGTGACGCTGATCGATCACGCGCGTGCCGATTCCTATCGCGGACGCAGTGCGGCTATTCCCGCAGTTCAGCGCAGTGCAGGGCGCTAAGAGCGCCTATTGCAGGTTATTCACTCGAGAAAAGCCACGTCTACGCGGCAGTACATTTTTAACATGCAGAAAGAAATGGATCGTCTATCTCCGCCTCCTTTCACCTCGTTTATCGACGTCAGTCGAGCCGTCGACTGGGCGCTCGTCACCCGGCGCAGCGTTCGTGCCTTCTTGCCGACACCGGTTGCGCGTGAGGACATCGAGTCCATCCTGGAGGTCGCGCGCTTCAGTGCTACCGGCGTCAACATTCAGCCGTGGCATGTGCATGTCGTGACAGGCGCGAAGAAGTCGCGGCTGTCTGCCGCCATCAACGAGATCAATGACGATCCCGCCCGCAGCTCGGACCTCGACGAGCCCTACGACTACTACCCACGCGAATGGATCGCGCCGTATGTGGATCGCCGCCGCAAGGTCGGCTGGAACCTGTATGGGTTGCTCGGCATCGAGAAGGGCGACAAGGAACGAATGCACGTTCAGCACGGCCGCAACTATCGCTTCTTCGATGCACCCGTCGGCCTGTTTTTTACAGTGGACCGCGTCATGCGCGAAGGCAGTCTGCTGGACACCGGCATGTTCCTGCAAAGCGTGATGCTCGCCGCTCGCGCGCGCGGCCTCGACACTTGCCCGCAAGCGGCTTTCAACAAGTTCCACCGCGTGATCGCCGACGAACTGTCGATTCCCGACAACCAGATGCTGGTCTGCGGAATGAGCCTCGGTTATGCCGATCACGACTGTATCGAGAATTCGCTAGTGACGGACCGTGTCCCAGTGAGCGATTTCACTACTTTCTATAATGAATGAACGGAGACAAAGTCATGAGTGCAAAGGCCTACTCGCGAGGGCTCGAGAAGAATCCGGCAAACCACGTTCCATTGACGCCATTAACCTTCCTCGATCGAACCGCCGACGTCTATCCGCAACGCACCGCGATCATTCATGGCGAATTCCGGCAGACGTGGGCGACGACGCGCGAGCGTTGCTATCGCCTCGCGTCGGCGCTCGTTCAATTGGGCATCGAGCCGGGCGATACCGTGTCGATCATCGCACCGAATACACCGGCCATGCTCGAGGCGCACTTCGGCGTGCCGCTCTCGGGAGCCGTGCTTAATGCGATCAATTGCCGTCTCGATGCTGACGGCATCGCGTTCATTCTGCGCCACGGCGAATGCAAGCTTCTGCTGGTGGATCGCGAGTTTGCCGCGTTGGTCGAAAAAGCGTTGCAGTCAGTCCCGAATCCGCCGCGTCTCATCGACATCAACGATCATGAAGCGCCCGACGGCGCCGCCATCGGCGAAACCGATTATGAATCGCTGCTCGCGAGTGGCGACCCGGCATTTGCCGGCCGTGGCCCCGTCGACGAATGGACGCCGATCGCGTTGAACTACACATCGGGCACGACCGGAGATCCGAAGGGAGTCGTTCCGAGCCATCGCGGCACGTATCTGATGAGCCTGCTGCAGATGACGAATTGGCCGCTTCCGCGTGCGCCGATTTATCTGTGGACGCTCCCCATGTTCCATGCGAACGGCTGGTGCTTCACATGGGCGATTACTGCCGCGGCGGGAACGCATGTATGCCTGCGCAAGGTCAACGCGGCCAATATCCTTTCCGCGATCGAGAAACATGGCGTCGATCATTTTTGTGCGGCACCAATTGTTCTCGCAGGCATCGCGAGCATGCCGCAGTCGGAGCGTCAGCCGCT
Organism: Paraburkholderia graminis; assembly: GCF_003330785.1. NCBI lineage: Bacteria > Pseudomonadati > Pseudomonadota > Betaproteobacteria > Burkholderiales > Burkholderiaceae > Paraburkholderia > Paraburkholderia graminis. Next base: position 645,049 of record NZ_CP024935.1, read on the forward strand.
GCCGCGTCGCGTGCGTGTTCTCACCGCCGGCTCGCCGGCGCCCGCTGCGGTGCTCGAAGCCGTCGGCGCAATGGGCTTCGACGTCGATCACGTATTTGGAATCACCGAGATCTCCGGCACGCCGATTAGCTGTGCATGGCACGACGAGTGGGATACGTTGCCGCCGGAGCAGCAAGGGAAATTGAAAGCGCGACAAGGCGTACGTGCGGCAGCGTTCGAGAAAATGTCGGTCGCCGATCTCGCGACGCTCGAACCGGTGCCGGCCGATAGCCAGTCGTGCGGCGAAGTTCTCGTCCGCGGCAATACGGTGATGATGGGATATCTGAAGAATGCCGACGCAACCGAAAAAGCTTTCGCCGGCGGCTGGTTTCATACCGGAGATCTTGCGGTCGTTCATCCGGACGGCTATATCCAGATCACGGACCGCTCGAAGGACGTGATCATTTCTGGTGGAGAAAACATTTCATCCGTGGAAGTGGAAGAGGTGATCTATCGCATGTCGGGTGTACTCAATGCAGCCGTGGTCGCGCAGCCGGACGACACATGGGGCGAGACGCCTTGCGCGTTTGTCGAATTGAAGCCTGATGCTCTCGACATAACCGAGCAGGACGTCATATCGTTCTGCCGTGAAAGACTGGCTCATTTCAAATGCCCGCGCCGCGTCGTTTTCGGCGAATTGCCGAAAACCGCTACAGGGAAGATCCAGAAGTTTCGTTTGCGAGAGCAGGCGGGCAGTCGAATCGCGATTACGCGACTGGCGGGATGACGCACGTTGTCTTGCGAAGCCGCCATTCGCTGTGCAGCCAAGCGCGGCTGCAATCACACGCATTAGTAGGTATGCTGATGATTGTGCAAGAGAGACGGAGATAGAGCGTGAAAAGCTTCGTTGGAACAAGCTTCGACATCGGCTCGTACGCGTTAGTTGATGAACCGATGCCGGAGCCCAGTCACGGACAACTGCGCATTCGCATCGAAGCAACGGCTCTGGGTTTCGTCGACGGGCTGATGATGCAAGGCCGCTATCAGATCAAACCGCGCTTGCCTTACGTGCCCGGCGGAGAGATTGCCGGCGTCGTCGACGCTGTGGGTCCGGGCGTGACGCGGCCGCTTGTCGGTGAACGTGTCGTCACCTGGCAGCTTGGCGGCGGCCTCGCGGAATACGTGGTGGTCGATGCCGCTGACGTTGACATCGCCCCGAGCGGGCTACCCATGCCGATCGCCGCGGCCATGCTGGTGGACTATCAGACGGCACACTACGCGTTGTTCGATCAGGGACGTTTGACAGCCGCCGATACGCTGCTGGTGCTCGGAGCGGGCGGCGCGGTGTCGTCCGCCGCCATTCAGCTTGCGGTGCATGCGGGCGCTCGTGTGATTGCGGCGGCATCGAGCGAGTCCAAGCGCAAAGCCGCATGCGAACTCGGCGCCGTGGCCGCGATCGACTACCGCCTTCCCGACTGGCGCGACGCGCTTAGGAGTGTGGCGCCCGAAGGCGTCGACGTCGTGCTCGACCCCGTCGGCGCAAACATGCTGGAGCCTGCGTTCCGCTCGCTTGCGAAAGGCGGCCGCTATCTCGTGATCGGATTTGCGGGCGGCGCGATTCCGTCGCTGCCGGTCAATCTCGCGCTTCTCAAGAACGCCACGCTGCATGGCGTCGATGTGCGCTATTTCCTCGCAACCCGGCCGGAACAGGCGCGGCGCGTACGCGCCGCGCTGTTTTCGATGGTCGCGCGCGGTCATCTTCGACCGCCTGCGACCATCGCTTTCCCACTCGCCAACGCAAGCGACGCTGTGCTCGCAACCTTCGACCGCGAAAGACGCGGGAAAATCGTCGTGCTTCCCGAAGCGGTCGTCGGTTCGAGCGACGCGGGCTAACGCCTGCGCTTCGCTCAGCCGAAGCGGATCAGGCCGTTGCCCGATAACGCTCCGCAGCTTGCGCTTGCCGGATATCGGAGAGCAAACCCTGGCGCGCGGCGTCGAGTGCATCCCAGCGTTCGGCGACGTGAAGCGGCGGTATGGTCACCAACTCGCGGCGGTCGTAGCCGATCAACGCGGCATCCACCAGTTCACCCACTTCCATCACTTCGGGCAGCGTATCGATATCGATGCCGGCGCGCTCCCAAATTTCGGTGCGCGTGGCCGCCGGCAGCACGGCTTGCACATACACGCCTTTGGGCGTCAGCTCCAGGCTCAAGCCCTGCGACAGGAACAGCACGTACGCCTTCGTTGCACCGTACACGGTCATGCCGAACTCGGGCGCGAGACCGACGACCGAGCCGATGTTGACGATCGACCCTTCGCCGGCTTGCGCAAGGCGCGGCGCGATGGCGGCCGCGAGCCGTGTCAGCGCGGTGATGTTGAGCGTCACCAGACGATTGATGGCGTCGGCGCTCTGCTCGACAAAGCCGCCTGACTGCGCAAGGCCGGCATTGTTGATCAGCACGCGAATGTTCGCGTCTTCGCGCAGGCGCGCTTCGACTGCGGCGAGATCGGCGGGCTCCGTCAGATCGGCCTGCAACACGTCCACATCGACCTTCGTTTCGTCGCGCAAGCGGCTGGCCAGCGCTTCGAGCCGCGCCTTGTCGCGCGCGACCAGAACGAGCGGGTGGCCACGGCGCGCAAAACGCTCCGCATAAACGGCGCCGATGCCCGAAGAGGCGCCGGTAATGAGGACAGTGGGCAGGGCTTTCATCTTGGTGTTCCTTGGCTTGAGTGGGGACCGCTGCCGCCCATCAGCGAGGGCGGCGGTGCAGGCTGGCGTTAATAATGATGGTCGTCATCAAAAAAGTCAACGACTTTGATGATGATCGACATCAATGTATAGTTAACACTTTAGCGTGGCGTTAGTCGAAGAGAGGCACCGAACATGAAGGTCACTAAGGCGCAAGCGCAGGCGAACCGGGCGCGCATCGTCGAGACGGCTGCGACGCTGTTTCGCGAGCGAGGCTACGACGGTGTGGGCGTCGCGGACCTGATGGCGGCCGCCGGTTTCACGCACGGCGGCTTTTATAAGCACTTTGGCTCGAAGGCCGATCTGATGGCGGAGGCGGCGGCCTGTGGCTTTTCGGAGTCGGCGGCCGGCAGTGAAGGGATCGACATTGCCGCGTTCATCAAGCAGTACTTGTCCCGCGAGCACCGCGATACGCCCGGCACGGGCTGCACGATGGCGGCGTTGTCCGTGGATGCCGGGCGTCAGCCGGAACAGGTCAAGCAAGCCTTTGCCGACGGCATTGAACGGCTGCTGATGAGCATGGTGAGCAAGCATGGCGCGAGTGGCGCGAGTGGCGCGACTAACGCGACAAGCGCCGCGGCCAAGCGTGAAGCGCGAGCCCGCTCGATCGACGCCATCGCGCAACTGGTGGGCGCGGTCGTGCTCTCGCGCGCCTGTCCCGATGATTCGCCTCTCGCGGACGAAATCCTCCAAGCCTGCGAGTCGGGCGCGCTTTCGCGCCTGTCCGCGCCGAAGAAGAAGCCGTAGCACTCGTCGGCCCAAGGCGCGAACGCTTCGTCAATCTTCATCGACATTCACAATGCGTATCGGGCGCGTCCCGATCTTCGCGCCGGTGACTTCGTCGATCGCAATCGCCTTGATCTCCGTTCCCGTTTCCGCGTCCAGGAAGCGAACCAGCTTGCTATCCCCGCGGTGTTGCCGCCCCCATGCGCCGATGATGAACAGCACCGGCAGGAAGTCCATGCCCGCAGCCGTCAGCACGTATTCGTCGCGCGGCGGGCGCTCCGAATAGCGGCGTTTCTCCAATAGACCTTGTTCCGCCAGCGCGGCCAGACGCCGCGTCAGCATGGTCGGCGCAATGCCCAGACTTTTGCGGAACTGGTCGAAGCGCGTCAGGCCCGCGTGGGCGTCGCGCAAGATCAGGATGCTCCACGCGTCGCCCGCGACAGCCAGGCTGCGCGCAATCGGACACGGGTCATCGCACGAATTGATGTCGTCCATACTATTTTGATAGTGACATGGATTTGATTTCCCAGTATAGTCGATTTCAATTTGATAGTGACGCGGGCGTTCCGCACATGGAGCTTGAAATGACTGACAAAAAGCCGTTGGGTGTCGCCCTTGTCACAGGCGCGTCTTCGGGTATCGGACAGGCCGCCGCGCAGCGATTGAGCGAAGCGGGCTACAAGGTCTTCGGCACGAGCCGGCGGCCAGTGCCTGAGGGCCAGCATCCGTTCGACATGCTGACGCTCGACGTCACCAGCGACGAATCCGTCGACGCCGCGGTCGCCCAGGTTATGCGGCGAGCCGGCCGCATCGATCTGCTCGTGAACAACGCGGGCTTCGGCGTCGCGCCCGCCGGCGCCGAGGAAAGCTCGATTGCGCAAGCCCAGTCGATCTTCGACACGAACTTCTTCGGCGTTGTGCGGATGACCCGCGCGGTCGTGCCTTATATGCGGCGGCAGGGCAGCGGCCGCATCGTCAACATCGGCTCAGTCCTGGGTTTTGTGCCGATGCCGTACGGCGCGCTCTACGCGGCAACGAAGCATGCAATCGAGGGCTATTCCGAATCGCTCGATCATGAATTGCGCGGCTGGGGCATCCGCGTGTCGGTTATCGAACCCGCTTATACGAAGACGCCGTTCGACGCGAACTTCCTCGCACCCGATTCCACGCTCGATGCGTATCGCGAAGCCCGTGCGGTTGTCAGCAAGCGGGTCAATGAGGTGATGGCAACGGCGACTGAGCCTTCGGTTGTCGCTGAAGTCGTGTTGAAGGCGGCAGTCGCGGCGAAGCCGAAGCTGCGCTACCCGGCCGGCGCGCTTGCGAGCCGTCTGCAAATGCTGCGCAGATTCGCGCCGGCCGCGCTCGTGGATGCCGGGCTTCGTAAAGACCTTCGACTCGACACGATACCGGCGTCGCAGTCGGTAAGCCCTCTCTTGCAAGAATGAAAAACATGCAGCGCCAGATCACACCAGGGGACCCGAAAGCATCATGAGAGCATTCATTCTCGAGCGATACGGACGCAAGCATGGCGCGCATATCGCCGACGTGCCGGAGCCGCAACTACGCGACGACGACGTCCTGATCCAGGTCCACGCCGCCAGCCTTAATGTTCTGGATTCGAAAATACGCGACGGCGAATTCAAGCTGATTTTGCCGTATCGTTTGCCGCTGATTCTCGGCAACGATGTAGCCGGCGTGATCGTGCGAGTCGGACCGCGCGTGCAGCGATTCAAGGTCGGCGACGAAGTTTACGCGCGGCCGGATAAGGATCGGATCGGCACGTTCGCGGAACTGATTGCGGTGAAAGAAGCGGACGTGTCCATCAAGCCCAAGACACTCAGCATGGAAGAGGCTGCCTCGATTCCGCTCGTGGGTCTCACTGCGTGGCAAGCGTTGATCGAAAACGCGCAGTTGCGGAAAGGACAAAAGGTCCTGATTCATGCAGGTTCCGGCGGCGTCGGAACGTTCGCGATCCAACTGGCGAAGCACCTGGGTGCATTCGTCGCGACGACAACGAGTACGGCGAACGTGGAATGGGTGAAGGGCCTCGGGGCCGATGTCGTCATCGACTACAAGAAGGACGACTTCGAGAAAACGCTCGCCGGCTATGACGTGGTGATAAACAGTCTGGACGCGGCGACGTTGCACAAATCGCTTCGCGTGCTGCGACCCGGCGGTCGGCTCATCTCGATCTCGGGGCCGCCGGACCCCGACTTCGCAAGAGAGCTTGGTTTGCCGGGCTTCCTCAGACTGGCGACGCGTCTACTCAGTTACCGGATCAGGAAGGCGGCCAAACGCCTGAAAATCAGCTATTCCTTCCTGTTCATGCGCGCAAGCGGCGACCAGCTCGCGCAGATTACATCGCTTATCGAAGGCGGCGTGATACGCCCGGTCGTCGATCGCATCTTTGCATTCGATTCGATCGGAGAGGCGATGGCCTATGTCGATAGCGGGCGCGCCAAAGGCAAGGTGGTTGTCAAAATACGGTGATGGGCGCGCGCATCATTGTTCTTCCACGGTCGCTGCCAGGACAGGTGCCTCCTGGCGGCGGCCGTACCACGAAGCCGCAAGACGTTTTCCCAGATTATTGCCTGCATCTTCGACGAACTTGTTGCTGAGCATCGAGAGCGGAAGAGTGATAATCAAAGTCGACACGCCCAGTAATGAAGCCATGAGCAACGGCTGCTGTTGAACGGCGGATGTTCCGAGAGCTTTTACCACGCAGGCACCGAGACCGAACACGATCGGAAAATGCAGCACGTACACGCTGTATGAAATCGTGCCCATGTACTCGAATATCGGCCGATCCAGAAGCGGCATCCTCCTCTTGTTGTGAAACAGGCAATAGACGATGCCGAAGGCAATCAGAATCTCCATCGTTTCTATATTCTTCACATCAAAGATACCTTCCAGCAGGATGCGCGAATACATTAAGACCGGGATGAGGCCGAGGCCGATCAGGCGGTAACGGAAATGGCTGATTCCGCGCGTGAGCGGAATCAGCGCGCCGAGACCAAAGGCCAATGCATAGTGCAGCGACAGCGTGCGCGGAATCGGAGCGAGCGCGACCAGTGCCAGGAAAACGAGAAACGGCTTGCGCGTGCGCGGGTTTTGCACGAGCAGATAGATTGCCGGGAACAGAACCGAATAAAACAGCTCCACGCGAAGTGTCCACATCGGCCAATTCAAATGGACGTATATAGATGCGAGCGAGAGGCCGACCAGCGGAGCCGAGATCTTTGCAGGGAAGGCGCTCGTCGCCCAGGCGCTATAGGCCGGAGAGGACAGTCCCGTCTTGATGAGCGGCCACAGCGCGAGCGCAAGCGCGATCGACAACCACAACGCGGGATAAATGCGGAAAAATCTTTTTACATAAAACGTCTTGACCCACGACGGCTTATTCGCGGCTGAGCCGCTCATCAACGACAAAGCGAGTACACATCCGCTGAGAACAAAGAAGACTTCGACTGCGGCTTGTCCGTTGAACGTTCTGTCAACGAATATGGCTATCTTGTTCTGAAACGAATCCACGCCGTATCGCGCGGTGATCAGGCGCTGAAGATCGAACAGGGTCCAGACATGAGTTCCTACGACAGCCAGACAGGCCAAACCACGGAGTGAAGTAAAACTCTTGATATTCATTGGCCACTTCCTCCCCGAAGAAGACAAACGCATCCGAGGTCGGGAGACATCGGACAGGATTTAGTGCTTTCTGAAAACTTTCGATGCCGAGGCGGACCCGGCAAGCGGCATGTAGATAGCGGACTAGCGTGGCACTCTTGAGTGCCGTCACGCAGCGGGGGAGTATAGGTTCAATCGATGCGCGCGATGGCTTGTGAGTCTCCATATCGCGAACTGTTGGCGCATTTCGATTAGTGAGTACGGCTTTTTCGGCGGTTGTCGTTTAGTGCGGGCGCGTATCGCGTATAAGTAAAACGCGCCATGTGATTAAGCGCAGTGGCCTTCTGCGCTTAAATCTTGCGACTTCGTTGTTTGCGATAGTTCGCAGTACGCGGATTTTTTTGCTTTGTGGCAGCACTGCGTTCCGTTTGACCCAACGGACTTAAATCAGCACTCCACCAGCGCCTTGACGACGGTCTGTCCTGGCTCCATCAGCTTCGGGAACTCGGTGGGTACATCCGACAAGCTCATTCGGTGCGTATTGAGTGCCTTGTCGGGAATGCGGCCCGCGCGCATCGCTTCGAGAACTGTCTCGAAGTCTTCGGCGGTCGCATTGCGGCTGCCGAGCAGCGTCGCTTCACGCTTGTGAAACTCCGGATCGGAGAAGGTGACCTCGCCGGGTACGATCGAAATCAGCACGTATTTGCCACCGTGAGCAATGAACTGGAAGCCGCGATTCATCGCGTTGATGTTTCCAGTTGCATCGAATACGACGTCGAAGAACTCGCCGCCTGTCATTCCCGCGAGTTCGTCGACGTCGTTCGGTCCGATCTGAACCGCTGAGACTCCGATATGCTCGCGGCAGAATGCGAGACGATCCTCGCGCGTGTCGAGACAGGTGACCTGTGCGCCACGCAGATTTGCGAACAACATGGCCGCCATGCCGATCGGGCCCGCGCCCACGACGAGAACGCGCTGGCCGGCCGACACATCGGCACGGCGCACCGCGTGCGCGCCGATCGCGAGAAATTCGAGCATGGCCGCCTGATCGAGCGTGACGCCTTCGGCCTTATGCACGAACTGCGCGGGCACCGAGAGAAACTCCGTGAGCGCGCCGTCGCGATGCACGCCGAGCACTTTGATATTGACGCAGCAGTTGGTCTTGCCCTGCCTGCACGCGATGCAGCTTCCGCACGACAGATACGGCATCACATAAACGGCGTCGCCGGGCACGACGTGCGCATTGGCATCGGCCTCGGCGACGATGGCCGACAGTTCGTGGCCCATCACACGCGGATATTGCAAGTAAGGCTGGTTGCCGGAATAGATGTGCATATCGGTCCCGCAAATACCCACGCGGCTGACGCGCAAAAGCACTTCGCCTTCGGCACGGTGAGGTGGTTCGCGGTCTTCACGGCGCAGCACGCCAGGCGATTCGCAAATGACGCTAAGCATTTCGGCATCCTCTTGATTGGACTTGTCGATCACCGGACGGCGGATCGACTCTGTAAAAAAACGGCATACGTTGCCGATAAAACGTTGGCGTGGGCACGAAGGTCGTCCGAATGGGCACATGCCGGCGCGCAGCTATAAAGCGCCGCGCCGGCGAACGCTCATCAATAGAGAACGTTCTTTGCCTCGGACGAATCGAGGTTCTGTTTCTCGACCATCATCACTCCAGTGTCGACCTGCTTCGACACAGGCTTGCGCTCGATCACCTTCACGATCGTCTCGATTCCCTTGTAGCCCATCTGATACGAGCTTTGAACCGCAATGGCCTGGATCGTGCCGTCGCGAACAAAGCCCTGCAAATCCTGATTGCCGTCGAAGCCGATGGCGATCACCTTGCCGCTTTTCCCAGACTGTTGAAGGGCGCGTCCCATGCCCACGGCGGTCGGCTCATTCGCGCCGAACACACCCTTGAGGTCGGGATTGGCCGACAGTACATCGGTGGTCTGATTGAGCGCATTCGCCATCTGCGACTGCGAGTAGAACGGGCCGACCAGTTGCAGCTTCGAATGCGCGGCAATGTACTTGCGGAATCCACCGACGCGGCCAACTTCCGATCCGGCGCCCGGCACATATGACATGACCGCCACCTTGCCGGTCTGTCCGACACGGTCGATCATCGCCTTTGCGCAGAGTTCGCCGGCCTTCGCGTTATCGGTCGACAGGAACGACTGGTAGTACTGCTTGCCGGCATCGGACACCGAGGAGTCGATCAGCACCACGGGAATATGGGCTTCCCACGCTTTCTTCATCGCGGGCACGAGCGCATCCGGGTCCGACGGCGCGAGGACGATGCCGGCCACATGCCGGTTCACAGCGTTCTCGACCATATTGACTTCGTCCGCGATAGCCGACTCCGTCGCGGGACCCTGGAAGGTCATCGTGTAGCCCTTCGCATCGGCCATTGCAGCGGTCGCCCCTTTCTGGACGTTCTGCCAGTAGTTTGAGTTGGCCGTCTTCACGATCACGGCAATCTCGCCGCCTGCCGCTTGCGCATACGCGCTGAACATTGCACACATCGCCGCGGCCGCAGCCAGTACGGATACCTTTTTCATGTCTCGCTCCTTGATTTGTGGTTTCAACTGCGTCTTCTGATTACGACTTTATGACTTCCGGTTGCGGAGTTGATCGATCCATACGGTGCCGAGAATCACCACACCGATGATGATCTGCTGGATAAAGCTCGATACGCCGTTCATGTTCAGCCCGTTGCGCAGCACGCCGATCACGAATGCGCCAATGGCCGTGCCGGAAATCGTGCCGACGCCGCCCATCAGCGACGTGCCGCCGATCACCGCGCTCGCAATCGCATCGAGTTCATACATCACACCTTCGTTCGGCTGCGCGGTGACGAGGCGCGACATCAGCACGCAGCCGGTCGCGCCGGCCAGCACGCCGGACAGCACATAGGTGAAAAGCTTGACGCCTTGCACGTTGACGCCGGAAAGCCGCGCTGCTTCCGCGTTCGATCCGACCGCGTAGATATGACGGCCAAGCGAGGTGCGCGAAAGCAGTACCGACACCGCGACGAACAGCACGACCATGATCACGACCGGATACGGAATGCCCGGAAAGACGGTGTCGGGAAAGCCGTCTGCGCCGATGTGAGAGACCTTGAAAAGCGCGCCATTGCCGAGTTCGCCGAAGGCGTCGCCGAGACCGGAGACAGGTCTTGCGCCCGTGATCTGCAACGCGACGCCGCGGGCGACGAGCATCATGCCGAGCGTTGCGATGAACGGCGGCAAGCCCATGCGCGTGACGCAAATGCCGTTGACCCATCCGCAGGCCGCGCCGACCAGCATGCCGCCCAGCATCGCGACGGGCACCGGTACGCCCGCCTTGACGAGCAGCGCGGCCGCGACACCGGCCAGCGCCAGCACCGATCCCACCGACAGGTCGATGCCGCCCGTGATGATTACGCACGTCGCGGCCACGCCGAGATACGCGATCGACGTGACCTGAAGCGCAACGGTCAGCAGATTGCCCACCGAGAAAAACGCGGCACTGGTCAGCGAAAACGCGACGACCAGAACTGCGAGACTCCCGAGCGCCGCGAATTTCTGGATCAGGTCGCGGCGTCTCTGGCGCGCCTGCTTCTCGATGGCCTGCTCGCGGCCCGATGTGATCTCAAGCATGACTTCTCCCTGATGCATGGTGCAAGATCTCCTCCTGATTCGTTTGTCTTGTCTCGAGGACCGCGGTAATGCGCCCTTCGTGAAATACGGCAATGCGATCGGTCATGCCGAGCAGTTCCGGCAACTCCGAACTGATCAGCACGACGCCGACGCCTTTGGCGGCCAGTTGGTCCATCAGCGTATAGATCGCGTACTTCGCGCCGACGTCGATGCCCCGCGTCGGCTCGTCGAAAAACAGGATGCGCGAGCCGCGGTACAACCATTTGCCGATCACGATCTTTTGCTGATTGCCGCCGGACAGGTTCCGCGTAATCTGCCTGACCGTCGGCGTGCGGATCGCGAGTTCGCGAACGTAGCGTTCCGCGATTGCCGTCTCTTCGGCGAAACGCAAAAAGCCGCGCGACGAGATGGCGCGAACGTTGGTAAGCGTGATGTTTGCCGACACCGGCATCGACAGCGCGAGGCCGTCTTTCTTGCGGTCCTCGGACAGATACGCGATGCCGTGACGAATCGCTTCGCGCGGTGAGCGGATTTCGACCGGCGTGTCGCCGAGCAGAATCGAGCCCGAGTCGGGCCGCTCGGCGCCGAAGATCGCGCGGGCGACTTCGGTGCGTCCCGCGCCCATCAAGCCCGCGAAGCCGAGAATTTCGCCCTTGCGCAACTCGAACGAGACCGGGCCGAACGTGCCCGCTCGCTGCAGATCGCGCACCCTGAGCAGAATGTCGTTCGTCGGAGTGGACTGACGCGCGGGATAGGCGTCGTCGAGCGCGCGGCCCACCATCCGCGCGACGATTTCATTCACGTTGGTCGCCGCGAGATCGGTCGTTGCGATATGACGGCCATCGCGCAACACCGTGACGCGATCGACGATCTCGGCCATTTCGTCGAGCCGATGCGAGATATAAAGAATCGCGACACCGTCGGCGCGCAGTTCTTTAATGATGCGGAACAACTGCACCGTTTCCGATTCAGTCAGCGACGACGTCGGCTCGTCCATGATGAGCACGCGCGCATTCAGCGACAGTGCCTTCGCGATTTCCACCATCTGCTGCTGCGCAATCGACAGCGCGCCGACCAGCGTAGTGGGCGACACGTTCAGCGCGATGCGTTGCAGCAGGCGCTGCGCGTTGGCGTTCATCGTCCGGTAGTCGACGAACGGGCCGCGCTTCGGTTCGCGCGCAAGGAAGATGTTTTCCGCGACGGACAGATGAGGCACCAGGTTCAGTTCCTGGTGAATGATCGCGATGCCGGCCGCCTGCGCCTCCGAGGTGGAAGAGAACTGCACGGGCGCGCCGTCGTAGCACATCACGCCATCGTCCGCGTGATATTGACCGCTGATGATTTTCATCAACGTCGACTTGCCCGCGCCGTTCTCGCCGCAGATCGCGTGCACTTCGCCGGAGCGCAGATCGAGATCGACGCCGTCGAGCGCCACGACGCCGGGGAAACGCTTGCCCACTCCCTTGAGTTGCAAGACCTCCCGGGGAACTGGCGGCTCAGGCGCCTGGCCTGGCCGCGGCTGCGCGGTCGTTTGTGTCAATCCCGTCTCCATTTGTTCAGGAATCTGCGAGTCGGCACACAGGAACGGAATCCCGCCGACTGGTCAGTCCAATTTGAGCAAATTAGAGCGCATAACCGCTTATCTGGTCAAGCCAATTCAGCGTTGCGCAACTGGTCATTCCAATAAGGGAAACCCTGAGTTGGCAACTGCACGCGTGGCCGGGGCTCGTGGCCGCGTGCTAGACTTTGCCGCGGCCGCGCTTTGCGGCCCTCCGACGGACCCTGCGGACAATGAAACAAACTGAGCCAAAGCGGCTTTACCAATCTGTGGCGACGCAGATTCTCGCGCTAATTCAACAGGCCGGGCTGCAGCCGGGCGCGCGTCTGCCCGCCGAACGCGAGCTTGCCAATACGCTCGCCGTATCGCGTCCTTCGTTGCGTGAAGCGTTGATCGCGCTGGAAATAGGCGGGCAGATCGAGATACGGATGGGCTCGGGCGTCTATGTCCGCGATTCGAAGACCGGCGGCGACAATGCGGTGCCGGCCCTCGGCGAGAGTCCTTCCGAACTGATGCAGGCGAGGGCGGCAATAGAGGGGACTGTGATCGTCCTGGCGGCAGGCAAGCTGTCGGCGGCCACGCTCGACAGATTGCGCCGCACGGTGCTGCGAATGAAGCGCCTGGCGGCCGCGGGCAAATCGCCGGTCGATGCCGACCGGCAATTTCATATGCTGATCGCGGAGATTGCCGGCAACTCGGTGCTGAGCCGCTTCGTTGCCGAGATGTTCGATAGCCGCCATGACCCGATTGCGGCGGCGATTCGCGATCACTCCGAAAGCACCGAAACCTGGTCGGCCGCGGTACGGGAGCACGAGGAAATTCTCAAGGCGCTGCAGAGCGGCGATCCGATTGCCGCGCAGACGGCCATGCGGACGCACCTCAAAGCGTCGGAGGAACGCTGGATAGCAGGTGTATTGCGGCAGGGCGACGTTTAAGTTTATCTTGCGTCGCTCGCCGCAAGTGCATGCCGGCCATGTCGGAACATGGCGGCCAATGCGCGACTAATTAGTTAGGATGGCGAACGTCGAAGTACGTTGCCGATACGCCGGACAATTCCATTAGCGTAGGCCGCGCGAGTTGTACCACTCGACAGCGTCTTCTCCTGCGGGAATATTGAACGGGCTCGAAGAATCGGTGGCTGCAAGCCAGACAGCTTCCGCGACATCCGCTGCGTGCGTGACGGTCGTCTCTTTCTCCCAGTTTGCGAATATCTGCTCGACGAGCGCGCCGTATGCCTCGGGAAAGCCGCTTTGCATCCGCGACCGTGCGTTCTCGCCGAAGCGCGTGGAAGGCGCGCGTCCCGGCAGCACGACACGTACGCGCACATTGAACTGCTCGAGTTCGAGCGCAAGCGATTCGCTGAACGCATTGACCGCCGACTTGCTCGCGGTATAGACCGAGAGCAGATGCAACGGCCTGCACGTCACCGTCGACGTGACATTGACGACCACGCCTTCGCGGCGCTCGCGAAACTGCGGCAATACAGCCTGGGTCATTGCGATGGTGCCGAGCGTGTTGGTCTCGAAGATCTCGCGCGCGGTGTCCATCGGCGTACCTTCGACGGCGTTCAGAAAGCCGATGCCGGCGTTGTTGACGAGCACGTCGATCGGACCGGCCGCATCGACGGCGGCGCGAATGCTTTGCGCGTCCGTTACGTCGAGCGGAAGAATCAAAAGACGGTCGGAAGCTGCGAACACATCGTCGCGTGGCGTGCGCATGGTGGCGATCACGCGCCAGTCGCGAGCCAGAAAATAGCGCGCGATTTCCACGCCAAAACCGGACGAGCAGCCGGTAATCAATACGGTCTTCATGTCGACTCCTGGGGTCGGTGACAGTCCCCAGACGATACGTCGTGAACGGTCGGACTTGCTACAATCGAACGTCCATGTTTCATTCGAAATCGTCCATCCATGACTGATCCGCTCGCTGAAGTCGTCACCTTGCTTCAGCCGACTCCCACGTTCTCGAAGGTGCTGAGCGGCGCCGGGCGCTGGCGCGCGAGCCGCACGGAAATCGGACAGCCGTTTTATTGCGTGGTGCTCGACGGGTCGCTGCGTCTGTCCGTCAACGGCTGCGAGCCGCTCGTTCTGCAGGCCGATGACTTCGTGCTCGTACCCGAGGTTTTCGGGTTTTCGGTAACGAGCATGGAGCCGCCCGACGACGACGCGTTGCCTCAGAGCGCGCCTACCGCGCTGCCCGACGGCACCTTTCGTTTCGGCGATCCCTCCGCCGCGCCGGAAGCGCAGTGGCTTGCCGGCCTCTGCGCGTTCGGTTCGCCGGATGCCGCGTTGCTGGTCTCGCTTCTGCCCAGGCTCGTGCTGGTGCGCGGCGATCGCCGGCTCGCGACGCTCGTCAAACTCGTGCGGGACGAATCGCGCGCGCAGCGGCCCGCGCGCGAAGTCGTGCTCGCGCGCCTGCTCGAAGTGCTCTTCATCGAAGCATTGCGATCGACGCAAACCGGCGCATCGCCCGGACTCATCCGCGGTCTCGCCGACGCCCGTCTCGCGCCTGCGATTCGCCAGATGCACGAAAGCCCGGAAAAGCTTTGGACGGTCGCAGAACTCGCGAAGGCCGCCGCGCTCTCACGCTCGTCTTTTTTCGACCGATTTAGCCGCGCAGTCGGCGTGGCGCCGATGGAATACCTGTTGTCGTGGCGCATGGCGATCGCGAGAAACCTGCTGCGCCGGGCCGAAGTCGGCGTCGCGACCATCGCGACGCGCGTAGGTTATAGCTCGGCGAGCGCATTCAGCGTCGCGTTCACACGTCATGTCGGCATGCCGCCGACGCAGTACGCCCGCGAAGCTGCGGGCGCCGCGCTTCGAGAGGAATAGGCAATGCAGCGTGCTTGCACTTTGCCTGGCATGCTCAGCCATCCGTCGAGACAGTGACGCTTTCCCACGCGCGGATTTCATCTTCGAGCGACGACAACTTGCCTCGCACCAGCGCGAGTGCATCGCTGCCGAGCAAGAGATGAACGGGCGGATTGGCTGCGTCGATTGCGGCAAGCATCGCGCGCGCGGCTTTTCGCGGGTCGCCCAGTTGCTTGCCGCTTTTTTCCTCGCGAGCCTGGCGCACGGGATCGAACGTCTGGTCGTAGTCCGCGATCGAGCGGGGTGTCCGTTTCATCGAACGGCCGGCCCAGTCGGTGCGGAACGAGCCGGGCGCCACGGCTGTGACCGCGATACCGAATGGCTTGACCTCTTTCGCAAGCGCTTCGGACATGCCTTCAAGCGCGAACTTGCTGCCGCAATAGTAAGCAATGCCAGGCATCGTGATGTAGCCGCCCATCGACGTGATGTTCAGAATGTGGCCGCGCCGGCGCGTTCGCATGAAGGGCAACACGGCTTTGATCATGGCGACCGCGCCGAACACATTCACATCGAACTGTCGACGCATCTCCGATAAAGGCGATTCCTCGAGAATGCCTTCATGACCGTAGCCGGCATTGTTCACGAGCACATCGATCGGGCCCACGCTGTTTTCGATTTCGGCAACGACGTTGTCGATGGCATCGAAATCGGTCACATCCAGAATGCGTCCAATAGCGCCGCTCGCGCTGAGCGACTCGAAATCGCGCCGGGCTTCCGCGCTTCTTACCGTACCGACG
The DNA here is from genome assembly GCF_003330785.1 of Paraburkholderia graminis. Taxonomy (NCBI): domain Bacteria; kingdom Pseudomonadati; phylum Pseudomonadota; class Betaproteobacteria; order Burkholderiales; family Burkholderiaceae; genus Paraburkholderia; species Paraburkholderia graminis. The sequence goes on from NZ_CP024935.1 coordinate 660,933, forward strand.
ACCTGGTGGCCCATCGCGAGCGCTTCTTGCGCGAGCGCCCGGCCAAAGCCGCTGCTGACGCCCGTGATAAGCAGGGTTTTGCTGGATGACATTGAAGCACGCTCCGTCGTGTTGAGTGAAAAGTGCATGCTAATCTTGCGAGCGGAGCACCGAAAGCCCGGTTCCGCTAATTTTCTTGCCTAAAGCTATGAACGCAAACTATGAACGCAAAACGCGTCTTCGCCGAGCAGCCTGAACTGTTGCGCGCCAACCAGAAGCGCATCGTTGCGCTGCTGCGCAAGCTCGCGCCCGACGAGGGCTACAACCTGACCGCGTTGCCGGGCGTGCGCATCCTGCGCTCAAACCGGGCGCTGTCGCGTACGCCGGTGCTCTACGATCCCGGCATTGTGATCGTTTGCCAGGGACGCAAGCGAGGTTACTTCGGCGATCAGCTTTATCTCTACGACGAGCGCCACTACCTCGCCGTGTCCGTGCCCGTACCGTTCACGATGGAAACCGACGCGAGCCCGGCGCGTCCGCTGCTTGCGCTGTATCTGCATCTCGATCTCGCGATGGCTGCGGAGCTCGCCGCGCAGATCGATCGCGAAGGCGTGACGGAAGCCGCGACGGAAGCCATCGAGGCGCCCCAGAGCATGATGTCGACGCCGATGGATGCGGCCATGCAGTCGTCGGTATTGCGCCTGCTCGAAGCGTTGCATCGGCCGCTCGAAGGCGCTGTCCTCGGACCCGGCCTGCTGCGCGAACTGTACTTCCGCGTGCTCACCGGCGCGCAGGGACGCTCGATGAGAGAGGCGCTGGCGATGCGCGGACAGTTCGGCCGGATCGGCAGATCGCTGCGCCTCATCCATGCCGCTTTTGCAGAGCCGCTCGACGTGATGCAGCTTGCCGACGAGGCGGGCATGAGCGTGCCGAGCTTCCATAGCCACTTCAAGGCGGTTACGCAGGTGTCGCCGATGCAGTACGTGAAGTCGACGCGTCTGCACCAGGCTCGTCTATTGATGGTTCGCCAGGACCTGACTGCGGAAGCCGCCGGTCACGCCGTGGGCTACACGAGTCCTTCGCAGTTCAGCCGCGAGTTCAAGCGCCTGTTCGGCTTGACGCCGGCGGCGGAGGCGAAGCGCATGCGCGAAAGTTTCGCGCTGCCGGCCTTCGCGGATGCGACGTATGTGTCGTCGCATTGAGCGTTGCCGAGTTGGCCATCTTCGCCGACGTCCGCACTGTGAGCCAGGAACACGGCATGCGCCGCCGTGATCGTTGGATCAAGTTTGGCTAAGTTGGATTAAAGGAGACACCACATGAAGATCGCGACGAAGTTCGAGCCGCTGCTTGCGGCGTTGGTGCTCTCGCTCGCCGGTTGCGCGACGGGCGGCATGCAGCAGACCGCGCAACGGCATCTGAGCGCCGCGCAATGCCGCGATCTCACCGATCTGCGCAACAAGGCGCCCGCCACGCACGAGCGCAGCATGAGCGAGCTCACGGCGCTGCGCAGCGCGGGCTATCACCCGGAATGGCGCTTCGATCCTTATTACCCGGCCGATCTCGAAGCGGCGCAGCGCCAGGTGAACATCTGGTACGAGACCGAATGCACGCAAGCTCAACCGGGCTGATCGCGCGCCAGGCATAGCCCATGCTCGGTACGTCGTCGAGATGAACTTGCGCCCAGGCATCCGCGTATCGCGAGCGGATGAACGAGGCCGCCATCGCCTTCGACGAGCAACGACCGCTGCCCACGCATCGCAGGCGGTGGCATACGGGAGAGCCGACAATGAATCGCATCGACAGCACTAGCGGCGCGTCAACCCAGGCGCGCAATACCTCGCGCCACGCGCAGCAACGCTGGCTCTTTGCCGCGCTGTGTTGCGCCACGATGCTCGCCGCAGCGGGATGCCGTTTAATGCAGTCGGGCGCCGAAGTCACCCCCACCGATCAGCAATTCATGCTGACGGCGGCGAGCGTCGGAACCGCTGAAATCGACCTCGGCCAATTGGCGGCGACGCGAGGCAGTTCGCCGGAGGTCCGCTCGTTCGGCGAGCACATGGTCGCCGAACATACGCGGATCAACGCCGAGCTCACGCAGCTCGCGGACACGAAACATGTCCGGCTCCTGAAGGCGATGGACCCCGCGAATCACACGCTCTATTCGGAACTCTCGCATATGTCCGGAGCGCAATTCGATCGCGAATATGTGATCTCGCAACTGCACATTCATCGAATGGGTAACTCGCTCTATGCCAGCGAGGCCGCGCAGGGCGAAGACCCGGACGTCAAGGCATTCGCGGCGCGAGGTGTACCCGTCGGCAAAGAACATCTGCAACATGCAGCCGAGCTGGCGCAAGCGCTTGGGGTGTCTTCGTCGAAGTGACCTATCGAAGCGCCGCTCGCGAAGCAGCGCTTGTTTTTTGGACCGGCGACGTGTGCGGCTCGCGCGTCGCTGGATCGTTACCGCGCCATGCGCAAATGGAGGATCAATCGTGAAGACCGCTCCCCCCGATAATCGCACCGAGCAGGATGCCAAGGCCGAAGCAAACTCCGGCAAGCCCGCAACGACGCCCAGCGGCAAGCCGGGCAGCGGACAACACGCGGCGAATCACACCAAGGCCGGCAAGGACCACGGAGCCGGCGGCGGCGCAAAGCAACGGCACGGGCCGCGTTAGCGCTTGTTGCCGGTATGCGCCGCGTGGCACGCGGCTAGCTGTATTCAGCAATGCACACGCGCACGCGCGGTTCGGCGTGCGCCTTCAATGTGGACGATGTGAGAGAGTGAAATGAAGCTATTCGGCCGCTCGTCAAATAACGCTTCGGATGCGACAAAAGGGCTATACGTGTCGCCCTTCGAGCAGTTTCTCAACCAGTACAAGGCGACGCATCCCGAGGTGGACAGACAGCAGATGGAGGGCAGGGCGTTGCTGTGGGACAAGTTTCCAATGCAAGGCAATACGACCGATGAACCGTACGGACAGGTTCGTCTGCGTCAGCCGGGCTACGTGTACTACAGTGGAGACGAATAGGCGCTGTTCCAACATTCGCGTGTAACGGTCGTAAATTCGACATGCGGTACTTTTTCGGAGCGCAACCGGTATGAGCACACGGCAAACATTTCGGCCGGCACGGTGGGCACTGCCGGCAGTGTGGGCATCGTCGGCTTTCGCGCTTCTGCTCTCCGGTTGCGTGGTCGGCGGCGCGCCATACGCGGGACCGCATCTCAGCCCGACGGAGTGCCGCGACCTGGCGGCGCTAAAAACCAACGCACCGCCGACGATGGGCCAACACCAAAGCGAACTCGCGGCTCTCAGGAAAGCCGGCTACGACCCGTCGCCCTGGTATGACGATCCCTACTATCCCGACGATCTGCAAGCCGCGCAGCGCCTCGTCGACTACTGGTTTCAGACGGAGTGCCCGCAATCGCAGGCCGGTTGAGTCGCGCCGCGATTGATAACCACCGTGCATCGATCATTCAGAAAATAGCACTTATCGTTTCCCGCGCGCCGGGCGAAGATTCGACAAACAACAAACCGCCCGCACCCCCGCGAGTTCGAAATTTCTGGAGACACCCTCGATGCATGCTTCCTCAACGCCTGTCGCTCCCGGGCAATCGAAGACATCCGCCGTGCTGCGCGTGACGGCAGGCAACTTCCTCGAGCAGTTCGACTTCTTCCTGTTCGGCTTTTACGCCACGCAGATCGCCGCCGTGTTTTTCCCGGCGGGCAGCGAATTCGCTTCGCTGATGATGACGTTCGCCGTGTTCGGCGCCGGCTTTCTGATGCGGCCGCTCGGCGCGATCATCCTCGGCGCGTATATCGACGATGTCGGCCGGCGCAAGGGCCTCATCGTCACGCTGTCGATCATGGCGAGCGGCACAATCCTGATCGCGTTCGTACCCGGCTACGCGACCCTCGGACTTGTTGCGCCGGCGCTCGTGCTGATCGGACGCCTGCTGCAAGGTTTCTCGGCGGGCGCGGAACTGGGCGGCGTCTCGGTCTATCTCGCCGAAATGGCGACGCCGGGCCGCAAGGGCTTCTTCACGAGCTGGCAGTCGGCGAGCCAGCAAGTGGCGATCGTGATCGCGGCGGCGCTCGGCTTCGGGCTCAATCAGTGGCTCGACACGGCGGCGATCGCTGCGTGGGGATGGCGCGTGCCGTTCTTCGTCGGCTGCATGATCGTGCCTTTCATCTTCATCTTGCGACGCAATCTCGAGGAGACGCGGGAATTCAAGCAGCGTCAGCATCGCCCGAGCATGAAAGAAGTCTTCGCGACGCTCGTGCAGAACTGGAACGTCGTGGTCGCGGGCATGCTGCTGGTCTCGATGACCACCACGAGCTTCTATCTGATCACCGTGTATGCGCCGACCTTCGGCAAGACGGTCCTGCATCTGAGCACCGCGGACAGTCTGCTCGTCACGCTGTGCGTGGGCATCTCCAACTTCATCTGGTTGCCCATCGGCGGCGCGCTGTCCGATCGCATCGGGCGCCGTCCGCTGCTGCTCGGCATGACGCTGCTGGCGATCGCGACGGCCTATCCGGCGCTATCGCTGCTGGCTCACGCGCCGAGCTTCGTCAACATGCTGCTGGTGCTCTTGTGGCTCTCGTTCATGTACGGCATGTACAACGGCGCGATGGTCGTCGCGCTCACCGAAGTGATGCCGGTCGAAGTGCGCGTGGCGGGCTTCTCGCTGGCATACAGTCTCGCGACGGCGGTGTTCGGCGGCTTCACGCCCGTCATCTCGACCGCGCTGATTCACATGACAGGCGACAAGGCCGCGCCCGGTTACTGGATGAGCTTCGCCGCGATGTGCGGCCTCGGCGCGACCATCGCACTGTATCGGCGGCGTGCCGCGCCGCTGCGTGCAGCTTAGTGATGCATCGCTGCGTCGTTCGTTCGACTTCACACTGACATTCTTCCGACCATGAAATCCTTCTTCCTGAAGTTGTGTACCGTGGCGCTGCTCGGCAGCGCCGCCGCGGCGGCAAATGTGCAGGCCGCCGATCTGCGCGTGATGAGCTCGGGCGGCTTCACGGCCGCCTACAAAGTGCTCGGACCGCAATTCGCGGCGTCGACGGGCAATACACTCGATACCGCGTTCGGCCCGTCGATGGGCAAGTCGCCCGAAGCCATTCCGAACCGGCTCGAACGCGGCGAGCCGGCCGACGTGGTGATCATGGTCGGCTATGCACTCGACGACCTCATCAAGCAGCGCAAGGTAATCCCCGATTCGCGCGTCGAACTCGCGGATTCGCGCATCGGCATGGTCGTGCGCGACGGCGCGCCGAAGCCCGACATCGGCTCCGAGGCGGCGCTTAAGCAAATCTTGCTGCATGCCCGCTCGATCGCTTACTCGGACAGCGCGAGCGGCGTGTATGTCGAGCGCGAACTGTTCAAGCGGCTCGGCATCGAGGAACAGATGAAGGGCAAGGCGAAGATGATCCCGAAGATCCCGGTGGCGTCGGTGGTTGCAAGCGGCGATTACGAATTGGGATTTCAGCAGGTGAGCGAGTTGCTGCCCGTGAAGGGCGCGGCGTACGTCGGCAAGATTCCGGAGTCGCTGCAGTCTGTCACGCGCTTCGCGGCCGGCATTCCGGTCGGCGCGCAGCATCCGAAGGAGGCCAAGGCGCTGCTCGACTATCTCGCGTCGCCCGCCGCGCAGCCGGAAGTGCGATCGACCGGGCTCGATTCCGTCGCCTCGCACTGACGAAGGCAACCATTCAACGCAATCATTGAAGGCAAGCACTCAGCCCGGCAGGTCTGCGGGCTGATCGAATGCTTCTTCCGGCGCGTGCGCGAGGCTCAATGCTTCTCTGAGACGCGTGCGGTCGCAGGCACGCTCCCACATCGATACGAAGATCACCGCGCACGCGTTGCTGATCACGCTCGTCAGCGCGCGTGCTTCGGACATGAAGCGATCGATTCCGACCAGCAGCGCGACACCCGCAAGCGGCAAGTCGGGAATCACGGCGAGCGTCGCGACGAGCGCGACGAGCCCGCTGCCCGATACGCCCGCCGCGCCCTTCGACGTCAGCAGCATGACGGCGAGCATCGTCGCGATCTGGCCGCCGGAGAGCGGGACATCGCAGGCTTGAGCGATGAACATCGAGGCAAGCGTCAGGTAGATCGCCGTGCCGTCCAGGTTGAACGAGTAGCCCGCAGGCAGCACGAGACCCACGATGCCCTTGTCGCAGCCGAGCGCTTCGAGCTTGACGATGAGGCGCGGCAACACCGGTTCCGTCGACGACGTCGCGAGCACGATCACGAGTTCCTCGCGAATGTAGCGTAGCAGCCGCCACAGCGAGAAGCCATGCAGCTGCGCGAGCGGACCGAGCACGCAGATCACGAACAGCAGACACGCCACGTAGAACGACAGCATCAGCATGCCGAGCGAGCCGATCGAACGAATGCCGAAGCGGCCGACCGTGAACGCCATCGCGCCGAACGCGCCGGCGGGCGCAAGCCGCATGATCATCGCGAGGATGCGGAAGAGCACGTCCGCGACACTATCGATCATTTCCTGCACCCGCCGCCCGGCTGTTGGGCTCGCGTTCAATGCAAAGCCGAACAGAAGGGCGAGCAGCAGGACCGGCAGCACTTCGCCTTTCTCGAACGCGCCGACGAGCGTCTGCGGAATCACATGCAGCGCGAATTCGACGAGTCCGTGCGACTCGGTGCGCGCCGAATAGTGCGCGAGGATGGCCGTATCCAGATGATGCGCGTCGATGTGCATTCCCGCGCCCGGATGCAGCGCGAACGCGGTGCCGAGCCCGAGAACGAGCGCGACGATGGTCAGACAGTAGAAGAGCGCCAGCGCCTTCAGGATGGTCCGGCCGATCTTCGATCCGCTCGCCAGCGAAGTAATGCCGGTGACGATCGTACAGAACACGATCGGCGCGATCATCATGCGTACCAGCGCGACGAATGCATCGCTGAGCGGTTTGAGCGATGCGCCGATCTGCGGCCACACATGGCCGACGGTCATGCCGAGCGCCATGCCAAGCAGCACCTGGACGTAAAGCAGCCGCAATGGCCTGGCGAGCATCATTTCGAAGTCTTCTTCGCCGCGCGCGCCGTGCTGCTGCGTCTGGCCTCGAGAATCATCTGATGGAACTGTTGCGCGGCCGGCGCAAGCGGGCGGCCGCGGCGTTTGAGAATGCCGACGCGCCTCGTCACGACCGGATCGACGAGCGGCACGCTGGTCAAGATTGGATGATCGCGCATCGGCATCGCCATCGAAGGCACCGCGGCCACACCGAGTCCCGCTTCGATCAGGCCGAGCAGGGTGGTCACATGGCGCGTCTCGCAGACGCTCGGCACGGGCGGCGCCACGCTGGTCAACGCCTGATCTAGCAGCAGGCGATTGCCGGATGTCTTGTCGACGGAAACGTATTCGTGTTCGTAAAGCTCGCTCCAGGACACGCGCGTCTTGCGGGCGAGCGGATGGTCGCGCCGGCATGCCGCGACGAACCTTTCCTGTAGCAGAACCTTGAACTCCACCTCGGGCTCCTGGCTGCCCATGAAGCTGACGCCGAAGTCGGCTTCGCCGCTGATGACCGAGCCGAGCACTTCGTTCGCGCTCGAATCGAGCAGCTTGACGCGGATGCGCGGATAGCGGGCGTGATAGGCGGCAACGACGCTCGGCAGGAAATAGTACGCAACCGACGGCACGCAGGCGATGGTCACATGACCAAGGCGGCTGCTGGAAACGTCGCGGATGCCGAGCAAGGCGACGTCGAGATCGTCGAGAAGCTGTTCCGCGCTCGGCGCGAACACGCGGCCGACGGTGGTCAGCGTCACGCTGCGCGTGGTCCGCTCGAACAGCCGCACGCCGAGCGCCGCTTCGAGTTTCTCGATGCGCCGGCTCAGCGCCGGCTGCGAGATATTGACCGCCTCCGCTGCCTTGCGGAAACTGCCCAACTCCACGACGGCTCGAAACGCCTGCAAATCGTTCAGGTCGAAGTTGACGCCCAAGAGCCATCCCCCGTATTTGATTCGACGCTCGCCGTCACCAGCTCGCGCAATCCTCGATAAGCCTGCTTCAACGTCTTGCCGCTGGTGTCGTAAGCAACGTCCGCGCGCGCATAGAGTTCCGAGCGGCCCGCGAGAATGCGGCGCAGGTCGTCCATGGCTTCGCTTCGGCCTGCCATCGGCCGCAGATCGCCTTGGTCGATAACACGCTGCATGTGGTCCTCGGGCGTCGCGCGCAACCAGACGGTGAAGCAGCGCGACACAAGCAGATTGAACGTGCGCGTCTCCGATACCAGTCCACCCGGCGACGCGATGACCGCTTCCGCTTCGCGCTTCAGGACTTCTTCGAGGGCTCTGAACTCATAACGCCGATAGGCGGTCGCGCCATACAGCGCATGAACCTCGGACGGCTTGCAGCCCGCAATGCGCTCGATCTCGCGCGTGAGTTCGATAAACGGCAAGCCCATTGCATCGGCCAGCATTTTGCCGAGCGTCGATTTGCCGGCGCCTCGCAAGCCGATCAATGCAATGCGCCGATAGCGGCCAGGGTCCGCGGAACGGGCGGCGAGCGACTGCCTGAGTGTTTCGAGCGCGTGCTGCAACGCAGCCGGTGGCTGATCGCGCAACAGCTCCAGGATCTGCTCGCCTTCGGCCGAGCAGCTCAACGGATCGCCGACGAGCGCCGCGACTGAGCAGCCCAGCGTTTGCGCGAGTTGCGCGAGCACGAGCAGGGACGCGTTGCCGCTGCCCATCTCCAGATTGGCCAGATGACGTTCGGACACGTTCGACTGATTAGCCAGATCGCGCCGCGTCATGCCTCGCCGCGCGCGCAAAAGGCGGACGCGCTCACCCAGTGCGACGAGCACGGGCTCTTTGGGCGCTGCGTCGGCGGCCGCGTCGGTCGGCGATGAATTCATTCGATTCCCACGAAGGCGGACGGCTGAAGTAGCCGAGTATATCGCCGCCCGGCGGCCATCGACGGAGCGGCCCTCCGCGAGCCCTTGCCGACCCGATGCAACGCGCTGCGCTAGTGTTAACGAGCATTATGGTGCATGTTAAATGTGCTCTATAGTGCATTCACTCGGGACGAGCGGGTTTGGCGATGCGGCTAACGCTGCCGCCGCGTGCATCGAACTAACGAACGGCAATACAGCCGCGCATGTATCCCGCCAAGGGCACTTACACGAGCGGCAATCCCAATCAGGCCGCCAGCTACACCTGTTCCTGGCACGCCGTGCGCGTGCGCCTCGTTCAAGCCGGTTCAAGGAGAACCAACATGCGGCACATCGACATTCACAAGCTTGGCGACGACGCGCGCTTTACGCGTCTACATGCAATCGTGCTCGCCATGTGCACGCTGGTGATCATCTTCGACGGCTACGATCTGGCGGTCGCGGGCATCGCGTTGCCGTCGATCATGAAGGAGATGGGCATCAAGGCGACCAGCGCCGGCTTCATGGTCAGCACCGCGTTGTTCGGGATGATGTTCGGCGCGGTGATCTTCGGCACAATCGCGGATCGTATCGGCCGGCGCTGGACAATCGCTGCTTGCGTTTTGCTGTTCAGCGTCTTTACCGCGGCGGCCGGCTTCGCCAGGGACCCGGTGACGTTCGGCGCGTTTCGCTTCGTCGCCGGATTGGGTATCGGCGGTGTGATGCCCAACGTGGTCGCGCAAATGTCCGAGTACTCGCCGCGCAAAATCCGCAGCACGATGGTGACGTTGATGTTCAGCGGCTATTCGGTCGGCGGCATGCTGGCGGCGCTGCTCGGCAAAGGCTTGATCGAGCGCTTCGGCTGGCAGTCCGTGTTCATCGCCGCGGGTCTGCCGGTTCTGCTGATTCCGTTCGTATTGCGAATGATGCCGGAGTCGATGGCGTTCCTGCTTCGCACGGGCCGCACCGACGCGTTGCGCTCCATCGCCGCGCGTCTTGTGCCCGATTACGTTCCGCAGGAAGGCGACCGCTTCGTTTTGTCCGATGGCGGCACGGCGCGCGCGACGCCGATCGGCAAGCTGTTCCAGGATGGACGCGCGTTCGGCACCGTCATGCTGTGGATCGCCTTCTTCATGTGCCTCTTCATGGTCTACGCGCTGAGTTCGTGGCTCGCGAAATTGATGGCGAGCGCCGGCTACACGTTGGGTTCGGCATTGACGTTCGTGCTGGTGCTGAACCTCGGCGCGATGATCGGCGCGATCGGCGGCGGGTGGCTCGCGGATCGCTTCAACATCAAGCATGTGCTGGCTTGCATGTATGCGCTCGCCGCCGTGTCGATCACGTTGCTCGGGTTCAAGATGCCGACGCCGGTACTGTTCTTCGTGGTCGGACTCGCCGGTGCGTCGACGATCGGTACGCAGATTCTCACTTACGCATATGCGGGGCAGTTTTATCCGCTGGCGATCCGATCGACGGGAATCGGCTGGGCATCGGGGTTTGGACGAAGCGGGGCAATTCTCGCGCCGATCATCATTGGCATTCTGATGGAAATGGCGTTGCCGCTGAAGCTGAATTTCGTCGCCATTGCCGCGCCCGCGGTGATTGCCACGATAGCCGTTCTGTTCATGGATAAAAACAGACAGAGTGTGGCCGCAGTAGAGCAAGCGACGGCGTGAGTGGCTCTGGGCACTAGCCACGTCGCCATCATTTGCGCGCGTTTCGTTTATTCCGTTCGCGCGGTTGAACGCCTGTCTCGACCGGCGTGAACGGCGCCTGAAACCGGCTGACCAAAAAGTCGATGAAGGCGCGCGCGCGAACCGTCTGGTTCTTCTGCCGCGGGTAATAGACAAACAGATCGGCCGATGGAAGCACCGTGTTGGGCAGCACGAGATTGAGTCGTCCGCTCTGCACGTACTTGGCCAGATCCCATTCGGAGCGGATCAGGATTCCGTGTCCGTCCAATGCCCAGCGAAGCACGATGTCGCCGTCGTTGCTGGACAGCGCGCCTTTTACCTTGATCGCCTCGATATGGTCGTTGACGATATAGCGCCAGACGCCGTACGCATCGTCGTTTTGCCGATGGATGATGCAGCGGTGTTCGGCGAGATCTTCAACGCGCTCGGGCGTGCCGTACTTCTCCAGGTACTTCGGCGATGCGCAGAGAAAGCGGCGGTTGCTCATGATGCGCCGCGCGCTGAGCCGGCTGTCCGGTAGTTCGCCGAATCGTATTGCCATATCGAACGCGCCTTCGACCAGATCGACGGGACGGTCCGTTACTTCGAACTGAACTTCGACGGCCGGAAAGCGCTTCGCGAACTCCGAGACGAGCGGCGCAATCGTCGTGCGGCCAAAACCGAGCGTCGCGTTGATGCGCAAAAGACCTTGCGGGTCGCGCTTCGCTCCTGAAATCGCCTCTTCCATCTCGCGCACTTGCCCGACGATTTGCGACGCATATCGCAGATACGTTTCGCCTTCGGGCGTGAGACTCACGCTTCGTGTGGTTCGATTCACGAGGCGCACGCCGAGGCGCTGCTCGATCACGCCGAGTCGCTTCGTCGCGGCGGGCGGCGACAGATCGAGCGCTCGCGCTGCCCCGGACAAGCTCCGCAGTTTCGCAAGCAGAATGAAAAACTCGAAGTCGGTGGCGGGTTGGGTGGCAGTATTCACCGAATGTGAAAAATGAAATGAATCGAAGTGCAGTTTAGCAGCGTTTCCGGCGATTAAGCTACGTCACATATTGCAATCGACGTATCCCAATCCTCTGCCAAAACTCTGGAGACTGTGCCGTGAGAATCGTTGAAATCCGCGAAAAGACCGTTCCGATCAGTTCCCCGATCCGCAACGCGTATATCGACTTCAGCAAGATGACGCTGAGTCTGGTCGCCGTCATCACCGATGTGATCCGCGACGGCAAGCCGGTGGTGGGCTACGGCTTCAATTCGAACGGCCGCTACGGCCAGGGCAAGCTGATGCGCGAGCGCTTCATTCCGCGCATTCTCGAAGCGGACCCTGCCTCTCTCGTCAACGATGCAGGCGACAACCTCGATCCGCACAAGATCTGGGCGACCATGTTCACCAACGAAAAGCCCGGCGGTCACGGCGAGCGCTCGGTTGCAATCGGCACGATCGACATGGCGATCTGGGATGCAGTGGCGAAGATCGAAGGCAAGCCGCTGTTCCAGTTGCTCGCGGACCGCTATGGCAATGGCCAGCCGGATCGCAAGATCTTCGTGTATGCGGCGGGCGGCTATTACTACCCCGGCCAGGATCACGAGAAGCTGAAAGACGAGATGCGCAGCTATATCGACCGCGGGTATACGGTCGTGAAGAAGAAGATTGGCGGCGCGTCGCTCGATGAAGACCTGCGCCGCATCGACTCGATTCTCAGCGTGCTGCAAGACGGCCAGAAACTCGCCGTCGACGCGAATGGCCGCTTCGATCTCGATACCGCGATTCAGTACGCGAAAGCGCTCTCGCAATACGACCTGTTCTGGTACGAGGAGCCGGGCGATCCGCTCGACTTCGAATTGCAAGCCACGCTGCGCAACTATTACGACAACCCGATGGCAACCGGCGAAGACCTGTTCTCGATGCAGGATGCCCGCAACCTGATCCGCTACGGCGGCATGCGTCCCGACCGCGACTGGCTGCAGTTCGACTGCGCGTTGAGCTATGGCCTCGTCGAATACCTGCGCACGCTCGACATGCTGCGTCAGCACGGCTGGTCGCCGAGCCGCTGCATTCCCCACGGCGGCCATCAGATGTCGCTGAACATCGCGGCTGGACTCGGCCTCGGCGGAAACGAGTCGTATCCGGACCTGTTCCAGCCGTATGGCGGCTTCCCCGATGGCGTCAAAGTCGACAACGGCTACATCACGATGCCGGATTTGCCGGGTATTGGCTTCGAAGGTAAGTCCGATCTGATCGCCGAAATGCGCAAGCTGTCCGTATAAAACGTCGCAGTAAAAATGCATCGGCGGCGCCCGTCGGTGCACACATAAAAAATACAACGAAGGCGAAAGCGAGCCGTGGTCGCCAGGGCGGGTTGCTCCGCTGTGGCCGCACGTCCTCTTTCCAGAAGACGCCAGTCACAGGAGACAGACATGCTGGTATCGAAAGGCAGGAAAATCGTCTCGAAGCTCTACGTGCAGGTTCTCATCGGCATCGTCGCCGGTATCCTCGTGGGGCACTTCTATCCGGACATTGGCTCGCAACTCAAGCCATTGGGCGATCTCTTCATCAAGCTGATCCGGATGCTGCTTGCACCGATCATCTTTGCCTCTGTCGTGGTCGGCATTGCGCGCATGAACGATCTTCATGAAGCGGGGCGGGTCGGCGTGAAGGCCGTTGTTTACTTTGAAGTTGCATCGACGATTGCGCTCTTGATTGGAATGGTAGTCGTCAATGTCATCAAGCCGGGTAGCGGAATGAACGTCGATCCGTCGCATATCGACGGCGCGGCAATCGCGACTTACACGCACGCGGCGAAGCAACACGGCATGCTCGAATTCTTCATGAGCATTGTTCCGAACAGCATTGTAGGGGCATTCGCAAACGGCGAAATGCTGCCGATCATTTTCTTCTCTGTCCTGCTCGCCATCTCGCTTGCCAAGCTCGGTCCACGGACCGCGCCGTTTGTCGACATGCTCGACATGTTCTTGCAGGGCATGTTCGGGGTGGTGCGGATCGTCATGTACGTTGCACCGATCGGCGCGTTCGGCGGCATGGCGTTCACGATCGCGAAGTACGGTATCGGCACGCTGGCGTCGTTCGGCGAACTGATGCTTTGCCTGTATCTGACGTCGATTTTCTTTGTCGTTGTGGTGCTTGGCTTCGTGATGCGGCTATGCGGACTTTCGCTCTGGAAGTTCCTTCGCTATATCAAGGACGAAATTCTGATTACGCTTGGCACGGCGTCGACGGAAGCCGTATTGCCGCAAATGCTCATCAAGATGGAGAAGATGGGATGCTCACGTCCGGTGGTCGGCATGGTGCTGCCGACCGGCTACACGTTCAATGCGGATGGCACTGCAATTTATCTGACGATGGCGGCCTTGTTCATCGCGCAGGCCATGAACATTCATCTGTCGATCTGGGACCAGTTGCTCGTACTCGCCGTGCTGTTGCTGACGTCAAAAGGATCAGCGGGTGTCGCGGGAGCGGGATTCGTTGCGTTGGCGGCGACGCTTGCGTCGATGCACAAGATTCCCGTCGAAGGGCTCGTATTACTGCTCGGTGTCGACCGCTTCCTCAACGAGGCGCGTGCGGTCACGAACCTGATCGGCAATGGCGTCGCTACTGTCGTGGTCGCGCGTTGGGAAGGGCAGCTTGATATGGATAGAGCCCGTGTGGTGCTGAATCGCGAGAACATCGACGAGATTGAAGACTTGCGGTCGGCCGGGCATCCGGCCGCGGAACCAGCGTCTGCAAGCGAAGCGCCGGTTGGTTCGAACGCGCATTGAGTTAGTGGAGGCGAGCGCGGATAGATAGCGAGTATGTCAATATCAGCACGACGGCATCCGGTTGTTCAACACCGGATGCCGTCATTTCTATTTCATCCACGGAAAAGGAAAATTGCTGATGGACCTGAACCTGAAAGGCAAACTCGCGCTGGTTAGCGGAAGCACGGCCGGCATCGGCCTCGCGATCGCCAGCACATTGGCGCAGGAAGGCGCTCGTGTGATCGTCAATGGCCGCTCACAGTCGTCGGTGGATGAAGTGGTCGCGCAACTGAAAGCGGACACCGGCGGCGACGTGGTCGGATTTGCAGGCGACCTGAGCACGGCCGCCGCAGCCGACGAACTCGCGCGCCGCTATCCCGCTGTCGAAATTCTGGTCAATAACCTGGGCATTTTCGAGCCGAAGCCGTTTGAAGAGATTCCCGACGCCGACTGGCAGCGTTTCTTCGACGTCAATGTGCTGAGCGGCGTACGCCTTGCCCGCCTATATCTGCCCGCGATGAAGCAGGCGAACTGGGGGCGCATTATTTTCATTTCGAGCGAAAGCGGCGTGCAGATTCCCGCCGAAATGATCCACTACGGCGTGACGAAAACCGCGCAGCTCGCGGTCTCGCGCGGGCTGGCCGAAGCCGTCGCGGGCACCGGGATTACAGTCAACAGCGTGCTGCCGGGGCCGACCAAGTCGCGCGGCGTGGGCGAATTCGTGGAGACGCTCGCGAAGGCCGACGGCAAATCGTTCGAAGCATTCGAGAAGGAGTTCTTCGAGAAGGTGCGTCCCACATCGCTCATCAAGCGATTCGGTTCGCCGCAGGAAATCGCGTCCCTTGTCGCGTATATCGCCAGTCCGCTTGCGTCGGCCACGACCGGCGCTTCGTTGCGCGCCGATGGAGGCGTTATCAAAAGCGCGTTCTAGACGACAGATGGCCGGCATCGCGCCGGCCTCTGCGCACTTCGACTTCGCGATTCGCGGCGGAACATGTCACGCGCTGTGGACGGCATCGACCGCATCGAGCACCAGTCCAAAGAACTCGTTGGCGGCGGCCGGATTCAACCAGCGGACCACAACGGTCATGCGTCGCTCGGGCTCGATCCACGTAAAGGAACTGCCCGCGCCGACGCCGAAATAGCTCGATGCCGGCACGCTCGGAAACACCTTCCGGTCCGTATTGAGCCACACGAGATAGCCGTAAAACGGCGCGATCGCGCAAGGCGTGCGCATGCGCGCGATCCATTCTTGCGACAGAACACGGCGGCCGTTCGCCACGCCTTCGTCGAGCAGCATCTGCGCGACCTTGAGTTGATCGTTCGCGCTCACCGACATGCCGCCGCCCCAGTGCGTGCCGCCCGGCACCGATTGCATGCGCCGTCCGTCTATCTCGACCCATGCGTTGTCATAGCCGACCCATTGCCAGTTTTCGCTGGCGCCGGCAGGGCGCATGATGGCTTCGCGAAAGACCTCGGGCAACGGTCGACGAAACAGATGAAGCAGCGCGAGCGACAACTGGTTGATCCGCACATCGTTGTACTCCCAGTACGTGCCGGGACGCTGCAACGGACGCAAGTCGCCCTTCTTGCCAATTGGCGGTGCGGCGAAGTTAACGGCGCGATAGTGATCGGCCTGGTCGGACAAACCGAAATAGGTGCCTTGCCACTCGCTGGTTTGCTGAAGCAAATGCGCCCATGTGACGGCTGCGTTGTGCTCGTCATCGAAACCGATGTTCGGCACGCGCAGACGCACGGGCTCGTCCACATCGGGCAGCAAGCCGCGATCGTGCGCGACGCCTGCGAGCAACGCGAGGTACATCTTCGCGACGCTGAAGGTCAGGTCCGCGCGATCGGGTTCGCCCCAGGTGGTCAGCACACGGCCGTCGACGGCGATCGCGCCCGACACCGGCCCGCGATCGTGTACGGGGCCGAGCAAGCGATTCCACGGCGGCGGATCGTTCACATGCACACCCCATGCGCCGTCGACGTGACGATCCCACAGCGACTCATGTTCAACTGCAAACTGCACGGCTCGTTGCAAATCTTCTTGCATTCCAGATTTCCTGCTATTAACGGGTTCAGCGTGATTGGACGATCAGCGCGCGTTCAGCCGCGCACGCGCCCATATGAGTGTGCCGAGGCTGATGACAGCCGCGAGCATCAGATAAAGACCCGGCGCGAGATTGTTGCCGGTTGCCGCGATCAGCGCCGCCACGGCGAGCGGCGTGAAGCCGCCGAACACGGTAGTGCCGATGTTGTAGCCGAGCGCCATGCCGGTCGTGCGCGTGCGGGTCGGGAACAGCTCCGACATCAGCGCGGGAATCGGCGCGAAGTAAGTCGCCTTGAGCAGCGCGACCCATACGACGGCGGCGAGCAGCGTCACGAGCGACGGATGCGCGTTCATCAGCATGAAGGCCGGATAGACGGTGACGAGGAACAGCACGCCGGCGCCGAGCATGATGCGCGTGCGGCCCACTTTGTCGGACCAGTGACCGACTATCGGCGTGAGCACCATCATGATGAAGCCGGCCAGCAAGGTCGCGACGAAACCCGCCCACGGCGCGAGGCCCAGTTGACGCGACGCATACGTCGGCATGTAAAGCAGCATGTAGTTGGCCGTGGTGGTCAGCACGAGCGCGCCGATCGACACGAGCACGCGCGACTTCTGCGTGGCCAGCAGTTCACGCACGGGCGAGGCGGCTTTTTCGGCGCGCTCGAATTCGGGCGTTTCGTCGATGCGTCGGCGGATATAAAGCCCGACCGGACCGATTAGCATCCCGAATAAAAACGGAATGCGCCAACCCCAGCCTTCGAGTTGATCCTGTGTCAGCGTACTTGTCAGCACGGCGCCGAACGCGGACGCGAGCAGCGTGCTTGCGCCCTGGCTTGAGAACTGCCAGCTTGCCATGAAGCCTTTGCGCTGAGGCGCATGCTCGATCAGAAACGCCGTCGAACTGCCGAACTCGCCGCCGGCCGAAAAGCCTTGCAGAAGCCGTGACGCGAAGATGCCGATCGGCGCGAGCACGCCGATCGCCGCATACGGCGGCATCAGCGCGACGAGCCCGGTGCCGAGCGTCATCAACGCGATGGAGAGCGTCAGCGATGCCTTGCGGCCCTTGCGGTCGCTGAACGAGCCGAGCACGAGCGCGCCCACAGGCCGCGCCAGATACGACAGCGCGAAGGTGCCGAGCGTCAGCAGAAGCGATACGGTCTTGTCGTGAGCCGGAAAGAACAGCCGCGATAAAACCGTCGCGAAGTAACCGTACACGACGAGATCGTAAAACTCGAGCGCGTTGCCGATGGACGTCGCGAGGATCAGACGCGACAGGTGCGCGTTCGATGCAGGCGCGGCGATTGTGCCGGCTGCGGTGGCGGTATCGGTGCTCATGACGGTTGTCCTTGTGCAACGTTTCGTGGAAGTTGCGATGCACCAGCTCTCGCGCGATGAGGCGCGTCGGCATCCCGCGCGCCGAGGTCCCAGAAAAGCCCCGCCATCATGCCGAGTCCTTCGCGCACCACCGGACCGAGCAGATGCTCGTCGGGCGCATGTTGCGAGCAGCCCGGATACGAATGCGGAATCCACAGCGTGGGCATGCCGAGCACGTCGGCGAACGCGTCGTTGGGCAAGGTGCCGCCGAGATTCGGCAGCAGCACGGGCTCGACGCCGGTCGTTTGCCGCAGCGAGCGCAACGCCCACTGCACCCACGGATCGAGAGGATCGACGCGCGTTGCGGGCATGCCGCGTTCGACGTCGATATCGACCATGCTGAAGCCGTGATCGTCGAGATGCCGCCGCAGGATTTGTTCGAGGTTTTCCCAATCGGTGCCGACCACGAAGCGGATCTGCATGTACGCGAACGCGTGCGGCGGAATCGCATTGACCGGCTTCTCGGGATTACCCGTACGGAATGCGAGCACCTCGAGATTGTTCCAGCCGAACACGCGCTCAGTCGGCGTGAGGCCAGGCTCGCCGTAGTCGGCATCGACTTCCGGCTCGCCTGGATTGCCGCCTACAGCGATGTCGGCGAGCGCCTGGCGAACCGCGTCGGGCACGGGCGGCGGGCGCAAGCCTTCAACGAGGATGCGGCCGTTCGCGTCGACCATCGACGCAATCGCGTTCGAGAGCACGACCGCGGGATTGCGCAGCAAGCCGCCCCAGTTGCCCGAATGATGGCCGCCGTCGCGCAGCTTCACGTCGAGGCGGAAGTTCACGAGGCCGCGCGAGCCGAGGAAAATCGTCGGACGTTGCGCGGCGAGGCGAGGGCCGTCCGAGGCGATCAGCACGTCGGCGGCCAGTTCGTCGCGCAACTGCGCGCAGACCGCGTGCAGGCCCGGCGAACCCACTTCCTCGCCGGTTTCGAACAGCACTTTCAGATTGAAGCCGAGCTTGCCGCCGCGCGCGCGGAGCACCGCTTGCAGCGCCGCCAGGTTGATGCTGTGCTGGCCCTTGTTGTCAGCGGTGCCGCGGCCGTACCAGCGTTCGCCTTCGATCGTCACGCGCCACGGTCCCAGGCCCTCGCGCCACTGCGCGTCGTAGCCGCGCACCACGTCGCCGTGGCCGTAGGTCAACACGGTCGGCAAGCCGTCGCCCTCGTGGCGGTGCCCCACCAGAAACGGCCCGGCGCCCGCAGCGGGATTGTCGACGATGCGGCAGGTGAAGCCCATTTGCGTCAGCGTCGGCGTGATTTCGTCGCGCAGATAAGCGTGCAGGCGCGCGCCGCTGTCGGCTTCCTGGCTTTCCGTGCGAAGCGCGACGCGGCGCTGCAGGTCGTCGAGAAAACGGCCGGAGTCGTACTGATCCGTGGCCTGCTGGATGGCGGTGTCGCGTGTCAACATGGTTCTCCAATGGCGCAATGACGCGCCGCGGCGCTAACGGTTGATGAGGCGTTATCTGCAATCCTGGCGTGGACGATATTTGTGGACAATTACAATATTTGGCACCGATCGTTGCCGAAACGGCAAAGGGCAGCTCGACCGATATGGACAACACCGCACTGCGTTATTTTCTGGAGGTGGCTCGCAGCGGTTCGCTCAGCCAGGCATCGACGCGGCTGTATGTGGCCGTGTCCGCGCTGAGCCGGCAGATCGCGAAGCTCGAGGAAGAGGTGGGCGCGGCGCTTTTCGAGCGGCGTCCGCGCGGCATGGTATTGAGCGATGCGGGGCGTTTGCTGGCCGAACACGCGCAGCGCAGCCTGCTCGACGCCGAGCGTGTGACCGAGGAAATTCGCGGGCTGACCAACGGCGGACGCGCGACGATACGCGTCGCGAGTTCGGAAGGCGTCGCGCCGCATTTCTTGCCGCAGGTGTTCGCGCGCTTTCTGAAGACGCATCCGGCGACGCATTTCCAGCTCGACGTGGCGGCGCCGTCGGCCGCGACGCAGCGCGTACGCGAAGGCACCGCCGACATCGCCGTGTGCTTCAGCATCGCGCCCGAGAAGGACATCAACGTGGTGTACTCGCAGCGCGCGCCGATCTTTGCGCTTCTGCGGCGCGATCATCCTCTTTGCAAGCAGGACTCCGTGACGCTCGCGGATCTTCTGCAGTGGCCGTTCGCGATCAACAACACGGGCGTGACGATCCGTCAGCTATTCGACATTGCATGCAGCCTCGAAGGGCTCGTGTTCGATCCCGTGTTCGTGAGCAACTATCACCCGGCGCTGCAAAGCTTCGTGCGCCAAACGGATGCGGTGACGTTGACCGGGCTGCTGACGGTACGCAGCCGGCTCGCCGCGGACGGCCTCGCCGCGCTGCCGATTCGCAACCCTGCATTGCATCAACGCACGCTTCAGATTCAGACGATGGCAGGCCGATCGTTGCCGGTCGCGATGCAGGCGTTTCTTCAGTTGCTGACGGGAGCGATTGACGACCCGCAACTGGTCGACTGACTTGCGCCGTTCGATGCCTCGTCGAGTTGACGTGACGTTCCTTCGGACACTTCAACGCAACACGGCTTCACGCCCGGCCGTCATCTGTGTGCGCGTGCTTCCTGAGTTGAGCTTCGTCGCAAATCAGCCGCGGATGTCGCGGATCACTAAGGTCCATCTGGTCCCACGCAAGCCGATGGCGGCGCGACTGATTCCTGCGATGGACCACTTCACGCAGCCACTGCGGCAATAATCCCACCGCGAGACGCTCAAGCAACGCATCGGGGCCGATGTGGAATTCGCTGATGAATAGCGAGTCTCCGTCGCGTGCGAGATGGATTGCTTCTATATGTCCGAGTCGCTTGCCATCGCGAGAGCGCACTTCGCGACCGAGCACAAGCTCGATGTTGAGTTGTGTCATCGCCGAGCCCCCGGAATGCGCCCGACAATATGTTCGCGCAACCAGTTCTGCCGCCTGCCAAGCGGCGTATCGGCCACGTCGGCGTCCACGCCGATATCGATCTCGATGCGGCGCACGCGATTCCATGGAATGCGGTAGGGCTCGCCGTTCTGTGGGCCGCCGATACGGATCATGAGACGCGTGACCCAGGCCGCGGCACTCTTGCCGATGCGTCGCCCTATGGTTATCGGGCCGGTCTCGAGCGCAATCACCTCGGGCGGCCGGCCGTGGCGCAGCTCAACGACGATTCCATCGACGCGGCCCATCTTCGCGCCGTGCCGATCCACCAGTTGTTTGTCGAGTATGTCTCGCACGAGATCCATCATGTGCCTCCGGCTATCTGCAGCGGCAGCGTGACGATTGCCAGCACGAAGCTCAGCGCGACGATCGCCGTGACTACCGCATTGGAGAACGCGCCGTTGCGATGACGTCCGACATAACTCTCGTCGTTCATCAGCACGAGAAACGGAACGACCGTGAGCGGCAGGCTAAACGCGCTCAGCGCCATCGAGAATACCGTCAGTTTCAGCGGATCGGCGCCCGCGGCAATCGGGATCGCGCTGATTGCGAGCGCGCAGGTGTACACGAGGCTAAACCCTGGGTCGTCGCGCGGCTTGCGATTTTTGCCCCAGTTCCAGCCGAAACCTTGCGCGACGAAGTACGCCTGCTCGAGCGCCATTTCCAGCGTCGCGCCGAAGCACGCGAAAGCGAGCGACGCGATGAACAGCACGAAGCCCCAGAAGCCGAACACCGCGACGAGCGTCAGCGGCAACTGCTGATAATCGTCGACGCGCGCGATGCCGTGCGCCGGAAAAACGACGGCGGCCGCAATCAGAACAGCCAGTGAAATCCCGCCGCCGAAGGCCATGCCCAAACCGGCAATCGCCCGATTCGCGCCGAGATAGCCGCGGTCCCAGTGATCCTCGATAGCGCCTGACGAATAGAACAGGTACAGCGAAGGCGTGATCGACGCACCGAGAATGCTGACCACCGTGAACCAGTAGTTCGCGGGATCGTGATGCGGCGCGCTGGGCACGAGACCGCGTGCCACCTGATGCCAGTCGGGCTTGAGCAAGATAGCCGCGGCGACAAAGCTTAATGTGACGAGGCCGAGCAGCGAGGTTCCTTTTTCGATCACGCCGAATGTGCTGCGCCACAAGACACACCACGCAAGCAACGCGACGGGAAACGCCCACCAAGGATGCTTGATGCCGGTCGCCATCTCAAGCGCAACGCTGACGCCTCCGATTTCCGCCGACATAACCAGCGCATTGACGAGGACGACCGCGATGAGCGGTAACAGGAAGAACTTCACGCCGAAGCGGTCGCGAATGCCGTCGGCGATCGTATGCCGGCTGACCGCGGAGAACCGGCCCGCCATCTCCGTGAGAAAGACGAGGCACACGGTGCCGACGAGGATGGCCCAGCCAGGCTGAAAGCGAAACGCGGCACCGCCTTGTACGGCTGTCGCCAGCGAGCCCATCTCCAGAAAGCCGCCGACGCCCGTCACGACGCCGAGGCAGATTTCGAGCAGTTTTTTCATCACCCGGCCCGGCAGGAACTCAGCCGTCGTGCAGCATGATTTGTTCCCGGCGTGATGACTTTACGTAGGCAAAAGCATCGGTCGATCAGTTGTTTGCCGACACGGTCGCGACTGCGTCATGCACATCCCAGCCGCCGCCAAGCGACCGATACAACGAGACGGCCGAAAGCGCATGCTCGCGTTTCGCCTGGTTCAACGACTCCGCGTCACGCAGATACGCCTCCTGCGCGGCGAGCACATCCAGGAAGCTCGACGCGCCGCCCTTATACAGTTCGCTCGATAAACGCAGCGCCTGGTTCGACGCATCCAGCGCACCGCCAAGGCGCTGCACCTGCACTGCGCCGTTGACCAGATCGCTGCGGTTGTCCTCGATCTCCTTTAGCGCTTGCAGCATGGTCTGCTGCAATGCGAGCTGCGATTCGCGCATGCGGCTTTCGCTCGCATCGATATTCGCGGTGATGCGGCCCGCGTTGAAGATCGGACTCGTCGCGTTCAACGCGGCACTGAACAGGTTGTCGGTGAGCGTCGGCAAGCCGAGATAAGAGGAGGCCAGCAGGCCGTCGGCGAGATTGAGGCGGAACTGCGGATAGCGCTGCGCTTTCGACACGCCGACTTCCGCGGCGCGCTGCTCGACCGTCGCGTAGGCGGTGCGTACGTCCGGCCGCTGCAACAACGCTTCTGATGGCAAGGTCTGCGGCGCGCTTTGCGTGGGCACCGGAATCTCGCGTGCGCTGGCGAGCACCAGCGTATCGACGCTCTCCGGCGTGCGCCCCGAATACACCGCGATCAAACTCAATTGATGCTGCACCGCCGATTGCACGCGCGGAATCTGCGCCCGCAAATCCTCAAGCTGATTCTGCGCGCGCGCCACGTCGAGTTGCGTCGACAGCCCGTAGCGCAGGCGCTGTTGCGTGAGCTTCAGCGCGCGGGCGCGGATCGTCTCGTTGTCGCTGAGAATCTGCAACTGCGCTTGCGCCCAGCGCAGATCGATATAGGCTGCGGCGGTATTCGCCGCGAGCGCGAGGCGCACTTCGTTCAATGCCGACTGCCGTCCCGAAACTTGCGCCTGAGCGGCCAGCACGGCGAGACGTTCGCCGCCGAACACGTCGGGCGTCCAGCTCGCCGTCAAGCCGACGCCGGCCTGGCGCACATAGCCGAGGGGCGGCGGCGTGTTTTGGCGCGAGTTCGACGCGGTGGCGCTCGCGTTGAGTTCAGGCAGCAGCGCCGCGCGATTCTGCTTCGCCAGGTCTTGCGCCTGCCTGACGCGCTCCACTGCCGCCTGCACATCGAGGTTGCCGGTCAACGCGGATTCGACCAGTTGATGCATGACCGGATCGCCGAATTGGGCCCACCATGCGTTGGCGCTCACGGCGTCTTGCGGCGCATCGACATTCCACGCGGCAGGTGCGACGGTCTTCACGGTGAGCGGCAAATCCGCATGCTTTTCCGGTTGCACCGCGCACGCCGCGAGCGTCAGCAACGCGGCGCTCGCCAGTACTTTGACAAAGTTCGGTTTCATGTCGAATTCCTTAATGGGCATCGGGCGGCGGCGCTGCATTACCGAACGGCTGCGATAACAGCACGCTCAACAGCCCGACCACGAAACACAGCGACAACGCGAAGAAAGTGTCGGAGAACGTAAGCACAAGCGCTTCGCGCATCAGCAGCGCGTGCAGTTGCGCGAGTCCGGCGTTGGCCGCGTTCAACGCGTTGCCGCCGACTGCCGCGAAATGCGCGGTCTGCTGCTGCAACACCGATTGGACGACCGGGCGCCCCGCGTTCAGATGTTCGTCGAGCCGCTCGTAGTGCAGGTTCAGGCGGTCGTTCAGCATCGTGCTGCTCACCGCAATGCCGATCGCGCCGCCGAGGTTGCGCATCAGATTAAAGAGGCCGCTAGCCGAACGAAGCCTCGACATCGGCAACGAACCGAGCGCCATCGTCACGATCGGCGGGATACAGAATTGCTGGCCGATGCCGCGTAACGCCTGCGGGATCAGCAACTCACGCCAGCCCCATTGACTGGTCAACGGCACATACAGATAACAGCCGAGGCCGAACAGCACGAGACCGATCACCAGCAGAATCCGCATGTCGACGAAGCGCGCGACCACCGAGTACACCACCATCGCGGCCAACTGAAAACAGCCGACCGATAGCAAGGCCACGCCGATCTGCAGCGAATCGAAGCCACGCACACGCGACAGGAACACGGGCGTCAGAAACACCGCGCAGAAAATGCCGATGCCGGTAATGAACGACAGCAGACTGCCGATGCCGAAGTTGCGGATGGCCAACGCGCGCAGATCGACGATCGGCTCTTTGGCGGTGAACGCATGCACGATGAACAGAAAACCGCAAATCGCCGTGATCCACGTACACGTCACGATTACGTCGTCGCCGAACCAGTTCTTGCGCGGCCCTTCCTCCAGCACGTATTCGAGGCAGGCCAGAAAGCCTGACATCAAAAGGATGCCGAAGTAATCTCCCTTCTTCAGCAGCGACAGGTCGGCGTTGTCGAAGTGCACATATTTCGGCACCAGCAACGCGACGGCGACACCCGGCACCAGGTTCAGATAGAACAGCCAGTGCCACGACCATTGCGACGTAATCCAGCCGCCGATCACCGGGCCGATGGTCGGCGCGAGCGTGGCGAGCGCGCTGATCGTGGTCGATGCAATCAGCCGTTGCTTGCCGGGAAACAGCACGAACGCGGTGGTGAACACCGTCGGAATCATCGCGGCGCCGAGCGCCCCTTGCAGGCCGCGAAACAGGATCATCGAGTTGATGTCCCACGCGAGACCGCACAACATGCTCGCAATCGTGAAGCCGAGCGCGGAAAACGCGAACACCCAGCGCGTGGAAAACACACGCGTGAGCCAGCCGGACATGGGAATCACCACGATTTCGGCGATCAGATACGACGTCTGCACCCACGACAGTTCGTCCTGACTCGCGGACAAGCCGCCGCCGATGTCCTTCAGCGACGACGCAACGATCTGGATGTCGAGCGTTGCCATGAAAAAGCCGACGCACATCAGCGTGAAGGCCAGGACTTTGATTCGCGTCGGCAGGTCGGCGGGATTGGCGGGGGCGGCGGGCGTGGCAGGGCCGGCGGAGTTGGCGAGAGCTTGAGTCATGATGGGCTCAGCCGCGCGCCGGCGTCTTGCCGCTATCGACATGCACTTTCACCGTGGCCGAGAGGCCGGGACGCAACGCGCCCTCCATGTTCTTCGGCACAGTAAGATGCACCCGCACCGGCACGCGCTGCACGATCTTCGTGAAGTTGCCGGTGGCGTTTTCCGCGGGCAGCACGCTGAACGTCGCGCCGGTGGCCGGCGCGAGACTTTCCACCACGCCGTGAATGGGCGTGCTGAAGGCGTCGAGATCGACGTCGACGCTGTCGCCCACGCGCATCTTCTTCAACTGGTCTTCCTTGAAGTTCGCGTCGATCCACAATCCGCCCGACGGCACCACGGTCAAGAGCGGCACACCCGCGCTCGCCAGCACGCCGACACGCGCGGTGCGATTGCCGATATAGCCGTCGATCGGCGCACGAATGGTCGTGTACTCCACGTTCAACGCCGCCACGCGCTCGGCGGCTTGCGCTGTCGCGATGCGCGCCTCGGCGTCGCCGATCTGCGCATCGAGCACGGCAATCTGGCGTTGCGCCGCGGTCAACGCGGCCGCGCTGCGATCGACCGCCGCGCGTGCCTTGACGAGATCGGCATCCGCGCGTTCGACGACCTGATTCGACACCGCATCGTCCTTCACGAGTTCGCGGTAGCGCGTCTGATCCGCGGCGCTGCGCGTCAATTCGGCGCCGGACGCGCGCGCTTCGGCGGCCTGCTGGTTGATGGTGGCGAGCTGCAACGATTTCTTCGCCTGCAGTTCGATCACCGCGGCTTGCGCGCTGCGCACTTCCGCTCTGGCTTGCGCGAGCCGCGCGTCGTAATCGCGCGCATCGAGCTGGATCAGCACGTCGTTCGCGTGGACGAACTGGTTGTCGCGCACGAGCACGTTCGTCACGAAGCCGTTGACCTTCGGCGCCATCACGGTGACGTCGCCACCCACGTAAGCATCGTCCGTTGTCTCGTAGAAGCGGCCGACGAAGAACCAGTACGAGACCGCAAGCGCGAGCACGGCAAGCACGGTGATGATCGCGAGCAGCATCCACGGAATGCGCCGTGCCGGTCTCGCGGTCTGCGCCGCGCTCGGCGGGGCGATAGTCGATGGAGTAGTGGACATGTTGTCGGCCTGTGTGTATGCACTCTTTACGTTGAAAAAAAGCGGCCCGACGATTGCGTGAGCCGCATGTCGCTGTGTCCGCGACTTCAGTTGGAATCGTGGGTGACGGCAAACAGTTCGCCGCGCAATGCGGCCGCGCGCCGTTCGCCGAAACGATGCTCGAATTCGGCTTGCGCGGCCTGCCAATGTTGACCGCCCGCCTTCAGACGTTCTTCTCCCGCTCGCGTGATCGTGACGGTCAGCGCGCGCGCGTCGGCGCCGAGTGCGTCGCTCGACACGAGGCCGTTGCGGCGCAGCGGCTGAACGGTGCGAACGAGGGTCGTGCGTTCCATGCGCATGGCTTCGGCCATTTGCTTCATGGTCATCGCGCCAGTGCGTCTAAGCCTTCCTAGCAGCGAAAACTGCGTAATCGTGAGCCCAACATGAGCGAGGTGCCGGTCGTATATTTGCGAGACATAGCGCGCGGCCTGGCGGATTGCGAAGCAATCGTCGTCGAACAGTTCTTGCATTTCCGCGTTTCCTTATCAGTTAGTGCATATGCACATTTAAGGGCGAACCGATCGCTGTTGAACGAGCACGCGAGTCGCTAATTAGTCGGTGATGCTAAAGAGTTCGGCGCGTAGAACTTTGGCGCGCGCACTGCCGAATTTCTGTTCGAATTCGTCCTGCGCGGCGCGCCACGCAATGGCGGCCTGATCGAACATGGCTTCGCCTTGCTCCGTCAGGCTGAACAGAAACGTACGGCCGTCGTGTTCCGCCGATTCGGCCACCACCAGTCCGTCGCGCTGCAAGGGTTTCATCGCGCGCAGGAGCGTGGTGCGCTCCATCACCATGGCGTCCGCGAGGTCCAATATCGGCAAATTGGGCGTGCGCGCGAGCTTCGCAAGAATCGTGAACTGGGCAGCCGTCAAGCCCACGCGGCCGAGATGGCGCTCATAGATTTGCGTGACATGACGTGCCGCCTGGCGCAGCGCGAAGCAGTTGCATTCGTCGTAGGAGATAGGGCGGTTCATGGGTGGCACTCTATGTGTGTATAAGCACACTGTCAAGCGGATCAACGGTCGATGCGTTGAAACGCTGCATTGCTGGAACTACAACAGCGGTGCCGATGGCGGCGCTGAAACGCTATTCGCCGCTGGCCGGGTTCGTAGCGCGCGCGGCCGTTTCACGCGTGGCTTCGTCGAAACGCCGGTTGGCTTCCGCCACTTCCGCGCGGAACTGCTGCAATGCATTCACCGCGGGATCGGGCGGCGTCAACGCGGCCCACAGGACTTCGATCAGCTGATCCGCGGTGGCTTCGATGTCGGTATGCCGCTTCGCCAGCGTCGCGTCCCACAACACGTGTTCCATCGGGCCGAACACCATCGAGCGTAATAAACGCAACGGCATGTCCGCGCGAATCTGGCCGCTTTCCTGGCCTTCCGCCAGGACGCGCATCAACGGTGCGGTGTAGCGGCGCTGCAATTCGGTCAGCGCTTCGCTCAATTCATGATGCCGCGCGCGGCCTTCCGATAGCACGAGCGCGCAGAGGTCGGTGCCGTTCACGAGCATCAGCCGCAAATGCGTGCGCACGATGAACGCGAACTGCTGACGCACGGTGCCGTCGCGCGGCAGTCCGGATTCGATTGCGCCGATGATTTCGTCGTACCAGTCGCCGATTACCCGCGCGCACAACTCGCGCTTGCCGCGGAAATAGCTGAACACGGTGGCCTCCGAAACGCCTAGCCGCTGAGCGATCTCCGCGGTCGTCGCGCGTTCATAGCCCTTTTCGGAGAACACATCGCGGCCCGCCTGAAGAATTTCCTTCACGCGCTGCTGCGACTTGCGCCCGGCCGGCTGGCGACGCGACGCGGGCAGTTCGGGCTTGATAGCAACCGTCATATGAGTCGAGGTCAAATTTATCGGCGAGCTTCGTATGGAAAACCCGGTCGATTCGATGCTATCACAAGTGGCAAGCCAATGAACTGGGTCAACCCGTTTTCTGAGTGACACTCAAAAATACCTATTGACGCTTACGTAAATCTGGCGTGAAATGCGCGTTGAACGTCGCGCCTTAAAGATCGGAAGATGCGATTCCGCATACGGCCGCAGACGTGGCCACACACGAATTCGCCGGCAAAGCCAGCCGGTCGCCAATGAACTCTGGAGACACAGCAATGAGCAACCTGCCCGGTTTGCAATTCCCACTCGGCGAAGAAATCGAAATGCTGCGCGACAGCATTGCCGGGTTCGCTGCGAAAGAAATCGCGCCGCGTGCCGGCGAAATCGATCGCACGGATCAGTTTCCGATGGACCTGTGGCGCAAATTCGGCGATCTCGGTGTGCTCGGCATGACGGTCTCCGAGGAATACGGCGGCGCGAACATGGGATACACCGCGCATATGGTCGCGATGGAAGAGATCTCGCGCGCGTCGGCGTCGGTCGGTCTTTCATACGGCGCGCATTCGAATCTGTGCGTGAACCAGATTCATCGCAACGGCACCGACGCGCAAAAGCAGAAGTACTTGCCGAAGCTCGTCTCCGGCGAACATGTCGGCGCGCTCGCGATGAGCGAGCCGAATGCGGGCTCGGACGTCGTGAGCATGAAGATGCGCGCCGACAAGAAAGGCGATCACTACGTGCTGAACGGCACGAAGATGTGGATCACCAACGGCCCCGATTGCGACACGTTGGTTGTGTATGCAAAGACCGACGTCGAAGCGAATTCGCGCGGCATTACCGCGTTTATCGTCGAAAAAGGCATGAAGGGTTTTTCGGTTGCGCAGAAGCTCGACAAGCTCGGCATGCGCGGCTCGCATACGGGCGAACTCGTGTTCCAGGACGTCGAAGTGCCCGAAGAAAACATTCTGGGTCAACTGAACGGCGGCGTGAAGGTGCTGATGAGCGGCCTCGATTACGAGCGCGCCGTGCTTGCGGGCGGCCCGACCGGCATCATGGTCGCGGTGATGGACGCGGTCGTGCCGTATATCCACGACCGCAAACAGTTCGGCCAGTCGATCGGCGAATTCCAGTTGATTCAGGGCAAGGTCGCCGATCTCTACACCACGTTGCAGGCATGCCGCGCGTATCTGTACGCGGTCGGCCGTCAACTCGATACGCTCGGCACGGAGCACGTGCGCCAGGTTCGCAAGGACTGCGCGGGCGTGATTCTCTATACCGCGGAAAAAGCCACGTGGATGGCCGGCGAAGCGATCCAGATTCTCGGCGGCAATGGCTATATCAACGAGTATCCGGTTGGACGTCTGTGGCGCGATGCGAAGCTCTATGAGATCGGCGCGGGCACGAGCGAGATCCGTCGCATGCTGATCGGCCGCGAGCTGTTTGCGGAAACGATGTAAGCCGGGCCACACGAGGAGAACGACGCGATGCCGATCATCGAATCCAAGCTGAATCCGCGCTCCGACGACTTTCGCGCCAACGCGGCCGCGCTCGAGGCGCTGGTCGACGATCTTCGCGCGAAGGTCGAGAAACTCGCGCTGGGCGGCGGCCAGGCCGCGCGCGAAAAGCACACGGGCCGTGGCAAACTGCTGCCGCGCGAGCGCATCGAAAAGCTGCTCGATCCGGGCACGCCGTTTCTCGAGTTCTCGCAACTCGCGGCCTACGGCATGTATAACGACGACGCGCCGGGCGCGGGCGTCATCACCGGCATTGGGCGAATTGCGGGCCACGAGTGCGTGATCGTCTGCAACGATGCGACGGTCAAGGGCGGCACCTACTATCCGGTCACCGTGAAGAAGCACGTGCGCGCGCAGGAAATCGCCGCGGAAAACCGCTTGCCGTGCGTGTATCTGGTCGACTCGGGCGGCGCGAATCTGCCGAATCAGGACGACGTGTTTCCCGACCGCGACCACTTTGGCCGCATCTTCTACAACCAGGCGAATCTGTCCGCTGCGGGCATTCCGCAGATTGCCGTGGTGATGGGCTCGTGCACCGCGGGCGGCGCGTATGTGCCGGCCATGAGCGACGAGTCGATCATCGTGAAGAACCAGGGCACGATTTTTCTCGGCGGTCCGCCGCTCGTCAAGGCGGCAACCGGCGAAGTGGTGAGCGCCGAAGACCTCGGCGGCGGCGACGTGCATACGCGTCTTTCCGGCGTGGTCGATCATCTCGCGCAGAACGACGCGCATGCATTGGCGATTGCGCGCAGCATCGTCGGCAATCTGAATCGTACGAAGCATGTGCCGGTCGCGTTGCAGGAACCGAAGCCGCCGCGCTATGACGTCAAGAGCATGTACGGCGTGATTCCCGTCGACACGCGCAAACCGTTCGACATTCGCGAGGTGATCGCGCGCATCGTCGACGACTCGGCATTCGACGAATTCAAGGCGCGCTACGGCACGACGCTTGTGTGCGGCTTCGCGCATATCTGGGGGCATCCGGTCGGCATCATTGCAAACAACGGCATTCTGTTTTCGGAGTCCGCGCTCAAGGGTGCGCACTTCATCGAACTATGCTGCCAGCGCAAGATTCCGCTCGTGTTTCTGCAGAACATCACGGGCTTCATGGTGGGCCGCAAGTACGAGAACGAAGGCATCGCGCGTAACGGCGCGAAGATGGTGACGGCCGTTGCCACGGCGAAGGTGCCGAAGTTCACGGTGATCATCGGCGGATCGTTCGGCGCGGGCAATTACGGCATGTGCGGCCGCGCGTATTCGCCGCGCTTTCTGTGGATGTGGCCGAACGCGCGCATTTCGGTGATGGGCGGCGAGCAGGCCGCGTCGGTGCTCGCCACGGTCAGGCGCGACGGCATCGAAAGCCGCGGCGGTTCATGGAGCGCCGACGAAGAAGAAGCCTTCAAACAGCCGATTCGCGAGCAGTACGAGCATCAGGGGCACCCGTACTATGCCAGCGCGCGCCTGTGGGACGACGGCGTGATCGACCCGGCGCAAACGCGCGACGTGCTCGGCCTCGGTTTGTCGGCGGCGATGAATGCGCCGATCGAAGACACACGCTTCGGCGTGTTCCGGATGTGACAGAGCGCGACGCATGGGAGCCGCCACGATGCACTATGAAACGCTGAATGTCGAGATCGCCGGACACGTCGCGACCGTCACGCTGAATCGTCCTGACGTGCGCAATGCGTTCAACGAAACGATGATCGCCGACATCACGTCGGCCTTCACCGCGCTGAACACACGCGACGATGTGCGCGCAGTCGTGCTCGCCGCGAACGGCAAGGCGTTCTGCGCGGGCGCCGATCTGAACTGGATGAAGAAGATGGCCGGCTACTCGCACGACGAGAACCGCGCCGACGCAATGTTGCTCGCCAGCATGCTGTCGTCCATCTATCGCTGCAACAAGCCGGTGATCGCGCGCGTGAACGGCGACGCCTACGCGGGCGGCATGGGCCTCTTGTCCGCGTGCGACATCGTGGTCGCGGTGGAAAGCGCGCGCTTCTGTCTTTCTGAGGCGCGTCTCGGCCTGATTCCGGCGACCATCGCGCCGTACGTGATACGCGCGTTGGGCGAGCAGGCGTCGCGGCGCTACTTCATCACCGCCGAGCAGTTCGACTGCGCGACCGCGCTGCGCCTCGGGCTCGTGAGCGAAGCGGTCAGCGCGGAGCAACTCGACGCCACCGTGCAGCAGATCGCGCAAACGCTCTGCGCCAACGGTCCAGAAGCGGTGCGCGCCTGCAAGCAACTCGTGCAGGACATGGCCGGCCGCGAGCTGAACGATGCATTGATCGAAGACACGGCGGCGCGCATCGCTCGCACGCGAGCCGGTGCGGAAGGCCGCGAAGGCGTCGCGTCGTTCCTCGAAAAGCGTACGCCCGCCTGGCGCGACTGACGTGCGGCTCACCGACATTGCGCGGCGCCTTGAGGCGTTCACCAGAAGAATATCCCGAGATCGAGACAACACATGTTCAACAAGATCCTGATCGCCAACCGGGGCGAGATTGCGTGCCGCGTCGCGGCGACCTGCAAGCGGCTCGGCATCGCCAGCGTGGCCGTCTATTCGGATGCGGACGCCGATGCCAAACACGTGAGCGCGTGCGACGAAGCCGTGCATATCGGCGGCGCGAGCGCGGCGGAAAGCTATCTGCGCATCGAGCGCATTATCCAAGCGGCACGCGCGACGGGCGCGCAGGCGGTGCATCCCGGCTACGGTTTTCTGTCGGAGAACGAAGACTTCGCGCATGCATGCGAAGCGGCGGGCATCGTATTCATCGGACCGCCGGTCGACGCGATTGCGGCGATGGGTTCGAAAGCCGCCGCGAAGGCGCTGATGCATGCGGCCGCGGTGCCGCTCGTGCCCGGCTATCACGGCGACGATCAGAACCCCGAACTATTGCATCGCGAGGCGGATTCGATCGGCTATCCGGTTCTGCTCAAGGCGAGCGCGGGCGGCGGCGGCAAGGGCATGCGCGTGGTCGAGCGCAGCGAGGATTTCGTGGCGGCGCTCGCTTCGTGCAAGCGCGAGGCGGCGAGCAGCTTCGGCAACGATCGCGTGCTGATCGAAAAGTATCTGACGCGGCCGCGCCACGTCGAAGTGCAGGTTTTCGCGGATCGTCACGGCGGCGCGGTGTATCTGTTCGATCGCGACTGCTCGGTGCAGCGTCGTCATCAGAAGGTGCTGGAAGAGGCGCCCGCGCCGGGATTGTCCGCGGAAATCAAGCGTGAAATGGGCGAGGCCGCAGTCGCTGCCGCGCGCGCGGTGAGCTATGTCGGCGCGGGCACGGTCGAGTTCATCATGACGGCTACCGGCGAGTTCTATTTCATGGAAATGAACACGCGTCTGCAAGTCGAGCATCCGGTCACGGAGATGGTGACGGGCCAGGACCTGGTGGAATGGCAACTGCGCGTGGCCGCAGGCGAGCCGTTGCCGCTGACGCAAGATCAACTCAAGATCGACGGCCATGCGATCGAGGCGCGCATCTACGCGGAGCATCCGGCGCGCGGCTTCTTGCCGTCCACCGGCACGCTCAAGCATTTGCGCATGCCTGAAGGCGTGGAATTCGCGATCGACGCGGCCGGCCTCGGCGAGCCTGGCCGTAAAGCGCCGGTGCGTATCGACAGCGGCGTGCGCGAGGGCGACACGATCACGCCGTTCTACGATCCGATGATCGCAAAGCTGATCGTGCACGGCGCGACGCGAGAAGAAGCACTGGCGCGAATGAGCCGTGCGTTGCACGCATGCGAAGTGGTCGGGCCGCATACGAACGTCGAGTTTCTGCAGCGCATTGTCGAAAGCGAGCCGTTTGCGAGCGGCGATCTGGACACCGGTCTGATCGAACGGCATCACGAGGCCCTGTTCGCGCCCGTGAAAAAGCCGTTCAAGGAAGCGCTCGCGCTCGCGTGCGGCGCGTTGCTCACGCGCGAGGGCGGCACCGCGCACGGCGCGTCGCCCTGGGATGCGCTGTCGCACTGGCGTCTGAATGGCGGCTACGCGCAGACCCTAGGCTGGCGCAGTGTCGAAGACGACAATGCGTTCACGGTCACGTTCGCGCGCGACGGCGGCACGCAAACGCTCGAACACGACGGTCTCCGCGAAGGCTTCACGTGGTCGAGCGGTTCGGGCTTGCATGAATATCGCGCGACCATCGGCGATGCGCGGGCCACGGGGCGCGTCTTTATCGACGGCGATACGTTTCATGTGTTCTGCCTCGGTCACGCACTGGCGTTCGAGTGGCAGAACCTGCTCGCGCACGCCGCGGATGCGGAACATGGCGAAGGCCGGCTGACCGCGCCGATGCCGGGCAAGGTGATCGCGGTGCTCGTCGAGCCGGGCACGGTGGTGGAGAAGGGCACGCCGCTCATCGTGATGGAAGCGATGAAGATGGAGCACACCATCGGCGCGCCGGCGGCCGGCGTTGTGTCGGAAGTGCTGTATGCGGTGGGCGATCAGGTTGCCGACGGCGCGCAGCTTCTGGTGCTGGACGTGCAGTAGCGCGGGAATAAGCGCACGATTAAGCGCGCCGACAGGCTGAGCCAATCGGCGCCGTATCAGCCAAGCCGCGTATACCCCACCGCGCGCGCCTCGCTCTCAAGCTGCGCGATGCGCTCGTAGTCCTCGAGCGGCAACGCGGAAAACCCCTGCAAACGCAGGCGTTTTGCGCGTTCGGGATGCAATGCCAGCGCTTCGTTCAGTGCGTCGCGCAGTGCTTCAACAGTCGCGGCCGGCACGGTGTCGGACGCAATCAACGGCAGACCCGGCGACGCCGCTGTCATGCCGATGCGTCGAACCTGCCGCGCCAGTTCCGGCATTTCATCGCAGACGAAAGCGAAGGTCACGCAATCTATCGCGGCGACGTCCGCGTGATTGTCCGCGACGGCCCGCAACGAACCGACATGCGAGCCGGTGCGCAGCGCTGCGCGGAAAAACGCGCCTTCCTGCGAGTGCGGCGCCACTGCATGACGCAGCGCGTTCATGCCGCTATTCGAATCGTCCTGATTGTAGGCAACGCGCGCGCCGCGGCACGAGGCCAGCGTATCGAATGGCGCGTCGGCGCGCGTGACGATCACGCTCGAGTAATGCGCGCCTTCGCAACCGGGCGCGTCGAAACGCGGCGTCGCGACGAGTTGCACCTGCTCGCGCAGACCGTGCATCAACGGATAACCGCAGGTTTGTGAAATCAGCAGATTGGGCCGCCGCCAGAAGCCGTGCAATTCTTCATCGGGATCGACGATACGGCACGCCGGCTTGACCATGCGCAGCACGTCCGCAAGCCACCCGCGCCACTCGTTTTCCAGCGAGGGCGTGACGTTGTACATCGGCAGGGCGGCGATCCAGGTCATGGCGCAGTGCTTGCATGGCGAGTGGGTGGACTAATGCATGATCATACGGAATTCGTCGACGCCTAGTGGCACTGGCTCTGTCGGCCGGAACGTCCACTTCCGTGCGGCCACTGTGAGGATCTCGCTTTGCGCGCCCTCGAACGCGAGCAGCAAGTCTTTCTTGCGCGCGCTTGCCGCGCCGCAATAGGCGATGAGCGCGTCCGCGCTGACTTCGAAAACCTGCGCCCGGTCGTCCCAGCAGACCCTGAACGCGACCGTTGCGCGCTCCGTGACACAGGGCCGGAATCCTTCATCCACATAGACCGACATGGCGACCTCCTTTTCGCGCGCGCGCCTGAGTCGTCAGCATGACAAGCTCCGCACCGCCAGTATGTGGGAGAGCCAGCATTCGCGAGAAAAAGCCAGTGCATGCCAACGGGCGCGGCGCGCGGGCCAGGGTTGTGCAATAGGGTGTCACTGAAACGGGATTCTCTTGATTCGATCGTCCCGCTTTGATAATTAGAAATGGAAAGGCGAATTAATAAAATGAAATATAAAGCCGCGATAAAGAGAGCGTGAAAAGATCAGGAAAGGAAACTCAATCGACCGCCGCTTGACTTCACACTATCGCGCTGGCTAAATGCATCCCGTTCGGTTCTTTCTCCACGTCTCCACGCAGGGAAAGTCGTTGCGCCGGGCTCGGGGCTATGTGTTCGCACATAGCCCTTAATTATTTGTAATCAATTGGCGATACTAATCGTGTTGGAATTTCCAAACGCTTTTATTGATTTTTAAATTAATCAAGGTATGCTGCGCGTCCGCAATGTCTTTCTGAAACGTGAATAAAGGAACAAGGATGAAAAAGACAGCATTGACTTCCGCCTCTCTCGCACTGCTGGTCGCGGCGGGGTCCGCCCATGCACAGAACAGCGTGACGTTGTACGGCGTGATCGACGCCGGCATCGGCTATGTGCATAACGCCAGCTCGGGCAGCAATCTCGCGGGCATGCTCAACGGCAATCTGAGCGGCGACCGCTGGGGGCTGAAGGGCCAGGAAGATCTGGGCGGCGGCCTGAAGGCGATCTTCACGTTGGAAAATGGCTTCGACGTCGGCACCGGCAAACTCGGTCAGGGCTCGCGCGAGTTCGGCCGCCAGTCGTTCGTCGGGCTGACGGGCGCGACATGGGGCACGGTGACGGCCGGCCGCCAGTACGATCCGATCACGGACATGGTGCAGGGCGTCACCGCCGACAACTTCTTCGGCTCCGCCTTCGCAACGCCGGGCGACGTCGACAACAACGACAACAGCGCGCGCGTATCGAACGCGGTCAAATACGTGTCGCCGAACTACGCCGGCCTGCAGTTCGAAGCACTGTATGCATTCAGCGGCGTCGCGGGTCAGGCGGGCCAGGGCTACACCTACAGCGGCGCGGTGTCGTACTCGAACGGTCCATTCTCGCTCGCGGGCGGCTACCTGCGCGCGACCAACGCATCGTCTACGGCCGCGCGTTCGAGCTGGGCGAGCAGCACGACCGATTCGATCTTCGACAGCCATATCAACGACGGCTACGTGACGGCGAAATCGGTCAGCATCGCGCAGATCGGCGGCCAATACGCGCTCGGCCCCGTCACGCTCGGCGCTTCGTATAGCAACACGCAGTTGAAGAGCGACGGCGCGTCCACCTTCACCGGCACTGAGAAGTACAACAGCGGTAAAGCCTTCGTTGCGTATCAGGCGACGCCGGCACTGGTCGCGGGTCTGGGCTACGCGTACACCGCTGCCTCCGGCGACACGTCGGCGCATTACCACCAGTTCAGCATCGGCGCGGACTACAACATCTCGAAGCGCACCGACTTCTACGCGGTCGCGGCCTACCAGCACGCGAGCGGCACGCAGCGTCTCGCCGATGGCACCACGCAGGACGCGCAGGCTTCGATCGGTTCGTATGGCTACAACGGCACCGATTCGCAGGCGGTGGCGATCGTCGGTATCCGTCATAAGTTCTGATGTTCTGCTGCGGTTGATTCTGCTGTAGCGGCTTGTTGACGAGCTTGTTGGCGAGCTTGCTTGCAGCAGAGAAACCGACGACCCGGACGCGTAAGTGTCCGGGTCGTTTTCATAGTGGACTGCGAGAACTACGACCCTGCATCGGCGTTCAAGCGCTCATCGCGCAGCGCAAGCAGATCGGGCAACTGCGCGAACGAATCGATTAACGCATCGCACTGCAATGCCGTCGCGCCATCGGGGCCGCCATAGCCGTAGCGCACGATAAACACCGGCACGCCCGCCGCGCGCGCCGCGCTGACATCGACGGGCGAATCGCCCACCAGAACGCTGCATTTGACATCTGCATCCAGCAACCGGCATGCGTGCCACAGCGGTTGCGGTGCGGGCTTCATGCTGTCGATCGAATCGCCTGCGACCAGTACTTCGATATCTTGCGCGAGTCCTGTCATGCGCAGCAGCGGCGCGGCCAACGCCTCGGGTTTGTTGGTCACGCACGCGAGCCGATAGCCGAGCCGCGCGAGTTCGCGAAGACCGGCGGCGACGTGCGGATAAACATGACCGAAGCGCCCATTCGTCTGCCGATAGTGCCGATCAAACACCGCGAGCGCGGCGTCGAGGTCGACTCGTCCATCGAGCGCCGCCGTTTCGAGCGTGCGCTTAACCAGGTTCGGCACACCTTTGCCGATAAAACTGCTGACCGTGTCGAAGGGCAACGGCGGCTGATCGAAATCGGCGAGCATGCAGCTCACCGCTTCGACGATATCCGGCGCTGTGTGGACCATCGTGCCGTCGAGGTCGATCAGCACGGCGCGCGTTCGTGATCGCGGCAACGCTTGCGTTAGCGTTGCCGCCGGCGCTTCAGGCGAAAAAACCGGCGGCGTCGTCATACGGCCGCAGCCTCGCTCAACGCATTGCGATGCCAGCCGCGCAATGTGTCGAGATCCACCCATGCGGGCCGCTCATTCTCGTTCGCAGCCTCCGAAGCGAGCGGCGCATGCGGATCGCCAAGATGAGGCAGCACGGCGAGCGCGCCGTCGAAGGAATGATGCGCCGTGTACGCTGTCGGCGTCACGATAGTCGGAACAAACGCTGCACGCGCCGCGCGCAAGCCGTTCGCGGAATCTTCGAACGCGATGCAGTCCTGGCCTTTGAGGCCGAGTTGACGAAGCACGTCGAGATACACATCGGGCGCGGGCTTCTTTGACTGCGTCGTGCTTGCATCGCAGATCGCGGCAAAGCGGCTGCGCCATTCGGGGCCGAACGGTCCGTGCAACAGCGCGTCGAGATTCGCGGGCGTGGTGGTGGTCGCGATGGCGACGGGGATAGAGGCCGCGCCCGCTTCATCGATCAGGCGCGCGATGCCCGGCCGCAACGGCAAGCCGCCATCGCGAACATGCGCCGCATAGTGACGCGTCTTGATTGCATGCACCGCGTCGATCACGCGGCTCACGCCGGGGCCTTCCGCCTCCTCGGGATCGACGATGCGCCAGTAGTGCAGCAGACGCTCCTTGCCGCCCGCCACTTCCAGAAGGCGCACATAGAGCGCTTCGTCCCAGTGCCAGTCGAGACCGGCTTGCGCGAACGCCGCGTTGAACGCGTGCAGATGCGCGCTTTCGGTATCGGCAAGCGTGCCGTCGACATCGAAGATCAGGGCTTGCATGGGCCGGTCCTCTCACAGTGATGGAGAGCCGGCGCGATGCGTGTGATTGCACGACTACATCAGGCCGGTATGCAAGCCACGATAGCGGAGCGCGCACGCGATTTGAATTCAGAGATTCTTTGACGGGCGATAACGCATCGTTTAACGGTCCATTACCCGTGCGGCAATTGCAGACCCGTCACGAAGTACGCGTGCAGTCCATGTGCGAAGCGCTTGAGCCGCGTGACGATCGACTTGTTTGCGCGCGTGAGCCCGTTATACCCGAGCACGGCCGGTATCGCGACGAAGAGCCCGAACGCGGTCATGATGAGTGACTCGCCGACCGGTCCGGCGACATGATCGATCGACGCCTGACCCGTTTCGCCGATCACGATCAGCGCATGATAAATGCCCCACACCGTGCCGAAGAGCCCGACGAACGGCGCGGTGCTGCCGATCGACGCCAGCACCGCGAGGCCGCTTTGCATATGCGCGACGGCGTCGTCGATGCTGCCTTGCAGGCGGCGCGCGATCCAGTCCGATACGTCGATGCGATCCTGCAAATGCGGCCTGGTGTCGCGATGATGCGCGGCCGCCTCCGATGCGGCCATCGCAAGAGCGAGCAGCGGATTGTCGCGCAGCGCCTCAGCCGATGCCTCACTACTGTGGCCCGCAAGGCCGCCCAGGTTTTTGAGCCCGTGTTCGAAGTTGTCGGCCTGCCAGAACTGCGCGTCGGTGCGGCCGGTTACTCGCTTGATGCGCAGCACATGCCACAGCTTGACGACGATAACCGTCCACGACAGGATCGACATGATGAACAATATGCCGAGAATCGCGCGCGTGATGAAATCGCCGCTTTGCCAGACATTCGCGAGACCATAGTGCTGCATGACCGTTTCCTTCGACTCGTCGAGCCGCCGCGTTCATTGTCCGCCGCGGCCCGGTGTTTTAGTACCGTTAGCGGCCTTGCCAGGTCAATTCGGGAAAATCTCCCGCCTTCGTCCGTTGTCAAACGATCCTCTAATGAACTACTTTGCTTGAATGCCGGCCTTGTGCGGCACAGTGCTTTTACAACGGAGCAGAACACATGCTGGAGACACGGTTTCGCAAAACAACACGGGGACGCCCCATCGTTTCAGCCTTGATCGCGGCGGGTATGGTCGCGGCGACGGCGTTCGGCGCCGCTTCGGCGCATGCCGCGGCGCCTCTCGCCTATGTGACGAGCGAGAAGGGCGGCGTGGGTGTGATCGACCTCGACAAGATGACGTTGACCCGAACCTTCCCCGTCGGCGCGGACGGCCCGCGCGGCCTGAGCCTCAATGCGGACGGCTCGCGCCTGCTGGTCGCCAACAAGAACACGGGCGATCTTGCCGTGATCGATACGGCTTCCGGGGAAGTCGTGCAGCGCGTGAAGATCGGTCAGAACCCGGAGTTTGTGCGCGTGCACAACGGCTATGCGTATGTGACGTATGAGCCGGGCGAAGACGGCGGCCCGCCTGCAGCGAGCGGACAGTCTGGGAAGCCAGCCGAGAAGCCAGGCGACAAGCCAGCCGAGAAGCCAGGCGAAGCGCAAGCCGGCAAACCCCACGCCGACGACGATGACGACGCCAACAAACCGCCCGCCGAGATCGCTATCGTCGATATGAAAAGCTGGCGCGTGGTGCGCTCGGTGACGAGCGGCCACGAAACCGAGGGCATCGAATTTTCACGCGACGGCAAGAACATGCTCGTCACCAACGAAGGCGACGATACGGTCTCCGTCTATCACGCGCGCACGGGCGCGCCCGTCAGGACCGTGAAGCTCGCGGCGGGCGGGCGTCCGCGTGGCATTCGCCTGTCGCCGGACGGCAAGGACTACGTGGTCACGCTGGAGTCGCTGAGCAAACTCGTCGTGATCGACGCGCGCACGTTCAAGGTGAAGAAGACCGTCGATACCAAACTGGGTCCTTACGGCGTCGCCTACGGTCCCGACGGCAAGCGGCTTTTTGTCGCTGCGGCGCGCGACAAGACGGTGCAGGTATTCGACGGCAAGAGCTACGAGCATCTTGCCGACGTGCCGGTCGGTCAGCGTTGCTGGCACTTCAGTTTTACGCCCGACGGCACAAAGCTGCTGGTCGCCTGCGGGCGCTCCGATGCCGTTTATGTGCTCGACGCGCGCAGTTATCAGCCGGTCACGCAGATTGGTCAACTGCCGCTCGCGTGGGGCATCGTCACCTATCCGCATAGCGACGGCTCCATCGAATCGCACTGAGCACGCGGAGGTCATGCGCGAGCCGACGCATGACCGCCCTCACTTCCACCTACTTCCACGCATAGCGCAGGCCGACCCAAAACCCGCGCGGCGCGCCCGGTCCGACGAACTGCTCGTTGCTCGGATTCGCGCCGTCGAACGTATGGTTCGGGCCGTTGAAGAAGTTTTCTCCGAGCGAACCGAAGCTCGCATAGCGCTTGTCGAGCAGATTCGAGACGCTCGCAAACACCTGCAACTGTTTGGTGACCTGATACGACGTGTCGAGATCGATCAGAAAATAGCCGGCGATCTTGCCATTGACGTCCTGATTGTTTTCGTCGCCCTGTGCATAGATGCCACCGCGCCACGTGAGGTTCGCGCCGACTCTCCACTTCGCGGTCGCCGCGTAGTCGAGTTGCAGCTTGACCGTGTTCGCCGGAATGCCGGGCAGATGATCGCCGGGCTTCACGTTGATGTTGCCGTTCGCATCCGCGCTGGAATTGCTCGCGCTGTTCTCGGTCCACGCGGTGCGATACGTGGCGTCGATGTAGTTGTAGCTTGCGGTCACCGCGAGCGGGCCTAGCTGGCTGCGTCCCGAGAGTTCGAACCCTTGCCGGCGCGTGCGGCCCACGTTCTGAAAGAAGCCGCGATTGCTCGCCGCGCCATTGCTGGCGATGAATTCGATGTCGTTATCGAGCGTGGTTCGATAGACGGCGGCGCTCCAGCTTGTCGCCTGGCCGATTCGTCCGCGTGCGCCGATTTCGAAGGTCTTCGAGATCACCGGTTGCAGCGGCGGGTCGGACACGAAGTCGTTCGGCAGCGAGCAGGGCGCGGCCGGATCCGCACACGCGAGTTCGATCGCAGTCGGCGAGCGCATGCCTTCGTTGTAGGTTGCGTAGGCCGTGAACGCCGAGGTCGGATTCCAGTTGATGCCGACCGCCGGATTGAAGCGCGAGAACGTATGGTGTCCGTCCAGTTGCGGCTGAGCGCCGCTCGAATCGCCGATGGTCGCTTCGGCCCAGTTGTAGCGTCCCGCGAGCGTCAGCGTCCATTGCTTCGTCAGCGATAAAGTGTCTTGCAGATAGATGCCGTAGTTGCCGTTATGGGTTTTCGCCGCGGTTTCCTGCGTGAAATCGCCGATGCCGACCGTCGCGCGCGAAGCCGTGAAAACCGCATCCTGCGACGATTGCGTGTAGCGCGAATTCGCGATGTCCGCGGATACGCCCGCAACGAACTGGTTCTGCATGCCGCCGAGTTTGCCGAGCAGCGTGAGTTGCAGGCTCGCGCCGAAACTATCGGTAGAGACGACGGATTTCTCGTTGGTCGCCTGCGTGGTGTCGACGTCGCCGTCGTCGTCGATCGAACCGAAGTTCGGATTCGTGTTGCTGCTCACATTGCTATTGCGGAAGTGCCGGTAGTACGCATTGCCGCTCAGCTCGACGTTATCGCTGAAGTAGTGTTCGCCGGACAGCGTCACGTAGCCCGCGCTGTTCAGGTTCTGATCGGGATACGTATAAGGCTGCTTCGGATTGCCAAGGAATGAGCGCGGAATGGTTTGCGTGCCGTGCAGATCGTTGTCCGCGCCGCCTGCGGATAACGACAGCGTGGTGTCGGCATCGGTATAACGCAGCTTGCCGAAAATCTGCCGCACGCGGCTCGCATTCTGCTCGGCCCAGCCGTTGTCGTTCGTGACGTTGCCGGTCACGTAGTAATCGAGGTTCTGGCCGATCGTGCCGCCCTGTTCGATCTGCGCGGTCTTGCGGCCCCACGAGCCGAGCGCCACTTCGGCCTCGCCGCCGGGGCTCGTCTTGCCGTTCTTCGTCGTGATGGCGAGCGCGCCGCCAAGCGTATTCAGCCCATACGTCGGATTCGAACCGGGAATCAATTGAATGGTGTCGATGGCCTGTTGCGGCAGCACGTCCCAGTTGACCACGTCGCCGAACGGCTCGTTCACGCGCACGCCGTCGACGAACACCGAAATGCCCTGCGGTGTGCCAAGCAGCGGCGACGCCGTGAAGCCTCGATAGTTGACGTTCATCTGATAGGGGTTGCCTTGCGCATCGGCGATGTCGACGCTCGGCAGATTCTTCGCGAGGTAATCCGTGAGATTGAAGCGATGCTGCGCTTCGATGTCTCGCGCGCGAACGGTCTGCACGTTGGCGGGCACCTGCGCGAGCGGCGTGCCGATGCCGAGCAGCGGCGTCGTGCCGACCACCACCACGGGCGTGAGCGTGGTCGAGGGCGTATCGTCTGGCGCATCGGCTGCGGCAGCCGCCGAAGCCGGAGCCGCAGCCGCAGCCGAAGCCGGAGCCGCTGCTGAAGCCGCCGGCTCCGCTTGCGCCCACGCACCTATCGACATGCTCGCAAGCGCGCTGCCGAATCCAAGCGTGATGCCGGCTCGCCGCCTGAAGCCGAGGCCGGGTTTTCCGCGGCGCACGCGTGATGAGATATTCATTATTCTGTCTCCTGCCGAATCGACGCTTTCTTCGGACGCAGCCGCGTGGCGGCATACGTAGCGCTTTCTTTCAAGGTGTGCAAAGCTTCGCATGCGCGCTCGCGTGAAGGCTCGGGAGCTTTTCCCGAAATCGCGAGGAAGCGTTCCCAAACTGGTTGCGACGAACTTCGTGTCCGATTGGCCTGACTAGAATGCAAACGTGATGTCGAGCGAATCCACCCAACCTCATCAAACGCGCCGCAATATGCCGCGCAATTCGCAGCATTCAGCGGTGCCGCGCGATCTTGCCTGCGTGCTCGCGCTGACCTTGCTCGCGGCCGCGCTCGGCTCGCTGTTCGATGTCAGCGAGCGCGCTTATCGGTGGACGCGCGGCGTCGAGCGCTTTCAACTCGACGAGTTGCCGCTCACGCTGTGCGTGCTGTCGCTGGGGCTTGCGTGGTTCGCGTGGCGCCGCTATCGCGAGACGCGCAGCGAACTCGCGCATCGGCGCGTGCTGGAAGAAGAGGCCGAACGTCTGCTCGCCGACAACCGGCGTCTTGCGAACCAGGCGTTGCAGGCAGAGGAACTCGAGCGCCGCCACCTCGCGCGCGAACTGCACGACGAACTCGGCCAGTACCTGA
This sequence comes from Paraburkholderia graminis, assembly GCF_003330785.1. Classification (NCBI taxonomy): domain Bacteria; kingdom Pseudomonadati; phylum Pseudomonadota; class Betaproteobacteria; order Burkholderiales; family Burkholderiaceae; genus Paraburkholderia; species Paraburkholderia graminis. Next base: position 705,037 of record NZ_CP024935.1, read on the forward strand.
ACGCCATTTCACTCGACGCAGCACGTATTCGCGATCTCTCCGCCGCGCGCGAGCCGGAGATTCATCGCATATCGGTGGAATTGATGCGGAGCGCGAGTCATGTGTATCGGCAGATCGGCGGAATGATTCGGCGCTTGCGGCCTATCGGTCTCGACGAATTCGGCTTGCCGAGCGCGCTCGAGCATTGCATCGACGGATGGCGCGAGCGCTTGCCCGACGCGTCGTTTTCGCTAACGATAGAAGGCGATTACACAGGACTCAGCGACGCGCTCACCATCACGCTTTACCGCCTGGTGCAGGAAGGGCTGACGAATGTGTCGAAGTTCGCGCGGCACTCGCGCGTGGAAGTGTTCATGGTGCGCGCGCCGCGCGAGGCGCATGCGCCGCAGAAAAGTGCGCAAAAACGCCGGCCAATCGACGAAATCGTCGTGACGATGGCCGACGACGGTCCCGGCGTCGACCTCGATGCGCCGCGCGCGGGCCTGGGGCTCATCGGCATGCGCGAGCGGGTCGAAGCGCTAGGCGGCGAGTTTCATGTCGCGAGCAAGCCCGAAGGCGGCTTCCTGTTTTGCGCACGCGTGCCCGTTCAAGCGGGACTGGCGGAGCCGGTGAACTGAAGGCCGAGGCGGCTTGCCATTTGTGCGAGTTGCACACCGTTGTCCGCGCCGAACTTCTGCCGGATCACCGACTGATGATTGGCCACGGTCTTCTGGCTGAGCCCCAACTTTTCGGCGATGCTCGGCAGCGTGTAGCCTTGCACGAGCAAACGCAAAACCTCGAATTCGCGCGCGGACAACTGCCGTCCGGGCGGGCCTTCGCTGAATGCATTGCGCAGCGCGAGTGCCTGCGAAATGTCGGGGCTTAGATAACTGGCGCGCCGCGCGATGGTGCGCACCGCTTCGACCAGCACGTCGGGCGCGCTGGCTTTCGTCACATAACCGAGCGCGCCGGCGTCGAGTGCGCGGCGCACGAAAATCGCCTCTTCGTGGACGCTGAAAATCAGCACGCGCGCATCGGCCTCGCGCGCGAGCATGCGCCGCATTGCTTCGATTCCGCTTGCGCCCGGCAACGAGACATCCATCACGACGACATCGGGCCGCAGCGCGCAGAAGCGCTGATAGGCCTGAGCGGCGTCGGCTGCTTCACCGCACACGTGCACGTCGGCATTCACTTCGAGTAGCCGCCGGTAGCCTTCGCGCACCACGGCGTGATCGTCGACGAGCAACACTGAAATGTCCGCCGCTGTCATGGTCAACCCCCGGTGTGGCCGTTGTCGTTTGGCTCGTCGTGCGCCGTTTTTTGCACCTTGTTTTGCGGTGCATGCGCGCCCGTCAGCTTGCGCGAGTTTGCATCGTTGCGGAACATGATGGGCTGCTCTCGTGGTTCATGCGCCGCCGCCGCGAGACGCGTCACGTCGACCACTTTTTCATGCAACGGCGACTTGTCGCAGACAGGGTCCGCATTGGCCGCATCGCCGGTGAGCAGATACGCCTGGCAACGGCAGCCGCCGAGATCGTTTTCCTTCTCGTCGCAACTGCGGCACGGCTCTTTCATCCATTGCAGACCGCGGAAACGATTGAATGCGTCGCTCTCGTACCAGATCTCGCGCAGCGGCATGTCTTTCACATTCGGCAGCACGAGGCCGGGCAGCGCGCGCGCCGCGTGACAGGGCAGCGCAGCGCCATCCGGCGCGACGCCGAGAAACACCGCGCCCCAGCCGTTCATGCAGCGCTTCGGGCGTCGCTCGAAATAGTCGGGCACGACGAAGAAAATCTTGCAGCGATCGCCATGGGTGCGCCGATAACGTTCGACCACCGCTTCTGCTTCCTCGAGCTGCTCGCGGGTCGGCATGAGCTGCGCCTGATTGTGATGCGCCCAGCCGTAGTACTGCGTGTTCGCGAGTTCGAGGTATTCGGCGCCCATCGCGAGCGCCATGTCGATGATCTTGTCGACGTGGGGCAGGTTATAGCGATGCAGCACGCAGTTCAGCACCATCGGAAAGCCATGCTGTTTGATCGATGCCGCGACGCGCTGCTTCAGATCGAACGTGCGTGTGCTGCTCAAGAAGTCGTTGAGTTCCTGAGTCGAGTCCTGAAACGACAACTGGATGTGATCGAGCCCGGCCGCTTTCAGGTCGCCGAGGCGCTTGTCCGTGAGACCGACGCCCGAGGTGATCAGATTCGTATAGAAGCCGAGCTTGCGCGCTTCGCCGACCAGCACTTCGAGGTCGTCGCGCATCAGCGGTTCGCCGCCCGAAAAGCCCAATTGCGCGGCGCCGAGCGCGCGCGCCTCGCGCAGCACGCCGAGCCATTGTTCGGTGCTGAGTTCGCGATTGTGATCGGTGTAGTCGACCGGGTTGTAGCAGAACGCGCAATGCAGCGGGCAGCGATACGTCAGTTCCGCGAGCAGCCACAGCGGCGGCGCGACGCTCGCGGGCGTCGCTTCGGGCTGTGCTTCAGTGTGAATGTCGGCAGCAGGTTGCGAGAGATCGATCATTGCGCTACTCCAGCCATCCGCGCGAATGCGCTTCGGTCACGAATGCGCGTACTTCGGGGCCAAGTCCTGTTGCGTTGAACGCCTGCTCCAGATCGGCGATAAGCGTTTCGATATCGCGCGTGCCGTCGCAACGCTTGAGGATTTCCGCCGCGCTCTGATTGAGCTTCACCATCCCTTCCGGATACAGCAGCACGTGCGCGTTCTGCGCCGGTTCCCATTGCAGCCGGAACAGCTTGTTGAGCGCGGGACGATCGGCGTTGGACATGTCGTTCATTGCGGAAAGGCCTTTTCGATCGAGTCCAGCATGGTCCACAGAATGTCGAGCTTGAATTGCAGAATCTCGAGCGCGCGTTCCTGTTGTTCGCGCCGCGTGAAGTAATTCAGCGTGACTTCGAGGCCGTGCTCCACGTCGCGCTGTGCGAGCGTGATGCGCGAGCGAAAGTAGGCGAGGCCGGACGCTTCGATCCACGGATAGTGTTCGGGCCAGCTCGCGAGCCGGTCGCGATGAACCTGCGGCGCGAACATTTCGGTGAGCGACGAGCACACCGATTCCTGCCACGGCGCGCGGCGCGCGAAGTTCACGTACGCGTCGACGGCGAAGCGCACGCCAGGCGTCACATGTTCGAGCGACCACAGTTCGTCGCGCGAGAGACCCACTGCATCGCCCAGACGCGCCCATGTTTCGATGCCGCCTTCCTCGCCGCCGTAGCCGTCGTGATCGAGAATGCGCAGCACCCAGCGGCGGCGCGTTTCGCGATCCGGGCAATTGGACATCACGGCCGCGTCCTTCAGCGGAATGTTGATCTGATAGTAGAAGCGGTTCGCGACCCAGCCGCGAATCTGTTCGGGCGAGCAGCCGCCGCTATTCATCTTCACATTGAACGGATGATGAATGTGGTACGCCGTGCCTTTCGCGCGCAACTGCGCTTCGAATTCCTCACGGGTCCAGGCTTCGTCGCGGGCGCGCTCGCTGCCTGGCGTGGTGCCCAACGTGTCTTTCGCGTTCATGCAATCTCCCGTTCCTGCGCGACGCGTGCTGCGTGGCCGCGCTTCATAGTTCGAAGGTCATGCCGTCGTAGGCAACTTCGATGCCGTGCTCCGTGAGAAGGCGGCGTTCCGGGCCATCCTCGACGAGAATCGGGTTGGTGTTGTTGATGTGGATCAGCACCTTGCGCGCGTTGTTTGCGTCGAGCGAATCCAGTACTTCGATCATGCCACCAGGTCCCGATTGCTGCAGATGACCCATATCCGCAGCGGTTTTCTTCGAGAGGCCGAGGCGGATCATTTCATCGGCGGTCCACAGCGTGCCGTCGACGAGCAGCAGATCCGCCGCGCGCATCGCCTGGAGTACGTGCGGTTCGATCTCGCCGAGACCGGGCGCGTAAAACACGCGCTTGCCGGTCTGCCGGTTCGTGAATACGAGCCCGATGTTGTCGCCGCGCTCGGGCGAGTTGCGATGCGGCGAGTAGGGCGGCGCCTTGCTGGTGAGCGGTAGCGCGTCGATCTGCACGCCGGGCAATGCGTCGACGCTGAGCGGCGCGCCGTCGAGCGCGATTCGCCGATGCTCGACGCCGCAGTAGTGCGAGAGGATCGGCGCGATCGGAAAGCCGCTTGTCAGGTCCTGCCAGACGGCGTCGGTTGCATGGAGCGGCAGCGGCGTGTCGCGCTCGCGCAGCATCAGGAGGCCGGTGACGTGATCGATCTGCGCGTCGATGACGAGCACCGCCGCGATGCCGCTGTCGCGCGCGCGGCGGGCCGGTTGAAGCTCCGAGTTCGCGGCGATCTGCGCGAGCAGATCGGGCGACGCGTTCACGAGCAGCCAGTCCTCGCCGTTCGCGCTCACCGCAATCGACGATTGCGTGCGGCGCGTGGCCTTCAGCGTGCCGCGCCGCACGCCGTCGCAATTGCGGCAGTTGCAGTTCCACTGCGGAAAGCCGCCGCCCGCCGATGAGCCGAGTACCTTGATTTTCATGCCGCGCGGCGCAGCGTGCGCCCCTCGTCGGTGAGTGGAAGAAACAGTGTTGTCAGTGCATCGGCCACGCGTGCATGCAAAGCGGGATCGCTTGCAAGATGGCCGGCGCGCACGCATTCAATGTGAGCATTGGGAACCGCTCGCGCGAGGCGTCGCAGGTTATCCGGCGGACACACGGGATCGCGCGAACCGTGCACCGCGGCGAGCGGCACGCCGGCGGCGGCGGCGCGGCGCGCGAACGCCAGCAACCGCGCTTCGCCGAGCCAGCAGTGATGCATCAGGTAATGCGCCTGAATGCGGTACTTGCCGATGAGCTTGCGGCTGTCCTTATGCGAGAGCCTGGCCGGTACGAGCCTGCGCCGCGTGTTCGCACTCGCGAGCACGGCGTTTTCATAGCCGCGCCATGCGAGCGCGAGCTTGCGCTGCTGGGCGTCGCTTGCGCGACCGCGTTGCAGTCGCGCATGGCATTGCGAAAGCAGCGCAGCGGGCCGCTTGCAATGCGCAGCGGCGCAGAGCTTTTGCCATGCGCGCGGCGCGCGTTTGCGCGACGTGACGAACAGGCCGCGAACCTCGCGCATCGACGTGAGAAAAAGGCCGCGCAGCACCACGCCCGTCACCGATTGCGGATGCCGTCCCGCATAGGCGAGCGCGAGCGCCGCGCCCCACGATCCGCCAAGCACGCCCCAGCGTTCGATGCGAAGCCGCGCGCGTACGGCTTCGATGTCTTCGATCAAGCGGTCGGTGCGATTGCGGCGCACGCCGCCGCGCGGCGTCGAGGCTCCAGTGCCGCGCTGATCGATCAGCACGACCCTGAAGCGCGTCAGGTCGAAGAGCCGCGTTGCGTCAGGCTGACTGCCGCTGCCTGGGCCGCCGTGCAGGACGACGACCGGCACGCCGTCGTCGGCGCCGGCAACCGTGAACGACACGCGATGCGCGTCGCGCGTGCGCAGCGTGCCGGTTGTTCGCGCCCGCGTCATGGCAGCATCCTCGCGAGCAGATTGTCGCGGTCGATCCATTGATGCTTGATCGCGCCCGCCACATGCAGCACGATCAGCGCGATCAGCAGATACGCCGTCACCTCATGAATGCCGAAGAAGAGCTCGCGCAAGCCGGGATCGTCCCAACCCCACTTCGGCAGAGGAATGCCCCAGAAGCGCGTCCCATAGCGATTGAACGACGAGCCGAGATAGCCCGACACAGGCATGACGACCATTGCCACGTATAAAAGGCCCTGCGTAGTGCGCGCGGCGGCGCGTTGCCACGGTCGCATCGGCGGCAGGGGCGGCCGATGAAAGGCCGCCCGCGCCGCGATGCGTAGAAGCACCAGCAGGAAAACTGTGAGTCCGATGGATTTATGAAGGTTCAGCAGCGTCGCCTTGAGCGGCAGGCCCTTCGGCAGTCCGACCATATAGAGCCCGAGCGCAAGCAGGCCGATGATGCCGAACGCGATCAGCCAGTGCAGCGCGATCAACGAGCCCGCATAGCGCTGCGTGGACGTGTCGGCGCGGCGTTGTGCGGAAGAAGCATGCGCGGTCGTCATCTCTGCCTCCCTGGTTAGCTCATCACGAGTATTTCGCCGCGCCCGTCGACGGCGGCGTCGCCCGCATAACGGCGCGGCAGCGCGGCCGCGCGCCACTGCGAAAACGGCGCGATTTCGCCCGCGAGACTGCGTACGAGCAAGGACCAGAATACGTCGAAGCCGCGGCCGCCGTCGGCGAAAGTAGGCGGCAGACTGGTGGGACGCTGCGCAAGCAGCAGGGTTCCGCGCCGCATACCGTACGCATAGTGTGCGCCCAACCGGCCTGCAATGCCGATGGTCCCCGCCACGAGCCGCGACGCCGCGAAGTCGCCCGCATCGCCGCCGACCAGCACGAGCCCGCGGCGCATCCGGTCGGCGAGCCGCGCGCCCGCGTTGCCGTGAATCGTCAGCGTGCCGCCCGTCATTCCTTCGACGTCGCCGGCGAGCGCGCCCGCCGCGAAATCGCCGCAATCGCCCGCGACGGTCAGCCGTCCGCCGCGCATTTCGCAGGCGGTGAAGTGGCCGGCATCGCCGTCGATACGCAATACACCGCCCGCCATCTGGAAGCCGCTGTGATCGCCCGCCGAACCGCGCACGATCAGATGGCCTTGCGTCATCCGTGCGCCGAGACGGTCGAGCCACGGGACGGCGTCTTCGATCACGAGCGCGGCTTCGGCGGGCTGTGCGTTCTGCTCGTCCTTTGCGTCGGGCGCTGCGTCGCCGTCGCGCGACACATCGAATACATCGCCGACGACGCAACGATCGTTGCCCGCCGGCAGCACGAGGCGCTCGATGTCCGCGACCGCGAGCGCCGCGAGCGTTGCGGGCAGCAACGCCGAAGCATCGACGCGAAAACCTGGCGCTGTGCGCACGCGCAATGTCGTCACGACGCTCATGCGCTGCTCCCGCCGAGGCCGCCGGCCAGTTGATGCAGATGGAAGTGATACGGGCCGAGCTTGCCGCCGTAATTGCCTGCGGAAATGCGCAGCAGGCCGCCTGCGCGCCCGAGTCCCGCAGCCGCGACGATGCCCGCCGTCATCGCCGCGCCGACATCCGCTTCGGTGAGTCCGTCGATCACGATTTCGAGCACGCAGCCCACTTCCGCGCTCAACTCGCTGCGCGCGGAGAGGCCGGCGAGCGTGGGACAGAACGCGTCGTTGGTGGACGCGGTCGCGCCTTTGTACTTCGAGCCGACCTTCGATCCAGACCGCACGACGCCGCCAGGAAACGGCAGGATCACGCTCGGCAGGCGGCGCATCGCGTCGACGGCGGCCTCGGCGGCGGCGAGCGCAGCGTCGATGTCGCGCGCGAGCAGGATCAGATTGCCGCCGCCCACGGCCTTCACGGTGGGCGCGGTTTCTTCGCAGACGAACTCGCCGTCCATCACCGGCACGCGCCAGTAACGCGTGTCGCCGAGCATCTTCGAAATCTGCCAACCGTCGCCGAAAAAGCGCAGGTTCTTGCCGAGCGGCGCGAGGTCCGACAGCGGCGCGCGGCTCGTTTGCGGATCGATGCCGCGATACACGGCCGTGGTCGGACACGTGAGCACGCATTGACCGACGCGCCGCTCGATCTGCTTCGCCAGTTCCTTCGACGACACCGCGAACAGCAGCACGGCGACGCCTGGCCGACCATCCGGCGTGTCGTCGCCTTCGAGCGTGCGTTCGATGCCCGCCTCGCAGCCGCAGCCGATCACCGAGGTCGCGAAGCCCGTCAGCGAGTGCGCCGCGTTCATCGCCCACGCCGGCGTATGCGCGGTGATGACGAGCCGCGTCGCCTTCATCGGAAACGCTTCGGCGAAGGTGGCGTCGATCGTGGTGCCGTTGATCTGCAAGGTCGGCGTGTCGCTCATCGTGTGCGGGTCACGGTTCGGGGTGACGGTCGTCGGGTCAGCGGTTTCAGCCATGTCGTTGACCGTTCGCGAAGCATTCGACCGGCAACAGCTTGCCGCCGCGGCAGCAGTGGCAGATCTCGTCGTCGCCGATTGCGGCATGCGCGAAGTTGCTCGCAATATTCGCTTCGCTGTACGCGCGGATTCGCTTCTCGATGCCGCGGTCGAATTCGGGCGACACGAAATGAATGCCGCCCGTTGGCGTCGAGACCAGCGTGCCGTCGCGCGCGACCAGTTCGCCGTCCTTGAACACATAAGCGGGCGACGTGAACATCCGCTCGCGGTCGGCATCGTCGCGATACACGGCGATGTCCGCCGCCGCGCCCACGCCGAGATGGCCGCGGTCCTTCAGGCCGAGCAGACGCGCCGGCCCCGCGCGCGTGATGGTCGCGATCTCGTACAGCGAGAATTCGCGCGTCAGTTGCGGCAACGCGCTCGCCACTTGCGCGTCGGGATGCAGCTTCGCGAGTTGCTCGTCGCGAAACGATTTGTCCATCAGCAGACGAATCAGATGCGGATAGCTCGTAAACGGTCCGCCGTTCGGATGATCGGTCGTCATCGCGACGCGCCACGGGTCGTCCACCAGCAGAAAGATTTCGAGCCCGATGATCCACTGCAACGCATTCACGTAGCTCTGCTCGCGATAGCGGAACGGCACCACGCCGCAGCCGGCGTCGCATTCGATGTCGCCGACGATCCACTTGTGCGGCCGCGCGAGCGGCGCGTTGCGGAACTGCATCATGGTGTCGCCGGAAGCGGTGACGGTCTGCCCGAAGATGATCTGGCCGACGTCGATGGACACATTCGGCCGCGCATTCACGGCTTCCGCGATGCGCCGCGCGCCCGACGAAAACTTCTGCGGCCCTTCGACGCCATAGCTATGAAACTGGATATGCGTGAGATGGATCGGCAGGCCGTCGGCGGCGTCCATCGTCGCGATCGTCGAATCGATGTTGCCGGGCACGCCGAGATTGCTCGCGTGCACATGCAGCGGATGCGGCACGCGCAGTTCGGTGAGCGCGCGTGTCAGCGTGTGCAGCACTTCGCGCGGCGTGATGCCGTAATGCACGTGCGGTTCGTCGACATCGAGCGAGCGCTGGTTGAACCTGAACGCCGAGATGCCGCCCGGATTCACGACTTTCACGCCGAGCGCCTTGCTCGCATGAATCGTCCAGCCGACGTAGTCGCGCAGATGCTCGAAATCGTCGCGCGCGGCCAGCATTTGCAGGAACAGCTCGTCGTTGCCGAGCATCACGTACGCGCCGTGATCGATGATCGGCGTGTCGCCCATCTCGAGGTGCGTGTGGCGCGCGTTGGAGGCGATCATCGCCGGTTCGAATGCGGCCGTGTAGCCCATTTCGGCGTAACGGTAGCCGGTTGCGAGCGTGCCGGGCGCGCAGACGCCGCAAGACGGCAGGCGCAGATAGCGGCCGTTTGCGTCCCGCACGGATTCGTACGATGCGTCGCGCACGGGATCGTCGCGATGATCCTCGGGCAGCAGGAGACGTGACAGATTGGTCTTGCCGCCGCTGATATGCGAATGCATGTCGATGCCGCCCGCCATCACGATCATGCCGGTCGCGTCGTATTCGCGGTCGGCTGGAATGTTCGCGGGGACGTCGACGATGCGGCCGTCGCGGATTGCCAGGTCGCGGCGCTCGCCGTCGACGCCGTTGGCCGGATCGAAGAGGGTGCCGCCCTTGAGGCGGATGAGCGTCATGGCTGGGCCTCTGCGTGAGACGAGGCGAGCGGCGTGGCCAGCAGCGCGCCAAGCTTTGCGGCAATCGTTCCGACCGACGGAAGCCCGGCGCGGCGCGCGGCGGTGAGCGGCATCACGACCGAGCTGTCCACACGGAACAGATGCCCGCCGCTGTCCACAGCCGGTGTCGCCACTGGAATAAACACGGTGTCCTTGCCGCGTGCCGCCGCGCGCTGCGCGAGAGCCGGATGCCCGAGCACGATGAGCGGCACATCGTCGGCAAGCGCTTCGGGCCACGCGGGCGGCGCGAAACTCGCGACCCACAAGAGCGCGTCGACTTCGCGATCCGCGAGCAGTCTTTCTGTGCGATAGCGATACGGATCGTAGTCGAGCGGCGTAGTCCCCGCGATACGCGCCGGTGTCGATACCCGCGTGCGAAGCGGCAGGCCCGAGAGCCATGTCACCGTCTGGTTGACCGTCAACGCGCCGTCATCGCCGCCGAGCGCGAGGCCGCCCGCGCGCGACTTCAGATTCGACGCCTTCACGATCCGGTTCAACGCTTCGATCAGCAACGCCGCATGAGGGCCGGGCAACGACGCGGGTTCGTACACGAGCACCGTGTAGCGCGCGGCATCGATGCGAGCCTGAAGCGCCTGCAACGCGGCAAGCGTGCGCTGCGCGTCTTGCGCATCGGCGACGTCCTGATGCAGCGAAGTCGGCGGACGGCGATCGCTGATCGTCGACCACAGCGCGAGCGTATCGAACGGATCGGCGTCGGGCAAAATCGACTCGACCCGCACATGCTCGCAGCCAGGTCCACTCGCCGCCGGGTCCGCTTCGCAGCCGATGAACACGAGCTCGCGCGGCGTCGTCGTTCCCTCGATGGTGCGCGTGAAAAAGCGCGGATAGCGCCGCGATGGCTGGCAGCCGAAAAACAGCAGCAAATCGGCGCGCGACCGCACTTCGGAAAGCGTCGTGAAGAACGAGCCGCGGTCCTGAAGCGCGAGCGTCGCGGCGCTCATTGCATCGCCATGCTGATGATCGAGGATCGCGCCGCAGCCGGCAGCGAGCGTGTACAGCGCACGCGCGCCGGCCACGTCGGTCGCCAATGCGCCGAACAGCGGCCGCCGCGCCGACGACAGAATGTGCGTCGCGCGCGTGAGCGCCGCGTCGAGGTCCACTGCGTTTCCGTCGATGCTCGCACTGCATTGCGCATCCGCGGCGCCGTAATACGTCAGCGCTTCCAGGAGGCGCGGGCAATCGGTGTTCTGCACGGCGAGCGTCGCGTCGTCATGCGATTCGATCGCGAGGTCATCGCAGAGCAGCGGACAGAACGGGCAGGTCCAGTCGCGCGTGATCGACGCGGCGGCCGAGGTGGCCGCGCCCGATGGGCTGGTCGTCGACGGATCGGTGGGCGAGAGGTGCATGGGGCGACTTTTAGCAAGCTCCATGCCGATGCGTTTCATCGCGCGGCAATAGTGCGCTCGAAATGCGTCGTGCTTAAGGTCGCGTCGGGCTTCAACGCGCTCGAACGCGCATGCCGGGCGAACGGTCGCGAGGGCGCGCCGTGTCCGAACTCAAACCCACAAACGCCTGCCGATTGAACAGCGTGCCCGACTTCGCGAAGGCCGCCCGCTGCGCCGCGCCGCGCTATGCGCCTGCGTTGTCCGCGTACAGGTTGTGTGCCGTTCTGGAGCAGAGTGTCACCCGCGGCCCGCGAAAGCACGATAAAGCCTGGCCGTTGTTTACCACCGCACCGCTTCCGCCGATTGGCATGGAACTTGTTTTGCTCGCCTACGTCGACGCTGCGAGCGGCAGGCCGATGCGGCCATCGTGCAACGCCGACGCGACGAGCCACGCGCTTGCGCCGGTACGCGCCGCAGCAGTCAGATCGCCGCGATCGCGAATGCCGCCCGCGCCGATCACCTGAGTATCGGCAGGCGCACTGGCTCGAATGCGTTCGAAGGTGGCGAGATCGGGACCGTCGTAGCTGCCGACCTGATCGAGCGTCATCGCGATGACTCTGCGCGGCCACCATGAGCGCGCGGGCTCCGGGCATTCGTGAGCGGCAGCGGCGCTAAGCAGTTGGCCGGCGCGATGGTCGAGCGAGAGGATCGGCGAGGTTGGCGAGGCTGGCGAGGTTGGCGACGCGGCTGTTTCGGCGGCGCGCAGTGCGTGAATGTCTTGCAACGATTCGGTGCCGAATACCGGCACGAGGGTCGCGAGCGCGTGCTGTGGGTGTTGCGGGTGCTGATTGCTTGCGTCGATGCGCGCGAACAGCGCCTGCATCGACGCGAAGTCGGCATAGCCCGCATCGAGCCAGATGTCGATGCCGGGCAGCGCGGCGCGCAACGCGGCAAGCGTCTCGATGTGAGCGCGCTGCTGAAGGATCGCGCCGAGGTCGGCGATGTAGAGCGTGCGGGCGCCGCTTGCAGCAAGCAGCGCGCGGGCGATGGCAAGCGGCTCGCTGGTGGCGGCAAGCGACGAACGTATCGGCAGATAGGCGCTCCGTTCGCCGCGCACCGCGCGCACGACGTGGCCGTCGAGCAGATCGAGAACCGGTATCACCTGCATAGGGGCGCGTCCTTTGACCAAGATCTTTGTCTTCGAGTATCTCACCGGCGGCGGCATCGACCCGGCATTGGCCGGCGCGGCGAGTCTCGCCGACCTGAGCGCGCTGATCGTCGAAGGCCGCGTGATGCGCGACGCGCTGGTCGCGGACCTGCGCCAACTCGACGATGTCGAGGTGAGCTTCGCAACCTCGCGCTTCGAAAACGTCGACCCCGCGCTCGCTCATTGTATGGCCGCGCCGGGCGAATCGATGACGGCTTTCGTCGCGCGCGCGGCTCGCGAACATGACTACGCATGGATCGTCGCGCCCGAATGCGACGGCTTGCTGCTGCATCTGTACGACGCGGTCGGCGCGGCGCGCTGGCTCGGCTGCGCGAAGGAAGCGATCCGCGTCACGTCGAGCAAGAGCGCGACCGCCGCGTGCCTCGCCATGCACGGCATTGCGACCACGCCGGCCATCGAGCCCGGTCATACGGCGGCCAATGCAATGGCCCACGCGGGGCGCAAGTGGGTCGTGAAGCCGGACGACGGCGCGGGCGGACTCGACACCTTCGTATTCGACGATTTCGCCGAAGCCTGCACCGAATACGATGCGCGCGCGGCAGCGGCGCGTAATCCGGTGTTGCAGGAGTGGGTCGACGGCGAGCCGCTGAGCCTTTCGCTGATCTGCGACGGCAAAGGCGTCGAACTTGTCAGCATCAACCGGCAACGGATTGGGCTCTCGGAGAGCACGGCGCCGGGGCAGCGCGCGAGCATCGTCGAATTCGACGGCGTGACGGTCAATCAGATCGACACGGCCAGCGATCAGGGACGGACGCTGCGCGAACTCGCTCATCGCGTCGCGGAGGCGATACCGGGGCTGCGCGGGTTTGCCGGAATCGATGTGGTGTGGCATCCGTCGCGCGGTCCTGTGGTCATCGAGGTCAATCCGCGACTGACCGTGGCTTATGCGGGTTTGTCGGCGGCGCTTGGGCGCAACCTTTCCGCGGTGTTGCTGGGCGCGCATGGGGTTCGGGTTGGCGAACCTCGCGAAACCACGAGCGCGGCGCGCGAGTTCGACACTCACTCCGCTTGCGGAGTGCAGCCATGAACGCGCCGCGCATGGAACCGGTAGGCCGCTCGCCGGTGTTCGGCTGGGACGTCGGCGGCGCGCATGTGAAGGTGTCGATGAGCGATGCCGGCGGCGTGCTGCTCGACGTCGGTCAGTGGGCCTGCCCGTTGTGGCAAGGGCTCGAACATCTCGAGCGCACGATCGACCTTGTATTCGAGCGCTGGCCGGTCGCGAAGACCTACGCGGCGCGTCATGCGGTGACGATGACCGGCGAAATGGTCGACCTCTTCGAGGACCGCTCGCAAGGCGTGCGCGCGATTGCCGCCGCACTGGCGCAGCGGCTCGGGCCGCGCGTCGCTTTTTATGCGGGCGACGCGGGCTGGTTGACGCGCGAGACGTGCGCGGCCGGCTGGCGCAGCGTCGCGTCGGCGAACTGGCTCGCGACCGCCCACTGGCTCGCGACGCGCGTGCCGAATGCGTTGCTGATCGACATCGGCAGCACGACGACCGACATCATTCCGGTCGCGAACGGGCGTGTGGTTGCGCGCGCATCGACGGATGCCGGGCGGCTCGCGACCGGCGAACTCGTGTATCAGGGCGTGGTGCGCACGCCGCTGTGTGGCATCGCGCGGCGCATCGAATTCGGCGGCGCGGCCGTCAACGTGATGAACGAATGGTTCGCGAGCACCGCCGACGTCTACCGGCTCACGGGCGAACTCGCGCCGCAATACGACCTCTACCCGAGTGCCGACAATGGCCCGAAAACCGAATTGGCGAGCCGAAGGCGGATCGCGCGGATGATCGGCCGCGACGCGCACGAAACGAGTCCCGCCGAATGGCGCGCGTTCGCGTTGCGCTGGCGCGAGCTGCAATTGCGCGAGATCGGCGCGAACCTGACGCGCGTGACGGCCGCGCATCCTGAACTGGCCGCCGCGCCGCTGGTGGGCGCGGGCTGCGGACGTTTTCTCGCGGCGGCGCTCGCACGCGAGGAGGCGCGCGGCTACATCGATTTCGGCACGCTCGCGGGCGGCGCGGCGGATCAGGCGGAGTGGGCGGCGACGTGTGCGCCGAGCGTCGCGGTGGGTTTGCTTGCAGCGGCGCGGTATGGGAAAGCGGGTGACGTGACGGCCGGCGAGGGCGCCGCGAGCGTCGATGCGGCTTTTCGCGCCGCGTGAAGGGGACGCGGCCGATGCAGTGATTGTGGCTAGAGGAAAACGCAGGCAAACGGCACAAACCATCCACAGGAGGACCGGCATAGAAGCAAACAGGCAGCGAAGCGGACAAGCAAACGAGGTTAATCGCAAACGAGGACGACGATCATGTGGGTGGTCAAGATCGGGGGCAGCCTGAGTCATGAGCCGGCGCTGCGCCAATGGCTCATGGAGCTATGCGAGGTGGGGGGCGGGCGCATCGTCATCGTTCCCGGCGGCGGCGATTTCGCGGACAAGGTGCGCCAGTACCAGAGCGAGTGGTGTTTCGACGACCTCGCTGCGCACAACATGTGTCTGCTCGCGATGACCCAGTACGCGCTTCTGATGCAGGGCGTGCTGCCCGAACTCGTGCTGGCATCGAGCGAGGCGAAGATTCGCCGCGCGCTGCGCGATGGGCACGTCGCCGTCTGGGTGCCGACCGCGCTGATGCGCGACACGCCCGACGCGATGAGCAACTGGGACACGACCTCGGACAGCCTCGCCGCCTGGCTCTCGACGATGCTCAACGCCGAGCGCCTGATCGTCGTGAAGTCGTGCCCGATAGCGGGAAACGAACGGCTCGACGCGCTCGCGGCGTCGGGCGTGGTGGACCGCCGTTTCGTCGATTACGTGAACGAAGCGAACTATGTGGTCGAGCTTTTCAACAAGGACAACGTCGAATTGATGAGAGACCGGCTGTTGAATACGCCGGTGATTTGAAGGCTGCCGCAGTGGTGCATGCGTTACCTGCACGACATGCGGCTCTTGCAGCGAGCCGTTGTCGCCCCGCGCGCTCATTAAGCGCCGAGCGTACCCACCACCACAGAATCCACGTCGCCACCCGCGCCTCGAACGCCGCCCGATCCGCTATGCAGCGCATCCGCCCAATCGGCGACGCGTTGCGGATCGAGCCGCGAGCGCCGGCCATCGACGCACAACGCCGTGCGAAAACCCGCGACATCCGGCGCAAGCGCGCGAATCTGTTCCAGTTGAGCGAGGCCCAGCGAGCCGGCGAGGCCGCACATCGCGCCTTGCTGGCGCACGAGCCGCAGCCAACGCGCGAGCGAATCGCTGTCCACGTGATCGAATAACGTACTGCCGTCTTTCGTCGAGGTGTCGAACATCACGCCGACAAAACCAAGCGACGCGGCATGCGCGACCAGCTCGCCCTCCATGCCGCCGTCGCACAGCAGCACCGGCACGACCGCAGCCGGCAGATTCGCGAGTTGTTCGAGGCAACGGCGCGCGGCCGGTCCGGGCGTCACGCCGACCTTCACGTAATCGACGCCCGTATCGCTCACATCGATCACGCGCGCGGCGATTTCGTCGAGCGCTTCCGGCGGAAGGTCGCCGATCGTCGCGCTGATCGGCTTGACCGGATAGCGGGCGCGAAGCTCGCGGACGATCCGCGCAATATCGCCAATCGACAAACCGCCCAACGCGCCCGCGTTCGGCTCTTTCAGGTCGATCAGGTCCGCGCCGGCGCGGGCCGCGTCGAATGCTTCGTCGTGCGAGCGGACGCTCGCAAGCAATGCCGTCATCGGTATTCTCCGAAAAAAGCGGAAAAAGCGGGAGGGATACGAAATAAGCGAACTAGGCGGCCTGGCCGCCGGGCGATGCAAGCCGCTCGCGATGTCGCGCGATCGCCGAAGTGAGCCATCCCCACGCGGTGCGTTCAATCTCGCCGGCGGTTTTGTCGATGGCGATCTGCAGATAGGCCATCTCGCGATCGACCTTGTCGGCCGGCAGCATGAAGAGCCGGCTCACGAGAATCGAGCCTTCGACGACCGCCGCCTGCGCGCGGTTAAAACCCGTGAAGGGCGCATGCGTTTCGCGGTGCACGCATTTCATCCGCAGCACCGGGCGCTCGTTGTCGTCGCGCAGCTCGTGCAGTTCGAACTCGGCGTGCGCGAGCGATTCGGCGAGTCTCACGCTCGCGACGCGGCTCGCTGCGAGCGTCGGCCAGTCGGTTGCGCAATGCGTGACGCAGCCGGCGAAAACGCGGACGTCGGTGGTGAAGTTGAGAACCGCCGCGCGGGTGGCGACGATATTGTCGAGCGTGACGGACGGACGAAAAGGCGACAGGACGACGAAGTCGCCCTCGTAACGGGCTCCCATCGGCGCGACATGTGGACGGCCATCGCTCGCTGCGGTAGTGACGATCGTTTCGTGGATCATGGATGGGAACGCATGTCGTGGCAGCACGTCAGGCCGCCCGTATGGCTGACGATTAACAATCGGTCCGCAGAGGGGCCGCATTACGCGGCCCATGCGGGCTTAACGCGTAGCGATATACATCGTGATTTCGAAACCAAAACGCATATCGGTGTAGCTCGGAGTCGTCCATTGCATATGTGCTTCCTCCATCGGTTGATACAGCGTCACGCCGTCGGTCCGGCAAGGCGCCGGACTTCATGGGCATCATCGGCTACGCAAGGTTCGTGCCGCAATGGCAATCGCACTCGATGCAGCCGATGCCGCGCCGCGACACGGTTTTCGCCGGATAGCGGCGGCGGTAGCTTCGCACGCCGCGTGGGTGCCTGACGGCAGTTCGTGCGGCGCACTGTTCCGATAATGCAGCAAAGTGTGCCACCTTGCAGCAAAGACCCTAGTGCGGGTGTCACTTAGGGTTCGTCCTGAGCACTAGCATCTGGTGCTGGTCGGTGAGGACGGCATTTGAGTTCACCTGCCAAAACCCCACACCACCCTGTGCGATGAATAACCGATCGCTTAACTCTGCCAAATAAAATCGTGAATTCCCGTCGATGACGACCTTGCCTACAGTGCACACAAGCGCTTCGTTCTTCCGGCAGCGCGCCTGTCCACCATCGAGGATACGTCATGAACGATTTCAGTCAACCGGCGATCGAGTCCCTCCACAAGCCGCGCAATGCGGGCGATCCTCGCGAGCGTTATGCCGCAGGCGTGATGAAGTATCGCGAGATGGGCTACTGGCAACCGGATTACACGCCGAAAGACACCGACGTCATCGCGCTGTTTCGCATCACGCCGCAGCCGGGCGTCGATCCGGAGGAAGCGGCCGCCGCGGTGGCCGGCGAATCGTCGACGGCGACCTGGACCGTGGTCTGGACCGATCGCCTCACCGCGTGCGACATGTACCGCGCAAAAGCGTATCGCGTCGATCCGGTGCCCGCGTCGAGCGCGAGCGAGCCGCAGTACTTCGCGTACATCGCGTATGAACTCGATCTCTTCGAGGAAGGCTCGGTCGCGAACCTGACCGCGTCGATCATCGGCAACGTGTTCGGCTTCAAGCCGCTCAAAGCGCTGCGCCTCGAAGACATGCGCATACCTGTTGCTTATCTGAAGACTTTCCAGGGACCGCCGACGGGCATCGTCGTCGAACGTGAACGGCTCGACAAATATGGCCGGCCGCTGCTGGGCGCAACCGTCAAGCCGAAGCTCGGCCTCTCGGGAAAGAACTATGGCCGCGTCGTCTATGAAGGTTTGCGCGGCGGGCTCGATTTCTTGAAGGACGACGAGAACATCAACTCCCAGGCTTTCATGCACTGGCGCGACCGTTTCCTCTTTTCGATGGAAGCGGTGAACCGCGCGCAGGCCGAAACCGGCGAGGTGAAAGGGCACTACCTGAACGTCACCGCGGGCACGATGGAAGACATATACGAGCGCGCCGAATTCGCGAAGCAACTGGGTTCGTGCATCGTGATGATCGACCTCGTGATCGGCTGGACCGCGATTCAGTCGATGGCACGCTGGGCGCGCAAGAACGACATGATCCTGCACCTGCATCGCGCGGGGCACAGCACGTACACGCGGCAACGCAATCACGGCATTTCGTTTCGCGTGATCGCGAAGTGGCTGCGCATGGCGGGCGTCGATCACGCACATGCGGGCACGGCGGTCGGCAAGCTCGAAGGCGATCCGCTGACCGTGCAGGGCTTTTACAACGTGTGCCGCGAGGCGCATAACGAAGTGGACCTGTCGCGCGGCATCTTCTTCGATCAGCCGTGGGCCGGTTTGCGCAAGGTGATGCCGGTGGCCTCGGGCGGCATCCACGCAGGGCAGATGCATCAACTGCTGGACCTCTTCGGCGACGACGCGATCCTGCAGTTCGGCGGCGGCACCATCGGTCATCCGGGCGGCATTCAGGCGGGCGCTGTTGCCAATCGCGTCGCGCTCGAGTGCATGGTGAAGGCGCGCAACGAAGGGCGCGACATCCGTCAGGAAGGGCCGGAGATTCTGGAAGCAGCGGCGCGCTGGTGCGGGCCGCTCAAGCAGGCGCTCGATACGTGGCGCGACGTGACCTTCAACTACGCGTCGACTGACTCGCCGGATTTCGCGGCCACGCCGACGGCAGCCTAGGTCGTTAAGCAGCTTAAACCCCGCATCAAAAGATCACGGATGCAAGTTCGCAGCGGTGCCGACGCACCGCGCGTGACACCGCTTGCGCCGTCCGAACGTTGCAGTCAATCAATCGCGAGGTACGTCATGCGTATTACACAGGGCACGTTCTCCTTCCTGCCGGAATTGACCGACGAGGAAATCGGCTTGCAGATCGACTATGCATTGAGCCAGGGCTGGGCCTGTTCCGTCGAATTCACCGACGACCCGCATCCGCGCAATACGTATTGGGAAATGTGGGGTCTGCCGATGTTCGACCTGCACGATGCAGCCGGCGTGCTGCAAGAAGTGAAGGCGTGCCGCGCCGCGAGGCCCGATCATTACATCAAGGTCAATGCGTTCGATTCGGTGCGCGGCTTCGAAACGATGCGCCTGTCGTTCATCGTCAATCGTCCCGATCATGAGCCGGGCTTCCGTCTGACGCGTCAGGACGGGCCAGGACGTTTGCAACACTACGGCCTTGCGGGCTATGCGAGCGACCGGCCTTCGGGCGAACGCTACGGCACGGAGCATTGACACATGAACCTCGCGCTGCCGCCCCATATCGATCTCGCCGCGCTGTATCGCGACTCGGGCATCGGCGATGTGCTCGCGGAACTCGACCGCGATCTCGTCGGGCTCGTGCCGGTCAAGACGCGCATCCGCGAGATTGCCGCGCATCTGCTGGTCGAGCGTGCGCGCGAATCGCTCGGTCTCGCGAGCGGCGCGCCGACGCTGCACATGTGTTTCTCGGGCAATCCGGGCACCGGCAAAACCACGGTTGCACTGCGCATGGCCGAGGTCTTGCACCGGCTCGGCTACATTCGCCGCAATCATCTCGTGTCGGTCACGCGCGACGATCTGGTCGGCCAGTACATCGGCCACACCGCGCCAAAAACGCGCGATGTGCTGAAGCGCGCGATGGGCGGCGTGCTGTTCATTGACGAAGCGTATTACCTGTACCGTCCCGAGAACGAACGCGACTACGGTCAGGAAGCCATAGAAATCCTGCTGCAAACGATGGAAAACCAGCGCGACGATCTCGTCGTGATCCTCGCCGGTTACGCGTCGCGGATGGAAGTGTTCTTCGAGAGCAATCCGGGTTTTCGCTCGCGCATCGCGCATCACATCACGTTTCCCGATTACGGCGACGCGGAATTGCTCGACATTGCCGAGCGCATGCTCGCGACGATGCATTACCGCTTCGACACGGATTCGCGGCGCGCTTTCGCGGACTACCTCGCATTGCGCACGCGTCAGCCGAATTTTGCCAATGCGCGCTCGGTGCGCAATGCGCTCGACCGCTCGCGGCTGCGCCAGGCCAATCGTCTTTTCGCGA
Source organism: Paraburkholderia graminis (assembly GCF_003330785.1). Classification (NCBI taxonomy): domain Bacteria; kingdom Pseudomonadati; phylum Pseudomonadota; class Betaproteobacteria; order Burkholderiales; family Burkholderiaceae; genus Paraburkholderia; species Paraburkholderia graminis. Next base: position 725,124 of record NZ_CP024935.1, read on the forward strand.
GAGCGATCGACGGCGGCGCGCCAATCGACGCAGCCGCGTTGACGCTGATCGCAGCCGAGGACATTCGCGCGAGCCGCGTGTTCGCCGAAGCGTCCGCCCATGCGTCGAACGCAGATACGCCCGACGCGCCCGATGCGCCGGATGCGCCCGAAGCGCACCACACCGCCCCCGCGCCGCCAGGCTGAAACAGAACAACCTCAGGAGATCGCCATGCAAGACGGACGCACGACCCTTTCGAAGTTTCTGATCGACACGCTCGACCGCCAGCCTTGCGCGGCCGGAACCGCGCAAAACGCGGGACTTTCCGCGCTGCTGATCGACGTGGCCGCGGCCATCAAGTCGATTTCGGCGATGCTCACCAAGGGCGCGCTCGGCGGGCATTACGGCTCGGCGCACAGCGTCAACACGCATGGCGAGGAGCAGAAGAAACTCGACGTCGCCACCAACGAAGTCTTCGTGCAGCACTGCGAGTGGGACGGTCTCCTCGCGGCGATGGCCTCCGAGGAAATGGAGCGCGTCTACACGATTCCGCAGCACTATCCGCGCGGCGACTATCTGCTCGCATTCGATCCGCTCGACGGCTCGTCGAACATCGACATCAACGGCGTAGTCGGGTCGATCTTCTCGGTGCTGCGTCATGTGGACGATCGTCCCGCCGACGCCGAAGAACCCGTGGGCGAATCCGCTTTTCTGCGGCCGGGCCGCGAGCAGGTCGCGGCGGGCTATGCGATCTACGGTCCCTCGACCATGCTCGTGCTGTCGGTCGGCAACGGCACGCATGGCTTCACGCTCGAACGCGACATCGGCAATTTCGTGCTCACGCATTCGAACATCCGCATTCCCGCCGAGACGGCGGAGTTCGCGATCAACGCATCGAACGAACGCTTCTGGGAGCCGCCGGTGCGCCGCTATGTGCAGGAGTGCAAGGACGGACGCACCGGCTGCCGGACCGAGGACTTCAACATGCGCTGGATCGCCTCGATGGTCGCGGAAGTGCATCGCATCCTGATGCGCGGCGGCGTGTTCATGTATCCGCGCGACTCGAAAACGCCCGGCATGCACGGGCGCCTGCGGCTTCTGTACGAAGCGAATCCGATGAGCTTTCTGGTCGAGCAGGCGGGCGGTCTTTCGATTACAGGCCGCGAACGCATTCTCGACGTCGTGCCGCACACATTGCATGGCCGCGTGCCCGTGATTCTCGGCTCGCGCAACGAAGTCGAGCGCATTGGCCGCTATCACGGCGAGTACGACCGTGGCGAGGACCAGCCGTTCACGTCGCCGCTCTTCGGCCGACGCTCGCTGTTTCTGCCGGGCTTCACCGCCTGATTGCGCGCAATGCAGGCTCGCACTGACGCAGAGCGGCCGAACACAACACTACTATCCGGAGACAAGCGCATGTCAATCAAACACCCGATCATCGCGGTGACCGGTTCCAGCGGCGCCGGCACGACGACCGTGATGAAGAGCTTTGCCCATATTTTCAGGCGCGAAAAGATCAACGCGCAGATCGTGGAAGGCGACGCGTTTCACCGCTACGACCGCAACGGCATGCGCGAAGCAATGAAGCAGCACGAGCGCGACGGCGTGCCGAACTTCAGCCACTTTGGACCGCAAGCGAATCTGCTGGAAGAACTCGAAGCGCTCTTCGCGAGCTACGGAGAGACCGGCACCGGCAAGTTTCGTCATTACGTGCACGACGAAACGGAGACGCGTCTCTACAAGCAGGATGCCGGCACGTTCACGCCGTGGGAAGACGTGCAGCCCGACACTGACCTGATGTTCTACGAAGGTCTGCACGGCGCGGCGGTGACCGACCACATCGACATCGCGCGGCATGCGGATCTGCTGATTGGCGTGGTGCCGACCATCAACCTCGAATGGATTCAGAAACTGCATCGCGATCAGACTATGCGCGGTTACTCGCATGAGGCGGTCGTCGATACGATCTTGCGGCGCATGCCCGACTACGTGAACTACATCTGCCCGCAGTTTTCCCGCACGCATGTGAATTTCCAGCGCGTGCCGACCGTGGATACGTCGAACCCGTTCATTGCGCGCGAGATTCCGCAGCCCGACGAGAGCTTTGTCGTGATCCGCTTCGCGCGGCCCAAAGGCATCGACTTCCAGTATCTGCTGACCATGTTGCACGACTCGTTCATGTCGCGGCCGAATGTGATCGTCGTGCCGGGCGGCAAGATGGGCCTCGCCATGCAACTGATCTTCACGCCGATGATTCTGCAACTGATCGACCGGCGCTCGCGAGCGTAAGCCGTAGCCGCGGCCGTAACCGCGGCCCCGCCGCAAAGACCCGACGCGAAACACCGGCTTGCTGTTCCAAGGAGACATTCGATGAGCGCCGTCGCAGAATCGCTTGCATTACCTGAAACCCGCCTGATGGCCGACGCGCTGCGCATGCTCGCCATCGACGCCGTCGAAGCGGCGAAGTCGGGTCACCCCGGCATGCCGCTCGGCATGGCCGAGATCGCCGTTGCGTTGTGGGACCGGCATCTGAAACACAATCCGCGCAATCCGGCATGGCCCGACCGCGACCGCTTCGTGCTGTCGAACGGACATGGTTCGATGCTGTTGTACGGGCTGCTGCATCTCACCGGCTACGATCTGCCGATAGACGAACTGAAACGCTTTCGTCAATTGCACAGCAAAACGCCGGGGCATCCCGAAGTGGGCGTGACGCCCGGCGTCGAGACGACCACCGGTCCGCTTGGCCAGGGCCTCGCCAACGCGGTCGGCATGGCGCTCGCGGAAGCGCTGCTCGCGCACGAGTTCAACCGGCCCGGCCATACGATTGTCGATCATCGTACCTATGTATTCGCCGGCGACGGCTGCCTGATGGAAGGCATTTCGCACGAAGCGGCATCGCTTGCGGGCACGCTGAAGCTCGACAAGCTCACGGTGCTCTACGACGACAACGGTATCTCCATCGATGGCCATGTCGCGCAGTGGTTCAACGACGACACGCCCGCGCGCTTTGCCGCTTACGGCTGGCAGGTGGTGCGCGACGTCGACGGTCACGATGCGGACGCGGTCGACCGCGCGCTGCAAGACGCGCGCGCAGCCGGCCGGCCGACGCTGATCTGCTGCCGCACGGTGATCGGCAGAGGCTCGCCTGGCAAAGCGGGCACGCACGATGTGCATGGCGCGCCGCTCGGCGCCGACGAAGTCGCGAATACGCGGCGCGCGCTCGGCTGGCCGTATCCGCCGTTCGTCGTGCCCGAGGAGGCTCGCTCGCAGTGGGATGCGCGCGCTCGCGGCGAGACGGCCGAAGCCGACTGGAGGCGCCGCTTCGAAGCGTATCGCAATCACTATCCGCATGAAGCCGCCGAATTCGAGCGCAGGACGCAGGGCAGGCTGCCCGCGCATTGGCACGATGCCGTTCGCGCGATGCTGCGCGACGCCGACAGCGCGGCGCAAACCATCGCGACGCGCAAGGCTTCGCAGCAGACCATCGCCGTGCTCGCTCGCGCGCTGCCGGAATTGCTCGGCGGCTCGGCGGATCTGACAGGCTCGAATCTGACCAACTGGCAGGCGGCGGTGGACATCCACGCGGACGAAGACGGCCTGCGCGGCGGCAACTATCTGCACTACGGCGTGCGCGAATTCGGCATGAGCGCGGTGATCAACGGCATCGCGCTGCATCGCGGGCAGATTGCGTTCGGCGGCACGTTTCTCACGTTTTCCGACTACTCGCGCAACGCGCTGCGCATGGCCGCGTTGATGAAGACACGCTCGATCTTCGTGTTCACGCACGATTCGATTGGGCTCGGCGAAGACGGGCCGACGCATCAGTCGGTCGAGCACGCGGCGAGCTTGCGGCTGATTCCGGGGCTCGACGCCTGGCGACCGTGCGATACGGTGGAAACCGCGCGCGCGTGGGCCAGCGCGATCGAACGCAATGGGCCGACGTGCCTGCTGCTGAGCCGGCAGAACCTGCCGTTCGTCGCGCGCGGCAGCGAACAGATCGACGCAATCGAGCGGGGCGGCTATGTGTTGCGCGATTGGCCGGAGGGTAATGCGCAAGCGCGCGTCGTGCTAATTGCTACGGGTTCCGAAGTATCGCTCGCGCTCGATGCGCTCGCGCTGCTCGCCGAAGCGGGCATCGCCGCACGCGTCGTCTCCATGCCGTCGACCAGCGTATTCGACCGGCAACCGGATGCATGGCGCGAAGCGGTGCTGCCGCCGGGCGTGCCGCGCGTCGCCGTCGAAGCGGGCGTGCGCGCGTTCTGGCGGCAGTACGTGGGCCTTGAAGGCGGCGTCGTGGGTATCGACAGCTTCGGCGAATCCGCGCCCGCTGCCGCGCTGTTCGAACATTTCGCGCTGACCGCGCAAGCCGTGGCCGACGAAGCGCGCCGCGTCGTGCAGCGCTTCGCTTCGCACGAGCGGCACAACAGAATCCAATGATTCGTTCCCGAGGAGTTTGCAATGGCCTTCATCGCACTGCGTCAACTACTGGATCACGCGGCCGAACACGGCTACGGCGTGCCCGCGTTCAACGTCAACAACATGGAGCAGATTCACGCGATCATGCAGGCCGCGGAGGAAACCGCGAGCCCGGTGATCCTGCAAGCGTCGGCGGGCGCGCGCAAGTATGCGGGCGAGCCGTATCTGCGTCATCTGGTGCTCGCCGCGCTCGAGGCGCATCCGGACATTCCGCTCGTGCTGCATCAGGATCACGGCGCGAGCCCGGCCGTGTGTCAGCAGGCAATCCGCTCGGGCTTTACATCGGTGATGATGGACGGCTCGCTGCTGCCCGATCAGAAAACGCCCGCCGCCTATGACTACAACGTCGACGTGAGCCGTCGTGTAGTAGAAGCGGCGCACGCGGTCGGCGTTTCCGTTGAAGGCGAACTGGGTTGCTTAGGTTCGCTCGAAACGGGCACGGCCGGCGAGGAAGACGGCGTCGGCGCGCAAGGCCAACTCACGCGCGACGCTCTGCTGACCGACCCGAGCGAGGCGCAAATTTTCGTCGATGCAACCGGCGTCGATGCGCTCGCCATCGCAATCGGCACATCGCACGGCGCGTATAAATTCAGCCGCCAGCCGACCGGCGATATTCTCGCTATCGACCGCATCGTGCAGATCCACGAGCGCATTCCGAATACGCATCTCGTGATGCATGGGTCGTCGTCGGTGCCGCAGGAATGGCTTGCGGTGATCCGCGAATATGGCGGCGAGATTCCGACGACCTATGGCGTGCCCGTCGAGGAAATTCAGCGCGGCATTGCTCACGGCGTGCGCAAGGTGAATATCGACACCGACATCCGGCTCGCGATGAGCGGCGCGATGCGCAAGTCGATGGCGAACGCGCGCGGCGAATTCGATCCGCGGGCCGCGTTGAAGGCGGCGACGGCGGCGGCGCGCGGCATTTGCGTCGAGCGCTTCGAGGCGTTCGGTTGCGCCGGGCAGGCGCCGCGCATCAAGCCGTTGCCGCTCGAGGCAATGGCGCGCCGTTATCACTGAACGCAAGGAGACATCATGCGTGATTTTCTGATTGCTCCTTCGCTGCTGTCCGCGGATTTTGCGCGTCTCGCCGACGAGATTCGCGACGTCACCGTGGCCGGCGCCGACTGGATTCACCTCGACGTGATGGACAACCATTACGTGCCGAATCTGACGGTCGGGCCGCTCGTGTGTTCGGCGATCCGGCCGCATACGCGCGTGCCGATCGACGTGCATCTGATGACCATGCCGGTCGATCCGCTCGTCATCGCCTTTGCGGAAGCGGGCGCGAACACGATCAGTTTTCATCCGGAAGCGTCGCTGCATGTGCATCGGACGATCGAACTCATCAAGACGCAGGGCGCGCGCGTCGGACTCGCGCTGAATCCGGCCACGCCGCTCGCGGTGCTCGATCATGTGATCGAACGGCTCGACGTGGTGCTCGTGATGTCGGTGAACCCCGGCTTCGGCGGCCAGGCGTTCATACCCGAGACGCTCGCGAAGTTGCGCATGCTGCGTGAACGGGTCGACGCGACGATGCAGCGCACGGGTCGTCCGTTGCTGATCGAAGTGGATGGCGGAGTGAAGGCGTCGAACATCGCGCAGATTGCGGCGGCGGGCGCCGATGTGTTCGTGGCCGGTTCGGCGGTGTTCGGCGCGGACGACTATGCGCGGGCGATCAGCGACATGCGCGGCGAACTTGCGCAAGTGAGCGAATCGGACGAAAGGGCTTTGGCGGAAGTGCGCTGAAAAACTCGGGCGGCTGTTCGGTTTGGGAGAAATCGAACCGAATGGCGTCAGCGTTTTTTCATCGTTTCGCCAGGCGCGCACCATGCCGACAGATCCTGTTCCGGCCGCTCGACGGCGCAACCCCAATCGAGCGGCTGGTCCTGATCGAAGCGCTTGCCGAGACGCCACGCAATCTCGGCGCGCGCCAACTGTACGCCCATATAGAACGCGTGGCCGCCGTCGGCTTCGAGGTGAAGATCGGGGTAGAGCGCGAACGGATCGCCGGCTTTGAGATGACCGTCGCGGTTATAGACGTGAATACCTTCGTCGCTGACCTGCACACGAAAGTTAGGATCGCGAACATCGCGCGCGAATTCGTCGATTTCCGCCGCGCTATAGGGGAAAGGGCGCTTTGCGTGAACGGTCGCGAGATCGCCGTTGATGCCTTTGGGCAGCATGTGCGCTTCCCGTGCGGCGTGCATCACGCGGCGCGCGACGTCGGCTTCGCGCACCGCACGCCGCGCATGCAGGCTCACGGACGTGGTGAGCACGGCCCTCACGCGAAGCTCCGCGGCCATGCCGAGCAATACCGCGTTGATGCCGCTCGTGTCCGCTTCGGTCAACTCGGTCACGTTGCCGATGCCCATCATGATGGCCACGTCCGGATAGCGTTCGCGCAGCCTGACATAGCGTGCAATCGACGTCGCGAGACCGAACGGAATCGGATCCAGAATCGGATCGGCGAGAAACGCGCGGCCTCGCGCGGTTAAAAGTTCGATGGCTGCGTCGAGCGAAGCGGGGTCGCCCGGATCGCGCGCGACGAGGATCGGCGTGGACGGCACTTCGTCGGCGATCCACAGCGTGTCGAGATTCAGGCTCATCAGATAGTCCGCGCCCGCCCGGCCGCCGCGCAGCAACTCGTCGGTGCGCATCGAATCGACGCTCACCCGATAGCCTTCGGCTTTCAAACGGCGCACCGCATCCTCGAGATGCGGAAACGGCGTTTCCGGCAGACAGCCGATGTCGATCACATCCGCGCCCTGCGCCGCGTAGTCGCGAGCACGCGCGGCGATGCCGTCGAGATCGAGGCGCGGCGCATCGACGATCTCCGCGAAAATCTCGGTCTCGTAGCGCGACAGGTCGACGGGTTTCGCCTCGCGGCCGAAGAATTGCGGCAGGTCTTTCACTTCTTCCGGTCCGCGTTCGAACGGCACGCCGTAGTGTTCGCTCAGCGCGGCGAGATCGCCACGGCAGCGCCCCGGCACGATCACGCGTTGCGCGGCGAGCGGCGCGGGCACGCGTCGGCGGATCATGTCGGCCGTCATCAGCGCCGCAACCTGCAAGCCGATTTCGCGGATTTCCCAACTGAACGGCGCGGGCGCCATGCTTTCGAGCACGCGCACGAGGCTCTTTTCGGCGAGCCGGCCCGTCAGGAAGAGGATGTGGTCCATGTCTGTACGCGCCGGGCCGCCGGGCAGGTTTTTAGCGTGAGAGTGCTTTCATGCAAGATCGAGCATCGCGACCCGTTGATCCAGCGCCGCCTTCAACTCATCGAGCGAGCGCACCACCGTCGTATATTCGAAGCGCGATAGCCGCTCCACATTGTCGAGCTCGATCGCCCGCGGCCGCAGTTCGACCCATTCGTTAGGGCTTTGCGTAACCACGGTCGGCTCGGTATCGCATGCAAAGACGATGCCCGGAATGCACTGCTTACCCGCCTGAGCGTACATGTTGGTCGGCAGCGTATCGGAGATGCCGAACGCGCACTTGGCCACCGTGTTGCTGGTGGCCGGCGCAATGATCACAGTGTGATACATCCCGTGATACAGCATGCCAACCGGCACGCCGCTCGCGCTCTTGTCGCGGAACACGTTGAAGCGCTCACGCAGTCGCGGCAGCTTCCAGCCGTAGAGCGGCAGCACTTCCTCGGCGGCGGCCGAGAGAAAGAGGTCGGTGCGCGGCAAGGCGAGCGCGAGCTCGATCGACTCCTCGAGCAGATGGCCCGAGCCGGTCACGCACCACGCAAAGCGCGCATCGGGCTTGAAGTCCGCGAGATGACGAGCCGGCGCCTGGCTCATGCGTCATGGGCGCGATGCGCGGCATCGCCCGGCGAGCCTTCGGGCGTGGCCGCATCGGAGGTGATTTCGTCGGCCGCGTCGTCGGTTTCCAGGCCGTCGCTGCCCGAGCCGTCGTGCGACAGACGGATTTGCAGCCGCCGCATCTTCCGGTACAGCGTATTGCGGCTGATGCCGAGCGCCTTCGCCACGTTGCTCACGTTCCAGCGGTTTTCCTCGAGCATTGCAAGAACCGTCTCGCGTTCGTTCAACTGAATCGCGTTCAGCGCGGAAAGGTCCGGGTCGTCGTCTGCATGCGGGGCGGGCTGCGCCGCCGCCTGTGGCGCGGCGGGCGACGCCACCTCCGGTTCGCGCTGCGTGACTTCGACGGGCAAATCCTCGCAGCGGATCGGTTGTCCGTCGCATAACGCAATCGCCATTTGCAATACGTGACGCAACTGGCGGATGTTGCCGGGCCATGCATAGCTCAGCAACGCCTGCTCGGCTTCCCTCGTCAGCTCGGGTGGATCGTCGTCGGTCTCGGCCGCGAGCAGATGATGAATCAGCGGCAGCTTGTCGACGCGCTCCGCGAGCGGCGGCAGATTCAGCTCGACGCCTTTGAGCCGGTAATACAGATCCTCGCGGAATTGCCCGCTGTGCACGAGTTCGAGCAGATTGCGGTGACTCGCGCTGATCAACTGGAAATTGACCTTCACGGTGGTCTCGGCGCCGAGCGGCGTGACCTCGTGTTCTTCTATCACGCGCAGAAGCCGCGCCTGCAACGCAAGCGGCATGTCGCCGATCTCGTCCAGAAAGAGTGTGCCGCCATTGGCCTGCACGATCTTGCCGCGCCGTCCTTCGCGTTGAGCGCCGGTGAACGCGCCGGCCCGATAGCCGAACAGTTCGCTTTCGATCAGGTTCTCCGGCAGCGACGCGCAATTCACCGGCACGAACGGCCCCGACGAATGCGGGCTGATGCTGTGCAGCGCCTGCGCGAAAACTTCCTTGCCGGTTCCCGTTTGCCCTCTGAGGATGATCGGAATCTTGCGTTGCACGACACGCGCGCCGAGCTGAATCTGCGAGGCCATGCGCGGGTCGCCGAATTCCAGGTGCGCGATTTCGTCGAGCCGTGCGGGCGGCGGCCGCTTGTCCGATGCGCTCGCGCGCGGCGCCGATGCCGATGTCGATGCAGATGCCGGTCCCGCCACCGCGACGCGCGCGCCGCGGCCCGAGGCGTTTTGCGCGGCCTGTGCGATCAGGAAGAAGCGGTTGGTCGCGTTCGCGCTGTACACGGTGACCGGATGGAACGAGCCGCGAATGCTGCGCGCGATCATGTCCTCGAGCGATGCATTGAACGCCTCCTCGATACGCCGTCCGCGCAATTCGCCGAGCGAGCGGAAGCCGAGCTGGAAAAGCGCGCTGCGGTTTGCGGCGAGCACGGTGCTGTCGTCCGCGACCGCGAGCTTGCCGCCGTGCAGCGTGCCGACGAATTCCGGCCGGCTATGAAAGTGGATCATGTTCGCGTGCCGGTAGCGCGCGTCGATCAGACGGTTTTCGATCATCTGCCGCGACATGCCGACGAGCACCAGCGAGTGTTGCTGCAACAGTTTGGAGCGGCTCGTCACGTCGAGCACGCCGGCGATCTCGCCGCTGTCGTCGAAGATCGGCGCGGCGGAGCAGGTGAGCGACGTATAGCGCGGATAGAAATGTTCGTGCTGGCACACCGCGATGCAATCGCGCTCGGCGAGACACGTGCCCATTCCGTTGGTGCCCGCTTCGCGCTCGCTCCACAGCGCGCCGACGCGAAAGCCGTCGGAAGCGACGGCCTCGGCAAACGGCACCGACGAAACCTGATGCACGATCACGCCGCCCGCGTCGACCAGCACCACCGCGAGTTCGGGGTCGGCCAACTGCTGATAGAGCGTGGTCATTTCCAGCTTCGAACACGCGATCAGATCGCCCATCGCCTCGCGGCGCGAGCTTAGTTCGTACTCCGTCAGGATGGGCGGCGTGACGAAACGGGAAGGATCGAGCTGGAATTCATTGACGCAGCGCGCCCACGATTGAGCGACGGGCTCGCTCGTCGGTCGCGTCGCCAACTGATGATTGACGACGTTGAGAATTTCACGGACGTGCATGGAGCTGTCAGCGAGCAACGACATGGGGTTCGTCTCCGTTGCGGCACATTCATGCGCGCCCTGCGTTGCCCTGCGTATTGCTGCTCGCCCGGACTTCGCGTTGCGCGTCTACGTGTACCGCTTTATCGATAATGTCATCCCCTCGCGCCGCGGCTTCTGGGTCCGTATGCGCAGTGAGTAATTCGCCTGTTACGGGTGCTGCTATGGATGCTGCTACTGGTGCTGCCTGCGACCGTTGTCAGGCGTTGGCTTAAAACTCTACGCCCGATGTCGTTCGTGTTCAATACGAAGTCGCATCAATAGTACAGGCTGCGCCCGCTTTTTGCTTTTAATCAATGCACGCCGCACCGTGCTGCGCGCGCGGCTCATCCTGTACTACTTGCGTTTACCCGGGTTGCGTCATTTAACTTGTTGCCGCTAGGCGGCGGAGTACACCATGGACCGTATCGACATCGCTCGCCTCGCGAGCTTCCCAATCGCCGCCTCGGCCGCTTCGACTGCCGACACCGCCGCGCCGCGCGCGAGCGCGCCGTGGGGCGCGCCTTCCGAAGCGCCGCCGGCGCGTCGCATGGACGTCGTGTTCATCGAAAACTTTATCGGTCAGACCATTATAGGAATCGACAGCAGCGAGCTGCACGTGCCGCAACCCGTGCGCATGAATCTGGCGATCGGCGTACCGGCGCTGCGCGCGTGCGCGACCGATCGTATCGAGGACACCATCAACTATGCGGCGGTGCGCGCGGCGTTGCATGCGCTGCTGGAATCGCACGGCGTGCGTCTGCTGGAGGCGCTCGCCGAAGCGGTGGCGCGCCTGCTCATCAACGATTTCGGCGCGCACTGGGTACGCGTGGCGCTCGCGAAGCCGGCCAAATTCGACGACGTCGCGGCGGTCGGCGTGCAGATCGAACGGCAGCGCAGCGACATGCCGAAGCCAGCGACTGCGCAAAGCGGTCTCGCGGATTATGCGTCGCTAGGCGAGGGGCTGATTCCGAATTGACGCGCAGCCGAACCGCATGCAATGGCATCGCCGGTTCGGTAGCGCACAGTGTGGCGAAGATGGCGCGGGCCGCGTGCCCGCGATTCTTCTACTTCGAAGCCGCCGTCTTGTCGGTGCTGAGCCCGCAGCTACGATAAGCGTCGGCCTGCAGCGCGCGGAATTTCTTCGTCTGAGCCTTCGCGTGGTCGACGCGAAACTCGGCGCCGCCTTCGCCGCCCAGCGACGCATACCGGGAAAACGTGGATTGATCGACGAACTCGTCGTAGGGCAGCGCGGTCGCCATTCTGTCGATCACGCACGAGCATTTGTAGACGTTGGCGAAATCGTGTCCGTTGTCGTCCATGCACGCGAGCACGTATTCGACGCGGCCTGTCGTCGGGTAGTTGTAGCCTCCCGCCGGGCCAGCCGCTTTGGGCGCGTCGCCGTCCGCCCAGGCGAGCGGGGCGGCGAGCGCGATGCAGGCACACGCCGCCAGCGCGCGACATCGTAGGGTCATCTCATGCCTCTTCAAAGCAATTGCACCGTGGCGCACTGCGAAGGTCCGCGCGGCAACGCTGTGCGGCGGCGTGCGCGCGGACCCCGAGCCATCGATCAGTTGGGTGCAAACGGATGGGCGACGCTGCTCTTCTTCTGTACCACTTCGGCAGCAGTCGGTTCGCCTCTCACCGCGCGCTGGATCGCCTCGCGCGTGGCCTTATAGTTGTACTCCTGAATTTTCTTGTCGTCCTCCGCCTGCCAGTGAATGAACACGCCGACGCACAGGAACAGGTCGTCGGCTTCGTCGGCCGGGATCGTGCCGTCCTCGACGCTGTCCGCGACGGCGAGCGCCACAGCATGCTGCGCTGGCCCGAACATCTGCACGGCCTGCTTCGCGCCCTTGATCGTCACCTTGTTGAAGAGGATCGTGTTCGGCTTGGCGAGCAGATTCGGCGCGACGACCGCGAGCAGCGATGTGAAGCCATCCTTATTGTTGGTGAGCGCATTGCAGAATGCGGTTTCCGCAGCGGAACCTCGCGGTCCCATCAGCAAGTCGATGTGTGCGACCTCGTTGCCGTCGCCGACGAGCGACTCTCCTATCAGGACGCGATTGATCTTGGCCATGCTGTTCCTCCGATGAGTGGAATGGGGGACTTGCCGACTGACTGACACGCCGCCCGCGACGTTCCTGGTCCGCGAACGCCCGGCGGCGGTTGATGCACGATGGCATTCACTAACAGGTTCCGTGCCAGAGCGTGGCGGGTTGGCGCTTATGGTGCGCTGTGAGTGCGGCTTGTGTTGTTCTCGTCGTCGAGACAAAGGGCGACGAACAGCGTCGCCACGGTCAGGTCCGCGCTCGTGCCGGGGTTGATGGCGGCGGCTTTGAGTTCGGCGTCCCATGCGCGAAGTGGGTCGAATGCAGCGGGCGCTTCGAGTGTTTCGAGCGATGCGCCGGTCGCGCCGAGGCGGGCTTGCGCGAGCGCGCTTCGCCATTGCGCATGCCGTTCGCGTGCCGCAAGCGTGACACTCTGCGCCACGGCCGCGCCGTGCTTACGCACAATGTGCGAGTCGGGCCACGTGCTGAGGAAGGTGAGGAATGTGTTTAGGGTGGCGGCGAGCGTGACATCACGCGCCGCGTTCAGCGCTTGCTCGCCACAAACTTCCCGTAAAGCGCCAAGCCCCGTTTCGAAGATGTCGCGAAAGCCTTCCGCATACTGACGCGCGATGCTGTCGCGCGCGGCGGCGAGCGCCATCGCGTCGCGCAGGCCGACCGTCGGCGCGTCGTGCACCGATTGCTCAGGCGCGTCGCCGAGACCGCCGGGATTTGCCAGCGCGATCGCACGGTACGCGAGGCGCGCGTCGTCAACGTCGAGCCGCGCGAGCACGCGTTCGGTCGCGGCTTGCCATGCGTGCGCCGACAACGGACGCGCAGTCTGTTCGAGCGCCGCCGCGAGCGGCGCGACCAGCAGCAGGATGCCGAGATTCGTATTGCAGCCGACGGCCGCGCGCGTGCGCGTCACCGCGTCGAGCAGGCGCTGGCCGATTGGCGCACCGCGCGCGAGCAGCGCGTCGGCGGCGGCGTTGGCGCTCGCGAGGAACTGCGCCGCGCTCATGCCGTGTCCTTCGCTGTCCACGCTGACGTTGCCGGGCTTCGGCGTGTCGACGTCGAGGCGGCAGGCGGTCAAGAAGGCAGCGCGCATGCGCTCATGCGCCGTGGTGTCGGCATCGCGATGAGCGTCCGGATTCAACAAGCGGCCCGTCGAGCCGCCTGGCTCGTCGGCGCGACCGGATTCCGGCTCAACCATGACGCCCATGCAGCGCCACCACGGCCGCGTCGCCGGTTTCGGCAAGCGCGGACGCGCCGCGCTGCGCCGGCAGCTTGCGAAACAGCAGATCGTCGACGAGCGCAGCCGCAATATCGATCGGCGTCACCGATTGCAGGCCGCGCCACGCCGCCACGCCGTTCACTTCGAGTACGAGCGGCCGGGCGGCGTCGTGCGGATCGGGAATCAGATCGACGCCCGCATAGTCGAGCCCGAGTGCCTCGGCGGCACGCACGGCGGTTTGCGCGAGCGGCGCATCCAGTTCGGCGGGCTCGCACGTCGCGCCCTGCGCGAAGTTATGAATCCATCCCTTTCCGCCGGTGCGGCGCATCGCCGCCACCGCGCGCGCGCCGATCACCAGCACGCGCCAGTCGAAGCCGGCGCGGCCGCCGTCGATATAACGTTGCAGATACGCGACCTGGCTATAAGGTTTCAGCGAAGGCAGCGGCGCGAGCAGCGCAGACGCCGCGCGGCGCGCGCCCAGCCGCTTGAGCCCATGACCCTGCGAGCCGAATAGCGGCTTAAGCACGACCTGGCGGCCCGCCGCGGCCTCGCGCATCAGCACGCGCTGCGCGAACGCCGCCGATTCGCCCGCCCACGTCGCGGGCGTCGCCACGCCGTAGCGATGCAGCAGGAAGCTCGTCATCGATTTGTCGACGCTGCGTTCGATCGCGCGCGCATCGTTATAGACCGGCACGCCCGATTCGCGCAGCGCGTGCAGGATGCCGAGCCGCAGCGTGACCTGCTCAAACGTGCCGCCGGCGATGCCGCGCACGAACACCGCATCGGGCAGCGTATGGCCGAAGCCGGGCAGCACGAGCCCGTGCGGTTGCCATGTCGTATCGATCCGGCAGTCGGCGAGATCGACACAGCGCGCCTCGGCGCCGCGCGCGCGAAACGCTTTTTTCAGGCGTCCGGTGTGCCAGCCGGTTTCGTCGGTCATGATCGCGATGCGCAGCGGGGCCGGCGCGGCTGACGTGTTCGTGCCGCCGTCGTCCTTTTTGTCCTTTTCGTCCGCTTCGGGGCGTGCGAGTGGCAACGGCAAGCTCATGGCTTGCCGCTCCATTGAGCATGCAGCAGATCCGCGTCGACGCTGCCGCCGTGATACGTCGCGCCGCTTTCCAGGCTGCTGACCCACACCTCGGCGGGGGCAAAGAGCGCGGGATCGATCTGATAGAAGTCGTAGTTAAACGACGTGAAGATGTCCGCGAACGGGCGGCCGTGATCGCGCGAGTTCGACGCGGGCAACTCGGCGGCGAGCCGTTTTGCCACCGCATCGTGCCTGACCGTGAGATGCACGCGGCCGCCGTAGAGGATTGCGTCGTTGGTGCGGCCCATCGCCTGAACGCCGTCGGGCGCGGGCGGCGGCAACGGCGCGGAGCCGCCGGCTTCGACCACTTCGTCGAGCGCGACGCCGAGCACGTGCGTCTTGTGCAGCGCAACTTCGACGACGCGCGCCACCACCTGCACCGTTCCCGCGACAGAGTGTGTCGGCGTGGTGACAAGCGTGAGCCGCTCGGGCGCGAGACCGCAGTCGGCGAGCACCTTGTCGATGATCACCTGCGGCGGCAGACGGTCCACTTCCAGCACCAGTGCGCCCCGGTCGTGATGGTCGCGATAGCCGAGTTCCGCGAAGAGCGGTTCCTTGACGGCAAGCGCGCGCGCCGGGCCGGAGCCGAGCGAGAAGAACTTCTTGCCGCCGGTCTGCTCCTTGGTGGCGGCGAGGCTCCATCCCGCGTATTGGCTGCCGAGGCAGGCGAGCACGGGCCAGGAGGTGCGCACTTCGATCGTGCTCGGCCACAGCGGCCGTGCATCCAGGCTCTCGCGCACGGTCACGTGGCCGAGGCCGCCCATGCAGATGCGCGCGATCAGCACGCCCGCCGCGACGCTGCCCGGCGCGGCCACGCCCGCGTCGACCAGCACGGTGCCGTTCTCCGTGCGGCTGACGGCGGCGCCAAAGCGCGGCGCGTCGTCGACGAGACGCGCGACGAGGCGTTCGCTGAGCGCGTTCACGCTGAGCGCGGCTGCCAGCGGTGGACGGTTATCGTCAGGTGTGGCAGTGGAGGATGGCACGGTCGGGCTCATGGAAGGGCTCATGGCAGGTTTCGATTCGTTCAAGAACCAGCGTGTGCTGCGCGTCGAGCGCGTGCCGAACCGCGTCCACGGACGCTGCGCGCACGAGCAGCGTGCAGACCGGCTGGCCGGCTTCGAGCCGCGTGCCGGGCATCGGCACGTCGCGGCAGCGTGGATCGCGCAGGCAGGCGTCGCTGAATGCCTCGGACGCCGTGAACGGATGCGGCGCGAACAGCACCTGCTGGCCGGCGCAGCAGGCCGCGCGCGCGGGCTCGGCGGGCAGGCGGCCGAGGCGGCATGCGTCGATATGACAGGTGAGCAGGCCGCGCGGCCACGCTTCGGGCGACGCGGTTTCGTAGAGCGTCATCGTCGACGACGGACGCGTGTTGATCTCGAGCACTTCGAACGACTCGCCGTCGAGCAAAAAGTCGCAACTGTTGATGCCGACGAGTCCGACTCGGGCGCACAGTGCGGCGATCGCCGCGCGCACCCGCATTTCGACGGCCGGCGGCAAGCCGATCGGACCGATGGAGCCGGCATGCACGAAGGGCAGCGTGCCCATCCTGCACGTGAGTTGTTGCGCGAAGCCGATCACGCGAGCGCTGCCGCGCGCGGCGACGAAGAGCGCCGACATCGGGCGGCCACGGCTTTGGCGCTGGAAGTAGGCTTGCGGGGGAGTGTCGTGGGCGAGCGGGTCGCGCGCCGCAACCGCCGCAAGCGGCTCCACATGCGTCCCGCCGCAGCCATCCGCGCGTTTCATCAACCAGCCGTACGCCTCCCGAGGTCGCGTGAACGCAACCTGCGGATGCGGAATCTCCAGCTCGTCGAGCAGCGCAAAAAAGCGCCGCGGATCGCGCACCTGAGCGCTGGCGTCGACGGAATTGCCGATGAAGCGCGGCAGCCCCGGCGTGCTACACAACTGCGCGATAAACGGCTCGAGCCCGCTTCCGTCGATCCAGCCGATCAGGCCCGGCAAGCGCGCGCTGCGGGCGAGCGCGTCCGTGAGCCGGGCGACGTCGATCGACAACGGGCCGCCGCCGATGTCGAACCACAGCTCCGACGCCTCGCGCGTGTCGCGGTCTCCGAATATATCGAGCGCGACGACGCGCAGGCCCGCGCGCGCGGCGGACTGCGCGAGCATGCGCGCAGACAGCCCAGCCACCGCGACAAACGGCGCACGCGCCGAAGACGTACGCGCCGTCATGGCCGCTCCCGCAACGGCGCGACGCCGCGGTTGTGGTCGTGGTTGTGGTCGTGGTCCGTCAGGCGTGACATGCCAAGATCCTGTCGCACGGCGCGCCGCTCAGCCGAGTCCGGCCGCGACGGCGCGGGCCTCGTCGAACGCCTGCGGAAAACTCAAATACACGGGCTTGCCGCCCGTGCGCATCCGCGTGAAGAGCCGATGCTCGACCTGATACTTGACGTTGCCGATCGCGAGCGCGCCGATGCCGATCGCGCCGCCCGCAGTCGGCACGCCGTCGATCGGCTTGCCGTCGTTCATCACGTTCACGCCGGCAATGCCTTCGGGCGGCACGGCGTTGACATCGGCGGCGATCAGCAGGTGACGCGCGTGGGCGAGGTCGTCGCGGCTCACCACCTGCACGCCGGCGACGGCGGTCGCGAGCACGATCTCGGCCTCGCCGAGTGCGGCGCGCAGTTCGTCGGACGTCGCCGTGCCCACGCCTTTCGTCACGATCTGGAAGCGCTGATTGAGCTCGTCGCTCACCCGCGTGGCGCGCGCCGCGTCGGTGTGGCTGGCGATGCAAACGTCGGCGCCCAGCGACGCCGCCATCGCCGCCGCCACGCGCCCGACCGCGCCGGTGCCGCCGAGAATCAGCACGCGCTTGCCGCCCAGTTCCATGCCGTACGCCTTCGCGAGATGCCGCTCGGCGAGCGCGACGAGCGCGGCGGCGGTCGTGTACGCGCCGCTCGGGTCGGCGAACACCGACACCTCGAACGGCGGCACCATTGCCCGGCGCGCGCTGTCGAGCATGTCGGCGGCGAGCATCACGTCGCGTCCGCCGATGAAGATGCCGGTGCGCGCCACGCCTTTCGGCCCGCGCGAAAAGATCGCGTCCTGCGTAAGGTTCGCCACCATCCCCGCGTCGACGTTGCAGTACGGCACGATGATCTGGTAGCCGGCATCGGCGGCCATGTTCACGTCGAAGGGGCTCATCTGCGGCGTGGCCGTCAGCATGTGCAGGATGTACGGCCGTTCGGCGGGTTTTTCAGTGGTGTCGGACATGGCAGGGGGCTCGTTTCAATGGCGATGTCGTGGATTGCGCAAGGGAAGGGCCGAGAGAAGCCGCGCTCCCGTCGAGATGACGCAAAAGGCGCGGGCTGGTACGCCATGCTGTTTGCGCGAGTCGCATGTCGTGGCGCGCGTCGCGCTGGTGACGTTGATGGCGTTCATGACGTCCGGGAGTTCGTGACGTGCGTCGCGTCGCGCGCGGTGCTGCGGCATCGCCGGCATGCGCGGACCGTTCGTGAACCGCCCGGTGCACGAATCGCGGCGCGGAGTAAAAGCACTTCATGCTGCGCCGATGCGGTGATGCTGCCGCGCCTCGCTCGAGCGCACGGTGGCGCCGCGATTGCGTCCGCCGACGATCGTGCATTCGATCTGCGGCATGCCGCGCGTCGCTTCGCGCGCGGTGGCGAGCGCGGCTTCGGCGTCGCGCGCGCTGCCGACGATCGCGAAACCCGTCGGACCCCATGAACTCTGGCCGATGCCCGCGGTGCGTTGCGCGGCCACCGCGCGCAGCGCGCGCTCGACGCCGGGGCTCGTGAACACGCCGCCCTGCACGGGCGCGAAATATTCGCCGATGGTCTGCTGCATCTCCGTCAGGCCGTGCGCGAACGGCACGATGTTGCGTTCGGCGGCGCCCGGCAGGATTTTCATCAGCACGAGGTGGCACAGATGCGCGGCGAGCCGCTGCGGAAACGGCGCGAGCGCCGCGAGGCCGCGCCGTTCTTCGGGGCCGTGCAGACCTTCTCGCGCGGTGTCGCTGACGAGCAGCACGCGCCAGTTCTCGGGAAACGGCTGACGTGCAAGTAGCGGCGGCACGCCCGGCCGCAAATCGCCGGACGGCCCGCCGTCGACCAGCAGGCCGCCGGAATCGAAGCCGAGCACGCCGATTCCCGAACGCGCGCCACGGCCGAGCAGGCTCGCCAGTTCGGACGTCGTCGCCAGATGGCCGAGCAGCCGCACGAACGCCATGCCGACCGCAAGCGCGAGTTGCGTGCCGGAGCCGAGCCCGGTGTGCGCGCGCGGCATCTGCGTGACCTGAATCGCGACCGGCGTGGGGTCGAACGCGGCATGCAGCCGTTCGAGACAGATGGCGATGCGCTCGCGTTCCGCATCCGATAGTGCGCCGCTAATGCTGTCGCGCTCGGCGAAGCGCGCTTCGATGCGAGTGCCGCCGCCGTCGATCATCAGCCCGACGCTGCCGAACGCGCGCCCGAGCGACGCGTTCGGATCGAGAAAGCCCAGATGCAGCCGCGCGGGGGCGTCGACCGTCACGGTGGCGTCAGGCGAAAGGCGGCGAACGTGAAGCTGCATCGCGAGTGTCCTTGTTCATGCGTGACCCGATGGCGCTCGAGCGGGAGGAATCGTCACGCGGCCATTGGTGTGACCATGACTGTGACTGTGGCCATGAGCGCCACGGCGCGACGCTCGGCGCAGGACGTCAAGCGAAAGGCGTACCAGGCTGCCGCGCGATGCGTCGCGTCAACCGCCTTCCGATGTTTCCGGCGCCTGCGATGGCTTCGGCGCGTCGTACTTGATATAGCGGAAGCGCTGGTCGTCGGTGGGCGTGCCTTCCAGTGGACCGCCCTCGGTGGCCGGCTGCCACTGGATGAACGACTCGATCTTGCCGGCGAGCGCGAAGTCCTTGTCGGTGATGCCCTTCGCCGAATGCGTCTTGAGCTTCACGATCACGAATGCATAGGAGACCGTCAGATCCGGGTGATGCCAGGCGGCCTCCGCGAGATGACCCACCGCGTTTACCACCATCAGCGTTCCCTTCCAGCCTTCGGTGCGGTATTTGCGCCGCAACCAGCCGTCTTCGACATACCAGTGCTGTAGCGGACCGACGAGACGTTGCTGGATCTCGTCGTCGGAATAGACCTTTTCTGTGCTTGCCATGATCGCTGCTCCGCAAATGTTGGATCGCAAAGTCGGATCGCAATGTTGAATCGATCGCTCGGCCTCATGTTGCGCTGCAATTGATGCGCCATGCGACTGGCGGATGGACCGACGCATCGCGCGAACCGCTTCGCATGCAGCCTGCCTCGCGACGGACACGCTTCGTATCGGGCCATGACACAGTATGTCCCACATGCCGCGCATCGGTGGTGTCACGGCGTGACACAGTTGCCGTGCGTCGCCCGTCATTGGTGTTTCATCCACGTGTCACATGCCAAGGCCGACGACGCCCGACGCGCCGCGCGCGGCTTGATGCGATGTGACCGCGCGGCGTTTGACGCTCGCCTCGTAACAGCGCCTGCGCTGTGCGCCGCTGCCGCATCGGCATGGAATATGCGTTGGCCGACATGCGCCGCAAAACCCGACAACGATCGGGAATGGCGTTGATCGTTACCCTGCTCCGTGGTGGCGCGCCCGGTGCTGCGAGGTAGCGTGGGTCATTCGTGAGTTGAACAGCAAGACCATTCTGGAGGAGACATGAACTTACGCACCACGGTTCTTGGGCTCGCGATCCTCGCGTCGGCAGCCTTGAGCTCTATCGTTGCACAGGCCGATTCGCAGCTCGACGGGCTCATGAAAAGTCCGTCTAACTGGGCGGCTCAGGCAGGCGATTATGCCAACCACCGCTACAGCCCACTCAAGCAGATCAACGAAAGCAACGTCGGCAAACTTCAGGTCGCATGGACCATGTCGACCGGCGTGCTGCGCGGCCATGAAGGCGCGCCGCTCGTGATCGGCGACACCATGTATATCCACTCGCCGTTCCCTAACAAGGTGATTGCGATCAACCTCAAGGATCAGACTTTCATCTGGCAGTACCAGCCGAAACAGGACGATTCGGTTGTGTCCGTGATGTGCTGCGACACCGTTAATCGCGGGCTCGCTTATGGCGACGGCAAGATCTTCCTGCAACAGGCCGACACCAAGCTCGTCGCGTTGAACGCGAAAACCGGCGACGTCGTGTGGAGCGCGCAGAACGGCAATCCGAAAGCCGGCGAAACCAACACCAATGCGCCGCACGTATTCGGCGACAAGGTGCTGACGGGCATCTCGGGCGGCGAGTTCGGCGTTCGCGGACGCCTGATCGCCTACGACATCAAGACGGGCAAGCCGGTCTGGACCGCATTTAGCACGGGCCCGGACAAGGACATGCTGATGGACCCCGACAAGACGATGACCTACACCGACGGCAAGATGGTGCCGGTTGGCGCAGACTCGTCGCTGAAGTCATGGAAGGGCGATCAGTGGAAGCTGGGCGGCGGCACCACGTGGGGCTGGTATGCGTGGGACCCGAAGCTCAACCTTGTCTACTACGGCACCGGCAATCCGGGCACATGGAACCCGACGCAGCGTCCCGGCGACAACAAGTGGTCGATGTCGATCATGGCCCGCGATCTGAATACCGGCATGGCGAAGTGGGTCTATCAGATGACGCCTCACGACGAGTGGGACTATGACGGCGTCAATGAAATGATCCTGTCGGATCTGACCATCGACGGCAAGAAGGTGCCCGCCATCGTTCACTTCGACCGCAACGGCTTCGGCTACACGTTGAACCGCGAGAGCGGCCAACTGCTCGTCGCGCAGAAGTACGATCCGGCCGTGAACTGGGCGGACAGCGTGGACCTGAAGAGCGGCAAGCCGATCCGCAATGCGGCTTATTCGACGCAGGCAGCCGGTTCGGATCACAACGTGAAGGGCATCTGTCCGGCGGCGCTCGGCTCGAAGGACCAGCAGCCCGCGGCGTTCGACCCGAACTCGAGCCTCTTCCTCGTGCCGACGAATCACGTTTGCATGGACTACGAACCGTTCGATGTCGATTACGTGTCGGGTCAGCCGTATGTGGGCGCGACGCTGTCGATGTATCCGGGTCCGAACGAGAACAACGCGATGGGCAACTTCATCGCGTGGGATGCGGCGAAGGGCAAGATCGTCTGGTCCAAGCCGGAGAAGTTCTCGGTGTGGTCGGGCGCGCTCGCTACCGCTGGCGGCATCGCGTTCTACGGCACGCTCGAAGGCTACCTGAAGGCAGTCCGCATCAAGGACGGCAAGGAACTGTGGCGCTTCAAGACGCCGTCGGGAATCATCGGCAACGTGTTCACGTATCAGTATCAGGGCAAGCAATACGTGGGCGTGTACTCGGGCATCGGCGGCTGGGCCGGCATCGGCATGGCGGCAGGACTCGAGAAGTCGACGGAAGGTCTGGGCGCAGTGGGCGGCTATCGCGAACTCGCGAAGTACACGGCGCTCGGCGGCACGCTGTTCGTGTTCGCCATCCCTGGCGGTGCCGGCGGTTAATCAACGGCTGGTTCAATAACAGTTGGTTCAATTGAGTCATGGGTCCGCGTCGCTGCACGAAGCAGCCGGCGCGGCCCTTTCCCGAGGATCGAGGAGACATCTGCATATGAAAGGCCGATCAATCTTGTTGGGAGCGGCGTTGCCGGTCCTTTTCGTCGTGCTGCCTGTCGCGTACGCTCAGACCAATCCCGCGATTGCCCAGGTGGCGTACAAGGTGGTCGACGGCAGCAAGGTGGACAGCAACACGTTGCAAGGATGGAAGACCTGGCGCGCGCTTGCCTGTGAACGCTGCCACGGCGCGCAGCAGCAGGGCATGGTGGGGCCGTCGCTCGTCGAGGCGTTCAAGACGCTCGACAAGAACGAGTTTCATCGCACCGTGTTTGGCGGGCGGGTCGAGAAGGGCATGCCCGACTTCAGTTCCAGCCAGATGATGCAAAAGAACTGGGAGAACCTTTACGCCTATCTGAAAGGGCGTTCGGACGGGCAGATCAAGCCCGGCGATCTGCAGGCCATCGACGCAAAATAGCGCGCGGCTTTACTTCAGGAGGTGATCGATGCGTCATCGTCATTCAATGCACGTGCATGCCGCGCTCGTGGCAGGCGCGCTTTGCTATGCGGCGCTCGCAAGCGGCGCAGTGCGCGCCCAGGGCGAGGCGCTGCCCAACAACGACGGCGCCGACGGCGTGCTGCGCGTCTGCGCGGACCCGAACAACATGCCCCTGTCGAACAACAAGGGCGAAGGTTACGAGAACCGCATCGCGAGCCAGATGGCGAGCGACTTCGGCTACAAGCTCGAATACACGTATTTTCCGCAGCGCATGGGCTTCGTGCGCCATACGTTGCGCGAGAAGGTGGCCGATACCGGCGCGTACAAATGCGATCTGATCATCGGCGTGCCGAAAGGCTACGACATGACATCGACGACGCAGCCCTATCTGCGCTCGACGTATGCAATGGTGTTCAAGAAGCGGCCCGAACTGGCCGGCATCAATACGCCCGACGATCTGCTCAAGCTGCCGCCCGACCAGCTTCATAAACTGCGTTTCGGCATCTTCACGCAGACGCCTGCCGTCGACTGGCTGCTCGGTCATAACCTGATCGATCAGGCGGTGTCGTATCAGGTGCAAAGCGGCGACCCGCAGGAATATCCCGGCCAGATGATCGAACGCGATCTGCAGGCGGGCAATGTCGACGTGGTGTTTCTGTGGGGGCCGATTGCCGGTTACTTCGCGAAGCGCTCGGGCGATTCGGTGAAGCTCGTGCCGTTCCCGGCCACGCCGGGCATCCGCTTCGACTATACGATTTCGATGGGGGTGCGCTACGGCGAGAAAGCGTGGAAGGACAAGGTCGATCAATGGATCGGCGCGAACCACGACAAGATCGACAGCATCCTCACGAGCTATGAAGTGCCGCTGCTGAAACCGGTCGACGCACCGGCGGGCAAACCCGCGGACGCGTCGCCATGACGGCGGAGTGTGGTGGGTTTCCCGGCGGTATTCCTGACGACGGCGTGAGCGGCGGTATCGGCAACGGCAGGCGGCGCGTGCTCGCGGCGTGCGCCGCGAGCATCGCATGCGTGACGGGCGCAATGGGTGCGATGGGCGTCGTTGTAGCCAACGCGCAAGCGGCCACGCCTGCACCCGCATCCGCGCCGGGCGCGAGCGATATTTCGCCCGCCGAGCGCCTCATCTTCACGACCGATCATCTGCACGGCGTCGAGCAGCAAACCGAACTCGATTACGCGTTGCTCAGCTCCGACACGTCCGCGCACGGCAGCGACACCGTCAAGGTACTCGTGACGAGCGCCGACAACGCGAAGGGCGACGCCCAGGTGTCCGATAAACGCGGCGCGGTTCCGTTGCCGAACGGCGGCTTGCAGTGCAATCCCGTCATCATCTATTTTCTCGAGCGCGACATCGCCGAGATGGAGCAGTTGACGGGCGGAAAGCGCCGCTATTTCCAGCAGCGCCTGCGGCTCGCGCTCGCCGCCGGGCCGAAGATCGAAACGGTGACGAGCCAGATCGGCGGCAAGGCGGTGAAGGCGCAGCAGATCGTCGTGCAGCCGTATCTCGACGATCCCAACGCCGCGCGTTTTCCGCAATACACGGGCAAGCGCTATACGTTTCTGATCGCGAGTACGGTGCCGGGCCAGGTCGCGATGATTCGCACGGAAGTGCCGGGCGCCAACAACGATTTCGCGCATCCGCTGCAAAGCCGCGCGCTCAGTTTTCAGGCTGTGTTGCGCAAGCTGACGCCGCCGGGCAATGCGCCAAATGCACCGAATGCGCCTGGCGCGCCGAACAACGCGCCGCGTTCGCCGAACGATCCCGTCACGCCTTCGAACGCGCCGCGCGCGAGCCGGTAGCGGCGCATGGCCTTGAATTTCATCCGCTCGCTCACGCTGCGTCAGTTGCAGATTTTCGTCGTGGCGAGCCGCTATACGAGCTTCGCGCGCGCGGCCGAGGAATTGCATCTGACGCAGCCGGCCGTGTCGATGCAGATTCATCAACTCGAGGAAGCCGTGGGCCTGCGTCTGTTCGAACGGATTGCGCGCAAGCTCGCATTGACCGAGGCCGGCGAGAAGTTCAGCCATCACGCGAGCCGCATTCTCGGCGAGATCAAGGACGCCGAAGATGCGATGACCTCGCTCAAGCAGGCCGACAGCGGCTCGATCGCGGTGGGCATCGTCAGTTCGGCGACGTATTTCGCGCCCAAGCTGCTCGCGATGTATTCGCGCATCTACCCGAAAGTCGACGTTCACTTTTCGGTCGGCAATCGCGACGCGCTATTGCGTCTGTTGCAGGACAACGCGATCGATCTCGCGATCATGGGCCGGCCGCCGCCGGAGTTGGACACGACGACCGAGCCGCTCGCATGGCATCCGCAAGTGGTGATCGCGCCGGTCGATCATCCGCTCGTGGGCGCGCAACGGTTCGACTTGCAGGAGCTGCGCGGCGACACGTTTCTGGTGCGCGAGCCCGGTTCCGGCACGCGCATGGCCGCGGAGGAAATGTTCCGCCAGCATCTGTTCACGCCCGCGAAAGTCGTCACGCTGGGCAGTAACGAAACGATCAAGCAGGCGGTGATCGCGGGCATGGGCGTGAGCCTCATTTCGCTGCATACGCTGCTGCTTGAACTGCGTACCGGCGAACTCGCCCTGCTCGATGTGAACGGCACGCCGATCGAGCGGACGTGGCAGATCGTGCATTTGCGCGCCAAGCAGCTTTCGCCGACCTGCATGATCTTCCGGCAGTTCCTGCTCGAGGAGGCCGCAGCTTATCTGGAGCGCGAGTATGCGGGGTTCGTGCCGTCGCCGGGAAGATCGAAGGTTCTGTTAAAGGCAGTCGACGACGCATCCGCGTGAAGCGTTTTTCTTGCCGGCGGCGCGGTGTGTGCCCGCCATAGGAGATTGCACCGATGGGTTCCAGCGAACAGCTTCAGGACTGGCGTCTGCACGCGCTGCATATCGAGGAAGAAGTCGCGGGCGCGGTGATCGGCCAGTCGCAGGTGATCCGGCTCATCACCGTGGCGCTGTTTGCGCGCGGCCATGTGCTGCTCGAAGGCGGCGTCGGCGTCGGCAAGACGACCGTGTTGCGCGCGTTTGCGCGCGTGGTGGGCGGCGAGTTCGAGCGCGTCGAAGGCACGATCGATCTGATGCCGGGCGATCTCGTCTATCACACCTATGTCGATGCCGAAGGAAGGCCGCGTATCGATCCCGGTCCGCTTCTGCGGCACGGCGAGCGGCTCACCACGTTCTTCTTCAACGAAATCAATCGAGCGCGTCCGCAGGTGCAGTCGCTGCTGTTGCGTGCGATGGCCGAGCGTTCGGTGTGGGCGTTCGATCGCGAATATCGCTTTCCGCACATGACGGTGTTCGCGGATCGCAACAAGGTCGAGAAGGAAGAGACGTTCGAACTGGCGTCGGCGGCGCGTGACCGTTTTCTCTTCGAACTCGGCATGCCGACGCCCGACGACACCGAGGTGCGCCGCGCGCTCGTGTTCGATGCCGACTATCACGACGTCGACCGGCTGCTCGCGCGCCTTTCGCCGGCCATCGTGCCGTGGGAGCAGTTGAACCAGATCGGCGCGGCGATCCAGCACAGCGTGCAATCGAGCGAGACGATAGAGCGCTACGTGCTGGACATCTGGCAGGCTACCGAAACGCCGCAGCGCTTCGGCATCGCGCTCGACGGCGTGGACATGGAGCGGCTCATTCTCGCGGGCGCGAGTCCGCGCGGGATGAGCGCGCTGTTGCGCGCGGCGCGTGTGGTCGCGTGGCTCGCGGGCCGCACGCATCTGATTCCCGAGGACATTCACGCGGTGCTGCTGCCCGCGCTCGGCCACCGCGTGTTCTTCACGCCGATCTACGAATTGCGCCGCCAGGAACTCTCGGAGGCGTTGATGACGCAGATCGTCGGCAGACTGGCGGTGCCTTGAGCGATGAACGCGATAGCGGAATTCCACTACCGTTTGCCGATGCGCTCATCGGGCGTTCGGCCCGGCTCGCATCGTGGATCGAGCTTCGGCGCGGGCCAGGAATTCGCGATGCACGGACGCCTCTTCGACTATCCCGATCCGCGCCGTCTCGATCTGCGGGCGAGCGTGCGCGCGGCGCGCTCCGAATGGCTCGTGCGGGTGCATTTGCAGCGCGCGGCGGTGCCGGTGCAGGTGCTTGTCGATGTGTCCGCGTCGATGCGCTTCGGCAGCCGCCAAACGAAACTGGAGGTGGCCGCGGATTTCGTCGAGGCATTGGGTTATAGCGCATTTCGTGTGGGCGATCCGTTGGGCATGCTCGCCTTCGATCATGCTTCACGCGACGATCTTTTCATGCCGGCGCGCTCGGGCCGCGGCATCGGCAATCTGCTCGCGACGATGCTGCGCGGGAGCGAGAGCGCGGCGTCGAATGACGTCAGCGAAAGTGCGGACGCACTGCGGCGCGTCGCGTCGACGCTGGCGGGCCGTCAGGCGCTGGTCTTTATCGTCTCCGATTTCCACTGGCCGCTCGCGGCCTTACCCGCCGCGCTCGACTTGCTGGTGCATTCGTACGTCGTGCCAATCGTCATATGGGACGTAGCGGAGACCGTGCCGCCCGCGGGCGGTCCGCTGCTCGCGGTCAGCGATGCCGAGTCCGGCGCGCGGCGCACGCTGTGGCTGAGCGCCGGCGTGCGGGAGCGTTGGCGCGAAGGCGTTGCAACACGCCGCGCCGAACTCTCGCAGATGTTCGGCAAGCGCGCGATCCAGCCGTTTTTTATCGAAAGCGCTTTCGATCCGGAGGCCATGTCGCGCTACTTTCTGGAGGCCGTTGCATGAGATTCGGGGGAACGCTACGCCGCATACGGGCCGCGATGATCGTCGCTATCGTGCTGCTGCCTTCGCTATTGCCGTCGACGAACGCAGCAGCCGCGAGCGGCGCCGCATTCCAGCCGACCGTGCAGGAGCCGCGCGCGTTCGGCTATCTGCTCGGCGATGTCCTCACGCAACGCATACTGCTGCAAGACGGCGACCGCGAGATTGGCTCGGTGACGCCGCCTTCGCTCGGCCGTACCGATACGTGGCTCGAGCGCCGGCGCGTTCGCACCGAGACCGACGACGAGGGCCGCCGCTGGATGGCGATCGACTATCAGCTCGTCAACGTGCCGACCGCGCTCACGCAGATTGCGTTGCCCGCGTTGACGCTGCCGTCGTCGTCGGGCGCGACGCTGCGGGTCGCCGAGTGGCCGATCAGCATCGGTCCCGCGACGCCTGCGAATCCGTTCAATGCCGGCGATCTGCAAGCGCTGCGGCCCGACCGCCAGGCTTTGCCGCTGCCCACTGCGCCGCTGCGGCGGCAGGCCGGCATCGCTGCGGGCTTGTCGTTGCTGACCTTGTTCTCGTGGGCGGGCTGGTGGTGGTGGCGCAATGCGCGCGAGTCGGCGCGGCTGCCGTTCGCGCGCGCGTGGCGGCAAATGCGGCGCATGCAACGCACGCAGCGCGACCCCGAGCCGCGCATGGATGCCTCCACGGATGCGTGGCTTTGCCTGCATCGCGCGTTGAACGAAACGGCGGGTCATGTCGTGCATGGCGGTTCGCTGCCGGCGCTGTTCGCACGGGCGCCGTATCTGCAACCGTTGCGCGCGCAACTGGAGCAGTTCTACCGGCAATCGGCGGAGCGCTTTTTCGTGCGCGCGTCGACCGCCGAGGCCTATCCGCTCAAGACGCTGTGCGAGGCGCTGTATCGCGCGGAACAGCGTCATCAGCGATGAACGATATGGCGCTCGACTTCGCTCATCCCTGGCTGCTCGCGCTGCTGCCGCTCGCATTGCTGCCGCTGCTGCCGCGCCGCGCCGACACGCTCGCGTTTTCGTGGATCGCGTGGGTGCCGGACGATCGCGCGGGACGCTGGATCGGCGCCGTCGCGCAGGGCAGCGCCGTGCTGGCGATGCTCGCGATCGTCGTCGGTTTGGCCGGTCCTGGACGCTCGCATCGCGAGGTATTGCGCACGGGCAGCGGCGCGCAGATTCTGATTCTGATGGACCGCAGCGCCAGCATGGACGAGCCGATCAACAGCAAGGGCGTCGAGGTCAGCGCGGGCGAATCGAAGAACAAGGTGGCGCGCGCTTCGTTGACGGAGTTCGTCGCGCAGCGGCCGAACGACCGGCTCGCGTTCATGATGTTCGGCACGAGCCCGTTGCTGGCGATGCCGTTCACGTACGACCATCGCGCGATCGACGCCGCCATCGCCGGTACGAGCGTGGGCCGCGGCATGCCCGACACGCAACTCGATCTCGGGCTGCTGACTGCGATCGGCGAATTCAATCAGCAGCATTCGTCGAGCCGCCGCGCAATCGTGCTCGTGTCGGACGGCGGCGCGAAGCTCAATGCGCGTGTGCGTCAACTGATTGAAGACGGCCTGCTGCGCAATGACATCGCGCTCTACTTCATCTACTTGCGAAGCAGCATTTACAGTCCCGACCTGAATGCGAAGGTGCCGGCGAGCGAGTCGTCGGCGGAAGCGGAATTGCACCGCTATTTTCTTTCGCTGAAGACACCTTATCGTTTGTTCCAGACGGGTAATGCAAAAGCAATGAGGGACGCGATGGCCGAAATCAACCGGCAGCAGAATGCGCAGACGACGTTCGTCGAGCGTTTGCCGCGCGAGGATCTGAGTTCGTATTGCTTCGCGGCAGCGCTTGCGAGTTGCGTGCTGCTCATCGCATTGCGGTTCTTTCAGGTTCGGGTGTGGGCATGAAGCGCGCGTCGGTGCATGTCATCTTCGGGGCGGTCGCGCTGTGTTGTGCGGCGGTGGCCGCTTATGACTGGCTGCGATTGCGTCACGCGGAAGAGGTGAATCAGGTCGTGGCCGCTAGCGCTACCGCTACCGCCGGCAAGGCAGCCGCGAAGCAGGCGCCGCGCAGCGCCGGCAGCATGGACGACGCGCCGCAAGTCCGACTCGCGCGTGCGATCGCGCTGTCGAAAGAGGGCGCTTACGACACGGCGGGTCCTCTCTTCGAGTCGCTGATTCGCGAGCAACCCGAGAGCGACACTGGACGCGCTGCGCTGTTCGATCTCGGCAATCTGTATCTGCGCCAGGGCATCGGACATAGCCCTGCGGGCGCGGTCGAATCGCTTGCAATGGTCGAGGAAGCGAAAGCGCGCTACCGGAGTCTGCTGCGCATCGCACCCGACGATTGGGACGCGCGCTACAACCTCGAACGTGCGTTGTGGCTCGCGCCCGAGACGCGTTCCGCGTCAAGTGCGCCTGACGTCAAGGAGCAGCACGACATCAAGGTGCGCGATCCCGAAAGCAGGGACTTGCCGTGAGCCTGCGCGCATCCATGCGAGGCTTTTTCACCGGACGTCACTGGATGACGGCAGCCGCGCTCGTGCTGCTGATTCTGGCGCTTGCGATGCCGCCGGTCGCGTTGCCGCGCGATGCGTCGAGCTACATCGTCACATTCGATATTACGCAGAGCATGAACGTGGAAGATGCGATGCTCGACGGTGCGCCGGTGAGCCGGCTCGTGTTCGCGCGTGCGGCGATGCGCGAGGCGCTCGGGCAATTGCCGTGCGGGTCGAAAATCGGCTGGAGCGCGTTCACCGGGCAGCGCAGTTTTCTGCTGCTGCCGCCCGTCGAAGTGTGCGGCAACTATGATGCGCTGCTGGCGTCGCTCGATCGGATCGACGGGCACATGCGCTGGACGAACTACAGCCGCATCGCCGAGGGCGGTGTTTATTCGGCGGTTCGCGTGGCGCAGGAGATTGGCGACAGCACGGCAGTCGTCTTCGTCACCGATGGCCAGGAAGCGCCGCCGCTGCTGCCCTCCGATGCACTCAAGCAGGACATCAATCCCGCGCACGTGAAGGGCTGGCTGATCGGCGTGGGCGGCGATCAGCCGGCGCCGATTCCGCGCAGCGACGCGCACGGCAATCGCATCGGCTACTGGCAGGCGGACGAGGTCGTGCAGGTTCCGCAGATGCATGCGTCAGCGGCTCATGCGGCCAGTCACGAGGAACGGTCCGCGTTGCAAGGGCATTATTTGAGCGCGGTGGCCGGGCAGGTCGGCTTCGGTTATCGGCGTTTGATGGACGCGGAGTCGTTGCGCGACGCGATGCTCGATACGCGGCTCGCTCACCGCGAAACGGTGCCGACCGATTTGCGCTGGTGTCCCGCGGTGCTCGCGCTGTTGCTGCTCGTCTGGCGCTTTCTGCCGGGGACTGCTGTTTCTTTAGAGACGATGCGGTTTGGTACGACGCCTCTCGCACGGCTCTTTGGCCCGGCGCGGCGCGCTCGCGCGATTAGCTCATCGCCTGCCGACAGCGCTCACTACGCCGCCGCGGCTGCCGCCGCGCGCAACCGCGATCTGGTCGAATAGCGCGCTGCATACGCCCACTTACGCGGCTGCTCCGCGCAGATCGCGGATATGTTGATAGACGGTGGCGCGGCCCATTCCCAGCACGCTCGCCACATAGTTCGCCGCGCTCTTACCTTTGAACGCGCCTTCGGCCCACAACGCTTCCACCAGTTCGCGGCGATGGTCGCGCGTCAGCGAATTCAGCGCGAGTTGACGCTCCTGGAGCCACGCGTGAAGAAACGTGTTGATGCGCTCCTGCCAGTCGTCCTTGAAGAGTTCCTCGGGTTGCTTCACGACGCCCGCGCCTGAAATCACGCGGTCGATCACATGCTTGACGTCCTCGAACACGGCGATGTTGTAGTTCACGCACATCACCCCGACCGCCACGTCCGCGTCGTCGAATAGCACGGTGCTCACACAGCGCATGCGCCTGCCGTCCCAGTTGATCTTTTCATAAGGCCCGATCGTGCCGGACTCGACCGTGTGATCGATTTCCTCCAGCGCGGACTCGTCGCCGATCTCGCGCTTGGACAGATTGTTCGCGATGTACGCGACCGTCTGACTGTGCAGGTCGTGAATGACGATCTCGACGTAGGGGAAAAAAAGCAGCGCGATGCCGTCCGCGACACGGCTGTATCGATCCAGAAGCAGGCGGCGCGTGGCCGTTGTCTTGGTCTTTCGCATAGGGCAGGTGGGTTCCGGTTTCGCAGAGGCTACAACGCGTCGGCTCGCGCGTCATTTTGCCATGAGCGACGCGTGCGGCCGCTTAGGCGGCATCGCTGCATCGACGCTATTGCGCGGTCAGATGCCTGAAGAGTTCGAATGCGATTGCCACGTCTTCGAGTCCCAACCCGATCGAGCGGAAAAATGCGTGCTTTTCATAGGACGGCCGCGCCGCGATACCGGCGACGAGTTCCGGCAGATCGCCCGCCACGTTGCGTGCGTGCCAGCCGTGCTGCTCAATGGCCAGTTTCATTTCGCCCGCGCTTGCCGGAGTGGTTTGTCTGTAGTCGCAGTACACGTCCATTGCGGGAATCCACGCGGGCGGGACCTCGTGAGCGTTTGCCGCGTTCGTGCTGATCGATGTGACGAGCGCGGGCTTGCGAAGCATCCCGTCGGCCAGCACGGGCGTACCGGACGACGTGCACAGCGCGACGACGTCGGCGTCTGCCACGCAATCTTCAATGCGCGTGCAGATGTGGATGCGCTCATCGAGCGCCGTGATTTTCTTCTGCGTTATTTCGTCATCCTTCAGATCGCGCGAGAAGACGCGGATCGCAGTCCACGGCCTCAGCGCCGCGAGATGGCGAATATGAGCCTGCGCCACCGCGCCTGCGCCGACGACCGCCAGCGTGCGCGCGCCGGGCGGCGCCATATGCTCGACGGCGAGCGCGGTGGTGCCGGCCGTTCGCTCGATGGTCAGCAGCCCCGCATCGCACCACATGAGCGGCTGGCCGGTTTGCATCGACATCAATGCGGTCCACGCGGTGATCACCGGCTTCGAACCGGTCACGATGTAGGGCGACAGCTTCGCGCCGAACACCTGAGCGTCCGACATCGCGCCGAGGTACGTGATGAAGTCGCCCGCGCCGCGCGGAAAGAGCGTGAGCGTTTGCGGCGGCTGCACGGCCGCGTCGTTCGCGAGCGCACGAAACATCCGCGTCAAGGCTCCGCGCACGTCGAGATGCGGTAGCGCTTTGCGAACGGTTTCTTCGTCGACGATCAGAGGAATCGCCTTGTCCGTGTGTGTCGTGCTCATGTGCCTGTTCTCCGCAACGTTTGCCGGTATCCGGCGTCACGGCCATTCTAAAGTCAAAAAGTCCAGACTGGACTTTTATTTTGAAAATCGCTTGCTTTTGCCCGAGTCCACAATAGACTGTTGTTCCAGAGAGGGCGCGGACGCGGGTTTTCACCGACATTCGCGCGGCCTCTCCAGGCAGACAGGCGACGCCCATTCGTGCCGCTGATTCGCGATCCCCAACAGACAGGGAACCACCATGCTCCGCAAGCTCCAACTCTCTCTTTTCGTCGCCGCTGCTGTTGTGGCCGGTGCTGTCGGTTCCGTCGGCACGGCCAGCGCGGAAACCCAGAACACGTTGCGCTTCGGCATTGAAGCCGCCTATCCGCCTTTCGAAAGCAAGACCGCCACGGGTCAATTGCAGGGCTTCGACGTGGACGTCGGCAATGCGGTGTGCGCGAAGATGGCCGTGAAATGCGAGTGGGTCGAAAACGCGTTCGACGGCCTGATTCCCGCGTTGCAGGCGCGCAAGTTCGACGTCATCAATTCGGCGATGAACATCACGGCCAAGCGTAAGCAGACCATCGACTTCACGCGTCCCATCTATATCGTGCCGATCGTGATGGTCGCGAAGCGCGGCTCGGGCCTGATGCCGGATGTGAAGAGCATGCAGGGCAAGCGGGTCGGTGTGCTGCAAGGTTCGTCGCAGGAAGATTTTCTGAAGGCGCATTGGGCGAACGCGGGCGTCTCGGTCGTCTCGTACGCGGATCAGGACCAGGTGTACACCGACCTCGTCGCGGGCCGGCTCGACGCCGCCGTGCAGGAGACGCAAACGGTGGAAGACGGCTTCCTGAAGAAGCCGGCCGGCCACGACTATGCGATTGCCGGTCAGCCGCTCAGCGATCCCGCCACGCTCGGCGAAGGAACCGGCTTCGGCTTGCGCAAGGGCGACAAGGCGCTCGCGAAGAAGGTCGACGCGGCGCTCGAGGCGCTGAAGAAAGACGGCACGCTCAGCGCGCTTTCGCAGAAGTACTTCAATCGCGACATCATCGCGAAGTAATGTGTTGCGGAGCCAGCAGAGCGAGCTTATGGATTTCGATGTGATCGTGCTGGGCGCAGGAATCGTCGGCGTGTCGACTGCGCTGCATTTGCAGAGCCGGGGCCGGCGTGTGGCGCTCGTCGACCGGCGGGCGCCCGGCGAGGAAACCAGTTTCGGCAACGCGGGGCTGATCGAGTCGTCGTCGGTCGTGCCTTACGCGTTTCCGCGCAATCTCGGCACGCTGCTGCGCTATGCGCGCAACCAGTCGACGGATCTTTACTGGGACTATCGCGCGTTGCCGTCGTTCGCGGGCTGGCTCGCGCGCTTCTGGTGGGAGTCGTCGCCCGAGCGGCTGATGAGCGCCGCGCGCGACATGCTGCCGCTGATT
This sequence comes from Paraburkholderia graminis, assembly GCF_003330785.1. NCBI lineage: Bacteria > Pseudomonadati > Pseudomonadota > Betaproteobacteria > Burkholderiales > Burkholderiaceae > Paraburkholderia > Paraburkholderia graminis. Next base: position 759,370 of record NZ_CP024935.1, read on the forward strand.
CGTCAAAGCGTCGCGGAGCACGATCTGTTGATCGACCGCGCCGGTCTCGCGGATCTCGCGATCAGCAAAGGCTGGATGGAGGCGTTTCGCACGCCCGCGGAATTCGCGCGCAATGCGGCGGCCGCCGAGGCCACCGCGCGAACGCATGGACTGCGCGTGGTCGCGCTCGATGCAACGGTATTGGCGACGCACGAGCCCGGTCTCGCGGATGGATTCTGCGGCGCGCTGCACTGGCAGGACCCGAAAAGCATCGTGAATCCGGGGGCGCTGACGAAGGGTTACGCGCGTCTCTTCGAACAGGACGGCGGCACGTTGTTGACCGGCGATGCGACGACGCTGCAACCACAAGCGGGCGCGTGGACCGTGCGCACATCGGCGGGCAGCATCAGTGCAAAAGAGGTCGTGGTCGCGCTCGGTCCGTGGTCCGACCAGGTGTTCGAACCGCTCGGCTATCGCATTCCGCTGCGCGCAAAACGCGGCTATCACATGCACTATCGGCCGACGAAGCCCATGCTGTCCATGCCTTACGTCGATTCCGAACAAGGCTACGTGGTCGCGCCAATGCAAGGGCGCCTGCGGCTCACCACAGGCGTCGAGATCGCGCGGCGCGACGCGAAGCCGACCGGCATTCAGCTCGAACGCGCGGAGCGCTCGGCGAAGTCCGTGTTTGGACTCGGCGAGCGGCTCGATGCGAACCCGTGGCTCGGCTTGCGTCCGTGCACGCCCGACATGCGGCCTATCATCGGACCCGCGCCGCGTCATACAGGTCTATGGTTTTGTTTCGGCCACAACCATCATGGATTGACGCTCGGTCCGGTGACCGGGCGACTGCTCGCCGAAATGATGACGGGCGTAGAGCCTTTTGCGGATGCGCGTCCGTTTCGGGTCGAGCGGTTCGGGTAGACGTTTCGCGTTCAGTTGCGTCCGCTTGCATGCAACGTCTACGCTGCAATCGTTCCCGCAACGCGTTGCAGCACATTCATTGGACCGAGCCGCGTGATCGTTTGCATCTGCGCATCGTTCCTCACAAAAAGAGAACCGGCAAACCCCAATGCGTTGACTGCGATGCCCTCAGTGCTTTCGACAGAGCGCGGCACGAGCATCATCCATCGCGTGGTGACGAGCAGATTGTAGGGCGCCGACTGCCGCGGTTCGCCGTCCACATCCACAGCGTGCAAACGGCTCGCGTCGAGCAAACGCAGATACGTATCGAACGCAATGCGGGCCAGTTCCTGCGGTCTATCCGCGAGCTTCTCATCAAGCGCGGCGAACGCGTGCACAAAGCCGAGGCCGGGCACAGTGCAAACCGCGCCGTCGTTGCGCGCGGCCGCGAGCAACGGCTCGATCGGCAGATGAGGCGCGCTTTCGTCGAGTGGCAGCGGCACGATCTGCAAGTGCTTGTGCGGCTGACTCGCGCCGGCAGCCGGGCCGCCATTGTAAAAACCGAGGCTCTCGAACTGCGTGATGCAATCGAATAACGCGCGGAAATCCGCTGGATTCAGCAGGTTTTCCTGCAACTCGAAGCGGCGCGTCACGATCAGCAGATGGTGGTCGATGACGTTGAACTTGTTGAGCAGGACGATATGCGTGTCCGATAAATCGGCGACGAAGAGATCGGGCTCGCAGGGCAGAAAAGGATTGGCTGCGCGATTGCTTGGCGATTCCGTCTTGCGTTGTTGCGCGTGCTGCTCCTTGCGTTCGAGGCTCGACACTTGCCGGATCAGGAACCGCACGCCGCCGTCTTCAATCGTCACGAGGCGCGTTTGTATGCGACGCAACGCGCCGCAAGCCAGTGCATGCGCGGTTTGGCGCACGATGGCGGACCACAAGGTGCCCGATGATTCACGAGGAGGCGTGTTCATGGCAATGAGCGGCTTCGGTTTTGCGCGACATGTAGCTCACTTTATACACTCGTCGCGCGAACGGCGACCTAGCGCCTCAACTCCGCAATGATCTTCTCCGCGAGAAAATCGCAGGGCGGGCGCTTCGATGCCGTGCTGCGCGCGAGCACCACTTCGAGCGCCGCGATTTCGGGCAAGCCCTGCGCCTGGCCGAGTAGCGCGAAGTGCGCGGGAACGGCGCATTGCGCGAGCGGAACGACCGCAAGACCAGCCTCGGCCATCGACACGAGTCCCATCAGGCTCGGGCTTTCATACGACGTGCGATAGCTGATTCGCGCCTGTTCGAGGCTGCGGATCGCATTTTCGCGCGCGACGCTGCCAGGCAAGAACACCGCGATCGGCAAGGGCCGTTCGCGCCAGATGTCGTGCGCGCTCGGCGACGCGGCCCACACCATCGGCTCGAGTCGCAGAAACTCTCCTGCCAAACCCTTCACGCGCGTCGCGCAGACGAGATCGACCGAACCGTCCTTCACCATCGGCGCGAGTGCGACGCTCGGCAGGCCGACCACCCGAATCTCAACCTTCGGATAGGTCGCGGAAAATTTCTTGAGGATGGGCGGCAGCAGCGACGACGCGTAGTCGTCCGGCACGCCGATGCTCACGCGGCCGGTCACGTCGGGCCGGACCACGGCGGCCCAGGCTTCGTCGCGCAACGCCAGCATGCGGCGCGCGTAGGCGAGCAGCACTTCGCCGTCTTGCGTGGGCACGACGCTTCTCGGCTTGCGCACGAAAAGCGGCTTGCCGAGCGCGGTTTCAAGCGTTTTGATCTGCATGCTTACCGCCGACTGCGAGCGGTGCACGACTTCGGCCGCACGGCTGATATTGCCGGCGTCCGCCACGGCGACGATCATCGTCATGACGTCGAGATCAAGAGCTTTCAAGGCGTGATATCAGAAAAGTAGATGGATTCCATCAATATTACGCGATTTTCTTAAATGTTGACGTGCGGCATAGTGCTGGCAAAGGAGCCAGTGTATGAACGCCCGAACCGATTTCTCCCTGCTAGCCGCGCCCGAGCTGTCGTTTGCGACGATCGCGTCGGGCATTTGCGTGCCGTACGTCGAGTGCGGACAGGGTGAGCCGCTCGTCTTCGTGCACGGCTCGCTGTGCGACTACCGCTACTGGAGCGCGCAGACGGCGGCGCTGTCGGAGCATTTTCGCTGCATCTCCGTGAGCCTGAGCCACTATTGGCCGGCGAGCGAGGCGTGCATTCAGGGCGAATTCGGCTGGCAGACGCATGTCGCCGAACTCGCGGAATTCATCGAGGCGCTCGACATCGCGCCCGTGCATCTGGTCGGGCATTCGCGCGGCGGCTGCGTCGCATTTCACATGGCGCGCGAGCATCCGCGGCTTGTCAAGACGCTTACGCTCGCCGATCCGGGCGGTCCGTTGCAGATGGACGGCATGGCCGAGGCCGCGCTGCCGGCCGCGACGAATGCGCTGCGCGCGCGCGTGGCGGAGTTGATCGAAGGCGGCGAGATCGAAGCGGGGCTCGAGCTTTTCGTCGACTCCGTGAGTGCGCCGGGCTCGTGGCGCAAGAGTTCGATTGCGTTTCGCACGATGGCCGCCGACAACGCAGCGACTTTGCCAAAGCAGTTTCGCGATCCGTTGCCCGCGTATTCGCGTGAGGCCGCGCGTAGCATCCAATGCAGAACGCTGTTGATCGAGGGCCAACGGAGCCCGCGTATGTTCCGCAACAACGTCGAGAAGCTCGCGGAGTGGATCGATTACGCGGACAAGCAGACAATCGCGGGCGCGTCACACGGCATGAATGTGTCGAACGCGGGCGCCTTTAATCGGCTCGTGCATTCGTTTGCGAGCTTCTGAGCGGTAGCGTAAGTTCTCTCAAAGACTTCTGGCGCCGGCTGCCGGCGCGCGCGGCCGCGTCGTGAGGAATCGGCTGCGAATCCAGTCTCTTAACGGCGCGACCAGCCGCTCCTGAAAGTACACAGCCGCGATGACCGTCCCGATCAGATACAGCGGATACGTCGCCATGCTAGGTATGACTTCTTTCGACGCCGCGACGCATTCGGAGAAATGCGCAGCGCACCATAGCGGCGACTTTCCGATCGAAAGCAGTTTCAATACTTTCATTAGCACCAGAAAGATCGGGACGTGAATCGCAAAGATGGACAGCGCCGAGTTGCCAAGACGAGTCGAGAGTGCCGCGAATCGCGCGGGCACCGCGAGTCCCGCGAAGACGATGACGAGCACCACTTCGGCCGGCATCAATGCGCCGTTGTGAACGACATAGCGCGTATTGAGCGGCCCGTGCGACTCGAGCCACGCGGCAATCGCGAACGAGCCCGCAAAGAAGAGCAATGCTGCAACGACCTTCGCCCGGCTTTCGTATAGTGCATTGAGTTGCCCCTCGCGAAACAGTCCATACGCCACGATACCCGCGAGAAATTCAGGCAGCCGCAGCACCGGATTGCGCGTGACGAAGCCGACCGCGGCTGGACCGTACCAGTGCATGAGCGTGGCGGCGACAGGCGGAATCAGATAAAGAACCCACAGCACGACCAGGAGCCGGTACTTGTTCCGGGCCTTGAGAAGGCGCGGCGCAAAGAATGGAAAGGCGAGATAGAAGAAGAACAATGTCGCCAGTGACCACGACGGCGGATTCACCGACCCATACAGCGGATACCACACCTGCAGCAGCAAGAGGTTCAGCACGTAATGGACGGCAGTTTCCGCGGGGCTCAGCGTAACGAAATGCTCTGCATCGTCGAGCGACATGATTGCGAACTGTTGAAACCCACGCGTGCCTGCCACTGAGACCAGAAGCACCAGCACAAGCGCGATCAGATGCACCGGGTAAAGATTGGACAGGCGCTTCACGAAGAATTCACGGGTGCCGCCGCGCAGTTCAGTCGTGCGTCCGAAGTAGACGTGGGCCAGAATAAAGCCCGACAGAATGAAGAACGAACTGGTGGCGAATCCGCCGAGATTGGCCAGTTCGATCAACGGCAACGTCACGTACTGCGGGTACTGATGTATCGAGTGAAAGACCATCAGATAAACGGCGAGTGCAAAGCGCAGCACGTCGAGGCCAACGAACTTGTTCATCATCAGGTCCATGCGAGATGGGTTGCGATCTCAATCGGAATTTGTTTGGGATGACTAAAGGCGACGCCGGGCAAGAGGGTTGGCAATATAGCGAACGGCAAAATCGGAGAGTGCGGAAAAGGGTAGAAGGCAAAGGCTTGAGAGCGCCAGCGTGCCGATCTTTTTCTTGTAGCTCCAGAAGGGATTGCCGAGGATCGAGCGAAAGTAACTATGCGACTGTCGGCTCACCCATCGCCAGCGCTTCGCAAACGGCGCCTGATAGACGGCGGAACAGAAGTACGACTTTTCGAGCGAGAAGTCATAGAAGCAAAGAGGGAGTTCAATGCCCAAACGCGCGCGCGCCATCTGCCGCAGAATCGCCCAGCGTTTGGTCAACGCCTTGGGTGCCTTGTCGTTGCTTTCCGAGTTCGCGAAATCGATCCCGCAGTTTTCGGTGCGATGCACGCGGTATGCGCCGAGCGATTCGGAAATAGTCGCGACGGCTCCGACCAGCGCGACACCGTAAATCGCATAGAAGTCCGCGCCGTAACGATTCACGTTGGCTTCCGGCACGGGGAATATCTTTCTTAGTGCGCTTGTCCGGTACGCGTTGCCCGATGCCGGCGGCGACGGATACAGCCAGCCCTGGCGCAGCAGGCTGCCGCAATCGCTCGGGGCCGCCGAATGCGGCACATAAGTACCGGAAGGTTTGCCCGTCGGATCGATAACGTCGAGCCGGAATTGAACCTTGACGAAGTTGCCCGTTTCAAACACTCGCATCACGTTCGACACCGCGTGCGCATAGAGCAGATCGTCGGAATCGAGCAGCATGACGAATTCGGTGTCGATGATATTGACCGCGTCGTTATAGACGGAGACCTGGCCGCCATTCTGCTTGTAGAACACTTTAACGCGGGAGCCGTAGCTTTCAATGATGTCGCGAGAGCCGTCTGTCGATCCGTCGTCGATCACGAGCACCTGCGTCGCGGGATAATCCTGGGCGAGCGCTGAGTCGATTGCCTTGGCGAGAAAGCGGCCATAGTTGTAATTACAGATGACGATCGTCACGTTTTGCATATTTATTCACCACTGTCGTGAACCGCAACCGCACATCGGGTCGCATGGGACATTTGCCGAACTAGCACAAATCAATTTACCTTTCCGTTGGTTGCGCCGCCAACAAACGGTAATGCGATATGTGCGGTCGATAACACAGCGGGCAGCGACTCGATTTGGCTTCGGTAAAGCCGGGAGCAAGCGCCCAGACGCCACGCAGACGAGCGACAAATTTGCCGAAAAAAATCGGCAAGCGTTACGCAGCGCTGACCGAATGCATCGGTAAAGGCGGCCTGGTCGACAGGAATGCGTCAGGCACGAGTCGACCCCACTCGTAGTCGATCCGGTCGGGCGTGAAGGGCAGCACGCCGGCCCCCGGCGTGAAGGTCAGCTCGCCGAAGTAGATCTGGTTATCCGGCGCGTAAAGGTCCACGCGAACGTAGTCGAAATCGCCGCATAGCGTGGTCGCGGCGGCGAGAATCGCATCCAGGTTCTCGGGACGAGGCGCGGGCTTTGGGCTCGGCTTATACGCGCCAATGGCCATGTCGAGATGATTCCAGTCGGTGTCGTAGATGTCGCCGCGCGTGTCGGCGCCGAACCTGTCGGAGATCACGAGAATATAGATGAGCGGCTTTCCGCTTCGCCCGCCGAAGCAGTGCAGCTTGTAATCTGCCGGTATCTGCCCGCTATTGTCGAGCAACAGTCGTTCGAAGAAGATGCGCGGCTTGATCTCGCGATAGTGTTTTTCGCGCGCGATCTTGTAGAAGTCGAGCGTCAGCCAGTGATTTGCAAGCTGACTCAGTTGTTCGAAAGAGCGTGTCGATTTGTCTCTCACTACTTCGACATACGTGCTGCCGTGATTCGCCTTCATCACGAACGAGTTCGGCAACGCGTCGAATACTTCTCTCGTGAAGATCTCGGGCGCCGCGAGTAGCGGTATAACATGTTCTTCTCCGAGCTTTCTCGCGACGTACTCGCGAACCGTGAGCTTGTCGGTCAACTCCGCGAACCACGGGTCGGGCCGCAGGCTTTTTTGCAGGATCTTTTCGTTGAAAGTAGTGGGGCGAAGCAGATTCGGATAACGACCTATTTCCTTGTGATGCAGCAGGCTTAGAAACACCGGCGTCGGCAGTAGCGACTTGGCTGCTTCCTTGAGCTTGCGCAGCGTCGATTGCCGCCGCACTGGAGCCGTGCTTTCCGCTAACCTGGCTGGTTGTTGCGGTACGGAAGTACCGGCTTCACCCGGAAATTGTACTGAGTTGGTCGTCGTCATTTTTCGAGTCCCGTAAGTAGTTCGCGCGACAATCAGAGCCCGGCCAGGCTTCCCGATGTATCACGATGCGAGGTTAACGCACGGAACCCGGCGCAATTGAAGGCGTCGCTAAACGAAGGTGTTTTGGCCTAATCCAGTGAAAGCGGCCGTTTCTGTGGGAGGTGGATAGGCCAGCCGCGGCCAACGGCCAATCACCAGGCATAACGGTGTCTGGCAATCGAAAGAAAGTGGCCGAAGCGAACAGCGCAAAGCTGCTAATTGGCGAATGATTTTCAATTCGCCGGCCGTAATGCAGGGAGGCCGTAAGCCTATCGACTTTAGAGCGACGCGTCTGATGCGTTGTCGATTACTTCCAGTAAATCCGCGGGCTTCAGCGGTTTAACGAAGTGATGATCGAAACCCGCCGCATGGCTGCGGTCGCGGTCTGCCTTTTGACCGTAGCCCGTCAACGCGACCAGCACGCACGGCCGGTTGCCCGAACGCAGTCGCAACTGCCGGGCAAGTTCATAGCCGTCCATGACAGGCAATCCGATGTCGAGTACGGATACAGTGGGTCTGAAAGTATTCGCCTCTGCAAGCGCCGCCGTTGGATCGTAGACGGTCTTCACCGAATGACCATAGCTTCGCAGCAGTTCCGCGAGTGCGTCCGCGGCATCGACGTTATCGTCCACTAGCAATATGCGCCGTTGCCGGGTGCTGCTGTCTGGCTCATCACGAGGCACGACGACTGGCGCAGGCTCCGCGACACGGATGGCTTCGCTCGCATTGCCGGTCGTTGTCTCCGACGACGCGCGCGGCAGCACGATCGTAAACTCGCTGCCGCAACCGGGGCCGCCGCTCGCTGCTTCCACGTGTCCGCCATGCAGCTTGACGAAGTTCTTGACGAGAGCGAGCCCGATACCGAGCCCGCCTTCGGCGCGGTCGATTGTCTGCGTGCCTTGATAGAACGTATCGAAGACGTGAGGCAACACGTCTGGCGCAATGCCCATGCCGTTATCGCACACGCGGATGCGGATATGGTCAGCGTCTGCGGCCATCGCGCTGACCGTGATCTCGCCGCCCGCTTGCGTGTATTTCGCAGCGTTGATGAGCAGGTTAGCGATGACCTGCGCGAGCCGCATCAGGTCTGCCACACATTCGAGCGCCTCATCGACGTCGATCTTCAAACGATGAGCGCGTTGCTGCACGAGTACGCTCGTCATCTCCACGGCCTTCGTGATGACTTCGTGCACGTCGACCCGGTGCTTGTCCAGTTCGACATTGCCGCGGATGATGCGCGAAACGTCGAGCAGATCGTCGACGAGGCGCACGAGATGATCGACATGACGCTGAATAACCGCGCGCTCGCGTGCGGCCGAATCAGTGCCGCGCCGCTCCATCAATTCGAGCGCGCTGACGATGGGCGCGAGCGGATTGCGCAGTTCGTGTCCGAGCATCGCGAGAAACTCATCTTTTGCGCCATTCGCCTTGCGTAATTCCGCAAGCAGAAGCTCACGGTCTGCACGCGACTTTTCGAGCGTTTCGCGGGCACGCACGTAGCCGGTGACTTCCACCGCACTGAGAATGACGCCCTCGATCTTCCCCGACGATGCACGCAACGGTTCGAAATGCAGCGTATAAACGCGTGCCGAAAGCGAATTGCCGATGCTGCCGATATCGCCGATATTGCCAGTTCGATACTCCTCGTGCACGATCGGCAAGCCATGTTCGTAAACGTGCTTGAGCGCGGCGGCAATCGGCCCGCCGCGCTCGTGCGGAAACGCGTCGAGATACGCGCGGCCGAGCAGATCCTCGCGCTTCACCATGCCGAGATAGCGCGGGTTAGCGAGCTGGAACGTGTGCTTGTCCCCAAGAAGAAGCGCCGACGCGACCGGAGAGTTCATCAGCACGGCGTCGCGCTGATGCTCGGCGGTCCTTCTGCGGTTCATTTCATCTTCGAGCGATCTTGCGCGCTGCTCGGCTAGTGCGAGTCGCAGATGCAGTTCCTTGCTGCCGGCATCACGCAACGGGCTGCCGGCCATAACATGATGATGCGCGTGGCAAATGTGGCGAAACAGTTGCGTCTGCTCGGCACCAGGAAAGAGGTGCTCAGGATAGGCGCAAAAAAGCGAGAAGCTGTGATGCGCGGCGAGGCGGTTCCAGAGTTCCTCGAGACGCAACGCGGCATCGCCGAGTCCTTGCTCGCAGAGAACCGCGACCATCTCTCCGAACGCATGCAGTGGCTGTCCGCGCTGAGCCGCTTTGGCGACGACCGCGCCGACCGTCGAAATAAAGCGCGCCTCGTCGGGCCAGCCGTCGACCATGAAGCGATCAAGCGTAGCCTGGGCATCGAGCAGGATAAGCGCGTCATGCGAGGCGGGTCGCGCGGGCGCAGTCAGGCGCGCATCGAGCCATGAAGTGAGCGACGCGACGTGATCGGCCGTGGCGATGACGATCGCGCTGCCGCCTGCGTCGAGTGCTCGCAGCAGAAAGACGCCCACGTCTTCGGTCAAGCTCGCGTCGGATTCGTAGAATTGGACGAAATGGCCGGTGTCGTGCGTGTCCTCGTGAGACGGGTTGGTGCTAGTGAGCATCTTTGACTGCCATGACGAGAGCTTCTCCTTTCGAAGAATTTACCCGCCGGTTGTAATGCGGAACATGCGTTGCAAAGCGCGATGGCGCTTTCCTGAAGAAGCGCGCTCGGCAGATGCAGCGCAAAACGGTCGGCGTCTCTAACGGAACGGCCGCCGACCCAACCTGCATTGGCAGCAAGGCCTGTGCCTGGCGCGGCCCGCAAGCGCTTCAGGCTTGTTGGGCGGGGCTTTCGTCGGCTTTTAATGTCGCCAGCTTTCGCTTTGTTATTTTTAAGAACGATTAAGGACCTGGACAAGGACTCCGCAGAGGGCCGCCGATAGACTGCATTGCAGTTCCTCGCAGCAGAAGCAAGTGCGGCGCGCGTTCCCGCTGACAGTCAACCCGTCAGTCGACCTGTCAGCAGACCCCTTTTCGACCTTCAGGATCTACAAAACCATGGCTAATCCGAAACTCCAAGTCCTCACGCCTGCGAACTCGCAGATCATCTTCATCGACCAGCAGCCGCAGATGGCTTTCGGCGTCCAGTCGATCGACCGTCAGGTGCTGAAGAACAACGTAGTGGGCCTCGCGAAGGCCGCGCGCGTGTTCAATATTCCGACCACCATCACGACGGTGGAATCGGAGAGCTTTTCGGGCTATACGTACCCCGAGTTGCTGGATGTATTCCCGGGCCATAAGGTGCTCGAGCGCACGTCGATGAATTCGTGGGACGACCAGAAGGTGCGCGACTCGCTCGCCGCTAATGGCCGCAAGAAAGTCGTGGTCGCGGGCCTGTGGACGGAAGTCTGCAACAACACCTTCTCGCTGTGCGCGATGGACGAAGGCGACTACGAGATCTATATGGTTGCGGACGCATCGGGTGGCACGTCGAAAGAAGCGCACGAATATTCGATGCAGCGCATGATTCAGGCCGGCGTGGTGCCGGTGACGTGGCAACAGGTGCTGCTCGAATGGCAGCGCGACTGGGCGCACAAAGAGACGTACGACGCGGTCATGGGCATCGTCAAGGAGCACTCGGGCGCGTACGGTATGGGCGTCGACTACGCGTACACGATGGTCCACAAGGCGGCGCAGCGCGCGGCCGGAACGCATGAGGTGCTCGCGCCCGTGCCGGCACGCAAGTAAGTAAGCGAATGGGCCGCGATTCGCGGCCCTCGGGGCTCTTACGGCCTCGTAGCCCGCGCGCCGCGTCATTTGGTTTTACACCCAGACGTGCGGCGCGTATATCGCGTCCGGATCGCGCCGAACGGAATCATGCAGCGCCTGCACGAGCTCGGCGCGATGCGTGAGCACTGCGCGCTGGTTGATCGAGCCTTTGTCGGTGATTTCGCCGAGATCGAGCGATGGCGCGACGTCGAGCAGACGCAATCGCGCGATCGTGGTTGCGCCGCCCGTCGATTCGCGATTGAGCCGCTCTAGCAGTTCCGTGAAGAACTGCCGCACGGCAGGTGCATTCACGATCTCGGACGCATTTGCCGACTCAGGCAGTTGCGCGAGCCGCCGGCAATCGTCGAGTCGCGGAAAAACCAGCATGCCGACATCGTCGCAATTGAGTCCTGTCACGACCACGTCCTGCACATACGGAGCGCCGGCCGAGATAACGCGCGCCCGCATCGGCCCCACGCTAACGAACGTGCCCGAGCTCAGCTTGAAGTCTTCGGCGATGCGGCCATCGAACATCAGCCCCACTTCCGGCTGCTGCGGGTCCACGAATTTGAGCGCGTCGCCGCTGCAGTAATAGCCTTCCTCGTCGAACGATTTCGCAGTGGCCGCGCTGTCCATGCGCCAATAGCCGCGCATCACATGCGGTCCGCGAAAGCGCGCTTCGAGCTTGCCCGCCACGGGCACGAGTTTCACTTCGCAACCGGGCGCGGGCACGCCGACATAACCCGCGCACATCGCGGGGAGCGTGGTGAAGAGACACGACGGCGACGTTTCCGTCATGCCGAGGCCCGCCATGATGCGAATGCGCTCGCCGCAATGGCGCTCCGTGACCTGCTGCAAACGATCCCACGCTGCCTGCGAAAGTCCGGCTCCCGCGAAGAAATACACCTTCACGCGTGAGAAAAACGTCTCGCGCAGTGTTGCGTCGCTTTCGAGCGCGCTCGTCAATTCCTCCCAGCCTTTCGGCACGTTGAAGTAGATTGTCGGCGCAATCTCACGAAGATTGCGCAGCGTCTCGTCGAATTTCTTGCCGACAGGTTTGCCGTCGTCGATATAAAGCGTGCCGCCGTTATAGAGCGCGATGCCCGCGTTATGACTGCCGCCGAAGGTGTGATTCCACGGCAGCCAGTCGACCAGCACGGGAGGCTCGTCGGCGAATTGCGGAAACGTTTCGAGCAGCATCTGCTGATTGCTGCACAGCATGCGATGCGTGGTCGGCACGGCCTTCGGCAACATCGTCGAGCCGGACGTGAAGAGAAACTTGGCGATGCTGTCAGCGGCGATGGCTTCGTGCGCGGCATCGACCGTTGTGGGCGCAGTGTCGAGCAGCGTGGACAGATTCGTTATCGCGCGTCCGCACGAACCGGTCGCCGCGACGACTTCGACATTGGCGGGCAAGGTTGTGTCGATCGCGGCGGCGAACGCAGTGGCGTCCGTTGCGAATACGAGGCCGGGCGTGAGCAGTTCGAGCGCGTGGCGCAGTTTGCCGTAATCGCTGGAAACGAGCGAATAGGCCGGCGAAATAGGGGCGTACGGCACGCCGGCCCACATTGCGCCGAGCGCGAACATCATGTGTTCGAGATCGTTGCCCGAGAGAATCGCGACGGGCCGTTCAGCCGACAGCTTGCGATCGAGCAGCGCCTGGCCGATCGCGCGCGCGTGCTCGAGCATCTGCGCATAGCTGATGCCGTGCCATGCGCCGTCCGCGCCGCGGCGCGCGACGAGCCAGCGATCGGGATGCTGTTGCGCGCCGCTCGCGAGCCGGTCGGTCAGACGCTTCGGGTACGCGCCGGGTTGCGCGGTCGACTCCATGTACCAGACGTCTGCCTCGCGGCGAACGCGTGCGGGCGCCGAACCGATCCGCACGTCGCGATAACGCACGGACGTTTCATTGTCGACACTGGATTGCGTCGGCTGCAAATTCACTGATTGTCTCCTTCCTGCCGTCTTTCGTCTGTTGCGAAGAACGCGGATTCGAATGATGCCGATACACGGCGTGCGTGTCAGATCGGATAGTGGCGCGGGCCTGTCTGAATCGTAATCCAGCGCAGGTCGGTGAACTCCGCAATCGACGCCTTGCTGCCGAAACGTCCATAGCCGCTGCCCTTCACGCCGCCGAACGGCATCTGCGCTTCGTCGTGCACAGTCGGCCCGTTGATGTGGCAAATGCCCGACTCGACGCGTTTGGCGACGCCCATTGCACGCGCAATATCGCGGCTGAAAACGGCCGCCGACAAACCGAACTCGCTGTCGTTCGCCCGTTGCACGGCTTCGTCGTCGCTGACCACGCGCAGCACGGTCACGACCGGCGCGAACGATTCCTCGGCGTATAGCTTCATGGCCGGGCTCACGCGATCGACGATGGTGGGCTGCATGATCGCGCCGCTCAATGCGCCGCCGCCGAGTATCGTCGCGCCATGTTCGCGCGCATCGTCGACCAGTGCCGTTGCGCGTTGCGCGGCCTGAGCGCTGACCATCGCTCCAAGTACCGCACCATGCGCGTTCGGTGCATCCGCAACGAGTTGGCGGGTCTTTTCGGCCAGCTTGCCGACAAGCGCATCGGCCACGCTGCGATGCGCGATCACGCGTTCGGTCGACATGCAGATTTGCCCCTGATTGAAGAACGCGCCGAATGCGATCGCATCCACGGCCGCGTCGAGATCGGCGTCGTCCAGCACGAGCACCGGCGCCTTGCCGCCGAGTTCGAGCAACGCGGGCTTCAAATGCTTGGCGGCATGCATCGCGATGATGCGGCCCACGTGAGTCGAGCCGGTAAAGTTCACGCGCCGCACGGCAGGATGCGCAATCAATCGTTCGACGATGGCGGCTGCATCTTCCGGCGCGTTCGTCACGACATTGACGACGCCGTCTCCAAGGCCCGCTTCATGCAGCACGCTGCCGATCATTCTGTGCACGGCCGGGCAGGCTTCCGACGCCTTCAACACGACCGTATTGCCGCACGCGAGCGGCATGGCGAGCGCGCGCGTGCCGAGAATCACCGGCGCATTCCACGGCGCGATGCCGAGCACCGCGCCGCACGGCTGGCGAACGGCCAACGCGATGTTGTCGGGCGTGTCGGTGGGAATCACACTGCCGTCGATTTGCGTGGTCATGGCGGCCGCTTCGCGCAGCATGTTGGCCGCGAGATGCACATTGAAGCCGTACCAGTTCGCCATCGCGCCTGTTTCCGCCATGCCGCATTCGATGAATGCGCCGGCTCGTGCGTCCATGATGTCAGCGGCTTTTAGCAGACGCGCGCGGCGCTCGGTGGGCCGCAGTGCGGACCACGCGGGAAACGCGGCCGCCGCGGCCTCAACCGCGGCGTCCGCATCGGCGAGCGTCGCGGCCGGCGCACGCGAAGCCACCTCGCCGGTGACGGGATTAATGCGCTCGAACGTCGCGCCGTTCGACGCCGGATAGTTCTTGCCGCCGATCAACATGCTTACTTCGTTCACGATGGCTGTCTCCTTCATGTTGTTCCTGCTTTGCGTGCCGTGCGCGTCGAAAGCGCCGGCACGCAGACTAGCTTCATTCACGCTTCATTCACGTTTCATTCGCCGCGCTTGTATGCCTGAAGCCCCGGCTTGATCGACTTCTGATCGAGGAACTGTCGCAGTCCTTCCTCACGGCCTTTTTCCGGATCGCGCAATTGCGCCTGGTCGAGCTTCGCGTACAGATAGTCTTCATTCTGCTCCCAGGTCAGTTCGCGCGAACGCTTGAAGCCATGCTTCGCGGCGCGCAGAACGACCGGGTTCTTTTCGAGCAGCTTGCCCGCCAACGCGACCGTCTCCGCGCGCAACTGCTCGCGCGGCACGCTCTTGTTGACGAGGCCCATTGCCGCGGCTTGCGCGCCGTCAAACGTATCGCCGGTCATGATGTAGTAGAGCGCCTGGCGATGTCCGACCGTATCCGCCATCGCCTTGCTCACCAGATTGCCCGGCGGAATGCCCCAGTTGATTTCGGAGAGGCCAAACACCGCTTCATCGGCTGCGATCGCGAGATCGCACGCGACGAGCGGCGAGAAGCCGCCGCCGAAACACCAGCCGTTGACCATCGCGATGGTCGGCTTCGAGTACATGCGCAAGAGCTTCCATTGCCATTGGCAGGCGTCGCGACGAATCTTCTCTTGCAGGATTTCCGGGCCCGCGTCGACTTCGCGGAAGTACTCCTTCAGGTCCATGCCCGCCGTCCATGCATCGCCCGCGCCGGTCAGCACGAGTACTTTTGCATCGGCGTCCAGTTCCAGCGTTTCCAGAACCTGCACCATTTCGCTGTTGAGCGTGGGGCTCATTGCATTGCGCTTCTCGGGACGATTGAACATCACCCATGCAATGCCTTCCTGGACCTTTACGTCGACCGTTTTCCAGCGACCCTCATAACTTGCCATGTTCGTAGCTCCAGCGCTTTTTGCGCGTATCAATGTGTGTCGTGATGTGCGAGTACCCGATAGCGTTTCCGCTTGCGTCCGAAGCGGCGTTTCGTATCAGGTAGCCTGATACAAGTCTAGTATCAAGCGGCCTGCGACACAATCGCTATGTGATCGGGGAAAACCCTTGGCGCTGCCGTTGCGTTTCGTCATTGCGCTCGATACCTGGGGTATTCACCAAACACGCGGTTCTTGTTTTGTCAGGGTGCCTGATATTTAATATGCTCAATCGCAGCGAACTTCCGCGCGTTCTCCCGAACGCGCTTTTCTTCGCTCTGAATCTCAGGTGGCCTGATACATACGACGTTGAAGCATCGGCGGACATCGACATAACAAGCAGCAATCAACTTGCATGAGACCGCGGTAAGACGCTCGCGCGTCGGCTCCGGTCGAAAGGAGACAGACATGAAATCCACCCGAACAGCCTTGCCGGCAGACGGCATCACGCAGCCCGCCGCGCGAACCGGCGCCGTCGTGACATTGAGCCTTTGTTTTGCGGTTGCCCTGCTCGAAGGACTCGACCTTCAATCGGTGGGCGTCGCGGCGCCGCGCATGGCGCGCGAATTCGGCCTGAGCGTCGCGCAAATGGGGCTCGCGTTCAGTGCCGGCACGTTCGGACTGTTGCCGGGCGCGATGCTCGGCGGACGGCTCGCGGACCGTATCGGCCGCAAACGCATCCTGATTCTATGCGCGTGTCTGTTCGGCTTGTTGTCGATCGCGACGGCGCTCGTCAGCAGCTTCGGCATGCTGGTGTTCGTGCGCGTGTTGACGGGCATCGGTCTTGGCGGCGCGCTGCCGAACCTGATCGCGCTGTCGTCGGAAGCCGTGTCGCCGAAGTCGCGCAACACGGCGGTCAGCGTGATGTATTGCGGCATTCCGTTTGGCGGAGTGATCGCTTCGATCGTCGGCATCGTGAGTATCGGCGATACGGAGTGGCGTCACATCTTCTATGTGGGCGGCGCGGGGCCATTGATTCTGGTGCCGCTGCTGCTGGCGTGCCTGCCCGAATCGAGCGCATTCCAGCGCGCGTCGCACGGCATGAATGCAAAACCGGCGCCTATCGGCGAAGTGCTGTTCGGCGCGAACCGCGGGCTTTCCACGCTGCAAATCTGGGTCAGCTACTTCTGCACGCTAATTGTCCTGTACTTCCTGCTCAACTGGCTGCCCTCGCTGATGGCGGCGCGCGGACTCGCTCGCGCCGAAGTGGGCTACGTGCAGATCTTTTTCAACATCGGCGGCGGACTCGGCGCGCTCTTCATCGGCATGTTGATGGATCGTCTGCGCGGCGGCGTTGTTGTGTCCGGCATGTACGTCGGCATCATCGCGTCGCTCGCGGCGTTGTCGATCGCGCCCAGCTTTGCGGCGCTGACCGTGTCCGCGTTCTGCGCGGGGATGTTCGTGATCGGCGGGCAATCGGTGCTGTATGCGCTTTCCGCCGCGTTCTATCCGACGGCAATGCGCGGCACCGGCGTCGGCGCAGCGGTGGCGGTGGGCCGCGTGGGTTCGGTCGTCGGGCCGCTCGCCGCAGGCCAATTGCTCGCGATGGGCCGCAGCTCGTCCACGGTCATCGGTGCAAGCATTCCCGTCACGTTGATTGCGGCGGCAGCGGCGTTGTTGCTGATTCGCCGGCCGCGTGCGGCGGACTGATAAGCCATCCTGAGTATCGACATTGAAATAACAACACTACGTTTGGAGACAATCGCGATGCAAACAACCACGACCCGGCTTCTGGTATCGAGCGCGCTTTGTGCGCTCAGCACGACGGCGTTCGCGCAGTCGAGCGTCACGTTCTACGGCATCGTCGATACGGGCATCGAATACGTATCGCATGCGAACGCCGCGGGCGGTCACGTGTTTCGCATGCCTGCCGTGACGGGCGAGCTGCCGTCGCGTTGGGGCCTGCGCGGCGTCGAAGATCTGGGCGGCGGCTATAGCGCCGTGTTCACACTCGAAAGCGGCTTCAACGTTCGCGACGGCAGTTCGGGACAGGGCGGCCGGTTGTTCGGACGACAGGCTTTCGTCGGCCTCAAGGGGCCTTATGGAACGCTTGCATTCGGCCGGCAATACACGATGACGTATCTCGCGTTGCAAGGCGCGGACATTATCGGACCGGACATCTACGGCATGGGTTCGCTCGACGCTTATGTGCCGAATGCGCGCGCCGACAATTCGGTTACCTACATGGGCACGTACAAGGGCTTTACGCTCGGCGCGGGCTACTCGTTCGGCCGCGATTCGGCGGGCACCGGCAATTCGCCGGGACAGGGCACATGCGCGGGCTCGGTCGCCGGGCATCCGACGGAATGTCGCGACTGGTCTGTGATGCTCAAGTACGACGCGCAGTACTTCGGCGTCGCGGCATCGTATGAGGAGCAGCGCGGCGGTGCGAGTGGACAGGCGAATTTCTTCGACGGCGTGCCGCCCACAGTGCTCTCCAACGGCGCGGACAAGGACGCGCGCACGCATGTCAGTGCCTACGCGCAATACGCAGGCGCGAAAGTCGGCGCGGGCTGGCTGGGCCGTCGCGTGGTGACCGATTCGCCGGCGGTGCCGAACGTGCGCTCCGATCTTTTCTTCGTGGGCGCGTCGTACTTCGTGACGCCCGCGTTTGTCGTCGATGGAGAAGTATTCCGCATCATCAACAGTGCGCACGATTCGCGCGCGACGATGGGCACGTTGCGCACCACGTATCTGCTGAGCAAGCGCTCGTCGGTGTACGCGCAAGCGGCGTATCTCGCGAATAGCGCGAAGGCGCGCTATTCGGTAAGCGGCGGCGGTGGCGGCACCACGCCCGCGGCGGGCATCGGACAAACCGGCGTGATGCTCGGCATCAAGCACGCATTCTAGGAGACATCGAATGAGAAAGTCTGTGATTGCGGTATGTGTGTCGGCCACGTTGAGTGCATGCGGCGGCTCGACGGACGACACGTCGACGTTGCCGCGTCTGAGCGCGGCGACACCCGCGGCGCTCGTCGGCAATTGCGCGGCGTTGGCCAGCAAGTTGTCGTTCGCGAACACCACCTTCAGTTCCGTGCAGGACGTACCCGCTGGAACACTGAAGGTGGCGGGCAAACCGATTGCCGAACATTGCCTCGTGCAAGGGCAGATGAATCAGCGCGTGAGTGCCGTCGACGGAAAAACGTATGCGATCGGCTTCGAAATGCGTCTGCCCGTTGCATGGAATGGGCGTTTCTTCTATCAGGCCAACGGCGGGCTCGACGGCAACGTCGTGACGGCGACGGGCGAGATCGGCGGAGGCGGTCCGCTCAACGACGCGCTGAACATGGGATTCGCCGTGATCAGCTCGGACGCCGGCCACTCGTCGTCGCAGAACCCGCTGTTCGGTCTCGATCCGCAGGCGCGCATCGACTACGGTTACAACACGGTCGCCACGCTCACGCCGATGGCCAAGCAGGCGATTCGCACCGCGTACGGCAAGGCGCCGGATCGCAGCTATTTCGAAGGCTGCTCGAACGGCGGGCGTCACGCGATGGTGGCGGCGGCGAGGTCGTCGGCGGAATACGACGGCATCATTGCCGGCGATCCGGGCTTTCATTTGCCGAAGGCGGCTATCGGCGAAATGTGGGGCGCGCAGCAACTCGCCAAGGTTGCGACCGCAACGACCGCGAATGGCCTGCCCGACATCAAGACCGGCTTTACCGCGGCGGAACGGCAACTGGTGGCCTCGCGAATCATCGCGAAGTGCGATGCGCTCGATGGCGCCGCGGACGGCATGGTGCAGGATATTAAGGCATGCCAGGCGAACTTCAGCCTCGCTGCGGACGTGCCGACCTGCTCGGGCGACGTGCGCGACGGCACATGCCTGACCACCGCGCAGAAGGATGCAATCGGCAATGTATTCTCCGGCGCGCGCAACAGCGCGGGCACGGCGCTTTACGCAAGCTTTCCGTACGATGTCGGCGTGAGCGGCGCGGGCTGGGCGCAGTGGAAGCAGACCAATTCGATCACGCTCGATCCCGCCGCGGCTGCGTTCACATTTACGACGCCGCCGCAAAGCGCGTCGTTGCTCGCGCAGTTGTCGTCTTACGCGCTGAACTTCAGCATGGATACCGACGCGCCGAAAATCTTCGCGACGAGCGGCGCTTACTCGGAATCGTCGTGGTCGTTCATGACGCCGCCGGATGAAACGAACCTCGGTGCACTCAAGCGCCGCGGCGCGAAGCTGATGGTGTATCACGGCACGAGCGACCCGGTGTTCTCGTCGAACGATACGACCGACTGGTATCAACGCTTGATGGCGGCCAACGGCGGCGATGCGAGCAATTTCGCGCGGCTTTATACCGTCGCCGGAATGAACCATTGTTCGGGTGGTCCCGCCGCCGACCAGTTCGACATGCTGACGCCGATGATCGCGTGGGTAGAGCAGGGCAAGGCGCCCGATAGCGTGATCGCGACCGCGCGCGACGCGAGCAACGCGCTACCGAACAGCGAAGTGCCGGCGAATTGGGGCGCGGGCCGCACGCGGCCGCTGTGTCCTTATCCGAAGGTCGCGCGCTACAAGAGCGGGGATGTGAATTCAGCGGCCAGCTTTTCGTGTAGTTGATGTGTGATCGCGCGGCGCCGGCGTCGGCGCCGCGTTCACACAGAAATGCCGTCACATCACTGCGGCTCGTACCACGAATAAGTCGCGAGTGTGCTTATCGGCGGCGTGCCGATCTGCAGCGTGACGTCGCGCAGCGAAGTCAACTCGATGTTGCGCAGGTCGCCCATATAGCGGCGCGAATCGCCGTTGTCGTTGATATACGCCACCACGTCCCCCGTGATGCCCGCGACATTCGTGCTGGAAAGCGGCTGCCCCCAGATGTCGAAGAACTGACCGAGCGTGAAGGTCTTGAGCGTCGGCGTTTCGATATGGATGATGCCGGTCTGGTCGTGCGTATGCATCTCGTAGTTGCACTGGGAAAGAATGCCCACGTTGGCCGGCAGCGCGAGCCATTGACCGTCCTTGATGATCGCGAGATGCGCGTGCACGTGATACAGCTCGGCCATTCCCGCGGCACAGATCAATCCGTCGACCGCTGCGCCGGTGCCGCCCGTCGACGTATTGCCGTTCGGCCAGAACGTCGTGCCCACCACGCCGCCGTAGGCCAACGTGATCGGCTTCGGATCGAACGGCGGCGGATCGGTCCATGTGTAAGTGGGAATCTGCGTCAACGGCGTGCCGACCATCACGGTGACTTCGCCATGTGGCGGAAGCACGAGGCTCGCAGGATCGCCCGTGTATTTCGACAGTGTGCCGCCGTCGTTCACATAGATCGTAACCGGCGATCCGCTCAGCCCGGCGACGCTCGACGCGCCCAGCGTTTCGCCCCAGATCGCAAAGAACTGACCGAGCGTGTACGACGCGCCGGTCGTCGTATCCATATGGATCTTGCCGCTTGCATCGACGGTATGCAGCGGATACGCACAACCCGTTTGCGCGGCCATCGTCGGACCGACCGTGCCGATGTTGGCCGGCACCGCGAGCAGGCGGCCATTCTGATAGATGGACAGATGCGTGTACGTGTAAGCCGTGCTGCGCACCGCGCAGTTAAGCCCGCTGACCGGCTGCCCGGTTCCGCCCGAAGACGTGGAGCCTGTCGGCCAGTTCGCGTCGCCAAGCGTGGTGCCGTCGATCACGGGCGTCGCGGCGGCCAGCGTGGGTGTCGTCACATTCGTGCCCGATGCAGCGGGCGCGGGTGCCGCGGCGCCCGTACCGTTGGCTCCTGGGTTCGAGGCTCCGCCGCCGCCTCCACCGCCGCAGCCGGCAAGAATCAGTAAGGCGCCAATCAGGGCGGATCGTGAATACAGCCGTTCCAACATTGCGTGCTCCATGCCTTGGTTGAAATTGAATACGTGGAAGCAGACGCCGCGTTACCTGCGCGGCATGCCCCTCGCTGCGCAGACCGGCTGCAACGGAATGGCGAAGCTGGCGCACAGGCGCCCGCTCATACAAATCGGCAATTTGAGGTTAGCAGATGCATTTGCGAAATAAACGGATTGAATAACAACGTTTTGCGACTTTTTATGTCGCATTTTGGCGTGTCGGGAGAAACCGGGCGTCATTTAGCTCACCTGCATCGGGGAATGCGGCGGCACGGTAAAATGCCGCAGCCGCCGCAATCTGCTGGCGTTGAACCCTTCCGTCAGCGATGCATGTCGATCTTCTTACCCTCTATCTCCTGATCATCGGAACGCTTTTCGCCAGTTCCGGAATGACGCTGTGGGAGCACCGCAGTCATCCGAAGCGCAGCACGGAGTTGAGAGTACTGGCAGCCGCCTATGCGACGCTCGCAATCGGTTGCGCGGCGGCAGTGTTTCGTCGCGACGTGCCCGGCCCGTGGGGTTCCGCGCTGAGCAATCTGGTCATTTTGACGGGCTATTTGCTGGTGCTGCACGGTGTCGCGTTGCTGAACGGACGGCAATATCGAGCCGCGTCTTTCGGGCTGCTCGTCGTGATGGCGCTCGTCTGGATGGCGAGCGGCGCGCATTGGGAGAACACGGTCTGGGCCTACGTTAGCGCGATCCCGATCGCGCTCGCGAGCGGCATGACGTCGCGCGAACTACTCCGAAGCGACGACTTCAAAGCCCTGCAATCGCGCTATATCGCCGTCGCCGTGACGGGCATTCACGCGCTCACTTATGCGATGCGGGCGCTCGCCCTGCCGTGGCTCGTCGCGCGGTATGGCAATGACCTGTTGCTGATCGCGAGCGCGATAACCATGTATGAGGGCGTGCTCTATTCGGTCGTTCTGCCGATGACTTTACTCAAGCTCATCCGCGAGGAAACGCATGGCCGGCTCCTGCAGGAATCGCAAACCGATTTTCTGACGCGTCTTGGCAATCGCAGATGGTTCTTCGAGGAAGGCGAACGCGTTCTCGGCGAAGGCAGCAAGAACCGGCCCTTGTCGCTGCTTGCGCTCGACCTCGATCACTTCAAGAAGCTCAACGACCGCTACGGTCACCATGCCGGCGACGAAGTGCTTCGGTCGTTTGCTGAAGTGGCCCGC
The DNA here is from genome assembly GCF_003330785.1 of Paraburkholderia graminis. Classification (NCBI taxonomy): domain Bacteria; kingdom Pseudomonadati; phylum Pseudomonadota; class Betaproteobacteria; order Burkholderiales; family Burkholderiaceae; genus Paraburkholderia; species Paraburkholderia graminis. Next base: position 781,822 of record NZ_CP024935.1, read on the forward strand.
CGCGTGGTGGGCCACGATGCCGTGTTGGCGCGCATCGGCGGAGAAGAGTTCGCCGCGCTGTTGCCAGGCCATGACGAAGCGCGCGGGAAAGCGGTGGGCGAGGCGATTGTCGAGTGCTTCGCGCAGACGGTCTCGCATCGCGTGAACGGCGCGGAAGTCCGGGCGACGGTCAGCATCGGCCTCGCGCATTCGACGCACGCGGGTCAGCCGCTTGCCGAACTGCTGGCCGCTGCGGACGGGGCGCTTTATCGCGCGAAGTCGCTGGGTGGGAATCGGGTGGAAGAGGCGGGGAAGGTGGTGCATCTTACGGTTGCAAGATGACGTGTTGCGTGTGGTGTTCCGGGCGCGGTCGACCCGCAATCGGCCGCTTTACAACGGCACCTGTTGGCGACATACCGACAACACCAGTTGCCTCAGCCAACGATGAACCGGGTCCACTTCAACACGCGGATGCCACATCTGGGAGACGGTGATCTGCTGCGTCGCGACCGGAAGTTCGAACGCGTGGATGTCGGCGCTTGCAGCGCCTTCGCGGCATGCCGTGTGAGCGCCGACGAATGAAGCCGGTACGAGCGCGACGAGATCGGAGGTGCGCGCCACCGCGAGCGCGGCGGGAAAGCCCGGCACCACCGCGACGATGGTGCGTTCGAGGCCGAGGAGCGCCAACGCGTCGTCGACAGGGCCGCTTGCGTTTGCGCGTCGCGACGCCACGACGTGGCCGAACGCGACATACCGTTCAGCGGTAATCTCGCCGTCCCGTTCGAGCGGATGGCCTTTCCTGACTACGCCCATGAAACGATCGCGGAATAGCGCCTGTAAGCGCACTTCCGGACCCATCTCGCCGAGCACGCCGATTTCGAGGTCAGCGGAACCGTCTCGCAGCGGGTTCGCGTTCTTCTCCGGCTTCGATGCAAAACGCAAGCGGACATGCGGCGCAATTTTTGTTGCCGCGGCGATGAGCGGCGAGCCGAAGGCTTCGACGAAACCGTCGTTGGCGCGAATGGTGAAGGTCTGCCGCAACGTCGACAAGTCGGGTTCAGTATGCGACGGACGAAGAACGGCGCGTGCTTCATAAAGAGCACTTCGCGTGCGTTCGCGAATCGCCTCGGCATACGGCGTCAACACCATCTCGCGCCCCGCGCGCACCAACAGTGGATCGCCCGTTGTAGCGCGAAGCCGCGCCAGCGTTCGACTCATTGCCGAGGCACTCAGGCCCAGGCGGCGGGCAGCGCCCGCCACGCTTCCATCGTCGAGCAGCGTTTCAAGCGCAATCAATAGATTGAGGTCGGTTTCGGGCATGTCCGATCGTAACATTCGCGTGCGGGACGAGGCGTTTGCCGCAGGTTATGAATGCATCTGTCGCGCCTTCCGGCAGTCGTCACGAGCGACTATATTTTCCCGATCGAATTGCTTAACGACGGGGAGATGATTGTGGAAACCATCAATCGGCAAAAGACGGTTCTGCTTGTCGGTGCATCGCGCGGTCTCGGCCTCGCGATGACCGCCGAATATCTGAAACGCGGCTGGCGCGTGATTGCGACCGGCCGCGCCCATTCGATGCAGAAGCTTCGCGATCTTCAAGGCGCACTCGAAATCGAAACGCTCGATATAACCGTGCCTGAGCAGATTGCGGATTTGCGCGCGCGCCTTGCAGGCCGTCGACTCGATATGCTCTTCGTGAATGCCGGCGTCAAGAACGACGATCGCGAAACGATCGCGGACGTATCGACCGAGGAATTCGTGCGCGTGATGGTGACCAATTCGCTCAGTCCGATGCGGGTGATCGAGCGCTTGCACGATCTGGTTGAACCGGGCGGCACCATCGGCGTGATGTCTTCGGGCCAGGGCAGCGTGACCAACAACGTGAACGGCAACTACGAGGTTTACCGCGGCAGCAAGGCCGCGCTGAACATGTTCATGCGTAGCTTTGCTGCACGCCATGCCAATGATCCGCGAACCTTGCTGCTGATGGCGCCGGGTTGGGTACGCACGGACATGGGCGGCCCTGAAGCGCGCCTGAGTATCGAAGAGAGCATCCCGAATCTGCTCGATACGATGGAGGCTTACGAGGGCCGCGGCGGTTTGCATTACCTCGATTATCTCGGGCGAGTGGTGCCGTGGTGAAAGCCAGACGATCGCGTGGGTCTTCGCATTCACGCTAGAACAGCTTGCGCCATTGCTCCTGCATGTCCTCGCGAGTATTGATCTCGATGAGCACGCCGCCGGGCGCGCGGCAGAAGAACCGCGACCCGCGTGTGTTGTTGAAGACGCCTGTTTCCATCTGAACGCCGCCCTTCAGGAACTCGTCGTGAAGCGTGCGAAGATCGTTCAGGGTGGCGACTTCGAGACCGAAGTGAAAGTTTTTAGGCCAGACAGGTGTCTCTTCGCTGACATGCTCGAGCACGATGTCGAAGCCGTCGCGCTTGAGCAGGCGATGCTCGCCGGCAGCGGCGACCTCGCAGCCCAGGTACTTTTCGAAGAAGGCGGCCGTTTCAGCGACGTCGTTAGTGGGAAAGCTCAGGTGGTTCAGCTTGGCTTCTTTGTGAAGATTCATAGTCGAACTCGCAGAAAACGTTAATAGGTTCTGTGAAGCGCGCGAACGTTGCCGCGCTTCACAGAACCTATTTTGCGAGCAAGCGCTCAGTTTTGAAACTCGCATTAGAGAGCGGGTGTTAGCAGCGCTTAGTCCTCCGCGGGCAAAGGCTTTCGCGCGAAGAGGGGACGGCAAGCTGAGCGACTACTCGTATTTTGTCCACGTTCTATTTGCGGCTCCGCGGCTTCGGAAGAGGGTTATCCACGATGCCCAGATAGCCCCACAACGCGCGCCCAACGCGCCTTTCCAGCGCTGCGCGGTCCGTTTCGCCGCGCTCTCCGGCGCCGTCCACGATCGCGCGAACGATGGCGACGAGATCATCCGTGGCGATCTGCATGTCTGGCTGCGGCGGGATGTCGTCGCGCGCCAGAATCTGCTCGATGACCGCGCGAAATGCCGCTTTGGACCTGGCCAGTTCCCTGGCAATGGCGGGGCGGTTTTCCTCGAAATCGAGCACGCGCGCAAGCGCCGGGCGGCGCAGTTGCTGGCGCACCGAGACGGTAATCAGGTGCTTCAATGCGCTCTGGCCCGTCGGCTCGTTCAACGCGCCTTCCGCTTCCGCAAGGAACACGGCGAGCTCGCGTTTGCTCAGCGCGACAATGAGCGCGTCCTTGTTGGGGAAGTACTGATACAGCGTGCCCACGCTGACACCGGCGCGCTGTGCGACCAGATTGGTGTTGAGGCCGTCTGAGCCTTTGGTTTCGAGAACGAGCGCCGCGGCCTCGAGTGTCGTCGCCACGGTTTGTTGTGCGCGCGATTGCTGGGGAAGCTTGCGCGGTTTTAACGAGGGACGTCTGGTCGTTTTCATGGTGCGGCATGGCAGGAAGCGAGCGTTAGCTCGGATTCTACCGCGCCACGAAAAGCGGGACTATTTTCGGTTCCGACAGCTAACGGTTCTCGGATTCATCGCGCGATGCAGCGATGAGCAGCGCCTTCCCTGCATACATCGCAGGTTCCTTGAATGCAGGCGCAAACCCGCGCGGCCGGTCATGCACCGGGTTCTCAGCCGGGACGAACGCGTAGCGCCTTATCCATTCGCCATAACCCGCGACCAGAAATCCTCCCGACCGTTCGATGTACTGCTCGCGGGACGCCTCATAGACCGCCCTCAGCGCGAACCACGGAACGTGCGGCAAGTCATGGTGGACGAGATGGAAATTGTTGTTCAGATAAAGCAGCCGCCAGAACAGGCCTGCTTCATTGATAACCGTGCGATGTGCGCACTCGTGCGCAGCGCGATGCTCGCGGAACGAGCGAAGCGAGCCAAGCGACAGCGCCCCATAGCCGACGCCGAGAATGAACACCCACGCCGGAATCGAGCAAACGTATTGCAGCCACGCGGTTAGCGCGGCGAGTGCGGCGAAGTGCGCAAGCCAGGCGGGCAGGTCGCGCCAATCGCCGCGTTTGATTTTGCGCAGCGCATCAACGCCCGTCGCCGCAATGGCGAAAGCCGGTCCGAGCAGCAGGCGACCGGCCAGCGTGTTGCGGCACGTGAGAAGCGCGCGCATCGCCCAGCCGGCGCGTTCCCACACTTCACCGTCGACGAAATAGCTTTCCGGGTCGTGCCCTGGCTTGGTCAACTGTGGATCGTCGTGATGCTGAAGATGCGAGTCGCGATAGACGCGGTACGGAAACCACACCGCCAGCGGCGCGAAGCCAAGCAGTGCATTCAGCCGCGCCGAGCGCGTGGGGTGGCCGTGGAGCAATTCATGTTGCAACGACATATACCACGCGCTCACGAGAGCAAGCAGCGCCGTGGTGAGCGGCAAGCCGAGCACGCGAGCGTGCGTCGCGAGGCCGAACCATCCGCCGTAGATCGCGACGATGAGCGCCCATGTCGGCCATTGTGTGCGCCAGGCGCGGCTCATGGAGAGCCTGGCGATTGCGTTGCGCTGGGTGTCGTCGAGGTAAATCGCCATCGGCTGAATCGATCGGATGCAAGTTTAGACCCGATGCTAAAGGCCAATAGACGGCGCCGGAACCAATTTCTTCGGGATTGCATTGCGCTACGGCTGCGAAAGAACCGTTCTGCCGATTAACGACTCACGCCGCGTCTTGCTACCCGCGACTTCACCCTTAAGGAATCTTAAGAAACGTCGTTCAACGATCGGCTCAACGGTTCAAAAAAGTCGCCGCGCAATCGCGAATTGTGCAATTGCTTCACTATGCATCATGGATTTCCCCTAAGGAAAACGGGTCGCCATGAAAGCGGAGAGAAGGATTTGTCCTCCCATAATCGCGGCGTGATTGCAACGAGGCGGAGCGAAGCAGTACGAGCGAGGCTACGTTGAGAACCGGCACCACAGGATGCAAGCAGTCGTCCGCTTACAGCATGCTGTCTGCGTGACGCGGGAGCGCGACTTTCTGAAAGAAACTCACGTGGCATGGCGAGCGCCTTCTGGTCGATTAATCAATGGAAGGTCCGATGAAGCTACTACTGGTTGAAGACAACAGCGAGCTTGCACACTGGACCGTCAATCTTCTGCGCCTCGCTAATTTCGCGGTGGATTGCGTTCCTAACGGCGAGTGCGCGGACACCATGCTGACGACGCAACACTACGACGTCGTCGTGCTCGATCTTCGGCTGCCGCGAATGGACGGCAAGGAAGTGCTCGCACGATTGCGCCGCCGCGGCGACATGGTGCCGGTCATCATGCTGACCGCGCATGGTTCGACCGACGACAAAGTGGATTGCTTCAACGCAGGCGCCGACGATTATGTGGTCAAGCCATTCGATGTGCGCGAGCTCGTCGCGCGTATCAAGGCGCTGATTCGCCGGCAATCGGGCGGCATGTCGTCGTGCCTCATCTGTGGCGACTTGCAATACATCTCCGATACAAGGGAGTTCTTTCATAACGACGAGCGCCTCGCGCTGCGGCGCCGCGAGCATACCGTCCTCGAAACATTGATGTTGAGGCAAGGCAAGACAGTGTCGAAGTCCGTGCTGATGGAAAGCGTTTTCAGCCTGGACGACGAGCCAAGCGCGGACGCCATCGACATCTACATTCATCGTTTGCGCAAGCATCTCGCCAGGTCGAGCGCGCAGATCATGACGCTGCGAGGTCTCGGCTACATCCTCCGCGCGAAGCATTTCGAATAGTCGCAAGCGCCGTAATCCGAAGCATCGGCGAATCTGCTTAGTTATCCAAATTACGACCAGAACAATCAGATTTTCAACGTAGCAACTTGAGGAGACAAACTTGAAGAAACGATACCTGACTCTCGCGGTCGCAGCCGGTGCTTGCGGGGTAACCGGCGCTCACGCTCAGTCCAGCGTGCAGCTTTATGGATTGATGGACCTGAGCGTGCCGACCTACCAGTCGCATGCCAATGCGAACGGCGCGCACGTCATCGGCATGGGTATCGATGGCGAGCCGTGGTTCAGCGGCAGCCGTTGGGGCCTGAAGGGTGCGGAAGATATTGGCGGCGGCTCGAAGATCATCTTCCGGCTCGAAAGCGAATACGTGGTAGCTAACGGCGAGATGGAAGATCCGGGTCAGATCTTCGACCGCGACGCGTGGGTCGGTATCGAGAACGACAGCTTCGGCAAGATCACGGCGGGTTTTCAGAACACCATTGCTCGCGATGCAGCCGCCATTTATGGCGACCCGTACGGCAGTGCGCGCCTCACTACCGAGGAGGGCGGCTGGACGAATGCCAACAACTTCAAGCAGATGATCTTTTATGCGGGCAGCGCGACGGGTACGCGCTATAACAACGGCGTTGCGTGGAAAAAACTCTTCAATAACGGCATCTTCGCGAGCGCGGGCTACGCGTTCGGCAATTCGACGAGTTTCGGCTCGAACTCCAATTATCAGGCGGCACTGGGCTACAACGGCGGCCCGTTTAACGTGTCCGCGTTCTATAGCCATGTGAATCGCGCGGGCATCACGAACCAGTCGTATTCCGTTGGTGGAAACTATACATTTGGAATTCTGCGCGCCAACGCCGGCTATTTCCGCTACCTGGGCAACCAGGGCGCGCTCGGTCAGCGTCAGGACAACGCGTGGACCGTATCGCTCAAGCTGGCGCCGAAAGGCCCGTTCGATTACGAACTCGGCTATCAGCAGATGCGCGTGAAGAATGCAGCGTATAACGCCGACGGCAATATTCCGAACGCGAACATTGGCGCGTTCGATCCGACTTCCGGTCTGCACAACGGCTACAAGGAGACGCTCTACTGGTCCGGGTTCTATCACCTGTCCAAGCGTACCGAGGTGTACCTTGCCGGCGATTACATGAAGCTGCATGGCGGCTATACGGTCGGCAGCACGTTCGGCGCGTCGAATCAGCTTGAATTGACGACAGGTGTCCGCACTCGCTTTTGATGCACGAAGCAGGAAGCAGGAAGCACGAAGCGGCGGATAAGTCCGTTCGCCGCTTCCTTTGCCCTTCGCATGAAGAGATGAAGAAACGTCGACACGCATCGATCGCGTAAACAGTCCTGGTCTTTCAGAAAGGTATGATGGCGGTGATAAGCGAATAAACAAATCGGGACTCGTACTCCGCCGTCCGCACATCTTGCCTAACTAAAAGACAACATGAAACGACTGTTCGTTGCCGCATTAGCGGCCGTCTCTCTCGCCACCGCGGTTCATGCACAGAGCAACGACCCAGGCCCGCTCGATACACCCGCTGGAAAACTGCAATTCGCGCACGACGGCCGCGATTTCACCGCGCTGCTCGATAAAGATGTTCTCGATCGCTTTGCCGCAAATACTCTCGCGCATTTCGACGACGTAAGCAGCGCAAACGACACGCTCACGCGCATGCTTGTGCAAACCGACTCCGGCCCGGTGCTGTACGACTTCCGGCGTCGTCCGCCGCAGGTGCAGCGCGTCGGTGTACGCATGACGGTCAAGCGCGTGTTCTGGCAAGGCGACGAGGTCATGATGCAAGGCTCGCAAGGCTGGTTCCGTTTTCAGCGCGGCGTGTTGACGAAACTGCAGTCGTCCACGACGACCTATCATTGATCGCGCGCCAGGCCGCGAAACACGCGGCAATCCCTTAGCACGGAAACTCGCTTGCTTTTCAGTAAACCTTGGTTGGGCGGCAAATGGCCGGTTGCTACCATTTCGGGCTCGGACAACCACGGTCATATAACAATGCAGAGTTCCAGGTCGCAGCGATCCACGTTCCCAACCGTTCCCAGGCTGCGGGCAGTCGGTGCGGCCATTGCCGGTGTCATTGCCAGCGTCGTCGCGCTCTCTGCCTGTTCGGACGGTGTGTCTCCCACGCCGCCGGTTTCCGCGCCTGTCGCCGCGAAGCGCCCGAACATTCTGTACATCATGGCGGACGACCTGGGCTACTCGGATATTCACGCGTTCGGCGGCGAAATCAATACGCCGAATCTCGATGCGCTCGTGCAATCCGGACGCATTCTCACGAACCATCATACGGGCACCGTTTGCGCGATCACGCGTGCGATGCTTATTTCAGGCACCGATCACCATCTGGTCGGCGAAGGCACCATGGGCGTGCCGACCGATGAACGCAAAGGTCTGCCAGGCTACGAAGGCTATCTGAACGACCGCGCGTTATCGGTCGCGCAACTGCTGAAGGACGCGGGCTATCACACGTACATGGCGGGCAAGTGGCATATCGGCTCGGGCATTGCCGGCAGTGCAACGGGCAGCGGACAGACGCCCGACCAATGGGGTTTCGAGCATAGCTATGCGCTGCTCGGCGGCGCGGCGGCCAATCACTTCGCGCATGAGCCTGCGGGCTCGAAGAACTATACGGAAGACGGGCAGTACGTGCAGCCCGGACAGCCGGGTCAGCCCGGCGGCGCGGGCGGCAATCCGGCCGTGTTCTATTCGACGGACTTCTATACGCAAAGGCTTATTTCCTACATCGATTCAAATAGAAAAGACGGCAAGCCGTTTTTTGCTTATGCCGCGTACACGTCGCCGCATTGGCCTTTGCAGGTGCCGGAACCGTACCTGCACAACTATGCCGGTAAGTACGATGCTGGCTACGACGTCATTCGCGCGGCGCGCATCGCTCGGCAAAAAGCACTCGGCATTATTCCCGCCGACTTTAATCCCTACGCGGGCGCCGCAGAAACGCTGACTGCCACGCCGGCCAGCGCGAATAACGGCACCACCAACGCGAAATACGTGAGCGCCGTTCATAGTGCAGCGCAAGGGTATTCCGACTATGGTCCGGGCTTTGTGAACAAGTCATGGGCAAGCCTTTCCGCGGATGAAAAGAAAGCGCAGGCGCGCTACATGGAGATCTATGCCGGCATGGTCGAGAACCTCGACCACAACATCGGTCTGTTGATCCAGCATTTGAAAGACATCGGCGAATACGACAGCACGTTCATCATGTTCCAGTCGGATAACGGCGCCGAAGGCTGGCCGATCGACTCCGGCGCGGACCCGCGCGCGACCGATACGGCGAATGCCGCGGAGCCTGTCTATTCGACGCTCGGCACCGACAACGGCCTGCAGAACGCGCGGCGTCTGCAATACGGCTTGCGCTGGGCGGAAGTCAGCGCAACGCCGTTCCGTCTGACGAAGGGCTATTCCGGGGAAGGCGGAGTATCCACGCCGCTGATCGTGCGCTTGCCTGGCCAGACGACGCAGAAGCCGGCATTGCGCGTCTTTACGCACGTCACCGACAACACGGCGACCTTCCTTGCCGTCGCAGGCGTTACGCCGCCGACGCAGCCCGCGCCTGCGCTGATCAACTCGCTGACAGGCGTCGATCAGAACAAGGGCAAGGTGATTTACAACAACCGCTATGTGTATCCCATCACCGGGCAATCGTTGCTGCCTGTCCTGACCGATCAGTCGAATGCGGACGTGCACACGGCATCGTTCGGCGATGAAGCGTACGGCCGCGGCTATCTGCGCAGCGCGGACGGCAAGTGGAAAGCCTTGTGGACGGAGCCGCCGCTCGGTCCCGTGGATGGTCACTGGCAGCTTTACGACATGACCTCGGACCGCGGCGAAACGACGGACGTGGCCGCGCAGAATCCTTCGATCATCGACGGACTCGTGCAGCAGTGGAATGCCTACATGTCCGGCGTGGGCGGTGTCGAACCGTTGCGGCCGCGCGGCTACTACTGAGCGAGCGCGTGAGTGCAATCATGTCGGGCACAGCATCATGAGTAGGACGCGCATCCGAGCAAGAACACTTGCTGCATTTGGCGGCCTCTTCGTCGCGGTCTTCATTGCGGCCTTCGGCGCGGCTTTCGCGGTGGCGGCAGCGTGGCCTGCAAGAACCAGCGGTTTCGACGAGCTGAACCGCGCGCGTTCGCTCGCGCCGCTCGGCTCCGAAACACAGTGCGAGCGCTACGCCGGTTTACCCGCCGGATGGCGTGACGATCCGAAGGCCGGCATGGTGCATCTGCATGGCGGCACATTCGTGCTCGGCAGCACGCGCGGCTATCAGGACGAACGACCGGCGGGCGACGGCCGCACGCGCGTCGGCGGCTTCTGGATCGATCAGACGGACGTGACGAACGCGCAGTTCGCCGCTTTCGTCAACGCGACCGGCTACGTCACCGACGCGGAAAAGCAGGGCGGTGCAGCCGTCTTTCACTCGCCGACGCGCGCGGAAATGGACGCACGCGACCTCGCATGGTGGACGTGGGTGAAGGGCGCGTCGTGGCGGCATCCGCAAGGCGAGGGCAGCGGCATCGACCGTCTGATGAACCAGCCCGTGACGCTGGTCACGCAAGCCGATGCATTGGCGTACGCGCGGTGGCTTGGCCGCGATCTGCCGACCGAAGCCGAATGGGAATACGCGGCGAAGGGCGGCAACGAAGGCGCCGATCTCGACACGGCGCCGCGCAATGCACAGGGCAAGCCCGCCGCGAACTACTGGCAAGGCGTGTTCCCCGTGCTCAATACGAACGACGACGGGCATGTGGGTCTCGCGCCCGTCGGCTGCTACGCGGCGAACGGCTTCAAGCTGTACGACATGATCGGCAATGCATGGGAGTGGACCAAGGACGTCTACACCGGCGCGCATCAGCCGCATACGAACGGCGACACCGCGGCGGTCGCGCCGTCCACGCGCAGGCACGACACGCCTATGGTCATCAAGGGCGGCTCGTTCCTCTGCTCGCGCGATTACTGTGTGCGCTATCGCGCCTCGTCGCGTGAACAACAGGAAGCGGATCTGCCGGCGTCGCATATCGGCTTCAGAACTCTCTTGCGGGATGTCGACGGATGACACTGCGAGGTTATATGCGTGCCACGATCGCTGCCGCATTGCTCGGCGGGGCGGCAATCGCCGCGTATGGCGTGCAGCCTCAAGCAAACAGCGGCGATGTGAAAGCCGCCGTCAAAGTCGGTGTAACGCGCGGCGCGCACGCTGAAATCATGGCCGAAGTGCGGCGCGTGGCAACGTCGCGTGGACTCGACATCGACGTCGTGACATTCGACGACGGTGCGCGGATCGATGCCGCGCTCGCCGCGCATCGGATCGACGCCGCGAGCTTCGAGGACGGCCCCGCGTTCGCAGCATCGCGCGAAAAGCATGGCTACGCGCTCTCCGAAGTAGCGACGACCGTCACGTTGCCGATGGCGCTTTATTCGCGCAAGCTGACGAGCCTCACGCAGATCCAGCGAGGCGCGACGATCGTCATTCCCGCCGATCGCGACGGTATGGCACGCGCGCTGATCCTGCTGCAAAACTACACGCTGCTGACTTTCAACGACCGCGCCGGTCTTCACGCGACGCTGCGCGATGTGACTGCCAACCGCCTCAATCTGAAGCTGCTCGCGCTGCCGCGCGAGCGGCTCGTAACGGCGCTGAGCGATGCAGCCGTTGTCGTGATCGACAATGCGAGCGCGCAGCAGGCGGGACTCTATCCGGCGCGCGACAGCATCGGCATGGAAGATGCGCGCTCGCCCTATGCCGGCGTGCTGACCGTGCGCGACGCCGATTGCGGCCAGCCGTGGGTCGCGCAACTGGTGGCCGCGTATCACTCGGACGACGTCGCGCATTTCATTCTCACGCACTATCAGGACTCGGTGCGCCGGCCCTGGTGATGGCGTGCGTGCTCATATGCCGCAACAGCAGCACTTGGGACGGCTACGACGCGTCCGCCAGACGGCATGCGTGATCGAGCAGCCCCTCGGCTGAACCGCTGCCGTTATCCGCATCGAGGCCGCTGTTCACGACCAGCCAGCCGTCTTTCTCCGCGGACGCCCCCGCGCCCGTCACGAGGATGGTTTGCATCGCCATTGCATCGGAGTCCGGGTTGTCGAGCGAGACGAGGCGAAATGGATCGCTCGCGCCGGTCAGCGCGGTCACGCGCATGATCCGGTATCGGTCGCCGTCGAGCGTGTCCCAATGCCATGTGCCCGGCACGTCTTTCGCGTGCCGCGCGAGTGCGTCGCTGATATCGGCGCGCATGCAGTCGATGTGAATATGCAACTGGTTCTGCGTGCGGCGAAATTGCGAATTGATTTCCAGGCCCAACTGATTATCGGGGAGCGTCCGTTTGACGGCGCCGTTCACGTAGCTCCGCGCGGCCCACGCGTCGGCCCAATAGCTTGGCGCATGCGGCGCGAGCACCTGCGGACTTTCAATACCGCTCACGCGATCCGTCGGAATCAGCAAATACTGCGAGCGTCCGACAATATCCTTTAGGATCGCGTAGCGTTTGTCGAGGTTCACCGCCGTGCATTGACCCGGTGTGCCGGTCGCCTGTTCTGCCGGCACGCAGCGAATATCGACGATCTTCCATAACGCATTGGAATCGATGGCTGCGAGACGCGCGCAGCCCGCAGCGGCAAGCGCAATGCCGAGTAGCGCCGCGGCTCGCCTGACATGGCGCGCGCCGCGATTTGCAGGACTGCGGTGATGAGATTGAACAACGGATTGCGGATTCGCCAGTGTGTCGGTCGGCGCGTGAATCAGAGCTTTTTTTAGCGGCATCTTGTGTCGGGTCTATAACACGGGCGGCGGTATTTCGCCGAGTAGCTGTTCGATTGCAACGCCGATGGCGAGCAGGCGCCGGTCGCTGCCGAGCGGCCCGTCGATTTCCAGGCCGACAGGCAAGCCTTGCGCGCTGATTCCCGCAGGCAACGACAAGCCAGGAATGCCGGATGTGCTCGCAGGATCGGTGTTGCGCAAGAAGGCTTCCATCGTGTCGATCGGCGGCGCGCCGTCTATCGACACCGTCGACGACCCGTTGATCTCGTCGATCTGCACAGCGGCCAACCGCGTGGTCGGAAACAGCAGCGCGTCGAGACGCTCGCCGGCGAAAGTGGCGGCGATATAAGCCTGCAACAGCGGCCGCCAGTGATTGAGCGCTGCCTCATAGTGCGGGTCGAGCGTGCCGGCGAGCACTTCGTCGTAGATCGCGCGCACGTCCGGACTCGCGATGCGGGCCGCGATCTCCGCAACGGTTTGCACCGGCGCCTGATTGGCCGCGAGCCACGCTTGCAGGTCGACGCGCGCTTCATGAATCGCGATCGGTCCGCCGACCATGCCGTTGAGATCCGCGAGTTCGCTCATCGCGACCGGTACAAATACGACGCCTGCTGCTTCGAGCTTTTTGAGCGCCGCGCGCGCGACGTCTTCGACCTGTCGTTCAAGTCCTGCCCACAACGGCGCGGGCAAGCCGATACGCAAGCCGTTCAATGCGACGGCGGGCAGCGGGCCGGCGCCGGTAATCACGCCGTCGAGCAATGCGATGTCGGCTGCGCTGCGCGCCATCGGACCGACCGTATCGCGCGTGTGGCTGATCGGCACGACGCCGTACGCGTCGTCATAGCGCCGCTCGGCGCCGCCATTGCCGACTGACGGACGAAAGCCCGCGGTGCCTGTCAACGCAGCGGGAATGCGCGTCGAGCCGCCGGTGTCGGTGCCGAGTCCCGCGGGCACGATGCGCGCGGCAATCGCCGCCGCAGTGCCGCCCGACGAGCCGCCCGGAATCAGCGCAGGGTCGTACGGATTGCGCACAGGGCCCGCATGCGTCGCGAGGTTGCTGCTCGTGATGCCGAACGCGAGCTCGTGCATGTTGGCCTTGCCGAGAATGATTGCGCCCGCATCGAGAAGCCGTTGCACCGAACGCGCATTGGTCTGCGGCACGAAGCCTGCGAGAGCCGGTGTGCCCGCCGAGGTCGGCAACCCTATCGTATTGATGTTGTCCTTCACGACGATCGGCAGGCCGGCAAGCGGCAGTTGCGCTTTTGCTTCGGCGGGCAGCGCGTCGATGCGCCGTGCCGCGGCGAGCGCGCCGTCGAGATCGATCACGGTCAGCGCGTTGAGCGTCTGAAGTGCGGCCGCGCGCGCGAGCAACGTCGCGACATAATCGGTTGCATTGAGCCGGCCCGACTGGATCGCGGCGACGGCTTCGGTTGCGCTCAACGCGAGCTGTTCATCGACGGTCCATGTCATGGCCGTTCTCCTTATGGTTCAGTGTCCGGGCCGCGCGAACGCCGGATAAAAAAGCGCAGCGCGAATCGGGCAAGCGCGGGCACGAGTCGCGGACGCAGCAGCCGCACATCGTAGCCGCTCATGCGGCGCTCGTTTTCCGCGAGACATAGCTCGATGAGTTCGGGCGTGTCCAGCCCCTTGCCGATCACGCTGCTGTTCGCGGGCAGAAAATTCGAATCGCGTGCCACGCCGTTTGCGTCGATGCCTCTCGCAATCGCCACGCGATCCCAGATCAGCACGACCCAGATCGCGGCCACACGCAATGCGTGCCACGGCCTGCGCCATAGCGGCATGTTACGTCGATGCCATGCAACCCAGTTGACGAAAAACAGAATGTGACGCGCTTCTTCCTGAATCACGGGCTCGAAAGTCTCGACGAGCGCTTCTGGAAAATAGCCGGATTGCTGCGCGGCGCGAAACAGGCCAAACGCAAAGAAACTGTCGATGCACTCGCTATAGCCTGTGCGCATCCACGCCCATTCGGGATCGCGCGGCGCCGGATAATTCGGCTCGGGCGCGATCTCGATGCCGTAGGCCGCAATCAGCTTCGCGAGCACGCGCTTGTGACGGGCTTCTTCGTCGCCGTCCATCGTGATGGCTTCGCGCAGCAGCGGGTCCTGCAATTGCGCGGCGTAAGTGTGAACGTTGATCGACGCGCGGCCTTCCGTTTGCACGGCGATGTCCCAGATCGGCAGCGAGCAGAGCCGCGCGAGCGCGTCGGGCGGCAGCGCCGGCCAGTCGATCACGGCGGGTTTGTAGGGATCGTGAGTCTCCAGCAGCATGCGGCAGAACATGTGCTTGTGCGCCTCCGATCCGATCTTCACGCGGGCAGTGCCCGTGAATGTCCAGTGGCGCAGGCTGGGGTCTTCGGCTACATCTGTCAATGTGTCGGACATGGCAAGCGTACAGAGAGCGAACTCGATGTGTCGCCTATTCTGTCACATTGCCCCGCAACGCGGCGTCTACGGTGCACGATCGCGGGCGCGCGTCAGCGTCGATGCCGCGTCATTGGCGCTGGGTTACTGCGGATGGGTCACTGCGAATAACTCACTGATGATTGTCGACCCACATGCGTCCCCAGCGGAATGCATAGGCGAGCGCATGTTCTTCGTCGAAGAAATAGTCGAGCGCGTCGAAGCAATAGGCCGGGCCGTGGCTTGCGCTGGCTTTTTCGATGGTCAGGTTGGCGGCGAACAGCCCATTGGGCAAACGCTGCGCGGCCGGCGCAACTTCGTAGCCTTTATAGCGGATGTGTGAATTCATGATCGTGGCAGTGGATATGCCCGCGTTTTTACAGGAAGCCGGTACAGATGACGCGTGGCATGCGCGTTTGCATCAGGCGGCGGATGAGTCTGCGGGCTGGCTCAAGCGTAGGCCGCACTGAAGGGCCCGTGAACCAATCATTCTTCGCAAGCAAATCAGGGGAGTTCCGCAACGCTCTTCGGAACACCGGATAACGGCGCGTTTGGTGGGTTCGCAGACACTATGGCGCCAGGCGGCCGATGAGTCTGTTATGTGCCGCACGGTCTACATGATCTGCACCATGCGCACGAATGCAGGCGCCCCTCGTTCGCGTAGCGAGACGACGCGAAACCAGGGGCGCTGTAAACGATAACTTTCTAACGGGGGCTTCGAGCCCGAGCTTTAAACCGCGTGCAGCAGACGCGCGGACTGCGCTTGCTGAACCTGAACGCCCGATGCGCTCGGACCTGGCGCACGATGAGCGGTGAACGCAAGCGCGAATTGCGCGGCTTGCTGGCCGACGGTGGCGAGCTGGTCGACGACCTTCGCGTCGGAGCAGGTATCGACACTATCGAAGCGCGTCTCGAGCGTGTTGATGCCCGCGCCGAACGGCGTCGGCCAGCCGCGCAACGCGTGGACGATCGAGCGCAGCGAAGTCAGCACCGAACCCGCCGCTTGCCAGCCATAAGCCGTGACGATGCAGCCAACCGCACGGCCGTCGAGATACGGACGCTCGTCGGCGCGCAGTTCCTCGAGCGTGTCGAGCGCGTTTTTGACGAGACCGGAGACGCCGCCGTGATAGCCCGGCGTCGCGATGATCAGCGCGTCGGCGTGGCGCACGGCTTCGATCAATTCGAGCTGTTCGTCGGTGCGTTCGCTGTGTTCGGGCGCATAGTGCGGCAGGCTATGCAGAAACGTGCCGCCAAAGAGCCGGGTCCTGGCGCCCGCGGCTTCCGCGCCGCGCAGCGCAAAGCCGAGTGCGCGTTCGGTCGACGAAGCTGCGCGGGTCGTGCCGCCAATGCCGACGACGAGCGGGCGGCGGTGATGATCGAAACTGGTCAACGAAATGCTCCTTCGGTAGCGGCTCACGGCGCTTCGCGCGGGTTGCGCACAAGCGCGCCGGGGCGAACCGGACTATGAAGCACCATCTTAATCAGCGAGGCGTGCGGCACGAAGCGACTTTTTGTTCTAACGATATAACCGCGACGTGCATGCCGCGATGGCCGCGATGCCGCGATCGCCGACCATGCCGCGCCGATAAGCATATGGCGAACAATTGTTTAGGTTGGAGCGGGCAGGCCGCTATGATCGAAGCGTCTCCTCCATGACACTCCTTGACATGGGACTCGGCCTCGCCATATTGCTGGCGAGGCTTTTTTTTGGCATTTTTCGTGGGCTCTATTGGCGCGTTCTGCAGTCAGGCGCGTGCGCGCCGCTTCATGATCGAGCCGTTTATCGCGTGCTACGATGATCCGCGACACGATACCCGGCAAGGTCCAGCACGCAAATGGCAACTCTCTATGACACGCTCGGCGTGCCCATGCACGCCACCGACGAAGAGATCAAACGCGCGTACCGCAAGGCCGCAATGAAGTGGCACCCGGACCGCAACGCGGGTTCCGAGGAAGTTGCGCGCGCCACCTTTCAGGAGATCAGGGACGCCTACGCGATCCTCTCGGACGCGGCTCAGCGCAAGATTTACGACGCCGTGTACACCGAGCAGATGCGCGAATGGGAAGCGCAGCGCGCGCGCCATCAACAGGCGCAGGCGGAGCGCGAGGCGGCGGCGCGTGCGGCGGACGAGGCCGCGTACGCCGAGATGGTGTCGCTCGCCATGCGTTTTGCCGACGAAGGCCACAACCGCGATGTCGTGTTCGGCGTATTGCTCGGACGCCAATGCGAGCCGGGGCGCGCCGCGCAGATTGCCGACAGTGTGGCCGCCTTGCACGCTTCGAGGCGCGAGGCGGCAGCGAATAATGCTTCTACAGAGGCCGCGGAAGCGGCAGATGCCGCCTCGCACGCAAGTGCCGCCGGCTCGTCGGAATCGGCCACGATGGGCGCCGGCGCGGAAGACACTGCCGGTCGTCGCGCGCGTGCCGCAAAAGAGACCGCTAAAGAACCCGCTAAAGAAACGGCGAAAGAAGCCGATACAGCCGGTGGCTTGTCCAGTCTCTGGTTCCAGTTCCTCAACGGGCTGCGCTTCTGATCATCCGGTCGGCGGTTTCTTGATCCGCCCGCTCCAGGGGCAAATTCCCGTAGCGCGCGGAATAAAGACATCGTAGTGTCACGGGGGCGCAAGACTCTGCGGGCACAATCGCACATACAAGAGACTAAAAACACGGTACGGGGTAAGCGTGACCAAGAAATATAAAGTGCTGTTTCTCTGCCGAGAGAATTCAGCACGCAGCATCATGGCCGAAGCTTTGTTGCGGGAACTGGCCGGACACCGGTTCGAGGCTTTCAGCGCGGGCCCGGAACCGGCCGCGCGAGTGCATCCGCTTGCGATAACGCAATTGCGGCCGGGCGTTTCCGACCTCGGCGTGCTATGCCCGAAAAGCTGGCTTGAATTCACCGGCGAATGGGCGCCGCGCATGGATTTCGTGGTCGCGCTCGACTCGGGCGTCGCTGCGCCGCATGCGCCGGTCTTTCCCGGCAGTCCCGCGCTTTCTCAATGGAATCTCGCCAATCCGCTCGCGGACGACGTCACCGAACCCGAACGGGCTCGTTTATTCGACAAGGTGTTCTGGCAAATCGTGCGTCAGTTGAGCGCCTTTATCGACGCGCCGCAGTATGCCGTGCCCAGAGCGAGCGACGCCGCGACGCAGTGCAAGCACTCGTGCACCGGCCAGTTTGCCAACCTGTGATGTGCCGCGTTAGCGCGGCGCTTGCCGCTTAGTGTTCGTTCGAGCGCGCGAGCGGACTGCCTGCGAACGGGTCGTTTTTCCAGTCGACGCGTTTTTTCGGCTGCGGCGTGGGCGCGGGCGGCGCCGATAATTCAAAGTGGTCGATAGATTGTCCTGCGCTAATGGCCTGCTTCAACCATTGAGGCATTTCGCCCTGGCCGTCCCAACTGTCTCCCGTCGCGCTGCGGTAGCGTGCGTTCTTTTCCGCGACCGGTTCGGATGCCAGCACGGCGGCAAGGTCTTCCGGCTTGATGCCAAACTCTTCCATGCGATGGCGGAGATACGCAATCATGCTATCTCGCTTCCTTTCGTCCATAAGATATTCGTCCTTCTAAAGCGTCAGCGTTCTGTCAAATGCAGATTGCGAGGAAAACCCGCGAAAGATTGGAGTCCATTTAAATGGCGTCCGTCCGCGGTGAGGTCATTAATCGAAATTGGAAAAAACGATGGGGGCGATGCACTGACATTGGGCGGCCGTCTCATGTGCACGCTCCGTTTCGCAACGGTGCATGTGCGGGGCCAGTCTTGTGGTTATGTCGTCATCATAACGCACTGCGAGCGTAATGCACGCACCGTTTGAACTGATTTTCTCGCATTTAAGCGTCGACTGGGACTGCCGGCTGCGCAACCGGGATCGTTCACCGGTTCCGCGTCGCCGGATTGAATTCCGCGCCGGCCGAACTATAAAAGAAATAGCGGAGAGGACAATCCGTGTTTTTCCGGCTGCGGCGTCCGAGCGCCAATCATCGTACGCGCAGGCACGCCGGCCGCCAGGTGCGGGCGACTCGCTATCCGTTTCATTCGACGAGTCCATGCAGCAGGCCCGCGTCACAACTGGTTTTTCGTTGGTCCCAGGCTTGGCCACGCTGGCTTTTTACACGGATCGATTCTCGAGGAGGGACGACACTGCTGCGCCGGATTCAAGGAGTCTGGACATGAAACTACGATTAGTGATGGTGTTTGTGAGCGCTCTTCTTTTTCTCGCGCCGCGTGCCGCGAGCGCAGGCGACATGACGAGCGAGCCTGGCGTTGGGACATCGACGGCGACGCCCGCCAGCGAAAGGCTGATGAACCATGCGAACGAATCGGCACAGGCCACGACCGACATGTCGTTGAGCGAGCCCACCGGAGGCGCTTCGCAGCCGACGCAAAACGTTTCCTATGGAGGCGTCGCGGCAGGGCGCTCAGAAGCCGGCAGCCGGCAAAATATGCGCTGTTCCCGCGGCCCGCAATGCACTATTTACTTTGGCCAGTGAAATAAAGGCGCTAGGCGTTGCTATTCGAAGCAGTGCATGAGGCAGCGGGTTTCGACGCCGCTGCCTCGCGGTTCTTTTATGCCAAAGCGGATTGCGTCGTCGAGTGATCGGTGCTGTCGACGATGCGGCTCACCATTGCCTCCACGCCCGGCCCTTGCATCGCCGCGCGCTCGCCGAAGCGGCGGAACTCGTCCAGCAGCGAGCGCCACGACGCGTGCCAGCGCGTTTCCTTGATGCACGCGCCCGAAGGATCGGCGATTCGCAGTATGCCGCTGTCAGGATAGAAAGTCAGAGTAACCGGCATGCCGTCGATAACGCAGGTCGCGGTGCAAGGGCGGTTGTTCACCATGTTCAATGTCCTCTAATCGAGCAATGAGTACGTTGGATGTGGTTTCCCGTCAGCAAGCACCATGCCCAGCGCGTTAGCGTGTCTAGTGCGTCTTTCCTCTACGCGTATTTATCGCCGACCGTGCTGCGAATCGGATAGGTGTCGTAGACGATGATCATCCGTTCGATGATTGCGTTCTCATCGAATTCGAATACATCGACGCATTCAAAGCGCACCGCCGAACCGTCTTTCAGTCCCCAGTCGTAGATGAAGTAACCCGTCGCGCGCGGAGCTCCAGTCGCGCTCACGCAAATGTCGATAGGTGTGATCGTGCTTTTGCCCGACGCCGCATTGACCTTTGCAAAGAACGGCGCCGGCTTCATCCAGCCGAGAAACGGCGAGAAGATTTGCGCGTCCGGTGTGAACAATGCGCAAATCGCGCCGACGTCGCCGCGTTCCAGCGCTGCAAGGTAAGTACGAATCTGCTCCGTGTATAGTTCTTTCGACGATGAATTCACGATCGTCCTCCTTTTTGGCAATCCGACCCGTCTGAACAAACGGGCATCCGGTATCGACACCATAGCGATGCACCGATGACCGAACCATCGAAAAATTTGCAAGCCGGGTATGCCGCGCTCGCATATCCGCTTGCCGACCTCACGCGCCGCTTGCCGCCACTCGCGGCATTGCAGTCATTCGTGGCGGCCGGGCATTTCGGCAGCATCAGCAAAGCCGCGGATCATCTGTGCCGCACGCAAGGCGCGGTGAGTCGCCAGATTCAGCAACTGGAAGCGCACTATCGCTGCGCGCTTTTCGTGCGCCATGCGTCGGGGCTGACACTGACCGCCGAGGGACAGGCGCTGCAGGCCGTCGCAGTCGATGTACTTGCGCGGCTCGTCGAGCATGCCGATCTACACGCTGCAACGGGCGCGGTTCTCACGCTGCGATTACCGTCCACGTTTGCGATTCGATGGCTGCTGCCGCGGCTCTCTGAGATCAATAGCGCGCTGAAGGGAATCGAGTTGCGCATCTCGACTTCATCCGACGACACGCCGGAATTCACTACGCCCGACATCGACGCGATTGTCGTGCGCGGCAGCGGACAGTGGGCGGGACTGAATGCGATACCTTTGTTTGCAGAGACGCTGACTCCAATGTGTACGCCGGAGCTGGCCGCATCGCTGACATGTTTAGCCGACCTCGCGCGCATCACGTTGCTGCATCCCGGGCCCAGTCATGACGAATGGCGATGCTGGCTAGACAGTGCGCTTGCTAAAGATGTCGATGCCGACAGGGGACTGGTCCTCGACACACTGGAATTGACACTCACCGCCGCCGCGCAAGGACACGGTGTCGCTATCGGCGATGCAAGGATGGCAAGAGACCGAATCGAAGCGGGAGTGCTCGTCACGCCCTTCGATCACGTCGCGCGCAACGGCCTCGGCTACTTTCTCGTCTATCCGTCGCAACGCGCGCCGCAGCACAAGATTCGCGCGCTTGCCGAATCTCTCGCGACGATGGCGGAAGAAGAACAATCGATACCGTCTTCGTCTTTGACCGCGCGTGCAAAGCTTCCGCTTTAATGCATCGCCCCGCGTCGCGATGCATCGCACATGCATTAAGCGCGCGTGCCAGCACCCCTCCAGACAAACCCTGATTGCTGCGCCAAAGAGCCCACTGATATTGTTCGCGGGCGCTTGTGTGGAAGCGCTTCCAGTCTCAGGTCTTTCGACGTCCAACGCAGTCGCTTTTCGTCATTGCCGTACCCGGTTCAGTCAGTTCAGCCGAGCAACTCGCTTGCATGGAGAATCCGTGGCACACGACGCACTTTCCTCTCATTCATCCGCCGATCCGTTCACGCCGCCCGCCGACTCTACTTTGTGGCGCGAGAACTTTCTATTAGGCGCGGCCACTGCCTCGTATCAGATCGAAGGCGCTGTAAACGAAGACGGCCGCCTGCCTTCGATATGGGACACCTTCTGCGCGACGCCCGGCAAGGTGCTTGCCGGCGACAGCGGTGAATTGGCCTGCGATCACTATCATCGTTGGGAAGCGGACGTCGACATGCTCGCGGGGCTCGGGCTCGAAGGGTACAGATTGTCGATCGCGTGGCCGCGCGTGATGCATCTGGACGGCACGCCCAATCGCAAAGGACTCGACTTCTATAAGCGCCTGCTCACGCGTCTGAAAGAGAAGGGCATCACGACGTTCGTCACGCTTTATCACTGGGATTTGCCACAGCATCTGGAAGATCGCGGCGGGTGGCTGAATCGCGAAACCGCGTACCGTTTCGCCGATTACGCGGATTTGATGAGCCGCGAACTGGCCGGCACCGTCGATGGATGGGCGACGCTCAACGAGCCCTGGTGTTCCGCGTATCTCGGCTATGGAAACGGTCATCACGCGCCGGGTCTTGCCAACGGGCGCTTTGCCACGCAGGCGATGCATCATCTGCTGCTCGCGCACGGTCTCGCCGTACCTGTATTGAGCGCGAACGATCCGGCTTCGCAAAAGGGCATTGTCGCGAACATCGGGCGCGGCACGCCCGATAGCGATAGTGCCGACGATCGCCGCGCCGGGCATCTATTCGAGGTTCAGCACAATGCATGGATTCTCGATCCATTGCTAAAGGGCACGTATCCGCAGGCGCTTTTCGAACTGTGGCCAGGCACCGAGCCATTGATACTCGATGGCGACATGCAGACCATTTCCGCGCCGCTCGATTTTCTCGGCATCAACTATTACTTCCGCACGAATGTCGCGAGCGATGGTGCTCACGGCTTCAAGGACGTGCCGCTGCAAGGCGTCGAGCGCACACAGATGGGCTGGGAAGTGTATCCCGACGGTTTGCGCGATCTGCTGATCAGTTTCAAGGGCGAGTATGCGAATTTGCCGCCGGTCTATATCACCGAAAACGGCATGGCGTCCGACGATAAAGTGATCGACGGCCGCGTGGACGACACACAACGCATTTCGTTTCTGAAGCGCCATCTTGCGGCCGTCGACGAAGCCATCAAGGCGGGCGTCGACATACGCGGTTATTTCCTGTGGTCGCTGATGGACAACTTCGAGTGGGCATTCGGATACGAGCGCCGCTTCGGCATTGTGCATGTCGATTACGCGACGCAGAAGCGCACGATAAAGCGGAGTGCCGAACTGGTGTCGCGCTTCCTGAAAGAGCGCAAGGAACGGAATCTACGCATATAAGCAACGCGTCTGAAGCAACACATATAGGCAACGAAAGCTGGTTTGCATGTCGACCTGGAACACGGGCGCGAGCCTTTGGAGGAGACGGAATGAACAGCAGAAAAACGGTCTTGCGGGCGATGGTTGCAGCACTCGCGTTGTATGGCATCGTCGCGCACGCCGAGCCTTTGAAGGCGAATGTGATTCACTGGTGGACCTCGGGCGGCGAGTCAGCCGCGATTCGGCAGTTCGCCGATGCGTATAACAAAGCCGGCGGCCAGTGGGTCGATAACGCGGTCGCAGGCGCGGACCAGGCGCGCTCCACGGCGATCAACCGCATTGTCGGCGGCGATCCACCCACGGCCGCGCAGTTCAATACGTCGAAGCAGTTTCATGATCTGATCGATCAGGGACTGCTCAACAATGTCGACGACGTCGCTGCAAAAGAAAACTGGAACGGCGTATTCCCGCAATCGATACTCGACAGCATCAAAGTAAAAGGCCATTACTACGCGGCGCCGGTCGACATTCATATGCCGGCGTGGTTCTTCTACTCGAAGCCCGCATTCCAGAAAGCCGGCGTTACCGCCGAGCCGCAAAACTATGACGAGTTCATCGCCGATCTCGGCAAGCTCAAAGCCGCAGGCATCATTCCACTCGCGTTCGGCGGCCAGCCCTGGCAGGAAAAGATCACATTCGACGCCGTGCTCGCCGATGTAGGCGGTCCCGACCTCTACCTGAAGGTGTATCGCGGTCACGACGCCAATGCGGTCAAGTCCGACGCGTTTAAAAAAGTACTGGTTGCATTCAAGCGCCTGCACGATTTCGTCGACCCCGGTTCGCCCGGCCGCAACTGGAACGATGCGACGGCACTGGTCATTTCCGGCAAGGCCGGCGTGCAGATCATGGGCGATTGGGCGAAGGGCGAGTTCTCCGCGGCGAAGCAGAGCGCGGGTAAGGAATTCGGCTGCTTCCCCGGCTTCGGTCCGCATTCGCCGTATCTCGTCGCCGGCGACGTATTCGTATTTCCAAAGAGCGATAACGCCGCCACGGTGAAAGCGCAAAATCTTCTGGCCACGGTGATGACCTCGCCGTCCGCGCAAGTCGCATTCAGCGCAAGGAAAGGCTCAATTCCGATTCGCCCCGACGTAGACGCGGGCACGCTTGACATCTGCGCGAAGGAGGGCATTGCGATCATGAAGGACAAGTCGCGCCAGTTGCCGAACCCGGAAATGCTGTTGTCGCCGGATATGCAAGGCGCGCTGATCGACGTCGTCACTAACTTCTGGAATAAAAACCAGTCGGTCGACGACGCGCAAAAGGCGTTCGCAAGCGCGCTGAAGAGTTAGGTTCGACATGCACGCGCTCAAGCTGCATGCGTCGTCGCGCTCGCGTTCGGGATTGCGTAAAAACCCCGCGAAAAAGCCGCTAAAAAGGCGCTTTTCGTTGGCAGCATGGCTTGCATTGCTGCCGATGGCGCTGACCGTCGTGTTCGCCTATCTCGGCACGATGATCTGGACCGCGCGGGTTTCGCTCAGCAACTCGCGCACGTTTCCATCCGGCGACTTCGCGGGCCTCACGCAATACGCGAGGCTTTTCAACAACGGCCGCTGGTTGTTGTCGCTGCAAAACATCGTGATTTACGGCGCGTGCTTTATTGTCGCGTGCATGGTGATCGGCTTGCTGCTCGCGATCTTTATCGATCAACGCGTGGTCGCGGAAGGCGCATTGCGCACGGTGTTTTTATATCCTTACGCGATGTCGTTCGTTGCGACAGGTCTCGTCTGGCAATGGATTCTGAATCCGCAACTCGGCGCGCAGGCCGTGCTGCACAAGCTGGGTTTCGTGCATGCGCGCTTCGACTGGATCGTCGACCAGGACTGGGCGATCTATACGATCGTCATTGCCACCGTGTGGCAGGCTTCCGGACTCGTGATGGCTTTGCTGCTCGCGGGCTTGCGCGGCATCGACGACGAGCTGTGGAAGGCCGCGCGTATCGACGGCATTCCGCGCTGGCGGGTCTATGCAAGCATCGTCGTGCCGATGCTCGGGCCGTCGATCTCGACCGCCTTCGTGCTGCTGTTCGTGATGGTCGTGAAGCTCTACGACGCCGTGGTCGCGATGACGCAAGGCGGCCCCGGCACCGCGAGCGAAGTACCGGCGAAGTTCATCATGGACTATCTGTTCGGCCGCGCGAATATCGGTCTCGCGTCGGCGGCGTCGATCGTCTTGCTCGCGACCGTGCTCGCGATTCTCGCGCCGTTCTTCTATGCGCGCAGCCGTGCGGCATTACGCAAGGAGGTGTGATGAACACGCCCGGCTCTGTACTGAAGAGCGGCACGCCGCGACCCATGCTGAAGCACCGGCGCCGCGCGGCGCTCACGCCGGCGCGCGTCGGCGTGTACGCATTTCTGCTCACCGCCGCGCTGTTCTTTCTACTGCCGCTTTATGTGATGCTCGTGACGTCGGTTAAACCGATGAGCGAAATCCGCCTCGGCAATCTGCTCGCTTTTCCCACGCATTTCACGCTGCAAGCATGGAGCGCCGCGTGGCAGTCCGCATGCACCGGACTCGACTGCAACGGTATCCAGGTCGGCTTCTGGAACTCAGTGCGTATCGTTGTGCCGAGCACGGTGTTCTCTATCGCGATCGGCGCGGTGAACGGCTATGCATTGTCTTTCTGGCGGCCGCGCGGCGCGGGCGTGCTGTTCGGCGTATTGCTGATGGGCGCCTTTATCCCGGTTCAGGTGATGGTGTATCCGCTTGTGCGCGTGCTGGCGAGCGTGCATCTGTTCAGTTCGCTGCCGGGCATCGTCGTGATTCATACGATCTTCGGCATGCCGGTCATGACGCTGCTGTTTCGCAACTACTACGCGTCGATTCCGCAAGAACTGTTCAAGGCCGCGCGCATCGACGGCGGCGGTTTCTGGCGTATCTTTATCCAGTTGATGCTGCCTATGTCGACGCCGATCATTGTCGTGGCGATCATCATGCAGGTGACGGGTATCTGGAACGACTTCATTCTCGGCCTCGTGTTTGCCGGCACTAAAAACTTGCCGATGACGGTGCAACTGAACAACATCATCAATACGACGACCGGCGAGCGGCTTTATAACGTCAACATGGCGGCGACCATTCTGACTTCGCTGGTGCCGCTCGCGGTGTACTTCATCTCCGGCCGCTGGTTCGTGCGCGGCATTGCGTCCGGTGCGGTCAAAGGATAGGGCGATGACATACGTGGCGAAAGAGACAAATGCGCTGACCAGTCCGCTGGGCAGCGTGCCGCGCAACAGCGAGGCGCCGGGCGTGGCGAGTGCGGCGGACGTCGCGCACGCCGCAAACGTCGCGGTGCGCAACCTGACTATCCGGCTCGGCGCGAATACCGTGATCGAAAACCTCGATCTCGACGTTCAGGCGGGCGAATTCGTCGTGCTGCTCGGGCCTTCGGGCTGCGGTAAATCGACGCTGCTTCACAGCATCGCGGGGCTGATCGACGTGACCGAGGGCAGCATTGAAATTGCCGGCGAGGACATGACGTGGGCCGATCCGAAAGATCGCCGCATTGCGCTCGTATTCCAGTCGTACGCGTTGTATCCGACGATGAGCGTCGAGCGTAATTTGTCGTTTGCGTTGCGTATCAACGGCACGCCGAAGGCGGAGATCGCGCGGCGCGTGGCGCGCGCTTCCGAGATGCTGCAACTCGGACCGCTGCTCAAGCGCAAGCCGGCGCAATTATCGGGCGGACAACGGCAGCGAGTCGCGATTGGCCGCGCGATCGTGCGTGAAGCGGACGTGTTTCTATTCGACGAGCCATTGTCGAATCTCGACGCGAAACTGCGCACCGAATTGCGCCGCGAACTCAAGCAATTGCATCAGCGGCTCGGCGCAACGATGATTTACGTGACGCACGATCAGGTCGAGGCGATGACGCTCGCCACGCGCATGGCCGTGATGCGCGGCGGCGCGATCCAGCAGTTCGGCACGCCCGCCGAAGTCTATGCGCGGCCCGCCAACCTGTTCGTTGCAACGTTTCTCGGCACACCGGCGATGAATCTCGTCGACGGTACGCTCGAGCAGCGCGACGGGGCGCTGCATTTTTGCACTGCGCACTGGCGGCTCGATGTGTCGAAGTATGCGTTCACGAATCCGCGTAGCGATGCACGAGCGCAGCCCCAGTCATGCGTGCTCGGTGTTCGCGCGGAAGACGTGCGCATTCACACAACGCAGAGCGGCGAGCAGGCCGGCGAGCGCGCGAAAGTTGCGCTTGTCGAGCCGATGGGCAACCACCGCGTCGTCTGGCTCGACTATCATGGAGCGCAGATCGCGTCGATCGATCAGAGCAAAGCGCCGTTGATGCCGGGCGACACCGTATCGTTCTCGCTAGACAGCACACACGTCTCGCTCTTCGACGCAGCGGGCGGCGCGCGTTTATAGCGCCGGTCAGAGTAGGATGAAACCCGCCTGGGTGACGGAGAACCGTGTGGCAACACTGAAAGATGTCGCGGCGCTGGCCGGTGTCGGCATGTCGACCGCATCGCGCGTTATTTCCGGCAAAGGGCCCGTTTCCGGCGACGCGGCCGCGCGCGTGCGGGCGGCAATCGAGCAGCTCAATTTCCGCCCATCGTCCATCGGCCGCGCAATGGCGACGCAGTCGCTCGGCATGATCGGCATTTTCGTGCCGACGTTCTTCGGCTCGTATTACGGCACGATCCTCAAGCAGACCGACACTGAACTGCGCGCCGTGCGACGTCATGTGGTCGTGGCAACCGGCTGCGGCGAAGTGTCGCCGCGCGAGCAGGCCATCGAGGCAGTGCGATTTCTGATTGGCCGCGACTGCGACGGCGTCGTGGTAATCAGCCACGATCTGCATGACGAAGACCTCATCATGCTGCATCGGATGCACCCGAAAATGGTTTTTCTGAATCGGGCGTTCGATCAGTTTCCAGAAGCGTCGTTTTGCGCGGATCATCGGCATGGCGGCGAGCTGGCTGCGCGCACACTGCTGGACCACGGGCATCGCGAAATCGCCGTGATTTCAGGGCCTTTTACAGCGTCGGACAACATGACGCGGCTCGAAGGTTTCTTCGCCGAACTCGCGCGCGCGGGCATTGCGCGCGGCGACGTGACGTTGATCGAATCGGACTTCTCGCCGGAAGGCGGTTATGCGGCCGCGCAAAAACTGCTCGATTCGAAGCAGCGTTTTACGGGTCTCTTCTGCGCGAACGACACGATGGCTGTCAGCGCGCTCGCGCGTTTTCATCAGGCGGGCGTTTCAGTGCCGCACGAATTGTCGGTGATCGGTTACGACGACGATTACTCCGCTGCCTATGCCGCGCCCGGCCTCACGTCGGTCCATATTCCGACTGCCGAACTGACGCAGAACGCGGTGCGCTGGCTCATCAACCAGTGCTATCGAACCACGTGGGAGATATTCCGCGAGTTTCCGGTCAGCGTGACGATGCGCGAGTCGGTGGGGCCGGCGCGTGGAGTGGAGGCTGTTCCCACCGGTGAATCGACGCAGGCATGATGCGATGCAGCCGAACGCATCATCTGCAATGACGCAGCCGCTACTGCGTCGGGTCGTCGCCGGCGTCGCTCTGGCAAACGCCGCGTATTTTTTCGTCGAGTTCTTTGTTGCCCGGAAAATTGGATCGGTTTCGCTTCTCGCCGACAGCATCGATTTTCTCGAAGACGCCGCGGTCAACTTTTTAATTTTCGCCGCTCTCGGATGGTCCGTGCGCAATAGAGCGCGTGCCGGCATGGTGCTCGCGGCAATTCTATTAGTCCCTGCGTTGGCGCTGCTCTGGACCGCATGGCAGAAGTTCAATGCACCGACACCGCCGGAGCCTTGGCTGCTGTCGGGCACCGGACTTGGAGCGTTAGCGGTCAACCTCGCGTGTGCGGTTGTGCTCGCCAGATTCCGGCACCATTCGGGCAGCCTTACTCGCGCGGCATTCCTGTCGGCCCGCAATGACGCATTCGCGAATATCGCGATCATTCTCGCCGGACTGGTCACGTTGTTCTGGCGTTCTGGCTGGCCCGACCTTCTGGTCGGACTCGGAATCGCCATTGTCAATGCAGACGCCGCGAAGGAAGTTTGGCTCGCTGCGAGGGATGAGCATCGGTCTGCGCAGACATGAGCGGGCAGCGCCGCAATTGATCCGTCACACCACGCGCTTTGCGAACACATCCTTGAACACAGGCATTGCCGAAAAAACATTCGGCCATCCCGCGTAGAAGGCCAACTGGGTCAATGCCTCGGACGCTTCTTCCTTTGTGAGCCCATTGTCCATCGCGCGGTTCAGGTGATACGGAATCTGCGCGACCTGCCCATTCGCAACCAGTGCGCTCACTGTCACAAGGCTCCTGTCTCGCGGCGCGAGTCCCGGACGCAGCCACAAATCGCGGAACAGTGCATCGGTCGTGTATTGAACGACGCCGGGCGCGACTTCGCCGAAGTTCTCCTCGACCATCCGCGCGCGCTGCTGTTCCGAGCTTTCGTTTAAAGGCAGCAACGTCACGTCGGCGTCAGGAATCTGATCCGGTCCAATGCCTCTTTCGTCGAAGATGCGCGTCGCCACGCTCGATGCAGCGGTTGCATTGCCCCACCCGGAATAGAACGCCAGATGCGCGATCATCTCCGAGATCTCGGCTGGTTTAACGCCATTGTCTAGCGCAAGCCCGAAGTAAAACGGCATGTCGGCGGTCTGCCCGCGCGAGATCATTACCGAAAGCGTGACGATGCTGCGGTCGCGCGGCGAGAGCAGCGGCCGTTTCCATAGACCGTCGAACACAGTGTTCGCGGTGTATCGCGCGAACGCTGGAGATACCGATTTCAAGTCCGCAACGGACGG
This sequence comes from Paraburkholderia graminis, assembly GCF_003330785.1. Classification (NCBI taxonomy): domain Bacteria; kingdom Pseudomonadati; phylum Pseudomonadota; class Betaproteobacteria; order Burkholderiales; family Burkholderiaceae; genus Paraburkholderia; species Paraburkholderia graminis. Next base: position 811,590 of record NZ_CP024935.1, read on the forward strand.
TGCTTGTTCCATACTTCCACTCCCTTTAATAGGTGCGCAGGCGCAGACGAAGAGCGACGCGCTCAGTGCCGCGATTAACGCTGGCCGGCGGAGAACGAGGTTATGGCTGGCGGTGTTGCTCATCGCCGACCGATTGGAGGTACTGCTCGTCCGTCACCTTCTCGAGCCAATTGACGTTCTTGCCGTCGAGCGCTTCCTGAATTGCGATGTGAGTCATCGCGGTAGTCGATGTCGCGCCATGCCAGTGCTTGTGACCGGGCGGGCACCAGATCACATCGCCGGCACGAATCTCGACACGCGGCTCGCCCTCGCATTGCGTCCAGCCGCAACCGGCCGTCACGAGCAGCGTCTGGCCAAGCGGGTGCGTGTGCCATGCGGTCCGCGCGCCCGGCTCGAACGTGACACTGGCGCACGACACGCGTGCGGGCGGCGGCGGAGCATTCAAAGGATCGATGCGGACAGTGCCGGTGAACCATTCGTCAGGGCCTTTAATAGAGGGCTGCGAGCCCGCGCGCTTCAATTCCATCGTGCTGCTTCTCCGTCGAGGTGGGTCGGTGCATTACATCAATGTAACGTCTCGCCATTCATGCGACTAGGTGGCAAACTTGGCATGGTCTTATGCAATGGTGCATGAATCGAAATGGAAGACTTCAACGAACTGGCCGCGTTCATGCGAGTCGCGCATGAGCGGAACTTCACGCGTGCAGCCGCGCAGCTAGGCATGTCGCAATCGGCTCTGAGTCGCATGGTCCGCGCGCTCGAAGCGCGAATGGGCGTGCCGTTGCTCACTCGCACGACGCGCAGTGTCGCGCCGACAGAGGCGGGCGAGCGGCTGCTTTCGTCAATCGGACCGCGCCTTAGGGACATCGAGGCAGAGCTTGAATCGCTGCGTGCAATGACGGACCGGCCCGCCGGAAGCGTTCGGATCACGACGACGGACTACGCGGCGAACGAATATGTCTGGCCGCGAGTACAAACGCTATTGCACCAATACCCGGAGATCAAAATCGAGCTCGTGTACGACTATGGTCTTTCCGATCTGGTCGCGGACGGGTACGACATTGGCGTGCGCCTCGGCGACCAGGTCGCGAAAGACATGATCGCGATGCGCATTGCGCCCGATATGACGATGTCGATAGTCGGATCGCCGCAATATCTCGCGTCGAGAATCGTGGCGAAAACACCGCAGGATCTGACTCGGCACAACTGCATCAATCTGCGGCTGCCGACCATGAACTCGTTGCTGGCCTGGGAGTTGAGTAAGGGGCGGCGCGAACTACAGGTTCGCGTAGAGGGACAACTGACTTTCAATAACGTCTATCAGATGGTCGAGGCCGCGCTCGCTGGCTTCGGGCTTGCGTACGTGCCGAAGAAACTGGTGGAGCCGCATGTCGAGGCCGGGCGTCTCGCGTGGGTTCTCGAAGACTGGTTTCCGACATTTGTCGGCCACCATGTTTATTATCCGAGCCGCCATAAGTCGTCGAGGGCGGTTGAACTCGTCGTCGATGCACTGAAGGCCGGCTTTACGGGGCGAACGCGATAAGAACAGTGCTCAATCGCGCGGCGTGTTTGTCTCACTCGCGACGCTTGCCGCGCGAGCGTTCGTGTCCAAACGAAGTCCGCGAAACTGCTGTATCTTGCTCAATTGCGCTGAAGGATACCGGACAGCGAGGCAATGAAAAAACCCCTTTGTTCGCGAGGTTTCCTTGATTTCAACGAATCACGATGGAGCATGCGTCACCCATGTTGAGAGAAGATAATTTGCCGGCGAGCGAGGTCGCGCCCGACGACGACCGAGCGTCGTCGCCCTTGCGTTCATGGCTCGCCGTTGTGGCCGTTGCAATCGGCGCCTTTGCATTCGTGACGACGGAATTTTTGCCGGTCGGACTCTTGCCGCGCGTCGCCGCCGATCTCGGCGTGTCGCCTGGCACGGCCGGTTTGATGGTCACGGTGCCCGGCGTGATCGCCGCGATTTCGGCACCTGGCCTGATGCTGGTCGCGGGCCGCATGGATCGGCGGCGCGTCTTCCTGTTACTCACGGCTTTATTGCTGGCATCCAATCTGATTTCGGCGTTCGCGCCGAATTTCACTGTGATGCTGGTGGGCCGCGCGTTGCTCGGCGCCGCGCTCGGCGGCTTCTGGACGCTCGCCACTGCTGCGTCCGGGCGTCTCGTGCTGCCGAAAGATTCGGCGCGCGCGATGGCGACGATCCTCACCGGCGTCACCTGTGCAACGGTGATCGGCGTGCCGCTCGGCACGTTCATCGCGAGTTTCGCGTCGTGGCGCGCGTCGTTTATGGCAACCGGCGGGCTCGTCGCGAGTGCGCTGATTGCGCAGTTCCTGTTCGTGCCGTCGCTGCCCTCGAACGCCGCATTGCGTTTGCACGATCTCGTTTCGCTGCTGCGCAGGCCGCATCCGCGCCGCAGCATGATGATGGTGGGGCTCGTGTTCGGCGCGCACTTCTCGTCGTACACGTACATCACGCCGTTCCTGCTGCGCAATGCGAACCTGACGATGCCGACCATTACCTGGCTCCTGCTCGGCTTTGGCATCATCGGTTTCTTTTCGAACTTCGCTGTTTCGTCGACGGTTACGCGCAGTCTGAAAATCTCCCTTGGTGCGATGATCTCGCTGCTCCTGTTCGCGCTTGTTCTGCTGCCCGTATTACAGCATTCGCCGCCCGGCGTCATTGCGCTCGTACTCGCGTGGGGCGTGGCGTTCGGCGCGCTGCCGCTATGCTTCAGCATCTGGATTCAGCGCGCGACGCCCGATTCTCCGGAAGCCGGCTCCGCGCTCTTCGTGAGCATCATTCAGGTGGCGATTGCGGTGGGTTCGCTCGTCGGCGGAATCGTGGTCGATCACGTGGGCATTGCGACGGACTTTCTGTTCGGCAGCGGCCTCGCGTTGCTCGGACTGGCGGCGCTCGCGAGCTTCGGTAGAAGCGGCGAGAGGAAGCCTGCGCCTGAAGCGGTGGCGTGCACCGAATGCAACTGCCGCGTGTAGCTTCTGGTCATTAGAAGGCGCGGGTGTTGATTTCGACGCGCGCGCCCTCAATTCACTAAGCTGACTATCTATACGGCCGGATACGGCCGGCAAGTGCGAGTCGAGTGCTCACAGTTGAACAGGACAGGTGGAAAAATCACGCGGATGAAAAAAGTCGACTCGACACACACTCCGGCGACGCGTGCGGAGTTGCTGTGCTTTCTCGTGGCGATCGCGGCGGCATCGTATGCGCTTAGCGCCGAGTGGCGCGTGGATCACGTCGTTCAGTGCTGCCGCCAGTGGCTCGCAAAAAATAGAACGACCATGCATTGGCTCGAGCGTGTGCGCATCGGGCAACTCGCTTTGAAAATCGCAAGCCAGGATCTCATCGACGCGGGCGTGGCCGTGCGCCTGTCGAATGTGCAGGCGCTCTTTACCAGCGAAATGGAACTGAACGAAGCGAGCACGATGGTTCAGCGCATGATGGCGCTGTGCCAGGAAGCGATCTGACCGGATTCATACTGTCTCTTCCTGCGGACTTCGCCAATCGTGCCGCGCGTCCGCACGGCCCTCCCACCGATCCAGTTTTGTTATCGACCTTTCCATTTCTCGGATTGTCGCCGCATCACGGCGCCCGTATATTGGCGTAAAGCCCACTACGAAAACACGGACGCTGGAGACGCGAATGAACCGAATCGATCTGGAAGGACGCGTTGTCGCCATTACGGGCGGCGCGCGCGGCATCGGCTATGCAGTGGCGCAACGCGCGCTGAACTCGGGTGCATCGGTCGCGCTATGGGACATCGACGGCGAGCGGCTCGCGCGCAGTCAGCGCGAACTCAGCGCACTCGGCAAGGTGACCGCGGTCACCGTCGAACTTACCCAGGAAGCGGCCGTCCAGCATGCGGTTGCGCAGACCGTTCTCGATCACGGCGCGATCGACGTGCTGATTAATTCCGCGGGCGTTACCGGCGGCAACGGCACAACATGGGAACTGGAGCCGGAGATGTGGCGGCGCGTCATCGACGTCAATCTGATCGGCCCGTATCTCACCTGCCGCGCCGTCGTCCCGCAGATGCTCAAGCAGGGCTATGGGCGGATCGTCAATATCGCGTCGGTTGCGGGCAAGGAGGGCAACCCGAACGCGTCGCACTACAGCGCGTCGAAGGCGGGGCTCATCGGCCTCACAAAATCGCTCGGCAAGGAACTCGCGACGAAGAACATTCTCGTCAACGCGGTCACGCCCGCAGCCGCAAAGACCGAGATCTTCGATTCAATGTCGCAGCAGCACATCGACTATATGCTTTCAAAGATTCCGATGAACCGCTTTCTTCTCCCCGAAGAAGCGGCGTCGCTGATTCTCTGGCTCGCCTCCGAAGACTGCGCATTCAGCACCGGTTCGGTATTCGATCTGTCGGGCGGACGCGCGACTTACTGAGCGTCCAACGCGGCGCCGCTTAAGGCGCAAGCGTCACATCACACAAGAACCGCGCGGCCGCGAACGCGAGCTGCGCGAAGGAGATGACATGGACCCGCAAGCGAGCGCTTCGCTGGAGGCGATCACCAGCAAGGTCATGCGCCGGCTGCTGCCATTCCTGCTATTGATGTACGTGCTGGCATTTCTCGACCGCGCGAACATCGGCTTCGCACAGAAGGCGCTGCAGCACGACACCGGGCTTTCGAACGCGGCCTTTGCGTTCGGCGCGGGCGTTTTCTTTGTCGGCTATGCATTGTTCGAGGTGCCAAGCAATTTGCTGCTGCATCGCGTCGGCGCGCGAGCATGGATGTGCCGCATCATGGTGACGTGGGGACTCGTCTCGGCGGCGATGTGCATGGCGCATACCGCGACGATGTTCTACACGCTGCGCTTTCTATTAGGCGTCGCCGAAGCAGGCTTCTTTCCCGGCGTCATTTATTACCTCGCACACTGGTTCCCACAGCGTGCGCGCGCCCGCGCCGTCGGCATGTTTTATTTCGGCGCGCCGTTGGCGTTTATTTTCGGCGGTCCGTTGTCGGGCTCGCTGCTCGAACTGCATGGTGCGTTCGGCCTCGCGGGCTGGCAGTGGCTTTTTCTCGTCGAAGGCTTGCTCGCCACGCTCGTCGGTATATGGGCTTTCTGGTATCTCGACAATCGTCCCGACGACGCACGCTGGCTCGATTCGCACGAACGCACGAGCTTGCGCGCGGCGCTCGATGAAGACGCGCGCGCAGCCTCGGCACATGGACCGCATCGCATTCTTGCCGCGCTGGTGGATCGCCGCGTGTTGCTGCTGTCGCTCATCTATCTGCTGATTCAGATGAGCGTCTATGGCGTGATCTTCTATTTGCCGCAACAGGTCGCCGCTTTGCTTGGAACGACCGTGGGTTTTCACGTCGGACTCGTCGCCGCATTGCCGTGGTTGTGTGCGCTCGCCGTCACCTGGTACGTGCCGCGCCGCGCGGATCGGACGGGCGGGCATCGTCGCTGGGCTTCCGCGTTGCTCGTCATGGCGGGTCTCGGCATCGGCCTATCGGGGCTCGCGCATAACCCGGTCATCGGGCTCATTGCGCTGTGCTGCGCGGCAAGCGGTTTCATTGCCGCCCAGCCGCTGTTCTGGACATTCCCGACGCGCCTCCTGACCGGTGCGGCCGCCGCGGGCGGCATCGCGCTGATCAACTCGCTCGGCAGCCTCGGCGGTTTCATTGCGCCGAGCTTGCGCACCGCGGCCGAACGCGCGTTTTCCTCGACATCGGCGGGACTGGTCGTGCTTGGCGCGTCGAGTCTGCTCGCCGCGCTGCTGATCGGCACGCTGTTGCGCCGCGACGGCGCGCAGCCTGCCGATTCATTTCACGACCTGCTGCATCGCGCCCGCTAGGCGCATTTCCGGCGACACCTTCGACGCCCATCACGGAGCCTCTCTCTCATGGCCATGCCCACAATCCGGCACGTGCGTGCCTTCATCGTCCGCGGCGGCGGAGCGGACTATCACGACCAACCCGGCGGACACTGGATCGACGATCACATCTCGACGCCGATGGCGCGTTATCCGGAGTACCGTCAGAGCCGCCAGTCGTTCGGCATCAATGTACTCGGCACGCTGGTTGTCGAAATAGAAGCGAGCGACGGCACAGTCGGCTTCGCGGTGACGACGGGCGGCGAGATCGGCGCATTCATCGTCGAAAAACATCTGGCGCGTTTTCTCGAAGGCCAGCTCGTCACCGACATCGAGAAGATGTGGGATCAGATGTACTACGCCACGCTTTATTACGGGCGCAAAGGCGTCGTGCTCAATACGATTTCCGGCGTCGATCTCGCGCTGTGGGATCTGCTCGCGAAAGTGCGCAAGGAGCCGGTCTATCAGCTATTGGGCGGTCCGGTGCGTGACGAACTGGTGTTCTATGCAACCGGCGCGCGTCCCGACCTCGCGAAAGAAATGGGCTTTATCGGCGGAAAGCTGCCGTTGCAGCACGGTCCCGCCGAAGGCGAAGCGGGACTCAAGCTCAACCTCGAGAAACTTGCCGACATGCGCAGCCGCGTCGGCGACGACTTCTGGCTGATGTACGACTGCTGGATGAGTCTCGACGTGCCGTATGCGACGCGGCTTGCGCATGCTGCGCACGAGTACGGACTGAAATGGATAGAAGAGTGCCTGTCGCCCGACGACTACTGGGGTTACGCCGAACTGCGGCGCAACGTGCCGCGCGGCATGATGGTGTCGACGGGAGAACACGAAGCGACGCGTTGGGGCTTTCGCATGCTGCTCGAGATGCAATGCTGCGATCTGATTCAACCGGACGTGGGCTGGTGCGGCGGCATTACCGAGCTCATCAAGATCTCGGCGCTTGCGGATGCGCATAACGTGATGGTGGTGCCGCATGGTTCGTCGGTGTATAGCTATCATTTCGTCGTCACGCGTCATAACTCGCCGTTCTCCGAGTTTCTGATGATGGCGCCCAAAGCCGATGAAGTCGTGCCGATGTTCACGCCGCTTCTGCTCGACGAACCGGTGCCCGTCAATGGACGTATGAAAGTGCCCGACACGCCGGGCTTCGGCGTGCGGCTCAATCCGGAATGCGCGCTGGTGCGGCCTTATCCGCGCTAATGCGCTGCACTTCTTTCGATTCAATCAGCGAAGGAGAATGACGTGCTGCTCAAGGACAAGGTCGTGATCGTCACCGGCGGTTCGCGCGGCATCGGGCGCGCGATAGCCGTTGCGTGCGCAACGGAAGGCGCGGACGTCGCGATCAACTACTGGGGCGATAACGACGCGTCGTACGGACGCCGCTCGGCCGTCGCCGAAGTGGTCGAGGAAATCGAGGCGCTCGGGCGGCGCGTGATCGCTATCGAAGGCAATGTCGCCGCGCGCGAGACAGGGCAGCAACTGGTGCGCGAAACCGTTCAGGCGTTCGGCAAGGTGGACGTGCTCGCGAGTAACGCCGGCATCTGCCCGTTCCATGCGTTTCTAGACATGCCGGCGGAAGTACTCGAGTCCACCGTCGCGGTGAATCTGAATGGCGCGTTCTACGTCACGCAAGCCGCCGCGCAGCAAATGAAAGCGCAGGGCACGGGCGGCGCGATTGTCGCGACGAGTTCGATCAGCGCGCTCGTCGGCGGCGGCATGCAGACGCATTACACGCCGACCAAGGCCGGCGTTCACTCGCTGATGCAGTCGTGTGCGGTTGCATTGGGACCGTATGGCATCCGCTGCAACTCGGTGATGCCAGGCACGATCGCGACGGACCTCAACGCGGAAGACCTCGCCGACGAAGCGAAGAAAGTCTACTTCGAAAAGCGCATTCCGCTCGGGCGCCTGGGCCGTCCCGACGATGTGGCGGATTGCGTGGTGTTTCTCGCGTCCGATCGTGCGCGCTATGTGACGGGCGCGGCGTTGCTCGTCGACGGCGGGCTGTTCGTCAATCTGCAATGACGCGCGATGCCGATTTCAGCTAACCGGTGCGGAAGCATTCGCGGCCAGCGTGGACGTGGTGCCGCCATCGCGTGTGAGGCGCCGCGAGAAACCGCGCAGCAGTTCGATAAAGCGCAGCGCCGGCTCGGCGAGCGGTTCTTCCTTGCGCGTGAGAATGCCGAAACCCGCAAGGCTCTTGCCGATTTCGAGCGGCAATGCGACCAGCAGTTTGCCGCGCAGGTGATCGCGCACGACCGACTCCGGCAGCATCGCGACCGCATCGTAGTTCTCGAGCAATTGCAGCGTCGCGAAGATCGACGCGCATTCGGTGAGATTGACCGGCGTCGCGAGCCCCGCACGCGCGAGTTCTTCCTCGAACAGCACGCGCGCCGGGCTGCTGACGGGCTGCGCAACCCACGGCCAGTCGATCAGTTCGCGCAACGTGATGCGCGCGCGGCTCGCGAGCGGATGTACGGAGCGCACCACGAGCATCAAGGTTTCGCGCGCGAGCGGCTCGAAACTGAAATCGTTGTGTTGCAACGGACTCGTCAGCCGTCCAAGCGCGAGATCGACTTCGCGGCGATGCAGCAACTGCACGACCTGGTCGCTGGTTTCGCCGAGTATGCGCACGTTGAGCAAGGGGCTTTCGGTTTTGAGCGCGGCCACCGCCATCGCCATCAGATCGGGCGCGGCGCCCATGATCGCGCCGACCGTCAACTGGCCGTGTCCGCCGCGGCGCTTGACTTCGAGGTCTTCGGCGAAACGCGTGAGTTCGGCGAGCGCGCGCCGCGCGTAGGCCAGCGTGACGACGCCGAGCGGCGTGGGCGTCATGCCGCGCGCATTGCGTTCGAACAGCAGAAAGCCGAACGCTTCCTCGATGTCGCCGAGCATGCGGCTCGCGCTCGGCTGCGCGACGTTGACGGCTTCGGCGGCCTGATGGAGATTGCGCGCGTCGTCGAGCGCGACGAGCAGCGCGAGGTGCTTGAACTTGAGCCGATTGACGAGTGCGACGGTTGCTGAGAGTTGGCTCATGATCCCGGTGCGATTCGGATTGTGGATCGCCCAATCCCAACAACGGATTGAGATGCTATCGACGCTCGAATTATAGTCTTTGCAGGCGCTTCGCCGCGAAAGCGCATAACGCCGAGACAACGAACGACAACGAAGAGACAGCCGCAATGGAGACAATCGCTTTCCGGATGGTGCTCAACCCCGGCATGCGCGAGGAATACGAGCGCCGGCACGCACAGATCTGGCCGGAACTGGTTGACGCATTGCACAACGCAGGCGTGCACGAGTACCGCATCTTCTTCGATCCCGGCACCGATCATCTTTTCGCGGTGCTCACGCGCACCACGCATCACACGATGGACGCGCTTCCCGAACTCGAAGTCATGCGCAAATGGTGGGATTACATGGCCGACATCATGCATACCGCCGCGGACCACACGCCGCTTCAGCAGCCGCTCGAACAGGTGTTTCGTCTGAGTTCGCTCAGCTAATTGATTGCTTGCCACGCTATAAAGACGGAGGCATCGCATGCAGGTTGTCGATTCGCATATCCACCTGTGGGATCTGAAGACGCACCGTTACCCTTGGCTGGAAAATCCGGGCGTGTCGTTCGTCGGCGACGCGCGCGCTCTGAAGCACGACTATCTGCTCGATAACCTGCTAGCAGAAGCGGGCGACATCGATGTGAAAAAGCTCGTGCACGTTGAAGCGAATCACGATCCCGCCGATCCCGTCGAGGAAACGCGCTGGCTGCAAGGCATTGCGGATCGCGCCGAATCGCGCGGCATGCCGAACGCGATCGTCGCCGCCGTCGATCTCGCTTCGCCGAATGCGCCCGCGGTGCTCGAAGCGCATGCGTCGTTTGCGAATACGCGCGGCGTGCGGCAGATTCTCAATGTGCACGAGAACAGATTGTTCGATTATGTCGGCCGCCATTTCATGCGCGAGCCGCAGTGGCGCGAGAACTTTGCGTTGCTGCGCCGTCACGGCATGTCGTTCGATTTGCAGTTGTATCCGTCGCAAATGGAAGAGGCCGCCGCTCTGGCGCGCGCGCATGCGGACACGCTGTTCGCTGTCAATCATGCGGGCATGTTCGTGGACCGAAGCAGCGTCGCCGGTTATCGCGCGTGGCGCGACGGCCTGCGCATGCTCGCCGGTTGCAGCAACGTGTATGTGAAGATCAGCGGACTCGCGATGTTCGATCATCAATGGACGGTGGAAAGCCTGCGGCCCTATGTGCTCGAGACAATCGACGCGTTCGGTGCCGAGCGCGCGATGTTCGCGTCGAACTTTCCCGTCGACCGTTTGTTCGGGTCGTATACGGATTTGTGGCATGCGTATGGCGCGATTGTGGAAGGCGCGAGTGTCGCGGAGAAAGAGGCGCTCTTTTGCGGCAACGCGGAGCGCTTCTATCGCATTTGAAGAACCGCGGCAAAAAACAAAAGCGCCCGATAACGCAAACGAAGGAGACACGCAGTGCAGCAACCCTCAACCGCTCAGCCGAGGCTCGAATTGCGGCATGCGAGCAAATCGTTCGGGCGCGTGCGCGCACTGTCCGACGGCGATCTCGTGCTGTGGCCCGGCGAAGTGCATGCGCTGCTCGGCGAGAACGGCGCGGGCAAGTCGACGCTCGTGAAGATTCTCGCGGGCGTGCATCAGCCGGATAGCGGCGAGATGCTCGTCGATGGCACGCCGCGCCGCTTTGCGACGCCCGCCGAAGCACGCGATGCCGGACTCGCCGTGATCTACCAGGAGCCGACGCTGTTCTTCGACCTGTCGATTGCGGAAAACATCTTCATGGGACGGCAGCCCGTGGACCGCATCGGCCGCATTCAGTACGACGCGATGCGCCGCGAAGTGGACGGCCTGCTCGCGTCGCTCGGCGTCGATCTGCGTGCCGATCAACTGGTGCGCGGTTTGTCGATTGCGGATCAGCAGGTGATTGAAATTGCCAAGGCGTTGTCGCTGAACGCGAACGTGCTGATCATGGACGAACCGACCGCCGCGTTGTCGCTGCCCGAAGTCGAACGGCTCTTTGCGATCGTGCGCAAGCTGCGCGAGCGGGACGTGGCGATTCTTTTCATCACGCACCGGCTCGACGAGGTCTTCGCGCTGACGCAGCGCGTCACCATCATGCGCGACGGCGCGAAGGTGTTCGACGGCCTCACCGCTGATCTGAACACCGACGCCATCGTGGCAAAAATGGTCGGCCGCGATCTGGAGACGTTCTATCCGAAAGCGGAGCGGCCGCCCGGCGAAGTGCGTCTGTCGGTTCGCGGTCTCACGCGCGTCGGCGTTTTCAAGGACATTTCGTTCGATGTCCGCGCAGGCGAGATCGTCGCGCTCGCGGGTCTCGTCGGTGCGGGGCGCAGCGAAGTCGCGCGCGCGATCTTCGGTATCGATCCGCTGGATGCCGGCGAAATCCTGGTCGGCGGCAAGCGCCTTGCCGCGGGCAACGCAGCGGCCGCGGTGCGCGCGGGACTCGCGCTCGTGCCCGAAGACAGACGCCAGCAAGGGCTCGCGCTGGAGCTGAGCATCGCGCGCAATGCGTCGATGACGGTGCTCGGCAGGCTCGTCAGACACGGCCTGATCACGACGCGCAGCGAGACGCAGCTTGCGAACAAATGGGGCACGCGGCTGCGTCTGAAAGCGGGCGATCCGCATGCGCCAGTGGGCACGTTATCGGGCGGCAATCAGCAGAAGGTGGTGCTCGGCAAGTGGCTGGCAACGGGCCCGAAAGTGCTGATCATCGACGAACCCACGCGCGGTATCGACGTCGGCGCAAAAGCCGAGGTGTATGGCGCGCTCGCCGAACTCGTGCAGGACGGCATGGCCGTGCTGATGATTTCGAGCGAATTGCCTGAAGTACTCGGCATGGCCGACCGCGTGCTGGTGATGCACGAAGGACGCATCAGCGCTGAGATCGCGCGCGCCGAGGCCGACGAGGAACGCATCATGGCCGCGGCACTCGGACAACCGATTCCACCGCTGGGACGGGCCGCATGATGCGCCACTCATCGACTCATGCCGCGCCGGTGCAGACGCCGCCGCCATCTTCGAAGCGCTCCGCGAGTACGCCAGGCGGCTTCGCTGCGAGCCTCGCGAAGAGCCGGGAGACGACACTCTTCGTCGTGCTGATTCTGCTGATCGTGGGCACCGCGCTCGCGAGGCCGCAGTTCCTGAACTTGCAGAATCTGCGTGACGTGCTGCTCAACGTGTCGATCATCAGCCTGTTGACCGCGGGCATGACCGTGGTGATCCTGATGCGTCATATCGACCTGTCGGTGGGCTCGACGGTCGGCATCAGCGCGTATGCAGTGGGCAGCCTCTACGTTGCGTTTCCGCAGATGCCGGTAATCGTCGCGCTCGCGGCGGGACTCGCGATTGGCCTCGTCGCGGGCGGCATTAACGCGTTGCTCGTGGCGGTGGGCCGCGTGCCGTCGCTCGTCGCGACGCTCTCCACGCTGTACATTTTTCGCGGCGCCGATTATGCGTGGGTGCATGGCGGACAGATCAACGCAACGAGCTTGCCCGAAGCGTATTCGCGCCTTGCCACAGGCACTTTCTTTGGCATACCGACGCTCGCACTGATCGCCGCCGTCGTGCTGCTCGCGCTCGCGATCTACCTCAAGCAGTTTCGCGGCGGACGCGAGCACTATGCGATCGGCTCGAATCCTGAAGCGGCGCGTCTTGCCGGTGTGAATGTCGAGCGGCGCGTGATGGCGGGCTTTCTGCTGTCCGGCGCGATTGCCGGCTTTGCGGGCGCATTGTGGCTCGCGCGCTTCGGCACCGTCGATGCGAGCACCGCGAAGGGCATCGAGCTGCAAGTGGTGGCGGCGGCCGTGGTCGGCAGCGTGGCGATTACAGGCGGCGTCGGCACCATACTCGGTGCAACGCTCGGCGCGCTCGTGCTCGGCGTGATCAGCATTGCGCTTGTCGTGCTGCACGTTTCGCCGTTCTGGGAGCAGGCGATCGAAGGCGCGCTGATCGTCGCCGCGATTACCGCCGATACCTTGCTGGCCCGCTCCGTCGCCAAACGCATGATGAGGAAACGCGATCATGGCTAAACCCGATTCCGCGCTGCTCACGCGCAAACGCGAAACGCCGCTGCAATGGGAAGCGCTGCTGGTGATCGTGCTGATACTGTCGCTTGCACTGGGACGCATGCTGTCGCCCGTGTTCCTGACCGGCGCAAATCTGAGCAACGTGCTGGCCGATCTCACCGAGATCGCGTTGATGGCGCTGCCGATGACGCTGATTATCGTCGCCGCTGAAATCGACTTGTCGGTGGCCTCGGTGCTCGGTGCATCGAGCGCATTGATGGGCGTGCTGTGGCACATGGGCTTGCCGATGCCGGTCGTGATCGCGCTCGTGCTGGTCGCGGGCGCGGTCGCCGGGCTGCTCAATGGCCTCGTGATCGTGAAGCTGAACCTGCCGTCGCTCGCGGTCACGATCGGCACGCTCGCGCTGTTTCGCGGGCTCGCGTATGTGCTGCTCGGCGATCAGGCCGTCGCCGATTTTCCGCCTGCTTACACCGCGTTCGGCATGGACACGCTCGGCGCGAGTTTCATCCCGTTGCCTTTCGCGATCGTGATCGTCGGCGCCGTGCTGTTTACGGTGCTGCTGCAGGCTACCGCGTTTGGCCGCAGCCTCTATGCGATCGGCGCGAATCCGACCGCGGCCGCGTTCTCCGGCATCGAGGTCGCGAAGATCAGGCTGCGTCTTTTCGTGCTGTCGGGTTTGATGAGCGCGCTGGCCGGTGTGGTCTACACGCTGCGCTTCACGAGCGCGCGCGGCGATAACGGCGAAGGCTTCGAGTTGTCGGTGATTGCCGCCGTGCTGTTCGGCGGCGTGAGCATTTTCGGCGGACGCGGCTCGATGATCGGCGTGCTGCTGTCGCTGCTGATGATCGGCGTGCTGAAAAACGCGTTGACGCTCGACGACGTGTCCAGCGAGACGCTCACCATCGTCACCGGCGTGCTGCTGCTTGCGTCGGTGCTGATACCGAATCTGGTTGCACGCTGGCGCGCGGCACGCGACCGGCGGTTCATCGCGAAGTCGGTTTCTTCCCCGTAACGTGACCATTGCTTGACCACCAAACCCGGACATCACCACGTCCAACAACAAGCAGGAGACACTTCATGTTCAAACCTCTTCGTCACACCGGCGCGGCCGCGCTGTGCATCGCGTTGCTCGCGATCAGTTGCGCGGCGCCCGCCGCGGGCCTGAAAAGCGGCCTGAAAATAGCGTTCCTGCCGAAGCAGATCAACAACCCGTATGAAGTGATCGCCGACGACGGCGGCCTCGCCGCGATCAAGGAGTTCGGCGGCGTGGGCAAGGTGGTGGGTCCGTCGGATGCGGGCGCGTCGTCGCAGGTGCAATACATCAATACGCTGATCACGCAGCGTCAGGACGCGATTGTGATCGCCGCCAACGACGCAAACGCGGTCGTCCCGTATCTGAAGAAGGCGATGTCGCAAGGCATCAAAGTCGTCACGTTCGATTCGGACACGGCGCCTGAAGGTCGTCAATTGTTCGTCAATCAGGCGAACGCGGAAGGCATCGGCCGCGGCCAGATTCAACTCGTGTCGAAGCTGATAGGCGGTGAGGGCGAATTCGCGGTGCTGTCGGCCACGCCGAATGCGACCAATCAGAATACGTGGATCAAGTGGATGCAGGAGGAACTGAAGAAGCCCGAGTATTCGAAGATCAAGCTCGTCAAGATCGCGTACGGCAACGACGACGACCAGAAGTCGTTCGTCGAAACGCAGGGTTTGTTGCAGGCGTATCCGAACCTGAAGGCGATCGTTGCGCCGACCACGGTGGGCATCGCTGCGGCGGCGCGTTATATCTCGTCGTCGTCAAGCAAGGGCAAGGTGGCGGTGACAGGGCTCGGCACGCCGAACCAGATGCGCGCGTTCGTGAAGAACGGCACGGTGAAGGCATTCCAGTTGTGGGACCCGAACCAGTTGGGTTACCTCGCCGGCTATGCGGCCGCGGCGCTCGCGTCGGGCACGATCAGCGGCAAGGAGGGCGAGTCTTTCGATGCGGGCAAACTCGGCAAGCGCACCATCGGCCCGCAAGGCGAGATCATTCTCGGACCGCCGACTACATTCGATGCCGGCAATATCGACAACTTCAATTTCTAGAGCGGTCGAGCACGACGCGATAGATTCGTGAATCAGAGCAGAGAACGCCCCGCTGGGCGCTCTCTGAAGGTCATTCCGAGCGACCGTGATGGTGCTGATGGCCGTAATGGTCCGCATGATGGTGCTCACCGCCCTCCATCATGCGCATCATCTCTGGCCCGCCGGTTTTAAAAAAGATCACCGTCAAAATGACAGCCACAATCCCAAAGACGATATTCAGTACGGTCGTATAGTTGAAGGTAATCGCTGCATCCCCGACAGCCGTATGCCGCTCGTGCGGAACCCAGCCTAGCGCCTGGAACAGTCCTTCCACAACGAGTGCCGCCGACACCATCGCAAGGTAGAACGTCACGGCGAGAAAAGCGGTCATTCGCCCGCCATAGTACTTTCTGTAGATATTCAGAATGGGCAGGATGATGAGATCGCCAAAAATAAACGAGGCGACGCCGCCGAAACTGATGCCTCCATTCCACAGTACTGCTGCAAGCGGCACATTGCCTACGGAACAGGTGAACGACGCGACGGCAATGAGTGGCCCGACAAACGCGCCCCAGATCATCGCGGCCGTTGGATGGCTGACGAGAAAGAACTTCTGCCAGAAGCTGTCGGGCACCCATGCGCCCAAAGCTCCCGCGACGAGTAAGCCAACGCCGATGTCGCGCCACAACATCGCCCAGTTCATCGCATAGCTGTGACTGATCGCTATCCATCCCTCTCTGGACGACAGGCGTTCTTTCCAGGTGCCTTGCTGTTCGCTCATCGACATCGCCGCATGGCCTTCCATACTGCCGGCAATACCTTTGTCCGCCTGCTCGATCGCGTCGCGCTTGAGCGAGTCTTTGAGAAAGAAACGGAAGAAGAGCACCATAACGACGATCATGATCGGGCCGCCGATAAACTCAGCGGTGGCGAACTGCCACGAAATGAGCACCCACATCAAAACGCCGAGTTCAAGCACCAGATTGGTTGCGGCGAACTGGAACGCCATTGCGGCGGTAAAGTCGCCGCCCTTGCGCACAATAGAGCGGGCCATCGCAACTGCCGCATAAGAACACGAGGACGACGCGGCGCCTAACAGCGCGGAGACGGTCAGCGTTTTGGCCGATGAATCGGGCAGAAGCTTCGACATCTCCGACTTGGAGACGATGACTTCAATCACGGCAGAGAAGAGAAAGCCGAGACTGAGGCCCCAGAAGATTTGCCATAGCATGGTGAAAGCCATCCATAGCGCGTGACCGAGAGCAGTAACTATCTGCATCGCAACCTCCTGCTTGGAAAACTCCTGAACTGGCTATACGTCGACCGGACGCGGAAAGTACAACGTGAAAGTGGTGCGCTCGTCATTGCTCGCGACCTCGACTTTGCCACGATGCAATTCCATGATCGATTTGACGATAGCAAGGCCGAGACCCGCATTTCGGGCTGAACGATGCCGCGACGCGTCGACGCGATAGAAACGTTCGAAAATCCGCTCGACGTGTTCGGGCGCAATCGCATGCCCCCGGTTGGTTACTTCGACGACCGAGTACTTCGGCGATTCGAACGAGCGCAACTCGACGCAAGAGCCCGCAAAAGCATGGTCGAGTGCGTTGGACATCAGGTTGCTGACAGCGCGCCGGAACAGCGTCGCATCCGCGGATAGTTGTGCATTTCCATTCACGGCGAGATTCACGCCGGCTTCTTCCGCGAGGCCCTGAAAATACGATGCGAGCCTACTCAATTCGCTCGTTGCGTCCAGTTTGACCACATGAATAAGCTGCTGCGCGTTTTCATTGCGCGCGAGAAACAGCATGTTCTCGATCATCCGCTGAAGCCGCTCGCACTCTTCGATGTTGGAGTCGATCAGTGCTTCGTATTCGTCGATGGTTCTCGTGCGAGACAGTGTGACCTGCGATGAACTGATGACATTGGCGAGCGGTGTTCGCATGTCGTGTGCGAGGTCGGATGAGAACTGCGACAGATGCACGAATGCGCGTTCCAGCCGGTCGAGCATCCGGTTGACCGACAGCGCAATAGCCTGAAGCTCGATGGGTCCGCCGTGTATATCGAGCCGCTCGCTCAGGTTGTGAGCCTCGATGCGCGAAGTCTGACGGCCGATGCTTTTTACCGGCGAAAGTCCTCGCCGCGTGACGGCATAGCCGACCGTGCCCACGAGAGCAGCACCGAGCGCGACGGCAATCAGCACGTCGACGCGATAGCTCTTGAGAAGCGATTGCCGGTCGGAGGCGGCGCGCACCAGCACCACACGCACGGTTTCATGCGACGGCAGCGTTGCCGCGGAGAAGATGCAACGCGATGAACCTATCGACGCGATCTCGCAGGTGAACGGACTGCCGCCAGCGTGCTTGCCGGAAAACGCAGCCGCAAGATCAAGATGTTCCTGGCCAACGTGCTCTACCAGCACGCGATTCTGCGCGTCGAAAATGCCGAGATAGACGCCGGGATGCGACAGCAGCACTTCATGGAAAATTGCCGGCGCCGCTTTAACGGCGTCGATCGATCCGGCATCGCGCACGAGCTGCTGAAACTGGGCGAGCTTGCCGATGATCTCAATGTCGTCGCGCCGCTGCAATTCCTGCGACAGCGAGCGATAAAGGAATGCACCCATGAGCGCAAATACGACAAGCGCCGCTACCGCGAATGCAGCGGTCAATCGCTTGAGAAGCGAGTAGGGAGCCTTTCTCGCGGTCACGAACGGTCCTCGAGTACATAGCCCATTCCGCGGACCGTGTGCAACAGCTTCGTCTCGAACGAGTTGTCGATTTTTGCACGCAGGCGTTTGACGGCGGCATCGACCACGTTGGTATCGCTGTCGAAATTCATGTCCCAGATCTGCGACGTGATGAAGGTGCGCGTCAGTACTTCGCCCTGCCTTTCGGCTAACAATTGCAATAGCGAGAACTCCTGCGCCGTGAGGTCAATGCGCAGATCGCCGCGCTTCACCCGGCGCTTGATGAAGTCCACTTCCATGTCGGCGATGCGCAGCACGTCCTTGACCGCGCGCGGCGCCCGCCGCAGCAGCGAACGGATTCGGGCGAGGAACTCGGCGTAGGCGAAAGGCTTCGACAGATAGTCGTCCGCGCCCAACTCGAGACCTTCGACTTTGTCCGCGACCGTGTCGCGCGCGGTCAGCAGAAGAACCGGCGTCTGCTTCTCCTTACGCAGCCGCCGAAGCAACTCGAAGCCGTCTATTCCGGGAAGCATCACGTCGAGTACGATCAGATCGAATTCCTCGTGCAACGCGAGGAACAGACCGTTGACGCCGTTGTCGGCAGTGTCCACCGTAAAGCTGGCCTCAACCAGTCCCTTCCTGAGATAGGCGGCCATCTTCGGCTCGTCTTCGATAATGAGTATGCGCATCGGTCGACGGTTCATCTTTTCGCGGAAGGAGGGAGTGTGGTCAGCTTAGACATGGCTCGGCAGTCGTGAGATGACGGGAGCATGACATTTTTTTCATCTTCGCGAGCATGAAAAATCAGTCATCTCGTGGCCATCGCGGCGTCAGAAGGCCCGCAGTAAGCTTTGGTCCTGAGCGTCGGCCGTGCCGTTACGCGTTGACACGTTTCAGCTTACAACCGCCCAAAATCGCGTGCTAGACTCCGGCCCCATGTACTACTGGCGCAAACTCTTCATCGTCGTTCTGCTTGCACTGAGCCTTCCGGCTCAGTCGTTCGCGGCCGTCGCGATGAAATGTGGCGTCGGCCAGGCGCATCATCATAGTGCGCATGTTGCGCCGGAAGGCGGCGAGCATCATGCAGCCATGTCCGGTGCAGAGCATCTTCACGCAAGCGGCGATCATCACCACGATGGTCATCAAGCGCACGCGTGCGCAACCTGCGCATCGTGCTGTTCCGGTGCAGTCATGCTGTTCGTGCCGATCCTGCCGCCCACGGCTGAAACCGCTCACGTCTTCTTGTCCCCGTCTTCTTCCGCGCCCGTCGTGTCGTTCCTGACGGGCGGCATTGAACGACCTCCGCGCTCGATTCTCGTCTAGTCCGCGCCCTCGCAGCCGTTCGCTGCAGAGGCATGTTCCTGGAGACCGGCAACCGGCCTCCGGATGATTCACGACGAGAACAACTCATGCGAAAAATTTCTGTGGCGCTGCTTGGCGCGGCCGCGGCGTTGCCGCTGCTCGCGCACGCCGCGACGACCTTGCCGGACCCGGCCGATGCGGGAGCGTCGGTGCCGCCGCCTGCAACGTCGTCGGCATTCGACGGTTACAAGCCCTGGCACGATGGAGAAGCGCCGAGCTGGCAACAGCTCAATCGCGAAGTCGCACCGAGCCGGGCAGCGACTGGTGCGAAACACGCGAAACACGGGCAGCACGCGAATGCGGCATCGGCCGGCGAAAGCGGTTCCGAGCATGGAGGCGACTCCAAATGATGCGTCACCTCGCGCAGACCCGCGTCGCGTGCATCGCCGTCGCGGCAGTGCTGCTCGCCGGCTGCACAACGTTTTCAAACGACGGCGGCTTCGGCGCCGTATCGACGACTGCATCGCAGCGGCTCGGCAAGGACGCGGTCTATGTGAAGACCGACGAAGACCGCGAAGCCGTTTTCAAGCGCACGCGGGAACTGCTGTCAAAGCCGCTCGACATGGACGACGCGGTGCAACTCGCGTTGCTGAACAACCGCGGACTTCAGGCGGCTTACGGAGAACTGGGCGTCTCGGAGGCCGACCTCGTGCAGGCGGGCCGTCTGCCGAATCCAGGCTTCACGTTCAGCAGAACGCACTGGAGCGATGGATTCGGCATTAGCCGTACTTTCTCGATGGGCGTGCTCGGTCTGCTTACGCTGCCTTTGGCGACACGCGTCGAAGGCCGGCGGTTCGAGCAGACGAAGCTCGAGACGGCCAATGCGATGCTTGCCGTGGCCGCCGACGCCCGCAAGGCTTATGTGAACGCGGTGGCTGCGCAACAGGCTGCGCTCTACGCGGAGCAGGTCAAGGACTCGGCCGAAGCCGGCGCGGAACTCGCGCTGCGCATGCGCCAGGCGGGCAACTTCAGCAGACTCGACTACGCGCGCGAGCAGGCCTTTTATGCGGAGTCCGTCGCGCAACTCGCAAAGGCCCGGCAGCAATCAGTCATGGCGCGCGAGAAGCTCACGCGCGCGATCGGCTTATGGGGTTCGGGAACGCAATTCGAACTGCCCGACCGTCTGCCGGAACTGCCAAAGGAAAAGCCGCAACTCGACGATCTCGAGAGCTTTGCGATGCGAAATCGGCTGGACATTCAGGCCGCGAAGCTGAGAACGGAAAGCGTTGCCAGTTCTCTGGGACTGACGAAAGCAACGCGCTTCGTCAATGCACTCGACGTCGGTTATCTCAACAACTTCGAGACCGACAAGGGACATGAGCGCGGCTACGAAATCAGCGTCGAGATTCCGCTCTTCGATTGGGGCAGTGCAAAGACCGCGCGCGCCGAAGCCATCTATATGCAATCGGCTAACCGGCTTGCACAGACGGCAATCGATGCGCGTTCCGAAGTGCGCGAGTCGTATTCCGCTTACGTCACGAGCTATGACGTCGCGAAGCATTACCGCGACGAAGTCGTGCCCGTGCGCAAGACCATCTCTGACGAAATGCTGCTGCGCTACAACGGCATGCTCGCGAGCGTGTTCGAACTGCTCGCCGATTCGCGCGATCAGGTCGCGGCCGTCAACGGATATATCGATGCGCTGAAAGACTACTGGGTTGCCGAGACGGATCTTCAGCAGTCGCTTGGTGGCCGTCTTCCGCCGCTTGCCGCGATGTCCGCAGCTCAACCGGCGTCGCCGACGAATTCAGAAGGTAAATGAACATGGTGTCACGTCGAAATTTTCTTGGCGGCTCAGGCGCCGCGCTGCTCGGTGCAGCGCTGGTCAGCAAGGCGGGCGCGGCTTCGCTTCCAGAAGCGCCAACGATGCAAAAAACCGCCACGCAGCCGCCGCTCGTCCCGCCCAATGGCCGGCCTTATACGCCCGTTGCCACACTCAATGGCTGGACGCTGCCGTGGCGCATGAAGAACGGATGGAAGGAGTTTCATCTGATCGCCGAGCCGGTCATGCGCGAAATGGCGTCGGGCATGAAGGCGAATCTGTGGGGCTACAACGGCCAGGCGCCTGGCCCGACCATCGAGGCCGTGGAAGGCGACAAGGTCCGCATCTTCGTGACCAACAAGCTGCCGGAACACACGACCGTTCACTGGCACGGGATGCTGCTGCCGTGCGGAATGGACGGCGTCGGCGGTCTGACGCAACCGCATATTCCGCCTGGCAAGACATTCGTCTACGAGTTTCAGCTCGAGAAACACGGCACATTCATGTATCACCCGCATGCCGACGAGATGGTGCAGATGGCGATGGGCATGATGGGCACATTCATCGTTCATCCGAAGGATCGCGGCGTCATGCCGGTCGACCGCGACTTCGTGTTCCTGATGTCGGCCTACGACATCGACCCAGGAAGCTTCACGCCACGCGTGAACGAAATGACGGACTTCAACATGTGGACGTGGAATGCGCGTGTGTTTCCGGGCATCGATCCATTGCCCGTTCGCACCGGCGACCGGGTGCGCATTCGCTTCGGCAATCTGACGATGACCAATCATCCGATCCATCTTCACGGATACAGCTTCGAGGTGGCAGGAACCGATGGCGGATGGATTCCTCCGTCCGCGCGTTGGCCCGAAGTCACCGCCGACGTCGCGGTCGGTCAGATGCGCGCGGTCGAGTTCACCGCTAACCGGCCCGGCGATTGGGCGTTTCATTGCCACAAGTCGCATCACACGATGAATGCAATGGGGCATCAGGTTCCCAACCTGATCGGCGTACCGCAAAAAGATCTCGCGAAGCGCATTAACAAGCTGGTGCCGGACTACATGGCGATGGGCGCGACGGGCGGCGCGATGGGCAATATGGAAATGCCGCTGCCGGACAACACGCTGCCGATGATGACGGGAACGGGACCATTTGGCCCGCTGGAAATGGGCGGCATGTTCAGCGTCGTGAAAGTGCGCGACGGTCTCGGCCGCAACGATTATCGCGACCCCGGCTGGTTCAAACACCCGAAGGGCACCGTGGCGTACGAGTACACCGGCGAAATGCCGGAAAGCTGAATTAGCCCGAAGCCGGCTCATTGGGCTCGGCCGGATTTTTTATCACTCTGACTATTGAGGGAACGTATGAGGAACGTAGTGGCTTTCATTGCAATGTGTTGTGCTGTTTCGGTTTCCGCGACCGCTTATGCAGCCGGCGATATGGGAAATATGAACATGGCGAGTGGCGCACAGCAAAGCGCGGACGTGAACGCGGACGCGAACAAAAGCATGTCGCATGGCGAAGTTAAAAAGGTGGATACCGCCGCGGGCAAACTCACCATCAAGCACGGTCCCCTGGAGAACCTTGGCATGGAAGCCATGACGATGGTTTTCAAGGTTAAAGACCCGGCGATGTTGTCTCAGGTGAACGTCGGCGACAAGATCGATTTCGTCGCCGAAGAAGTCGATGGCTCACTGACCGTGACGAGCCTGCAAAAGCAGTGACATGCAATGGGCGCCGCCCATGACGCACGCACGGCGCCCTGGTTAAATTCCGGGAGGCAGCATCATGAATACCAACATGCGAAAAACGTTCTTTGGTGCGGTGGCAACCACTGCACTCATGCTTTCACCCGCGCTCGCGCTTGCGCACGGCAAGCTGGAAACGGCGACGCCGGCGGCGGGCAGCACAGTCGATGTATCGCCCGACTTACTCAGGCTGACGTTCAACGAGGACCTCGAATCATCGTTCAGCACGATCAAGGTCGCCGATGCGAGCGGCGCGCCCGTTACTAAAGAAAAGGCAACCGTCGACACCGCCAACCCGCGCGTACTGGCCGTCGCGATCCCGAAGCTCGCTTCGGGTGCGTACACCGTGCAATGGGCTGTGATGACGCATGACGCGCACAAGACAAAAGGCATCTACACATTCGCGGTGAAGTGATGAACGAAGGCTCCCTCGGCGTTGTCCGGCTGATATCGGTAGCGCTGCAAAACGTGAGCTTTGCCGTGCTTATCGGAGCGATGCTGAGTGACATGTGGTTGTCGCGACGCGCGTCGCGATGGCAGTCGGGCGTCAGTCGGCGACTCCTGACGACCATGAGGATTTCGGCATTAGTTGCGTTGCTTTCGAGCTTTTCGGCTTTCTGGGCTCACTGCGCGCTAATGAGTGAATCCTCTTTGAGTGAAGCGGGGCCGGCAGTCGTATCGATGCTGAAGGAGACCGGGTTCGGTCATGCCTGGCTCGTGAACTGCGTTCTACTGCTCGTCGTTCTTGCGCTTCTGATGGCGAACGTGCATAAGCGCGGGCCATACGCAGTCGTCATTGCATTCGCCACAGCCGGCGCGGCCCTGGCGAGAAGCAATACGGGACATCCCGTCGATGCCGGTACTTTTTCGCCGCCGGTATGGGCCGACTGGGTACACGTGCTTGCTATCAGCGTATGGGTCGGCCTCGTGCTTGTCGCGGCCAGTATCGTCGTGCCGCGGTTAGGCAAGGCCCCGGAAGACGACGCGCCCAATAGCGCGGCATTCGTGCAATCGCTTTCAAACGCGGCCACTGTTGCGCTCGCGATGCTGGCTATCACGGGCGCGTACAACGGTTGGCGCGGCGTGAGCAGTCCCGTCAATCTCTGGACGTCGACTTACGGGCAGGTGCTTGTGCTGAAGCTCGCGCTTGTGCTGATTGCAGCGGCGCTTGGAGGACATAACCGGATCGTTGAAATGCCGAAAGTACTCATGTCATTGAAGGGCTCGCATGCGATGCAGTCGCGCGTTGCATTGAGGCGCTTTGCGCGAGTACTTCAGATTGAGTCGGTCGTGCTGGCGGGTGTGCTTATTGTCGCCGCGGTTCTCGTTTCGAGTCCTTTACCGGGGACTTCTTCCTGACGGAAAACTTTTTACCAGTCCACGCAGATGGTGGTGTCTGTGCAGCGGCTTCATATCTTGTCGAATGATCGCCGTGCACTGGCGCTTCCATCTTTTACAGGCTCGGCCGCGCGTCGGGCCTTTTTTTGCTCCGCCACGATGCGCTGATCGCGGCGGAGCGCCATGTATTCGCGTCGCATGTCACACGCGAACTAAACTCGGCCGCTCAAAACCGATGTTGAATACCCGCCGTCACACCCGCTTGCGTATCCGCCGCGCCGGTCAGATCGCGCGACAGGCTGACGGCGTTGCCATGCTTCGCCATCGCATAGCCACCGGCCAGATACAGCACCGTGCGCTTCGACAACGCGTACTGGCCGCGCAGCGAAAAGAGCGTCGGGTCGGCGTCGCTCGCGTTCTTGATGTCCTGATGATAAACAGCGCCGAACAGCGAGAAGAACGGCGTCACCTCGTATTGACCGCCGATCCAGTACATGTCGCTGCGCAGCGTCGGCGTGGCCGTGTGGAAGGTGCGCCGATAGTTGCGATAGCCGGCCATTGCCTTGACCGGGCCGAAGTCGTAACTCAAGCCGGCATGAATGCCCTGAATGTAGTTGGTGGTGTCCGCGGGCGTGACGCTGTCGTTCGCGCCGTTCTGACGGTCGAAGGTGACCACGGCGGCGAACGGGCCGTTCTCGTAGCCGAGGCCGAAGTCGTATTTCGAGCTCGATTTCATGCTGCCGGGCACATTGCCGAAGCCGTACATCGCGCCGAATTTAAAGCCGGCGAAAGTTCCGTCGTAGCGCACGGCGTTGGCCGAGCGCGAGAACAGTCCGTCCTTGCGGCCGCCCGTTGCCGTGGATGAGGTCGCCCACGAGTAGTTCGGCGCATAACCCATCGGGTCGAACTGCAGCATGTAGTCGTACGTGGTCGTGAAATTGCGGCCGAGCGTGATTTGGCCGAAGCGGTTCTTCAGGCCGATGGTCGCGCGCCGGTCGAAGATCGCGCCGGGGCCGTCGTCGAACTGGCCATTCGCGATGTTGATGCCGCTTTCCAACTGGAACACGGCCTTCAATCCACCGCCGAGATCCTCGACGCCGCGCAGACCCCAGCGCGACGTGTTCTTGCCGCCCGACACGAGACGCGTTGCGCCGCCGTCCGCGCTCGCATGATTCACGTATTCGACGCCCGCATCGACGATGCCGTACAACGTCACGCTCGATTGCGCGTGCGCGCCGGTCGCGAATGCGGCGAGTCCCGCAAAGCCCGCGAAATACGCGAGGCCTGCGCGGCTCGCGCCGAAGGTCGTTCTTTTGATGCTCAACTTCATCGACAGTCTCCTGTAGCTGGTTTTTTTACTTCGGTGGGTGAGTGCGTCAGCTCGCGTGGGCGAACGCCCAGCAATCGTTCGCGGGGAATTCGATCCAGTGGCGCCCGGCCGCGCGCGGCACGTTGCCGAATGCGCGCAGACGCAGCTCGCCGCAATGAAACAGGTACTCCCAGCGGTCGCCGAGATACATCGACGTGATCAGGTCCGCTTCGAGGCGATTCGCGCCCGGACCGTCGGCGACCTGCACGCGCTCGAGGCGAATCACCGCCTGCACCTGCTGGCCGGCCGTCAGCGCTTCGCGCGCTTGCGCCTGCAATTGCCAGCCGTCGCCGGCCAAGGTCACGCGCTCCCCGTCGATGGCGGCCACGCGCGCGTCGATACGGTTGTTGCTGCCCATGAATTCCGCGGTGTAAAGCGAACGCGGCTCGCCGTACAGCTCCGCGGGCGTGCCTTCCTGTTCGATACGGCCATTGCGCAGCAGCAGGATGCGGTCGGACATCGCCATCGCTTCGGTCTGATCGTGCGTGACGCAAAGCGCCGAGAGACCGAGCGACACGATCAGTTCGCGCAGCCAGGCGCGCGCTTCCTCGCGCAGTTTGGCGTCGAGATTCGACAGCGGTTCGTCGAGCAGAATGACGGGCGGGTTGTAGACGAGCGCGCGCGCAATCGCGACGCGCTGCTGCTGGCCGCCGGAAAGTTGATACGGATAGCGCGCGGCCAGATGACCGAGACCGAGTTGATCGAGCGCGCCTTGCACGCGCTTTTTCTGCTCGGCCGCCGACACGCGCCGCAGCTTCAATCCATAGCCGACGTTTTCCGCGACGGTGCGGTGCGGCCACAGCGCATACGACTGAAACACGAGACCGAGCGAGCGCTGCTCGACCGGCAGATCGGCGTGCGTGGCGCCGTCGAAGAACACTTTGCCGTCGAGTTCGATGCGCCCCGACGAAGGCTGCTCGAGACCGGCGACCGCGCGCAGCAGCGTCGTCTTGCCGCTGCCTGACGCGCCGAGCAGGCACACCACTTCGCCCGGATTCAGTTCGAACGACACGCCCTTGAGAATCGGGTTATCGCCATAGCTCAGAAAGAGGTTGTCGACCGAGAGCTTATCCATGAAGTTTCACTCCGAAGCGCAGGGCCACGCCGAGCCCGGCGCCGACCATCGCGATGTTGATGACAGAAAGCGCCGCGACCTGATCGACCGCGCCGGTCGCCCACAGCGACACGAGCAGCGCGCCGATCACTTCGGTGCCGGGCGACAGCAGATAGACGGCGGTCGAATATTCGCGCTCGAAGATCATGAAGATCAGTAGCCATGCGGCGAGCAGGCCGAAGCGCACGAGCGGCAGCGTGACGTCGAGGCTCACGCGCGCACGCGTGCCGCCGACGCTGCGTCCCGCTTCCTCGAGTTCGGGGCCGACTTGCAGCAGCGCGCTTTGAATCAGGCGCATGCCGTACGCGAGCCAGACGACCGTGTACGCGATCCAGATGCTCCACATCGAGTTCTTCAGCTCTTTCACGCCCGGCACGAAGAGAAAGATCCACAGGAACGCGAGGCCGGCGAGCAGACCGGGCACGGCGCGCGGCAGCAGCACGAGGTAATCGAGCAGGCGCGTCGCCCAGTCGTTGCGGCGATGACCGGCGAACGCCACGAGCGAATAGAAGCCCACCGCGAGCGCGCCGCCGAATATGCCGATGCCGAGCGTGTTGAGGATCGCGCGAACCAGGTTGTCCTGTTCGAACAGTTCGGTGAAGTTGGCGAGCGTGAGCACGTCGGCGAGATTCACGCCTTCGCCCCAGTTCGTGACGAACGCGCGCAGCGTGATGCCCGAGATCGGCACGAACACGGTCAACAAGAGCCACAGCGCGACGATCGCGAGCGCGACCCAACGCCATGCGCCAAGCGGCAGCACGGTCTGACGTCCGGCCTTGCCTTTCACGGTGACGAAGCGGTTCGCGCGCTTGAGGAGGCTGCGTTGCAGCAGCACGAGCGGAAACGTAATCGCGACAATGCACACCGCGACCGCGGCCATCAGGTGATACGACGGCACGCCGAGCTTGTTGGTGAGCTTGTACAGATAAGTGGCGAGCACGAGGTGGCCTTCGGGATCGCCGAGCACGAGCGGCAGGCCGAACACTTCGAAGCCGAGGAAGAACACCAGCACGCCTGCGAAGAGCAGGGCGGGCAAGGTCATCGGCAGGCTCACGTCGAGTGCGACGCGAAACGGGCGCGCGCCCGCGACGCGCGCGGCTTCTTCGACGTCCGAGCCGAGATTTCGCAGCGCCGCCGACGAATACAGATACACGTGCGGCACATGCGTGAGGCCGACGATCACCGTGATCGCAAGAATCGAGTACACGGTCCACGGCGCTTCGGCGCTGCCGAACAGCGTTTTCCACCAGACCGAATAGAAGCCGACCGGGCCGGCCGCGACGACGTAGCCGAACGCGAGCACCATCGGCGAAACGAAGACAGGCGTGAGCAGCAACGGCTCGAGCCACCGGCGGCCGGGCAGGTCGGTGCGAACCATCAGGAACGCGAGAATGCCGCCGAGCGGAATCGAAATGAACAGCATGCCGCTCGCGATCACGAACGAGTTCTTCAGCGCGGACCAGAAATCAGGATCACTGAAGATAAACTCGAAGCCGGTGAGGCCGAGCGTGCGGTTGGCGTCGAAGAAAGGCGCATTGAGCACGCTCTGAAACAGGATGAAGCCGAGCGGCAGCGCCACGGCGACCGTCAGCACGGCGACGACGAGCCAGCGCAGCATCCCCGCCAACGGTTGCAGACGGCCGCGCGGCAACGCGCCGATGGGGCCGTCGTCAGCCGCGAGCGGCGCGGCGTCGCGAGGCCCGGTTGCGCTAGTAAAAAGCATGAGTGTCCCCCTGCGGCGCAAAAGCCGCATATCGGCAGGTGTTCAACGAAAAAGCAGAGACGTTCGCGCGTGGCGGCGCGAACGTGTGCGCCTCTGTGTCAGGCGCGAGGGTTTAGCGCTTGATCGACTGTTGCCATTGCTTGAGGAATTCAAGGCGCTTGGACTGATCGAGATAAACCAGCAGGCCCGCGCCGATAGGAATCGGCTTTAACGAATCGCCGAGCTGCTTCGTGAGGCCGGCCATCGACGTTTCGCCTTCCACGTCGGAGCGAATCGAGAACAAACTCGCCTGGTTCGCGAGCAGGGTCTGGCCGCGCTGCGACAGCAGATAGTCGACCCACAGCTTCGCGGCGTTCGGGCTTTTCGCCTTCTTCGAAATGGTGACGAGGCGGCTCACCACCAGCGTGTAGTCCTTCGGATAGACATAGCCGATGGAGGGATCTTTCTTGGCCTTGGTGAGCGCATACGAGCCGAGAATGTTGTAGCCGATCAGGTTCTCGCCCGACGAAATGCGCTCCATCATCGCGCCCGTGCTCGATTGCAGTTTCGGGCCGGTCGCGCCCATTGCCTTGACGAGATCCCACGTGACCTGCGGGTTCACGCGCGCGTCCTGCGTCAGATAGTTAAAGCCGACGCCGGACTTCTCGATGTCGTAAGTCGTGACCTTGCCTTTGAACTGATCGGGCTTCGATTGCAGCAGCTTGATGAGGTCGGCGCGCGTCTGCGGCACTTCGCCCGCGGACAAAAGGCGCTTGTTGTAGACGATCGCGAGCGGTTCATAGGTCGTGCCGTACGCCTGCTTCTGGTACTGCGCCCATTGCGGCAACTGCTTCGCCTCGGGCGATTCGTAAGTCGCCATCAGGCCGTCGTTGACGAGCTTCACCTGCAGGTCCATGGCCGAGCTCCACAGCACGTCGGCGCTCGTGCTGCTCGCCGCGTTTTCGCTGATGTAGCGGTTGTACAGCTCGGTGCTGTTCATGTCGTTGTATTCGACTTTCACGCCGTACAGGCTTTCGAAGTCTTTGATCAGCGGACGCACGAGCGCGGTGTCCGTGACCGAGTAGACGATCAGTTTTCCTTCTTTTTTCGCTGCGTCGACAGTGGCCTGATAATCGCCCGGATAGCCGGCTGGGAACGCTGCCCATGTCGAATGTGCGGCGAATGCGGCAGCGGCGGCGAGAAGCTTTAAAGAGATATGCACGTCTTCCTCCAGAAAACATCATGTTGATTTTGTGAAGGCGAATGGTAAGAGACGCGCGCTTTCTGAACGCTTTCAATTTGCGAGGGAAATGCGTCACAATGAACGAATTCGCCTCATGGATTTCCCTGGGATTCTGTTCATGCGTGTGCTGCTCGTCGAAGACAATCCGATTCTTTCCCGCTCGCTAACCGACGCGCTGACCAATGCCAAACTCACTGTCGACTGCATGCATGACGGCGAATCTGCCGATCACGTATTGCGCACGCAAGACTACGCGCTCGTGATTCTCGACATCGGTTTGCCGAAGCTCGACGGGCTCGAAGTGCTGCGCCGTTTGCGCGCGCGGCGCAATGCCGTGCCGGTGCTCATCTTGACCGCGCATGGTTCGGTGGAAGAGCGCGTGCGCGGCCTCGATCTCGGCGCCGACGACTATCTCGCGAAGCCTTTCGCGCTCACCGAACTCGAAGCGCGCGCGCGTGCGCTGCTGCGCCGCGGTCATGGTCAGGAGGCATCGGTCGCGCAATGCGGCACGCTGGTTTACGACAGCGTCGATCGCGGCTTCACGCTCGACGGCGAACCGCTCGCGCTCACGCCGCGCGAACGTTCGGTGCTCGAAGTATTGATCTTGCGCAACGGCCGCGCGATCAACAAAGAGACGCTGTCGGAGAAAATTTTCGGGCTCGACGAATCGGTGAATGCCGATGCGATCGAAATCTACGTGTACCGTTTGCGCAAGAAGCTCGAGCGCAGTTCGGTCGGCATCGTCACGCTGCGCGGGCTCGGCTATCTGCTCGAAGCCAGGACGCCATGACGCGGCCGAATCTGCGCGTGCGGGTCGCGCTATGGCTGCTGGTGCCGCTGTTATTGCTGCTCGCGCTGGATGCCTGGCTCACCTATCAACGCGCAATGAACGCGGCACATGCGGCATTCGATCGCACGCTCGAATTTTCGTTGCGCTCGATTCGCGACGGCGTGCGTCTGCGCGATGGACGCATCGAAGTCGACTTGCCTTATCTCGCGCTCGAGATGTTCGAATCGAATGGCGGCGGCAACATCTACTATCAGATTCGCGAGGAACATGGCCGCGTGGTGACCGGTTATCCCGATCTGCCGGAGACGAAGAAGGTGCCGGCCGAGCCGTACAGCGTGCAGTTTTATGACGATGTATTCCGCGGCCGGCCGCTGCGCATCGCGATGCTGCGGCTGCCGGTGCACGACGTGCCGAGTGCGCAAACGCGCGTGGTGCTGGTGAGAGTCGGCGAAACGATCGAGGCGCGCCAGGCGCTGGCGCGCGAGATCCTTACCGGCTCGCTGCAACAGGAAGGCTTGCTGGTGATGCTCGCGCTCGGCATCGTGTGGCTCGGTGTCGCGCGCGGCTTGCGGCCGCTCAATCGTCTGTCGGCGAAAGTCGCGGCGCGCGCCGACGACGATCCCACGCCGCTCGATACCGTCGGCTTGCCGAGCGAGGTCGCGCCGCTCGTCGATTCGATCAATCAGTACATTGGCCGCACGCAGAAGATGCAGTTATCGCGGCGGCGCTTTTTCAACGACGCCGCGCATCAGTTGAAAACGCCGCTCGCGGTGATTCAGGCGGAGTCCGAACTGGCGCAGCGCGGGCTCGATGGCGTCGATGCGAACAATGCGGGCCCGAGGCGTCACGGCGTCCATTTGCGGCGGCTGAATCGCGCGGTGCAGCAGGCCGTGCGTATCGTGCAGCAGTTGCTGTCGCTGTCGCGGCTCGATGCGGACAGCGGCTACACGGTCAGGCATGCGGCGGTGCCGCTGCACAAGGTCGCGCGCAGCGTGACGCTCGACTGGTCGCCGGTGGCGCGCTCGCGCGGCATCGACCTCGGCTTCGAGCAGGAGACGCGCGTCGACGTGACGGGGCAATCCGATCTGCTTGCCGAACTGGTGGGCAATCTGATCGACAACGCGATCCGTTATTCGGGCGATGGCTCGGTCATTACCGTGCGGGTCGCGTGCGAGCACGGCGAGCCCTTGCTTCAGGTGATCGACAACGGGCCGGGCATTGCCGCGAGCGAACGCGACGCGGTATTCGAGCGCTTTTACCGCAGCGAGGCGACGCAGGCGGTGGAGGGCAGCGGGTTGGGGTTGTCGATTGTGCGCGAGATCGCGCGGGTTCATGGCGCGCGCGTCGAGTTGGGCGATGCGCGCGGCGGCGGGCTGGTGGTGAGCGTGTGGTTTCCGGCGCTTGTGCAAGGGGCGGCGTGAGGCGGGCTCGTGCGTTATCGATGCGTTATCTGTGAATCGGAAAACTGCGTGCGAAACCCGTGGCCGGCGTCGTGCTGTTCCATGTGGCGCCGTCCATGAACCGTTGCGTGGTTTCTTGCGCCGGCACCGTGACTTTCACCTGCGCGGCCGCCTCGCGATACAACTGCGTCTGATTGATGCGCTCGGCGATTTGCGCGTAATCGGCACGCGCGTCGATCATTCCCCAGCGCTCGAATTGCGTCAGAAACCAGGCGCCCTCGAATGGCTGCGGATAGTTCACCGCGCCATCGTCGAAGAAACGCACCGGTAAACCGTGCGGCACCGACGCGGGAATCGCGTCGCCGAAACGCGCGGCGATCAATGCTTCGTCGATGCCGATGTACTCCGGCCGCGCGAGCCAGCGCGCGATCTCGTGGCGATGTCCTGGGCCGTCGAGCCAGCGGCACGCTTCGAGCATGGTCCGCACGAGCGCGCGCGCCGTGTTCGGATTTTCGTCGACGAAATCGCGCCGGCAAGCGAGCACTTTCTCGGGATGATCGGGCCACACTTCGCTCGTATAAGCGACCGTTCTGCCGACGCCTTGCGCTTCGGCCATCGCATTCCACGGCTCGCCGACGCACAGGCCGTCGAGTCCGTCTTCGGCAAGCGCCGCGACCATCTGCGGCGGCGGAATCACCACGCTTTCCACGTCGCGCAGCGGATGCACGCCTTGCGCGGCGAGCCAGTAATGCAGCCACATCGCGTGCGTGCCGGTCGGGAAGGTCTGCGCGAACACCGGCTTGCGGCCGAGCGCGGCGAGCGCCTTCGGCAACGTGCCGTGTGCGGCGAGCGCATCGGCGAGACGGTTCGACAATGTGACCGCCTGGCCGTTGCGGTTGAGCACCATCAGCACGGCCATGTCCGTTTGCGGACCGCCGAGCCCGAGTTGCACGCCATAGACGAGGCCGTAGAGCGTATGCGCCGCGTCGAGATCGCCGGACAGCAGCTTGTCGCGCACGGCGGCCCATGACGGCTGGCGCGACAGTTCGAGCGTGAGGCCATGCGCGTGGCCGAATTCGAGCAACTTGGCGGCGACGAGCGGGGCGGCGTCGGACAGCGCGACGAAGCCGAGGCGAAGGTGCGTTTTCTCGAGCTGGCCGGATGTGGACGACGAAGCCGACGAAGATACGAGTGAGCTAACGGAGTTCATGGGCATGCTTCACTTGTGCGATTCAGCCGCCGCGACGACCGCGCGCGCGACCTCGGCGAGCTTCACGCCCTGGTTCATCGCGCGTTTGCGCAGCGTGGCGTAGGCGGCGTGCTCGGTGATTTTCTGCTGATCCATCAGCAGGCGTTTGGCGCGGTCGATCAGCTTGCGCTCCGCGAGTTCGTTCTCGACCTGGGCGAGGCGTTCGCGCAGTTGCGATTCCTGCGCGAAGCGCGCGAGCGCGACTTCGAGAATCGGGGCGAGCCGCTCGGTTTCGAGCCCTTCGACGAGATACGCGGTCACACCCGCGCCGACGGCATCGCGGATCAACTGCTGGTTCGAGTCGTGGCTGAACATCAGCACCGGACGCGGCGCGGTCGCGTTCATCACCGCGAGCTGTTCGAGCGTGTCGCGCGACGGCGAATCGGTATCGATGATGATGACGTCCGGCCGCTCGCTCTGAACCGCGCTGTGCAGCGCGTGCGGCGTCGCGGTGCTGGCCAGCATCTCGTAACCGAGCCTGGCGAGCGCGTCACGTAGGTCGCCTATCGGCTTATCGGTATCGGTGACGAGGAGGACACGCAGCATGGGGTAGTGGCAATCGACGGCTGAACATCGTTAAAGCAACTTGGATGCCAGTGGCCGCGAAGCCTTGTGTACGAAGGGATTACGCACTGAGGCCGAGCTTTTTCGTGACGAGTGGCGCACCGGGAAAGGGCATGCGTCGCGGATGCACCGAAGCGGCGCACAGCGGGCGATTCTTGAGAATTCTTAAGAAGGCGAGACGAACAGAACCCGCGACAAGAATCGCGAGGCAAGGCAACGGCTCGGAAGACATCGCGACGAGCGTCGCGACAAAAAATCGGCTGAAAAACGCGGCGAAAAACGCGCCGTTAAAAAAGCCTAAAAAGCGCCGCCGCTGCGCGCCGCTCAGGTTCGAACCGGGCCGAACTCGAGAAGGCGCGCCAATGGCTTCGCGTACAACGTTACTTCAGGGCCGCAAGGCAGAGGCCCACGCAGGCACGCGCAAAAACCGCCGGCGCGTGCCGCTCGCCTTAACGGCGACGGAATTGCGAATTGCTGCGCGCGGCGCCGCCGCCTGCACGCTCGTCTTTGTGACGGAAGTTGATCCGGCCTTTGGTCAGGTCGTAGACCGACAGTTCCAGCGTCACGCGGTCACCCGCGAGAATACGAATGTGGTTCTTGCGCATGCGTCCGGACGCGTAAGCGCCAACCACGACGCCGTTGTCGAGCGTCACGCGGTAACGGCTGTCCGGAAGTACTTCGTCGACGATACCGTCAAGTTCAAGCAGTTCTTCTTTCGCCATGCATAACTCCTGGTCGATGGGATAAGGGTTTGCGCGACGCCTTGCGGGCGGCGCTGCATCAGATACGGTTGCAAGCGGGCGGCAGGCCCGCCGTGCGGCAACGGCTTATGCGCCGCCGTGACCGCTCAAAGATCGGCGACCGACTGGCCGTCCACGCGGCCGTCGATCAGTTGCTCGGCGTGAGCCATGCACGCGATGCGCGCCTTGCCCGTGCCGTCGAACGGAAACAGATACTGCAGGCGGAACACGCGGCCCTCGGCGGCCGGATTCGCGCCCACGCGGCAAATGCGCACCGACGCGTCGTAGCCCGCGTCCGGATTGCGGCTCGTCTGGCCGTCGGTGGGGCGGCGCGGATAGACGAGCGGGTGAATCTCATAACCTTTGTACGTCTTGACTGCCGAGTTCATTAGCATAGATGTCCTGTAATACGTGGCCGGCATGTCACGCGTGTTACGCGCGGCACCGCAGGCCGGGCAGCGCAGCACCGGAAAGGCGCGCCGCCATTGAAAAAGTTAGCGCAGGCCCGATAGCGAGGGCTTGAGCGCGCCGCGTAAATTCGCGGATTCGATGGAGAAGAAACACGCTGATGTCGCGCGGACACCAGGCGGGTGAAAGCTGAAACTCAGCTGAACAACTCAGCTACACAACTCGCGACGGCTAATGCTGGCGGCGCATTGCCGGAGTGACGGGATCGCCGACGGGCGGCGGTCGAACAGTCGGGGGTGTTGCGCAGATGCGGTATGAGACAGCCAGGCTGCGAATGCGGAATACAACTATTCCAATATGATGCACTAAATACGTCTGATTGGATAGTAAAAAGTTCCATCCACGAACAGAGGGGCCGGCCGGTCGCTACAATGGCGAGTTGCCGCGCGAGGCAGCACGCGCCCCCGAACACTGTCACATCGTCATCCAATGCGCCAGACAACCGCGACCCCCGTGAAAGACCTGCTGCTCGAGCGCTACGCTCCCATCGCCGACGGCATCGCGGCGCTCTTCTATCCGTGCGCCGAAGTCGTGATCCACGATTTGCGCGACCAGACCATCGCGTACTTGGTGAACAATCTGTCGAAGCTCGAAGTGGGCGGTCCGTCGGTGCTCGACGAAGTGCACTATGCGGCGCGCGGGCGCACCATCGGCCCGTACGAGAAGCTCAACTGGGACGGCCGCCGCATGCGCTGCGTGAGCAACATTCTGTTCGACGACAACGGCAAGCCGGCCGGCATGCTGTGCATCAACTTCAATATCGCGGTGTTCGAAGACGTGCGTTCCACGCTCGACCTGTTCATCCGCGGCGGCAATTTGACCGACGCACCCGCCGAAGACCTGTTCCGCGACGACTGGCAGGACCGCATCAACACGTATCTGCATACGTGGCTGCGCGAGCGGCAGATCGGCATCAACGCGCTCACGCGCGAACACAAGCGCGAAATCGTCGAGGCGCTGCATGCGCAAGGCGCGTTTCGCGGCCGCAGTTCGGCGAACTATGTGGCCGCCGTGCTGACGATGGGCCGCGCAACCGTCTACAAAATCCTCAAGCAGATGAAGGAAGGCGGTTGAATCGCCGCACTGTCCAACCCAGGGAGAATTCGATGGCTGAAATCACACGCTACCGCCATTACAAAGGCGGCCTCTACGAACTGATATGCGAGGCGACGCTCGAAGCCGATCCGACTGTCACGATGATCGTCTACAAGGCGAGCAACGGCACGATCTGGACACGTCCGGCGTCGGTGTTTTTCGAGCAGATCGAGCATGAAGGCGCGACGATGCCGCGCTTCGCCAGGATCGATTGAGGGGATAAGCCTCGCTGCTCAACGCGGCGGCGACGACAACGACGACGACTGCAGCTCCACAGCGTCCGGCGCTTCGATCACCACATCGGTTTCGGCAATCGCGACGCACGGCAGGATATAACCTTCCTGCTTTTCCTCGCGGCTAAGACCTGGCCATTCGATCGTGTAGCGCACCTGTCCCGCCGTCATTTTGCAGATGCACGTACGACACGTGCCGTTGCGGCATGAACGCGGCAAGCGCAGATCGGCGAAGCCGGCGGCTTCCAGAATGGTGAGCGAATCGGGCGCTTCGAAGCTGCGGCCAAGCGGCTCGACGCGCACGACAGGCGGGCGGTGTGAATCGGACATCGTGTGAATGTGTGACTGGGCTCGTCACACTTTACACGGTCGCGCGGTCTTTCCTGGCGGCCGTCGCTGTATCGACGCTTCAATGAGTCGTGCCGGCCCGCCGCAAATAGCGGTACACCGTATTGCGCGCGAGTCCCAGTTCGCGTGCCGCCGCCGACACATTGCCGTCCAACCGCGCAAGCGTCTGCGCGATCAACGTGGCCTGCCAGTCTTCCATGCGCGACGGCGCGGGCGTCTGAGCGCTAGCCAGGTTGTTGTCCATCGCGTCGTCGCAGTTTCGCCGAGGTGAGCGCGAGTCGTCGTTCGCCGCCGAATCGGCGCAATCATGCAGAAAGTCTTCCGGCAGATCGTCGAGTTCGATTTGATCCGCGCCTTCGGCCATGATGCTCGCGGTGCGCAGCACGTTCGCCAGTTGCCGCAGATTGCCGGGCCAGCGGCATTGCATGAAGCGCTCGAGCACTTGCGGCGAAACGCGGCGCGGCACGCCGTCGCCTTCGCACTGAAGTTCCAGCACACGCGCGATGAGCGCTTCCAGATCCGTGCGCTCGCGCAGCGCCGGCAACGTCACAACGAGTCCGTTGATGCGGTAGTACAGGTCCTCGCGGAAGGTGCCTTCCTCGATCATCGCGCGCAGATTGCGGTGCGTCGCGCACACGATCCGCAGATCGACTGGAATGGCGCGCGTGCCGCCGAGCGGCACCACGCTGCGCTCCTGCAGCACGCGCATGAGCCGCACTTGCTGCGCGAGCGGCATATCGCCGATTTCATCGAGGAACAGCGTGCCGCCGTCGGCCTGCACGATCTTGCCGACACTGCCGCGTTTTTTTGCGCCGGTGAACGCGCCGTC
The DNA here is from genome assembly GCF_003330785.1 of Paraburkholderia graminis. Lineage (NCBI taxonomy): Bacteria > Pseudomonadati > Pseudomonadota > Betaproteobacteria > Burkholderiales > Burkholderiaceae > Paraburkholderia > Paraburkholderia graminis. The sequence continues at coordinate 848,643 of NZ_CP024935.1, forward strand.
TTCATAGCCGAACAGCTCGGCCTCGATCAAACTGTCGGGCAGCGACGCGCAGTTCAACGCGACGAACGGCGCCGTGCGCCGCGGCGAATCGTGATGGATCGCGCGCGCGAGCCATTCCTTGCCGGTGCCTGTCTTGCCGAGGATCAGGATCGGAATGTCGCGACCGCGCACCTTGCCGACGCGCCGCAGAATCGCGGACATTTGCGCGTCGCCGGTGTCGAGTGTTTCAAGTGTGGCTGGCGTGACATTGGACGGCGATTCCACAATCCGCGCCGCGTGACGCGCGCCATGCGTTGTCAAGCCACGCGCCGTGCCGACAACATCCGCTGCCGGCGCGACATAACGCTGCGCCGAATACTCGCCGCGCGCGACAACCCGCACGCCGCTCGGCAACGTCAGCACGATATTGTCGCCCGGCGCGCGCGCGATCCGCTGCAACACGTCGGCGAACGCGGCGCCGAACAGCGCCTCGAACGGCTGCACCTGCAACGCGGGGAGCGCTTGTCCGAACTGAAACAGCGCGCTGCGGTTGGCCGACAGGAATGTGCCGTCTGCAGCGAACGCGGCGAGCCCTTCAAACAGCGTGCCGATGAATTCGGCGCGCGCGTGAAAGTGCACGCGCAACGCATCGGCGAATTGATTGGAGAACAGATGATTTTCGATCATCTGCGCCGACATTCTGACGAGCGCCAGCGTGTGCTTATGAAAGCCGCGCGTGTCGCCGCTCACGTCGAGCGCGCCGATGGTGCGCCCGAACGGATCGGCGATGGGCGCGCACGAGCAGGTGAGAATGCGGTTTGCGTGCAGGAAGTGTTCGTCGGCGTGAACCACGGTCGGCTGTCCGTCGACGAGCGCCGTGCCGATTGCATTCGTGCCGCGGTCGGCCTCGGCCCACGAGACGCCCGGACACAGCGCGACGCGATTCGCCTTCGCGACGAAATCGCTGTCGCCGAGACTATGGAGGATCACGCCCTGGCTGTCGGTGAGCAGCACCATGCTTTGCGTGTCGACGATCTGCGCATGCAGCGTTTCCATGACGGGCAGCGCATGCGTATACAGCGACTGATTGCACTCGACCAGTTCGCGCAGCGCAGGCCGGCGCAGCGGCTGAAAATCCGGCATTTCCGACGCGCGCAGCCCGAGTTCGAGCGAGCGCGCATGAGCTTGCGCGATGACATCGGGCCGACCGATGCGGGACGGCGTGGCGGGGCGATGGCTCAAGGCATGTCTCCGGTATTCGGATGCGGCGGATGCGTTGCCCGCCGTTCGATGCCGCAGCGCAGCATGCGCGCTTGCGGGCGAATACCGATATTACAGGAGCCGAAGCCGCGCGCGTCGCAGGGAAAACACCCGGCGCGGGTCGGTAGGAACGCAAGCGCCATGCACGCTTCGTGCGCAATCGCGTGCGCAATTCGCGGGCAACTTCGCACCTGGATCAAGCGGCGGAAAGGAAAACTTGCGCCGCGCAGGAACTCGTCTAAAGTGAATCAAATCATCCTCGCGACGCGCGAATGGCGCGTTTCCGCATGCGACGGATGACGAGCCCGCGTCGCCGGCATTGGACAAGGAGGAGGCAGCCCGGGGCGCGATCAGATGTAATCGGCGTGCGCATTACCCATGCGAATCATGCGCGGCGCCTAACTTCCAGGTGATTCCCATGCAGATCCTTTTCCCGAATGAAAATCCTGAGTATTCAGGTCGCGAACTCACCTTGGCGTTTCCGGCGCTGGTCGATGGGCAGAGGGTGGAGTGCATGATCACCGCGGAAGCGCTCGAAGATCATTTCGGCGCCGCGTCGCCGCGTCTGGAAGACATGGTCGGCGCGTTCGATACGCACCGCGAGCGCATCGAAGCCGCCACGCGTCGTCTGCTCTCTGAGACGAGCGCGCAATGCGTTGTGCTGCGCAGCGGCTATGTGCGCTTTTATGAAGCGAACTGGCGTGCCTGAGCGCATCGGCACGCCGCGGTTCGCAAGAACTTACTCGCTGCCGAGGTAGAAATAGCGGAACAGGAAGATCGCCGCGATGATCCACACGACGAGCTTCACCTGGCGCGCGCGGCCGGTCAGCAACTTCAGTCCCGCATACGAGATGAAGCCGAACGCGACGCCATTCGCGATCGAGTAAGTGAACGGCATCAGCAGAGCCGTGAGCGCGGCCGGCACGACTTCGGTTGCGTCGTCCCACGGCAGGTCGAGCATTTCGCGCAGCATCAGGCACGACACGTAGAGCAGCGCCGGCGCCGTCGCGTAGCCGGGCACCACGCCCGCGAGCGGCGCGAAGAACAGCGCGGCAAGGAACAGCACGGCCACCGTGACCGCCGTCACGCCGGTGCGCCCGCCTGCCTGCACGCCCGACGCGCTTTCGATATACGCGGTCGTCGACGACGTCCCGAGCATCGAGCCCGCCAGAATGGCGGTGCTGTCCGCAAGCAGCGCGCGGTTCAGCCGATGCATCTTGCCTTCCACCAGCAGACCCGCGCGATTGGCCACGCCCATCAGCGTGCCCGTTGCATCGAACAGTTCAACGAGGAAGAACACCAGGATCACGTTCAGCACGCCGGTGGACAGCGCGCCGCGAATGTCGAGCTGGAACAGCGTCGGCGAAATCGACGGCGGCGCGGACACGATGCCGTGGAACTGATTGCCGCCGAAGAAAAAGCTCAATACGGTCACGCCGACAATGCCGATCAGGATCGCGCCGCGCACGCGCAGATAGTCGAGCGTGACGATCGCGAAAAAGCCGATGATCGCGAGCACCACATGCGGGTTATGCAGATCGCCGAGCGTGACGAGCGTGGCCGGATTGCCGACCACGACGCCCGCCGTCTTCAGCGAAATGATCGCGAGAAAGAGGCCGATGCCGCCGGTGATGGCAATGCGTATCGAGTGCGGAATGCCGGTGACAATGACCTCGCGCACGCGAAACAGCGTGACGACGAGAAACAGGCACCCGGAGATGAACACCGCGCCGAGCGCGGCTTGCCACGTAAAGCCCATGCCCTTGACGACCGTGTACGCGAAGTACGCGTTCAGGCCCATGCCCGGCGCAAGCGCGATCGGGTAGTTCGCATACAGACCCATGATCAGCGAGGCCAGCGCGGCGACGAGGCAGGTCGCGACGAACACGGCGTCTTTCGGCATCCCCGCGTCGCCCAGAATCGCCGGGTTCACGAAGATGATGTAGGCCATCGTCAGAAAAGTGGTCAGGCCGGCCAGCACTTCCGTGCGCAGATTGGTGCCGGCGGCGTCGAGGCCGAAATAGCGTTTTATGGAATCCATATGGCGGGTCTCTCGTCGTAGGGGCGAGATGATACCTTGCCAGCGCGTGGGGCGCAGCCGCAAGCGAATTTACGATGTCGCCAGGCAACGGTGCGCGCGGCTTACGGCTCGCGTGGCTTCGTCAGACGGTCCACCACGGCGTTCAGCATATCGACTGGCAGCGGAAACACGATGGTCGAGTTCTTGTCGGCGGCAATTGTCGTGAGCGTTTGCAGGTAGCGCAACTGCATGGCTTGCGGCTCGCGCGCGAGCGTCTGCGCGGCCTGCAGCAATTGCTGCGACGCCTGCAATTCGCCTTCCGCATGAATCACCTTCGCGCGCCGTTCGCGCTCCGCTTCGGCCTGACGGGCAATCGCGCGGATCATCGTTTCGTTGATGTCCACATGCTTGATCTCGACGATGGCAACCTTGATGCCCCACGCATCGGTCTGCGCGTCGAGCACTTTCTGGATGTCGGCGTTGAGCTGCTCGCGATCGGCGAGCAGTTCATCGAGTTCATGCTTGCCGAGCACCGCGCGCAGCGTGGTCTGCGATAGCTGGCTGGTCGCCTCGAAATAGCGCGCCACCTGGATCACGGCCTTCTCCGGATCGACCACGCGAAAGTACACCACCGCGTTGACCTTGACCGAAACGTTGTCGCGCGTAATCACGTCCTGCGGCGGCACGTCGAAGACGACCGTGCGCAGGTCGATGCGCACCACCTGCTGCACGACCGGAATAATCAGCACGAGCCCAGGCCCCTTGACCTTCCAGAAGCGCCCGAGCATGAACACGACGCCGCGTTCGTACTCGCGAAAGATCTTTATCGACGATGCAATCAGCGCGGCGATGAGCAGAATCAGAATGCTGCTGAAGCCGAATGTGAAACCGATCATGAGGTTTTTCCTCCGAGAGAGGGGTGTTGTTGTTGCTGTTGTTGCTGTGCTTGCTGTTGTTGGAGCGCCTGCGCGGCGGCGACGGGCTCGACCGTGAGCGTCAGCCCCTGGCGCGCGGTCACGCGAACCGCGTCGCCGGCCGCGAGCGGAGCCGCGCTCGACACCTGCCAGCGCTCGCCGTTGATCCGCGCCCAGCCGGCCAGGCTGCTGTTTGCCGCGCCTGGGTCTGCGGCCGCGTCTGAGGCGGCGACGAGACCGCCTTCGAGCACCACGCCGACGCTGCCGATCAGCCCTTCGGAACCGGTCACGACCGGCCTGCGCCGCGCCCGCAGCGCGAGCTGCGATACGCCCAGCACGAACAGCACGCTGAATACGGTGACGGCGGCGATCATCGGCAGCGGGATGCCGTAGCCGGGCACGTCCGTGTCGATCAGCATCAACGCGCCGATCACGAACGCGACAATGCCGCCGAAGCCGAGCGAACCGAAGGTCGGCAGAAACGCCTCCCCGATCAGGAACGCGATGCCGAGAAAGATCAGGCCGAGGCCGACGTAGTTGACCGGCAGCATCTGCATGGCGAACAGCCCGATAAGCAGACTGATCGCGCCGACCACGCCGGGCAGCACGAAACCGGGGTTCGCGAATTCGAAAAAGAGGCCGTACATGCCGAGCATCAGCAGCATCAGCGCAACATTCGGATCGGTGATGACCGCGAGGAAGTGGCTGCGCCAGTCGGCTTCGAGCGTGACGACGGGCGCATGCGCCGTCGCGAGCTTGACGTTGCCCGCGCTCGTTGCGACGGTGCGGCCGTCGAGCTGGCGCAGCAGATCGGGCACGTCGCGCGCGTTGAGGTCGACGACGTGCTGCGCGAGCGCGTCGGCGGCGGTGAGGCTCACTGCCTCGCGCACCGCGCGCTCGGCCCAGTCGGCGTTGCGCCCGCGCATTTGCGCGAGGCCCCGTATGTAGGCGGCGGCGTCGTGAACCTGCTTGCGCAGTTCCGTCGATTGGGTGTCGAGCGGGAGTGTGGTGGGGGAGCTGGTTGATGCCGGGCTTGTCGTGGCGCTCGCGCCGCTTGCGCTGCTGGCGCCCCCAACGCCGCTAGCAGAACCGCCGGGCGCCGGCGCTTGCGGCGTGCGATCGCCCGTGCCCGGCAGGCGCGGCGTGCCGCCTCCCGGAGGCTCCGTGCCGCCGATGCCCATCTGGATCGGCGTGGCCGCGCCGAGGTTGGTGCCCGGCGCCATCGCCGCAATATGGCTCGCGTAGACGATGTAGGTCCCCGCGCTCGCGGCCCGCGCGCCGCTCGGGGCGATGAACGTCGCGACCGGCACCGGCGAGCCGAGGATCGCCTTGATGATCTGCCGCATCGACGTATCGAGTCCGCCCGGCGTATCCAGTTGCAGCACCGCGAGTTGCGCGTGACTGTCGGCGGCGCGTTGCAGGCTGCGCACGATGAAGTCGGCGCTCGCAGGTCCGATCGCGCCGCTGACGGGAATCACGACCACGCTGTTGAGCGCTTGCGCAACGGCGTTCTGTCCACCGACGGGCGCGGCCTGAGCCACAGCCGCATCTTCGCCCGACGCGAACCCAGGTACGAACCCAGGCCCAAACAGACCCCCAACCGCGAACGTCAAAAGCATCCCGAACGCGGTCATGCCGCGCAGGAACCGGCGCGCGACACCGCCGCGGATAAACGGCCGGCGCGCGCCAGACTGCCGGAACGGGCGACGTGAAGACGTGCTCATGGCTAACGGGCGCCGCGTGCCGTCGACGGATACGAAGACGGACCGGCGCGGGCCGACCCTCCAGGAAGACTGGCCTGCTTCTTACAGCTTAGTCCGATTCCGCGCGCCGCGTGAGGTCCGCGCGCGCCGGACGATAGTCGGTGGGCCGCATGCCGGTCCATTTGCGGAACGCGCGATGAAACGCGCTCGGCTCCGCAAAGCCCACCGACGCCGCGATGTCCGCAATCGTGCGGCGCGACTGCTGCAATTCGCCAATCGCAATGTCGCGCCGCAGGTCGTCCTTGATCGACTGATACGTATGGCCTTCCTGCTTCAGACGGCGCCGCATGGTCGCCTCGGCGACGTTCAGGCGCGCGGCCATCTGGTCGGCGGCGGGCCAGCTCGCCATCGGCAACGCGCGCAGCGTTTTGCGCACGCGCGCGGCCAGCGAACCCGGATTGCGGTATTTGACGACGAAGCTCGCCGGCGCATCGCGCAGAAACGGCCTCGCCGAGTTCGCCGTTTGAATCACCGGCAGCTCGAGAAATGCGGGCGAGAGATCCACGTAAGACTCCGGTTGATCGAACGCCATGTCGTCGCAAAACATCAGCCGGTACTCCTGCGCGGCGGGCGGCTCGGCGCAGCGAAAGCGCGCTTCGATCAGCGGAATGCGGCGTCCGACCAGCCAGCACAACAGCCCATAAACGACGATGAAATACGTCGCGTACGCAAACATCGCGGGCGGCCGGGTTCCCTCGCGTTCGACGAACGTGAGACGCACGCGCTCCGCGTCGGTCTCGACGCGCGCGCCCAGATCGTCCAGCACGAGCCGCATGAAACCGATTGCGCGCGACAGCGCCTGCGCACCGTTGCGCGCCGTGAGCGCGGTCTGTGTCATCGCGATGAAGCTGCCGAATTTCATGCGATGCGAGTCCTGACCGAAAAATTCATCGTCGAGCGCGCGTGCGATGCCGACCCACAATGCGCCGTATTGCGCCGACGACACGCGGCTTTTCGGCGACGCCAGCATCGGCGCGGCGATGCCGGCGGCTTCTGCAAGCTGCAGCGCATCCACACCGCGCGCCGCCGCGAGCGCAAGCGTTTCGTTGACCAGCGCAACGGAGATGGTGCCTTTTTCGGTTTTCATCGGCGATGGTTCGGCAGGGTAGTTGAAGTGGCAATCGCGCTCAACGTTTTGCTTATCCGAAAAGCTCTAATGCGGCAAAAACGCGGCCGTTGCCGCACTGCATGGTATCAGTATGGCAAATGCGCTCACACATAATGATCGCGCTGAGCATCGAAGCCGGCGGCCGGCTTGCCTACACTTGCTTCGAACGCAAGCACAGGACTCACGCTCATGGACAGTTTCTACACCGAAGAACAACGCATGATCCGCGACGCGGCGCGCGACTTCGCCAGCGAGCGCCTCGCGCCGAACGCCGCTCAATGGGATCGCGACGCGCAACTGCCCGCGGACGTCGTGAGACAAATGGGCGAGCTCGGCTTTCTCGGCATGATCGTGCCGCCGCAGTGGGGCGGCTCATACACCGACTACGTGGCCTACGCGCTCGCGCTCGAAGAAATCGCCGCCGGCTGCGCCGCGTGTGCGACGTTGATGAGCGTGCACAACTCCGTCGGCTGCGGACCGATTCTGAACTTCGGCAGCGACGCGCAGAAAGACCGCTATTTGCAGGACCTCGCGACCGGACGGCGCATCGGCGCATTCTGTCTGACCGAGCCGCAGGCGGGCTCCGAGGCGAACAATCTGCGCACGCGTGCGGTGCTGCGCGACGGCAAGTGGATACTCAACGGCAGCAAGCAGTTCGTGACCAACGGTGCGCGCGCCGACATCGCCATCGTATTCGCGGTCACGGACCCCGATCGCGGCAAGCGCGGCCTGTCCGCGTTTATCGTGCCGACCGATACGCCGGGCTTCAACGTCGGCAAGCCCGAACACAAGCTCGGCATTCGCGCGTCCGACACCTGCCCGATTTCGCTCGACGACTGCGCGGTGCCCGAAGCGAATCTGCTTGGCGAAGCGGGCGAGGGCCTGCGTATCGCGCTGTCGAACCTGGAGGGCGGACGCATCGGCATCGCGGCGCAAGCCGTGGGCATTGCGCGCGCCGCGTTCGACGCCGCGCGCGCCTATGCCAGCGAGCGCATGCAGTTCGGCAAGGCGCTGAAGGATCATCAGACCATCGCCAACATGCTCGCGGACATGGCCACGCGCCTGAACGCCGCGCGCCTGCTCGTGCATCATGCAGCGCGGCTGCGCTCGGCGGGCGAGCCGTGTTTGTCGGAGGCATCGCAGGCGAAACTGTTCGCGTCGGAAATGGCCGAGCAGATCTGCTCGAACGCGATCCAGATTCACGGCGGCTACGGCTATCTCGAGGACTACGCGGTGGAGCGCCATTACCGCGACGCCCGCATCACGCAAATTTACGAAGGAACCAGCGAAGTGCAGCGCATGGTGATCGCGCGTCACGTTTGAACGCTGCGCGAGCCGAGTTTGAGCGCAAAATAGCTTGCGGATAAAACTAAACCCGAGCAAACGCGGACCGATACCGCGCCCATCAGGAGACGACCATGACTGCAGCGAAAGCATTTTTCGACGCACGCGATCTGTTATTGCGCCATCGAACCGACTATGAGCGCGCATACCGCGAGTTCGCGTGGCCGGTGCTGGACGAGTTCAACTGGGCGCTCGACTACTTCGACGTCATCGCGCGCGATAACGACAACCCGGCGTTGTGGATCGTCGACGATCCGGCAGGCGAGGGCCTGCGTTTGTCGTACGCGCAAATGTCGGAGCGCTCCGCGCGCATGGCCAACTTTCTGCGCGGCGTGGGCGTGCAACGCGGCGACCGCGTGCTGCTGATGCTGCCGAACCGCGTCGAACTGTGGGACGTGATGCTCGCCGCGATGAAGCTCGGCGCGATCGTGCTGCCCGCCACCACGCAGCTTTCCGCCGACGACGTGCGCGACCGCGTGCAGATAGGCGGCGCGAACTTCGTCGTGGTGGACAGCGCGGAGCTTTCCAAATTCGATTCGCTCGATGTGCCGTTGACGCGTCTATCCGTCGGCACGCCGCGCGACGGCTGGATCGATCTTGCGGCCGCGTATGACGCATCGCCGCAATTCACTCCGCAAGGCGTCACGCGCGCCACCGATCCGCTGCTGCTTTACTTCACGTCCGGCACCACGTCGAAGCCCAAGCTCGTCGAGCATACGCATCAGAGCTATCCGGTTGGCCATCTGTCGACGATGTACTGGATCGGCCTGCAACCGAACGACATCCATTGGAATATAAGCTCTCCGGGCTGGGCGAAACACGCGTGGAGCTGCTTCTTTGCGCCGTGGAATGCGCAGGCCTGTGTGTTCGTTTACAACTTCGCGCGCTTCGTGCCGAAAGACACGCTGAACGTGCTGGTGCGTTTCAACGTGAGCACCGTGTGCGCGCCGCCGACCGTCTGGCGCATGCTCGTGCAGGAGCCGCTCGCGGATTATCCGGTGAAGCTGCGCGAGATTGTCGGCGCGGGCGAGCCGCTCAATCCGGAGATTATCGAGCGCGTGAAGCACGCATGGGGCATCACGATACGCGACGGTTTTGGGCAAACCGAGACCACTTGCCAGATCGGCAATTCGCCGGGCCAACCGGTTGTCGCGGGTTCGATGGGACGTCCGTTGCCGGGCTACAAAATCGAACTGATCGACGCCGACGATCACGCAGTCACCGAAGGCGAAATTGCATTGCCGATCGGCGCCGATGGCAAGGACCGTCCGCTCGGTCTGATGACCGGCTACGCGAACAACGCGAAGGCGACCGCCGAGGCCATGCGCAACGGTTTCTACCGCACGTCAGATGTCGCACTGCGACGCGATGACGGCTACTACGTGTACGTCGGCCGCGCCGACGACGTTTTCAAATCGTCCGATTACCGGCTCAGTCCGTTCGAACTCGAAAGCGTGCTGATCGAGCACGAGGCCATCGGCGAAGCGGCAGTCGTGCCGAGCGCCGACGCGCTGCGCCTGTCGGTGCCGAAGGCTTTCGTCACCGTGCGCCAGGGCTACGAAGCCGGCCCCGAACTCGCGCGCGCCGTGTTCGCATTCTCGCGCGAAAAGCTCGCACCGTATAAGCGGATTCGCCGTCTGCAATTCAGCGAACTGCCGAAAACCATCTCCGGAAAGATTCGCCGCGTCGAGTTGCGGCGCCGCGAAATGGAGCGGCAAGCCGAGCCGGCACGCTTGCCCGACGAGTACTGGGAAGAAGATTTCCCCGATCTGCGCTAGGCGTCATTAAGCGCTTTTATTCGATCGTACTTACTGTGCGTCGGCCACTGAGCCACGACGCACACCACCGAGCCACCACCGATTCACCGCATAGGAGTTTCCAGCATGAGCGTAATTGCCCCGGATACCGTCAAGCTGCTGATCAACGGCGAATTCGTCGAATCGACAACCACCGAATGGCGCGACATCGTCAATCCGGCGACGCAACAGGTGCTGGCGCGCGTGCCGTTTGCGACCGCCGACGAAGTCAACGAAGCGATCCGCTCGGCGCATGCCGCGTTCAGCACATGGAAGAACACGCCGATCGGCGCGCGCATGCGCATCATGCTGAAGTACCAGGCGCTGATTCGCGAGCATCTGCCGCGCATTGCAAAGACACTGAGCGCCGAGCAGGGCAAGACGATTGCCGACGCGGAAGGCGACGTCTTTCGCGGACTCGAAGTCGTCGAGCATGCGTGTTCGATCGGCACCTTGCAGCAGGGCGAATTCGCGGAAAACGTCGCGGGCGGCGTGGACACTTACACGCTGCGCCAGCCGCTCGGCGTATGCGCGGGCATCACGCCGTTCAACTTCCCCGCGATGATCCCGCTGTGGATGTTCCCGATGGCGATCGTCTGCGGCAATACGTTCGTGCTGAAGCCTTCGGAGCAGGACCCGTTGTCGACGATGCAACTGGTCGAACTCGCGCTCGAGGCAGGCGTGCCCAAGGGCGTGCTGAACGTCGTGCACGGCGGCAAGGACGTGGTCGATGCGCTCTGCACACACGAACTCGTGAAGGCGATTTCGTTTGTCGGCTCGACGGCGGTCGGCACGCACGTGTATCGCCTCGGCAGCGAGCACGGCAAACGCGTGCAGTCGATGATGGGCGCGAAGAACCACGCCGTCGTGCTGCCCGACGCGAATCGCGAGCAAACGTTGAATGCGCTCGCGGGTGCGGGCTTCGGCGCGGCGGGGCAGCGTTGCATGGCGACCTCGGTGGTCGTGCTGGTGGGCGCGGCGCAGCAATGGCTGCCGGACATCGTCGCCAGGGCGAAGACGCTCAAGGTCAACGCGGGCCACGAGCCGAACACCGATGTCGGTCCGGTAGTGTCGCGCGCCGCGAAGCAGCGCATTCTCGGGCTGATCGAAGCGGGCGTGAAGGAAGGCGCGACGCTCGCGCTCGACGGCCGCGACGTGAAAGTGCCCGGCTACGAGCAGGGCAATTTCATCGGCCCCACGATTTTCAGCGACGTCAGCACGGAGATGGAAATCTATCGCACGGAGATTTTCGGGCCGGTGCTGCTGGTGCTCAACGCCGCGACGCTCGATGACGCGATCGCGCTCGTCAACCGCAATCCGTTTGGTAACGGCGTCGGACTGTTCACGCAAAGCGGCGCGGCGGCGCGCAAATTCCAGAGCGAAATCGACGTCGGCCAGGTCGGCATCAACATTCCGATTCCGGTGCCAGTGCCGTTCTTCAGCTTCACGGGCTCGCGCGGTTCCAAGCTCGGCGATCTGGGTCCGTACGGCAAACAGGTCGTGCAGTTCTATACGCAAACGAAGACCGTCACCGCGCGCTGGTTTGACGACGACACGATCAACGACGGCGTGAACACCACGATCAGCCTGCGCTGAGCGAGCCGCAAACAGGGAGACGGCATCATGAAAATAGGCTTTATCGGACTCGGCAACATGGGCGCGCCGATGGCGCACAACCTCTTGAAGGCGGGCCATGCGGTCAACGTTTTCGATCTGAACGCACAAGCCCTGCAGGCGCTTGTCGATGCGGGTGCTAAGGCGGCCGCTTCGCCGAAAGCGGCGGTCGCCGACGTTGAATGCGTGATCACGATGCTGCCCGCGGCGGCGCATGTGCGCAGTGTGCTCACGGCAGAAGACGGCGTCTTGGCCGGCATTCCCAAAGGCGTGACCATCGTCGATTCGAGCACGATCGATCCCGCCAGCGTGAAAGCGTTCGCGGACCTCGCGCGGCGGCACGGCAACACGTTCGTCGATGCACCCGTGTCCGGCGGCACCGGCGGCGCGGCCGCGGGCACGCTGACCTTCATGGTCGGCGGCAGCGCGAGCGCGTATGAAGCGGTGAAACCGGTATTGTCGGCGATGGGCAAGAACATCGTGCATTGCGGCGACACGGGCACGGGCCAGGTCGCGAAGATCTGCAACAACCTCGTGCTCGGCATCACGATGGCGGGCGTGGCTGAGGCCATGTCGCTCGGCGAAGCGCTCGGCATCGAGGTGAAGGTGCTTGCCGGCATCGTCAATACGTCGACGGGGCGCTGCTGGAGTTCGGACACGTATAACCCGATGCCGGGCGTGATCGACAGCGCGCCGTCCTCGCGTGGATACAGCGGCGGTTTCGGCACGGATCTCATGCTCAAGGATCTCGGCCTCGCGACGGATGCGGCCAAATTCGCGCGTCAACCCGTCTATCTCGGCGCGCTCGCGCAGCAGCTTTATCAAACGATGAGCGCAAAAGGCGCGGGACGTCTGGACTTTTCGGCGGTCATCAAGCTTTATCGTCAAGGTAGCTTGAGTGACAACGGCAGCGGCAACGACAGCACGAAGGGAGACGCGTAATGATCGAACTCGACTACGCGCACAACGGAACCGTCGCACAACTCACCCTCAAGCGCCCGCCCGCGAATGCGTTCACGCCCGAAGGCTTGCTGCAATTGCAGCAGACGGTGGAGCGGCTGAACGGCGACGCGCGCGTTCGTGCAATCGTCATCACGGGCGAGGGGCCGAAGTTCTTCAGCGCGGGCGCCGATCTCAACACCTTCGCCGACGGCAATCGCGAAGTGGCTCGTGTCGCGGCGGCCCGCTTCGGCGCCGCGTTCGAAACGTTGCAGAATGCGCGGCCCGTGGTGATCGCCGCGATCAACGGTTATGCAATGGGCGGCGGGCTCGAATGCGCGCTCGCTTGCGATATCCGTATCGCCGAACAGCACGCGGTGATGGCGCTGCCCGAGACCGCGGTCGGCTTGCTGCCCTGCGGTTGCGGCACGCAGACGCTGCCGTGGCTCGTCGGCGAAGGCTGGGCGAAGCGCATGATTCTCACCGGCGAACGCGTGGACGCGGCGACCGCGTTGCGCATCGGTCTCGTCGAAGAGGTCGTGGAAAAGGGCGCTGCGCGCGAGGCCGCGCTGATTATGGCGGCGCGCGTCGCAGGGCTGAGTCCGCAGGCGGTCGGCTTCAGCAAGACGCTGATTCATCAGGCGCGCAACGGCGTGCCGCGTTCGGCTGCGCTGGCGCTGGAGCGCGAACGTTTCGTCGATCTGTTCGACGGAGCCGATCAGCGCGAAGGCGTCAATGCGTTCCTCGAAAAACGCGTGCCGCGCTGGGAGGTCATGCAAAGCGTAGATGCCGCTCGCGCAAACGAGGAGACGCAATGATGAGCGCCTTGCAAAGCGTCGCATCAGAATTCGCATCAGAATTCGCATCCGAAGCCGGCGCAGAGCCGGAACGCGAGATCCTCTTTCGCGTCGTCAACCGCGTCGCGATCATCACGCTAAACCGGCCCGCTGCGCTGAATGCGCTATCGCACGCGATGATTCGCGAGCTTGCGATGCTGGTCGAACATTGCCGCAACGACGACGGCATCGTCGCGCTCGTGCTGAAAGGTGCTGGAAACAAGGGCTTTTGTGCGGGCGGCGATGTGCGCGAGGTGCATCGGCTCGCGAAGAACGGGGACAACCGCTGGCTTGCATTTTTCATCGACGAATACCGGCTCGATTACGCGCTGCATACTTTTTCGAAGCCGGTCGTCGCGCTGCTCGACGGCATTGCGATGGGCGGCGGCATGGGGCTCGGCCAGGCAGCGCGGCTGCGCATCGTCACCGAGCGCAGCAAGATCGCGATGCCGGAGACGCGCATCGGCTTTCTGCCCGACGTTGGTGCGACGCGCTTTCTCGCCGCGATGTCCGCGGAACTGGAACTGTATGTCGGCCTCACGGGCGCGACGCTGTCCGGCGCCGATGCGTTGCGGCTGCAACTCGCCGATCTGTGCGTGCCGGCCGACTGGCTCGCTTCTTTCGAAGAGCGCTTGCGGCGCATGCCGCATGACGGCGATCTGATGAGCGCATTGCGCGGCGTGTTCGAGCCGCCCTGCAACATCGTGCCGCACGCCGCGTTGGCGCAGTTGACGCCGCAGGTTCTACGGCATTTCGACCGGCGTTCGGCCGTCGACAGAATCGTCGCGACGTTGCGGCACGATCTCGAACGCGACTTGCCGCGTGAAGTGAAGCAATGGCTGCAATCCACCTACGATGCGCTCGTCGCGCACTCGCCGACCATGCTTTACGTGACGCGCGAGGCGCTGTTGCGCGGCCGGCAGATGACACTCGCCGAATGCTTCCGGATGGAGCTCGGCATCGTCAAGCGCGCGATCGAGGAGGGCGATTTCTGCGAAGGCGTGCGCGCGCAGTTGATCGACAAGGACCGCAAGGGACGCTGGGCACCGGCCACGCTCGCCGAAGTGCGGCCCGAGCGGGTCAGGCATTTTCTGACTTCGCCGTGGAAGCGGGAAGCGCATCCGCTGGGCGATCTGGGTGTCGATACGAACTGATGCACCGGCCAGATTCACGACCAACCATGAGCCGCGATGACCGGAACGGCCAACGCGGCATCATGGAACGGAAAACGCGATCAGTTCACCTGCAACTGTCCGCCTCTTCCCAGGCCGCCCTTGACGTCCTGTGCCTTGTAGCTACGGAGCGCGACGACCATCTTGTTGTATGCGTCGATGAACGCCGCGACCGTCGCCTTGCCTTCCGGCGTCCTTGAGAATCCGCTCAGTCCGCCTCCTGCGCCGCCGCCGAGGCCGGCCAACGCCGCGCCATAGTTGGTCGCGGTCGAGTTGCCTTCGGCCGCCGATATTTGCAGGGCCGAACGCACGTCGAAGAGCGTCAGTGTGACCACCGACGCCTTCGACTGCATGCCGCCCGCGATCTTGCCCAACGCATTGCCGCCGATCAACCCGCCCAGCACGCCGCTGACGCCGCCAATCGCCGAGTCGTTGATAATGATCTGCGGTTCCATGTAGTAGTCTGCCGCGACCCGTTGACCTTTCTGCTGTTTCGATCCGGCGCGGTACTCGCCGGAATTGCGCTGCAAACCCGTGATGCGCGACAGCCGTGCATCGGTCTTCTGATTGCCGATCGACGTGATCACAAAACAGTTCGATTGCTGTACTGCAAGACGCAGCAGCGGCTCGATCGTCGTGACCTGAGTCGCGCTGCCGAATGGACCGAACCAGTCTGCATTGCGTCCGTCGTCGACTGCAATCGTGCCGAGCGGCGCCTTGCAGCGCTCGAGCGTTTCGTCGGCGCCCGCGCTTGTCGAGCCACCGGCTGCACCGGAGACACCCGCGCTTTGTCCGCCAGTGGATACCATGCCCCCGCAGGCGCTTAGAGATCCGATCAAAATGATCGAGAAGACGCCCTTGGCGCTCCGATATGTCGAATTGAGCTTCATGTTTTGATGTTCTTGGAGGATGCGTGATGCAGTTGACGGAATATCAATGAGATGGCCGAGCGGATATGTTCTGTTTGAGATGTGTCAATACCAGTACCAGCCCCGGCCTTGCCAATAGCCCTGGTAGGGGTAATCGGCATACCAGTTGCCGTAAAGCGCACGCGCCTCTGTCTGCCACCGGTAGTAATCCTGATCGGATTGCTTGGCCGCTCGCGCTTGCGCGAGTAGTTTTCCCGACTCCTTATCGCCGCGTTCCGATGCGATCATCAGCCACTTCTCGGCCTCACGAGGATCGGGTCCCATCTCTTCGAGACCGAACAGATAAAAACGGCCCAGTGCTTTCTGTGCTTGCAGGTCGCCGCCTTCGGCCGCCTTGCGCATCCATTTGAGCGCCTGATAACTGTCCTGGCGCACGCCGTCGCCGCGAAAATAACGCAGGCCCAGGTCGTAAGCTGCACGCGGGTTGGTCTCCCCGGCTTTTACCAGCGCGGCGATGCGCCGGTCCGAATCTGTTTCGGCCGAATCGTGGCCGTTGCGCGAAGCGTCTAAGGCAATCTGACTTTTTGGCCGCTCGGCACATCCACTGTCGTCGCAAATGCGCACGAACTGACTCGCCGACTGATCATGCGCACAGGCCGCCAGAATCAGGACGGCCGATGGCGCCAATTGGCGATACCCCATTTGTGATCCCCGGTTCTGATTGTGAAATCGCGCCAGGAAACGCAAGCCGAGGTTAGCGTTGGGTTTTCCTGACGCGTATCTTCATAACTAAGACAGGCGGAAAAATAGTAGCAGTTGCGCGTTGCGCGCTTTTGCCTGAGCGTCTCTATTACTTGTCTGTGCGTCTCAGTGCATGTTCACTTGTCGAGCTTGTCCAGCACGTCGCGCAGCGAGCCTGGCGAGTGGCCGCCGCGGCGCGACGCGGCTGCCTGCGCAGGTTCCGCTGCGCCCCGCTCGCGGGCGTCGCTCGGCGAGCAGCCGAACGCCTGGCGAAAGCTACGGCTGAAGTGCGACTCGCTCTTGAAACCGTACTGGAACGCCAGCGTGGACAGCCGCTGTTTCCGGCCCTTCGGGCTTTCCAGTATCTCGCGGATTTTTGCCAGCCTGCGCTGCTGGATATACGCGGCGACGCCCGACTCGCGCGCGAACAGCCGGTACAGATGAGCGCGCGAAATGCCCACGTCGCGGCAGATCTGCTGCGGAGAAAGCTGCGCGGCCGTCAGATTCGCATCGATATAACGGCGCACGCGGACCAGCAGCGCGTGGTTGATCTCGTTTTCGGCATCGGCGAGCGTTTGAGCCGATGGCGCCAGCGCCGCCGAGACCATCGCCAGTGTCGCCTGCTCGATATAGGGCATGTCGGCGGGCGACAGGTACGGCAACTGGCGCCGCAGCGAAATCATGTGGTCGCCGAGCAGGGCGCTCATCGGGCCTTGCAGCACGGCGCCATGCAGATTCGCTGAGCGGATGCGCGGCTCGAGCAGATCGCGGGCGATCGTCAGAATAACCGTGTCACCGGCTACGATTTCCGAATCGAGTTCGCGGGCCAGATCGAGTACATAGATTTTCGACGGCTCTGCTTCGATCGGCGTGCGAGCCGCATATCCGGATAGAGAATGAGTAATGCCGAGGCAGAGATAAAAATGATCGAGGCCGTCCCTGCGGATCATTTGCGCTGACCGCTTTACGCCATAGGCGACCGGTTCCTGCTGTCCGGCCCAGGTGCCGCAACCCATCAATAGAGAGCCGATATAGCCGGTGGAAAGATCGTAATTGAAACTGGAAGAAACCGACTTTTCGATATCGACGTCGAATATCGCGTTCACCTCCTCACGCCATACTTCAAATCGTTGCTCATTCGGGTACGGTTCAGTACAAAAGCGATAGAAATATGGATTCAATCTCGAACTCCGGGAGTGAAGGGTCATATTGCCGGATCTTTTGATTCAGTGTTGCACGCGTTTTCGACAATCATGCCTTATATGGAGAAGAGGTGTGATTCGTCTAAGCGCCTATTAATGTTTTGCGTGAGTCCCGATTAATCCACGCTCACGGTGCTGTCGTGCGCGATCGCGGGGCGCGGATGCCCCGCGACGACGCATGCGGCCATGCATTCGGCCAGGCGTAACCCACGTTTCATGGCCTCGATCTTCTGGCACGCTTCTCGCATAACCGTCGTGCGGAGTATAAGCGGCTAGCGCCAGGCGAAAGGTTCGCTTCGGCGTGGGGCATTGCTCCTGGGGTGCATCGCGCACCCACGTCGACTGTGTCGGCGTTCGAATGAAATCGCCCGATTTCAACGACAGGACACGCAGTATCGCCCCTGACTTTCGAACGTCCTCATGGTCTTCCAATGTCCTCATTCGGGAGCCATTCATGCGTTTCATTCGTCGCCTGTTTTGCACCGCTGTTCTCGGTCTCGCCGCGCTTGCCGCTCACGCCGACGACCACATCACCGTCCTCACAAGCTGGTACGCGCAGGCCGAGCACGGCGGCTTCTATCAGGCTGTCGCCACCGGCCTCTACAAGAGAGCCGGACTCGACGTCACCATCAGGATGGGCGGCCCGCAGGTCAACGGCATGCAACTGCTGGTGGGCGGGCAGGCGGATTTCATCCTCGGCTATGACTTTCAGGTGCTGTCCTCGATCGAGGCAGGCATTCCTGTCGAGACCGTCGCCGCTTCGTTCCAGTTCGACCCGCAAGGCATGCTCACACACGATGACGTGAAAGGCCTCGGCGACCTCAAAGGCAAGACGATCCTGGTCGCCGGCTCGGGCCGCACCTCGTGGTGGCCGTGGCTCAAGGAAAAGTACGGCTACACCGACGGCCAGACGCGTCCTTACACCTTCAACCTGCAACCGTTCTTTGTCGACCGGAACGTCGCGATGCAGGCTTATCCGTCTTCCGAGCCGTTTCAGGCGGAACGCGCCAACGTCAAGACGCACTTTTTCCTGTTCGCCGACGACGGCTATCCGCCCTACAACACGACCATCGTCGGCATGAAGAAGAGCATCGACGCGAAGCCGGACGTGGTCGCGCGTTTCGTGAAGGCTTCGATGGAAGGGTGGAAGAGCTATCTGTCCAATCCTGCGCCGGGCAACGAGCTCATCAGAAAGGACAACCCGGAGATGACCGATGCGCAGCTCGCGTTCGGCGTCGCGCAACTGAAGACGCTCAAGCTCGTGACCGGCGGCGATGCGGCCACGCTCGGCATCGGCGCGATGACCGATGCCCGCTGGAAGAAGACCTATGACTACATGGTGTCAGCGAAGCTGCTCAAGCCGGGCACGGACTACAAAAGCGCCTACACGCTGAAGTATGTGCAGAACGCGACGGTGATGCCTTAAAGGTGATGCCTTAAACACATCCGGCAAAGCGCCCACCAAACCGAGGAACAACATTATGCTGGTCACCCGTCAAAAAGTGCTGCGCCGCTTCTGGTACGCAGTGGTTCCCATGTCCCATCTCGACGATGGCCCCAAGCCGTTCACGCTGCTCGGCGAAAACATCGTGCTGTGGAAAGGAGCGGGCGGCAAGCCGCACGCCTTGCGCGACCGCTGCTGCCATCGCACGGCGAAGCTCTCCAAGGGCTTTGTGGATTCAGACGGCAACATCGCCTGTGGCTATCACGGCTGGACCTATGACTGCACCGGCCAGTGCGTGAAGATTCCGCAGAACGGCGCGGGCGAGATTCCCTCGCGTGCCGTCGTGCAGTCGTACCGTTGCGAGGAACGCTACGGTTATGCGTGGGTCGCGCTGGACGAGCCGCTGCAGCCCATTCCCGAGTTTCCGGAAGAGACCGCGCCCGGCTATCGCCGCATTCTCCAGTTCTACGAGCAGTGGAACACGAGCCCCTTGCGCATGATGGAGAACTCGTTCGACAACGCGCACTTCAGCTTCGTGCATAAGTCGAACTTCGGGCTGTTCGATCAGCCCAGGCCGTCGAAATACGAATTCCGTCCAGGCGAATGGGGCTTCGAAGCGGAGACGCGCGTGCCTATCCGCAATCCGCAGGCGAGCTTTCGCATTACCGGCACGACCGACGACATCACCGAGCGGCATCTCGTGAACCGCTGGTTCATGCCCTTCGCGCGGCGCTTCGGCTGCATGTATCCGGCGAGTGGGATTCACCACATCATCTATAACTGCGCGACGCCCATCGACGATAAAACGATGATGCTCGTGCAATGGCTCTATCGCAACGACACCGAAGAGCAATGCTCGACACAGGCGCTGATCGACTGGGACCGCCCGATCACCGACGAAGACCGCGAGATTCTCGAAGCCACCGATTACGACGCCTGTATCGACGTGAGCCGTCAGCAGGAATGCCACATGGTCTCCGACCAGCCCGGCCTGCTGATGCGCCGCATGCTGCTCAAGCTGCTGGAAGATCACGGCGAGAAGGAAGTGTTTCGTATCGATGCGGAGGTGTGAGCCATGAGCGAACAGCACAATCCGGCGCTCTCGGTGCAGCGCGTCGACAAGATCTATGCGAACGGCACCACCGCGCTTACCGACGTGCGGCTCGATATCGGCGCGGGCGAGTTCGTCTCGCTGCTCGGTCCGTCGGGCTGCGGCAAGAGCACGCTGCTCAAGATGTTCGCGGGCATCGAGAGCCCCACGCACGGCCACATGCGCTGGTGGGGCCAGCCGCTCGCCATGACCGGCACGGTGGGCACGAAGGGGCGCCGCATGTCGATGGTGTTCCAGGAAGCCACGCTGATGCCGTGGGCCAGCATTGCCGCGAACGTCCGGTTGCCGCTCGATCTCTCACACGTGCCGCGCAAGGAAGCCGACGCGCGCGTAGCCGATGCGCTCGCCAACGTGGGTCTGGCGGGCTTCGGCGATGCGCGTCCGCGCGAGTTGTCGGGCGGCATGCAGATGCGCGCGTCGCTGGCGCGTGCGCTCGTCACCGAGCCCGACCTGTTGCTCCTCGACGAACCGTTTGGCGCACTCGACGAATTCACGCGCAACAAGCTCGATGCCGATCTGCGCAAGCTCTGGCAGTCGCGCGGCATGACGGTGGTGTTCGTCACGCACAGCATTTACGAAGCGGTGTATCTGTCGAGCCGCGTGGTGGTGATGCAGGCGCGCCCAGGGCGCGTGATCGCCGACGTGCCCATTGACGGCATGGAGGCGCGCGACGAAGCGTATCGCGTGTCCGCGCCGTTTCTGGCGCACTGCAAGACGCTATCGGATCTGATCTCCGACGCGCATCAACTGCAAGGAGCGTAACGATGACGAGCGAAACCATTGTCAACCGGGCCGCCGCGAACGAGCGGAAAGCCGTCAACCCGCGCAGGCCCTTGTTGCAGCGTCCCGGCGCGATGAAGGCGCTCGCGCCGTGGGTGGTCGGCGTGCTGATGCTGTCGATGTGGGAGGCGGCGTGCGCCGTCTTCGACGTGCCCGTGTATCTGGTGCCCGCGCCGCATGACATTGCGCGGCAACTTGTTGTCGATGCACCGATGCTGTTCGCCGCGCTGTTTGCCACGCTCAGGATCACGCTGCTGGCCTTTGCACTCGCAACGGTGCTCGGCGTGGCGATCGCACTCGTGTTCGCGCAGAGTCCGCTCATTGAGGCGAGCTTTTTTCCGTATGCGATCCTGCTGCAGGTGACGCCCATCGTCGCCATCGCACCGCTCATCATTATCTGGGTGAAGGACACGACCTTCGCGCTGGTGATCTGCGCGACGCTGGTCGCGCTGTTTCCGATCATCTCGAACACGGCGCTGGGTTTGCGCAGCGTCAATCCGGGGCTCGTCAACCTGTTCCGTATCAATCGCGCGACGCGCTGGCAGACGCTCACGCGCCTGCGCGTTCCGAGCGCGCTGCCGTATTTTTTCGGCGGACTGCGCATTTCGAGCGGCTTGTCGCTGATCGGCGCGGTGGTGGCGGAATTCGTCGCGGGCACGGGCGGCACCGGCTCCGGGCTCGCGTATCAGATCTTGCAGGCAGGCTTCCAGTTGAACATTCCGCGCCTCTTTGCCGCGCTGATGCTGATTACCGTCACGGGCGTAGTGCTGTTCGGCATCACCGTCTGGGTTTCGCGCCTGGGCTTGCGCGGCTGGCATGAAAGCGAACTATGAGGAACGACACCGCATGACGACTACTCTGATTCGAAACGCGGCGGCCATCATGACGGGCGGCGGCGCAAACGAACCGGCGCGCGCGGTCGGCCCGGATATCCGTATCGAAGGCACGCGCATTCGGGCCGTCGGCGCGCTTACCCCGATGCCCGGCGAAGCGATCGTCGACGCCACCGACTGCGTCGTCTATCCCGCGTGGGTCAACACTCATCATCATCTGTTTCAGGCGCTGCTGAAGGGCGACCCGGCGGGCATCAACGCATCGCTCACGCCGTGGCTCGCGGCTACGCCATACCGGTATCGCGCCCGCTTCGACGAAAAGCGCTTCCGGCTCGCTGCGCGCATCGGCATGATCGAGTTGGTCCGCTCGGGCTGCACGACCATCGCGGACCACAACTACGTGTACTACCCGGACATGCCGTTCGACAGCTCGGCCATTCTGTTCGAGGAAGCGCAGAAGCTCGGCGTGCGCTTCGTGCTGCTGCGCGGCGGCGCGACGCGCACGCGTCAGCTCGAAGCCGGACTGCCCACCGCGATGCGTCCCGAATCGATCGATGCCTTCATGAGCGATCTCCAACGTCTCGCCTCCAGTTTTCACGACGCCTCGCCGCATTCCATGCGCCGCGTGGTCGCCGCGCCGACCACAGTGTTGTTTTCCATCTCTCCCGCCGAGATGCGCTCGATTGCGGGCGAGGCGCGCAGGCTCGGATTGCGTCTGCACAGCCATCTCTCGGAGACCGTCAACTATCAGGACAGTGCGCAGGCGATGCACCGGCTCACGCCGGTCGAGTTTTGCCGCGAGCACGGCTGGCTCGGCGAAGACGTGTGGTATGCGCATCTGGTCAAGCTCGATGCCAGCGAGATCGATCTGCTCGCCGCGACCGGAACCGGCATTGCGCATTGTCCGCAATCGAACGGACGGCTAGGCAGCGGTATTGCGCCGGTACGTGAACTGGCGGATGCGGGCGTGCCGGTTTCGATCGGCGTGGATGGCGCGGCCTCCAACGAAGCCGCCGACATGATCTCCGAAGTCCACATGGCGTGGCTTGCGCAACGGGCCCGGCGCGGCATGGCGGCACAGCCCGAATATCGGGGAGGGCGCTTCGAAGGCGGAGCGGATGCGGCGTCGGTGGAGGAGGTCGTGCACTGGGGCACGGCGGGTGGCGCGCGCGTGCTCGGGCTCGAAGGCGTCGGCAGGATCGAAGTGGGCGCGCAAGCGGATATCGCCGTCTACCGGCTCGACGATCCGCGCTACTTCGGCCTGCATGACGTGGCGATAGGGCCGGTGGTTTCGGGCGGGCGCCCCGAACTCGCCGCGCTCTTCTGCGCGGGTCAATGCATCGTGCGAAACGACGTGCTGCCGGATGTCGATCTCGGCGCGCTGCGCCGCGAAGCGGCTCGGGAAGTCAGGGCGATGATCGCGGAGGTGGCCTGACGCCGGCGCATGTCGCGCGGCGTCTGAACCGGCGGGGCCCGTCGCGTCGATCACGCGAAGCCGGCGGCAGCATGCGGGGATCGACGACACAGTCACGCGGTCTCGCGGCGCAGTCGACGCACGTACAGCCATAACGCCGACACCAGAAAGTAGATCGCGCCCACCGCGGCATACGCAGCCACCCGCGAGATTGCCGGCGGCGTGGGCGCGCGAGCCTGCACGATGAAATACGCGCCTGCCAGCGCCGACTGCGCACCGCTGAGAGCCATCGCCCATTGCGCGGCAAAGCGATTCCAGCGCCGCACAGCGGTCCCGAGTTGCAGGAACCCGGAGAGTATCGCCCATACCCCGAAGACGCCGAGCACCCAGTGCATGCGCGCATTCAAGGCCACGATGACCGCCACCGCCGCGGCCATGCTGATGACGGCGTTGATTGCCTGAGTGCGGCCCTCGGTCATTCCGCCGCTGCGCGACATATCGAAGTAGTTGGCAAGCGCATCCCACGCGGGATAGACGAACAGCAGCACTGCCGTCGCCTCCGGAGAACGCTGCCCGACCGAAAAAGCGAGCGCGACCCACAGCGCGGAAAACGCAGTCCGAACGAAGTAATAGCGCATGAGCCACCATTCGTCGCGAGCGGCTATGCCACTCATCTGGCGTTCATTCATAGCAACTTCTCCTGATTGTCACGATCGCACCCGTCGACCGGCGATGCGCGAGCCGCTGGTTGAGCGCCGCAATCGGCGGGCGAACCGCGGCTCGAACCGCCTTACATCGGCGGAGCCACGCCATCCTTTTCGACGATGATCTGCACAGCGTTGTACGCACCGCTCTTGCCGTGCGTTGCCACCACGAACACCCGCTTGCCCGCAGTCAGTTCGTCGCGCGTCGCGGGAATGAGCGTCACTACCGGCGCGTTTGCAGGCACGGTGACCGTGTTGGTGCCACCCTTGTACGAGAGCTTCAGGTCACGGCCGCTTGTACCTTGCACGATGGTGTCGACGTTGGCGTTCGTCATCGAGCTGCCAGCGCCGAGGTCCCATGCAAAATGGCCCTCTGCCATCCCGCGTGCGGCTTCGGGAAATACAAGAACCTCCTTCGCTTCCAGCTTGCCGTCCGCGCCGGGCATCGCAGCGGCTCCGACATAGGCACCGGGTTTGATATCGGAAAGCTGTATGGCTTTCACCGCATTCAGTCCGCTTGCATCGACTACTGCAATGCCGACCGTTTCGCCGCTACGCCGGTGCACCTGGAGCACGCCGCCGGAGTACGACTGAATGGTGCCCCTGATCCGTTCAGGCTTGTCAGCGGAAGTCTGTGCGAACGATGCGTTGGCGAACGCCAGCGCGATTAGTGAAACGACAACTTGGAAACGAAATGACATGGATGCTCCGTCTGGTTAGGATCGGCGGTAAGCATCGCATCTTGCTCGTTCCGGCGGCATCGGTCAGATGACCGACCCCCTGCAACTCCGCCCGATTGAGTATGGTTCCAGGCCGGTGCCATCAGCGGTTTCCTAGGCCAAGGTCGAGAAAGCGTCCGGGGTGAAGTTCCCAATCTCGTCGATGCGCCCTTGCCGGATCTTCTCGAGCCATGCCGCGTCCTGCAGCAACGCGCGTCCGACCGCTACCAGATCGAACTCTCCTCGTTCCAGTCGCGCTAACAAGTCGTCCAGCGGAGCGGATTGCGCGTCCTTGCCCGCAAAGGAGTCGTAGACGTCGCTTCCAAGTCCCACCGATCCCACTGTAATGGTTGTGACGCCCGTGACTTTTTTCGCCCAGCCGGCCAGGTTCAGGTTTGCGTCGGCTTCGGGAAACGCGGGCTGCCAGTAGGCTGGCTGGGAGAGGTGGAAAGCATCCGCGCCGGCGTCCACAAGCAGGCCAAGCCACTCTTCGAGCACTGCTGGCGTCCCCGCGAGCCGTGCGCGGAAGTCCTTCGGCTTCCATTGCGAGAGGCGAAGAATCACTGGAAACCCCGGTGTCACCACCGCCCTGATCGCCTTCAGCACTTCCACAGCGAAGCGTGAGCGTTCGACGAGCGTCGCTCCGCCATATCGGTCGCCGCGCTGGTTGAGATCCTCCGAGAAAAACTGATTGATCAGGTAGCCATGCCCGCCGTGCAGTTCGACGCCGTCGAAGCCGAGCCGCTCTGCATCTGCTGCGGCTCGCGCGTATGCGTCGATTGTGTCCGCGACGTCTGACTCGCTCATCGGCTGAGCCACGCGTTCGCCGGTTATGGAGAGACCCGACGGGCTCTCGTAGCGATGAGCGGACAACGCCCGCTCGCCCGCTCCATTCGAAGGCTTATGTCCCACGTGCCACAGTTGCGGCGCAATGCGTCCACCAGCCGCGTGGACCTCGTCGACTACTTTCTTCCAGCCGGCCAGCGCCGCCTCGCCATGAAAGCGCGGGACGTCCGGATCGTCGAGCGCGGCCGCGCGACCAACACCGGTTCCTTCGGTGATGATGAGACCGACGCCGTGCGCCGCACGTCGCCGATAGTACGCGGCGACGTCGGCGCCCGGTATGCCGCCTGGTGAGAAAGACCGTGTCATCGGAGCCATGACTACCCGGTTAGGCACGGTGAGGGCACTGAGTCGATAAGGGGTGAGCAGAATGTCGAGATCGGGCATCGGGTTCTCCGGATTCAAGTTGGCAAACACCGTTGGCTATAGGGCGTCGATCCATGCGGTAATCGCGGTGTTCACGTCGTCCGCGCGATCCTGCATGATCCAATGGCCTGTGTTGGTCCATACATCCACCTTCGATTTCGAATGCGAGAACCAGGAGCGCATGCGGTTCGCCTGCTCGGGGTCGCGGCACATCTGATAGAAGGGAACGGTAAGGCTCTTGCACAACGTTGCGCTCGCTTCTCCAATGCCGACCTGATCGTTGCCGAAGAACAGCGGACCGAACGACTCGCGCACGACATGCACTGGCATGCCCTGGACGCGCCTCGCGTGCCAACGCTTGAATGCCGGCTCAGTGATGCGGTCATAGACAAGCTGGAACAAGGCCGGCACCGCGATGCCAGGATCGCCCGCATTCAAATCATGCGTAGTTTTCGCAAAAAGTTCGGCGGCGGCGCCGGAAAAACCGAGCGCGCCATCGACGGACACCACCGCGCTGACCAGATCCGGGCGCTTCGCGGCAAGTCGGGCTGCGATCTGGCCACCCATCGAATGCCCGACGAGAACGAACTTCTGTCCGGGATACCTTGTTGCGATAAATGCCTCGATGTCCGCGACGTAGTCGGCGGGCCGATAAGCGCCAGGCGGCATCAGCTCCGATCTGCCATGCCCGCGCAGATCCACAGCGACGACGCGATACCTGCTTTCGAAGAGCGGCAGTTGCCAGCTCCAGTCATGCGAATCGCAAGTCCAGCCGTGGAGAAACATGACGTTCTTTCCCGTACCTACCTCGGTCGCGAACAGTGTGGCCGGCGATTTCGTTGCAGCAAAGGCTTCATGGTTCCCGAGAGTGGTCGCAATCGCTGCCGCACCGGCGACCTTCAGCATGTCGCGTCGAGACAGTTCGTGTTCCATCATTTTCATTCGCTATCCTTATTTATCACGAGTACATCAAACGCCTGGCTCGCTGGGCTGTGTGACGCCGAGCTCCAAGCAATTGACCGGACTCCGTGTTATACATTGGATATCTACGGTCAATTACGCACCTTCAGGTGCGCAGATATACAGGAAGATACCGACATGACTTGCGAGGTTGACGAGGTTTTCTTTGCGGATTGCGCCGCACGCTCGTTTTTCGATCAGGTGGCGAACAAGTGGTCAGTGATGATTCTCACGCTGCTGACCAGGAAGCCAACTCGCTTCAACGAGATCAAGCGCAGGCTGGAAGGAATCACGCATAAGGCGCTTACGCAGGCGTTGAGGCGTCTCGAACGCAATGGCCTCGTCGCGCGGAATGTGCTCAATACTTCGCCGGTCGCGGTGGAATACTCGATCACAGAACTCGGGCGTACCCTGCAGGTTCCGTTCGGAGCAGTCTATGAATGGTCGATCAAGCATTTGCATGAGATCGATCAGGCGCAAAAAGCCTACGATCAACAGATGCCGGCAGAGCAATAGGGAGAGAAGATCGGCGCGCTTATTCGATGATTGAGGCGCCGTTGCGAGTTGAGTGGCGACCTGTTTCTAGTGCAGTTTTCGTTCGATCGCGAAGTCGAGAAAAGCACGGGTCTTTGCCGGCACGTGGTGCCGGGATCGTCTCCTGGTCGTCTTTTAGTCGCCGATGGCCTAGTCGTCGATGGTTTCATGCACGGCCACGGCGCCCTGTTTCCAGTAGCTCGCCGCGCGAATCCGCGACTTGTCGACGCCGCGTTCGGTGCACAGGTGATAGCGAATCGCGCGGATCGTCGCGGACTCGCCCGCAGCCCACACATAACCTTCGCCGTCATCCGGCAGATAGGTTGCGCGCACCGCTTGCAGCAACGCCTCGCCGCGCGTGCAGTGTTCGCTTCCGCTTCCGCTTTCGCGTTCGCTTCGATAACACCACACGAGGTGCAGTTCGGCTTCGGTTCTGAATTCGATGCGAGCCGACGGATCGGCCACTTCGATCACCGCGGCGACGCGCTTGCCGGCCGGCAATTCCTCGAGGCGGCGCGCGATGGCGGGCAGGGCGGTGTCGTCGCCGATCAGCAGGTGCCAGTCGAAAGCGGTGGGGATCACGAGCGACCCGCGCGGCCCGCCGATGCCCAGGTACTGGCCGGCTTTCGCCTGCGCCGCCCACGTTGCCGCGGGACCGGCTTCGTGCATCGCGAATTCGATATCGAGCTCGCGCGCGTCGCGATCGAAGCGGCGCGGCGTGAAATCGCGCGCCGTCGGGCGACGTCCTTCGGGGAACACGGGGCCGTCCGGGCCGGCTTGCGGCAGCACTGGTTTGTCGGCGCCCGGTTCGGGGAAGAAGACCTTGATGTGATCGTCGAACGAAGCGGACACGAAGTCGTGCAGGTCTTCGCCCGTGAAGGTCACGCGGATCAGATGCGGCGTGAGCGCCTGCACTTTCTTCACTTGCAGCAGACGGAACCTGAGCGGATGGCGCACGCGCTCTACGGCGAGGTCGGGTCGTTTTTCTTGAGTCGGCATTGAGTTGTTACTCCTGTCTGGTCGAAGTGTCGATGTCGATGTCACGCAGTGGCCGCATCGTCGCGCTTGCCGTTGCCCGAATCCTGTTCGCCTTCGATTTCCTTCGCGGCTCGCATCAGGATCGCGGCGATGCGGCGCTGTTCTTCCGCCGACGCGTTGTCCCGGCGCAGCAGCGCATTTTTCAGCGCGCGGCGCGCGGCGTTCAGCTCGGGCAGCCAGCCGCCTTCGCTCACGTCGGCCGGTTCTTCACCGGCAAACGCGCGGCGCACCGAATCCATCTTGCGCGCGATGTGGCTCAGCTTCGCGAGCATCAACTCGACGCGCTCGCGGTTGGCCGCGAGGTACTCGCGTCCGGCTTGCGCGAGTTCGTAGCGCTTGCGGTTGCCTTCGAGCTGTACCGTGACGTAGCCCAGTTCTTCGAGGTACGTGAGCGCCGGGTACACCATGCCGGGGCTCGGGCTATAGAAGCCGTTAGAACGCGTTTCCAGCGCCTTGATGAGCTCGTAGCCGTGGCTCGGTTGCGCGTCGATCAGCGAGAGCAGCAGCAGTTGCAGATCGTCGGAGCTGAACTTGCGGCCGCGCGGGAAGCCATCGCCTTCGCCGCCGAAGCCGCCAGGGCTGCCGCCGAACGGACCGCGCCCACCGCGTCCGCCGCGATGCTCGTGATGACGTCCGATTGCATGCCAGAACGCCCAGGGCGAAAAGCGATGCGCGCTGCCGACGCGCTCGGCGTCTTCGCTGCGAACTGCGTGGTGATGAGCGAACGCGTGCCACAGCGCATGGAGCGAGGGGCGCTCGAAGCCGGCGTCGAAAGAAGCGTGATCCGCGCCGTGACGGCGGTCAAAACGATGGTGATGACGCATCTTGCGTCCTCCATTTATGTCTTAAGATATGTCGTAAGATATATATCTAAAGATGGTTTGTCAAACTTTCTTTTGGGCGCTTTCGGGATGCAAGGACGCAACAAGGTCCGCGCGCGTCGCCGGCGTGACGGTCGCGAGACTGTACGACCAGGCGCGCGCCTTGCGTGCGAACGCTCATTCCGGCAACGCTGCACCTGACCTTCTGGAGAAAAGCATGGCAGACGTCGAACAGTTCAAGGACGACCTGGAAAACAACGCGGATGGCCTGATCGGAGGAAGTCGCGGCGATTTCATGGAGGCGCTTGGCGAGGCCGTCTACGCCCGGGCCGCGAGCGACCAGTTGGACAGCATCATCGCGGCTTACCTGAGCCTGCAGGAGGTGATCGACGAGAACGTCGACAACCTCGACGACGAGGCCGACCAGGCGATCGCTGATGCGACGGCCGAATTTAACGAAACGGTCGGCAGGATCCTGGGTGTGTAAGCGACTTGCGCACGCAAGGGCCGGCGCAAGGTCGGGAGCACCGTCCTTGCGCGCAAAAAATCTGGTGGTCTTCGCGTAACGCTACGCTAGAGCGTCTGCTGACTTACTGCGGGCCGATCCTCGCAACCGCAGCGATACGGCGATCTTCCCCAGTTGAAGAGCCGCGAGGTTTTCCCGATGCCCGGATTGAAGGAGTTAGTCGGATCCAGTTCCTCGTAGAACTGCTTGAGCGACTCCTTCGCCTCATACAGATGGCCGACGTTGTGCTCGGCCGGATACTCCGCACCGCGCGCGGCGAGTAGGGCGAGAATGTCGTCCTTGATGCGATCGCAGTCCACACCCTTCTTCACCAGATATTCCTGATGCAGCACATGGCAGAAGAAGTGGCCGCAATACATGGTGAACTCGATGTGCTTCGAAATATGCTGCGGCAACTGTTCGAACCAGTCGGTTGCATTACGCGGCAGCGCGATGTCGAGCGCCACGATGTCCTCGACGGTCCGAGAATGAACGGCCCGATAGCGGACCACTGCGCCACCAATCGTGAAGCGGTTGAGAAACGCCGCGTCGCCTTCTTCTCGCGTGCATTCGAAGTAGTTGCCCTGAGCCGTCGGAAAGCGCGACTTCAGATAAGTACGCGCTTCGTCTACACCTTCATTGCCCATCTTCAATAACAGGTGATGCTCGAAGCGATCCCGGTACTCGATGAGTCGCCGCGGCAGATGTTCGGGCAAAAGCCGGCTCGCTGCCTGCAGCAGTCTGTCACTGATGGCCGTACCAAGACCCATCTTCTCGGTCATGGCGTCGAACCGGCTCTTCGCCGCAAAGGCTAGCGGCACTTTGTCGGTGCCGAAAGCCCGAATGTAAAGGTACATGTCCTTCCCGTAGCGGCGACTGATATCGAACGCGCCACGGTGCATGTACTCGCCTGCAATCGGCAAACTTTGGAAACCGCCCAGAATATCGCGGCGGATTGATTCGAGCTCGGCCGGATCATTGCTGCCGATGTAGAACACCTGGGTGCGCTCGTCCGCCGCGAATGTGTCCAGCCGAAGGGCAAAAACCGCGAGGTGCCCCGCCGAGCCCGACGCTTCGTAAAGGCGGCGCGGGTCTGCATTAAAGCGCGCGGGAGTCGATGCCGAGATATCCCGCACGTGGGTGCTGTATTCGTGGTCGGACGCGAGAAGTCCCATCGCTGGCGGAACATCGTGCGGCAGTTCGCCTGCGTCGAGGCGGCCAAGTATGGCTTCGGCGGAATCGCCCAAATCGATTCCCAGGTGGTTTACCAGCTTTAGTTCGCCGTCGGCGGTGACGCGGGCATGTATCGAAAGCTGGGTAAACGCGGGACCGCGGCGAATGAGAGACCCGCCCGAGTTGTTGCAAACGCCTCCCGTCACGGACGCGCCGATGCAACTCGATCCGATCACAGAATGGGGCTCGCGCTTGAGCGGTGCGAGACGCCTTTCCAGTTGGTCCAGGGTAACGCCCGGCTGACAAACGACCTGTTCGCCATTGCGAATCACGTCGAGCCGGCGCAACCGCATCGTATTGATCACGACTACCGGACGATCGTAGCCGTCCGCAGCCGGCGTCGATCCGCCGGTCAAGCCGGTGTTGGCGGCCTGACAAATGACGATGACATTCGCATCATGGCACGCCTTTAGCGCCTGCCACATCTGGACCAATGTGCCAGGCTGCACAGCAGCCAATAGTGGGCCGCTGCCATAGCGATATCCCTGGCGGAAGCGCCGCGTTTCAGCCGAGCCCGTAAAGACGAACTGGCTACCGACGATGTCGCCGAGCAGACGGACAAGATCGTGCTTCATGGCGCTTCTCC
The DNA here is from genome assembly GCF_003330785.1 of Paraburkholderia graminis. NCBI lineage: Bacteria > Pseudomonadati > Pseudomonadota > Betaproteobacteria > Burkholderiales > Burkholderiaceae > Paraburkholderia > Paraburkholderia graminis. Next base: position 880,091 of record NZ_CP024935.1, read on the forward strand.
GCTGATGCTTGCACGGATATACGAGTCCTCCGTGCTTCGAATGTGGTTGCGCAGTTCGGTGCAGGCTTTGCGCACATTGCCGTCGCGAATGAGTTGCATGATCTCGTAGTGCGTGTCGTGGCACGCCTGAATCGACGATTGCTCGTATGACCGGAACGGCGCGCTGCATGCCTGCGCCTATGGTTGAGATAGATATTAACAGGCGGCAGCCACAGAGCCTGCATTGATATCCACGATATCAATAGTCGATATCTCGAGGCATTGAACAATCCGATCGAATGGAAGCGAGTAGGTCTGAGTCAGCAGCGTCTTGGGCGCCTCCGAAGAAAGCACTCGGTGAAGCAGATCATTTAAAACAAATGGTCGATGCCGATGGTGAACGCGGTCTGACTCTTCACGCCGGCCGGGTTGAGCGTGCTCACCACCGCATGCTTGTACGAGGTGTAGTCGAGTTCGCTGTAAAGCGTGGTGCGCTTGGACAGCAGGTAGCCAAGCGAGAGCACTGAGAGTCCGCGCCGGCTGGACTTGTCGTTCGTTACCGTGGTCTGGTAGTAGCTGCCGCGGAAAACCAGAGTCGGCGTGATCGTCCACGAGAGGCCGCCGAACCCATTGTTCGTTACCTGGTGGGGCGTGGCTGGATTCTGCAAGTCCTCGGACATGAAACCGCCCGACAAACGCACCGGCCCGATCTTGTAGCTGGCGCCGACCATGTAGTAGCTGTCGCCCAGATAGGTCGAGCCAGTCAGTACACTGCGATGCCCATAGACGCCGCCGATCGCAACGGGACCTGTCGCATAGCTCAGGCCCACGGCGCGCGCTGCGCCGCTGCTGAAATTGCCTGCCACGCCGCCGAAGGAGTTGTCCACTTCGAACAGCAGCGGCCCGAACGTGTTCTTGTACTTCACGGCATTACTGTTTCGCGTGCCATCAGAGGCCGTGGTCAGCGGAATGATCGGCGTGAAATGAAAGCCGAACGGATCGTAAATGCTGATGATGTCATGAGCAATGGTGTACTGCCGGCCGAGATCGAGCGAGCCGAATTTCGTATGGCCGATGCCGACAAACGCCTGCCGATTGAATTCGGTGCCTGTCGTGTTATCGAACTGGCCATTGCCGACGTTAAAGCCGCTTTCCAGCAGAAAATGCGCGTTCCAGCCGTCGCCAAGGTCTTCCTTCGCGCGAAAGTCGAGCTTGTTCGAACTGTAGTAGCCGTTCGAGTTCATTGTCGTCACCGAGCCGCCGCCTTTTGCGGCGTTGGTCTGATGACGTATGCCGCCATCCACCGTTCCGTATAACTGCACGCTCGTTTGCGCGTGTGCGGGATTCGTTGCCAATGCGCCCGCAGTGGCCGAGATGCCCAATCCGATGATTTTCCAAACCTTGTCCACCGCTTGTCTCCTGATTTTCGTTGTGTTTTTAATGTACTGCTTGATACGTAACCCTAATTAAATTGCCTATTGGGATTACTTTTGATCTACTCGCCGGGACCGGCCGGCACAACGCGGACGTACCGCCGGTCCTGCGTTAGTGGCCGGCTGAAGTGCTGCCCGGCTGTTCGAGCGAGTGCGCGGTTTCGGCGGGGTTGAAACCCGTCTTCAGTTCATGGCGCAAGGCGACGCGGTCGAGTGCCTTTTCCCAATTCGCCACCACGATAGTGGCTACGCTGTTGCCTACGATGTTGGTGAAGACGAACGCGCTGGACATGGCCTTGTGAACGCCGAGAATCAGCGCGATGGATTCGACCGGAATCGTGTTCGACGCAGCCAGCGTTGCAGCAAGCACTGCGATTGCAGCGCCCGACACGCCGGCGGCTCCCTTCGACGTGAGCAGCAGCACCGCGAGCAACACCAACTGATCGTGCCAGTTCATCGGCGTATTGGTTGCCTGAGCGAGAAACACGGCGGCTGCGGCGAAGTAAAGGCACGTGCCGTCATGATTGAACGTATAGGCAGTTGGCAGCACCAGGCCAACCACCGACTTCTCGCAGCCAAGGCGTTCGAGCTTGTCGATCAGTTGCGGGAACACGGTTTCTGAAGAACTCGTACCGATTACGAGAAGCAGTTCTGCGCCGATATAGCGCATCAGGCGCAAAAGGCTGAAGCCGTTTACCTTTGCGATGGGCCACAGGATCAGCAGGAAAAAGAGCGCGCACGTCAGATAGAACTCCAGCACTAGCTTGCCGAGCGAGAGCAGCGTGCCGAAACCGAATTTGCTCACCGTGAAGGCGATGGCGCCGAACGCTGCGAGTGGTGCGATCTTCATGGTCAGGCCGATTACCCAGAACAGCGCACCGGATACCGAATCGATGAAGTCGAGCGCGGGCTGCGCGCGTTCCCCGATTGCGGCCAGCCCAAAGGCGAATAGCACCGAAAAGAACAGTACTTGCAGGACGTCACCGCCAGCAAATGCGCTGATCGCCGTGTGCGGAATGACATTGAGCAGAAAGTCGCTCGTGGTGACAACGTGATGAGCTTTCGCGACATAGGCATCGACGGCGGCCGAGTGCACGCTATGCATGTCGACGTTCATGCCGACGCCCGGCTTCAGCACGTTGATCGTTACAAGCCCCAGCACCAGCGCGAGAGAAGTCACCACCTCGAAATAGAAGAGGGCCTTGATCGCGACGCGGCCGACCTTCCCGAAGTCTTTGACGCCCGCAATGCCGCTGCATACGGTGCAGAAGATGATCGGCCCGATCAGCATCTGGATGATGCGGATAAAGGCGTCGCCGACGGGCTGCAGATTGATGCCGAACTTCGGAAAGAAGTAGCCCGTGGCGATTCCAAGCGCCATGCCGGCCAGCACCTGGAATGACAGGTCGCGATAGAACGGCGGACGTGGCTTCGGTTTCATGGCGCCCGTGCGAGGCAAGCTCATGGTGTCTCCTTGCTTAGGCCCATCCACGATGGGCTGCGGTGAAGCTTTGGCGAACTGGAGTCCGCTCGAAAACGTTGAAAGAGCCGTTATTCAGCTCGCGATGCGGCCGAGAATATCGATGCTGTCAGCGAAAATTTCGTCGACGCTCAGCTTACGCGGCAGCAGTTGCTGTTGCTCGCAGAACGCGATTGTTTCCTCAAGCGGGCCGCGCAACGCGTCGTAGCCGAACAGCAGCTTGTCGGGCTTGCCCGCGTTGTACGAGGCCACTGACGCTTTGCCGCGGCACAGCAGGTCGTACATTGCGCGCACCGCTCGCGGATGTGTATCCGCAAGCGATTGCGTCACTACCACGACGTGGTTCAGAGGCACGTAGCGATGAATCGCGTACCACGCGAGATCGGCGCTGGCCGCATCGTCGATCACGGGTTCAAGGCCGGCTTCGTCGGGCAGATCGTTGCCGAGGATGGCGGCGTCGATCTCGCCCGCGCGCAGCATCGGCAATAGCTGCTTGCCCGGCTCCGCGCGACGCACGAAGGACGGATCGCGATACTCTTCCAGATGCGCGCCCTCGGTCGTGACCCAGTCGATTTCCTCGAGCGGCACGCCATAGGTATTCGCGAGAATCGCGCGCACCCACATTGCGGTGGTCTGCGAATACGAGCGCACGCCGACTGTCTTGCCCACCAGGTTGCTTACGCCGAGCTTGCCGCGTCGAGCATTATAAATAATGCAGCCTTGCTGAAAGCGCGCGGCGACTACAGCGGGCAGCAGCACGACGGGCTTGTTATAAGCTTTCGCCTGCAAATACGTGACGATTGCCATTTCGCTGACGTCATACGCCTGGCGGCGCGCCATCGGTGCGAAGGCGCGGTGAATCGGTTCGATATCCTCGAACATCAGTTGCACGTTGGGATCGGCCAGTTCGCCATCTTTCAGCGGCCGCGTGTGCGGATAAGTCTTCAATGCAATTTTCAATTCAAGCGGTGGCATCTCAGTGCTCGCGTCCGTATATTCTTGTGTCATTGAGTCGATCCTCACGCGGCGAGAACCGGATAGACCGCGCGCGCGGTGCCGCCGAAGATTGCGTCGCGCGCGTCGGCGGGCAGCATCGCAAGGCTATTGCGCGCATCGGCAAGCAGTTGCGGCAGCGTGCCTTCGGCGGCCGGGAAATTCGAGCCCCATGCGATGCGATGTGCACCGAACGCGTCGAGCACACGCGGGAAGAATGCGTCCGGCGTCGACGCGCCGCGAGATGCTTCGGCGATCGTGCGGTTTGTGAGCTTCAGATAAACGCCCTCGTGCGAAGCGAGGCTAAAGAGCGGCGCGGCGGCTTCATACGGCGGGCCGCCCGCCAAGTCGGGCCGCGCAAGGTGATCGAGCAGGACGCGGATATCCGGAAAGCGCGCCAGCATATTCTGCAGCGCCGGAATGCCTTGTGCCGTCATCTGCAAACAGATCGAGACGTTATGGCGCTGCGCATAGTCCCACACCGGGAAGGAGCGCTCGTCGTCGAGCCAGCCTGCTTGCCCCGGCATCGTGCTGCCGGTCGTGAACAGGCGCAGGCCGGAGAGGCCCGCGTCGAGCCAGCGCTGCATCTGCATCACGGCGTCGCTTGCCAGCACGTCGATCGAAAACACGCCCGCGAAGCGGTCCGGGTGGTTTCTCACCGCGTCGACCACATAACTATTGTCGTTGCCATAAACCGTCGATGCCTGCACGACGACCGCCCGGTCAATGCTGGCCTCGTCGAGCGACGCAAGCAAGCCTTCGAAGCTGACAGGGCGTTTGGCCGACCATTCCGACTGGTGACCGCCGACGGGCGCGAGCGGATAGCGCTGCTTATCCGGGGAAATGGCGTGCGTGTGAGTGTCGATAACGACGGACATAAACGGGCTCCTTGCTGAAAACGTCTCGATCGAATGGCCTCAACTGTAAGCCTGCTGAAGCAAAACCCCTTAATACGAACTTCGGCATAAGGCATAAATTCCAGTTAAGCTGACGGCTTTCACGGGGCATGGGGAAGGCGATGGCGAAGCACCCGGACGAATCGCCCGACGACGATCTGACGCGGCTGAGGCGCTTATTTCTGTTCGATGCAGTGTGCGAGGCAGGCGGCATCGGCCAGGCTGCGACGCGCGCGGGCCGCACGCAGCCGGCCGTCAGCCTGGCAATCAGCAAGCTGGAGGCGAGTTTCGGCGGCGTGCTTTTCGAGCGGGGTTTTGGCGGCTGCGAATTGACTGCGCAAGGCGCGATACTGCAACGGCGCGTACGGCGCATGCTCGATCAGATGGAGCGCGCGGTCATGGGCCTGACGGGGCAAAATTCGTCGGCCATGAATGCGCGCAACGTCTGCCGCCATCTGACCGATACGCAAGTCCGTTGTCATATCGCGATCGCACGCGCCGGATCGGCGTCGGAAGCGGCACAGCAGCTTGGCATTTCGCAGCCCGCCGTGCATCGCGCGGCGCGGCAGATTGAGCAGACGGTCGGCGTGTCGTTATATCGGCGACGCGTGCATAGCGTGTCGGCCAATGCCGCTGGACTCGAATTCGCTCGCTGCCTGAGCCTCGCGCTCTATGAAATTGCGCAGGCGCGCGAGGAGATCGCATACGCCCGGGGACAATTGAGCGGCAAGGTGGCGATCGGCGTGTTGCCGCTGATGCCGCCGCGTCTCGTCGCACGTGTGATCCAGCGGTTGCGCGAGCGCTATCCGTCCGCGCACGTCACTGTCGATGAGGGCTCGCACGCGGCGCTGCTTCGTGATCTGCGGATGGGCACGATCGACATCATCGTCGGCGGGTTGCGTGAGCCACGTCTCACCGGAGCCGTGCGGGAGACCGAGCTGTTTGCCGATCCGTATGTGGTCGCGGTGCGTAAGGGGCATCGCCTCGCGCGTAAAAAGTCTATCGCGCCTCGAGACATCGCCAATTACGAGTGGGTCGTCCCGCAGCAGAATGTACCGCGCCGCTCGGTGATCGATTCGATCTTCGCGCGGTTGCCGATCAGGCCGCCGGTCGTCGTCGAGACGAGTTCTCTTGCGATGATGATGGCGATGCTGGTGGAAAGCGATTGCATCACACTGCTATCGCGTTCGCAGATTCGCGAGGCCTATCCGGGCAGCGAGATCGTTGCGCTCGAGTTGAAAACGCCGGAAGCCGATCGTGCGGTCGGCTACACGGTGCGGGCGGACTGGCTCGGCACAGCGGTGCAGTCGGGCTTCATCGAGTATCTGCGGCAGGAGTGCTCCGTCGATAAGGCGGAACGACTGCGACACTCCGCAACGTAGACTCAGCGGTCCTCATCCGCGCCAAACCGTTCGACCACAAAATCGATGAAGCTTCGCAGCTTAAGCGACATCTGCCGCTCGCGCAGATAAAGCAGACTTAGCTGCCGCTCGGGCGCCGAATACTCAGGCAGTACTTTGCGCAACCGCTTCGCGCGCAGATCTTCGTCGATGAGAATTGCCGGCAGCATCGCGATACCGAGGCCACGCAAAACGGCCTGGCGCAACGCCTCGGCGTTGTCGATTTTCAGGCGGCCATCTACTGGCACGCTCGCGCGACCGTCCCGTCCATGCAAGATCCATTCGGCCTGTGCCGCGTGCCATTCCGAACGCGGCGGATACGCATACGTCAGGCACTGATGCGCCGAGAGTTCATCGGGCGTCGCGGGACTGCCATGCGCCTTCAGATAAGCCGGCGACGCGCACAGCACCAGCCTGTACGGCGTGAGAGGCCGTGCGACCAGGTCCGGGTTGGCCAGCGCACCGATACGGATCGCCGCTTCAAAGCCATCGTCGATAAGATCGGAGAGTGCGTCCGTGGCGACAATGTCGAGCTTCACCTCGGGATAACGCGCGCAGTAATCCGCGATCGCCGGAATCAGGCATTCGTTGCTGAACACGATGGGTGCGGTGACGCGCAGGCGGCCGCGCGGCGTCGCGAGATGGTCGAGCGCGAGCTGCTCGGAATCGTCGATCAACCCGAGAATCTCGACGCAACGTTGGTAATACGCCTGCCCGAACGCGCTGACCTGCTGCTTGCGAGTCGTGCGATGGATGAGGCGCGTGCCGAGCCGCGTCTCCAGTGCCTGCAGGTGGTTGCCAACCATGGTCGGCGAGAGCTCGCACGCTACCGCGGCTGCCGTCAGACTGCCGGTTTCCACCACCCGCACGAATACGGTCATCGCTTTGAGAAGATCCATTCCCCCATAATAATTGGTTCTGTTGCCATTCGCCGTGCGTTTATCAATTTTTGCGAAGGTAATAGAGTGTGTCCACGCTCGACGCGCGGGCCAGTCCGGCTCGCTTCGCGCCATTCCATGCACGGACATTCATGCGCACACCCATCCGCTCATCCAACCGGTCTCCAAGACTCGCGCTGCTCGCGACCAGCCTTGGCTTCGTCATCATCTGTCTCGACGTCACGGTCGTGAACGTTGCGCTAGCGAGGATGCGCGACGGCCTGCAGATCGACTCGACGGCGCTCGAGTGGGTCGTCAACGCATATACCCTCGCGTTCGCGAGCTTGCTGCTCACGGCCGGTGCATTAGCGGATCGTCTGGGAGCGCGGCGCGTCTTCGTTGGCGGCTTCGCGGTTTTCACGTGTGCGTCGATCGGCTGCGCGCTATCGGATGGCGCGGGCATGCTCGTGGCGTCGCGTGCAGTGCAGGGCGTGGGCGCGGCGCTGTGCGTGCCGTCGTCGATGGCGCTGCTGGGCGCGGCGTTTCCGGACGCGGATGCGCGCGCCAAGGCCGTCAGCATCTGGGCGGGCACGGCGGCGTTAGCGCTCGGTGCCGGGCCGCTGGTGGGCGGGTTGCTGGTCGACCGGTTCGGTTGGCCTTCCATCTTTCTGATCAACGTGCCGATTGGCGTGGCGGGCATCTGGCTGACGCTCGCTCATGCGCCCGAAACGCTGCGTCATGCAGCGCGTCGAATCGATCTGGCCGGGCAGACGCTCGCCGTTGTCACACTGGCCGCGCTGACGTATGCGGTCGTCGAGAGTGGCCGGCTCGGATGGACGAGCACGATCGTGCTGTCGGGGCTCACGATATCGGTCGTCATGGCTGCGCTGTTCATCACCGTCGAGGCGCGATCTGCGCAACCGCTGTTGCCGCTCGCGCTGTTTCGCAGCGCCGCGGTGAGCGTGAGCGCGCTGACGGGGTGGTCGCTGAACTTCGGGTACTACGGCCTGATGTTCGCGATGAGTTTGTTTTTCCAGAGTGTGCGCCACGACACGCCGCTTGAAACCGGCCTCGCGTTCCTGCCGATGACTGCCGTAGTGACAGTCGCGAACCTTGTATCCGGCAGGCTCACCGCGCGCTTCGGCTATCGCCTGCCGATGCTCTATGGTCAAGCATTGGCGGCGCTCGGCTACCTTGCGCTCGTGTTCGTGCACGCGGACAGCAGCGCGCTGGCGATAGCGTTGCCGTTACTGGCTGTGGGCAGTGGAGTTGCGCTCGCGGTCCCATCGATCAACACGGCGGTGCTCACGCATGCCGGGCCGTCCCGCGTCGGGATCGCGTCGGGGGTGCTGAACAGCGCACGCCAGATCGGCGGCGTGGTCGGAGTCGGAGTGTTCGGCTCGCTGGTCAGGCCCGAGTCCAACGATATCGTTGCAGGGCTGCATATCGCGGTGACCCTCGCGTTTGCGACGACGCTCTTAAGCCTCGTGGTGGCCAGGACGCGGCTTGAACAACGCCAATCTGCCATCGCGAAATGTGCTGGTTGAAGCTGCGTCATGACAATGCGAGCGCGAGATTCCCGACACTCGTTGAACGCACTTGCGGCCGACCGTTAGCTCGAGCCATCGGCGACTATTACCGGCCCAGCATCAGGTCCAGGTTCTGAACCGCAGCGCCGGATGCGCCTTTGCCGAGATTGTCGAAAACCGCGGACAGCAGGACATGTCCGTGTTCCATGTTAGGAAATACGCTTAAGCGCATGTCGTTCGTACCGTTCAACGCTTGCGGATCCAGATGCGTCAAGACCCCCGATTCATGCAGCGGCGAAACATCGACATGCGCTGCGTCCGCATAGTGGCGTGCGAGGCATGCGTGCAACTTCGCGCCGTCCACATCGGGTCCGAGCAGCCGCAACTGGAGCGGCACCGTCAGCACAATGCCCTGGCGAAAAGCACCATACGCAGGGACGAAGATGGGCCGCTGCGCGAGTCCTGCGTGCGTCTGGATTTCCGGGGTGTGCTTGTGCGCGAGTTCCAGGCCGTACACCTGGAACGGAGGCGCGTCGACGGCATCTTGTCCCTCGTGTTGCTCGACGCCGGCACGACCGCGTCCGGAGTAGCCGGACACTGCATGAATGCTGATGGGGTAGCTGTCTGGTATCAGCCCAGCCTGCAACAGCGGACGAAGCAATCCGATTGCCCCCGTCGGATAGCAGCCGGGATTGGTGACCCGGCGGGCGCTCGCGATGCGCTCGGCTTGTCCCGGCGTCATTTCCGGGAAGCCGTATGTCCAGCCCGGCTGTGTCCGGTGCGCCGAGCTTGCGTCGATAACTCTGACGGCAGGATTAACGATGGCGTCCACCGCCTCGCGTGCGGCGGCATCGGGCAAACAGAGAATGGCGATGTCGCAGGCGTTGATGGCTTCCGCGCGACGGCGCGCATCCTTGCGGTCGGCGGCGGGGAGCGTGAACAGCGAGATGTCGGTCCGATCGCGCAGCCGTTCGTGGATCTGCAGTCCGGTAGTGCCTTGGTCGCCATCGATGAAAACAAGGGGAGCGCTCATACGCGGAATACTCCGAGTGGTGGCTAAGGGAAGAATGAGCCCTATGTTCCCTGAGCGGATAGAATAGGGAAAGTTGAATTTGATGACCATAAAGTTCAGTTTTCCTGAATCGGGACGCCGACATGCGAGAGATCAGCCTGGACCGCCTGCGCACTTTGATTGCGATAACCGAGCGTGGCTCATTTGCCGACGCAGCGCGCGCATTGAATCTCGCCCCTCCGACGGTCAGCCTCCATATCGCCGAACTGGAGGACCGCATCGGGGCGCCGCTCCTGTCACGCAAGCGCGGGCAGGTAAGGCCGTCGGCGATAGGAGAGGTGCTGGTGGAGCGCGCGCGTCGACTGCTGGCCGATGCGGAGCAGGCGTTGGACGATATTCAACGCCAGGTGCAGGGGCTTGAAGGGCGCGTGCGGCTCGGTGCGTCGACCGGTGTGATCGCGTACCTGTTGCCGCAAGCGCTCGAGGCGCTGCGCCAGCGCAATCCCGCAATCGACGTTCAGCTTGCGGTGCTCACATCGCGTGAGACGCTGTCCCGATTGGCGGATGGAACGCTGGATGTCGGGCTGGTCGCACTGCCTCAGCCTCCCGTGGCCGGACTCGCGATAAAGGCCTGGCGGCGTGACCCCGTGATGGCCTTCGTGCCGGCGCATTGGCGCTGTCCCGCCCGTGTAACGCCTGCATGGCTTGCCGCACAGCCTCTCATTCTCAATGACGCGACCACGCGGCTCTCGCGCTTAACGGCGGAGTGGTTTGCGACCGCGGGGCATCATCCTGCGCCGCGCATTCAGCTCAACTTCAACGACGCAATCAAGAGTCTGGTAGCGGCAGGTTACGGCGCAGCGCTTTTGCCCCACGAGGCGACCACGCCATTACCCGACAGGCGCGTCGTCATGCGTCCGCTGCGCCCGGCGTTGTGGCGCCGACTCGGCATTGCACACCGTGCCGGGCACGTTGAGCGTGCCACTCAACACGTACTCGATGTCTTGTGGGATCTGCGATTAGCGTAGGCGGTTGTCAGTGCCGTTTCGGTTCGGCCTCGCCGGGACAGCACGCGACTATCCCGTCATCGGACCAAAGTCCGATACAACATTCGTATAGACCCATATAGGCTGGAAGCACATCTGCTTTCGCACTGTCGTCGCACGCAGTTTGCTCAACGTACAGGACCAGACCGCCGGCTCGCGCCAGTCATGCACGCTCCGGAAGGAATCCGCATGCGCGTCCATCTCGCTGCGCCCTCAGTTGCTTTGTCGATTGCTTTGTCACTCGCGGTGTCCGGCTGCAATACGCCGCCGATTACAGATAGTCAGCGGTTGCCGTCGGACCGCATCTGCATTGATGGTCTCTTACAGGCAGCAAGAGGACACAATCATGGCGGCCGCGAGTCCGATTGCCGGTGCAGTACTGCTGGGTCTGTGGCTCTCGCTGGCGAGCGTGCCTTCAATTTCGAATGCCGCCGATGGCGAAGCCCTGGCGAGCGTGAAGACTCGTGGCGTCCTGCGTTGCGGTGTTAGCGAAGGCGTCGCGGGTTTCTCCGCTCAGGACGCCGCCGGGCAATGGTCGGGTATCGATGTCGACTTCTGCCGGGCGTTGGCAGCAGCAGCGCTTGGCGATAGCCGCAAGGTCGCGTTCGTGCCGTTGAAGGCGTCGGAGCGGTTTCCCGCACTCGAGACGCGGCGAATCGACGTACTGTCCCGCAACACCACCTGGACTTTGCTGCGCGAAGGCGCACTCAAGGCGCAGTTCGCAGGCGTGCTGTTCTACGACAACCAGGCTTTCATGGTTCCGGCCGCAAGCGCATCGCAATCGGCTGGCGCGTTGAAAGGGGCAACGGTGTGCGTACAGAAAGACACGTCTACCCTTAGCCATCTCATCGCGTATTCGGATGCAAGCGGGGCGGACATCAAGCCTCTCGTGGCGGGTTCCGCGGACGAGGCGAGGCGGGCATTCTTCGCGGGCCGCTGCGCCGCCTACACAGCGGACGCATCGTACCTTGCCGCGCTGCTTCTGCACGCACCGGGCGGCTCGCAGGCCTTCGCGATCCTTCCCGAGCGGATCTCGAAAGAGCCGCTTGGGCCCGTCGTGCGCGGGGGCGATCAGGCATGGCTCACGCTCGTGCGTTGGGTGCTGCTGACGTTGATAGGCGCCGAAGAGATGGACGTGACGCGGGAGAACCTTGAGATTCGCCTGCGCAATCCATCGGTATCCAGGGCTCTCGTGCCGGACGACACGGTGACCCGCTCAATCGGCGTTGAGCCTGGCTGGACCGTGCGAGCTCTCGAAAGCGTGGGCAATTACGGGCAGATGTTCGATCGCAACGTCGGCGCGCACAGTCCTCTCGGTCTCGCGCGCGGAACGAACGACTTATGGACCCGTGGCGGCCTGATGTACGCGCCGCCCATTCGTTGAATCGCGCGAGGGCTGGCATGAGCGCAATGCAGGTCTATATCGTGGTGGGCGTGTTCGCGGCAGTGATACTCGCGATCGCGTTCAATGTGATCGACATGGCCGTGGCGGCGCTAGTCGGCATGTGCGTGCTGATCGTGCTGAACATTCTCGACGAGCAGGATCTTCTCGCTGCGGTGCGAATCGCCGCCGGGCCGATCAGTCTTCTGTTCGGCGGCATGGTCGTCGCGCGCATCCTCTCGACCACCGGAGTGTTCGATCTGATCGGCGATGTGTATCTGCGGGCGACCGGCGGCAGCGGGCGGCGTTTTCTTCTGCTTCTCATCGTTGTCGTCGCGCCCTTGTGCGCGTTGCTGCCGAATGCCACGACGGTGATCCTCCTCGCACCCATCATCATTCGCGTGGCGGTGGCACTCGAAGTGGATATCGTGCTGCCGATGATCCTCACGGCGATCGTCAGCAATGCCGCCGGACTGCTGACGCTGGTCGGCGATCCGGCGACGTTTCTGGTCGGCAGCTCGATCGGCATGACGTTCGGCAACTATTTGAAGCACGTGAGTCTTGGCGGCCTGCTGGCGCTCGCCGTCGTGGTGCCGTTGTTGCCGTTCCTGATGCCCGACATCTGGCGAGTGCGGCGGACCTTGCCGCCTGCGGAACAGCGCGCGCGCATCGCGAGGCCCGCATACGCCGGTCTGTCGCTCGCGGTGCTGGCCGCAATGATGGTGCTGTTCGTGTTCGGCGAAGCGCTGCCGACGCGCCTCCTCCCGCCGATGGTCGCGCTGATTGCCAGTGCGCTGGCGCTACTCGTCGGTTATGCGGCGAAAGTCGAACCGACCGACAACGTGCTGCGCGATGTCGACTGGAAAACGCTGCTGTTCCTCGCCTGCATTTTCTGTCTGGTTCAGGCGATGGCGAAGACGGGGCTTCTTCAGGTCATGTCGGTCAAGCTATACGAGTTGTTCGGCACGCGCCTTACGCTCGTCGCGCTCGCGATGATCGCGGGCATCGGGCTGCTTTCGTCACTGCTTGCCAACGTGCCCGTAGCGGCGGCGTCTATCGTGATGGTAAAGGGCTACCTGGTGGCGGCGGAGTTCGTGCCCGAAGTCGCGCTCTCGGATCAGTTCACGCAGTGGCCTGCGCCTACGATCGCGGTGTTCGTCGGCATGATGTTCGGTGCGACGCTCGGTGGCAACGCGACACTTGTCGGAGCCGCGGCCAACATAGTGGCAGCGGGAATCTGCGCACGCGAAGGCAAGCCCATTACGTTTGTCCGCTTTCTGCGCTACGGGCTGCCTGTCACCGTTGCGCAACTGGCGGCGTCGGCGGTCTATGTGTTCGCACTCGCGCATTTCATGCGGTGACGCGCACACGCACCGCCGCGTGCCAGGAAGACGAATGCGCAGCCAGGCAGCCCGATCATGGGACCAAAGTCCAATACAACTTTCGTCTGGACGTGTATAGGCTGGAAGCTCGCCGGCTTTAATCGGCAGATTCAACGATGCGAGCATAACGTCTGGAGTCCGTCATGAAACACCTGATCGCGGTCGCGGCGGCCGCTTCTCTTGCACTGGCATCCGTTCCTGGTGTCTGGGCGCAAGGCGCTTCTGGAACAACTGCACCGTCAGCGGCTGACCATCCCGATGAAATCGTGAAAATGCACCAGCAGGTCGCTGCGGCGAATCGCGAGTACGACAGGGAAGTCGCGGCTGCCAAAAAGGTCTTTGACCATAAGAAAAGCGACGCCAAAAAGAAACGCGACGTGGCTGTAGCCGCTGCGCGTCAGGGCGTGGACCAGTAGTAGCGGCAGTGAAGAGCGACGGCCCGACGCTGCGTTACAGCGTCGCGTATTGCCTTCGCTGTGGCAGCGAGCGACGCTTGCGCCTGTTCCGCTGGACGATGCCGCTTTCGGCCAATCCCGTGCTGCGATCCTGAACCTGACGGTTCTTCTCGCGCACGCGTGCATTGCGCTATTCCTGCGCGGAGATAACCGATGCTGCCCACACCGACCGTTCACAGAACGCTATCCCGGGAAATGCTCGACGTATTGATTCGCGCCGGGCTGATCACTGTTCTTGCCGTATTTTGTTTCCGGATCGTCGTTCCGTTCCTCGACCTGATGGTCTGGGGGCTGATCCTTGCGATCACGCTTTATCCGTTGCACATCCGGTTGCGCAGGAGCTTGCGCAACCGGGACGGTCTCGTTGCCACGCTGATCGTCCTCGTCGCGTTCGGCGTCATTCTGGTGCCGAGCTATCTGCTGGGCGTCGCGGTCGCCGATTCGATCGAGCATGTGATGGCGGTGGTGAAAAGCGGCAGCTTCCGCATTCCGCCGCCGGCAGAATCGGTTGCAGGCTGGCCGCTGGTCGGCCAGCACGTGCACGACTTCTGGCAGCAGGCCTCGACAGACCTGACGGGCCTCGCGCAGCGGTTTGCGCCGCAACTCAAAGAAGCCGGCCGTGCGTTGCTCGGCACCGTCACCGGCTTAGGCGCGGGACTGCTCGTTTTCTTCGTCGCGCTGATCGTCGCGGGAATTCTCATGGCGTATGGCGAAAGGGGCCACCGCAGCGCGCAGCAGATTGCGTCACGCATCTCCGGTCCTGAGCGGGGCGCGCAGATCACCGATCTCTGTACGGCGACGATTCGCGCGGTCGCTCAAGGCGTGGTGGGCATCGCGTTCATCCAGATGTTGCTGATCGGCGGCGGGTTCGTGGTGATGGGTATTCCGGCCGCGGGCTTGCTGGCGCTCGGCGTACTGCTTATCGGCATCATGCAATTGCCTGCCACGCTGATTACGCTTCCGGTGATCGCGTTCGTGATGCTCACGGAAGGCGTCAGCACGGCGACGATCGCCTTCTCCGCGTATGTGTTCGTCGCGGGCCTGGCCGATAACGTGCTCAAGCCGTTGCTGCTGGGCCGAGGCGTCGCGGTGCCGATGCCCGTGGTGCTGATCGGCGCGCTGGGCGGCATGGTGACAGGCGGCGTCATTGGGCTGTTCATCGGCCCCGTCATGCTTGCTGTCGGTTACGAGTTGTTCTGGCGATGGGTGAAAGACCAGCCGCAGGCCGAGCGGATCGACGAGAACGAGCCCGCGCGCCTCGTGCAGACAGAGACAGCCGAAGTACCGAAGCATTCGTGACGCTGCCACACGGCGCCGGCTCGCGTCCACGTCGCGATAAGCACTTCAGCATTTCACTGTAGAGGACGTTTCCACGCTGTGCGTGTGCAGCCTGGGCGGGGTCGCGTTTCCGCCGTGTTCCGCGAGGAATCTGCAGGCGCGAATGATATCGCCGCCGAGCAGTAACGCGGAGTTACGGTTGATGTGAGGCCGCACCACGATCCGAAGGCTCTTCACCTCTTCAGCATCGGGCGGCATTGAATAGGCGGACAGCACCCAGCCTTTTTCGCGAACCTTGTTCGAAACGTCGAATTCGTTGAAGTTCGTGATTCGTTTGTCCAACGTCACGGCGACAACGGGGATGCGTTGCGTCTCGTTCATGATCGTGAAATAGCCGCTCTTCACGATCATTTCTCGCAGCGCGATGGCGTTGTTCAAGGTGTGCTTCATGATTCGTCTATAGCCGTCGAACCCAAGGCGCAAGAACATGTAGTACTGAACCGCGACCTGGAAAGCGTTGCGGCTGAAGTTCAACGTGGCGGTCGGCATTTCGCCGCCCAGGTAGTTGACGTAGAACACCAGGTCTTCGTTGAATATTTTCCGTTCCCGAAAAACCACCCAGCCGAGTCCGGGCGGCGCCAGTCCGTATTTGTGACCGGACGCGTTGATCGATTGCACGCGTGGCAGCCTGAAGTCCCATTCGTAGTCAGGATAAAGGAACGGATTAACGAATCCGCCCGACGCGCCGTCGATATGCATCGGAACCGAAATGCCGGTCTTCTGCTCATAGGCGTCGAGCCAGTCATGAATGCCCTTGATGTCGTCGTCTTCGCCAGTGAAAGTCTGGCCGGCAATGGCGACTACGGCGATCGTGTTTTCGTCGACATACTTGTCCAGTTGCTCCGCGGTTAGCCGATAGTTGCCCGGCCTGAGCGGAACGATGCGGGGCTCGACGTCGAAATAGCGCAGGAATTTTTTCCACACAATCTGCACATTGCCGCCCGTCACCATATTAGGCCGGGTCGCATCCTTGCCTTCACGCTCGCGCTTCTGGCGCCAGTTCCACTTGTGTGCGAGCCCGGCGAGCATGCAGGCTTCCGACGACCCAATCGTAGCCGTGCCGTACGGCTCGACTCCTGCCGGGCCATTCCATAGTTGATGCAGCCACTTCACCATGCGCGTTTCGGTTGCGAAAACCTGCGGGTACATGTCGTGGTCGATGTAGTTCTTGAAGATGTTGCGTTTCGCGACTTCTGCCGCTTCGGGCTCGGCCCATGTCGTCACGAACGACGACATGTTGAGCATCGGATTGGCGTCGGTCCATTCGTCGCTGATCACGAGCGCTGCTGCCGCTTTCGCCGACATGCCCTGTTGCGGAAATGCGTTTTCAGGCACCTCCAGGTTGAATTCGTCATACGGGGTCATCTTCTCGGGGGGCGTAGTCATATGCGTCTCCTCAACAGGAATAGCGGACGCGGGTCGGCTGCTTGCGGACCCGCGCGCAGACATTGCGGTGCGGCTCGAGACGGATCTATAAGGTTTTATTCCGGTCGAGCGTGTTGCCTGTTTCACTGTTGTATCGGTCGACATGCTCGGAAAGCATGTGCCGTACGGCCTTGCCGATCTGCCTGTAGTCCGACTCGTTGAGATTGGCGAGCGAAACGCGACCCGATGGATGCATCGTCCCAAAGCCGCGCCCCGGCAGAAGTACGACACGAGCTTCACGCGCGAGACGGAACAGCAGCTCAGTGGGCGCGGTATTCTTGAGCAGCCATTCGACGAACTCGCGACCGTACGCCCGCTCGGCGAGATACTCGAGGTCGAGAACCGCGTAGTAATCGACCTGATTGGGATCGGTATCCTCGAATGAAATGCCGATCTCGTCGTAGAGTGCTTTCTTGCGGTTGCGGATGAGCCGCTTCAATGCGTTCTTGTACGCGTCGGGCGTATCCATTAACGAAAACAGCGAGAACAGCACCATCTGAACCTGCTGCGGCGTCGACAACCCGGCCGTATGGTTGAGTGCCACAGTACGACTGTCGGCCACCAGGCGGTCAATAAACTTCAGTTGATCGGGCTCGGTCGTGATCGACTCGTATCGGTGATGCATCACTTTTTTGACGTCCTGCGGCAATTCGGCGAGCAGACGGTCCAGCACATTATCTCGATGCGTCGCGATCGCGCCAAGCCGCCAGCCCGTCGCGCCGAAGTACTTCGAGTACGAATAGACGAGAATCGTGTTGTGAGGCGCGAGGGCAAAGAGCGACACGAAGTCATCGGCGAATGTGCCGTACACGTCGTCAGTCAGCAGAATCAGGTCGGGGCGTTCTTTCACGATGTCGGCGATATACCGGAGACTGTCGTCGCTGACCTTGACAGACGACGGGTTGCTCGGATTGACGAGAAAGAATGCCTTCACCGTTGGGTCGCGTAGTTTGTCGAGTTCCTCATTCGAGTACTGCCAGTTGTTCTCCACAGTGGCGTTCAGATTGACTACGTCGAGCTCATAGTCGTTTAGCCGTGGAATTTCGATGTAAGGCGTAAAAATCGGCATGCCGAGCGCAATCCTGTCGCCCGGTTTGATGAGCCGGTTCTCGCGCATCGTGTTGAAGATATAGGTCATTGCCGCCGTCCCGCCTTCAACCGCGAAGAGGTCGAATTCGCCGACGAACGGATGCTTGCCGATCATCTCGCGTCGCAGATACTGTCCGACGATGATTTCCGACAGCTTCAGCATCCTGTCGGGCACCGGATAGTTCGACGCGAGAATGCCCTCGCACATCTCATACAGAAAATCGTTGGCGGAAAGCCCGAGCTGGTCGCGCACATAGGAAACGGCGCCCGCCAGGAAGTCGATGCCCGGCGTGCCCTTGTTCTCACGCACGAACAGCTCGAAGCGTTCGGAGAGCCCATCGCGCTTCGGAAATCCGCCGACGCCCTCCGGCATGTACGCGAATGAACGTTCCGACTCGCGCATCGCAAAGAGACCGAGTTGCCAGAAACCGTGGCGCGGAATTGTCGCGAGAAAGTTCGGGTTGCCGCGGCCCGCGTTGAGCATGGCCAGATTCGCTGGGCGTTCCACCGCGCTGCCGCCAGCGGCTTTGATGAGTTCATCTTTCAGCTCGAAGGGGCTGAGTGCGGCCAGTTTCGAAGTATCGCCTGCCGCCGATTTGCGGGACTTCTCCATCACTTACCTCCAGATCGAGTATTGCGTATTCAGGTAGCCACGCACGCATTGCGCTGTCATGAAAGGACTATCACGATCACCATCCCCCAGATCGTGAGGAGTGTGTTGCCGACCGCGTAGGTGACGGTGTATCCCAGACCGGGCACCTGGCTTTTCGCCGCATCGCAGACCATTCCGAGCGCTGCCGTCGTGGTTCGGGCACCCGCACAGATGCCGAACAGCAGCGCGGGATGGAATTTGAATATGTACTTGGCGATGAACATGCCGAGGATCAGCGGGACCGATGTTGCGACGATGCCCCAAAGAAACAGACTGACGCCGAGTTGCTGCAATCCGGCGACGAAACCGGGACCGGCGGTGATGCCCACCACCGCGATGAACACGTTCAACCCCACCGAGTTCATGAACCAGATTGTCGGCTCGGGAATGCGGCCGAACGTCGGATGTATCGCACGGAACCAGCCGAATGCGATGCCGGCGATGAGCGCGCCGCCCGCCGTCGACAACGTAATTGGAATCGCGCCGACACGGATCACCACTGCACCGATCAGGGCGCCCACCGCAATGGCGAGCGAGACGAAAGCCATATCGGCTACGCTTGTCGACCGGTCCAGCACGCCGATGGCCTCGGCTGCGGCGGTTGTATCCTGCGTTCGTCCGACGACGGTGATCACATCGCCGCGGTGCAACCTGGTGTTGGGCAGTATCGGAATGGGCGTCTCAGTCGGTCCGCGCTTGATCTTCCGTAAAAACACTCCTCTTGCAGCGGGGAGTGTGCTCAGTTCCTGCAGCGTCTTGTTGTCGATTGCCTTGCTGGTCACGTAGATGTCGACACCTTCGACAGGAACCGCGAGAAGGTCGGGATCGTCGATCTCCAGTGCCGCGGGCCCGATGGCGTTGACAAGTTGTTCACGGCGTCCCGCCACCGCGACGATGTCGTCGGGTTGTAAAACCAGATCGAGTGTGGCGTCCCGTATCTGGCCGTCGCGTCTGATGCGTTCAATAAAAAGCCTGCTGTTTACCGCAGCCATTGTTTCGGCCTGTGCAACTGTCAACCCTGCGGCAGGCCCGTTGCTTTGAACACGATATGCGCGGAATTCGAATTTATGCCATGCCTGTCCAGCGCCGCCCAGTTCGCGCGTGGCGCCAAGGCTTGCTTCATACTCTTTGCAGGCGGCCACGAGGTCGATGCGCAATAGCCGGGGGCCGAGCGTGGCGAGTATCAGTGCAGAGCCGATCGTGCCGAATATATAGGTGACGGCATAGGCGGTCGGCATGGCATTGAGAAGCGCCTTGCTCTCGTCCGCCGGCAAGCCGAGGCGATTGATGGCGTCGGTGGCGAGGCCCATCGACGCTGAGATTGTTTGCGAGCCGGCCAACAGCCCGGCAGCGGAGCCGATGCTGTAACCCGCGACTTTTGCCGCGACCACAGGCGCCGCCAGACATAGCAGGCACTGAACCACGGAGAAAAGCGCTTGCGGAATGCCGTCCTTCGCGATGCCCCGTACGAATTGCGGACCCACGCCGTATCCCACTGCGAAGAGGAACATCAGGAAGAAAACTGACTTCACATTCGGCGAAACAGTAATGCCTAGCTGGCCTATCGCTATGGCGGCGAGAAGCGTTGCCGTCACCGCGCCGAGACTAAATCCCTTGAAGCTTTTTCCGCCGACCCAATAGCCAATTCCAAGAGACAGGAAAATTGCAATTTCCGGGTAACTGCGTAGTGTTTCCGAGAGCCATGACATACGCACTCCTGATGGAAAGTACTCCGTCCAAAGGAAGCAGTTGGTCCGATACAGTTTCTCTGCGACGCCTTGTTTTCGCGACCCTATCAAGATTACATTTCCGACATTTCGCGATGTATCGGACCTTGGTCCTATTTGGTGCAGTTTCGTCGGCTTTGCCGTTTTTTTTGCGAGACCCCAAGTCAGCGCAAAAGCATTATTTCTTGACGGCCGGTTCGACCGAGATGGCAAGCGCTTCGGTATACACGGCTTCCACCTGATCGCCCTTTTTTATGTTCGCGATCTGTTCCGGATCTTCGACAACCAGGTCTACTATGTTGCCCTTGGGACCCTTCAGCGTGACGGTTTTGGTTTTGGGGTGAACTGCGATCACGTCGGCGACGATTGTGACTTGTCGCCCTAATGTGCCGCCGGGTTTTTGGCCTTTGGCCGCGCGCTCCATTGAAGGCTGTTCGGAAATCGACGCGGGCTCAGTGCCGTTTTTCTTGAGACTGAGGCTCAGCGATTCGCGATAGACCGTTGTCACCACGTCGCCTACCTTCAACTGGTCGAAGTTGCGCGCCTCGGGGCCGACTTCGACCTCGACCATTTTTCCTTGCTGCGTTTTTAACGTGACAGTTCGGGTCGCAGCATCGATAGAGTCCACGGTCGCCGTCATCCGGCTGGTGCCTTTAATGCTGGCGTGGCCGGGAGCTTTCATCGTCTCCACATTTTCCGTCTGTGCCCACGCTGTCGGGGCGATGGCGATCATCGTGGCGATGAGTAGCGCTGTTCTGTGCTTCATTGAATTCTCCATTGGGTGAGGACACTCTTTCGTTGACAGTCCGGACATGCCGGGAATCCGCCATGCCTTGGACCACCAGGTGCAAAGCAGGGCAAGCAAGGCATTGGCATGCCGGATCGTTGGACGCCTTCTTCTGTCTGTTTGCAGTTCCTCCCTGTGGCTGTCAGTTGGGCGGCGCGATAACGCCGGCGCTGGCAACGCCACGCCACTCGTCGATGACATCGGCCACCGACACGCGCCGTCCGATATAACCCACCTGTTGTTCCACTCCCTCGGCGCGCAGGATATCGCGCGCGCTTGCATGAGCACTGACGAGCCGCAGGCGTATGCCGGCCGCTGCCAGTTCGGCGTGCAACGCCGACAGCATGCGCGCGCCCGCAAGATCGACGAACGGCGAAGCGGAGAGATCGCATATCACGAGCGAGTGCGTCTGCGCGGAAGCGCGAATATGTGCCCACACCGTGGCGCGAACATAGTCGGCGTTGAAGTAGAGCAACGATGCTTCGACCCGGAACATCAATGCGCCAGGTACTGGCTGATTGTCGGGATTGCGCTCGATGTCCGAATAGCGGCGCGTGCCGGGAATGCGGCCCAGAACCGCGACGTGCGGACAGGCAGCGCGTCTGATAAGCAGCAACATGGAGACGAGCACGGCGAAAATGACGCCTTTCAGAATCCCAAGCAACAGCACCGCGGCAAAAGCCACCATCGCAACGAGAAATTCATAGCGGCTGACGCGCCATACGTGGCGCAGTTCGTCGACGTCGATGAGACCTTTAACCGCGATGAGCACGATCGCCGCGAGAACCACGTTAGGCAGATTGGCGAGGAGTCCTGTCAGGAACATCAGGCAAAGCCCGATCGTCACGGAAGCGAAGACGAGCGAGAGGGGCGTCCTTGCGCCGGCTTTATCGTTCACCGACGATTGGGAGAGTCCGCCGGCCACAGGGAAACCCTGAAAAAAGCCAGCCGCCAGATTTGCAGCGCCGAGGCCCAGCAATTCCTGACGCGGATCGATCTCATAGCCTCGCGTGTGCGCGATGGCGCGCGCGGCGGAGACGCTTTCTACATAAGCGAGCAGCAGACAGGCGAAGGCGAGCGGAATCACTCCGTCCACGTCGCGCAAGCGTAGGCCCGGCGCATGAAACGCGGGCAAGCCCTGTGGGATCGCACCGACGACCTTGACGCCCATCGATGCGAGCGGTGTGACCGACATCAGGATGATGGAGGCCACGACCAGCAGCAGCGCGACAGGGCGCCCCGGCAGATGCCGTTCTCCGAGCAGCAGCAGGACGATGACGGCTAGCCCGAACGCGAGCACCGTGAAATTCGTATCGGGGAGTTGCCGGGCGAGCACGACGATGCGCTCGAAGAACTGTTCGCCTCCACCCTTGACACCGAACAGCTTGGGCAACTGCGTGAGCGCGATCGTGAGCGCCGCGCCGGCCTTGAAGCCAAGCAGAATCGTTTCACTGATGAAGTTGACGAGGGAGCTGAGCCGAAGTATCCATGCCACGACGCACATCGCTCCCAGCAGTATTGCCGTCAGCGCCGCGATGGACGCGAAGCGCTCAGGGTCTCCACCTGCGAGGCCCGCGACCGTCACGCCGACGAGCATTGAAATGGCCGATGTCGGTCCGACCGCAAGCTGCCGCGAGGATCCGAAGATGGCGTAGCAGAGGCCGCCGAGCAGATAACAGTAGATGCCGTATTGGGGCGGCAACCCGGCAAGCGTTGCATACGCGAGCGACACTGGAATGCCGTAGGCCGCAAGCGTCACGCCCGCAATCGCGTCGTGCCTCAGCCACTCGGCGCGGTAGGCAGGAAGCCACTGCGCGACGGGAAATACCGCACGCCAGCCGGCGACACGCTCCGGGTTCAACATGGATGGCTGTGGGCGAGGCGGGTCGCTCATCGCGAGGTCTCCTTTCGCGGAGCCGGTTCGAGCTCGTAGCGGGGCGCGAACAGAGCCGTCCGGGCGTCACCCATTCACGGCGACGATCATGTACCGATTGTTCAGCATAGTGCGGGGGAGAACCGGTGCACATCGGACTTTGGTCCTGGTGCAGATTGCGGCTGTCCGATGGCATCGTCGAACGGATACGACCATGGTCCGATTGTGTTCGCCCGGCAGGCGACACAATCTTCGAAGCAGGACTGTGCGTTCCCAGGTTCGCGGCGCGCCTGCGCGACCTGCGCGCGTGCGTGACGGATAGGGACGAGTCGCACAGACACGCTGACGGCGGCCGACGGTCGATGGGCTTCGGCGCGGCGGTGAGGTTCGTCAGCGTCCATGACGATATGCGTCGACGGCGCCGCATGCGGGCCGCTGTATCCGACGGCGCGGCACGCACCGGCAGATGCAATCCGATGCCGTCATCGCGCGCCCAATCGAGGAGTCGCTGTGAACACTTACAGGGAACGCTGCTTTTGCGCGGTGCTTGCGAGCGGAGTGTTGTTTGGCTCCGCCGTGCAGGCCAAGCCGGTTGCCTATCCCGCCAAAGGGCAAAGCCAGCAACAGCAGCAGAAGGACGACGGCGCATGCTATTCGTGGGCCAAGAGCAACACGGGCATCGATCCAGCGACGGTGAACACCAGCCCGCCACCACCTTCGGGACCTGCGGTCGGCGGCGGCGAGCGTGTTAGAGGCGCCGCGCGAGGCGCCGCTGGAGGCGCAGCGATAGGCGCGATTGCCGGTGACGCGGGCAAGGGCGCCGCAATCGGTGCAGCGGGTGGCACGATGGCCGGCGGCGCGCGGGCTCGCAACAATCAACGGGCTGCAGCGGCCTCCACTCAGGCTCAATCGCAAGGGGCTATCGATACTTATGATCGGGCGTGGGCCGCATGCATGCAGGGGCGCGGATATTCGGTGAAATGAGGCGAAAGAGGGATCCTAAGCGACGCAACGAGTTGCGCGCCTCCCGCGACGCGGATACGAGCGCGCTGTAAGACCAAAGTCCGATTCGCCGATTCGGCCGCCATGACATCATGTAATCGGGCACGGAAAGTTTCGCCACGGCAACACTATGGAGGTGAACAATGAACAGACGGCATTTTGTGCTGACGACTACTGCTGCCGCGGCCGCCGGGACTCTGGTTCTTGCCGGTTGCACGATGACGTCCAGCAGCGGCAAGAGTGGCGAGACCGATGCTTCGAAGCGCCAGGCGATAGATGCGAGCGTCGATGGCACGTTGAGCCGGCTGTCATCGACGGTGCAAGGTTCGCGCGAGCTCATGTCGAAGGCTCAAGGCATCCTCGTGTTCCCGGACGTGAAGAAGGCGGCGTTTATCGTCGGCGCCGAGTATGGCGAGGGCGCATTGCGTTCCGGCGGCAAGACGGCCGGCTACTTCAGCGTGGCGGGAGCGTCGTTTGGGTTCCAGGCAGGGGCACAGTCGACCGCGGTCATTTTCCTCTTCATGACCCAGGATTCGCTCGCGGCGTTCCAAAGCTCGGCGGGCTGGTCGGCGGGTGGCGATGTGGGCGTTTCGATCGCCAAGGTCGGTGCCAACGGGGCTATCGATACGACGTCCGCGTCGTCGCAAGTCGTGGCGCTCGTGCTGACCAATGTCGGTCTGATGGCCGATGCGTCGGTCAACGGCGCGAAAGTGACCCGGCTGACGATATGAACGCGCCGCGCCACGTGCGCGGCTTCTCCTAGCTGTCGTCGTGCTCCGGCATGACCTGCGCGACAATGGTCCGGCTCTTCCAGAACATGTTGTGGATTCGGGACTGCAGGCGGCGCAATGCGTCCGGCGGAGTGTCGTGGAAGGTGAGCACGAGCGCGGGCCGTGCTCCGGTTCCGTGATAGCGCATGACCTGATCAAACGGCGGAAATCCGTACTTGATAAGAAAGTCCCTGATTTCGTCGTCCGAAGTGCTCTCTTCGACGTTTCCTATCCAGAGATCGGCCATGATGCGCTCCTTGAGTGTCCGTCAATTCATCGGTCGGGCCATGAGGTTGACGCCGCCGCCGCTATACGGCGGCTCTCGGGCCAAGCGCGGGATCAGCGGTGGGCGGCTCGCCATCGCTTTGATCCTGAAGGCGGCAGTTGACCCTGGCAATTAGACCAAAGTCCTACACGCGCACGGCGGTCGCTCTAATGCGCCGGTTTCTCCGCATGGCCTCTGTCCCGATGCAGCCACGCTAACCTCCCAGCGCTTTCACCGCCGCGATGAGCACGACGCCGAGCAAGGCCATAGCAAGGCCCGTGCGCAGCGGCTTCAGATATTCCGCGTAGCGGCCCAGCGCGACGCCAAGCACGAACAGCATCGCGACGGTGATTACCCGTGACGTGTTCATGGCGGCCTTCACGTCGCTCAACAGCAGAAAAGGGACGACGACCGGAAAAGTGGCAATGACCACGAGCGCGAAGATGCCGGCGGCTTCGACAAAGTCCCGCGGCCCCAGTGCGTGACGACGAAGCGGCTCGATCGTCTGCAAACGCCTGCGCATACCCTCGAGTTCGTCGTCACCCGTAATGGCCCGCACGTGCTCCGGCAATTCATCGGCAATCAGTCGGCGTGCGCCGTTCGCGTCCGCGCCGAGCGCCTTGTGTGCGATCCGGCGTATCCGCGTGCGTTCGGTCGCGGTCCGCATCAGATACATGACTGCGTCAACAAGTCCCCACGCGATATTGCAGCCGAGGGCGGCAATGGTCGCCGCACGGGCCGGGTCGCGCGAGGTGGAAGCTATCGATACGGAGCCCATAATTGTCACGGCCATGAGGAGGCCGAACAGGATTTCGGAGACGCGATCGATGAGATTAAGCAACGGCACACGCTTATCCTGCTCCATGAACACCTCTTACCGATTGTTCATTGTTCATTACCTGACGGCTTCTTCGGGCGCGGCTATTTGCGCTATCGACGGATGCGCGCTGCGTTGAACCGGCTACGCCATGCATTGGATCATGGTGGCCGCTCGCCAACATCGGCCTAAGGTCCTATTGCCCGCGTCTTATCCGGCGTCGATAGTCGAGAAGGCAAGCGGTGCCGCGCGGGCACAGAATATGGAGGCGAGACTATGTCCAGAATGGCCGATGCCAGCAACGTCGAAGACGCCGGACGTGCGCGCAAGCTCGACAACAAGGCGTATATGAAGGAGCTTGCGAGGCTTCATGTCGAACTGGTCCAGCTTCAGGAATGGACGAAAGCAAGCGGCGCGAAAATATGCGTGATCTTCGAGGGCCGCGATGGCGCGGGCAAGGGCGGCACCATTAAAGCGATTACAGAACGCGTCAGTCCGCGCGTCTTCCGGGTCGTCGCACTGCCTGCACCCACCGAGCGTGAAAAGAGTCAGATGTACATTCAGCGCTATCTGCCCTACCTGCCAGCAGCGGGAGAAATCATGCTGTTCGACCGAAGCTGGTACAACCGGGCAGGCGTCGAGCGCGTCATGGGTTTTTGCACCGATGAACAGGTGCAGGAGTTTCTGCGCGTCGTGCCACTCGTCGAACGCGCGATTATTCATTCGGGCGTGATTCTCCTCAAGTACTGGCTGGAGGTGAGTCCCGAGGAGCAGACGCGGCGGCTCGAAGCGCGCATCAAGGACGAGCGCAAGATCTGGAAGCTTTCTCCGATGGACATCGAATCGTACCGGCGCTGGTACGATTATTCACGCGCCCGCGACGATATGTTCGCGATGACCGACACGGAATTCGCACCGTGGCATGTCGTGATCTCGAACGATAAGAAGCGGGCACGCCTGAATCTCATTAGCCATCTATTGAGCCAGATTCCGTATGAGCCCGTGCGACGCGAAGCAATTCAATTGCCGTCGCGACAGAAGGCGAAGAGCTATCAGGAGCCCGCTTATCCGTATAAATATGTACCCGAAAAATTTTGACACGGGTTATACGGTTTGCGTATCCAGACGACTTGCACACGATATATCAGCGCTTCGAACCTTCGGCGGTGTGACGGCGCTTCATGTCCGTATTCCAGCCCTGAAACGCAATGCGGCACGTCATTCCAACGGCGTTCAGGCTATGTGCGGACAGCCTTAATAGACCCGGTGAATCATTCAGTCTTTTTTACTTGGTCGAGATCGAGGGTCAGTCAAATATTAGGGAAAATCTGACAACAAGCCTGTCATTTCATTACGCTTAAGTATATCTTTCTCAAAAGACGCGCAGACAGAACATCGTCTTAGCCGGGTCCGCGGTCGAATACTTCGCTATTAGTGGATCGCTGCTGAATTCACAGGTCGGTGCGCTGGCTCGTCAGCGAGAAGGTTCGCGGCCACGCGGCAAGCATCGGCTGCAAACTGCTGCAAATCGACGTTGCTGCTCGACACCGTAAGGCATCCTACGGAGAGTTCGATCATGAATGGTCTCAGGCATCATCATCGCAACGTAGTGTCCGAAGTCGTGGCAGCAGTTGAGCGGCTCATTTCTCCAGGGCGGGTTCGCGCCGCCGCTTCCGGATCAGCGCTCGAGCTTATGGCGGGCACAATTAGGACACCCATGCATCTGCACGACGCAGGATTCCATCTCCCTCGCGACCGGTCGGCAGCGGGCCAGAATACCGTGCGTCGGGACCCGCGCAGCACACGCGCGCACAGGCATTCCGCGGTAGCTCAAGTCGGACGGGCGAGCCGATTGAGCGCTGTGCTAGCCGGATATATACCCTGGTGGCACCGCCGCGCGAACGACGCGCCGTCTGCCTACGCAGGCGCCGATCTGAGGCCGCTGCTGGATGCGATGCCGGTTGCGGTGATGGTCGTCGATGACGACTATCGGGTCATGCAGGTCAATGAACCGGCGGCGGCGCTCTTCGGGTATACGACAAACGAACTGTGCAGCCTGTCCTTCATGCAATTGTGTCCGCGCATGGCGGACGACACCGCGCACGACACAGCCGACGACACAGCCGACGACACAGATAAGCAGGCCATACCCTCGGGCGCCTTCGTGCCGGGTTCGCGCGCTGGGACCGCAGGCGTGCGACGCATGGCGGTCGCCCGGTGCAGGGACGGTGGCGAGCGTCCGGTCAGCGTGCAATGCACGCGATATGAAGCGGGCGCATCGCCGTGGATCGTGACTATCGTCGATCCGTGCGAACACGCGCACGCCTCCGCAGACGACCTGAAGAGTGTGCAACCCGCACGCGTGTCGGATCTGAGCGAAATGGCGGCGGCTCTCGCGCATGAAATCAATCAGCCGCTCACCGCGATTCTCGGCAACGCGCAGGCGGCGCAGCGATTTCTCCAGTCGCCCGTAAGCGACCCTGACAATTTGCGGGAAGCGCTCGCGGACATCGTCGACGATAGCTTCAGAGCCACTGAAATTGTTCGCAAACTGCGCCAACTGGTCAGAGGCGCGACGCCCGAAACGCGGCCGCTCGCGATCGACACCCTCGTGCGCGGCGCGACCCACCTGATGCGCCGCAGTGCGCTCGCACTTGGCGTAAGCGTCACGCTCGACGTCGAGAAGCATTTGCCGCAAGTACGCGGCGACAACACGCAGTTGCAGCAGGTGATGATCAATCTGTTGCAAAACGCATTCGACGCCGTCGAACAGTGCAGTGCGGAACATCGCGTGGTCTCGGTGAGAATCAGGGCAGCGCCTCAGCAGGCAGGCGTCAGCATCACCGTGAACGATCGGGGGCAGGGGCTCAATGCGGACCAGGTCGGCGACGTGTTCAAACCTTTTTTCACGTCGAAGATGCATGGGCTCGGCCTCGGCCTGTCGATCAGCAGTTCGATAATCTCGATGCATGGCGGCCGTCTGTGGGCCGACAACAACGATGATGGGGGTGCAACATTTCACATCCTGCTTCCATCGGCGGGCGGCGCTGAAGGGCTGGCATCCGGTTCTCGCTATACGTCGTGAACGCTTCCGCTCCCGTGGTGTTCATCGTCGATGACGACGAACACGTCCGCACTGCTCTGGCACGGCTGATCCGCTCCGCGGGGCATCGCGTGGAAACGTTCGCCAGTGCGGAAGCGTTTATCGAAGACGCCGATCTGGAAGCGTCTCCGGCATGTCTGTTGCTGGACCTGCAACTTCCCGATCTGAGCGGACTCGCGCTCCAACGCCGGTTGCACGAGTGCGTGCCGGTCATCGTCATCTCCGGTCATGGCGACCTGGATTCCGCTATCGATGCAATGAAGGCCGGTGCGGCTGACTTCCTGCCGAAGCCTGTCCATGACGCCGTGTTGCTCGACGTGCTGGAACGCGCGCTGGAACGGGCACGGCGCATTTTCGCCGCGCGCGCGGAACTCGCCGACATCCATAGCCGCCTGAATCAGCTTACGCCGCGCGAGCGCGAGGTGATGATGCTCGTGGTGGAAGGCTATCTGAACAAGCAGGTGGCGAGCGAACTCGGGGCGGCGGAAAAGACCATCAAGATCCATCGCGCACGTGTGATGGAAAAGATGAAAGCCGGTTCGCTTGCTGAACTCGTCCGTCTTGCCGAGAAGGCTCGTTTGGCACAGAGCGCAGACCCCGGGCGCTAGCGGAACGCACGCGTGTCATCCGTGTACGGGCGTTCTGCCTATCCGCAAATCGTTGCAATTCCTCGCAATCCTTCGCAATCCGTCAGGCACGAGACCAAAGTCCTATTTCCGTCTACGCGCCGGACGGCTACGCTTCTCTACTCAATCGCCTTTTTGCCGCACCGTCTGAAAGGTCCGACACACCATATGGGTAATGCCACACCAACAACGGCCGTGGTCGACGATGAAGAGTCGGTCGGAAGGGCGATCAAGCGCCTGCTGAGGTCGGTTGGCATGGAGGCCGAGGTCTTTACCACAGGGGAACAGTTCCTCGACAGGCTGTCGTCGGTTCCGTCATTCCGTCCTGGCTGCGCGGTTCTCGACGTTCAGATGCCCGGCATCAGCGGGCTCGATGTGCAGCGCCGGCTGGCGGGAAGTCTGATTCGCGTCGTCATCATAACGGCTCACGACGATGCCGCCGTGCGGGAGCAGGTTCTGGCCGCAGGCGCAGTCGGCTATTTGCGCAAACCATTCAACGGTTCGGTCCTGATCCGCACGGTCCAGATGGCGCTGGGCATTCCGCTCACGCCCTGACGCCGCTGTTGCCGCGTCTGCTACGCAGAGGCGCGCGCGCCGCGATATGAGACCAAAGTCCCATTGCCCTGCCTTTGCGCGATGACCAAACTGGAATTCCCGCAGCCGTCAGCCGCGCTGACGCCATCCGGAGAATACGGTGATAAAGACCCCGGACGCATTTAGCCGGAGCATGCGATGAATACTGCCTCCGTTACCTGCTTGCTGCCAGGGCTGCCGGTGCGTCTTTCTCGAGCGCTGACGGGCACGCCCGACGATGCTGGGCCTATCCGGCATTCGCAGTCGACACTGCGGCAGTTGCTGATCCCGTTGCTGATGTCGATGCTGGCTCTTGCGCTGCTCGCGCTCGTCGCGGGCTGCGGCAAGAGCGAGGCATTGCCGCAACCCAGTGCGCCCGAAGTCACTGTGATGACGGTGACGCCGCGCGACACGCCTGTGCAGTTTGAATTCACCGCGCAGACAGAGAGCTCGCGCGAAGTTCAGATACGCGCGCGGGTCGACGGCTTTCTCGATCGGCGCGCGTACGTCGAGGGCTCGCTGGTGAAGACCGGGCAGACCATGTTTCTGATGGACCCGAAGCCGTTCGAGGCCGCGCTGCGTACCGCAAAAGGTCAACTGGCGCAGCAGCAGGCGCGGCACCAGGTGGCAAAGGCCAATCTGGCGCGCGTACAACCGCTGGTGGCGCAGAACGCGTTGAGCAAAAAAGATCTCGACGACGCGGTCGGCGGCGAAGCGCAAGCCGCCGCGGCGGTTATCGCCGCCAAAGGCGAAGTGGACACCGCGAACCTGAACCTCAGCTATACGACGATCAAATCGCCGCTGACCGGCCTGTCGAGCTTCGCGCGGCAACAGGATGGCAGCTACGTCACGGCGACGCAATCGGGATTGCTGACGACCGTCTATCAGTTGGACCCGATGTGGGTCAACTTCAGCATCTCCGAGAATGAAATGCTGAGATACCGCGATCAGATTGCCACCGGACGTCTGCGCTTCCCTCCGAATAACGGCTTCACGGTGTCGCTGGTCCTGGCCGACGGCGGGGTGTATCCGGAGCAAGGCTCGATCGACTTTGCCAATCCTGCTTTCAGCACGGAGACGGGAACCTTCCTCGTGCGGGCCGTGTTCGACAATGCGAAGTCCGTCCTGCGTCCCGGACAATTCGTGCGCGCGCGCGTGGCCGGCGCGATCCGGCCCAACGCGATTCTCGTGCCTCAGCGCGCGGTGCTGCAAGGCTCGAAGAGCCACTTTCTGTGGGTCGTGGACAACGAATCGAAGGGCCATCAGCGGGTCGTCGAAGTCGGTGAATGGCAAGGCGATGACTGGTTCATCACAGACGGACTGAAGGCCGGCGAGCGTGTCGTCGTCGACGGCGCGATCCGCGTGACGGCCGGCGTGCCGCTAAAAATCGTCCAGCGGCCGACAAGCGCCGGCGGCACGCAATAAAGGACGGCAACGATGAGTATTTCCCACTACTGCATCGACCGGCCGATCTTCGCGTCCGTGATCTCCATCGTCATCACGCTGGGCGGCGCGTTGACGATGTTCTCATTGCCCGTCGCCCAGTATCCGGATATCACGCCGCCGCAGATCACGATCTCCGCCACCTATCCGGGAGCGAGCGCCGATGTTGTCGCCAACAATGTGGCCGCACCGATCGAGCAGCAGGTGAACGGCGCGGACAACATGATTTACATGAACTCGTCGAGTTCGTCGACCGGCAATCTGACCATTAACGCGTTCTTCGAAATCGGCACCAATCCGCAACTCGCGCAGGTCGACGTACAGAACCGCGTGAACCTGGCACTGCCGCAACTGCCGCAGTCGGTTCAGGCGCAGGGCGTCCAGGTGCAGAAGAAGTCGTCGGCATTCATGATGGTCATCGCCATCTATTCGCCGGATCAGCGCTTTAACAGCACGTATATCGCGAACTACGCGAACATCTATGTGCTCGATGCACTGAAGCGCATTCCCGGCGCCAACCAGTCGAGCATCTTCGGTACGCCTGACTACGCGATGCGAGTGTGGCTAAAGCCCGACCGCATGGCGCAGCTCGCGATCACGGCGACCGATGTGCAAACCGCGGTGCAGAACCAGAACCAGCAGTTCGCGGTCGGCCGCATCGGGCAGTCGCCTACGGGATCGCCCGTCGAACAGTCTTTCGCGGTGACGACAAGCGGCCGTCTCGCCGAGCCGGCGCAGTTCGAAAACATCATCCTGCGCGCGGCCAGCGAAGGTTCGGCGATCGTGCGGCTGAAGGACGTAGGCAGGGCCGAACTCGGGCAAAAAGACTATTCGATCCGCAGCCGTTTCCAGGGCAAGCCCGCCACGATCATCGCGGTTTATCAGCAACCCGGCGCAAACGCGCTCGATGTGTCGAAGCAGGTGCGTGCGAGTCTTGCGGAACTCAGCAAGTCGTTCCCGGAGGGCATCAAATACGACATCGCGATGGATACAACGGAGTTCACGCGAGCGTCCATCTCCGACGTGATCCACACGTTTTTCGAAGCGCTGGTGCTGGTCGTGATCGTCGTGTACATCTTCCTGCAAAGTCTTCGCGCGACGCTCATCCCGGTGCTGGCAGTGCCGATTTCGATTGTCGGGACGTGCATGGGCATGGCGCTGCTGGGTTTCTCGATCAACATGCTGACGCTCTTCGGGATGGTGCTCGCGATTGGCATCGTGGTTGACGACGCGATCGTGGTGATCGAGAACGTCGAGCGCAACATGACGGTCCACAAGCTTCCTCCGAAAGAAGCTGCCAAGGCGGCGATGGACGAGGTCGCGGGACCGGTCATCGCGATCGTGCTCGTGCTGTGCGCGGTGTTCGTGCCAGTGGCGTTCGTGAGCGGAATCACCGGTCAGTTATACAAGCAGTTCGCTATCACGATTGCGATCTCGGTGGTCATCTCCGGTCTCGTGGCACTGACCTTGTCGCCGGCGCTGGCCGCGGTGCTGCTCAAGAGCACGCACAAGGAGAAGAAGGGTTTTTTTCGCTGGTTCGAGAATGCATTCGCGCGAATGACAAGCGGCTACTCGCGCGCGATCCAGTTCATCATCAAGCGTTTCGTACTAGGCTTGCTGATCTTTGTGGGGATGATCGCGCTGACCGTGGTGATCGTTAAAGCGATTCCGGGTGCGTTCCTGCCGCCCGAGGACCAGGGCTATCTGCTCGGCGCGGTCCAGTTGCCCGATGCCGCGAGCCTGGATCGCACGGCCTCCGTATCCGACCAGGTTACCGAGTACTTCATGAAGCAGGAGGCGGTCGGCAGCATCACCACGGTCGACGGTTACAGCTTGCTGGATGTGCAGAACAAGAATAACGCCAGCACCTTTTTCGTCGGCCTGAAGGGTTTCGACGAGCGCTACACGCGCGCGAACCGCAGCACGCAAAACGCAAAAGCGGTGCTGACGGACGCTTACCGGACCTTGTCGAAAGTGACGGCCGGGCTCGTCATTCCGGTCAATCCGCCATCCATTCCAGGCCTCGGCACAACGGGCGGAACCGAAGTCTGGATACAGAGCAAGGGCGACGCGACGATTGATCAGCTCGCCGGCGTCGTTCAGCAATTCATCGAGCAGGCGCGCAAGCGCCCCGAACTTTCGCGCGTGACGACGACGTTCAACGCTTCGTCGCAGCAGTTGCTGGTCGAGGTGGACCGTGAGAGGGCGCAGACGCTCGGCGTGCCGATTGAAGACATTTACAGCTCCATGCAGACGATGTTCGGCTCCCTCTATGTCTCGCAATTCAACCGCTCCAGCCGGCTGTGGCAGGTCATCTTGCAGGCTGATCCGGTATACCGCCTCAGGCCTCAGGACCTGGATCAAATCTTCGTGCGCGGCAAGAGCGGATCGATGATTCCTTTGAGGGCGGTCGCGACTTACCGATACGTCACGGGTCCGGATCTGCTGACCCGTTTCAACAATTTCCCAGCGGTTCTGGTCACGGCGAATGCGGCACCCGGCTACAGCTCGGGCCAGGTGATCAGCACGCTGGAAGAACTCGCCGCGCAGATGCCCGCCGGCTACGGCGTAGCGTGGAGCGGTGAGGCTTATGAAGCACGCAAGTCCGGCGGGACCTCCGGCGCGGTGTTCATCTTCGGCCTGATCATGGTGTTCCTGATCCTCGCCGCCCAGTACGAAAAGTGGTCGCTGCCGGTCGGCGTGCTGATGGCGGTTCCGTTTGCGCTGTTCGGGGCATTCCTCGCGATCATGATGCGCGGCCTCGAAAACGACATCTATTTCCAGATCGGTCTCACCATGCTGGTCGCGCTCGCGGCGAAGAATGCGATTCTCATCTTCGAGTTCGCGGTGATCAACCGGGAGGCGGGCGCGTCGGTCCTGGATGCGACCGTGCGCGCGTCCGAAGAGCGGCTGCGCCCGATCGTCATGACCTCGCTCGCGTTCATTCTCGGCTGCGTTCCGCTCGCCATCGCGGTGGGCGCGTCGGCGAACAGCCGGCATTCGATCGGCACCGGCGTGATCGGCGGAATGCTGGGCGCAACCGTCATCGCTGTGTTCTTCATCCCAATGTTCTATTACGTGCTCGAATCGTGGTCGTCACGCAAGAGCGGACCGAAGACCAAGCCGGGGGCGGACGCCGGCACCCCGGTGCCCGTAACGCCTGTGGTGCCCGTGGTGCCCGCTGCGGGCGGTCCCGGTGCGCCCAACGCCACGCCTTCAGCCAGGCACGAGGACGACTGACATGCGTGGACCGGCATTCGAGCGCCTGCTCGCGGTTCTTGTGCTGACCAGCCTCTACGGCTGTCTGCTCGGGCCGAACTACGAGCGGCCAAAAACCGAGGTGCCGGCCACGTTCCGCTTCAGCATGGAACAAACCGCCGAGACCGCGAACACCGTCTGGTGGGAGCAGTTTCAGGACCCCGTTCTGAACGAACTGATCGCCGCGGCGCTCGCCGATAACCTGGACGTCAAGATCGCCGCTGCGCGCGTCGAAGAATTTCGCGGTCAGTTCGTGACGACTCGCTCCGGGCTCTTTCCGCAAGTGGGAGCCAACTTCGATGCGTCGCGCCAGCGCGCGTCGCAGAGCGGCGCGGTGCCGCTGCCGGCCGGTGTCGGCGCCGTCTATAACCAGGTCGATGCGAGCGTGTCGGCGTCGTGGGAAATCGATCTGTTCGGCAAAATCAGGCGTCAAAGCGAAGCCGCGCGCGCGAATCTGCTCGCGAGCGAAGAGGGCCGCCGCGGGACGATTCTTTCTCTCGTGGCTTCCGTCGCTTCGTCCTACATCAATCTGCGCAGCCTCGACAAACAGTTGGACATTGCCAAAGCGACCGTGCAGAGCCGCGCCGACTCGGTCAACGTATTCACGTTGCGCTTCAAGGGCGGCGAGGTATCGCAACTGGAACTGGCGCAGAGCCAGTCCGAATATCAGGCGGCCCGCGCGACGCTTCCGCAACTCGAGGCGCAGATTGCGGTGCAGGAGGATGCGCTCGCCGTGCTGCTGGGACGCAATCCCGAACCGATCGTGCGCGGCCACGATCTCGATGCGCTGGCCGCGCCGACAATCCCGTCCGGTCTGCCGTCCGATCTGCTCGAACGCCGCCCCGATCTGCTGCAGGCCGAGCAGAATCTGGTCGCACAAAATGCGCTGATCGGCGCGGCGCGTGCGCTGTATTTCCCGTCGATTTCGCTGACCGGGCTGTTCGGCTCGCTCAGCACCGACTTCGCCAGCCTGTTTTCCGGACCCGCGCGCATATGGTCGTTCGCCGGTGCGGTGTCGTTGCCGATCTTCACGGCCGGCAATATCGAAGGGCAAGTGCATCAGGCGGAGGCACGGCAACAGGAAGCACTTTTCGCCTACCGAAAGGCGATTCAGGTCGCGTTCCAGGAAGTCTCGGATGCGCTCATCAACCTGCAAAAGTCGGGCGAACAACTGAGCGTGCAGGGCGATCAGGTGAACGCGCTCGCCATGTACGCACACCTCGCGCGGCTGCGCTACGAAGGCGGATATACGAGTTACATCGAGGTGCTCGACGCAGAGCGGAGTCTCTTCAACGCGCAGTTGAGCTACACGCAGACGCAAGGCGTCCAGTTGACGTCGTTCGTGAATCTGTACAAGGCAATGGGCGGCGGCTGGGTTATCAAGGCGCAGGAACTGACGCAGCCGCCCGCCGTCCAGCAGCCGATAGCGGGCGTGCCGGCAGCCGAGGCCCAACGATGACGCGCGCCACTCTTCTCGCCTGTCACGAATGCGACCTGCTGCAACGGGATGCAGGTGTTCCCGAAGGCGGCGTGCTCCGGTGCCGGCGCTGTCATGGCGAGCTTTACCGCAATCGGGCTGACTGGCTGGGCCGCGCGTTCGCGCTCTCGTTAGGCGCGACCGTTTTGCTCGTGATCGCCAACTCGTTTCCGATCGTGGGGCTTTCGGTGAACGGCACGCTGGTCAACACCACGCTGATCGGCTCGGTCCGCGTGCTGTACAGGGACGGAATGTGGCCGATCGCCGGGCTCGTTTTCGCCACCACCATTCTCACGCCCATCCTGCACATTGCTACGGTGCTGTGGTTGCTCGTGCCGTTGCGTTTGAATCGTGTGCCGTGGGCCGCCGGCGTTGTGTTCCGGCTGTCCCGTCTGGTTCAGCCGTGGGGCATGATCGAGGTGCTGATCCTTGGACTGCTGGTCGCGCTCGTCAAGCTTTCCCACATTGCCAGCGTCGTTCCGGGCATCGGCCTGTGGTCGTTCGGCGCGCTCACGCTGACGCTCGCCGCGGTGGGCGCGGCCTTCGATCCACGCAGCCTGTGGCTGCGCATCGGTGCGCTGGAGCAGGGCGGCAGCAACGCGTCCGGCGAGCGTTCCGTGCTGCGCGGCTGGCTGAGCGCGGCCGAGTGCGGGCTGGTGCAATGTCACGACTGCGGCCTGCTTGCGAGGGCGCCCGCCCATGCGCACGAGCTGTCGTGTCCGCGCTGCGGAGCCTCGGTGCATCGTCGCAAGCAGGACAGCCTCGCGCGCACCTGGGCGTTTCTATTCGCTGCAATGGTGCTGTACGTTCCCGCCAACGTGCTGCCGGTCATGTACACGAGTTCGCTTTTCGGGGCCGCGAAAGACACCATCATGAGCGGCGTCGTTTATCTCTGGACATCGGGCTCGTGGTTGCTCGCGCTCGTGGTGTTCATCGCGAGCATCGCGGTGCCGATGCTGAAGATACTGGCGATCGCATTTCTCTCACTCTCGATACAGTTTCATTCGCGCTGGAATCCCGAACAGCGCGCGCGCATCTATCGGGTGGTCGAACTGGTCGGACGGTGGTCGATGCTCGATATCTACGTCATCACCATGCTGGTCGCTCTTGTCCAGTTCAAGGCGCTGGCCACGATCCAGGCAGGACCGGCCGCCGTCGCGTTCGGCGCGGTCGTCGTACTGACCATGTTCGCCGCCATGTCGTTAGACCCGCGTCTGATCTGGGACGAGGCCACGCAAGATCATGCCGGAATCCGGAAACACACCTGAGCTGCCGGATCTTCCGGAGGCCGTGGCTGCGCCGCGCGCACGCTGGCGGCTGCAAGTCGTATGGCTCGTGCCGATCGTCGCCGTGCTGATCGGCGGATGGCTGGCCGTGAAGGCGGTTCTCGACGAGGGGCCGAAGATTGCCATCACATTCATCACTGGCGAAGGACTGGAGGCGGGCAAGACCAGGATCAAATACCGCGATGTCGATATCGGCGTCGTCAAGGAAGTCAGTTTGTCGAGAGACCACAAGCATGTGATCGCGACCGCCGAGGTCGTGAAGGACGCGTCCGATCTGCTCGTCGACGACACGCGTTTCTGGGTCGTGCGCCCGCGCATTTCCGGCGGCACGGTATCGGGCCTTGGGACGCTGCTCTCCGGTTCGTTCGTCGGAATGGATGCGGGAGGTTCGCCCAAGGCGCGCCAGCAATTCACCGGGCTCGAGACGCCGCCCGTCATCGCAAGCGATATTCCAGGGCGCGCTTTCGTGCTCAAAAGCAAGGACATGGGCTCGGTGGATGCCGGCACGCCAATCTTTTACCGCAGGTTGCAGGTGGGACAGATCACCTCCTTCGCTCTCGATCCGGATGGCAGAAGCGTGACCTTGCACGTGTTCGTCAATGCACCGTACGACAAGTTCGTGAGACCCGATACGCGCTTCTGGCATGCGAGCGGCGTGGACATTGCATTGGACACCAACGGCGTGAAGATCAACACGCAATCGCTCGTGTCGATCCTGGTGGGCGGCGTCGCTTTCGACACGCTCGAGCATTCGCTTAACGAGCCGCCGGCCGCGGCCGGCGCATCGTTCACGCTGTTCGAGAACCTCGGCGAAGCCATGAAGCGGCAAGACCGCATTGTCACCCGGTTCGTCGCCGAGTTCGACGACTCGGTGCGTGGATTGACGGTCGGCGCGCCGCTCGATTTTCGCGGCATCACGATCGGCGAGGTGAGCGGCATCTATACCCGGTTCGACCGCGAGGCGAGAAAGCTCAGTATCGTGGTGGAGGTCGCCTTCTATCCCGAACGCTTCACGAACCGTTATGAGAGTGGACCGACGGGCGGGCCAGTGGTGAAGAACACGCGCGATTTCGCCGATTACCTCGTTTCCAAGGGCCTGCGCCTGCAATTGAGAACCGGCAATCTGCTGACCGGGCAGCGCTACCTCGCAGTGGACTTCTTCCCCGATGCCCCGAAGAGCAAAATAGACTGGAACAAAAATCCACCTCAATACCCGACCGTTCCCAACACGCTGCAGTCGCTTCAGGATTCCATGTCGCGGCTCGTGGCGAAACTGAACACCATTCCGTTCGAAGCAATCGGCAAGAACGCGCAAGCAACCCTGCAAAGCGCGAATTCGCTGCTTACGCATGTCGACAAGGACGTGGTTCCGTCAGCGAGAGACGCGTTGACCGCAGCCCAGGGAACCATGACTTCCGCGAACGGCGCGCTGCAGCCGGACTCGGCGCTGCAGCAGAATGTCGGCGACGCGATGAACCAGCTCGCGCAAACGGCGGCCGCCGTGCGCACGCTCGCGGATTACCTCGAGCGCCACCCCGAGGCGCTGGTGCGCGGCAAGCGGGAGGATCAGCCATGAGACGCGGGCCTTTGTTTATCGTCGCGATGTTAGCCGCACTAATCGTGCTGCCGGTGCTCGCAGGCTCGCTGCTCGGCGCGTGCGGCAGGTCGGCTACGGCGAGCTTCTACACGCTCGGCCCTGACCGCACGCTCGGGCCGCTTACGCCGGCCACGCCGGTGAACGTGGTGGTGAGTCCGGTCACCGTGCCGGACATACTGGACAGGCCGCAGATCGTGACGCGCCTCGGTAGTAACCAGGTGACGCTCGACGAGTTTGCCCGCTGGGGGCAGCCGCTCAAGGGCGGCATCGCGCGTGCGGTCGCCGGCAACCTGGCGACGCTGCTTGGATCTCAACGGGCGTCGATCTTCGATACCGGTCTGGATGCAACGCGTACATGGCGCGTGCGGGTGGACGTGATGCGTTTCGATGCGATGCTGGGCGAATCGGTCACGATCGAGGCGCTGTGGACTGTGCTGCCCCCGGGCAAAGCCGTGCCCCTTGCCGGAAAGTCGCTTGTGCGTGAGGAGATGAGCACGCCGGGTTACGAGGCTCTGGTGTCGGCCAGCGACCGGGCGCTCGGCGGCGTGAGCCGCGAGATTGCTGCGGCCATTCAGACGAGCGCGCCTCAATAGGAAATGCGTCGGCCTGGTGTGCTGTGCATTCACGAGCGTTGCGGCGAACAGAAGCCGGCAATGCGTCGCCAGGCTGTGCGGCGGCTGCGCCAGTCACGCGACGTATCGCGCAATTTGCTCGACAGAGCGGGGCCTGACGATTGTGGCGGCCGAACGCCAGGTCCGGCTGATTATCAACGCTGTGGCTGCACTTCTGCCCAGCCGGGTCCGGGATCGAACGACGTCATCGCCTTCGCTTTGGCCGCGCTGTCCGGACCCAGGTCACGCTCGTAGACCTGGCCCGCGTGACTGACCATGAAGCTTTTGATACCCGTGTCGCCGTATCGCACGGGCCACGCGATGACAGCAAAGCCGCCATAGAGCTTGCCATGTGCGAGATAGTCGTAAGCACCGCCTGGTGCGTGCGGTCCTTGCGAGGTCAGCAGCCTGTATTGGTAGCCGTGATAACCGGCATCCGCTGACTGACGTGCGCGCGCCTGAATGAACGCGGGTCCCAACGGGCTGGCCGGCGTGTTTGCCTGCGTCGGCCAGTAGAGGCCGTCCTGTCTTCCGGGCGAACTCGCGAGCTTCGACGCATAGGAAAGCAGGCCGTCGCCATCGTGGTCCGTGAGCGCGTAGTCATGCTGAGCGTCATAGATAGCAAGCATCGTCTGGATGACGGCAAGTTCGTTGCGGCCGATCCGGCGTTCCCGCATTTCTTCGGCGCCCGCCTTCATGTCGAACTGCCATCCTGTTGTCCGCTTCACGAGTGGGATGGGAAAGGTCCAGTTGTCGGTGCCGACCGCAATGCGCGCGTGTCGATCGTCGATCTGCTGCACTGTATGCGACTGAGCCCATTCATCGAGAAAGCGGCTGCGGATCTCGGCGCCGACGGGTGGAATGAGCGTGCGGAAGTTCTGACCCAGAATGGATTGCAGTGCCGTCTCTTCGTTGCGGCTGACCGCTTCGCCCAATGCGTTCATCGCGGCATCGGGAGAACGGAAGTCTTGCTCCGCATGCGCCGAGGGCAATCCGCCCAGAGCCATTGCACATGCAAACGTGAAGATGCGCAACGCGCTGTTTGCGGTGAGCCGCCGGCTTCGTGACATCGATGACATGTTGTGGTCTCCCTAACGTCTTCCACCGCGTCCACCGCCCGCGCGCATGCCACCTCCGCCTCCGCCTCCGCCGCTCGGGCGGCTGAAGTTCGAGCTTTGCATGCTGGAACGCCCGCGATCGGCGCTGCGCTGAGTTGCGCCGCCCGCGCCTACGCCCTGGAAGGCATTGTCGCGCCCTCCGCCGGCAGCACCGCCTGCGCTGCCTGCGCCTACGCCGCCGCCTGTGCCGCCTGCGCGGTCGCTGGCGCGGGACACTTCGCCGGTACTCGGGCGGTTCGAGACGCCGCCGCGATCGCCTGCGTTCGACCTGTCCGCTGTTCCTCCGCGATTGCCTGCATTCGACCTGTCGGCTACCGAATCACGATTACCCGCATTCGATCTGTCCGCTGCCGAATCACGATTACCCGCGTTCGTGCGGTCGCCGGTTCGGCCTCGATCGCCTGCGTTCGCACGGTCGGCAGTATTGGCACGTGCGCCGTTGCCGGAGTCGCGGCCGCGAAAGTCGTTACGCCCCTCGGCCCCACCGACGTTGCGCGAATACTTGTCGCGAGTGGCATTGTCGCGATACGCGACGCCCTGGCGATGGCTGCCGTCGTGCTGCCAGCGTCCGCCGCCCTGGACCTTGGTGCGATCGAAGTTGCGGTCGATGTTGGCGGCCTTGTTGACGTTGATGTTGACGTCGCCGCCTCCCCAGTTGCAATTTCCGAAGATCGCACCCGCGGCCGCCAGCCCGACGCCCCATGCGAAGCCGGTCATCAGCGCGCCGCCCGGGTAGTAGGCTGGGTAGGGCGGCCAGTAGGTCGGCGGATAAGTCGGGTAGCTCCACGAGCCGTAGACGACAGTCGGGTTATACGCGGGTACGTAAATGACCTGTGGGTTCGAAGGCTCGATTTTGACGATGGTTTGCCCACCGGCGGGCGCCTGCTCCACCACGACGTTCTGCTGTTCGTTCGACTTCAGGTTGCCCGATTCCTTGGCGCGGGCGCGGAGTCTCTGAACGGCATCGAGTACGTCTTTCTGCTGCGCCAGGAATGCGTCGCCGAGTTTCTGCGTCCAGTCGAGCTTGTCGTTCATCGGCTCGAGAATTTGCGGGAAGGCAACCATCGATTTAACGCTGACATCCCACGGCTGATTCTCGACGGCTTTCACGGCGGCGTCGCCCTTGACTTTCGGATTGGATTTGACCCAGCGCGCCGCGTGCACGATCTCGAGCGGATACGTGGAGGCCATGAGCACCTGCGACAGCACCGAGTCCGGATAGAGAGCGATCGGCGCGACCAGCGCCTCTATTTCTTCGGGCTTGAAGGGCGGCGTTGGCGGTGCAGCGTCGTTTTGCGCATGCGCGATACCTGTCGTCATGGCGACGGTCAGGGCGACCAGTGACCACCGGCATAGCGCCGTGCTCCATCGTTGATTCCACAGGAACATGGCCGCTCCTTCGGGATGGTAAGAAGGTGTCCGAAATAATCGGGCCGGTTGTGAACGACGGTGAATTGCAGATACTATGCTGAACACGAAATAGTGCTTAATACAATCTTAGAACATCCCCGGGATGTTGGAACCTTAATGCCGACATCATTTGCCGATTTCATGCGGCAGATCGCGAAGTTTTATTCACCACGAGCCGCTACGCTTCGTTAATCGATGCGGCGCTCGGGGCAATTGCGAGAGCGTGACACGGTCGCCGTTCATTCATTGAATGGCTTCACGGGCGATTGGCGGATTTTTCATGACGATGTCTGAAATGTACCGCCGGCCCGAGAGGTGCCGATACGAACTGGAGTGCGTATGCGCAGCACAGCCATGAAGTCGGCTTCAAACCAGTTGCGCGCGCGGCGCAGCAGTGCGAACAGTAGGGCGATAACGTGCGCGGGTATCGTCCTGATTGTGATCTCCTTGCAGTCCCGCGCGCAGGTCGCGCCGGATGCGCTGTCGAGCCGCGCCGTTGTAGGCGGTAACGTGAAACGGCACGCAGATGCGGTACTCGCCGTCATGAGCTACACGACAGTACCCGATGTGACCACCAGTTCGCTTTCGATCAATAGCGGCACCACTGGCAATCCCGGATTCGGCCAGACACAACTGGGCGGTGGCTTCACGCTCAGCAAGTCATTTCCTTTGTATCTGGAAGGCACGCTGGCGTATAGCCGCTACGATCCGACATTCGTCGCCACGGATGGCGCGCAACAGCGGCCGCTGCCGACGCGCTGGAACACGTTCAGCACGACGGCGGGCATCGGGTGGGACTTCCACATCACAGACGAGCTGGTTTTTCGGCCGATACTGAACGGCACCATCGGGCGCGTTTCGAGCGATCTGAGGGTAGGGCAGACGGTTATCAATCGCGTCACGGACAGCAATCTGCAGTTTCTCGACAACGGCTCACTCGACGCATACGGCTATGGTGGCTCGCTC
Organism: Paraburkholderia graminis; assembly: GCF_003330785.1. Taxonomy (NCBI): domain Bacteria; kingdom Pseudomonadati; phylum Pseudomonadota; class Betaproteobacteria; order Burkholderiales; family Burkholderiaceae; genus Paraburkholderia; species Paraburkholderia graminis. Next base: position 923,168 of record NZ_CP024935.1, read on the forward strand.
ATGCTCGATTACGAGCACTATCGGGAGAACTATGAAATCGACGTCGAACTTCGTGCGACGGATATCTATCTTCGCAGCTTCGGTGGCTCGTCCGAGGCGGTGCAGGGTTCGGCGACCGCGCAGCAGTTCAGCCTGTGGGCCCGCTGGCGCGCGCCTACCGGTTGGCACGCGCTGGACCGGCCCGTGCGCTACGTGCTCGAAACTGCCTATTCGCACTATTTCGGGGACAGCGCGGGCGTGCTCGGATTCAACGACCTGACGTCATTGGGTGTGGGACTTGAACTCGATAGCAGCAGGTATCCCGTTGTCATTACCCGCACACGGTTGATCGCAAGGTATGTTTTCGGGCACAACGTGCACGGCGTTTCGATCGGCTTCGCTGTGAGTTTTTAACGTAGCGGGCGGTGGGAAGAATGCGGCTCATGTCTTCCTCCCGCCGCTGCACGGGCCCTCGCGTTGAACGGCGCTGGTTTTCTTCGGCACGTATACGACCAGTTCTGGAAAACATGGCTCCGCCGCACTAATATGTTTAGAGAACCAGCGCTGATTGCCGAGGTCGTGATGAAAAAATCGGAAAGACGGGTTGCGATCGCATTGGTCGGCGTCGCTATCTGGCTGGCTGGTCTCTATGCGACCATCACTGGCTTGCTGTACGACCGCCAACCCGAATTCCGCTATGGCGTACTCGCGGTTTTTCTGGGTATCGCGATCGCGGTGATTGCGCTCAACCTGATATCCGTTCCAGGCCTCTCCAGCAAAAAGAAGCCGGTCTCACGATAGCACTGTGCGTGCTGCGGACCAGCTTCTCACCCGAGTGGCGCGGGCGGTGTGTTCTTTCCCTTCTTGATGACGTTCTGGATACGCTTCCGCTGCAACTGGCTGGCGGAATTAGCGCGTATCCGATACATGGAGACATCTCATGTGCCGCTGGCTCGCTTATTCCGGCAATCCCCTTCAGCTTGAAACGGTGCTTTTCAACGCGAAGCATTCGCTGATCGATCAAAGCCTTCATTCGCGTCTCGGCCACACGACCACCAATGGCGACGGTTTCGGGATCGGCTGGTACGGCCATCCGACCGACATTCCGTTTCGCTACCGCTGCATTCAGCCGGCATGGAGCGACCGCAACCTGCGCGAAGCGGCGCGGGCAATCCACGCGCCGATGTTCATGGCGCACATCCGGGCCGCGACCGACACGCCGTCACAGGAGACCAACTGTCATCCGTTTCGTCATGGCCGCTGGCTGTTCGCGCACAACGGAGTAGTGCGCAAGTATCCTGCCGTGCGCCGCGACCTGATGGTCGCGATTGCGCCCGAACTGTTCGCTTCTATCGAGGGCTCGACCGACTCGGAAGTGCTGTTCTTCCTCGCGCTAACCTTTGGTCTGGAACTCGCGCCTGTCACTGCGCTCGAGAGGATGGTCGCGTTCGTCGAAGAAACGGGCCGCCGCCACGGCGTTGAAGAGCCGCTGAACATGACCGTCTGTGCAACCGACGGCGAGCAGATTATCGCTGTGCGTTATTCGAGCGAACGGCAGTCCCGCACGCTGTTTCACAATACGTCGTTCCGTCAAATGCACGAGTTGTATCCCGACGATCCGCGCATTGCGATGGCCGGGCAGGACGCGTTTCTGGTCGTGTCGGAGCCGCTCGCCGATTTGCCGGGCTGGTGGCAGGAGATTCCGGAGAGCACGGCGGTGGTTGCGCGCGGCGGCGAGGTCGAGCGGTTTGCATTCGAGCCGCGAGCGGCTTGAGGATCGTCGCAAGCGCCGCGCTTGTCCGCGGCGAAGCGTTAATACCCTTTCGTGTAAAGCGAGAGATGGTTGCTCACCGACGTTACACCCGGCACGCTCATCGCCACCTCTGCTGCCTGCTCGATCTGAGGACCGTCCGGCACGCTTCCGGATAATGTCACGACACCGCCACGCGCCTTGACGAATACGTTCGATACGTTGAAGTTGGGCGCTCTGGACAACGCCTTGCGAACGTCGCGGGCCAGCTTCTTGTCCGCCTGCGTGGCACTGCCTGAACCTGCGCCGGGACTCGACGCCACCGGCATGGCGTTGGCGGTTTGCGCATGGACGTTTGGCATTAACGCGACACATCCCGCGAAGACAAAACAACTCACGGCGCGCGGTGTTTTCATGATTGCCTCTCCTGTTGATTCCGACGTTCGTGAATCAAAGATAGCCAACGTTGCGCGCCGATCAAATGTCATTCTGCAAATAACTACGCAGCTTGAAAGGCGCCACGCGGCCCAGTTTTTAAACCCGCCCCGCGAAGTGTAGGACCAAGGTCCTATTGGCCTGGTATATCGGCTGGTTAAGCTTGTAAAGAGCGAGCGGATGGACCGATGAGCTGCCAAGTACTCACAGGTGCCATGCGAGCCTGCAATGATATCGAACTGGAGTGGCCGTGGAATTTGTCCTGTTACTCGCAATCTTTCTGACATCGAGTGGCTTTCTTATAGCGGCTCCGCGTACACCGGAACCGCCTGCCGCCGTCGCTGCCGTGACGCCGTCTGCCGTTGGCTCTATCGCGGCTAGCGAGGTCGCGTTGCCACCACCCTCTGAATCCGCCGCGACGGTAACCGTATCCAGTGCCCATGCTCTGGAGCCGGCCCGTCAGCAGTAACTCGAGGACCACCGCGGCGTTGATCCACGCGCCTTTTCAAAAGCAACATTCAACCGGACGTGAAAAATGAAACCGTTATCGCTTCTTCTCGTGACCGCTGCTGTGTCAGCCTGTGCAAACCAACCCATGCCGCCGGGCGCGCAAGCGGTCGGAGAAAGCCAACGGTCTGCTCCTGTCGTTGCGCAATGCATCGCGAAGGACTGGGCCGACCGGTCGCAACAACAGGTCATATCGCAGGTGATCGTGGCGAACGACCAGGCCATGGATGTCTATGTGCCAGGTCAGCAGCCTCCGGGTGGCGCAGCCGCCGTGGTGCGGCCATCGTGGACGGGTAATAGCAAAACGTCGGTCGGCTTCCGTGCAGGTAGCGGGGGAGGCAGCAATGCGATGGGAGATGTAGGAGGCTGCCTTTAGGCGGCGAACAGGTACTCAAATGACTCTGCCTCCAGAAGCTTTCACCCCGGTTCACTGACGGGAACGCCGCCCCGGGTCGCGGCAAATGGGTGACGCGATGGATCACATCGTGAATCGACTGCTGCCTGCAGTTGTCGTTGCTTTCATGCTATGCGGTTGCGCCATCACGTTGCCGGGCGCCGGCGGACTCGACTATCAAAGCCGCGCCGTCACGCGTAGCGAACGAGGACTCCGGGTTTCAGGTTCGGTGCTTTCGGCCGAAGAGAGCGAGAGTGTTTATGGCGTAGCGCTCGCGAAAAAGGGCATTCAGCCCGTATGGGTCGAGGTGCAAAACGACGACACGTCCAGCTACTTTCTGATGTCGCCGGGCCTCGACCCCAACTTCTTTCCCGCCTCCGAAGCGGCCGAAGCATTCGCCGGCAGCAAATCGTCGGTGGCAGGCGATGACATCGAGCGACGCTTTCGCGCACTCGCCTTCCGTAACCCCGTGTTGCCGGGCCACACTGTGTCCGGTTATATCCTGACCAATCTCTCCGAGGGCGCCAAGCTTATTCAGCTTGATCTTGTCGCAAGCGGTCGGGCGCAAACATTTTCCTTTCTCATGGTGGTGCCCGGCTTCTACGCCGATTACCACGTTAGCGCGGTGTTTCGCCGTGAGGTCTATCCGCCGGGGAGGATGGTGGACTACACCGACGACGGCGCGTTGCGCGCCGCGCTCGAATCGCTTCCGTGCTGCGCAACCAGCGAAGACGGCGCGAAGAATGGCGACCCGCTCAATCTCGTCATCGTGGGCGGTCTCGACGACGCATTTCCCGCACTCGTTAGACGAGGCTGGAGTCCGACCGAACAGAAATGGTCCGGCTCGATCATGAAGACCGTCACGTCCGCATTTTCCGGCGAGCGCTATGTCAATGCACCCGTGAGCGATCTCTATCTGTTCGGGCGGGCGCAGGACCTCGCATTGCAGAAGGCGCGCGACACCATCCACCAGCGCAATCACTTGCGGCTCTGGCTCAGCCCGATGCGCTACCGTGGCAAGCCCGTGTGGGTCGGTCAGATCAGCCGGGATATCGGCGTGCGTCTGACATTCCACTCGCCCACGCTGACGACGCACAAGATCGATCCCGACGTGGACGAAGCACGTACCGCGCTGACCGAGGACATGGCCTATTCACAGAACCTGCAGAAGATCGGCTTCGTGAAAGGAGTCGGCGCAGCTTCGCAAAGCGCACCGGGCCAGAATCTGACTACGGACCCGTACTACACCGACGGCCTTCGCCAGGTCCTCGTATTCGACCGGCAGCCTACCTCGCTCTCGGGTATCGAATTTTTTCCATGGGAGTCGGTTGCAAAGTTCAACGCCGTGCCCGCGGGAGCAGATCAATGAACGAATCGCCAACGCTTCGGCGTGCGTTGACGCGCGTTGCCGGCAGCGTTGTGCTTCTATTCGTTTGTGGCGGCTGTGCGACCTGGACCGCGCCCGTCAGCCCCGACGATGCGCCGCTGCGTCAGCGTGCGGTGAGCGACACGAGGCAAGGCGCGCGCGTCAGCGTAGCCGTTCTAGGCGCCGACGACAGCAGGCGCATGATCGGCGCCGACATCGGCAGCAGCAACATTCAGCCGCTCTGGATCGAAGTCGAGAACCATACACCGCAAGCGTTATGGTTGCTGCACTCCGGAACCGACCCGGACTACTTTTCGCCACTCGAAGTCGCATGGTCCATGCACACGCTTCTCGGCGGCGCGACGAACGCGGACATCGACAGCCACTTGAACAAGCTTGGATTCAAAAATCCCGTCCCGGCTGGAGAAACGCGCAGCGGCTTTCTTTTCGCCAATCCTGACCGGCAGATCAAGCTCGTCAACATCGATCTTTTCGCAAGCAGAACACTGATTCCTTTCTCGCTGTTTCTACCCGTACCGGACGATGCCGCCGACCCGCGTTTCGCGCTCACTCCATTCCAGTACCAGCAGGCGGCTTTGACCGACTACCACGACCTCGCGTCGCTGCGGGCCGCGCTCGAACGGATGCCGCGCTGCGCGACGAGCGAGAATGGCGAGACCGAAGGCGATCCTCTGAATGTGATCGTGATCGGCAAACTGGGAGACATCGGCGCCGCGATGGTGCGCCGTAGCTATCGCCGGGAGATGCGAAAGAGCGACTATTCGCAGTGGCTATTTGGACGCACGCCCGACGTCGTGCTGCGCAAGCAGGCCCAGGCGGGTGCGTTGTCGACTTCATTGCGCGCGTGGCTCACGCCCATTCGCTTTAACGGCGACCCGGTGTATGTCGCGCAAGCCGGACGTCCTGTCGGGGGCCGCTTCGCGCATCACGATACGGCGGATGACACGCTTCATGATGACGTCGACGAGGCCAGGAACTTCCTCATCCAGGACATGATGTATTCGGGCGGTCTCGACAAGCTCGGTTTTGTGTACGGCGTCGGTCCATCGCCACAGGCACAGCCGCGGACAACGCTGAACGGCGCGCCGTATCACACCGACGGACTACGCGCCGTGATGTTCTTCGCCACTCGTCCGCTCAGTTTTGCGAACGTGGAAATGCTCCAGTGGGTGCCATACCTCGAGCAGCGCGAGTCCTCCACGAACCGGGAGGGTGGCGATGCCGGCAAGTAAGGCGGTCTGTCAGCAACGAAGCGGCGCGGTGCGCCGGCGCGTTGTGCATCGGCGGGCATGGAGCAGGCACTGCATGCACGGCGCGGCGCTAGCGGTCATTCTTGCGCTAACGGCATGCGCAACGAAGCCGCTCATTCCCTACTCGACGGAGACGCCGCCCCTCGCTCTCGTGGCGGCATCGCAGGCCGGCGTGCAAGACAAGCGGGCCCGCTTTCGCGAGATTTACTGTGCGGTGCTCGAAGCGCACGGCTCAGCGCTGCCTGACTACCGTCCCTGCGAAGACGCACTCACACGCGTGGGCGCCGAGCCTGCCGGTACAGGTGCGCCCGTCGATCTCGGGCGATCGGGACGCCACCTCATCGCGGCAGTGGTGCCCGGCATCGGGTACGACTGCTTCAGGCCGTGGCTGAATCCTCCGAACACCGTCGTTCAAAACCTGCGGCAATCCGGTTACGACGGGATCATGCTGAACGTGGACGGGCTGTCGGGCTCGGCGAACAATGCACGCCAGATCCGCGACGCCGTGATGGCCATGCCGATGTCCGAAGGCGCAGCGCAACTGGTGCTGATCGGCTACTCGAAGGGCGCGGCCGATATTCTCGAGGCCGTCGTCGCGTATCCGGAGATTCGCAGCCGCGTGGCGGCTGTCGTCAGCGCGGCGGGGGCGGTTGGCGGATCGCCGCTTGCCAACGACGCCGAGCAATACCAGGCGGACATGCTGCGGCACTTTCCGGGCGCGGCTTGCCACTCGGGAGACGGCGGGGCCGTGCAAAGCCTGCGGCCGGCCACGCGCAGGGCGTGGATGGCCAGCCATCCGCTTCCGCGCGATCTGCGCTACTACTCGCTCGTGACCTTTCCGCAGCCAGAGCGCATTTCGTCGATACTCGAATCGAGCTACGAAAAACTCTCACGAGTCGACGCCCGCAACGACAGCCAGGTGATCTTCTACGATCAGGTCGTGCCCGGCAGCGTCTTGATGGGTTACGTCAATGCGGATCATTGGGCACTGGCCGTGCCTGTCTCTCGAACGCACACGACGATCGCATCGTTGTTCGTCACGCAAAATGCCTACCCTCGCGAGGCACTGACAGAGGCGATTCTGCGTTTCGTGGAAGAGGATATGGCAACTTCCGGAATGTGAAGGCAGTGCCTTTATGCAGTACCGCTATTAGCGCGCGGCGCAGCAAAGTAGCGGCGCCGCGCTCTAAAAGCGACTCAGCTTTAAAGCAACTCAAACTTCCGGCTTCAACCGATACAGTTCCGGCACGAGCGCGAGCAACAGACGCTTCGCCGAAAAAAGCCGCGGCGAGATATGCGTGGCCACATACCATGTCGCCGCCACGTTCATGCTGCGCAGCTTCAGATCGGGGCCGACCAGCGCGCTTGCAAAATGCAGATCGCCGAGCGTCTTGCCGATGATCTCCTGCTTGATGCGCGCGCGCTCCGGTGGATCGAGCGCAATGAAAGACAGCGCCGACACCTCGTGAAGCAACCGGTACATGCTGTTGTAGTGGTGCAGCGTCTTCGTCGTGAACATCGTCGAATCCATGCGCAATCTTCTTTTAAAGAGCGCCTGGTTCAGCACTGCCAGCTTAAGTCGTTGCTGTAGCAACAACGCAGCGAAGAAGTGATTGTCCTCATACACGATGCCTTCTATGAAACGCAGATTGCCGATGGCCGAACGTCGCGTGATAAAGCAGCACGGCGAAACAAAATAGCGCCCTTGCCGCAACGATTCGACGACGAACTCTTCCGACCACAACGTCGCGCTTCCGAGCGGCCGGCGGTAGCCGTTGACTTCCTGCTTGTACATCGGCGCATCGTTCGGGAATACCGCGGCTTCGAACATCACCGCGTCGATCTCGGGATTGCTGAATTCGCGGTGGCAGACGCTCAACGTGTCGGTGTCGATCAGGTCGTCGCTGTCCATGTAGTACACATACGTGCCCGTGGTCAGCGAAGTGCCGAGATTGCGTGCCGCGGATTGCCCGCGATTCGGCTGATAGACGTAGCGAAAGCGCGAGTCGCTGTCGCAATAGCGCTGTGCAATCGCGGCGGTGCCGTCCGTGGAGCCGTCGTCGACAAGGATCAGCTCGAAGTCCGTGAAGGACTGGGCCGCAACGCTCGCGAGCGCTTCGTCGAGATAGTGCTCAACGTTGTAGGCCGGCACGATGATGGAAAAAGCGGGCATAAGGCACCTCGATTGTTTGATAAGCAGAACCGCAACTCAACCGGCATCCGCGCCGCGTGCTTCCTGACGCGCCCCGGATGCAACCGGCATGAGCGCCGCGCCTCGCGAGGCAGGTGCAACGCCGCGGAAATACAGCCACATGAAGGCCACCGCGCCGACCACCTCGGTCAGGATCACGGCGACGATCGTTCCTTTCGCGCCGCCGTAGCGGGTGAGCGGAACCACATAGAGAAGATGCAGAACCGTCGCGCCGAGAAACACATTCGTGAGCGAACGCGCGCGGCCTTGAGCGAGCAACCCGAGATCGCCGAATACGACAGCGACGCTGATGATGGGCGGCAAGACGGCTTCGAGTCTCAGGAGAGGAATGGACGCATGAAACTGCGGCCCAACCCATGTTTCGATACCCCACGCCGCGAGCAATTCGATGCCGACAAAAAGGCTGATCGATGTCGAGAACACGGCGAGCATCGCCATTCGCATCAGGCGCTGCGCGGCTTGCGGATCGGTCGCGTGGTATTGACTGATGCGCGGATAGAAAGCCTGACTGATCACCATGAACATGGCCTGCGCGGCCACGCGAATCTTGTCCGCCATCGCGAACTGACCGACCACTTCCGGTCCGTGGAAGTAGTTCAGCAGAATCGAGTTGAAGTTCACATAGAAGCTGATCAATACAAAAGAGAGGAACAACGGAAAGCCGTCTTTCAGCGCGTCGACAATCTTTCTCGTGGATATGCCGACGAGTTTCACCAGCCTGTTGCGATGAAGAATCCACAGCGCACAAATGGCGAGCAGTACATTGCCGAGACTGACGCCCAAAGCGGCAAGCGCGGCATCGCCCGGACCTTTCACTGCAAGATAGACGAAGGCGAGACCGAGAAGCCGCGAAACAAACGTCGGCAACACCAACGCGCGCATACGTTCCAGACCCTGAAACAGCCATACCGGCGTAACCGCGTTGGCGACGATGCCGAGAAATAGCGCGCCCAGTACATCGGCGTGATCTCGCAGATCCGGCACGAATGCAATGCCCGCTACGAGCAGAAGAAGCGCCGCTGCAACCAGTACGAGCCGCGCGGCCGATGTACTCGTATAGACCTCGGCGAGCCCGTGAGCGTCGCCGCGTTTGACCGATACGAGTCGTGTTGCGGTGAAGTTGAAGCCATAGTCGGTCAGCAGCACCATGTATTGCGCGACAGCCTGACAATAGGCCAACACCCCGAACTCTCTTGCACCGAGTACATGACCCAGGTACGGCAACATCAGCAACGGTACGATGTAATTGCCGCCCTGAATCAGAATCAGATAGAACAGCGTGTTGCGAATCGGAGTCGTCATAAAAATACGCCTGGTGCAATAGTGGCTCTCCTCATGCGTCAAGCCGCTCTACAGGCTCAAATGCCGCTGTGCACGGAATTCGGTGGGCGACATGCCGTACCTCTCCTTGAAGAGACGGCCCAGACGATTACCGTCGCCCATTCCGCACCGCCGCGCAATTTTCCCAACCGGGATATTGGTGGAACTCAGCATTGTCCGGACCACGTCGAAGCGCGTGCGCAGCAGGTACTCCAGCGGCGTCATACCGAACTCCTGCTTGAAACGGCGCCGGAAATTGCGCTTGCTCATTGCCGCGGATTCGGCTGCCTGCGCAACGGAAATCGGCTTGCTGTAGTTCTCCTGGATCCAGCGGGCCGACTCGCGAACCTTGCTTGCGGTGGTGAGCGATTTGGCGTCGCCTTCGCGTGGCCTTGTGTGCTTGATCGCATTCGTCTGCAGTTCAAGCGCGACCTTTCTGGCGATCTGCGGACCGAGGTCGCGCTCGATCTGCGAAAGCGCCAGCTCGGCGGGCGTTGCGCCGTTGATGCGGGACGCCACGAAGTCATCGTCGAATAGAAAGACGGGTACTGCCAGCCGTGAAGCGTTTTTGTAAACCACTGCGAGCTTCGACCCTTGCGTGATGCGAAGCGATGCCATTGCGCCGTGACGCGTGATCCACGAATGCAGCCGGTCATTCGGTTCCGTTGGCGCCGCCGTGTCGCGGCACGCCACGAAGAACGCGTGAAAATCGCCCACGCTGTAACGGCTCAGTTGTTCCGTGAAGATCGAAATGCCGCACGAACTCGTGACGACGCCGCCTTCTTCTGACAATACCGTAAGCCGGTACGGCGGGTCTTCGCCACGATGCAGTTGCGCCATGTTCGCAAGGCGAAAAGCATCGCCAATCGCGCCAGTACTTGCCGTGAAGAAGTTCTGCGACACGAGAAGGCCAATGTGCCTCGGCGGTTCCAGACAGTCGGGCTTCTCATCGACGTGCGGCCTGGAGAGTTCAACGAGATCCATCACGATTAGGGCTCCCAATATATTTATCAAATGCACTAAAAGTCTGGCAACAGCCTGAATTGTAGTGAGCGCGGATTCGGTAAAAGTCCGCTAATCGGCGGCGCAGCCGCCAATTGCTTGTCGCGCCTCGCCAATGCGCGGATCTTCTGAAATCGCGGTTATCCGCGCCGCTTTGCGGCCCGGATAGCGTCGGCAATGGAGCAGAAAATCCGCACCGGAATCAATACAATCGCCACCACCAGAAAAACGACAATCACCGCCACGACATAAACCGTTGCAAAGCCAGTCAATATCACGGTGAACGCAAACCTTTCGGCACGCGAAGCCAAGGGCTGGTCTCGCCAGTGACCCCGCGGCCGGCCTTCTTCCATGGTCGCACTCGCTTAGGCGGAACCCGTGCGGGCGCGGCGCCGAAACTCCGTTGGCGAGACTCCGAAGCGCTTGCGAAAGAGCTTCGCGAGTTGCGACCCGTTGCCCATGCCGCTGCGCCGAGCGATCTTGTCGACCGGAAGATCGGAGTCGGCTAGCAGCCTGCGCGACCGGTCGAGCCGAGCCCTCAACAGGTATTCGGAAGGCGGCGTGCCGATCTGTTGCCGGAACCGGCGCAAGAAGGTTCGTTCGCTGATCGCGGCGCGCTGAGCGACTTCGGCAATCGAAATGTCGTGCTCGCAGTTTTCAGTGAGCCACTGCGCGAGCGCGTGAATCTTCTCGTCTTCGCGCTTCGGCTTAACGGACGTTGCGCCGCTTGCATCATCTGCCTGCGGAAAGAAGCTGATGCGTATTTCGGCGGCGCGTGCAATCACGGCGCCCTGAACTGTGTGGTCCAGGATCCATACCGGCGCAATTAAATCTTGACAATTCAAATTGGACCTTACGATAGAGGCGAGAGTTGCATCCGTATCCGGCGCAATCAGCATTTGCATCTTATCGGCGTGCTCGGGCGCGCGAGGAATAGACATCGCGTTTGCAGTAGCCGATTGATCGAGATGCATTTCGTTTTCGCCGGATTGAAGATCGCGGCTTGAAACGATGTCGATATGTGCATTCGTATTAATTAGACGAAGTACTTGTGCCGCTTTATCAGTCGGCAGGAGGCAACTAGCGGGGCCGAGTTTATTCATGCTGTCTCCTGGTGTTCGAGGTCTAACGAGTTATTGGTAATGCCGCTCAGGTATGACAGTGCTTGTGTTGGGCGCGAGCGAAGAAGCGTTGGAGAAGACGATGCTTACGCAATCTTTCTTCGTTTGGGATTTGAATGGAAGGATACGCTGTAAGGCTGGTTGCGTGCTCACCTAAATTCAGCCTCCACCGGCCAACCTTGGCTGACAACGTAGAGGTGCTCGATGGCGTGCCGCGCGACGAACGAGCGCGGGCGCCGGACGGTTCAACCGCCGGTTCGAGTACTGTGTCAAAGGCGTTAAACCGATAAGAAATGTGGCAAGAAAAACGCGTAATGAAGCCCGTTTCGAAAGTTCTGAGAAGCGGTACAAAATGCCTTAGAAAACGTTTGTTCACACGCTTGAAGGATCGACTCAAGCGCGTCATGAGCGGACAACATCGTGTGCGCAACGGTCACTGCGTTCATGACCATCATTGCGCTCAACCCGCGTCGGTTTGCAATGCGGCTTCGCCGCCTGCATCGGCCGCTTCGTGCAGCGGACGCTTCTGCTGTGTTGCGTTTATCTCCTGCGCGCCGGTGTATTGGCGAATCACGTTGCGGGTGATCTGCTGCACGACGTCATGGCTCTGCGCCGTGCTGTCCGTCAGCACACGAGCCCAGTCTGTCGTACCCACATTAAAGACTTCTCCCGCACTGCGGCGGCCGTCTCGCAGCAGTGGACGAAATAAGCCGATCGCGCCAGCACCGCCCATTTCCCATCCTGTGAGCCGTTCGGTAACCGCAAGCCTTTCGATTGCATCGTCGGGCCAGTCCGGCGGGATGCCGTCCGCTTCATAGCCGACGAGCCGATCTTCTGCGCCAAAGCTTTCACCTTGTTGCAGTTGAGTTCCTGCAAATACCCAATGGTCCGGCCGTTTGACGGTAAAGCCAATTGCCTGACGCTCGCACTTCACCCAGCGGCGACGCCACCGCGACCACGTGCCCCAGTGGCCGCCGCCGTGCTTATAGGTCAGTCCAATCAAATGGCTTTCATTGCCGCTTACGCGCGGATCGAGATCGATCTGTTCCTTGAGTACATCCCAGTTGTCCGCAAGCTTGCGCATCTCGCTGAGTTGACCCGGTTCAGCGCCGATAAACCTCACAGGCCGATAACACGTATTGCCGCTGAAAACAGCGACGTTTCCGCCCTGCGTGACGAAATACGCGACATGTGCGCGCATTTCCTCGCTCCAGTACTCGTGATGACCGACGCTCAGCATGCAGCGGTAGCGAGTCAGGTCGAGCGCGGTCGCGCTGTGCAAGTCGAGATCCGTATAAAAGTCGCAGGCAATGCCTTCGTTGCGCAGCCACCGGATAAACTTCGCGTCCCAGTGAGCGAATTGCTGACGGGTCGAGCGTTTGTCGTAGGGATCGTCCGGTTCGCCGAGCCGTGCGCCGAGTCCGCCGCCGGGGCGGAGCAAGCTCACTTTGTTTGCGGCGCGGTAACGGTGAATGCGGTCGTCATAGAAGCTTCCTCCACCCGTCGAGTTATAGGCGTGGTAGGTCGCCGTCGGAATGATGTACGCGAGCGTGGCGGTGGGCGTGCGTGGGCGCGCGATCACAAGCGCCATGCTGTCGCTGTCGGGCCGTGCTGCGAAGATCGGCCGATGCGCGGCGCACGCGCGCCCGAGTTCCTGGGTCGGCTTTCCTGCGGCGTCGACTTCATAGGCGATCGCGACATAGGCGCCGCTGTGCAAGTTCGCGACGTTCGGGCGAATGTCGATTGTCGGCCAATTCCAATCCTCGTCGAAGCGCTTTGCCGCGCTATTGCCTGTAGATTGGAATACGTATTTGCCGTCCAGCAGATTGGCGGTCACATTGTTCTTACCTGTAACCACCACGCCGCACAGGCTCGTGAGCGAGTCGTCGTCCTGCTGCTGATAAATGGCGATGCTAAAGCGCCTGCCGGGCTGCACCGCGAGTTCAAAGCTGGCTCCCGCAGTAAAGCTCGGATGAATCGGATAGATCTGCATGTTCGCTTTCCTTGCGCGAATAAGCGAGGCAGTGGCCCGCCAATGAGTTCCGATTACATTGCGGCGCGCGGTTTATGTCCGCGCAACCGTTTGCTTGTACACCCATGCGCGCAGTGCGTCTGTGCGCTATGCCTCATTCGACAGTGACGGACTTCGCGAGATTTCGCGGCTTGTCGACGTCGGTGCCGCGTGCGCATGCGGTGTGATACGCAAGCAGTTGCAGCGGCACGACATGCAGGATCGGCGACAGGCTGCCGTAGTGCTCGGGCATGCGGATCACGCGAAGTCCATCGCCACTCGCAATTCGTGAATCCGCATCGGCGAATACATACAATTGGCCGCTGCGTGCCCTGACTTCCTGCATATTCGATTTGAGCTTGTCGAGCAGCGCGTCGTTGGGCGCCACCGTGACGACCGGCATCTGGCTCGTCACCAGTGCAAGTGGCCCATGTTTCAATTCGCCTGCGGGATAGGCTTCCGCGTGCACGTACGAGATCTCTTTCAGCTTTAATGCGCCTTCCAGCGCGATCGGATAATGCAGGCCGCGGCCGAGAAAGAGTGCATGTTCTGTACGCGCGAACGCTTCTGCCCACGCGACGATTTGCGTTTCCAGCGCAAGCACGCTGTTCAGCTTCGCCGGCAAGCGATGCAGTTGATCGAGAAACGCCGCTTCTTGCGCGGCCGGAAGGCGCCCGCGCTGTTTGCTGAGCGTCAATGCGAGCAGGAACAGCGCAACTAGCTGCGTCGTGAAGGCTTTTGTCGACGCAACGCCGATTTCCGGTCCCGCACTAGTCAGATGCTGGAACTGCGCCTGCCGCATCATCGTGCTGCTTGCGACATTGCAAATAGCCAACGTGTGCCGATGGCCCTGAGATTGAGCGTGCTTGAGCGCGGCGAGCGTATCGGCGGTTTCGCCCGATTGCGATACGACCACGACCAGCGTATTGGGACTCGCCACACTGCTGCGATACCGGTATTCGCTCGCGACTTCCACTTGCGCCGGTACTTTGGCGAGCGATTCGAACCAGTACTTCGCTGTCATGCCGGCGTAATAACTCGTGCCGCACGCCACTATCAGAAGCGAGTCGATTTCGCGAAACGCGTGCCGCGCCCCCGCGCCGAATAGGTCGGCGGTAATGGTGTGAACGTTTTCAATTGCGTCTGCAATGACACTTGGCTGCTCGAAGATCTCTTTGTGCATGTAATGCCGATACGGGCCGAGTTCCACTGCGCTCGTGCTCGATCGCTGCAATTTGATTTCGCGCTGCACTGCATGGCCGGCGCGATCGACGACCCGTACACCGTCCAGTGTCAATTCCGCTATATCGCCTTCTTCCAGATAAATGAAGTTCTCCACCGTCCCGGCAAGCGCCATGACGTCGGACGCGAGATAGTTGCCTTGCTCTCCCAGGCCGACGACGAGCGGTGAACCGGCCCGTGCACCGATCACCCGGCCCGGATCGCTACTCGCGAATACGGCAATTGCGTAAGCGCCGTGAAGCCGTTCGAGCGCATGGCGCACGGCAGAAAGCAGGTCGCTTTCATGTTCTCCGCCTTGCTTTTTCCACGCATGGTGAATCAGATGCGCGACAACTTCCGTATCGGTGTCCGACTCAAACACGTAGCCGAGTACTCCCAGTTCTTCTCGTAACGCCTCGTGGTTTTCAATGATGCCGTTATGCACGATGGCGATTTCGCCGCTGGAGAAGATCGGATGGGCATTCCTCGTGACAGGCGCTCCATGAGTCGCCCAACGTGTATGAGCGATACCGATCATTCCCGACAGGTTAGCTTCGGCAACTTCTGCCGCGAGACTCGCGACGCGCGCGACGCTGCGCACTCGACGCAGTGCGCCTTGCTGAAGAACCGCGATTCCGCACGAGTCGTAGCCGCGATACTCGAGTCGCCGCAAGCCCTCGGTCAACGTGGAAGTGACATCGCGGCGGTCCACTGCTCCTACGATTCCGCACATGGAAGGTCTCCTGATTCCGCAGCGATTCATACGAAAGTACTGGCGCTGTTCGATCTGTTGCATTGCAACCAAGCATAGACATCGCGAGGCGGCGCGAGTCGAGCGCGGCGCGAAACGTTGAACGGTTGTCCGCTTAACGAGCAAGTAACGAGCACGTTGGTTTCGCGCGCAACATTCCTGAAACATATGCATGCCGATCCGTCATTAGACAAATGACATTCATGCTCTCGTGAAATGACGGTTAAACAGCGAGAATGCGTCGCACTACCGCATTAACCATTCAAGGAGCGATCGATATGTATGCCATTACCGGTGTGACAGGGCAGGTGGGCGGCGCGGCGGCGCGCGCTTTACTGGCTGCGGGACATGAGGTGCGTGCGGTATTGCGCGACGAGACGAAGGCCGCGCAGTGGCGTGAGCGCGGTGCCGAAATAGCCATTGCATCATTCGAAGACGCCGACGCGCTCGCCGCTGCATTTCGCGGAACCGCAGGCGTGTTCGTAATGCTCGCGCCGAATTTCGCGCCGCAGCCCGGCTATCCGAACGCACATCGGGCAGTTGCAGTGCTGAAAAAAGCGCTAGTCGATGCGCGGCCGGAGCGGGTGGCGGCATTGTCGTCGGTTGGCGGGCACCGTGAATCCGGCCTCGGGCTCATTACTCAAGTGCACATTCTGGAGCAGGCACTGGCGGAACTGCCCGCTTTGCACATACCCACTGCGATCATGCGGCCCGCGTGGTTCATGGAGAACTCGCTATGGGACGTTGCACCGGCGCGCGATACGGGCGTCATGCCGGGCTTTCTGCAGCCACTCGAGCGCGCTTATCCGATGGTCGCGACGGCGGACATCGGCCGCGTGATTGCCGATACGCTCACGCAGACGTGGCAGGGGCGGCGCGTCATCGAAATAGAAGGGCCGCAGCGTTACACGCAGCATGAGATCGCGGCGTTGCTGGGCAGTGTACTGGAGCGCGACGTGAAGGCTCAGGCGGTGCCGCGCGCCGAATGGGAAGCGCGGTTCCAGTCGCAAGGCACGGCGTGGCCGACGCCGCGCATTGAAATGCTCGACGGCTTTAACTCCGGATGGATCGACTTCGAGGGCGGCGCGAACGAGCATGTGATCGGCGAGACCGCCTATCGGACAGTACTGGCCGAACTCGTGAGGCGCGGCGCTCGATAATTACCCTAAGCTGCGAACTACAGACGAAAAGCAAATAACGAATAGCGCGACGCAACGCTTGCGTTTAAAAACAAACCGGGCACCGCGCTATTCGCTTACTCGTTATTCATCGTTGATGTCTGTACGCCGCCGCTCATTCGCGCTTAAAAGATCGACTTGCCTGTATGCGTCGTCAACCATTCGAGCGCGAGTACACCGGCTAATGAATTGCCGTTTGCGTCGAGTCCCGGCGACCATACGCATACCGCCATTTCTCCGGGCAGCACCGCGACGATCCCACCGCCCACGCCGCTTTTAGCGGGCAAGCCGACGCGGTACACGAAGTCGCCCGCGGCGTCGTAAGTGCCGCAAGTCAGCATGAGTGCCGAAAGACGTTTCGCGGAACTCGTGTCGAGAATCCGCTCGCCGGTGGAAGGCACAACGCCGTGATTGGTGAGAAAGAGCGCGGCTTTTGCCAATTCGACGCAACTCATGGAGATTGCGCATTGGCGGCAATACGCGTCCACCACGACTTCCGGCGGCATCTCCATGTTGCCGAAGCTCGCCATGAAATGCGCCATCGCGCGATTGCGGTGAGCGTGCTGCAATTCCGATTGAGCGACGCGCGAATCGTAGTCGATGCTCGTCTCGCCGGTCACGCGCCGCATGAATTCGACGAGTGCGGTTTCGGCTTGCACGAAACGCCGGCACAGTACATCGGTGACGATCAGCGCTCCCGCATTGATAAACGGATTGCGCGGCTTGCCGTGCTCCGCCTCGAGTTGGACCAATGAATTGAAAGCATTGCCCGACGGCTCGCGGCCCACGCGTTGCCATAGCGCGTCGCCGAGCAGACGGAACGCCATTGTGCAGGCGAATAGCTTCGAAATGCTTTGAATGGAAAAGCGCGTGTCCGCTTCGCCGGTGCGGAATACTTCGCCCGACGCCGTGACGATTGCCATGCCGAAGCTCTCGGCCGGGACTTTAGCCAGTTGCGGGATGTAATCCGCAACTTTGCCCGTGCCAAGATAAGGCCGCAAGTCGCGATGAATCTGCTCGAGAATGGATGCGTAGTTCATGAGGCTCAATCCGGTGGAGCCGCGATTCTACTGGCAAGCATCCGCGAACGGTTCGATTGCGCTCGGCGATACGTGCGATACGCGTGATACGGTCAATGCGCGCCGGCTGCATCCCCGCCGCCGCCTTTGGCGGGCCGCGTAATCCATATCAGCGGAATGATCAGAATAAAGATGACCGCCGATACAAAGAAGATGTCGTTCAGGCCCATCATCGCGGCCTGCGTATTCACGGTGAAATCGAATAGCGCGTGCGCCGATTGCGTATTCAGATGCAGCAGCGATTGCGTCGAATCGATCTGTTGATTGAACAACGGGTTGTCGACGGAAGCGCGTTCGGTGAGCCGTTCATGATGCAGTACCGTGCGATTGTTCCAGGCATTGCCCGCGACGGAGGTGCCCACCGCGCCGCAAAACACGCGCACGAAATTCGACAGGCCGGCCGCCGCAGGAATCTTGTTGGGCGGCTGTCCGGACAGAATGATCGACGTCAGCGGTACGAAGAACAATGCCATCGGAATACCCTGCAATAGCGTGGGTATCACGAGATGCCAGGTGTCGATTTCGATCACGTATTTCGAGCGCATATAGAAGACGATTGCGAAGCCGACAAACGCCATCGTCGAAATGATGCGGGCGTCCGAGCGCGGCAGCACGCGGCCCATCACCGGCGCGAGAATCACGGCGAATATGCCGAGCGGCGCGGTGACGAGGCCGGCGTCGACGGAACGGTAGTTGAGGTACTCCTGCATCCATTGCGGCAATAGCACGAGGTTGCCGAAGAACACGCCATAGGCGACGGAAATGGCAATCGTGCCGCCAAGAAAGTTGCGCTCGCGAAAGAGCCGTAAATCGATGATTGGATTTTCTTCCGTCAATTCCCACACGAGAAAGAACGCAAAGCTGACGAGCGCGGTCAGCCCGAGAATCACGATGACGGGCGACGCGAACCAGTCGAGATCCTTGCCTTTGTCGAGCATGATCTGCAGCGACGCGACCCAGGTAATCAGCAGCCCGAGGCCGACCACGTCGATAGGCGGTTTGCGCGTGGGCGATTCGCGAGTGCGATAGATCATCCACGTGACGCCGGCTGCGAATAGTCCAACGGGAATGTTGATATAGAAGATCCATGACCAGCTATAGCTGTCCGTGATCCAGCCGCCGAGCGCAGGACCCGCGATCGGACCGACGGTGGCGGTCATCGCCCATAACGAGAGTGCGGTCGACGCTTTTTCCTTCGGATACGAGCCGAGCAGAATGGCTTGCGACAGCGGAATCAGCGGGCCCGCCACCGCGCCCTGAAAGACCCGCGCGAGCAGCAGGATCGGCAGCGTCGGCGCAATGCCGCACAGCCAGGACGCGATCACGAACATCAGGATCGCGCCGACAAACAGCTTCACCTGGCCGATGCGCTGCGTGAGCCAGCCGGTGAGCGGAATCGACACGGCATTGGCCGCGGCGAACACGGTGATGACCCACGTGCCTTCGTCGACGGAAACGCCCAGGTTGCCCGAAATGGTCGGAATCGCGACGTTCGCAATCGACGTGTCGAGCACGTTCATGAAGGTGGCAAGCGCGACCGCGATGGTCGCCAGCACCAGTTGGCCGCCTTTCAGCGGCGGCGGAGGCGCGGGCGGCGCGGACGTGGGCGCGGGCGACTCCGCAGACGTGGATTGGCTCAAGACATTCTCCCGGATCGATATGCCGCGGACCTCGCGCGCGGCTTTGCGTGTGGCCGTATTACGCGGCGGGTCCGCTGGATGCTCGCAAAAGCATACCTGTATTCATCTTTCGACGTCGCCGCTGCGGGCATTGCAACGCGCCGTGAACGAAGCCGACAGCGTATGCTCGCGGCTGGACAGAACCAAACCGCATAGCGCGACGTCGAGCGCCGCGCGATCAATCGCCTTTAAACGTGATCAAACCGCGAACCAACGGCGAACCAACGGCGAACCAACGGCGAACCAACGGCGAACCAACGGCGAACCAACCGCGAATCAATTGAAGCAAAAAGGAAAGGAAAGCAATATGGCCTGGGAACAATTCGAACATGGCTGGCGGCGTGCGCCGCTGCAGGCGCCCGCCAAAGGGCTCGTGGTCCTGATGCACGGCGTGGGCAGCAACGCGCGCGACCTCATGCCGCTCGCCGACATCTGGAGCGAGCGTCTGCCGGACATCGCCTTCACGTCGCTCGACGGCACCGATCCCTTCGACGGCGGCTTCGGCGGCCGTCAGTGGTTCAGTCTGCGCGACATCAACGAGGCCAACCGCGAGGCGCGCGCGACGACCGCGTACGCGGCCATGCGACGCATGCTCGAAGCCGAGCTCGCGCATTGGCAGCTTGCTTTCGGACGCCTTGCGCTAGTCGGCTTTTCGCAAGGTTCGATCATGGCGCTGCATCATGTGGCGACGAGCGCGGAAGGCGCCGCGTGCGTCGTCGCGTACTCGGGGCGGCTCGCGTCGCCCGTGCTCGCGCGCAACGGCACGCCGCTCACGCTGATTCACGGCGAGGAAGACGAGGTGATCCCGGTGCAGGCGCTCGAACATGCAGCCGACGCCTTCAGCGCGGCCGGCTACACGGTGGATGCGTACGCATTGCCGGGCGTCGGCCATACGATCAGCGCGGACGGCGTCGCGCTCGGCGAGGCCGCGCTGGAGCGCACGCTCGGCGCATTGTCGCGCGATTGATACGTCCGCACGAAAAGCGGGGCTAAAGTTATTGATCGGCTTGCCGTTAACTGCTCATAGCACGAAAATCACGCCCGTCGCGGGACTGCGCAATGCTCGCGGGCTGGGCGACGGGGCGCATTTTCACACTGCCGCGCATGGAATAACGACGCGAATCGGCGACGCGAGCGCGACGCTACCGAGCGACATAACAGAGCCTTCTTATGGCCACACCGACGCCGCATCACCCGCTTTTCGATCGACTGTTCCGCCAGGCAGTGACCGTTGATCTCGGCACCGCCAACACCCTGATCTATACCGACGACGGCGGCATCGTGCTGAATCAGCCGTCGGTCGTCTGCTTCGAGAAGGATCATGCGGGCGGTCCGAAACGCGTGACGGCGGTGGGCGCCGAGGCGCGCCAGCTTCTTGGCCGCGCACCGCGCAATCTGGAAGCCGTGAGGCCCATGCGCCACGGCGTGATCGCCAACTTTTCCGCCGCCGAGCACATGATCCGGCAATTCGTCGACATGGCGCGTCCGCGGCAATTCTTCAGCCGCCGCGCCGCGTTCACGCTGTGCGTGCCGGCCGGCGCGACCCAGGTCGAGCGCCGCGCAATCAAGGAAGCGGCCGTCGCGGCCGGCGCGTGGAAGGTGAGCCTGATCGGCGAATCGCTGGCGTCGGCGGTCGGCGCGGGCTTGCCGGTGACGGAGGCGACCGGTTCGATGGTCGTCGATATCGGCGGCGGCACGACGGAAGTCGGCGTGCTCTCGCTCGGCGGCACCGCGTACAGCGGCTCGATCCGCGTGGGCGGCGACAGCTTCGATATGGCCATCGTCAGTTACGTGCGCAATCTGTACGGCGTGCTGCTCGGCGAGCAGACCGCCGAACACGTGAAGAAGAACATCGGCACGGCCGTGCGCGACGTGCCCGCCGAGCACATGAACGCGACCGGGCGCAGCGTCGACGACGGCTTGCCGCGCACAGTGCAGTTGAGCAACCACGATATCGCCGATGCAATCGAAGGCCCGCTGCGCCAGGTGATCGGCGCGGTGAAGCGCGGGCTTGAAATGGCGCCGGCCGAACTCATCACGGATATCGCGCACAACGGCATCGTGCTGACCGGCGGCGGCGCGCTGCTCGGCAATCTCGAGCGGCGTCTCACGAACGAACTCGGTCTCGAGGTGCGCGTCGCCGACGAGCCGCTGACCTGCGCCGTGCGCGGCGCGGGCGCCGCGGCCGCGACCGGCATGCTCGACGAATTCGCTTGCGAATGAGTCGAAGGTCGATCAGGCGGCAGCAAGCGACAGTGCCTGCATAAATAGGCACGCACGCTCACTCGCTCGCGCGGCGAATCACCGGTGAGCGTTCCGCGCGGCTTCGTCAGCCCTTGCGATGCGCATCCTTGTCGAGCGCGAGTTCCGCTGCCTCGCCGACGAGACCGTGATAGTAGAGATGCACGCCGATCGCGAGCGAGTCGTTGCGAATTTCGTGGAAGGCTTTCCACGCCTTCGCCGGGTCCTTGAACAGCAGATAGTGCGCTTCGTGCGCGATCAGATCGGCGACTTCGTGCAGACCGTGTCCATGCAACACATCGACGAGCGCATCGAGGCTGCGATGCGTGCGCGCGTCGGTGCGCGGATAAAGCATATGCAGCACCGCGACATCCTGCGTCTTCAAAGCCGCCGACAACGCGACGACGATGTCCTGATGGTTCAGCGCGCTAACCGCGCTGTCGTCGCGATGGACGTGGTCCGGAAAAAGCGTTTCAAGAGAGGCGTTCATTCGGTTCTTCCTGTTCTTTCGGCTGACTGCTCTGGCTGATTAAAAAAGGCCCGCCTCTACAGCGGGCCAAAGACAGCGATGTGTTCGCCGGGCAAGCGAAACACGAAGCGAGTATCGCAGACGCACCCCTCAGCCACTCAGTGCCGCGCCAGCAAAACATTGTTTCGGTTAGCGGCCCATCTCGTCCCTTACGTCGCGCCTGCCTGCACGTCGCATGCCACTGAAAAAAAACCGAAACTCGCCTGCGATAAGTTCGTCTGACGAGACGAGAGCTTCTACAATCGGAAGCGGCCGGGCACTAACGGGCACCATCGGGCACCACGAACGCCACGAGCACCGACCGGCGGCAACCGCAAGCGAAGCATACGCAGCAGCGAACCATAGGAGCGACCCTGATGCAGCAGCCTGAAGCCCTCGGCGGCCTGTCCCACTCGGGCGGAATCGATCACCGCGAATCCGAGCCGGACGGCGTATTCATCCCGACGGAAAATCTCAACGTTGCAAGCGCCACGCAGCATGTGCTGAAGTCGGGCGACACGTTCATCGTCAACGATCCTCTCGGCGATATTACGGGCGTCGACGACGGCCTCTTCGTCAACGACACCCGCGTCCTCTCGCAACTGCGCCTGACGTTCGGCGGCCGCGCGCCGTCGCTGCTCTCGGGCAGCGTCAGCAGCGACAACACGTCGTTCACCGCGCATCTGACGAACCGCCCGTTGCCGCCGCTCGGCGGCGCCAGCACGCCGGAAGGCGTGATCCACGTCGAGCGCGTGCGCGTGCTGTCGGGCACGGTGTTGAACGAAGCCATCGAACTCACCAACTACGGCACGAGCGACGCCGTCGTGCCGCTGTCCATTTCCTTTGCCAGCGACTTCCGCGACATGTTCGAGGTGCGCGGCCTGAGCCGCGCGAAGCAGGGGCGTATCGAGCCGGCGCGCGTCGAGAACGACGAAGTGCTGCTCGGCTATCTCGGGCTCGACGATGTGGCGCGCAATGTGCAGATCGCCTTCGCGCCGCGGCCCGACAAGCTGTTTGCGGATCGCGCCGACTACACGGTCACGCTGCCGGCGCAGGCATGCGTGTCGATCTATCTGTCGGTCTCGGTTCAGGTGGTCTCGAAGACGCCCGATGCGCCGAGCGCGGGCGTGTCGTCGCCGACTCATCCGTTGAGCGAAGCGCATATGTCGCAGATCGACACCGAGCGCCCGCGGGTCGGCCGGGCCGCGGTGCGCGCGGCGCTGGTCGACGCGCACCTCGTGATGCGCGAGCGGCGGCGCGTGACCGCGCGCGTGCGCTCGAGCAATCCGCTCTTCAATGCGTGGATCGACCGCTCGCTCGCGGACCTTGGCCTGTTGACCACCGACCTTGCGACCGGCCCGTATCCGTACGCGGGCATTCCGTGGTTCTCCACGCCGTTCGGCCGGGATGCGGTGATCACGTCGTTGCAGACGCTGTGGTTGCAGCCGCAACTGGCCGCGGGCGTGCTGCGTTTTCTCGCCGAGCATCAGGCGCAGGAGAACTCGCCGTTTCGCGATGCCGCGCCCGGCAAGATCATGCACGAGATGCGAAAGGGCGAAATGGCCGCCACCGGCGAAGTGCCGTTCGCGTTGTATTACGGCGGCGTGGACACCACGCCGCTCTTCATCGTGCTGGCCGGCGCCTATGCGGCGCGCACGGGCGACGTCGGTCTGATCGACGAATTGTGGCCCGCGCTCGAGCGCGCGGCGGGCTGGGTCGCGGGCGTGTGCGACAAGAACCGCTATGGGCTGCTCGACTATCAGCGCGAGTCGGACGGCGGCCTCGCGAACCAGGGCTGGAAAGACAGCCACGATTCGGTGTTCCATGCCGATGGCCGCTTCCCCGATGGCCCGATCGCGCTCGTCGAAGTGCAGGCGTATGCGAGCGCGGCGTTCGACACGATGGCCCACTACGCGAAGCTGCGCGGCATGCACGACGCCGCCGCGCAATACAAGGCGCGGGCGAAAAAGCTGCGCGAGTGCGTCGAAGAAAAATACTGGATGGAAGAGTCGGGCTTCTACGGCATCGCGCTCGACGGCCACGGCGAATTGTGCCGCGTGATGGCGTCGAATGCCGGGCATCTGCTGGCTTTCGGTTTGCCTTCGCGCGAACGCGGCGAATCGGTGGTGCGCGCGTTGGACTCGACGCTCTTTCACACCGGCTGGGGTGTGCGCACGCTCGCCGCGAGCCAGTCGCGGTTCAATCCGATGGCGTATCACAACGGCTCGGTCTGGCCGCATGACAACGCGATCTGCGCGCGCGGCCTGTCGCGCTACGGCGGCAAGGCGGCGGCGGTGCGGCTGCTGCAGGCGCTGTTTCAGGCAGCGGTCAATTTCGACATGCGTCTGCCGGAGCTGTTCTGCGGATTCCCGCGCCGGCGCGGCGAGCCGCCGACTGCTTACCCGGTCGCGTGTCTGCCGCAGGCGTGGGCGGCCGGCTCGCCGTTCATGATGCTCGAGGCGTGTCTCGGTATCACCATCGACGCCGAACGCCGCGAGGTGTTGATCGAGCAGCCGATGCTGCCCGAGGGCATCGACTGGCTTGAGCTGGGCGATCTGCGGGTCGGCGACGCGTCAGTGTCGATCACGTTCCGCCGCATCGGCGAGAAGGTGGTGGCGTCCGCGGAACAGGGCGACGTGCGGGTGGTTGCGTTGTTGTGAGGGGGCGGGTGAGGGCGGCGGTGCGGTGATCCGGCTTGGCGGCCAGTCCGCTCGATGGAGCCGTTCGTTAAGCCTTCGATTGGCCGGCGATTGGCCTCCAATTGGCCTATTCTCAGTCGGGCTTTTTGAGGCCGCTCGGGTTGGCAGGCGTGCCCGGCGACGCCTCGGGACGCGGCGGCCTCGCGCCGTCCTCCGGAGCGACGATGAGGCCCGCGCCGGGCAAGAGCGACGTGCTGCCGGTCGTCGGTAGGGACGCCGGCGTGGGAGGCGCTGCGGACTGCGGCGCTTGCGGCCGCGCGCTGCCCGTCGAGACGGGATTGGAACGCGGGCGGCCTGCGCCTGCGTCCGTCCCCTGCGCGTAGGCCGTTCCCGCAATCACGAGGGTCCACGCTGCGACGGCGGCAAGTCTCGTGAGCATCATGGCGTCCTCCACTGACTTCGGCGTTCGCGCGCGGCGTCGCTGGCGGGCATCGCCGGATAAGCGTCGCCGATATGCATATCGGATTGTTAGTGCACGCGGCGAGGCGGGTCAATCCGGGGGAAATACGCCGTTTTTCCTGCTCGCCCGGAGCCGCCAACCGGCGGGCTTTGGCCGCTTGCGCGTCTGGCGGCGGCACGCGGATTGCGTCGCTGCATGCGCCAGGTGTTGCACACGGGCTGCAACCAGCGCATTGCAATGGAGGAGGCCATCATGCGAGTGACTACGAAAGGCGTCGTGATGTCGGCGTTGATGCTCGGTTTGTCGGGCGCGGTCTACGCGGAAGGAGCGGCAACGAACGCCGGCGGCGGTGCCGGCGCGGGGCAGGGCGGCAACGGCATGCCGACGCCGAATGCAAGCGGGACGATGGCCTCGCCGTCCGACGGCATGGGCTCGTCGCACAAACCAATGAAAAAGCAGAAGAAGGGGGCGATGGGCGCAGCGGCGTCCGAGGGGGCGGCTAGTAAGTAGGTGGGGTGAGGCGGACGTAGCCGGACTGATGCGGATAGACGCGGACGAACGTTGACCGAGCGGACCGAATCGACCGAAGCGGATCAGCGGATCAGCGGACCAGCGGACCAGCGGACCAGCGGACCAGCGGACGAAGCGGACCAAGCGGACCAAGCGGACCAAGCGGACCAAGCGGACCAAGCGGACCAAGCGGACCAAGCGGACCAAGCGGACCAAGCGGACCGAGCGGACCGGAGCGGACCGGAGCGGACCGGAGCGGACCGAGCGCACCCGGGCGCACCCGGGCGCACCCGAGCGGACTCAAGCGCATCGAGCCTGGCGAGCCGAACCAAGCGGCCCGAGCCAGAACGACGTAAATCTCGCCGCGCCGCAGCTACTGCCCTCGCGCCAAACCGCGCGTCCCGTCGCTACGCCGCACCGCTCTACGCCGCGCCGACGCTCGCGTCGTAATCCGCGTCCGTCTCCAACTCGCCGTCGTTCCGAGCAATCCGATAGGTGCCTTTACCCGCGTTCTTCGCGCTGTACATCGCCTCGTCGGCGCGCCTGATAAGACTGTCGACGGGTTCGTGCGGCTCGGCCAGCGCAATGCCGATGCTCGTGCCGAGGCTGATCGTGCCGCCCGTCGTGAGCGTATACGGTTTCGCGATTTCGCGGATCACGCGCTGCGCGATGGCGACAATCGCGCTCAGCGTCGCCTCTTCGACGATCACAGCGAACTCGTCCCCGCCGAGGCGCGCCGCGAATTCGCCGTGGCGCAGCGTCTGGCGCAGGCGCGCCGCGACCGTCTCCAGCACCTCGTCGCCGGCGGTATGGCCATGCCGGTCGTTGACCTGCTTGAAGCCGTCGAGATCCAGGTACAGCACCGCCGTGCGCGTTTCGCGCCGCGTGTGACTCCGCAACAGGATTCGGTCGAGACACTCGCGCAGTTCGCGCCGGTTCGCGAGTCCCGTCAGCGAATCATGGCGGGCGAGATAGAGCACCTTGGCTTCGCTTTGGCGGCGTTCCGTCACATCCTCGATGATGACGACCGCGCTACCGTCGGGCACCGGATTTCGCCGCAACTCCAGTTGACGCCCGTTGCGCAATTCGAGCGCCAGCGGCTGCCGTTTTTCCTGCAGCCAGGCGGTGCATCGTTCGACGAACTGCTGACGCAGCGCGTCGTCGAACTGCGCAAAACCGGCATGGCTGATGAACTCGGGCAGCGGCAAATTCAGCTTGAGCATATCGACGCTCGTGCCGAACAACTGCGCCGTGCGGCTATTCGCAATCACCACCTTGCCCGCGGGATCGAGCGTGCATAGACCGTGCGGCATGTGCGTGAGCGCGGCGTCGAAACGCGCCGCGAGTTCGGCGTGATTCTGCTCGGCGGTCATCAGCGCGACGAGTCCGCGGTAGTGGCGCCGCACGATGGACGTCATCGCCCCGACGTACAGAAGCAGCGGCGGCACGAGTATCCAGGAACCATCGGTCGGCGAGAGCAGCGCGCCGACGCCGATCGGTATCGACACCACGCATATCTGCGCGATCGCGAGGCGCGGTACCGCGGCGTTCCTCGACGCGACGCCGCCCAGGATGCCCGAGGCGACCATGATGGCGAGTGCTGCGAGCGTGGTGTCGGTGGTGCGCACGCAGCCCATCGTCCCGAGCCCGAGCATGAGGCTCGTCGCGACGCACAACGGCGCGTAGGCGGCGGCCCACGGGCCCGGATTCGCCGGTCCCTTGCGGCTATGCGCGACGTAAGCGTGGATGATGCTCAGGCGTCCTAGCAATAGCCAGACGTCGGCGAACAGCCAGACGATCGTCCACGGCTGATGCAGGCGCACATAAGCCGCCGCGGCGACGAACGCGCTGGCGACGATCGACATGACAAGCGGCCGCCGGTTGTCGAAAAGCGTCGACAACAGACGGGCGCGGATAGACGGACACACGGCTGCGCCGAGTTCGGGCGGCGTCGCGAGGATCGACTCAGAAACGGAAAGATTGACTGCCATGAGGCCGCTCGAATTAGTGCGGGGCGGAGCTAGGTTCCTTGTCTTATCGGCGGACGACGGCGGTTCTTTATGGGGAATTGCCCGGAGGGGGATGGTTTAGAAGGCGCACCGCGCTTCTGTGCCCACCCCCCAGTGGTAACATTTGTTGTCGCCTCTACAACCCTTCGCCGGACCATCGCATGCCAGACAGTTTCGACCAGCTCGCCGCCCTGATCCGGGCGCGCTTCTCCGAACTGAGTCCGCAATTCCAGATGGGCGCGGGCTTCCTGCTCGATCATCCGGACGAAGTCGCGGTCTCGTCGATGCGCAAAGTCGCCGAGCGCGCGCAGGTGCAGCCGGCGTCGCTCGTGCGTCTTTCGCAGCAGCTCGGCTTTCCTGGCTGGAACGAATTGCGCAACCTGTTCGTCGCACGCGTGCGCACGCGGCCCGAGCCGCTGACGAGCCGCGCGCGCTCGCTCGTCAAATCGAAAGACGCGCTCGCCAACGATCTGCTCGTCGCGCAGCAGCACAATCTCGAAGTCACCGCGGCGCACAACGGCCGCGCAATCGTCGAGGCGGCGCGGCTCTTGCGGCGCGCGCCGCATGTTCATGTCGCCGGTTTCCGCTCGTGCTACTCCGTCGCCTTCGGGCTCGTGTACGGCTACCGGTTCTTTCGCTCGTCGGTGTCGCTGCTCAACGGCGAGGCCGGCACGCTGGAAATGCAACTGCGCACCGTGGAGCGCGACAGCGCCACCATCGTGATCAGTTTCGCGCCGTATTCCGTCGAAGCCGCGCGCGTCGCCGAAGCCGCGCTCGAAAAGGGCAGCAAGCTCATTGCGATCACCGACAGCGCCGTGTCGCCCATCGCGCTCAATGCGGACAAGGTGTTGATCTTCTCGCACGAAAGCCCCTCGTTCTTTCCGTCGCTCGTGGCGGCCACGGCCATCGCCGAATCGCTGGTCGCGCATCTGCTCGCACTCGAAGGCGCCGACGCCGTCGAGCAACTCGGCATCGCCGAACAATCGCTGCACGCGAAGGGCGCTTACGTGCCTTGATTTCCGTTCCTCGACGACCGGTGGTGTCGTTTTATCCTGTTTGACAACAAATGTTGTTTCAACGTATAAATGCGTACCGATTGTTGAGTGAGCGGGAGCGGTGCGATTCATGCGAAATCTGCAGGTGGTGGAGATAAAAGGCGAGCCGTATGAAATCGGCTACGCCCTCGGCGAACTGGCAAGGCCCGTGTTCGCCGATTACATGGCACAAAGCAGCGCGTGGCGGGCGGTCAGCCGATGGCGCGGCGCGTCCTTCGTAGCGGCGCTGCGCGACGCGGCCCGTGTCCACTTTCCCGCGTTGCTGGTCGAACTCGAAGGCATGGCGGCGGGCCTGCGCTGGCCTGTCGAAGACGTCCTGCTATGGAACTGCCGTGGCGAACTGATTCATCACGTGCCCGACGGCTGCACGACGCTCGCCGCCATTGGAGCCGATGCACGCCTCATCGCCCATAACGAAGACGGCGATCCTTTCCTGCGCGAACGCTGTGTATTGGTCGACGTGCAGCCCATCGGCAAGCCGGGCTTCGTGAGCTTCTATTATCCAGGCTCGCTGCCCGGACATACGTTCGCGGCGAACCGCGCCGGCCTCGTGCAGACAATCAACAACTTGCGTATTCGCACGCCCACGGTCGGCGTGCCGCGCATGATTCTGGCGCGGGCCGTTCTCGACGCCGGCTCGCTCGACGAAGCGCTGCACACGCTGCGCACTGCGCCGGCTGCGAGCGGCTTTCATCACACGCTCGGTTGCACCGGAGACCCGCGCGTGTTCAGCGTTGAGGCCACCGCGCAGCGCTGCTCGGTGCAAAGCGTAGGCACGCGCGCCGGTCACGCGAACCATATGATTCACGCGGGCTGCGAAACGCAGGCGCAGATCGTCACCGAGTCGTCTCGCGACAGGCAGCTTCGCGTGGATGCGCTGTTGCGCGCCGCAGCCGGTTCGCTGAATGGAGACGCATTGCTGGCCATGTTGCAAGATCGCGCGCCCGCGGGCTTGCCGGTCTATCGCGACGATCCCTCCGATCCCGACGACGAAAACACGTTGGCCACCGCGCTCTTCGAAATCGGCAACGCAGGTGTGTCGATGCAGGTCGTGCGCGACGGCCAGCGCGTCTTCGACACGTTCATTCCCCGCACGGCACCTCAGTCCGCTTCCTCATCGAACGCCGCCATTCTTCATAAGTGAAAGCCATGTCCACCGTATTTCATCGTTCGCCGAAGCAGTCGTTGCCGATTGCCGTTGCCGGCGACGGCATCGAGATCATCGACTCCACCGGCAAGCGCTATATCGACGCATCGGGCGGCGCCGCCGTGTCGTGCCTCGGCCACAGCAACCAGCGCGTGATCGACGCGATCAAACGGCAGGCGCAACAGTTGCCCTACGCGCACACGTCGTTCTTCACGACGCAGCCCGCCGAGGAACTCGCGGACCGGCTCGTCGCCGCTGCGCCGCAAGGTCTCGAGCACGTGTATTTCGTGTCGGGCGGCTCGGAGGCAATCGAGGCCGCGCTGAAGCTCGCGCGCCAATACTTCGTCGAAATGGGCGAGCCGGGCCGGCGTCATTTCATCGCGCGGCGGCAGAGTTATCACGGCAACACGCTCGGAGCGCTCGCGATTGGCGGCAACGCGTGGCGGCGCGAGCCGTTCCTGCCGATGCTGATCGAAGCGCATCACGTGAGCCCGTGTTACGCATATCGCGAGCAGCGCGCGGACGAAACCGACATCGAATTCGCCCAGCGCCTCGCCGATGAACTCGAGCAGAAGATTCTCGAACTCGGCGCCGATTCGGTGGCGGCTTTCGTCGCGGAGACAGTGGTCGGCGCGACGGCGGGCGCGGTGCCGCCGGTGCGCGAGTACTTCCGCAAGATTCGCGCGGTGTGCGACCGCTATGGCGTGCTGCTGATTCTCGACGAAATCATGTCGGGCATGGGCCGCACCGGCTACCTGTACGCATGCGAGGAAGACGGCGTCGCGCCGGACATCCTGACCATCGCCAAGGGACTCGGCGCCGGTTATCAGCCGATCGGCGCTGTGCTCGTGAGCGAGCGGATCTATCGGGCTATTGTCGGCGGAACGGGCTTTTTTCAGCATGGCCACACGTACATCGGTCACGCGACCGCTTGCGCCGCCGCGCTCGAAGTCCAGCGCGTGATCGCCGACGACAAGCTCTTGCCCAACGTTCTCGCGCGCGGCGAGCAATTGCGCGGGCTGTTGCGCGAGCACTATGCGAAGCATCCGCATATCGGCGACGTGCGCGGGCGCGGACTTTTTGTCGGCGTCGAACTGGTCAGCGACCGCGAGACCAAGGCGCCTTTCGACGCAAGCCTGAAGCTGCATGCCGCGATTCGCCGCGAAGCATTCGCGCGCGGCTTGATGGTGTATCCGATGGGCGGCACGGTCGACGGCAAGATCGGCGATCATGTGCTGCTCGCGCCGCCGTTTATCTGCACCGCGCGCGACATCGACGAAATCGTGAGCCGCCTCGCCGATGCGATCGACGGCGCGCTGGCCGCGATCTGAGCGCAGGCCACGCCCGCTGCGATTGCCTTCATTTTCACCAGAGAGAGAAAGACCACCATGACCGAGCGCCTGCCCGCCTTCCAGCTATCCGATGCGACGCCCGAACAAAAGGCCGTTCTCGACGAGATTTTGTCCGGGCCGCGCGGCAACCTGAACGGACCCTTTCTCGGCTGGATTCATAGCCCGGAACTCGCGCAGCAGGCGCAGCGCCTGGGCGCGTTCTGCCGCTATCGCACGGGCTTGCCGCTGCGTCTGTCCGAACTCGCGATTCTCGTGACGGCGGCGCGCTGGCAGGCGCAGGCCGAGTGGTACATCCACTATCCGATTGCGCTCGAGGCGGGCGTGCGCGAAGCCGACGCGGAAGCGATCCGCAACGGACTGCAGCCCGACTTCGAAGACGCGGACGACGCGCTTATCTACGACTTCGCAAGCGAACTGTACGACACGAAGCGCGTGTCCGACGCGACGTATGCGAGGGCGCTCGCGCGCTTCGGGCATGAGGTCGTGATCAATCTCGTCGGGCTTCTCGGCTACTATGCGCTCGTCGCGATGACGCTCAACGTGTTCGACATGCGCGCCAACGGGCAACAGAGTCTGCCGTTCGCCGAATAGTTTTTTTCGTCGGCAGCGGGACGGCTTGGCGGCCGTATCGCGCCAGGCCGTCGCGGGCGCATGGACACCTTCACGGCATTGGCACACGGAACCGCCTATGATGAAGGTCGGTCCACGTCCGCGCCCGTCACGCAGCGCCGCACTCGCGACCGACGCCTCAAGCCGCGGAAACTTCGGGCTGGACCGCCGCGGCGGTACTCGCGATCAGTCGTGCAGCGTGCGAAGCAGGGCACAAACAGGAGAGAACGATGAAGCGCAAGGCATCAGCAGTCTGGCAAGGCGGTCTGCAAGACGGCAAGGGCTCCATTTCCACCGACAGCGGCGTCCTCAAGGAGACTCAATATTCGTTTTCCACGCGCTTCGCGGACGGCATCGGCACGAATCCGGAAGAGCTGATCGCGGCCGCGCATGCGGGCTGCTTCTCGATGGCGTTGTCGGCGGAACTGGGCAAGGCGGGCATCACGCCGGAACGTATCGGCACGACCGCAACCGTTTCGCTCGACAAGGACGGCGGCGGCTTCACGATCACCGCCGTGCATCTGGACGTCGCGGTGAAAATTCCCGGCGGCGACAAGGCCGCGTTCGACAAAGCCACCGCGGACGCGAAGGCGGGCTGTCCGGTGTCGAAGGTGCTGAACGCGACCATCACGATGGACGCGAAGCTCGAAACCTGAGCGGACCTCGGCACGCGGTTAGCGGCGAGCGATGCCGGCGCGCATCGCATTGCATCGCCTCGCCGCGCTTCAAAACTTCCCGGCAACCCGCGCCGCAGTGCCGGCATCTTGCGCCGGCGCGGCGCTTCTCAATGGCATCCGCGATGAAAAACCAGGCCGAAAAAGCGGCGCAATTCCAGGCGCTGCACGCAGCGCAAGAAGCGTTCGTCATTCCTAACCCGTGGGACATCGGCTCGGCGCGGCTGCTCGCGCTGGCCGGCTTCAAGGCGCTCGCTACCAGCAGCGCTGGCTACGCGTTTTCGCGCGGCTTGCCGGATAACGCAGTAGGCCGCGCGCAGATGATGGTGCACCTCGCCGAAATCGCGCACGCCACCGATCTGCCCGTCAGCGCCGATCTGGAAAACGGCTTCGGCGACGCGCCCGAGGAGTGCGCGAAGACCATCCACCTGGCGGCGCAGGCGGGCGTGGTCGGCGGCTCGATCGAAGACGCCACCGGCCGCGCCGACGAACCCATCTATCCATTCGAGGCCGCCGTCGAGCGCGTGCGCGCCGCGGTCGAGGCCGCCCGCGCGCAGCCGTTTCCGTTCACGCTGACGGCGCGCGCCGAGAACTACCTGTGCGGGCGCCCGGACCTCGACGACACGATCCGCCGCCTGCTCGCCTATCAGGAAGCGGGCGCCGACGTGCTGTATGCGCCGGGGCTCAAGACGCGCGAGGAAATCGCTGCCGTGGTGAACGCACTGGAACGTCCCGTCAACGTGTTGATGGGCTTGCAGGGCGTGCTGCTCAGCGTCGATGAATTGCAATCGATGGGCGTGCGCCGCGTGAGCGTCGGCGGTTCGCTGGCGCGCGCGGCGCTCGGCGCCTTCTTGCGCGCTGCGCATGAGATTCGCGACGAGGGCACGTTCAATTACACGAAGGACGCGGCGAGCGGCAACGAACTCAACGAGTCCTTCGCAACCGCCGAGCGAAAGTGGCCGACGCCGGGGTGACAAGGCACGCGTAGCATCACCAACTCACCCAGCGCCTGGTAGCCCTCAGATGGACCGCACGAAGGCCGCGGATACACCCTGCTGGAACTCCGAAGAGAGGTTGCGCAAGCGTGCGATTTCCCTGGTGAGCTGCATGACCGTGCGGCAAGCCAGCGTCAGTTCGCCATGGGGCGACATAGCTAGCGCGATAAAGCGCGGCACGGCCGGCTCAACCACCATCGACGCCTGCAGCCGGCATTCCTTTTGCAGATTGGCGATGGCGTAAGGTCCGAGCAACGCGTAGATGCCGCCATCGGCCACCATGTGTCCCTGCAGGCTCAAAGAGTCGGCTTCTGCCGCGAAGTTAAGAAACACCCGGCGTTCACCAGCAAGTTGCTCGAGCCGGTCGCGCCAGCTATTGGGGCGGCAGAAAAACACCAGAGGAATCCCGTCGAGCCTGGAAAACTCGACCGTGGAGTCTTTGGTCAACGGATCGCCTTCCGCGCCGACCAGGTAGGTCGCCGCCTCAACGAGATACTCGTCACCGTTTCTCGGCGTCGGGCTGTTTCGAAAAAGGATGGCGAGATCGACACTGCCTTGTTCCAGCCAGGTTTCCAGCAACGCACCTTGACCTTCGCGCACCTGTAATTGCACTAGCGGATAACGCTCGCGAAGGCGATGGTAAAGCGTGCTGACAAGGGGATGAGCGGTGGACGGCAAAATCCCGAGTCTGACCACCCCGATTGGCTCTCCCGCCGTACTGCGGATGTCGTTGGACAACTGTTCCGTACTGGCAAGCCACGTCCTCACGCGCGGGGCAATACGCGCGCCCAGCTCGGTCAATACCACGCCTCGCCCGGTGCGCTGAAACAAACGGCCGCCGCAGTACTGCTCGAGCTCGACAATCTGACGGCTGATATGCGGCTGACTGGTCCCGTACGCCACGGCAACCTTGCTCAGGCTCCCGAGTTCTGCCGCGTCGATAAATAGCTTCCAGGCCGCGTAGTCCACCGCTCAGGCTCCCAATCGGATATGTCAAATCAGTATAGCTGAAATGTATTCCTAGGCAGTTCTCGCATGAGTCGGCCGTCCCTACACTGCAACGCATGCACCGTTGTTCCAGCTTGAGGCGACACGAGCAGCGGGCTCTCCTCTGCGAAAGAGGAGCGGAAAAGCTCACATTTGGAGACGTCATGAAAGCGATCGATCTGCGCGGTTTGGTCCCGGCACCCGTTACCCCCTTCACCCGCGATGGAGCGGTGGACCACGCAGCAATTCAACGGCTGGGCGCCTGGCTTGGCAGCATCGAAGGCGTAAAAGGTCTGACCGTTCTCGGTCACGCAGGCGAAGGCACGTTCCTCACGCAGAAAGAACAGGCCGAGGTTATCCAGAGCTTCGTGAAGTCCGTTGACGGCAAGATCCCGGTCATCGCCGGCATCACGCTGGAAGGCACCGAAGTGGCCGTCGAAGAGGCGAAGCGCGCGGTCGAGGCGGGCGCGTCGGCCGGTCTCGTGTATCCGTCGCACGGCTGGCTGCGCTTTGGCTACCAGAAGGGCGCACCGCAAGACCGCTACCGCGCCATCCACGAAGGCAGCGGCCTGCCGCTCATCCTGTTCCAGTACCCGGACGCCACCAAGGCGACCTACAACCTCGAGACGCAGTTGGAGATCGCCGCGCAACCTGGCGTCTTTGCGATGAAAAACGGCGTGCGCAATATGCGTCGCTGGGACGTTGAAATTCCGATCATCCGTCGCGAGCGGCCGGAACTGCAAATCCTGACCTGCCACGACGAGTATCTGCTCCACACGATGTTTGACGTCGACGGTGCGCTCGTCGGCTACGGCAGCCTGGCCCCCGAGCCGCTCATCGAACTGATCAAGGCAGGCAAGGCGAAAGACTACAGGGCGGCTCGCGCGATCCATGATCGGCTGCTGCCCGTGACGCGCAATGTGTACCACCGTGGCTCGCATATGGAAGGCACCGTTGCACTCAAGCACGGCCTCGTGGCCCGCGGCATCCTCGAGCACGCCACGGTGCGCTCGCCGTTGCTGCCGCTCGCGGAAGGCGCGGACGTTGAGATCGCAGACGCGCTTCGGTCGGCGGGCCTCGTGGACTGACAGGAGGAAGCGGCGAACCAGCAGCCGTTATGACGATAGCGAAGCGCCTTCTTGCTTCGCTGTCAGCGTTGAGCAGTAACGGCGGCACGCGAAACCTCGTTTCGCGCGTCGCCCATAACAGGATCGGCAAACGACCAGAAAGCTCCGACGTCGCGACACGATAACGAAGAAACGCGAATCGGTGCTTCAAGACAAGAAGAAAATCGAGGGCCCATAAAATGCACCTTTCCAGGAGACAGCATGAACACCCCTTCGACCGCTTATAGCGACGCCGTTAGCCACACGCAGAGCGAAACGCGTCCCATGAGCGAGCAATTGCGTGCGGCGAATCTGCTGTTCCGCATCGAGAACGTGCCGTTCTGCAAGTGGCACACGAGGGCACGTATCGTCATGGGCAGCGCGACGCTCTTTGACGCATTCGACGCGCTTTCGCTTGCCTTCGTGCTTCCCGTCCTGGTCGGTCTTTGGCATCTTTCTGCCAGCCAGATCGGTGTGCTGATCGCCGCCGGTTATCTCGGGCAAGTCGTAGGAGCGTTGGTTTTCGGTTGGCTTGCCGAACGTATTGGACGGGTGCCGAGCGCCACAGTAACGGTGGGTGTCATGTCGGTAATGAGCGTCGTGTGCGCCTTCACCGGCAGCCTTCATATGCTCTTTTTGATGCGCTTTCTGCAAGGTATCGGAGTGGGCGGAGAAGTGCCCGTGGCCGCAACGTACATTAACGAACTGTCCCAGGCGCATGGCCGAGGACGGTTCTTCATCCTTTACGAACTCATTTTTCCGTTGGGTCTCCTTGCGGCCGCGCAGCTCGGTGCGTTCATCGTCCCGCGCTTCGGCTGGGAGTACATGTTCCTGATCGGCGGAATTCCCGGCATCGTCGTAGCGATCCTGATTGCACGCCTTCCAGAATCGCCGCGCTGGCTCATTTCAAGGGGACGTTTCGATAAGGCTGAACGTATCATCGAGCGTCTGGAGGCCAGCACGAGAAAGCGCAACCTCGATACGCGGACGCAAAAGGCGGAGGTCGACGAGCGCGTGGTGGGTCTTTTGAACGGACTCGAGTCGAAGCAGAAGGGAACGTGGAAAGAACTCTTCTCGCCGTTCTACCGGGGACGCACTGTCGTCGTATGGTTGCTCTGGGCGAGTTCTTATTTCGTGGCGAACGGCATCAACAACTGGCTGCCGAGCCTCTACAGGACGGTCTACCATCTGCCGCTGCAAGAGTCGCTTCACATGGCGTCGATCTCGAATGTCCTGAGTACGTGCGGGGTGCTCGCGTGCGCGTTGCTGATCGATCGAGTGGGGCGCCGCCGCTGGGCAATGGCCTGCTTTGTCATCAGCGGAATTCTGCTCGCCGTTCTCGGCATTCATGGCGCTGGCAGCGCATGGTCGGTGATGTTGCTAGGATCGTCGGCCTACGCGGTGATGGCAACTACAACGGTTCTTTTATACCTGTACACGCCTGAAATCTACCCGACCCGGATGCGCGCGATCGGCACGGGTCTCGCTACTTCCTGGCTGCGAGCAGCGTCTGCCGCTGCGCCAGCGATTGTCGGCGTCGTATTGACAGGGAAAGGCATCGCGGCGGTATTCATTATGTTTGCCGTGGTCAGTGCAGTGGGCTTCCTCGTCGCCGGCCGAATGGTGGAGACGACCAATCGCGCGCTCGAAGAGATTTCCCCGTAGTCAACTGCATTGCTGACGGCTCCTTCCTGAGATGACTCAAGGGAAGGAGCTTCCTCCCCGGTCACACCGTTAGCTTCAGCGACGCGCTTGCAACAAGCGCTACGGATTCATGGTGGTCCATCAGTAGTACTGAGAGGACGACCGTGGAAAAGGTCGCTCATAAAACAATGAATGGAGACAACCGAAATGAAAAAGGCACAACGGGTCATGGTCCGCCTTCAAGCGCGGAAAGTTGCTGGTACGCTTGGAGTGACGGCGATTTTCTGCTCCGGTCTGGCATTCACTCCTGTCGACGCACGGGCAGATAGCGGCTCACAGGTCCAGCTTTATGGGATCGTGGGGACCTACGTCGGAAGCGTCAAGCGTAGCGACACGCCGCAATCTACTGCGCTGATGGGAAGCGGCGGACTTACCACTTCGTTCTGGGGAATCAGCGGCAAGGAAGACCTTGGCGGCGGTGTCAGCGCCATCTTTGCCCTTGAGAGTTTTTTCCAACCGCAAAACGGCGCGCAGGGTCGCAGCGCGGCGGACCCGTTCTGGTCACGCAATGCGTATGTGGGCTTCAAAGGCGACTTCGGCCAGTTGACCTTCGGACGGCAAAGAAATCCGACGTATACCGCAGAATCGATGGTCAATCCGTTCGGATCGTCGACCGTCTTTTCTCCGCTGGTGCTGCAGACATTCGTGACGAACTATGGCGGCACGATCATCGGAGATACGGTGTGGAATAACACGGCCAAATACACGACGCCAAACTACAGAGGCTTCGGCGCGACCGTAATCTACGGTCTCGGTGGCGTCGCGGGTTCGCCTGGCATCGGTAATGTCGGTGTTCACCTGAATTATCAGGGACACGGCCTCACGGCAGTACTGTCCGGCCAACGCGTACGGTACACCGCAGCGGGGCCGGTGGGCGCGCAGTACGCCTATCTCGCGGGTGCAGCGTACGACTTCAAGGTCGTGACGCTGTTTGGGGCGTGGACGATGACCAGCGACGTGAGTACACCTACTGGTAGCCACACGTACGAGGCCGGTTTGTCGATTCCCTTTTCACCTGCTGATTTTCTGCTTGCCGAGTGGGCGCGCACGCAACGATCCGGGCGTACGGCTGCGACCAACAGCCTTCGCAACACGGCGTCTCTTGGTTACGACCACGTCCTGTCCAAACGGACGGACATCTACGCGATCTACTCTTACGACAAGCTGAGCGCGCACCCCACTGGCAATACTTTTGCGGTCGGCGTTCGTCATACCTTCTAACCTGACCTGGTCCGCATTACCTGCTTGATAGGACCCAGCGCGCGCCATTCCTCCCGGTCCGATAGGGAACGCGCACTGCGGGGCAGAAACGACGAAGCCTGGACGGTGTTTGTGGAGAAAGGCGCCCACTCATTCTTGAGACAGGCGCTGCGGCCGCTATCGAGCCAGGTAGAAATCCATGGGGATAAGTTCAACGGCCCATCCGCCTTCCTCGCCCAGAGTGGCGGCCGGGTGCATGGACGCGATGCGCAACGCCTCGTCAAGGCTATCTGCTTCGATGATAAACAGGCCGCCCACGACTTCCTTCGACTCGGTGTACGGTCCATCGGTCACTTGCGTTTTGCCACTGCGCGGGCGAAGTGTCCTCCAGCCGTCCAGATCGCCAAGCGACGCGGAAATCAGAACCTTGCCGGTAGCGCGCATCTTCTCGTCCAACGCGGGGCATCGGCTCACCAGTTCCTTGACGTCGTCCGGTGGCATCGCGGCAAACCTTTCGGGGGCGAAGTAGGCCAATCCGAGGTATTTCATAGGAGATCCTTTGAGTGGGTATGTACTGACGACGATGCTGATGGTCGGGAATCGACAATGCTTCGGAAAATTTTGTGGCAGGTCCTGCCGACCTCGCCGCTTCGGGTCGTAACGTTCGCGGTCGCCAGACGCTTGGCCATGTCGAGTGGCAGGCGCATCACGAGGCGGGTCTGCGCCTGCGCGGTGAGTTCGAGGTCGACCGCGCCCGACTCGAACAGCTCTTCATACAGCCGCCACGACGTCTTCCCGTCGTCCGACTCGTAGCAATCCAGTGTGGCTGTCGTGCCCATATGCAGTTCGTCAAATCCGGCGCAAAGTCAGGGAATGACGTCGCAAAACGTTGAAAGTTTGCTGTTAGTTAAGTACTCAGGTTATGTCTATGCTTTGAAGGCCACACCCTGAAACACCCCGCTGGGCCGAGTGGCATCCCAATCCTTTTGCAGGAAAGGAAAATATGCCGCTCAATACATCGTCACTGCTCGCGCCCGATGGTGCGCGGAGCCTACCTGCTGTCTCCGTCGTCGTCTGCCTTCTAGGTCTTTCGTGCGCCGCCCCGGTGCTCGCCGCCGGCGTCCTGCCGCAAGGCGGCGCCTACGTAAGCGGTAGCGGCTCCATCTCGACTTCCGGCAATACACTGACCGTCACGCAACCGGGCTCATCGCGCGGCGTGATTAACTGGAACAGTTTCTCGATCGGCAAGACCAATACCGTCAACATCGACAACGGCGCGGGCGCGACGCTCAATCGCGTAACAGGCGGCACGCCGTCGATGCTTCTCGGCAAGCTCAACGCAACGGGCAGTGTCTATCTGATCAACCCGCAAGGCGTGGTGGTCGGTCAGCAGGGCGTAATCACAACAGGCGGGCGCTTCGTTGCCTCGACACTCGACACCGACAACGAATCGTTTATGGCCGGCGGTCCTCTCACGTTTTCCGGTCAGTCGACGCAGCGCGTGGTGAATCTCGGCAACATTGGGTCGACCAACGGCGACGTGCTGCTTATTGCCGCGAGCGAAGTCGACAACTACGGCAACATCAGCGCGCCGAACGGCACCGCCGAGATCGCGGTAGGCAACAAGGTGCTCTTGCAGGACTCGTCGAGTTCGCAACAGATGTTCGTGCAGACGGCGAGCGGCGGCGCGATCGTCAACACGGGTGCAGTGGAAGCGGCGCAGGTGAACCTTCAGGCCGTCGATGGCAACATCTACGCGCTCGCCGGCAACGCCGACGTCTTGCGCGCGACCGGCACCGCTGTGCGCGACGGTCACGTGTGGCTCGTCGCCGGTCCGAGAGGACAGGTGATTCTCGCGGGCAACATCGCCGCGAAGAACGCGGACGGCAAAGGCGGCACGGTCGATATGGACACCGGGCTCTTCACCTTCTGGGGCGACTTCGCGAAGGTCGTGGCGGGTCAGTGGAACGTCAGGCTGCCCACCTACACGTTCGACAACGGCGCATCGCGCTCCTTCACGCGAAGCCTCAACGACGGCACATCCATTTCGATGACGACCACCGGCGCGAACGGCCAGAGCGGCGACCTCGTTGCTGATCAAAGCATTCAATGGACCGGCGGCGCATCGCTCGCGCTGAACGCGGCGCATAGCCTGACAGTCAGCCCGGGCGTCACGTTGAGCAACCAGGGCAGCGGCGCGCTGACACTGCGCACGGACGCGGCGAGCGTGAACAATGGCGGCAGCCTTACGAACAACGGCACGATCGACTGGTCGCGAAGCACCGGCACGGTGAGCGCGCTGTATGACATGAACGGCAGTTATTCGCCCGGCACCCTGCTCGCGAACAGTGCGTGGGTGGCGCCCGACTACAGTGGACTGGTTACGCAGATCACCGGCTACAAGCTGGTCAATACGGCGCAGGATCTTCAGAACATCGAGAGCGATATGAACGGCAACTACGCGCTCGGCCACGACATCGACGCGACGGGTTACGCGTTCAAGACGCTCGGCTTCGCGAGCAAGACTGCGTTCACCGGGCAGTTCGACGGCATGTGGCATAGCGTGTCGAATCTCCATCCAGACATCTCGTTCATCAGTGATGTTGCCGCAAACGCCGTAGTGCGCGACGTCAGCCTCCTCGACGCGTCAGCGGGATATTCACTACCGTCCGGACTGTTCGCCGGTATTCTTGCCATGAGCAATCACGGCAAAATTATGAATACGTTTGCGTCGGGCGTCATCGGCCCGCGGTCCAATTTCTCGACCACGTCGATGGGCGGCCTCGTCGGCACCAATTATGGAACGATCGGGCGTTCCGGAAGCAGTGCCAGGGTCTACCACGGCAGCGCAGGTGGCGGTCTGGTCTATGACAATCAGGGAACGATATCGCAGTCCTACGCTACTGGCATCGTGTACGCGGTTGCGTCGCGTGGCTCATCCGCCGGACTTGTACACGACAACAGCGGAACGGTATCGGAGGCGTTCGCGACAGGCGGCGTCTACTCAACCCTGCGCGGTGGCGTCTGCATATCTTGCACCGGTCTTGGCAGCGACGTGTACTGGAATACCGAAACGACAGGAGAGGCCCAGAGCGGCGGGAATCTGCCCGCTTCGAACGGACTGACCACTGCGCAGATGAGCGACCCAAAGAGCTTCGTGGGCTGGAACTTCGGCAGCGATGGCGCGTGGGCGATGCCGGCCGGCGCCACGCATCCGGTGCTGCGCTGGCAAGTCGAACATTGAAGTTTGATCGATGCCGCCAGCCGTCGGCGCCCTCCGGCGAGTCCCAAGGTGCGACCGATACCGCGACGCTGTTCAACGCGCTCATCGTTCGTCAACGGTGCATTCAGCGACGCTACCGCCTGATTTTCCAACCCCCTTTGAGCGAGGCACGAACGGATCCACGTATGGAACCGTTCGCGACGTCACCTTCACGTAGGACAGGCCGAACACTCGGCGTCAAAGGGGCGGAAGAATCGACCGTCAGGCGCTTTTCTTCGCAGCGGCCGGAAACGGCAAGC
This sequence comes from Paraburkholderia graminis, assembly GCF_003330785.1. Classification (NCBI taxonomy): domain Bacteria; kingdom Pseudomonadati; phylum Pseudomonadota; class Betaproteobacteria; order Burkholderiales; family Burkholderiaceae; genus Paraburkholderia; species Paraburkholderia graminis. The sequence continues at coordinate 965,162 of NZ_CP024935.1, forward strand.
TGTGAAGCCGTTCGCCGGTGGCTGCAAAAATCGCATTCGCGACCGCAGGCCCGACCGGCGCGACACCCGGCTCGCCGACACCCGTGGGCGCCTCGCCCGAGGGCACGATATGCACTTCGACCTTGGGCATCTCGGCGATTCGCAGTACCTGGTAGCCGTCGAAGTTGTTCTGCTCGACCTTGCCGTCCTTCAGCGTGATCGCGCTGTGCAACACCGCGCCGAGACCGAAGCCGATCCCGCCTTCCATCTGTGCTGCGATGATGTCGGGATTGATGGGCGTACCGCAATCCACCGCGCAGACGACACGCTCTATCTTCACGTTACCGTCCTTGTCGACGGAGACTTCCGCAACCTGCGCGACGAACGTCTTGAACGCCTCGGCCACCGCGATGCCGCGTCCGCGGCCTTTCGGCAACGGTTTGGCCGGGTCCCAGCCCGCTTTTCGCGCGGCGAGTTCGAGCACGGCCCGCATGCGCGGTTCGTGCGCGAGCAGATCGCGGCGGAACACGAACGGGTCCTTGCCCGCTGCATGCGCGGCTTCGTCAATAAACGCCTCGACCGCGAATGCCGTGTGCGAGCTGCCGACCACCCGCCACCACAGCACCGGCACGCCGGTCTGCGTGGTCGTCAGTTCGACCGAGATGTTCGGAATCGCGTATGCCATGTTGGCGGCTCCCTCGACGGAGGTCGCGTCGATGCCGTTCTTGATCATGGCGCTCGCGAACGGCGTGCCGCCGAGGATCGACTGGCCGACGATCCTGTGCCGCCAGCCGACCAGTTTGCCGTCCGCGCTCAGGCCCGCGTCGAGCTTGTGGAAGTACATCGGCCGGTAGAAGCCGCCGTGGATGTCGTCCTCGCGGGTCCACTGCAGCTTGACGGGCGTGCCGTTCGCGCCCAACGCCCTGGCGATCGACACGGCCTCGACGATATAGTCCGACCGCGCGTTCGCACGCCGCCCGAAGCTGCCGCCCGCATACAGCGTGTGAATCTTGACCTGCTGCGGGTCGAGCCCCGCCGTGCGCGCGGCATTGCCCTGGTCGACGGTCTGGAACTGGTCGCCGGCCCAGATCTCGCAGCTGTCGGCGGTGAGCTTGACGACGGCGTCGAGCGGCTCCATCGGCGCGTGAGCAAGGTAGGGGAACGAGTAGGTGGCGGATATCTTCTTCGCCGCGCCCGCGAGCGCCTGCGTCGCATCGCCGTCCTTGCGGGCGGATGCGCCGGGCTGTTCGGCGAGCTGCCGGTATTCGGCCATGATCGCGTCCGAGCTGCGCTTCTCGGCCCTCGAATCGTCCCATTCGATCTTCAGGGCGTCGCGGCCCTGCTTGGCCGCCCAGAAGCCCTTCGCGACCACCGCCACGCCGCCCGGCACCTGCACGACCGAAACCACGCCCGGCACGGCTTTCGCAGCGGACGCATCGAACGACCTGACCGTCGCGCCGAAGAGAGGCGGACGCTGGAGCAACGCGACCAGCATGCCGGGAAACGTCACGTCGAGCGTGAACTGCGCGGTGCCGTCGGTTTTCGGAGGGACGTCGACGCGCGGCGCCTGGTGGCCGATCAAACGAAAGTCTTTTGGCGATTTGAGCGCGACCTTGTCCGGCACCGGTAGCCGGGCCGCGGCCGACGCGAGCGAGCCGTACGTCGCGGTCCGGTTCGTGGCCGCGTGATGAACGCTGCCGTCGCGCGTCGTCAGCTCGGACGCGGGCGTCCGCCACTGCGCGGCGGCGACGGAGACCAGCATCGCGCGCGCTTTCGCGCCGGCTTCGCGCAATTGCATCCACGAGTTGGCCATCGCCGAACTGCCGCCCGTGCCCTGCATGCCGAACGCGAGATTCGCGTAGCGCTTCGCGTCAGCGGGGGCGCTTTCGACGCGGACGTCCTGCCAGTTCGCATCCAGTTCCTCGGCGACGATCGTCGCGATGCCGGTGTACGCGCCCTGGCCCATCTCGACGTGCTTCGCGATGACGGTCACGCTGTTGTCCGGCGCGACGCGCAGGAAGGCGTTGGGTGCGAACGCCGCCTCGGGCGCCGTGGCGGCGAGCGCGCGGCGGCCCGTACCCGCCCATTCGAAGCCGATGGTGAGGCCGACTGCCGCGACTGCGCCGGCTGCTTTGAGGAAGGTCCGGCGCGACGGGCGCACGGCATCCGGGAGATCGAGATCGGTCGTCATGGTCAGGCCTTCAGGGTGGCAGCGGCTTCGTGAATGGCCGCGCGTATGCGGGCGTAGGTCGCGCAGCGGCACAGATTGCCGTTCATCGCGGCGTCGATGTCGGCGTCGGTGGGCGTGGTGTTGCGTTCGAGCAAGGCGGTCGCGGACATGATCTGACCAGACTGACAGTATCCGCACTGCGGCACCTGCAGCTTGACCCATGCCGCCTGGATCGCTTTCGCAGGCCGGCTTTCGATACCTTCGATGGTCGTGATGCGCTTACCCGCGACGGCGGCGAGCGGCAGCACGCACGAACGCGTGGCTTCGCCTTCCAGATGAACCGTGCAGGCGCCGCATTGCGCCATGCCGCAACCGAACTTCGTGCCGTGCAGGCCCGCGTTCTCGCGAATCGCCCAGAGAAGCGGGGTTGTGGGATCGGCATCGAGCGTAACGTTCTTGCCGTTCAGGACAAACGATGTGGACATGGAACCTCTCCGTGGGGAAGGCCCGAACTTGGCGCCGGGTGTACGCGGCAGTGTGACCGAGTGCGTGCCGTTGCGCTTACACAATCCTGCAAAATTATTGAACAATGCTGCAAATGGAGCAGCACAACCGTCGTTGCGCGGCAGCGCCTGGTTATGCTCGGTTCCGTCAACGGAGCTCAACGCGCATGAAACAGAATTCTTCCTGGCTGGATGCTTCGGCGTCGCGCGAAACGGCACGCCGCGAGCTTGCCGCGCTCGTCAGCCGCTTCGCGCCCGTGGACGGCGCGCATCAGACGGCGATTCCCTCGCTGGCGTTCTACCGGTACTCCACGCCCGTCGATCTCGGCTGCGGCGTGGCGAGCCCCGCGTTGGTATTCGCGGCGCAAGGCGCCAAGCGGGTCGTGGTCGGAGGGCAGGCTTACGACTACGATCATCTGCATTGCCTCGTGACGTCCGTCGATCTGCCGATGACGTCGCGGGTCACGCGAGCGTCGTCCGACGCGCCGTACCTGTGCGTGAAGCTCGCACTCGATCCGCAGTGCATCGCCGAACTGGCGACGCAAGTGCGTCTGCCGGAACCGGGCGCCGCGTCGGCGGGCGAAGGCATCGCGGTCGGCTCGCTGTCGGCACCGGTTTTCGATGCGGCGCTGCGGCTCGCGCGATTGCTCGATACTCCGAATGACATCCCGGTTCTCGCGCCGCTTATCGTGAAGGAGCTGCTCTATCGGCTGATGACAAGCGAGCAGGGCAAGCGGCTGCGGCATATCGCCGTCAACGGGAGTCCGACGAACCGGATCGCGCGGGCGATTGAGTGGATCCAGAATCACTACACCGAGGTTTTGCGGATGGAGATGCTCGCGCAGCACGTGAACATGAGCGTGTCGTCGCTCCATCACCACTTCAAGAACGTCACGACGCTGAGCCCGCTGCAATATCAGAAACAGTTGCGACTGCAAGAGGCCCGGAGAATGTTACTTGGGCAGAACGGCGATGTTGGGTCGGTGGCGATCAGGGTCGGGTATGACAGCCCTTCCCAATTCAGCCGCGAATATAGCCGGTTGTTTGGGGCGCCTCCACTTCGCGATGTGGCGCAGCTAAGGCGCCGGAACATGGTGGGGTTCGGAGAGTAGGCTGGCGACGGCTAAGTCCGTCCGTATTGGAAAAGCAGGCCGATCCAGACCGTCACGCATTCTCTTAAGCCCGCCCGCCCTGATGCACGCGGGACCCATATTTACGTGCCGTGTTCCGATTGAGCCATCGCGCTTTTTTGCAATCGAGGTCAATGGTTATCTGATTCCGTCACGAGCCAAGCACTTCGATGCCTTCCAGGACTCCTGCACCGACACAGATATGCTTGATCTCCGTGAAGTCCGCTAGCGCGTCATAGCCGTGCAACCGGCCCAGTCCGCTCTGCCGATAGCCGCCAGTTTCGGCCTCTGCGAACAACCTGTTGTGGTCGTTGATCCAGACGGTCCCATCACGCAGCGCACGCGCAATCCGGAAAGCCCGAGCCGAGTCGTGGGTCCACACGCTCGCGGACAGGCCAAAAACGGTGTTGTTTGCCTTTTCAACGGCTTCCTTTTCGGTCTCAAAGGTCTCTAACGTGACGAACGGGCCAAAGATCTCGTCCTGGCAAAAGAAGGCGTGAGGTTCTCCGTGCTCGACCAGCGTCGGTGACAGGAAGGCGCCCGGTCCGCTCGAAGTCCCGCGCAAGAGCACGCGATCTGCAAGGTCACACGCTCGTTCAACCGTGGTCTGGACAGCGTCGCGGGACGCAACATCGATCAGCGCGCCAATGTCGGAAGCTGGATCGATTCCTGGGCCAACCTTGAGGCTTGCGAGTGCTTTGACGAGTTCGTCTCGCATTTGGTCCGCCTTTGACACATGCACGAGTATTCGCCGTGCAGCGGTGCATTGTTGTCCGGAGATGATGGTCGCGGCCCGGGCAAGACGAGGTGCAATGGCCTTAACGTCGCTGTCCTCGAAGACGACACAGCACGATTTGCCGCCCAGCTCAAGCGACAATCGCTTCATGCTGTCTGCAGCGGCGCGCATGATTCGCTTGCCGACTTCCGTCGAACCCGTAAAGCTGATCACATCGACATCGGCGGACTCGACCAGTCGCGCAGCGGCTTCTGCGCCGTTTTCGAGAAGCAGATTGACAGCACCGGCGGGAAGCGCCGGCTGGTCGAGGCAACGGATCATTGCCGCGGTGATCAATGACGTCTGGGCAGCCGGCTTGACGATGGCCGTGCATCCGGCAGCGAGGGCGGGCGCAAGGGACCGCACGAGCAGCACGGCGGGAGCGTTCCACGGCACGATGATCGCAGCAACGCCGGCGGCCTCGCGCAACATCGTCGAGATGGTGCCTGGCTCGGGCTCGATGACGTGACCGGCAATGTGGCGCGCGAGTCCCGCGTAGTAGCGCACTTCGGAAATCGCGGCGCGCATTTCTCCTCGCGCCTGCCCAATAGTCTTGCCGTTTTCACGTGTCAGCAATTCCGCTAGCGGTTCCACCGACAACTCGAGAGTCTGGGCCCAGCGAAGCAGAACATCCTGCCGTCGACGGGCATCCTGTGCCCACGTTGTGTGATCGAACGTATGGCGGGCAGCCGCGACGGCGGCGTCCGCGTCTTGCGTGTTCGAGCTGACGAACCGGCCGAGCGTCTCTCCGTTCGAAGGATCGGAGCTTGCGAGCACGGGCTTGCCGGCCCATTCGCCGGCGATCCAATTCATAGCGTCTCTTTCCATTTAACTATCCAGTGGGCGTGGTTGTTAAGAATCGACAGGGTCGGATGCGCCGGCCGATACCTTCCGTAGTTCGTCGGCAATGATCGCTGTTAGCGCTTCCGTAGCAGCACTTATCGGACGGCGAGGGTGACTGATTCGCACGATGTGCCGCACGATTCGCGGCGCAAGGATCGGATGCGCGCGCATGGTGCCGCGCTGCACCGAACGTTCGACCACGATGCGAGGAAGGATCGTGGCGAACCCCGTGTTTTCGACGAGCTTGACGATGGCGCTCAGAACATCGATCTCGAAACGGGGCGCCAGAAGCACGTCTGCGGATTGCGCGGCCGCGTCGAGCACGCCGCGCAAGCCGTGACGTTTTGTCGGCAACACAAGATCCAGTTCCTGCACTTGTGCGAGCTCAATGACGGGCGGCAATGTGGGTCCGCCATTCACGCCGGTTGCCAACACCATTTCTTCGTCCAGCAATGGCTCCGAGTCGAGAGATAAGCGGGCGCGTGGCCGGTTGATCAACGCGGCTTCAAGCTGTCCGCCTGTCACGAGATCGATAAAAGTCGCACTGTAGCCGTCGGCGACCGTTACTTCGACGTGCGGGTACTGCTCGTGAAAGCGCGAAAGCGCATCCGCAAGCACGCTCTCGCTGACAGACGCAATCAGTCCCAGGGAAACGTGTCCAGACACGACCTCATCGCGCTGCATCAGTTGTGTCTGCGCTTGCTTGAGATCGCGCATGATCGGCAAATAAAGGCGATACATCAAACGGCCGGCAGCAGTTGGAGTCATTCCATGTGCGCCGCGCTCGAACAAGGTCTGCTTCAACTCGTCTTCGAGCTTGGCGATCTGCATGCTCAAAGCCGGTTGAACTATGTTTAGCCGTTTGGCCGCACGAGTTACCGATCCGTCTTCGAAGAGAGCGATGAAGTACTGAATTTGTTTGAGATCCATTGGGCAGCGCTCGTCGTGATACCTGTTTCGCCAATCATATGCGCTGATACGCGATGAGTCGAGGTATCAACATGTTTGCCGGTGTGCTGCGATTCGTACCGTTGGCGTGTATCAAAAGCCCGGTCCGTCTTCCCTTTTTTACTTGGTATCAAAACGGGGACTGTCTTGCATCAGTATCCGTACGGACATCAGTACTTCTGATGCCTAGGTTCAAAAATTAATATTATCGCTTATACCGTGGCGTCGATATTCTGCTCTTCAATCTGCCGGTGTTAGCACCTCCGAGGCCGGCAGCAATGGAGAGAGACTCAAAATGAATTCACGCGAAAGCTCGCCGATGACGTCCCTGGGCGCCCCGGCGAACGACGTCGGGCCTGCGCGCACCTTGCGTCACTGGCTTGCACATCTGAGTCGGAGCGGCCGCGTCGCGGCGATCGACAAGCCCGTTGCGCTCGAGCACGAACTCGCCGCGATCGCCAAGTGCCTGGACGCCACGCAGGCGGCCTTCTTCACGCAGCCGGGCGGCCATGCGGTGCCCGTCGTCAGCGGTTTCATGTCGAAGCGTGCGTGGATCGCGGAAGCGATGGGCGTCGACGAATCCGCGTTGCTCGCGCGTTTCTCCGCTGCGGCCGCCGCGCCGCTCGAATCGAAACTCGTCGGACGTGAAGAGGCGCCGTGTCAGCAAGTGGTGCATACGAGCGGCATCGATCTTCACGCGCTGCTGCCGATTCCCACGCACAGCGAGTACGACAACGGCCCGTACATTACGGCGGGCCTCGTGATCGCGCGCAATCCGCGCACCGGCGTGCAGAACGTTTCGATCAACCGCATTCAGGTGCATGGCCAGAATCGCATGGCGATCCTGCTGCTGCCGCGGCATCTCTACGCATTTCATCGCGAGGCAGAAGCTGCAGGCGACGCGCTCGACGTAGCAATCGCGATCGGTGTCGATCCGCTCACGATGCTTGCGTCGCAAGCGATCACACCCATCGATCATGACGAGCTCGAAATTGCGGGCGCGCTGCATGGTGCGCCGCTGCCGGTCGCGCAATGTGTGACGAATGGTGTGCACGTGCCGGCGTTTGCGGAGATCGTCATCGAAGGGCGGATTCTGCCGAACGTCCGCGAGCCCGAGGGCCCGTTCGGCGAGTTTCCGAAGTACTACAGCGCGAGGGAAGCGCGCGAAGTCATCGAGGTGACCGCGGTGACGCATCGGCGTGATCCGATCTTTCATACGATCGTGCCTGCGGAAATGGAGCATCTGCTGCTGGGCGCGATTCCGCGCGAAGCAACGCTGCTCGCGCATCTGCAGCGCAGCCATCCGGCGGTGAAGGACGTTCATCTGTCTGTCGGCGGCGTGTGCCGCTATCACCTGTGGGTGCAGTTCGACAAGAAGCGCGAAGGCGAAGCGAAGAACGTCATTCTGTGCGCGTTCGGCGCGCATTACGACATCAAGCAGGTCGTCGTTGTCGATACCGATGTGAACGTGCACGATCCCGCCGAAATCGAATGGGCCATCGCGACGCGCTTTCAGGCCGACCGCGATCTCGTCGTGATCGAAGGCGCGCAGGGTTCGCCGCTCGATCCGTCGACGACCGTCGGCCAGCCCGACGACGCGCCGTCGCATCTGCAAGGCGTGAGCGCGAAGATGGGCCTCGATGCGACGCGCCCCGTCGTGTATCCCGCGCATGTGTTCACACGCGTGCGCATTCCGGGGCAAGACTCGGTGGATCTGCACACACTCGTCGCCGCTGACAACAGCGCGTTCGACGCCTACTTGTCGCGCGATCATGACTGAACGCAAGAAGCGCATCGTCGTCGGTATTTCGGGCGCGAGCGGCGCGGTAATCGGCGTGCGCCTGCTCGCCGCGTTGCGCCGCCTCGGCACGCACGAAACGCATCTGGTCGTGTCCGCTTCCGGCGCGGTGACGGCGGCGCAGGAACTCGGCCTCGCGCGCGGCGACATCGACGCGCTCGCCGACGTCGTGCACAACGTACGCGACATTGGCGCCGCGGTCGCGAGCGGATCGTTTCTGACCGAAGGCATGGTGATCGCCCCGTGTTCGATGAAAACGCTTGCGAGCGTCGCGAACGGCTTCGCGGACAACCTGCTCACCCGCGCCGCCGATGTGATGCTCAAGGAGCGCCGCCGCCTCGTGCTGGTCGCGCGCGAAACGCCGCTCAATCTCGCGCATCTGCGCAACATGACGCTCGCCACGGAAATGGGCGCGATCGTGATGCCGCCGGTGCCCGCGTTCTATGCGCATCCGCAGACCATCGAGGACGTGGTCGATCACACGGTCGGGCGCATTCTCGATCTGTTCGGTATCGACCATGAGGAAATTGCGCGCCGCTGGAACGGTCTTGCCGACGAATTCGGCGGCCGCGCCGCGCGTGAGGAGTAACGTCATGAATCAGCGCGAAACCGCATTTGCCGACATAAACGCGCGTGTCGCCGACAACGGGACGCGCGACGCGAGCACACCGCGGCGTCACATCGGGCGCTCGATGCAGCGCCTCGAAGACCCTGCGATCCTGACAGGCCGCGGCCGCTATGGCGACGACATCGCTGTGAAGCCGGGCACGCTGCACGCCGCGATTCTGCGTTCGCCGCACGCGCACGCGGAGATCCTGTCGATCGATACGCAAGCCGCAGCCAAACTCGCCGGCGTGCGCGCCGTGCTAACGCGCGACGATCTGCGTGCGTGGTCGCGTCCCTTCGTCGTCGGCGTGAAGTCGCCAATGGAGCAGTGGGCGCTCGCGATGGACCGCGTGCGCTATGTCGGCGAGCCGGTCGCGGTCGTGATGGCCGAATCGCGTGCGCTCGCTGAAGACGCGCTCGATCGCATCAAGGTCGACTATGCGATGCTCGATCCCGTGACGTCGATCGAACAGGCCGCGAGCAACGAAGGCCCCGCGCTACACGAACGCGTGGGCAGCAACGTCATCAGCGACCGGCACTTCCGCTACGGCGAGCCCGAAGCGGCATTCGAACGCGCGCCGCATCGCGTGAAGCTGGTCGCGCATTATCCGCGCAATACCTGTGCGCCGATCGAGTGCGGCGTAGTCATCGCCGAGTACCTTTCCGGCGATGAAGGCTACGACGTCACGTCGAATTTCATGGGACCGTTCTCGCTGCACGCCGTCATGGCGATGGCGTTGAACGTGCCCGCCAATCGTCTGCGTCATAAGGCACCGCGCGATTCCGGCGGCAGCTTCGGCGTGAAGCAGGCCGTGTTTCCGTACGTGGTGCTGATGTGCCTCGCGTCGCGCAAGGCGGGCGCGCCGGTGAAATGGGTCGAGGACCGGCTCGAGCATTTGAGTGCGGCCACATCGGCGACCGCGCGCCTCTCGACAATCGAAGCGGCGGTCGAAGCGGATGGCCGCATCGTCGCGCTGTCCTACGATCAACTGGAAGACGTCGGCGGCTACGTGCGCGCGCCCGAGCCCGCGACGTTTTACCGGATGCACGGCTGTCTGACGGGCGCGTACGCCATCCCGAATCTGCTCGTGCGCAACCGCGTCGTGTTGACCAACAAGACGCCGACCGGACTCGTGCGCGGCTTCGGCGGACCGCAGGTGTACTTCGCGCTGGAGCGGCTGATCCAGCGCATCGCCATCGAGTTGAAGCTCGATGTGCTCGACGTGTATCGCCGCAACTTCGTTCCCGCCGATGCCTTCCCGTATCGCGCGGCAGCGGGCGCGCTGCTCGATTCGGGCAACTATCAGGAAGCGCTGCGCCGTTCGATCGACGATGGCGGATACCACGAACTCGTCGCGCGCCGCGACGCCGCGCGACGCGCAGGGCGGTTCTATGGCATAGGCTTCGCGGCGATCGTGGAGCCGTCGGTGTCCAACATGGGCTATATCACGACTGTGATGCCCGCCGACGCGCGCAAAAAAGCCGGACCGAAGAACGGCGCGATCGCGAGCGCGACGGTCAGCGTCGATCTGCTCGGCGGCGTGGTGGTGACCATCGCGTCGACGCCTGCGGGGCAGGGCCACATGACGGTGTGTGCGCAAGTCGTGGCCGACGTGCTCGGGCTCGATCCGAAGGACATCGTCGTCAATGTCGAGTTCGATACGCACAAGGACGCCTGGTCCGTCGCGGCGGGCAATTATTCGAGCCGCTTCGCGGGCGCGGTGGCAGGCACCGTGCATCTCGCCGCGACGCGCGTGCGCGACAAACTCGCGCGCGTGCTCGCCAGGCAGTTCGACTGCGCGGCGAACGACGTGCGCTTCGAAGGCGGGCGCGTCTATCCGCGCGACGCCGCGGACCGCGCGCTGCCGTTCGCGCGCGCAGCGAGCAATGCGCCGCACTGGGCGCCCGCGCTCCTGCCCGAAGGCGAAGAGCCGGGCCTGCGCGAAACCGTGTTCTGGTCGCCGCCGCACATGGATGCGCCCGACGAGCACGACCGCATCAATACATCGGCGGCGTATGGCTTCGCATTCGACATGTGCGGTGTCGAAGTGGATCGCACGACCGGACGCGTGCGCATCGACCGCTATGTGACCGTGCACGACGCCGGCACCATCCTGAACCCCGCACTCGCCGATGGCCAGATTCGCGGCGCGTTCGCGCAAGGCGTCGGCGCGGCGCTGATGGAAGAGTTCCGCTACGGCGCGGACGGCAGCTTCCAGTCGGGCACGCTCGCCGACTATCTGATGCCGACGACATGCGAAGTGCCCGATCCGCTCATCGTGCATCTGGAAACGCCTTCGCCTTTCACGCCGCTCGGCGCGAAGGGCCTCGGCGAAGGCAACAACATGAGCACGCCGCCGTGCATCGCGAATGCGGTGGCGGATGCGCTCGGTGTCGAAGACATTCGCTTGCCGCTCACGCCGCCCAAAGTGATGGCGATGATCGGCATCGACGATCCCGAACCGTCGCGGCCGGAATATCGCGAAGCGCCTGCCACGAAGCCCGCGACGCCGGGCGGCGGACGCGCGCTGACGGCGCAGGGCGCGGTCGATCTGCCCGCGACGCCCGAAGCCGTGTTCGCCGTGCTGCTCGATCCGAAGGCGCTGGCGAACGTCATTCCCGGCTGCCACGCGCTCGAAGAAACGGCGCCCAACCAGTATCGCGCGGACGTGACCGTCGGCGTCGGCATGATCAAGGCCCGTTTCGAAGCGCGTATCGGCTTGTCGGAGATCGAGGCGCCGCGCCGCCTGCGTCTCGCGGGTGCGGGCATCTCGCCGCTCGGCAGCGCGCGCGGCAACGGTCTCGTCGAACTGACGCCGCACGGCAGCGGCACGCGGCTCACGTACGACTACGAAGCCCAGGTGTCGGGCAAGGTCGCCGCGGTCGGCGCGCGCATGCTCGAAGGCGCGGCGAAGGTCGTGCTGAAGCAGTTGTTCGAATCGCTCGGACGGCAGGCGGCGGGCAAGCCGGTAGAAGCGCATGGATCGTGGATCGCAAGACTCGTCGCCCGTTTCAGGAGACACACATGAAGCCCGCACCGTTCGACTACCTGCGCGCGATGACCACGCAAGACGCGCTCGACGCGCTCGCGCAATACGGCGAAGACGCGCGCATGCTGGCAGGCGGTCAGTCGCTGATGGCCGTGCTCAATATGCGGCTTGCACAACCCAAGGTGCTCATCGACATCTCGCGTACTGCCGAACTCGATGCCGTGCGCGTCGACACGCAAGCGGGGCATCTCGTCGTGAACGCCGCGGCGACGCAAGGCAGCGTCGAATGGCGCAGCACGCTCGCCGACGAAGCGCCGCTGCTCGCGATGGCTTTCCCGCATATCTCGCACTTCCAGATTCGCAATCGCGGGACCGTGTGCGGTTCGATCGCGCATGCGGACCCGAGCGCGGAGTTGCCACTCGTGCTTTCCGCGCTTGGCGGCGACGTGATGCTGCGCTCGCGAAGGAAGCGCCGCACGCTCGCCGCGCAGGACTTCTTTCAGGGAATGCTGATGACCGCGCGCGAGCCGGATGAACTTGTTGAAGCGGTGCGCTTTCCGCTGCGCCGCCCGGGCGAGCGCTATGCATTCACGGAATTTTCCGCGCGGCACGGCGATTTCGCGATCGTCGCGTGTGCTGCGGTCGTCACCGACGAGTCGATCCGTATCGCAGTCGGCGGCGTCGCGGACCGGCCGGTGACGGAGCAATGGCCGCGTCTGCAGGGCGACGACCTGCGCGGTGCACTGAACGATTTGAGCTGGAAACTGAACGCGCAGGACGACGCGCACATCGGCGCGAAATATCGCCGGAATCTGGTGCGGCAACTCGGATGGCGCGTGATCGAGGAGGCAAAGTGAGCAAGACGGACACCATCATGCGGCACGGCGAAGCGCAGCGGATCGCGCTGACGCTGAACGGCCGCGAACGAAGCGGCCATTGCGAGCCGCGCGAACTGCTGTCGGACTTCATTCGGCACGAACTCGGCGCGACGGGCACGCACGTGGGCTGCGAGCATGGCGTATGCGGCGCATGTACCGTGCAGGTCGATGGCGTCGCGGCGCGCTCGTGTCTGATGCTTGCCGTGCAGGCCGATGGCCGGCGTATCGATACCGTCGAGGGCCTCGCGCCCGATCAGACGCTTGGCGACCTTCAGCAGGCGTTCCAGCGGCATCACGCGCTGCAATGCGGCTTCTGCACGGCGGGAATTTTGATGTCGTGCGCGGATTATCTGCGGCGCGTGCCGAATCCATCCGAAGAGCAGGTGCGGCAGATGCTGTCGGGTCATATCTGCCGCTGTACGGGTTACACACCCATCGTGGCCGCGGTGCTCGACGTTGCGGCGCGCCGCCGGGCCGAGGCAGGCACGACGGAGGTCGAACATGCTTGATCTCGGACGCACGTTCCTGCAGAGCGTCGAGCGTAGCCCGCACGCGCTCGCGCTCGTCGATGGCGATGTGCAACTGACCTACGCGCAGTGGCATCGCATGATCCTGAGTGTCGCCGATGGCCTGCGCGAACTGGGCCTGCAACGCGGCGACCAGCTGCTCGTCGTGCTGCAAAACCGCTGGGAAATGGCGACGCTGCATTGGGCCGGACAGTTTGCAGGCATCGTCATCGTGCCGATCAACTGGCGCGCGAAGCCGGACGAACTGGACTACTGCGTGACCGACTCGGGAGCGAAGGCGATCGTCTACGAACCCGTCAGCGCCGCTGCCGTCGCGCAGAGCGCCGCCGCACAAAAAGTGCCGCGTATCGGACTCGACGATGCTCCCGGCCGAACCGCCGCCTTCGATACGCTCATCGTCGAACGAACGCGCAGCGGCGCTGCGAGCGACACGACGCACGCCACCGCCGACGACATCTCGCTGATCCTCTACACATCGGGCACGACGGGCAAAGGGAAGGGCGTGCCGCGGCGGCATCGGCACGAACGCGCGGGCGCGCTCGCGCACGTCGCGCAAAACCTCTACCGGCGCGGCGAACGCACGCTCGGCGTGATGCCGCTCTATCACACGATGGGCGTGCGCTCGCTGCTCGCGATGGCGCTCGTGGATGGCCTTTTCGTCTGCGTGCGGCGCTGGAACGCGAAGCTCGCGCTCGAATGCATCTCGAAGCACGCGCTCACCTGCCTCTATCTGGTGCCGACGCTTTATCACGATCTGCTTGCCGACAGCGCCTTCCCCGGCACGGATACCTCGTCGGTCAGAAAGCTCGGCTTCGCCGGCGCACCGATGAACGACGGCCTGCTCAAGCGCCTCTCGGCCGCGTTCGAGCCGGAGCTGTTCGTCAACCACTATGGTTCGTCCGAGGTCTACACGTTCAGCATCGATCAGGATGCAACCAGGAAACCCGGCAGCGCGGGCCGCGCGGGCATCAATACGCGGCTGCGCGTGGTGAAGCTCGATGCTCTTTCGCCCGATGAGATCGCCGACACCGGCGAAGAAGGGCAGATCATCGTGGACCTGCTCGGCGACGAAGCTTTCGAAGGCTACTGGCATCGTCCGGACGCGGATGCGAAGAGCTTGCGCGACGGCTGGTACTTCACCGGAGACACAGGCTATCTCGACCGCGACGGCGATCTCTATGTGACGGGCCGCGTCGACGACATGATCATCAGCGGCGGAGAAAACATCTCGCCGGTGGATATCGAATCGGTGTTGTCGCTGCATCCCGCCGTCGACGAAGTCGCGGTCGCAGGCGTCAAGGACGAGCGCTGGGGCCAGCGCGTGGTTGCTTTCATCAAGCGCCGCGAGTACGTCGATTCGGAATCGCTCGATGCATGGTGCCGCCAGTCCGATCTCGTCAACTTCAAGCGTCCGCGCGATTACGTTTTCGTCGACGACATTCCGAAGTCGCCGGTCGGCAAGATTTTGCGCCGCAAGCTGCAAGCGGGCGAGTACACGACCGATTCGAATACGCAGGCCGCACGACCTGCAGAAACCACAATCACCAAGGAGTAACCCACAATGAGCGATCTCAACCATCGCGGCCAGACGCTGCTGCAAGATCTCGACGGCTTCTCGGTCGACATCGACGCGCAGCGCGAGCGCGCGGACATCGTGCTGCACCGTCCGCCGTTCAACGTCATTTCGATGCACGCACGCGACCAGTTGCGCGCCGTGTTCGAAGCCCTCGACGAGGACGACCGCGTGCGCGTGATCGTCGTGCGCGCGAAGGGGGAGCACTTCTCGAGTGGCGGCGACATCAAGGGCTTTCTGGAAGCGTCGCCGGAACACGTATCGAAGCTCGCGTGGAATATCGCGGCGCCCGCGCGCTGCTCGAAACCGGTGATCGCGGCGAATCGCGGCTTCTGCTTCGGCGTGGGCTTCGAGTTGTCGCTGGCATGCGATTTCCGCATCGTCACCGATACGACGTTTTATGCGCTGCCGGAGCAGAAGCTCGGCCAGATTCCCGGCTCGGGCGGCTCGGCGCGTTTGCAGTCGATGGTCGGCATCGGCCGCACGAAGGACATCGTGATGCGCTCGCGCCGCATCCCGGGCAAGCAGGCGTACGACTGGGGCATCGCGGTGGACTGCGTAGCCGATGCGGAACTGGAGTCGGCGACCGATGCGCTCGTCGACGAACTGCGCGCGTTCTCGCCGCTCGCGCAACGCACCGCGAAGAAGCTGCTGAACGATACGGAAGACTCGCCGCTCTCGATTGCGATCGAACTCGAAGGGCATTGCTATAGCCGGCTGCGCGCGTCGGACGATTTCCGCGAGGGAGTGGAGGCTTTCCACGGCAAGCGCAAACCGGTGTTTCGCGGCAGCTAGGCCCGAAGCACTCAGCCATCCGCAGCACAACAAACAAACATGACGCCGCGGAGAACGGCTACCGGCCACAACTTGACGTTTCTGGCGACGTACATTGAAGGAGACAATTGATGGAAACGACATTAGCTGGCGCGCGGAATACGGCGACGCAAAGCAATAGAAGCATTGTTATAGCCGCCGCCGCATCCTGTTTTGGATGGGCGCTCGACCTGTTTGACCTGTTCATTCTGCTGTATGTCGCGCCTGTCGTCGGCAAGCTGTTCTTTCCATCGGATCATCCAACGCTGTCTCTCGCAGGCGTGTATGCGTCGTTCGCCGTGACGCTGCTGATGCGGCCCATCGGCTCCGCTCTCTTTGGATCGTACGCGGACCGGAATGGGCGCAAGCGTGCAATGCAGATTGCCGTGTTCGGCGTGGGCATAAGCACGGCAGTGTTTGGGACGCTGCCGACGATTGCACAGGCTGGTGTCATAGCGCCAATCCTGTTTGTGCTTCTTCGCCTGGTGCAGGGCGTGTTTGTCGGCGGTGTCGTTGCTTCCTCGCACACGTTGGGGACCGAATCCGTGCCGCCTCACTGGCGAGGCGCGGTTTCGGGCCTGATCGGCGGGGGTGGGGCGGGCATCGGCGGACTGCTTGCCTCTATTGTCTTTTTCATCGCGTCGGCGCTGTTTCCGGGTCCGCAATTCGAAGTGTGGGGATGGCGCGTCATGTTCTTTGCCGGATTGATAACCTCGCTCCTCGGCGCGCTGTTGTTCCTGAGACTCGAGGAGTCTCCGTTCTGGAAAGAGCAGCATGCGCGAAAGGCTGCACGCAAGGCCGCCGTGTCGAAGCAATCTTCGCCGCTGCGAACGCTCTTTTCCTCCGAATATCGCCGGGTCATGATCGTCAACGTCATCATGACAACGTCAAGCGGTGCAGGTTATTACCTCTGCTCTGGCTATTTGCCGACCTTCCTGAAGGTCGTCAAGCACCTGCCGAACGGTACGACTTCAACCATTCTCATGGCGACCGGTTTGCTTTCAATAGCAGCAGCGATAGCAATCGGTGCGGCGAGTGACTTTTTCGGCCGCAAAAAAGTATTCATCGGAGCGGGTGTTCTGCGCCTCGCACTGCTTCCCATCCTGTACATATTGATGACGAAGACAGACAGCGTGCCTCTATTGGCGGGCTACACGCTGCTCCTCGCAGTTCTCGGCGGGGCAAGTTACGCGCCGCTGCTGATCTTTTTGAATGAGCGCTTCCCCACAGCGATTCGGGCGAGCGGCACCGGGCTTTCGTGGAATATCGGATTTGCGCTTGGCGGCATGATGCCGACGTTCGTCTCGCTTCTCTCAGCAAGCGAGCAGCAGTTGCCCGCGACGCTGTCGTGGTTTCTTCTCGGTGTTTCGGCGCTCTTCCTCGTCGGGGCATTCATCGTTCCGGAAACACGAGGCAACCTGGAGGCGAGCCGAAGAAGCGAAGCCGGCATGCCTGGAGCATGACGATTAGCGATGCGAAGCTTTGGTGCTGGACGGGCGACTGACGAAACTCTGACTGTTTTTCAAAAGATACGTATGGCAAACGAAAACCGGGACATTACCGGCGCACGCATCCTGGTCGATGCATTGCGTGCGCAGTCGGTCAACACGATCTTCACCGTTCCAGGCGAGAGTTTTTTGGCGGTGCTGGACGCTCTGTACGATGTCGCAGATGACATCAAGCTCGTGGTTTGCAGGCACGAGAGTGGAGCCGCGAACATGGCGGAGGCGCATGGCAAGCTGACCAATCGACCAGGCGTCTGTTTCGTGACGCGAGGGCCAGGGGCGACAAACGCATCAATCGGAATACACACCGCGCGGCAAGATTCCACGCCCATGATCGTTTTTGTTGGGCAAGTCGCACGCGATACGCTCGAGAGGGAAGCGTGGCAGGAAATCGACTACCGGCAGATGTTTGGCCAGGTGGCCAAGTGGGTCACTCAAATCGATTCGGCAGCCCGGATCCCCGAGTTGATCAGCCGCGCCTTCCACGTCGCAACGTCGGGCCGTCCAGGGCCTGTGGTGATCGCCTTGCCCGAAGACATGCTCGTTGAGACGGCACCAGTAGAAAAGGTCGTGCCGCCACTCCCTTATCAGACGATCACGATGCAACCGGCGAGCGAACAGTTGGCCCGCGTTGAGAAGCTGCTGTCCGAGGCATGCAAGCCGATCGTTCTTCTCGGCGGCGGGGCCTGGAGCCGCGAGGCCTGCGACGATCTCCGCCAGTTCGTGACCAGGTTTGATTTGCCGGTTGTCTGCACATTCCGGCGACAAGACCTGTATGACAACCGCGATCGACATTACGCCGGCGAAGCGGGTCTGGGAATGGACCCGGCGCTTGCCGCGCGCTTACGGGAAGCGGATTTGCTGCTTGCGATTGGACCTCGCCTCGGCGAGACGAGCACACTCGGCTACGAGCTTTTTTCTATCCCAACGCCGGCAGTCAAGCTCGTGCATGTGCATCGCGACGCGAACGAGCTGGGGCGTGTGTACCGGGCGGATCTCCCCATCAATTCGGGCATGGCGGAATTTGCGCGCGCCGTCGCCAGGCTTGAATCGCCGACAAAGCCCGTGTGGGCCGAATGGACGCAAGCCGCGCACGCCGACTATGAGGCTCGACGTGCGCCTCCCCCTAATAGCGGTTCAATCGATCTGGGCGCTGTCGTGTCTCACATCGATGAAGCGTTGCCCGAGGATGCGATCGTAAGCAACGGCGCGGGCAACTATACTCTTTGGGTTCAACGATTCTTCCGTTATCGCGGTTGGCGCACTCAGCTTGCTCCAACGAGTGGCGCGATGGGATATGGATTGCCCGCCGCCATCGCCGCGGCGCTTCAGAAACCTGATCGGCCTGCGGTCTGTTTCGCCGGAGATGGATGCTTCCTCATGACCGGTCAGGAGTTGGCAACTGCCGTGCAGTACGATGCGCGAGTCATTGTGATCGTTGTCGATAACGGCATGTACGGCAGCATTCGAATGCATCAGCATCGTCACTATCCTGGGCGGGTCATTGGCACGACATTGCAGAGTCCCGATTTTGTCGGACTTGCCCGCGCTTATGGTGCTTACGCGGAAAGCGTTGAGCGCACGGTGGACTTTCCAGACGCATTCCAACGCGCACGCGAGGCAGGCCGCCCGGCAGTTCTCGTCCTGCGCACCGATCCCAACCTGCTCACGCCAAATATGATTATCGGTCCGGGGGTCTGATGCGTCTCAGCAATCACCTGTCGATCGCGGACCTGGAGCGAAGCGCGTCCCGGCGGCTGCCGGCCAGCATCTTCGGCTATGTAAGCGGTGGCGCGGAAGACCACCGCGCCGTAGTGGGAAACCGCACGGCTTTCAATCGTTGGGTACTCGTACCGAGAATGCTCACTGGCGTCGCCGAGCGCTCGCAAGAAGTGGAGATTTTTGGGCAACGTTACACGTCTCCGGTGGGAATAGCGCCGATGGGGCTCGCCGGGCTCTGTGCCTATGAGGGTGACCTGCAACTCGCGGCGGCCGCTCGCGACGCGAAAGTGCCCTTCGTTCTGAGCGCAGCGTCGACCGTTCCCCTCGAAAAGGTGGCAATGGCAGCACCCGGCAGTTGGTATCAGGGGTATTTGAGTGCCGACCGATCGACGATCACGCCATTGCTCGCGCGTATCGAAAGGGCCGGGTTCGGTGTTCTTGTGATTACTGTTGACGTGCCATTGGCCGCGCAACGGGAAAACGAACTGCGCAACGGTTTCAGCGTACCGCTGCGGCTAAGCCGCCGCCTGGTCTATGGTGGTCTGGCAAGGCCCAGATGGCTTCTGTCGACGTTTGGACGCACGCTGCTTACGCAAGGTGTTCCGCATTTCGAAAACTTCACGGCCAACCGGGGCGGACCGATCATCACCGGCGCGACCGGCGACCACCGCAGTGGCCGTGCAGCGCTCTGCTGGAACGACATCCACTGGATTCGAAGTCAGTGGAAAGGGACTCTGGTGGTGAAGGGAATCCTTCATCCCGACGATGCCCTGCGGGCCAAACAGGCAGGCGCGGACGGCATTATTGTCTCTAATCACGGCGGGCGGCAGCTCGACGGCGCGCTTGCAACGCTCGATGCGCTTCCGGCCATTACTGCCGTTGCCGGCGACATGCCGGTTATCCTCGACAGTGGCGTTCGCCGCGGCACAGACGTTATAAAGGCGCTGTCGCTGGGAGCGCGTATGGTCCTCGTGGGCAGACCAGCGATGTACGGCCTGGCCGTCGGCGGTCATGCGGGCGTTCGGCATGCGTTGCAGTTGCTAAGAAGAGAGATCGACGTAGACCTCGCATTGCTGGGATGTCCGAGGATCGAGAAGCTCAATAGGGACTTTGTTGTGCAGGTTTCGCGTGAGTCGTGGCATGCGGCTCATGGATAGTGAATATCTGCCCATGCAATCACGCAATTGAACGAACCACGCCCCCATCGACACGCAACGCTGCACCCGTCGTTGCGGACGCCTGCTCAGAGCATGCATACACAACCATGTTCGCAACTTCGTCCGTAGTGGCGAAACGATTGATCAGCGATGTGGGCCGCGAGTTCTTCAGGAACTGTTGTTCAGCCTGCTCTTGCGTGATCCCTTGCTCTCGCGCGGTCGCCTTCATCCAGTTCGAAAGGATCTCAGAGTTGGTCGGGCCGGGCAGCACGGCATTGACGGTCACGCCTGTACCGGCAACCAGTTCGGCTAGCCCCCTCGACACCGCGAGCATCGCGGTCTTGGTCACACCGTAGTCGATCATTTCTTTCGGGATATTCAGCCCTGACTCGCTACTGACGAACACGACGCGCCCCCAACCCTGTTTCGCCATTTTGGGCACGTAATAGCGGGCGGTGCGAACGCCACTCATCACGTTGAGCTGGAAGAGGTCGAGCCATTCGCTGTCGTCCTGTGCGAAAAAGTCGTTTAGCCGCGCTGTGCCTGCGTTGTTGACAAGAATGTCGGCCTCCGGCGCGTGTGCAAACAGGGCCGCGCAGCCTTCGGCTGTCGCAACGTCGGCGGCCACGCCGGTCAATTCCGCATTCGGCAGAATGGCGCGCATCTCGCGCAGCGCAGCATCGACCCGCTCCTGGGTTCGGCCATTAAGTACGACCACAGCGCCGGCGCGCGCGAGCCCTTCGGCAATTGCCCGTCCGATGCCGGCAGTGGAGCCCGTAACGATTGCCTTGCGGCCATTGAGTTCGATCTTCATAGCGCTTATCTCCGTTCTGCTTCTAGTTCTGCTTCTAGTTCTGCTTCGGCGGCCCGGGCGAGGCATTCGACCCAATCCTGGTGATAGCGATAGAGCGCGCCAGGATGTCTGCTACCGATCAGTTCCACAAAGAACTGGCCTTGCTGTGTCTCTTCGGTCAGCAGGTGACAACCTTCTTTCGTTGGCGTGATCACCCAGCCGTGATAGGCGCTCGAACCTGTTTCATCGCCATCGACCGTTGTGGCCCACGCGAGCCGGCGATTCGGCACGCATTCAGTGACGACCAGTGACATCGGATAGCCGACCGTCACGCGGCCGTAGCGTGTGCCGAGCGCGAGTTCCGACTCGCCGGACAATATCCGGACCTGATCCTCGGCCGGAAAGTATCGCGACCAGCGCTCGGCGTCGACGAGCAGTTTCCAAACCACTTCCGGTGGCGCTTTCACGTCGATGTCGTTGAGCGCGTAAATTGCCGAGGTACGCGGGTCATAGCGTTCCGGCCAGTTGACTTTGTCGATCATGTATCGAATCCCTTTTTTTCGGTTGGGTTAGCCACGGGAATGCTCAGGCGCGGTGGCGATCTGGGCGAGGTTCCTGAGCAGCTTCTCGTGGGTGAGCCAGAACACGTCGGGTGCCTGCTTCGCGAGTTCCAGCCAGTGCGGTCCCTGCATCGTCTCCTCTGTCCACAGATGACACCCGCTTGCGGTAGGCGTGATGATCCAGGCGTGGTAGGCCCTGGACGTTGTGGAGACCTTTGGATAGCCGCCCCACGCGATGCGGGTCATCGGCTCGAACTCCTGCACGGATGCGAAGACGTCCTGGCCGGCGAGGTTCGTCTCGAATGTCGTACCAAGGCCAAAGTGATCGCCTCCGTCAAGCGGCTGCACGTGCTGAACACCGGGATAGAAAGCTGGCCAGGAGTCGAAATCGGTGAGCAGGGACCAGATTGTTTCGACGGATGCCGAGACCTCGAGCTCGTTGGTGAAATGGATCGGAGAGCGGCTCGGTTTCATCTCCTCGGGCCACTTGATTGTTTCGTACATGGTGGTTCTCTAACGGGTGAGCGATGGATTGTGATGCTGCCGAGTGAGGCCCGGCGCGGGACTCACTCGGGTTTGATGAGATGCTGGAAGATGAGCGGCGCCCAGTTGCGGCGTCTCGCCCGTACGAGCGAGCCGCCCTCGCGGAGCGAGCCCGGCTCATCTTTGTTCTCCTGCTTTGAGTCAGCTTGCGGAGAATAGTAATTTGCGCCGAATCGAATGATAATCACGCTAACTATCATAGGATCTATTCCAAACTGGAATTAGTTGTCGAATGGACGTAGCCGGAGTCGCGGGATGGATCGGTTTGACGAATTGAACGCATTTTTTGCCGTCGTGGAGGCAAGCGGCTTTTCCGCAGCCGCGCGAAGGATTGGCGAGTCGCAGTCCGCCATCAGTAAGGCCGTGAACGCGCTGGAAAAGCGCCTCGGCGTGGCGCTGCTCCATCGCAGTACGCGCAAGGTGACGCTGACCGATCTGGGGCGGCTGTACTACGACCGCATGCGTCCACTGGTGGACGAAATCCAGGTGGCGGATAGCGAGCTGACCAGCACCACGCTCGAGGTTTCGGGCCTCATCAGGATCGCGGCGCCGTCGACGTTCGGTCGCCTGCACGTGCTTCCACTGATTCCCGGATTGCTGGCGCGACATCCTGGCTTGCGCATCGATATGGTGCTGTCGGACGCCGTGCGGGATATGGTGGAAGACAGGATCGATCTTGCGATTCGCGTGAGTCCCGTTGAAGAGCCCGATTCGGTGGTGCGTCGTGTGGCTGCCACCTCACTCGTGTGCGCCGGATCGCGCCGTTACTTCGAGCAGCACGGTGTACCTCGTACTCCTGCCGATCTCGCGGATCACAACTGTCTGGTCTATGGCGAGATGACGGACTGGCCGTTCGCCGGGCCGCAGGGGCCGTTCAATTTGCCGGTGCGGGGCAATCTGTCGTCCAATAGCGTGGAGACGATTCTTGCGGGCGTGCTGGCCGGCGTCGGCATCGGCATGTTCCACCGCGCTTCGCTGGTGGGCGAGTTCCAGCAATCCGACATCGTCACCGTACTGGACGATTTCGTACAGCAGCCAAGGGAGGTCAGCTTGATCTGGCCCAAGCGACGGTTTGTGCCGACCCGCGTGCGCAGTGCGACGGATTTTCTGGCCGGTGCGCTTGCGGAGCGGATTTAGCTCCAGGACGGTTTGCCTGCAAGCTGGCCGCAAGCCGCGACGCTGTTCCAGGGCTGCGGTTACTCATCCCCACGGATCAGGGTTGGCGTTTGCCGCGGCCACCGGCGAGTTTGCCAGCCGGCTTGGCTGAATTCGCAACTGGTTTGCTGGCGGCTTTGCTGCGCGGCTTTTGCACGCTGAATGGACTACCGCTGGACAACCTTGTGGCTTTATCCGCGGCCACTGCGCGCTGCGCCGCAGGCTTGCGTTTGTTTTCGCCAATTTGCGGGCGCGGCTTTTTGCTCGTCAGTTGGCTGGCGCCCGGCGCAGCCTGTGGCGCTTTGACGGTCTCGCCCATCGCGCTGGTTTGCGGCACGCGGTGTTCGGCTTCAAAACCCGGCTCCTCTTCACGGCGCAGCGTTTGCCGGATCAGCGCTTCAATCGCGGCCAGTTGCGGCGCTTCGTCGGCACACACAAGGGACACCGCTACGCCGCTGGCGCCAGCGCGGCCGGTACGGCCAATGCGGTGCACATAGTCTTGCGCCACGATCGGCAGATCAACGTTGATCACCAGCGGCAGGTCGTCGATATCCAGCCCGCGCGCAGCCACATCGGTGGCGACCAGCATATTGACTTCGCCCGTCTTGAAGCGCTCGAGCGCACGCATGCGCGCGGGTTGCGGTTTGTCGCCGTGGATGGTGTCGACCGCATAGCCCGCTTCATCCAGCATGGCCGCCAGGTAATCCACGCCATTGCGGGTCTTGACGAACACCAGCGCGTGCTCCCAGTTGTTCTGAGCCACAAGGTGCATGAAGAGATCAGGCTTGTTCCTTTTATCCACCGGCACCACCCACTGCCTGATTTTGCTGGCCGTGGCATTGGGCGGGCTGACGCTGATGTCGACGGGGCCATGCAAAATGCCCGCCGCCAGGGCGCGGATATCATCCGTAAACGTGGCGGAGAACAGCAACGTCTGGCGCTCTGCGGGCAACGCAGCGAACACAGCGTTGAGCTCGCGCGCAAAGCCCAGATCCAGCATGCGGTCGGCTTCATCCAGTACCAGCGTTTGTACCTGATCGAACTGCACTGCGTTCTGGCGATTGAGATCCAGCAAACGGCCCGGCGTGGCAACGAGCACGTCGACGCCTTTGCGCAACTTCATCATCTGCGGGTTGATACTCACACCGCCGTAGGCGGCCAGAAATCGTAAATCGAGGCCTTTACCGTAATCGATAAAGCTTTGCAGCACTTGTTCAGCCAGTTCACGGGTGGGCACCAGCACCAGAACACGCGCGCGGTTGCTCGACACCGCCGGGCCCTGTTGCACCAGCCGTTGCAACAGCGGCAGCGCAAAACCCGCCGTTTTTCCAGTACCGGTTTGTGCCGCAGCCATGACGTCCTTGCCACTCAGCACAGCAGGAATCGCCTTGGCCTGCACCGGCGTAGGTGTCTGGTAATTGAGGTCCCGCATGTTACGCAGCAAGGGATCGATCAGGCCAAGCGACGCAAAAGACATTGGCGTATTCCTGTCTAAAACCGCAGATTCTAGCGGTTACCGCCTGATTGCGCCGCGCTGGCAAGCTGTACTATGAGACACCGTTGAGCAGTATTGCCGCCAGCGGCAGCGCAAATTGCATCAACAGCAAAGGCGCCACTGGCCGCAACCAGGCACATCCCGCCAGGATGAAAGAAGGGCGACTCGGTGCGAAAGTGAATAGGTCGGCCAATAGCCCGGTTAATGGCTCGGTTGCCAGCGCAGGACAGGGTGACTCGCGCCGGCCGGCATGACCCACGCGCCGGTCGGTCCGAAGTCCCAGCCGACGAAGCTTGCCGGATCGCTCATCTGCGCGGTGGTGAGGCCGTTGGATGCCGGCAGTTGCGGGCCGGTTCCGGCGCTGACGCTGCGGGTCGTCGTCTGTTTGTCCCAGTAGACGTTGGCGGAGATCCCCGCGTTGGGGTCCGGGTGGTTGTACGCCGCGATGCCGCCGAAGCTGGTGGGCGTATCCGGCGGCGCGCAGCAATAACCTTGCACCAGCCCGGCCGCAAACGACTGCTCGATTGTGCCGGCGTTCTCATAGACGAGGCCGCCGGTGCTCAGACTGCCATACGACGTGCCCGTTGCATACGACTGGGAGATGCTACCGCCGTTGAAGCCTGCCAGCGCTCCGGCCACGCCGTGATTGCCCGCACTCGCAACGCCGGTTGCATAGGATTGCAGAATTGTCCCTTCATTGAGGCCGACCAGTCCGCCGAGCAAACCGGCCGACCCGACGAACGCGCTGCTCCACGAGCGCTCGATCAGGCCGTCGTTGCGTCCCACCAGTCCACCGCTCGTCGCACCTTCGAACGATGCGGTGCCGCGCGTCCCACTCGTATAGGCGTACGTGATCGTGCCCTGGTTCAGGCCGGCCAGAATGCCGAACGCGATTCCCGCTGGAAAATAGACATACGTGCTGAGCTTCGCATTCGTCATCCCCACATTGCGCACGACTCCCATCGGCCCGATCACACCGAACAGTCCCAGCCCCGGCACCGGCGAACCTTGTTCGCGCTGTGAAAACCTGTCTATAACGTGGCCCATGCCGTCGAATTGTCCGGAGAAGGGAGTGGTGGCATTGCCGAGCGAAGAGAAAGCGAATGATGTATCGGTCGCACTGGCGTCGAGATCCTTGCCCAGTGCGTAGTTGCCCGCGAGGTCGAGCGAGATGCCCTGCAGGTCGGTCAACGAATTGACCAGCTTATAGCCGGTCACCTGCGTGACGAGACCGCTATACGGAGCCGCTGTCCATGCGGCGTTTGCGAGGTTTGTCCCGGCGGTATAGCTGCCGTTCATGTCGTAGAGCGCGCGGACGATGCCCGTACTCTTCGACCAGTCGATCGTGCCGTGGTTGATGACGCTGCCGCCGTTGTCGATGCCCGATGCGTCGGCGCGCAAGGTCAGATTGCCTGCGCCGTCGTTCGCGAGGGTCGTACTCGTCGCTATGGAGACGTCGTGGTAGGCGGCAAGCGTGAGAGAAGCGGGACCGTGCCAGCGCACGCTCGATGCGACACCCAGGTCGCCCGTCGCGCCGTTGGCACCCGTCGCGGTGATATCGACAGAGGTGCCCGAGTTCAGGCTGCGCTGCAACGCATGCGCAGCGGCGCCGTCGATTGTGAAAGCAGGCGTCGAGAGATTCCACAGGCCTGCATGCACCACCGCGTGCCCGCCCAATTCCAGTTGCGCCGCTTGCGTGTCGACCGTTCCGCCGCTGCCGTCGGCGTTGCTTGCGGCGATCTTGCCGAACTGCCCGACATGGCCGCTGTCGGCAACGAGCCACACATGGCCGTCGCGGCTCGCGGTGCCCGTCGCGCGGATACGCGTGCCTCTTCCCGCCAACGCATACACGTTGCCGTCGGCGGCCTGCAGACTGATCTGAGCGGCGGTTATCCGCCCCTTGTTGGAGACCGTGCCCTGACTGCCTGTCTGCACGAACACCTGCTTGCTGCCGGCCGAATCCTGCAGCAGCACCTGCTCGCCCGTGGCCAGCTCCGCCGTGCCGTTGAGCGCTGCGACCGTGCCGGCGTTGACGACGTCGTGTCGCGCAATCAGGAATATGTCGCCGCCGCTCGAACTGATCTTGCCGAGATTGATCACGGATGCGTTCGAGGTGCCCGACAGCGTGAGCGATCCGCTGCCCTGCATGAACGCGTCGTTGCAGATGTCCAGCGTCGACGCAACGAAACGTCCGCCGGTCGTAATAACGCCCGATGGTCCGACGACGATTCCCTGCGGATTGATCAAATAGACGCTGCCCGTCGCACCGAGCCTGCCGAGGATGGCAGAGGGTGAACCACCCGTCACCCGGTTCAGCGTCGCGCCGGAGCCGTTATCGAACGTGACGCTGTTGGTTTTGCCGATCGAAAAGCTGTTCCAGTCGATCACGCCGCGCGTTGAACCTGGCTGCGTGATCAGGAGGCCGTTGCCCTGGCTTGCGATCGCGCCGGTGCCGGCCACGTATGTGCCGCCTTGTGGAAGGCCGCCCGCCGCGAGCGCCACAGGTGTCAGGGACAGTCCACTCAGCGAAATGCCGATGGCCAGCAGGAAGGCTGCGTTTGAATGTTGACGCCGCAGTGTGCGTCGCGCAGGCCGAGGAAGTTTTGGACGTGACATACACCCCCTTCTCCGCGTACGAGCGGAAGGGCTGCAGATGACCCGCAGAGCCGAGCGCAAATGCGTTGGTCACAGCGTCTGAAGAATAGCTGCTGGCCCTGCGCATGCCTGCCGATATCTCTGCGTTTTGCGCCTTATTTGCGCCTTATTGTCGCAAGAGCCAAAGACGCTGATCGAGCGTCGGTGCGGCTCTGCGGGCGAGGCAAAGACGTCTTGAACTATTGCAACGGTGAGTATCCATGGTCGACCCTGCGCGAAAGCAGCCGACCACTAAAGATTCAAAACAGCTTTCGTTTTTCGAGGCCTAATGCGCGGCAGTCCAGCGGCGTTTGCGAGGCTATTGCTCAATTTTTGCGGTCTATTGTGCAGGGACAAGTGACAATGCACGCGCCGCGCAGCCTACGAGATTCCGGGTTGATTTGTTGAACGGTTAGTCATAATATCGGTTGCATGAAGCCAACCGGTCAACCCCATTCGTCGCCGAAGAAGGCGGGACCTATCGGCTCGCGCGGCCGGCCACGCGAGTTCGACACACACGCCGTGCTCGCCAGCGCAAGCCAGGTGTTCTGGAACCACGGCTATCACGCCACCTCGATCGACGACCTTTGCAAAGCCACCGGTCTGCAGCGGGGCAGTCTGTACGGCGTATTCGGCGACAAGCACGGCATCATGCTCGCCGCGCTCGATCACTACGCCGAGGGCTCGGTGGCGCGTCTCGCCGAGCGGCTGAACGCACCCGTGCTGCCGGAAGAGGCGCTGCGCAATGCATTGCTGCATTACGCGCGGGTCGCGTGCGGGTTGTCCGGCGAGCGTAGCTGCTTCATCACCAACACCACGCTCGAAATGCAGCCCGGCGACGACGAGTTGCGCAGCCGCGTCGCCGCCATCCAGCGCCGCATGGCTACGTTGCTGGCCGCATCGGTGATCCGCGGTCAGGCAAGCGGCGCATTCAATTCCACGCTCGACGAAAAAGCCGTCGGCGATTTCCTGCTGTGCGTCATGCAGGGTCTGCGCGTGCTGGGCCGCGTTGCCCATAAGGAAGACGCGCTGACCGGCATCGTCGATGTCGCGATGCGGGCCCTCGTCTAAATTTTTTTGCCGATTTATTGAACGATCAGTCATGAAATCTGAGCCTGTTTCGCCGTCTTCGTCTATCTCGTCCCCTTCGTCCGCTGCTTTGGCCGGCGTGTCACGCGCAGCAGGTTGCAGTGCTTCGCACGTCGCCGTGTGTCCAGGCTCGGTTGCGGCGAGCGCCGCGCACACCGCGCACACCGCGCCCGCGGCCGACCCGCCCGCGCCGCGCTTCGCGCGCCAGGGGCTCGCGCTGGCCGTGCTGTTCGTCGGCGCTTTTCTCGCGCCGCTCGACTACTTCATCGTCAACCTCGCGCTGCCGTCGATTCGCACCGGCCTGAACGCGACCGACGCGCAACTGCAGCTCGTCGTATCCGCCTACGCGTCGGTGTACGCGGTGCTGCTGATTACCGGCGGACGGCTCGGCGATCTGTTCGGCCGGCGCCGCATGTTCATGACGGGCATGGCCGCCTTCGTGATTGCGTCGGCGCTGTGCGGTTTCGCGACGAGCGGCCACATGCTGGTGATCTCGCGCATCGTCCAGGGCATGGCCGCGGCGATCATGGCGCCGCAAGTGCTCGCCACGATCCGCGCCGTCGTGCCGCTGCATCAGCAAACCCGCGTGATGAGTTTTTACGGCTTCGTATTCGGCCTCTCGTCGATCGTCGGGCAGCTCGGCGGCGGCGCGCTGATCACTTATCACCCGTTCGGCCTCGACTGGCGAATCATCTTCCTGATCAATATTCCGATCGGTGTCGCGGCGTTTTTCGGCACCTGGAAGTTCGTGCCCGAGAATCAGCCCGCCACGCGCACCGGCCTCGACATGAAGGGCGTCGCGCTGCTTTCCGCGGTGTTGCTGCTCGTGATCTATCCGATGACGCACGGTCGCGAAGCCGGCTGGCCCGCATGGACTTTCGCGATGTTCGCGCTCGCGGTGCCGGCGTTCGCGCTCTTCGTCGCCACCGAAAAGCGCGTGGAGCGCGGCGGCGGGCATCCGCTCGTCGATCTGCAATTGTTCCGCAACCGCGCGTTCGCGCTCGGCCTCGTGCTCGCGTTTCTGTTCTATTGCAACAGCGCGTTTTTCCTGACCTACGGCATCTATCTGCAAACCGGCCTTCACTGGACGCCGCTCGCGTCCGGTATCGCCATCATGCCGTTCGCGATCGGCTTCGTGATCGGGCCGCTGACTTCGCCGGCGGTCGTGAAGCGCATCGGCGGGCATGTGCTCACGCTGGGCTTTTCGATGATGACGCTAGGCTTCACGATAACCGGCTGGGCCGCAAGCGAAGCCGCCGCGCCGGACCTCGCGTTCTACGCGGGTCTCGTGTGCGCGGGCGTCGGTCATGGTTTGCTGCTGCCGTCGATCATGCGCATCGTGCTGCTCGAAGTCGCACCCGAAAAAGCGGGGCTTGCGTCGGGCGTGGTTTCATCGACCTTGCAGATCGGCTCGGCGTTCGGCACCGCAGCGATCAGCGGCGCATTCTTCGGCGCACTCGGCGGGAGCGGCGCAGGTTCGACGCCGGCCGCGTACGCCCACGCGTTCCAGTTGAGCCTGGCCATTAACGCGGTGCTGATGTTTGTTTGCATCGGCTTGAGCGTGCTGCTCGTGCGCCATCAGCAGCTCGCGTTGCGGCGCTCGGCGCGCACGCTTTGAAAACGACGCGCCAGGTAATCGTTTTCATCGCTATAACATCGCGAAAATTATTAAGCTGTTTCACACGGTTTTCATTTTTAATTGCAGCGCATTTACCGATGAGCGAGTCATTCATAGGTAATTGAGAATCGCTGGCAAATAGCATCATGTCGTTATCCGCGCCGAAATCTGTTTCACTTATGAAGCATTTTTGGCCATGCAGTTTCTACCCGCACCACGGCCCGTGGCAGTAATTCTTGCGGTCTGTGCGCTCCCGCACACGGCTGTCCGCGGCCTTGCGGGGAGCGCCTCCGGTTTAACCCGCAATTGCAGTGCGTCATAATGTCTTTATCGTCCCTATGAAATCGCTTTCAATAAAAAGCGCTTGCCGTCTTTAATTTCGATTGTTAATCTGAACGCGCTTTAGAGGTGTTCTTCAGTCGGTCCTGAACAAGTCGGACCGATGCCTGGCGCAATCATTCAAATACTGCCAACGGTTCCGTAGAGGATTGAAAATGCTAACCGCTACCATTGACGCACTTGCCGCGCCGCCCGCCTGCTTCACCGCCGGCGACGTCGTCACGTTGAAAGACGGAGGCCCGCGCATGACTGTCACGTATGCGGGACCGGTGGCGCTCAATCCTGGCGAGTGGCTGATCTGCGAATGGTTCGACGACCACGGCGAACTGCGTCGCGAAATGTTTTCGCCTTCCAGCGTGCGCGCCGAGCCGCGCTGTATTCCGGCCGGCTCCGTGCAGTGGAACCGGATCGGCCGCGCGGCGTAAGGCCGTCGTCTGTGAGCGCACGGCTGCGCGCTTGTTATCTGTCGGGATGATCGCGCGCCGTGTCGCGTCTTTGCACGCGTAGCAGCAGCGCCGACGAAAACGCGCGCATCCGCACCAGCTTCCGTTTTTCCACCACCTCGCCCGCGAGATCCTTCGGCGGGTTCGGCTGCAACGCCCAGTAGAGCGCGAGCAGCCAGCCAAGCACCGTCCAGCCCATGCACGCGTTGAACAGCGCGAGCGTCAGCACGTCGACGCGCTTGCGGCGGTCGGCCAGAATCGCCGGCAGGAAATACAGCGCCAGCGCGATCACCACGGCGATGATCTGAATGGCAACACGCTCATTCATATGCCGCCTCCCCGAAACGCGACCTGCGTGTCTTACGCGACGTAGGCACCTCACATCGATTGTCGCGCGATTGTTTGCCACGTGCAGCTTCGTTGAAAGGCTTCCGCGCGTGCAGCCCCGCGCTGCGTTGCACCGATGAGCGACGAACCCTTCAGCACATTCGCCATCAGGACTATCATGTTCGTTTCGAGTGAACGAAACCGTTACGGACCGCGACCATGATCTCCGACGATACCCAGCAGACCCAGCGCCTTAACCCCGACACGCTCCGTGAGTTCGTGGACCGCAAATGGAACGACGAGATCGTGCCCGCGCTGACCGACTACATCGCGGTGCCGGCCAAGAGCCCGGCGTTCGATCCCGAGTGGGTCAAGCACGGTTACCTGGAGCGCGTGATTACCGATGCCGCGCAATGGGTCGAGCAGCAGCCGGTGCGCGGCCTGAAGCTGGAGATCGTGCGCTTGCCGGGCCGCACGCCGGTGATTTTCTTCGAGACGCCGGCCACGCGTTCCGGCAGCGACGAAACCATCGTGCTGTACGGCCATCTGGACAAGCAGCCGGAGTTCGACGGCTGGCGCAGCGACCTGGGTCCGTGGACGCCGAAGCTCGAGAACGACAAGCTCTATGGGCGCGGTGGCGCCGACGACGGCTACGCGATCTACGCGAGCATCACCGCGATCGCCGCGCTGGACGCGCAAGGCGTCGAGCGGCCGCGCTGCGTCGGCCTGATCGAAACCTGCGAGGAGTCGGGCAGCTACGATCTGCTGCCCTACGTCGACGCGCTGCGCGAGCGGCTCGGCAACGTCGGGCTCGTCGTGTGCCTCGATTCGGGCGCGGGCAATTACGATCAATTGTGGCTTACGACGTCGCTGCGCGGACTCGTCGCCGGCGATCTCGAGGTGCAGGTGCTCGACGAAGGCATCCACTCGGGCGGCTACGGCGGCATCGCGCCGTCGAGCTTCCGCATCATGCGGCAACTGTTCGACCGGCTTGAAGACGCCGCTAACGGCACGCTGCTGCCGAAGGGTTTTCACAGCCCGATTCCCGCCGACCGTCTGCGTGAAGCCGAAGCCACTGCACAGATCCTCGGCGACGATGTGTGGAAGAAGCTGCCGTGGGCTTGCGGCCAGGACGGCCGTCAGGTGCTGCCCACCACGACCGATCCGAAAGAGGCGTTGCTTAATTCGACGTGGCGTCCGTCGCTGTCGGTGACCGGCGCGGCCGGCTTGCCCGCGCTCGCCGACGCCGGCAATGTGCTGCGTCCGCGTACCGCATTCAAGCTGTCGCTGCGGCTGCCGCCGCTGATCGAAGCGGAGAAGGCCGTCGCGGAACTCAAGGCGCTGCTCGAATTCGACCCGCCGTACAACGCGAAGGTGACGTTCAAGCCGGACGCGGGCGCGGCGAGCGGCTGGAGCGCGCCCGACCTCGCGCCGTGGCTCGCCACCGCGCTCAACGACGCATCGCGCGAGCATTACGGCGCCGATGTCGCCTACATGGGGCAGGGCGGCACGATCCCGCTGATGAACGTGCTCAAGGCGGGCTTCCCGAAGTCGCAATTCATGGTGTGCGGCGTGTTGGGACCGAAGTCGAATGCACACGGCCCGAATGAGTTTCTGCATGTGCCGTATGGCAGGAAACTCACGGCGGCGGTGGCTGAGGTGATTGCAGCCGCGCCTTGAGGGGGCGGATTTTCGTTGCTGATCTTCGTCGCTAATTTTCGCTGCCGATAAGTGCCCAACTCGAGCGCTCGATTTCGAGCGCCTAACTTCGCATGACCGATAACAATCTCGCTCGATCCAGCACGCCCCGCATCGCGGCCGACCAACTGCACGCCTACGTGAGAGCGATCTGGGAGCGGGCCGGCAGCGCGCCGCGCGAAGCCGAGCTGGTCGCGGATCATCTGGTGGCGGCGAACCTCACGGGGCACGATTCGCACGGCGTCGGCATGATTCCGCGCTATGCGGCTTCGCTGGCCGACGGGCAACTGCAACTGAATCTGCATGCGGAAGTCGTCAAGGACGCGGGCGCCGTGCTCACCGTCGAAGGCCACAAGGGCTTCGGCCAGGTGGTTGCCTTCGAGGCGATGGAAGCGGGCATCGTTCGCGCGCAGCGCATCGGCATTTGCGCGGTGGGCTTGCGCGGCGCGCATCACATTGGCCGCATCGGTCATTGGGCCGAGCAGTGCGCGCGTGCGGGGCTCGTGTCGTTTCACTTCGTCAACGTGGCCGGCGATCCGCTCGTCGCGCCGTTCGGCGGCGCCGACCGCCGTATCGGCACGAATCCGTTTTGCGCGGCTTATCCGCGGCCCGGCAAGCCGCCGCTCGTGCTCGACTTCGCGACCAGCACCGTGGCTTACGGCAAGACGCGGGTCGCGTATAACCAGCGCAAGCAGGTGCCGGCCGGCGCGCTCATCGACCATCAAGGCGTGCCGACCGCCGATCCCAAGGTCATGCACGAGGCGCCGTTCGGATCGCTGACGCCGTTCGGCGGCCACAAGGGTTTCGGGCTCGCGGCCATGTGCGAGATTTTCAGCGGTGCGCTCGCGGGCGGCTTCACCACGCATGCGGACACGCTCGGCACGACTAACGCGATCATCAACTGCATGCTGTCGGTCATCGTCGATCCGGCCGCGTTCGATGCCCCCGACGCGCAAGCCGAAGCCGACGCCTTCATCGCATGGATCAAGGCTTCGCCGCTCGCGGTGGGCACCGAGCGCATCTATGAGCCGGGCGAACCGGAGCGCGTCACGCGCGCGGAGCGCGAAGCCAACGGCGTTCCCGTCGACGCCGCCACGTGGACGCAGATCTCTGCGGCGGCACTCGCGGTCGGCATGAGCGCGGATGAAGTCGCGCGCTGGTCGGCGTTGCTCCAATAGCCTTCATCATGCCGACGAGCGGTTGCGCATTCATGCAATATACATATTCCGTCTGCCACCCCACCAACAAAACCCCATTCGCAAGCAGCAATTTCGACTGGCTCGTCTAATCGGCCTTTATTGCTTTTTCTTTCACCTTTTCAACGCGCATTTTCACTCACACGCGCCACCGGGCCTTTCCATCGATAGTGCAAAACATCGCGCTATCTCGCACCATTTTGGCCGCGCAAGCGTTTGCGCGCCAGCGCACGTCACGGCACGGAATCGCCCCGCTGCGACGCCCGCCGCGCAAGGGTTTGACATTTCCTTGCGTTGCTCTGTTGGTTATCCCGCTCCCATCGGATTCCGGTCTGTTTTAGGCTCGCACTGCAATATCAGTGTTTAACCTTAAAGGACCGTTCAAAATGAATCTGCATAACCACCACGCCTGCCGCCCGTTCCTCGAAGCCGGCAATCTGTCGCAAATCGCCGCTTACTACGAAGAAGGCCGCAATGTCATGTGGATGATGCTGCGTGCGCAGCCGCGTCCCTGTTTCAATCTCGATCTGGTGCACGACATTCTCGGGCTCGCGCAGGCAGCGCGCGAGTCGGGCTTGCCGATCGATTTCTGGGTGACGGGTTCGCTGATTCCGAACATCTACAACGTGGGCGGCGACCTCGATTTCTTCGCCGACGCGATCCGCTCGGGCAAGCGCCAGGCGCTGATGGCGTATGCGCGCGCTTGCGTCGACTGCGTTCATGCGGCGGCGCGCGGTTTCGACACCGGCGCGATCTCGATTGCAATGGTGGAGGGCACGGCGCTCGGCGGCGGCTTCGAGGCGGCGCTCGCGCATCACTTCCTGCTCGCGCAGTCGGACGCGCGCATGGGCTTCCCCGAAATCGCCTTCAATCTGTTCCCCGGCATGGGCGGCTATTCGCTCGTGGCGCGCAAGGCCGGCATGCGCCTCGCCGAGGAACTGATCGGCGGCGGCGAATCGCATACGGCCGAGTGGCATCAGGAAAAAGGGCTCGTCGATCAGTTGTTCGAACCCGGCGACGCGTATGTGGCGACCCGCACGTTCATCGACACGCTCAAGCCGAAAATGAACGGCATCCGCGCGATGCTGCGTGCACGTCAGCGCGTGCTGCAACTGCCGCGCGCCGAGTTGATGGAGATCACCGAGGATTGGGTCGACGCCGCGTTCATGATCGAAGAGAAGGATCTCGCCTTCATGGAACGGCTCGTGATGCTGCAAAACCGCCGCACGTCCAACCTGCGGCAGACGGCCGCGAGCGCGGCCAATTTCGGCTGACTCTATCGCATCAAGCGCATTCAAGCGCACTCAATCGCGATGCGGCCCGCCGTGCCCGTCGCGGCTGACAGGCTCAGGCGATCAGCCTGAGCTTCTGCCGGTCCTGCAACCAGCGCTCGAAATCGGCGGCGGGCATCGGGTGAGCGTACAGATAGCCTTGCACGTACTCGACGCCCAGCCCCTTCATGAAGGCTTCTTCCGATTCGGTCTCGATGCCTTCGGCGACCACCTTGAAGCCGAGTTCCTGCGCGACCACGACCATCGAGCGCACGAGCGCTTGCGCTTTCGTGTCGGCGTTGATCGAGCGCACGAAGCTGCGGTCGAGCTTGATGACGTCGAGCGGAATGCGGCCCAGTTGCGACAGCGACGAATAGCCGGTGCCGAAGTCGTCCAGATGCACCTGCGCGCCGATCTGGCGGAAGTGCTTGATGAGGTCGATGGCCGCGGCTTCGTCTTCGATCAGGCAGCTCTCGGTCAACTCGACATCGACGAGGCAGGGTTCGAGATTGGCCGCGGCGAGCGCTTCGGTGAAATGCCGGACCACGGCGGTGTCCACCAGTTGCCGCGCCGACACGTTGATGGCGATGCGCAGGTTGTAGCCGTCCGCTTTCCATTTGGCGGCCTGTTTGGCGGCCGTTTCCATGACCCAGCGGCCGAGCACGCCGATCAGTCCCGACTCCTCGGCATAACGAATGAATTCGGCCGGCATGATCTGCCCGCGCTCCGGCGAATTCCAGCGGACCAGCGCTTCCACGCCTTGCACCACGCCGGTTGAAAGCACCAGCTTCGGCTGATAGTGCAGCGTCAGTTGGCCTTCGTCGAGGCCGCGCCGCAAGTTCGTGTCGAGCCACATGTACTCGGCGACCTTGCGGTTCATCTCCGGCGAGAACACGCGATGCGTGCGCTTGCCTTCGTCTTTGGCGACGTACATGGCGGTATCGGCCGAGCGGATCAGCGACTCCAGGTTGTCGCCGTGTTCCGGATAGCGCGCGATGCCGATTGAGCAGCCCGTATAGACTTCGACGAGCCCGAGGCTGAACGGCGTACGCATGCGTTCGAGGATGCGCTGCGCGGTCGCTTCCAGTTCGTGCGCCGTGCCTTTTGCCGCAAGCACGATGAACTCGTCGCCGCCGAGCCGCGCGAGTGTGTCGCCTTCGTTCAGGCACATGCCGATGGCGGCCGACACGTCGCGAATCAGACGGTCGCCGAATACGTGGCCGTAGTGATCGTTGACCTTCTTGAAGTTGTCGAGATCGAGAAACAGCACGCCCACCGATTCGCCGGGCGCCGCTTCTTCGATCGCGGTGCGAATGTAGTCCTGAATCGCATTGCGATTCGGCAGGCCGGTGAGCGAGTCGGTGTTGGCGAGTTGCCTCAGGCGTTCCTGCGCGAGACGTTCTTCGGTGATGTCGGTGCCCGAGCAGATCAGATATTGCTCGTCGATGCCGCTGCCGCTTTGCACGAACTTGTTGCGAAACAGGAAGAGCCGCTCGCCGTGCAGCGTCTTCACGCGCCGCTCGACTTCGTACGACACGCCGCGATTGAAGAAGCCCGCAATGTTCTGGCTCGACGCCGCGCCGTCTTCCGAGGACATGAACAGCGCCCACACATTGCGCCCGATGATGTTCTCTTCCTTCACGCCCGTCAGTTCTTCGGCGAGGCGGTTAAAGCGCTGGATTCGCCCATGCCGGTCGACGATCACAACCACAGAATTGACTTCCGACACGACCTGCTCGGCGAACGACAAACCATGCATCAGATCGCGCGCGACCGACTCCGTGTCGTCATAAGCCGAGGCCGTGCCCGCCCAACTGATGCTGTTGATTTTTCTGCCGACGAGATGCAGCCGCAGCGGCTCGCCGAACAGGCGAACGTCGAGAACCACATGCGAGGTGATGCCCGTGAGGCAACGGATTTGCGATGCCTGCTGGGGATTCAGCGGAATGGCCACGTTGGCCGGCACGTCCCCGGTGACTGGCGTCAGTTCGAGCGCGTTGCTGTCGCTCGACAGACGCCAGCAAGGGCTGCTTGTGCCGAACTGCGCAAAAAGCACCTGCTCGTGTTGGTCGTCATTCATGGAATCCCCGGGCGGTGTGCCGTTCGGCCCTGATGGCGGATAGCGGCAGACAGTCTTCATCATACTTAAAGACGGCCCATTGTAGCGAAGCCACTGAAATTCGGGCCATAAAACAATGAAGGACGCGCGGTTGTGTGGCGCGCGCGTCGATCGGTAAAAGGGAGTGTGGAGGGTGCGTGGTGAGGCATTCTTTACATCGGGGCGTCGCGCATGGGGCATCCGGCGCGCGGCGCCCGCGGCTGATGCGGCTTACGCCGCTTACGCGGCGCCAGGCATCAGAAGCGCCGCGTCAGCCAACTCCGCGCGCGCTCGCGCTCAGCCGGGCTTGCTTCGAGCGACGCGTCGAACCAGAACGCGCCCGCAACCAGCGTGGCCACGACGACGCCGTCACGATACAGAACGCGGTTGCCGCCCACAGCCGGCACCCGTTCCCCGACCAGCAGCGTGCCCGCCAGATTCAACGGATCGGTGCCGCCGACGCACACAAAAGCACCATCGTTCGCATGCCTTCGTACTTCGCGCAGCAACGGAATCGCTTCGGGCAACGCGAATTGCTCGCCGGCCAATCCATTGACGAAGCGGCCGCCGCGAATCACGCCGCGCGCTTCGAGCCGCTGATACACACGAAGCAGATCGCGCCACGGCGGCAGCCAATCGGCTTCGCGCTCGAGCAGGCGCCAGAAAACGACGCCGTAGCGCCGCAGCAACGTCATCGCGACATGTTCGACGATCTCGGGCGGCAACGTGCGCCGCCGCGGACTTTGCAGTGATTGCGGCGGCGCCTCGTTCGCGCTGACGGCCGCAGGAACAGGGCGGTTGACGAGCGCCCAGCGCCCGGCATCGTCCATTCCGCCGATCAGCGCCGTCGAGCGCACACGCCGGCTGCCGGAATAAGCATTGCGTTTGGCGGCCGGCTTCAGCAGCGCGCGAAGGCCCGCGAAACTGTCCGAGTTCACGAGACCGGCCGCCACCAGTTCGCCGAGCGCGTTTTCCAGTTCGATACGCAAGACGCGAAGTTCGTGCAGCAATTCGTCGAAGAACATCGCGCCGTGTTGCGACAGCGCGTCGTGAACCGCTTGCGCACGCGGCGACAACTCCGGCTGACGCGCCGGATCGATCAGCGCGCTCCATACGCGCACCTGTGGACGCGGCAGCAACACGATAGGCGTGCCGCGCACGGGGCCCGCTGCGCTGCGCGAGCGCTCGGTGAGCCGCGTCCAGACGATCTTGCCGGCGCGGCATAGTTCGTCGAGCGAAGTATTCGTGTACGCCTTCACGCGCGCGGGCAGAATGTCTTCCTCCCAGGCGCTGGCCGCGGCCTCGAAACCTTCCAGTTGTTCGAGCACGGCCGCGAGCGCATCGCGGCCTTCGCTGCGCGTGTCCGGCGTCAGATGCTGCCACTCGAACAGAAAACGCATGAAGTCGTGGCGTTCGACCGGCTCGATTTCGCGGCGCAAGCGCTTGACCGTGTAGCGGTGGATGCGCGCGAGCAGGTGCCGCTCGCACCATTCGTCGCCGGGTGCGTCGGGTGCCTGGAGCGCTTGCGGCGTGAAGCGGCCGCGCATCACATAGCCCTCGGCTTCGAGGCGGATGAGCGCCTGTTCGACCGATGTCTGCGGCAGCCGCAGCGTGTCCGCAATCGCAGCGGCGGGCAGCGGGCCGAAGCCGGTCAGCCGCGCGCGCAGCACGTCGACGAGGGCGTCGTCGGCGGTCCACTCGTCGGTGTAGCCCTTCGGCGCGGTCAGCGGCGGCGCGAAGCGCGGGCCGTCCGGCTCCGGGTAAAGCGCGGCGAAGCAGGTGAGCCGTTCGGCGGGCAGCCACAGCGCGGCGTCGGCGGCGTCGGCGGCAATTTGCAGGCGGGTTGCGCGGCCCGACTGCGCGAGCGACTCGAGCCATTGCGGCCAGCCTTCGTTCCCGCGTGCCTCAGCCTCGGTGATGCACGCGAGGCCCGTGAGCGCCTCGTGCATTTCGTCGACGCTGCGCGCCTGCGGCCAGGCTTCGTCGCGCACGCTCGCAATCGCGTCGGGGTCGAGCGCGCCGAGGTCGTCGGCGCTCGACGGATCGGTCCAGCGGCGGTTGAGCACGGCCTGCGTGCGACGCTCCTCGATGGGCGCGTCGTCGAGATAAGCGTAGGGCTTCGCGTTGAGGATTTCGGCGGCAAGCGGCGAGGGCGCAGGCAGATCGCGCGCGACGAGCCGCACGTCGCCGCTTTCGATACGGCGCAACAGCGCGATCCAGCGCTCGCTGTCCATCGCGTCGTGCAGACAGTCGTCGACGGTCTGATCGACTAGCGGATGACGCGGCAGTTCGCGCTCGCCGACCACGTTCTCGAGACACGCGGCCTGTTCGGGAAAGACGCTCGTCAGCAGATCCTCGCTGCGCATGCGCTGCAATTGCGGCGCCGTCTTGCGTCCGCCGGTGTAGCGCGGCAGTCCGAGCGCGGTCGTCGCGTTCCAGCGCCAGCGCACGCCGAAAAGCGGCGCGTCGAGCAGCGCCTGGATCAGC
Source organism: Paraburkholderia graminis (assembly GCF_003330785.1). NCBI lineage: Bacteria > Pseudomonadati > Pseudomonadota > Betaproteobacteria > Burkholderiales > Burkholderiaceae > Paraburkholderia > Paraburkholderia graminis. The sequence continues at coordinate 1,004,825 of NZ_CP024935.1, forward strand.
AGATGTTCGGCGCTCGCCGAATGCAGATAGCGCCACACTTCGTCGAGCACGAACGAGTGGCTGCCGGTCAGCGACAGCACGATCGCGTCTTCGGTCGCGGCCGCTTGCAGCTCGAAGTTGAACTGGCGGCAAAAGCGCTTGCGCAGCGCGAGGCCCCACGCGCGATTCACGCGGCTGCCGAACGGCGCATGGATCACGAGCTGGGTGCCGCCCGATTCGTCGAAGAAGCGCTCCATCACGAGCGTGTCATGCGTCGGCAATACGCCGAGCGCGGCGCGCGCCCGTGCGAGATAGTCGACGATCTGACGCGCCGCGGCTTCGTCAAGGCCGAGCTCGGCGATGAGCCAGTCGATCGCGCGTTCGAGGCGCGCGGGCATGGGGTTGTTGGGGGTTTGTGTCGGCTGGGTGACTTCTGTGACCTCTGTGACTTCTGTGACCTCTGTGACCTCTGTGACCTCTGTGACCTCTGTGACCTCTGTGACCTCTGTGACCTCTGTGGCTTGCTTGGCTTGCTTGGCTTGCTCGGCTTCGGCGGGCGCTTCGCCATTCGTTGTCCGCTTGCTTTGCAACCGCGCTCGCGTCTTCGGCGACTGCGCAATGAGTGGCGCCGCGGACGCCGCCGCCTCGTCCGCCTCCAGCAGCCGCGCGATCTGCTCGCGCAGCCGCGCGACGCCCAACGACAATTCATCGCTGCGGCCCGGCGCCTCGCCGAGCCAGAACGGAATGTTGGGCGGCTGGCCCTGCGCATCCTCGACGCGCACGCGGCCGCTTTCGATCCGCAGAATCCGGTACGACGCGTTGCCGAGCTGGAACACATCGCCCGCGAGACTTTCGACCGCGAAATCTTCGTTGACCGTACCGATGTTGATCGCTTGCGGCTCGAGCACGACCGCATAGTCGGCGTTCTCGGGAATCGTGCCGCCCGACGTGACCGCGACGAGTTTGCCGCCGCGCCGCCCGCGCAACGTGCCGCTCACCACGTCGCGATGGAGGTAGGCGGCGCGCGGTCCGTTGCGGCTCGTGTAGCCCTCGGCGAGCATGCGCAGCACCGCGTCGTACTGCTCGCGCGTGAGTTCCGCGTAGGGCGCGGCGCGTCGCATCAGGTCGAACAGCGCGTCCTCGCTCCATTCGGCGCTCGACACCTCGGCGACGATCTGTTGTGCGAGCACGTCGAGCGGCGCGCGCGGAATGCGCAGCGCGTCCAGTTCGCCGCGCCGCACGCAATCGAGCAGCGCGGCGCATTCGATCAGATCGTCGCGCGAAGTCGGGAAAAGCCGGCCTTTGGGCATGCCGCCGACCTGGTGGCCCGAGCGTCCGACGCGTTGCAGAAACGGCGCGATCGCGCGCGGCGAACCCATCTGGCAGACCAGATCGACGTCGCCGATGTCGATGCCGAGTTCCAGCGACGCCGTCGCGATCAGTACCCGGAGTTCGCCGCGCTTGAGCCGCTGTTCGGCGTCGAAACGATGCTCTTTCGCGAGGCTGCCGTGGTGCGCGGCGACGGCCTCCTTGCCGAGCCGCTCGGTCAGATGACGCGCGGCGCGTTCGGCCATGCGCCGCGTGTTGACGAAGATCAGCGTCGTGCGATGCAGCGCGACGAGTTCGGCGAGCCGGTCGTAGACGCGCTCCCACACTTCGTTCGGCATTACCGCTTCGAGCGGCACGGGCGGGATTTCCAGCGCGAGATCGCGCGCGCGGATATGGCCGACGTCGATGATCGCGCAATCAGCCGGAATATCGCTGTCGATGCTCGCGCCGCCTACGAGAAATCGCGCAACCGCGCTCACCGGTTTTTGCGTCGCGGACAGGCCGATACGCGGCAGACGGCGGCCGCACAACGCGTCGAGCCGCTCGAGGCTGAGCGCCAGATGGCTGCCGCGCTTGCTGCCCGCGAGCGCATGGATTTCATCGACGATCACCGTGCGCACCGTCGACAGCATCCGCCGGCCCGAGTCCGAGCCGAGCAGCACGTATAGCGATTCCGGCGTGGTGACGAGAATGTGCGGCGCGCGCTTTCGGAGCGCGTTGCGCTCCTGCTGCGTGGTGTCGCCGGTGCGCACGGCGGTGCGGATGTCGAGCGGCGGCAGCCCGCGCGCGTCGAGTTCGGCGGCGATGCCTTGCAACGGTATCTGCAGGTTGAGGCGGATGTCGTTGGAAAGCGCCTTGAGCGGCGACACGTAGACCACCAGCGTTTCGTCGGGCAGCGCGCCGTGGTTCGCGAGACCTTGCTGGACGAGATCGTCGAGCGCGGACAGGAACGCGGTGAGCGTTTTGCCGGAACCCGTCGGCGCGGCGACGAGCGTCGAGCGGCCACGGCGGATCTGCGGCCACGCGGCGGCTTGCGCGTCGGTCGGCGCGGGGAAGGTCTTCAGGAACCAGCCGGCCACCGCGGGGTGGAAGGCCGCGAGCGGGCCGCCGTGCTCGGCTGCATGCGCAGCGGGCGGGGTGGCGGCGGTCGTGGTCGCTGTCGTGGTGGCGGTGGCGGCTGAAGTCATATTCGCTTAGATGGGGACGCGATGCCCAATATCCAGACGACGGAAAACCCCCTGCGTTGCGAGAAAACCGCAATCGCGGGATGGGGAAATCAGTCTCGCAGGTTTTGATGGGGTTTGCCAAATGCTGCATCGGTCGATGGTTCGACCGCAAACTTGCTGCGCCCGCCACCCAACCGACCCGACCCAATTCCAGTACCCTTTACAGCTAACCCGTCCACTCACCCACAACGGAGTTCCGACAATGCGATACAACCAGCTTGGCCGTACCGGCGTCTTCGTTTCAGAACTGTGCCTCGGCACGATGACCTTCGGCGGCGGCGAAGGCATGTGGAAGCAGATCGGCGATTTGCAGCAGGCGGACGCCGAGCGGCTGGTCGGCCGGGCGCTCGACGCGGGCATCAATTTCATCGACACCGCCGACGTCTATGCCGAAGGCCTGTCCGAGCAGATCACAGGCCAGGCGCTGAAGAATCTCAAGGTGCCGCGCGACAAGGTCGTCATGGCCACCAAGGTGTTCGGCCCGACCGGAGAGTTTCCGAATGCGCGGGGCGCGTCGCGGTATCACATCATCGACGGAGTGAAGGCCAGTTTGAAGCGCCTGCAACTCGATCACGTCGATCTGTATCAGATTCACGGTTTCGATCCGGCCACGCCGATCGAGGAAACCGTGCGCGCGCTCGATACGCTCGTGCAGCACGGCCACGTGCGCTATGTCGGCGTGTCGAACTGGGCGGCCTGGCAGATCGTGAAGGCGCTTGGCATCGCCGAGCGTCTGGGGCTCGCGCGCTTCGAAACCCTTCAGGCTTATTACACCGTCGCGGGCCGCGACCTCGAGCGCGAACTGGTGCCGATGCTGCAAAGCGAAGGCCTCGGACTGATGGTATGGAGTCCGCTCGCGGGCGGGCTGCTGAGCGGCAAATACGGCCGCGAGCAGCAGGGTGAAGCGGGCAGCCGGCGCACCACGTTCGACTTCCCGCCGGTCGATCGCGAACGCGCGTACGGCTGTATCGACGCGATGCGCGAGATCGCCGAAGCTAAGCGCGTGTCGGTCGCTCAGATCGCGCTGGCCTGGCTGCTGCATCAGCGGGTGGTGACGTCGGTGATCGTCGGCGCGAAGAAAGTCGAGCAACTCGACGACAACATCGCGGCCACCGGCGTCGCGCTCACCGCTGACGACCTGGCGAAGCTCGATCAGGTGAGCGCGCTGCCCGCCGAGTATCCGGGCTGGATGCTCGCGCGCCAGGGCGAGGCGCGCCGCAAGCAGCTAGAGGAAGCGCGCCGTCTGGTGTGACGCTTTGCGTAAAGTGCGGCCGCTTCGTCGATACGCCGGGTTCGTCGGCCTTGCTGCTGAACGCGCTGCGCGATCCGTTGCACGGATTTCCTCATGCAAATCCGTATGACGATTAACGATCGCCTGCGATCCGCAGCGCCGGACCGCAGCGCAGCGCCGCGAAAATCGGCGAAACGATGCGCTATCAATCTGAAGCGGCGCTCGGCAAAGCGTCTCAGCAAACCGTCGACGTGACGCCGCGCCGCTACCGACGTCCACCGCACGACAACGCGCCGGCTGCAACTGCCTGGCGCGGACGGCGAACCCTGGCCCTCAGCGCGCATCGTCGCCCGCGCCGAACACGCGTTTTTCGACAACCGACATCAACCATGCGACCAGCAACGCGCACACGGTGCCGAGCGTCACTTCGCCGAGGCGCAGGATCGCCCTGTCCCACGCGGGGCCGATGCCCGGCACCAGCAGCATGATGGTCGCGGTGATGCCGCCGAGCCGCGCCGCGCTGCCCACGTTGACGATCCAGCAGATCACGATGGCCGCCGCCACCGTCGCCGCGTAGGCCGCGAAATAGCCGTCGCCGAGCGTCGCGCCCGCGAGCCCGCACAGCCCGCCGACCATCGCGCCGATGAACTGGTCGCGCGACAGCTTACGCGTGTCGATATAGCTGTGCTGGCTCACGGCAATGGCGGTGATCGCGGCCCAGAACGCCTGCTCGGTGTGGAGCGCCTGGCCGATGCCGAACGCGAGGCTCGCGCCCGCCACCGCCTGCAATGCCATCAGGCAGCCTTCGACGAGCCGCTCGCCGAACGGCAGCGATTTGAGGAAGGCGAACAGCGACTCGCCGGCGCTTGTGCGTTTCGTTCGTGCTGGGTGATCGGAAGGTGTCATCGGCGGGCGAGGTAGCAAAGGCTGGTGAAAACGAAAGGTACGCGAGCGGCGAAAGGCCGCCCGTATTCTAGCTTTCGCTACGACGCAGCCGGCGATAACGGTTCATCAGCGGCGTCGCCGACACGCCGTGAATCACCACCGACGCAGTCACCACCGCGAGCGCGAGCGGCACGAGCGGCTTGATGTCGGCGGCTGGCCCGTGTTCGAGCGAATACGCGAGGTAGTAGAACGAGCCCACGCCGCGAATCCCGAACCAGCTCATCAGGCGGCGCTGCGTCGGCGAAGCGGCCGAGCCGATCAACGACAACGCGACCGACGCCGGCCGCACGAACATGAAGAGCGCAATGACGAGCGCGAGCGCCTGCCACGTGAAGAGCGGCGCGGCGAGCGTGGCGAGCACGTTGCCGACCATCGCCATGATGATCACTTCGGCGATACGTTCCAGTTCGATCGTGAAGCCGAGCACCGACTCGGTCATGAACGCGTGCGCCTTGTCGGGATCGGACGCGGTCGCTTCGACGTCGGCGGAATCGACGGTGCCGATCGTTTCGCGCGGCGACGTGCCGCCGCTCGCGCGATATTCGACGCGGCGCATCGACACGCCCGCCGCGAACACCGCGAGAAAACCGTAGGTATGCGCGAGTTGGGCCGCGCCGAACGACAGGCCGATCAACCCGAGCGCGAAGAAACCTTCGAGGCCGAGCGCATGCGCAAAGCGCGTGCGCAGCCAGGCGACCGCATGGGTCGTCACCCAGCCGAGCAGCGCGCCGATCGCGATGGCGCCGAGCACGCCCCACACGGCGGACGCGGCGAGTTTAAGGTTGAGCACGTCGCCCGCGCCCGCGCCGTGCATCGCGCAAAACGCGAGGCCGATCATCGCGAAGGGCAACGCGATGCCGTCGTTCAGACCGCCTTCGCCGGAGAGCGCGAATCGCAACAGATCGTGATCGCCGGGGTTATGCACCTGCACGTCGTGGGCAAGCACCGGGTCCGTCGGCGCAAGAATCGCGGCCAGCAGAATCGCGGGCCCCCAGCCGAGATGAAGCACGTACACGCAGAAGAGGGCGAGCAGCGGCACGGTGGCGAGCATCGCAAGAAAGCCGAGACGCAGCGGCACCATCCACAGTTTGTCGAGCACGCCGACGCGCAGGCGCAACCCGATCGCGAAGAGCGACACCAGCAGCGCGACTTCGGTGAGCATGCGCAGCAAGTGCGCGTCGGCGGCCATGTCGAGGTGCAGCAGTCCGACGCCCGGCGGCCCGAGCGCGTAGCCGATCGCGACATACACCATCGCCGCGCTGACGGGCAGGCGGCGCAGCGTCGTCGCGGCCACGCCCATGAAAACGAGCACGGAGCCGACGATGAGAAACCACAAAGTTTCGTGCATGAGCATCCAGTCAAGGCCGGCATGCAAACGGCGCGTGCCGGCCGGGGTGGAAGGGCGCAAGCCTTGATGCGTCACGCGCACATGAGGGCATGGCAGCGCATGTGATGCGTCAGAGCGCGCATGAATGCGGTGAAAGGCGAATGGATGCGGACGAAAGCGGCTTCAGGGCGCGCGTCCAAACGCTTCGCGCAGCTTGCGCTTGGCTTGCTCCAGCGTTGCGCGGCGAGTTTTCGGCAGGTTTCGGCCCGCGCGGTTGATGTAGAAATTGAGCATCGACATCGCCGATTGAAACGGTGTGCCTTTGCGGCGGCGGCTTTTCGTCGACGACTGTTTGAGCGACTGCGCGATTTCCTCCGCGTTGCCGTTCTTGAAGATGTCCCGCTGGAGGTCCATCGCGTCGCTCGTTTCCATCACGTGATGCGACCACTTGTGCGGGCTCTTGCCGCCGTTCGCGCGCGACGCCTTCTTGTGCTGCGCCGCATGAGCCTGCGCGTGACGTTGCCGCGGCGGACGTCCGGACCGGCTTCGCGCCTTCGGGCGCTTCGTCTTGCGTGTGGTCTTGCTGGTGGCCATCGGAGCCGCCTCCTTTGCCAGATGTCTGGTGCTGTTTGCGCGGGTCGCGGCCGCTTGTCATACCGGATTCGTGATGCGCGATGCGCGACGCCGTTCTCTCGTTCGAAATTAAAAGCGCCGGCCGCCGCAACGGCGGCATGCCGGCGCGTAGTCTATAAACCGCGCAGCGAACCGCGCGGTTTCGCGTGCCTCGCTGATTACAGCTTCACGCCACCGGCTTCCGGCGCGTCCGACGAGCCTGCCGGAATATCGCCGACGCCGGCGTCATCGCGCATGTCGAAGCGGTCGCGGCTCCAGTACGGCTCGCTGCCGTAGTACTGGTGCACGGACGTGGCCCATGTCGCGTCCGCCATCGACGGCCAATGGTCCTTGTCGAATCCCGGCGCGTTTTTCACGCGCTCCGCCGGCATGTTCAGCACGAAGCATTTCTGCTCGGTGTCGAGCGTGAGCGCGTGCCACGGAATGGCGAGCAGCTTGTCGCCGATGCCGAGGAAGCCGCCGCTCGAAAGCACTGCATACGCGATACGCCCTGAGCGCACGTCGAGCATGATGTCCTTGATCTTGCCGATGTCCTCGCCGTCGCTGCTGAGCACTCTGTTGTCGTCGAGTGTGTCTGCCGCCATTACGTCCGGGCCCGGGCCTTCCGCCGTCGCGCTGCCTTTACCGACGATGCGTGCGCCTTGCGTGCCTTGCGTCTGACTTTGCATGACCATGATCTGTCTCCTTCGCAGGTTTGGGGGTGATGACGAGTGCAGCAACGCGCGTTCCTCGTCCGCTTTCGCCAAGCGTTTGCCACGCGCTCGCGCGGTCCGCGTAAATGATGCGCGCCCCATTGAAATTCCTGCGCCGGTGCCGTGCTTTCGAACGCGTTGTAAAGAATGCGCTCGGCATGTCGATTGCTCGATTCATGGTGAGCATCATGAATCCACGCATCTGTGGGAGACCTCATCATGAACAACCGAATTCACTATCAGTCGAACATCTGCGGCGGCGATTTCGCGCATGTACTCGAATGCTTTCGCGACTGGAAATCGCAGACGCTCGTGTATCGCAGGAATCAGCGCATGTTCGAAGGCAAGCAGGAAGTCCGGCCCTTGACCGAGCGCGTGTTCCCCAACGGCGAGATCGCGCATGAAGCGCTCGCGCAGATTTGCGATCCGCGCGATCCTTATGCGTTGGCCGCGGAAATCCGCGACGGCGAGCGCGACGTGTGGCTCGTAATGGCCGCGTTCGAGGAGAAAATGTGATTCGTTGCCCGAACTAATTGCGTGGTGTACGCGGTGCAATCATGCAGCGCAGCGCTGATCCGAAGTGAGCCGATTCAACTCGCAGCCGGTTTGTCCGTGGACTGCGGCGAGCCGACGCGCTCCCCCGCGGCTCGCCGCGCGCTTCGCGCGCCGGCTTTCCGGCTGGCCTTTCCCGTGACTTCCTCGTTGACCTTAGCGCGGGCAGCCCGGCCGGTTTTTGCGCCGGCTTTCGCTGCTGCCTTGTTCGCTTCCTTGCGAATCACACGCGACTTCTGAAGCAGTGTCGAAATCGAGCCGTTGATGCTGTCGGCGGCTTGTGCTTCGCGCAGCTTGCGGCCCTTCGCGCCCGCCTGACGCGCGAGTTTCGCCGCGCGTTTTTCCGCATGTGCGAGCAACGCGGCAAACGCCACTTCGTCCACTTTCAGACCGCGCCTCGACTGGCCCGGCGGTAAGGTCTGCAATTCGTCGGCTTCGAAGGCGCTGATGACGGCCGGATGGATATAGCAGCGCCGGCAGACGGCGGGCGTATTGCGCAGCAGGCCCGCGACTTCCTTCACGGTCGCGACGATATGGCGACGCGCTTCCGTGGCGCTATCGCACACGAGCCGCCGCAGCGTTGCGAGCGCATACACGCTGCCGGCCCATGTCCGATAATCTTTCGCGGTGAAGTCGGCGCCGCTTGCACGGCGCAGATAGTCGTTGATGTCGGCAGAGCCGACGGTGCGGCGCGTGCCGTCCTCGTCGAGATACTGGAACAGGTCGTGCCCCGGCAGTTCGGCACAGCGCCGCACGATGCGCTTCACGCGCGGGTCGTCGACCGTGACGTCGTGCTCGATGCCGCTCTTGCCGCGAAACCTGAAACGCAACTGTCCCGCTTCGACTTTCACATGTTTCTTGCGCAGCGTCGTCAAACCGTATGACTGATTTTCGCGCGCATATTCGACGCTGCCGACGCGCACAAGCGTCGTATCGAGCAGCCGCACGACGGCCGCGAACACCTTGTCGGCAGGCATGCCCGGCAGTTCGAGATCGCGCGCGACGCGGGCGCGAATCCTCGGCAACGCGCGGCCGAATTCCGCCATGCGTTCGTACTTGTCCGCGTCGCGCGTTTCGCGCCAGCGCGGGTGATAACGGTATTGCTTGCGGCCGCGCACGTCGCGTCCGGTCGCCTGAATGTGGCCGCGCGGATCGGGGCAAATCCATACGTCCTCATAGGCGGGCGGAATCGCGAGCGAGTTGATGCGCTGGATTTCCGCTTCGTCTTCAATGCGTTTTCCTTCGACGTCGAAATACGCGAAGCCTTCTTTCTCGCGCTTGCGCGTGTAGCCAGGCTTGCTGTCGTCGGCGTGGCGCAGACCGGGCGGCATCGCGGCGGGCGCGGCCTGCTTCGCGCTGTCGTCGGTCGATGCATGACCGTTTTGAGTTGTGCTGTTCGTCATAGCCATCTTCGCAGGTAGAACTTTCAAGCGTGAAGCGCGTTGCGCCAGTGATGGCCCGGAGCAAGGCCGGTGCCTGGCGCATACGCTGCGAGTGTGCGGGCGGAACGGTCCTTGCGAACAACGTCATACGTATCAACGCAAACGCAAACGCAAACGCAAACGCAAGCGCAACGCAAACGCAAACCCAACCGAAAAGGAGAGCGCCATGAGCAGCACGCTGAATCCCGATGAAGAGCCGCAACAGGTGGTGAAGCAGACCTCCGGCACGACGGGCACGTTGGGACCGAGCGATTCGTCCGATAGCGGCAGCGATGTCGCCGGCGAGAAGCGTCACGAGTTCGACGTCGAAACTGAACTGGACAATCACGCGCTCGAAACCGGGGAAGCCGAACTCGCCAGCGACACCGATCGCGCCGGCACGGGCGAGCGCGCCGCAGCCGACGGCGATTCGACGCTCGATCCCGATCGCGATATCGAGCCCGATCACATCGTGCGGCCATCGGCAGCCGATGACGGCGACGACGGTCTCGACGAGGACCCCACCGGTCTTTAATCGACCTGTCCGGTTCACACCCAACGCGCCGCAACGCCGGCCCAGCGGGCGGCGCAGCCAGATCAACGGGCACGCGCGGGCGGCAGGCACATGCCTTGCTGCCGCATAGTCAATGAGTAGCGAATCACGGAGGCGGCCGCGTCGAACGCGTGCCGCCCCGCACTGGAATTGAAGGAGAGAACGCAATGGCTAACAGCCTCGACGGTCTGAAGATAGCGGTACTCGCAGTCGACGGTTTCGAACAGGCGGAACTGGTCGAGCCGAAACGCGCGCTTGCCGAAGCGGGCGCGACCGTGCATGTGATTTCACAGAAGCCGGGCAAGATCCAGGGCTTCAAGCACGTCGACAAAGGCGACACGGTCGACGTCGATTCGACTTTCGACAAAGCCACCGCCGACGACTACGACGCAGTCGTGTTGCCAGGCGGCGTGGTGAACGGCGATGCGATTCGTTTGCTGCCACAGGCGCAGGCCTTCGTCAAAGCCGCCGACAGCGCGAAGAAGCCGATCGCGGTGATTTGCCACGGCACGTGGCTGCCCGTATCGGCGGGAATCATCAAGGGTCGAACGGTGACGAGTTGGCCGAGTCTGCAGGACGACATTCGCAACGCGGGCGGCACATGGGTCGATCAGGAAGTGGTGGAAGACAACAACCTGATTTCGAGCCGCAAGCCCGATGACATTCCCGCATTCAACAAGGCGCTGATCGGGCAACTGTCGAAACGCAAGGCGGCATGAGCGGCGCAACGCGATTCGCGCATGCGGCGAGCGAGCAGCGCCGGTGACTCCGTAAGCAAGGGAGAAAAAGCATGAAACTACGGTATTCCCTACAAGTGATGACTGTCGCGCTCGGTCTTGGCGTGGCGTCGGCCGGCGCGGTCCACGCGCAGGCAAGCGACGCCCCGGCAAGCGATGCGCCCGCAGGCGGCACGCAGCTCTCGCCCGCGGATCAGCAGTTCATCCAGGACGCTTCGCAATCCGACGCCACCGAAATCGCCGCGAGCAAGATCGCGTTGAAGAATTCGCGTGATCCGCGTGTGAAGAAGTTCGCGCAGCAGATGATCACCGATCATACAAAGCTCTCGCAAAGCATGGCCGCGCTCGCCGCGAAGAAGCGGCTGCCGGCGGCGGGTGCGGCCGATTCGGCACTCGTCGGCAAACTGCAAACGCTCAAGGGCCAGCAGTTCGATGAAGCGTACGTCGAGCAGGTCGGGGTCGAGGCGCATCAGCGAGCGGTCGATCTGTTCCAGCAGCAAAGCCAGAGCGGCACCGACTCGCAACTGAAGGCTGCGGCGGCGCGCGCGCTGCCCGTCATCAAGCATCATCTCGAGATGGCGAAGCAGCTCGCCGGCACCATGAAGGGTTCTTCATCATGAACGCTATCCTGCCGCGGCCTGCCTATGAGGACTCCCTTATGCAGATCACTTTCCCCGACGACAAGCCGACCTTCGACGGCGCGAACCTGACGGTTCGCTTCATGGCGCGCGTGGACGGCGAACCGGTTGTCTGCGCGATTACCGTCGAGGCGCTCGAGGATCACTTCGGCGCGCAGTCGCCGCTCGAAAGCGCCTTGATGGAGGCCTTCGACAAGGGCCGCAACCGGATCCGTTCGGTATGCGCCGAAGCGCTCGACCAGAACAACGGCGAAGGCGTAATCTTGCATAGCGGACTGTTCCGGGTGGAAGGCATGGAACCCGATCGCGGCAACGCTGCCTGAGTCCATCGCGCCGCTGCTCCGCTGCTCCGCTGCTCGCCGCCGGTCTTCGTCAACTCCTCGCCACAAGGCGCACCGCGGTTCGCGAGCGTCGTCTGTAAAAACGCATCACGATGCAAGGAGGCCTTATGTCACTCATCGTCGCAGCACGCTTTACGACTTTTCCCGCCGCTGAGGAAGCGGCGCAAAAACTCTTCAATGCAGGCTTCGTCGAAGAAGACGTCACGCTTTTCTTCGTCAATCCGCGCGGTCAGCATGCGCGTTTTCCGATTGGCGGCGACGTGCATACCGACGCCGGTGCGAAAGGCGCGCCGAAGGGCGCCGGTCTCGGCGTGACGGTCGGCGCGGTGGCGGGCGCGATCATCGGCGTCGGCATCTTCGCGGCGTTCTCGGCGCCGCTGCTTGTCTCTGTGATTGCGGCGGGCGTCGGCGCCTATATCGGCTCGCTTGCCGGCGCGATGTGGCGCACACGCAAGGACGGCGACGCAGGAAACGGCGCGGTGTTTCACCAGGAGGCGCGCGATTCGGGCGTGCTCGTCGCCGTGCACGTATCGCCCGACAATCAGCTCGAGGCGGCGCGCGTGCTGCGTGAAGCGGGCGGTGTGTCGATCGAGCGCGCAACGGGCCGTTGGCAGCAGGGGCGCTGGGCCGACTTCGATCCGTTGAAGCAGCCGGTGCCGCTCAACGAGTACAGCGAGAAGCGCGCTTGATGGACGCTCGTACGAGCGCTGCGTAACAGCGAGTAGGCCCGACAACTTAACGTCGGGCCTTTTCTTTTACGGACCGCAAACCGCGGAACACGCGTACAGCTTGCCTTGGACCCTTGCGGTTTATACCCAGATGCGTGCGGCGCCGCGCTGCGGCAGTGGCAGCGCATGCTCCGCCGGCGGTTGCTCGCGCGCCGGCTCGCATGAAGCCGGAATGATGCCGTTGCGCGACGTGCCGCATGACGAAGGCGCCGTTCGTACGCTTTCGGGCGTGCTTGCCGTAACGCCTGTAGGCGGGTCCATATGCTGACGAATCTGAAACACGCCCGCCGACGTGACGATCGCGACGGTGGCCAGAAGCTCTGCGCTGCTGATCTTCATGATGTTGCTCTCCCTGTCGTTGCTGCCCGCGATTCTTTTCAACTCTTGTGCACTGCATGACATCGCGCGGGCGAGATGAAGGGAGCAACGCACATGCCAATCCCAACAGCTTGCTGTGCATGCGTCGTTCGACACGCCAGGCACGCGCCGTGCGAGTAGTTGAGTGAACTCCGTCGCGTATGCATTCATGAGCAGTTCATGAGCAACTCACGACAAATCAGGGCACGCGCATGGCAACACACGCGCTAACCCTCGCGACGGATTCCGCGATTAACGAAACCCCTTGGAGGTATTGAATGGCTACGAACGTTGTTTCCGTGCTGAACGATCTCGTCGAAACATCGAAGGATGGAGAAAAGGGCTTTCGCAAGGCAGCCGAAGATGCGCGCGACACGCAGTTGAAGACGCTCTTCCTCACGCGTGCCGAAGACTGCGCCCGCGGCGCACGCGAACTGCAGGATGTGGTTCAGCGTTTGGGCGGCAAGCCGGAAACGGGTGGCAGCGTGAGCGGCGCGCTGCATCGCGGTTGGGTCGACATGAAGTCGGCGGTGACGGACCGCAGCGATCATCAGATACTCGTCGAGGTCGAGAAGGGCGAGGACGTCGCGAAGAAGAGCTATCACGACGCGCTCGAAAAAGAATTGCCCGCGGATGTGCGCGCGATCGTTGAGCGTCAATATCAGGGCGTGCTGCAGAACCACGACCGCGTGCGTGATCTGCGCGATCAGTATGCGGCGAAGAGCTAACGGCTAAGCCTCGCGTTCACGCAAAAAAGCCGTCCGCATGCGGACGGCTTTCTCTTTGCCCGGCGCGGAATTCATGAAACGCGCCGGGCTTGCTGCAACCGCATTTACTCGGCTGCGATTTTCAGGCGGTTCTTGACGCTCGTCACACCCTTCACGCCTTCCACGACGTCCTGGGCGGCGAGTTTATCGTCGGCGGAAGGCACGGTGCCCGTGAGCCACACGACGCCCTTGCGCGTCTTCACATGGATATGCGTGGACTTCACGTTCTTCGCGCCCAGCAGTTCTGCCTTGACCTTCGTGGTGATCGTGCCGTCGTCGATATGCTGACCGATGCTTTCCGACGATGCGGGCGGCGCCGAGGCGCTGGTTTGCGCGGTAGCGTTCAGTGCGAATGCGACACACGCGATGCTGCCTGCGGTCTTCAACAGATGGATGGTCTTCATGGTTCCTCCTTCGGGTGTTGATGAAATGGCGGTCTTGTTGCCTGCGGTCGATCGCGGCCTGCGCCGCCGATGACTCGCGTGGGATCGTTGCCGCTACGGTTCCGTCAGGGCCCGTTATCGACACCGGCCGGGTCTTCGCAGTCGTTGCGCCTCAGTCGTTAAACGATTAGCGCCGGATGCGAGGACACACGTCCGTCCACATAGAGCCGGGGCGCAAAGTCCGTGCCCGCGAATCAGTGCGCGCAGTGCAAAGCCGGTCGAGCCCCGATTGCAGCGGCGCTTTTCCGCTGATGAATAAGCGCTCAGCACGCCACGAAAGGGCGGAGCAAAAGATAAGAAGTGAACCCGGAATTTGCCGCCTCGCTTGTAAAAAAGGCGCCGCGCGGGGCCGCAATTCGCAAGCCCGAAAAAGCAAAGGCTAGAAAAAACAGCGTGTTGCAAAAGCTGGTACGGCAGTTGCTCTGTTCAGGTTGCTCTTTACTTCAGCTATTCATGGGACCTCAACACGATGCCTTCAATTGAACTTCGCACAAGGCAGTCTCTTGCACTCACGCCGCGCTTGCAGCAGTCCGTGCGTCTGTTGCAGCTATCGTCTCTGGAGTTCCAGCAGGAGTTGCGAACCGCGCTCGATACGAACCCCTTCCTCGAATACGATTCGTCGGAAACGGAAGACGTCGCGCTCGCAACGCCGACCCCCGACGAAGCCGGCGCGCTGCCCGCCACCGATGCGGTCGCAGCCGCCGAGCCCGACGCGTTGCCCGCCGAAGCGGTGACGAGCGAGACGCTCGACAGCGGCGGCCCGGACGACATGCCGGGAGACTTCTCGGGCGACTACAGCAGCCGCAGTTCCGCACGCCAGAACGGCGATTCCGACGGCAGCGATCCGGCCGAATGGGCGCGCTCGCAGCCGACCTTGCGCGAGCAGTTGCATGACGCGCTGCGTCTATACCGGCTGGACGACCGCGATCGCGCCGTGGCGCGCTTCATCATCGAGGCGCTCGACGACGACGGTTATCTACGCCAGGACCTCGCGGATCTCGCGGACAGCGTCGATCTCGAGCCCGAGTTGACCGAAGAAGAATTGCTGGTGGCGCTGCGCCTCGTGCAATCGCTCGACCGTCCGGGTCTCGGCGCACGTTCGCTGTCGGAATGCCTGCTGCTGCAGGTCAACGCGTTGCCCGCGGAGACGCCGGGGCGCGACGTGGCGCGGCAGATCGTCGAGCATCATCTCGAACGGCTTGCGCGTCGCGAGCAGGCCGAATTGCAGAAGCAGATTGGCTGCAGCGCAGAAGAACTACGCGTGGCCTGCGCGCTCGTGCGCAAGCTCGACCCGAAGCCGGGCAACTGCTATGGCCGCACCGAGGACAACTACGTCGTGCCCGATGTGATCGTGCGTCAGGTGCGCAACAAGTGGGTCGTGACGATCAACCCCGCGGTGCAGCCGCGCGCGCGGATTCACCGCATGTATGCCGAGCTGTTCGCGCAGTCCGCGGGCGCGAGCCGTTCGCCGCTCGCGCAGCAGCTTCAGGAAGCCCGCTGGTTGATCAGGAATGCGCAACAACGCTTCGATACGATTCAACGCGTGGCCGAATGCATCGTCGCGCATCAGAAGGCGTTCTTCCAGTACGGCGAAATCGCGCTGAAGCCGATGGTGCTGCGCGATGTCGCCGACGAACTCGGTCTTCACGAATCGACCATCTCGCGCGCGACCGGCAACAAATATATGGCCACGCCCCGCGGCATTTTCGAATTCAAGCATTTCTTCCCGCGTGAACTCGGCACGGAAAGCGGCGGCACCTGTTCCGCGGCCGCGGTGCGCGCGCTGCTCAAGGAGATGATCGCCGCGGAAAACACGCGCGATCCGCTGTCCGATGTGACGCTTGCGAAGATGCTCGCCGATCAGGGCGTGCTCGTCGCGCGCCGCACGGTCGCGAAGTATCGTCATCTGATGAAAGTGCCGCCGGCGGAGTTGCGCCGCCAGGTTTGAGCCGCGAGTTCGAGTCGCGAATTGAGTCGGCTCGACGTTTGTTGCATGCGGTGATTCGATCGAAACTGAAGCGCCACGCGAGACTGTCCGCCCGCGTGGCGCTTTTTCGTATCTGGACGTTTCGCGCACGCCCCATTACATTGGCGGGTCAAATGGAAACGGGTGAGCGCGATGAAGTATTCGAGTCGGGTCGAGGGTTTGCAAGGCAGGCGCACGTCGGCGTGGGAAATTCATCGGGTCGCGCAGCAGGCGGCCGCGAAGGGCGAGGACGTGATCGTGCTCAGCGTCGGAGACCCCGACTTCGCGACGCCTGCGCCGATCGTCGAGCGCGCCGTCGACGCGTTGCGCGGCGGCGATACGCACTACAGCGCGGTCTCCGGCCGCGATCCGTTGCGTGCGGCGATTGCCAGCGAACACTCGCGCATGAGCGGCGTCGCGGTCGCGCCGGCCAACGTGATCCTCACCGCGGGCGCGCAAAACGGCGTGTTCGCCACGTCGCTGTGTCTGCTCGAAGCAGGCGACGAAGTCATCGTTCCAGAGCCGATGTACCTCACGTACGAAGCCTGCGTGCGTGCGGCGGGAGCGACGCTCGTGCCGGTGCCGGTGGACCCCGCGCGTGCGTTCCACCTCGATTGCGACGCTCTCGAAAGAGCGGTCACCTCGCGCACCAAGGCGATCTTCTTCGCGACGCCCTGCAATCCGACGGGCGTCGTCATGCCGCGCGCGGATCTCGAGCGGATTGCGCGCGTCGCCTGCGAGCACGATCTGTGGGTGCTGTCCGACGAAGTCTATGCCGACCTCACGTTCGAGCGCGAACATGTGAGCATCATGTCGCTGCCGGGCATGGCGGAGCGCACGGTGACGCTAGGCAGTCTGTCGAAATCGCATGCGATGGCGGGCTGGCGCGTCGGTTGGGCAATCGGGCCGACGCAATTGATCGAACACATGGGGCGGCTCGCGCTCGCGATGCTGTACGGCTTGCCGGGTTTCATCCAGCAGGCCGCGCTGACGGCGCTGCAAGAGAAGGCGCGAATCGTCGATGAAATGCGCGAGATTTACCGGCGCCGCCGCGACGTCGTGTTCGAGCACTTGAGCCGCATTCCGCGCTTGCGCTGCCTGCTTCCCGAAGCCGGCATGTTCATGATGGTCGACGTCAGCGGCACAGGTCTCGATACGATGGATTTCACGTGGCGGCTGTTTCGCGCGCAAGGCGTGTCGGTGCTCGATGCAAGCGCGTTCGGCGAGACCGCTAACGGCTTCGTGCGCCTGGGCTTCGTGGTGGATGAAGCGCGTCTTGCCGAGGCATGCAAGCGGATTGCGGCGTTTGTGGCGACGGTATAATTCATTCGCGATTCCGCAAGTGCCTTGCATTCGCCAACGAACCTTGAACCATCCGGCTTTATGAGCCGCCGCCTATGCACTTTCGCCCGATTCAGTCCTTCACGCGCAAGCGGCTTTCCGACGTGGTCGCCGATCAGATCAAGCAATTGATCTCGGACGGCGTGCTGATGCCGGGCGACCGCTTGCCGGCGGAACGCGATCTCGCCACGCAACTGGCGGTCTCGCGGCCCTCGCTGCGTGAGGCGCTGATCCGGCTCGAGTCGGACGGTTATATCGCCACGTCAGGGCGCGGCGGTTTTACGGTGGTGGAACTCACCGCGCCGCTCATTTCGGGGCCGCTCGCCGAACTGCTTTTGCAGAATCCGCGTACCAGTGCCGATATTCTCGAATTGCGCCAGGGGCTCGAATCCATTTCGACGGTGTATGCCGCCGAGCGCGCGACAGCCGCCGATCTTCGCAAGATCAAGGCCGCGTTTGAAGCGTTGAAGGCGGCGTCGCGATCGCAGGATCGTGACAATCTCGCGGAACTGGACGCCGCGTTTCACCTCGCCATTGCCGACTCCACGCACAACATCGCGCTTGCGCATGTGATGCACGGCATCCATACGCTGATTCGCGAAGGCATGCGCCAGTACCATCGGCTGATCGATTACGACGAGGCGATGGAAAAGCAGTTGATGAGCCAGCATCAGGCCATCTACGACGCGGTCATGGCGCGTGACGCGCAAAAAGCGCGCAAGGCCGCGGAGCGGCATCTCGCCTTCGTGCGCGAGATTTATCAGGAAGACGCGGCGAAGCTGTAGACGTTTATGGGCGGTCGCGGGCGCCTGTCGCTCAGCGCCCGTCGCGATCTTCCGATTGACACGAACCGGGGACTTCCTTATATTTTTGGTCAGACCAAGCTGACCAACCTTGCCAACATGACCGTCGGCGTTGTCTCCTGCCGCGTTCCGTCCAATGAACTCATGAAAGTCGCCCTCTTTATTCCGTGCTTTATCGACGCGTTTTACCCCGAGGTCGGCATCGCCACACTCGAATTGCTGGAGCGCTTCGGCATCGAGGTCGACTATCCGCAGGAGCAAACCTGTTGCGGCCAGCCGATGGCCAATAGTGGCGCGCACGCGGACGCGGCCGGCGCCGAGCGCGTGTTTGCGCGCAACTTCGCGGGCTACGACTACATCGTCGGACCTTCGGCGAGCTGTATCCATCACGTGCGCGAGCATCTGACCGCGATCGAGCAGACGGACGAGGTCAGAAACGTGCGCGCAGGTGCTTATGAACTCGTCGAGTTTCTGCATGACGTGGTCGGCGCGCGCGAATTTCCGTGGGCTGAGTTTCCGTATCGCGTCGGCTTGCATAACAGTTGCAGCGCGTTGCGGCATCTTAAGGAAGCGTCGGTATCGGAAGTCGCGGGGCAGCCGTTTTCGAAACCACGCACGTTGCTCGAAGGCGTGAAGGGCATCGAGTTCGTCAAACCGTCCAGACCGGATGAATGCTGCGGTTTTGGCGGCACTTTCTCTGTCACGGAAGAGCCCGTCTCCGTGCGCATGGGGCAGGACAAGGTGCGCGATCATCTGAACGCAGGCGCGCAATACATCGTATCGGGCGACATGTCGTGTCTGATGCATCAGCAAGGCTGCGCCGAACGCATGAAAGCCGACGCGCGCTTCATCCATATCGCTCAGGTGCTGAACGGGGCACGCGCATGAGCCGCATCGACCACGCGAAGGCGGCCGGCGAGTTCATCAGGAAGACTGAACACGTTGCGTTTCACGACAAGCGTCTGTGGGATTTGCGTGAGAAGCGCGACGCGCAGGCGCACGGCATTGCCGAATGGGAGACGCTGCGCGAACTCGCCTCGGGCATCAAGGAACATACGCTGTCGAATTTGTCCGAGTACCTCGAACAGTTTGCCGCGGCAGCGGAGGCGAACGGGGTCGTGGTGCACTGGGCGTCCACGGCGGAAGAGCACAACGCGCTCGTGCACCAGATCATGTCCGCGCGCGGCATGACCACGCTGGTCAAAAGCAAGTCGATGCTCACCGACGAATGCAAGATGCGCGAGTATCTCGAACCGCGCGGCATTACGGTGATGGAAACCGATCTCGGCGAACGCATCCAGCAACTCGATCATCAGGACCCGAGCCATATGGTGGTGCCCGCGGTCCACAAGTTGCGCGCGGACGTCGCGCAACTGTTCGGCCGAACCATTGGCACCGACCCAAACAATAGCGATATCCACTATCTCGCCGAAAGCCAGCGCATGAATACGCGGCCTTATTTCGTGCGCGAAAAAACGGCCGGTATGACGGGCTGCAATTTCGCCGTCGCGGAGACGGGCACGGTCGTGGTGTGCACGAACGAAGGCAACGCGGATCTTTCGGCGAATGTGCCGCCGTTGCATATCGCGTCGATCGGTATCGAGAAGCTGATTCCCAAGGTCGCGGACCTCGGCGTGTTTATCCGCATGCTGTCGCGCAGCGCGCTGGGTTCGCCGATCACGCAATACACGTCGCATTTCCGCGCGCCGCGTCCGGGCACGGAGATGCATTTCATCCTCGTCGATCATGGCCGCTCGGAGCGGCTCGCGATGGAGGACTTCTGGTACTCGCTCAAATGCATCCGCTGCGGCGCATGCATGAATACGTGCCCGGTCTACCGGCGCAGCGGCGGGCTGTCGTATGGCGGCACTTACTCCGGGCCGATCGGCGCGATCATCAACCCGACCTTCGATCTGAAGCGCTATAGCGCGTTGCCGTTTGCGTCGACGCTCAACGGCAGTTGCACGAACGTGTGTCCGGTGAAGATCAATATTCACGAGCAGATCTACAAATGGCGCACGGTAATCGCCGAGCGTCATGAAGTGCCGTTCGTGAAGCAGGAAGTGTTGAAGATGGCGGGGCGCCTGCTGGCGAGTCCGACCTTGTATCGCGCGACCGTCGCGTCGATGAGCGGCGCACTGCGGCGGCTGCCGAATTTCGTGCTGTATAACCCGCTGAATATCTGGGGCAGGCAACGCGAGTTGCCCGAGGCGCCGAAGCAGACCTTCCACGCCTGGTACAAGAAAAACCGCGGAGGTGGCGATGGCAACGCGTGAGGCTTTTCTCGCGAAGGTGCGGCAGGCGCAACCGGCCGCGCGTCCGCGTCCCGATGTGCCGCTCTTTCCCGCGATGGGCGGCGATCTGCGTGAGCGCTTCGCGGCTGCATTGCAAATGATGGGCGGCACATGCGTGCAAGCGCAAGCCGCGTCCGATGTCGCCGCGTTGATCCGCGAGCGGTTCGGCGCGGCGGTGTCGATCACATCGGCTACAGCCGAAGTGCCCGGCACGCGCATGCTGACCGCCGACACCGAACCGGCATCGCTGCAGGACATCGACGTCGGCGTGGTGCGCGCGCGTTTCGGCGTCGCGGAGACGGGCTCGGTGTGGTTCAGCGAACGCGAGTACGTGGTCAACGCGTTGGGTTACATCGTGCAGCATCTGGTGGTGCTGCTCGATCCGGCGCAACTGGTGGACGGTTTGCAGGACGTTTACCGGCGCGACGACTTTCGCGATGCGCGTTATGCCGCGCTGGTCACGGGACCGTCCGCGACCGCGGACATCGAGGGCGTGCTGATTCGCGGCGCGCAGGGCGTGCGTTCGCTGACGGTGGTGTGGCTCGCAGCAAAGCCGTAGCGGCAGTGGAGTTTGCTATCATCACTGTATAAACGTACAGGTCCTGCAAACTCCGTGGCAACCGATGCTCCGCCGGATTCCCTCGCCGGCGCTCCTTACTATCTGCTGAACTTCGAGCGTGCGCTTGCATGGCTCGCGCAACGTTACGACGATCTGCTCGATGCAGGCGAGCGCGCTTTTCTCGGCGCGTTTGCGTCATTGCCGCAAGCGTCGCGCGCATTGCTGGTCCGCATGCTGATGCGCAAGGGCACGCTGTTTCGCGCGAGCCGCCTGGCTTACGACGAAATCGGCTGCCCGTTACGCGCCGCCGCGCCTGTTACTGCGCTCGGCTGGCTGGACGCGGCGCCGCATCTAACGCTCGACGATCTCTTTGCACTCACCACGCGCGCCGAATTGCTGAATATTTTCGCGGACGCGCTTGCCATGATTCCCGGCGCGCGCAGCCTGCGCAAGCCCGAGTTGCTGGATGCATTGCGTCCGTTCTACGCGGAAGAAGAGGAGCGCGAGAACGGCGGTGCCGCCGCGCGTCCGTTGTCCGCATGGCATGCGCATTCGAGCGATTGCGTGTTTCGTGTCGACATTGCGCCGCTCTGCGAGCGTTTTCGGCTGATGTTCTTCGGCAATCTGCAGCAGGACTGGTCCGAGTTCGTGCTCGCCGATCTTGGCGTGCTCCAGTACGAGAAAGTCGCGTTCGGGCCGGCGTCGCGTGCATTTCAGCAGCGCGCGGACGTCGACGTGTATCTCGCGTTACAGGCATGTCGCGATGAGCTTGAATCGATAGAATCGTTCGGATCGCTGATTAATTCAGAAGCGGCAAGCGACGCGATCAACGCCCTTGTCGCGCGCGTTCGTGCAGTCGAAACGTCTAATTCGTGGCTCGAAACGCGCCGCGCGAAGCTGCTATTCCGCATCGGCCAGTATTGCGAACGGCGGCAGATGTGGCCTTCGGCGCTCGCCGTGTACGAGAGTTGCGCGTGGCCCGGCGCGCGTCATCGGCGCATGCGTGTGCTCGAGCGCAGCGAACGTTTCGATGCGGCGCTCGCGCTCGCGTCGCAGGCCGCGGCATCGCCGGAAAGCGAGGAAGAGGCGCAACGTATCGCACGCATGTTGCCGCGTTTGCAGCGCAAGCTCGGCGAGCCGGCGGTTCGCGTGCAGGCGGCGCGCGCGGCCGAGCGCAGCACGTTGACGTTGCCGAGGCCGCAAGCGCCGCAGGCCGTCGAATTCGTCGTGCGCGATCATCTGGCTTGCGACGCCGCGCCGGTGCATTACGTCGAGAATGCGCTGATCAATTCGCTATTCGGCCTGCTCTGCTGGGAGCCAGTATTCGCCGCGTTGCCCGGTGCGTTTTTCCATCCGTTTCAACGCGGTCCCGCTGATCTTCACGCGCCGGATTTTCATGCGCGCCGTGCCGTGCAGTTCGCCGCGTGCCTGGCTCAACTCGATAACGGCGCGTATCGCCAGACGATTCTGCGGCATCTGCATGAGAAGGCCGGCGTGCAGTCGCCGTTCGTGTTCTGGGGATTGCTCACGCCCGAACTCGTGAAAACGGCGCTCGACTGTCTGCCGGCCGCGCATCTGAAGTTGTGGTTCGAGCGCCTGTTGCGCGATGTGCGCGGCAATCGCTCGGGGTTGCCCGACCTGATCCGCTTCTGGCCCGCCGAGCGCCGTTATGAGTTGATCGAAGTGAAGGGACCCGGCGACCGCTTGCAGGACAACCAGATCCGCTGGCTCGCTTACTGTGTGCAGCATGGCATGCCGGTGCGCGTGGTCGACCTGCGTTGGGCGGACGAAGCCGAGTGCAACGCGCCCGACAATGCAAGCGTCGACGCAAGCATGCCCGCCACGCCCGCCACATTCACAGCGGAGCGCACGGCATGAGCTACATCGTCGCCGTGCGAGCGATGTGCGAGTTCACCGCAAGACGCGGCGACCTCGATCTGCGGTTCACGCCCGCGCCGACTTCGCTCGAAGGCATGGCGGGGCACGTGACCGTCGCGGGGCGTCGCGCGAGCGGCTACGAAAGCGAAATGACGCTGATCGCCACGCATCGCAATCTGACCGTGCGAGGCCGCGCCGACGGCTACGACCCGGCGGCCAATCGTCTCGAAGAGATCAAGACGCATCGCGGCGATCTCGAACGCATGCCCGCGAATCACCGCACTCTGCATTGGGCGCAGGCGCTGGTGTACGGACATATGCTGTGCCGCGCGCGCGGACTTGGCCAATTGACCGTCGCGCTGGTTTATTTCGACGTCGGCAGTCAGAAGGAAACGTTGCTGACGCAAACGCATACGGCGCGCGAGCTCGAGGTTTTTTTCGTCGAACAATGCGAGCGCTTTCTCGACTGGGCCGTGCAGGAGGAAGCGCATCGTGCGGCACGCAATGCCGCGCTCGGCGCATTGCAGTTTCCGCACGCGCAGTTTCGCAGCGGCCAGCGCGAACTGGCGGTGTCCGTGTATCGTGCGGCGCGCGACGGCAAGCCGCTGATGGCGCAGGCGCCGACGGGCATCGGCAAGACGCTCGCTACGATCTTTCCGTTGCTGAAGGCCTGCGCGGCGGAGCAGATCGATCGCGTGTTCTTTCTGACCGCGAAGACGCCGGGCCGCGCGCTCGCACTCGATGCAATCGAAACGCTGCGCCAGAGCGCTGCGCCGTTGCCGCTGCGAACGCTTGAACTCGTCGCGCGCGACAAAGCCTGCGAGCATCCGGACAAGGCGTGCAACGGCGAGTCGTGTCCGCTCGCGCGCGGCTTTTATGACCGGCTCGACGCGGCACGGAGCGCGGCGCTTGCCGGGCCGCGTCTCGATCGCGCCACGGTGCGCGAAGCGGCGCTCGCGCATGACGTCTGTCCGTACTACCTCGCGCAGGAACTCGCGCGCTGGGCCGACGTCGTAGTCGGCGACTACAACTATTACTACGACAGCAGCGCGATGCTTTACGCGCTCACGCAGATCAACCAGTGGCGCGTCGGCGTGCTGGTCGACGAGGCGCACAATCTGCTCGATCGCGCGCGCCGCATGTACACGGCGTCGCTGGATCAGGCGGCGTTGCGGCTTGCGCGCAACACGGCGCCGCCCACGTTGCGCAAGCCGCTCGAACGCTTGCAACGCGAATGGAATGCGCTCAAGCGCGCGCAGATCGCTTCATACGAGGTCTATGCCGACGTACCGGGCAAGCTGTTATCGGCCGCGCAGAATCTGATCGGCGCGGTGACGGATCAGCTTGCCGAAGCGCCGCTTTCCATCGATCAAACGTCGCTGCGTTTCTTCTTCGACGCGATGCATTTCGTCGCGCTCGCCGAACAGTTCGGCGAGCATTCGATTTTCGACATCACGCTGACGACAGACCGCCACGCGCCGCGCGATAAAACCAGTTGCGTGCTGTGCGTGCGCAATGTGATTCCCGCGCCGTTTCTCGCGCCGCGCTACGCCGCCGCGCGCACCACGGTCATGTTCTCCGGCACGCTCAGCCCGCATCATTTTTACCGCGATACGTTGGGGCTCGCCGAGGACACGTCATGGCTCGACGTCGAAGGGCCGTTTCGCGCGGAGCAATTGCAAGTGCGGGTTGCGGGCAACGTGTCGACGCGCTGGCGCGATCGCGACCGTTCGCTGGAACCTATCGTCGAGTTGATTGCGAGGCAGTACACGGCGCAGCCCGGCAATTACCTGGGGTTCCTGAGCAGCTTCGAGTATTTGCAACGCGTGGTCGCGCTGATGCGCGAGCGCTATCCTCACATGCCTGTCTGGGCGCAGGAGCCGGGCATGGACGAAGCGGCCCGCGACGCATTTCTCGCGCGCTTTCGCGGCACCGACCAGGGCGTCGGCTTCGCGGTGCTGGGCGGTGCGTTTTCCGAGGGCGTCGATCTGGTCGGTCAGCAGTTGATCGGCGCATTCATCGCGACGCTCGGCTTGCCGCAAATGAACGAAATGAACGAACAGATGCGCCGCACGATGGAGGCGCGCTTCGGCAGCGGCTACGAATACATGTACCTGTACCCCGGTTTGCAAAAGGTGGTGCAGGCGGCGGGGCGCGTGATTCGCACGGAGCACGACGAGGGCGTCGTGCATCTGATCGACGACCGGTACAGGCGGCCCGAGGTGCGCCGCCTGTTGCCTCGCTGGTGGCAGGTTCAATAGATAGCGCGCGCCCGGCGCCCTGTCAGTCAGTACGTCACTCGTGCGGCGAGGTCGGTCCCGGATTCGCGGGCGTGCCCGGCCCGCCCGCGGGCTTCGAGTCGACGGGGATCTGGTCCTCGACGGGCGCGTCGCCCTTTGATGCGCCATCGGACGAAGCACCATCGCCGGAAGCATGCGTCGAAGGTTCCTGCTGCGGTTCCTGCTTCGGCGGCTCGCCCGCTTCGACGCGCGGCGCGACGCTCTCCGGGTCCCACGTCAGCAGGTTGCGCTGCGGATTGGCGATTTCGATGCCGCGTTCGCGGAAGCGGTCGAGAATGCGCCGGTTGAATTCGCGCTGCACGCCCCAGCGAGCCGAGTCGCGGCATTGCATCTGGCCGGCCAGTGTGACGGCCGAGCCGTCCACCGCGTCGACGCCCCAGAAGCTGAAGTCGGACAGAATGCCGTCCTTGAACTTCTCCTCCTCGCGCAGGCCGGCGCCGATTTCCTTGAGCGTGTCGATCGCGAGATCCACGTCCTGGCCGAATACGATGTTGACGCGGACAGCCGCATTGCCGATGCCGCGATTGGTGTTGTTGACCGTCGATACCGAACTGAACGGCACGGTATATAGAGAACCGTCGCTGCCGCGCAGGCGCACCGTGCGGATCGACAGATATTCGACGGTGCCGGACACGCCCGCGAGCGTGACCCAGTCGCCGACCTGCATCGCGTTTTCCATCAACAGAAAAATGCCTGTGATGAAGTCCTGCACGAGTTTTTGCGAGCCGAAGCCGAGCGCCACGCCGAAGATGCTCGCGCCCGCAAGAAGCGGCCCGATGTTCACGCCGAGCTGGCTCAGCCCGGTTAGCACGACGACGAGAGCGATTACGCAGAAGAGGCCGGTGCGCAGCATCGGCAGCAGCGTGCGCAGGCGCGCGGCGCGCACGAGGTCGCCGGTCGTGGTCCAGCGATCGAGCCGCCGTTCGACCGATACGTTCACGCTTTCCCACACGAGCAGCGCGATCACGGCCGCCACGCCGATCGTGACGATGGCCGACGCGAGCCGGTGGCCGACGCTGCCGTCGCGGAACAGTTCGCCGACGTCGACGCCCCATACCGCGAGCAACGCAAGCGCGGTCACGATGCCGATGATCCACGCCACCACGCGTCGCGCGAGCGGATAGTAGCGGTACGCATGCCGGTTCACGAGCGAGCGGTCGGCGTCTTCGCGTCCGTTGAAGAGCCGCGCCAGTGCACCGAAGATCACGATGGCGAGCACGCGCGCACCCACCAGCACCGCGAGCGACGCGCCGCCCAGATGCAGCAGCGCGTGATAGCCGTTGCGCACGTCGAGCGCCCAGACGAACCACAGCGCCATCACGACGAACACCGAGAGCCATGCCCATGCATCGGCGAGCGCATTGCCGAACATTTCGAGCGATGGCCGCGTAGCGGCGCGCTGCCGGATCAGTTCGCCGACCGGCTTCGCGCATTGCAGGATCAGGATCGAGAGCATCACGTGGCCGGCGAGCGCGACGACCTTCATCAACGCGAGATGCGCGGCTTCGTTCAGGCCGAGCGATTGCCCGATTTCCGCAATCGCCAAGCCGACGCCCACCACGCTGACAATGCGGATCACCCAGCGATGCACGAACACGGCCCACGCATCGCTCATGCGCAACAGGCGCAGACGCGGCGCGGCCGGCTGCAGGAAGAAGCCGCTCACGATCACGATCAGGCGGCACAGCACATAAATGTCGACGAGCGAATCGAGCGCGCGGTCTGGCGGCGTGCCGTCGTCGGTGAAGATCGACATGAGGGCGCTCGCCGCGCCCACGAACACCGCTAGCGGCAGAAGGCGCAGCACCGTGATCAGCAGCGCGCGGGGCAGGCGTTGCAGGAGCGTCCAGTGATGCGTGGCGTTTTGCTTGCCTTTGGCTTCGGCCGCTTTGCCGCTGGTGGCGGACGGCGTGGGGCTCGGTGTGGATGTTGGCGTCGCGGCAGGTTGGCCGGTTGCGGGCACCGTTGCGGCGGCGGCCGCGGCGGCTTGTGCGCGGGCTGTTGTTGTGGATTCGGCTTTCGATTCCGCTTGGGCCCGTGCTTCGGCCTGCGCCTCGGCGACCGGCGGTGCGGGCAACGGCGGTGCGGCATGCGCGGCGTCGGCAGGCTGTGGTTCGACGTCGACGGGCAAGTCGGTGCGCGGCGCGTCGGCGGGATCGCCATGCTCGCGGCGCGCGGCCAGCGTGCGATACGCGCGGCGCAGCACACGCCGCGCGAGCCATTCGAGCGCGAGCGCCGGCAACAACGCGGCCAGCAGCGACCAGGCGACGTGCGCGAGGATCGAGCGCGCTTGCGGACTGGTCGATTGCCAGTTCCACCACGCGCGCACCGAAGCGACGTCGAGCAGCGCCGTCACCGAATTGCGCAGCGATCCGCCGAGATGGACCGCCCAGTGCGCGCCCTGACGGGCGAGCTGCGAGGCCAGTCCGTTCGATTTGAACGCGGCGGGCACGAGCGACGCTGCGCCGCTCGCCGCAGCGGGCGCGGAGGCGGCCGTCGGTGCCGATGCCGGCGCACTCAGCGCGCCGGCCGCGGCGATGGCCTGCAAGGTATCGGCGACCTGCGCGCGGCGCTTGGGGTCGTTGAGAACCGAGAGCGCCTGGCGCGTCTGGTCGGGCGTCAGCGTGACGGCGGTGCCGGAAGCCTCCGCGGCGGGAGTGGCCGGCGTCACCGCGGCGAAAGCGGGCGGGGCGCCGAGAATGAGCAGAACGACGAAGCAGGCGTGTAGAAATTTGCGCATAAGGTATGGGACGGGCTGCGGAATGCGGACGGCGGCAGGACGCATCGGCCGGTCTGGCTGTTTTGGGCCTGGGCCCCGGTCTTGACCGACACGAGTTTCGCCGCGCAAGTTCCTGAGGCGGCGGCCGCTGCGTCGTTATGGAATGCGACGCGGCGTCCGGGCTCGCGAAGACGCGCGCGTCGGCGACGCGTCGGCAACATGCGGTAGCAAGTTGCTTGCCCGTGGGTTTTGGAGGGACCGCGCAAGGAGAGGGAAGGACTCCGTTGCGCGTGGCTCAGCGGCCAACGGGGCGAGATGCCGTGAACGGATATTAGGCGATATAACGCCAAGGACAACGCTAAGACAGCAACGCGAGGCAGCAACGCCAAGAACAACGCCGAGGCAGCAACGCGAGGCAGCAACGGCTGGCACAACGGCTGGCACAACGGCACGCAACAACGGCAGGCACAACGCCAAGAACAACGCCAAGAACAACGCCAAGAACAACGCCAAGAACAACGCCAAGAACAACGCCAAGAACAACGCCAAGAACAACCAGGCCCGACACCCGAAGCCCCGCAACCAGCGCGTCAATCGCACAACAATCCGCCAGGCGGACCACCAACCCTAAACTGCCCGCCCGCCGTCTACACCGACAACCACCTAAACCTAAACCGAAGCCGTCGACACCAATCCATGCCCGCGCCGCTCAGCCTCGCTGTCCCCGTCCGCATCCGCGCCGCCGTTCGACCCGTTGCCGCCGGAAGGCTCCGGATGCAGCCGGTCCGCGTGCATCAGCCGGTACAGCGTGGCGCGCGAGATGCCCAGTTCGACCGCCGCCTCCGACAACTTATAGCCGTGCCGCTGCAACGCATGTTCGATCGCGTCTTTCTCGGCCTTGCTGCGAATTTCCGCGAGCGTGACGGCGGGCCCGTTGTCCGTGGCCGGCAAGCCGAGGTCGTTCGCGGTGATGAAACGGCCCTCGCTCATCACGACGGCGCGCCGCACGCAGTTGATCAGCTCGCGCACGTTGCCCGGCCACGCATAGTTCGACATCGCGACGATCGCGTCGCTCGACAGCCCGCGCAATTTGCGCGCGCCGTCCTGCTTGTACATGCTGAGCGCATAGTTCGCGAGCAGCTTGATGTCGCCGCCGCGTTCGCGCAACGGCGGCTCGACGAGGCGCAGCACGCATAGCCGGTGATACAGGTCGGCGCGGAAGCGGCCGTCTTCGACTGCCTTGTCGAGATCGACGTGCGTCGCCGAAATAACGCGGACGTCGACGTGAATCGGGCCGTTGCCGCCGAGCCGCTCGATCGTGCCTTCTTGCAGAAAGCGCAGCAGCACCGCCTGGCATTCGTGCGGCATGTCGCCGATTTCATCCAGAAAGAGCGTGCCTTCATGCGCGCTCTCGATCCGCCCGATCTTGCGCTGAAGCGCGCCGGTGAACGCGCCGCGTTCGTGACCGAACAGTTCCGCCTGCAACAGGCTCGGCGGAATCGCCGCGCAATTGATCGCGACGAACTGCCGGCCGGTGCGCGGCGAGCGTTCGTGAATCGCGAGCGCGGTCAGCTCCTTGCCCGTGCCCGATTCGCCGGCGATGAACACCGGCGCCTCGGTCGCGCCGCATTTGTCGATGCGCCGGTACAACTGCTGCATCGCCTCGCATTGACCGACCATGCCATGCCGCCCGAGCGACGGTTCCGGCGCTACATGTCCATGCCTCAGCGACGACAGCCCATGCGCGTGGCCGAGCGCGAACACGAGACGCTCGTTGAGCCACGGCCGCGTAACGAAGTCGAAGCAGTAATCGAGGATAAAGCGGCTGACCAGTTCGTTATCCGCCTGGCCCGGCGCGATCTGCGCGACCCAGTTGGTTTCGGGGCGGCGCATGCACGCAGCGAGCGCGGACAACTGCTGTGTCGTGCAGTCTTCCGGCAGTTCGACCAGACCAACCTTGACGTTGTCGCGCTCGATCATGCGTTCCGCGCCCGCCGCGTTTTTCGCGTGCACGGCATGCCAGCCCGATGCGGCGAGGAAGTCGGCGAGTTTCTGATCGGGCGAGCTCGACACATAAAGAACGGTGCGTCCGGTGTCCGCAGATGCGAAAGTCATTTCCATTACCCCCGATTCCTACTGCTCGAAAGACTGCTGTGCGAGATATTGAAGACCGGTAGTGGCCGGCCTACAGTCAACGTTTGCGGCGGAGCGAGCAGGGCGCGGCGCAAGCCGCGAGGCGCCGCATTATCGCGGCAGGCGACGGAAGGTGCCTCGTGGCAACCGCCGGAGTAGTTCATCCCCGAATCACTTATACCGTTTCTTAACTCGTTCGTTTTTTTTATGGCGCTCTGACTGGCGCATGACTCAAACATAAGCGAAAGCGCTTTGGAATGCTATACAAACAAATCAGTATCGAGAAAGTTTCCCGATTTGACGTGCGCTTATTCGGCAGTCGCCCGATTTTGCAAGGCGCCGCGCGGCTAATCCGATACTGTTCGGACGGCGATACGTCAAGCCGTGTTATGCGCGCTGGAGTACACAGCGCGTGAACGAATGCGCTTTACGCGTAGGCATACATCCATTTGCGATGTTTCATGCATGCAACAAAAATCGCATAAGCCTTTTCGGCCATTTTCGTGTCGCTTTTATGTGTTTCGGCGTCGGCATTAATGACCGGGCTCGCACACAAACCGCGAAGCCGCGCGGGCGTGGCAGCGAATGGCGCTTATCGGAAGCGTGTATTCGATGCGTTAGATGCGCATCTTGCAGACCGCGTGAGCGCCCAGACGCGTCTCGAATACGAATCACCGGCGGTTTTTCAGTCGGGCGATCGGGCGGACGGTAGCGTTGCATCGTCGGCGACGCTCCGCGCGACGGCACCTGGGCGCACATGGCATAGCCATTGCATTAAGGGAGTCGCAGCGAATCTGTTGTGCCGGTCAGTAGAGGTAACGACCGGCGCAATAAACGACTTCGTGGACGTGGCCGGGGAATGCCATTGCGTCTACGAGGCTGCGGCGGGGCCACTGACAGACGGACGTCAAACAACACGGGGCGAACGACCGATGCGAAGCGGTCGTTCGTCACCCGACGACGCAACGCTCTGACCTCGCCGGTTTTTTTCGTCTGTGAAGGTGCAAGTGTTGGGCCTATAACGACAGGTCGTCGCGCGGCAACGTTTGCGCGACCGACGTGCATAACAGGGAAGGGGCAGCGTACGGTCTGGACCAACCGGCGCGACGAAACGGGGAGAAGGCCACAGCCTCCATAAGAGAGGCACATAGCGAGGTGGACCGGGCGCCGTGTTCGCGCTTTCGCGTGGGCACGGCGGACCTGGAAGGCTGCAACGCGGCCGTCAGCGCATTTCAATGTGTCATTCTCACGGGGGATGTCATGAAAGCACCTGTTTCCGGGCCGGCCCGCGCGCCGCGCCACGATCAGCCGGCCACGCCGGGTACTTCCTCGGTTGCTCCTTCGGTTACTTCATCTGCGGGCAGCGTTGTCCGTCTTCGTTACCGGGCATGCGCCGGTATGCAACGCGCGTTGTTTGCGGCGCCGCCAGTCGATCTGCTGACGCTCGTGATCGCCGACGCAATCAAGCGCCGCGAGCAGGCCGAGATTCACCGCCCCGCACTGCGCGATGCCTATGAATTGCCCGTTTCGCAGGAGCGCAACGCAGACCGCGATGCGGACATCCGCCGACGCGAATACGACGATCTGGACTGAACACCGTTGCGCAACAGCGGGCGGCACGGGCAAGTTGCATGAACGCGGAAGCTGAAGCCGAAGCCCGCGCCCGCATCGTGCCCGTGGCATCATGTAAAGCCAGCTACCGTCAGCGAGCCGAATGCGGCGTCATCCACGATGAACGAATTCAGCGGTCCGAGCGGCGCTTCCGCGATCTTCTCGAATCCGATCCTCAACACGGATTCATACAAGGCGTCGCACTATCTCCAGTACCCGCCGGAAGCGTCGGCGATGTTTTCATACATCGAATCGCGCGGCGGGCGCTACGACCGCACGCTCTTCTTTGGCTTGCAGATGCTCATCAAGCAGTATCTGTGCAGTCCCATTACCGCACCCATGATCGACGAGGCCAAGGCGTTTTTCAGCGCACATGGCGAGCCGTTCAACGAAGCGGGCTGGCGTCATATCGTCGAACGTCATCGCGGTTATCTGCCGGTGCGCATTCGCGCGGTGCCCGAAGGGTCGGTGGTGCCCACACATAACGTGCTCGTCACCGTCGAATGCGACGACCCCGAGGTGTTCTGGCTCGCGTCGTATATAGAAACCATGTTGTTGCGCGTCTGGTATCCGGTCACGGTCGCGACGCAAAGCTGGCATCTGCGCAAGACGATTCGCGAGTATCTGCTGAAGACCAGCGATGATGTCACGCAACTGCCGTTCAAGCTGCATGACTTCGGCGCACGCGGCGTGTCGAGCGCGGAATCGGCGGCGATTGGCGGCGCGGCGCATCTGGTGAGCTTCATGGGTTCGGATACCGTGCTCGGCGTGGTGGCGGCGAATCATTACTACAACGAGAGCATGGCCGCGTTTTCGGTGCCGGCCGCCGAGCACAGCACAATCACCGCGTGGGGCCGCGAGCGCGAGACCGACGCGTATCGCAACATGATCGCGAAGTTCGCGAGGCCGGGCGCAATCGTTTCCGTGGTGTCCGACTCTTACGATCTGTTCGCTGCGTTGAAGGTGTGGGGCACGGAGCTCAAGCAGGCGGTGCTCGACTCCGGCGCGACGCTTGTGATCCGCCCCGATTCCGGCGATCCGCGCAGCATCGTGTTGCAAACGCTGCGCGCGCTGGAGGCGTCGTTTGGATCGGCGGTGAACAGCAAAGGCCGGCGCGTGCTCAACAACGTGCGCGTGATTCAGGGCGACGGCGTGAATCCCGACTCGCTCGAGGCCATACTCGCGGCGATGGACCACGCGGGTTTCGCGGCCGACAACATCGTGTTCGGCATGGGCGGCGCGTTGTTGCAGCAGATCAACCGCGACACGCAGCGCTTCGCGATGAAATGCTCGGCGATCCGCCTCGGCGATACATGGCATGACGTATCGAAAGACCCCGTGACGGACAGCACCAAACGCTCGATGAAAGGACGGCTCACGCTGCTCATCAATCGTCGAACGGGCGAGTACCGCACGGCGACGCTGCCGCTCGCGCCGGATCGGGACGCGCGCGCCGATGGCTCCGATTGGGACGATGCGATGGAAACGGTGTTCGATTCGGGCAAGCTGCTCGTCGATGTATCGTTGTCGGAAATCCGGGCTCGCGCTCACGCGCACGAAGGCTAGCGCATCGCGGATGCGAGCGCGGGCGCGATCATTCGATACAATCCCGCGAAGTTCGGCTGATCGTGGGCGGCGCGTGCGGTTCGATTGCCGGTTGCATCGCGCACAATCAAACCGGCTTCCATATCGGCTGCAATGCGGGCTTTTAATCCGGCAACTCAAGTACACAACAAATGAGCCATCCCAACACCGAACTGATCGAGCGCTTCTATACGGCGTTCCAGCGGCGCGACGCCGCCACCATGATTGCCTGCTATGCCGATGACGTCGTCTTCAGCGACCCGGCGTTCGGCGAATTGCGCGGCGACGAAGTGCGCGACATGTGGCGCATGCTGGTCACGCGCGCTCAGGATTTTTCGCTGACGTTCGATAGTATCGAAGCCGACGAACACAGCGGCCGCGCGCATTGGACCGCGGGCTATGTATTCAGTCAGACGGGGCGTCCGGTGGTGAATCATGTCGAAGCGCGCTTCGCGTTTCGCGATGGACTCATCGTCGAGCATCGCGACAGTTTCGACTTGTGGGCGTGGATGCGCCAGGCGCTGGGCGCGCGCGGCGCGCTGCTCGGATGGTCGCCGCTCGTGCATCGCTCGATCCGCGCGCGAGCGAGAAAAGGGCTCGCGATTTACCGGCGCCAGGATCATGGCGCCTGACCGCCGGCTTCCGCCGATGCATTATTCTCGTTCTATCCAACAGCGGAGTCGCGTATGCCGGTAGTGGATGCCGCGTGGCAGGAATGGCTGCGCACGAATGCAGCGCGCGGCTGCACGATCGATTCGATGATCGACGCGATGGTCCAGGCGGGTTTTGCCGCCGACGCAGCCGCACAAGCGGTGCATGGCGCGTTCGGCGTGGTCGCGTCGGGTGCAGCGGCTTCGCCGGTAGCGGCGGGCGGGATTGAAGCCGCGCTGCCGCAAACGGCGCCGGGTGCGCCTGGTGCGCCTGGTGCGCCGGGCGTGCAGCGTACGCCGTATGCGTACGACGACGGGCCTGTCGCGCGCGGCAACACAATCCGCGCGTTCGACCGCGACGTGCAGGTGTTGATGCGCTGCGAGCGTCCGCAGGTGATCGTGTTCGCGAACGTGCTGTCGCCGGAAGAGTGCGATGAAGTGATCGAGCGTTCGCGGCATCGGCTGAAACGCTCGACCATCGTCGATCCGGCGACCGGCCAGGAAAACGTGATTCGCAACCGCACCAGCGAGGGCATCTGGTATCAGCGCGGGGAAGACGCGTTCATCGAGCGGCTCGATCAGCGCATCGCGAGCCTGATGAACTGGCCGGTCGAAAACGGCGAGGGCTTGCAGATTCTCCACTATGGCCCAACCGGCGAATACCGGCCGCATTTCGACTATTTCCCGCCCGATCAGCTTGGCAGCACCGTGCATACGGCACGCGGCGGACAACGCGTGGCCACGCTCGTCATCTATCTGAACGATGTGCCTGACGGCGGCGAAACGATCTTTCCGGAAGCGGGTTTATCTGTGGCCGCGAAGCAGGGCGGTGCAGTGTATTTCCGTTATATGAACGGCCAGCGTCAACTCGATCCGCTGACCTTGCACGGCGGCGCGCCGGTGCGTGCCGGCGACAAGTGGATCATGACGAAGTGGATGCGCGAACGGGCGTATGTTTGATTGGTGCGAGGGTTGCGGAGGCACGTCGCCTCCGCTTCATCAGGCGCTGCGGTAAACGTCCGCGTTATGCACTTCCATGAAAAGCTCGGGGTTCGACAAAGCGCTGAACCCATGCGGCCGATACACGTGATGCGCGTCCGTCGTCGCCAGCATGATTCTTCGCAGTCCCTGCAACGACTCGCTCGCGAATAGTTGCGTGAGCAACGCGTGCGCATAACCTTTGCCGCGATACTCCGGCAGCACGAAAACGTCGCACAGGTACGCAAAAGTCGCGTGATCCGTGACGACGCGCGCGAATGCCACCTGCTTGCCGCTCGCGTAGTCGCCCGTCTGGTCGCCGAGATAGCCGCCGAAACACAGCGACCCTGCAATCGCGCGTTCGAGCGTTTCGCGCGGCATGCCCTTCGCCCACGGCGTTTCCTGCGACAGGAACGCGTAGATCATCTCGACGTCGAGTTCGTTCTTGTCGCTTGAAATTCGCAGATCGGTGACGGTGCTCATGTAGTCTCCTGAACGCTCCAGAAATTTATCAGCCCTTCGCGGGATCTCCCGTTCCACGCGAACCGCCGCCGATGCTCTGGCCCGCATCGCGCGCAAGACCCATGTAGCCGATCACCGACAGCAGCGTCAACACGCCCGCGAGCAGAAACGCGAGGCGGAAATCGTCGAGCGTGAAGACGAGGCCTGCGGTCTCATGGCCTGTGGTCTCGCCGTTGAAAAACGCGGCTGCGCGCAGCGACACTGCGCCGAATGCGATGCCGAGCCCGATCGTCATTTGCGCCGCGGCGCTCCACAGCGTGCTGGCCGCGCTCATTTGCGGCTGCGCGACGTCGGCGTAGGCGAGCGTTGCGAGCGTCGAAAATTGCATCGAGCGCGCGACGCCATACACAAACACCACGATCAGCACGAGCGCGAGCGGCACCTCGGGCGTCAGCAACCCGCACGCGATGATGAAGATGCCGGCCACCGTTACGTCGACGATCGACACCATGCGAAAGCCGAAGCGCTGCAGGATGCGCGTGGTCAACGCCTTCATGCCGAGATTGCCGAGCGCGCTCGCGAGCAGCAGCAGACCCGACTTGAAAGCGGACAAGCCGAAGCCGACCTGGAACAGCAGCGGCATCAGATAAGGCACGGCGCCAATGCCGATGCGCGTGAACGAGCCCGTCACGACGGTCACGGAAAAGGTCGGGATCTTCAGCGTGGACACGTCGATCAGCGGATGCGGATGTCGCTTCGCATGCTGGAACGCGACGACGCCGACCAGCAAACCGCCGACGATGATCGCCCCGGCAATCCACGGGTTCTCGGCCGGCTGGCTCGCCAGTTCCGCGCCGTACAGGATCGCCGTGAGCGCGGTGCCGCTCAGCAGCAGGCCGACCAGGTCGAGTGGTTTGCGCTCGCTGCCGCGCAGGTTCGGCACCATCGCGAGCGCGACGGCCATCGCCGCGAGACCGAACGGTACGTTGAGCAGGAAAATCCAGCGCCACGACGCGTAGGTCGTGATGAAACCGCCTATCGGCGGACCGACGACCGGCGCGGCGATAGCGGGCCAGGTGATCGTCGAAATGGCCTGCATCATGCGGCTTTTTTCGGTGCTGCGAACCACGATGAGCCGGCCGACCGGCACCATCATCGCGCCGCCGATGCCTTGCAGCAGACGCGCGGCGGTGAATTCGGCGACGTTCTGCGACAGTCCGCACAGCACCGAGGCCACGGTGAACACGCCGATCGCGCTGAAGAACACGGTGCGCGAGCCGCAGCGGTCGGCAATCCAGCCGCTCGCCGGAATGAAGATGGCGAGCGCCAGCATGTAGGCCGTCATGCCTAGGCTGACGCTGTTAGGGCCGACGCCGAACGAGTGCGCCATCTGCGGCAACGCGGTCGCGATGACCGTGGTGTCGAGGTACTCCATGAAAAACGTGGCGGCGACGATGTACGGCAGCCAGCCGACGTGCTTGTGCGGCGCGCTCGCTGCGCTCATTGGAAGGCTCCGGGCAGCGTGGGCATGGATGCTTCGTCAGGCGTGCGGCGAATTGGCGGGCGAA
The DNA here is from genome assembly GCF_003330785.1 of Paraburkholderia graminis. Lineage (NCBI taxonomy): Bacteria > Pseudomonadati > Pseudomonadota > Betaproteobacteria > Burkholderiales > Burkholderiaceae > Paraburkholderia > Paraburkholderia graminis. Next base: position 1,041,570 of record NZ_CP024935.1, read on the forward strand.
TGCGGGGCGCCGGGGACGCTATGCGCGTTATGCACGCTATGCGCGATGTGATGGGCTTCATTTTTCTGACTACCTTTCGCTGGCGAATACGTGTTTTGCGGGCGTTTGCGCGCGTTTGCTCCGTCCGGTGCGAGGGGACTCGCGGCGGCCGCCTCGGGTTGCTCAGCTGGCGGTTGTGCAGCAGGGCGGGCGCGATTGCGCCGGTCCCGCTGACGTCGTTTCGCGCGGCTTTGCACGCCGGCCCTGAATCGTAGCGCAATCGAGCCTGGCGCATCAGCACGATGCGCATGCTTGCGGCGATGGCGCGCGAGGGGAGCGCCGAACGCCGAGCATGCGAGCACCCAGCACCCCGCGTGCCGCCCTCCACGCTACGGCAACACGTTTCGACGCGCTCCGCTCAATCCTTCGCGGCATACTCCCGATCCAGCCGGTCATACAACGGCTTGTTCACGAGACGCTGGCGCTCGCTGAACGGCGCGACCAGCGTCGCGTCCTCGTCGAGGCGGCCATTCGTTTGCAGGCTGCCGAGCGCGCGCTGCATGCCGAGCACCGCGCCTTGCAGCGCCGCGTTCGCGTAGAGCACGATCCCGTAGCCGAGCTTGCCGAGCGCCTCGCGCGACTGCACCGGCGTCTTGCCGCCGATCACGATGTTGATCAACTGCGGCGCGTCGAACAGCGACGGCAGCCGCTCGATGTCCGCGAGCGATTCGGTCGCCTCGATGAAGAGAATGTCCGCGCCCGCCTCGATGAAGCGATGACCGCGCTCGATCGCATCCTCGATACCGTGGACGGCCGCCGCGTCGGTGCGCGCCATGATCTGCAGATTGCCGTCCTCGCGGGCATCGACGGCCGCGCGGATCTTGCCGGCCATTTCGCTCGCGCCGATCACTTCCTTGCCGGAAAAGTGCCCGCATTTCTTCGGCATGATCTGGTCTTCGAACTGGATCACGTCGGCGCCGCTGCGCTCGAGCACGCGCACCGTCTGGCGCACGTTCAGCGCGTTGCCGAAGCCGGTGTCCGCGTCGACGATCAGCGGCAGCGCGACCGCGTCGCGGATCCGCGCCGTGTGCTCGGCGACTTCCGCGAGTCCGATAAAGCCGAGATCGGGGAGGCCGAGCGACATGTTGGTGACGCCCGCGCCCGTGATGTAGATGGCCTCGAAGCCGGCGTCCTCGATCACGCGGGCGCTCATCGCATTGAAGGCGCCGGGCACGAGCAGGCCCTGACGTTGGTTGACCTTGGCGCGGAAGGCGGCGCGGCGTGTGGCGGAAGTGGTCATGAGAGGTGTCTCCGGAAAGGTTTGAGGTGTTGAGGTGACCCGGGAAGTGCAGGATGCATGCCATTGACGGCGGGCCACGGGTTTTCCACGCAGAATCAAACGCTTGCACGCGACTCGGGTCCGCGCGGCGTTTCATGGCAAAATGGCTGGGCGTTTCATGAAACGTTTCGCGGAACACTCATAATCCCGCCTTTTGGCCGCAGCAACCGGAGCATCCCGTTGTCCACGTTCACGCCTGCTTTCGTCAACGCCGACCCCGGCCGGCCCGGCATCGCCCTCGTCAGTATTAGCCGCCTGCAGTCGCTTTGCGAGACTATCGCGCCGCGCTACGCCGGCCGCGCCCGATTTTTCTCGATCCGCGAAGGCTATGGCGCCGCGGTCACAGCGCTCCAGGCGCACGTCGATGCCGGTTCCGTCGATGTCGTGCTCGCCGCCGGCTCGAACGGCGCGTATCTGCGCGAGCACCTCAGCGTGCCGGTGGTCATGGTCAAGGTCAACGGCTTCGACGTGCTGAGCGCGATCACCCGCGCCACCGCCGCGCGGCCGGGCGCGCCGATCGGCCTTGTGCTGCACGAAACCATCTCGCACGAACTCGCCGATCTCGGCGGCTGGCTGAACGTTCGTCTGACGCAGCGCGCCTACCGTTCGGTCGATGAGGTGCGGACCGCCGTCAACGATCTGGCCGCCGAGGGCTGCCGCGTCATCATCGGTCCCGGCATGGCTTGCGATCTGGCGCAGCAGGCGGGTCTGGACAGCGTGTTTCTGTACTCGCTCGGCGCGGTCGAGGAAGCCTTCGAGCGTTCGGTCGAGCTCGCCCGCGTGAGCCGGCAGAAGGAATCGAAACGCGTGCGCCTGAACACGATCGTCGCGCATCTGCGCGACGGCGTGGCCGCTTTCGACGACGCCGGCCAGCTCGAGGCCGTCAATCCCGCGATGCTCGATCTGCTCGGCCTGACCGGCGACCGCCACGGCGACCGCCACCGCGATAACGACCGCGACCGCGATGTGCCCGCCGAACTCGCCCGCACGCTCGGCCCGTGGCTGCGCGAAGCAGCGGAGCGCGGCGACGCCGCCGACGAGCGCATCGAGCAGATCGGCGAACGTTCGCTGATCGTCAATTGCGTCCCGATTCTCGAGCAGGGCGCGCGTTCCGGCTCCGTGGTCACGGTGCAGGACGCGCTCGTCGCGCAGCGGATCGACCGGTCGCTGCGCACGAGCCAGCGGCCGAAGCATCTGGTCGCGCGGCATCGGCTGGACGATCTGGTCGGCGGGTCCGCGGCGCTCGAACGCGTGCGGCGGCTCGCGCGCGCAGGCGCGGCGCACGACGCGACCGTCCTGCTGACCGGCGAGAGCGGCACCGGCAAGGAGCTGGTCGCGCAGGGCATCCACAACGCGAGCCGGCGGCGCGGCAATCCGTTCGTCGCGTTCAATTGCGCGGCGCTGCCGGAAGGCTTGATCGAAAGCGAGCTGTTCGGCCACGAGGAGGGGGCGTTCACCGGCGCGCGGCGCGGCGGCAAGCCGGGCCTGTTCGAGATCGCCCACACGGGGACCATTTTCCTCGACGAAATCGGCGAGATGCCCGCCGCGCTGCAAAGCCGGCTGCTGCGCGTGCTGCAGGAACGCGAGGTAATGAAGCTCGGCTCGGGCCGCGCGACGCCCATCGACGTGCGGGTGATCGCCGCCACGCATCGCGATCTGCATGCGCTCGTCGAGCGGGGCGCGTTTCGGGCGGACCTGTATTTTCGTCTGAATCTGCTTCAGATAGAATTGCCGCCGCTGCGCGAGCGGCGCGCCGATGTCGTTCCGCTCGCCCGGCACTTGTTAAGCCGCGGGTCGCGCCAATATGGGTTGTCGGAGGCGTCGATCGGGCGGGTGCTGCAGTTTCTGGCGCCGCTGTTCGAGCGCTACGCGTGGCCGGGCAATGTGCGCGAACTGGAAAATCTGCTGACGCGCGCGGCCATTTATCTCGGCGACGCGGCAGGCGATCTCGACCGTGACATCGGGCCCGATCTGCTGGCGCTTTTCCCGGAATTCGACCGGATGCAGCGCGAAGGCGGCAAAGATGCGGTTCGTATTGCTCCCAACGCGCACGCCGCCGACGCCGCCAGCGCTCCAGCGGCGCCCCGGATCACCCCGACCCGCGACGACGTCGCGAAGGCGCTCGAGCAGTGCGGCGGCAATCGCGCGGCGGCAAGCCGGGCCTTGGGCATAGGCCGAACCACACTGTGGCGGCTGCTCAAAGCCGACGACGCACGATAGCCCGAAGCCCCGGAGTAGATAGAATCAATCTATCGGAAGAATTAAAACAATCCACTTTACCTATTAAGCGTGGTCTGACATACTGACTCCACTTTCCAACCACCCAGAAAGAGGACTCAGCAAATGCCGATCATCAATAGTCAAGTCAAACCGTTCAAGGCACAGGCTTATCACAACGGCGAATTCGTGACCGTCACTGAAGAAAGCCTGAAGGGCAAGTGGTCGGTTTTCGTTTTCTATCCGGCCGACTTCACGTTTGTTTGCCCGACCGAACTGGGTGACCTGGCCGATCGCTACGCCGATTTCCAGAAGCTCGGCGTTGAAATCTACAGCGTGTCGACCGATACGCACTTCACGCACAAGGCCTGGCACGACACGTCGGACACGATCCAGAAGATCAAGTACCCGATGATCGCCGACCCGACGCTGGCAATCTCGCGCAACTTCGACGTGCTGATCGAAGAAGAAGGTCTGGCTCTGCGCGGCACGTTCGTGATCAACCCGGAAGGCGAGATCAAGCTGTGCGAAGTGCACGACAACGGCATCGGCCGTGACGCAGGCGAACTGCTGCGCAAGGTGCAGGCTGCGCAATACATCGCGGCGCATCCGGGTGAAGTCTGCCCCGCCAAGTGGACGCCGGGCGCAGAAACGCTCACGCCGTCGCTCGACCTGATCGGCAAGATCTAAGGTCTCGCAGCTTCCAAAGCTGCGCATAGCCTCAAAGCTTCAGGCAATCGCGCCCACGCGGCGCATCACCGTGCGAACCGCTTCATGCAGCAGTTCGCGCGTCCCCGGGCCGCACGCGTTTTACACGAATGCGTGCGGCGCCGGGAATCCAACACCCATCGTCACGGAATCGAATAGCCATGCTTGATGCCAATCTCAAGACTCAGTTGAAAACGTACCTCGAAAAGGTTAGTAACCCTATCGAGATCGTCGCGTCGCTCGACGACAGCGCGAAATCGCAAGAGCTGCTGGCATTGCTGAACGATATCGCGACGTTGTCGGAACGCGTTACCGTCATCGAACGCCGCGGCGACAGCGAACGCAAGCCGTCGTTCTCGATCGGCGAGCCGGGCAAGGACATCGGCATCCGTTTCGCGGGCATTCCGATGGGGCATGAATTCACGTCGCTCGTGCTTGCGTTGCTGCAGGTCGGCGGCCATCCGGTCAAGCTCGACGACGCGGTGATCGAACAGATCCGCAGTCTCGACGGCGACTATCAATTCGAAACGTATTTCTCGCTGTCATGCCAGAACTGCCCGGAAGTCGTGCAGGCGCTGAACGTGATGGCGTTGATCAACCCGCGCATTCGCCACGTGGCGATCGACGGCGCGCTGTTCCAGAACGAAGTCGAAGCGCGCCAGATCATGGCTGTGCCGACCATGTTCCTGAACGGCGAAGTGTTCGGCCAGGGCCGCAGCGGCGTGAAGGAAATCCTCGCGAAGCTCGACACGAATGCCGGCGCGCGTGCCGCGAAGGAACTGGAAAACAAGCCGGTGTTCGACACGCTGATCGTCGGCGGCGGGCCGGCTGGCGCGGCTGCGGCGATCTATTCGGCGCGCAAGGGCATCGCGACAGGCGTCGTCGCGGAACGCTTCGGCGGCCAGGTGCTCGATACGCTCGCGATTGAGAACTTCGTGTCCGTCACCGAGACCGAAGGACCGAAGTTCGCCACCGCGCTCGAGCAGCACGTCAAGACGTATGAAGTCGACATCATGGACGTGCAGCGCGCCGACGCGCTGATTCCCGGCCGCATCAACGAAGTGCGTCTCGCGAATGGCGCGGTGCTGAAGGCCAGAACGATCATTCTCGCGACGGGCGCGCGCTGGCGCGAAATCAACGTGCCGGGCGAGCGCGAGTACCGCAATCACGGCGTCGCGTACTGCCCGCACTGCGATGGCCCGCTCTTCAAGGGCAAGCGTGTCGCGGTGATCGGCGGCGGCAACTCGGGCGTGGAAGCGGCCATCGACCTCGCGGGCATCGTGCGCGAAGTGACGCTGTTCGAATTCGGCGCTACGTTGCGTGCCGACGAAGTGCTGCAACGCAAGCTGCGCAGCCTCGCCAACGTGACGATCGTCACGCAGGCGCAGACTACCGAAATCACCGGCGACGGCAAGAAGGTCAACGGTCTCGTCTACAAGGATCTGCGTTCGGGCGAAGTGAAGAAGGTTGAGCTGGAAGGCGTGTTCGTGCAGATTGGTCTCGTGCCGAACACCGAATGGCTGAAGGGCACGGTCGAGTTGTCGAAGCACGGCGAGATCGTCGTCGATGCACGCGGCGCGACGTCGGTGCCGGGCGTGTTCGCAGCCGGCGACGTGACCACGGTGCCGTTCAAGCAGATCGTGATTGCGGTCGGTGAGGGCGCGAAGGCATCGCTCAGCGCGTTCGATCATCTGATCCGCAACAGCGAGGAAACGGAAGCGGTTAGCGAGGTGGAAGCCGAAGCGACGGTTTGATAATCTCGCCTGGCAAGTAAGTAGCGAATGACGGCGGCCCGCGGGCCGCCGTTTTTATTGCATCTGCGCTGAACACGTAAAAACACGCGGAAAAACAGGCGCAAAAAAGCCGCCCGGCGCAAACCGGCCGGCTCTCAACGACGCAAGCGAGTATCGCGCGTCAGACCGCCTAGGCCCACAACGCCGACGTCTCGATGTCGCGCAGATCGAACACCAGCACTTCGGCATCGCGGCCTTGCGTGAAGCTCAGCGCTTCCTCGCCGCGCACGCGCACGCCGTCGCCTTCGCCGAGTTCCACGCCGTTCACCGTCACGCTGCCGCGCGCGACGTGCACATAAGCGTAGCGGTTATTCGCGAGTTCGAGCCGCGCCGTTTCGTCGCCGTTGAACAGGCCGGCATACACGCGAGCGTCCTGTTGCAACACCAGCGAACCGTCCGCACCATCCGGCGACATAACGAGGCGCAGCACGCCGCGCTTGTCGTCCTCGCTGAAATGCTGTTGCTGATAGCGCGGCGCGGTGCCCTTTTGCGCCGGTGCGATCCAGATTTGCAGGAAGTGGACCGGGTCCGTCTTCGAATGGTTGTATTCGCTGTGCGCCACGCCGGTTCCCGCGCTCATCAACTGGATGTCGCCGGGCACGATCACCGAACCGGTGCCCATCGTGTCCTTATGTTCGAGCGCGCCTTCGAGCACGTACGAGAAAATCTCCATATCGCGATGCGGGTGCTTGCCGAAACCCTGGGCCGGCGCGACGCGGTCGTCGTTGATCACGAGCAGGTCGGAGAAGCCGTTTTGCTTCGGATCGTGATAGTGCGCGAACGAAAAGGTGTGACGCGAACTGAGCCAGCCGTGCTCCGCGCGGCCGCGTTGATTGGCGTGTCTGATTTCAAGCATCTCTTTCTCCTGTGAGCCGACGCTTTGGCGTCGTGATCGTCGTCCATGCAACTTTCGTTGCGGGCGATCGGGACTGATGTGTTGTCCGCGATCCATGAACAGGAGTGTAGGTCAACTCTTGAGGCTATAATCGGCCGTTAATCGGAAACACCGTCTCGTTTTAGTGGACAATAGCCATGCAACTGGATGACATGCGGATTTTCGTCGCGACTGTCGACGCGCACAACTTCACCGCCGCTGCGAAACGCCTGTCGCTGTCGAAGCAGTTCGTCAGCCGCCGCGTGATGGCGCTCGAAGAAGCGCTCGGCGTGCCGCTGCTCGTGCGCAACACGCGCAAACTGGCTGTCACCGAGCTGGGTCAGGAATTTTATGAGCGGGCCAAACGCATTCTCGGCGAGGTCGAAGACGCCGAGCAGGCCATGTCGCTGCGGCGCGCCGGGCCGCGCGGCCTGCTGCGGGTGAGTGCGCCGATGTCGTTCGGCATGATGCATTTGTCGCCGCTCGTCGCCGACTTTCTGCGCGAGCATCGCGACGTGCGTTTCGATATGGAGTTGAGCGACCGTACCGTCGATGTGGTCGGCGAGGGCTTCGACATGGCGGTGCGGATCGGCGTGTTGCCGGACTCGACGCTGATTGCGCAGAAATTATTCGACGTGAATCTCGTCGCGTGTTGCAGTCCGCGCTATCTGCGCCGTCGCGGGACACCGGCCGCGCCCGCCGACCTCGCGCGCCATTCATGCCTGCTATACGGGCACGGCGGTGTCGTGGCGTGGGAGTTCGCCGTGGATGGCGCGTTGAAAAGCTTCGAAGTGCAGGGGCCGCTGCGCGCGAACAACGGCGATCTGATTCGCGATGCGGCCGTGGCCGGCCTCGGAATAGTTCGGCTTCCTGATTTCATTGTCGCCGACGCATTGCGAAGCGGCGAGCTCGTCACCGTGCTCGACGAATTTCTGCCGAGCCCGACGGGCGTGTATGCGGTATATCCGCAACATCGGCAGAGTTCGTTGACGATTCGCGCTTTCGTCGACTTTCTGCGCAAGCATTTGAAGAAGCGCCTGACGGCGTGAACGCCAGGCGCGGCATTACTCAGCACTCAAAAGACACTCAGGCGTCACTCAGCCGTCGCGGAAAATAAAGCTGTAGCCGTTCAATGCGGGCACGCCGCCAAGGTGCGCATACAGCACGCGCGAGCCTTCCGGAAACTCGCCGTTGCGCACCATGTCGATCATGCCGTGCATCGACTTGCCCTCATACACAGGATCGGTCAGCACACCTTCAAGGCGCGCGCACAAACGGATTGCCTCCAGCGTGCCAGCGTTCGGCAAGCCATATTCCGGGCCGCCGAAGCGCTCGTCGAGCACCACGTCCTGAGCGGTGATGTCACGCGCGAGGTCCACTTTCTCCGCTGTTTGACGAGCGATTCTCGTGATCTGCTCGCGCGTCTGCGCGGGCTTGGCCGATGCGTCGATACCGATCACGCGGTCGGCGCGGCCGTCGGCGGCGAACCCCACCACCATGCCGGCCTGCGTGCTGCCCGTCACCGAGCACACCACGATATAGTCGAACCGAAAACCGAGTTCCGCTTCCTGCTGACGGACTTCTTCCGCGAAGCCGACAAAGCCGAGGCCACCGAGCGGATGGTCCGAGCAGCCGGCCGGAATCGCATACGGCTTGCCACCGGCGGCGCGCACGCTTTCCAGCGCATCTTCCCAGCTTTTGCGAAAGCCTATGTCGAAGCCGTCGGGCACGAGACGCACGTCGGCGCCGAGTATGCGCGACATCTGGATATTGCCGACACGGTCGTACACCGCATCCGAATAGTTGACCCAGTTCTCTTGCACCAGCACGCACTTCATGCCGAGATGCGCGGCAACCGCGGCGACCTGGCGTGTCTGATTCGACTGAATGCCGCCGATCGACACGAGCGTGTCGCAGCCTTGCGCAAGCGCCTCGGGAATCAGGTACTCGAGCTTGCGCGTCTTGTTGCCGCCAAACGCAAAGCCGCTGTTGCAGTCCTCGCGCTTCGCATAGAGATGCACTTTGCCGCCCAGATGATCGCTCAGGCGCTTGAGCGGCTGGATGGGCGTCGGCCCGAAAGTGAGCGGGTAGCGGGGGAAGCGTTGCAGGTTCATGGCATCTCCGTGATCGATGGGTCCGGCGCGGGCAAGCGGTTGCCGCGTTCAGCACATGGTAGGAAAAATGCCGGGAAATGAGCTTGCGAAGAAAATGCTTCGAGCGTAACTTCGAGATCGACAACGCTGTTTGCGTTTAATTTTATTTCGCCGTGGAGCCAATGAACAAAACGAAAGTTCGCGCTGCTTCAGCCGCGCCCGCCGCCGGCGACTCTCTGCAATCGCTTGACCGCATCGACCGGGCGATCCTGCGCCAGTTGCAAACGGATGCGTCCATCTCGAACGTCGCGCTGGCGGCAAAAGTAAAGCTGAGCGCGCCGGCCTGCTTGCGGCGCGTCGAACGTCTAAAGGAATCTGGCCTGATTCGCGGCGTGGTTGCGTTGATCGACCCGAAGTCCGCGGGCGCGGGCATGCTCGTGATCATCGGCGTGGTGCTCGATCGCTCCACGCCCGAATCGTTTGCCAACTTCGAGAAGGCCGCGCAGAAAGTGCCCGGCTGCATGGAGTGCCATGTCGTGACCGGCGAATTCGATTACTTCATGACCATCCGCACGCGCGACAGCGACAGCTTCAATCGCCTGCATGCCGAGCAGTTGCTCTATTTGCCCGGCGTGCGGCAGATCCGCTCGTTCATGGTGCTCAAGGAGATTCTGTCGACCACCCGTTTTCCGCTTTGACGTCTTCGCCGATGGTCCGCGTTCGCCGGCGCGAAGAGAAAAACACGCGCATGCTATTGGAGGCTGTCATTAATGCGGCGCTCGCGCGACTAATACTCGGGGCCATTCGAGCCACGCGAAACGCGCCGGGCCGCGTGAACCGCGCGTGAACCGAAAGGTATCGCCGTTATGCAGGTGCAATGAGGACAGACAGGACAGACATCATGAACATCGACAAACGTATCGACACCAAGCGCTCCCGCTCGCGCGTGGCAAGAATTTCCGTTGGCATCGGCTTCGGCGCGCTCGCACTGCTGCTCGCGCAACGCATGGCGTTTTCGTCGGAAAACGCGGTGCCGATCGCGCCGCCTGCGCTTGACGAGCCCGTCTCCGCCGCGTCGGCGCATGAAGAAACCGCGGTCTTCGCGGGCGGCTGCTTCTGGGGTGTGCAGGGCGTATTCCAGCATGTGCACGGCGTGAAGCAGGCGGTGTCCGGCTATTCGGGCGGCCAGCGCGACACGGCGCATTACGAAACGGTGAGCGGCGGCGCGACTGGCCACGCTGAATCGGTGCAAGTCGCGTTCGATCCCGCGCAAGTCACCTACGGCCAGTTATTGCAGGTGTACTTCTCGGTGATTCACGACCCGACGCAATTGAATCGCCAGGGCCCGGACAGCGGCACGCAATACCGGTCGGCGGTGTTCCCATTGAACGATACGCAGCGGCGAGTCGCGCAGAGCTATATCGCGCAACTCGAGAAAGCGCACACATTCACGGCACCCATCGTGACAAAGGTGGAACCGTTCAAGGGCTTTTATCCAGCCGAGTTCTATCACCAGAACTACCTGACGCAACATCCGAACTCGGGGTACATTGCGCTTTACGATTTGCCGAAGGTCGCCAGTTTGAAGCGTCTTTTCCCCAATCTGTACAGTGACAAACCCGTGCTTGTTCAGGCCGCGCAATGAGGCGCGCGGCGTCGTCCGGTCATGGGCCTAATGAGCCTTGAATCGGCTTTAGAAAAAAGCGCTGCCCCGTGCAGCGCTTTTTTATTGGCTTCTCTCGCGGTGAAGAGAGGCGGCTGGAGGCGCGCCTCCACGTCGTAGGCCCGCATCTTGCACTAGCAGGTCCGTCGGCAAAACTTTCGCTCTGTCTGTTCCGACGAATACCGTAGCAGTAAGCCTTGTGCATTGCGGTAGAGGGACCTGGCGCAGTAACCGGTTTTGCCGTGCAACGCATCCTGTTGCTGAAAAACTTACATGCCGCGCGTAGCAACGCGGCGGTCGCCCGAGTTCATCGCCCGACGCGCTGGGCTTGGAGCGAGCAAACGTAACCCTCTTCGCGATACGCGAGATTGGAGGCATTGGTGTTGAACAGCCGTAGAAAGCGGATCAACGAGGTCCGCAATAAACAAACAGGCATCGCGGCAATTTGCTGGGTAGCCGTCGCCATCGGCGGCGTTGCTGCTCTTCCGGGGACGGCGTTTGCGCAAACGCCTTCGCCATTGGGCGAATGGCAGTACTCGGTGGGCATTCCGCTGCAAAAGATGTGGCAGCCGACGATCCCCGACTGGCAATTGCGCGTTGGCGCTGCAGCGTCGTTTCAGCCGCGCTACGAAGGCTCGGACCGCTATCACCTGATGGCCGGCCCGAGCATCGACGTGCGCTATAAAGACCTGTTCTTCTTATCGAGCGGCGAAGGTTTCGGGGTCAACTTCGCGCAAGGCCCGAACTGGCGCGCGAGCCTCGCAGCGGTCTACGACCTGGGCCGCCGCGCACACGACGATCCGCAGGAACTGAACGGTCTGGGCAATATCAATGCCGCGCCGGGGCTCAAGCTGTCCGGCGAATACGTCATATCCAAAGACTTTCCGCTGGTCTTGCGCGCGGACGTGCGCCGCTATTTCGGCGGATCGAATGGGTGGATCGGCGATCTCGGCGCATATATGCCGATGCCCGGCAGCACGAAGAAATTCTTCTGGTTCGCCGGCCCGAATGTCACGCTCGCGGACTCGACTTATATGAATAGCTGGTTCGGCGTGAATCAGCAACAGGCGGCGCATTCGCAGTTTCGGCAGTATCACGCGAGTGCGGGCTTCAAGTCGGTGGGCTTCGGTATCAGCGCTGTGTGGCTGTTCGACAAGCACTGGTTCGCTACCGCCGACGGCGCGTTCCAGCAACTCGTCGGCAGTGCGGGGAATAGTCCGGTCACGCATCGCAAGGGCAATGGCGTTGCGGACATATCGATCAACTACCGGTTCTGAGTGACGCACAAACGGCAAGCGACGGCAAGCGTAACCGCACTGGTTACGCAAGCAGCGCGGTTACGGATTCACGCGCGGCGCCGCTTGCAGCCGATGCGTGTTTTTCGACGCCGCAGCGGCGGATGCCGCCGCTTCCGATACGCCTGCGGGACCGGCTGCAATATCGCTCGGACGCGAACTGCCGACCGCCTCCGGATAGAGCGCGAGCAACGCGCGCAACACGCCGTTGGTCCAGCCGAATCCATCCTGCAACGGATATTCGCCGCCACCCGCGGACACGCCGGGCGAGGCCGCTTCCACATCGTATTTTTCGACGAGCCGTCCAGTGTGCTGATAGTAAGAGACGTTGGTTTTGATCCAGCGCGTCGCAATGGTTTGCGCGAGCGCGGGTTCGCTGTAACGGCGCAGGCCGATCACCGCGAGATATTGCAGCGGCGCCCAGCCGTTTGGCGCATCCCATTGCTGGCCGCTCGCGACCAGTGCAGTAGCGAGGCCGCCGGGGCGCAGCAACTGGCGCTGCACGGTCGCCGCGACGGCCTTCGCCTGCTGCCGGCTCGCGACGCCCGCATAAAGCGGATACACCGTGGCCGCGGTCAGCCTGTGCGTGAGCGTGCGATGCACGAAGTCGTAGTCGCCGAATGCCTGCAATTGCGGGTCCCACAGCACGCGTCGAATGGTGTCGGCGCGGCTCGCGGCGCGCTGCGCCATGTTCTCCGCATGCGTGACGTCGCCGCGCATGCGGTACGCCTTCGCAAGCGCGCGTTCGAGATCGACCAGCAGGCAGTTCAGATCGACGGGCACAAGCGAAGTGACATCGACGGTAGCGAGCGTCTTGCCGTCGGCGAACCAGCGCGAGCTGAAGTCCCAGCCCGTTTCGCCGCCCGCGCGCAGATTGCGCCACAGGTCCTCCGCGTTGCGTTGCGGCGTTTGCTGCGACGTGGCGACGTCTTCGCGATAGGACTCGTCGCGTGGCGCCGCGCGCTCGTCCCAGTAACGGTTGAGCAGCGTGCCGTCCGCGAGGCGCACGACATGGCGGTTCGCATGGCCGGCGGCGAGGCCCTCGCTGCCATTCATCCAGTACGCGTATTCGCGTTGCAGCTCGGGCAGGTATTGGGCGTAGACAGCGTCGCCGTCCTTCTCGGCCACGAGCCGCACCATCTGCGCGAAGAAAGGCGGTTGCGAGCGGCTCAGATAGTAAGTGCGGTTGCCGTTTGGAATATGGCCGTACCGATTGATCAGGGTTGCGAAGTTCTTCAGTTCGTCGACGACCCACGCATGCCGGCCGCTTGCCTCCAGACCGAGCATGATGAAGTACGAGTCCCAGTAATAGATTTCGTCGAAGCGGTCGCCCGGCACGATGTACGCATCGGGCAGCGGCAGCAGCGACGACCAGCGGCTTGCGGTCGAGTCCGGCTCGCGGCGCAATACCGGCCACAGCGTATCGATGTGGCTCACCACGTCCTCGTTCGGATTGGACACATAGCTTTTCGACGCTCTTGCAGGCAGCGTGAAATTGCGCTTCACGAAGTCGCCGAGATTGAAGCCCGGCTGTTGCCGCGTACTCGCGTAGTCGGCGGCGATCTGCTCCGGCGGCGCGAGCGGCACCATGTCGGCGAACGTCTTGCTGTCCGGAAAAAGGTGAGCGAGCTGGACGTCGCGATAAAGCTCGGGATATTGCTCGGAAGGCGGGACGGGCACAACCGGCGATGCCTGCGACGGCGGCTCGACGTGCAGCGCGACGCGCGTGATGCCGTTCACCGTGTGGGCAACGTCGGCAGTAGAAGCAGCAAAAGCAGCAGTCGCGAAAGACGCATGCAGCACGAACGCCGCAACGAGCGCGCTGCGCAAACGAAGGCGGTTGGAAGCGAAGGCTTTATCGGTCATCGGCTGAGCCAGGAGAAGGAACGCATGAATGAATAAGCGGGCATTGTTCGCATCATTGACCGCGGCCGGTCCAGCAAAGTTGCGTGCTTCTTGCGGTCTTCACGAAGTAAGTCAGAGCGCGCTCACGCACGCAAAAAACGAGACCCGTCCTGTATGATTAAGCGTTTGCATAGCCACGCATGAATCTCGCCGGAGCCCTGAAAAATATTCCGGATCGCAATGATCCGCCTTGTTGAATATAGAAAAAATGACCGCATCCCAGGCTGTCGACGAACGCTACTTTCGCGGCATCATTCGCCGCAACATCGCGTTGCCCTTGCTAGTCGGACTGATCACAATAGCCGTGTTCGTCGGGCTCATTGCGTACCTTGTTTCCACCACGAGTCTGGCCGAGCATTCGGAGCGCGTGATTGGCAAGGCGAACCAGATGCTGCGTCTCGCAGTAGACCGCGAATCGTCGATGCGCGGTTTTCTCATCACCGGCGACGAGCATTTTCTCGCGCAATACGAAAACGGCGGACCGCAGTTCAAGGCGCAAATGGACGAATTGCAGGCACTCGTCGCCGACAACCCGCCGCAAGTCGAAAAGCTCAAACAGGTCGCCGCGATTCAGGAGCGCTGGAACCGCGTGGCCGAAGACATGATCGATGCACGGCGCAGAATGCGCGACGTCGCGAGTATTGTGGCGAGCGGCCGCGGCAAGATGGAATTCGACGAGATACGTAAAGAGTTCGACGACTTTCTCGCCGTCGAATTGCGCCTGCGCCAGGAGCGCAGCGAAGCGTCGCGGCGCGTCACCGGAATACTCGTGAGCGTCTTCCTGCTCTTTAGCATCGGCGTGAACGGTCTGCTTGCGTGGCTGGGCCGCCGTGAACTGCTGAACCTGGCCGGCATCTACGACAAGGCTTTGCGCCAGCAGGAGGAGCAGACGGAAGTACTGGAAAAACAGGTGTGGTTGCGCTCGGGGCAGCGCCTGCTTGCCGAGCGAGTAGTGGGGCAGGCCACGCCGCAACTCGTCGGCCGCGCGATGCTCGATTGCCTCGCGCAATACCTGGACGCGGCGGTCGGCGCGCTGTACGTGCGCGACAAGCGGCAAGGCACGCTGCGCCGCATCGCAACTTACGGCTTTAGCCGCGAAAGCGAGCAGGCGAGCGCGCGCGACCTGGGCGAAGCCGACACGCTGATCGGCGAGGCAGCGCTCTCGCGCCGCATTGTCGTGTTGCATGAGGTGCCCGAGAACTACATACAGGTCGTCTCGGCAACCGGAAAAAGCACGCCGAAGAATCTCATCATCGCGCCGGTTGCGAGCGAGGGCGAGGTCAACGGCGTCGTCGAATTGGGCTTTATTCGGCCACTCGCGCCGCGCGACCAGGAGTTTATCGAAGTCGTCAGCAACAGCATGGGCGACTTTATCGAGGCCGCGCTTTATCGGGAGCGCTTGCAGGATGCGCTAATCGAAACGCAACAGTTGAACGAAGAGTTGCAGGTTCAGCAGGAAGAATTGCGCGTGTCGAATGAAGGCCTCGAAGAGCGCGGCCGCGCGCTGCTCGAATCGCAAACGCGTCTCGAGGCGCAACAAGCGGAACTCGAACAGACCAACGTGCAACTCGAGGAATACGCGAACCGGCTCGAGCGGCAGAAAGCGGACCTGCTACGCGCGCAGGACGATCTTGCGGCAAACGCGGAGCGTCTTGAACAGTCGAGCCGCTACAAGTCCGAGTTCCTCGCGAACATGTCGCATGAACTGCGCACGCCGCTAAACAGTTCGCTGATTCTTGCCAAGCTGCTGCAACAGAACCGCACCGGTAATCTGACCGAAGAGCAGGTGCGTTACGCGGAAACGATCCACGCATCGAATAGCGACTTGCTGGTGTTGATCAACGACATCCTCGATCTTTCGAAAGTGGAGGCCGGACAGGTGAACGTCGAACTGGAGACGGTTTCCATAGACGCAACGCTGCAATCGCTCGAAGAACTCTTCAAGCCATTGGCGGGCGCGAAGCACCTGAGTCTCGTATTCGACCGCTTGCCGGGCGTGCCGGATACGATGGTCAGCGACGGCCAGCGTGTCACGCAGATCCTGCGCAATCTGCTGTCGAATGCGGTCAAGTTCACGGCGCATGGCGAGGTCGCGCTGTCGGTCGCGCCGGCGGACGACGACATGCTGCGTATCGACGTGCGCGATTCCGGCATCGGCATTCCGGCCGACAAGCTCGAGATGATCTTCGAAGCGTTCCAGCAGGCCGATGGATCGACGAGTCGCCAGTACGGCGGCAGCGGGCTCGGCCTGTCTATTTCGCGCGAGTTCGCGCGCTTGCTGGGCGGCCGCATCACCGTTGCAAGCGAAGTCGGCAAGGGCAGCGTGTTCACGTTGTGGCTGCCGCTCGATGGGCGCGCGGCGCTCACGGCGGGCAACGAGAGCGCGCTCGCGGACTCGGCTGCGCAAACGCTCGCGAGTGCGACCGCGTCGAACGGCAACACGCAAGACGCGCTGCTCGCGCGTGCAGCGTGGAGCGACGCAGCGCCCGCGGTGATCTCGCCCGCGAACGGATTGATGCCGGCAACGTCTGCGAATGGGGCCAACGGTGCAGGCGCCAGCGCCGCGCACGTCAGCGCACCAGAAGGCGGCGTGGCGTCCATCGCTTCCATCGCCGACGACCGCGACAACCGCACGCGCACGGGCCGTCTGATCGTCGCGATCGAAGACGATCTCGCGTTTGCTGAAATCCTGCGCGATCTCGTGCACGAACTCGACTTCGACTTCGTGCATGCGAGCAACGCGGCAAGCGGCCTCGCGCTCGTGCGCGACATGCGCCCCGCAGCGGTATTGCTCGACGTCGGCTTGCCGGACCGTTCGGGACTGACCGTGCTCGAGTGGCTGAAGAACGATCCGCTGACGCGTCATATTCCGATTCATATCGTGTCCGCGACCGATCACGCGGATAAGGCGCTGCATCTCGGCGCAATCGGCTACACGCTCAAGCCGACCGCGCGCTCGACGATGGAAGCCGCGATCCGCCGCCTCGAAGCACGCTTGCAGCAGCAACTGAAACGCGTACTGGTGATCGAAGACGATGCGCCGATGCGCGAAAGCATCCGCGCGCTGCTGCAAAGCGAGAACACCGAGATCGTTGCCGCTGCAACGTTGTCGGAGGCGCTGCAGTATCTCGAGAAGTCGTCGTTCGACTGCGTGGTGACCGACCTCGCGCTGCCGGACGGCACCGGCTACGATTTGCTGGAACGCCTCGCGGCAAACGCCGAACATGCCGCGCTGCCGGTGATCGTCTACACGGGGCGCATGCTGTCGGACGAAGAAGAGCACCGTCTACGCCGCTACTCGAAATCCATCATCATCAAGGGTGCGAAGTCGCCCGAGCGCCTGCTCGACGAAGTCACGCTGTTCCTGCACAGCGTGGAGTCGTCGCTTGCGCCCGAGCAGCAGCGCATGCTGCGCACGGTGCGGCAGCGCGACAATGCATTCGAAGGGCGCACGATCCTGCTTGCCGAAGACGACGTGCGCAATATCTTTGCGCTTTCGCATGTGATCGAGCCGCTCGGCGCGAAGCTGCAAATCGCGCGCAATGGCCGCGAAGCACTCGAAGCGTTGGAAAACGGCCCTGAAGCGGACCTGATCCTGATGGACATCATGATGCCCGAGATGGACGGCTTGACCGCGATGGGCGAGATACGGCGCAATCCGCGTTTCGCGCATCTGCCGATCATTGCGCTGACGGCGAAGGCCATGGCGAACGATCGTCTGCGTTGCCTCGAAGCCGGCGCGGACGACTACGTGTCCAAGCCGATCGACGTGGACAAGCTCGTTGCGCTGTGCCGCGTGTGGCTGCGCCAGCGCTAGCCGCAAACGGATCAGCATAGCGACACGGAAAGAACGAATGAGCCAGCCAGAATTCGACGCACGGCAACGCATGAGCGATTTCGACATCGAGTTGAAATTGCTGCTGGAGGCTATTTACCTGAAGTACCAGCACGATTTTCGCCACTACGCGATGTCGTCGCTGCGCCGCCGCCTGTCGCAGGCACTCGATGAGTTCGGGCTCGGCACGCTGTCGCAATTGCAGGACCGCATCATGCGCGACGGCGAGCAGTTTTCGCGGCTGTTCCAGTATCTCACCGTGCAGGTCAGCGATATGTTTCGCGATCCTGCCTATTTTCTCGCGCTGCGTGAACATGTGTTGCCGCGTCTTCGCACGTATCCGTCGATCAAGGTGTGGGTCGCCGGCTGCAGCACGGGCGAAGAGTTATGGTCGCTGAAGATTCTCTTCGACGAAGAGGGCTTGACCGAGCGCACGCTGTTCTATGCGACCGATATCAACCCCGACGCGCTCGCGCGCGCCGAAGCCGGCATTTACGCGCTGGACCGCATTCAAGGCTTCACGCAGAACTATCTCGCGGCGGGCGGCACGCGCTCGCTGTCGGACTACTACCACGCGGCGTACAGCGGCGCGCGTTTCGCCGGCTCGCTCAAAGGCCGCGTGGTGTTCGCCGACCACAGTCTTTCCACCGACGAAGTCTTTCTCGAAGCACACCTCGTCTCGTGCCGAAACGTGCTGATCTATTTCGATCGCGGCTTGCAGGACCGCGCGTTGGGGCTATTCGAAAACGCGCTGGTACGGCGCGGTTTTCTCGGCCTCGGCAGCAAGGAGACCTTGCGGTTTTCCCGTCATTACGAAGCCTTCGACGAATTCCGTCCAGGCGAGCGTATTTACCAGAAGCGCTGAGACCAACGTGATGCCGCGCTCAATCACTCAACCTGACGTCGACGCAGTGCGTGACGCACGAGATGCGCGCGCGTGCGAACTCGTCGTGATCGGCGGTTCGGCAGGCGGCATGGAGGTCATCAACCTGCTGCTCGCCGCGCTGCCGGCGAGCTTTGCACCCGCTGTGATGATCGTCATGCATCTGCCGCCCGACCCGCCGAGCTATCTCGTGCATGCGTTGGCGCACCGTTGTGGGTTGCCCGTGATCGAACCGGACGCGGGCGAGCAGATCATGCCGGGCCGCGTGCATGTCGCGCCGCCCGGCTATCACATGCTGGTCGAAGTGGACCGGACCGTTGCACTTTCAACCGATGCGGCCGTGCGTTTCTCGCGGCCTTCCATCGACGTGCTGTTCGAGTCCGCGGCCGACGTGTATCGCGAGCATTTGCTGGCGCTGCTGCTCTCCGGTGCGAACGACGACGGCGTGAACGGCTTGCAGCGCGTGCGCGCGTTGGGCGGCGTCGCGTGGGTGCAGGACCCGGCCACCGCCATGTCGTCCGAGATGCCGGGCACCGCGATTGAACGCGGCGCGGCCGACTACATCTATTCTCCCGAAACCATGGCCCGGCGGCTCGCAGCATGGCCGGCCTCTCTCTGACCCGATGCCATGTCGAACTCACCCGTCAATATTCTTATCGTCGACGACATCGCCCATAACATCACCGCGCTCAAGGCGTTGCTGACGCGTCCCGATGTGGCCGTGCTGGTGGCCGACTCGGGCACGGCCGCGCTCGATCTGCTGCTCAAGCACGAGGTGGCGCTCGCGATTCTCGACGTCAACATGCCCGGCATGAACGGCTTCGAACTGGCGGCGTTGATGCGCGGCAGTCCGCGAACATCGCATGTGCCGATCATCTTCCTGACGGCCACCGCGCAGGATGCGTCGCGCACGTTTCGCGGCTACGAAGCGGGCGCCGTGGACTTTCTCTACAAGCCGTTCGATCCGCGCATTCTGCAATCGAAGGTGGATGTATTCGTTCAGCTCGAACAGCAAAAGCGCCAGCTTGCCGCGCAGCTCGTCACCACGCGTCAGATGCTCGAAGCCAACGAGATGCTGATGGCCGTGCTGAGTCACGATCTGCGCACGCCGCTTGGCGCGGTGCTTGCGTCGGCGGAATACCTCATGCGCACGGCAGCCGATCAGCAATCCGCAACGGTCGCGGCGCGCGTTAAAAACAGTTCGCTGCGCATGGCGCGGATGGTCGATCAGTTGCTTAACCTCGCGCGTCTGCAAGGCGGACGTCTGCCGTTGCAGCCTCGTTCGATCGAACTCGCAACGCTATGCCGGTCGGTGATCGACGAATTCGCTTCGCGCGAGAACGGCAAGCGCATCCTGTTCAGGAGCCGCGGCAATACGGCGGGCGCGTGGGATACGGATCTCGTGTGGCAGGCGGTGTCCAATCTCGTCAGCAATGCGCTGCACCACGGCGCGGCAGGCGACGTGAACGTGGAGGTGGACGGCGAAGCGGCGGATTTCGTGCGTCTGAAAGTGGCGAATCGCGGCGTGATTCCACCCGAGGTTTTTCCGCATCTCTTCAAGGCGTTCGGGCCCAACAACAACGGCTCGCGTTCGCGCGAGGGACTGGGTCTCGGCTTGCATATCGTCCATGAAATCGCGCGGATGCACGGCGGTACGGTCGACGTGAAATCGGACGAAACCGGCGGCACGGTGTTCACGATCGAGTTGCCGCGAATGGTCACGCTGCAACGCGGGTCGTTTTCGGGGAGGTGATCGGGACGAACTGCGCGCGACGAACTGCGCGCGACGAACCGCGCAGTGCTTTTGCCGCGACGGCACGCGCTATGAACACCGCTGCCGACGCACGCCGCGACGCGCTGTGCTACGCTTGACGCACCCCATCCATGCCGCGCGAGCCCGAAGCCATCATGCGTTCCTGGCGCATTTCCCCGCCTCACCGAAACGAACAGATCAGCACCGCGCGCGCGGTCGATCTGGTCATGTCGATTGCGCACGGCGACGCCGACGCGCTCGCCGCCAGCATGCTGAGAACGGTCGGCGACATGATGCCGGTTTCGCAGTGCACCGTATTCGCGTATGAATTCGACGCACGGCCGCGCACCATTTCCGCCGCCGACCATCGCGGCGGGCGCTTTCTCCGCGACGTCGCGAATCGCTATGCCGCGCATTTTTATGCACTCGACGGCAACCGCGCGATTGTCGATAACCCGCACTCCCGCGACGCGCTCGTCTTGCATCAGCAGCAAAGCGACGAGATCGGGAACGAAGCGTATCGCGCGGCGTGTTACGCGCAGCCCAATGTGTCCGACCGACTGTCGTTGCTCGTGCAACCGATGGAAAGCGTGTGGCTGTCGATCAACCTGTATCGCGATCGCGCTTACGGCGTCTTCGAGACGAGCGAGTTGCAGCGAGTCGAAAGCCTCGCGCAGCTCTTCGCGCAGGCGGCGAAAACGCATTACGCGCTGCATACGCAGCATGAAGAGAGTCCGGCGGCAACCATGCTCGCACGCGTCAGACGAATCTGCCCGGCGCTCACCCCGCGCGAACTCGACGTGCTGCGCGGCACGCTCGAAGGTGCGAGCGCAGTCGAAATCGCGGAACGAATGGGCGTGAAGCCCGCGAGCGTCGTCACTTATCAGAAGCGCGCTTACGCGCGGCTCGGTATTTCGGGGCAGCGGCAACTGTTTGCGCTATGCGTGACGCCGCAGCGCGGCTGATTTCCCGCTTAAACCACGCTTCAACCACGCCCCAACCGCGTTTCACCCGCGCTTCACCCGCGTATCCGCCTGCGTCTCACGATCCCAGCGCTTGAGCCACGGCAGCAAAAAATCCGCGAAGCCCGCTGCGGGCGGCGACAACGCGCGTTCGGTCGAGCGGTACAAACACACCTCGCGGATCGTCTCCGGTTCGACAATCCGCTTCATCACCAGACCGAAAGTGCGTGCGAGCGGCGCCACGTAAGCCGGCGCGAGCGTCACCGCGAGGCCGCGCGATGCGATACCGAAAGCGGTGGTCACGTTGTCCACCACGTCTGCGGGAACGATGCGCGCCTCGACGGGGAGATCGGCGAGCATCTGGTCGACGGCCCGTTCGTGATCGCGGCCGGTCGCGACGATAGGGACGTCGCGCAACTGCTGCCATTGCACACGTCTGCGCGCGGAGAGCGGATGCGACGGCGAGCACCACATCACCCACGGACTTGCGAACGCCGCGTCCCGGCGCACACGCGCACCGCTTGGCCTGTCCGGCCCGATTGCCAGATCGACGTCCGCGCTTTCCACACGCTCGACCAGTTGCTCCACCACGGTATCGCAAATGCGCACGACGACCTTGGGCTTGTCGCGCGCGTAGTCGGCAATCGCCGCGGGTAACGCGGTGGACGCCAGCACCAGCGGCGCGCCGATCCGCACGATGCCGGCCGCGCGGTTGCGAATATCGTCGGCAGATTGCGCGGCGGCGCGCACGTGGCGCAGCACCGATTCCGCCGATGCGAGGAAATCCTGACCCGCGCTCGAGAGATTCACGCGCCGCGTGGTCCTGTCGAAAAGACGAAAGCCGAGTTCCGCTTCGAGTTCCGCGAGCAATTGGCTCACCGCGGACGAAGTCAGTCCCAGCCGTTCGGCCGCCGCGCCGATGCTGTGAAGATCGACAATGGCGAGAAACGCCTCGTATTGACGGATGGTGACGCGAGTAAGTGCCATGACGCGATTCTAAAGAAAAACTTACGAATCGTGCAAAATCGGTTGATTGTAGATTGCCGCGCGTTCATCGACACTTGTCCCAATCGACGGAAGCACACAAAGGCGCTTAGACTTTCCGCCTCGCCTCTGTGGACGTATGCGTGCGCCACGCCAGGCTCCCTTCAAGGAAATGCCATGTTCGACCATATTCCCGCCTATCCCGGCGACCCGATTCTCAGCCTGAACGAAGACTTCCAGCTTGATCCGCGCCCGAACAAAGTCAATCTGAGCATCGGTATCTATTTCGACGACGCCGGCAAACTGCCCGTCATGGACGCCGTGCGCCGCGCCGAAACCGCGTTGCTCGACGCAATCGGCCCGCGTTCCTATCTGCCGATGGCAGGCTTGCCGCTCTACCGCGAAGCGGCGCAGACGCTGGTTTTCGGCGCGAGCAGCGAAGCACGCGCGGCGGGCCGCATCGCGACACTGCAAACCATTGGCGGCTCCGGCGCGCTGAAGGTCGGCGCCGATTTCCTGCGGCGCTATTTCCCGGCTTCGCAAATCTGGATCAGCGACCCGAGCTGGGAGAATCATCGCGTCGTGTTCGAGGGCGCGGGCCTAACCGTCAACACCTATCCGTATTACGACGAAGCGACAGGCGGCCTGCGTTTCGCCGATATGATCGAGACGATCGGCGAATTGCCCGAGCGCAGCATCGTGCTGCTGCATGCGTGCTGCCACAATCCGACGGGCGTCGATCTGAGCAACGAGCAATGGGCTGAACTCGTGCCGGTATTGCAGCGTCGCAAGCTGATTGCGTTCGTCGATATGGCTTATCAGGGCTTCGGCGCGGGCCTCGAAGAAGACGCCGCTTGCGTGCGTATGCTCGCGGAAGCCGACATACCGCTGATCGCAGCCAATTCGTTTTCGAAGAATTTCTCGCTGTACGGCGAGCGTTGCGGCGCATTGAGCGTGGTCTGCAAGAGCGCCGATGAAGCGGGCCGCGTGCTTGGCCAGTTGATGTCCACGGTGCGCGCGAACTACAGCAATCCGCCGACGCATGGCGCGCGTCTCGTCGCGAACGTACTGTCCGATGCGTCGTTGCGCGCTTCGTGGGAAGCGGAACTCGCCACCATGCGCGAGCGCATTCTCGCGATGCGCGGCACGATTCACGCGGGACTCGCCGGCCGTGTCGATGAAGTGATGCGCGCGCGTTACGTCGCGCAGCGCGGCATGTTTACCTATACGGGCCTGAGCGAGCGCCAGGTCGAGCGCCTGCGCAGCGAACACGCGGTGTATGTGCTGCGCTCGGGCCGCATGTGCGTCGCGGGTTTGAATGCGCGCAACGCGGAGTACGTGGCGTCGTCGATTGCCGCGGTGGTCGCGGGCGCATAGCGACAGGCAGCGCAGCCAACGCGAACGAGCACGCAACGCGCACAGCCAACAGATAACCCTGGAGACGTCGATGACGACACTTGATATGCCACCGGCAAGCGCGCCGCAAAAAGCCGGCATGCATGCGGACGAATGGCAGGCACGCGTTGAACTGGCCGCGTGCTACCGCATCTTCGACATGCTCGGCTGGACCGAGATGATCTACAACCACATCACGTTGCGTGTGCCGGAGAGCGTGAGCGGCGGCGAGCGCCAGTTCCTCATCAATCCGTTCGGCTTGCACTACAGCGAAGTGACGGCGAGCAACCTGGTGAAGATCGACGCGCAAGGGCGCGTGCTCGACGGCTCGCGTTATCCGGTGAATCCCGCTGGTTTCGTCGTGCATGCGGCGATTCACGAAGGCGTGCCAGGCGCGCATTGCGTGATGCACACGCATACCACGGCGGGCGTCGCGGTCGCGTGTCTCGAAGAGGGTTTGCAGCAGACCAACTTCTACACCGCGCAATTGCACGAGCGCATCGCGTATCACGACTTCGAGGGCATCACCGTGCATGCGGAGGAAGGGCCGCGGCTCGTCGAACATATCGGCGACAGGCAGGCTGTGATTCTGCGCAATCACGGGCTGCTTGCATGGGGCCGCACGTTGCCGCAAACTTTCGCGGTTCTATGGACGCTGAACCGCGCATGCGAGATTCAGATGGCGACGTTTTCGATGGGCAAGGCGCGGCCGGTTCCCGAAGACGTCGCGATTCGCTGCTCGCGCGACGCGTTGCAATTCGATCCCCGTCACGGCGCGGGACAGGACGTGTTCGATGCGCTCGTGCGGCGCGTCGAGCGCATCGATGCGAGTTACAAGGAATGAAGCGATGAAAGTAGCGATTTACGGCGCGGGCGCCATCGGCGGATGGATCGGCGTGAAGCTCGCGCAGGCGGGTCACGAGGTCGGCGTGGTGGCGCGCGGCGCGACGCTGGCCGCGTTGCGCGAGCAGGGCTTGAGGCTGATCGAAGGCGGCAGCACGCAAACAGTCGACGTGCAAGCCGCGGAAGACCCCGTCGCGCTCGGTGTACAGGATGTCGTCGTGGTCGCGGTCAAAGGGCCGGCAATGGCCTCGGTGGCCGCGCACATCGCGCCGCTGCTCGGCGCGCAAACCGTCGTGCTGACCGCAATGAACGGTGTGCCGTGGTGGTTCTGCGACGGTCTGCATGGCGACTTCGTGGGCAAGCGGCTCAAGTCAATCGATCCCGACGGCGCAATCGCCGCCGCGATTCCAAGCGCGCAAACAGTGGGCTGCGTGGTGCACGCGAGTTGCCTCGTCGAGGCGCCGGGCGTGATCCGGCATCATCAAGGCAATGGGCTGATTATCGGCGAGGCTCTCGGGCGTCCGAGCGAACGCGTGAAGGCGCTCGCCGAGACGCTGGCCGCGGCGGGTTTCAATGCGTCGGTGTCGGAGCAGATTCAGCGCGACGTCTGGTACAAGCTGTGGGGCAACATGACGATGAACCCGATCAGCGCGATCACGGGCGCCACCACCGACCGCATTCTCGGCGACGAACTGGCGCGCAACTTCGTCACGAGCATCATGCTCGAGGCGAAGGAAATCGGCGCGCGTTTCGGCATTCCGATCGACCAGGCGCCCGAGGACCGGCACGCGGTCACGCTGAAACTCGGCGCGATGAAAACGTCGATGCTGCAAGACGTGCAGGCGCGCAAGGCGGTCGAACTGGATGCACTCGTGAGCGCGGTCCGCGAACTCGGGCAATTGACCGGCGTGAAGACGCCTTATACGGATGCGCTGCTCGGTCTCGCGCGCCTGCATGCCAGCACGCTGGGTCTGTATTGAACGCAGCGCAGTGCCACGTTAAAGCAGAAAGCCGCCGCGTGTTTTTCTCGCGGCGGCTTTTTTTATGCCTGTTTTATAGGGCTATTCCAGCTAAACAGCCGTCGCCGTGACGGCTTCGGATCTTGGCAAGCGCGCCGCTTCGATCAAAGACACAGCCCGTTGTGCATCGTCGAGGTCGGTGATGCACAGCAGCGCGAGGCGAGCGAGATACAGCGGAGCATCGGCTTCGCCTTCGGCGCTGAGCGTTTGACAAAGCGCCGTATAGACGCGGTCGAGATCGCTATCGGTCATGACTGGCTCTCCTTGTTTTCCATGTTCAGTGCGGCCATCAGCGCGCGCTGCGTGGCGGCCGCGCTGCCTTCGCGCCAGCGCGCGAGCACATGGCCGTCGGGGCGGATCAGATAGACAGTGCCCTTTGCGGCATCGAGCATTTGATGCAGACGGCCGGTGTGATCGATTGCGGTTGTGCCGTTAGCGTTGGCCTCGTCGCTTGCATGAACCACGGTGATTGCGTTGAACGGAATCGCGCGGCTTGCCAGGTCCTCTTGCATGTCCCGCCACGCGCTCTCTTGCGATGCATCGGCGGAAAAGCGCAGCGCGGTGAAGCAGGGCGCAAGCAGATCGGTGAGGTGCATGTCGAGCAGCTTGCCATCGCGAATGGACTTGAGGCGGCACTCCGGCAGCACACTGCCTGGCGCCGCGCCATTGGTGAACGGGTTCTCCGTTGCTTCAGCCGCCACGCGATTGAGCGGCGATTGCCCATAAGCAATCGGATGCGTTTGCCGCGGATTGATCAGCGGACGCACGGCGGCATGACGTTCGGCGAGTCCGAGCACGGCGCTTCTCATCAGCTCGAACGCGAAGGTCGGCGGCGCCATGAATTCGGTGCTCTTCATGCCGTAGCTCAAATTTTCGCGTGCGGCGAACACGCGCTCGTCGCTATAGCTATCGAGCAGCTCGGGCGACGCGATGCCGTTCACCACGCAGCCGAGTTTCCAGCCGAGATTGTCGGCGTCGTCGATACCCGAGTTCGCGCCGCGCACGCCGAAGATCGGCACCAGATGCGCCGCGTCGCCCGCGAACAGCACCGAGCCGTGGCGATAACGTTCGAGCGTCAGCGCGTTGGCCTTGTAGACGGTGATCCAGATCGGCGACCATTCGCCTGTTTCGCCCATCGCGTCCAGCACGCTTTGCACGCGCGGCATCACGTTGCCGGGTTCGACGGCCGCCTGCGGGTCTTCGTCGTCGCGTAGCTGGTAGTCGATGCGCCACACGTTGTCCGGCTGCTTGTGCACGAGAACGGTCGAGCCGGGATTGGACGGCGGATCGAAATAGGCGAGCCGCTCGGTCGCGCGATCGCTGTGCAGTTCGATATCGACGATCACGTAGCGGCCTTCGTACGTCGTGCCGGTCAGTTTGAGTCCGAGCGCCTCGCGTATCGTGCTGCGTCCGCCATCGCACGCGACGACCCAGTCGGCTTCCATTTGCCACGCGGTGTCGCCGGTCTGCAGATCGAGCGTGGCGCCGCGCGAAGCGTCCGACGCAGCGCGTTGCCCGATTGCGGTAACACGCGTTTGCCAGCGAATCTCGATCAGGTCCGCGCGCCGCTCCAGTTCGTCGAGCAGGAACTGTTCGATCTGATACTGCGCGATGTTGATCATCGGCGGCAGCGATTGCTCGTCGTCCTGATGCATCGAAAAGCGGAACACCTCGGTATCGCGATAGAAGCTGCGGCCGCCCGTCCACGGCAGACCTTTTTGCAAGAAGCCTTCAACGGCGCCGAGGCGCTTGAGTATTTCGAGGCTACGCCGCGAGATGCAAATGGCGCGGCTGCCGGTGCATACGCTGTCGTCGGCTTCGATCAGAACGGAGCGCACGCCCTGGCGGGCGAGCGCCAGCGCGAGCGTCATGCCGACCGGCCCGCCGCCGACAATCGCAACGGACCGTCGCACGGGATCGCGTCCGTCGACGAGTGGAGGCACCGCGCCCTCGTAACGGCGCGGCGAAAATGGATAGGGTTTGAAGCTGCGGCTCATGCGGGTCTCCTCGATGTTCGCTGCATTCGCGGCCGCTGGGGTGTTCGGTTCTTTTAGAAGTGGCGCGAAATGAAAAAGCGATGAGCGAAGTATGGAGGAGAGCTTGTGCGCGCCTGTCCTCATTTTGGGTACAGGCGCGGGGTGCTTTTATGCGGGGGTTGGATCGACCACGATCAATCCGCCCCACCGGCGACATGCGAATGCCGGCCCGCCTGCAACGCCCACGCGGCGACCTGGCATTCCTCGATCATCGCGCGGAAGGTGGGCGCCGAATGCGCCGCGGCAGTCGAGCCCATGCCGATGTCGTGCCCGTTTTCCGCGCTGCCGCCCACGCCGACCACGAGCGTCGCGCGCGGCCGCCATTCGCGCGTGCGCCGCAGCATGTTGCGCAGATACGGCGGCGAATCGGGCGCGTCGAGCGTGACGATGCAGATGATCGGCGCATTTTTGTAGCTCGGTTCGTCGGCGCGCGCGCTGCGATAGCCCGAGTGCGTCGCCATGATCGGCGCGAAGCCGACGCGCCCGAGCAGTTGCACGGCGATGGCGGTCGTCACTTCGTCGAACGCGCCGCGTCCCGGCACGCATAGCACGGCGGTCTTTTCGTCGTCGTGATGTTCGGACGAATGCTCGCGGGTCTGCTCGTGCCGCTCCGACAGATCCGCCGATGACGCCGCGTGCAGCGCGGCCGCGTCGCCCGGTTCCGGACGCGCGAGGCGGTCCGGCAAACCGTCCGCGATCTCGAGGTTTTCCACGATGTCCACCAGCGCTTCATTGACGCTCGCCAACTGGTCGGGCATCAACACGCCGCGCATCGCGTCGTTGCGCGCGAGCTTGAGCCCTTCGAGCGCGACCTTGTCGTAGTAGTCGATCAGCGACATTTCGCGCAACAGACGCTCCGCCTGCACGATCGCTTCGTGCGGATCGTCGGCGAGCAGCCGCTGATAGAAGTTCTGCGCGGGCGTGAGCGCCGGCTGATCGCCGAGCAGCACCGTGAGAAAGTTGAGACGGTCGGCGTAACGCCCGAGCGTCACCACGCACAGCGTGAGCGGCGTGGACAGCACGAGGCCGATCGGCCCCCACAGCCAGCTCCAGAAAATCGCCGCGACCACGACCGCCAGCGGCGAGAGCCCCGAACGGTGGCCATACAGCAGCGGCTCCGCGATCTGCCCGGCCACCACATCCACGACGATGAACAGTATCAGCGTGTACACCGCCATCGTCCATTGCGGCTGAATCGCGGCGGCGAGAAACACCGCGAGAATCGCCGCGATCCAGATGCCGATATACGGCACGAAGCGCAGCAGCGCCGCGATCACGCCGAACAGCAGCGCGCCCGGCACGCCGATAATCGCGAGACCGATTGCAATCACGCCGCCCGCGCTCAGGTTCACGCCGAGTTGCGCGACGAAGTAGCGGCTCAGGCGCACGGCGGCGTCGTTGATCGCGGTCGTCGTGCGATGCAGGTCGCGCGAGCCGAACAGACTGATCAAACGGTCACGCAAATCCTCGCGTTGCAGCAGAATAAAAATGGTCACCACCAGCACGATGAACGTGGTTTCGATTGGCGCGATGGCCGGCGACAACGCGCGCTGCGCGAGCTGCATCGGCGTGGGCGACGGCTCGTGCACTTCGACCGGCGTAGGCACCGCGGGCGCATTGCGCGCCGCGCGGCCGGTCGGACGCGGCGGCGGCGGCTTCGAGGGCGCGACGCGTTGCAGCGTGGCCGCGGCGCGGCTCATCAGCGAATCGGCGCGGCCGATCGTTTTCTCCTGCACGGTTTCGATCTTCTGCTCGATCGCCACCTGATACTGCGGCAAGTCGCCGGCCAATTGCACGAGCTGCGCGCCGATCAGCGCGCCGATAGCGAGCAGCGCGGCGAGCGCGAACAGCACCGCAATGAAGATGGACGGCAACTGTCCCATGCGCAGACGCCGCAGCATCTGCACGAGCGGCGCGAGCAGAAAGCTGAGCAGCACGGAGAGCGTGATCGGGATCAGCACCGCGCGGCCGAAGTAAAGCGCGCACACCACCACGACGCCCGTGATCACCGAGGCAAGGCCGTGCAGGCCTGGTGCGCCAGGCGGATAAACGCGATTGGGCCGCCCAGGCGGCGGCAACGATATTTTCATGAGCACACTGTCCGATTGAGTGGCGCGGTCGCTTCTGGTCCGGCGCGATGGACGCGGCGGCGGCACAGGCCGTGTGCGGCCCATGCGGGAGAGCAAACCTTATGCCCGGATTGTAGGCGCTTTGCGTCGCGCGACGCTATATCGCACGCTCAGCCGATGTGCACGCGCAGCAAGCCGAACAGTTGCGTGCTCACATAAAGCAGCAAACCGATAAAGCCGCCGACCACCGTTCCGTTGATGCGGATGTATTGCAGATCCCGGCCGATGTTCAACTCGATTTGCCGCGACATCTCCGGCGCGTTCCAGTTCTTCACGGTATCGCTGATATGCCGTGTGAGGAATCGCGCGAACTCGGGCGCCATCGCGCGCGCGGCTTCTTCGAGGTGATCGTTCAGCGACTGGCGCAGCGCCGGATCGTTCGCGAGTTCGCGGCCCACCCATTGACCGGACGCGACGACTCGCGCATGCAGCGCCGAGTCGCTGCTATGCAGATCGCGCTTGAGCCACGCGCGCAATTCGCCCCACATGTCCTTCACATACGAAGCGAGCGCTTCGCCTTCCACGAGATAGCGCTTCAGTTCCTCGCCTTTTTGCAGGAACGCGGGGTCGCTCTTGAGCTTGACGATCAGCTTGTGCGCCGCGCCGTCGAACTTCTGCCGCAGTTCATGCGTCGGGTTCTCGCTGATCTGTTCGAGCATGCGGTTCACCGCGTTGGCCAGCGCCTCGGCGCCTTTTTCGCCGAGCCATGCGGACGGCAGAATCTTCTCCATCTTCGGATACTCGCTCTTCACCCAATCGACGATACGTTCGGCGATAAACTCGCGCGCCTGCGGTTCGCGCAGCAGCGCGACGACCTGTTCGATGCCGGCGTCGAGCAGTTCCTGGTGACGGCCGTCCTTCGTGAGCGTATCGAGAATCGAGCCCATCGACTGCGAGAGATCGACCTTCGCAAGCACGTCGCGCAGCGCGTCCTTGATGAAGACCTGGATGCGCACGTCGTCGGTGAGATCGAGCATGCCGCTCGTCAGTTTCACCACGTAATCGCCGAGGCGCGCGCTATTGGCGGGCTCGGCGAGCCAGCGCGCGATGCTCTGCGCCGGATCGTGCTTCCTGATCAGACCGACCAGCGACGGCACGTCGAGAAATTTGTCCTGCACGAAGACGGCGAGGTTGTCGGCGATCTTGTGCTTGTTGCGCGGAATGATCGCCGTATGCGCCGACACGAGCGGAATCGGCACGCGTCGGAACAGCGCGGCGACCGCGAACCAGTCCGCGAGTGCGCCGACCATCGCGGCCTCGGCCACCGCCTTGATACCGTCGATCCACAAGCCGCGCGGCATCAAGGCGGTCGCGACGAAGACGCAGGCCGCGGCCGCGAGCAGCAGCAACGGCGTGCGTTTGGCTTTCTTCAGTTCGAGTGCTTTGTTCATCGGCGAGAGAGCCCGGGTCTGGAAACGCGAGTTTAGCGCCGTGAGGGGCGGGGCGGGGCCATGCGAGGCGATGTGAGGTGACGAAGCCCAAGCGATATGGGAAACACATACGGCTCTTTCGACGCGTCGGCGCGGTAACATGCACGGTTGAACCGCCGCGGCGATGCGCCGAGTCGAATCGCGCGCGCCATGCGGCAACGCAATCGAATGCAATGGAGGCACAGTGATCAGGTTTCTGCACACCGCGGACTGGCAGATCGGCACGCAGTTCGGCCAGTTCGAGCCGGACGAGGCCGCGCATCTCGCGCAGGCGCGCTTCGACACGGTGCGCCGCATCGCGGACGAAGCCACCGCGCGCAAGGTCGACGCCGTGCTCGTGGCCGGCGACGTATTCGATCTGCAAACCGTGTCCGACACGGTGATCCGGCGTCTGTTCGCCGCGCTGCAAGCGTTCGCCGGTCCGTGGATCATGCTGCCGGGCAATCACGACGCGGCGCTCGTCGAAAGTGTATGGACGCGCGCGCAGCGCCTGAACTGCGTGCCGCCGAACGTGCGCATCGTGCTTGAGCCTGGCGTCGTGTTGCTCGACGCATGCCGCTGCGCGCTCCTGTGCGCGCCGCTCACCCAACGCATCACTTACGACGACACCACTGGCTTCTTCGATAGCGCCGAAACGCCGCCGGGTTATCACCGCGTCGGCCTCGCGCACGGCAGCGTGAGCGGCATCCTGCAGGAAGGCATCGACTCGTCCAATCCCATTTCGCCGACGCGCGCCGCGAGCGCGCGGCTTGACTATCTGGCGCTCGGCGACTGGCATGGCCACCTTCGCGTCGACGATCGCACGTGGTACGCGGGCACGCACGAGCAGGACCGTTTTCGCGCGAACGATCCGGGCTTCGTGCTCGATGTGAGCTTGAGCGAGCCGGGCGCGCGAGCCGTGGTGGAGGCCGTGCGGGTCGGTCAGTATCAGTGGCATCGGTGGGATGAAACGATCTCCGTGCCGACCGACGTCGACGCATTGAAGGCGCGCCTCGCCACGCTGAGCGGCAGCGACGTGCTGCGCGTCACGGTGAGCGGCACGGCCGCGCTCGCCGATGCAGAAGCGCTCCACGTCGCCGTCGAGGAAACCCGCGCGCGCGTGCGCGCATTGCGCGTCGACATGAGCGCGTTGCAAGTGCTGCCCACCACCGAAGATCTCGCCGAACTCGGCGCGCAGAGCGGTTATCTGGCGAAAGTGGTCGCGCGTCTGCGCGGCCTGCAGGAAGACCCGCAATCCGATCCGCAACAGGTCCGGCGCGCGGCCGAGGCGTTGTTGCTGCTGGCGCGTTTTCAACGTGAACTGCCGCGTGAGGCGAGGTCCGCATGAAGCTACAAAGCATCGCGATACAGGAATTCAAGCAGTTCACCGGACGGCTTTTTATCGACGACCTTCAGCCGGGGCTCAATCTTTTCGTGGGGCCGAACGAAGCCGGCAAGAGCACGATTGCCGAGGCCGTGCGCGCGGTGTTCCTCGAACGTTACAAGGCTTCGCATCTGAAGGATTTGTTGCCGTGGGGCAAGGCGAGCGGGCAGCCTTCGGTCGAAGTGAGCTTCGATCTGGACGGCGTTGCATGCCGCCTGTCGAAGCAGTTCGTCACGCGTCAGCGCTGCGAACTGAAGATCGGCCAAAGCGTGTACGGCGAGGACGAAGCGGAAGACAAGCTCGCGGCCTTGCTCGGATTTTCGCGCGCCGCGCGCGGTCCGCTGAAGGCCGAGAACGCGGGCGTGCCCGGCTTGCTGTGGGTGCAGCAGGGCGGCACCCAGGAAATGCGCGACTCGACGGGACATGCGGCGCAGTATCTGCGCGATGCGTTGTCACAATTGTCGGGCAGCCGTGAATCGGCGGGAGAGGACGCGTTGATCGCCGTCGTGCAGCGCGAGCTTCGGCAACTGCTGACCGCGCGCACGCAGAAGTCCACCGGTCCGCTCGCGGAAGCCGAAGCGGCGCTGAGCACATTGAGCGCCGAGCGCGACGATCTTGTCCGGCAGCGCGAGCAGTTCGACGAAAACATCGCGCGTCTCGCCGCGCAGCAGGAAGCGTTCGACGACGCCGAGCGCAAGCGGCCCTGGGAGCTTCACGAGCAGAAGGCGCTGCTCGCGCAACAGCGCGCCGATGCCGCCGTGCAACTGGAGCGCGGCGTGCAGGATCTCGTGCAGGCGCTGAAGGTCGGCGAGGCGCAACTCGCGTTGTCGTTGCAGCAGGAACAGGCCGCGGTGGAACTGGAGGCGGCCGTCGCGCGCGATCGTCAGCAACTCGACGCGGCGCGCGCCAATGTGTCCGCCGTCGAGACCGAACATGGGCAGGCGTCGAGCCGCGTCGTCCAACTGGAGCAAGCCTCGGCCGATGCAAACCGCGCGCTCGAACTGGCCAACGCAGCGGTGAGCGCCGCGGATTTGCGCAGCCAGATCGGTCTTTATCGCGCCGAACTCGAACGGCTCGAAGCGGCGATCGGCGCGGCGAGCGAAGCGCACGAAGCGCTTGTCGAAGCGACACGCGCCGCGGCCGCGCTCGAAATCGACGAGACGAAACTGAAGCGCCTGGCTTCGCTCGATGCGTCGTTGACCGTGCTGCGCGCGCGCACCGAAGCGGCGATGACTCGCATCGAATACCGGTTGAACGGATCGATCACGGTGGGCGATGCGCGGATCGGCGGCGAGGGCGTGCTGCGTCTGGAAGAAGAAAAGCGCATTGGTCTCGGCGAACTCGGCGAGTTGCGCGTGATTCCCGGCGTCTCCGATTTGCCCGCGCGACTGTCCGAGCTCGCGGCGCTCGAAGCGCAGCACGCGCAGTCGTTGCAGGCGCTCGGCGTGGCGTCGCTCGCGCAAGCCGAACAGAGGCATGAGCAGTGGAAGGCGCTCGTCGCGCAGCAGACGAGTCACGCGAAGGTGCTCGACGCGCATGCGCCGCACGGCATCGACGCGTTGCGTGCGGCGTCGGCTTCGGCGAGCGCGCGCTTGCAGGCCGCGAACGAACGGCTCGCGAGTTTGCCCGATGTCTCGTCGGCGTTGCCGCTCGACGAAGCGCGGCGCAACGCCGACCTCGCGCGCGCCGCGTTGGAAAGCGCCCGCAAGCTGTTGAACGATGCCGCGGAAAAGCGTTCGACCGGCATTGCCACGGCCGAATCGCTCGCGCTTCAATTGCAGCGCAAGGAAGCGCAATTGAGCGACGCGGCGTTTTGCAGCAACCGCGCGCAATGGCAGGCGAAGATTGTCGAACAGCGCGTGCAGGTCGAGGCGCTGACGAAGCAGCGCGAAGGACGCGAGCGCGAACTCGAGGCCGCGCGTCTGGACGATCCCGCCGCCGAGGCGCAGCGTTATCGCGCGTCTGCGCAGCTTGCGCGTCAGGAGCAGCATGAGCGGCAAGTGCGCATTGCGCATTTGCGCAGCCAGTTGGAGACGGTGGGCGCATCGGGACTCGGCGAGCGGCTCGCCGCGCTCGAGGCAAAGATCGAGCAGGCCACGCGCCGCAAGGACGAATTGAGCTTGCGCGCCGGTGCGTTGAGTCTGCTCGATGAAGTGCTCGTCGCCGAACGCGATGCGGCGGTCGCGCAACTGCGCGCGCCGTTGACCGAGCGCCTCGGCCATTATCTGAAGCGGATTTTCCCGCAATCGACGATTGCGCTCGGCGACGATCTGAGTCCCGCGACGCTCGACCGCTACGGCCGCGCCGATACGCTCGACGCGTTGAGCTTCGGCACGCGCGAACAGCTCGGCATTCTCACGCGGCTCGCGTACGCGGATCTGTTGAAGGCGTCGGGCCGGCCGACGCTGCTCATGCTCGACGATGCCGCCGTGCATACCGACGCCGCTCGCCGCGACGCGATCAAGCGGGCGTTGATCGACGCGGCGTCGCGGCATCAGATACTCGTGTTCACCTGTCACCCCGAGTTGTGGGACGACCTGGGCGTGAGGCAGCGCGCGATCGACGATATCAAGGCGGCGGCGTGACCTTTGCTCTTTCTACTCTACAGGCCGCGCTCATTGATACCAGCGCGGCGTATAGACCCATTGCGCGCCTTTGCTAAAGCGGCGCGTCGTTGACGAGCCGACGATCACCATCGTGCGCATGTCGACATCGGCGGAATGCAGTTCGGCTAGCGTGACCGTGCGCAGCGTGCCGCCCGGTCTGCCGATGTCGCGCCCGAGCACGACCGGCGTATCGGCCGCGCGGTATTCACGCACGATGTCGAGCGCCTTGTCGAGTTGCCACGGACGGGCGCGCGAAATCGGGTTGTAGAACGCCATCACGAGGTCCGCTTGCGCTGCATGCCGCAAGCGTTTTTCGATGATGCTCCACGGCTTCAGATTGTCCGACAGCGACAGCATGCAGAAGTCGTGGCCGAGCGGCGCACCCGCTTGCGCGGCGGTGGCGAGCGCGGCCGATACGCCCGGCACGATGCTGAGTTCGACGGCGGCCCACGCGTTGTTGTCCGACGCGTCGAGCGCTTCGAGCACGGCCGCGGCCATCGCGAACACGCCGGGGTCGCCGGACGACACCATCACCACCGAGCGTCCCTCGCTCGCGAGTTCGAATGCATGGCGCGCGCGCTGCATTTCCTCGCGGTTGTCGGTCGCGTGCACACGCTGATCGGCGCGCAGCGGGCCGGCCATTTTCACGTAGGTCTCGTAGCCGAGGATGTCGGTGGCTTCGTCGAGCGCGGTGCGCGCGGCGGGCACCATGAGATCGGCGCTGCCGGGGCCAAGGCCGATCACCGTCAGTCGGCCGCGCGCGCGGCCTATCGTGTCGGGATCGATGGCCAAAGGCGATAGGGCGAGCGCGACGCCTTGGGCCTGGTCGTCGTTGAGCGTTTCGTAAGGGATGCGCAATGCGGCGTTTAAGAGCTTGTGTGGCAGCCTCGCCGATGAGCGGTCGTCTGCGGAACGAGGTTCGACAAAACGCAGCGGCACGTTCAGGCTTGCGGCGGCTTCGGCCAACGCCGCGTGCGCCATATCTTCCGACGACGCCACCAACGCCGCGAGCGAAAGCGGAGCAAGCCCGTGCGCCTCAAGTGAAGCGCGCACGCGAGCGACAATCTCCGACGTTTCTCCCAACGCCACCGCCGCAACCACGCTGCGTGGATGAATCACAAGCTCATCCTCGCGCCCATTCCACGCGTGCGGTGTTACGCGAATCGCGAGCCGCGCGGATGCGGAGCGCGGCAGTTGCGCGTCGTCGAGCCACGGCGCGTCGCCTTCGACGCGCGTGCTTTCGCCCGCCAGCAGATCCGACACGAAGCGCTTGCCCTGGCCTGGATCGGCGAGCGCGTAGCCTTCGGGCGGATTCAGCACGCACGTACCGAACCGCAGTTCTCCGCTCGTCGTGATGGCGGGCGACACACCGAGCGCGGCCGCGATGTCGCGCGCCATCACGTTGACGCCGGCAAGGCCGCCGAGCAGCGGCACGACCGCGCTGCCGTCTTCGGCGACGGCCAGCACCGGCGGCTCCGCGCCCTTGTTCGACAAGAGCGGCGCGACGCAGCGAATCACGATGCCGGCCGCGCACAGCGCGATGATCGGCGTGCCGCGCGCGTACAGCTCGCGCAGATGCGCGCCGAGTTCTGTGTAAGCGACATCGGCCTGCACGCGTCCTTGCAGCGCATGCACCTGCGAACCGGCCGTGAGCGCCTGAATGCGCCGCGCCGTGTCCAACGCGCCCACGCCCAGAATGACGATGGCGGGCGGCATCATCCTTGCCATTTTTCCCCCGGCACGACGAGCAGCGAGAAATACGGCGACGCCATCGGATCGACTTCGGCGAGCGGCACGATGCGCTGATTGCCCATCGTCGCGCGCTCGACGTACAACGCGCGATGCGCGAGGCCGAGATCGCCGAGCACGCGCCGCACCTTGTCGAAGTTGCGGCCGAGTTTCATCACAACGGCGGCGTCGGCATCGGCGAGACGGCGGCGCAGTTCGTCTTCGGGCAGCACGCCCGACAGCACCGACAGACTCTGGTTGCGATAGACGAGCGGCGCCCCGAGCACGGCCGCGCCGCCGAGCATCGAGCACACGCCCGGCACGACCTCGCTCTCGTAGCGCGCGGCGAGCCGGTCGTGCAGATACATATACGAGCCGTAGAAAAACGGATCGCCTTCGCAGATCACCGCGACGTCGCGCCCCGCGTCCAGATGTCCGCCGACGATCTGCGCGGCCGTGTCGTAGAAGTCCGCGATGATCGCTTCGTACGAAAGCGGCGGCTCGAGCGCCTCCGTCGTCACGGGATAGACGAGCGGCAGGTGCTGTTGCGCGTCGTGCAAATGCGCCTCGATGATGCTGAACGCGTTGCCCTTCTTGCCCTTCGCGACGAAGTACGCGACCACCGGCGCGGCCTTCAGGAGACGCAGTGCTTTGAGCGTGATGAGTTCGGGATCGCCCGGACCCACGCCGAGTCCGAAGAGACGCCCTGCACGTTGCGGCGCGGCGGTCATTCGACCTCCGTCGCCAGCGCGTTGACCGCGGCGGCGGCCATCGCGCTGCCGCCGCGGCGGCCATGCACGACGACATACGGCACGCCGCGGCTGTCGCCCGCGAGCATGGCTTTCGATTCGGCCGCGCCGACGAAGCCGACCGGAAAGCCGAGAATCAGCGCGGGTTTCGGCGCGCCGGCATCGAGCATGTCGAGCAGATGAAACAGCGCGGTCGGCGCATTGCCGATCACGACGACGCTGCCCGCAAGACGCGGACGCCACAACTCGAGCGCGGCGGCCGAGCGCGTGTTGCCGAGTTCGCGCGCGAGGTCCGGCACCGCTTCGTGCGTGAGCGTGCAGATCACGTCGTTGTTCGCGGGCAGCCGCGCGCGCGTGATGCCTTGCGCGACCATGCCGGCGTCGCAGAGAATCGGCGCACCCTGCGCGAGCGCCAGGCGCCCCTCCGTGCCGGCATTCGGGGAGAACGCGAGATCGCCGATCACGTCGACCATCCCGCACGCGTGGATCACGCGCACCGCGAGCTTTTCGAGGTCGGCGGGGATGCGCGACAGATCGGCTTCGGCGCGGATCGTCGCGAAGGATTGGCGATAGATCTCCTGACCGTCGCGAATGTAATCAAGCATCGGTATCACTCATTTGAGTCGGGCATTCTGGTCGTGCGTCCTGGGCGTGCGTCTGTCCGGCTTGGGCGAGTTGCGCGAGGGTGTCGGCGGCTTGTGCGATCGTCAGTCGGCGCGCGACGCATTCGCCGAAACCCGGCTGTGCGTCGCGTCGGTAAAGATCGTAGAGGCCGGGCGCCGCGGCAAGCAGCGTGAACGGCGCGCAATGCGCGGCGGCGCAGGAGCGCGGGCAGCCGCTCAGGTGCACGTCGACGCCGGCGGGCAGGCGCTTCGCGAGCGCGAGCGCGTCGGCTTTGGTATCCGCGAGACTTTTTGCACAGCCGGTGGAACCGGCGCACGCGATGAGGCGTGAAGCGGGGTCGTCCAGGTCGCACGCGAAGCCGAGCGTTTTTAGCGCGGTAAGCACGGCGGGCACGGCATGTGTGGCGATGTCGGGCAGCAGAACGCTTTGCCACGGCGTGATGCGCAGCGCGCCGTTCGCGTGTTGCCGCGCCAGCGAAGCGAGGCCATGCAGCGCGGTTGCGTCGATGCGGCCGAGCAGCGGTTGACCGCCGACGTGCCACGTTCCCGCGATACGCTGCGCGTGAGCGCCGACGCGCAGCGTGGCATCGGCGGGCGTGCTGCGCTGCCACTCGGCGAGCGCTGCGTCGCGTGCCAACGGGAAATCGACGTAGGTTTGCGCGTGTCGCAGGATCGCGTCGGCGGAATGTTCGGCGAGCAGGTGACGCATGCGGGTCGTGTCGGAGTCGGCGGCGAGATCGAGGAACGTATGCAGCAGCGCCCGCACCAGCGCCGGAACTTGCGACGGCAACACGGCGGCGAGTGCGCCTGCATCAATCGTCGCCGAATTCGTCGCAGCAACCGGTGGACAACCGGCGAGGCCGAACATGAAGCGGATCTCGCCGGAACCATCCTGCGATGCCGCGAGCCACACGTCATGCGGATGATCGAGCCGCGCAAGACGCTCGCCGCCGTCGACGAGCAGTGCGAATTTCGGCGACAGCGCCGCAAAACGTGCGTCGCTTTGCAAGAGCGCGAGCAACGTCGTGCAGAGCGGCCTCGTATCGAAGAGCGCGGAGGGGTCGCGCCCTGCGGTAGGGCTGATCATCACGTTGCGGATGTCGTCGGCGGCTGAAGCGGTGAGAGCGGCGGAAGACCTGGTGTCGGCTTTTTCTTCAGAAGAAATAGAAGCCTCCGCCAAAGGCCCAAGCCCCGCATCCACCAGCGCCGCAATCAACGCCGCTTCCTCGCCGCCACGAACGCCGCGCAGTTGCAGATTCGCGCGGTTCGTCAACTCGATCACGCCCGCCGCGTGCTGCGCGCCCGCATCCGCGATCGCGTGGGCCTGAGCCGCGCTCAACTCGCCGCCCGGCAGCTTGATCCGGCAGATGCCGCCGTCGCGCGCGGCGACGATCCGCAGGAGCCCCGGACACGCCGAGGGCCGCAGCGCGAAAGCCGCGTCAGGCAACACAGTGGAGGAGGGAGAAGCTCGATTCAAGACGGACACCGCGGTTAGCGTCGCGCGACGGCCCGAGCAAGCGATAAAGCGGCTTGGCTGCGGCATCGGTACACCCCGCCCGATGTTGGCTGGCACGAACAGTCTCGCCGGCAGGTCTCCTGGCTCGCAGGTCGTCGTCCGCCGCGGCCTTCCCGGTCGAACCAGTGGCGCTTAGCGCAGGCGGACTCGCTGCATACAGTTGCGGGGGCAGCCGCAGCGGCGATGGTTTCCCCGCTGTGTTCCCTCTTAGGCCCCGAAGGGCACCGGCGGCTGTATTATGCCTTTTTTCGGATAGCACAACGAGGCTGGACGCTTTGACCGGCGTGGCGCAGCGCATTGTTTTGAGAGACATCATGAGGAAGGATGCATGCCG
Organism: Paraburkholderia graminis; assembly: GCF_003330785.1. Classification (NCBI taxonomy): domain Bacteria; kingdom Pseudomonadati; phylum Pseudomonadota; class Betaproteobacteria; order Burkholderiales; family Burkholderiaceae; genus Paraburkholderia; species Paraburkholderia graminis. Next base: position 1,081,624 of record NZ_CP024935.1, read on the forward strand.
GCGTGGCTGACGGTAGTGGGCATCGGCGACGACGGCTTCGCCGGTTTGGGACGGCCCGCGCGGCGTGCGTTGCTGGAGGCGTCAGCGATTTACGGCGGCGAGCGTCATCTGTCGATGCTGCCGGCGCGGCTCGCCGCGCGCCGCGCCGCGTGGCCGCGTCCGTTCGATCTCGCGCCGTTGCTCGCCGAGCGCGGCCGCTCCGTCTGCGTGCTGGCGAGCGGCGATCCGATGCTGTTCGGCGTCGGCGCGACGCTGGCCAGGCAGTTGCCGGCCGACGAGTTGCGCGTGCTGCCCGCACCTTCGTCGTTGTCGCTGGCCGCCGCCCGGCTTGGCTGGCCGTTGCAGGAGGTGGCCGTCGTGTCGCTGGTCGGCCGGCCGCTGCCGACGCTGAATGCGCATTTGCACGACGGCGCGCGCGTGTTCGTGTTGAGCGCGGACGGCGGCACGCCCGCGGCGCTCGCCGCGCTGCTGAACGCGCGCGGCTTTGGCGCGACGCGCATGACCGTGCTCGAACATCTCGGCGGCGACGCGGAGCGGCGCATCGACGGCCGCGCGGATCAGTGGTCCGCGCGCGACGTTGCCGCGCTGAACCTGATCGCGCTCGAATGCCGCGCGACGGATGGCGCGCCGCGTCTGCCGCTCACTTGCGGCTTGCCCGACGACGCGTTTCGCCACGACGGCCAGTTGACCAAACGCGATGTGCGCGCGATCACGCTCGCGCGCCTCGCGCCGACGCCCGGCGAATTGCTGTGGGACGTGGGCGCGGGCAGCGGCTCGATCGGCATCGAATGGATGCGCGCGCATCCGGCTTGCCGCGCGATTGCCATTGAAGCGCACGCGGAGCGGCAGCGCTTTATCGAACACAATCGCGATGCGTTGGGCGTGCCGGGGTTGCAACTCGTCGCGGGCCGCGCGCCTGAAGCACTCGACGGGCTGCCGACGCCGGATGCGGTGTTCATCGGCGGGGGCGTGACGGTGCCGGGTGTACTCGACGCGTGCTGGGCGAGTCTGCGCGACGGCGGCCGGCTGGTCGCCAACGCGGTGACGTTGCAAGGCGAGGCGGCGCTTGCCGTATGGCGCGAACAGCATGGCGGCACGCTGACGCGCATCGCGCTTGCCGATGCACAACCGCTCGGCGGATTCGATACGTGGCGGCAGGCGTTGCCGATCACCTTGCTCGATGTGGTGAAGCCCTGCGGCGACGAGCGCGCCGCAAGCCGCCCACAGCCCGAACGCTCCGCCTGACCGCGATGCGCGACGAGACCCCCGAACAACCCGCGCCGCTGCGCAGCGGCTACACGACCGGCAGTTGCGCCACCGCGACGTCGCTGGCGGCGGCGCGTCTGCTGCTCGCGGGCGTGGTCAGCGACATCGCCGAAATCGTGTTGCCGAAGGGCGAGCATGTGCCGATGCCGCTCGTGTTCTGCCGCCTGACCGACGACGGCGCCGAGGCCGGCACGATCAAGGACGCCGGCGACGATCCCGACGTCACGCACGGCGCCGTGGTGTTCGCGCGCGTGCGCCTCGTCGCGGAAGCGGGCGTGGTGTTTCGCGCCGGACCGGGCGTGGGCACCGTCACGCGCGCCGGACTGACGCTCGCGGTCGGCGAGCCCGCGATCAACCCCGTGCCGCGTCAGATGATGACCGCGCACCTCGCCGAACTCGCCGCCGAGCACGGCTATCGCGGCGGCTTCGAAGTGACGATCGGCGTCGAGGGCGGCGAAGCGCTCGCGCTCAAGACGATGAACCCGCGGCTCGGCATTCTCGGCGGGCTGTCGATTCTGGGCACGACCGGCATCGTGCGCCCGTTCTCGTGCTCGGCGTATATCGCGTCGATTCATCAAGGCATCGACGTCGCGCGCGCGAACGGCTATACGCATGTCGCCGCCTGCACCGGCAACGCGAGCGAAGACGCGATGCGCGCGCATTACGGCTTGCCCGACATCGCGTTGATCGAAATGGGCGATTTCGTCGGCGCGGTGCTCAAGCATATGAAGCGCGCGCCGGTCGAGCGGCTGAGCATTTGCGGCGGCTTCGGCAAGCTGAGCAAGCTCGCGGCGGGCCACCTCGATCTGCATAGCCGCAACTCGAGCATCGACCTTGAACGGCTCGCCGTATGGGCCGCCGAACACGGCGCCGACGACGCGTTGCAGGCCGCGATTCGCGCGGCCAACACGAGTCAGCAGGCCGTCGCGCTCGCGCATGCGCAACAGGTGCCGCTCGCCGACATCGTCTGTGAACATGCGCTTCGCGTGGCGCGCGAGATCGTGCCGCCGCAGGTGAGCGTCGAGACATTCGCGATCGACCGCCAGGGCAAACTGATCGGAGCGGCGCGATGACGCGGGTTCTGCTGCTCGGCGGCACGGGCGACGCGTTGCGCATCGCGCGGCAGCTTGCCGCGCACGACGTCTACAGTCTCGCCGGACTCGGCAAGGTGCCCGACGATCTGTGCTGCGCAGTGCGCGTGGGCGGCTTCGGCGGCAGTGAAGGGATGCAGCGCTATATCGAACAGGAAGCGATCGGCCTCGTGATCGACGCGACGCATCCGTACGCGGCGCAAATTAGCGCGAACGCGGCGCAGGCGGCCAGGTCCGCGCGCGTGCCGTGCTGGGCGCTGCGCCGGCCCGCATGGGAGCCGCAAGCCGGCGACGACTGGCGCATGGTCGATGACTGGGACGAACTCACGGCGGCGCTGGCGCCATTCGCGCGGCCGCTCTTCACGCTTGGACGCGAACCGCTCGCGCATCTTGACGAGATTCCCGCGCATCAGTTCTGGTTCGTGCGCTGCCTGGACTCGCACGCGGACACCGCACGCGCTCGCATACTCGCGGCGCGCGGACCGTTCACACTGGAAGGCGAACGCGCGCTGTTCGCGCTGCAACGCTTCGACGTGCTCGTCAGCAAGAATAGCGGCGGCAGCGCGACCGAAGCGAAGCTCGAAGTCGCACGCGAGCGCCGCTTGCCGGTTGTGATGCTGCGCCGGCCGTCATTGCCCGCGGTGGATCGCGAGTTTGACAGCGCGGCCAGTTTGCTCGAAGCGCTGCCTCGGTCGCACTGAATGGTCTGCATCAATCATGGAGCTTTGAATGACGGTGTTTTTTATCGGCGCGGGTCCTGGGGACTCCGAACTAATCACGGTGAAAGGGCAGCGCCTCGTGCGCCGTTGTCCGGTGATTCTGTATGCGGGTTCGCTGGTGCCGGCTGCGGTGCTGGAAGGACATTCGGCGGTCGAGGTCGTCAACACCGCCGAACTCGATCTCGATCAGATCGTGGACTTGCTGAAACGCGCACACGATAAAGGCCAGGATGTGGCGCGCGTGCATTCGGGCGACCCGTCGTTGTATGGCGCGATCGGCGAACAGATCCGCAGACTGCGCGAACTCGCGATTCCCTATGAGATCGTGCCGGGCGTGACGGCGACCGCTGCCAGCGCGGCCGCGCTCGGTTGCGAGCTGACGTTGCCCGGCGTTTCGCAGACGCTCATTCTCACGCGCTACGCGACGAAAACCGCGATGCCCGAAGGCGAGCAACTTGCCGATCTCGCACGGCATCGTGCGACGATGGCGATTCACCTGGGCGTGCGGCACCTTGCGCGTATCGTCGACGAATTGCGGCCGCATTACGGCGGCGCGTGTCCGATCGCGGTGATCTATCGCGCGAGCTGGCCGGACGAAGAAAAGATCACCGGTACGCTCGACGATATTCTCGGCAAGGTGCAGTCGACGCAGATCGAGCGCACCGCGTTGATTCTGGTCGGCGACGTGCTGGCGGCGGAAGGGTTTGCCGACTCGACGCTGTACGCGAAGGACTGACGCGTTGTGCATGGGCCGCGCGAAGCGGCGGCGTTGGCTTGCCGTCGCGCAGCTCGCATCGCAAAGCCTCAATCTTCCAGCGGCGCCAGCGCCTCCAGCGGCATCTTTTTCTCGGCGCCGATGTGGATCGCCGGCACCAGCGTCAGCAGCACGACCACAAAAATCGCAATCGCGAAGATCGACATGAACGTGAGGTGCAGCGATTGATGCAGCACCATGCGGATCGCGTCGCCGCCGCCGAAATTCGCCGCCTGATTTTGCAGCAGGCTTTTCAGTTGATCGGACCTGACGGCGGCGCTGCCTCCCGAATGACTCAGCCCGAAGTTGAGCACCGCGCCGAACAGCGTCGCGCCGAGCGTGCTGCCGAGATTACGCGAGAACAGGTTCGACGCCGTGGCGCTGCCGCGCTCCTCCATCTTGACGATTTCCTGGATCAGGATGAGGCAACTGACGCTCGACGTGCCCATGCCGAAGCCCATGATGAGCGAGCCGAACGCGGCGACGAGCGGCGAGCCGCCCGGCGCGAGAAACAGCAGCAGCACCGCGCCGACCGGAATGAACGCACTGCCGGCGATCAGCATGCGCCGCAGGCCGATGCGGTGAAACACCTTGGCGGCGAGCGTCGCGCCGACCGGCCAGCCGACCATCATCATCGTCAGTGCAAGGCCGGCGATCACGGGCGAGCGGTTCAGCACGCCTTGCACGTACATCGGCAGGAACGTGGTCGAGCCCATCAGGATCATGCCGGAGAGCAAGGTCGCGCCGTTGCACGCGGCAATCGGGCGGCGGCTCCACAGCGCGAACGAGATCATCGGCTCCCTGGCGCGGCGCTCCTGCAGCACGAACAGCAGCAGGCACACGACGAATGCCGCGCCGGCCATCGACGCATGCGCGAGGTCGTCGTCGCCCGCGTAGGTGAGCGCCGTCATCAACGCGGCGATGGCGGCCATGAAGAGCGCTGCGCCCGCGAAGTCGATGGAAGGGCGCGCGTGCCGCTCACCCTCGCGCAGGAAGGCGATGAAGCCCGCAGCCGACGCGAGGCCGATCGGCACGTTCATCCAGAAGATCCACGCCCACGACATGTTGTGGATGATGAAGCCGCCGACCATCGGCCCGACGACTGCCGAAATCGCCCACACGCTCGCGAGATAACCTTGCACCTTGCCGCGTTCGCGCGCCGGATACAGGTCCGCGACGATGGTCAGCGTGACCGGCTGGATCGCGCCCGCGCCGACGCCCTGAATCAGCCGGAATGCGATCATGGCCGGCATCGACCACGCGAAGCCCGCGAGCACGGAGCCGATCAGAAAGATCGCGATGCCCGCCAGCATGATCGGCTTGCGGCCGTAGAGATCGGCCAGCTTGCCGAACACCACGGTCATCGCCGTTTGAGCGAGCAGGAACGACGAGAAGACCCAGCTATACAGATGCAGATCGCCGAGTTGTGCGACGATCTGCGGCATGGCGGTGGATACGATGGTGGCTTCGATGGCGACCATCGCCATCGAAGCCATGACGGCGGCAATGACCAAAGGACGCGACGATTGCGGATGGCGGGACATGGGGCGAAGTTGGTATCAGAATAGTGGGTGCGTCTGCCGGGCGGTGCCTGGCTGATGCATGATGCACGGTCGGCGCTATGACGTCGGCGTGGCCGTTCGAGCGGCCGAAAGCGAGTATGCACCTTGCAGGGAATCTTCGCAGCGTAGTGCTGCAGTGAAGCGCTGCGTGCCGTCATGGCACAACGCTTGCGACTCCCGCAATTCTTTCGACACATGGAGGATCATTATGAGGATCGAATTCACCGGACGCCGTGAAGTGGTGGCGGCTGCGCGCGTCGCCTTCGAAGCCAATGTCGACGGAAAGGACGTCTGGTGCAGCGTATCGCTCGACGCGCTCAACGACCATTTCGGCAATGGCGGGCCGTCGGCGCACGATCTCGTGGGCACGTTCGAGGCGAACCGCGCGCAGATCGAAAACGCGACCAAGCGGGTGCTCGAAAAAAACGGCGGGCAATCGGTGGAACTCGAAACGCGCGATTTCGACAAGACGGGGCCGTGAGGTCGTCGTAGCGGGGCCGGCATGCGCCGGCTTTGACGGCGCGACGATGCGGCAAGGACACGCCGGGTCGCACTGGCGCGGCGCGTTGCGCGGCGGCCTCGGCGGCGCATGCCCATCGCGTGGCAACGCGGCAACGCGGTATAGTCGCGCGAATCCATAGCGGCTGTGCGCTGCGCGCCGCGCAACTTCGAACCTTCGACTATCGGAGAGAACATCTTGCAGGAAATCATCGAGGGCTTGATCCGCTTTCAACGCGACGTGTTTCCGCAGCAAAGCGCTTTGTTCAAGCGCCTGTCCGCCGCGCAAAGCCCGAGCGCGCTGTTCGTGACGTGCTCGGACAGCCGCGTGGTGCCTGAACTGCTGACGCAGTCGGAACCCGGCGCGCTGTTCGTGATTCGCAACGCGGGCAATATCGTGCCCTCGTATGGTCCCGAGCCGGGCGGCGTGTCGGCGACCGTCGAATATGCGGTCGCGGTGCTCGGCGTGCGCGACATCGTGATATGCGGCCACTCGAATTGCGGCGCGATGACGGCGATCTCGAGCAACACGAACCTCGAACATCTGCCGGCGGTGGCCGGCTGGCTGCGTCACGCCGATGCCGCGAAGGCGATCAATGCGTCGCGCACCTATGAGTCGGCGGCGGAACGTCTCGACGCGCTGGTCAAGGACAACGTGGTGGCCCAACTGGCTAATATCCGCACGCATCCGTCGGTGGCGGTCGGGCTCGCGAACAAGACGCTGCAACTGCATGGCTGGCTCTTCCAGATTGAAAGCGGCGTGATGCTTGCACTCGACGGCCGCAGCGGTAAGTTTGTGCCCTTGCTCGAAAATCCGGACGTTTTTGCCGTGTGATCGGGCGGGGGATGCGGGCAGGGGCTTGCGCGCGCGCAGGCGTGCCTATTCCCGTGGCCCGTTGTAGCAGCGAAATGCCAGGCTGATACGCGGCCCGACGCGCTCGCCGAGCTTTGGAATGCCGTGGTCGTGCGTGAACTGCGACGCGTAGCTCATCACCAGACAGCTACCCGGCTCGAGGTCGACATGCACCGCGCGGCCGGGGCCTTTCTTCGGGCGGATCGTCATGCGACGGGCAGCGCCGAGCGATACGATCGCGATCGGCTCGCCGCGCACCAGGTTCGCCGTCTTGTCGCTGTGCGGCGCGACGCTGTCGTGTTCGTCGCGATACAGGTTCAGACCCACGCGGTTAAACGGCGCGCCGACGAGCGAGCGCACCGCTTCGAACGCCTCGCCAAGCGGCGCGGGCAAGTCCGCCGATTCGCGCAGGAACGTGGCGATCAGGCGAGGCACGGCCACCTCGCGCTCGTACATCATCCGCTGATGGCTGCTCCAGCCGATGTTCTTCAGCGCCTCGCCGAACCACTGCTGCGCGAGCGCAAGCGGGACCAGGTCGGGCAAATAACGCATTCCGCCTTCGTTGTCGCTAAACAGGGTAACGGGCTCGGGGGCAAACAGGCCTTGCTGGGACACCATGATTCAACGCCGGGCGCGCAGGCCCCGGCCAGGAAATGACGGGTTCATGCCTGTCATTATACTGTGTTTTTATACAGTGTTTCCAGGTCCCGGAAGTCTGCCGCCAGCCTCTGGTCTCCTCGCGCCGCGGCGAACTCACTCGCCGGGGCTATACAGGTCCAGCAGTTTCAGCGTCACGCCGTTCGTCCAGCCAAAGCCGTCCTGCAGCGGATATTCGCCGCCGCCGCCACCGCCCGTGCCCGCGCCTTCCACTACGTATTTCTCGACGAGCTTCTTGTCCGACGCATAGACGCCTTTCACGTCGGCGAGAAAGCGCGTGCCGATCTGCTGCGCGAGCGCGTCCTGGCCATAGCGCTTCAAGCCCTGAATCGCGACCCAATGCAACGGCGCCCAGCCGTTCGGCGCATCCCACTGCTGCGTGGTGTTGTACGTCGTGGTGACGAGGCCGCCTGGCTGCAACAACGTCGATTGCACCTGCTGCGCGGTCTTTTTCGCGCGATCCGGCCAGGCGGCGCCGACGAACAGCGGGAACACCATCGCCGCGGTTTTGTTGTCGCGCGGTTTGGCGAGTTGCCAGTCATAGTCGCCGTAGTAGCCGTTCGCGTTCCACAAGTAGCGATTGATGCCGAGCGCGCGCTTCGCCGCGCGTCCCGCGAATTCGCCGACACAGCGGAAATCGCGCGTCTCGCCGCAGCCCTTCGCGATGGTGATCTCCAGGTGGAACATCAGGCTATTGAGATCGACGGGAATGATCGAGGTGGTGCGCACCGTCGCGAGCGTCATGTTGTCGCCGAACCAGCGGGAGCTGAAATCCCAGCCGCTTTCGGCGGTGGCGCGCAGTTCGCGGTAGACGTCGTTCGGATTGCGCCCGGGTGCCTTTTGCGCGGTCTGAATGTCCTCAAGATAAGACTCGTCGCGAGGCGTGTCGAGCTCGTCCCAGTAGCGGTTCAGCACCGTGCGATCGTGCATCACGACCACGTTGCGCGTCGCCGATCCGGCCGGCGTCGAGCTTTCGCCCTGCATCCAGTAGCCGTATTCCTTGCGCAGCGCCGGCAGGTACTTCTGATAGACGCCGCGTCCTTCCACCTTGGCCGCGAGTTCGACCATATGCGAGAAGAAGGGTGGCTGCGAGCGGTCGAGGTAGTACGTGCGATTGCCGTTGGGAATATGGCCGAACGTGTCGATCATGTACGCGAAGTTGTCGAGCATGTTGTCGACGAGATCTTCGCGGCCCGCTTCCTGAAGGCCCAGCATCGTGAAGTAGGTGTCCCAGTAGTAGCCTTCGCGAAAGCGTCCGCCGGGCACCACGTATGGCTTCGGCAAGGGAATCAGCGAGCTGTTCGGCGGCGCGCTCATGGTCGTGCGTGTGAGCGCGGGCCACAGCCAGTTGATGTGCTCACGCAGCGTCTGATTCGCGGGCGGCGTGATGACCGGCTCGCTCGGCGGCGTGAAGTACTGATTCACGAAGTTCGCGAGCGAGAAGCCGGGCTTGCTCCTCTGCTGGTGATAAAGCTGCACGATTGCGGCGGGATCCGCATTCGGCGTTGCATCGACGAAGGTCTTCTGGTCCGGATAGATCTGCGCCGTTTGCACTGCCACGAACAGGTCGCCATAGAGTATGTCCGGCGCGGGCGGCAACGTGCCGCCGACCTGCGTGTCGGCGTGACAGACGGACGACAGTCCGATTAGGAAAGCGAAGCTCGACACGGCGGCCGCGCGATGCAGGTACTTGAACCGCGCGGCGGGAAGGGAAGGCTGCGATAAAAAAGCGGGGAAACCAGCGACGCCGGGCGCGCGTCCGGCACAGCGAATGCTGCGCGCTTGCGATGACACAATCATGTCTCCTCCTGAGGAATGGACAACAGGATTGGTCGCCTCTCACGCCCTCTCTTTGATGACTAGCCGTGATGATCCTTTTGGGGCGTGGCTAGCATGGCATAAAACAGACGGCGCTTCAAACTATGCGGGACGAATGGGTGCACAGCGTTCTGATGAGGTGTCGCGAGCGCTTGCTGGCCGCGCTCTTTGTTTAGTTCGGATGGCGAATTAGTTAATGATTAAGTCGACGCCGTTACTGTCCGCGATGCGGAGCTAAGCGCGCCGGAGCATTTCAGATTAGCCCTTGATTTACGGGCTAATCTGTTTATGAAGCATAAAAGCAACCGACGCTCACGCACCCAACCAGCGTGCAACAACCGGCATCAGCACAGGAACCACGAACGCGGTGAACACGCCGTTAAGCCCCATGCCGAGCCCTGCAAACGCGCCCATCTGCTCGCTGACCTGGAAGGCGCGCGCCGTGCCGATGCCATGCGACGCAATGCCGAGTGCGAAACCGCGCACTTCGGGTTCTGCGATCTTGAGCGCGTTGAGGATGGCGCGCGCGAAGACCGCGCCGAAGACGCCCGTCGATATAACGAGCACTGCGGTCAGCGACGGAATCCCGCCGATTTCCGACGCGACGGCCATCGCGATCGGCGTCGTCGCGGACTTGGGTGCGAGCGATGCGAGCGTTTGATGCGATGCGCCGAACAGCGCGGCCACGCCGATCGCCGACACGATCGCGGTCAACGAGCCGGCGACGAGCCCGCCTAACAGCGGCAACGCATAGCGCCGCAGCTTCGGCCACTGACGATAGAGCGGCAACGCGAGCGCGACCGTCGCGGGACCGAGCAGGAAGTGCACGAACTGCGCGCCCTCGAAATACGTGGCGTACGGCGTGCCCATGATCTCGAGCACCGCGACCAGCAGCGCGACCGCGATCAACACCGGATTGGCGAGCGGATTGAAACGCGCCTTCGCATACAACGTCTGCGCGATCAGATACGCGATCAACGTGATGGTGAGGCCGAGCAGCGGGCTTGCCGCAAGATAGACCCAGATCGCGCCGAGCTTGGGTAACGCGGTCATTGTGCGGCCTCCGTATCGGCGCGATCGTGTGGTTGCCGGCGCTGCTGCCGGCGCATCAACGCACGGGTGACCAGCGCGGCGACCGCAATCGCGAGTGTCGTGCTGACGGCAATCGAGACGATCACCGCAACGGCATCGCCGCGAATGCGGCTTGCCGACACCATGATGCCGACGCCCGCAGGCACGAACAGCAGCGACAGATGCCGCAGCAATTCGAGCGCGGTCGGCTCGATTGCGTCCGCCGTTTGCGGGCGCATCATGATGAAGCCGAACAGCAACAGCATGCCGATCACCGGGCCGGGCACCGGCAAATGGAATACGTAAGACACGCCTTCTCCAAGGCATTGAAATAGAAGCAGGGCGGCGAGCGCTCCCAGCATGTCGATCTCCAGCGCACGAAACGGAAATGCGGCCATTGTGTACCATGCCGATAATTTCGTGGTTCGCGCGAGCGCATTGCCGCGAGTCTCGCTGCTCGGCAGTGCGCTATCGGCTACTTCAACCTGGATGACGCCCATGCAAATCGAACCGTTTCATATCGCCGTGCCTGATGCCGACATCGACGATCTTCACCGACGTATTCGTGCAACGCGCTGGGCGCCCGCGACGCCGTCGCCCGCGTGGCAGCAGGGCATCGACCCGGCATGGCTGCGCGAGTTCGTCGACTATTGGGCGAACCAGTTCGACTGGCGCGCGGCCGAGCAGCGCCTGAACCGGCAGCCGCAATTCATCGCCGATGTGCATGGACAGCGCGTGCATTTCATTCATCGGCGCGGCGTGGGTCACGCGCCTTATCCGCTCGTCGTCACGCATGGTTGGCCCGGTTCGTTTGTCGAGTTCGAGGCGCTGCTCGAACGGCTCTGCGATCCCGCGGCGTTCGGCGGAGATCCCGCGGATTCGTTCGATGTGGTGGTGCCTTCGCTGCCTGGCTTCGCGTTTTCGCCGGCGCCCGCGCAACCCGGCACGTCGGCGTTTCAGGTCGCGAATCTTTGGGTGTCGCTGATGAGCGGCCTCGGTTATCGGCGCTTCGGCGCGCAAGGCGGCGACCTTGGCGCGGGCGTATCGCTTGCGCTGGCGGCGCGGCATCCGCAGGCTGTCGACGGCGTTCATTTGAACTTCCTGCCGAGTTCCTACGAGCCGGCAATCGGCGCGGCGCAACGACCGTTGACATCGGAAGAAGAGCGCTTTTTGCGCGAGAAAAACGACTGGGCCGCACTCGAAGGCGGCTATGCCCACATGCACGCGACGAAGCCGCTGACGCTCGCCGCCTCGCTGAACGATTCGCCGGTTGGACTCGCCGCCTGGATCGCCGAAAAATTTCGCGCGTGGAGCGATTGCGAAGGCGACGTCGAGCGCGTGTTTTCGAAGGACGAGTTGCTGACCAACATTTCGCTTTACTGGTACACGCAATGCATCGGGCCGGCCATACAGATGTATTGGGAGAACCGCCTTCAGCCGATGCGTTTTGCCGAAGGCCAGCGCGTCGTGCCGCCCGTCGGCTTTGCGCGCTTTCCGAAAGAGATCAGCCATCCGCCGCGCAGTTGGCTCGAACGAACCTTCAATGTCGCGCAGTGGACGGACATGCCGGGCGGCGGCCATTTCGCCGCGATGGAAAAGCCCGATCTGCTGGCCGCCGAGATCCGCAGCTTCTTCAGACCGCTACGCACGTAGCGCGTCAAATTGTGCCGAACAGCGCGCGCGGACGATCTTTCAGCGTGCCCGCCAGCAAGCGCAACGCGCTGACGAGCTGATCGCGGTTCGCGGCGCAGGCGAGGTTGATCGATACGTCGCTCAGCGCCGCGCCAATTCCCCGGTCTCAAGCTCCGAGAAAAAGTAGACATAGAACACCTTGACACCGCGCGCCGAGTCTCTATAGTTCACCACATGGTGAAGTCTCCTGTCAGTCAACTCGATCGTACGTTTTCCGCGCTGGTGGACCCCACGCGGCGGGCCATCCTCGCCCGCCTCGAGCGGGAGCCGGGCCTGTCCGTCACGGAAATCGCACGCCCATTGCCGCTCAAGCTGCCCGCCGTCATGAAGCATCTCGACGTGCTGAGCGACGCCGGGCTCATCACGCGCGCCAAGCATGGGCGGACCGTGTCGGTTGACCTGGTGGCCGGCCCAATGGAAGAGGCGATGGCGTGGCTCAGACGCTATGAGCGCTTCTGGTCCGCGAGCCTCGACCGGCTCGCCGATTTTGTCGAAGGAGAGGAGTGAATATGCAGAAGCCGAGCCTGACGATCGTACGGCGCCTGAAGGCGCCGCCGCAGAAAGTCTATGCCGCGTGGACGAGACCGGAGTTGATGGCGCGCTGGTGGGGCCCCGACGCCGGGCCGGTGCTGAGCGCCGAAGCCGATCCGCGCGTGGGCGGCCGTTTTCGCGTGGTGTTCCAGACGCTCGACGGCGAAACGCACGATTGCCGCGGCGAATATCAGGAAGTCGAGGCCGACCGCAAGCTCGTGTTCACGTGGCAGTGGGTGACGCTGCCCGAGCGCCGCTCGCTCGTGACGATCACGTTTCGTCCCGTCGACGAAGGCACGGAAATGAATTTCACGCACTCGCAGTTCTTCGACGAAGCCGCGCGCGATGGTCACGATGCGGGCTGGAAAGGCGCGTTCGAGAAGCTCGATGCATTGATCGCGGAACTCGGCAGCACAGGAATTTAAAGCGCTTGAAGAGGCAACATCGAATGGAGTGAACTCACACGGAGACGTCACATGCAGCTTTATTATTCAGAAACGCTGGCCCCTCGCAAGGCTTGCGCAGTTGCGCGTTATTTAGGGTTGCCAATCGAATATGTTTTCGTTGACCTCGGCAAGGGCGAGCACGTCGCGCCCGCTTATCTGGCGATTAATCCGAACGGCAAAGTGCCGTGCCTCGTCGACGGAGAGCGAAGCATCTGGGAAGCCGACGCGATCATTTGCCATCTCGCGCAACGTGCGCAATCGCCGTTGTGGCCGCAGAACGCCGAGCAGCAGACAGACGTGCTGCGCTGGCTGAGCTGGAATAGCCAGCATTTTTATCGCCACGGCGGAACGCTTTACTTCGAGCACCTGATCAAGCCCGCTATTGGACTCGGCGGACCCGACAGCGCGAAGATCGCCGAAGCGCAAGGCTGGTTTCGCAAGCACGCAGCGGTGTTGGACCGGCATCTCGAGAACCGGAAGTGGCTGCTCGGCGACGCGATGAGCATTGCCGACTTCTCGGTCGCCGTCACGTTGCCGTATGCGTCGCGCGCCGCGATGCCGCTCGGCGAGTTTCCGAATGTGGTGCGCTGGCACGATCGGCTGAATGAACTGGAAGCGTGGCGCAATCCGTTTCCTTCGCGGCAGACCGAGGCAGCAGCGGCCTGAGCAAACGCATGTGCCGCGCGATCGTTGCCATGACCTATGACGATCGCGCGCGACACGGCTTATCCACCGAACCCGCCCGCTGGACTCAATAGCTAGTACAAATGCGCCACCCGATTTTTCCAATCGGGTAGCTCATCTCCCGCTTATCACATCCCGCACCCGGAAAATAAAAAATTTTCCGTAGTCCCGCGCGAAAATCCCGCTATTTAGAGTATTAACTCAGGCCGATTACTTAAGGCATTCGCTTTGCATACGGCGCACGCGAATCGAAGAAAGATTGTGAAAGGAAGTTGACACGGTAACGTTTGCCAAACTAGGCTACGCACTGTCGTCAAGACTGATCCTGTTTTATTGCATTGCACCCGGAAGAGCAGGCGGGCTGCGCTTGACCCGTCGATCCGCAAGGGCGGCTTTAATCGTCTTTCTGAAAGTTTTGTAATAAACGAGTTTCCGCTTTAAAAATCAGCCATTAGTGCTGAGGACATAACACGTCCATATATTCTCGCTAGCAATTCGGTGCTAGTGCGGGAGACCTTTTTCGCTGAAAAAAGAAACACGGCTGAAGTGACTCAACGCACTTTCTTTATACCGATATTGTCAGTCGAGGATTAAAAATGCGTATTAATTTCCGATTACAGGTCCAGTGCCTGGCGCTAGCCGGAATAATGGTAATGGCCGGCTGCGGAGGAGGCGACGGCTCGGCTTCGTTGACGGGCAAATCCGCGCAAGCTCCAACGGCCGCATCCGACGTTCCGCTGGTGCCGCCGGCGAGCGCCGTGCTGGCGAATACATCGATCGACAAGACCGTGCAGCCGGTGGAATTGCCGAACACGGTCACGCCGATCAACTACAAGCTGTGGTTCAGGCCGAACCCGGCGCTTTCCTCGTTCGACGGCCGCGCCGACGTGCAGATCAAGGTGCTCAAGCCGGTCAACGCGATCACGATTGCCGGCCATCGCGTCAAGTTCACCAACGGCACGATCACGCTTCAACCGGGCAACATCGCGTTGATCGCCACGCCGCAGGACGACGGCGATTTTTATCAGCTGCGGCCCGTCAGCGGCCAGATCGCCGCGGGCAACTACTCGCTGCACATGGAGTGGAGCGGCATCATCAACTTCAAGAGCTATGACGACCCGGTGGCGAAAACGGGCGGCAGTTGCGGCGACGACCACTATCCCGGCTGCTCGGCGGCGGAGGGCGTGTTCCGCGTCGATCTGAAGTCGACCGACGGCACCACGAGCGGCGCGATTCTCACGCAAGGCGAGTCGAATCTCGCGCGGCAATGGTTCCCTGGCTGGGACGAGCCGGCATTCCGGCCGACCTACGAGGTGAGCGCCGAAGTGCCGCAGAACTGGAACGTCGTGTCGAACGCAGCCGAGAAGCCCGCGGTGAACGTGGATAGCGGCTACAAGCTGGTGTCGTTCGAAAAGACGCCGCCGATGCCGTCGTATCTGTTGTTCTTCGGCGGCGGTCAGTTCGATATTCTCGAAGACGATTTCACGAGTCCGCTGCCGGACGGCAAGGGCTTGCATCTGCGCATCTTCACGCCGCCCGGCATGCGTGACTGGGCCAAGCCCGCGATGCAGCAGACCAAGCAGGCGCTCGATTACTACTATCGCTACACGGGCATCCCGTTGCCGCTCACGAAGTTCGACACGGTCGCCGCGAACGACGCGTTCAAGGAGCAGAAGGACCTGAACTTCGGCGGCATGGAGAACTGGGGCGCGATTCTGGAATTCGCCGACGACATCCTGCCCGCGCCGGGCACCACCATGTCCGATTACGGCGTGACGGTGCTCACGCACGAAGCGGCGCATCAGTGGTTTGGCGATCTCGTTACGCTCGACTGGTGGGACGACGTGTGGCTCAACGAATCGTTCGCGACGTTCTTCGAGAACAAGACCAAGGTCCGTTTCTTCCCCGACCGCTTTAGCTGGGTCGACGACGTGAAGAACAAGTACGCGGTCATCAACGCCGATCTCAAGTCGACGTCGTTCCCTGTGCAGCCGAACTTCAACGGCTGGGCGTCCAACGACTTCGTGCTGAGCGCAAGCGCCTTCACGTACGACAAGGGCGGCCATGTTCTGAAGACGATCGAGAACTATCTCGGCGAGGAAACGATGCGCAAGGGTCTGCAGCAGTATCTCGCGGACTATTCGCTCGGCAACGTGACGCCCAAGCGCCTGTGGGACGAACTCGCGAAGGCGAGCGGCGAGCCGATGGTCGCGATCGGCGACAGCTTCGTGCGGCAAACCGGCGTACCGCTGATCTCGCTCGACACGCAGTGCGATCTGACGACGAACCAGACCATCGTGACGCTCAAACAGTCGCCGTTCCCGAATCAGAACCAGTATCCCGGCACGCAGTGGACGATTCCGTTGACGCTTGCTTATGGCGACGGACTCGCCTCGCGCAAGACGGTCGCGATGAAGGACCTGCAAACGCAGTTGCGGCTGAACGGCTGTTCCGCGGTGCTGGCCGATCCGAGCGGCCTGGACTACTACGTGACGAACTACAGCAACAACGCGTGGAGCCAGTTGCTCGCACAAAGCAGCGCACTGAAGGACCCGGTGCTGCTGACGAGCCTGCAACTCGAAGCCAAGCTGCTCGTCGCGCATGGTCTCGCGGACCCGTCGCGTGAATCGAGCATCGGCTCGCTCAGTTCGTCGAACGCGATGGTTGCCCGTCAGTTGCTGAAGGCACCGGCGCCGACCACGCAATCGCTGCGTCCGACGATCCGTTACCAGGGCAAGCTGCGCCAGAAGGCTCAAGGAGAGTAAGCCGATCCGCAGCATGGCCGGCGTCGTTCGCGCGATGCCGGCCACTGCACGTTAGCGCTGCAATGTTGAAGACAATGTTGAAGATTCGCGGCCGCCGGGAATAAATTCCGTGCGGCCGCAGTCATGCCTGACGAACCGGGCCCGAAGAACGCTGGATAAGCCGGCGTGCTGTCGGTGGCCCGTTATCGTGAGGCCAACATGTCGTCCCATCCCTTCGATCCATCGCGCCGCGGCGCGCTGAAATGTCTCGCGTTCGGCGGCGCGGGCACGCTGTTCGTGCTTGCCGGCGGCGTGCTGACGCCGGTTCAACTCGCACTCGCCGCCGACGGCAAACCGGCAGCGGCGAGCGGCGTGCCGCTCTTTCTTCAGATCAGCGATACGCATATCGGCTTTAACAAGGAAGCCAACCCCGATGTGGCGGGCACGCTGAAGCAGACCATCGAGTTCGTTAACGCGATGCCCGTTAAACCGGCGCTCGCCATTCATACCGGCGACATCACGCATCTCTCGAAAGCAGCCGAATTCGATCTCGCCGCGCAGTTGCTGTCGGGACTGCCCGTCACCGAACTGCATACCGTGCCCGGCGAGCACGACGTCACCGACGGGCCCGGAGCCGAGTACTTCCAGCGCTTCGGCAAGGCGTCGAATAACAAGGGTTACTACAGTTTCGACCATCAAGGCGTGCACTTCGTGGGTCTCGTCAATGTGATGCACTTCAAGCCGAACGGCTTGGGCAGTTTCGGCGACGAACAATTGAAGTGGCTCGAAAACGACCTGAAGGCGCGCTCGTCCAGCACGCCGATCGTGGTGTTCGCGCACATGCCGATGTGGACGATTTACGAGCCGTGGGGCTGGGGCACCGGCGACGCGGGCGAGGCGCTGAGCTATCTGAAACGCTTCGGCTCGGTGACCGTATTGAACGGACATATCCACCAGATCGTGTCGAAGGTGGAGGGCAACGTCACGTTCCACACCGCGCGCTCCACGGCATATCCGCAGCCGGCTGCGGGCCAGGGCTCGGGTCCCGGCCCGATGAAGGTCGCCGACGACCAGTTGCCGAGGATGCTCGGCGTGACGAGCGTCACCATCGCGCGTCATCCGCTCAGCGCGACGCTCGCCGACGCGACGCTCGTCTCGTAACGGCAAAGTCCGCTCCCTGGAGATCAGTCATGCAGAACAATTTCATTCGCCGCGGATGGTTTCGGCTTGCTGCCGGCGCAGCATCTGTCACGTTCGTCGCGGTCATCGCGGGCGCCGGCGCACTGTCGGCGCGGGCGGAAACGCCCAACCAGATCGTCATCAAAGACTTCATGTTTTCGCCGATGTCGCTCACCGTCAAAGCCGGGTCCACCGTCACCTGGAAGAATCTCGACGGCGAGCCGCACACGGTCGTCAACGACGCGGGCATCTTCCGCTCGGCCGCGCTCGATCAGAACGACACGTATCAGTTTCGCTTCGACAAGCCTGGCGTCTACAACGTGTTTTGCGGCATTCATCCGAACATGAAGGAGACGATCACCGTTCAGTAACTGGGAACTCGTGTCGAAGAACCGCGAGGCGTGCCGTTTTCGCCATAGCGCTTTTGTGCCGAAATCTCGTCGAAACGCGCCATCGTTTGGCCGCACCAGACGAGAGGCGCGAAAACGACATTGCGTCGACGTTGCATCATCGCAGCCAGCATCTCCTGCTTGCGCTCACGCACGACGTCGCGAGAAAATTTCTCGATTTGGTGGAGGGCGCAACCATTTCCGTGCGCGTCGTGGCGCGAAGCGTTGAAGTCTGTCCGCGCGGCGTTCGTCGAAATCGGCCATGACCGGCCCGATTTTTGCATGGAAGGGAGCCCCCGCATCCGCCGCTGGTTTCATCGCCATGCGCGGCGGGCTTTCGCAGCGGGACTTGCCCCCATCGAGGCACTAAAGTGTGTCGCATATGCATGCGGCGTTGAACGTTTTACCTGCTTTTCCAGGCTCGAATGCGATCTGCCGAACAGACGTTCGAAGCAGAGCCCGTCGTGTTGTCGCTATCGGACGAGAGAGTTACATTCTTCCAGCAGCGTTTGCATCGACCGTGCGAATTGTGTGATCCAGGCCTGATGGAGCGTCAGACGGAAGAATTGCGGAGCGTATTACGATGTACAACGATCCTGACTTGCCTCCTGTTCGCGGAGACTACGACGATGCAGCGCGCGAGAGCGACGCCGCGGACGTGACGGGCACGGCCCCCCGCTTCGGACGTCTTGCGCTGTGCGTGGCGGCAGCGAGCGCGCTGGCGTTCGGCGTCGTCGGCACGGTCGCTTATAGCGTCTGGTTCAATAGCGATCAGCAGACTTATGCGGAGGCCATCGCCCGCGCGCGCCAGGCATTGCGCATGCCGGCGCCGGGCAACGCGGCAACGGTGCTGGCGAAATCGTCGGAGGTGAATGGCAATGCGTCGGATACGCGACCAGCGACGACCACGCCCTCGGCAGCATCGGTCGCGACCACGCCGTTCGTGACGTCCGCGATCGGCGCACCCGCGCGAAGTCCCGGCTCTGCGCCCGCCACCGCATCTGTCACTGCACCCGCCGTTGCACCCAACACGCCCGCAGACTCCATCGCACTGCTCGACTTGCCCGCAATGCCGGCGCAAGCATCCGCGTCCACTGCCGATGACAATCGCAAGCCGTCGACGTGGGCCGGCCAGATCATACGTCCGCAGCAAGACGAGGTCGAAGAGGTGCTCGCGGACGACGGCGCCGATTTGCCCTCGACGTTGGCGGCTGCGCGAGGCGCTGCGCGTCCCGCGATGCAAGCCACCGCGGGCCCGGCCGAAGCGCCCGCGCCGGAGCTTGCCTCGAGCCGTCCCGCGCGCGAAGCGAAATACGCACCGCAGGAACGGCGCGCGTCGGCAAACGGCGCGCGGCGCAAAGGCAATCTCTTCACCAAAATGGGTTCGTTCTTTCGACGCATAAGCTATCGACAACATGGCAGCGGAAGCCAGCAAGACCTCTACTCCCATCCCTGAGCCGCTGTTCGGGTCGCGCCCGGGCCTGCCGCGTGCCAACGGCTGGCGGCTCACGCTCGGTCCCGCCACCGTCGCCGTGGCGTCGCTGCTGTGCCTGCTGGTCGGCCTGCTGTATCTGGCCATGCAGATCAGGACCGTGTTCTCCGATCACGTCAAACAGGAATACGCGAGTCTCGTGCTCGAAGCGGTCGAGCGGGCCGAGACGGCGCGCGCGCGCGTCGGCGTGTGGGACGAGGTGCCCGGCGCGCACGAGTCCGCAGCCGCGGGTTACCGCGACGCGCGCGCCGAACTGACGCGGCGCCTCGCGTCGCTTGCCGCGCTAGTGAATGCGAGTCCGGCGGGCTCGCCGCGCATTCCTTCATCGGTGCTGTTGCCGGATACCACGCTCGCGCAGATGGACACGTTGCTCCACGACGCGTCGTCGTATTGGCACGCGCGGCGCGACGCCGAAAGCGCCGACATGCGCAAGCGCATCACGCTCGTCGCGCGTATGTTGCTCGCCGTCGCGGCGCTGCTTTTCTGCATGCTGCTGACGGCGCTCGGCATGTATGCGAAGCGCAATCGTCTGTTGGCCGGGCAGTCGCACGAGTTCGAACACGCGGCGCTGCACGATCCGATGACGGGCCTCGCGAACCGTCGCAAGCTCGTTGCCGCGTTGGAGCAGGCCGCCACTCAGGTGTCGACCGGCGCGAGGCTTCGCAAGATCGCTGTGCTCTATATGGATCTCGACGGCTTCAAGAAGGTCAACGATTCGCTGGGTCATCGCGTCGGTGACGAGTTTCTCATCGAGGTCTCCAAGCGCTTTCGCGAATCGGTGCGCAAGGACGATGTCGTCGCGCGCATCGGCGGGGATGAATTCGCGGTGCTGGTGCGCGAATTCTCCGAGCAGGACGAACTGCGCCACATCGCGCAGCGGCTGATCGGCTGCGTGGTTCGCACCGACGAACAGATGGGCATGGGCATGGTTCGCGCGAGCATCGGCATCGCGAGTTATCCCGATCTCGTCGACGACTATCGCCGCCTCGTCGTTGCCGCCGACGAAGCCATGTACCAGGTCAAGCGCAGCGGCAAGGACGGTTACGCGTTCGCATCACGCGGCCGTGAGCAGTGAGGCAACGCTGCGCTTCACCGCTGTGCTTCACATCACGCGCTTCTCACCATCTCCTCGACGCCCGCATTGAACGCTTCATCGCGGCCGCGGCGAACCTGCCGCGCGCCGGCAGCGTTCGCCGTTCTCGCGCGGCCCGGCGTCTTGCGAACGCGCGTGTCGTGTACTGCGGGACGTGCATCGACGAGATCCGCATACAACGCGAGATAGTTCGACGTCGACACTTCCCAGCTCGAGTCGCGGCTCATCGCGTTGCGCTGCAACGCATGCCACGACGACGGCTGCGCGAATGCGGCGAGCGCGCGGCCCACGGCATGCACGATGTCGTGCGGATGCTGGCCGTCGAATAGAAAGCCGGTCGCGCAATCTTCGTCGCGCGCTTCATGCGGCGCGTAATCGACGATCGTATCCGCGAGGCCGCCCACGCGCGAGGCCACCGGAATCGTGCCGTAACGCATTGCATAGAGCTGCGTGAGTCCGCAAGGCTCGAAGCGGCTGCCGTGCAGCAGCATGTCCGCGCCCGCGTGCAGCATATGCGCGCGCCGCTCGTCGTAATCGATCTGCACACCCACGCGGCCCGGCCACGCTGCGGCCAGTTCCCGCATCGCGTGTTCGAAAGCGCGCTCGCCCTGGCCGAGGATCGCAAACTGCAAACGCGGATGCTGCTCGAGCAACATGGGCAGTGCGCGTATCGCTACATCGGCGAGTTTCTGTTCCGTGAGACGGCTGCCGATCGCCACAAGCGGCGCGAACGGCTCGCGCGTCAAACCGAATGCCTGTTGCAGTTCGCGCTTGCAGGCCTGCTTGCCGGCGGTGTCGTCGACCGAATAGGAGCGGGCAATGTACTCGTCGCGAGCGGGATTCCACACCGACATGTCGATGCCATTGACGATGCCGCAGAGCTTCGCCGCCTGCGCCTGCAATACGCCTTCCATTCCGTGACCGAACTGGGGCGTGAGGATTTCGCGCGCATAGCGCCGGCTCACGGTCGTGACGCGATCCGCGTGTACGATGCCGGCCTTCATCATGCTGAGCGATCCGTAAAATTCGATGCTGCGCTCGTCGCTCAACGCGGGCACGAGCAATTCGGGCGGCACGCCGATCCAGCCGCCCATTGCGAGCGGATGGTTGCCCTGAAACGCGAGGTTGTGAATCGTGAAGACGCTTTTCGCGGCCACGCCCGCGAGGCGCATGTAGAGCGGCGTGAGACCTGCATGCCAATCGTGCGCGTGCACGATGTCGGGGCGCCTCAGATTGCGAACGCCGCGCGCCACGCGCGTCGCCGCGGCGGCGAGCGACGCAAAGCGCGTGAGGTTGTCGAGGTAGTCGCGTCCTTGCGGATCGCGGTACAAGCCTTCGCGTGCAAACAGGTGGTCCATTTGCAGCAGCAGCACCGTCACGCCCGTGTCGGGCATGCGCCCGCGCAGCAGGCGCGCGTCGCCGCCGGGCAGGCCGGTCATGCGCGCAACTGGGGCGATGTCGACGGCGCGTTCCAGCGCGGACGGATAGGCGGGCATCAGGATAGAGACGTCGACGCCCGCGTCGCGCAACGCGGCGGCATAGGCGCTGACCATGTCGCCGAGTCCGCCGGATTTGGCCAGAGGCACGGCTTCGGAAGCGACAAGTAGAACGTTAAGCGGCAAGGTGGCCCCCAGAGGACGCGATATGCACTTGTGCAGTGCGGCGGAAACACAGGGCCATAAAACAGCAAGCGCTGTGCCCAGTACGTCGTTCTTCGGAGGCAGCGTCGATGCGAATGTTTCAGCGGTTAGGGCGGTCGCGCTCCCGCCGATTTTTCACGCGCGTGTACTTTTGACGTCCGTTCGTCGAGCGCAATAAAAAAAGCCGTCGCGCGAGGCGACGGCTTTCATGGGCGGCGTGCGCCGTCCGTATCAATGCGCCGATGCGTGCGTGTGCTCGACGCGTCCGCTTTGCGTCATCGCACTCACGATGACGAAGACGATCACGTTGACCGCCAGCGCGACGAAACCGATGTTCACGTCTTTCATCGCGTCGGGCAGGAAAGGCATTAATTGCCCGATGGTCAGGTGCATCGTCGTGGTGATCGCGACCACCGCGACGCCCGCGAGAATGCCGCAGAACGCGCCTTGCTTGGTCGCCCGGTTGCGCGGAAAGAGACTGCAGATCACCGCGGGGAAGAGTTGCGTGACGAAGCTGTAGCCCATCAGCAGCAAGGCCACGATGGTCTCGCCGCCATGCAGCGTGAAGGCGACCGCGACCAGCGCGACGACCGGCACCAGCACGCGCGCGAGGTTGGCGACCGTAGCGTCGGACGCATTGCGGTTCACCATGCCGCGATAGACGTCGTTGGCGAGCAGCGTGGACGCCGACGTGAGAATCATCGAGCCCGGCACCAGCGCGGTCAGAATGCCGGCCGCGCCGATCACGCCGACGAACCACGGGTCGAAGGTCTGCAACGAAAGACGGAACAGCGACAGGTCGATGTCGCCGCCTTTCAGCCCCGGCACCTTGAGCGTCGCCGCGAAGCCCACGAAAAACACGAACAGCAGAATCAGTTGATACAGCGGCAGCACCATCGCGTTGCGGCGGAAAATGCGCTCGTCTTTCGCGGTGAAGATCGAGCCGAACGTGTGCGGCCACATGAAAAAGCCGAGCGCCGTGAGCAGCACGGTCGACTGGAACCAGGTCACGCTCGAGCCCTTCGCCGGGAAGGTCAGGAAGCCGGGGCGGGCGGTGTCGATGGCATGGAACATCTCGCCGAGGCCGCCGTAGTAGTGCAGCGGCAGATAAATGCCGAGGAACAGCACGATCGCGAGAATCAGCAGATCTTTCACGACCGAATTCCACGCGGAGCCGCGCACGCCCGAGACGATCACATACACGGTGACCACGGCCGCGCCGATCCAGATCGCCGCCGTCGACGAAATCGCGCCATACGAAGCGGTCGCGACGATGATGCCCAAACCCTTCAGTTGCAGCACCAGGTAGGGGATCAGCGCGGCCACCCCGACCAGCGCGACGAGCGTGCCGAGCGCGGGGCTCTCGTATTTGCGCGTGAAGAAATGCGGCTGCGAAACGAGGCGCTGCTGTTTCGCATAACGCCAGATGGGCGGCAGCATCCAGTACGAAAGAATGTAGGCGAGCGTGCCGTACGCCAGAATGTAGTAGACAGGCGCGCCCTTGCCGTATGCAAAGCCGCTGCCGCCGAGGAACGTGAACGTCGTATAGATCTCGCCGGCCATCAGCAGGAACACGAAGGCGGTGCCGAAGCTGCGGCCGCCCACGGTCCACTGTTCGAGGCTCATGTCGTGGCCATGCCTGGCGCGCACGCCCAGAAACAGCGCAAACAGCGTAATCGCTGCAATGATGACGAGTGCGCTCATGGGCGGACCTCCTCGCTGTCCGCCGCGATCTGCCGGTTCGACGGATCGAGACGGTAGATGATCGCCATGATGATCGAACTCAACACCACCCACGCGACGATCCATCCCAGCACGAACGGCATGCCGAGCAGCAGCGGCTCGACGCGGTTCACAAACGGAACACCGAGCAGAATGCCGATGAACGGCAGCGCGGCGAGTACACGAAGCAACATGGGGCAACTCCTCGAACGGTGAGTAGATCTCGTTGAAACTGCGGCTTCGCTGGCGACTGTATGCCGGATGCTTTGGTCGCGTAAAGCAGTTCAAAATAAATGTAGGCTGTCTGAAAGTTGCGCGCGCATCGATTCACGCTCGGCGGATCGGCTTGTTGCGTTGCAATGCGCCAGGCTCCTGAGCAAAGGCCGCATCGGCATGCCGGGTGTCCGCGCATTTTCCGCGAACTTATATCGCGCCGCGATATGATTCCGGCTGAGCAGCCGCCATGCCGGGCCGCCGCACAACACGGATCGCATATGATCGAAAGCCTGATCTCGGACATTCTGTTTGGCTTCACGGGGCTTATCAGCATCATCAACCCGATCGGCGTCGCCTTTGTCTTTCTGGACCGGACGGCTTCGCTGACGACCGAAGAGCGCAGGGTGCTCGCCAGAAAGATCGCGATCAATGTGGTGTGCGTGCTGCTGGTGGCGTTTTTCATCGGTACGCCGATTCTGCATTTCTTCGGCATTTCGATGGAGGCGCTGCGCATCGGCGGCGGGCTGGCCGTCGCGGTGGGCGGCTGGCAAATGCTCAATGCGCCCGACACCCAGCCCGCCGAACAGCCGGGCGTGAAGCGCGTCGACGCCGAGAACGCGAAGGCGCGCGCCTTCTTCCCGCTGACCATCCCGCTCACAACCGGGCCGGGCTCGATTGCCACGGCCATTGCGCTCACCGCGAATCGCACGCATAAGCTCTCGGAATTCGTGCTGTCGGGTATCGCCTCGGTGGTGATCTCGCTCGCGGTTGCGCTTACCGTCTATGTGGTCTATAGCCGCTCCGACGTCTTCGCCAGGTATCTCGGCACGGAAGGCACGAAGGTGGCGATGCGCGTGTCGTCGTTCCTGCTGTTGTGCATCGGCGTGCAGATCATGCTGACCGGCTTCTCCGAATTCCTCATTCCGATTGCGACGATGCAGCCGGCGGTGAGCAAATAAGCCGCCCTCCATTGAGCGCGCCGCAAAAATCTATTGCGAAAAACGGATAGTGAACGGGCGCTGCATCGCCTATAGTTCGGCGGCAATTGTGTCTTGGTTTTACTCCTGGTTTTGCCTCTGCTTTGCCCCCGCGTTGCCCAGTACAGCGTCACAAGAAGCATCATAAAAACTCACGGCGAGACAATGAGATTACACACAAAACTGGTGGCCGCACTCGCGGTCGCAAGCCCGCTTGCATATGGTCAAACGAGCGTCACGCTATATGGCCGTCTCGACGCGGGCATCGAATACATGAATCACATCGACAACGGCGCGGGCGGAAATTCGAGCCGTTGGCGCAGCGAAGGCGGCGACTGGGGCACCAGCATGCTCGGCCTGAAGGGCACCGAGGAACTGGGCGGCGGACTCAAGGCGATCTTCAATCTCGAGACCGGTCTGCAGGTGATGGACGGCACGACGAGCGGCGGACGCCTGTGGTCGCGGCGCGCATTCGCGGGCTTGAGCAGCCAGACGTGGGGCACGCTGCAAGCGGGCCGCAATCTTTTCATCGACAGCGACGGCGTGTGGGAATTCGATCCCTTCGTGCAGCAGGCGTTTTCGTCGGCGTCGCTCGTGCGCGGACGCAACTGGCAGCAAACCAGCAATAACGTCGAATATCACAGCCCGAATTTCTGGGGCTTCGACGTGCAGGCGCAGTACGCATTCGGCAATCAGCCGGGCGCGTTCAACAGCGGCGCGAGCGGCGAGTTCGGCCGCTCGGACGGCATCATGCTGACCTATCATTCGCAGCTCTTCGACGTACGCGGCATCTACGACGAACTGCGCGACAGCAATGGCCGGTTCTCGAATATCTTCCAGAGTTCGCGCGAGTACTTTGTCGGCGCGAACGTGCATTTCGACGCGGTGAAGATTCAGGGCGCCTATACGCATTACTCGGCGCCCGATTCGCCCGCAGGCGTGGCCGACACCGCCGACCATTACTGGCTTGGCGCGACCTACAACTTCCAGCCGCGCTGGGCGGTGACCGCGGGCGGCTACTACGTGAAGGTCGGCGACGGCACCGGAGATGCCGCGCATGATCCGTCCGGCCACGCGATGATGTACGTGCTCGGCACCACCTATAACCTGTCGAAGCGCACGTTCGTCTACGGCACCGTGGGCTATGTGCGCAACAGCGGCAACTCGAACTTTTCGCTGCAGGCTTCGCCGCGCGATGCCGCGAACAACACGAACCCGCTCGTCGGCGAATCGCAGACCGGCGCTTACGTCGGCATGCTGCATCAGTTCTGATTTGCTATGTGGGTTAGCGGCGCGCGATTTTTAGCGCGCCGCTTTCACGTTGCGCTGTGCGTCCGCGCGTCCACGCGAAACACACAAAACACACGAACCGCGAAGCGAATTCAAGCCCGCCGCACGCCAGGCCGCAGCGCATGCAGCGGCGGTGGCGCCGCGGGCGGATCGCCTTCGGGTGCGCCCGGCGGCGGGCCGCCTGGATCGTCGTCCGGCGCGGGCGGCGGATCGGGATCGATGTTCGGCGGCGGCGGCGCTTCCGGGTCTATCTCGGGCGGCGTCGGCGTGTGCATGACAAAAGTCGCTGCGTCGTGCGTGTCCCTCAGGGTCATCGTGACCTCCGTCATCGTTCGTGTTTTGCGCGCAATGCGCACGCCTCTCTGATTCCTCCATCGCCTTTTGCGTAGCGGCTTTCGCGCGTGGAACGGACGTTGCTCCGTTCCGTCACGCGGCATGCGCGGAGCATGACGCGGCACAGCGTGGGCTGCTCCCCGAGCAGCGGGTACAGGGACAAGGAAATACACATGGCGCGACACAAGGCCGACGTCGCCGACGGCGAGTTCGAGATTTTCGCCAGCTATCACGGAACAGGCGACGGCCGTTACGTAGGTGGACTGAAGGTTGTCCGCAAAGCGGACAGGAGAATTCTTTTTCCGTTCGACGGCGCTCCCGAGATCGGGCCCTACGAGACGGCGGACCAGGCGCGCCGCGCCGCCATCGAGTACGGCAAGCAGATCGTCGCCGCCGACCGGGCTTCGCCGGAAAAGTGACGACAGCGCGCTCGCACTCGTCAAGGCATTCCGCCTAACGAAGGCGAGATCGTGCTGCCGCGATTCGGATCGTCCGGATGTTCGTCCGGGACCACGGGACGCGCCGACAGCGGCGGATGGCTGCGATAACAAACGTCGATGGAATCGTTTATTACGCATTGCGCGAACGCATCGGCGTCGCTCTTTTGCGAGAACGTGTAAAGCGTTCGTTCGACTTGCACTTCCGTATCGGACACGCGAATGGTGGTGACTGTCATGAGGCGCTCCTTTTTACAAAGATGAATCCGAAGCTTCAGCAAGTTTCGATGCAATGGCCGTGCCCAACCCGCGCGCGCATGCGTGCGGTGTGTCGAGAGAACGCGGGCTTCGCGTGATGGGGTCCGTATGTTGCTGACATAGCGGAGTAGCCGATAAAAATGGAGAGCGCCATGCAGCCCAACACGCAGCAAGACACGCAACCTGATCCGCAAGCCGATTCACAACGTGACCCGCAACTCGACGCACGCCGCGACGATTCCGCCACTGCCGACCTCGCGCCGGAAGTCAAAGAGCGCAACAAGCCGAGCGGCGAGCAATACGTCGAGCCGAGTCCGCTCGGCATCGAACCGGTCGTGCAGACGGGCGTCGATCGGCAAACGAATCCGCCGCGCTCGAACGAGCACCCCGAGCAAACCGCCGAGGTGCCGCTCGGCACCGGCACGCACGGCGAGCCCGCGGGCGGCGGCGGGCGCGCGTCGCACAAGAACTGATCGCGTCAAACCGAACGGAGAGACACATGCAACAGGACAACGAACCCCTCAATCCCGGCGATGAAGCGCCCCCCGACGCGCCCGGCGTCGGCGAAGACATCTGCCGCGCGTGTCACGGCACCGGCAAGGTCGAAGGAAAGCAATGCACGGTGTGCGGCGGCACGGGGAAAGTGCTGCAAGGCATCGGCGGCGGTTGAGCGTTCCGCGCGAGCGGGCGCGCTTTATGCGGCAGTGCAAGATCGTCCGTGTCCGGCATGCGATTGCCGGACCGGCCACGCTACGCATAGGAGCCATGTATGGACCGAAACCCGCACGAAAGTTCGCACATAAACTCGCCCGAAGGGTCGCACCAAGACTCGATACACGCGTTCGATGCCGCGCAAACCGAGTACGAAGCCTTCATGCTCGAACCGCACGACTGGGTGCCGAATAACCGCAAGCTGCCGGTCGTGATTTACCGGCAAGCGGTCGATCCGGCCATCGGCGATCTTGCCGCCGCGTTCGAAGTGCTGTTCGGGCGCAACCAGTGGCCGCCGCAGTGGCGCGACGGCATCTTCGACTACCATCATTTCCACTCGACCGCGCACGAAGTGCTCGGCGTCAGCGAGGGTTCGGCCGAAGTGATCGTCGGCGGACCGGGCGGGAAAGTGGTGAGCATTTCTGCCGGCGACGTCTTGCTGCTGCCCGCCGGCACCGGCCATTGCCTGCAATCGTTCGAGGGACACTTTCGTGTCGTGGCCGGCTATCCGGCGGGCCAGCAGTGGGACATTCGCCGCGACGCGCTCACGCCGCAGGAACTCGCGGCCATGCACGCCTTGCCGTTTCCGCCGATGGACCCCGTCGACGGCAAGCACGGCCCGCTTTGCGAGCACTGGCTTGGCGCGGCTGAATGCCGCTAGTGCGTTCAGTGCACCGGATATCAGCGGTGCGCGAAGTGCGGCTGATGTCCGAATCCGCAAGCGCGTGTGCAAGCCCCCCGTAAACGCCCCGCGATGTCACGCCGCGTGCACATTTGCGCGCATCGGCGCATCATCGTCAACGCCTGGGCGATGTTCATGCGTTGCGTGTGAACACCGCTCCCCTGCGACGTCGCGGCAGCGCGCGCGGGCAATCTCCCAACGGCCGAACAAGGAGTGTCCCATGCAAAACGATCCCGCCCTCGATCAGCTGTGCATCAACACGATCCGCACGCTGTCGATGGACGCTGTGCAGAAAGCCAATTCCGGCCACCCAGGCACGCCGATGGCGCTCGCGCCGGTTGCCTATCATCTGTGGCAGAACCATTTGCGCTACGACCCGGACGAGCCGCTGTGGCCGAACCGCGACCGCTTCGTGCTGTCGGTCGGGCATGCGTCGATGCTGCTGTATTCGCTGCTGCATCTCGCGAACGTGAAGGCCGTCGACGAAGAAGGCAAACCGACCGGCGGTCCCGCGGTGTCGCTCGAGGACATCGAACGTTTTCGTCAGATCGACAGCAAGACGCCGGGCCACCCCGAGTATCGGATGACGACGGGCGTCGAGACCACCACGGGTCCGCTCGGCCAGGGTCTCGGCAACAGCGTCGGGATGGCGATGGCCGCGCGCTGGTACGAGAACCGCTTCAACAAGCCCGACGCGCCGCTCTTCGATTACCGCGTCTACGCGCTGTGCGGCGACGGCGACATGATGGAAGGCATCTCGCACGAAGCGGCGTCGCTCGCGGGCCACCTGAAGCTCTCGAACCTGATCTGGATCTACGACAGCAATCGCGTGACGATCGAAGGGCACACCGATCTCGCGTACAGCGACGACGTGGAGAGCCGTTTTCGCGGCTATAACTGGCACACGCTGCATGTGAACGACGCGAACGACGCCGCCGCGCTCGAAGCCGCGTTCGTCGAAGCAAAAAGTATTACCGACAGGCCGACGCTGATCGTGGTCAACAGCATCATCGGCTGGGGCGCACCGAACAAGCAGGACACCGCGTCCGCGCACGGCGAGGCGCTCGGCGTGCAGGAAGTCGCGCTCACCAAGAAGTTTTACGGCTGGCCCGAAGACAAATTCTTCTATGTGCCCGACGGCGTTCACGAGCGTTTCGCCGCAGGCATCGGCGCGCGCGGCAAGGCGGCGCGCGAGGAATGGCAGGCGAAATACGACGCCTATGGCAAGCAGTATCCCGAGCTCTCGCGCGAATTCGCGTTGATCGAAGCGCATGAATTGCCGGTGGGTTGGGACAACGACATTCCGACCTTCGACGCGGACCCGAAAGGCATAGCCACGCGCGAATCGTCGGGCAAGGTGCTGAATGCGATTGCCGCGCGCGTGCCGTGGATGATCGGCGGCGCGGCCGACCTCGCGCCATCCACGAAAACGAATCTGAAATTCGAGGGCGCGGGCAGTTTCGAGCATGACAACTACGGCGGCCGCAATCTGCATTTCGGCATTCGCGAACATGGGATGGGCGCGGTGGTCAACGGTCTGGCGTTGTCGAACCTGCGGCCGTTCGGCTCGACGTTCCTGATTTTCAGCGACTACATGAAGCCGCCGATTCGCCTGTCGGCGATCATGGAAGTCGAGGCGATTTATGTCTTCACGCACGATTCGATCGGCGTCGGCGAAGATGGCCCGACGCATCAGCCGATCGAGCAACTCGCCTCGCTGCGTGGCGTGCCCGGCCTGACCGTGCTGCGTCCGGGCGATGCAAACGAAGTGGCCGAAGCATGGCGCGTCGCGCTGACGCAAAAGCGCCGTCCGGCGTGCATCGTCGTATCGCGGCAAGCGCTGCCTACTTTGGACCGCAGCCGCTATGCATCCGCCGAGGGCGTGAAGAAGGGCGCCTATGTGCTCGCCGATGCACCCGACGGACAGAAGCCGCAAGTCATTCTGATGGCCACCGGCAGCGAGCTTTCGCTCTGCGTCGACGCCTACGAGAAGCTGAAGGCCGAGGGCATTGCGGCGCGCGTGGTGTCGATGCCTTCATGGGATCTGTTCGAGCGGCAGGACGATGCGTATCAGGATGAGGTCTTGCCGCCGGACATCGACGCGCGAGTCGCAGTCGAGCAGGCCGCGACGCTCGGTTGGGACCGCTACGTCGGCAGGCTTGGCGCGCAAGTCGTGATGCACACGTTCGGCGCTTCTGCGCCGCTTGCGGATCTGAAGAAGAAGTTCGGCTTCACGCCCGAGCATGTTTATGAAGCGGCGAAGCAGCAGATTGAAAGAGTGCAGAGCAAGCGCAGCCAGGAGTGATGAACGCGCAGGCAATGCGCTAGTACAAGCCGGCGGCGTAAAAACCGCCGGTTTTTTTATCGTCAACTCAATTCGCAGGAATCGTTACGACGGGCGCCTTGCTGCTGGTATCGGCTTCGGCGAGCGCCATCAGATTCTGCACGACCGTGAACGCGTATTTCGAGTCGAAGTCGTTGCGGTCCACCCAATACGACGACGCGCCATACGGGATCATCACGTAGGCATTCTCGGGCGCGGTCTTGCCCGAATGAATGACGATGGTCGGCCTCGTCTCGCCGCCGATCAGACCCACGGTCGGCTTCGTCGAACCGTCGCTGATGCGCTCGGCGGGCACCTGTGCCTGCGCGCCGAGATCGGTCAGGATGCCGAGCACCGAACGTGTCACCATCGGAATCTTGTCGGCCTTCCGCCATGCCGACGACGGCCCGTAAACGATCTCGTAGCTTCGTGTATTCGACGAAAGATGCAGCAGCTTGCGCACACGCGCGACGTCGGCGGTGATTTGCGGCGAGTCGCCGCTGGTGGTTGCGCCCATCACCAGAAAGACGCGCATCGGCTCGTTCTTGTCGCCCGTGTTGCGCGATTCCACATTCAACTCGCCCGCGAGTTGCAGACGCCGCAACGCGCGCAGCAATTCGAAAAAGCCCGGCGCGCCGGCGCTGTTTTCACCGCCGAGCGCATTGCCGTTCTGCAAGCCGCCCACCGATTGCGCGGTAATGCGCAACAGCAGATCGATCGGAACGCCGCCTTCGGCGAGCGGCAGCACGAGCGCCGGCGCGAGCGGCCGGATATAAGCGGAGGCGAAGGCTTCGCCGGTGGTCGGTGTGAACGTGAAGGTCGGGTGATTCGAGTACGACACGCTGCCGGTGGCAAGCGCATAGTTCGGCTGACTACCCGAGCCCACGTTCGCGGTCGCGCCGCCGCCGGCATCGAACGTATAGGCCGCGATGATGCTGCTGACCGTGAGAAACGCCGGTGCGTCGCCATAGCGCAAGCCGACCACGGCCGCGAGAATCTCGCGCTTTTTTGCATCGCCGAGTGCGCGGGCATAGTCGACCTGATCGGCCTTCAGGCGCGCGGGGCCAATATGCACGCAGGCGGAAGAAAGGCACGCCGCGCACAGTGCGGCTGTTACCGAAACGGCTTTCATCATCTCGGAGTGTTTATCCGCTGAAGAATGAAACTTCAACGGCGGTAGCACGGTGCATTCCCGTATCGATCGTATGCGGGTTTTTAAGCGTGCTGGCTCAGCGTTCGTCGGCCGTTGACGCGGGCCAGTCCATCGCATCGTCGAGCGCATTCCGATAGCCGCGCGATTGCATTTCCGCGAGCCGGCTCAGCGTTCTCGACAGATCATGTGCGCCTTCAAGACCGCGCAACGCGGCATGAATCGGCTGATCCGATGCAATGAACAGCGCGCGCTTGCGGTCGTAAAGAATGTCGACGAGCCATACGAGCCGCTGCAGCGTATGAGATTTCGCGAGCCATTCGGTACGCACGTTGTCGACGATGAGCCCACGCCAACGCTCGGCGAGATCGAGGTAGTCGAGATGCGAACGGCTCGCCACGCAAAGCGCTTCGAAGTCGGCCCAAAGAAGAGCCGCGCCGACCGCGCGCGCAATCAGCGGGCGGCCCGCTGCGCTGAGCTTCGTCGCGTCGAGTGCGCCGCTGCTTTCGTAGCGCAGAAAAACATCGCGCAGCGCGTCGCCGGTCGCGGCGTCGAGCGGAGAAAAGAAACGCGGCGACGGATGCGCCTGACCGCCGAAACGATAATCGCGCGCGCCGTCGAAATGAATCACGCGAAAGTGCCGCCTGATCTGCTCGATGGTCGGCAGGAAGCGCTCGTGAAACTCCGGGTCGGACAATAGATGCTCCGGCGCGTAGTTCGACGTCAGCATGATGCGCGTACCGAGCACGATGGCCGTGTCGAGAAAGCGGCCCATCAGAAACGCGTCGGCAATGTCGTGCACATGGAATTCGTCGAAGCACAACAGCTCGACGCCATCGAGCCATTGCTTCGACACGGAGCCGAGCCGGTCGTCGCCACGCGGTTCGTTCACGAGGCGCCGGTTCATCTCGCGCAGAAACTCGTGAAAATGCAGACGCCGCTTGCGGCAATCCGCGAGTTCGAACACGGTATCGACCACGAGGCTTTTGCCGCGTCCAGGCAGTCCGTGGCAATACACGCCCTGGTATCGTGAGTGAAAATCGCGCGCAGCCGGGCGGAGTAATTCGGCGAGCGCCGCGATGGACTCGCGTTGCCTCGCATCGGCAACGATGCCGCGGGCGGCGAGACTGTTTTCGATCAGCGCTTCATCGAGCATAGGGTGCGCTGCTGGATCGACAGGGGTTTATCTTGTGGCGCTGAACGGCGCTCATGATCGAATCCTGTAAGCGTGCCGGAATGGAAGCGGCGAATGCGCGTAATGTTACCGCAGCGTTTTGGTCGCGCCTTGCCGCGCCTTGCCGCGCCGTGCATCAGGAACACACTCAGCCGGTTTTAATCGGCTGCTTCGGCGCGTCTTGCGGCTCGAGGCCGAAGCGCTCGTATTGCGCGATCACCTGTGCACCGAACAGCAGCAGCGTCGCGAGCCATTCCAGGCTGAACAGAATCACGATCGCCATCGTGAGCGAGCCGTACACCACGCTGACTTGCGAAAGCGTCGCGAAGTACCACACCAGCACATGCCGCGTGATCTCCCACAACACGGCCGCGACAATGCCGCCGAACAGCGCGTGTTTCAGCGAAGGCCGTCCTACCGGCATCACCATATAAATCGACGTCAGCACAAAAATCTCACCGGCGAGACCCAGCAGATACAGCAGCACGCGCGACGCACCTTGCAGCGAAACATAGGTGCCGAACAGATCGATGCCTGCGGCGCCGACCGCTTCGAGTCCACTCGACACAACGGTGACGATCAACGCGCCGACGCCGAGGAACAGGATGTAGCAATACGGCAGCAGCGCCGACAGCAAAAAATGCCGCCGCCGTATGACCACGCGATGCACGAAGATCAGCGACATCGCGTTTTCGAGCACGGTGAACGCGAGCGAACTGAAGAACAGCATGGTGACGAACAGCACCCAGCCGACCACCGCGCGATGCGCGAGGAAATTGGCGAGTTCATGCACGAGCGCCTTCGA
The DNA here is from genome assembly GCF_003330785.1 of Paraburkholderia graminis. NCBI lineage: Bacteria > Pseudomonadati > Pseudomonadota > Betaproteobacteria > Burkholderiales > Burkholderiaceae > Paraburkholderia > Paraburkholderia graminis. The sequence continues at coordinate 1,115,881 of NZ_CP024935.1, forward strand.
CTGGCCGGGCACGAGCCACTGCAGAAGATGCCCCAGCGCGGACAACAAAACGTGTTGCGGCACGATGCGCGACAGTGCGATGACGATGAGTATCATCAGCGGCACGATGGAAAGCAGCGCGTAATACGCGACCGCACCGGCGAGCAGCAGTCCCTGGTTCGCGCGAAACGCTTTGAGCGCGTCGAGCGTAAACCGGCCCGGATGTTTCGCGACGTACAGCGTGCGTCGATCGATCATGAAGTGCATGGGTCCTCGCAACAAGCGCGTTTCGCGCCGCCGATGAGCGGCGCATTCCGACACGCCTGATCGCAAACATAAGCAAGAAAGCCGCCATGCTCATGACAGTCCACCCGGGAATAACCTTTGCTTGATACGGGCGACATGGCATCCGAACCCACCTCGAATATCGCAGCGGACAATGCCGGCCCCGGGGACCTCGTCATCGCACGGCCCGAGGGTTTGTATTGTCCGCCGGGCGATTTTTATATCGATCCGTGGCAGCCCGTCGAGCGCGCCGTGATCACGCATGCGCATTCGGATCACGCGCGCTTCGGGCATCGGCACTATCTCGCATCGCGCGCGGGCGCGAACGTGCTGCTCTCGCGTCTGCCCGACATCTCGCTGCAAACGCTCGCGTATGGCGAGCGGCTCGACATCAACGGCGTGACCGTGTCGCTGCATCCGGCGGGACATGTGCTCGGTTCCGCGCAATTGCGCATCGAATACGGTGGCCGCGTGTGGGTCGCATCGGGCGACTACAAGCTGGACCCCGACCCGACCTGCGATGCATTCGAGCCCGTGCGTTGCGATACATTCATCACCGAATCCACCTTCGGTCTGCCGATCTATCGATGGGACACGCCGCAAACCGTGTGCGACGGAATCGATTCATGGTGGCGTCACAACGCGGCGCAAGGGCGCGCGTCGGTGCTGTTCTGCTATTCGTTCGGCAAGGCGCAGCGGGTGCTGGCGAGCGTCGACGCGGGCATCGGGCCGATCTTCTGTCATGGCGCGGTCGAGCCGCTCAACCGCGCGTATCGCGAGGCCGGCGTGCGTTTGCCGCCGGTACGGCTCGTCAGCGAAATTCCGCCGAAAGAGAAGGCCACGTTCAAACAGGCGCTGATCGTCGCGCCGCCGTCCGCGCAAGGCAGCGCGTGGCTCAAACGCTTCGGCGACTATAGCGACGCTTTCGCGTCGGGCTGGATGCGCCTGCGCGGCGCGCGCCGCAGGCGCGGCGTCGACCGCGGCTTCGTGCTCTCCGATCATGCGGATTGGCCCGCGCTGCAAACGGCGATTCACGCGAGCGGCGCACAGCGCGTCATCGTCACGCATGGATCGGTTGAACCGATGGTGCGCTGGCTGCGCGAGCAAGGGCTCGAAGCGGGAGCCTTCGCGACGCAATACGGCGACGACACAGTCGAAGCCGATGCGTTGGGCACCGTCGAAACGGTCGTGCAAGACACGGTGACACATGCACCGGGCGACGAAGCCCGCGCGCCCGCATTCGACGCCAACGATACCGCGAGCCGTTCATGAAACGCTTCGCCGCTCTTTACACCGCGCTCGACGCGACCACTTCCACGCATGACAAGCTCGAAGCGCTCACGAGTTATTTCTCCGTGGCCGAGCCCGAAGACGCCGCGTGGGCATCGTATTTTCTGGCGGGCGGCAAGCCGCGGCAATCGGTGCCCACGCGCCTGCTGACCGAGTTCGCGCGCGAACGCGTCGGCTTGCCCGCATGGCTTTTCGAAGAGTCGTATCACGCAGTGGGCGATCTGGCGGAGACCATCGCGCATATCCTGCCGCCCGCGCAACGCAGCTCCGAACTCGGCCTCACACAATGGATCGAGCAGCGCGTGCTGATCTTGCGCGGTCTTCCGCCGGACGAATTGCGCACGCGTCTTTTCAGCTATTGGGACGAACTCGACTGGAGCGGCCGCTTCTTACTCACGAAGCTGATCGGCGGCGGCTTTCGTGTCGGGGTCGCGCGGCAACTCGTCGTGCGAGCGCTCGCGGAAGTGGCCGGTGTCGACCATAAGCGGATCGCGCAACGCATGGTCGGATGGACCGATTCGCGGCAGAAGCCGGACGCCGCGCGCTATCTGCGGCTGATCGCGCCCGAGGCATCAGAACTTGCCGGCGACGATGCGCAGCATCCAACAGAGCGGCACGACAGCGATCTCGGCCTGCCGTATCCGTTCTTTCTCGCGCATCCGTTGCAGGCCGATCCCGAGACGCTCGGCGATCCGTCGCACTGGCTGATCGAATGGAAGTGGGACGGCATACGCGCGCAACTCGTCAAGCGTGCGGGACGCGTGTGGTTGTGGTCGCGCGGCGAGGACCTGATCACCGATCGCTTTCCCGAAGTCACCGCGTTGGGCGAGGCCTTGCCCGACGGCTTCGTGATAGACGGCGAGATTCTTGCGTGGGAGCCGGGCGCTATCGCGCCATTGCCGTTCGCGCGTTTGCAACCGCGCATCGCGCGCAAGACGCTGACGAAAAAAATTCTCGCCGATTCGCCCGCTGCATTGCTCGCTTACGATCTGCTCGAAGCGGACGGCAAGGATTTGCGCATGACGCCGCTTGTGGAACGGCGTGCGCGTCTCGACGCGCTGGCGGCATCGCTCGACACCACGCTTGCGCGCGATCTGCTGCGCGTATCGCCGCTCGTATCGGCCGCGGATTGGCAGACGTTGGCTGCACTGCGTGAAGAAAGCCGCGCGCGCGGCGTCGAAGGCTTCATGCTGAAGGAGCGCGAGTCGCTGTATGGCGTCGGCCGCACGAAGGCTTCGGGTACGTGGTGGAAATGGAAGATCGATCCGTATGCGGTGGACGCCGTACTGGTTTACGCGCAGCGCGGACACGGTCGACGCGCGAGCCTCTACACCGACTTCACGTTCGCAGTGTGGGACGAAGCCAATGGCGTGCGCACCCTCGTGCCGTTCGCCAAGGCGTATTCGGGTCTTACCGATGAGGAAATGCGCCAGGTTGACGCAATCGTGCGCAAGACTACGATCGAGAAGTTCGGACCGGTGCGCAGCGTGACGCCGACACTCGTATTCGAAATCGGCTTTGAAGGCATCCAGGCGAGTACGCGTCATAAATCCGGCGTGGCGGTGCGCTTCCCGCGCATGCTGCGCTGGCGCACGGACAAGCATATCGACGACGCCGATACGCTCGCGATGCTCAAGGGTTTCATCGACGATCGGGCCGCATAAGCGCCGCAGTCATTCACCAAGCATCTAAGCTACACCATGTAAGCAACAACGCGGCGCGGGAGCGAATCTTGCGGCCGTGCGCCGGGTGCCGCATAGCGGCGCACGCGACGATCAAGGAGAAGAAGGTGACGCTCGATAACCGATTCGACGACAGCGAAGACGTGGTCGTATGGCGGCCGATCCAGTATGCGATGGCGTCGCACCGTCGCGTGCTGGTGGTGGACGACTATCGTGAAGCAGCCGATGCGCTGCAGATGCTGCTGAACGCGGACGGATTCGAATGCCGCGCGCTGGACGACCCGCACGCGGTATGCGATATGGCGTCGGAGTGGCAACCGTTCGCCGTCGTGCTCGACATCAAGATGCCGGGAATCGACGGCCTCGAACTTGCGCGGCGCTTGCGCGCGCATCCATCGACGGCGCATATGCTGCTCGTTGCGTGCACCGCGTTCGCCTCGCGCGACGACCGCGCCCGCGCGCGCGCCGTGGGTTTCGACGCGCATTGCGCGAAGCCGTTGACGCCCGAACGGCTCTTGCGCGTGCTCGAATCGGCTGCTGCGCTGCATGCGGCGGGGCCGCCGTAAAGCCTGCGCGGCCTTTGAAAAAACTGCGATTGCCGTTTCGCTGCATATGCTTGCCGATTCCCTCTATTCGCGCAGATCGCGGCGCGAGCGTCACACTTCATCCACGCGTTGTCCTCATCTTTTCCCAACATCTTCTACCGCCGCACGCATGCGCCGTAACAAACCGCATGTATGCAGGCCCGCCGGTTGCTGACCCTGTTGCAACGCCGTGCGTCTCGCACGCCGCACATGTTCATCAGCACTCTGGAGGATCGTATGAGCGACAAGGAACGTCCTACGCCACCGTTCGACGGACAGCAGCAGGACCAAACGCCGGGCCGCACCGCGCCGATGCAGCCGCAGCCCGATCACGGCGAGAAATCGTATAAGGGCTCGGGCCGCCTCGCCGGCAAGGCGGCGATCATCACGGGCGGCGACAGCGGCATTGGCCGCGCGGTCGCCATTGCGTTCGCGCGCGAAGGCGCGGACGTGCTGATCGCGTATCTGAACGAAGACGACGACGCGCGCGAAACCGCGCGCTGGGTCGAAGAAGCGGGCCGCAAGGCGGTGCTGGTGCCGGGCGACATCACCGATCGCGCGCATTGCAATGCGATCGTCGACAAGGCCGTGCAGGCATTCGGCCGGCTCGACGTGCTCGTGAACAACGCCGCGTACCAGATGACGTATCCGTCGCTCGACGCGATCACCGACGACGAGTGGGACAAGACCTTCGATACCAACATCGGCGCGATGTTCAGGATCTCGCGCGCGGCGGTCAGGCACATGAAGCCGGGCGGCGCGATTGTGAACACGACGTCGATCAACGCGGATCATCCGAACCCCGGCCTGCTCGCGTATGCGACGACCAAGGGCGCGATTCAGAACTTCACCGGCGGGCTCGCGCAACTGCTCGCGGAGAAGGGCATTCGCGTGAATTGCGTCGCGCCGGGGCCGATCTGGACGCCGCTGATTCCATCGACGATGCCGCCTGAGAAGGTCGAAAAATTCGGCCAGCAAGTGCCGATGAAGCGGCCAGGCCAACCCGCCGAACTCGCGCCCGCTTACGTGATGCTCGCCTCCGACGAAGCGAGCTACATTTCAGGCGCAACCATTGCAGTCACGGGCGGCTCGCCGATTATTTAGGCATATTGATTGAATCTGGGAGCGAGCGAACCGCAGTTTGTGCGCTAGTGCAGACAGCGGTTCGCGCGAGAACGTCCCCGATATTTCGACACGCGCCTTCCTGCCGGGCACGGCGTTTGCGCGCATCACTAGTTCTTCCTAGCGCTCGCTGTGCGTCACCCTCGTCAGGAGAACCTCCCCATGAATACACCCACTGCGGATACGCCGCTGGATGTCGCGCCGAGCGACGTCGAGCGCGTGCCGGTGAGCTTCGACATCAACGGCAAACAGCATGCATTCGGCGTCGAAGCCTGGACGTCGCTGCTCGATCTGCTGCGCGAGCATTGCCATTTGACCGGCACCAAGAAGGGCTGCGACCACGGGCAATGCGGCGCGTGCACCGCCATTGTGAACGGGCAGCGCATCAACACGTGCCTTGCGCTCGCGGTTATCTACGACGGCGCTTCGATTACCACGATCGAAGGACTCGCGAACGGCGAGCAGTTGCATCCCCTTCAACAGGCTTTCATCGATCACGATGCGTTTCAGTGCGGCTACTGCACGCCGGGGCAAATCTGCTCCGCCGTCGCGATGCTCGAGGAGGGCCACGCGAAAACCGCCGACGACGTGCGCGAACTGATGAGCGGCAACCTGTGCCGCTGCGGCGCGTACAACAACATCGTCGCCGCGATTCTCGATGTGTCCGAACCGGCGGAAGCGGCGGAAGCAGCCGAAGTCGGCGATGCAGGAGCGCGGCCATGAACCGCTTCTCGTACACACGCGCGAGCGAAGTGCCGCAAGCCATCGACCAGCATCGCGCGAACCGGGCGGCTGCGTTTATCGCAGGCGGCACGAATCTCGTGGACCTGTGGCGCGAGAACGTCGCGCATCCGCAGCTCGTGATCGACATCAACCGTTTGCCACTTCGGCAAATCGAGCCGACCGCCGCGGGCGGAGTCAAGATCGGCGCGCTCGTGACCAACAGCGCGGCCGCCTACGACGCGACGATAAGCGCGCGCTACCCGTTGCTCTCGAAGGCGATTCTCGCGGGCGCGTCGCCGCAGATTCGCAATGTGGCGAGCGTCGGCGGCAATCTGCTGCAACGCACGCGCTGCCTCTATTTCTACGACGCGGGCACGCGCTGCAACAAACGCGAGCCCGGCACCGGCTGTCTCGCAATGGAAGGCGTGAATCGCATGCATGCGATTCTTGGCGCAAGCGAGCATTGCATCGCCGTGCATCCGTCGGACATGTGCGTCGCATTGGCCGCGCTCGATGCAACGGTTCATCTGTCGGGGCCGGACGGTTCGCGCGTGCTGCCGTTCGCGGACTTCCACCGCTTGCCTGGCGACACACCGCACATCGACACCAACATGCGCGACGACGAGCTGATCACCGCCGTCGAGTTGCCGAAGCAAGGCTTCGCGGAACATCACGCTTACGTGAAAGTGCGTGACAGGGCTTCGTATGCGTTCGCGCTGGTCTCCGTTGCACTCGGGCTCGAGCTGGACGGCGACATCATCGTCAATGCGCATTGCGCGCTCGGCGGCGTTGCACACAAACCGTGGCGTAATACGGATGCCGAAGCATCGCTGCGCGGCAAGCCGCTGAATGCCGATACCGTGCGCAACTTCGCGACCGACATGCTGCGCGATGCGCGCGGCCGCCGCGGCAACGCGTTCAAGATCGAATTGACGGCGCGCGCCATCGAGCGTGCCTTCGCGATGGCTGCGCAACGTTCACTGGAGGAGCACGCGCGATGAACCGCATTGAGACTTTGCCCGCGTTGCGCGCGAGCGGTGTGCCGCACAAGCGCGTCGACGGCCGGCTGAAAGTGACCGGCGCCGCGCAGTATGCGGCGGACTTCAGCGCGAACGGACTGACGTATGGCTTCGTCGTATCGAGCACGATCGCGGCGGGAACCATCGTGTCGATCGACGCATCGGCGGCACTCGCGTTGCCTGGCGTGCTGCATGTGCTGACCTGGCAGAATCGCCCGGAGTTGCCGCGCGAGGACAAACCGTACAAGGACATGGTCGCGCCCGGCGGCAGCCCGCTCCGGCCGCTGTGGGACGACCGCGTGTGGTACAGCGGCCAGCCTGTCGCGCTGGTGCTCGCTGAGTCGCTCGAACTCGCGCGTCATGCGGCCTCGCTCGTCGACGTGCGTTATGAATCGGCGCCGCATCGAACGGAGATGGGCGAAGTGCTGATGAGCGCCGAGCCGCCGTCCACGGAGAAGGGCGGCTTCGATCCGCCGCCTCCGCCGCGAGGCGACGCCGACGCCGCGTTGGCGAACGCCGCAGCGCGCGTCGATGCGTTCTACAGCACGCCCGCGGAATATCACAATCCGATGGAAATGCATGGTTGCACGGTGGTGCCCGACGAGCATGGGCACCTGACCGTGTATGAAAAGACCCAGGGCGTCGTCAATACGAAGTCGTATCTGACGGCCGTATTCGGTTTGAAAGATGATGAGTTGCAGGTCGTCTCGCCGTTCGTCGGCGGTGCATTCGGCTCGGGTTTGAGGCCGCAGTATCACCTTGCGCTTGCGGTCATGGCCGCGCTCGAATTGAAGCGGCCGGTGCGTGTGACGCTGACGCGCCAGCAGATGTTCACGTTCGCGCATCGGCCGCAATCCATTCAGCGCGTGGCGCTCGGCGCCTCTGCCGATGGCCGCTTGCAGGCGGTGATTCACGAGGCGGTATCCGAGACCTCGCAGTACGAGGATTACTGCGACGTCGTGGTGAACTGGGCCGGCCAGCTTTATCGATGCGAGAACGTGACGCTTGGCTACAAGGTTGCGCGGCTCGATGTGCCGACGCCCGCCGACATGCGCGCGCCGGGCGCGGCGCAAGGTCTTTTCCCGCTCGAAGTCGCGATGGACGAACTCGCGGAAGCATTGCGGATGGACCCGCTGCAACTGCGCCTCATCAACTACGCCGAACGCGATGCGAACAAGAACCTGCCGTTCTCGAGCAAGGCGCTGCGCGACTGCTATCGCGAAGGCGCGGCGCGTTTCGGCTGGGACAAGCGGCCGCTCGCGCCACGCGCGCGGCGCGAGGGCACCGAACTGATCGGCTGGGGCATGGCGACCGGCGCGTGGGACGCGATGCAAAACGAAGCGTCGGCGCGCGCCGTGCTCACTCGCGATGGACGCGTGACCGTGTCCAGTTCAACCGCCGACATCGGCACCGGCACCTACACCGCGATGACGCAGATCGCAGCGGATGCACTCGGCGTGCCGCTGCAGGACGTGGTGTTCGAACTCGGCGATACGCGCCTGCCGAAGGCGCCGATAGAAGGCGGATCGTGGACGGTATCGTCGGTAGGCAGTGCGGTCGATGCCGCGTGCAAGCGGTTGCGCAATCGCCTCGTCGAACTGGCGCGGCAATATGGTGGCGGACGTTTCGCAAGCATTGATCGCGACGACATACGACGCATGGGCAAGCGCCTCGTGTGCGGTCATGGCACGGCCGACGCGATCGACATCGACGCGTTGCTTGAGCGCGCCGGCCTCGACAAGCTCGAAGAACAGGCCACCGTGAAGCCGCACGAAAAGCAGCAGGCGTATTCGATGGGCACGCATTCGGCGATCTTTGTGGAAGCGCGCGTGGACGAAGCGCTGGGCACCGTGCGCGTAACGCGCGTGGTGAGCGCGGTTGCGGCGGGGCACATCGTCAATCCGAAGACCGCGGCAAGCCAGGTGGCGGGCGGCGTGGTGTGGGGCATCAGCATGGCGCTGCATGAAGAAGGGCAGTTCGATCATGACATAGGCCGTCAGATGAACCATAACCTTGCCGAGTATCACGTGCCGGTCAACGCGGATATTCACGACATCGACGTGCTCTTTGTCGAGGAGCACGACACGATCGTGAATCCGCTCGGCGTGAAGGGCGTGGGTGAAATCGGCGTGGTCGGCGTGGCGGCCGCGGTGAGCAACGCGATCTGGCATGCAACGGGCAAGCGCGTGCGCGACTTGCCGATTACGCTGGATAAACTGTTCGCGTGAGTTCGCGATGGCGAGGAGCGTAGCGCGGTGCCGCGGTGCATTGGCCGCGCCGCGCTCTCGCCACTTCGCGGCGCGCGAAATGCAGCGTCAATCCGCGTACTTGAATTCCGGCAATGCCTCCAGTGACTTCTTGGTCGCCTCCGGCAAAACCACACGACGGTTGGTAATCTGCAGATCGTTGAACGGAACGGCCACGAGATGCTTGCCGATGCCGAGGAATCCTCCGACGGACAGAATCGCGTAAGTGCTGCGGTCGCCGCCTGGCGAGACGATCAGATCGTCGACTGTGCCGATGGTGTCCTTGTTCTTGTTGAACACGTCCGCGCCGGTCAGCTTCGATGCGCGATAGCCGCTCGCGAGTTGCACGACGTCCGTGCGCTTTTCGGTAATCGCCTGCGGCGCGCCTTGCGCATGCGCGTTGCCGGAGAGCGAAAAAGGCGTTAGCGGCACGAGCGTGCTGACGAGCAGCGCTGCCGCGAGCAGCGCCTTGGATTGCATGCTTCGCATGATGGTTTCTCCTTGTTATGTCTCGCGCCGGTCGCGGCGCGTCGAGCCGAGTCGGCTTTCAAACGCGTTACCGCAAATTGCATGCCGCGTCGCCCCGTGGCGCGCGACGTCCAGGCCCGCGGATTGCTACAGGAGCGAGCCTCTTATCCGTATCGCCTACACTAAAAAGGCGCGTGCGCGCCCATGCTTCTCACAGGAAAACCTATGTCATCCCCGGCCAATTACTCGACGCGTATCGCGGAAGGCACGCCTTTCCCGCTTGGTGCGACATGGAACGGAAACGGCGTGAACTTCGCGCTGTTCTCGGCGCACGCAACGAAAGTCGAACTGTGTCTGTTCGATGAAACCGGTCAGCATGAAATCGAGCGCATCGAATTGCCGGAATATACCGACGAGGTCTGGCATGTGTTCGTGCCGAACCTGAAACCGGGCGCTGTGTACGGCTATCGCGTGCATGGTCCGTATGAGCCGGAGAAGGGTCATCGCTTCAATCCGAACAAGCTGCTGCTCGACCCTTACGCGAAGGCGCATATCGGCGAACTGAAATGGGCGCCGGAAATTTTCGGGTACACGCTCGATTCGGAAGACGCGGATCTGTCGTTCGACGAGCGCGACAGCGCGCCCTTCGTGCCGAAATGCAAGGTCGTCGACGCGAACTTTTCGTGGATTCATCCCGAACGCAATCCGTTGCCGTGGGACCGCGTGATCTTCTATGAAACGCATGTGCGCGGCTTCACGAAGCGTCATCCGCAAGTGCCGGAGAATCTGCGCGGCACCTTCGCCGGACTCGGGCAGAAGGCGGTGATCGACTACATCAGGAGCCTCGGCGTGACTTCGGTCGAACTGATGCCGATCCAGACCTTCGTCAACGACAGCTATCTGCTCGACAAGGGCCTCACGAACTACTGGGGCTATAACACCATCGGCTTCTTCGCGGCCGATCCGCGTTTCTTCGCGTCGAACAACGAGTCCGTCAGCGAGTTCAAAGGCATGGTGGACGCGTTTCACAACGCGAATCTCGAAGTGATTCTCGACGTGGTGTACAACCACACCGCCGAAGGCAACGAACGCGGGCCGACGCTCTCGTTCAAGGGCATCGACAACGCGTCGTACTATCGGCTGATGCCCGACGAGCCGCGCTATTACATCAACGATACGGGCACGGGCAATACGCTCAATCTCTCGCATCCGCGCGTGCTGCAGATGGTGACCGACAGCCTGCGCTACTGGGTGACGGAGATGAAGGTCGACGGTTTTCGTTTCGACCTCGCGACGATTCTCGGTCGCGAGCCGCACGGCTTCGACGAAGGCGGCGGCTTTCTCGACAGTTGCCGGCAAGACCCGGTGCTCTCGAGCGTGCGGCTCATTGCGGAGCCGTGGGATTGCGGCCCCGGCGGCTATCAGGTCGGCGGCTTTCCGCCGGGCTGGGCCGAATGGAACGACCGCTTTCGCGATACCGTGCGCGCGTACTGGAAGGGCGACGAGGGCATGGTCGCCGATCTCGCGACACGTCTCACCGGATCGGGGGACAAGTTCAATCATCGCGGCCGACGCCCGTGGGCGAGCGTCAACTTCATCGCCGCGCACGACGGCTTCACGCTGAACGATCTCGTCTCGTACAACGACAAGCACAACGAGGCGAACGGCGAGGACAACAAGGACGGCCACTCGGATAACAAGTCGTGGAATATGGGCGTCGAAGGTCCAACCGACGACCCCGAGATTCGCCAGCAACGCGAGCGTCAGAAGCGCAATCTGCTTGCCACGCTGCTGCTCTCGCAAGGCACGCCGATGATACTCGCGGGCGACGAGTTCGGCCGCACGCAGAAGGGCAACAACAACGCGTATTGCCAGGACAACGAAATCAGTTGGGTCGACTGGGAAGGTATCGACGACGACGGCCGCGCGCTCACCGAGTTCGTCAGGAATCTGACGACGCTTCGCCACCGCTTGCCGGTGCTGCGCCGCAGCCGCTTTCTGACGGGCGAATACAACGAGGCGCTCGACGTGACCGATGCGCGCTGGCTCGCGCCGGACGGCACCGATCTCACAGCCGAGCAATGGGCCGATCCGCTAATGCGCTGCTTCGGTCTCGTGATCGACGGCCGCGCGCAGGCGAGCGGCATTCGCCGTCCCGCGTCGGATGCGACGTTGCTGCTAGTGCTCAATGCACACCATGACGTCGTCAACTTTAAATTGCCCGACGTGCCCGAGGGCGAGCGCTGGACCTGCCTGCTCGATACCAACATGCCGGTGCGCCCAGACTTGCCGCAGTTCAGCGCCGGCGACGAGTATCAGGTCACCGCGCGTTCGCTGCTGCTGTTCGCACTCGAAGCGCCGAGCCGCGCGACGCAACGCGTGTTCGACAGACTCGAACAGCAACTCACCTCGGATGAAAGCGAAACGCCGCCCGCTAGCTGAGCGGGAATAGCACTTGCTCTGCGTGGATGGCCACGCGCATTCGTCACGACGATGCGCGCGGCTTCGCCATGCCGGCATCCGCGAGACCTAAACCGTAGGGGACTCATATGGAACAGGAGCAGACCTCCCAGGAGGACCAGATCCGCACGCGCGCGTACTACCTGTGGGAGCATGCGCCGGAGCCGAAGGGCACGCCGGACGAGTACTGGGAACAGGCCCGCAGCGAGATCGAGAAGGAAGCGCCGCCAGTGGAAAGCGGGCCGATCGCAGAAGAGCCGAAAAAATAGCGTGATGACAGGGAGCGCCACAATCACAATCACGATCACAAGCAACAAGAAGCACGTAGCGCAATGAAGGACATTCCGGAACCGTCGCGCGGCGGGACGCCCACGCGCATCGACGCGCCGCCTGCCGCGTTCGGTCTCGATGCGCTGATCGCACTCGCGGTCGGCGCCGGTTTCGTCGCGTGCCTGTACTTCGCGCGCGCCGTGCTGATTCCGATGACGCTCGCGATTCTGCTGAGCTTTCTCGTCGCGCCGCTCGTCAAATGGTTGGGCCGACTGAAGCTCGGCCACGTTGCGTCGGTGTTTGCGGCCGTCGTGATGTCGATCTCGGTGATCGGTGTGCTGGGCGCGGTCATCACGATGCAGTTGAGCGACCTCGCCGCGGGCATGCCGCGTTATCAGGCGACGATCGAGCGCAAGATGGAAGCGGCGCACACGCTGACGGTGGGCAAGCTCGACCGTTTTGCGAAAGCCGCGGGCCAGGCGTTGCAACGCGCGACCGTCGAGCCGCCGCAACCGGAGCCGCGCCACGATGCGTCTTCTTCCGATGGCCGCGCGCCGGCCGCCGTGCCCGTCGAAGTGCGCGAGCCGGTGCCGACGCCGCTCGAAGTCGCGCGCCGCGTGTTGTCGCCGGCCATCAGTCCGCTGGAGACGGCGTTCATCGTATTCGTCGTGATGGTGGTGATCCTGTTGCAACGCGACGACTTGCGCGACCGCGCGATTCGTCTGTTCGGTTCGCGCGATCTGCATCGCACGACGATGGTGATGGACGAAGCCGCGCGGCGCTTGAGCCGCTACTTCGTTTCGCAGCTCGGATTGAATGCGGCCCTCGGCGTGGCGATTGGCGCGGGGCTCTTTTTCATCGGCGTGCCGAGTCCGATTCTGTGGGGCATCCTCGCGGCCTTGCTGCGGCTCGTGCCGTATGTCGGCATCTGGATCGCCGGCGGGCTGGCCACCGCGCTCGCCGCCGCGGTGAGTCCGGGTTGGGACATGGCGATCTGGTCGATTGCGCTCTTCGTGACGGTCGAACTGCTGGTGGGCCAGGTAGTCGAGCCGTTGCTGTACGGACGCAGCACGGGGCTCTCGCCGTTCTCGGTGGTCGTCGCGGCGATCTTCTGGAGCTGGATCTGGGGGCCCATTGGCCTGATCCTGTCGACGCCGTTGACGCTTTGCCTGCTCGTGCTCGGCCGACATATCCGGCGCCTGGAATTTCTCGACGTGATGCTCGGCGATCAGCCGGCGCTCACGCCGGTCGAAAATTTTTATCAGCGCGCACTTGCGGGCGATCCCGACGAAGCGATTGCGCAAGCCGAAGCGCTGCTGCGCGAGCGTTCGTTATCGGCTTACTACGACGAGGTGGCGATCAAGGGTTTGCAACTGGCCGCGAACGATGTCGTGCGCGGCAGCGTCACGGCGGTGCAGCTTGCGCGCATCGAGTCCACGACGAACGATCTCGTCGATGGCCTCGACAGTTATGCCGACGAGCCGCCGCAGCACGCAGCAGAAAACGCAAGTGCTGAGATCGGACCGGTCGCGCCGTCGCGTGAAGGGCCGCCTGCTTCGACGGCAACGCATATGCTGTTCGCGAACCAGGCACGCGGCGCGGCCGACGAAGCACGCGAAAACGCCGCCGACAGCGCGGAAGACGATACGCGCGAGCAAGCCTTGCAACGCGCGCCCGAACTGCCGCAGCCGCATACACTGCCGCGCGCCGCGAATCAACGCGTCTTGTGCATTCCTGGGCGCGGCCCGCTCGATCCGCTTGCGACGACGATCATGCTGCAGTTGCTCGGCAAGCACGGCTTCACGGCGCGCGCATTGCCGCATGAAGCGGCATCGCGTGCGTCGATCGACCGGATGGACGCCGACGACGTCGGTATCGTGTGCCTTCTCTATCTGCAGATAGACGGCATTCCCTCGCACTTGCGCTACATGGTCCGGCGCATTCGCGCGCGCTTGCCGAACGTGTCGATTATTGTCGGACTATGGACGCCCGAAGATCTGCAGAAGTGGAGCGTCGATCTGCAAAACGCGATGGGCGCCGAATGCTACGTGACTTCGTTGCAGGAGATGCTGGCCGCTTGCCATGTGTGCGGCAGCACGACGCGCGATGAATCGCTCGCTGTGGCTAACGGATAACAACGGACGCAACCCGCGCATGTAAAAAACGCCCGGCGCTTGCGCGTCCGGGCGTTGCGTTTTTAGTCGTGCATCGCAAGCCGATGCTATTTATTTGCCGGTAGCTTCCCCGTCGTCCGGCGAGGAATCTTCGTCGTCAGTCACGATTTTGGTGGTGCCGCCGGTAGAAGGCGGATCGCTTGCCGGAAACGTGTCTTCAACTTCCTTGTCGATCTGCTTCTCCGTCTTGTCGGCGTTCGGATGTTGTTCCTTGGGTTCTGGCATGGCGCTTCTCCTTTAGCTAACGAATGGTGTGCGCAAAAAAGACACGCGGTTCGCGCGGCCCACGTGCGGTGCTTTTTACATGAGCATGTAGAGTTGAACGATAAGCCGGTACGCTTCGATTCGAAGCAGCCTGTTTTTCACTTTGGTTCAGCTTCTGTCGCACGAGTCGCGCCCGACAATCCGCAATGCCTGCGCGCATGTAAGCGGGCCGCGGCGCATCGCGTCGATCAGATGCGCGGTCTGCGTGTCGCGTTCGCAGGCAAGCACGGCGGCCACGTTGTCGTCCTTCACATAAAGCGCGGCAAAATCCTGACGATCCAGATCGCCGTCGACCACAAGCTCGTCCCACTCGCTTGCATGCCCGAGGTATTCGAAGTTCTTGCCGAAGTGATAGGTCCAGAAAAACGGCACACCGCTGTAACGGTTGCGCGCTCCGCACATGTTTTGAGCCGCGATGCGCGCATGTTGCTGCGCGACGCGCCAATGTTCTATCCGCAACGGCTCTTCGTTTTCGCGCAGCGGAAACACGGCGATGTCGCCTGCGGCGTAGAGACCCGGCGCGGCCTGCATGCCCGCGTTCACGATCACGCCGCCATCTTTCTGCAACGGCAAGCCGTCGATAAAGCCGGTCGCAGGCGTAACGCCGGTGCCCAACAGCACGAGGTCCGCGGCGATATGTTCGCCGCTTTCGAGCATCACTTCATGCACATTGCCTTCTTCGCCTTCGAGCGAAGCAACCTTCGCTTGCAGATGAAACTTGACGCCATTGCGTTCATGCAACTCGCGAAACATTGCACCGATGCGCTCGCCGAACTGCTTCGCAAAGGGCACCTTATCCGGCGAAATAACCGTGACCTGCACGCCGCGTTTGCGCAGCGCGGCTGCGGTTTCGAGCCCGATGAAACTGCTGCCGAGAATCGCGACTTGCAGGGAGCCGGCGTTTTCCGAGGGGCCGCCGGCGTCCGCGTCGCCGAGCGCTTCGACAATCGCGGTGGCGTCGTCGAGATGACGCAGCACATACACGCCGCCGAGTTCGCAGCCCGGAATTCGCGGCACTTTCGGCGTGCTGCCGCTGGCGAGCAAGGCCGTGTCGTACGTCAGTTCGCCGCCGCTTTCCAGATGAATCGTGCGATTGCGCACGTCGAGCCGCGCGACCTTCGCGACGATCCGCTCGACGCGGTGCTGCTCGTACCAGTCGGGCGCGAGCAGCGGCGGCACGTCGGCGGGAGGCATCTCGGCGGACGGGACAAACTTGCTAAGCGATGTGCGGTCGTAGGGCGCGTGCGGTTCATCGCCGATCAGCGTGAGGCGCCCCGTAAAGCCATATTCGCGCAGCGCCGCGCAGGCGGCCGCGCCGGCCGCGCCCGCGCCGATCACCGCGAAGTGCGGCTCTTGCGTCGCGGCGAGTTCGGTTTCGTCCGGCAGCTTGTCGGGCGTGACCATGACGTCGTCGCCGTCGACGATCACCGCGTAACGTTTGAGCGGCACCAGCGGCGGCGGCTCCAGCACCTTGCCGGTGGCCGCATCGAAAGTGCCTTTGTGCCACGGACAAATGATCCTGCCGCGGCATAGCGCGCCTTCTTCGAGCGGTCCGCCTGCGTGCGGACAGTCGGCGGAATACGCGCGCACCACGTCGCCGTCGCGGATCAGCATGATCTTTTCGCCGTCCACGACAACGCGTTGGCCCCGGTCTTCGCGCAGTTGCGAAAGCTGGGCAACGTGTCGGGCGGTGGTGGGCATGCTGGTTTCCGTGAACGTAATCAGCAGGATTCGGCGCGGCAGGATGCCGCAGCGATTCGGCGACTCGGGAGAATGCGAAACTCGTTGCGTGAGCAGCAATTCATGTGCCCAACACGCCCTGATAAATCAGTTAAGCAGAAACGTTCGCGTTTCTTCGCGCGTCGCTATGTACATGGCCGAAAGTGGGGTAGATTCCTCACTAAGGAATTAGCGCACGAACGCCGCGGCACGATACGTGCGTCCGATTGCCTAACTTGTATGACCTTTGATGGAGCGTGGGCCGTGCAGCGTGCGGAGCGAGTCGCAGTTGATTTTCCGATGCCGTCGCGCAACTTTGCGGCGACGCGGCGAATGCTCCTTATTGTTCTTGCCGTTTCCATTCTGTTCCCGCTTGCCTGCCTCGCCGGTTATGGCTACTTCGATTACCAGCGCCGTATCGCCGATTCAAACGATGTCATCGACCGGCTCGTGCGCGTCGCCGAAGAACAGGCGGTCAAGGTGCTCGACCTCAATCAGCAGATGGCGTCGCGCATCGTCGAGTTGATCGGCACCGAAGACGACGCGCAGATTCGCGCGCGCGAGGCGGAATTGAACCGGCAGTTGCGCGAGATCGGCGGAGACTTCCCGCAAGTGGCGTCCATCTATCTGATCGGCGCGAACGGCGATCTGCTCGTGTCGACCCGTGCTTATCCGGCGCCAACCGTGTCTGTCAGTCAGCGCGAAGACTTTATCGCCGCGCGCGCGATGCGCCCGCATCCGTACTTCTCGCTGCCGATGCTCGGCACGCTGTCGCAGACGAACGTGTTCAACACCTCGATCGGGCGTATCGGTGCGGACAGCAAATTTCTCGGCGTCGTCTCGGTTGCATTGCGCAGCGAGTACTTCTCGCGCTTTTATCGCGAGTTGACGAACGGCGATCCGTCGCTTGCGCTCTCGTTGTATCGGCAGGACGGCAGTCTGCTGGTGCGCTATCCGCCGTGGCCAGGCGGCGTGCAGCCGCCCGCGGCGAACGCGTTTGGCGCGGCCTTGCGCGACAAACAGTTGTCGGGCCACGTGCGCGTCAAATCGCCCGTCGATGGCGTGGAGCGGCTCGTTGCGTTTCGGCGCGTCGGCGATTATCCGCTCTACGTGTCGAGCGCTTATGCAACGGGCTCGATCGTCGATGCATGGCGCCGGCACTTCATCGTGATCGCTGCGCTGACCGCGGTGCCGTGCATCGCGATCTGGATGCTGGTGCTGTACTCGCTGCGTCAGCTCGACGGCGAGCGCGTCGCGTGGGAACGCTGGCAGGGCGAGGTCGCGATGCGGCTGTCGGCGGAAGCATCGAGCCGGCAATTGCAGCGCATGGGCGCGCTCGGCAATCTGGTTGCCAACGTGGCGCACGACTTCAACAATCTGTTGATGGTCGTGTCCGCCAATATCGAACTGGCGCGGCTAAAGCGCTACAACAACCTTGAGAAGGAGATGACCGCCGTGCAGCGTGCGACCGCAACGGCTGAATCGCTGACACGCCGGCTTTTGAGTGTCGCGAAGAAGCAGCCGCTCAAGCAGGAGCCGATCGACCTCAGGAAATGGATGCCGGGCGCGGCGCCGCTCATCGAAGCGGCGCTCGGCGACAAGATCGAACTGGCGCTCAGCATCGTCGACGATGTGTGGCCCGTGCTCGCCGATCCGACCGACCTGGAACTCGCGATCATGAACCTCGCGGTCAACGCGCGCGATGCCATGCCGCGCGGTGGGCGCTTTGTGATTCGTTGCCAGAACAACCGGCTGGTCGGCAGCGATACCTTGCTGCCCGACGGCGAGTATGTGCTGATCGCGTGTTCGGACGACGGCGAGGGCATGCCCGAATCGGTCGCGCGGCGCGCCTTCGAGCCGCTTTTCACGACCAAGCTGAGCGGCTCGGGCGCGGGCCTCGGTCTCGCGCAGGTGCTGTCGATGTGCGAACAGGCGGGCGGCACCGCGAAGATCGACAGCGTGCCTGGCAGCGGCACGACGGTGCGGCTGTATCTGCCGCGCTATCGCGAGCGCCGCGCGACGCACGCGGCGAGTCAGACCGTGGTCGAACAGCCCGCGCTGCGGCATGCCGGCATGGTGCTGCTGGTGGAAGACAACGAGGATGTCGCCGCGGGCGTCGCAGCGGTGCTCGAGACGTTCGGCTGCGAAGTGCGGCACGAACCGACCGCCGACCAGGCGTTCGACGTGCTCAACGGCGGGGAGCGTTTCGAACTCGTGCTGTCGGACATTCAGATGCCGGGCAAGCTGAACGGCATCGACCTCGCGGAACGAGTGCGCAGCACCTGGCCGTCGCAGAAAATCGCGTTGATGACGGGCTATGCCGACGAGCTCGAACGCGCGCGCCGCATCGGCGTCGCCATTCTCGCGAAGCCATTCGATATCGAGGAACTGCACGCGCTCGTCGCTTGCGAATCGTAAGCCGCGCCGTTTTGCGGCACACCCCTTGCTGAACTCCTGACGAGGCATGCGCAGGCGGCGCGTCCGCTTGCGCAATCCGCTTCTATTCCGCATTCATCCCGACAGGAGAACAGTTATGAAGATCAAGAAGGCATTGCTCGTTTCCACGCTGCTCGCAGCGTCGTCGCTGGCCATGGCGCAAGGCACAGGCGGTGCGGGTGGTGGCGGCGCCGGCGGAGGTGGCGGCGCGGGCCCGGCCGGCAACGACCCGAGCACGAGCGCCGGCGCGAATACGTCGACGCGCGAAGGCGGCGACACGGGATCGGGCACGATGTCGCATTCGAAGACGAAGAAGCATTCGTCGAAGACGACCAAGCCCGCGACCGACACCACAAATATGCCGGGCGCGAACGCGAGCAGCGACACGAAGGGTAAGTAATGCGTGCGTCGTGTGCGTAGAGTTCACGCACGCTTCCCTAAGTTTCGCGAGTGACGCGCCCGTGTGCGCGTCACTCATTTACACCGCGCTGTTGTTTTTACTTTCGCGTTTGTTCTGGCTAACGCAGCCTAGCTTTTCTCTTGCGCTGCGTCGTATTTCCCGAGCGCCGCGGCGCTGTTCAAACGCGCGCGTTTGAGCAACGCCTGCTGCGCTTCCTCGACGTTGCCCGCCGCGCCTTTCCATGCCTGCAATGGCGGTTCCTGCAACGCGCGCCCATACGAGAAGCTCAGATTCCACGGCAGCGGCCCGAGGCGATTCATTGCGTCGAGATTGGCGGTGGCTTCCTCGGGCGATTGTCCGCCGGACAGAAACACGATGCCGGGCACGGCCGAAGGCACCGTGCGTTTCAGAATCCGCACCGTATAAGCGGCGATGTCCGCGGTGGACGATTGCCGCGCGTTCTCCGAACCGGCGAGCACCATGCTCGGTTTCAGCAGAATATGTTCGAGCACCACGCGATGCCGACGCAGCGCATCAAACACCTCGTGCAGCACCGCTTCGGTGACTTCGGCGCTGCGCTCGATGCTGTGATCGCCGTCCATCAGCACTTCGGGTTCGACGATCGGCACGATACCCGCTTCCTGCGAGATCGCCGCATAGCGCGCGAGCGAATCCGCATTGGCTTCGATCGCGAGACGGCTCGGCAGACTGGCCGTGATGTTGTAGACCGCGCGCCACTTCGCGAAGCGTGCGCCTTGCTGCTTGTAATCGACGAAGCGGCGTGCGAGGCCGTCGAGGCCTTCGGTGATTTCATCGCCCGGAGCATGGGCGAGCGCGATCTTGCCGAGGTCGACCTTGATGCCCGGCACGATGCCGTTTCGGGCGGCGAGTTGTGGAAACGGCGTGCCGTCGTCGGCCTTTTGACCGAGTGTTTCCTGATACAGAATGACGCCGCTCACGAATTCGCCGAGACCGGGCGTGGTGAGCAGCAGGTTGCGATACGCGCGGCGGTTTTCCTCGGTGGAGTCGATGCCGATCGTCTTGAAGCGTTTTGCGATGGTGGGACCGCTTTCGTCGGCGGCGAGCAGACCCTTGCCGGGCTGAACCATGGCGTCGACGGTGGCTTGCAGTTCGCTGCGGGTATCCATGAGATGTGCTCCCTTTGTTCGGGTTGCGGAAGAAAACCTGCCGTCGCGGCGCGTGCGGCTGCGCCCGGGTTATGACTTATTCGCCGATCAGATGCAACACGATGTCGCGATGCTGCGCATGGCGCCGATGCTCGAATAGATACAGGCCCTGCCACGTGCCGAGCACCATCTGTCCATGTTCGACGGGCACGCTCAATTGCACTTGCGTCAACGCGGTGCGCAGATGCGCGGGCATGTCGTCGGGACCTTCGGCGTCGTGCTCATAGCGTTGCTCGTCTTCGGGCGCGAGGTTCGCGAAGTAGCGCTCCAGATCGCGCTGCACCGACGGGTCCGCGTTTTCCTGAATCAGCAGCGATGCCGACGTATGACGGCAAAAGAGCGTCAGCAGTCCCGTGTCGATGTGCTGCGCCGCGACGAAGCGGCGCGCTTCGTCGGTGAATTCGACAAGGCCGCGAGTGCGCGCCTTGACGCTTAGATGGTGGATGGCCTGCTTCATGATGGAAGCGCTCGTCTACGGTTTATAGCGACGCGAACGCGTCTGTGATCTGCTCGACGCTGGTGGGGCGCACGACGCGCGCGACTTCCGCGCCGTCGCGCATGAAGATCAGCGTGGGCCACAGCTTGACCTTGAACGAGCGGCCTAGCGGCCGGCCGGGGCCGTCCTCGATCTTCAGGTGCCTGACGCCGGCATGCGCTTCGAAGGCTTTTTCAATCGAAGGCTGCGCGCCCTGGCAGTAGCCGCACCAGTCCGTGCCGAACTCGATGACGGTGGCGCCGGGCAGGGCGTCGACTTCGGCTCGCGACGGGGCTTTGGTGGAATAGGGCGTCCGTATTGCCATGCATGCTCCGCTGTGGATCGGGTTGTGCGGTGTGGGGTTGCCGCGGCGCGCGGCGATCCTGTGGCCGTTGCGCGGGTCGCTACGGTAATCGCCGCAGTAATCGCCGCGGTCGGCATGCGCCGCATTTTGCTTGGATAAGAGTATCAGCTATTGGTTCGGGGTTCAGACTGGCGGAACGGGGATTTGACACAAACGTACAAGTTCGTCACGCGCGGCTGTTAAACAATGCCTGACATCGTCGGCAATCTGCCGGCGAATTTGAGGAAGAAAAAATGGCGGACAGGATTTATCTGGGGCGCCCCGGCACGGACGACACCATTGGCGTCCCCACTGGTTTCAGTTGGGGCGCATTCTTGCTGGGCCCGATCTGGGCTCTGTCGAGGCGCATGTGGTTTGCGGCCTTTGCAATGGTGGCTGTCGAGCTGGCACTGTACTTACCCGGCTTGTGGTTAGACCGGGGCGACATAGTGACCTTGCTCCTGTCGATCCTGTTTGGCATCGCCTGCGGGAAGTATGGCAATGGCTGGCATCGACGGGTCTTGGAGAAACGGGGGTATGCGGTGCTGTAGTTCACGCGCCAGTGCGGTCGGGAGTGAGATTTGGGACACGCCTCCCCACCTTTACGCGCCCGCGCGAGCGGTCGATAATGCCCCGTTCATTCCCGCCACGAAGCCTGCCGTGCGCGCCGCGCCTCGCAGGCTCGCTTCTCCTGAACTCACAGCCGCCCGTGTCGAAAAACTCACGTTTTTTTGGTCTGCTGCACATTCCCGGCTTCAAGCCGCTTGCCGCCGCCACGCTGATGCTCGGTGTGGCCATGTCGTTCACCGCGCCGTATCTGTCGCTGTTCGGCGTCGAGCGCGCGGGCATGACGCCGTTCCGGCTCGGCGTCTTCATGACGCTGATCGCGGCAAGCGGCGTGCTCGCGAGCACCTTCGCCGGCCGCTGGAGCGATGCAAGCGGGCGGCATCGGCCGTTACTGCTCGTCGCGCTCGTGCTGGCCGCGCTCGGCTATCTGTCGTTATGCGTGGTGCGCGATTACCGGCTGCTGCTCGTCGTCGGCATTGTGTTTATCGGTGTCGGCGGCTCGGCTATTTCGATGGTGTTCTCATTCAGCCGCGCCGCGCTGCCCGTGCCCGACGCGTCCGAACGCGCGTTTGCCAGCGCGACGCTGCGCACGATTCTCTCGGCGGCGTGGGTGTTCGGGCCGTCGGTGGGCGCGCTGGTGCTCGCGGCGACCAGTTTCACCGGACTCTTTCTGTTCGCCGCGGCGAGCTTCGCGGCGTGCGCGGCCATCGTGTGGCGCATGCGCGAACCGCAAGGGCATCTCGGCGACCATACGGTAGAAGACACCGCATCGGAGCCGTCGTCGTCGATTACCGTGCCGCCGCTCAGGGAACCTCGCGCCGACGCGCACGAGGACCTGCCCGGCGTCGCATCGGCGAACGACATTGGCCGTGCGGTCGCCGCGCTGACCTTGCTCGGGCTCGCGGCCAACGCCACGATGATCGTGTTGCCGCTTTACATCGTGCATGGCCTGAACGGCACGCATCTCGACGTATCGGTGATGCTCGGCCTCGGCGCATTGACCGAGATTCCGATGATGCTCGCGCTCGGCGCGAAGTCTTCGAGCCTGCACAAGCCGAACTGGCTTGCCGCCTGCGCGGCGGTTCACGCGGCCTATTTCGTCGCGATGTCGCTCGCCGGAAACGTGCATGTGCTGATTCCGATGCAGATCCTCAACGCGTTCGTCGTTGCCGTGACTTCATGCCTCGGCATGACCTACGTGCAGGACCTGATGCCCGATGCGCCAGGCCGCGCCACCGCGCTCTTCTTCAACGCGGCGCGGGTCGGCTCGATTCTTTCCGGCGTGTTGTCCGGCCTGCTGGTGCAGGCGTTCAGCTATCGCGGCACGTTCCTCTTCTGCGGCTTGCTCGCGCTGTGCGCGCTCGTGCTGTTTGCCGTGCCGGGCTATCGTTATCCGCTGATGTGGCGAGCCGTGCGGCGTTTCGCCCGCACGCAATACGCGAAGCTTCAATCGAGGCGCGCGTTGCGCGGAGGGCGCGAGCTTTAGCGGGCACGGGACACGTTTCATGTGCGGCGGGCCGGTTTGCCACGCGCTGAATGACAGAGACCTTACGCCGCGCACAACTTCGGCAAGGAGGCGTATCGTTGTCGTCACGCATGCTGCCGGACGCGGCCGACGCAACAAACGCAGCATGACCATCTGACTGAAACCAGGCAGCATCACAAGGCACTTTCGGGAGCGGTGAAAATGCAGCTAGGCATGATTGGATTGGGACGCATGGGCGCGGATATGGTGCGGCGCCTGACGAAGGGCGCGCAGCAATGCGTCGTCTACGACGTACAGCCTGCGGCTGTCGAGCGGCTCGCGCAGGAGGGCGTGACGGGCGCGTCGTCGCTCGAAGACCTCGTCGCCAGGCTCGACAAGCCGCGCGCCGTGTGGCTGATGGTGCCCGCCGCGGTGGTCGACGGCACGCTCGAAAAACTCGTGCCCTTGCTCGAGCCGGGCGACATCGTGATCGACGGCGGCAACTCGTACTATCACGACGACATTCGCCGCGGCGCCGACCTCGCCGCACGCAAACTGCATTACGTCGACGTCGGTACGAGCGGCGGCGTCGCGGGCCGGGAGCGCGGTTATTGCCTGATGATCGGCGGCGAAGCGCAGGTGGTCGAACGGCTTGAGCCGATCTTTTCGACGCTCGCGCCAGGCGCCGCCGCCGCGCCCGCGACGTCAGGACGCAATCCGGGCAACAGCACGGCGGAGCAGGGCTTTCTGCATTGCGGTCCGCTCGGCGCGGGGCATTTCGTGAAGATGGTCCACAACGGCATCGAATACGGTTTGATGGCCGCGTATGCCGAGGGCCTCAACATTCTGCGTCACGCGGATGCCGGCAAGCACGCGCGCGAGGCGGACGCCGAGACCTCGCCGCTGCGTCGTCCGCAGTTGTATCAATACGATTTCAATCTGGCCGATATCGCCGAAGTATGGCGGCGCGGCAGCGTGATCGGCTCGTGGCTGCTCGACCTGATCGCGGGCACGCTCGCGGGCGACGCCGATCTGCAACAGTACGCGGGCCGCGTATCCGATTCGGGCGAAGGACGCTGGACGATGTCGGCGGCCATCGACGAAGGCGTGCCCGCGCCCGTGCTGAGCGCGGCGCTGTTCGCGCGCTTCAGTTCGCGCGGCGAAGCGGACTTCGCGAACCGCGTGTTGTCGGCGATGCGTCATGACTTCGGCGGCCATGCAGAAAAGCCGGCTGCGCCGCCCGCGAGTTCGCAGGGTTGACCGTCCGCTAATAGCACAAGCAGCAAGCAGCCCAAGCAGCCCAAGCAGCCCAAGCAGCCCAAGCAGCCCAAGCAGCCCAAGCAGCACAAGCAGCACAAGCAGCACAAGCAGCACAAGCAGCACAAGCAGCACAAGCAGCACAAGCAGCACAAGCACAGAGCACAAGCACAGAGCACAAGCACAGAGCACAAGCACAGAGCACAAGCACAGCCGAATCCACGGAGCCGCACATGCCAGCCGCACCCGCCACCCGCACTGCACCGCACGACGTCGTTTTCCTCTTCGATTGCGACAACACGCTGCTCGACAACGACCATGTGCTCTCCGACTTGCGCAGCCACATGATGCGCGAGTTCGGCACCGACAACAGCACGCGCTATTGGGAAATTTTCGAGCAGTTGCGCGGCGAGCTCGGCTATGCCGACTACCTGGGCGCGTTGCAGCGGTATCGCACGGAGCATCCGCGGGACACGCGGCTGTTGCTGATGTCGTCGTTTCTGATCGATTATCCGTTTGCGAACCGGCTCTATCCGGGCGCGCTCGACGCGTTGCGCCACGTGGGCGAATACGGGCCCACGGTGATTCTGTCGGACGGGGACGTGGTGTTCCAGCCGCGCAAGCTCGCGCGTTCGGGCCTATGGGACGAAGTCGAAGGCCGCGTGCTGATCTACATCCACAAGGAGCTGATGCTCGATCAGGTGATGGAATGCTATCCCGCGCGCCACTACGTGATGGTCGACGACAAGCTGCGCATTCTCACCGCGATGAAGAATGCCTGGGGCGGGCGGCTCACCACGGTATTTCCGCGCCAGGGTCACTACGCTTTGGACCCGAAGGAGATACTCGGCAATCCGCCCGCGGACGTCACGATCGAGCGGATCGGCGACCTCGCGCAGTTTGACGTGAAAGCGCTGCTGGCGGAAAAGCCCTAGACGTTGCGCAGTTTTTCCTGCGCGTCGGCGGCGCCCATTCTGCCTGCCGCATCCTGTGCGCTTGTGCCTGCCGCGTCGCGCGCATCGCGATTCGCGCCGTGCGCGATCAGCAGATCCATGATCGTGGTGCGGTTGAACATGGCGGCGACCATCAGCGCGGTGCGTCCGTCGGGCGATGCGCCTTCGACATCGGCGCCATGCGCGAGCAAGGTTTCGACCACGGCGTCGAAACCCTTGAAAGCCGCGCCCGCGATAGGCGTCTGGCCGTTATTGTTGCGCAAGTCGGGATCGGCGCCGCGTTCGAGCAGCGTGCGCACCGCGTCGACATGTCCGTGATAGCTCGCGAGCATCAGCAGACTGTCACCGTTGTCGTTGCGCAGATTGGGCGGCACGCCTTTTTCGATCACGGCGGCGAGCATCGCGGCATCGCCCTGGCGCGCGAGGTCGAACACCTGCCGCGCGAGTTCGAGCACTTGCGGGTCGATGGGCTGCCCGGAAGGCGGGGAAGAGTCGGCCGGATTGGTCAATGAAATCTCCTTGCAAGAACGCTGCGCCGCTCGGCGCATGAACAACCGGCAGCATACACAGTTTGCGCCGTCGACGCGCGCAGCGGCACGTCCCATCACGCGTGGCCGAACAGCTTCACGAGCAGCCCGAATATGCCGACGAGGACAGCCAGGCCCGCGCACAGCACCACGAGCGTGAGAAGAAGAACGAGCGGCGCTTTCATACGGTTGGAAGTCGGCATGATGAATGTGTATGGTTAAGAGCGAGTAATACGAGTGCGCGACGATATGCGCAGTCGCTTTGCGCAGCTTAAGCGTTTCGGAGGATGCGTGCAGCGTGGGTGGCGCAGGACTTGCAGCGGGGCGTGCGGCGTGCGGTGATGGTGACGCTTGACCACGCGCAAGCATTTGTCCGCATTCCCGAACCATGATGCGCGCATATGGTCACACCGCAGACGACCGCGCTTCGCAACACGCCTCACCCCCGTCATGTCACGCGCATGACACGCATCGGCAAAACACTTCGCAACGTCCGCTAACCCGCCTGACAGTTCTTACGAGGAGTGACGTCATGGCTGAAGCAATCTCCCGTCCTGCCCCGCCGCAAACTCTCGACCCCGAAACGCTGCGCAAGATGGACCGCTACTG
Source organism: Paraburkholderia graminis (assembly GCF_003330785.1). NCBI lineage: Bacteria > Pseudomonadati > Pseudomonadota > Betaproteobacteria > Burkholderiales > Burkholderiaceae > Paraburkholderia > Paraburkholderia graminis. The sequence continues at coordinate 1,142,385 of NZ_CP024935.1, forward strand.
GCGCGCATGCAATTACCTGTCCGCCGGCATGATCTATCTGCGCGACAACCCGCTGCTGCGCGAACCGCTGAAGCCGGAGCACATCAAGAATCGTCTGTTGGGACATTGGGGCTCGGACCCTGGACAGAGCTTCCTGCTCGTGCATCTGAACCGGCTCATCAACAAGCTCGACCTGAACATGATCTACATTTCCGGTCCAGGGCACGGCGCACCCGCGACGCTCGCGAACTGTTATCTCGAGGGACATTACTCGGAAATCTATCCGGACCGCAGCGAAGACGAAGCCGGCCTGCGGCGCTTTTTCCGCCAGTTTTCGTTTCCCGGCGGCATCGGCTCGCACTGCACGCCGGAAACGCCGGGCTCCATTCACGAAGGCGGCGAACTCGGCTACAGCCTGTCGCATGGCTATGGTGCGGCGTTCGACAACCCCGACCTGATCGTCGCGGTGATGATCGGCGACGGCGAAGCGGAGACCGGGCCGCTCGCCACGTCATGGCATTCGAACAAGTTTTTGAACCCGGTGCGCGACGGCGCGGTGCTGCCGGTGCTGCATCTGAACGGCTACAAGATCGCGAATCCGACGCTGCTCGCACGCATTCCGCGCGAAGAACTCGAAGCGTTGCTGACCGGTTACGGCCACAAACCGTATTTCGTCGAAGGTGACGATCCAAACGTCATGCATCAGCAGATGGCCGCGACGCTCGAACAATGCATCGGCGAAATCAGGGCGATCCAGCAACATGCGCGCGCCAGCAACGACACGACGCGTCCGCGCTGGCCGATGATCGTGCTGCGTTCGCCGAAAGGCTGGACCGGGCCGAAAGAAGTGGACGGTCACAAGGTGGAAGGTTCGTGGCGCTCGCACCAGGTGCCCATTGCCGATCCGGCGACCAACAGCAAGAGCCTGAAACTGCTCGAAGGCTGGCTGCGCAGTTACGAGCCCGAGTCGCTGTTCGACGAAAGCGGGCGGCTCGTCGAGGAATTGCGCGAACTCGCGCCGAAGGGCACGCGCCGCATCAGCGCGAATCCGCATGCGAACGGCGGCGTGCTGTGCAAGATGCTCGACATGCCCGCGTTTCGCGACTACGCGGTCGAAGTGAAAAAGCCCGCATCCGCGTACTCGTCGCCCACACAGACGCTCGGCAAATTTTTGCGCGACGTGATGCGCAGGAACATGACCAACTTCCGCGTGTTCGGCCCCGACGAGACAGCGAGCAACAAGCTCACGGCCATCTATGAAGCATCGGACAAGACCTGGCTCGCCGACTCGCAGCCGAACGATGCGGACGGCGGCGCGCTGTCGGCGGATGGCCGCGTGATGGAAATGCTGAGCGAACATACGCTCGAAGGCTGGTTCGAAGGTTATGTGCTGACGGGCCGGCATGGTCTCTTCGCGACGTATGAAGCGTTCGTGCATGTGATCGATTCGATGTTCAACCAGCACGCAAAGTGGCTCGAAAAAGCCAAGCGCGAACTCGGCTGGCGCCAGCCGGTGCCGTCGATCAACCTGCTCATCACGTCGCTTGTATGGCGTCAGGATCACAACGGCTTCACGCATCAGGACCCCGGCTTTCTGGACGTCGTGACGAATAAAAGCCCTGACGTAGTGCGCATTTATCTGCCGCCCGACGCAAACTGTCTGTTGAGCGTGGCCGATCACTGCCTGCGTTCGCGCGATTACGTGAACGTGATCGTGTCGGACAAGCAGCCGCATCTGGAGTATCTCGACATGGATGCGGCCGTCACGCATTGCACGAAGGGCATCGGCATCTGGGATTGGGCGTCGACCGACCAGGGCGCCGAGCCGGATGTGGTGATCGCGTGCGCGGGCGACATCGCGACAATGGAGGCGCTCGCCGCCGTGCAGCTTCTGAAAGAGCGTTTTGCTGATCTAAAGATCCGCTTCGTCAACGTCGTCGATCTGTTCCGGCTGATGCCCGAGCATGCGCATCCGCATGGCCTGTCGAGCCGCGATTTCGATTCGCTGTTTACGACGAGCAAGCCGGTGATTTTCAACTTCCATTCGTATGCGTCGCTGGTTCACAAGCTGACCTATAACCGCACGAATCACGACAACCTGCATGTGCACGGTTATCACGAGAAGGGCAACATCAACACGCCGCTCGAACTCGCGATCATCAATCAGGTAGACCGCTTTTCGCTCGCCATCGACGTGATCGATCGCGTGCCGAAGCTGCGCGGCGTCGGCGATCACGCGAAGGAATGGCTGCGTGGGCAGATCATCGAGCATCTCGCCTATGCGCATGCCGAGGGCATCGACAAGGAAGAAATCCGCAACTGGACGTGGAAAGACTGAGCGAGGCGCGCCATGAACACGCAGCACGGCGCTTCGCCGCCAACCATTCTTGTGCTAAACAGCGGATCGTCGTCACTGAAGTTCGGGCTGTTCGCGCATTCGGGCGACGACGAATCGCTGCTGCTCGAAGGCAGCGCGCAAGGCATCGGCCGCGGCGACGGCAGCCTGCGCATTGCCGCGCCGGACGCACGCGTGCTGGTGCACGAGCAGCATGTGCTGGAATCGCAGACCGATGCGTTGCAAAAGCTCTCGGCTGTGCTTGCCGCTCAGCACTATGCGCAGCCAACGGCGGTCGGGCATCGCGTGGTGCATGGCGGGCCGCATCTGCGCACGCATCAGCGGCTCACGCCCGAGGTGCGCCGCCGCTTGCAGGATGCCGTGCATTTTGCGCCGCTGCATATTCCGCCGGCGCTTGCGTTGATCGACGAGGCGCAGAGCATCTTCGGCGACGCCGGGCACTTTGCCTGCTTCGACACCGCGTTTCATGCGACGCTGCCGCCGCGCGCGGCGCAGCTCGCGTTGCCGCGCCGTTATGCGGATGCCGGCGTGATTCGCTATGGCTTTCACGGGCTTTCGTACGAATCGCTCGTCGCGCAACTGGGCGCGGCGCTGCCGCCGCGCGCGGTGTTCGCGCATCTCGGCAACGGTTCGAGCGTGTGCGCGTTGCGCGACGGACGATCGATCGATACGTCGATGGGCATGACGCCGACCGGCGGCGTGCCGATGGGCACGCGCTGCGGCGATCTCGATCCGGGCGTGTTGCTGTATCTGATGCGGGTGGAAAAGCTCGACGCGGACGCGCTCGAAACGCTGCTGAACCGGCACAGCGGTCTCGCCGGTTACGCCGATGGCGAGAGCGACATGCAGGTGCTCGAACAGCGCGCGGCGGCGGGCGACGCGAATGCGTCCCTCGCGCTCGACGCGTTCGCCACGGCGGTGCGCAAGACCATCGGCGGATATGCGGCCTTGCTGGGCGGCATCGATCTACTGGTGTTCACCGGCGGCATTGGCGAGCATAGCGCGGAGATTCGCAAGCGCATTTGCGAGGGACTGGGGTTTCTTGGCCTTCGGGAGGGCGATGCTTCGGGCAAGGTGAGGGCGGTTCATACGGAAGAGGAGAAACAGATTGCAAGGCATTGCCGTGCGTTGTTGCGTGGGTGATGCACCCACTGCGAGCGACACGGCGCTCACACGCAGGACCGGCTGCAAACGCATAGGCGTTGAATACTCCATGTGAAAAAGCAGAAAGCCAGGCAGGCGACATGCCCAGCGGCGCGCGATACGACCCGCTGCGGCGAGATAGATGCACCGCCGGCGCCCAGGCCGTTTATCATAGTGCCCACAACCAGAAAAGTGCCGCCTCGCTGAGCGCGGCAAGGCGTTTCACCGATCACCACGGCAGTCATGCCGCTACACCACATGAATTCGACTCCCGATGTTCCCTCCCGTCCTTCGATCCGCGCGTTGACGCTGCTCGAGGGGCGCGTGCTTGGCGTGCTCGTCGAAAAACAGCACACGGTGCCCGACAGTTATCCGCTTTCGCTCAACGCACTGACGTTGGGCTGCAACCAGAAGACCGGCCGCTCGCCGGTGATGAACGCGACCGAAGCCGAAGTGCTGACCGCGCTCGACGGCCTCAAGCGGCTCAGCCTCGTCATGGAGGGCAGCAGCAGCCGCGTGCCGCGCTTCGAGCACAACATGAATCGCGTGCTTGGATTGCCGAGTCAATCGGCTGCGTTGCTCACCACGTTGCTGCTGCGCGGTCCGCAGACGGCCGCGGAATTGCGTTTGAACAGCGCGCGCTTTCATGGATTCGCCGATATTTCGTCGGTCGAGGCGTTTCTCGACGAACTCGCCGCGAACGATCCGCCGCGTGTCGTCAGACTGCCTCGCACGCCAGGCGAGCGCGAACATCGCTGGATGCATTTGCTGTGCGGCGAAGTGAACCTGAGCGAGTTCGCGCAGCCGGGCGGCAGCGCGGACGAAAGCGTGCCGCTCTCCGCGTTCGAGGCGCTGAAAGCCGAGCAAAAAAGACTCGCCGACGAAGTCAGCCGGCTGCAGGTGGTGGTGCGGCGCATGGCCGCCGAACTGGGCATCGACGCGAACGATCTCGATGCGTGAGCTTTGACGCTCAGGTGTCGGTGCCGCGGCGCGGATCGGTGGATAACGCACGCTGCGTGCGATAGAAATTGCGCGGCGGCACATTCGGCGAGTCTTGTGCGAGCCGGTCGAGCTCGTCGCGAATCGCGGTCAGATAGTGGCCGTCGCGCGCGTCGGGGTCGCCCGCGAAAACCGATTCGAGACGCCGCCGCACCGCGCCGTAACGCGCGCCCGCCGCGCGATGTTTTTCGGCGCGCTCCGCATACCGCAGATACGTTTGCAGCGCCGCCGACACCGCGGCGACCACGCTCACGAGCCCGACCAGCATCCTGACCTCGAACGAAACGGCGCTCGAATTCAGCGATGCAAACACGGCCGTGCCCACGAACGCGGCCAGTACGGTGACGAGCCAGCCCATCTGACGGTCGCGCGCGGACAGCAGATCGGCCATGTCGTAGTGACTCATCTGGGATTCGCGCGCGCGTCGGATCCATTTCAGCAGAAGCTGCTGTTCGTCGACCGGCGGCTCGTAGGCAGGCAGATTCTTCATGGGGCTCGTCAGGGCAGTGGCGTGCCGCGCTCCGCGCGCGTGCACCGATGACGTTACTGTGCCACATGAAGGCGCGGCCTGGAGCCGCGCGTGTCACGCCGCCTGCGCGGCCGGCCGCGCTATGCCGAAGCGCTCGTTGTGCGGCCTGCCGTTCAGATAGAAGTCGCCGATGGCGGCCTCGCGGATGATCGCCGGATTGTGCGACGCGAGCACGCGCGCATTGCGCCAGTAGCGGTCGAAGCGCCGCGTTTCGCTCGTCGCCGATGCGCCACCCACTTCGAACAGCAGCGTCGCGGCCTGCAACGTTTGCTCGATGGCGATCTGCTGCGCCTGGAAGGTCTGAATGTCGAGCCGGAAATAGGTCTCTTCGGTCGTGCGGCCTTCGTGCCGCGCGATCAGTACTTCGTCGATGGCCCTTGCGAGCGATGCACTGATGCTTTGCGTCGAATAGGCGAGGCTCGCGAGCCGGCCCACGACGCGTTGCACGAGCGGATTGTCGCGCGGACTCGATTCGCCTGGGATACCGAAGGTTCGCGTTTTTGCCTGCGCGAAGGCGACGGCGTCGCGCAGCGCGGCACGGCTGATGCCGGCCAGATTCGCGATGTGCAGCGCCTGATAGTACGACGTGAGCACGCTGTTGCGGCGCGGCGCCGACGCGTCATAGCGCCGGTACACGTTCTCGCGTGAGATGGGCACATGGTTAAAGCGCGTGGTGCCGCTGCCCGTCAGGCGCTGGCCGAAACCGTCCCAATCGTCGATACGTTCGAGACCCGGCGTGTCGGTCTTGACGAGCACGCGCAGGTCGCTTTCGCCGTCGTACGCGGTGACGTCGACCCAGTCCGCGTAGAGCGTGCCGGTGGTGTAGTACTTCTCTCCGTCGAGATGCCACGCGCCGTCGGTCTGCGTGAGACGCAGGCTGTTGTTGGTGACGGCGGTGCGTTCGGCCACGGCGCCGCCGATGATCTGCCCTTGCGCGACGCGCGTGAGCCAGCGGTCGCGCAACGCGTCGTCGCCATATTCCAGCAGCGATTCGATGAAGCCGCCATGCACGCGCAGGATTTGCGGCAGGTTCGAATCCGCTTCGCCGAGGCGCGTGACGAGGCCGAGGAACTCGCTCAGCGACACGCCGTCGCCGCCGTATTGCGTCGGTACGCGCAGCTTCGTATAGCCGGCTTCGCGCAGCCATTCGACGGGTTCGTAGGCAAGCTCGCGATGCCGTTCGCGATGCACCGCGCCTTCCGCGATGCGTGCGAAGACGGGCGCGAAGCGGCGCGTCAGCGCGTTGTCGTCGAAAAGTTGCGCGGCATCGGCAAGGTCGGCCGCATGCGGCGGGTTGTCGTGTGAAGAGGGCGCGGACATGGGTTCTCCGTATGGGACGCGCAATGCGCAATCCGGCAACGGTAAGACATACGGCGAGCGCGGAGCAACGAAGGATTTCGCTGATTCTTAGCAGGGAGAGAGGAATGGATTTGGCGCGTGCATGGACGGCACGCGCTCTGGACGCGTGCGCAAGTCCACTCCTGTCACGACCGATCCCGATTGCGCGCTCGCGTCGCACCGGTGATGACCGCGATGCCGAACAGAATCACGGCCACGATCGCGATGATGTGCTGCGCGACGTGCAGCGCCGTCAATCCCCACGCGACGCCGCCGATAAAAATGATCCATCCGACCAGGTAGATAAGCAGGGTCATCGTTTTTCTCCTTCTGTTGTCGGCTCATGGCGCCGGTTGCCTGCCGTGAAAAATTTACCGTGCGCTCCGATGGTTGCCTATGATGCCGCTAACGCAAGGGCCATCGGCAGGCTTATTCCCAAGCACATTGCGCGCCTGGCTTCATGATGCAGTGCGTGGCCAATCGTCGGAACGCGGCTTGCTTGCTTCGCGTGCATATCCGCCCCATGCAAAAACGCGAAGCGAGCAGCGCAACGCGACGAACTATGGTTACCACGAAGCGCACACCGAAGCGCACACCCAAGCGCCCACCATCCACGGAAGGCGAAGAGCCGGCCGCGCCCGAGGTCGATCCCGACCAGCATCCCGCGACGCTCGACGATTGCCGCCGCTGTCCGCTCTGGGCCAACGCGACCCAAGGCGTGCCGGGCGCGGGTCCGCGCCGCGCGCCGATCATGATGGTCGGCGAGCAGCCGGGCGACAAGGAAGATCTGCAAGGTTTGCCTTTCGTCGGACCCGCCGGCGCGTTGCTCGACGACGCGCTCGTCGAAGCCGGCGTAGGCCGCAAGGAAGTCTATGTGACCAACGCGGTCAAGCATTTCAAATGGACGCCGCGCGGCAAGCGCCGCATGCATAAAACGCCGGGGCAACGCGAGGTGGACGCGTGCCGCTACTGGCTCGATCAGGAACTCGAGAGCGTCGGCGCTCACGTGATCGTCGCCTTGGGCGCGACCGCGCTGAAAGCCGTGCTCGAAGATCCGAAGTCGCGCTTGCAGGACGCGATCGGCAAGGTCATCGAACACGGCGACCGGCTCGTGGTCGCGACGTATCATCCTTCGTTCGCCTTGCGTGCGCCCGATCCCGAGACGCGTCATCGCGCGTATGCAGCGATCGTCGCCGCGCTGCAGGACGCGAAAAAACTCGCGCAGCGGCGCAAATAGGCGCGGGCGTGGCGAACTCTCACGCCGCCGCTTGCTGCGCGTGCAGCCCGAGGCGCTCCATCAATCGTTGGGCGTCGAACGGCGCGTTGGTTTTGGCGTCGTTGTCGAAATAGCAGTACACGTCACGCGTTTGCGCGCGAGGCGGCTGCAGGGCCGGCGCGGCGAGACGCGCGTCGGCGGGCTGCGAACCCTGGCTCCACGATTCGATTCTGCGCGCCCATCGTTCGAGCGCCGCATCGGAGTACTCGCCAGAATACTTGGTCTCGGTGCCGTGCAGACGGATGTAGACGAAGCCCGCGCTGAGATCCTCGAACTGCGGCCATGCTTCAGTCGAATCCGACACGACGAGCGCGACCTTGTGACGACGCAGCAGCTTCACGAACGCGGGGTCGACGAAACTGTCATGACGCACTTCAATCGCGTGACGCAATTTGCGTTTGCGGTCGATCTCGACATACGGCGTCTTCACGCGCTGATCGTGCTGCTGCGCGAGCGCGAGCGCCGCTTCGGTATCGCGCGGCAGCAGGCTCAGGAAGCGCTCCATGTGCTCAGGATCGAAACGCAACGACGGCGGAAATTGCCACAGTATCGGCCCGAGCTTGTCCTTCAGCGCGAGCAGTCCCTGCGCAAAAAAATTCGCGCACGCGACGGTGGCCGTCTCGTCGCGAAAGCGCAAAAGATGCGTCAGATAGCGCGCGCCTTTCACGCTGAAAACAAAACCAGGCGGCGTTTCCGCGTACCAGTGCTGCCAACTGTCGAGCGATTGCAGGCTGTAGTGCGTACCGTTGATTTCGATCGTCTGCATGAGGCCCGATGCGTACTGCAACTCGCTGTCCTGCTTCAGGCCTTTCGGATAGAACGTCCCGCGCCACCCTTTGTAGCGCCAGCCTGAAATGCCGATATGAATCTCGCCGGATGTGCTTTTCACGTCGATGCCCAAATGTCTGACGTCTGTCTCTGAACCAGGGGTGCAGCAATGGCCGTGCCATCGCAGGGCACGCACGTTGCTCCATCCGCGTATCGGACGATGCATTGGAGGCACGCATGGCAGGCACGGATTTCCGCAGCACCGACCTACAGACGCAAAGCGACGGCACGATGCGCGTGACGCATCGCGGCGTGGATATCGTCGTCAGTGCGAAGCAGAACGATCGGGGCGCGTGGGTCGCGCGGATCGACGCGTCCGTGGACGGCAAGCCGTTCGCGCTGCCCGACGTCGAACCGGTCACACCGGAATGGACGACGCATGCGGAGGCGTTACGCGATGGCGTCGAACGCGGCTGCTATCTGGTCGAGCGAAGCAAGGCCGGTCACGGTCTCGAAGATTCAGCGCACGGATCGGGAGGCAACTGATGAACCGTCTCGCCAATCTCGTGTGCCGCGCGACGGTGTCCGGCACCGCAGCGGGCAGCGCCGCAGCCGTCGCCGCCGCCGCGCGAGCGCGCGCCGACGGCAGCACGCCGTACGCGCCGCTCAACGCCGTCACGCATTGCTTGTGGCCGCGCCGCGCGTTCAGCGAAACGGGTCCGAGCGCGCGCTTCACGCTGACGGGTCTCGCGATCCATCAGGCGTCGGCGATTTTTTGGGGCGTGCTGTTCGAAGGATTACTGGACCGCTGGCAGTGCCATGTAAAACGCCGCGCCGGTGTCGCGGACATCGCGGCGAGTGCGGTGACCACGGCGGCCGTCGCTTATACCGTCGACTATCACATGGTGCCGCGCCGTCTCACGCCCGGCTTCGAAGCGCATCTGACGAAGCGCTCGATGTTCTACGTGTATGCGGCGCTCGCAGCAGGTTTCGCGGCCGCCGCGCTGTGCCGCGGCAACGGCAACAGCAACAGCAACGAATGAGCTGACGTGACCTCATCCGGCCCGCTCACGCCACTTCCGCCTTCCGCACCTCCGCCGCGCGCTCGACCAGAATCACGAACGGCTCGCCCTCGTGGATTTCATAGCGGCGAATCTGCGTGACCTGCTCGGCGGACAGCACCTTGCCCTTGGTCATCAGCAGCGTGCCGCGCGACGTGCGCAGATCGTCGGCGAGTTTCATGCCTTCTTTCAGATGCGATGCGTCGACGCGGTCGGGCACGCCTTCCGGCGTCAATTCCGCGTGCTTCATCAGCAACTCGATGTACTTCTCCGCAATCGCCGGATCGTAACGAATGCCGCTTTGCGCGCGCACGGTCGAGATGATCTGCGCGTCGTTCATCTTTTGCGGCGCAATCACGCCGATGCGCAGATCTTCCGCATCGCGCGCCAGCGCAAGCACGCGAGCGCCGAGCGGAATCAGGCCGCCGAGCAGGCCATCCGGCGTGCCGCGTCCGTCGTAACGTTCATACTGATGGCGAATCATCGCCTGCACGCCGCTTAGTTGCGAGACCGGCGTGAGCGCCATCTGCCCATGCAACGGATGAAGCTGATAGAGCTTCGCTTCCTGCGGCTGCAGCTTGGCGATAGGCGTCTTCAGCAGCGCATCGGGCAGAAACAGCTTGCCGATGCCGTGCAGCAAGCCCGCCATCAGCAATTCGTTGCACGCGTAGTCGCTCAGGCCGAGCGCGGCGCCGAGCTGTCTTGCCGTCTCGCCGATTCGCGCCGAATGGCCGGGCAACCCGCAGCGCATTTCGACCATGTTCGCGCAGACCTTCACCATCGTCAGGAAGTTGCTTTTGAGGTCTTGTTGCGCGCCTTCGAGAAACATCACGGTCTGACGTATTTCCTCGGTGCGTGCATCGACCTCGCGCTCGAGTTCCATGTTGAACGACGAGAGCTTCTCGTTCTGCTCCTGCAACAGCGCGGCGAGCCGTTCGGTCTTGCGTTGCAGCGCGAGCTGTTCGAGCGCGCGCTGGATCGTGAGCAGCAGATCCTGGTCGTCCCACGGCTTGTGCAGATAGTGATAGACGTGGCCTTCGTTGACCGCGCGCACGACCGCATCGACTTCGGAATAGCCGGTGAGCAGAATGCGGATCGCGTCGGGCGCCATGCTGCGCGAGCGCGACAGAAACTCCGCGCCGTCCATGTTCGGCATGCGCATGTCGGAAATGATCACGTCGACGCGCGCCGATTCGAGCAGCGTGAGTGCTTCCGCGCCGCTGTTCGCGCTCAGCACCTCGTACTTCAGCGGGCGCAGCAGGCGTTTGAGCGACGAGATCACGCCGGGCTCATCGTCGACGAGCAGCAGCGTGGGGACTGTCGCGGGCGCGGCATCCGCAACGGCATCGAAAGAAGCGGGCAGTGTTTGCTGCACGGGTTCTTCGCGAGCGGGCTCGATGGAATTGCCGGTTGCCTGAAGCTCAGCCATGATTAACCTCGTGGTTAGCGCAAATAACAGCGCGTTTTACAGCGCGCTTTGCATCGGCCCGCATTACAGCGCTTCCAGAAAGTGGTCGAGCGCTTCCTTCATTCCGCGGATCGCCGCATCGGGCAGCAACAGCACCATGCGCGCGCCGAAGCCGCCTTGCTCGAGCGTGAAGTGAATCTCGAGCAGCAGCGCGACGTCCCAGCGTCCGCCGGGCAGCAGTCCGTCCTGCGTCTTCGTCGCACAAGGCAACAGCGTCGGTTGCGAGAAGCAGATGTGCCGCCCCAACTGCTCGAACACGCTTTGCACGCAGGCGCCGACCAGCAGGTTCGTGATGTCGCACAACACTTCGACTTCGGTGTCGGGCTCGCCGACGTCATGACCCATCAGTTGTTGCAGTTCGCGCTGGCCGTCCTTGCCGACCAGCACGATCGCCTCGCCGGATATGTCGGATTGAAACGCCTGGCGCACCGGCCGCAATTCGCTGTCGTCCTGTGCGCCGAGCGCGACGCGCAATTGCTCGACGCCGACGACGCGGATATTCGGCACCGACAGCGTGACGAAAGCGCCCAGCAGTTTGGCCAGTGCGGCGGCGGCCTTGCCCATGCCGACGTTGCAGATCTCCTGCAACGCGTCGCGCTGGTCTTCGTTCAGAAACTGTTCATTCATGGAGACCGTACTCCGCGAGAATCGGCCGGATCGCTTCGGGCGATACCGGCTTGGAAATGAAGCCGATCGCGCCGAGCGACTTCGCGCGCTCGACGGCGCCGCACTGCACGTCCGCCGACACGACGATCACAAACGTATCGAGGCCCTCGTGCTGGATCGCTTCGAGCACCTGAAAGCCGTTCATGATCGGCATCGTCAGATCGAGAAACATCACGGCGCCCTTGCCGGCGCGATACAGCTCGAGCGCGGCCGCGCCGTCCGACGCCTGGGTGATCTCGATGTCCCACTCCTCGGGCAGCGAGCGGATCAATAGTTTGCGGGCGAGTGTCGAATCGTCGACAACGAGTACAGGCAATGGCATAGGTCTACCTCATGTGGCTGCCGGCGACTGCGCCGGCAACGCGATTGCATCGAGCGAACCGCTTTGCGCGAGCGCATCGGTGTTGCTGTCTTCAGGCTGCGCTCCGTCGACGGGCAGCGTGACGCGGAAGGTGGTGCCTTCGCCGATGGTGCTCGCCACGGAGATCGTGCCGCGGTGCGCGTTGACGATTCCATAGGTCACCGACAAACCGAGGCCGGTCCCCTGGCCCACGGGTTTCGTCGTAAAGAACGGATCGAAAATGCGCTTCAACAGTTCGGGCGGGATGCCGCAGCCCATGTCGGCGACTTCGAACCACACGCGCGACGGGTCGGCCGCATCCATGCCGGTGCGCACGGTGATGGTGCCGCGCGGCGCGCCGTGCTGCTCGTGATTGCCGCCGTAAGCCTGCGCCGCGTTCACGACCAGGTTGAGCACGACCTGGCTGATCTGCGACGGAATGCAGCGCACGAATGGAATCTCCGCATATTCGCGCACGAGATGCGCGCAGTACTTCACTTCGTTATGGACGATGTTCAGCGTCGACTCGATGCAGCGATGAATGTCCGCGAGTTCCCATACCTGCGTGCTGTCCACACGCGAGAAGTCGCGCAGATCGACCACAATGGTGCGCACGCGCGCGAGTCCTTCCTTCGATTCGTGCACGAGCGTCGGTGCGTCGCCGAGCAGATAGTCGAGGTCCGCCTGTTCCGCGAGCGCCTCGATGTCATGCTTCAGTGCGGGCGCGGCTTCGCTCACCATGCGTTGAACGTCGGCTGCATAACGGATCAGCGTCTTCACGTAGCCGTCGAGTGTGTTCAGGTTCGACAGCACGAAGCCGACCGGATTGTTGATCTCATGCGCGACGCCCGCCGCGAGTTGGCCGATCGCGGCCAGCTTCTCCGATTGCAGCAATTGCTGATGCGCATGGGCGAGCGCATCGTTGAGCGAAGTAAGCTGCTGGTTGCGCACGGTCAGCTCGGCCAGCGCGTTCGTGACCGCCTTCTCGCGATCCTGAAGCTCGCCGTACGCAATGCACACGTCGGTCGTATCGACGATCGCGACGCCGACCGCGACCACTTCGCCGCGGCTGTTCTCGATCGGAATGAAGTTGCAGTTCTGGCGCATCGCGTCGATCGTGCCCGTGATCGGACGCGAATGCTCGAAGCGAAACAGATACGGCCGATGTTCCCACGACGAATAAGCCGGCGTGCCCAGCACGAACACGCCTTCGATCTTTCTGCTCAGCCATTGCCGCGGCAGTTCGGGAAACACGTCGAGCAGATTCTGGCCGACTACCGATTCGGCCGAACGCCCGCTATGCGATTGCATGAAGCGATTCCACGTCAGGATACGTAACTCGCGATCGACGGTGAAGACGCCGCAGTTCACGCGCTCGACAATAGCTTCCGACAGACTGGTTTTCACCGAAGAAATGGCCCGTGAAAAGACAAAGCATGCGGCGCTCTCTTCGCCGCCATGAATGAATTAACGGAAAGTAAGGGGCGGGCGCGGAGCGGTATTTACCCTGGGCCAAAGCGCATGCCACGTGGCGCAAAAGCGCAACGGCAACACCAACCGCAATGCAAGGGTTTCCCGTAATGCATGGCGTATCAAGCAGGCCGCGAATCCGCCGTTAACACGAGCAAGAGGAATGTCTCGCCTCGCACGCTCCGCATTGGGGAGAGCGCGCGGCGATGACGCATCGTTCGGCATATCGGGAGAATTCATGCGTTCACGCCTTGGGCTCACGGCCGCGTTGCTCGTGCTCTGCGGCCTGTGCATGCGTCCCGTATGCGGACAGAGCGCGCCGCAGCCCGCTCATCGCGCGACAGCCGACACCGCGCTCGACCTCGCCGCGATGCAGCGCGCCGTGGATAGCGCGAGCGAACCGGCGTCGCATTGGAGCGGCCCGAAGTCCGGGCCGTCGGCGGTGGCGGGCGCGAGCATCGCGATCATCAGCGAGGATCTGCGTAACGGCGGCGTGCTGGGCGTCGCGAAAGGCATCAAGGAAGCCGCCAACGCGATCGGTTGGAATACGCGTGTCTACGATGCGCACGGAACCGCTGAAGGCCGCAGCAAGGCCGTTGCCGCGGCGCTCGCATTGCAGCCGGACGGCGCGATCCTCGTCGGCGTCGACGCGGGCGAGATGAAGCAGGACTTACAGCCGTTCGCGGCGCGCCGCATTCCGCTCGTCGGCTGGCATGTCGGGCCAATTGCAGGCGCAATGACGAACAGTCCGGTCGCGATGAACGTGTCGACCAATCCGCTCGACGTCGCGCGCCTCACGGCGATGGCCGCGGTGATTCAGTCAGGCGCGCGCGCGGGCGTCGTGGTGTTTACCGACGGCAATTTCCAGATCGCAAGAGCCAAGACGGATGCCATGCTCGACGTGATTCGTGCATGCCGCGATTGCCGGCTGCTTGCCGTGCGCGACGTGGCGATTTCAAAAAGCGCCGAGCAGATGCCCGCGGTCACCGACGAACTGCTCGCGCAATACGGCAAGAGCTGGAACTACGCGCTGTCGATCAACGACATCTACTTCGACTACGCGGCGCCCGCGCTCACGCGCGCGGGCAACATGGGCCGCGGCCTGAGCATGCTGTCCGCGGGCGACGGCAGCGCGGCCGCTTTCCTGCGCATTCAGGCCGGCACGTTCCAGACCGGCACGGTCGCGGAGCCGCTCAACTTTCAAGGCTGGCAACTCGTCGACGAATTGAATCGGCTGCTCGCGCATCAGCCGGTCACAGGTTATGTGTCGCCGGTGCATCTGGTGACGGCCGCAAACATCGCGTTCGATGGCGGATTGCAAGGGCAGTTCGATCCTGGCAACGGCTATCGCAACCTGTATCGCGGCATCTGGAAGCGATAAAGGCGATGAACGCGCCGATGAACAAAACAACGCACCCGGAGCGCAGTTCATGCGACTAGCGGCGAGACGCCTGAAGCTGTTGCCGCGCTCATTGCGCCGGCAGTTCACGCTGGCGACGGTCGTGCTCACGCTGCTGATCGCGACGAGCGGCCTGACCGCCGTCTACACGCTGCGCGTGGCGACCAACGAGACGCGCCTGCTCGCCACCGGCGAACTCACGCGCATGCAGGCCGCCGACACGCTGGTGCAGCACACGTTGCTGATCGAGCGCGAATCGGCGCGGCTCGCGAGCACCGGTTCGCTCGATGCAATGCGTGCGAGCTACGCGGACATCATCAGGCAACTGCAACTATTCGACCGCCTGTCGGACCGGCTCGCCGCCGCCAATGACGACGACGTCAGCGTGCTCGACCTTCATCAGGCGAGCCAGTTGTTTCGCAACACGGTGAACATCGTCGCGCAGTTGCGCGAGAGCGAGTTGAGCGCGGCGATTGCGCATGCACCTAACATGGCGGATCAAAACAGCACGGCTGCGCGAGCCGATTCGCAAACCCTCGCCTCGCGCGATCGATTCAGCGACGGCCTGCGTCAGCAAGCGAGCGCAATGGTCGCCTCGGCGCAGCTTCAATCCGACCGATGCACGCAGGAGTTTCAGCAGGCCGTGCAGCGGCTCGCGGCAACGTCCGCGCGACACGAGCGCTGGATTACCGGCCTCGTTGCCGTGAGCCTGCTGTTTGCGTGGCTCGTCGCGCATGCGTTTCTCGGCAAGCATGTGCTCGCGCGGCTCGAAGTGGTCAGCAGCAATCTGCGCAGCGGCGACCCTGCCGATGAGCAGCACGTCTCGCGCATGGTGAAGGGCCGCGACGAAATCGGCGAAATGGCGCGCGCGGTCGAACAGTTCCAGGACGACCGGCGCCAGCTTGCGCATGCGTACGCCGCGCTGCGTGAAGAAAAGGCGCGTCAGGAAGCGCTCATCAACGAGCTTGCGCAAGCGCATAGCCAGTTGTTGCAGTCGGAAAAGCTCGCGTCGATTGGTCAGCTTGCCGCGGGCGTTGCGCATGAGATCAACAATCCGGTTGGCTTTGTGAATGCCAACCTCGGCACGCTGCAACGCTATATGGCGGACTTGTTGACCGCGCTCGCCGCTTATGAGCGCAGCGAGGCCGAGCTGATTGCGGAGTCGCGGGCCGCGCTCATCGAACTGAAGCGCGAGATCGACATCGACTATCTGCGCAGCGATATTCCGACGCTGCTCTCCGAATCCGTGGAAGGCTTGCAGCGAGTCAAGCGCATCGTGCAGGGCTTGAAGGACTTTTCGCATGTCGACAAGGCCGAGAAGCAGTGGGCCAATCTCGAGAGCAATCTCGACACGACGATCAACATCGTCTGGAATGAGCTGAAGTACAAGGCTGAGTTAAAGCGCGAGTTCGGCGCGATTCCCGAGCTCGAATGCATTCCGTCGCAACTCAACCAGGTATTCATGAATCTGCTGATGAACGCGGCGCAATCCATCGAAGGGCATGGGCACATCGTCGTGCGCACAGGTCACGACGAAACGAGCGTATGGATCGAAGTGGAAGACAGCGGACAGGGCATCAAGCCGGAACATCGCGACCGCATCTTCGATCCGTTTTTTACAACCAAACCGGTCGGCACAGGCACGGGGCTCGGCTTGTCGATTTCGTATGGCATCGTCAGGAAGCAGGGCGGGCGCATCGAGGTGCGCTCCGAAGTTGGGCACGGCTCGACCTTCAGAGTGGTGCTGCCGAAGAGTCCCGAAGAAGCGCTGGCCGCAAGCGCAGAATAACTATTACACCGACGCAATCAGCGCCTCGCCCGCAGCAAGACGATTCGCGCCTTGCCGGAGCGGCTGGCCGTCGCGGCCCGCAAATGTGGAGAGCAGCACCACGCCCTCACGCGATTCGACTTCGGCATCCGCTGCACCCATGTTCAGCGCAATGAACAAACGCTGGCCGCGGTGATGCCGCTCGTATGTCAGCACATCGCCATAAGCCGCGACGTGTTCAATCGCGCCTTGCACGAGCGCCGCATTGTTGCGCCGCAATTTAAGCAGCCGGCGATAAAGCGACAACATGCTCGACGGATCGCCGTTCTGGATATGCACGCTCGTCTCGCTCGCGACCGGTAACCATGACCTGCCGGTTGTAAAACCGGCGTTCGGCAGCGACGTGTCCCATTGCATCGGCGTGCGCTCGGGATCGCGTCCCTGGCCGATGCCAGGCTGGCGGATTTCAGCGGGGTCTTGCACCTGATCCGGCGGAATCACGCCATCCGTCATACCGATTTCATCGCCGTAATACAGCGTCGGCGTGCCGCGCAGCGTCAGCAGCAGCACCGCGGCCACGCGTGCCTGCGCGAGGCCCACGCGCGAAGCGACGCGCGGATTGTCGTGATTGCCGAGCACCCAGTTCGGCCATGCGTGTTCGGGCAGCGCGGTGTCGTAATCGCGGATCATGCGTGCGATTTCGCCGGCATGCCATGTTGCGTTGAGCAACTGGAAATTGAACGGCATGTCCGCGCCGTCGCCGTTCGCGCCGTAATAGCGGATGAGTTGCGGAACCGGCAAATAGATCTCGCCGATCAGCACACGCTGGCCGTATTCGGCGAGCGTGGCGCGCATCGAGCGCACGATGTCGTGCACTTCGGGCTGGTCTTCGGTGTACGTGTGCAATTGCCGGTGATGGTCGGGCTGACCCGGCTCATAGGCGGGGTTCGGCGGATTGTCGCGGAACTGCGCGTCCTTGATGAGAAGCCACAGCACGTCGACACGAAAGCCGTCGACGCCGTGATCCAGCCAGAACCGCAGCACGTCGTCCATCGCGCGGCGCACCTGCGGGTTGCGCCAGTTCAGATCCGGCTGTTCGCGCAGGAACGCGTGATAGTAGTACTTGCCGGTACGCTCGTCCCATTCCCACGCGGACCCGCCCATGCGGCTCTGCCAGTTGTTAGGCGGCCCGCCGCCGGGCGCCGGATCGCGCCACAGATACCAGTCGCGCTTCGGATTGTCGCGCGACGAGCGGCTTTCCTCGAACCACGGATGCCGGTCCGACGAATGATTCGGCACGAAGTCGAGCAGCACCTTCATGCCGAGTCCGTGGGCGCGGTCCGCGAATTGCTTGAAGTCGGCCAGAGTGCCGAACATCGGGTCGATGTTGCAGTAGTCCGCGACGTCGTAACCGAAGTCGGCCATGGGCGACGGGTAGATCGGAGACACCCACACTGCATCGACGCCCAGTTCGGCGAGATACGGCAGACGCGAGCTCATGCCCGCGAGATCGCCGATGCCGTCGCCGTTGCTGTCCTGAAACGAGCGCGGATAGATCTGATAGATCACGCCGCGTTGCCACCATGCCAGTTCCGACATTGCAAGTCCTCTCAACGATCGATTGTTATGGCGCAAGGCGCAGGTTGCATGCTCAATGACCTTTGGTACAAGAACGCGATTGTGTATTGCCTCTCGGTAGGCACGTTCATGGACGCGAACGGCGACGGTGTCGGCGACTTCAAGGGCCTTCTGCGCCGCCTCGACTACCTGCAGGGGCTCGGCGTGACGACGGTGTGGCTGATGCCTTTCCAGCCTTCGCCGGGGCGCGATAACGGCTACGACATCTGCGACTACTACAACGTCGATCCGAAATACGGCACGCTCGGCGACTTCTCCGAGTTCACGCATGCGTGCCGCGAGCGCGGCTTGCGCGTGATGATCGACCTGGTCATTAATCACACGTCCGATCAGCACCCGTGGTTCAGGGAAGCACGCAGCGATCCTGAGTCGCAGTATCGCGACTGGTATGTCTGGTCCGACAGGCAGCCGCCGAACGCCAAAGACGGCGTGGTATTTCCCGGCGTGCAGAAGTCCACATGGTCGTTCGACAAGCAGGCGAAGCGCTGGTATTTCCATCGCTTCTACGACTTTCAGCCGGACCTCAACACGGCGAACCCGTACGTGCGCGCGGAATTGCTGAAGATCATGGGCTTCTGGATCCAGCTCGGCGTGTCGGGCTTTCGCATGGACGCGGTGCCTTTCGTGATCGCGACGAAAGGCCCGAAGGTCAAGAAGCCCGTCGAGCAATACGACATGCTGCGCGCGTTTCGCGAGTTCCTGCAATGGCGTCAGGGCGACGCGATCATTCTCGCCGAGGCCAACGTGCTGCCCAATACCGACCTCGAATATTTCGGCGATCAGGGCGAGCGTCTGCAGATGATGTTCAATTTCCAGCTCAATCAGCACACGTTCTACACGCTGGCAACCGGCGATACCGCGCCGCTGAAAAAAGCGCTGACGGCCACGCGGCCGCGTCCGTCGACCGCGCAATGGGGCGTGTTTCTGCGCAATCACGACGAGCTCGATCTTGGCCGCCTCACGCCCGAGCAGCGCGACGCCGTGTTTGCCGCGTTCGCGCCCGAGCCCGACATGCAGCTCTATGAGCGCGGCATTCGCCGCCGGCTTGCGCCGATGCTCGCGGGCGACCGGCGCCGGCTCGAACTCGCCTACAGTCTGATGCTGACGTTACCCGGCACGCCGGTGTTCCGTTACGGCGATGAAATCGGCATGGGCGACGACCTGCGCCTGCCCGAGCGCGAATGCGCGCGCACGCCGATGCAATGGTCGACGGAACCGGAAGGCGGCTTCACCAAGCACCCGAAGCCGCCGTGCCGCGTGATCACGGGCGGCGCTTACGGGTTCGAGCGCATCAATGTCGCGACGCAGCGGCGCGATCCGAATTCGCTGCTGAACTGGATGGAACGCATGATCCGCATGCGCCGCGAAGTGCCGGAAATCAGTTGGGGCGACTTCGCCGTGCTGCGCACCTCGCGCAACGATGTGCTCGCGCTTCGCTACGACTGGCGCAACAACTCGGTGATATGCCTGCATAACTTCGGCGCGCAGGCATGCACGGTGAAATTCCGCTCGGGCTGCAAGGAGCCGGAACAGAACCGGCTCATCAACCTGCTCTCGGACGATCACAGCGAGGAGAAGGACGACGGCCGTCATGCGGTCGTGCTCGAGCCGTATGGCTATCGATGGTTTCGGGTCGGCGGGCTCGATTATCTGCTACGGCGCGGCGAGGTCTAGGCACGCGCATAAAATCCGCAACCTGCGAGGCGAATGTAATGAACAAGCTTCACACGCGATGGGCCGAAGCGCGCCTCGGCGCAGTCGCCGCGATGCTCGCGCTGAGTCTGGCCGCCTGCGCGTCGACGACGGAGGACATCGGCGACACGGGTTTGGGACCGCGTCCCGAACTGCCGTCGCCGCAAACCTCGCTGCTGCCGACCATCAACATCGCGCCCGTGCAAACGCGCTCGAGCCAGAGCATCCCCATCGCGCCGCCGGGCTTCACGGTGACGGCCTTCGCGAGCGGGCTCGAGCATCCGCGCTGGGTGTATCCGCTGCCTGACGGCGATCTGCTGGTCGCCGAGAGCAATGCGCCCGCGCAGCACGACGAGCACGGCGGCATTGTCGGCTGGGTTCGCAAGCAGGTAATGAAGTTCGTGATGAAGCGCGCGGGCGCGGGCGTGCCGAGTCCCGACCGGATCGTGCTGCTGCGCGGCCAGGGCGGCACCGCGCAAAGCCGCAGCGTGCTGATCTCGGGGCTTCATTCGCCGTTCGGCATGGCGCTCGTCGGCGACTCGCTGTATGTCGCGGACACCGACGCGCTGCTGCGCTTTCCGTATCGCGCGGGCGATACGCAGATCACAACACCCGGCGAGAAGGTGGCCGATCTGCCGGCCGGGCCGATCAATCATCACTGGACCAAGAATGTGGTGGCGAGCCGCGACGGGCAGCGTCTCTATGTGACGGTCGGCTCGAACAGCAACGTCGGGGAAAACGGCATCGAGGCCGAAGAGGGGCACGCGATGATCCTCGAATTCACGCCCGCGACGGGGCGCTCCCGCGTGTTCGCAGCGGGGCTGCGCAATCCGAACGGGATGGACTGGCAGCCGGAGAGCGGCGCGTTGTGGGCCGCCGTCAACGAACGCGACGAATTGGGCGATAACCTCGTGCCCGACTACATGACCGCGGTGAAGGACGGCGGCTTTTACGGCTTCCCCTACAGCTATTACGGCCAGCACGTCGATACGCGCGTGAAGGAGCAGCGGCCCGACAAGGTGGCGAGCGCGCTCACGCCGGACTATGCGCTCGGCAATCACACGGCATCGCTCGGACTTGCGTTCTATACCGGCAGGAGCTTTCCGCAGCATTACTGGGGCGGCGCTTTCGTCGGCCAGCACGGCTCGTGGAATCGCAAGGAATACAGCGGCTACAAGGTCGTTTTCGTGCCGTTCGAGCACGGGCGGCCGGCGGGCATGCCGGAGACTTTCCTGAGCGGCTTTCTCAGCGCCGATGGCCACGCGCTCGGGCGGCCCGTCGGCGTCGCCGTCGATAAGGCCGGCGCGTTGTATGTCGCCGACGATGTCGGCAACGTGGTCTGGAAGGTGGTGTATAGCGGCAAGTGACGATGCGGCCTGTTCGAGCCGCGGCGCGCGCGCGGATCAGGCCGCCGCGGCCTCGCGGCATTGCCGCATTGCCCGGTAAAATACCTGCCACTCACGACGGCGCGGAACGCTCCATCCCCGCCTGCTTACTTTGATTTTCGAGGCGTTCATGTCCATGGAAACAGACATCGTCACCGACGAACGGGTGGCTCAAATCGCGGACCGCATGGCCGGCGAAGGCAAGAAGGTGTCCGCGCTGGCAATCTGGGGCGAACTGCGCTGCGGTTCGATCGTCGCCGTGTCGGCGGCCGTCGAGCGTTGGCGGCAAGCGCGCCAGCCTGCGTCGGCGGAGGCGCCGGCGTCGGTCATGACCGGCTTGCCGGACGACGTCGCGCAAACCATGCTGAGCGCCGCCGGCAATCTGTGGGCGAGCGCGCGCGAGGAAGCCGAGCGGGTCGTCAATCAGCGGCTCGCGCTGGCGGGCGGCCACGCGGAGGCGCTCGCCGCCGAGCGTGACGAGGCGCTCGCCGAGTATCAGAACACGCTCGCCGAGGCCGAACTCGCGCGCGAACGCGTCGCGACGCTCACGAACGCGCTGAGCATTTCCGAAGAGGCCGTGAATCGCCTCGCGACCGAACTGTCGGCGCTGCGGGACCGTGCAAAGACCGCGGAGGATCGCGTCGCTGAACTCGAGGACCGCGCCGCGGCGGCGGAGGCGCGCGTTGCGCAGACGGAGGAACGCGAGGCCGCCAGCGAGGCGCGTGTCGGGGAGGCGGAGGAGCGGGCGTTGGCTGCGGAGGCGCGTATTGCGGAGGCTGACGAGCGGGCATCGGCGGCCGAAGCGCGCGTCGTGCAAACGGAAGAGCGGGCGTTGGCCGCTGAAGCGCGGATCGCGGAGGCTGACGAGCGCGCATTCGCCGCAGAAGCGCGCGTCACGCAAACCGAGGAGCGGGCGTTGGCCGCTGAAGCGCGGATCGCCGAAGCTGACGAGCGCGCATCCACTGCTGAAGCTCGCGTCGCGCAAACCGAAGAACGCGCATCGGCCGCCGAAGCTCGCGCGACCGAGACCGACGAGCGCGTACGAGACGCCGAAGGCCGCGTGGCTCACGCCGAGGAACGCGCATCGACGGCGGAAGCTCGCCTTGCCGAAGCCGAGCAACACGCGTCGGCTATGCAAGCCCGCCTCGAAGCCGCTGAAACGTCGCTGACCGAAGAGCGCGGCGCACGCGAAGCGTTGAACGCCGCGACCGTCGCCAGGGACGAAGAAATCGCGCGGCTGATCGCCGAGCGCGACGCCGCGCACGAGAAAGCGGCCGCGTTGGGCGAAGCCGGCGAGGCCCACGCGAGAGAAGTCCAACGATGGGCGGACGAATCGAACGCGGCGTCATCGCGTGCACAGGACGCCGCGTTGCAAGCCAGCGAAAGCCTCGCGCAACTCGCCGCGCTGCAGACCGAGCTTGACCAGGCGCGCGCCGAACTCGCGGCAGAGCGCGACGCGCACGCGGCTCACGGCGACGAAGCCGCGGCTCAGCGCGCCGAGGTCGAGCGCGTGCAGCACGAACTCGCCGCCGCGCGCGATCAGCTTGCGGCGATGAGCGAGGCCAACGCGGCGGCGACGGCTGAAACGACCCGGCTCGCCCAGGATGCGTCGGCGGCAACGAGCCGCGCGCAGGCGGCCGAACAGCGCGTCGCGGAACTGGAGCGTCAGCTTGCCGAACTCGAAACGGCGCACGCGCAGCAGCAGGGCACGTCGCCGGAAGGACTGTCCGCCGACGATGAGTCGAAAGAAGCCGTAATGGCCGACGAGATCGCGTCGCTGCGCCGTCAGATGACGAGTCAGGCGAAGGCTCACGAAAAGGCCTACGCCGAACTGCGCACGCTCGCCGAGCAGTGGATCGCGCATGCCAAGGAACTCAAGCAGCGCCTGAGCGCGACCAATCAGAAAGTGACGTTCCTCGACGCCCGCAGCGCCGCCGAAGTCGCGCTCTTGCGCAGGTTGTCATCGGAACTCGAGCGGCTGAAGCCGGACCACGATCTGATTTCACGCGACGCGCAGCAGAAATTCATCAGCGCGACGCTCGCCGAACGTCTTGAGCAGAAGGGCTATCGCTACGATCCGGCAACGGCGGTCATGTCGAAGATCGAGGCTTGATCGACTGACGGACTGACCGCGCCGCTCGCGCCGACTTATAACGGCTTGGGCGGCGAGCCGTCGTCGTCGACGCTATGGCTGCCCGCGCCCGGCGGCGAGATCGTGTCGCGCAGTTGCGTCTCTTTGGGGTCCTTCGGCACGACCTTGTCGGCGTCGGCTTCGTCGATGGCGTCGAGCTGACTGCCGCCCGGCGTGCGCGGCGTGCCGGGCGCGGGCGACGGAATCGGCTGCGGCTGAGCCGGCCCCGGCCCCGACATGCCCTCGCGTGAAGGCGTGGACGGCGAGGGCGGCGCGACAGGCTCGTTGTTCGGACTGGAAGAACGCGAAGTGGAAGAACGGTCGGGCTGCTCGGTCATGAGGGATCTCCTGGCTGAGATTGCAAGCTGAGGGCGGTGCCAGTCCATAGCGAACGACACCAATCGCAATGTCTACGGCAAACGCAGCACGCGCCGTTCCATCAAGCCCTCGCAACAACGACAACAACCCGCCGTTCGCCACAAGCATTCAATTCAGCGCAACACCCGCGCGACCAGCGGCAGATGATCCGACGCAATACGCGCCGGCCTGCTTCTATCCACCTCGATATCGACGAGACGCGCGGCCGGATGCACCCACACGCGGTCGAGCGCAAACGCCGGAAAGCGCGACGGAAACGTGCGCGGCGCGGCGACCCGGCCAAAGCGCGTGAGCAGCGCCCGCAGCGGCCATCCCCACACGAACCATTCGTTCAGATCGCCGAGCAGGATCACGGGAAGATCGGGCGTATCGAACGCTTCGAGCAACAGCCGCACCTGGGCACGTCGTTCGCGCGCCGACAGGCCGAGATGCGTCGCGACGATCCGCATCAAGCCATTACCGGTGTCGATGTCGACATCGAGCGCGCCGCGCGCTTCGCGGCTGCCGAACGACAGGTCCAGCGTGCGCACCGCGAGCACCGGCAGATTGGTCAGCACCGCGTTGCCGAAGCGCCGGTCGGGTCCGTCGAGCGTCGGGCCGGGCACCGCGTGCATGCCGGTCAGGTCCTGCAATTCGCGCAGCACGTCGATGCTCGCCGCGCCGCCGAGCGGCACTTCCTGCAACGCGACCACGTCGGCGTTCAAGGCCGCGATCACTTCGGCGATGCGCGCCGCCGAGCGTTTGCCGTCCGTGCCCACCGCGCCGTGAATGTTGTATGTGACGATGCGCAGCGGCTCCCCCGCGTCGCGTGTATGAGCCGACGCTGTACGCACGCGCGGCACGGGCTGCGCTTCTTCGAGGGTCACGGTTTCGTTGGCGCGGCCACTCATTGCCGCCTCATCAGCATGCGCCGCAAGACGAGCGACATGGACACCAGCGCCACGCCGATCGCGGCCACCAGCAGCAACGAAAGCGGCGTCGGATGCCTGACCGCCGTGACGAGTTGGCGAGCAAACGACGTCGCCAGCAAGACGCCCGGCGCCATGCCGATCGCGGTGCCCGCCATGAAATCCCAGAAGCGGATATGCGATGCGCCCGCCGCGAGATTGACGATCGAAAACGGCGCGACCGGCACGAGCCGCAACAGGATCACCGCGACGAGTCCCTTGCTGCGCAAGCGTTCGCTGAGCTGATTCAGGCGCGCGCCGGCCAGTTCGCGCACGGCGTCGCGGCCGAGCCAGGCGCCCACCGCCCAGCCCGCCGCCGCGGCGATCAGCGTCCCCGTGAGCGCATAGGCGGCGCCCGCTATCGCGCCGAACACGAGGCCCGTCACGGCGATCAGCAACGTCACCGGCACCGAAAGCAGCGCGGCCACCACGTACATCGCCACCACCGCAATCGGGCCGAAGTGCGTGGCCGCGAGCCGTTGCGTCTCCGAGGTGAGCTTCGCGAAGCTGAGTTCGTGACCGAACGGCGTGAAGCGCCAGACGACAGTGAGCGCGACGACGCCGAGCGCCAGCGCGCCGAGCACCAGCAACTTCGCAATCACCGGACGATGTGTCGGCTCCGGCAGGAACTGCGCGAGCAGTTCATTGGCGGCGATCGGCGCTTCGGGGTCGAGCACGTGAACGCCATCCGCGATGTCGCGCAGTTCGGGCGGCACTTCCGGCGTCAACGGTTCGAGCGTGCGCACCGAATCGCTGTTGCTCTTGATGCTCGCGATCGCCGCGTTGAGCCGGCCATGCCGCGCGAGCGCCTCGTCCACGTCGGCTTCGCTCGAATCGAGATGTTCGGCGAGCAGGCGGTTGCGAATCCGCGCGATCGCCGCTTGCCGCTCGGGATTGTCGCGGGCGTCGATCACGATGCAGCACTCGGAGTCGAGCACCATCGAACGATTGTTGAGGTTCGCGCTGCCGATCACGAGCAGCCGCTCGTCGACGATCATGATCTTGCTGTGCACGTTGATGAAGCGGCCGTTCGGCGCATCGACGGCGGGCGCGTACATCGCATAGCGGCCGTTGCTGTCCGCCGTTTTCAGCAGCTTGTGCAGACGGGCGCGCAGCACGCCCATCGTCGCTTCCTGAAGCCAGCCGCTCTGCCGGTACGGACACACGACGGCGAGATCGGGGCCGTCCGGTTCCGCGATACGCTTTTGCAGCGCCGAGCCGACCGAATTCGCCGTGAAGTACTGGTTCTCGATATAGATGTTGCGGCGCGCGGCGGCCACGGCGGCCAGATGCAGCGCCTTCACCTGCTGGATCGCGGGCCGGCCGTCGTAGGCCGGCTCCGTGAGCGAGATGCCCAGATCGACGTCGGCGAAATCCGGCTCGATGTCGGACGGCCACAAATCCGTGCGCGGCGGCGACTTGCCGTTGAACGGCCGGCCGGCCTTGCCGCTGCGGCGCGAGCGGCGCCAGCGCTCGCGGGCCAGATGCGCGATGGCGGCGGCCGCGGGGCCGTCGAACATCAGTTGCGCGTCGTGCATCGGCTCGTAGCTCGTCTTGCCGAGATTCTTGCGCAGCGGATCGTCGGGCCGATGCTCGGGCGTGTCCCAGCGCGAGCCGGTGAGGTCGATGCCGCCGGTGAACGCGAGGCTGTCGTCGATCACGACGATTTTCTGGTGATGCGATGCACCGAGCGGATGCCGGCCGTCGAGCCGGAACCACAAGCGGCGGTGCGCATGCCACGCCGGTTTGTACGAGGGCAGCCATTCGCGCTCGAACGCATACAGCATCGCGAAATCCCAGCCGAGCAGATAGATGCGCAACTGCGGATTCGCGTCGAGCACCGCGCATAGGAACTCGGAAAGTTTCGGCGGAAAGCCGTCGTCGACGCCGCCGGGAACCAGCTCGATGCGGCTGTCGATATCCCAGCCGAGGATGAACACCGAATGACGCGCGCGCGGAATCACCTTGCGCAGGACCGCGTAGTACGAAGCCGCGTCGATCAGCACGCTTGCGCGGTGCGCCTGGAGAATCCATTCGCAGGTGGAGCCGGTGTCCATCACCGCGCCGTTCGGGACGGCGGGCGGCGCGTCGGCGGTATCGCGCGACGGCGGGTCGAGCAGTTCGGATTGCATCGGGTCGGGTTCACTCATGGCGGCGCGTGCTGCGGGTTTGTGCAACGGGTTCGTGCAAAAGGGTCGTGCAGCGGGTTCGTGCAGCGGTCAGTGGCAACCGGCATGCAAGTCGCATTCCACGGCATGTCAGCCGGGTGCATTCGACCGCGTGTGACTGCGCTCGCCGCTATTGCAAGCGGCGGGCGGCGTGTATTTGCTCTACGTCCGTTGAAAATTTGGCAGACATAATGCTGCGACCGTTTAAAGCCCCGCGAGAGGCCTGGCGCACGCGCGAGGCATGCGCTTTGCAAAGCGCTGCCTATTTGCTTCCAGGAGTCGTGCATGAATTCGCAGGCACCGTATGTCGTCGCGCGATCCGGCGAAGGCGCGCCCCGCAGCGCGAAAAATCGCGTGCAAGCGGGCACGGCGAGATTTGGCGGTGCGACGCTCGTGGCGCTGTCGTGCGCGTGGCTGCCATGCGTGTCCGTCGCGGGCTCGCTGACGCAGGCGCCGTATGGCGTTACCGCCGATGGTCATCCCGTCACGCGTT
Source organism: Paraburkholderia graminis (assembly GCF_003330785.1). Classification (NCBI taxonomy): domain Bacteria; kingdom Pseudomonadati; phylum Pseudomonadota; class Betaproteobacteria; order Burkholderiales; family Burkholderiaceae; genus Paraburkholderia; species Paraburkholderia graminis. The sequence continues at coordinate 1,169,777 of NZ_CP024935.1, forward strand.
ACACGCTCACGAACGCGCACGGCTTGACGGTGAGCTTTCTGAGCTATGGCGGCGTCATCAGCGAGCTTCGCACGCCGGACCGTCATGGCCGCATGGCCAACATCGTGCTCGGCTTCGCGAGTCTTGCCGACTATGAGAAGTTCAACGGCAACATCCATTTCGGCGCGCTGATCGGCCGCTATGCGAACCGCATCGCGAACGGACGCTTTACCCTCGACGGCCAGACGTGGACGCTGCCCGTCAACGATCCGCCGAACACGCTGCACGGCGGTCCGTCGAGTTTCGATGCGAAGATATGGACCGTGAAGCCGGTCGAATCGCCCCACGGCGCGAGTGCCGAACTGAGCTACGTGAGCCCCGACGGCGAGAATGGGTTTCCGGGCACGCTCACCACGCGGGTCACCTACACGCTGACGGACGACGACGTGTTCCGCATCGACTATCAGGCGAGCACCGACAAGCCGACCGTCGTCAATCTCACCAATCACTCGTATTTCAATCTGGCGGGCGAGGGCAGCGGCAGCATCGAGCGGCAGACGATCCAGATCGGGGCGTCGCGCTACACGCCGACCGATTCGACGTCGATCCCAACCGGCGAACTCGCGAGCGTGGCCGGCACGCCGATGGACTTGCGCAAGCCGACCGCGATCGGCGAGCGGCTGCGTTCGTCGTTCAGGCAACTGGTCTACGCGCACGGCTTCGATCAGAACTGGGTGCTTGATGCGGCGCGGCAGGAAAGCAACGCGGCGGACAAGTCCAGCGAAAACGCGCCCCCGCGCTTTGCGGCGCGCGCCGTCGATCCGGCAAGCGGCCGCGTGCTCGAGCTTTATACGACGCAGCCCGGCTTGCAGTTCTACACCGCCAACGGCCTGAACGGCAGCGTGGTCGGCACATCGGGCAAGACCTACCGGCAGGGCGACGCGTTCGCGCTCGAGGCCGAGCATTTTCCGGATGCGCCGAACCAGCCGGCGTTTCCGTCGACGGTGCTGCGGCCCGGCGAGACGTTCCACGAAGTCACCGAGTGGCGTTTCAGAACGCAGGGCGCGGCGGGCAAATAAGCGCGCGGCACACATTATGCGAAACCGTTGAGACCAGGCTTTTCCACCGGCAAGGAGATGAATATGGCTCAGCATCCCGCTCGCTCGCAGAACCACCGCCATCCCGACGAACCGCGCATGGAGGAAATCGAACGCGCGCTCGAAGGGGCGGAGTTTCCGACCACCCGCGACAAGCTGGTCGAGCTTGCGCAGCGCAATGGCGCGGACGGCGAAGTTCTGGCCGTGCTCAAACGAATGGGTGATCGCTCTTTCGACAGTGTGTCGTCTGTGGTTCGGGAGGCTTCGAACGTGGAATAGGGCGGCTGTGCTGCGTCCATGATGCGTCGCTGCGTCCCTGCGGTCGTGATGCGGCGCTCGCAGCAGCGTAGTAGCGCGATAACGTGAATGGACCGCGCCGCGCGTTTCGGCGCGCGGTCCATCCATTCACGACCACGCAAAATCGCGCGCATTCAGCATGAGCGCAAGCGTGCCGACGAGAATAAAACTGAACGCCCAAATTGCGTCGAGATTGAACCAGCTTCGCGACACGAACCTGAGCCCGAGATAACGGTAGACGAGCCACGCGATCGCGCCGCCCGTGAGCACCATCGCCGCAGCATGCACGCCGGACACGACGAGCGCCATGCCGAGCCGCGACTGCATCAGCGTCTGCGCGGCTTCGTGCGCGCGGTCGAGATCGTTCGCGCTGCACAGGCCCAGGTAGATCGGCACGAGCATCAGTCCCGCGCCGTGCGCGAGCGCGATTGCGAACGACCACAGCGCGAGCCGCGACGGCGCAATGCGCGCGAGCACTCGCGGATGACGCCGCCACAGCAACAGGAAGACGCCGAAGCCGATCACGAGCGCGCTCGCGCCCGCCTGGATTTCGCGCTGCCACGCGAGCAGCGCGCCGAGCATCGCGAACGGCATCACCATCAGGAAGATCGCCAGCACATGGCCGGTCGCGAGCCACAGCAGCGCGCTAACAAGCGCGCACGCTTTCCGTTGCATCAATGCGCTCGATACGGCGAGCGGCCATCCCATCGCCGGATTTGCGCCGTGATAACAACCGCTTGCGACGACCGCGAGCCACAGGCCCGCGTGCGACCAGCCTGCGCTCAAACGCCCACCGACGGATAGCAGAACGAATCCGTCGAGCAGTCGCCGCCTTCCAGACGGATCTGATGCGCGCGGTAGCCGTCGGGGAACCTGACCCAGAAATCGTCCGCGAGCGCGAGGCCGCCCGCCGGGTCCGCATGCGCCATCACCTGCGCGGCGGGCACGCCGTTCGGATAGAACTGGTTATCCCACGTCGAGTAAAGCGAGTTGGTCCAGTAGACGCGCTTGCCGTCCCGGCTGATCTCGACCATCTGCGGGCCGCCCGTGAACGCCTCGCCGTTCGGATGCGGCGTGCGCCGCACGATGCCGCCAAGATGCACAGAGCCGGCGAGCTTCGGCTTGCGCGGCTCGGTCACGTCGTATTGGCGCATTTCGCCGGTGCCCCAGCAGGCGACGTAAAGAAATTTATCGTCGATGGAAAGATCGATGTCCGTGACGAGCGGCGGCACGGCGCCGAATCCTTGCAGCAGCGGCGGCAGCGATGCCGGGTCGGCGGGCTCCGGTGGAATGGTCGCCGTCTTCTCGATGTGAAACTGTCCGCCTTCGCGCCACCAGGTCCAGATCGAGCCTTCGAGATTGGTCGTGTCGACCACCACGCCGATAAAGCCGTATTCGCGGCTCGGGTCGTGCGCGGGCCGCACTTCGAGCGCCATCTGGTGATTCGCGCCGAGATCTATCGTCTGCACATTGCGCCGCGCGCGAAGGTCCCAGAAGTGCACGGCGTGGCCGTATTTGTTCGCGAGCAGGTCCTCAGGCACGATGCCGTTTTCGAACTGCGGCGGCAACGCCCATTCGCTCGACACCATGTAGTCGCGCGGCAGATTCCACCAGAAGTCGTAGTGCTTTTGCTGCGGACCACGGTCGATTTCCCAGCGGCCGAGCACCTCGAACGTTTCGCAGTCCATGATGAAGATGCCGGGAGGGCCGTCGGTGCCGTCCGGCCCTGCGCCGCCGAGCGTGCTCACGTAAATGCCTTCGGGTCCGCAATGAACCGTGTGCGGACGCGAATAGCCGGTCTTGCGGAAGATTTCCTCGGGCTCGATGATCTTGTGAATCTTCGCCTCGGTCGGATGCGGCTTCGTATCGACGATGTAAATGCGCGACGAGCGCATGCCCGGAATGATCAGATAGCGCCGTTCGAGAAACGCGTGGCCGGTGAGCGGCGAGAGCGCCGACGAACACGCGTTCCAGCCGAAATGATGGAATTCGTCGCCCTTGTTCGGCACGGGCACCGTGTGAACCACCTGGCTATAAGTCGGCGAGCCGGGCTTCACGTCGATGACCGCGAGTGCGTCCGGCTGCGAGAAATCGGGGCTGAGCAGCAGCGTGTACGCGTATTCTTCCGCGGGCGCATCCATCGCGAGACGCGGCGAGGCGTGGAACGTGGGATCGGGGCGCATGCCCATGACGGTATCTCCTCTGTCTGGCTCGGGGCGTGGCGCGACGTGGGACCGCCGCCTTGCGCTGTGCGCGCTGAATCCACCGAGCGCGCCCCGGCTTTAGATTTAGTCCACCGCGGCCGCGAGAGCAACCCGGAGTTGTGCCGGGCTTTACAGGAAGCTATCCCGGGACACGGCTTTTAAGCGCTGGCCGCAGTGTCTGCAAGCTCCTGCTCAGGCCAGATTCGGCGGTCCGGCCCTCAGCACGTCGACGTGTTTCGGAATCAGGCCGAGGTCGAGGAACGCGTCCGCGATCTGCTGCTGTTCGCCGAGAATCGCGCGCGTGATGCGCTCGGTGCCGAACTGCTGACGCGCCACGGCGGCATCCACGACCGGTTTCGGCAAGCCCCAAAGCTGCGCCAGTTCGCTCGACAACTGGTCCTTGTTGCGGCTGCCCCATTGGTCGACCTTCTCGATTTCCTCGATCACGATCCGGATCACGTCGGGATTTTTCGCCACATAGCTCTGCGACGAGAAGTAGTAGCCGCGATTGCCGACGACGCCGCTCGCATCCGCCACCACGCGCGCGCCGAGCGTCTTTTGCGCGGCGGCGAAGAACGGGTCCCAGATCACCCATGCGTCGATGGAGGCGCGTTCGAACGCGGCGCGCGCATCGGCGGGCGCGAGGTAAGCCACGTTCACGTCGGAGTATTGCAGGCCATGCTGACGCAGCAGCTTGACGAGAAAGTAGTGGACGTTGCTGCCCCGGTTGAGCGCGATCTTCTTGCCCTTGAGATCCGCCACCGAGCGGATCGACGAGCCCGGCGGCACCAGCACGGCTTCGGATTGCGGCCGCGGCACCGTCGCCGCGACATAGGCGAGCGGCGCGCCGGCGGCCTGCGCGAAGATGGGCGGCGCTTCGCCGACATCGCCGAAATCAATCGAGCCGACGTTCAGCGCCTCGAGTTGCACGGGGCCAGCGGCAAACTCCGTCCAGCTCACAGATACATTCAGCGGCGCAAGCCGCTTTTCGAGCGTGCCGCGGCCTTTGAGCAGATTGAGGTAGCCCTTCTGATTGCCGATCCGCAGCGAGCGCGGCGCGGCTTGCGACGGCGCCTGCGCAAACGCGAGCGGCGACACCAGTGTCGAGACGGCGACCGATGCGGCTGCCGCGGCGGCGCCCACGGAGAGTTTGATGAACGAGCGGCGGTGGTTTCGATTTGTTGTCGTGGACATGGCAGGCGAAAAAGTTAGGGATGCATGGGCCGATCCATCGTACCCGCGGGCGCGAGCCTGACGAACCGATCTTTCGCCGTAAGCAAATCAGCGCAAATGGAATAGACGCGACGGCGCGCTTCGCATCGCCGCGCGCGGGTTCGCGCGAACGGAACGCGGCGCACGGTGCTCCGGGCATGATGAGAGCCCCGGTTCACCAGACGCGTTTTAATCGTGACGTCAGTGCTTTCCGCCTTCTGCCCGACTCGTCGCGTCGATGCGCGAGCCCTGCGCGCGCATGCTGCATCGCGCGTGCATGCGTGTGCCGTCGGCCTCGCGATTGCCTGCGCGGCGAGCGCCGCAACGCCCGCGCAGGCCAACTGTTTCGACGATGCCGCCGCCTATCAGCATGTCAATCCGCTGATTCTGCGCGCGATCGCGTGGCAGGAGTCGCGCAACCAGCCTGGCGCGACGCATGCGAACGCGAACGGCTCGACCGATTACGGCGTCATGCAGATCAACTCGATTCATTTGCGCACGCTGTCGCGCTACGGCATCACGCGCGACGAACTGATGACGCCGTGCAAGAACATCTACATCGCCGCGTGGCAATTGCGGCGGCAGATCGTCAGGTACGGCAATACGTGGGCGGCGGTGGGCGCGTACCATTCGGCGACGCCGGCATTGCGCGACCGCTACGCGCGGCAGATCGCGGCGATCCTGCGTGGCTGGAACGTGCTGCCCGAGCGGCGAGATAGTGGCGCGGGAATCGAGCGCGTGTCCGATTCACGGGATGCCCAACGCTGAGCGCAGCATGCGGGCCGCGTCGCGATGCGCGAGCGACGCCTCCGGAATCATGCCGCCCATCGAGAAAAAGCCGTGGATCATGCCCGGGTAATAGACGACGCTCGCTTCATTGCCGTGGCGCTTCAGTTTGTCGACGTAGCGCGCGTGTTCATCGCGCAGCGGGTCGTATTCCGCCGAGACGATCCATGCGGGCGCGAGTCCGCTCCAGTCGCGCGGGGCGTCGCGCTCGCCGTCGAGCGGCGCGAAGCGCCAGTCGCGGCGGTCATCCGCAGTGGCGAGGTAATGCCGCTGGATCCAGCGGATGATGTCGAGCGACAGAAAATAGCCGTCGCCAAATTGACGATGCGCTTCGGTTTCCATTCCCGCCGACAGCGCCGGATAAACCAGCAGTTGCAGCGCGAGACGGATGCCGCTGTCGCGCGCGCCGACCGCGCAGACGGTCGCGAGCGTGGCCCCGGAGCTTTCGCCGCCGACGGCGAGCCGCGTGCCGTCGATGGCCAGCGACGCCGCGTTCGCATGCAGCCAGCGGAGGGCGTCGAATGCATCGTCGACGGCATGCGGGAAGCGGTATTCCGGCGCCAGCCGATAGCCGACCGAGACGACCGCGCAGCCGGCTTCGTCGGCGAGCGCGCGGCATAGCGCGTCGGCGGTCGCGACGCTGCCGACGACATAGCCGCCCGAATGAAAGAACAGCAAGGCGGGCTGCGGATCGGCCCAGCACGGCGGCGCCGGATAGTAGACGCGCGCGTCCAGCCGGGCGTGGTCGCGCGTTTCGATCGTCAGGTCTTCGACGGCCGCGAGCGCGCGCGGCGGCACGTCGCCGAGCGGCGTGTAGTAATCGAAGCGCTGCCGCGCGGTGCGCAGCTCGAGGGCGTCGAGAGTCTGCGCGCCGGCGCTCGTGCGACGCGCGAGGAACTGCTGCACGCTGGGGGCAAGCGACATGGCTTCGTCCGGTCGGAGGTGACCTGATCGAGCGTAGAAATCGGTCCATGCAGATGGCTTGCAGGCGCGAAGGGGGAAGTGGGGATGCGAAGTGGGGGGGCGGAGTGGGGCGATGCCGATGCGATGCGAAGTGAAGCCGGAAGCTAAGCGGGTGCCGATGCCGAAACGTAAGCTGGAGCCGAAGCCGAAGCCGAAGCGAAACCGAAGCCGAAGCCGAAGCCGAAGCCGAAGCCGAAGCCGAAGCCGAAGCCGAAGCCGAAGCCGAAGCCGAAGCCGAAGCCGAAGCCGAAGCCGAAGCCGAAGCCGAAGCGAAACCGAACGCCGATACCGAAGTGGAAGCTGAAGCCGCTGCGAATGCTCAAGCCGACCACAGTGCCAATGCGTAAGCCGATTTCGATGCCGCTCCCGCTTTGGGAGTCGCCAGGCACCCGCTTGCCTAGCGGCCAGAACGCTCAACCAGTAACGTCATCTCCACCTGCGTTCGGACCGGGCGGCAACGCAGGCCGAGGCCGGTACGGCAGGCGCATAGGTGGCGGGACGCCATGTCCATGCGGCTGCTGCGCCCAGCCAGTGCTCGGCGGCGGTTGGGTGGGCGCGGGTGGATAGCCTTGCGGTTGTGCCGACGCGGGTGGATAGCCTTGCGGTTGTGCCGACGCGGGTGCATAGCCTTACGGTTGTGCCGCCGTGGGCGGATAGCTTTGCGGTTGCGCTGACGCAGGCGGATAGCCCTGCGCATGTCCAGGAGGCGGCTGCCCCCATCCAGACTGCGGCGCGGGGTTCATCGGTTGCGATGAATAAGGCTGCGCACCCGGCGAAGGCCAGCCGTACGCCGCCGCATAAGCCTCCCAACCCGTCGGCCGCGCATAAGGCGGTAGCGAAAACGGCGGCTGACCAGGCGCGCCTGAATACGGCGCCTGCGGCCCTCCTTGCCAGGGCTGCGCATACGGCGCCGACTGCTGCCCATATTGACGCCAACGCGCGCCGAGTTGTCCCGCGCCGCTGCTGCGGAACAGCAGCATGCCGAGCACGCCCATCTCCGCGATCGAACTCAGTCCGAACAGCGCGCTCATCGCGCCGAACGACATGCCGCCGCCCATCATTCCGAGCGACAGCACCGAGGGTATCGTCATCAGCCCCGCCACCACGGCCCAACGCTTCATGTTGGACCTGCCTTGCCACGGCTGGGTAAGACCTTGTGCATGCGGCTGATAGTTCGGGGCGTGCGGTGGATGCGGTGGATATGGTGGATGCGGTGGATACGGTGGATACGGAGGGTGAGGCTGCCCGGCAGCGGCGGAACTCGGCCCGCCGAAAGCGCCGGGAGAGGGGCCAGCGGCGCCGGCGTTACCAACACCCGCACCACTGACGCTTGCAGCACCACCACCCCCGCTCGCGCCCCATTGCACCCTTCGCGCACCGTCCCCGGACGTACCGCTTGCCGCGTGCGGAAGACCATCGATAGGCGAGTTCGAGCCCGGCCGGGCCCGAGCGCCGCCTGGCGCGTGCGGACCTGCTGGCGAATGTGCATCGTCAGGCCCTTGCGGACCATACTGACCGTTGCCGATGCGCGGATCGGAGAATGGCGGGTTGCCGCCAACGGGAGTCGACATGATTCCTCCTGTGCCGCGGAACGGCTCAATCAGCGGATTGTCGTCTTCCTGCGAAGGACTTATATCCGCCGATGCGAACCCTCCATCGCACACGCGAAGCGGGATCGCGCTCAGCGATCCACGCGGTCAGCGTCCTGGACGTCGCGTCCTCGGCGAACTCATCGATCCCACGCTTGCAAGGTCTGGAACGTCGCGCCCGCGACCGACCTCAGCGATCAACGCTTGCAGCACCTTCACCACCGCGCTCTCGCTCACCCTCACCGATCCAACGCCTCCAGCACCTCAAACGGCACACCCTCCGTCACAATCTCCCGATCGCCCACAGCGCCGGTCCTTGTCGTCAGTTGCAGCACGGCGTTGGGGCCGAAGCTGCGCGCGCTCGCATTGCGCTCCTTCACTTTCAGCTCGATGGCCATCCACGAAGCGGGGTCGTCCAGGATCGTCGCGTTAGCCGCGGCGATGCGCGTCTGAAGCCGAGCGTCGCCGCCCGCCTGCGCGAGCGCCGCGTGATTCGCGTCGAGCCGCAATGCGGCCTGCCGCCGCAATCGATAGCGCTGCACATACGTCAAATTCGGCCGCTGGTTCTTGCGCACGCTCGCCAGATGCTCGTCGATGCGCTCCGCCGCCTGCGCGTCCGGCGAAGGTTCGTAACGCACATGACTCGCATGACCCCTCTTGCCGAGCGCCTCGTTGCGCTCGCGGCGCGCGAGAGCCTCGGCGGCAAAGAGCGCGACGAGCTCGCCGCGCGCGTCATCGACGGCGCGCGTGTAGGTCCGCGCGTCCAGATACTCGATGTCGAGAATCGAGCCGCGATGATTGAGCCGGCCATCCTCGCGCACCAGCAGCAGCTTCGCGGAACGGTTGCGCTCGCGCAGGGTCATCGTCGCGGCGGGCGCGTCGATAGAGAAGAGGCCCACCGTGTGCCGGCCCTCGCCATCGAGCGGATGAGAAAAGCCCGGCGCGATGCCGCCACGCAACTGCCAATGGCTGCCGATGCCGACACGATGCTCTTCGACCTGCACGCGGCCGCTGCGCTCGACCACTTCCGCGCTCTGACGCGAGCGCTGCCAGCCGCCGCCCGCCGACGGCCCGGTTCGCACCGACAACGGACGCGTGCGTTCGCCGCTTCCCGGATCGACGACGGTGTCGCGGCCGAAGCTCGCGATCCTGGCCGTCGCGTTCGCGTCGAGCGTGACGCCGCGCCGGCGGTTGAGCGTGTGAGCATCGGTCCAACTGATGGACACGTCCGCGTCGTCCCAGTAGCGCGACGCGAGGCGATTCCAGACGCCTTCGGGCCCGTCGTCGTGCGCGCTGGCCGATTCGTCGAACAGATGCTCGACGATGCCGGCCAGCTTCGCGCGCAGCGACGCGTCGTCGTAGCCGCTGCCGTCGGGCAGCAGTCGCCGCGCGACGCGCAGCGTCACGCCGCGCGGCTCGCTGAGTTCGCGCGCATGCAGCGTGGCGTTCGCGACGAGTCCCGCGCGCAGCGCCGTCAACGCGGTGCTCACGTCATAGCCGACCAGCAGCCCCGCGCCGACGTGCCGCATGCTCGACTTCGCAGTGCCGATGAAGAGCGCCGCGCCATGCGTCGAGCGGCTGATGTCGATCACCGCCTCGCGGGTGCGCGACGCGCGCAGATCGAGGCGCGGCGAAATCGGCAGGCCGTGTCCGCGCAGAACGGTTTCCACGGTGATGTTCAGGCCGCGCGTGCTGATGCCTTGCCGGCCGCCGTCGGTGAGGCGCAGACGCTGCCCGGATTGCAGATTCGCGGCCACGTCGACCAGCGTCTCGCGCACATCGTCGACATTGTTCGCGGCGCGCATGTCCGGCGCATGCTGCGTGGCCGCGCGCAACTCGTTCACGGTGTGCCAGAACGGCGCGTCGTCGGGCAGGCCCGCCACCTTGCCCCACACCGCAAGGCGTTCGACGGTGAACGGGCGCTTCGCGATCAAGCGGAACGGCCGCGTTTTCGCGAACTGCTGCGGCGGCATTGCGAGCCAGGCGGCGGTGGTTCGGCGGAGGCTGGCGCGGAGGCGGCGCGGCATCGGGGCGTGGGCTGCTGATGCCGATGTGGATGAATTCGCGCCAGCCTGCACCGGCTGCGTCGCTTCCTCGCACATCGCGTGAGCGCGCTGCGCGATCGCGCGCAGCGTGTCGTCATCGAGACGGCCGGGTGGAAAGCCGCCGCGCTCCAGCCAGACGCTTAGCGCCGCGAGTTCCGCGAGCGACGCCTCGGGCCGTGCATGAGCGAGCGCCGCGCGCGGATCCATCGCCGGGCTTTCTAGCAACTGCGGCAGCGCCGCCTGCAAGTGCTTGCGGACCTTCGCCTCTTCGGCGGCGATGGTTTGGCGCGGCACGCCCTGAGTGCCGAGACGCAGCGCGGAAAGCGGTGAACCGTGCCGACCGCGGAACATGCGCGGCAGCAACGTCTTCCAACGTTTTTCGCCGACGCGCGGAATCGTGTTTTCTGTGAAGCGCGCGAGGCGCTGCTTCGTTTGCGACAACTCGCTGTGGCGCGCGTCGTCACGGAACGACTGACGCCACGCGAACAGCGCGCCTCGCTGATCGGCGGTCAATGCGTCGCGCCCGTGGGTCAGCAGGGTCGATGCGGCATCGAATGCGCGTGCGGCCAGCGTCGTGGCGCCAGCACTATTCGTTGTGGGCGCAGCCGCGGCTCGCGGATTTTCGCCGATCGTGCTTATGCGGGCCGCGAGTGCGCCGGGCGCGGGATCGTCGGTTGCGGTCGAATCGTCTGCGTGGATCGGCTTGAGTGCAATGGCGCTCGTCAACAACGCTTCGACGCCGAAGCGATGGAGGTCGTCGTCGTAGGGATTGAGCGTCGCGCTGCGCAGCGCGGTGAGGATCGCGCGGCCCTCGCCGGAGCGCGCGAGCATGCGCGCCGCGCGCCATGCGTCGCGCTCGGCGTCGCTCGCCGAACGCCGCAGATGCGGTGCCGCGAAGTCGAGCATGCCGATGCGCTCGATCATCAGATGCGCGGATCGGCAATCGACCGCGCCCGCTTGGGCGAGCGCGTCGGCTAACAGTGCGCCCCGCAGCGCCGCTTGCATGTCGTTGAGATCGGTGGCGTGGTCGGCGGTATTGTTCGCGATGTCGTTCGCAAGCTCGTTGGCGATTTCGTTGGTGGTGTTGTTGTTAGCGGCGCGGTTCGCAATGTCGTTGGCGGTCTCGCTGGTGGTCGCATTGGCGGTGTGGTTTGCGATACCGCTGACGGTTTCATTGGCCGTCCCGTAAGCGGAGAGCGAGGCAGCACCGACCCGCTCCTCAGCCGAGCAAAGTCGATGCAAACGATCAGCAAGGGCCGCTGCATCGACTGGCTGCTCGAAGCCGTCGTTAAATAGCCGCTGCACATACCCAACAAGCCCGGCGCGCGTCGTGATGGCATCGAGCGGAATCCGCCGCGATGACGTCGCTGCCTGATCCGCTTCATCTATGTCATGCGCGACGGCGCCACCCTCGCGCGTACCCAAAGCACCAGCAGCACCCGCGGCCAGCAGTCCCATATCCGCCAACGGATCGGTCCCGCGCCGCGCATGTCTCGCCGTGGTGATCGGCGGAAAGCGGCGCTCCCCAGGCGCGTGATCCCCGGGCCCCGATGCGCTGCCCTGCGTGCTGTGCTGAAACAGCGCGGTGCTCAATTCGACGCGGCGCGCGCCGACGACCCGCGCGGGCCGCGCAAGCGCCCCGCGAAACCACTCAGGCATGCGCCGCCGCGTCGGCGTCGGCGGGAGCGCAGCCGCGGCCTCCGCTTGCGCCGCGGCAGGCGCGTTTTCGATCAGGCTGTCAGCGGACGAAACATCGAGCGGGCGATAGCGGAACATGTCGACGCGGCAGAAGGAGACCGCGTTGCACTATGTCCTCCCAATGTGACAGCCGGTTGCTGCCGCGCCGCGCGATGCGAAGCGCGGCATCGAATTACGAAGCGACGATGTGTGATTCTTCCGCAGCGGCGTGCGGGTTCGCTGCATCGTGGACGTCGTCCGCGTCGAGATGTGCGTCCAGCGACGCGTATTCATTGAGCCAGCGTGTCGCAGGCGTGTCGTCGGGCGCTTGCAGCGGACGCGTCATCGCATACAGATAACTGTCGCCGGCCAGCAGACCGCGATTGGGCCGGCATTCGTAATTCGTCAGCTTCGCTTCGAGCGTGAAGCCGAGCTTCTCCATGCTGCTGTGCGCGTCGCCATCCACGGCGCAATACGCGTAAATGCGCAGAATCGGCGGCTGCGCGAGCATCCACGCGAGCAGCTTGCGCAGCGCATGCAGGCCCGCGCGCCGGCGACGCGCACCGCCGCGCCGGCTGATCATCACGCCGACTTCGACGCGCGGCGGATGCGGCCGCAATTCGATCATGCCGGTGAGCCGGCCGCTCGCGCGGTCTTCGAGAACCCAGCGGATCAGTGTGCCGTCGCGCCAGCCTTGCACGGAATCGTCGATGAATGCGAGTGTCTCGTCGAGTTGCGTGTGACGCTTGAAACTGAGGTCGCGCGTCGTCGCGGCATCGCCGAGCATTGCTTCGAAAAGCGCTTCGGCATCGCGCGGCTCGGGCGGCCGCATCAGCAGGTCGGCGGATTCGATCAGCGCGGGAAAGCGGAATGGCGATGGCGACATCGGAGATCTCCAGGCGCGGCGTTTGATCCCATTGTCGATGAAGAGATGCATGACACATCGCGGATGCCGCGAAGGCGGAGGCGCAAATGCGAAGGGGAAGGCCCACGCGTTCGCATCGCCTGCCGGCATTTCGCGCGGCCCGATACGTCGCGTGCGAGCCAACGCTAAGGTGCCGTCATGGCGGCACATGCCGGTTTGCCGCGCCGAACCTGGGAGAGTCCAACGTGAGCAGCAAAGCCATTGCCGCATTGCCGGCGGCGAGCGTCGGCGGCATAGAAGGTGCAGGTCATCAAGCGTCGTCAGAGAAAGCCGCCGGGCGCGCGGCGCTCGTGCCGACGAGTGTCAAGCTCGCAGGCGAACTGGCGCAACTGCGCGACATCGCATCGCCGCCGCAAGGCCCGGTCAAGTTCAGCCTGTCGCGCAAGGGCGGCGACAATCTGCCGGTGCTGCGCAGACCAAGTGTCGTGGTGATCGCGCCAGGCGCGGCACGCGTCGGCGACGATAGCCAGTCGTCGTGGACGCGCACGCTGCCGGTTCGGCCCGTGCAAACGCGATTCTCCGACGCGCCTCCTATCGGGCAAGCCGCATTCGACGCGGCCGCCGCGAGGGACATGTTCGCCAACATCGCGTTGCTCGTTGAATTCACGAAGCGTGTCGGCGAGGTGATTCACGGCGCGACGTGAGCCGGCTGTCATGCAGCGCTTGACCGGCCGCTGTACGCGGTCGCGTCTGCGCTTGCATGTGCGTCATCAAGTTGGCGGCCGCGTCACGCGAACAGGTTCGACACCGTCGCTCTGCCTCTCACATCTTTTCAAGCACGCAGCCACGTAAATTCCCCCGCCACGATCCCTTCGAACATCTCATCCGTCGATTCGATGATGTTCTTGCGCCAATAGCGGCCATGCTCGGCGTAGTGCGCGAGCAGATCGGCGAGCGCGGCGCCGTCGACGTCGTAAGTCATCGGCACGCGAAGCACGAGCACGATGCCGCCCGTATCCGTATCGAGCCCGAGTTGCGCCTGGTCTTGCGCGTAGATGAGCAGGTTCGCTTCCAGCATCAGCCGGAACACGACCAGCGTGCGGCCGGCCGTCACGGTGCCGTAATGAAAATTGGCGTAGAGCGCGTCGAGATCGTTTTCGAAGTGTTCGAGCCGCACGTCGAAGCCTTCCACCTCGATCGAGCGCGTGCGCAACACATGCTCGGCATCCGCGAGGCCGACCGTCGCGCACAGATCGCGCACCAATGATGCGTAGCGCTCCGAACTATCGTTGGTGTCCAAATCAAAGGCCCGCGCAACTCAATAAAATCCCGCCGATGACGCAAAGAGCCGGCACGCGGCGAACCGCGAGCCGGCCGGCAAACTGGCGACAAGCTTGCACCGCATTCCGCAGCGCGGTTTGCGGCGCGCCTGGCGCTTAATGCCCGGTGCCGCCCTGGATCGTCTGACCCGCGGTTTTCATGGTGTTGGCAACCGCGCCCGCCAGCGACATCTGCAGCGTGGCCTGCGCCGCGCCGATAGCAGCGGTGCTGCCTTGCGCGGCCATGCCGGTGATCGCACCCATTGCCGGACCGATAGACATAAGACCTCCTCGTGCTCAAGTTAAGAAGAAATGCTGCCCTGTGCGGCAGGCAACCACAGCCGCCGCACAGGGGCGAGCCTCGTGCGCGGCGCTCAGGTTGCGCCGCGTTTATCCGCAAGCTGCCCGACGATGCGGCTCGCGGCGAGCAGACCGCGATAGAGCTTCGCGAGATCGTTGCGGTCGAGTTCGGTTGCGCCGTGCGCCTCGCCGACGTTTTTCGCGGTCGCCTCGAGCGCCTCGCGTATTGCGGCAAGACGCGGTCCGCCGGCCGGATCGGCGAGCGTCTTCTGCAGATCGTTGAAGTCGCCGGCGCACGCTTCGAGCGGCGCGTAGATGTTCGATGTTTGCGTCATGGGAACCTCACTTCGGTAGCGGCAGATAAGCGGTTTTGTTTGCCGCGGTCTTGTTCGCCGCGCGCGGGGCGGGCGAGGGCGGCGTCGCGGGAATATCCTCGACGGGCTGCATCACGCCGCGTGCAGCGCCGCTCGCGATTATCGCGGGACCGTTGTTGGCGGATGTTTCGTCGCTACTCGCATTCTTCTGCGCATCGCTCGCATCATTTCCTGCGTCATTTCCCGCAGCGGCCGCCGACGAAGCCGGCTCTTCCGGCAACGTATAAATGTGTTTGACGCCGTCGGGTGTCTGGCCGTAGCGCACATCGTCGGAGGACATCAGGAAAGAGAACGAAGGCGCCGACGGCAACGCATCGTCCGCTTGCGCGACGCGCACACGCACGTCCTTGACGTTGTCGCTCAGATCGTGGCGCATGCGCGCGACGGCCGATTCGACGTCGCGCGGATTGGCCGCCTTGCCGCTGATCTCGAAGTTTCCGCGTCCTGTGTAGACGACTTTGAGTCCCTGCATCGCGAGCGAATCGGCGATGTTGCGCACGTCGTTCTGCGCGATGTCGTAGTGCCTCACGATGCCGTTCGGCGAGATCCGCATCAGCATCTTGCGCACTTGCGTGTCTTCGTCGGGCGTCGCGACCATGCCGCTCACCATCACCGTCGCGCCTCGCACTTGCGCGTGCAGTTCCTTCATGTGCGCGGCGGCGAGTTCGAGATTCACGCGCTGCGCGAGGTCGCCCGCGTCGCGCGGCAATGCGGCACGGCTGACCGCCGTCGTCAGCATCACCGAGCCGATCACGAGCACCGCGCCGAGCATCGCGCACGCCGAGACGATGCCCGTCATTCTGCGGCGGCGCGAGCGCTCCGCCGCGCGCCGGGTTTCGTCCGGCTTGACGAGCAGCGTGGACAGCAGGTCGAGATCGCTCGGCCAGGCCGCGTCGTCCGAGCCGATGCACACGACGGTATCGCCGAACTGCATCGGCACGAACTCGAGCAGGATGACGGTGCCCGGCTCGTCTTCGTCTTGCGATGTGGGGAGGACTCCCTGAGTGCCGTCGTTGCTTTCGTTGTTGTTACTGTTTGACTCATCGCTTTGAGCCGCGGAATCTCCCGCCATGACCGCCATCATCCGACGCGCGCTCACCACGCCGCTCGCATCGACGATGAGCAGCACATCGTCGCCATGCCAGTCGGAGATGCGGATGTCGGCGTCGTCATCCGCGCCGATCCGATGAGCGCCGGTGCCGAGACGCAATTCCGCGCCGGCATGCACGCCAGTCAGGATACGCAGCAGCTTCGTCATGGAAAGCCCGTTCAAGGATGATGCGGCGCGCAGCGGCACGCCTTCGACACTCACTCTAGCCGCCGCCGATGACGTTCCAGCACACAATGCGAAGCGGATACATGGAAAGCGAAACTGCGCGCGAGGGCGGGAGAACGCGAGGCATTAGCGGCATTAGCGGCATTAGCGGCACTAACGGCACTAACGGCGCGCGGCGGCCGCAAGCGCCGCGCCGCGCTGCACGATGCGCACGTTCAATGCGCGCTCGCGCATTGGCGGTGTCGACGGCTTGCCGTACATAAGCAGCAACAGCGGCAACAGCAGATTAAGCCGTCCTGTGCGGCCGATTTGTTCCGCCGATGCTTCGCCTCCTGCGCCTGCGCCCGCGCGATCTGAACCAGCGCCTCGCGATGCCGACGCGTCGATCAGCCGCTGCCGCCATGCGCCCATGTCCGCGTCGCCGGGCGCACCGGTTTGCAACTGCACGCGAAGCAGATCGATGAAGCGCTCATGCAGCAGCGCATCGAGCGATGCCTGCGGACGCGCGGCGGCTTCATCGCGCGATGCGAGCAGCGCGTCGCACCAGAGGCGCGGCAGCGTCTCTGAAAGATCGGCGCGACCCGCTTGCACCTCGACGAACTTCTGCAACGGCCCGCGCTCCGGTGCCGCGATCGCCGCCCGGCCGCTGCTGCGCATGCGAACCTGCGTGCGCGGCGCGCCATTCTCGCGATTCTCGCCGTCAGCGCCGTCGCGGCCGTCATGCGATTGCCCGCCATTGCCGCGGCCACCGCCGCCGTCGCGCGTTACACGAGCGGAGTCGGCGGCATCCGGCGCATGCTCGCTCGCATCGTTACCCGTCACGACGATGGGCCGTCGCACGCCCGTGCGACGCGCGGCATTGCGCCTGCGCGCGTTGAGCCCCGCGAGCTTGCGCGCGAGCTGCGAACCGCGCATCGCCGCTTGCTGCGTGCGCGCATAGCTGAACGTAATCGTGCCGCGATACAACACCGCGAAGCGCGCGACCGTTGTTTGCTGCGAGCGTTCGCGAGCCGCATCCGCGTGTGCCGTCAGCGACGCCGCGTTGAACGGAGTGCCGACGCGCGTCATTGCGGCACCGCCGTATGCATGATCTCGTTCGCGAAGTGCAGCAGCGCCGCCGCCGAAAACGGCGCGGCGATCACGATCGCGACCGTCACCGCAATCAGCTTCACGCCGTGCGAAAGCGTCTGATCCTGCATCGACGTGATCGCCTGCAGGAACGACACGCCGAGTCCCACCAGCGCGGCGACGATCACGATAGGCAGCGAGATATACATGCAGAGCAGCATGCCCTGAGTGGTGAAGCGAACGAGCGTGTCGATGTCCATGAGTCGATGTCCATGAGTCGATGTCCATGAGTCGATGTTCCCGGTCTTTGCGTGCTAACGATACGTCATCACAAGGCCGTGAATCAGCGTCGACCAGCCGTCCATCACGACGAACAGAAGCAGCTTGAACGGAATCGCGACGTTGGTCGGCGTGACCTGATTCAGGCCCATCGCGAGCAGCACATTGGCGATGATCAGATCGATGACGATAAACGCGATGTAGAGCAGAAAGCCGATCTTGAACGCGTCGGTGAGTTCGGTCAGCGTGAAGGCGGGCGCGAGTACGATGAGGTCGTTTTCATGCAGGCTCGACGCGGCGTCTTTCGGCCACACGACATTCGCCGAGCGGATGAAGAAGCGCTTTTCGCGCTCGTTCGTGTGCTTCTGCAAGAACGTGCGGAACGGTTCGCGCGCGGCGCTGAAGACCTGGATCAGCGCCTGAGTGGGCTGGCCGGCGATCGTTTGGCCCTGCATCGATTGCATCGCCTGCATGCCGACCGGCGCCATCACGTACAGCGACACGAGTATCGCCACGCCGTTGAGCACCATGTTGGGCGGCACCTGCTGCACGCCGAGCGCATTGCGCAACAGGCCGAGCACCACCACGATCTTCGCGTAAGAGGTGACGACCATCGCGACGAAAGGGACGAGGCTGATCGCAACGATGACGATCAGCAGTCCGGTGATGTCACTGAACTGGACCATCGCCGTGCGCCATGCGCAAAATGCGGATGCCCAGATGATCGCCCACGGTCACGAGCTCGCCATAGCCGATGGTCTGGCCATGCGTGACCAGCTTGAGCTGCGCGTCGGCAACCGGCGTCGGCAGTTCGAGCACATAGCCGGGGCGCAACGCATACAGTTGCGAGAGCGGCAGCGCGACGGTGTCGACTTCGAACTGGACGGGCAGATCGAGTTCGCCGATGTCGATCGGATTCGAATGTTGATCCGGTGCGAGCAAATCGTCCGGGCGAACAGGGTCCAGCTCATCGGTCATGATGGGCTCCTTCGTGAGTGAAAGCCTGCGGCCTTCAATGTTGACTTGCGCGTGAACGCGCATCAGGCCGGGCGAGCCCCAGGCCACGGTGGCGCTCGCCGTCGCCGTCGCGGGCTCGGCGAGCGGGGGGGCGTGGGTCGTGGCGTGGGTCGTGCCGTTGGCGTCGGCTGGGTGAGCGGCGCAGGTTTCGTCGATGCGTTCTACGCCGCTGGCCGGCAGCAGCGCGCGCAGATTGCCCGGCAGCGAACGCAGCAACACATCGCCGGCTTCGAGCGCACGCAAGGTGTCGACCGGCAGACGGCGCGAGCCGAGTATCAGGCGTCCAGGCACCGAGCAGCCTTCGAACGGCGCGCTGTTTTGTGTCTGCGATGAAGCGTGTGCACGAAAAGCGTCGGCGGTAAGGTGGACTTTGCGGGTGCCGTGCAATGCTTCGAGCGCGTCCACCACGGACGCAGTAAGCAGCACGCGCGCGCGATGCCGTGTGCCGTCGAGCGAGAAGGTCGCGTCGAATGTTGCGCAATCGTGCGCCGAAGGTTCAGGCGGCGTGCCGCGCGCTAGCTGCGTGACATGCATATCGCCGAGGCCGAGCGCCGCGAGCCGCTTCAGCAGCGGTTCGAGCAGCACACCGGCGACGGCGATGCGCAACGCGCGAGCCGTATCGCCGGGCACCGGCGCGCGAGAGAGCGTGCCGTCGGGCAACGCGGCGATGTCGAGGGCAGGATACGCGGCGAGATCGAACAGCACGCGAACCGCGCCGGCCGCATGCGCGAGATCGAGCACGCCGGGCTGTTCGAAGGGCGCGTGACTGCGCTCGGCAGCGGGTTCGAGCGTCGCTTGCCAATCGACGATAGCGGCATCGCGAGCGAGCCATTGCGCAGCGCCGGCATCGCAGACGAGCCGCGCGACGCGCGCGGCAAGCGGCGGCACGGCGCGAAGCGGCAGTCTTGCGATGGGCGCCGTTTGGGGAACCCTCGCCGCCGCACGTTCCGCGGCAGCGTCCACCCCTGGCATTTCGGCGATCGAATAACCCATGCGGCGTCGGTTCAGGAATGCGGCCAGCGTCGGCCAGGATAAACGACGGGCGGCGCGCTCACCACACCGTCAGTTCGATGTCGCGCGGCGTGCCCCACGCGTTCAGCAGCGAAGCGAGCTCGCGTTCGAGCATCGCACTGTGGTCGAAGAGTAACTGCCGCGTTTCGATGCCCCGCGTGTCGAACCGAAGCGACAACCAGAAACGCGAAAGAGACAGATAGAGCGTCGTGTCCGGCAGAATGCGTTCGTCGAGCGGAATGCGCACTTCCCAGTTGCCCGCATCGCCGATCGCGGGGTCCGCGCAGAAGGCCGCGACCTCGCGCGCGAGCGAGCGCGCCAGTTCGAGGAAATGGCCTTGCGTGCGAAAGAGGGCGTCGACGGCGGGCATCGTCGCTGGCGGCAGGCGCTGTAGCAACGCTTCGTGAGCGGCGAAAGCGCGTTCCGATGCATGCGCGCTTTTATCGGCGGCATGGGCTTCGGTCTCGGCTTCTGTGTCGGCGCTTGAATCGCAGGCGTGATCGTCGCCGAAGCGGTTCGCGTGCGCGTCGTCGTCTGCCGCGCCGTTTGCTGCGCACTCGCACTCGGCTTGCGACGCGCCTGCGGCTTCGTCGAATGAAACCGGCGTGCGTTGCGAGCGCGTGCGACGCACCAGCGCCGCGTAATCGAAACGCCGCGCGCGCGCGGCGTCGGCGGCGGGACGCGAATCGGCGTCGGACGGAATGATGCGCAGCGGCCGCGGTTCGATGATTGTCATGAGCG
This sequence comes from Paraburkholderia graminis, assembly GCF_003330785.1. NCBI lineage: Bacteria > Pseudomonadati > Pseudomonadota > Betaproteobacteria > Burkholderiales > Burkholderiaceae > Paraburkholderia > Paraburkholderia graminis. The sequence continues at coordinate 1,189,876 of NZ_CP024935.1, forward strand.
TGAACGTGAAGTCGAGCCGCGCAGCTAGATCGTCACGCGGCCGAGCGGCTGCAGTTCGACATGCTCGCCGAGTTCCTGATACGAATACACCGCGAGCCAGCCGAGCCGCGCCTCGATCATGCGGCGCACGTAGCGGCGTATATCCATCGACGTGACAAGTGCGACGCCGTCGCGCGGCGTATCTCCGACAAACGATTGAATGCGGTCGATCAGAAAACCGACTTCATCGGGCGGCAGAGCGAGGAAGTTGCCCGTCGGCGTCTGCTTGATCGCCTGGCGGATATGCTGCTCGACCGGCAGATCGAACAGCACCGCCGGCAATTGCCGGCCCGCGCCCGCCGCGCGATGCGCGAGAAAGCGCGCTAGATCGCCGCGCACGTATTCGGTGAGCATCAGCATGTCCTTTTCTTTTGCGCCCCACACGACGAGGCTCTCCAGAATATTGCGCACGTTGCGGATCGGAATCTGCTCTTCCAGCAGCCGGCGAAGTACATCGGCGATACGCTGGGGCGGCAGCACTTTCTGCACTTCGGCGACGAGTCCCGGATACTCGGCGTTCTGCTGATCGAGTATCCATTGCACTTCCTGAATGCCGAGAAAGAGCGACGCATGTTTGCGCAGCATCGCCACCGACGCATGCGCGATCACCTGTTCGGCGCGCCACGCCGGTTGCTTCGGCGGCAGGCTCTTTTCGTCGATCCACCACGTGGGCCCAGGCCCGCCGTCGAGTCCCCGGCGTTTTTCACTACGCGCGGCGAGTGCTTCGCTGTCGGCGGAAAGCGGCTCGCGTGTGCCCGTGAGCCTCGGGTCCGGCAGCATCACCTTGCCGGGCGGCAATTCGATTGCGCAATACGGCACATCGTGCATCAGCAGTTCGCAGCTCGACGCGGGCAACTCGTCGCTGGTCCACATCGTGATACCGGGAAACGGCAAGCCGAGATACTCCTGCAAACGCGCGCGTTCGGTTTCGAACGAGCGGTCGAGCGCGGCCGTCGACAGGCGCGCGACGAGGTCGGGCGAGATGCGCACGCCGAGCGGGCAGGTGAACTGCGGCGCACGCGTGAGAATCGCGGGCGTCTCGGCTTTGGAGCCGGCGCGCTGCATTGCGTTGACGGCCTCGCCCGCATGCGTGGTCGCGGCGGGCTTGCGCTTGCCGAGCCGATAGCCGCAGAACGCGAGGATCGCCGCGAGCAGCAGGAACAGCGATGTCGGAAAGCCGGGCACGGCGGCAAAGCCGAGCAGCAGCAGGCTCGCGAAGTAGAGCGCGCGGGCGCTTGCCGACAACTGGCGACCGATCTCGTCGCCGAGCGACAGAGGCCGCGCGTCGCGTTCGTCGGAGACGCGGGTGATCATCACGCCCGCGGCCACCGAAAGCAGCAGCGACGGAATCTGCGAGACCATAGCGTCGCCGACCGACAGAATCGAAAAGCGGTTCGCCGCTTCGCCCGCCGTCATCTCGTGATACGCGACGCCCACCGCGATCCCCGCAATGATGTTGATGAGCGTGATGATGAGCCCGGCCACCGCATCGCCCTTGACGAACTTCATCGCGCCGTCCATGCCGCCGTGCAACTGGCTTTCGACGGCCAGCGTCGCGCGCTTGCGGCGCGCCTCTTCGGGCGTGAGAAGGTTCGCGCGCAGATCGGCGTCGATGCTCATCTGTTTGCCGGGCAACGCGTCGAGCGTGAAGCGCGCGCCGACTTCGGCCACGCGTTCGGAGCCTTTCGCGATCACGATGAACTGCACGGTCGTGATGATCACGAAGACGACCATGCCGACCACAAGGTTGCCGCCCACCACGAGTTCGCCGAAACTTTCGATGATGTTGCCCGCGTCCGCGTGCAGCAGAATCGACTTGGTCGACGCAATGTTCAGCGAAAGCCGGTACAGCGTCGTGAAAAGCAGCAGCGACGGAAACACCGAAAGCGACACCACGTTGGGCACATACATGGTCACCATCAGCAAGGTCACGCTGATCGTGATGTTGATCGCGAGCAGGATGTCGATCAGAAACGGCGGCAGCGGCAGGATCATCAGCGAGATGATCGCGACCACCAGCAACGCGATGCCGATCTCACCGACGGCGGGTAGCTTAAGTGTCTTGAACATCGCGGCTCTTGAGGTTGTCGTGGCTGTCGTGGTTGTCGTGGCTGTGCCCGCCGTGCGGGCTCTCGATTTGCCGCGCGCCGATCGCGTCGACCCAGCGGAGAATCGCGGCGACGGTCTCGAACAGCTCTTCGGGAATCGGCTCGTCGATGCCGACCCTGTAGAGCGCGCGCGCGACCGGCGGGTTGCCGATGATCGGCACATTCGCGTCGCGCGCGAAGCGCCGCAACTGCGCCGCGCTTTCGTCCATGCCGCGCGCGATCACGAGCGGCAACGGATGCTCGGCCGGCGCATAGCGGATCGCGACCGCATAGTGCGTCGGGTTCACAATCAGCGCATTCGCGAAGCCGACGCGCTGCGCGGGCGCTGCCGACGTCGCGAATTCGCGCGCGAGCTTCTTGCGTTCCGCCTTGATTTTCGGGTCGCCGTCCATCTGTTTGCGTTCGCGTTTGACTTCGTCCTTCGACATCTTCAGCTTGCGCAGAAACAGCACGCGTTGCAGCTTGACGTCGATCACGCCGATCACGATGAACACGGCCACCGCGACGGCGAAGAGCTTGATCAGCAGCGACCAGAAGAGCTTCGACAATTCCGGCAGCGGCTGATACAGCGAACCGACGATCAACGGCAAAATCCATTTGATCGTGAACCACATCACCACGCCGATAATCGCGGCCTTGACGATCATCTTCACGAGGTCGATCACCGTGCGCCACGAAAAAATCCGCTTCACGCCGTCGACGGGGCTCACGTGCTTCAGATCGGGCACGACTGGTTTGGTCGCGATCTGAAAGCCCACTTGCGGCATCAGCGCGGCCACTGCCGCGAGCGCCGCGGCGCCCACGCACGGCACGATCACGATTAGCGCCTGTTTACCGAGGTCGAACAGCTTGCCGTACATGAGCGGCTGATCGTGGTTGCCCGACGCGAACTCGAGCGCGGTCGTCACGATCGAACGCAGCGCCCCGCCGAAGCTCGCCGCCGCGAACGCGAGTACGCCGACGACGGCGGCCATCGTCGCGGCGTCGACCAGGTCGGCGCTCTTCGACGTCTCGCCGTCCTTGCGTGTGTCGCGCAGGCGTTTGTCGGTAGGCTGCTCGGTTTTTTCTTCGCTCATGACATTCCGCTCGGGTCATCGCATGCGCTGGGTGCCGCTGTATGCCGTCGTGTATGCCGCTGTGTTTGATATGCGGTCACGAGGCTCCTTGCCCTGGTAGCCCGACGGTAGCGGGCCGCTCGCCACGCGGCGCTGCGGATGCGAAGCCCGCGTCCGGCAAACGAAGCGACGCAGTTCGGGCTCGCGGCGCTGCATGACACGGCACGCCGCTCGCCCACTTCGCGTGGATCACGCTCGCTTCGTATCGCGCATTTGCGGCGCAAAGCGCAGCGGTATCCTGGTGCATCGCTGCGCGCCGCATGCCGATGCTGACTCGGCCTTGCGCGGCAGCGCTTCGTCGACAAGTCCATCAGCAGGAGTTCTCGCCATGAGTACCGCCACGCCGGATTACCTCAACTGCAGTCAGGCCATTGTGGGCGGTCTGATCGACACGCTGTCCTGCGCGCTGCTCAACAATTTTCCGACGCTCGAAGCCGATCCGTACGACATCGAATTGACGCTCGACGCGCTGCGTCTGTTGCGCCCGCGAATGGCCGAGCTCGACACGATGGAAGCCGTGCTCTACATGCAGCGCGGCCATTGGGACGATGCGATTCGCGTGTTCTCGCGCGTGATCGAAGGCGCGCCGCATTTCTCGTATGCGAAGGCGTTGCTCGCGTTCTGCCTGTCCGTGAAGGGCGATGCCGGCTGGCGTCAATGGGCGAGCGCCGCGCTCGCGCAGAACCCGGACCGCGACACGCGCCAGCTCGTGCGCGCGCTCGAAGCTCGCGACGATCTGCGCGAGGCGATTCGCGTCTATCGCAACGGCGGCACCTTCGAAGTGCCGCTGTCGATCACCGCGCTCAACGACGACCTGCCGCAAGAGCCGCCCGCCATGAGCCCGCCGCCGCCCACTGCCGCGCATAACGAGGCGATCGCGCAGCAAGGCTATTTGCGCATCTGATTATCTGTTCGCGGCGGTCGGCATGATGCTACGTCATCCGAAACATTCAACGGCACGAGGCTGAGCATGACACTTCCTGTGACGAACCAGCAGATCGCGGCCGCGTTGCAAGCGGCAGCGCCGGCATCGCACGCGGCCGGTGGCGACGCATCGCTGCAACAGGCCGGCGACCGCTTCAAATCGCTGATGCAGAATCCGCGCATGGCGCCGCCCAATCGCGGCGACGACATGAGTACCAATGTGATCGCGAAGATGGCGGCGTCGCAGGACGCGGAGATCCAGAAGTCGGTGAACGACGTGGTCGCGTTGTCGAGCCAGGCGAACAGCATGTCGGTCCAGGAGATGACCGCCGCCGCGATGAAAGCGACGCTCGAACTCGCCAGCACGCAACTCGACATGGAGGCCAAGATGAGCGTGGTCAACTCGTCGAAGTCGTCGGTTGAAACGCTGATGAAGAATCAATAGCCCATGTTGCAGACGATGCGAGACGCCACGCAAGCGAGACACGCCTCGGTCCGCGCGATGCGTGCGGCCGCGCTCGGGCTTGCGCTTGCCGGCTGTATCGTGCTCGCGGGCTGCCAGAAGGAGTTGTATCGCAATCTGACCGAACAGGACGCGAACGAGATGGTGGTGGCGCTGCTGGAGCAGGGCGTCGATGCGTCCAAGAGCACCATCGACAACGGCAAGACCTGGACGCTCGAAGTCGACGACAAGCAGCTCGTCCACGCAATGCAGGTGCTGCGCGAGCGCGGCCTCCCGCATAGCCGTTACGACGATCTCGGCAGCCTCTTCAAGAAGGACGGCCTCGTGTCGACGCCGACCGAGGAACGCGTGCGCTTTATCTACGGCTTGTCGCAGGAATTGTCGGCGACGCTTTCGAAGATCGACGGCGTGATCGTCGCGCGCGTGCAGATCGTGCTGCCGAACAACGATCCGCTTGCGCAGCAGATGAAGCCGTCGTCGGCGTCCGTGTTCATCAAATACCGGCCCGATTCCGACGCGAACGCGCTCGTGCCGCAGATCAAGACGCTGGTGATGCATAGCGTCGAAGGTCTGACTTACGACGCGGTGAGCGTGACGGCCGTGGCCGCCGATCCCGTCGATCTGCCGAAGCCCGCGCCCGCGCAAGTCTCGCCGCTGCCGACGCTGATTGGTGCGGCGCTGGTGTTTCTCGTCGGCGCCGCGAGTCTCTTTCTGTGGTTGCGGCGCGGGATGCCGGCGAAGGCCGCGGCGGGTCCGCTGTATCCGCGTGTTTATGCACGAATCAGCGCGCTCGTCGGCAAGTGGCGGCGTGCGAAACCTTCTTCTGCGGCGTGATGATGGCGGCGGTGTCTTCGGGTGGGTTAGCCGCGTGGGGGGCGGCGGGGTCTTCGCGTGCGCTTTCGGCTCAGGCATCAGCGGGTTCTTCGGTTGGGTTGGCGGGGACGGGATCAGCGAGTTCTTCCTCTGCGCTTTCTACGCCCGCATCCGCCGCGTTTCCAGCAGCGCGCTCCGCGCCGTCCCCCGCAGCCTTCCCATTTTCTCGCGCCGCTGCCGCGCTCGCCGCGTGGCAGCGCAATGCAAATGACGCCGCGCGCTGGGCGCATCCGTCATGGTGGGCGCCCGCGCTCGATGTGTCGCCGGCCACGGTATCCGCCTCATTCGACGCACTGCGCGACGCGCTGGCGAACACAGACACCGGTGCGGTTGCGGCCTGTTCGCGGGCGCTGTTGCGCGCGGCCGGCGTGCCGCTGCCGGACTTCGACAGCTTGCGCGCGCCCAGTCCGCTCGTGCTCGATGCGTTGCCCGTGGACGACGCGTTGCGCGTGCTGCGCATGCGCGCGCTGCTGTTGCGTCGGGCGGAGGTGCGCAGGTTGATCGACAAGCCGAGCCGCCGCCGCCTCGCGGAATGGATCGGCGTGCCGCTCGAACGGTTGGGTGGTGCGCCGAGGCATGGCGGCGGCGCTGGCGGCGCGTCGGCTAATGTGCCGGATGTAGCGCGCCTCGTCACGCGTGGACATCTGCCTTCGCTCGAAGAACTCGACGCGGAAAGGCTGGCGTACGAAGGCTATGCGCTGATCGCACGTGACGTGGCGCTGTCCGCCAGCGATGCGCAGGAGGCGGCGCTGTTCGCGTGGCCACGCCCCTGTCCACTCCTACGCCTCGCCTTGCCCCGCGACTTACTCCCGCCGTGGCCCGCCACGACCGCGCGCGAACTCGACACAGGCGGCACCGCGTTCCTCTTCGCGCAACTTCCCGAACTGCTTCCGGAGTGGGCATGGCTATTTGGCTGAGATCGGACCGTCTACTGCCGGCCGCGGTCAGCATCGACGGCGACGCACACGGCCGTGGCCATGTCGGCGCGCATGCGGACGTCGTGCCGCGCGCCGCGTTCGGCGCGCTAATCGAAATCGACGCCGCGTACGCGCAACTCGCCGCCGACCGCGAAGCGACCCTCGCCGCCGCGCGCGACGAAGCCGCAGCGATCGTCGCCGCCGCGCACGCCGAAGCCCAAACGATTCTCGCGGCCGCGCGCGACGAGTACGAGCACGCCGCCGCCCGCGGTTACCGCGACGGCGAACAGCGCGCGCTCGCGGACTGGGTCGAGCGGCTCGCGGACGCGGGCGCCGGCCAACGCCGCGCGCAACTGAAAATGCGCGAGCGGATCGCGAGCATCGTGACCGTGGCCGTCGAGCAGATCGTGCAGGTCCAGCAGGCCGATCAACTGTTCGAGCGGGCGCTGTCGGCAGTCGACCGCATCGTCGAAGGCGCGACGTGGCTGCGCGTCGCCGTGAGCCCCGTCGACTACGACAAGGCCTGCGTCGCGTTCGAACGGCTGTCCGCGCGCTGGCGCGATCTCGGCCGGCCGTTTCCGCTGTCCGTGGTCGCCGACAAGCGGCTCGCCCCCGGCAGTTGCCTGTGCGAGTCCGATTTCGGCGCCATCGACGCGAGCCTCGCGACGCAAATGCGCGCGATGCGGCTCGCCGTCTCGCGAGCGCTCAAGCAATCCGCGAGCGAACTCGGCGCGGTCGCCGAATCGCTCGCGCCGTATGTGCAGGAGCACGAGCACGCCGCCGCCGAACTCGCCCATGCAGACGGTGACTGGAACGGCGGGCACGACGAGGGCTCGCGATGACCCCGCCGCGCGCAGCCAATGCGCCCGCCATGCACGAAGCCGACGACCCGGACGACGCGCTGCTTCCGCTTTTCGATGCCGAGCGCCTCGCCGATGCGATCGAACACGAGATCCTGTCGACAGCGAGCATCGCGCGAACCGGCAAGGTGCTGGAAGTCATCGGCACGCTCGTCAAGGTGGCCGGCCTCGACGTGACGCTCGGCGAGCTGTGCGAACTGCGCGCGGCGAACGGCGAATTACTTCAGCATGCCGAAGTAATCGGCTTCACGCGCGACGTCGCGTTGCTCTCGCCGTTCTCGCGGCTCGCCGACATCTCGCGCTCGACGCGCGTCGTCGGGCTCGGCCGTTCGCTGACGGTGCCGGTCGGCGACGCGTTGCTGGGCCGCGTGATCGACAGCCTCGGCGAGCCGATCGACGGACTCGGGCTGCTCGATACCATCGAAGAGCGCCCGGTCTTCGCGAACCCGCCTTCGCCGATGAGCCGGCGCATGATCGACACGCCGCTTGCGACCGGCGTGCGCATCGTCGACGGCATGATGACGCTCGCCGAAGGTCAGCGCATGGGCATCTTCGCGCCGGCGGGCGTCGGCAAGAGCACGCTGCTCGGCATGTTCGCGCGCGGCGCGCAATGCGACGTGACCGTGATCGCGCTGATCGGCGAGCGCGGCCGCGAAGTGCGCGAGTTCGTCGAGCTGATTCTCGGACCCGAGGGCATGGCGCGCTCCATCGTCGTGTGCGCGACCTCGGACCGTTCGTCGATCGAGCGCGCGAAGGCGGCTTATGTCGCGACCGCGATTGCCGAGCACTTTCGCGACCGCGGCCAACGCGTGCTGCTGATGATGGATTCGCTCACGCGCTTTGCCCGCGCGCAGCGCGAGATCGGCCTCGCCGCCGGCGAGCCGCCCGCGCGGCGCGGCTTTCCGCCATCGATCTTCGCCGAGTTGCCGCGCCTGCTCGAGCGCGCGGGCATGGGCGAGCACGGCTCGATCACGGCGCTCTACACGGTGCTCGCCGAGGACGAGTCGGGCAACGATCCGATTGCCGAGGAAGTGCGCGGGATCGTCGACGGACACATGATCCTGTCACGCGAAATCGCCGCCAAAAACCAGTATCCGGCCATCGACGTGCTCGCGAGCCTGTCTCGCGTGATGCCGCAAGTGATGACGCCCGACTATGTGCGCGCGGCAGGCCGGCTGCGCGAGTTGCTGGCGAAGCATCGCGAGGTCGAGATGCTGCTGCAGATCGGCGAATATCAACCGGGCGGCAATCCGCTTGCCGACGAGGCGATTCGCAAGATCGACGCGATCCGCGCGTTCTTCAATCAGGCGACGCATGAACTGGCCGCGCCGCAGGACACCGAGGCGCGGCTTTTCCAACTGGCGAACGGTTGACACGATGAGCACGACGCACAGTCCCGAGACGACACGACGACGGGTGGCCGCGCTTCAACTGACGATAGGCCGTCGCGAGCGGCTCGAGCGCCGTCTGCAACTGGTCCTGATCGCCGCGCGCGCTGCGCATGCCGAAGCGCTCGCGCAACGCGACGCGCAACTCGCGCGCACGGAGGCCGAGCGCGAGCAATTGCGCGGCTTTCACGCCCGCATCGCGCAGATGATGACGGGCGGCAGCGCCGTTCGTCTCGCCGAACTCAACGCGACGATGCGCTACGCCGATGTCGTCGCCGTGCGTGTTCAGCAGATGGAAGGCGAACTGGCCACGCTTGAGTCCGCGTTGCGCGGCAGGGCCGACGAACTCGCCGCGGCCACGCGCGCACTGGCGCTGAATCGCAGCCGCATCGATCTGTGCGGCGAGCGCATCGCGCACTTGCATATCGAGCTGGACCGTCAAGCCAGCGACGCCGAGGACGACGAAGCGGAGGAAACCGCGCTAGCGCGTTTGCGTCCGCCGACCGGTATCCACGGCACGGCCGTTTGAAAACGCCGAGCAATGAGCAAACCACACGGTTCCAAATTTGATTAGCCATCCATAATGTACGACACCATCACCACACTGCCGCAATTCGGCGCCACACTGATTCGCTCGCTGACCGTACTCGGCGTGTGCTCGGTGCGCCTCTTTGTGATGCTCTACCTGTTCCCTCCGACGGCGGACGGCATCCTGCAAGGCGTGGTGCGCAATGGCGTCGTGCTGCTGTTCAGCTCGTTCATCGCGTATGGTCAGCCGGTTTCGCTCTATACGTCGCTGACCGGAACGGCGCTTGTCGTGATCGGCTTGCGCGAGGCGGCCATTGGCCTGCTGCTGGGCTTTGCGGCATCGACGGTATTCTGGGTCGCGGAAGGCGCGGGCATCTACGTCGACGATCTGGCCGGCTACAACAATGTGCAGATCACCAATCCATTGCGCGAAGAGCAGTCCACGCCGACGGGCACCTTGCTCGCGCAAGTGGCGAGCGTCGCGTTCTGGACCTTCGGCGGCATGACGTTCCTGCTCGGCGCGCTGTACGAGTCGTATCACTGGTGGCCGTTGAGCGCCGCGACGCCGGTGCCCGCGAACGTGCTCGAAAGCTTCGTGCTGCAACAGACCGACTCGCTGATGCAGACCACCGCCAAGCTCGCCGCGCCGATGATGCTGATGCTGCTGCTGGTCGATTTCGCGTTCGGCTTCGCGGCGAAGTCGGCGCAAAAACTCGAGCTGATGACGCTCAGTCAGCCGGTGAAGGGCGCGCTTACGGTGATGATGCTTGCGCTCTTCGTCGGGATTTTTGTCGACCAGGTCCGCGATCAGCTCGTGCTCTCGGGTCTCGGCGAACAGTTGCGCGCCATCGCGGGGCCGCTGCGCAAATAAGCGGGCAATGAGCGGGCAAATAAGCGTGCGCGCCGCGCCGCCAATTCTCAACACTCCTCAAATGCGCATGAACCGTCAGATTTGTTGAGGATGTGCTTCACACGCTTCGATACATTGGGCATCGCCGGCTCACGTTGCACGTTGCATGACGCACGGCCAACCCATCGACCATCGTGGACATCGTGGAACCCATGAACAACAAACGGCTCATGCTTGCTGCCCGGCTGGCAGCGTCTCTTGTCTTCGCGTTGCCCGCCTTGCTCGCGGCGCCCGCCGAAGCCGCCGCGATCCGCTGGCGCAGTTCCGTGGTCCACGTCAGCGCCGAAGGGCAGGACGTGAAAGACGTGCTGCGCGATTTCACCGCCGGACAAGGTGTGCCCGCAACCATTTCCGGCGACGTCCACGGCAGCGTGAGCGGCCGCTTCGACATGCCGCCGCAGCGCTTTCTCGACACGCTCGCGTCGAGCTTCGGCTTCGTGTGGTTCTACGACGGCAGCGTGCTGTCGATCAGCGATGTGAACACCGTCACGCGGCGGGTCATCAAGCTCGATCATGCGAGCGCCGCCGACTTGCGCGCGGCGCTCACGCAACTGCGCATCGAGAATTCGCGCTTTCCGATCACTTACGACGAGAGCCAGAGCACCGCGCTCGTGAGCGGCCCGCAAGCGTACGTGCAACTCGTGTCGGAAGTCGCGCGCCGGCTCGACGACAACGCGGCGCAGCGCTCGGGCTCGATGATTCGCGTGTTCCAGTTGCATCATGCGTGGGCCGCGGATCACAACGTCGAGATCGACGGCAAGACGGTGACCGTGTCGGGCGTCGCGAACGTGCTGTCGTCCATGTACCATCCGCGCGACAAGCGCGGGCGCAACGGCGCGGACAGCTACGAGCAGGCCGCCAATCGCGCGGCGCGCGAACCGACGATGCGCCGCCTGCAACCGATGCGCGACGTCACCGGCAGCACCGACGGCGGCGGCTACGAAAGCGGCGTGAATCCGCCGCTGCCTGCCGGCATTGCGGCGAACGGCGGCGTCGCGCCGGGCATCGGCGGATTGCTGAACGGCATGGCCGCGGGCGGTGGCCCTGGCATGCAGTCGGTCGGCTCGTCCGATGGCGGCGACGGCGGCAGCGGCGACACGTCGGTGAGCGGCAGCCAGGCGCTGCCCGTGATCGAAGCCGATCCGCGCACAAACTCGGTGTTGATCCGCGACGTGCCGCAACGCCTGTCGCAGTATCAAAGCCTGATCGACAAGCTCGACGTGCGGCCGCGCCTGATCGAAATCGAGGCGCATATCATCGAGATCGACGACAACGCGCTCAAGCAGATCGGCGTCGACTGGCGCGCGCATAACAGTCACATCGACATTCAGACCGGCAACGGCACGACGCAGCAAAACGGCTACAACGGCAACATCGATCCGATCTTCGGCACGCAGACGCTGTCGGACGGCACGACCGTCATCAACACGACGCCGCTCGGCGGATCGCTCACGGCGGTGCTCGGCAACGCGGGCCGCTATCTGCTTGCGCGCGTGAACGCGCTGCAGCAAAGCAATCTCGCGAAGATCGATGCGAGCCCGAAGGTCGCGACGCTCAATAACGTGGAGGCCGTGATGGACCAGAAGACGCGCTTCTTCGTGCGCGTGTCGGGCTACACGTCGGCGGATCTGTACAGCGTGTCGACCGGCGTGTCGCTGCGCGTGTTGCCGCTCGTCGTGGAAGAAAACGGCAGGACGGACATCAAGCTGAACGTTCATATCGAGGACGGCGCGATTACCTCGCAGCAGGTCGACAACATTCCTGTGATTACGACCAGCACGATCAACACGGAGTCGTTCGTCGGGCAGGGCGAGAGTCTTTTGATTGCCGGCTATCGCGTCGATACGTCGACGAACGGCGAAACCGGCGTACCGGGTCTTTCGAAGATTCCGCTGATCGGCGGGCTGTTCCGTTATCGCGACGACCAGCGCAGTCACATGGAGCGCTTGTTTCTGCTGTCGCCGCGCATCATCGAGTTTTGAGCGCGACGCTTGGGGCTTAGCCGTTGCCGCGCGTGCGCGCGGCGAGGGCGGCTGCGCTCAGCAACGCGTACGGCGCTTTCGGCGCGCTGCTCGCGGACGCGGCGAACGCTGCTTGCGAGTCGCCCCACGCGGGCGCATTGCGGGCCACCGCGCTATCGGCGGGATGCACTTCGGCGCGAGGCGGCGCGGCCGGCGCAGCGACGGGCTGCATCGGTGCGAGGCAGGTCATGGCCGCGGCTGTGCGGGCATCGTCGTGCAGTGTCTCCAATGCGACGCCGTGGCTATCCACGCAATCCACGCTATCCATGCTGTCCGCGCTTTCAACGCTTTCTTCAAGCGCGGCCTCCGACGTATCAGTCATCTCGATGCGGTAGCCGTGCGCATACAAGGTCCGCAGATGCACGCCCCACGGGCCGTTCAGTTCCAGCTTCTTGCGCAGCTTGTAGATGTGCTGTTCGAGCGTGCGTCCAATGATGTCTTCGGAACGGCTCCATACAGCGCCCGCGATCTGGCGGCGGCTCACATATTCGCCGCGGCGCGAGAACAGCAGCCACGCAATCGCGAATTCACGCGGCGTGAGGCGCACCGCGTGGCCGTCGACGTGAACCGTGCAGTTGCGGCGATCGAGCCGGTATGCGCCGCATTCCAGCGTGTCGCTCGAATCGGCGCTCTGTAGTTGCACGCGCAACAATGCGAGGTGCACACGCAGCATCACCTCGCGCGCATCGACGGGCGACAGCACGACGTCGTCCGCGCCCGCATCGAACAGCCGCGCGATGGCTTCGCGGTCGTGGCCGGCGCCGATCACGATCAGCGGCGCGCGGCGGTCGGCATAGCAGGCACGCCGCGCGAGCACCGGCCGCAGCGGATTGAGACCGGTGTCGGCGTCGATCAGGATCGCGCTGTATTCGTCGCGATAGATTGCGCGCGCGAAGGCGACGTCATCGGCGAACCGATGGCAGACTGCGCCGTCGGCTTCGAAACAACGGCAGATCAACCCGAACAATGTTGCGCTTCTGGTCATCACTGCAAGTTTCATTTTTCCTCCGTGCGATACCGCTCGCCCGCGAGACTCACGGGCGAAAGGCGAACGTCATTCGTGGAACGGGTAGGCGGATGCGTTTGCGGTTGCGGCCGATTACGCAATTCGAATGACTCGACAGTAGAGGGAGCGGTCCATCAAGGATGTAACGTTTTGTTTCCTCACCGCGATTCAATCGCCTGATTGAAAAGCGGATCACGAAATTGCCATTTTTCGACTACCTGTTTCTCGTAGTTCACTCGGCGCAATAGACGTTTTTTGCCGCTTGCCGAAAAAATAATGACGGAGCAGGGCGCGTTGAACCTTACAGAAGCGAAGCTGCGCGAAGCGCTGAAATCGCTTTTGCGACAGCCGTTTACGCGCGATCCTTACATTCATGTAATGTTGGTGTAAGGTTGAAGCGCACTTTAGACGCCGGCCAATATTTAACCGCTGCGGTATTGGGGGCAAGCGACACGCGCGTCCATCGCTTGCAATCCGTAATACGCATTTATTTCCGCACGAGCGCCTGCTTAATTGCGCGTCTGCCGTTATTTACCGCTATGAGAATTGTTGAGCGTGTTTAATTACGGATTGCCTAATATGGGCTCGCCGCAGGTGAATCGTGCCTCGATCCGACTGGAGACTCGCCGTGCCGTATCTGCTCAACGCCTGGTATGTCGCCGCGCTCTCCAGCGAGGTCACGGCGGATGCGCCGCTGGCGCGCACGCTGCTCGACGAGCCCGTCGTGCTGTATCGCGTCGCGGGCGGACAAGCGGTTGCGCTCGCGGATCGCTGCCCGCATCGCTTCGCGCCTTTGTCTCGCGGACGCGTGGTCGACGGTGCGCTCGAATGTCCGTATCACGGGCTGCGTTTTGGCGCGGAAGGCCGCTGCGTGTTCAATCCGCACGGCGATGGCCGCGTGCCCGCGCGCGCTGAAGCGCGCCACTATCCGGTGCGTGAGCGCTACGGCGCGATCTGGTTCTGGCCGGGCGCTCCGCAACGCGCATCGGATACGCCGCTTCCCGCGTTCGATTATCTCGATCCGCAAGAGAACTTCACGAGCGAGCGCTATCTGCACACGCACGCGAACTATCAGTTGAGCGTGGACAATCTGCTCGACCTGAGCCACTTTCAGTATCTGCATCCGGAGACGCTCGGCAGCGAGCAGATGGCGAGCGGCGCGGTACGTGCGACGGTCGCGGGCAACACGGTGTCGGTGCGTCGCGAGATGAAGGGCGAATATCTGCGGCCGATGCTCACGCAGAGCTTCAACCTGCTCTATGGCGAGCGCGCCGACCGCGAACTCGACGTGAAATGGATACCGCCAGGGCTGCTCACAATCGTCGTGCGCATTTGCGAAAGCGGCTTGCCGGAGACGACGCGCGAAGCGGTTTCAGCGCACTGGCTCACGCCCGAAACCGCCGCGAGTTCGCATTATTTTTTCGCGTTCGGTTTGCCGCGCGCGATCGGCGAGCATGGCGCGGAGCTGGTGAGCCGCACGGCGCAAAGCCTGCTCGCGCCGTTTCGCGATGAAGACATTCCGATGCTCGAAGCGCAGCAACGCATGATCGGCGAACGCGATTTCTGGTCGCTGCGCCCGGCGATGCTGCCGATCGACGCGGGCGCGGTGCACGCGCGCCGCATCATGGAACGGCTGATCGCGGACGAAGCGCGGCAAGGTGTATCGACGGCGGGGGAGGTATTGTAGTTGGGGGCTGCGGCCAGCAGCCAAAGCCCTCGACAAAGCCTCCGCCCGTCGTTACATCGCGCCGCCTGGCGCGTCAGCGGCCGCTGTGCGCGTGCCCGCGCTTGCAAGCGTGGCTGCTGCCGGACTTGCATGCGTCGGCACCACGCCACCAACTTCCAACGCAGCCGATTCACCCTCCGGTTCCGACACCGGCGTCCAGAACGTCAGGCTCTTGCCGATCCGGCTTTGCTCATGCGATGCACGCAAGCCGTATGTCCAACCCTGCGAGCTGCTTCGCGCGACCTCACGCAGACCGAACAAACCGAGCGGCCGCCACGCCGACGGATCTTCGAACGCGCTCTGCATTTTCCGTTCGAGCGTGCGCAGCTTCGCCTCGATCAGCGCACGCTCCGCGCGGCTCAGCGTCCGCGTGGACGCATCATCTTCCAGACGCGAGCGCAACTGATTCGACAACGTCAGATACTGGTTCAGGCGCGGTACGCATTCATCCTTGATGACCCAGCGTTCGCCGAACGAAAACTCACCGGACGATTCCAACTGCGTCTGCTCGATCACCTGTTGCAGCCGTTGCGCGCCGATGCCGTGCACCCACGCCGGATTCGCGCGCACCGAGCGGGCCCAGTCGTCGGCGTTGCGGAACATGCGGTCCTGCATCGTGTATTCGGCGACGAGGCCGCGGTTATCGCGCATCGCGAAGACGAACGACGAGCGCCCAAACGGCGTGACGTCGACGGCCGCGCCGGCCAGCGTCTTCGGGGCAGGGCTGACCGATCCCACGTCGCCTAAGCCCAAGCCCGTGCTCAAACCGTTGTCGCCCAGCCCAATCGCACGCGGCGCGAACTGTGCGCCCGCGCTCGCCGTCAGCGAGCCCTGCACGGCAGTCGCGCCGATCGTGCTGGCAAGCGCGCCGCTCTCCTTCAGATCGGCGGCGGAATAGAGCGTCACGCCCGAGCTCACGCCCGCATAAACGCCGACGCGATCCGGCGAACTCGCGCCCGGCACGTTCGCACGCGCGACGCCGCCGACGGTCAGCGGCGTCGCCGTGACCGACGTCGCGTTATTGCTTTGCGACGACAGCGAGATACGTTCGTTGTCCGCGATACCGGCGGCGAGAATCTGCATGAACTCGTCGGGTGTCTGCGCCTGTTCGGCTGCGTCCCAGTAGGCGTTGACCATCTGCCGGCTGTCCTTGTGCCAGACCTCGGCCTCGTGCGCGGCGGTCGCGGGCGTGGGCGCGAGCCGCCGCGCGCGCAACACCACCGACTGCTCCCACGCAAGCGAGCCGCCCATGCCCGACGATGCCCAGCCGCCCGCCATGCCGGCGACGCCGGCCACATCGAGCGCCGCGCCGACGAAACCTTGCGCGCCCAGCGCGCCGTTCACGCGGCTGCGGTTGCCGAAGATCATCTGGCCGCCTTCGTACGCGGTGCCGATCGAATACATCGAATCGCGCCCGCCGAGTACCGTCACGATCGGTCCCGCGGAGACCAGCAGCTTCGCGGGAAGGTTGCCCCACGCGTTGGCGTCGAGACCGAGTGCATTGCCGTCATACGATGTGAAGCCCGTGCCCGGCACGTTCTGCGCCATCAGCGCGAGATGCTGTTCGCGCAGATTGCGCGTCGTGATCCGTTCGAGCGGCGCAATGCCGGGGTTGTCCAGCAGATCGTGCGCGGCCTGCAGATTGCGCTGCGTGGGCTCGGCGAGCGGGGCGTCGTCGGCGGCCATCGCGCTTGCATTGAACCAGCGTTCGAGCGTGGCAAGCGTGAAGCCGCCGTCCGTCATTTCATCGACGAAGCGTCGGCGCCGCTCGCGATCGTCGAACATGCGCAAGCAGCGCTCGACGTTGCGCTGCGCTCGCGGATCGCCTTGCCCACGCATTGCGGCGACGCGTGCGCGCGCGGCGTCCCACATCCGCCGCGCGTCGCGCCGGCCGATTTCGAACGATTCGGGCCGGCGCTTTTGCAACTCGCGAAGCCGCGCGTCGTATGGCACATCGGGGCGCGCATCGGTCCATGCCCGCAGGCGCTCCGCGTTCAGCGCATGCGTGAGCATCCGGCCGGGCGTGGCCGCGCGTGGCAACTGCTCGTTGCTGTAGTCGAGCAGCGCGGTGCGGGCGGCGATCAGCGCGGTGTCGTAGCGTCCGCGCGTCGTGTCGAAGAACGGCGTGTCGGCGCCAAGCAGACTCGAGACGCCGAGCGGCGAGCGGTTCCTGCCGAACACGCGCGGCACGTCGTGCACCGCAAGCCCCACGCGCGCCTTCGCATGCGCGAAGCGCTGGGCAGGCGGTGCGCCGTCGATCGAACCGAGCGCCGCGTCCTTGCGCTGCTGCCGCTGTGCGCCGCGCTCAACCCACATCGTGCCGCCGTCGAACAGCAACTGTGACGCGCGCTCCAGATCGGAGCCGGGGCCGCTTTCGTCGAAGCCCATTTGCCACAGACGGTAAGCCGTGATCGCTTCGATCTCGCATGCGCCGATGTCGTGCGCGTCGACGGCGTCGGGCGGCAGACGCCGCGCCGCATCGAGCGCGAGCATCGCGTGCCGGCCATACGGATCGTCGATGAACATGCGATAGGTCGCGTCGTCGTTGAGATCGGTGGGCGTCGCGCCGAGGTCGGCGTCCATCGAACGCAGCTTGTGGCCGGCCTGCAGATAGACGACGAGCCGCGCGGCCGCGCTGTTGCCGCGCTCCGCATGCGGGGCGCTGTCGCCGAACTGCAAACGCAGCAGACCTTCGAGTGCGGCGCAACGCGCCTGCGCGAGGTTTTGCGCGCAGCGCCAGGTGCGGGGTTCCAGATCGTCGGGTGCGTCGGGTGGTGCATTACTGGCGATGTCTAGCGGCTGCTGCAAGCGTTCGAGAATTCGCGCGGCCAGCGCGGGATCGCCGCCGCTTGCCTCGGCGAGCGCCTCTGCGACCGGCACCACGCACTCCTGCGGCAGGCGTTCGACGGCCGGCGGCAACGACGCGTCCGCACCCGCCGGCCGGGGCCTGCGCAGCGTGAGTCCGTCGAGCAGGCTATTGATGGCGGTCTGCCGCGCGTCCGCCACCTCCGGCGTGGCATCGGCTGGAATCGGGAAGAGCCGGTTCACGGCGATCACGGGCTGCATGAAGTGATCGTCGAGCGTTTGCGCCCATTCGCGGGAGGCCGCGTTGGCTTCGCGGTTACGCAGACGGCGCAGCGTCTGGCCGATCGCGCGCGGACTCATGAACTTCGGCACGGGCAGCGCGCCGCGCGTGGCGTCGTCGGCCAGGAAGGCGGCCGTGCGTCCGATCGACGCGTTCGCGAGTTGCGCGCCCTGTGCGCCGATCGCGATCGCGGCGCTGTCCAGCGATGCCGGTTCCTGCGCCGGCGCACGTTGCGGCGGACGGGGAAAGCGCGTATCGGCGGCTGCGTTGGCGACGCTGCCGGCTGCGGTGAGCGTCGATTCGAGCACGGTTACCGTGGTGTTTGACGCGCGGAAAATCCGCGTGACCGGATTGTGGCGCACGCGGTCCGAGAGACGGGCGAGGCCGCTGAGCGGGGTCTGGGTGTCGGGGGTGGTGGGGTGTGTTTGTGGCTGCGGTTGCTGTTGTGATGAAGTCGCGGCGTTATCGCGGCTGGGTAGAAGAGAGGTCAGTGGCGGAAAGCGGAAGTTCATCGAGTCCTCCGAAGCATGCAGCGGCGCGGCGCGCGAGAAGCGGGAGTGTGGCGTCGGGCGTCGCGTGTGAGGCGGGCGCCGCGTTAGGCGCTATACGTCACGCGTTTCGTGCGAATTTGATGTGCCGTGTTTCGCCTCGTGCGTGACGCAAGACCCGACCACGCTACTGCGCAGCCGACGCCGCGTCCAACGGCGGCTCCGGCGCGGGCACCACTGCGGCGGGGTCGCTCGCGCGATAGAACAAATACGTCGCCGAATACGGCACGAACAGCGACACGCCTTCCTGGTCGCAAGCCGGATTCGGCGGGACGCCGCCAGAGGTCAGCACGCGCTGCACCGACGTCGTCCTCGCAAAGCGGCCTTCGCCTGTGCGCTCGCCGGCATTGAAGCGCGCGTCCATGCGTTGCCACGGCAGCGCGTCGGGCGTGACGGTCTGGTCGGCGGCGAGGCGTCCGATCATGTAGCTGCCGTCGTACGCGCTGAACATGCGGTTGGGCATCACCGTGCCGACGCTCTTGCGCGCCTGATCGACGAGCGTGGCTTCCGTGCCTGTCGACGTCCACTGAAGCGCGCCGCCGCTTCGCCGGCAGCTCCACACTTCATCGCCGATCGCGCTCAACACGTCTTGCAGGACTTCCTGCGATCCGGCTCGCAGCGACAGCGGCAAGGTTTCGTTGGCAGGCGGGACGAGCTTCTGCTGCTGGGCGATCTTCAGTTGCGCGGAGCCGGGCGTCGGGTCGGCACACGCGGCGAGAAGACTCGCGAGCGCAAGCGCGACGAGCGCGCGGACGGCGACAGCAGGCGCATGGAACGCGGCCGCGGGACAGAGCGCGGAAAGAGAATGTTTCGGCACGGCGATCTCGACGCAACGCAATGGCGGTAGTAGACATGAAGCGCGACGGACGCGCCGGGACGCTGCGAAGCGCCGGACGGATTTGCGCAGAAGCGGCTTCTTGTGTCGACTTGCGCGAGATCGCCGCGAGTGCCGCGCAATGACGGCGCTTGTGCGCCGCTGCGCGCTCAAAACCGCCGGACCGGTTTGCGCAGAATCGACTTCTTGCGGCGACCTGCGCGAGATCGCCGCGATGCCGCGCAACGACGACGCGTGCGCGCCGCTGCACGTCGCAACCCGCCGACGAACTTGCGCAGAATCGCTTTCTATGTCGGCTCCCGCGAGAATGCCGCAACGCCGTGCAAGTACCCGCGACAACCGCTAACGTCGACCCCGCACCCCGCCGCAACACCTCATCGTTCGCTTCGCTTTATTGCGCATCGTTGCGCGCGGCACACGGCAACTGCATCGCGCCGCGTTTTACATTCAAGCGTGCCCGGCAACAACGCGCGCCAGGCCACCGCGTCGCTTCGCTAACAAGGAGTCGTCATGACGTATAGCGCATTTTCCACGCTGTCCTACCCGGCTGGCGGATATATGGGCGCGGCCGATCCTTCGTCGCTGTTCACGCGATCCATCACGACGCAACCGAACGCGTGGGGAAACGTCGGCGGCAACGTCGGCAGCAACGCCGGCGCGAACTGGAATTCGCCAGGCGGCATGGGTGACAACGCGCTCGAGCAACTCTTTCTGCAGTTCCTGTTGAGCATCACGAGTCCATCGCAGGAATCGTCGGGCATGCCGATGCCTTCCATGCCCTCGATGCCGTCGCTCCCGACGAGCAGCGGCGGTGTCACCCAAGCGAGCTATCGCAGTTCATCCGGCACGGGCGTGGTCAACGCGAACGGCGCCGTCGAGCGAGGCGACGCCAACGTGCGGCCGGCCGGCTCGGGCAATGCGGCGGGCGTCGCCCAGACGCAGTTGCACAAGTCGGCGGCCAGCATCATGGCGGACCAGGGCGTGCCGATGGACAAGGGCGTCGACACGACCGTGTGCTGCGCGAACTTCGCGTCGGCGTGTCTCGTGAAGTCCGGAAAGATCTCGGAGTCGCAGCACACGAATCTCGTGTCGACGCTTCACAGCGAATTGAAGGGCGATGGCTGGCGCACCGTGAGCCGCAACGAGGCGAAGCCGGGCGACATCTGCATCGTCGGCGACGATGAGCACGTCGAGATCGTCGCGAGCAACGACAACGGCCGCATCACGTTGATCGGTTCGAACAATACGCAAGGCGGCAGCGGCCCGCAGGTCGTGTCGTACGACACCTATACGGGCAACCGGGGCGACGTGAAGTTCCTGTCCGAGTGACAACCCGATATGCGATGCAAGATGCGCGAGCCTCACGCGTACCGCGTTCAATCGCGACCAGCCTAACGCTCGACCATCAACCGGTCATAACCATGAAACGAACCATGCTGCTGCCGCGCCTGCTGACCAGGCGCGAGCCGCAAGTCCGGCATGCGCCGAGTCAACGCGCGCAATAGCGACTCCAGTTGCATCCGCGCGAGCGCAAGTCCCATGCAGCTATGCGGACCCGCGCCGAACGTCAGCGAACGTCCCGCCTCGCGCTCGAAGCAAATCTCATCGGGCGCGGCGAACACCGCCGGGTCGCGATTCGCGCTGCCGATGAGCGGCATCACGCGTTCTCCGCGACGAATCCGGCAGCCGTCGATCTCCACATCGTCCCATGCATAGCGAAACACGGACTGCACCGCGGGATCGTAGCGATACAGTTCGCGCACGGCTTGCGGCACGAGCGAAATGTCGTCCTTCAGCGCCTGCCACGCGCGCGGCTCGCGCAGCAGCGCGGCGACGCTATTGCCGATGGACAGCAGCGTCGTGCCGTATCCCGCGATAAACAGAAACAGGATATTGACGAGCATTTCGCGCCGGCCGATGCCGCCTTCCTGTTCGAGCCGCAGGAAGCGCGAGGCCGCATGATCGGGCGCGGCGTGAGGGTCGATGGCGCGCATGAACGATTCGACTTGCGCGAGGAAAGCCTCGGTCTGCATGGCCGCGAGCGCGTGTTCCGCGGCGGACATCGGCGCGCCGCTGATCAGTTGCCACGCGCCCGCCGACGCCTCCAGATAACTCGCGCCGTGCGCATCGGGAAACCCGAGCAGACGGCAGATCGTGCGCACCGGCAACACGCTTGCGATATTCGCGACCAGATCGAAACGCGGCAAGTGCTCGCATTGATCGACGAGGCGCGCGACTTCATCGTCGATAAAGTCTTGCAGCGACACCAACGCCTTGCGTGAAAACAGCGGCCCGAGAAAGCGCCGCAGCCGTTCGTGCGCTTCGCCCGTTTGAAACACGACCATGCTGGCATAGCCGAGCGGATCGTCGAGCGGCTCGGTGCCAGGCGGCGGCCGCGCCGAAAAACGCGCGTCGTCGAGTATGCGGGTGACGAGCGCATGCGACGACGCGAGCCATACACCGCTCGCGTCGCGGCACAGCGGCCGATGCGCGCGCAACCATCCATAGAGCGGATACGGATCGCCCGAACCCGTGCCGATGATCGACGGCAGCACGCTGTACGAGCCTGGGTCCGGGATCTCGCAGGTCATCGGCGGTTGGCCGTCAGCATGCGTGCGTGCGTGTATCGGTGAGCGGCACGTCGAACGTAAAAGTCACACGTTAAGAGTGTAATTACCCGGCAACTGTGCGGGCTGCTCAACCGTCAGCGGCTGAACCCGATTGTTCGGCGCGCTGTTCAGATTCAGATCGCCCGCGCCGATGTTCACCTGATCCGCTGCGAACTTGTACGTGCCGTCGCTCTGTTTCTCGCCTTCGACGAGGCCGCCGCTCATGATGAGATCGAAAGGCGAGCGGCCGTTCGTCATCAGTTCGTTGACTTCTTTCTTGCCGTCGGCGGTGAAGCTCACGCTGCCGTCCGCGCCCACCGTGCCGACCGATTTGCCGTTCTTGTCGTACAGATTGCCGGACGGATCTTCGAGCAGGCTCACTTCGCCGCCGGAGCGCGTCGAGAGTTTGATGGAGCGCAGCGGCGGATTGCCGTTCGACGGCGCGCCGGGATACTGACCGGTCGAGCCGGGGAACTGGCCGCCGCCGGGATACTGACTGCCGCCCGGATACTGGCCGCCCGTGATGCCGAGGTCGTTGAGCAACTGCTGGATGTCGGCGTCGATCTGCGCCTGGTTCGCGCCGCCATTCTGCTGCCCGCCTGGGTACTGGAACGTCGGGCTCTGGTAGTACGCGGAGTTCACGTTATTGGTGGTCATGGTTCCTCTCACAAGGTTGATTCATGCGGATAACGAAGACTGATGAGGTCGCCAGATCGCGCCGACTTCAACACAGACAGACTATGGGAAGGGCATCGGCGTGCGCGGACGGATGCGAAGCGGGGTGTGAGCACGCGAAATCCGCGCGCCACAACCGCATGCTTCGCGATCACGCTCCGCGCTTCGTATGCGCGCGATAGCCACGCGCCGCGCGTCCGAGAATGCAGAGTGTCGCTTTATGCCATTCGTTCGCCCAGGTACGTGCAATGAAAAACGATCCATGCAGTGTCGCGGTGCTGGGTGTGCTGCTGACGATCTTCTCCGTGGGACTGCGGCTCGGCGCGCACGCAGACCTCGAGGAACTGCTGCTCGTATTGCGCCAGCTTCATCCGAACCCGGCGGTCGTCGACATCTGCGAGGTGAGGCTGCTCGTCAATTCGCGGCGCTGGATCGATGCGTTGCGTCTGTTGCGGCAGATCGACGAGCAGGGCTACGGTTCGCCCGTCGTCACCGCATTGCAGGCCTGGTGTCTGTACATGCTCGCCGATCGCGACTGGCGGCGTTGCGCGGCTGCGGTATTGCGCAGCGGCGATCCCACGGCGCTCGCGATCGTCGCGAAGTTTTTGAGCATCGGCGGGGACTCGATTGCCGCGCGCATTGCCGAAGCGTTAGGCAATGAATACACGTGACGACGCCCGCGATGAATTCCACGCAAACTCGCCGCGATGCGCGGGCAGCGATGTCGGCCAAGTCAGCGCCGTCATCGCGACGCGGCCCCGCTGCGCGCATTGCCCGCTTTCACGATGCGGTCGTAACGCGCCTGCAATTCCGCCGCACGACGTGTATCGCCGGCTTCGCTACAGCACACGATGAGACCGGTCAGCGCGCGCTCGCGGAACGCGCTGTCCGCACACGCGTTGGCCAGTTCGTAGACGGTTTCCCATGCGGCGATGGCCTGCGCGACCGGCGCGTGCGCGAGCGGCAGCGTGCTCGCGAGAACCGCATGAACGCGCATCTCGTCCCGTCTACGCGGCGTGGCGCCGGCCTGCACGCCGGCGAGCACCGCACGGCTGCGCTGCAGATATTCGGGTTCGAGCGAAAGCCGCGTCCACAGCCAGGCCGACCCTTCGAGCAGCGAGATCGCCGTCTCGAAGCGTTCGCATTGCGTGCTCCATTCGAGCGACGCGCGCAGGTCTTCGAGATCGCTGATGTCGAGCGCGTCGATATGCGGGCGCTCGCCGCGCTTGCGATGCGCGTTCAGCCGCACGGGCAGACCCACCGCGAGCGCGGTGCGGTCGTATTCGCCGGCGTCGCGCAGCATGTCGCGCGCGAGATGGCGGACGGGGCGCCGGATATGCAGCATCCACTGTCCGCTGCTGTCGATTTCCTCGACGAGGCCCGCTTCGGTCAACGCGTCGAGCGCGGCGTCGGCGAGCGCGTCGCTGCGGATTGCGTCGTGCAGGGTGGCGGGCGTGCGTTCGTGCGTTTGCTCCGGCGTTCCGACGCCTGTGCTTGCGGCCATCGACGGCTCGCAGGCGCCAAGCAGCCCGATGGCCGCGCAGCGCGGGAATTCGCCGGCGAACATCGAGAGGCGCAGCAAGTGCAGACGCGCGCGTCGGTCGAGCCGCGCGAAATGCAAATCGAACGCGAGCGTGATCGGCGCCGAGCGCGAATGCGGAACGCCGGGCGTTTCGATGCGTGGTCCGATGAGCGCATCCAGACATTGCGCGTAGCGGGCCAGTGCGCTTTCGAGCGGCTCGCCGGCGCGCATGTTCTGGTCGATGGTCGCCGCGGCGAGTTCGAGCGCGAGCGGCACGCCGGCGAGCAGTTGCGTGATGAGCACGGCGGCGTCGATGGCGGCTTGCGACATCGCCCCGCCGTCGAGCGCGGTCAGCAGCGCGTTGCCGCTCAGCGGACGCGGCGACGTTTGCTGGGACGTTTGCTGGGACGTTTGCTGCGACGTTTGCTGCGACGTTTGCGGCGATGTTTGCGGCGACGAATGCGGCGACGAATGCGGCGAAACCCGTTGCCGCTCCCGCCGCGCGGACAGCGTCGCGAGCCGTGCGAACAGCAGACGCAGCGCGTCGTATTCCGGCGCGAGCGTCGCGTTCACGCGAGGCTGTTCGGGCGTGCGCAACGGGCCGAGCGTGACGACTTCCTCGATGCACAAGCCAAGCGGCGCACTCGCGGTCACGATCGCACGCACGTTCGGTCCGGCCGCCAGCAACGCGTCGAGCGTGTGGGCCGCGAGCGCTCCGTCGCACTCATTGCAATCGACGACGAGCAGCACTTCGCGCGTGCGCACGCCGTCGAGCAAACGCGCGAGCGGCGTCTGTCCCGAACCCGCGGGCAGATGCAACGCAAGCGCGAACGCAGCGGCGAAACCGTCGTCGGGCGTGAGCGCCGAGAGCGCCACCGGCACGACGCCGTCGCGAAAGCGCGCGGCGAGGCGGCGCGCCGCTTCGTGTGCGAGGCGCGCCTTGCCCGCACCGGTTGCGCCGACGAGCGTGATGAGCCGCGTGATCGATATGAGGCCGAGCACTTCCGAAAGCTCGGCATGCCGGCCGATGAACGGCGTGAGTTGCTGCTGCGTGCGGGCCGGGCTCGCCGCTGCGCCAAACGCGGGCTGCGCCGCGCGAGGCGCGGTCACGATCGGCGGCTCGCTTGGCAACTGCCAGCTCGGCGCGGGTGGAGCGGGCGGAGTGGGCGAAGCGGAATCGCCAGGGCCGTTGGTCTGAACCTCGGCGGCAAAGCGATAGCCAAAACCCGGCACGGTGACGATCAAATCGCGATCGTCGCCGAGCGCGCGCCTCAACGCGGAAATCTGCGATTGAACCGTATTGACGTCGACGTTCAGTTCAGGCCAGCCGCGTCGCCCAAGCTCGGCCTGGGCGACAGGCCGGCCGCGCGCCTCGACGAGCGCGATCAGCAGTTCGAGCGCCCGCGCGCCGAGCTCGACCTCGAGGCCATCGGCGACGAGCCGCGGCGGCTCCTGGGACAGCGTGAAGCGACTGAACGCCAGGATCGTTTCGTTCGGTCGTAATGACGGCATCGTGGATCTCCAGCGGATTCGGCGAGCCCGGTCGGCTGGGCGCCACCGCGTGCGGCGGATCAAATGCTCACCGGTCATGTCGATCGTGGCCGCGTGCGCAGAGGCGTTCTCGCGGCGCACGCGCGGTCGACGCCTTTTGACAATTTCGCCGGGCAATGGATTCGTCAGCTTATTGCGAGTTGCATGGTTCGGCAATAGGGTCCAGCGCGCGGGCCTGCCCACGTTCGGCAAGCATCGCGAATCTCAACAGTTCTCAAATCGGCCCGAACGCTCAGATTTGTTGAAGATGTGCGCCGCATATCTGCATAGATTAGGGGATGCGAACGATGGTGGCATTCGCAACGATCGGTTTGCAGCAGCATGCGTGCGGGTGAATCGAGCCGCGCGCATCAACGAGGAGTAGCGCAATGTTCCTGACGCTTTACTTTCCCCTGGCGGCGTCGTTGTCCGTGCAGGATCTGCCGGACGGGTTTCTCAACAAGATACGCGACGGCGATCTGCAACCGGCGGGCGCGCAGGCGAGCCGCTGGTCGGACCTCGCGCGCGGCGCTGCGGGCTCGCCCGACTTGCTGCGCCTGCATGCCGACATGCAGATGGCGCTCGGCATCTGCGACGAAGCCGAAGAACAGTATCGCCGCGCGCAGAAGGCGATCCGCTCGCCGCGTCAGGCGATCCGCGCGGCGTCGTGCCGCAACGCCGGCTGGCAGGCACTGTTTCGTCACCGGCTCGCGACCGCGCTGTCGTGCTTCGCACGGCTCGTCGACGAGCCCGACGTCGACGCGGCGCAGCAGATCGAAGCGCGGCTCGGCATTGTCGGTGCGTTGCACGAACTCGGCCGTTCGCGCGATTCGGGCGACGCGCTCGACGAACTCGCGGCCGCGATCACCGACCCGTCGCTCGGGCACTGGCGCGAGATGATCGCCACGTTGCGCTTCGACGTCGCGGTGCAGCGCGAATTACGCGGCGCGACGCTGCTTTCCGATCACGCGTACTGGCAGTCGGGCCTCGGCGACCAGACGCTGCGCGGCGTGGGCACACCAGGCACACCCGGCGCATTCCGCTCGATGGCCTCCGCAAGCGACGAAGCCGATCTTCACGAAGTCGAAGCGTTGAACGTCTGCACGCCGCTCTTACGCCAACGCGTCGATTATTTGCGTCAGTTGCGCGCGCTGGCGCGTGGCGAACGCGCGGCGCTCGACGGCATCACCGCGCATCTGAACTGGGCGCAGCAGCGCGGCTTCGGCGATTATCTGCGCACCACGCGGCTCGAAGTCGTGCTCGCCGCGCTCGCGTCCGACGCGCCGCAACTGGCCGAGATGCTGCTCGAGCCGCTGCATCGGATCGACCACGCGGCGTCGACGGGGCATCGGCAGCTCGAATATCTGTATGCGGTCGCGAAGACGCATCAGGCGCTCGGGCGCAGCCGCGAGGGCATGCTGTTTTTCGGCCGCTACGCGCTGATCGCCACGCAGTGCCTGCGCGACGATTCGCAGGTGCTCGTGTCGTATGCGGGTAAGGCCGCGCGCCAGGCGCCGCAACTGGACGACGTCGCCGCACGTTTGCCCGCGCGTTACCGGCGCGCTTATCGCTACTTGCAGGAAAACCTCGACCGGCGCGATCTGTCGGTGCGCGAAGTGGCCGCCGAAGTCGGCGTGACCGAGCGCGCGTTGCAAAGCGCGTTCAAGCACTCGCTAGGTCTTTCGCCGACCGAACTGATTCGCCGTCTGCGGATGGAGCGGATTCGCGCGGACCTTCTCGACGATTCGTTCAACGGCGAGCGCACGGTGCTGTTCACCGCCAACAAGTGGGGCGTGCAGAATCGTTCGACGCTGGTGAGCGGCTATCGCAAGCAGTTTCACGAGGCGCCTTCGGAGACGCTGGAGCGGTGACGCGGCGCGTGCTGTTCTAAACGGCGGGTTCGGCGGGTTCGGCGCGTTTCGTTCTCAACACAAGTGGCTTTGAGAACCGCGCGCGCCGAACATGCTTCATCACGCGGTCAACACGTACTGCAAGTCGGCGAGGCGGCTCGACATCTGCGGATCGCCTGGACGCTCGAACGTGTTGCAGAACACAACGGTGGCGTCCTGCGCGGACTGTGTGTTTTTTATCGCGTCGATCGCGCCCGCTTGCGTGGTCTGCAATTCGTGCTTGAGGAAGCCGTAGTTGGCCTGCTCGCTCGACGGATCGAGATGATTCGCGGAGCAATAGTCGAGATAGTCCTGCTTGCGCGAGCCGGTCCATTGCGCGATGCCGTAGCCCGATTGCATGTTCGAGTTCGGCGCGCCGATTGCGCCGCCCTGGTTGATGCCTGGGTTCATCCCGCCGCTTTCGTGCCACAGATTCGCGACGACGCCCGCGGCCTGGTTTCGCGTGAGGCCAAAGTCGCGTTGCAGATTGGTCATGAAGTACTGCGCGGTTTTTTTGGCTTCAGGCGTGCTGGCCGAACTGGATTGGCCCGAGCCGTCGCCGGCCGGCACGCCGCCTGTCGTCGATGTGCTTCGGTAGCTGGCGGGCGCGGCGCGAGTTGCCGTCGAAGGCCGCGAAGGCATGGAGGGCAGGGAAGGCATCGCGGGCATGCCGGAATTCGACGCGCCGCTATCGCTGAAGAGATCAGCGAGAATCTGCTCGATCTCGCGCGCGATGTTCTCGTCGCTTGCGCTGCCCGTGCCGGAACCGCCGGGCCCGAGCTGATGAATGAGCTGGTCTAGACGTTTGAGTTCGGCGGCATCGATCATGGTGGTCTCGCTCGGAAGGTAAGGGACGAGATCGGTTGAGCATGCAGGATCGAGCCAACTGTAGCAGCGGCGAATTTTCGTTTGATGCGCGGTTCGGAAGTTGACGCCGCTAAAGCGAAGCGGCGAGGCCGCCAGGCAGCGAGCCACGGCAGCTACAAGCTAAAGCTTCGACCGTTTCCCCAGCCCGAGCTTTTCCATGCCCTCATGAGCGTCGATCACGATCGTCGCGATTTCGCCGACGGTCACGCGCAATTCGGTCGCGCGAGAACGCATGTGCTCATACGCTTCGTTCTCGCTCAGCCGATGCGCGTCGATCAGAATGCGCATGGCCCGCTCGATATGTCGGCGCGCCTTGATCGCCTCCTCGAGCTTGCCGATCTTCGCGTGCAGCCGCTGCTGATAACCCGACGAAGCGCGCGCGAGCACGAGCGTGCTCAGCACACCGGTCGAGCGATACGGCTTCGTGATGACGCCGTGCGCCTGCGTATCGAGCAGCATCTTCAAAGCAGTGGGGTTCTCGTAGTCGGACAGCGCGATCAGCGTGGCTTGCGTGTCGGCGGCGCTCCAGTTGCCCGCGTTCCTGATTTCGGGGCCCACCAGAAAAAAGATCACGTCGGCGTCGGTGGGCAGATGCGCGGGCAGCGGCCAGATCGCGCGAACCGGGCAGCCGATGCGCCGCAATTGCTCTTCGAGCACGCTGCGGTCGTCGCCGGGCGGATGAATCACCACCACGCGCAGCGTGCGCAGATCGTCGAAGATGCGGCGCGCGCCTGCGTTCATACCGGCTCTCCGTCGAGCCAGAATTCGGCGAATCCGTAGGAAGTCAGATAAGGATCGGGTTTGACCGGTTGACGGCCTTCCCACACGATGTCGAATGCGCCGTCAGGCCGGCATACCGCAATGCGCGGCGTGAGGATCGCGTGATTGTTCGCGCGGTCGATTCGCAGCGAGCCTTCGGGCGAATCGAATTCGACCTCGTACACAGCGTCGACCAGTTTCGCCGTATCGAGGCTGCGCGTGCGTGCCAATGCGAGCGCAAACAGATGCACCTGGTTGTACGCCATCTCCGACCACATGCTCGCGGGTTGGTCGCCAAAGCGCGCGCGCCACGATTCGAGAAAGCGCTGGTTGCCCGGCAGCTTCAGCGTGTTCACGTAGCTCGCGGAAATGATGTGGTTGCCGCACAGTTCAGGACCGATCATCCGCGTTTCGCCCTCGGTCATCGTCAAGCTTGCAATCGGGATGCGTGCAGGATCGATTCCGTGCTCGCGATAGAGCTTGTAAAACGCACGCGCGCCCCGGCCAATCAGCGTCGAAAATACCACGTCGGGCTCGACTGCCCGGATCTGCTCGATGACGTCCTGCAGCGCCGCGGGCTCGGCGTCGCTCGGCAGATAGACTTCTTCGACAATCTCGCCGCCATGCTGCTCGACCATGTCGCGCATGATGCGGTTCGATTCTCGTGGATAAATGTAGTCGGCGCCAACCAGAAAAAAACGCCGGCCATGATTGCGCAACAGGTAGGCCGCCAGTTGCATGCTGTTCTGGTTCGGCACCGCGCCCGTATAGATCACGTTCGGCGAGTATTCGAATCCTTCGTAGATCGAGCAATACCAGAGCAGCGCGTTATAGCGTTCGATGACCGGCAACACCGCCTTGCGGCTCGACGAAGTCGAACAGCCGAAAATGACCGTGACCTCGTCCTCCTGCAACATGCGCGACGCGAGCCGGCGATATTCGTCGGGATCGCTTTTCGGATCGTACACGACGGGGTCGAGCAGACGACCGTCCACGCCGCCTGCCGCGTTGACTTCCTCGATTGCGAGGACAGTGCCGAAGAAATGCTCCGACTCCGTAGCCGCCGTCACGCCCGTGCGCGAGAACAGCACGCCGACGCGCCAGCCCGATTCGGCGGACAGCGGTTTCGCGGGCCGTTGCGCGTTCGTCTCCATCGTCTCCATTCAGTGTTCTCCTCGCTGCGCTTCGCGTTGCGTTCGGTTAGACCGCGGCGCGATGGCTAACTGTTGTTCCCGCACTTGCGATGATTGCCTGCTCGACGAACCCTGCGGCGGCGAGGCAGCGCGCATCGTCTAACGGCCGGCCGATCACCTGCACGCCGATGGGCGCGCCGCGCGCGCCGCTGAGGCCAGGCACATTGACGCACGGACAGCCGAGCAGCGTCCAGTTGCGATTGAACGCCGGGTCGCCGGTCGACGCAAGTCCGTCGGGCGCTTCGTCGGGCGCGCTCGGTGTGAGCAGCGCCGTGACGCCGTCGAACAGTTCGGCGAGCCTGGCTTTCGCGCGAGCCATCGACGCACACGTGTTCGCATATGCCGCGGCATCGACATTCGATGCCCGCGCGAGAAACGCAAACAGCACCGGCGACAGTTGCGCGCGATGACAATCGTACTCGAAGCCGAGTGTTTGCCACGCCTCATAGCTTTGAATCGTGTCGTGCGCGGCGATCAGTTCGGCCATCCATGAATCGAAGCGCAGCGGCCGAACGCGGCCGCCCGCGCGCTCGATCGCACGTATCGCCGTGTCGAGCACGTGGCTCGCATTCGCCGAAGGTTCGGTCCACGGATAAGTCTCGGGCACACCGAACACGGGCGGCTCCGCGTTCCGGTCGAGCGCGAGCGGACGTCCGCTCAAAACCTGCGCGAGATAGGCCACGTCGCGCACGCCCGCGGCAAAGAGGCCGACCGTATCGAACGACCACGAAAAGCATTTCATGCCGGCGGTAGGCAGCATGCCGAGCGTCGGCTTGAAACCGGCGACGCCGCAAAACGAAGCGGGCCGTATCGTTGAGCCGCCCGTCTGCGAGCCGATCGCGAACGGCGCGATGCCGGCCGCGACGGCTGCGGCCGAACCGGACGACGAACCGCCCGCCGTGCGGCCAGGGTCGCACGGATTGCGCGTGACGGTCGGCGCCATGTAAGCAAATTCGCTCGTCACGGTTTTGCCGACGAGCACCGCGCCGTTGCGCTTTAACAAGGTGACGATTGCCGCGTCCGACTTCGGCCGATGATCCGCGTAGATCGGCGAACCGTACGAAGTCACGAAGTCGTGCGTGTCGAAGATGTCCTTGACCACGACGGGCAGCCCGGCAAGCGGCCCTTGCGCGGCGGACGCGTTCGCGAGCGCAGTTTCGTGCGTGGCAACGGCGGTCATCGCGCGAACTTCGGCGTCGACTTCCTCGATGCGCGCGAGCGATTCGAGCACGGCACGGCTGCTGCGTTCATGCGGATTCTGCGCGCCGCGCTCGAGCAGCGCATAAGCGGATTGCGGCCGATAAAACGATTGGGCAAGAGTCATGGCGTAAGTGCAGAGGAGAGTCAAACGCGCAAATGTTCGTAGATCGATTCGGCTGCCGCATCGTCCTTCGCGTTGCCTTCGTCGACGATCTCGCCTTGCTTGAGCACCGCGTAGCGGTCGGCGACCTTCAGCGCGAACGGCACGTTCTGTTCGATCAGCAAAAGCGTCGTGCCATGACGGCTGCGCTCCCATAACAGCGCATCGGCGAGCCGGTCGATCACCGAAGGTTGCAGACCCTCGGTGATTTCATCGAGCAGGATGATCGACGGGCGCATCATCAGCGCGCGCGCCACCAGCAGCATCTTCTGCTCGCCGCCCGACAGCGTGCCCGCGTACTGGCGCAAGCGGCTGCCGAACACCGGAAAGATCGGCTCGATCTCGGCGAAGCGCTCGTCGAACACGGAGACGTTCACGAGCCCGAGCCGCAGGTTGTCGCGGATGCTGAGATCCTGAAACAGCGCATGTTCCTGTGGCGCGTAGGCAATGCCGGCCCGCGCGATGCGATGCGGCGGCAGCCGCGTGATGTCCTGTCCATGCACATGCACCGCGCCGCTTTGCTTCGGCAGATAACCCATGATCGTTTTGAGCAGCGTGGTCTTGCCCATGCCGTTCTTGCCGAGCAGCGCGACGGCTTCGCCATTCGCGACGCTGAGCGACAGCTTGCGCAGCACGACCGACGCCTTGTATCCGCTTGTCACGTCCTTCAGGTTCAACGCGATCTGGCTCACGACGCCTCCCGTTGTGTCGCTGCGCCGTCGGCTGCATCGCCTTGCGCGGTGCCGGCATAGATGGTCCTGACGAGTTCCGAGTTGACCACTTCGTCGAAATTGCCTTGCATCACGATGCGCCCCTGATGCAGCACCACGATACGCGTGGCGATGCCCGCGACGAAATCCAGGTCGTGCTCGACCAGCAGGCAACACAGCTTGTACCGGTGAGCGAGCGTCGCAAGCACGTTGCCGATCTGCGTGCGCTCGGTTTTCGTGAGGCCCGCGGTCGGCTCGTCCAGCAGCACGATGCGCGGTTCGAGCGCGAGCACCATCGCGAGTTCGAGCGCCTGCTGTTCGCCGTGCGAGAGATCTTTCGCGACGGCGCCGAGCTTGCGTTCGAGGTTCGTCGCGCGAATCACTTCGAGCGCATACGGCGGCAACGCGAGCGTGGCCGAGCGCCGCACGAGCGACGGCCGCTCGATCAGCGTGCCCGCAATGCGCAGACATTGCGCGACGGTCAGCGTTTCGAAGATGTTGGCGTTCTGAAACTTGCGGCCGAGGCCAAAGCGCACGCAACGGTCGGGCGGCAATTGCCGGATATCGTTGCCGCACAACATGACCGTGCCGGCCGAGCGTTCCGCGCCGTCGCTCATGCAGCGCATCAGCGTCGTTTTGCCCGCGCCGTTCGGACCGATGAGGCCGACGAGTTCACCCGCCTGCGCGTCGAGGTCGATGCCTTGCAGCACCTTCAGACTGCCGAAATGACGCGCGACGCCGCTCATGCGCAGCGCGGGCGCGGCGGCATGAAGCGCGTCGCCGTCGCGCACCGGCCGCTCGATCAGCTCCGGTTCGCGCGTCTCGCCCGCGAGATGGCGCAGCGGCTTGACGAGCAGCGGCACGAGACCTTGCGGCAACAACACGATCACCGCGACGAACGCGGCGCCCAAGATCAGTTGCCACGCGAACGGCATGATGCCGCTCAGATACGACGTGCCCACGTTGATCAGCAGCGCGCCGATCACCGGACCCCACAACGTGCCGCGTCCGCCGAGCGCGACCCAGATGATCAGTTGCGTGCCGAGCACGAAGCCGGTCAGTTCGGGCGCGACCACGCCGCTGAACGAGCCATAGCCGAAACCGGCGAGTCCCGCGACCGCAGCAGTGGCGACGAGCAGCCCGATCTTCACGAGCGACGTGTTGATGCCGAGATACAGGCAGCGCGATTCGTTGTCGCGAATCGCCGCGAGCACGCGCCCGCCGTCGCTGCGCACGAAGACCCACGCGAGTCCCACGACGACCGCGAGCGCCGCGCCTGCGATCCAGTACCACGCTTCGAGCGAGAGATCGAAGGTCTGATAGCCGGTCAGCCCCGAGCTCGATCCGGTCCACTCGCCGCCGGACAGCAGCAACTGGCTGAGCACGATGGGCAGCACGAGCGACATGACCGTCGCGAAGAACGGCGAAGCGCCGCGATAGAACGACAGCCAGCCGAGCAGGGCGGCGACGCCGGCCGTCACGGCAAGCGTGGCCGCGAGCGCGAGCAGCACGTATGCCGTCGAAAAGCCGCCATGCGTGAACACCAGACCGGCTGCATACGCGCCGAGTCCGAAGAAGGCCGACTGGCCGAACGTCAGATAGCCGGTGTAGCCCCACAAAATATCGACCGTCACCGCGACGATCGAGAAGAAGAACGCCTGAATCAGCACGTTCAGCAGATACGAGCCGAACAGGAACGGTCCCGCTGCGATCAACAGAATGCCGAGCACGCCGATCATCGCAAGACCGCGCAACGATTTTTGCTGCGTGCTGACACGCTTGCTGCCCGGCGACGAGTCGCGCCCGGCATGATCCAGCGACGCGTTGACTTTAGCCATGAGAGAACCCCCGCGGACGGATGCGCAGTGTGAGCGCGGCCAGCACGGCGATGGTCAGCCCGCCGAGCACCGGGCTCACGAAGGTGCTGACGAGCACCTGGCAGGCGCCGAATACGAAGCAGGTGACGAGCAGGCTCAGCATCGAATGGCCCGACACCATCACGAGCATGAAGGCACTGACGAGCCACGGCAGACCCATGTCGGGATCGACGCTCGATAACGGCGTGATCAGCACGCCGGCGAGCGAACCGAAGGCCGCGCCGAGGCTGAACGTGATAAAGCGGATACGTCCCGAGTGAATGCCGAGCCCGCGCGCGAGGTCTTCGTTCATGATGACCGCGCGTGTTTTCACGCCGAAGCGCGTGCCGGTCAGCAGCGCGGTCATGATCGCGCAGATGCCGAGCGCAACCGGAATCAGCACGAGGCGGTAGGCGGAATAGTCGGTGCCCGCAATCGACACCACGCCCTTGAGCGGCGTTTCGACGAACTGCACTTCACGGCCGAACACCATTACGATGATTTGCCCGATCACGATGCCGAGGCCCCACGTCGCGAGAATCGCATCGAGCGGACGCTTGTACAACGGCCGCACGATAATCAGCTCGACCAGCATGCCGACCACGATGCCGACGACGATCGCAAGCGGCACGCCGAGCCACGGGTTGAGCTTCAATTGCGTGACGACGAAGCTCGCGTATGCGCCCATCGTCAGCAATGCGCCGTGCGCGAAATTGACGATCTTCATCACGCCGAAGATCACCATCAGGCCGGCCGTCACGATGAACAGCACGGCGGTGGTGGTGAGAATGTCTAATGCGAGAACCATGGTTGTCTCCAGTCGCATCCGCACGGCGAGCCGCGCGCTCAGGCGGATGCCTTATTGCCGGTAGCGCCTACTTGATGTTCGGGCACTGCGCGCCCGGATCGACGTCCGGGAAAGTCTGCAGGATCTTCACCGAGCCGTCCGACTGGATCTGGCCGAGACGCATCGCGAGCGGCGTATGCCGGCTCTTGACCATTTCGATCTGACCGCGCGGTCCATCGAACGATACCTGATCGAGCGTCTTGATGACCTTGCCCGGATCGGCGGAACCGGCTTTTTCGACCGCGGCCTTGTAGAGGAAAAACGCCTCGTACTGCGGCTCGGAGAGTTCGTTCGGCGTCTTCATGTCCTTGCCGAAGCGCTTGTCCATCGACGCGAGAAACTTCTTGTTCGCCGAGGTATCGATACTCGTCAGATACGAGCCCGACATGTAGATGCCGGTCGCCACGTCGCCCATGCTTTTCGCGGTGCCTTCGTCGATCGCGAGATTGCCGTACGGCAGCGTGAGGCCCGAGCCCTTCAACTGTTTCGCGAGCGCGACGTTGGGCGCGCCGCCCGCAGTCGCGCTGATCAGCGCGTCGGGGTGCGCCGCGCGGATCTTCGAAAGGATCGGCGTCCAGTCGGTGCCGTCGGTCGGCAGATATTCCTCGCCGACCACCTTGCCGCCGTGCGCCTCGATGTACTTGCGCGTGAACTGCAGCATGCCGCGGCCAAACGCGTAGTCGTTGCCGACCAGATAGAACGTCTTCGCGCTCTTGGCTTTCGCGAAGTAGTCGACCACCGGCGCGACCTGCTGCTCGGGCACCCAGCCGTTCACATACATCCACGGATTGCACGAGCGCCCTTCATAGAACGACGTGTAGATGAACGGCTTCTTGCCGCGCGCGACGATCGGCAGCGCGGCATTGCGCGCGGCGCTGGTTTCCATCGAGATGATCGCGTCGACGTTCTTCTGGAAGACGAGCGTGTCGTACGCCTTCTGCGCGCCGACCGCGCCGGATGCGTCGTCGGCGATCTCGAGTTGCACGGGCCGGCCGAGAATGCCGCCGGTTGCGTTGATTTCATCGACGGCGAGTTGCGACGCCTGCACCACCGCGGGCGCGACCACGCTGTTCGCGCCGGACAGTCCGACCGCGACGCCGATGCGGATCGGCTCCGCGGCGAACACGTTCGCGCAGGTTCCCGCGCTGGCCATTGCCGCGACCGCGGCAACCAGGAAGAGTTTAGTGAACGGTCTCATGATGTCCTTCGCAGTGGTGGTGAGTAGAGTAGGGGAGTTGCACGAATACGGCATGCTTCATGTCTGGAAAGAAGGCCAGCGCGCGCCCAGCATCGGGTCGTACACGTCCGCGCGGCGATCGCGCAAGACGTGATTGAAAGCGTTCAGCGTGCGCGCGGCGCGAGTGCGTTTGACGTCGATCGTCGCGTACAGAACTTCTTCGCGATCGATGCTCGCGGGCCCCGCGAGCGGCCAGCCGTCGCCGCCCACGATCAGGCTCTGACCGATGAACAGTTGCCCACGCTCGGTGCCGATGCGGTTCGCGCACGCGATCGCCATGCCGTTGCTGTGCGCGGCGGCCATCGTGAGTGTCGCCGCCATCGCCGAGCGGTCGTCGGGCTGCGAGGGCATCGGCACCCAGTTGGTCGGCACGCATACGATGTCCGCGCCTTGCATCGCCGCGAGCCGGTAAGTCTCCGGAAACCAGCCGTCGTAGCAAATTGCAATCGCAATGCGCCCGAGCGGTGTGCCGAACACGGGCACGCCGCGATCGCCCGGCTCGAAGAAACGGTTTTCGTTATTCCACAGATGCAGCTTGCGATAAATGCCGATGTGGCCGGAAGGACCGGTGAAGAGCGCCGAGTTATAAAGACGCTTGCCGGCGCGTTCGGCGATGCCGGTGACGATATGAACGCCGAGGCGCTGCGCGGTCTCGGCGAAGAGCTGGGGCGTCTCGCCATCGGGCAAGCCTTCGGCAAGCGAGAACGCCTCGTCGCGGTCCGCGAACACGTAACCGGTCGTCGCCAGCTCGGGCAATACGACGAGCGATGCGCCGTTACCCGCGGCGGTTTCGACATGCCGGATCAGCCGCGCCACGTTGGCGCGCTTCGCACCGATGTGCGGCTCCATCTGCACGCACGCGATGACGAGTTCCTCTGAGCCGGGCTTTGCGAGGTCGTAGTGCGACATTGCTGTTTTCGTCTCCCAAAACAAAAAGCCCCCTGACCAGCGTTGAAAACGCAAGGTTAGGGGGCTGCATAGCCTTCCATGTGTAGCACGGCAACGTTGCCGTGTGCCGCCACAAGATTCATGGCGACAGACTGGGAACGAATTTATGAAATCAAATTTCCCATGTCAAGCACTTAGGACGGTT
This sequence comes from Paraburkholderia graminis, assembly GCF_003330785.1. Taxonomy (NCBI): domain Bacteria; kingdom Pseudomonadati; phylum Pseudomonadota; class Betaproteobacteria; order Burkholderiales; family Burkholderiaceae; genus Paraburkholderia; species Paraburkholderia graminis. Next base: position 1,227,369 of record NZ_CP024935.1, read on the forward strand.
ATAGGGAAAGCACTTGTTTTGCTGCTTGCCGGTCGCCGTTTGCCATGCCGGCTTTACAGCAACTCCTGGTAGTACGGCGAATTCGGCGGCAGTGTCCCGCCCTGACGCCGCACGAACTGCTGCACGCCATGAGTCGCCGACGCCAGCGCGCCGCTCGCGAAGCCGCCCTCGAACGTCAGTTCCTCGCCGATCGCGATTGCACCGTCGCTCATGCGCAGCAGCGCGGCATACAGCGTGCGCGTGTTGTCGAGCTGGTCCGGTCCGTCCATCTTGAACGCGCCCCACTGATGACGCTCCAGGCCCCAGTGCGTGTACGCGATGCCCTCGCGGCTCTGCTCGACGACGTCGGCGAGATCCGCGAGCTTCTTATGCGACGGATTCTCCGGATCGCGCGAGGCCACGTTTCGAAGCGTCTGGATGAATAGGTCCATCTGCTCGCGGCCCGTCATGCCGGCGACTTTCGTCGAGTTGTCGCCGAGCGTATAGCTCGGATAGACCACGGCGCCGCCGTCGCGGGCAGGCACCACGTACGACTGCTGAAATAGTTCGTCTGCCTGAACATTGCCCGGCAGTTGGCGGTCTTCCAGCAGATCCGCGGCGATCTTCACGGCCATCTTAGTGGCGGGCACCACGCGAGCGTCCTTGACGGCAGCGGCGAAATCGTCCGGCAGCAGCGGCTCGGAACCTTCCTGCGGACCCGTGAGGCCAAGACGCACGGCCTCGCGCGGACCGCCGGCAAAAAAAAGTTCGTCGTACTCGGCGGTTTTCGTTTCCTTGCTCGTCTTGTCGAGCCACGTCACCTGGTACTTTCCGTCCACTTTCTTGATGCTCGTAACTTCGGCGTTGAGCTGGATCGCGTTCTGCTCGGCAAGCGAAACGGCTCCTTCGGGCAGATCGTCGCTATCTTCGATCACCTTGTAGAGCGGGGCATCCGCGCCGTCGACGAGCGCGACGTGATCCTCCAGACGCTCGTCCGCGAGAAAACGGAATTCCTCCAGAAAGCCCGTGCTGAAATAGCCCGAATAGCCGCCGACACCGATGCCCGTCGCGCCGAACGTGCGCCATTCGTCCTTGTTCCAGGTGATGCCTTTTTCCTTCAGCAGCTCTTTGAGGCCGGACTGGAACGTGTGGCTGTCGAATTTCTGCTTGGCGTCGTCGCACAGCTCGCGAAAGCGCGCGGTATCGCCTGCGTCGCGGGCTTCGCGGATAGGCGCGAGCAGCGGCTCGGTCATCGAACGCATGACGTCTTCCGCGACCTTGCGCATCGTCGCGTTCTCCGGCGCCTCGCCGGGCTGCGCTTCATACACTTTGCCGCCGATAAGATACGACGTCTGCACCGAACTCGAATTCGGAAACGGCACATGCTCCAGGCCGTAATGTTCGGCGAGGCTCCAGTAGAAGTTGCCGCGCGTCGTGTGAAAGCGCATGCCGCCCGGATGATAGGGCGTGGGGTCGTCTTCCCAGCGTCCCGACGCAATCCGTCCGCCGATGTGATCCGCCTGTTCGAGCACGACCGGCTTCACGCCGATGCGGTTCAACGCGTCCGCCGCCATGATGCCGGCCGGGCCCGCACCGACCACGCAGACCTTGAGGTTCTCCGCGACGCCTTCGGGCAGCGTCCCCACCTGGCGGTTGTTGTCCCACCAGAAACCGGTGTAGTCGTACATGTGATCGAGCGGCATGGTCATGCGCAGATCGGTGAAGCGGTCCTTCAGCAGCGCTTTGAGATCCGCGTCGTCGCCTGCGGCTTGCATCGGCATGTCGAGCTTCTGGCGCGCCTCCGGCGTGCACGAATTGAGCAGCCGCGCGGCGGTTTCGGGCTTCATGAAGACGGCCGTATGCTCGAGCCAGTCGCGAACCGGCGTGCGCGGCAGATCGTTCGAAGCCTGGCGCGCCGTATCGCCGAGAAGGTCCGCTTGCCGCGTGCCGAGCGCTTCGAGCACGTCGCCTTGCTCGGCTTCGCAGAGCGCGTGCCATTGCAGCGTCGTCTCTAAGTGCAGTTGCTCGCGCTTAGGTCCTTCCTCCATGCTGGCGAGCAGCGTCAGATTTTTACTGACCGCGGGGCCAAGCTTGTTGCGATCGCGCGGCCAGTCGCCCACCGGCTCCTTGAAATAACGTCCGACCGTCTGCGGCGTCAGCCGCGGCAGCGCGCGTCCGAGCATCGAAAGCGAGCCATCGCGAGCGAGCGCGCCGCAGTTCTCCGGCGTCAGATAGTCGCGCATGGAGATCCTGGCGGGCCATTCCTTGCTCCGCGCCGGCGCGGCTGTGTCAGTCTTCGATGCCGGCAGCGCCTGGCGCGGGCGTGCCGACGGCGCGGGCTCGCCGGAACCTTCGGGGCCTCGCGCTCTGGCAGTCGGAAGGCTGGGCGAGAGCGGTTGCGGTGTAGCCGACGGCGTGGCCGGCTCCTCGGCGGGAATTCCGCCGGGCGGCGGCAGGTGCGGGTTGTGGCCGGATGCGGAGGAACCTGGTTCGATCTGAGGCATGTCGTATTTCCCTGGTTAAGTTGTCTCTATGTCGTGACCGCGTGAACCGGATCGCTGTGCAGCGAGTGCGAGTGCTAGTGCGGGCACGGGCCGCCGGCGGCGTGCAATGGATGAAGGGCGAGCGGCAATGCATGCAGTGCGTCGAGGCGATAGAGCCGGTCAGCCGGATTCGGCGGCCGATGAGCGGTCGGCTTGCTGATCGCTTGCTAGTCGTCTGGTGCCTGCTTACTGCCGCTCATCGCGCGTCTGCGAGCACTTGGCAGCCGCACACACGCCGGCGACGGCAGCGTCGCTGCGCGAACGTTGATGCCGCTAGGAAAGGTACTATCGCGCGCGCCGTCCGCCCGCAGCGAAGCGAATCGCGTGACGGAGAAACGAACAGGGAAGGGAGAGTTGTCAGCGCTTGCAATGCGGGGCGATGCGCCAGAACGTATTAGTCATTCCGACGATGAGCGCATTAAACGCAACGCCAAAGGCTTGCGTGATCCAGGCCGCGACAAGATCAGCGTGGCGTTTCAGAGTGTCGGACTATTGCCGCGTCAGACGATGTTCGACACTACGGCATATGCGCTGAGTTGCAGGGCGAGAGTGAGCCGCAGGTCTATGCGACGAATCGCCCATAGGCCATATCCGCGATACACGCTCACGCTTTTTGCGTTTCACCCGGCAGCGCGAAATCGAACTGCGCGGCGAGCGCGATGCCATACGCGAAGAGGCGATGATCGCCGCCGAGCGCAGCCGTCGCCCGGGCTGCCGAGGTCAGCAACAGATTGCACGCGGCTCGCATCTTGTCGCTGGCGCCAAGGCGATCTTTCGGACCCGACAACGTCAACGCGCCCGCGAGTTCGCTGTTCGGCCCGAAGACCGGAACCGAAACGGCGGCCGTGTCGGGGTCGCGCTCGCCGTAGGACAACGCCCACAATCTTTCGCGCACCGCATCGTGAGTGGCTCGCGACGGCTTCGAAAATGCGATGAGTATTTTTCCCGACGCGCCGCGATCGATCGGAAAGCGCTCGCCTTCACGAATCGACACGCGCACCGAACGCGGCGGCTCGACGCGATGCAAGACCACGCGATATTCGCCTTGCCTGACGTAGAACGACGACGTCTCGCCCGAATCGTCCGAAAGCTGCCGCAATACCGGCTCGATCACCTCGCGGATGTGAAACGACTCCTGAAATATTTGGGCGAGCCGAAGCGGCTCGGGGCCGATCGAATAGTTACCGTCAAGCCTTCGGATAAAGCCGCCGCGTTCGAGCGAGCTCAGTAATCGAAGAATCGTGCTTTTGTAGAAGCCCGTTCGCCGGGCAATTTCGGCGAGCGAAAGCGCGCGTTCGCCCGGCTGGAACACGCCGAGAATGGCGAAGGCCCGGTCTAGTGCTGCTACGCCACCTTTGTCTGCATCGTCCGCTTGCATCTGGAATACCGTTCTGTTGTGCAGACCATCGTAGGGGCTCGCCGAAGATGCGTCAACTTTCGTCGGGCGTAACCCATACAAGGGTAAACACTGTCCACGTCGTTCTGCATAGAAGAACGTTATTCTATAAAACGGACACGGCGAACGGGTTTACCCGCTTGATGCGCAATCACCGCGCTCCTATAGTTTTGTTTAACAGAACACCATTCTGTATAGCAGAACGATAAGGAGCATCTCTTGAATACGTCTCTCCCTTTACCGGTGATGATCAGTGAAGTCGGTCCGCGCGACGGCCTTCAGAGCATCCGAACCGTCATGCCCACCGACGCGAAGCTGCGCTGGATCTCCGCGCTCGCCGCAGCCGGGCTCAAGGAAATCGAAGTCGGCTCGTTCGTGCCCGCGAAGTTGCTGCCGCAAATGGCCGACATCCGCGAGGTCGTCGCGCACGCGCTGACGATCCCAGGACTGAACGTCGCGGTCCTCGCGCCGAACCTGCGCGGATGTCAGGCGGCATTCGAATCGGGCGTCCATAAAGTGACGTTGCCGGTGTCGGTGACGAACGAGCACTCGCTGGCCAACATCCGCAAGACGACCGATCAGATGATCGAAGAGGTCCGGCAGATCGTCGCGTTGCGAGACGCTGAATTTCCCGGCATTGCAATCGAAGCCGGTGTGTCGGTTGCGTTTGGCTGCACGATTGCCGGCGCGGTCAGCGACGACGAGACGATCCGCATGTGCGCCGCGATGGCGGCGTGCGGCGTCGATGAAATCGGCCTGTCCGACACCAGCGGCTATGCGAATCCGGCCCAGGTTCGACGCCTGTTTCGCCGCCTGCAAACCGAGTTCGGCAGCAAGGCGGGCGGCGCGCATTTTCACAACACGCGCGGCCAGGGTCTCGCCAATGTGGTCGCGGCACTCGAAGTGGGCGTCACGACCATCGACTCCAGTCAGGCAGGTCTGGGCGGATGCCCCTATGCGCCAGGCGCGACCGGCAACATCGTCACCGAAGACCTCGCGTTCCTCCTCGAAGCGATGGGATACGACACCGGCATCGACATCGATGCGCTCGTTGCCGCGCGCTCGATCCTGGCCGACGCGCTCCCCGGCGAAGCCTTGTACGGACACGTGCAGGACGCCGGCTTGCCCAAGGGATTCACCTACGCGGACGGCCGCGGCCCAAGCGCCGTCCAGCCGGAAGCCTGCCTCAAAGGAGCCGCGCAATGAGCGATGCCCAGAACAACCCGTCGCTGCCCTATAGCGGCGTGCGCGTGGTCGAGATGACCCACATGGTGATGGGGCCGACGTGCGGCATGGTGCTCGCGGACCTGGGTGCGGAAGTCATCAAGGTCGAGCCGATCGCCGGCGACAGCACGCGCGCGCTCCGCGGTTCGGGTGCGGGCTTCTTCGGCACCTTCAACCGCAACAAGAAAAGCATTGCCGTCGACGTCAAAGATCCGCGCGGGCTCGAAATCGTGCACAAGCTGCTGGGCGGCGCGGACATCTTCAGCGAGAACTTCAAGAGCGGAACGATGGACAAGCTCGGGCTCGGCTACGCCGCGCTGTCGAAGCTGAACCCGCGCCTCATCTACGTTTCGCACAAGGGCTTTTTGCCGGGGCCTTACGACCATCGCACGGCACTGGACGAAGTCGTGCAGATGATGGGCGGCCTCGCGTACATGACCGGGCCCGAAGGCCGGCCGCTGCGCGCCGGCACGAGCGTGAACGACATCATGGGCGGCATGTTCGGCGCCATCGGCGCGATGGCCGCGCTCGCGCAGCGCGAACGCACAGGGCAGGGTCAGGAAGTGCAGAGTGCGCTCTTCGAGAACAACGTGTTTCTCGTCGCGCAGCACATGATGCAGTTCGCGGTGACCGGCAAAGCCGCCGCGCCGATGCCGAATCGCCTGTCCGCGTGGGCCGTGTACGACGTGTTCTCCGTGAAGGATGGCGAACAGATTTTCCTCGCCGTGGTATCGGACACGCAGTGGGCGCTTTTCTGCGATGCGTTCGGTCTGCACGAGCTCAAAGCGGACGAACGGATCGCGACCAACAACCAGCGGGTTCAGGCGCGCGACTGGTTGTTGCCCCGGCTGCGCACGCACATGGAGGCGTTCAGCGCGGCGGAAATCAGCCGGATTTTCGACCGGATCGGCTTGCCTTATGCGCCGATCACGAAGCCCCAGGACCTGTTCGACGATCCGCATCTTCTCGCGACCGGCGGACTCGCCGACGTGACCTTGCCGCCCGACGCAAGCGGTGCGGGACAGCCGGTTACCACGCGAACGGCGTTGTTGCCGCTGACGCTTGCCGGCGAGCGGCTGCGCCTGCGCGCCGCGCCGCCAGCGCTTGGACAGAACACGCAGGCGCTGCTGTCGGAGCTTGGCTATACGGCTGAGCACGTCAGGCAATTGACCGAGGCCGGCGTTGTCCGCTGTCAGGAATGGGAGGCCGGCGATCGCATCAGCCCATCTGCAAACGAGCTTGCCAGTGCCTGAAGCGGTTAGTGGTGAAAGCCGCAAAAGCCGCAACCGCAAAAGTTAAAACCGCCAACGCATCAAACCGCCCGGCCGCGCCCATTCTCGCAGCGGACCGGCGAAGTCATGGAGACGACGATGACCTCAATTTCCCCCGGCATGGCTGCCGGCAGGGTGAACGACAGTTCGCTCGAACAGCAGGCGGTGCGCAAGGCGGCGTGGCGCTTTATTCCGCTGCTCGCGCTCGCGTACTTCTTCAATTACCTCGACCGTACGAGCGTCGGCTTCGCCGCTCTGACGATGAACAAGGAACTCGGGCTCACGGCGACGCAGTTCGGCTGGGGCGCCGGCATCATGTTCGCGGGATATTGCATCTTCGAAGTCCCGAGCAACCTCGCGCTCTATCGCTTCGGCGCGCGACGCTGGCTCGCGCGGATCATGATCACGTGGGGCTTGATGGCCGCGGCGACCTCGGCCGCGGTCGGGCCCAACAGCTTCTACGCGATCCGGCTGCTGCTCGGCATTGGCGAAGCGGGCTTCTTTCCCGGCGTGATCTTTTTTCTGGCTGTGTGGTTTCCCGCTCAATACCGCACTCGCGTGCTCGCGTGGTTTACCGTGTCGACGCCGCTGTCGTCGCTGATCGGCGCGCCGCTGTCGACCTGGCTTCTGCAACTGGATGGCGTGCTGGGTCTGGCCGGTTGGCGCTGGATGTTCATCATCGAAGGATTGCCCGCGTGTGTGCTCGGCTTCCTCGTGCTTAAGATGCTCGCGGATCGGCCGGCCGACGCCAAATGGTTGTCGCCGATAGAACGCGAAGCGCTGCAGGGTGCGTTCGATCGTGAAGCATCGTCGGGACGCAAGGAAAAGCACTTCGGCGCGGCGCTGAAGGACGTGCGCGTCTACATCCTCGCGATGATCTCGTTCGGCTTCACGATGGGCTCGTACGGCATCGGCATCTGGTTGCCGCAGATGCTCAAGGGACACGGCATGAGCGTGACGCAGACCGGCTGGCTCTCCGCGGTGCCTTACTTCTTCGCGACGATCGCGCTGCTGTGGTGGGCGAAACGCGTCGATCGGCGGGGCGGAGCGATTGCGAATCTCGCGGCGGGCCTCTTGATCGGCGCGGTGGCGCTCGGCGTATCGACGCACTTTCACCAACTCGGCCCGGCGCTGCTCGGCGTGACGCTCGCGCTCATCGGCACGATTGCCGGACGAACCATTTTCTACACACTGCCGGCCCGCTTTCTGTCGGGACAGGCAGCCGCGGGCGGCCTTGCGCTGATCAATTCGATCGGCGCATTGGGCGGCTTCGCCGGCCCGTATCTCGTCGGCTATCTGAAGGACAGTTTCGGCACGTTCACGGCGGGGATGATGGGACTTGCCATCGTGCTCGGCATCACGACGCTGCTGACGCTGTCGCTCTACGCATTCAATCGCGACCAATAAAAATGACCATGAACACAATCCGTTCACGAGGAAGACGCAACTTTCTCAGCGCTGCCGCGACATCGGTTGCGGCTTGCGCCATCGCACCCACGCATGCGTTCGCCACAGAGGACACGCACAGCATGAAGACCACGAGCAACTATCTGCCGGTTCGCCCGGAATGGCTCGCGTCGGGCACCGAAGCCGCCATCGAGCCGGAGATGCCGATCATCGACGCGCATCATCACTTCTACGAGCGTCCCGGCTGGATTTATCTGCTCGACGACTATCTCGCCGATGCACGTTCGGGGCATAACATCACGGCGTCCGTCTTCATGCAGGGACTGACGCGCTATCGTCAGAGCGGCCCCGAAGAGCTGCGCCCGGTGGGAGAAACGGAGTATGTCGCGAACGCCGTTGCCGCGTTGCCCGCCGGTTCGCCGCAGGTCGCAAAGGGCATTGTGGGTTACGCGGATCTTCGTCGCGGCGCGGCCGTGCAAAGCGTGCTCGACGCGCATATCGAGGCGGGCAAAGGGCGCTTTCGAGGCGTTCGGCACCTCGTGACGTGGGACGCCGATGAAACGCTGGTCAATCCGCTGTCCGCGGTTCCGCGTGGTCTGCTGCTCGATTCGAGCTATCGCGAAGGCGTCGCGCAACTGGCCGCACGCGGTCTTTCATACGATGCGTGGCTGTTCTTTCCGCAACTCCCCGAGTTGTTCGATCTCGCGAAGACATACCCCGACATGCCGATCATCATCAATCATTGCGGCGGGGTCGTGCGCATTGCGAGCTACGCGGACAAGCGCAAAGAGGTTTTCGACAACTGGTCGCGCTCGATGCGTCAACTGGCGCAACTGCCGAACGTCTATGTGAAGGTCGGCGGCCTTGGAATGCGGATCAACGGCTTCGACTTCGAGAAGGGCGAGCGTCCGCCGTCGTCGGTAGAACTGGCCGACGCGTGGAAACCGTGGATGCATACCTGCATCGAGGCGTTCGGTGTGAACCGCTGCATGTTCGAAAGCAATTTCCCCGTCGACAAAGGCTCGTATCCGTATAGCAACGGCTGGAATGCGTTCAAGCGCCTCACTGCGCATGCAAGCGCCGGCGAACGCGCGGCACTGTTTCGCGGCACAGTCTCGCGCGTTTATCGGCTTGCTTGACGACGGTCTTTCGAACTCGTTCACTACCGACGCCGGGCGAGAAGCGCAGCCGCGCCACCCGGCGCATCGCGATGCCAAAGCTATTTATTGTCGCGACGCGCCTTGCGCCGCTCGGCGAACCGTTCGAAGGTCTGGACGACTTGCATGCAAACGGTAAGCACAAGAAAGATGCACAGCACGCGTACAACGGAGAACGCGTGCTTGATCCTCAGGGCCATCGGAATCGCTGTCAACGCCGTACTCCATAGAAAAAGCAAAGCGTACACGATCAAAACGACAGGACGACGGTCACAGCTTCGTTGTACAACGTTCACCGCCTGTTACGGCCATGCTTGCCAGGAGCAGGCGTTGCGCTGCGCGTCCCGGACCTTCCGACACAAGCATACGCTGCTCTCTTCGCCCCTGGCCGCCCGTTTGTAGAAGCGCTCCGGCGGTCTATCCGCTGTGAATGAACCATGCTTATATCCATTCCAGCCGCTTCACCGCGAATCAATGGGTTGGACCCAGAATAAAATCGAAAAATCCCCGCCAAGTAATAATATTATCTGAAAGTCACTCTTACCGCTCTTTGCAAAACGCCATTTGCAAAACTTACCGCGCGATGTGTCCTTCCGCACGGAGCGATAACTTTTAGACTTTTATCGTCACGCAGGGTTTTGCGCATTGCATTTTTCGGCATTTAAAAGATGCGGCGAGCCTGATTTTCCTTTTTGTTCCATCGCGGTTTGCGAAATCCGCGTTTGCAGAAGCAGTAAGCCTTCCTTGTTTGCTTGTTGATCGACAAGCATCAATCCGAAAAAAGCTAAGTCTCGCGTTGATTAGCAACTCGAATTGCGTGTTCGCGTTAACTGGTATTAATCCATTTTATTGCTTCGCGTATTGCGGCCTGAACGGTGTTCGCTACGGGCAAAAAAAGAACGCGGCGCCCTGAAATCGATTACCTGGGCGACGCTTCACGCATGACTTCCAGTTGCGCAGATTAATTTTCGCATTTTGCGTTTTAAAACGGACGCAGGCTCCAGGACACCCGGTTAATTGGCGCATATCTGGACGGCGAGCAGGGCGAATAAGTTGGCAAATCGTTAATTGGCGTGGGAGCCCCATGAGAATCGTTCACGTTACCGAGGCATTCGGAGGAGGCGTTCTGTCGATGCTCACGGAGCTCTGCAACCGCGCGGCGTCAGTCGGCGCGCATGTCACGGTGCTTTACTCGACACGACCTGAAACGCCCAGGAATTTCGTCGAACTGTTCCACCCCAAGGTCGACCTCGTGCACGTGTCCATGTGCAGGGACGTGCATGTTCGCAAGGATTGGTCGAGCGTGTGGGAACTGGCGAGACATATGCGGCGCGTCGACCCGACGGTGATTCATCTTCACTCGTCGAAGGCCGGCGTATTAGGGCGGGCGGCCGCCAAGATTGCGACGCAGAACGCGAAGGTTCTCTATTCGCCGCACGGTCTTGCATTCTTGCGTCGCGACGTTTCTCGCACGAAGCAGCTTGCGTATCTGATGTTCGAGCGTATGGCCGACCTGATGGGCGGAACGGTGGTCGCGTGTTCGCCGGGAGAGCTGCGCGAAATCGAAGAGAAGGTGCGAGTGAAGGACGCGGAACTGATAGAGAACGGCGTCGACATTAGCAGCATCCCATTGCGCCGAATTCGCGACGACGGAGATGTGGTCATCGGAATGAATGGCCGCGCGTCGTTCCAGAAACATCACGAGCTCTTTATCTCTCTTGCGAACACATTGCACGACTCGACCACGCGCTTTGTGTGGATCGGCGGCAATCGAGAAGAGGTGCCCGATGCGAGTCAGGCGTCGGCGCTTACATGCAGTGGCTGGCTAACTCGTTCGCGCGCTCTCGCGTTGATGTCCGAACTCGACATCTACGTGCAGACCTCGCGCTGGGAAGGCATGCCCGTGGCGCTCATCGAAGCGCAGGTCGCGGGCATCCCCGCGGTCGTGACGGACGTGGTCGGCAATCGCGACGTGGTCGTTCACGGCGTGACGGGATTCGTCGGGTCCGACGAAGAGATGCCGGGTTACGTGGAGCAGCTCCGCGGCAACCGGCAACTGAGAGAAAAGATGGGCGCGGCCGCAAGAGAACTCGCGGTCGCCAAATTTTCGATGGACATCATCTTTCACAGATGGCTGAGCACTTACGAGTCCACCACGGAAAAACGCAGCAAGGAAGTCATGGACACCCATTCGATCGGACCTTGCGATATCCAGCCTAACCCGGACAAGTCAGTGTAGTTCCGGCATTCGATCCGATCGACTAGTTGAGCGCACCAACGATTCAGAGAGACCCACTGTGTACAAAATTTTCTTGTTGCATCCGGGGCGGGCCAACTATCCCGAGCTTTTGGCATACCAGGACTACTACGCTGCACGCGGTGTCGATGTGGTCGCCGGAACGCTGACCGACTACAAGGCGTTGGAGAACAAGGCCGACTTTCTGGTGTGGGCGATCATGGGGTTCTATCCGAAGCAACTGGCGTCGGACTTCGTCATTCACGACTACAGGTCGCTCTCCGTGGGCGGCTCGGCGGGACTAAAAGACATCGCCAAGCGCTATCTGAACGCGCGGCCCAATTTGCGGATCTTCCAGAACACGCGGCAGCAGAACATCATGAAGTTCAATGACGACGTGCCGTCAGTGATACTTCCGATGGGCGTTCCGAAATGGATCTTCGAGGTGCCGCAACAAGCGCCCGATGCTGAAGATATCGCCGACTTCTGCTATATCGGCGACATGAGCTTCGAGCGGGGATTTCATCTCGTCATTGACGCGTTCCTTGAGAACTTCCGCGAAAGCGATGTTTCGCTATTGCTCGTAGGCAAACCCGAGCCGCGTCTTTACGAGCGATACGCCGGCAAGCGCGGGTTGGTGTTCGCGGGCCCGTTGCCGCAGCGCGAGGCGCTTGCACTTGTCGCGAAGTCGTCGATTGCGGTGTCGTACTTTCCGTACCACCGCCCGCATTGTTATCAGACGCCGACCAAGTTGCTCGAGTATGCGGCGCTCGGAAAGAAGATCTTGTGCAATGACTCGCCGTCGAACGTCGCGTGTTGCGAGGATTTGCGGATCAACAGCATCATCACCGGCTCCTCCATCTTCGCCGGCATGACGATCGCCACCATGAAAACGGCGAAGCCCAATGAAAGGGCGAACTTCACGCAGCTTGCGTGGGACAGCGTGATCGAGAAGTCGAACATCAATAGCTATATTTCGCAAAAAATAAACTTGAGCCAATAAGAGTAACGCCGTCAGAGACAGAGAGTTCGTCGATCACCTGGGTGCCGGGTGTGAGAAACGGAGGTAGGACAAAGTGAAACTGTTTATTTTGCATACGGGCAAGGCGAACTATCCCGAGGTCGCCGCATACACCGAGTACTTCCAGAAGAACGGCTATCTTGTCGACTCGGGGACGATGGCCGAATACAGAAAGATCTCCGACCCGCAGAACTATGTGCTCTGGTGCATCATGGGGTTCTATCCACGCAGACTGCCGTCGCGCTACGTGATTCACGACTATCGCTCGCTATCGGTGGGTAGCTACATTGCACTGAAAGACACGGCGAAGAAGCTACTGCAGCCGCGTCCGGATCTCCGGATTTTTCAGAACGAATCCATGCAGAAGGTCATGAACTTCGACGACAGTGTCGAAACCATCCTGTTGCCTATGGGCGTGCCTGACTGGATCTTCTCGTGCAGGGGAACCCGCAACGGGTCGCTGCCCGCAGGAACCTTTTGCTATATGGGTGAAATTACGCGGGAGCGAGGCGTCGATGAATTCCTCGCGGGTTTCGCCTCGGCGCGGCGCGGTTCTGAAACCTTGGTGCTTGTCGGCGCCGTGGAAAAGGAAATTGCCGACGCTTATCATGGCGCGCCCGGCCTGATATTCACGGGAAAACTGCCGCAGCGCGACGCGCTCGATGTCGTGAAGAACTGCGAGTACGCCATTTCCACGATTCCTTACTCGCGCCCGTACAACGTGCAGACGCCGACGAAGCTCCTCGAGTATGCCGCGTTAGGCAAAAGGATCATTTGCAACGATTCGCCGTCGAACCTCACGGCCGCTGCCGAATTCGGAATACTGTGCAAGGTAACGGGGCGCGACATCTTTGCAGGAATCGGTCACCTGTCGGATGAGACCGTGCCAGCGAACGACCCTTCCGGTCTCACTCACTTGCGGTGGAATAACGTGATCGCCTCGTCGGGAATAGACCGCTGCCTGAACGCGGCGCTGCGCGTTCATTGAGTGTCGTGCGATCGCGGTTATCCGCGCGCCGGCTGGCCGGAATGCGAGCGGGCGCTCCGGATCATAGCGGAGCGAGGCGCTTCCGACTCCCGCTCCGAACGCGATGAAAGCAGCAGATAGAGCATAAGCGGTGAGATCGGCGATAGGTGGCGGAGAAACGATCCATAGTCCGGTTCGAAGATCGCCTGAGTCGCAAGAAAGCTGACGATAAAACAGAAGCACAGCTTCCCGAAACGATCGGGCGCCGCCACCGCGCGTCTTCCCTGATACCGCGAGAACATCAACGCCAGCGTAAAAAACGTGCATATTCCGCCGATGGTCTGCGTCGCCACACCCGAGAGAATCAGCGGTAATGGCAGCAGGAATGTCCCGAGAATAAGCATGGCGTTCGTCACGTCCGAGACTATATTGCCACCCGGAATGACCTGTACGATAAGCGATCCCACCTCGTTCGGATATCTCGACTCGTTGACCATTTGGCGTGCGAAGTCCAGCGTTTCGCCGTATTGAATGCGGAAGTTGACGGCCACGCACGCGAACAGGACGACAGCAACGAACGCAAGAGACAGCGGCTTGCGCAGCACGGCGGGCCCGAAGTAGAGCAATAGCGCCGGCGCCAATGTAATCGCCCAGTAGGTACGAAAGAAAACGGCGATCAGCGCGACGCAAGCGGTGAATATGACAACGATGAACCGCGAGTCCTTGCACTGCAGAATCACGAGAACCGCCAGCGAGATGACGATCTCCTTCGACGGCATGCCGATGTAGACCGTTTGTGCAACGAGCCAGAAGCAGGCGAGCAGGAACTCCGTGCCGGTCAGGGACGTCACTCCCGAACGCCAGATCGCGAGCACCAGTCCGACGGTGGACGCGAAGAATCCGATCAGGGATATTCCCGCCGTACCCGCGCCGAGCCACCGCAAAGTCCACGCGAGGTTGTCGAAGGAGTCGCCGAACGCTTCGAAGCGGCTAACCGTCACCATGCGTTCGAGGATAACCTGCTCGTCGAGCAGGAACTTGGCCGGCAGCACCGTTTCATGCGCGACGGCAACGAAGCAAAGAAGCGCGAGCAGCAGCACCCAGATTGTCGCCGACACGCCGGGACTCGCGCTCGGCCCGATCAGCCCAGGTACTTTGACAATGCGCACGTTCATCCCCTTAGATTGCGACTGAATCCCGCGGCTTGATGCTCATGCCGCCTTTCGCCACGTTCACCGAATAGTAGATTCCGATGCATGCCACCAGCGTTCCCATAAAACTGAGAAGCAGCACAACGGACATGAAGTCGAGCCTGAAGAAGCTTTTGAAAGAGAAAATGACGAAAATGCTGGCGGCGCTCATCAGTTGAATCATCAGATCGAACTTCTGCTGCCTGAAGACGATAAAAACCTGTGCAAGCGAACCGAACACGGCCATTGTCAGGAAGTACGGCGAAAACAGCAGGTAGACTTCCATCGACTGCTGCCACAAATCTCCCATCTTGAAGTTGATGATGAGCGCGAGACCGAGATAGCCGGCGGCAATGAGCACCACGCTCAACGGCATCAAAACCAGCGAGAACGATGTCGCCGGATTTCTGCCGCTGCGCACGTCCGTTCCTCTTTCCACCAGATCGATCAGGTCCCGGCGAAATACAGCCCCGAGACTCTGCGACAGAAGCGACGCGGGGAAATAGCCGACGCGATAGGCGAGAGCAAACACGCCCGCGTCGTGCGGGGCGAAAGCGAGCGGCATCAGGATCGCGATTGAGTAGATCACGACCGAATTAAGCGACGTTGTCGGCAGCGAGAACTTGGCGTAATCCAATTGCAGCCGGGAGAACTTCAGGCACTCCGACGAAAGCATCGGTCGGGAAGCAAAAAGATAGCCGACCAATGGGACGACGGCCGAAGCAAAAAACACGAAGCTATATACCGCGAAGATATCCGGGCCGCTCCACGGGGGTCTCGCTGCCATCATCAGTGCAATAAATGCGACCGCGAATGCAACATTGGGAAATGCACGCTGTACGGCAATGCTCAGGTACTTGCGCTCGCTCGCCAGTGCGGAAGACAGTGCCTGCTGGAGAAATACGCCGGTCGCGAGCACCACGACGGTCAAGTACTTCTGCTGGCCAGTGACCACCGCGACGGCGGCGAGCAGCAGAGCGATTGCCGTCGCAACGCAGCTCGAACTCACCAGCGCCTGAACGGCGAGCTTCTTATCCGCTGCCATGCAGGCCACTTCGAGCCGCAAGCCCAGCACGGAACCGGCGAACAGGCCAATCGCATTCAACTGACTGAAGTAACCGAGCTCACTCGGCCCGCAGAACTTCCCAATCAATATGACCGCAATGAAGTTCGCGGCCTGGCTTAGGACAACGCCCGCGATACTAACCACCGAATGCTTTACATTGACGATCATCTTCTATTTGGAGTTCGGTTTGGGCAAAGCCGTCCTGGTCATGCCGCATCGGCCGTGAAGGCTTTTTGCGGCATACCGTTGGACGCCGGTCAACTATTGGATTTGGAATCGCTCGAGGCAGTCGCGTACTGATACGACAGATACCGGTTTCGCCCCGCATGCGAACCGAGGCTGTAGCGATAGGCCGCGGGATGAAAGGCGTTGAAGATCACGCCTTTGACTTCCACGTTCGCATGCCTGAGTTGCTTGACGGACTCGCGCACTTCGTCGACCGAAGTCGTGCCGAAGCGCGTGGCGAGGAACACGGTGCCGCAACGGTGCGCCACTACCGCCGCATCGGATACCGCGAGCACAGGCGGCGTATCGATCAACACCATGTCGTAACTGTCGCCTACCGATTCGAGAAGACGCGCCATTGCGTCGCCCATTAGAAGCTCGGCGGGGTCGGACGGCGTAGTACCGTTGGGAAGGAAGTCGAGTCCGGGCGCGACGTTACGCTGCAGAGCTTCGTCCAACGTGGCATTCGACGTCAAAACGTCCGCGAGCCCTGGTTGAGATTCCTTGCCGAAATAGTCGTTCAAATGACCTCTGCGCAAATCGGCGTCGATCAGCAGCACACGCTTGCCGGAGCCGGTCATCACGGCCGCGAGATTCGCGCACAGAAACGATTTGCCGATCTGTTCGCTCGGACCGGTGAGCAGCACGCGATTGTTGCCCGCTTCCAGCATTGAAAGCTGCAGCACAATACGCAAACTGCGCAGACTCTCGACCGATGGGTCTCCGGGAGAATGCGACGCCAGCAACAACAAACCCTCGCTGCGTTCTGGCGAATCATGCTCGAGCGTTGCTTGTGTGCGCGACACCGGCACAGTCGCATACACGGTCAGACCGGTTTCCTGCTCGATGTCCTGAGGGTTCGTCACGCCGCCGCGCAGTATGTGGCGCATGAAAGTTGCGGCTATCCCCAGAAAGAGGCCGAGTACCGCGGACGCTGCGATCAGCAGCGGCTTATTCGGCTTGATGGGCTCCTTCGGTACGAGCGAACGGTCAAGCAGGCGCACGGTGCCGACTTTGCCGGCGCGCACGAGCTTCAACTGCTGCATGTTGTTGAGCATGCCGACATAGAGATCGTTATTGACGCGCACATCGCGCATCAGGCGCAACGATTCCTGTTCGAGTTCGGGCAGTGAAGTCATTCGCTGCGAGACCGCGGCTTCTTTAGCGCTCAGGGAGGCAAGCTGTTGGTCGACGGCACGAACCGACGGATGCTCGCTCGTGAAAAGCGCAGTGAGTTCCGAACGCTTCTGCTTGAGTGCAAGCGCGCTCGCCTGCAATTCGACGCTTTCGCGCAGATACGTCTTGCCTTCCTCGCTGATGTCGAATGTGCCGCGCTTGATTCGCAATGCGTTGTAGTTGCGCTCGGATTCTTCAAGCTCGCTCTTCAGTTGCGGGAGTAGATCGCTGAGAAACGCGAGCGACTTTTCAGCCTCGGCAGCCTTGCGCGCGATATTTGCGGCGACGTACTCATCGCCGATATTGTTCAGGATCTTCGCGGTCAGTTGCCGGTCCGTGCCTGTCAATGACGCGCCGATGATGCCGCTCTGCTTGCCTTTTTCAACAATGAACAACTTGTCTTGCAGGTTTTCCAGCGTCTTCAGTCGCGCGTTGCGCACGAGCACGAATTCGGTGCCGGGATTCGCATTGAGTGTTTGCACGCGCAGCGTTATCTTGCCGGTGCTCTCATTAGAAACGATCGTCTCGCCGACGCGTCCGTAGATCGGCGCATCAAGCTGCTTCTGGTCGACCACATAGCGGTCTCCGCCAAGCGAGGTCAGCTTGAAGTCATCGCCTTCGAGATCCTCGGGGACATCGAACGTCCCGACATCGATCGATTCATTGCCCCACGCAAAGCCGCCGACGCCGAGCAGGCCGGGCTGAGACAGGCTCTTGTTCCAGCGCGCGATCCAATTGCCGATTAGCGGAAAGCGTTTCGGCTCGGCGCTTATGTAGAGTCTGAGATTGTCGACCGCATTTCCCACGACCATGCGCGAGCGCAGTACTTCAATCTGCGCGGTGGTTTCTGTTTTAACGTCGAACAGACTAGACACGTCGCCTAGCAGACTTTTGGTGTTGGTGGGGCTCTCCTGTTCAACCTGCAGGAGAATATCCGACTGATAAACGGGCGGTGCGAGAAAGCTGTACGCGACACCGATTGCCAGCACCATGCTCGTAATGGCGAGTACAAGCCACCGGTTCGCGAGGACGACGTCGACGTAACGCACCAGATTCACGTCATTCTGGCCGGAGCCGGCAGCCTGCGATTTTGGAGAAAACTCGTTCATAGGGAACCCATCATCGAAGAGGTTTAACCGACTGCCCGCACACACATTGATGCGCAGCCGCCGATGCCAGCGAAGTTCCGTTGCCGGATGCTATTGGTCTGCTTACCGCGCGTAAGCGCCGCGGCTCATTGCTTTCCGCTCGGGTCAAGGAGCGTCGTTCGAACCCGTGGAAATGCCGATCAGACGCCTCTTTCTTGCCTCGATAAAACATGGCGGCAAACAAGGCTCATACGTTGTCGGAATGCTGCGACTCGTCGCACTCGCTTCGTGCCTGAATGAAGCCGGGTCGCATGTAGAACGGTGTGAAGGCGGCGCACTGCGTGACGCGCACCGGTCAGCACTGCCAGAGTCTGCGATGCCATTTTCGACGCGTATGTTCGCGAGCGCACAAGTTCTATTGGATCACTTGCGCTGCGTTTTCTAGCGATCGTATTCGCAAAAAGCAAAGCCGTTACGCGAAAGTCGGCGCACACGGCGCGTTTGTGGTTAACCGTACGTTCGCACCTTATCGGCAACGGTATAAGGAAGCGCACAACACGTGCTGTACTTCGTGATCTCAAGAGGTGACATGAAGCCGAAGCAACTAATGCGCACGATCTTTACGCACGCCATTCTTGTAAGCGGCTTGCCCGCGCTCACACGCTTGCTGCTATGGCGAGACCGGGTTGCGGTGCTTCTTTATCACGATCCCGATCCTGCCACACTGGATTTACATCTTGCGTATTTGAAGCGGTATTGCGATTTTGTTCCGATGTCCGAAGTAAATAAACCGGGTAAGGGTCGCCGGCGCGCAGCACTGACATTCGACGATGGCCACGTCGGAAACGCGGCACTGTTGCCGGTTTTCATCAAGCATGGTGTTCGTCCGACTATTTACATTTGCAGCAGTATCGTTGCGCACGAGCGCACTCACTGGTGGCTGACACCCGGCGCGCAGCATGCGGGAGTCAAGCGTCTGATCAAGCTCCCCAATTCGCAAAGGCTCGAGGAGTTAGCGCGGCGCGGATTTCAACAGGACGTGCGCAGCGACGAAGCACCGGTCAGCGGACTAAGCAGAGAGCAGATCGAAGCCATGCTGCCGTACGTGGACTTTCAATCGCACACGCGCTTTCATCCGACGCTCACACGCCTCGACGACCAGGAATGTATCGACGAACTCGCGCAATCGAAGCGTGAGGTTGAGCAGTTGACCGGCTCACCTTGCGAACACTTTGCTTACCCGTATGGCCGATATGGATCGCGCGAGGTGGCGATGCTCAAGGCGACCGGATACAAGACCGGACGCACTACGGCAGTGGGCTGGAACGACGAAAGAAGCGATCCGTTTCGCCTGAGCGCATTCGATATCGAAGACGATTCCTCATTACCGTGGTTTGCCGCGCAAATGACGGGCGTGCCGCTCGCCTGGCGGCTTCTACCTTTGGGCACGGTCAAGTCGATACTGATCAGAACGCTGAACTTTGCTCGCCTTGGCAAGCCGCAGACGAATGCCGGTTAATTAAGCGGTAAGTCGCAGCGGCCAACAGTTGTACTCCAACTTGCTGGAAAAATTGTGAGTGAACAAAGGCGCAACTTCCTGACGAAGATAACTACGACCGCGGGCGCGGCAGTGGCGGGGTACTTTTCGGCCAATCCGGCAACTGCGTCGAATGCAGTCAATGTACGCGGGCCGAATGGTGAAGCAAGCGTGCTCGACTTCATGTCAGCCGAGGCACGCGCTGACGCACGCTCCGGCGCGCCGTCGCTCGATCATAGCGCCGCGATACAAGCGGCTTTCAGCAGCGGCGCCGCAGTAGTGGACGTGCCCGGCGGTTACGTGTTCAAGCTGACGAAGCCGCTCAAGATAGAGAAGACGATTCGGGTGATGGGCGGCGGCGAGTTGCGCTTTACCGCAGGCATCGCGAATGCGGCGGCGATCACGGTGACTGCTCCAGGCTGCGAATTTGACGGCGTCTATCTGACGAACCCGAACATGCTTCAGTCGAATAGCGGGGCGCGAAACGTCGGCATCATGTTTCGCGCAAGTCTGGGTTCCGTGACGCGCTCGACCATTCGCTATTTTCAGAATGGCATCCAGGTTGAATCGACTGGCGAGTACCACGACTTTATCATCGCGAATAACCGGGTTATCGACTGTATCGGCGCCGGCGGCGGGCCCACGCAAAAATCCACGTATGGCGAGGATCGCGGCGACGGTATCACGGTCTGGGGTTGCGCGGCGACGATCACCGGCAATCTCGTGACGGCCAAGGCCGGTCAGGACTGCCGCATCGGCATCCACATGGAAGGGCTGGCAGACTACCATGCCGACTCTTTCCCACTGCAGGACAACATGTGTACGGTGGTGGGCAACGTCGTGCGAGGTCCGTTTCGACGAAGCATCGTCACGGAAAACGTCAACAACTCGACCATCACAGGCAACACCTGCGAAGGCGCAAAGTGGTGGGGCATCGCTATCGTCCGATCGCTGGCGTGCTCGGTCACAGGCAACGCGGTGATATTCGACCGCGCCGCAACGGACGGCACCGGGTCCGCATGGGACCCGATTCACGCCGGCATTGCCGTGTATGGCGGAGCGGTGCAATGCGTGATATCGGGCAATACCATCGATCTCACGCGCGGTCACGCGAGAGCCGCAATCTGCTTGCTGGGCTCGGACGTGGATGACGCGGTCGCGGTGGAGCAGCGGGCGGCGACAAACGGCACGGCTCGCGCCACGCTTGCATCTGCAAATCCGGCCGTGCAACTTGGGCAGCTCATCACCGGGCCAGGCGTGCCGTCAGCGACGTTCGTTGTGAGTGTTGCGGGGACTGCGCTGCTCGCAAGCAATCCGATAGGCGCCGGCTCGCCGCTACTGACTTTCAAATGGCATGAGCGCGGGCAGGGCACCGCTGTCACCAATAACAGTGTGCTGTGTAATGCCGCGGATGGCGCGATCGGCATTTTCGCGCAGTATCAGGATTCGCCGTCGATTCTCGGCAATAACCTGCGCTACATGGGCGCGCATGGAATCCATTGTATGGACGTGTCCGATCCCGTGATCAACGGCAATACCGTACTCGGTCAGCAAAGCGCGAAGCACGGCATCTATCTCGAGGCGAGCGCGACGGGCGCCGTGGTAGTCGGCAATGTCGTCGAAGGTTTCAACGGGCCGGGCGGAAGCGGAATCGCAGCGGCAAATCGCATCGGCGGCGTTGTGTCGGCGAATCTCGTGCGCCGTTGCGAGACCGGCATGAATCTGTCTGGCTGCACCGACATGTCGGTTACCGGTAACAGTGCGATGAGCTGCGGCACGGGCTATTCGCAGGCTCGCGGTTCGGGAATGCTGCTCGCGAGCAATGCCAGCGCGGGTTAAAAAAACAGCATCGCGGCACGCGAATTAATAGAGATCGCCGCAGTGCTTTCGCTTGCGTCATCAAACACTGCGAAGTGTGGGGTACTAAACAAACCGAAGCCGCGATCTTCGCATACGATCGTTTGCCGTCGGCGTTAATCGCTACCTCCAATACGTGACCGGTTTTCCGCCCCCCGAAACCGAAGCAACGTAGCGATCGCCGACTTCCCCAAAGAGCTTTTGCGGAGGACGACACCTTGTTTGATCCGAAAGCTCTCATGCGCGCTAAAGCCGGCGAGTCCATCCCGCTTGAAAGATCGTCGCGTCGCGTCTTCCTGCGCGATATCGCATCGCTTGCTATCGCGGCGGCGCCTTTGCCGTCATATGCACAGCATGGAACCTCCGGTCTCGTCACGCCGCCTGTTCGTCTCGACGATACGCGGCTGGTCGATCAGGCCGGCACCGAGCGATTGCTCAACAGCTTGTTGCTAGGCGGCGTGACTGCGCTTCAAACCATCTATACCGGATGCAGTTCCGTATGTCCTTTGCAAGGAGCGCTGTTCAGCGCGGTCCAGGAGCGGTTGCCACAAATACGTGGGCGTTATCCGGTTCGATTGCTGTCGATAGGAATCGATCCGCTCTCCGACTCGCCATCCGCGTTGCATGCGTGGCTCAAGCGCTTTCAGGCAGGCCCTGCGTGGACTGCGGCAACACCGACATTGCGCGACATCGACGGCATGCGTATGGCCCTTGCAGGCAGCCGCCTGCCGCTCGGCAACATTGCGGATCACGCAACCCAGATCTACTGCTTCGATGCAAACGCGCGATTGCGCTGGCGCAGCGCGGATCTTCCGCGTGCAGATGAAATTTGCAATGCGCTGAGCGCATTGGGGCGCGCGTAGTACAACCTTCACTGGAGCAGAAACCGTGGCGCCAATTCCGTTTGTCAGATTCTTCCCGCGCTATGCAGGCAAGTGCATGAATGCATTTTTCGTCGCTGCACTGGCGTTGACGCTTGCCATGTTTGCCGGACGCGTAGAAGCGCAAACGGTAGGGTCGATAGCGCTCGGCGGCAATGTGTGCGCGGACGTCGACTCTGCATCGACCACTCCCGGCGCTTCGGTGATCTCCTGGGGCTGCTCGGGCGGCGCCAATCAGCAGTGGCGGCCTGTACCTATCGGGTCGCAATTCCATTTCGTTAATCAGAACAGCGGCCTGTGCATGGATGTGAACGCGGAGAGCAAGGCTGCGGGCGCCGCGATCATCCAGTGGTCGTGCAACGGTCAGACGAACCAGACCTTCACCGCGAAGCCGCAAGGCAACGGCTACGCGATAGTGGCTGCGCATAGCGGCTTGTGTCTGGCCGCGCAGAGTCTCACTGGATGGGGTCAGCAAATCCGCCAGCAGACATGCAATGGCAGCGCGCTGCAGACCTGGCAGTTGAGCGGTTTGAATGTGAAGACGTTGCCGTCCAAATGGTCGGGGCCTTTCGGCGTGCCGATGGTTCCCGCAGCAGCAGCCAATCTTCCCGATGGCAACGTGCTGGTGTGGTCCTCCGATATGCTGCTCGATTTCACCTCGGGTGAAATCACGCCGGGAAAGACCTACACCGCAGTCTTCAACCCAACCACAGGAACCAACAAGCAGGTACTGGTCAGCAATACCGGGCACGACATGTTCTGTCCGGGCATCGCGAATCTGCCTGACGGCCGCTTGCTGGTCAACGGCGGATCGAGCAGTTCGAAGACGAGTATCTACACGCCGTCGACGGGTCAATGGTCATCAAGCAACCTGATGAAAATCCCGCGCGGCTATCAGGGCACCGTCACGTTGAGCAACGGCAGCGTGTTCACGCTGGGCGGTTCGTGGAATGGCGGGGAGGGCGGCAAGAACGGCGAGACGTGGACATCGGGTTCGGGTTGGCAAATCAACGGCGCCATACTCGCCGACTACATATTGACCCAGGACGCGGCGGGCATATTCCGCGCCGACAACCACGCGTGGTTGTTCGCGGTGGCCAACGGACGCGTTTTCCACGCGGGGCCGAGCCAGGCCATGCACTGGTTCGACACCGCGGGTAACGGCAATGTGACCGATGCGGGCAAGCGCGCGAACGATACCGATGCGATGAACGGCAACGCGGTCATGTACGACATCGGCAAGATTCTCGCTGTCGGCGGGGCGCCGAGTTATGAGCAGTCGAATGCGACTTCGAATGCGACGCTCATCGATATCAGCACCGGTACCGCGACCGCGACCGCGTTGCCTCCGATGAGCTATACGCGGGCATTCAGCAGCAGCGTCGTGTTGCCGAACGGACAGGTCGTCGTGGTGGGCGGCCAGGCGTTCGCACAGCCTTTCTCGGACGACACCGCGGTGCTGACTCCCGAGTTGTGGGACCCGACGACGAAGGTCTTTTCGCAACTCGCGCCGCAGGCCGTGCCGCGGACTTATCACAGCGTTGCGCTCCTATTGCCGGACGGCCGGGTGCTCAGCGGCGGCGGCGGTTTGTGCGGTGGTTGTGCGACCAACCATACGGACATCGAAATACTCACACCGCCGTATCTGCTCAATGCGGATGGTTCGGCGGCCACGCGGCCGACGCTCAGCAACGTACCGGCCGACGCGCAACTCGGCACGTCCATCGCGGTGAAAGCCACTACTGGCGTGAAGGCGTTCGCGCTGATGCGTTTGTCGTCCAACACACATGCAGTGAACAACGAGCAGCGACGCGTGCCGTTGAGTTTCACGATCGGTACGGCCGGCGAATTCATCCTGAAGATTCCCGCCGATCCTGGTGTTGTGATTCCCGGCTACTACATGCTGTTCGCGATGAGCACGAACGGCGTGCCGAGCGTGTCACGCACGTTGCGCCTCCACTGATGACGACGTCGACAACCTCGCGCCTCGCGGCTCGCTGGACGGTCTGCCTGGCGCTACTTGGCGCTGCGCTTTTTGCGCATGCTGAAGAGCGCTGCAAACCGGACGATATCGGGTGCGCGATTTTCACCGGGCAACGTCCGGCAGCGGCGCATCTGCGCGACGACAATCAAGCGCTGCCGGAATGGACCACCCGATGCATCAATTGCCACACGCGGACGGAGCCGGCGCCCAGCTTTGCGCCGCCGCTGACACGCGGCTATCTGCTTGACGCAAAGAGCCGCCGAGGCGGGCCGCCGAGTCAGTATGACCCGGTGGCGTTCTGTCGAGCCATCGAGGACGGCATCGATCCAGCAAGCGTGCTGCTGCGCAAGTCGATGCCTCATTTCCAGTTGTCGCGTGCCGAGTGTGCGGCGCTTTGGCGGTTTGTTACTGGGCCTTGATGGTGAGGCGGTGAAGCGGCCGGTGTGGCATCGGGTGGGAAACGCGACATTTCAAATCAGCTGGCACATGCGATTTGTTGATAATTTATATTATGTCAACTTACGCACTGACGGAGCACACCGTGATAGTTGGATGCCAGTTTCCATTGGCCACCATACAACAGCGGCTTTAGCGGCGTTACCAAGCACAACGCCATAAACGCCAGAGACGCCAAAAGTTCGCCGAGAAACATGCGCCAAAATATTCCCCACCCCGTTTTTCTGTCGCCGATTTGTAGTGACAACTTTTCCTATTCCGCGAACACTTCCTGCAAGGTACGCAGGGTGTCCAACATTGTGTTATCGGCAATCGCGCCTTCCTTCTTTACCAGTCGTACCTTGTCTACCGCGCGAATCTGATCCAGCAAAATCAACCCCTGTTTCCGTTTGAACGTCACAGGTATGCGAAACGGCGCAGGGCGCCCTTTCGAAGTCATCGGTGCAACGATGACCGTTCGCAGATGGTCGTGCATCTCAGGCGGCGATACCACTACACAGGGCCGCGTTTTTTGAATCTCGCTACCTAGCGTCGGATCGAGCGCAACGAGCCAGACTTCGCCGCGCACTACCATGCAAGCTCCGCATCGTCGGCGTTGCCAAACTCACCCATCACCAGCGCGTCGTCACCGCTCTCAGCAAGCGCCTTGCTCGCCTCAGCCCAGCCTTCGCGAGCCTTATGGCGGGGGCGACGCAGCACGATCGCGTCGTTTTCGACTTCCATTTCCACTTCGTTCTCCAATCCCAACTGCGCAAGGACGGGCTTTGGAATCAGCACGCCCTGCGAATTACCCATCCTGCGAATCGTCGTTTTCATAAGCTCACCGTAAGTACAATGTTATGCCATCGAGCGGATCGCGTCAACACAATGTTATTACGTTGGCCGCTGCTTGTCACTCAGCCCTAAAGTCCTTCACCGCGGTCCCTCAACGTAGGTAGGGAACCGTTAGAGCGAACCTTCGCGGTCAGCTTTTTTTCGCCCGAGGGAAGAAGGAGCGACGCCGGCGCCCACCCCGGCTTGCCGACGCGCCGGAGGGCGGCACCTCGCCGGTCGCTGCGGCCTGACGCTGCTATATACCTTACAGATAACAGTATCCACTCGGCCCAGTGCCCTTGGACGCAGCCCGTCCGATGGGACCAGACGGCGAGCGGATCTCCGCACAGCCCGCACAGAAGAAATGAAAATGAGCTTGGACGAACTGAAACAACTGCGAATCGTCGTCGGCGAAATTGCCGATGCAGAGTTAGGAAAACAATTTGTCGCTTGTGTCGGCAAGGTAACTCGCGGCGGTATCAAATCCGACGACGGGCAACACTGGATGGACGCCACGCCCCTGCAAGCGGCAATGCGTTGCTACGAAGAGTCGGACGTGCTGAAGTAGGACGTCCGGAGCCGGTTGGTGACACGCGTGGGCACGATGGCCTGGAAGCACTCCCGCTTGGGCCGCCCGAGCAGCCGGCGATTGTAGCTGCGCTTCTGATCGCCCTCTTGTCGTCCACAACGCGCAGGCAGTCACCCGGTGGTGAGGAAGGGCGAACTCGGCCGCTCCCCTCAAACGCTGCTCGTCGCCATGCAGTGCGGTGATGCAAAACGCGCCGAACACTTTCTCAGTTGTCCGTGAGCATCGTCTGCCGGCCGGCATGGCGGCAGTCCATCCGTCAGTTACTGCCACGCCCGGACGCTGCCCGATCATCGAGACCCGTCGGCGACGAACAATCTCTGCCAAGCCTTCTGGCGCCCCTGAACCCGGGCAACCCGACGCGGCCGCCCTGCTCCGCCGCCGTCCATCTTGCGCCCGTTGTTGAAGATCGCTAATTCTGCTAGCCGTGCCCATAGGCGCTAATAGTGTCCGTTAATTCTGCTAGCGTGGCATACACGAATACGATGCCGGTCAGCACCGCCCGATCGAGTGTCGGTTTGCGGCCCGCAAACTGGCGATTGCGTGGTGCTCGCGCAGGTAGCAGTGGCTCGATCAGCGACCACAATCTGTTGAAGTTCGCAAATTCCACTAATGATGTCCGTTGGGGTGTTGATTTGCACGGGATCCGCCCCCCCCCGTGGGTCAGGATTCCGTGCAAATCAACAACGTATAAGCCCAAAGACGCGTACTACGTCGTTGTCCCCCATGGTCGGTCAATGGCGCCGATGGTGGCCTTTCCGATCGACCTCTTCGCTCACTGTTCGGACTCGCAATCGACAAAGCACGCCATTGATCTCCACTCTCAAGGTGAATGGGATATCGCGTCGCCACCGCTCTTCCGGCTGTCCCGGTCTGGCGCGTCCGAAGAGTGCAGGTCCAGAAGCTGATGAATCGCCCCAGTCAGCCAACCTGCTGGGCTGCGTTCAACAAAGACAGGCATTGCAGTACGCGTCGTGACAGATTCGCCGCATCCTGGACCGTAGCGCTGACGTGACCTGGTAGAGCCCTCGATTACGTCCGGCTAAGCGTTCGATACAGTTCGTTTGCACGATTCAGATGCGCGCGCATTGCTTCAGCCGCACCGTCGCCATCATGTTTCGCGATTGCATCGACGATTCGCTGGTGCTCCGACAACGTCAACTCTTCTGCGCCCGGCGCGCGCACGAGCGGCCGGTAGTATTCGCCCGCCCAGCGAAACAGCGATTCGACAATCGACGGGAAAATCGGATTGCCACTGATCAGCGCAATCTCGCGATGGAACGCCATATCGCGCTCGATAAACTCCTCGAGATTGACCATGGAAGCGCGGTGCCGCGCCACGCTGAGTTGCAGGCGAGCCACGTCCTCTTCGGTCGCGCGCTCCGCCGCCATGCGCGCGGTGCCCGTCTCGAGAAAGACCCGCGCCTCTTTCAGGTGAGCCAGCATGTCGGGATGACTGCGCAGCAGGTGCATCGCGCCGCCGGCGATCTGCGCGATCAGCCGGTCGGCCGTGGGAACAACGACCCTCGCACGCTCGCCGTGCACGATCTCGACGATGCCGGAGCGCTCCAGCGTTTGCAGCGCCTCGCGAATGGCGGGCCGGCCCACACCGTAGATTTCCATCAACTCCCGTTCAGACGGAAGCTGCGCGCCGGGCGCGATTTCGCCCGAACGGATTCGCTCCATGAGCCGGTCGACAACTTCCTGATACAGCTTTCGACGCTGAATGATCTCAGCCATGACATGTCCGCGTAAAACCAAGTGGTGTAATGACCTTACCACGGACACGCCGCCGGATGGAAGGGCGCGGGGGCCGTCGCCACCTATGACCTGACAAGACCGGGTGGCGCGCGGCGCGACCGCTCGCTGGTTCAACGCGCACCGCACGTTACCCCCTCGACAGCCGCCCTTCCCTGACCATGCCAAAGAACGTTGCATCGCCGATCTGGCCGCCTTTCAGCACGATTTGCAGACCATCGCGCCGCGGCTCTGCGGACCATGCGCGGCACAGCGGCGCGCCAGGCACGAGCCCCGCCATGACGCTCAGCGCATCGATGCCGAGCACGCTCGCCACTTCCCCTGAACTGTCGCCACCGGCGACGACCACGCGCGTCAGCTCGACGCTATCGAGCAGCCGCCGCATCACCTCGGCCAATGCGCGCCCGACTTTGCGCGCCGCATCGTGCCGCGCAAATCCCGCAGCGGACGCAATGGCGTCGAAGCCGGTTACCGCCGGGTCGTCCGGCCCTTCGGCGCTATGCACGATCACGCTGATGCCGCGAGTCAACGCCTGCGTGGCTGCCGTCACGACGCGTTCGATCTCGGCGGCTCCGTCGCGCGAATCGAGCGCCCGAGGCAAATCGAGGCGCTCGGTGTGAAAACCGTGTGCGCGCGCCCAGCCAATTTGCGCGGCCGTCACCGGCGAGCAACTGCCGCTGACGGCCGCGATCGCCGGCACGGGATCGGCGACCGGTAGAGACGGCGTCGGCGGCAACAACCCACGCGCGCGCCAGTGTGCCGCCAGCGCGTATTGCAGACCCGACGACGACGCCGTGAAAATCCCTTCGCCACGCTGCTCCCAAACCAGACGGCCCGCCTCGGCCAGGGTCTCTTCGTCGAGCACGTCGATCAGGACGACCGGCGTGTCGGACGCGCACAGCGCTCGCACTCGCGTCGCGACATCGGCGCCGCGCAGTTCAAGCATGTCGATCAGCTCGATGCGCCGCGCCGTTTGCCTCGCGAGATGCAGGCGAAGATCGGCCTCGTTCATCGGCGTGACGGGATGCCGCGACATGGTCGGATGCCGGTCGAGCCGGTAGCCGACACCATCCACGGCGGCGAACAGGTTGCCGAACATCTGGTAACGCTTCAGGCGCGGCGCGCCGATCACCATCGGCGACCAGTTGCCGGGCATATGCCTGACGCCGATGTCGATTGCGCGGCCGATCGATCCGACCTCGGGAGACGAATCGAACGTCGAGCAGACCTTGTATTGCAGGATCGGTGCGCCGAGCGCGGCAAGGCTCGCGAAAACATCCGGAAGCTCGTCGTCCATCCATGCGCTGGAGCGTCCACGCGAAGAACCCGCCATGCCCACGCAGCGCACTTCTGGAAAACGCGCCAGCAACTCGGGCGAAGGCTTTTGCAGACACAGCACGGTTGGCACGCCGGCGGCTTGCATGGCTTCCATCGCGTCCGTCGAGCCCGTGAAGTCGTCGCCGTAATAGGCGAGCAGCAGCCCGGCAGGCCACGCTGTCGCGTTCGTCCCGTTCGTCGGCTCCGCCGGCTCTGTCCCGTTCATTTCCAGAACTCCAGCGCGGCGTTCAATGCCGGATGTCTTGCGGCATGCTGCTTGAGCGGCACGCCTTCGACGGCGGCGACCCACGCCTCGCGTAACGCCTCGACGCCCGCTGCCACGCCGCCGGGATGACCGAAGATACCGCCACCGGCCGTGTGAATCAGGTCCGCACAGCCGATCGCGGCGTACGTGTCCGCGGCCTGCAAGCCGGTCTGCCCTGAACTGAACACCGGCATCGCGGACATCGGCGCTTCGCGCATCACCGGCGCGAGCACCGCGCGCGCGGCGGCGATCACGCTGTCGTCGGGCTCGCTGAACTTGTTGCGCAGTCCGTTCACATGCAGATGGTCGGCACCCGCGAGACGCCAGATCATTTGCCACGGCGCGTAGTCCCAGCCAAGCTCGGGGCAGCGCGACAGATAACCCCAGCCGGCGCGATGCGCGTGAATCGGCAATTGCGCGTGCCGCCGCAGTTCATGCATGCCGACCAGACCGATCGAGTTGAGCACCGCCATCACACATGTGCCGCCCTCGGCCAGCACGAGATCATGACGACGACGCATCTGATCCAGGTCGCCCGTCACGTTGAACGCGACCATCGCCTTTTTGCCGGTGCGATCCGCTTCCGCATTGACCACACGCATCACGGCCCGCACCCGTTCCTCGAACGGACAGTGCGGACCGTCGGCCTGCAATTCATCGTCCTTGATGAAGTCGATGCCGCCCGCGACGAGTTCGCGCACCTGCTGCGCCGTCTCCACGGGCGACAACCCGACGCTCGGTTTGATGATCGTGCCGATCAACGGACCGTGCGCGACCCCGCTCAGCCGCCGCGTGCCTTCGATACCGAACGCGGGCCCCGGATACGCCGAAGCGAACGACGGCGGCAACGTCAGCCCGGTTAGACGCAAACCCGACACCTGCCGCAGCTCGAACAGATTGCCTGCGATGGTCGACATCAGATTCGGCAGGGACGCACCGAGATTTTCGATCGGCCACGACAGTTCGAGCGTGCAGCGGCTATACCGCTCCGACACGATTCCGCCAGCCAGACTCGGCCTGCCGACCGTTTCCAGCACCGTGAGATGCTCGACGCGCGCGCCCGAGCGAGCCTTCAATTCCGGCGTTTCGTTCGGCAGCGCGACAAAGGTGCCGCTCGACTGCTCGCCGGCAATCACGTCGGCAGCACGTTGTGGATCGTCGCCGGTTTCGAGCCAGTAAGTCGCGTGAATACGTTCGCTCACGATATCAATCCCTGTTTGGAAATCGGAAAGAAGGCGCACATCGCCCTATCACGTGATCCGGCGGATGCTCTCGGCGATTTCCGCGCGATCGAACACGTTCTTCCAGTCGTCGCGCATCAGCCGCGGCTTGCCGAATTCGATCGCCTTGTTGCACGCATCGGAGAACGCGCCGGGAATTTCGTTGAAGATCACCGCGCTCAGGATGTTCATGTGCCCGAGCAGAAAGTCGCGCGCGGCCTCTTTCGGCACGCCCCGCTTCACGGTCTCGTCCATCGCTTCGCGCATCACGTAGAGCAGCGTCGCGCAAATCGTTTCCGACAGGCCGGGTTCGAGCAGCGCCATCTGGTCGACGCTCAAACGATACGAGCGAAGAATCGGCGCGTAGATCACTTTGGCCACGTCTTCACCGAGGTCGAACGCTTCTTCCGGGCCTTGCATCAGCGCGCTGGTGATCGACTGCTTCGCGTACGCGCCACCGAAGAAATCGCGCCGCGCTTTCGGATCGTCATCGTTATTGAAAATGATTGGATGACACGGGTGCGCGACGAAATATGTCAGATCGGGCCGCTCAGGCAGATGGCCTGCGAACGGCGCCGCGGCGTCGAGCGTCATCACCATCGTGCCCGCCGGCAGCTTCGGCGCGATCTCGTGACTGAGCTTGCCGATCAGTGTGTCGGGCACGGCGAGGATCACCACCTGTGCGCCGTCGAGCGCGGCATCGGTCGACACGCAGTCGACGTTCAGTTCTTCCCTGAGACGCTTTTGCCCCGCCTCGCTCACCTCGACATGCGCGACGCGATAGTCGGACTTGAGCAGATTGCTGGTGAGGCGAAAGCCCATCTTTCCGCCGGCGCCGAACAGTGCGATTTTCTCTTTCATGGTGTGAGCTCCTTGCATGGATTCATTGAAATTCGTGGCGATCAGCTCGAATGCGATTGCGGCTCGAGCGTGACGGGCGCGATGCCGTCACCGGGTTTTGGCAGGCGCGCGCTGCTGCAGAACGCGAAGGCCAGTCCCGCGCTCATCAGCATCAGTACGCCGACGATGAACATCGGCGCGTGATATGAGCCCGTCGCATCCTTCACGGCGCCCGTGACGTACGGCGCCATGAAGCCGGCGAGATTGCCGATGGTGTTGATCAGCGCGATGCCCGCCGCAGCCGCGGCGCCGGAGAGAAAGCGCGCGGGCAGCGCCCAGAAGTTCGGCAGCGCGGAAAAGATCGCGCAGGCCGTGACGGTAATCACGGCGACGGTCGCGGCAGGCGATTGCATGTACAGCGCGAGCGGAATGCTCGCCGCGCCGATCAGTGCCGGCACGCCGATGTGCCATGCACGCACGCCATGCTTCGTCGCGTTGCGGCTCCACAGATACAGCGCGAGCGCGGCGGGCAGATACGGGATCGCGGTGATCAAGCCCTTCTGGAACACGTTGAAGTGCGTGCCGAACTGGCCTTCAAAGCCGCCGATGATCGTCGGCAGAAAGAAGGCAAGCGCATAGAGTCCGTAGATCAGGCCGAAGTACATCAACGCGAACATCCATACGCGGCCGCTTCTGAGCGCGGCTCGCGCATGCATCGAGTGCTGTGTCGACGCATTGGCGCGGGCGAGTTCTTCCGCTTCGAGTTCGGCGGTGAGCCAGGTCTTCTCGGCCGCGGTCAGCCAGCGCGCCTGCGACGGCCGGTCGGCGAGATAGAACCACGCCACCACGCCGATCACGATCGCGGGCACGGCGACACCGAAGAACATCACGCGCCAGCCGGCAAGTCCGAAGAGGCCATGCGCTTCGATCAGCAACGCGGCAACGGGTGCGCCGATCACGATCGTCAGCGGCTGCGCGAGATAGAAGAGCGCGAGGATGTGGCTGCGATAGCGCGACGGCACCCACATGCTGAGGAACAGAATCGCGCCCGGGAAAAAGCCCGCCTCCGTCACGCCGAGCAGAAAGCGCAGCGTGTACAGGCCGGGAATACTGCTGACCCACGTGAACAGCAACGCGACGATGCCCCACGACACCATGATGCGAGCGAGCCAACGGCGCGCGCCGAACTTGTGCAACGCGAGATTGCTTGGAATCTCCAGCACGATGTAACCGATGAAAAACACGCCGGCCGCGAGACCGAACTGCGCGGCGCTCAGGCCGAGGTCCTTCGTCATGCCGTTCGGACCGGCAAACGAGATCGCCGTGCGGTCGAGAAAATTGATGAAGAACATCAGCGCCACGAACGGCACAAGGCGAATCGATACCTTGCGTATGGCCGATCGCTCGACCTGATTCACGGGTACGGTTTGCATCTCACATCCTCCAATCAGGTCGCCTCGACACATCACTCATGTGATGTATTGGTGTGATGAGTAGACCCTGATGCTTAAAGTGCTGACAGTGGGGTATTCACGGAGCGGTTTATCGGTGGCGGGCGGCGGAGATGGGCCGTCCGAAAGGCGTCAGCCCGACAGCTATCTGCACGCAGGCGAAGGGCTTGAGGGACACGGTGCCGTGCCCGGGGCTCAGACAGTCCACCGGGATTTGCCCGCCTCGCGCCGCTTCGAACGACGATTCATCGAGCGTCGAAACGCTCCTGTCGCCCACCACCTCGCCGCCGGCGAACCTCAGGCGGACCGTGCATGGATCAGGCGTGAGGTTGGCGACGACCAGGCGCATGCGTCCCTTCGCGTCGCGCGCGCCAAAACACGCCACCTCGCGAGGATTCGCCGCGCCGCACTGCAACCGGTCCATACCGGCCATCCGCGCCATCGCGGCCGCGACATGAAACATCGGATAACGCGCCGGACTGGACGCGATATCGACCAGGCCGCGCGGCCCCGTTAGCGCGCCGAGCGTCAGGCATTCGAGCGCCGCGCCTTCGAGCGCCATTGCATAACCGGCCAGCCACGCCGCGCCAAACAGACCGCGCTGACGCGGGTCGTCGCCAGCCATCGCCACGCGCTCGCCTTGCGGATTCGGCATCACGCGCGAACCATACGGGTTCTGCCGCATGCCGATCGATACCGGACCGATCGCATACGGCTGCGCGCCAATCAACGCGCGACAGGAACGCGTGATGTGGGGAATCGCCTCGAGCGTTTGCATCACGCTGCGGTCGTCGGCTGCGTGAACGATGGGACAGGTTGCGTGCGTGACCCAATCGACCAACTCGAGCGGCGGCCGCTTTCGATTGAGTTCCGTGAAGTAGCTCAGCATGCCGCCGCCCAGACGCAAGCCGGGAAACGCGCGGCGTGCGGCGCGGTAGACCTCGTCGAGTGGCGGGCATGGCGGGCTGATGCTCCCCGGCGGGTTCGACTGCCGGTGCACGGACGGACTGACAACGATGCCGGTCAACTCGAGGCCGGCTTCCCCAATCCGCGCCGCGATCCGTTGCAATTCGTGTTCGGGCGCATTCACCCCAGGCAGCGCGCATTCGAGCACGGCCGGGATCGCGGCGCGCCGCTGCAACTGCGCGAACCGCACGAGTTCCGCCGTACCATGACCGGCGACGGGATCGAAGTGCAGCGTCAGGCGCTGCGGCGCAAGTTCGGCCAGCAATGACAGATTGGCAAGCGTCGCGTCGATCTCGTCGGGCGCGATCGTCACGCCGAGATCAGGCATCGGCTCGTCCATGCCGCGCAAGTCGATCAGTATTTCGCTATGCCGACTTTCGCCATGCTGCCGCGGCAGTGCCGCTACCTCGTTCAATTGGCGCGGCGCACCGTCGACTTCGATACATACTGACTGCTCGCCCGTCCAGCCCGTTTCGATCGTATACGGCCACGGCAGTTCGAGCGGACGCGAGTAAGTCTTGAACGATGCGTCCGACCAGTTGCGCTGGTCTTCCATCTGGAACACATCGCCCGTGAACGCGCAGCGCACCGTTTCGCCGGATGCAAGCGCATGCTCGATCGTGCGGATACGCGTGAACGGTTGCCACGGATCGATCAACGCAGGAAACGACGATACTTCGATCGTGCCGTCATCGTGCTCCACGCGCGCCGCCGCACCGGCGACGCCCTCGATCGGATGGAGAACCACGAAGCCGCAGCGCGCCGCGACGAAATCCGTTTGCGCCGTCGCCTGAGCGCTGCATTCGAACGCACCGTCCGCATCGCATTCGATCAGGACCGTGTAGGTCAGAACATGGCCGTCGGGATTCGCGCAGCGCGCGGCGTATGAGATGCGAAAGCCTCGCGCATGCGAGTCGACTTCGACGTCGCGAATGTCCGGCCGGCAAGTGCCCCAATCCCGGTCGCGCACGAGCCAGCTGATCGCGCGAATCACTTCGGTGCCGCCGTAGCGAATATCGCGCAACGCACCGTCGATGAAAAGCGCCGACCACGGGCCGGCCGTCAGCGTCTGCCCCCGTGGCTCGATCTGCGAGGTGCCGTAGTAAATGTTGGCGAGCGAGGCGTCACGGCTATTCATCGCCGCACCGCACCGGAAGAAGTGGACGTGACCGCAGGCGCTTCTGCGTCGAGCGATTTCAACACGACCGTGCGGCCTTCACGCGCGGAGAGATACGTTGCTTCGACGAGCGCAAGCGTCTTCAGGTTGTCGCGGCCGCTCGTCTGCGGCTCGCCTCCATTGCGAAGGCACGCGATCCAGTGGCGCTGGATATTCACCACGCTGGCCTGGATCGCCTCCCACGGCACGCTTGCCCACGCCAACGGCGGCGGCGCCGCTGTTGCGGTGCGCGTGCCGTCGCGGTTGTGAATCTCCAGCCGGTAGTCCGCCGACAGCCGCAGCGTGCCCTCAGCGCCGTCCACTTCGACCAGCGTCTGCGGAAACAGCTCGCGTGCCTGACGCGACGCGTAGCTGCAATCCACCACGCTCGTCACGCCGCTTTCGTGTGTGAGCAGAATGGTCGCAACGTCTTCACCGGCAATCGCGGAATTCACGCGCGAGGTCGCCGCGGCAAGACGCGTCACGTCGCCGAACAGAAAGCGCGCGATGTCGAGAATATGAATACCGAGGTCTTCCACAATGAAACGTTCGTTTCGCGCGAGATACGGCTGCCCGCTGAATACGTCGAACGCTGAACGAAACGACACGCGGCCCCAGAACGGCGTGCCGATCGCACCGTCATGCAGCGCGCGGCCCACGGCCTGAATCGCAGGCTGCCAGCGAAAGTTCTCATGGACCATCAGCGGCACGCCGGCCCGCTCGCAAGCGGCGACCATTGCGCGCGCATCGGCGAGCGTCAGTGCGAACGGCTTCTGGCAGATCGCCGCGACGCCCGCTTGCGCGGCCAGCTCGACAAGCGAACGATGACTCGGCGCAGTCGTGGCGATGTCGACGAAATCCAGTTGCTCGGCGCTTAGCATCGCCGCTGCATCCCTGTACAGACGCTCGATACCGAACGCCTGCCCTGCCGCCTTCAACCGCTCGCTATCGGCATCGCACAGCGCGACGATCTCCGCGCCGTCGATGTCCCGCCATGCGTGCAGATGATTGCGCGAGAAGAAGCCGCATCCGATCAACGCACCTTTGAAGCGTTTCACCGTTGTGGTCATTGCGCTGATTGCCTGCGTTGCGTCCGTTGCACTCATCGCTCACGCTCCTGTCGCCGCCTGTTTCTGCAACGCGAAGCGCTGCTGCACCCGCCGCTGGATCTGATCGACCACCACCGCCGCGACGATCACGACACCCTTGATAACGGTCTGCCAGAAGGAGCTGACGCCCATCATCACGAGCCCGTCGGACAGAATGCCGATCACGAACGCGCCGATAATCGTGCCGCCGATCTTGCCGCGTCCGCCCGACATCGATGTTCCGCCCAGTACGGCCGCGGCGATCGCGTTGAGTTCGAAGGTCTCGCCGCTCAACGGATGCGACGCGACCAGTTCCGACGAAATGATCAGCCCGACAATCGCCGCGCAAAACCCCGAAAACATATAGACGAACATCTTCACGCGATTCACGCGCACGCCGGAGAGCTGCGCCGCGCGCTCGTTGCTGCCGATCGCATAGATCTGCCGCCCGAGCGGCGTGCGTGCCGCGAGATAGGCCGCGAATGCACCGACCACGACGAGCAGCCAGATCGTGAGAGGAATGCCGAGAATGGACGAACTACCGAGAATCGGAAAGCCTGTGGTGCCGTAATCCGGATTGCCGGTCAGGTTGGGAAACGTCTCGCCGCCCGACGACAACAGCGCCGCGCCCCGCGCGATATACAGCGTGCCCAGCGTGGCGATGAACGGCGCGACGTTGAGCCGCGTGATCAGCAGGCCGTTCACCGCGCCGACCGCGACGCCCGAGAGCAGCGCGACGCCGATCACCTCGGGCACGCTCAGATAGAGCGTGTAGCTGCTGCCAAGTGGAATCCCGTTGAGAATCAGCCCGCCCGCGATCATCCCTGACAGTCCGACGATCGAGCCAACCGACAGATCGATGCCGCCCGCCACGATGACGAAGGTCATGCCGATCGCGAGAAACGCGTTGAGCGCAACGTGACGCGACATGATCAGCAGGTTCTCGATGCTCAGAAAGTTGTGCGCCGCGAACGAAAAGAAAATGACGACGGCAAAGAGCGCGATGAACGTGCGCAGCTTGAGCAGGAGTAAAAGCGGCGCTTCACCGAGGTTCGCGCCGGGCGCGGCGCTTTTGATCGCTACGGTCATGAAAAGGTCTCCAATCGTCCAGTCAGGCCTGCGTCTTTGGGTTACATCCCGGGTTGCATCGATTCTGGTCAGGCGGCGGCGCGTTGTCCGGTTCCGCGCGTGTCGACGCGGTGTCCGATCGCCGATGCGGCAACGAGCGCGTCCTGCGTGGCTTCGTTTGCACCGAATTCCGCCGTGATGCGCCCGTTCGACATCACCAGAATGCGATCGGACAGCGCCATCACTTCTTCCAGGTCGGACGTGACGAACAGAATGCCGAGTCCCTTGACGGCGAGATCGCGCATCACCTTGAAGATGTCCGCCTTCGCACCGACGTCGATGCCGCGGCTCGGCTCGTCCATCAGCAACACCTTCGGCGCCGTCATCAACGCCCGCGCGATGACGACCTTCTGCTGATTGCCGCCGGAGAGCGAACTCACAGGCAGATGCGAGTCGGCCACCTTGATCGCCAGATCGCGGATGAAACGCGTGACGGCGTTCTGCTCGCGCTGCCGCTCGATATGAAAGCCCCGCGCGAAATCGGCGAGGCTCGACAGCGTCATGTTGCTGCCGATCGACAGGATCGGCAGCAACGCATCGGCCTTGCGGTCTTCGGGGATCAGCGCGAGGCCCTGCGCCACACGCTTTGCAACCGGCTTGCCGTTCAACGGCTTGCCGTCGAGCACGACGTCGCCCGTTGCATGCGGATGACAGCCGAGAATGCATTCGAACAGTTCCGAGCGCCCCGCTCCCATCAGCCCGTAAATGCCGACGATCTCGCCCGCATGCAGCGACAGCGACACGTGGTCTACGAGCAGGCCGGCTCCCTTGCGCGGCAGCGATACGTCATGCACGCGCAGCACTTCGGTGCCGCGTTCGTGTCCGATGGGGCGTGAAAAATCCTTCGTCTCGCGACCGACCATCTGCCGCACGATCCACGGCACGTCCACCTCGTTCATCGGCTGATGGCCGGTGATGCGGCCATCGCGCAACACGGTGATGTAGTCGCCGATACGGATCAGTTCTTCGAGCCGGTGCGAGATATAGACAATCGCGACGCCATGCGACTTCAGATCCGCGATCACCTGAAACAGCACATCGACCTCGGCTGCGCTCAGTGCGGAGGTGGGCTCATCGAGAATCAGAATGCGCGCGTCGTGCGCCAGCGCCTTGGCGATTTCAACGAGCTGCTGCTGACCGATGCGCAGATCCTCGACCAGCGTATCCGGGCTGACGTCGAGTTCGAGGCGCTTGAGCAACTCGCTCACCTTGCGGCGCTGCGCGCCGGCATCGATGTCGATGCGCCCACGCGTGATTTCATGCGCGATGAAGACGTTCTCCGCGATCGACAGATTCGGGAACAGGTTGAGTTCCTGAAACACGATGCCGATGCCGTGACGCAGCGCGTCCGAACTGCTCGCGAGCTGAACGGGCTGGCCGTCGAGAAGCAGCCGCCCCGTGCTGGGCTGCTCCGCACCGGCGATGATTTTCATCATCGTCGACTTGCCCGCGCCGTTTTCTCCCACAAGCACGTTGACCGCGCCGCGCCGCACGGTGAAGCTCGCCTCCTTCAATGCGACCGTGCCGGGATACACCTTCGTCACCGCCTCGACCTGAAGGACGACATCGTTCTCCACGAGGGCCGCGCTCATGGCTTGCTCCCGAGCGCGAGAGCCAGCGGCACCACTTCCGGCTGGTCGCTCGCGCCGTCGTAGGAGAACGCGCCTGTCACCGTGATCGGCTGCCCTTTCAGGTCGTTGCGCGGCAACGGCTTCATCACATGTGCCGCCGCGTAGGCATTGAGCGCGGTTCCGAATCGGGCGTATTCGATCTGATTGCGAAAATCCGCGAACGAGACGAAGTCGAGCGAATCGCGCAGAGTCGTTCCCAACACCGTCGGGCCGATGTCGACGATCACGTCTGCCTTGCCGTCGCCGTCCGTATCGACGCCCACCGTGCCCTGACTCGAGTCCGTATCGACCGACACAATGGTGCCCCGCACCCTGGTCGGGAAATTCCAGGGCGCGCTGTCGTCCTTGCCCCGGTAGCCATATTTTTTGCCGGCCGCGTCGGGATCGGCCTTGATGGCGTCAAGCAACACCTTGATATCGGTCGCGCGCTTCTCGACGCTGGGCACCACTTTCGTGGTCCACATGGAGGCGACCATCGCGTTCGGATCGTAGCCCGCCGACGCGTACGCATCGCGCGACCCTTTGGATGCCTGAGGATCGTGCTTGACCAGTTTGCAGCCAGACAGCGCACCGCCCGCGACCAGCAGAATGGCCGCGTATACAGAAGCTCTCATGAATGTCCTCATTCCACGCCGGAGGAAAACCCGGGGACGTACGCCCCGGGCGACAGACACGCTTTAGCGCAGGGCGAACATATCCAGCTTGCCGGCGTTCGCCTTGGTGATCAGCGAGCAGTTGATCAACTGCTTTTCGGGCTTGCCGGTCGAACCGGTCTTCATGTATTTATCGGCTTGCTCGACCGCTTCCGTCGCGGCCAGCGCCGCCGGTTGCAGAACGGTCGCGCGGATGTCGTTGCGCATGATCGCATCGCGCACGTCGTTGCTGCCGTCGAAACCGACGACGATGACGTCGCTGCGCTTGGCCGCCTTCAATGCCGCCGAGGCTCCCATCGCCATCGTATCGTTGCCCGCGATCACGCCTTTGATGTCCGGGTGACTCTGCAAAACGGTCTCCATGACGCGATACGCTTCCGTCTGACTCCAGTTCGCCGACTGCCTCTCGACCATCTTCATGTTCGGGAACTGGTCGATCACGTCGTGATAGCCCTTCGAACGGATACCGGCGTTGATATCGGCTTCGCGTCCAACGAGTTCGACGTAGTTGCCCTTCTCGCCGAGCGCCTTGACGAACGCGCGGCCGCCAAGCTGCGCGCCCTGGTAGTTGTTCGACACGATTTGCGAAACCGCGATACCCGTCGCGTTGATTTCGCGATCGATCAGGAAAGACGGGATGCCCGCCGCCTTCGCCTTGCGCACCGCCGCGATCGATGCCTCAGAACCGGCGTTGTCGAGAATGATCGCCTTGGCACCGCGGGCGATTGCGGTGTCGACGAGGTTGGACTGCTTGTTCGCGTCGTCGTCATGCACCAGCACGATCGTGTCGTAGCCGAGCGCTTTGGCGCGCGCATTGGCGGTGTCCGCTTCGGCCTTGAAAAATGGATTGTCGTGCGATGGGGTAATGATGGCGATCAGGTTGGCCGCCTGTGCGGTGCCCGTCGCGGTAAAGAGGGTAAGCGTGGCTGCGGCGAGCGCGACCCAGCGTTTTGAGGCCTTCATGGTTTGTCTCCTTGTCAACGTCTGTGCACTGCAAAACCAGTCGCGGGCGATGCGTTCTTTTTATTTTTGCGCTCGTCACTTATGCCGTCATGATGTCATCATACCAGCTACGTTTGGCCATGGAAGAGCGATCTCGCCAGGGTTTTCGCTACTCAGAGCGGTCCCAGACATGTTGGGATCCTTTCTTTGCGTTGCCACTTTGCAGGTCGATGCAGCGCATAGGTTCATTGCTGGCATGACTGCGCCCTGAAGGCAAAAAGCGACAAAAGATGCGACCGTCTGATCCGGACCAACATGTGGACCTGCGCCGAAATGCCGTGTGTGAAGGGATGATCGGAGCGAAGAGACACGTCCAGCAGCGCGGGCATGGCTGCATCCATCCGACAGCCGTTTGAGCTGAAAAAGATCAACGTCCGACGGTTCGTCAATGCCGAAGAATGCCACTTAAGTCCCATATCGAGCCGGGTCATGGGCGAGCGAAACGACGAAGATTATCTTTGCAGGCGTTGTGCGACGCGCTTTTGGCGACCGGCGGTGCGGCCCATATTGACTGCGGTGATACGAATTCCGTTCATCGGCCTTAGCGATCCGTCACCGCTCGATGCAGGTGCGACTGTTCCAATCGCTTTGCCGACATTCGTCGCTCGATAGCGGTGAATGTGGGCACGATCACCTGCCGCAGCGTCGTCATGTAGCCGAGTCCGAGCGCGCGTGCCGCTTCGAATTGCCCGCGAGGAATCGCCTCAATGCCGGAGCGGATGACTTCGGAGAGGTACGCGGCCTGATAAACGATCAGCGCGCAGATGAGTGTCACTACACCCGAGACGGTCACGTGCGTGAGCGTCGGCCAGGCCAACGGATTGACGCGGCGATCTGCCTCCCTGGACCTATCACGATGCGGGGGGCAGGAGCTTCCGGTCTATGAAATACTGCTGCGCGTTGCAAAATGCGTCACGGGTATCAACGGCCGCATCAAACCCGCTTTGCGAAGCTTGATCGTACTGACGAAAGCAATCGGGCCCGCCGGCGCGCCGTATGCAAACGCAAAGTCGGCATGCTTATCGCCTTGCCCGACGAACGGCTGGATCCTGAACTGCTGCACTCGGTCGCTATTGAAGGAACGCGTGCACTGCCGGAGTTCGATCGCGGGCGCTTTTAGGCAAATGGCCTGCCATCGAGCGCATCCATGCCGCCGTGCCGGTCTGTTGCCGTTAGGGTCTTATCGCGCCGCGAAGACCGACACCCCACCATTGACGAACCCGTTTGCTGCGCAACCCGGACACCCCGCAGGCGATGTCGCTGAAGAATACGGAACGAAGATGAGACCGGTCGCCGGATCGATCGCAACTGAGTGCGCGTTATTGCCCGTGTTCAGGCGGGTAACAATACGGCGGTTGCCTGCGTCCACGATAGTGAGCACCGGCGTGCATGGCGAGGCGGACGAGCAGGCGCCGTTGGTCGATGCATTGCCAGAAGACGTCCAGCGGCTCGCTGCGTTGTAGTACCGGTTGGTGGGCGCATCGTATTCGAGCTGATCGCCGCCGCCAGCGTTGAGAGACGCCAGAAGCGCGCCGTTCGAACGGTTCAGTATCTGCATCAGTAAGGGAGCGCCAGTCGTCCCTTCCCTGCACCCCACCGCAATATCGCTTCCGGGTCCAAGTGCCAGCCCCGTAGGATCACAATTGCCTTCGGAGTACATCGCGACGCCCGCAAGGGTCGTATAGTTCTGCGTACCACCGTTCGGTATCGCGCGAATCGCCGCACCTGGCAATTTCACCAACTCGCCATGAGGATTCGCCGTGCTTCCGTCGACGTTCACGAAGAAGTTGTCGCCGGCAGCGTCGTACCGGCAGGCTTCGAGGCCCGCGGTGGGTTGGCCCGCGCTATCGGTGAACGTCACTTTGGCGATAACGGTCTGCGTGGCCGTGTTGATGAATGTAGCGAACGGAGGCGTCTCTTCCGGGCTTGAAATCATGAAGATGCCGTGCACGGAATCCACGCAACCTTCATCTGCGCGCACACCCGTTGCGCTGACCGTGATCTTGCTCGTTACGACGCCCGCCGATGGATCGACCACTTTGACGGAGTTCACATCACCCGCATAGATGAGATTGCCGACCGGAGTTGCGCCGTCTGGACCGGCCTGCGAATTCGGTCCGGAACCGAGGCCAGTGAACGCGAGCGGCCCGCTTCCCTGGATGAGCTTGACGAAGGCTTTCGACGGTATGTCGATCTGATCCAGCGATGCGTTGTTCCTGTCCGTGAAGTAGTACCGGCTACCCAGGACGACGCCGATATCGAATGAGAAGTTCACGCCCGCCTTGACGTTGGGTACGGATATGTCCGACACATGGTGCGGTCCGTCATTGTTGAGATCATCCCCGCCACAGCCTGCAATCGCGACAGCCGCTGATGCGACCAATGCATTGGCCCACATGTACTTCCGCATCGCACACCTCCCATTGTCGTCGTCGGAATCCGTCTGACCAGGCGCGCACCACGAAATAATGGACGCTGCTACAGCTTAGGCATTCCGTTGCATAGCGGTCCTTATCGTTTTCCCAGGTAGTAGAGGGGCATGCTTCAGATTCTCTTAAGGTTCGAAGGCGGGAGTACCCGTGATCGTCGCTAAAGCGACGTCCTCGACTTACACTTTGGAAACAAGCTGCATGTGTTCTGCAAGCTTGGGCTCACTCCCACACATGATGTCTCCAGCCAGACGGCCGGCCTTCGTTTCAGGCAATCCCCGCACCGAGGCCAAGCTGCATCACACGCCAGCGAGCATCGTTCCGCGGCATCGACGGTGACCGCAGCGGCACGCATACTGGGCTCGCACTGCGGCTGAAGCGCGGCCCTCCGTCGTGAGCCCATATGCGATAAACAGCTCCTCGCCGGCTTTGATATTCGACACTGCCTGAATGTAGACCCTTCCGTCGGACTCGACCGCCTCACAGTTGGCGACGCAAGCATGGTTAAGCCAGCGCGCACTGTTGCCGCCAAGCGAACCGTCAATGACCCGCCCATCGGAAAGACCAAAGAGGAACGTATGGCCCGCCGCCCCGAATCGGCGATGGCGGCTTACGGCATGCTTCCAGGCCATGACCGTACCGGTGTATTCGAGGATGAGTTCGCCTGCGCGCAGCGCTCTCAGCGCAAACACGCCGCGGCCATGGACGCTCGAGCGGCGGACAGAAATTCTTCTCATCGTTGATTGATCGTGTGTGAAGGACTATCGACGCATTCTGGAGAGCCACGGCCGCTCGGCCGGCGACGATGCCATCGCGCCTCACGGTCGTAGACAAATCTTTCTCATGAAGCTCTCTAAGTCGGTAAGCGTACATCATCGGTTGCGTCATGTGCGTACGCGCCTCATCACGCCGACACCATGTTCGACTCAGGAATCCGCCTTGCTGCTGCTGTCGCGAGTAGCTCGCTCGTCGCCGCCGACTCGCGAGGATGCGGGCCAGGCGTTGTTCACAAGTGACTGGCAGAACGACTCACTGCGAATGTCGCCCGGTAACGCGACCGCCTTGCGTCCCGGCAACAACTGGGTGGCCTCGACATCCTGGTCAACAACGCGGGGCGCCAGCAAAGTCACGATTCGATCCTCGACATCACGACCGAGCAGTTCGACTGGACATTCGCACCAACCTGTACGCGATGTTCTGGATTACAAAGGCCGCGATTCCGCACATGCCGCCGGGCTCCGCCATCATCAACACCAGTTCGGTGAACGCGTACGAGCCGTCCGCGAACCTGCTCGATTACGCGCTGACAAAAGCGGGAATTGCGAACTTCACGAAAGGGCTCGCGAAGCAGATGATCAAGCGAGGCATTCGCGTCAACGCCGTGGCACCCGGTCCGTTCTGGACAGCGCTGCAGGTCACCCGGCGGACAGACGCCGGAAAACGTGCAGAAGTTCGGGGAGCAGGTGCCGATGGGTCGCCCTGGGCAGCCCACCGAAATTGCACCGCTTTACGTGGAACTCGCATCCGCGCAGGCGAGCTACGTGACCGGGCAGGTGTTCGGCGCGTCAGGTGGTGCGGGCAATCCCTACGAGCCGTAGCGGTAACACATTGGCTCGCTTCCTTGCTGGCATGACTGCGAGCGCCGGAAGCATCGGCGCGACGACCGTGTGCTACACGCGCTCTTTACTACGGTCCGAGCCGCGTCCCCATCGCGGCGGGCGAAGCGCAAAAATGGCCGATTCGTGTATCGCACGCGCGAATTGACATCGGGTCCCACTCCACCGACACTAGCCAACTCCTTTCACGGTGTGACCATTGGGATGGACTTCGAGATATCCGACTTGCGCGCCTTTGTCGCTACAGCCGACCTGG
Source organism: Paraburkholderia graminis (assembly GCF_003330785.1). NCBI lineage: Bacteria > Pseudomonadati > Pseudomonadota > Betaproteobacteria > Burkholderiales > Burkholderiaceae > Paraburkholderia > Paraburkholderia graminis. The sequence continues at coordinate 1,272,205 of NZ_CP024935.1, forward strand.
GGAGCTTTCGCGCCGCAGCGGACACGCTGCATCTTTCGGCATCAGCGCTATCGCGTCGAATAGAAAAGCTGGAAGAGGCACTAGGCGTCAGGCTTTTCGAGCGAACCACGCGCAAGATGGATTTGACCATCGTCGGCCGCGGATTTCTGGAGCGCGCGTATCGGATCCTCAACGAGGTCGACAACTCGATGCTCGAATTCGACGATCTCGCCCGCAAGATGACGGGCGAACTCACCATTGCGTGCGTGCCTTCGGCTGTACGCTATTTCCTTCCGGAGGCCATTGCGGCCTATCATCAACGCTACCCGGGCATCCGGCTGCGTCTGATCGACGAGCCGTCGTCGATGGTTTTTCTCGCTGTCGCGCGGGGTGAAGCTGATTTCGGGCTAACTTACGTCGGGACACACGAGCCCGATATCGAGTTCACGCCGCTCCTCGACGACCCGTTCGTTCTCGCCTGCCCGCGCAGTCATCCGCTCGCGAAACGCAAAGCTGTCGCCTGGGCCGAACTCGCCAACCTCGACTATCTGGCGATAGCGCAAGGCAGCGGCAATCGCGCGGTGATAGATGAGGCGCTGGCGGGCGTCGCTGAGCGCCCGAAATGGTTCTGCGAAGTGCGCCATGTGCCCGCTCTCGTGAGCCTGATCGAAGCAGGGCTTGGCGTGGGCGTCGTGCCTCGTCTGGCCATGCCTCGCGGGCCACACAAGGTGCTCGCCAGCGTGGCGCTCACCGATCCGCCTATCCGGCGCACACTCGGCGTACTCCAGCGTCGCGGACGCGGCTTGTCTTCCGCCGGACGCTTCTTCCTCCAGTTGCTGACGGAGATGCGCGCATCCGATGCGTTGCAATAGCTTCGCGGCTATCCGGTAGTTTGAATCGATTCGTGCATACGACGCACCAATTGCACGGAAATATGCGTTTGTCACGTGGGTCGCCTTTCCCCGATCATCTGCAAAAAGGAAGCGCTGTCTGTCGCAGCCACCTGATTCGCACTGCTTTTTGATCGAAGGAGACACCCTGTCCATGACGCACACCACCTCAACGCACGGCATCGTCAGCAAGGCGCAACTGACCGAGCTGACCATCGAAGCACTCTGTGCGCTCGGCCTGAATCGCTCCGACGCTACCGACACCGCCACCATCCTCGTGCTCGCCGACCTGTTTGGCTTGCGCACTCACGGCACGAGCCGAATCGAATCATACGGCTCTCGCCTGCGCATCGGTGGCATCAATCCCACGCCGTCGATCACCGCCCAACAGGTCGGTCCCGCGCTTCACCGACTCGATGGCGACAACGGCATCGGTCCGCTCGTCGGCTATCGCGCACTCGATCTGGCGATGACGGCGGCGCGCAAACACGGCATCGCGTGCGTGTTCGTTCGGGGCAGCAATCATTTCGGCCCGGTGTCGCCCTATTCGTACCTCGCTGCCAGGCAGGGGTTCGCCAGTATCATCGGCAGCAATGCGACGACGACTATCGCGCCGTGGGGAGGCACCGATGCGCGCCTGGGAAACAGTCCCGTCGGCTTCGGCGTTCCGGATCCGGACGGTCATCCGTTCATTCTGGACATGGCGATCAGCGTTGCGGCGCGGGCAAAGATTCGAAACGCGCTCAAGCGCGGTGAACCGATTCCCAGCGATTGGGCGACCGACGCCCAAGGCAAGCCGACCACTGACCCAAAAGCAGCGCTCGACGGCTTCCTGCTGCCGATTGGCGGCCACAAGGGCTACGGCCTCGCGCTGGTCGTTGACCTGTTCGCTGGACTGCTTTCCGGCGCGGCCTATCTGACGCACGTGAAGTCCTGGGAAGACGACCCTGAGCAACCGCAGAATCTCGGCCACTTCTTCATCCTGATCGATACAACCAGGCTCGGCAGCACCGAGTGGCTCGCGAAGCATATGGCCGACTATGCGGCAATCCTGCACGGCTCGAGGCCTGCCGATCCCGATGCGCCCGTGATCGTGCCCGGCGAGATCGAACTCGGCCGTCTGGAACGCCAGATGGCCGAAGGCATCGATATCGGTGCGGCACAGCTCGCGATGCTGGAAGCGGCCGCGCGTCCGCAGCACTGAAAAGCCTATTTATCTGCGTAACCCACAACGCCCATACCGCCTCGACCCGCGGCGCGCCGGCGAACAGAAAAGCGACAGGCCGGGCGGCCCAACGGGCGCCCGGCGGTCAAGCACATAGCAAGCTTGAAGGAGACAACAGGTGACAAACATCCGATGGCGCATCGTCCTGCTGCTGTTCATCGCAGGCTTCATCAATTATCTCGACCGCTCGGCGCTGTCCGTCGCCGCGCCCGCCGTCATGCGGGAACTGCATATGTCGCCCGGCAGCCTCGGGCTGTTGTTTTCGACCTTCTTCATCGGCTACGCGGCATTCAATTTCATAGGCGGATGGGCGGCGGACCGCTGGGGCGGCAAGCGCGTCTTTTCAGGCGCAGTCCTGATGTGGTCGTTGCTATGCGGCGCGACCGGCCTCGCCTCCGGCTTTGGGTCGCTGCTGGCAGTGCGCACCTTGTTCGGCATGGCCGAGGGTCCGCTTGCGACAACGATCAACAAGCTCGTGAACAACTGGTTCCCGCATAAGGAATCGGCGACTGCATTCGGCTTTGCGAATTGCGGTCTGCCCTTGGGTGGCGCGGTTGCGGGGCCGGTAGTCGGTCTGCTGACTGCGACTTACGGCTGGCGCGTCGCCTTCGCGGCAATCGCGTGTTTGGGATTGCTCTGGCTGGTCTTCTGGCAGTTCATGGCGACGGACAAGCCGCATCAGCATCCGCGCGTATCCGACGACGAGCGTCGGCTTATCGAATCCGACCGCAGCGTCCCGGAAGATCCTTCGGACGTGCAGCGCCTCGGCTTCTACCTCAAGCAGCCGGCCATTCTAGCGGCGATGATTTCGTACTTTGGCTACAGCTACATCCTTTTCTTCTTTCTGACATGGTTTCCGAGCTTTCTGATGATGGACCGTCATTTGAGCCTCAAGAGTATGAGTCTCGCGACGGTGCTGCCGTGGTTGCTAGGGTTCATCGGTTATGGCTTGAGCGGTGTGCTGTCGGACTTTATTTTTCGCCGCACGGGCAATGCGTTGCGTGCCCGCAAACGGGTACTGATCGTATGCCTCGGGACTGCGGGAGTTTGCGTTACGCTGGCCGGCGCCGTGACCACGACAGCCAGCGCGCTGCTGCTGATGGCCATTGCCGTGTTCGCGCTATATCTCAGCGGTAGCACCTACTGGGCGCTGATTCAGGACACGATCCCCGGTCCGAGGCTCGGCAGCGTCGGCGGATGCGTGCACGCCATCGCAAACTGCGCAGGGATCGTCGGGCCGGCTGCAACCGGATTTCTCGTCGAGCAAAGTCATACCTTCTTCAGCGCGTTCGTCCTCGCCGGCGGCATTGCGCTTGCCAGCGTGCTCGCCGTGGCGATACTGCTGCGGCCGCGTTCGTCGACGAAGCTAAAGTCGAGCAACGCGCGGGTCTGCGGCTGAACACTCATGCTCATCCACGAATTCCAACCTTCTAACACTCTCACCATGAAACCCGACCTATCCGTCATTCGCGCGTTCGCACCTACCGGCAAGCTGCGCGCATCGATCAATCTTGGCAACCCGATTCTCGCGGGCAAGGACACGTCAGGCGCACCGACCGGTGTTTCGGTGGACCTCGCGCGGGCCTTGGCCGCAACCCTCGGGGTGGAGTTCGAACTCATGGTTTGCAATTCGGCGGGCAAGTCTGTCCAGGTGGTCAGCGAGGAACGAGCGGACGTCGGCTTCTTCGCCGTGGACCCACGACGAGGAGAAACCATCGCGTTCACCGAGCCATACGTTTTGATCGAAGGCTACTACCTGGTCCGCGACGCTTCGCCGATTCGCTGCAACGAGGACGTCGATCAGCGCGCCGTCCGCGTGGCCGTCGGCGAGGGAAGCGCTTATGACCTGTTCCTGACTCGCGAGCTCAAGCATGCGCAAATCGTACGCGCGCCGACGTCCCCGACAGTCGTCCAAACCTTCCTGGACCAGGGCCTCGAAGTCGCGGCTGGCGTCAAGCAACAACTCGAGGCAGACGCACGTCAAGCAGGTGGCCTGCGTTTGCTCGATAAGCGATTCATGGTGATCCGTCAGGCAATGGGTTTGCCGAAGAGCCGTGGACCAGCGGTAGCAGATGCATTGGGGGCTTTCGTCGAGGAAGCGAAGGCGTCCGGGCTCGTCGCGCAGTCACTCGCACGCCACGAGATCATCGGCGCGTCAATTGCGCCTGCTGCATAACGGAAGCCACGCAGCAGCCGACCGCCATCACTTGCACATCCGAACCTTCTATCGCGCGGCAGTGAAGTGCACGGCGGTCAACATAACCTGGTAGACGTTCCGAGGTATCGATCCCGATGGTTCAGAGCCCGCGGCTCGCGTCCATGTCAGAGGCCCGCGCCAGTGCTTGCGTGTCGATATATTCCCGGATATTCGCCAGCTTGCCATTCCGGACGGTAATGGCGAATACCCACTCGTCCTTGAACGTCCTGTTCGTCGCTTTGATTTTCCCCGTGGCGACGCCGACGACCAGAACCCGGTCTCCCTGCGCCACGAATTCGGGAGGCTTTGGATAGGTCATTTCCACCTCCTCTGAAGCCTTCTGAAGCACTTTCGCCAACCCCGCGCGCGGTGCGTGCCGGCCAGCGGCCAATCTTCGCCCGGAATGACCCACTCGATATCTTCGGCAACCAACGCCAGCAGACCTTGCTTATCGCCGCTGCCTATCGCTGCAACGAAATCCTTCACGATCTGAATGTTCTCTTCGATGCTCATCGAATCTCTCCATTTCCTTTTATCGGATCGTGTCCGTTTTAATCGGCTACCTTGTGGATTGGCGGCGAGGACGTGGCGCGAGATGAGCGGAGCGCGGGTTACCAGTACAGCGTATCGAACAAATCGAACCGGCCGTGCAGGCCGATTCGACGAAACCCGAGATGGTGTTCGCTCGCTCCGCTCGCTGCTGCACAGATAGCCTCATTCATGACATCGATCGACACCCCTCCCACCCATGCCACGTGTATGCCAGCCCGAAAATCTCCGGCGAACGACGCATGACACTGTGCGGCGAATCAGGCGACCACTGGTCCAATTTTGCGCCTTGATACAACTCTGCTGTTTGCAATCTCGAAACTCGTACGGTACGTCGATTGCATACAGCAGAGTTTCGCCGTCGTGCTCATGTGCCGGCACGCCTGCGGCGATGCCGAACTGGATCGCATGCAATCTGTCGCGCAAAGCCATCATCTTGGTCTGTTCGCAGATCGACGCCGCCCGGTGCAATTTACCTTTTCTCGTTTCGACGCTGACAGCGCGGGACAACTCGACGCCTATCCCGCCTGAACGCGCTGCATCCGACACCGCTAAGCACCCCGGCCTATCAATCGCCACTGCCGCGAAGCCTTCAAGCCCGCATCGGGGCATTCCGCAGTTTCCTCCATCGGGCTTATTCGACGTCTGCCGATAGGCGCGGAGGCATTCATGTGGCCGATAGCGGTGCGCGCGGAACCGATACTCGTGGATGTCTAACGTCCGCAAAGGTCATGAAAAATCTTGATGTCTCAGACTCGCTGGTCATCCGGCTGTTGACAACGGTTCTTAGCAACGATTGTCATTGCGCCGGCTTTGCTTGCATATCTTCGATGCGGAGTTCGGATCTCCGCTGCTGGAGGCAACCGCACCCGCGGCTCTACTTTTCAGCAATCCCGTCGTCCGGCGTTGCGAATGCGATGTATCGATGCTCATGCCGCCGACAATCAGAACGATTAAGGGCTCGGAAACAGCATCCGCAGCGTAGCCCGGGCGAACGGACGTCGGTGGCTCAAAAATGGTTGACGATCGACAATAGCGTTGGGCTGGAAGAGTTCAAGCGGACGCATGGAACACGGGCACTTGGGGAAATCTACAAATTTATGCATTGCTGCCTAAAAGAACAATTTTTTGCCCAAACCGTCGTGGGAAAATTGTTCTTGAGAGCGCCCGAGCCTTTGTTTTAAGGCCCGCTGGCCAGGAACAAATTTCTGCAAACCGGCGACATACCTCGGGCACTTTGCCTCGCTCACTATCCACCGGTCTCTTCTCCGCCCACCTGCCCCCTGACGACTTGCGACATCACGCGTGCACGATCGATTTCCAGCGCGGTCTTCGCGTCGACGCGCCCGAACAGATCGAGCAGCGGCGCGACGAGGCCCGTCCAGCCGGTTTGGTGACTGGCGCCGAGGCCCGCGCCGTTGTCACCGTGAAAGTACTCGTAAAACAAAATCAGGTCGCGCCAGTGAGGATCGCTCTGGAATTTTTCCGTTCCGCCGTAGACCGGTCGTTTGCCTTCCGCATTGCGCAGAAACGTGCCGGTCAGACGACGAACAATCTCCTGCGCCACTTCGAAGAGCGTCATCTGCTGCCCGGAGCCGGTGGGGCATTCGACCTTGAAGTCATCGCCGAAAAAACTGTACAGGTTCACCAGCGCGCGGACGATCAGCAGGTTGACCGGCATCCACACCGGTCCGCGCCAGTTGGAATTGCCGCCGAACATGCCGGTATTCGATTCGGCCGGCAGGTATTGCACTTTGTACTCCTGTCCGCCGACGTTGATCACATAAGGATGTTCCAGGTGATACAGGGAGAGCGAACGGATGCCGTGCGGCCCGAGGAATTCGTTCTCGTCGAGCATATAGCGCAGCACCCGTTCCAGCTTGCGCCTGTTCAGAATGGACAGCAGCCTGCGCTGGTTATAGCCGATGAAGCCCGTGTCGGTCGGGGCAATCTGCGCGATCAATTCGGGGTAGCGTTTGCGAAACTGCGCGATCAGCGCGGCGAGCCTGGGCATGCGCTCGAGAGAGTGCGCCTCGAACACCGTCGACGCGCACAGCGGCAGCAGCCCGACCAGCGACCTGATCTTCAGGCGCGTCGTCTTGCCGTCGGGCAGGCGCAGCAGATCATAGAAAAAGCCGTCCTGCTCGTCCCACATCTCGTCTTCGTGTTCGCCGCGTCGGTCCATCGCATAGGCGATCCACATGAAATGCTGAACGAACTTGAAGGCGACCTCCTCGTAGAGCGGGTCGTACTCGGTCAGATTGATCGCCATCTCCAGCATGGTCTGGCAGTAAAACGCCATCCATGCGGTGCCGTCCGCCTGTTCTAGCGCCCCGCCCGTCGGCAGTTCCGCGCTGCGGTCGAACACGCCGATGTTGTCGAGACCGAGAAAGCCGCCGGCGAATACGTTGCGGCCCGAGGGGTCCTTGCGATTGACCCACCAGTTAAAGTTGAGCATCAGCCCCTGAAACGAGCGCTCCAGGAAACGCGGGTCGGCTCGTCCCAGTTCTTTCTCATACTTGTACAGCCACAGCGTGGCGGCGGCGTGCACCGGCGGATTCACATCGCTGAAATTCCATTCGTAGGCGGGAATTTGCCCGCTCGGGTGCACGTACAGGCTGCGCAGCATCAGCAGCAACTGCTCCTTCGCAAAGTCGAAATCGACCTGCGCCAGCGCGATCGTGTGAAAGGCCAGGTCCCAGGCCGCGTACCACGGGTACTCCCACTTGTCCGGCATCGAGATCACGTCGGCGTTTAACATGTGAAACCACTCGGTATTGCGCACATCGCGCCGCGCGGAGTCGAGCAACGGATGACTGCCATGCTCGCGCAGCCACAGTTCGAGATCGAAGTAGTAGTACTGCTTGCCCCAGAGCATGCCCGCCAACGCCTGACGATGCACCCGGCGCTGGTCTTCGGACAGCGACCTGGGCGTAATGCGCTCGTAGAACTCGTTGGCATCGGCGAGGCGGCTATCGAAGATCTGCTCGAAGCCGCCGAAGGCGTCGTCGAGTCTGGATGGCGCAAGGCGCAAGCGAATGGTCGCGCTGCCGCCACCAGGCACCTCGCAGCTGTAATGGGCCGCTGCCTTGGTTCCGGTTCTCTCCGGATTCACGGCGTCGCGCTGTCCCGAGACAACGTACGCGTGGAACGCATCCTTGAGATAGCGCGACGCGTTGGACTGATCCCACAGGCGCTGCGTATTGCTTTCGTTTTCGGTGAAAAGCGTCTCTGGTGCGCCTTCGCAGTGAAGCCAGTATTCGCCGAGATCGTGGTGCGCGGCCCGGATGACGCCAGCGCCCGCATCCTGCACGGACGGCTTGCGCTCGTCCTCGCCCCATGACCATGTATTGCGGAACCAGAGTGTCGGCAGAACGCGTAACGGTGCGGTCTCGGGCCCGCGGTTGTGCACGGTAATCCGCACGAGGATATCTTCCGGAGCGGCCTTCGCGTATTCGACGAATACGTCGAAATAGCGGTCATCGTCGAAGATGCCGGTGTCCAGCAGTTCGTATTCCATCTCCTCGCGCGATCTTTGGCGGTTCGTCTGGACGAGATCCCGGTACGGATATTCGCGCTGAGGATATTTATAAAGGTACTTCATGTACGAATGCGTGGGCGTGCTGTCGACATAGAAGTAATACTCCTTCACGTCCTCGCCATGATTGCCCTCGCTGTTGGTGAGGCCGAACAGGCGCTCCTTCAGGATGGCGTCCTGCCCGTTCCATAGCGCCAGCGCAAAACACAGCCGCTGCTGATCGTCACACACTCCGCCTAGCCCGTCCTCGCCCCACCTGTAGGCGCGCGAACGCGCATGGTCATGGGTGAAGTGGTTCCACGCATCGCCGTTGTCACTGTAGTCTTCACGCACCGTGCCCCACTGCCGCTCGCTGATGTAGGGCCCCCACTTCTTCCACGGCACGTTCGCCTCGCGCGCATCGTTCAGGCGTGCTTGTTCGGCTACATCCACGATTGCAGGGCCCATGTTTTCCTCCGGTACAGGTGAGCCGCGATGTGCTGATCGTGATGAAACAGAACAGCCAGACCGCTGCTGCTCACGCTACAACCTTCGAACCACCGCCGCCATTGGACCTTAGTCCCATGCGCTCCGAGGAAACCGACGGTAAGCGGCCTTGCGAATGACTATTGGAAAAGCATCGATCCCGCCGACGTGGAACTGGTCCAGGTGCTCGCGCGTAGGTGCGGCTGCGAAGCGCGACGGGCACCTGGTGACACCGCCTGTCGTCGCGAACTCACGCCAACTCAGCCGCCAACTCAGCCGCCTCCGAAGGCACTGGTATACTCACCTGTTCCGCATATCGATACCGCGAACGGCCGGCTCCATACCGCGGCCTGTCCCGGCGTGAACAAATGAGTCACGTCAGAATCGCATCCCCAAAACGCAACCATCGAAGGCCCGATTTTCCATATCGAGTTCCCTATCGTTGACGCATTACTCGGAGGAGTCAAAGAAATGGACCTCAGAAGTATTTTGAAAAGATCCAGCCTCAAGGGACTCCTTTATTCGCTTGTCAAACCGCGGACCGTCCAATGTACGGGACGACCCATAGTCGACGGATACTTTCCTGATTTCGCCGGCAAAGGACGCGTCACGCTCGGAGAGAATTGTTGCTTCCGCTCGTTTCGTCTTCGGCAGCAATTCACTGTGCTCCAGGATGCAGTACTCGAAGTCGGCGACAACGCGTTATTCAACGACGGTGTCGTTTTATGCGCCGCGAAATCGATCAAGATCGGCCACTCCGTGAAGGTCGCGGACATGGTCTATATCTACGACACGCACTTTCATCAGGTATGCCCGGATGAACCGCTAACCGAGGCATCGGTTTCAATCGGCAACAACGTGTGGATCGGTGCGAACTCGATGGTTCTGGCAGGCGCTTCTATCGGCGACCACAGTGTCATTGCGGCCGGATCGATTGTCACCGGCGCAATTCCTCCCAGGAGCCTCGCCGGCGGCATACCGGCACGCGTGATCAAGACCTTCGAAGCGCCTGATGACTGGGTCCGCAACTAGACTGACGTCGCGCCGCTGCGGCTTTCACAGCGCGGCTTTCACAGGCTCAACACGATGCGTCCCGATGTGCCCGCGTCGACGGCACGGTAAGCCGCGACGGCATCGCCGAGTGCATACGTTCTGGCGATGGCGGGCGGCTGATAACTGCCCTCCTCGAACCCAGCGCGCAAGTCTTCGAGAATCCTGGCGGCCGCGGTGAGGTCCCGCTTGAGCGAATCGACGCCCATTAGCCGGCTTTCATTGTGATAAAAATCGGCCAGGTCAAAGCTCACCTGACGACGATCCGTCGCCGAGATTTCGATCAGACGTCCACGCAATGCGAGCATTTTGACGGCCGTTTCGAACATCGAGCCGCCCACCGTATCGAACACGACGGATGCGCCGCCATCGCTCGCCGCACGCAACTGCGCGACGGTATCGCCGAGGCTGTCGACGGCGGCGTCGACATACGGGTTCATGCGCGCGCCTCGCGTCACGCCAATCACCCTTGCCCCAATGCGCCGCGCGATCTGCGCCGCCGCGCCGCCTACGCCGCCCAGCCCGATGATCGCCACCGTGTCCGCGTTCGTGACCTGCGCCGCTTCGACTATCGCGCACCACGCGGTCACGAAGTTGACGCCGATCGCCGCCGCCTGTTCGTGCGACAGGTTGCCCGGCTTGCGACAAAGGCTCGCGACGGGCACCGCGATCTGCTCGGCGTGTGTGCCGTCATAGGTAAAGCCGGCATCGCCCGAGCCCCACACTTCCACGCCGAGCCATTCCTGCGGGCCGTCAATCACGACGCCCGAATAGTCGCGCCCCGGCGTGCGCGGCAGCGTCGTCTGGCTCATGCGGCCGCCGACATTCTTTACGTCGCTCGGATTGATGGATGCCGCCCGCACCTGAACAATCGCGGTATCGGCACCGGCAGAGGGCGCCGGAACTTCGTCGACGAACAAGACGTCCGGCTGACCGAACTGCGCAAATCTAAGTGCCTTCATGATGACGGGAACGCTCCGATGGATGAGATGCCGTCAATGATGCATCAACGCGGCGGCAACGCCCCAAAAAATCGCTCGACCAGATCCGGTTTGTCGAGCTGAGCGATCCACCACTCCAACGCGCGGCCCATTTTGTCTTCGCGCCACGCGAGATAACAGTTTGTATATTCACGCACGCCCGCGACGCGTCGCGTCACGAGCTTGCCTTCGCTTATCGGGCCTTCCGCCACGCGATCGGGCAACATGCCGACAGCGATACCTTCGCACAGCGCTTCGACCTTGGCGGCGAGTGTGGGCACGACGATCACGCTCTGTCCGTCGTGCCTTGCGACCGATTGAGGCTGCAATTGCCGGGACGTGTCGCTTATCACGACGCCCCTGTATCGCGCGATTGCCGCGCTTTCCAGCGGCTGCGGCAAATCGGCAAGTGGATGGTCGGGCGCAACGACGAACACATGGCGAAGGGTGCCTATCGGCCGGGCTGCAATATTCGATGCATGCGGTGGCTCGCCGAATGCGCCCACCGCGAGATCGGCGCGCTGCGTCACCAGCGCGTCCCATACGCCGCCAAGCACCTCGGTCGAAAGGCGCAACTGCGTCACCATTCCAAGGTCATAAAAAGCACGAACATGCGGCCATAACGATGCGGACGGCAGGATTGCATCCAGACATATTCGCAACTCGCTTTCCCAGCCGCTCTGTATGCCCTTCGTTTTCGCTTCGAGATGCCGTGCGGCTGCCAGAAGCTGACGCCCTTCATCGATAAGAAAGCGCCCTGCCTCCGTGAGTTTCGCCCGTCTGCCGCTGCGGTCGAAAAGCTCGACCTGCATGTCGCTTTCCAGTTTTTGCACGAGGTACGTTAGCGACGAAGGAACGCGATGCAACGTTTCCGCAGCTTCAGCGAACGTGCCCGTACGGTCGATCGCGTCCAGCACCTCCAGGACTTCAAACGAAATGCTTATCGGCATAGGTATTCATGTGCTCAAGGTCTTGCAGGTAATGTGCAGCCGAATGTCGATTGCGTTCGTCGCATGCTGCGGGGGCATAAGGTTCGTATCAATACGCGGTCTTTGTCAAGGAAGGCCGTTCAAGCGGGCAAGCAGAATCCATTCGCATACCGGTAATGCATGCGATGCCAGCGCGGTTAAACTGCGGACTCCAGCGCCGCTTTTCCGCGATGCATTGCAATCACTATCACAACACTCAACGGAATTTGCGTCCCATGCGTGTACTACTGGTTGAAGACGACGACCTGATCGGCTGCGGGGTCGAAGCGGGTCTGCGTCAGGCGGGTTTCACGGTCGACTGGGCGCGCGACGGCCATAAAGCCGGCCTCGCGCTGGACACCACGAGCTACGCGCTCGTCGTACTCGATCTCGGCCTGCCGCGCGTGTCCGGCATGGATCTGCTCAAGCGAATCCGCGACGCCGGCAACGACGTGCCGGTGCTTGTGCTGACGGCACGCGGCACGGTGGTGGACCGCGTGAGCGGTCTCGAGGCCGGCGCGGACGATTACCTCGGCAAGCCCTTCGACCTCACGGAACTCACGGCCCGTTGCCGCGCCTTGCTTCGCCGCGCGCAAGGCCGCAGCGTCGAGCTGATCCGCTATGGCGATCTCACGGTGAACCCCGCGGCGCAAACGGCCCAGCTTGCCGGCACGCGGGTGCCGCTCACGTCGCGCGAATGGGCAATCCTGCTGCAATTGCTGACCAACCAGGGCATTCCGCAGTCGCGTTCGCGGCTCGAAGAAAGCCTGTATGGCTGGCAGCAGGAAATCGAAAGCAATGCAATCGAGGTGCACATCTCGAACCTTCGCAGAAAGCTTGGCGCAAAGCTCATACGAACCGTGCGCAATATCGGCTACGTTGTGGAGAAAGAGTAAATGAGCGCATCCATTCGCAGGCGGCTCATGCTGCTCGTGCTCGGCAGCATCGCGGCGGTCTGGGCGATTGCGCTTGCGTCGAGTTATCGTGAGGCCACGCACGAAGTCGGCGAATGGGAAGAAGCGCGCCTCGCGGAAGTCGCGCAGGTGCTCGCGCTTCTCGACCGGGCCAACCTCGCCACGCTTGCCAACGCGCACATCGACGTGCGCGAGGAAGAAAGAGGCGGCGCGACCAGTGCGAGCGAGAACGACGACGACGACTCGCTGCCGCGCGACGCGCTCTTTCAGGTGCGCACGCGCGACGGCGACGTGATTGCCGGCAGCCCTGCCCTGCGCGCGCTCGGTGCATGGGACCTGCCGCTGCCGGCGGTCACGGGCACGCAAGACGTCGTGCTGGACGGTCAGACGTATCACTCGTTCACGCTGCGCGGCACGGCGCTCGGCCACACGGTGCGCGTATTCGAGCAGGCCAATACGCGCAGCGATCTGGTCAGCGGAGTGGCGAGCCGTATCGCGCGCCCTGCCCTGATTGCGCTGCCGGTCCTCGCGTTGCTCGTGTGGTTCAGCATCGGCTGGAGCCTTGCGCCGCTGCGCGTGCTGTCGGATGCAATCCGCTCGCGACATATCAACCGCCTCGAGCCTGTCGAAATCGGCGACGCGCCGACCGAGGTGCGGCCGCTCGTCGACGCGCTCAATCTGCTGCTCTCGCGTCTGCACCATTCGCTTGAACGTGAACGCGCGTTTACCGCCGACGCCGCTCACGAACTGAAGACGCCGCTGGCCGCCATCAAGGTTCAGGCACAGGTTGCGCTCGCCGAGCCGGACCCGGCGCGGCAGCGACTCGCGATGGAGCGCGTCGTGCAAGGCGTGGATCGCAGCGCGCGGCTCGCCGAGCAATTGCTGCTGCTCGCACGTCTGGACATGCATGAAAAACTGTCGACGGCACCGCTCGCGCCTGGGTCGCTCGCGAAGGATGCCGTGCTGGCGAACGCCGGCAACCTGCAGCAAAAAAACATGCGCGCGATGCTCGACTGCGACATGCAGGCCGAAATCAATGCGGAGCCTGTGCTGATCGGTATCCTGTTCGACAATTTAGTGGACAACGCAATCAAGTACGGAAGCGAGGGCGGCAACATCGAAATTGCGGTCAAGCGCGCGACCGAGCCGCTCGATGATCGCGTTGTCGTGACCGTGCGCGACGACGGCCCCGGTGTGGCCTCGGCAGATGTCGCCCGTCTGACCAGCCGGTTCTTTCGCGCCACCGGCAACCAGGCGACCGGCAGCGGTCTTGGCCTCTCGATTGTCGCGCGCATTGCCGAACACTTTGGCGCGACCGTGCGCTTCGGGCCCGGCTTTGAGAGCCGCGGACTCGCCGTCGAAGTATCGTTCCCCGCCTCTGGCGCCGCGCCTGACGAGCGACTGAAGCCCGCGGCTTAGCGGCGGTTGGTATCGCAGGCGACGCGGGTATCGGGCACGCGCAGAAGTACGGAGCTACTTTCCGCTACTAGATGCCAGGCATCATCTGATACGGCTCGGTGTGATCTTCCACACGCTTGACGCCGGGTATGTTCTGCGCCGCGACGCGAACGGCATCCACGGCGTCGGCCGACTGGAAAACGCCCCATAGATGCACGACGCCGTCTGTCACCACGATATTGCGGCCGGCAAAGCCCCATCTGCGCCCCGCCAGTTCAACCATGAGGACCGCACGGATTTCGGCGTCCGAGAGCGTGGCGTCCGACACCGGTTCATCGGGCACGCTCGCGAGCGCCTGGACGAGATTGGCACGACTCACGATGCCGACCACCTGTCCCCGTTCCGTCACAGGCACGCGTTTGATGTGCCGTGCTTCGAGAATGCCCGCAACTTCGCCAAGCGGCGTGTCAGGCTGCACGGTCACCACATCGGTCGTCATCACATCGCTCACCTTGGCCGCATGCGTCTTGACGTAATCGCGCGCCTCATGCCTCGCGGACCAGAAATCGAGCCACGACGCGCGCCTGGTCTCGTCGGTTCCGATCTCGCTGCGGCGAAGCAGATCGCCTTCGCTGATGATGCCGACGATGCTGCCGTCCGTATCCAGCACTGGCGCGCCGCTGATGCCGTTATCGACAAACATCTTGGCGACCTGACGAATGGTCATGTCGGGCGTGGCCGAGACAACGGTGTGGGTCATGACATCGGATGCGCGCATGGTAAGCCTCCTGAAGGTTGGGCGTTGAATCGAGGGGCAACGCGGCAAACCCCTGTGCTATTCAAGGTTAGGCGTGTGCGGCACCGTTCTGTTTGACGTGGATCATGTCGGCGAGGCTCGAATGCCGGCTGACGCTCGAACGAGCCTTTACGCCACTTCGATGATGACCTTCAACGCATGCGATCGGGCTGCATCGCCGAACGTCTCGTAGGCTTTCAGTACATCGTCGAGCTTGAAGCGATGCGTGATCAGGCTCGCGGCGCTGAGCCGGCCGGCGCGCACGGTCTTCAGCAGCATCGGCGTACTGACCGTATCGACGAGACGCGTCGTGATCGAGATGTTGCGATCCCACAGCGATTCCAGATGCAGATCCGCCTTTACGCCATGCACGCCCACATTGGCGATGACGCCGCCAGGCGCCACCAGCGCCTGGCATAGCTCGAAAGTCTCGGGCACACCCACGGCCTCGATCACGCAATCCGCGCCCGTTCCGGCGGTGAGCTTCATGAGCTTTGCCACCGGATCGTCGACGCCGCTATCGACGCACGCCGTCGCCCCGAAGCGCGACGCCACCTCCAGACGGTAAGGGTCGCGGTCGATCATCACTATCTGCGCCGGCGAATAGAACTGCGCGGTAAGCAGCGACGCGAGCCCGATCGGCCCCGCGCCGACAATCGCCACCGTGCTTCCCGGTTCAACCTTGCCGTTGAGAACACCGCATTCAAAGCCGGTCGGCAGGATGTCGGAAAGCATCACTAGCGCCTCTTCATCCGCACCTTGGGGAATGCGGTACAGGCTTGTTTCGGCGTGAGGAATGCGCACGTATTCCGCTTGCGTGCCGTCGATCCTGTTGCCAAGAATCCATCCGCCCGTCGCGCAGTGCGAGTACATTCCGCGCCGGCAGTAGTCGCACTTGCCACACGACGAAATGCACGAGATAAGCACCGGGTCGCCCTCTTTCAGCGTGCTGACGGCAGCGCCAACCTGATAGACGATTCCAACTCCTTCATGGCCGAGAATGCGCCCCGGCTCGCAGGTGGGGACATCGCCCTTCAGGATATGCAGGTCGGTGCCGCAGATCGTCGTGCGTGTCACCTTGACGATGGCGTCGGTGGGCGACGCGAGTTGCGGCATCGGCCGCTCGTCGAGTGATTTTTGCCCGGCGCCGTGATAAACCAGTGCTTTCACAAGATGACTCCAATGATCAAAGAGACGAGCGGCTAGTTCAGATCAAAGCGGCGCCTCGCGCTTTGCGTCAGTGGGCTCGCGAACCAGCAGAACGGGGCACGTCGCATGGCGGACGAAACGCTCGGCAACGCTGCCGATCACCATGCGCCGCAATCCGCGCCGTCCGTGAGTGCCCATCACGACAAGGTCCGCGCCGCTCCACTGAACGAAGCGCAGCAACGTGCCGGCGATGTCTTCGGCGATGCCCCGCGTTTCCACGATCTCCGTGTCGCCCACGACGTCCATCTCGCGCATCTGTTTCTGTGCGCCATCGAGCAGCGTGGTTCCGACCTGCCGCGCGGCGCCGCTCAGAAGATGCGGATCGCAGGCGCCTGCGTACGTGAACGCGGCCGACTGATCGAGCACGTAGACGACCGTCAACCTGCCGCGCGAGAGCTTCGTCAACTGAATCGCTTCGCTCAGCGCGCGCTTGGCTGCGTCGCTGCCGTCGAGTGCCACCACGATGTGTGCGTACATGTTTGCCTCCGCCCGATCTGCACGTTTCCGTCGACCGTTGCGGCAGCGAAAGCCACCTGGAGCAGCGAGTCGATGAGAGAATCATGAGCGCGTATCCGCATCTGACGATTGACCTGCGTCAACGAGGTCGCAGCGCCGCGCACGGTGCACATCGTTTGATTTAGTGCAACGCTCACGACGAAACGATTGCCAACGGCTGGCGCGAAGGCGTGCCCGCCTATGGGCTCGTCAAAACGGGCATTGGCATATTGAATGTATTGATGATGAGGAGACAGCGTCAGAGCAGGGTCTGGCCGCTGGTGGTGGCGATGCTTGGGGGCAATGCTCGGAGCGCCGCTGACGTCAGCAAGCGGCCGCTACGCAGCCAGGCGATCACGAGTTGCCGTCGCGTGCGGAATTGAGTAGCCACACGAAGCACGCAACGCCACCGACTACACCGGCAACGCCATAACGAAAAAATGACGGCTCGTCGAACAGCAAGCCGCGGATCGACACCCCTATGCCCCCGAGCGCCACAAAAACGGCGATTGCCGAAAATAAGATCCTGCCGTCCGAGCTAGTCATGATGTCCTCCAACGCGATGATTAAAGTCGTAACGACATCATCGGTCAGAAGACGTGGGCGCTCTTGATCGAGGTCAAGCGTAAGAGCCGCGAAGGTGCGACGCATTGCGCCCTGTCTTCAACGGCTGCAAATTAACGGCTAAATCCAGGCGGATTCCCGCTCACAGAAATCCGCCGCGCCGCTTCAGAACGAATGGCGCATGCCAATACGCACATCAGCCTGCGTGCTGGTCGACGACGGCGTGAAGCTATAGCCGATCACCGCATTCACACCATCCGATGCGCGCAGATAATCGCCCGAGATGTACACGTCCGTGCGTTTCGACAACAGGTAGTGAAGCCCGAGCGAGCCCTGATTCCAGTGGTTTCCTTCGAATCGCGTGTGCTGATAGCCGCCGTAGAGCATCAACGCCGGCGTGAACGTATACGAAGCGCCGCCTTCATAAACCTGCATATGCGAGGTCTGACCAAGGCCCTTGATCGTCGTGTAAGTGAAGTTGCCGCTCAGCATCACATTGCCGATCGTATAAGCGGCGCCGACTGCAAACGCGCCCTGCCTGTCGACCGGAAATGAAGTCGAGCTATACAAATCTGTAACCGCGCCGGTTGCAGGATCGACGGAAACGGTCGGCCTGCCGAGGAAAGTATGCGTGCCGATCATCGCGTACGGATCGAATGCATAGATGCCGAACGGGTTGTTCAACTGCGTATAAGCGGCGCCCATGTTGAACGGACCGTGCTCATAGCGTGCGCCCACGCTCCACGCACTTTTCTGATGGAAGTCGCCGGCCGTGTTGCCGAACGAGTACATGCCGCCGAAAGAAAAGCCGGATATATCGGCGGAGAGAAATTTGATCGAGTTAGGCAGCCGGTCGCCGTTCATCCGGTCGAAGTCGCCCTGGTGGATCGCGTAACCGCTTGCCCACGCGGATATGTTGTACAGGTACGCGAATTCTTCGGTCATGTCGAGCTGGTTACCAAACGACAAGGTGCCCCAGTTGTTCTTCAGACCGACATACGCCTGGCGTCCGAACTCAGCGCCACCGAATCCAAGTTGTCCATTGCCTACGTGGAAACCCGACTCGAGTACGAATACCGCCTGCAAGCCGCCGCCGAGATCTTCGACGCCCTTGAAGCCGATCCGGTTGCCATACGAAATGCCGTCGTCGAACTTCACCTGGTGGGAACCACCGGCGTTGTTCACGTACGTAATGCCGGCGTCCAGAATGCCATACAGCGTGACGCTGCTTTGTGCATGGACAGCCGTTGGCGCACATACCGCACTTGCTGCAATAGCGAGTCCCGAAAGACTGACGGCATTTCTCTTCTTCATCTAATTCTCCCCTGCTCTATGCCTGCGCAATTCGTTGGATAAAGCGATCCCTGCCGCGCGGCTTTCAGGCGTGCGGCATTTCTCGCATGACGGGCAGTTCGAAACCGGTTGAGACCGGTCGATAAGACCTGGCTGCTATTTGTTGAGCATTAAAATTCCGCCAGGCCGGCATCGACGAGTCAAGAATACGGGTCCAGATTTACGGCGAATCGATTGGATGCGACATGAATCTGTCGCCTCGCGACCTGGCGATTGCAATGGCCTTTGTTATTTCACACCGAGCGCCGTTTGCACGGCTTGCAACCCATTGGCGCCGTTCGCGGTGCTCACGCCGTCGAGCCACGATTTGAGCAGATCGGGATGACGCTTGAGTGCTTCGGTTGCGGCCACATCGACACTGGTTTTCTTTTCCAGTACTTCAGTAATCACGCCATTTTCCAAATCGACGTTAAACGTAAGCTGCCTGAAAAGACGGCCGACATTCGGACACTGCTCCGCATAGCCGCTGCGCGCAACGGTGTTCACGGTGGCGCCGCCGTAGTTCGGGCCGAAGTACTTGTCGCCTCCGTCCAGATACGACAGTTTGAACTTCGTATTCATCACATGCGGCTCCCACGCAAGAAAGACGATCCACTTCTTCTCGCGCACGGCCCGCTCCACTTGCGTGAGCATGCCCGTCTCACTCGATTCCACGACCTTCCAGCTATCGAGTCCGAACGCCTTGTCATCCACCATTTTCTTGATGTTCTGGTTGGCCGGCGCGCCCGGTTCAATGCCGTATATCTTGCTGTCGAACTTGTCGGCATTCTTCGCGAGATCCGCGAACGAGTGGACGCCGGCTGCCGCCACATAGTCGGGCACGGCAAGCGTGAACTTCGCATTGCTCAGGTTCGGATGCACGACCACGATCGACTTTTCTTCTTCGAAGGGTTTGACGACCGGCGCCTGCGCGGGCATCCAGTTGCCGAGGAATACGTCGATTTGCCCTTTTTTCAGGCCCTGATACGTAATCGGCACCGACAGGTTCGCGACCTTCTGCTTATAGCCGAGCGCCTTCAGCACGACGCCGGTCATCGCATTCGTTGCGTCGATGTCGGTCCATCCCGGCCCCGCCATGTTGACCTGCATGCACGATTGCGGCTCGGCGGCCGACGCAAAGCTCGCCGCCGCGCATAGCAGCGCAACGCCGGACATGGCCTGTTTGAATAGCTTGTTCATCATCGCGGCTTCCTGTGGGTGGGTGAATCGTTAGCGTGGAGCGTCGGGCGTAGCGGTGCAAGACAAGAGAGACAACTCAGTGCGCGACTGCGGGAAAACGCGCCATCGCCTCCAGCGTATCGAGGTCGATGTGGTTGCGCATATAGCGCTGGCTTGCATCGACGAGCGGTTGCCAGTCCCATGAAGCAACGGTGCCTTGCGTGGTCGCGGCGAAATGAAAGCGGCGGCGACGCTGGCTTTGCAGCACGTCCTGATGCAGCGCGCCAAGATTCCAGCGTGCGGCAATCTCTTTGCGGAATGCTTCGACCTGAGCGGCGTACTCCGCGTTGAATGCGAGATTCGTGCGCTCCAGCGGATCGGCCTGCACGTCGTAGAGTTGATCAGGATCGGCCGGCGTGTGAATGAACTTGAAGCGCCCGCGCCGAAGCATCACGATCGGTGCGATCGCACCTTCGGCAAGGTACTCGCCGATCGCTTCATCATGACCGCCCCGCTCTCCCCGAAGATGCGGCATGAGACTATGTCCGTCGAGCGAATCGGGCCACGCCGCGGGTGGTTCGCCACGCGCGAGTTCGACAAGCGTGGGCAGCAGATCGAGATGCGATACCGAAGCGCTCACACGATGCGCGTCGAATTGCTGCGGCGCATGCACGATCAGCGGCACGCGGCAACCACCTTCGAAGAACGTCATCTTGTACCAGAGTCCGCGCTCGCCGAGCATTTCGCCGTGGTCGGAAGTGACGACAATGATCGTATCGTTCGCGAGCCCGGCCTCTTCCAATGCTTCGAGAATCGCGCCGAACTGATCGTCGACATAGGAAATCGCGCCGTAATACGCACGCCGTGCGTTGCGGATCTGCTGCCCGGTCGGCGGCGTGCGATCGGTTTCGCAAACGTGACGCAAGCGCTTCGAATGCGGATCGGCTTCGTCGAATGAATCGCGGTGCGTGGGCATGTCGATCTCTTCGTCCTGGTACATGTCCCAGTACTTCTGCGGAATGGCATACGGATCGTGTGGATGCGTCAGCGAGGCGACCATGCAGAACGGCCGTGCATCTTTACCCGCATGACGTTCGCGCGCAATGTCGAAGAGCTTCTGGCGCGTGGTGAACGTCACTTCGTCGTCGAAATCGAGCTGGTTGGTGCGCACGCAAGGGCCGGCGTCGATCACGGAACTCATGTTGTGATACCACGTAGGGCGCGCTTCGAAGTCGTCCCAGTTCGGTGTCCAGCCAAAGTCGGCGGGATAAATGTCGGTAGTGAGGCGCTCTTCGAAACCATGCAACTGATCGGCGCCGCAGAAATGCATCTTGCCGGAGAGAATCGTGCGATAGCCTTCCGCGCGCAGATAATGCGCGAATGTCAGCGTTTGCGACGGAAATTCTGCTGCGTTGTCGTAAGCGCCAATTGCCGACGGCAGCTTGCCGGAGAGAAACGAGAAACGCGACGGCGCGCATAACGGGCTCGCGCAGTACGCGGAATCGAAAACCACGCCCTGCTTTGCCAGACGATCGAGGTTGAGTGTTCGGGTGAGCGGGTGGCCGTACGCGGCAAGCGCGAACGGAGTCATCTGGTCGGCCATCAGAATAAGAATATTCTTTTTGCTGTCAAGCATTGGAGCGCGCCTCGAATAAAATCATGAATGTCAGTGCAAGTACCTGTGCCGGTGCATCTGCAACAACAGCCGCATTTGAGCGGTGCTCTTGGAGCGCGTGCGGCATCAACATCACTATTGCCGTTCAATTCGGCGCTGTGAAGACGGCAATTCGTTATGTGCCTATAAGGGGGCGTTATGTCGAGGCAGGATCGCTTGCCGCCAATGCAGGCATTGACGATGTTCGAATCCGCCGCGCGTCTCGCGAGCTTTACGGCGGCCGCGCGCGAGTTGGGCTCCACGCAGCCGGCAGTAAGCCAGCGCATCGTGCAACTGGAAGAGACGCTGGGTGCGCCGCTTTTCGAGCGCGGTCATCGTGGCGTGCGGCTCACGGAAGACGGCGAGCGCCTTTTTGAAGCGGTGCATCATGCGCTCGACACGATCCGCGTTGCCACCGCCCAAATCCGCGCGCGCCGCACGCCGCAAACGCTTACGCTATCCACCGACTTCGGCTTCGCAACCTATTGGCTCATGCCGCGGCTTTCGCAATTCAAGGCGCTCATGCCCGATGTCGATGTCAAGATCATTACGTCGCAAAGCGTATTCGATCCATCGCACGATCAGGCCGATGTGGCGATTGCATTCGGCGACGAACATGCGGACTGGAATGCACGCAGCGTGGTCAAACTTTTTCCCGAGCGTGTGACGCCGGTGTGCAGTCCGGCGTTTTTCGCGGCGCATCCGCCGCTCACGTCGCCCTCCGAACTGCTCGCGCTGCCGCTGCTTCATCTTGAACCCACGCAGCCGGCGCGCTGGCTGTCATGGGCCGACTGGTTCGCGGCGCATGGTCTTGTCGCGCCTGCCGCGCATCGCGGCATCACGTTCAACAGCTTCACGCTCGTCGCCCATGCGGCGATCATGGGCCAGGGCGTGGCACTCGGCTGGGCGCCGCTCATCGACGAATTGCTTGCAACGGGGCAGCTCGTCGAACTGTTCGATGCGCCGGTTGTCACCGAGCGCGGCTATATGCTGGTCACGCAACGCGCGGCCACGCCGGCGGTCGACGCTTTCCGCCAATGGCTGCTCGGCGAATGCGGGCTCGACGCGGAATGAGGCTCTGACGCTCCCGTTCCATTGCCACGGCGATTCGCTTCTATCCGCCGCGCGCACGGATTTGCTCTACTGCGACGATGCATGCCGCGTCCGCGGCATGAGCCTATCGTCTATGTGGAGAGCGCATGTCCGCCGATTCCCGTCCAGATCAACTGGTTCTCACCGTTGCGTGTCCGAGCGCCGCAGGCCAGGTTGCCGCCGTTGTCGGCTTTCTCGACCGGCATCATTGTTATATCGACGAACTCACCGTTTTCGACGACGATCTCAGCGAACGCTTCTTCGTGCGCTGCGTCTTTCACGGCGTGAACAGCAACGAGACGCTGAATATCTCGGCGCTCAAACGCGAATTCGAGTCCATTGCCGAGCGCTTTCATATGAAGTGGGCGATGCATGATGTCGGCACGCGACCCAAGGTTCTGATCATGGTGTCGAAGCTCGAGCACTGTCTTGCCGACCTGCTGTTCCGCTGGAGAATGGGCGAACTGAAAATGGACATTGTCGGTATCGGCTCGAATCATCGCGATTTCGAACCGCTCGCGCAGCAACACGGATTGCCGTTTCATCATCTGCCTATTACGGCGGATACCAAGCCGCAACAGGAAGCGCGTCTGCTGGATCTGTTCGAGACTTCCGGCGCCGAACTGATGATTCTTGCGCGCTATATGCAGATTCTTTCGGGCGAGACGAGCCGTGCGCTCGCCGGGCGCGCGATCAACATTCACCACTCGTTTTTACCTGGGTTCAAAGGCGCGAAGCCGTATCACCAGGCGCATGCGCGCGGCGTCAAACTGATCGGCGCGACGGCGCACTTCGTGACCGACGATCTCGACGAAGGTCCGATCATCGAACAAGTGGTCGAACGTGTCGATCATTCGTATAGTCCGGATCGACTTCTTGCCACCGGCCGCGACGTCGAGTGCATTACGCTTGCTCGCGCAGTGAAAGCGTTTATCGAGCGGCGCGTGTTTATCAATGGCGATAGAACGGTCGTTCTGCAATAACATTGCAGCACAAAAAAACGCCGCTTCTGGAAAAGAAGCGGCGTTTCGTCGTATCGCTTAACCGGCAATAGAGTGGATTACTTCACCCAGCTATCCACCCGATCGCTATGCGCGCCGATCCACGCATCGGCTGCGGCGGTCGGCTTCTCGCCGTTTTGCGTCGCGAGCATCACGCTGTCGATCTCGCCCGGCTTCCACTGGAACTTCTTCAGGAACGCAACCACCTGCGGCGCCTTCTTTTCCAGTTCCGGATTCACGACGCTATCGACGTGCTCCGCTTCGCCGAATACCTTCTTCGGATCTTCGAGGAATTTCAGCTTGTACTTCGCGAACATCCAGTGCGGTTTCCAGCCGGTCACGATGATCGGCTTGCTCGCCGCTTCCGAACGCGCGAGTTCCGCGGTCATTGCGCTGCCCGAGCTGGGCATCAGCTTGTAATCGAGTCCATACGCCTTGATGGCCTCGCTGGTTTTTTGCATCACGCCCGCACCGGCGTCGATACCGACGATACGCGAGCCGAATTCCGCTTTCTTCGCTTCCAGATCGCCGACCGTTTTCACGTCGAGATTATCCGGCACGATCAGACCGATCTTCGCGTCGTTAAAGTTCGGCCCGAGGTCGACCACCTTCTCCTTGAAGTTGTTCCAGTACGCGCCATGCGTGACCGGCAGCCACGCGGACAGCGTCGCGTCGAGATCGCCGCGCGCCACGCCTTGCCACATCACGCCGGCCGCGACCGGCACGAGTTGAACCTGATAGCCGAGACGTTTCTCGATCACGCGTGCAGCGACGTTGGACGTCGCCACGCTGTCGTCCCAGCCTTCCACGTAGCCGATTTTGATGGTCGGCTTCGTATCCGCCGAAACGCTCACGCTGCTTGCCGCCAGCGCCGCGCTCAGGGTGCTCAACACCAATATCTTTCTGATCAGTCTCATCGCCGTTCTCCCGTTCACTTCCACAAACAACCCAATGAGCATTTAGAATCGCCAGCCAGAATTGCCCAGTAACGTTGTTTTGCGACACGCAGTTGTCCGCATGCGACCTGGTTAATGGGCTTGCCCGGCCACTGGCGGCAACTGCTTTTCCTGGCGCGTGCGCCAGTCACTTTTCGACGACGAGATCGGTGAGCGGCTTGCTGCAGCACAGCAGCACCATGCCCAGATCGATTTCGCGCTGACGAATGCCGCCCGCGTGCTTCATCGCGACTTCGCCGGATACGAGTTTTACCTTGCAGGTTCCGCACATACCCTGGGTACACGATGCGGGCAGGCGCACGCCCGCTTTTTTTGCAGCGTCCAATACATGTTGGCCGCTGCCGCATTCGATCTCGCGATTGCTCTTCGTGAAGCTCACCTTATAGCGCGTTTCGATTTCGGTTCCGATTTCCGGCGCCGCGGGAGCCGGCTCGAAAGCCGGCGCCTCTTGCCGCGCTTCTGCAAAGCTCTCCACAGCAACCGCTTCAGGCGCGGTTTGCAATACATCGCCGACGTGAGCGGTCGTCAATTGCGCGGCGATCTCGCTGACCGTTTCGAACGAAAAGCTCTCTTCATGATAATGACGGCGATCGAAGCCGCCTTCCTCCAGAAGATTACGTACCGCCTGCATATATGGCGCGGGGCCGCAGGTAAAGATCTCGCGTTCCAGAAAATCAGGCGCGATCAGCTTGAGCAGCGGTAAGGTCAAAAAGCCCGTCACGCCAGGCCAATTCGTGCGCGCGCCTAAGCGTTCGCACACAAACGCGGTGCGAAAATGCGCGTGATTCGACGCAATCAGATCGAGTTCGCGCGCGAAGATGATGTCGTCCGGCGTGCGAGCGCTGTGCACAAACACAATGTCGCTGTCCTCGCCGAGTTCGTGATGCGCGCGGCTCATCGACATCAACGGCGTAATGCCGGAACCCGCCGACAGAAACAGGAATTTGCGCGCGGGATGGCGGGCGCACGTGAATTCGCCGGCCGGCCCAAGCACGCGAACCTCGCCGCCCACTTGCAGATTGTCGTGTAGCCAGTTCGACACCTTGCCGCCCGGCACGCGCTTCACCGTAATGGAGATGGTGTGTGGCCGCGTCGGCGGCGACGAAATCGTATAGCAGCGGTTAATCGATTCGCCGTCTATATCGAGTTCGAGCGTGATGAACTGCCCAGGCTCGAACACGAACGCCCGTTCATTCGGCGCGCGGAAGAAAAAGCTCTTCACGTCATGCGTTTCCTGACGGACGTGGCAGCACACCAGCGTGTCGTCGACGTCGCTGTTCCAGCGCGCCGGCAGCGCGTCCCAGAAGCGCGGCTGTGTAACACGGCTTGCACGGCTTGTTGCAGGGTCTGTGGCCGGCTCACCGCCTGGCTGAAACGCCGCCTGATCGCGCATCATTGTTTTCTCCCGCTCCTGGTTGCGCTCGGCGCTCAGCGCACGAAGGACACGACGTTCTCGCCATGCGCAAGCGGCGTGGCATCGTGGGTTTGCGGTGCATTGCTGTAATCCGCGATGCGGCCGATATACCACTCGCAGAACTTCTCGACGAGACCTTCGGTGAACGGCGAATAAGGACCCGGCTCGTACGCGCTGCTCGATGCGCCGCGCTGCGAGTATTCGACGAGCGCACGGTCCTGATCGTTGGTCGCGCGCCAAACGGCCGTGAGGTTGTTCACGTCATAGTCGATGCCTTCGCGTGCGTCCTTGTGCACGAGCCATTTCGTGCGCACGAGCGTCTTGCCCGCCGAAAGCGGAATCACGGAAAAGCTCACAATATGATCGCTCATGAAGTGATGCCACGAATTAGGCTGCGTCCAGAAAGAAAGCCCGCCGAGATCGGCCTGCTCGAAGCCGCCCAGCAGTTTCTTCGACGCCACTTTTGCGTCGAGCGTCTGCGATTCGCCGTCGCGATCGAGCGGCAGGCGCTGCGTGCGAAAACCAGTCACGAGATCCGCGAGCCGTTCAATTTCCGCCGACGGCAGTTTCATCGCTTCCCATTGCGCGGTGCGCCGTGCAACGGTCTCTTCGAATGCGGCCATGCCTTCTTCGTTGGCCGGCGAGCGTTGATAGCCGAAGCCATATTCGTAAAGCGAAATGGTGAGCTCGGGATGGTTCGCGACGCAGTGATAGCACTCGCGATTGTTCTCCATCGTCAACTTCCAGTTGCCTTCCTCGATAATGTCGATCGAGGCGGCGATTTTGCAGCCGGCCAGTTCGTGCGGCAGCAGATACGGCTCCATTGCAGCGCGCATCACCGAAAAGTCCGCGGGCGGATTCTCCGCGAGGCAGATGAAGATGAGTCCCGCGAGGTTCTCGACATGAACCTTCTTCAGGCTGTGCTTGCAACGGTCGAACTGGTCGCCCATATGCTCGGCGAACATCAGGTCGCCGTTCAGGTTGTACGTCCAGCTGTGATACGGGCACACAATGTTGCCAAGCGAGCCCTTGTCGGTATTGCACAGGCGCGAGCCGCGATGACGGCATACGTTATGAAACGCCCTCACCTGCATGTCGTCGTCGCGAACGATCAGAATTGAATCGTGACCGATCTCCACCGTGATGTAGTCGCCCGGTTCGGGCACGTCCGGCTCGACTGCGACCTGAATCCAGTGCTGGCGAAAGATCGCTTCCATGTCGAGCGCGAAGATGTCCTCGCTCGTATAGAACGGCGCTTCCAGCGTGTGATTCTTTTTGCGGCGTTCGATCATTGCGCGAACGTCTGCGGAAACTTTCATTGTGTGCTCCGTTGCGTGTCACGTCTGGCGCCGCGCCAGGCCCTCCTGGCCGCTGGTTCGCCTGAACCGGAAATCAGTAATCCACGAGTTGATGCTCGCGCAAATACGCGAGAATCACTTGTGCTTTTTCGACGGAACTCCCTTCAATTACGACGCTTCCGCCGCGGCTTTCCGTCGTGGTTGCCGAAAGCATGCGGGCATGGCCGGAACGCTTTTCAGCGGCGGCCAGGCGCACGGGTTTGGCGGTTGCGGGGCGGATCGTCCAGGCGGGTTCTGTGGTGGCATTGCTCGCGGCTGTTCCCGCGCCTGCCGTACTCGCAACCGGACGAATCGTGCCTTCGCGCAGTCGTGCGTATGCATACGTCGGCGTTGCGTTCGCCATCGGATGCACCGCGATCAGCGCAGGCAATTGAACTTCGACACGTCGACGCAAACCCTTCGGCATGAATTGCCGCACCTGCGCGCAACCGTCGTTCAACGTCACGTCGACGGCCGCACCGACGAGCGGAATATTCAGCGCATTGGCCACGCGATACGGCAGCATGCCGCTGTCGAATGCGCCTTCTGCGCGCGTACCGGTCAGCACCAGATCGTAGCCTTGCAGGCGCGCGGCGAGCGGCGCGGAAGCATCCGCTTGCGCGTCGTCCCCAACTGCGGGAACCGCAAGCACTTCCACCGAGCGCGCGCCGAGCGCCAGATACTCCTGCAACGCGGGATTCGCTGCGTCGCCTGCATGCAGTACATCGAGCGTGGCGTTGTGCTGTTTCACCAGCGACAACGCGAGCGTGAGTGCGGCTGCGTCGTTGCGGCTGTAACGCGCAACGCCGCTTACCGGATGCCGGCCCACCGAAACGAGTACGGCGATTTTCATGCGAGCGCTCCTTCCGCAACGGCCTTCGAATTGAGTAACGCCGCGCCGGTGCCGCGCGCCGAACGCGCTGCAGCCGCGGCATCGTTGAGCGCCGCAATCGTTTCCTGCGCGTCCGCGATCACGGTCAGATTCGCGCGCTTGGCAATCGGCGCGCTGGCGTCGAGATTCACGGCGATCACATGACGGCAATCCTTGATGCCTTGCAAATGCTGCACGGCGCCCGAGATGCCGAAAGCGATATACACGCTCGCTTCGACCGTCTTGCCCGTTGCGCCGATCTGCTTGTCGCGCGTGAACTTGCCGTCGTCGACGGCCACGCGGCTCGCGCCTATCGCCGCGCCCAGCGTGGCCGCGAGACGCTCGAACGCAGGCACGTCGCTCACGCCGTTGCCCGCGGACACGATGAAATCCGCCTCTTCCAATGCGAGTTGCGCCGCGTCCATTTCCTCGATGCCGAGATCGCGCACCATGACTTTCGCGCTGGCCGGCTCGCCATCGAAGCGCCACACCACTCGCTCGCCCGCGCCGACGAACGGCAACTTCGGATCGACCGCATTCGCTGCGAGCAGAACCACTTCGGGCAACGCGCGCGAAGCCAACGCGGTATTCGCATGCACATACGCGGCCACGTGCGAGGCGTCGATTTCGACCACATGCGTCGCGACGCTCGCATTCGCCGCGGCTGCATAGCGGCGGCCAAGATCGCCGTCGCCGGTCGCGTTGTCGGGCAGGAACACATGCACGGGCGCATACGCCGCGACGCACGCCGCAAGCGCATTCAGTTCATTGACGGGCGCGAACTTGCGTCTATCGAACATGGGCAATTCGATTAGCTTGTCGGCGCCGAGCGCCGCAGCGTCGCCGGTGAACTCGCCGAATACCAGCAGCACGATTTCCGTCGATGCATCTGCAACCAACGCGGCGGCGGCGAGTGTCTGGCGCGCATGCTCGTCAAGCGCACCGCGGTCCGCGTGCGCCGCGACCAGCATCGTGTGCGAAGGCGCCGCTGTCGTGCGGCGCGGCTTCGGCTGTTCGCGATGTGCGCCGCTCGCGGCCGTGAAATCCAGCGCACCGGCCACACCGATAACGCCCAACGTAATGCGCCGAAGTCCGTCAGCCGTGATCGTGAACGGCCGGCGCGGATCGATTCGTTTGATTGTGTTCATCGCGTTACTCCAGCGCCGCTGCAACCAGTTCGGCGACGTCCAGCACTTCGGGACGCGGACCGACCACGCCTTCGAGCATCGCCGTGCAATTCGGGCAACCCACGGCGACGATGTTTGCGCCGATGCCGCGTGCGTCGTCGATACGAATGTCGGGAATGCGCCGCTTGCCCGGAATGTCCGTCAACGGTGCGCCGCCGCCGCCACCGCAGCAACGTCCACGCATGCCGTTGCGCTCCATTTCGACGACCTTGATGCCGATACTCTTCAACACGCGGCGCGGCGCTTCCGTTTCGCCGTTGTAGCGGCCGAGATAACACGGATCGTGATACGTGATCTTGCTATCCGCGTACGCGGCCGCGGCACGCGGCGACAGCTTGCCGCTCGCGATGAGTTCGTCGATCAGCGCCGTGTGATGCTGGACCTCGTAAAAGCCGCCCAACGCGCGATATTCGTTGCGCAGGCTGTGCAGCACGTGAGGGTCTGCGGTCACGATCTTGCCGAACGAATACTGCGAAAGCGTGCCGATCAATTTGCTCGCGAGTTGCTGGAAGGTGGCTTCGTCGCCGAGACGCCGGGCTGTATCGCCCGTATCCGTTTCCACTCCACCGAGCACCGCATAGTCGATGCCCGCGCGGTTCAGCACCTTGACGAGCGCGCGCAGAGTGCGTTGATAGCGCATGTCGAACGCGCCTTCTCCGGCGATCAAGAGCACATCCACGCGACGTCCCGGCTGCGCGACCTGCACCTGAAGATCGACGGCCCAGTCGTAACGCGCGCCGATGTCGTAACCATTCGCGCTGCCGGTCTCACGCAGATTCGCGAGCGTGATCGGACCTTTGCCGGGCACCGTGCCTTCGACAAGCGTCTGATTGCGGCGCATGTCCACGATTGCGTCGACATGCTCGATCAGCATCGGGCACTCCTGCACGCAAGCGCGGCAGGTCGTGCATGACCACAGCGTTTCCGCTTCGATGAGACTGGAAATCAAGGGCTTTTGTGGTGCGCCGCCGTGCTTGCCGACCGGAATGCCGGGCGTCGGGCTGCCCGCGTATTCCGCGTCCGTTCCACCGACCATGCCCGTGACCAGGTCCTGAATCAGCTTCTTCGGATTAAGCGGCTGGCCGGCGGCGAATGCGGGGCATGCCGCTTCGCACTTGCCGCACTGCACGCACGCATCGAAACTGAGCAACTGGTTCCAGCGAAATTCAACCGGCTTGCCCACGCCATATTCTTTCGCGTCGAGCATCGGCACTTTCAATGCGGTGGGCGGCACGACATCGTTCGAGTTACGCTCGGCAAAGCGCTCCTGACGCGGATGAAAAGCCAGATGCAAAAGACCCGCGAGCGCATGTTTCATCGGACCGCCACGCGCGGCGCCGAACGTCATCGTGAAGGCGCCCACCGCGATCAGCAGCGCGACGATGATGGCGAGCGCGCCCGACATCGCCGAGGCCGGCAGCGCGACGAACAGCACGAGGCCGAGCGCGAACGAGCCGAGCAGCAGCGGCAAGTGATCCCACGGTCCACGCGAAAGCCGCGCGGGCACCGCCTTCGCACCATGACGGCGGCGCCACACGAACACGGCGCCGACCAGCATCACGAGCGCGGCCAGAAAGATCAGCTTGTCGAGCCACGGCGAGTAGATCGCGAGACCGTAGTTGACGAACACGAGCGCCATTGCGAGGATCGCACCGCCCGCGGTCGCCACGTGCGTCTTTGCAATGTACGGATCGCGCGCGACCACATGATGCAGATCGACGAAGTAGCGCTTCGGAATGGACAGCAAATTGGCCCAGCCGTACGCGCCCGCCGCCGTCGCGCGGCCCTCGCGCCAATACGCGGCGCGCTTCGCGAGCGCGAACGCCAGACCCGCCATCGACAACCACAACAGCACGGTGATGACAGACACGGGGCTCATCGTCAGAAATCCTTGCAAAGGCGCAGCGCGTCGTAAATCGCGCCGTGAATGTTGTGCATGGAGATGCAGTCGCCGACGCGGAACAGCAGAAAGCGGCCATTGCCGAGTTCTTCGGAAAGCGACGGCTGCGGCTCCGATGCGAAGAGCTTATGCACGTCCACCTGGCCGCGATTCACCGACTCGGGCTTGAGCTTCCAGTACAACTCGTCGTTCGGCGTACTGCCGTTTTCGATCACCACCTGATCGACCGCGCGCTCTTCCTGCTCCTCGGTGTACTCGTTGCGAAGCACGGCGATCTTCTTGCCGTCTTCTTCGTACACTTTGTCGAGCCAGTAATTCGGCGTGTGAACCACGCCTTGCGCATAGAGACGGCGATAGAAAATCGGGAACGTGGTGCCGCCTACGTCGTCGGCGACTTTGACGTCGGGCGTGACGATCTCGACATTCGAGCCGCGGCTCGAGATGAAATCGGCGACGCCCGCGCCGGCATGCGTGCTGACGCCGTCATACACGAGTACATTCTTGCCCGGCTCGACCTTGCCCGACAGCACGTCCCACGAACTGACCGCGAGACCTTCGTCGACACCCCATGCCGCGACTTGCGATGTGAACGACGAACCGCCCGTAGCCAGCACGATGATGTCCGGCTTCTCGGCCATGATGGTCTTTTCGTCGGCGGCAACACCGAGACGGCGGTCCACGCCAAGACGTTTCGTCTCCATGTCGAACCAGCGGACGATGCCCGCCATCTGCTCGCGCTGCGGCGCCTTGGCCGCGAGCATGATCTGGCCGCCCACGTAGTCGTTCTTTTCGAACAGCACGACGTCATGACCACGCGACTTCGCGACGCGAGCGGCTTCGAGTCCGGCAGGACCGGCGCCGACCACGACGACCTTGCGCTTCGGCCCGCTCGTGCGCGTAATCACATGCGGCATCGTCGCTTCACGCGAGGTCGCCGCGTTCTGCACGCACAGCACGTCGAGCCCGTTGTACTGGCGGTCGATGCAATAGTTCGCGCCGACGCATTGCTTGATCTCGTCTTCGCGGCCATCGCGAATCTTGATGACCATATGCGGGTCGGCAATTTGCGCGCGCGTCATGCCGACGAGATCGACCATGCCGCTTGCGAGCAAACGCTCGGCCTGGCCTGCGTCGCGAATACTTTGCGCGTGCATGACCGGAATCTTGACGACCGACTTGATGCCGGCCGCGAGATGCACGAACGGCTCGGGCGGCAGCGCCATCGGCGGCATGCAGTTCGCGAGCGTGTTGTGCGTGTCCGCGCCCGAACCGATCACGCCGAGATAATCGATCAGGCCGCTTTCGCTCATGGCCTGCGCGATCTCTTTCAACTGCTCGTGATCGAGCCCGTCTTCATGAAACTCGTCGCCGCACATGCGCAAGCCGACGCAGAAATCGGGGCCCACTGCTTCGCGGACCGCCTTCAGCACTTCGACGCCGAAACGCAGGCGGTTTTCGAGCGAGCCGCCCCATTCGTCAGTACGGAAATTGGTTCGCGGGCTCCAGAACTGATCGATCAGATGCTGGTGCGCCGCCGAGATTTCGACACCGTCCATGCCCGCGTCTTTCACACGCTTAGCGGCCGCGGCGAAGTCGGTGATAATGCGGCGAATCTCTTCCACTTCGATGATCTTCGCGTTGCCGCGATGTACCGGCTCGCGCACGCCCGACGGCGACATCAGATGCGGCCAGTGCTCGCCGTGAAATGCCGAGCGACGGCCCATATGCGTGGCCTGGATCATGATCTTCGCGCCGTGCGCATGCATGGCTTCGGCGAGGCGCGACAACGGATCGATGATCTTGTCGGTCGAAAGATTCACCGACTTCCACCAGCCTTGCGGACTGTCGATCGACACCGGGCTCGAACCGCCGCACACGGCGAGGCCGACACCACCCTTGGCCTTTTCTTCGTAGTAGCGGATATAACGGTCGCCAGGCAGGCCGCCCGGCTCCGCATACACCTCCGCATGCGCAGTGCTCACGATGCGATTGCGCAAGGTCAGCTTGTTCAGCGTGAGAGGCTTGAAAAGGTTCGGGTAACGCATCGCGATCGACCTCGGAATGATATGGCGGGTAGTGCTGTGCCGTACGCGTTATGCGGCGAGCGGCGAGACTTCGAATACGCAATGCTCGTGGCCTTCCGCTGCGCAGCGCGCTTCGCGCGATTGCGAAGGCGGTCCCTTGCGCGACGAATCGGGCGCGGTGTCGTTGACCCAATCCATTGCGCCCGCGAACCAGCCGGCGAACATGTAGCAGAGCTTGCCGACCTTTCCCGGCTGCGCGAGCACGAACGACGAATGATGCAGTTCGATACGCGCATGCGAAGTTGACGGGTCCGCTTCGGTAATCGAGAAGATGCCCCAGCCGCGCTGCGAAAGCCGCTTCAGGTAATGCTCGAATACGGCCATGCCGGCAATGCCGTGTTGTTTCGCTTCCTTGTCGCACCAGAAGTACGCGGACTTGTAGCCGGCCTTGTAGAGAATCTCCGCATACGTGTCGATGCCGAGCGCTTCTTCCACCGCGGTGTGATTGTTCGTGAAGAAATGGCGCGGCACGTAGAGCATCGGCAGCGCGTCGGTGGTCCAGACGCCGGTGTTCGGATCGACGTCGATAGGCAGTTGGGGTTGCATGTGGGACTCCGCTTTTTATAGGGTTATTTCGTTGATTGAATGAGGCGGAAGATCAGACCTTCCACACTTCGCCGAATACCCGCACCCAGTTCTCGCCCATGATCTTCTTGATGCGCGTTTCGCTCCAGCCGGCACGTTCCATCGCGGCGGTCAGATTCGGAAACTCGCCGATCGTACGAATGCCTTCCGGATTCACGACCTTGCCAAAGTTAGTCAACTGACGATAGCGGCCCTTGTCGTGCGTGATCCAGTCGAAGAACTCAGTGCTGTAGCCTTGCGTGAAGTCCGTGCCGATGCCGACCTGATCCTCGCCGATCAGATTCACTACGTATTCGATCGCTTCGATATAGTCTTCGACGGTCGCGTCGGCACCGCGCTTCAGAAACGGTGCGAACATCGTCACGCCGACAAAACCGCCTGCATCTGCAATCTCTTTGAGTTGCTCGTCGCTCTTGTTGCGCGGATGCTCTTTCAATCCCGACGGGCAGCAATGCGAATAGCACACCGGCTTTTTAGAAGCCGCAATCGCTTCCGAAGAAGTCTTGCCGCCCACATGCGAGAGATCGACCATGATGCCGACGCGGTTCATCTCCTGAATCACTTCGCGGCCATAGCCCGAGAGGCCGCCGTCGCGTTCATAGCAACCGGTGCCGACGAGGTTCTGCGTGTTGTAGCAAAGCTGGACCACGTTCACGCCGAGATCCTTGAATGTCTCGATATAGCCGAGGTTGTCTTCGAATGCGTGCGCGTTCTGGAAGCCAAAAATAATGCCGGTCTTGTTCTCTTTCTTCGCGCGGAAGATGTCGTCGGTCGTGCGCACGAGCGTCAGGATCTCGCCGTATTCGCGGATCTGCTGCTTCATCTCGGCGATGTTGTCGACCGTCTTCTGAAAGCTCTCCCACACCGACACCGTGCAGTTCACCGCGGTCACGCCGCCCTTGCGCATATCTTCGAACACCGAGCGCTCGAACTTCGAAATGTTCAAACCGTCGATGATGATGCTGTTTTCGTGCAGATTGCTCATCGTTTGCTCCAGGCGTTCTCAGTAGATGGGGAAGCGCTCGCACAGCGCGAAGATCTCGCGGCGCACGCGTTGTTCGGTGGCGGCATGGCCTTCGGGGTGATCGCGCAGCGAGTCGAGTACTTCGACAATCAGACGGCCCACGTCGCGGAACTCGTTCACGCCGAAGCCGCGCGTGGTGCCGGCCGGCGTGCCGAGGCGAACGCCCGAGGTGATGGTCGGCTTTTCCGTGTCGAACGGAATGCCGTTCTTGTTGCACGTAATGCCGGCGCGCTCGAGCGCGTGCTCGACCTGATTGCCTTTGAGACCCTTCGGGCGCAAGTCGACGAGCAGCAGATGGTTGTCCGTGCCGCCCGTCACGAGATCGACGCCGCCTGCCTTCAGTACTTCGCCGAGCGCCTGCGCATTCGCGAGAACGCTGTCGATATAAGTCTTGAAGCCTGGTTGCAGCGCCTCGCCAAACGCGACCGCCTTGCCGGCGATCACATGCATCAGCGGGCCGCCTTGCAGGCCTGGGAACACCGCCGAGTTGATCTTCTTCGCGATGTCTTCGTCATTCGTCAGCACAAAGCCGCCGCGCGGGCCGCGCAAGGTCTTGTGCGTCGTCGACGTAACGACG
This sequence comes from Paraburkholderia graminis, assembly GCF_003330785.1. Taxonomy (NCBI): domain Bacteria; kingdom Pseudomonadati; phylum Pseudomonadota; class Betaproteobacteria; order Burkholderiales; family Burkholderiaceae; genus Paraburkholderia; species Paraburkholderia graminis. Next base: position 1,307,615 of record NZ_CP024935.1, read on the forward strand.
TGCGCATGTTCGACCGGATTCGCATGACGTCCCGCCGCGATCACGCCTGCGATGTGCGCCATATCGACCATCAGCTTCGCGCCGACGCTGTCGGCGATCGCACGCAGCCGCTTGAAATCCAGCGCGCGCGGATAAGCGGAGAAGCCGGCGATCAGCAGCGCGGGTTTATGCTGCTGCGCGAGTTCCTCGATCTGCTCGTAGTCGATCAGGAGCGTGTCGCGGTTCACGCCGTACTGCACCGCGTTGAACCACTTGCCGGAAAGCGCGGGCTTGGCGCCATGCGTGAGGTGGCCGCCTGCATCGAGCGACATGCCGAGCACCGTATCGCCCGGCTTGACCAGCGCGAGCATCACCGCGCCGTTGGCCTGCGCGCCCGAATGCGGCTGCACGTTGGCGAACTTCGCGTTGAACAGTTGCTTGATGCGATCGAGCGCAAGCGTCTCGATCTCGTCGACATATTCGCAACCGCCGTAGTAACGCTTGCCCGGATAACCTTCCGCATACTTGTTGGTCAGCACCGAGCCTTGCGCTTCGAGCACCGCGCGCGACACGATGTTTTCCGACGCGATCAGCTCGACTTGCGACTGCTGACGCTCGAGCTCTTTCAAAATTGCGCCGCGCACCGCCGCATCGCGCGCGCTCAGCGGTTCTTCGAAGAAAGGATTCGGGTTCGACATGGAAGGTCCGTGGGGTCATTGACGTTAGGCGCCGGAAGCGTTGGTGGGCCTTTGTTTCTGCCCTGTCGCCGCCGGATTGCGTACGTCTATTCTTGACGCTTGCATCGCGCGTCAATTTATGAATTCAGACGCGTTCTTTGCCTTTTCCGCCATAGGCGACCTTTTTCGACAAGTCGCCTCTGCGGATCCCTTGGTTCATACCGCTGGCGAATCATCGCGCCGGTGCCGAACGGTCGTTCGCTGGGCAAGCGCTGCTGCACTGCGGCTGAACGCAGTGCGCGTTTGCGGTGCGGTTCGCGATGGCCGCCGCGCGCTTCTGGTGCCGTTTCTTATCTGTTTGATGGGCAAGCATAGGCAACCGAGGGTTTAGCCTGATGGCATGGTAGTTGCGCTAGTCCTCAAAATTACATAAGTCGCAGTTCCCCACAGCGACGCGGCACTATAGATTCGAAGGAATCATTCCTCATCATGTCCACCGATCGCACGGCGTCACTGTCGCATTTCGCCTTCATGCCCGTCCCGAACTTCACGATGATCGCATTCACCAACGCGATCGAAGTGCTGCGCATGGCGAATTACCTGACAGGGCAAACGCTTTACCGCTGGTCGATCGTGAGTCCCGAAGGCGGGCCGGTGACTGCAAGCAATGGGTTGTCGGTCGATACGGGTCCGGTCGAATGCGTCGGCCAACCGGATATCGTGTTCGTGATCGGCGGCATCGACGTGCAGCGCGCGACCACGCCCGCGCATCTGTCGGCATTGCGCCGCTTCGCGCGCATGGGTTGCGTGCTCGGCAGCCTGTGCACCGGGACGTATGCGCTCGCGCGCGCCGGACTATTAGCGGGCTATGCGTGCGCGATTCATTGGGAGAACATGTCGGCGCTAAAAGAAGAGTTTCCCGACACGCGCTTTCTGAAAGAACTCTTCGTGATAGATCGCGATCGCGTGACGTGCACGGGCGGCGTCGCGCCCCTCGATATGATGCTCAACCTGATCGCACCGCGTGTGGGCACTGCACGCGTCACGCAGATCGCCGAGCAGTTCATCGTCGAGCATGTGCGCGATACCAGCGCGCAACAGAAGATGCCGCTCGTCGCGCGGCTCGGCTCGGCCAACAAGTCGCTCTTCGAAGTGATCTCGCTGATGGAGAACAACATCGAAGAGCCGCTATCGCGCGAGGAACTCGCGCGGCTTGCCGGCATGTCGCAACGGCAATTGCAGCGCCTCTTCCGCGAGCATCTCGGGATGACCCCGACGCATTACTATCTGACGCTGCGTTTGCGGCGCGCGCGCGAACTGCTGCTGCAAACCGACATGTCGATCATGAACATCACGATGGCGTGCGGCTTCCAGTCGGCCTGCCACTTTTCGAAGAGCTATCGCGATGCATTCGGCACCGCGCCTACGCGCGAGCGTCGCAAGCAGGCACCGTCGCTTTCTTCGCCGCCGGTGATGGCGGCCTGAGAAGCGCCTCAGCACTCCCCAAGGTTTATACCGCCTTTGATCGCTTCACGCGGATTAATGCCTTAGTCCGCGTGCCGAATCCGCGCTTACGTCGGCCGGTTGCGCGCCCCATGTCGCCCGCAAATAGTTCGCGAGTTGCGCCAGTTCGTCGTCGCTCAGCTTGCTCGCAGAGCCGGGCATGGCCTGCATGCGTTCGAGTCCGGGGAAGCTTTGTTCGTCGATGCCATCAAGCATCGACACGATCAGATTGTGCGGATTGCTTTGACGAACAGTGGAGTTTCCAAGCATCGGTACGGCTACGTGAGGCACGCCTTCTCCATCCGCGCCATGACAGCCTGCGCATAGAGACAGATAGAGGCGGCGGCCCGGCGCGAGTTGAGTAGCATCGACCGCCTGAGCTTGCACCCGCACAGGCTCACTCGGACGATCACCGAGCAGGTACGTCGAAACCGCGCGCAAATCGTCCGGCGTCATGTACTGACTGCTCAGATGCACGACGGAATGCATCTCGCCAAACGCCGAGCCTTGCGACGCGATGCCCGTTGCGAGATACGTCGTGAGATCAGCCGCGGACCATCCGCGCTCGGCGAGCCCTTGCGGTGTGAGGCTCGGCGCGATGACCCGGCCGAGCGTGCCGCCTGCAAACGGCGCGGTGAGGTCGAGTTGCCCGAAGCGGCCGCGCGGCGTATGGCATTCGGTACAGTGTCCGAGCGCGTTCACGACATAACGTCCACGAGTCCAGTCCGCCGAATGACCCTGCGATGCATCCGGCAACGTGTCTTCGAGAAACAGCGTTTTCCAGAAGCGCACGGCGAAACGCACATTGAACGGGAACGACAGATCGGCCTCGCGGCTTACGACGGCCGCCGGCTTTTGCGACATCAGGTATGCGTAGATCGCATCGCTATCCTCGCGAGACATCTGGCGATACGACGTATACGGCATCGCCGGATACAGTTGACCATTGGGCGATTTGCCGTCGTGAAGCGCAGTGTAGAACTCGTCGGCGCTCCATTGTCCGATGCCGTGCTGCTTGTCCGGCGTGATGTTCGATCCATAGAACGTACCGAACGGCGAGGCCAGCTTAACGCCTCCTGCGAATGGCGCGCTATCGGGCGACGTGTGGCATGCCGCGCAATCCGCTGCTTTGGCTAGATAACGGCCGCGGGCGATCAAGGCGGCGTCGTGCGTATCTTGTGTAGTCGCGGTGCGCTGGGCGGCAGCATCAGGTGCGTTGCCGCAGGCTGTCAACATCGCCGCGGCGAGTGTCACCAACGCCGCGCGAAACAACGAAAAGGTACTCGTGTGGGAAATCATCTTTAGACGTTCCTCACCAGTCCGGCTGTGTTCAGTACGAGGTCCTTCACCGCTTCGTAATAGCGTACATAGCCCGTGCAGCGGCAAATATGCGCGTTGAGCGCCTCGGTGATCGTCTCTTCGACCTTGCTGCGTTCAATGGGCTGACGCTTGAGGCGCTCGATCAGCACCGTCGTCGCATTGACGAATCCCGGCGTGCAACCCCCGCACTGGAAGCTGAAGTGTTCGAGAAACTTCTGCTGGACCGGCGAGAGTGCGACAGGCTTGCCGCTCTCGTCACACGTCGCGTGAGCTTCGACCGTGCGGATTTTTTTGCCGTCGAAAAAGCTCGCGCCGGTAATGCACGATCGCACTTCTTCACTGCTGCCATCGGCGTTATCGAGAATGACGACGCATGCGTGGCACACGCCTTGGCCGCACCCCAGGCGCGAGCCTGTCAGCCCGAGGTACTCATGCAGAAAGTCGATCAGCATGAGCTGCTCCGCTACGCGGATCGGCCCGACGGGTCGGCCATTGACCGTCATCGACACCGGTTGCATGGCGTAACGCGTCAACGGCTTTTCGGCAACGCTTGCGATTGCGATTGCGGAAGCTGCTTCGGTGGAATCGGATTTGGGCAGTGTCATGCGAGCACCTCCTGAATTTTTTGTGGCGTAACGGGAAGGTCGCGGAAACGATGTCCAACCGCATGCGCGATGCCGTTCACGATGGCGCCAACGACCGGAATCATCACCACTTCGGCAATGCCTTTTGGCGGGTCGGTTTCTGTTAGCGGAGGCAGTACTTCACTCGTCTGGCTCCATACGGCAACGTCCGTCGAACGTGGCAAACGATAGCGGTTGAAATTCCATGTGCCGTTGCCGGGGCCGTCTTCGTAGAGCGGCAGATACTCATGCAGCGCATGACCGATGCCCATCGCAAGACCGCCCTGCAACTGGCCCGAAACTAGTTGAGGCGACAACTGGTTGCCGCATTCGAGAATCGAGTGATGCGTCAATATTTCGACCTCGCCGCTCGACTCATTCACTGCAAGTTCGACGAGCGTACCGACCGCGCTGTAGTACGTGACCATTGCGTTATTGCGCTGCACGGGCGGAATAAACACGCGCTTTCGGTCGAGCACACGGTAGCTGTTGGACGTCGTCGCGGACTTCTGACCGTTCGGCATTGCGCCGTTGCCGTAGCGAAGCGACAGTCCGTCGATTGGCAGGCGCTCTATCTTGCCGCCGACTTCGAACTCGGCCTCGGCCCATTGCCAGCGATTGAATACATGCACGGTGGCGCCCGTCACGAGTCCGAGTTCGTGCGCCTTTTTAGCAATCTGCTCGAACGGCAATGCTTCGAGTCCATCCGCCGACAGCTTGCCGTTCACCCAGCGCGCGTCTTCTATGCGCACGACAAGCGATGCGGCCTGGCCGCCGCCCGCGCCGCTCGACCAGATCGACATTGCCGCCGGCCATAAGCCGTGCACAAAAAGAACGCGCGCTGCTTCGCGAGTACTGTGCGTGAAGTAATAGGCCGAGTTAGTCGCACTCGACGGCGACATAAAGCCGGGCGACCAACGCGGATTCCTCGAAAGGCGATCCTGATCGGCCTGCGACATCAGGTAAGGATCGCCGCTCGTGATTACCGGAAGATCGGGCCAGTCGGCCAACGCGAAATGCACGGTCGACGCCGGCACGCCGAGCCATTTCGCCACGGCAATGGCTTGCGATGTCGACATACCCGTGCCGATTTCCGAGCCCGAATGATGCAGCGTAATCTTGCCGTCTTCACTCATCTCGACTTTGGCGAAAGAACATTCGGCGCCTGTGCCGAAGTCTTTTTGCACGCACGCAAAGCCCACGCCATAGCGTTTGCCGGGATGCTCCGCTTCGTACTTCGCTTTCTTCTGCGCGCGGTTCTTCCACAATGGATGCGACTTTGCCTTTTGCAGAACTTCATCGACGCGAACAGCGCCAGCCGGTATCGCGCCCTGCGTATTCTTCATTCCCGACCGCAATGCGTTCGTGAGACGGAAATCGATTGGGTCGAGCTTCAGTTGTTCGGCGATTTCGTCGATCATCATCTCGGTTGCGGCCATGCTTTGCAGCGTGCTGTAGCCGCGCGCGGAGCCGGCATCGACTGCGCGCGACGCAATGGCGGTTGCAGTGAGATCGCTCTTCGGAAAGTAGTAGATCGATTGCGCGGCCGTCGCACCGACCATCGCCACAGACGGCGAAAAGTTCATGCGCCCGCCGCCATTCGCTTCGAGATCGCCTTTGAACGACTGAAGCAGTCCCGTCTTTCTGTCGACCGCAATGCGGTACTTCATGTTGAACGCGTGGCGTTTGAGCGCGCTTTGAAACTGCTCGTAGCGATCGTTAGCGAGGCGCACCGGTCGGCCATCGCCATACATCGCAGCAACAAGACCATAGAACGGCATGTTGTAGTGATCTTTCGATCCATAACCGACCGTGTAGCATGGGTGAAGGAACACACTCTTCACCGCGAAGCGGCACTTCGCGACCATTTCCGCCACGCTTTGCGCCACTTCCGCGGGGCCTTGCGTCGGCACGATCATGTGAAGCGCGTGCGAGTCGGCGTCATACCAACAGTTCGCATTGTCCGGCTCGAGTGCGGCGGTATCGATCGACTGCGTGCTGTAGTCGCGCTCCATCACCAGCCAGTCCGCAGGCGGATGTGCGAGTTCTTCGGCGATGCCGTCTGCGAAGAAAATGCCTTGTTCGCCGAGCGATCCGTGCTCGACGCCATCCGGCCATACCGGTTGATGCTTGCGCATCGAGCTGGGAAACAACGGCGCGTTCTTCAGGCTTGAAAAGACGTCGTCGTCATACGGAGTCTTGCCGCCTACACGAATGAACCGGAACGTGCCCCACGGATCACGTTCGAGCGGTCCCGTTTGCCGGCCGTACTGGATGACGTCGTCGCGGAACTTCAGATAGTCCTTCGCGAGGCGAAAGCGCGCGAAGTCGTGGAAGATCAGAATTGCAACGGCATGGCCGAGATAAGCAGGCGTGTTGCCCTTCGGCAGCAGCATGTCGCTGCCGTAGAACGCGGGAAATTGCAGACCGTCGCGCGTGAGGTCGTCGGCGGTCACGAGGCGGTCCGGCATCAGGTCGTCGCCCAGTCCCGCGAGATTGAAGCCTTCGTACAGGCAGTCTGCACGCGTCGCGCGCAAGATCAGCGCGTGTGATTGCTGCTGCGGCCAATGCGGCATATCCGATGCACGCATATCGCGAGCGAACACTTTTTCACCCGTGACTTTGGCGATGCCGTCGATGCGGAATTTGGGCTGACCGCTCGCCGGGTCCCAATTGACCGGCGTCAGTATGCGTTCTTCGAACAACGCGGCAAAGGCACGCCCACCGACGGGCGCGAGATACACGGAAATGCCGGCGATGACGCTGGCCTTCAGAAAGCTACGGCGTGGAAGGCCGGCCATCTACTACTCCTGAAATATATGACTGCGCGCGTCGATCGAGCCGGCAAATTTTTGCCCGCAGCGTTTAGGGGGCCGAATTATGGCACTGGCCCATGCGGTTATATGTTGATATTTGCAAAATATCGGCGTTGGACGTAAAGCGTTGTCAGCTTGCAGTGAGTTGGGTTCCCGTCATCGGGAACTGAGACGCGATGGCGTGAATCGGAAGAGTCCTATTTCAGGTTCCGCTCTGGTTGTGCATCGTTGCGGTCCCGATGACACCCGTTTCCACTTTGAGAATGAAAAAGAAAACGTTGATGCAGAAGAGCACGCTGTGGTTCGTTGGGGGAAGCCTTGTGGCTCACCTTGCGTATGCGCAGGACAGCCCAGGCATTGCAGAGCCGACGTTGCCGCTCGAAGTAACGCCCACTGTCGATATGCCCACGACTGTCACCGCGGCGCCGAGACGAATGCTGCACCATTGGTCTCGCGTCGGCGCGTTGAGCGATGACCAGAAAAGTATGGGCGAAATGCTGGCGGAACACCCGGAACTGCAGACGCATTCGCATTCGACGTACTACTCGTGGTCGCTTCACGTTGGGGAACGTGCACGGCTGCAGCCGCCGGGTAGTGAGTTTTCGCATTAGGGGGTGGCGGGTGTGGCGCTGCCGGGGGATATGCAGCGCGCTGCAACGCTTGAGCGAAGTGGGTCCGATCCTACCGATATTCGTCGATTTCGATCGTTCCGCGCATTGCTTCGATTATTGAGCGGATGTCGTCGGGTACGTCGGGCACGCGGTTTCCTGAGGGGTTGAACCAGAAGCAGGAGAACCCAACCTTCGCACCGTTCTGTTGCACGATTTCCTTCAAACCCTCGCGGGGCAAACCAAGGCGCGCTATGAGATACCGCAAATGCGGTTCCAGCAAATCGCTTTCTACCGCCGATTCGCTGCTTACTCCCCACAGGCCCGTTTTCCCCAAAGCTTTACTGGACTTTCCGGAAGGAAGGGCAAATGACTTTCCTTTGACGATCGCGGTGTCAGGGGCTATCTGAAAGTACTGCGTCCAGAATTCCGGCGATACGGCGTCGCCGGTTATCAGGAAAGACGCGTAGGCTCCGGCGTCCGCGCTCGCATTTGATGTTGAAGACTGGTTATGGTGCATAGTCGTGAATGCTGTCCTCAAATATTCTCCCCTGGCTTTGTTGCACTGCTAAGCGCGAATAAACAGCGAGTTACCGATATTCGTCAATTTCGATTGTTCCGCCCATCGCTTCCATCATCGCGCGGATGTCGTCGGGCACATCGGGCACGCGGTCGCCCGCTTCATTCATCCAATAGCAGCACATGGCCATCTTGCCTCCTTGTCGCCGCACCAGTTCATGCAAATCGGCGCGGGGCAAGCCCAGCTAATTCGTGATGTATTCCAAATGCGGGCCAAGGCAATCGCTGTGTACCGCAGCCTTGCTTTCAAGAGCCCATAGGCCGAGCTTACCGGCACGAGGAGTCAGCTTCCCGGACGGGAGCTGGAAACGTTGTCCTTTCGTGATCACGCGACTAGGCTGCACGCCGAAATACGAGGTCCAAAACTCGGGGTTGACCGAATCGCCGGAAATGATGAACGTGGCATGGGCAAGTGAGTGACGCATATCGATTGGCTTCTGGTTATGTGACGCGAGAAACAGCCACCTACCGATATTCGTCAACCTCGACTATTCCCCCCATCGCCTCCATCATTGACCGAATGTCGTCGGGAACGTCGGGCACGCGATTTCCAGCCTCGTTGTCCCAATAGCAGAAGAAGCGCATCCGCACGTTCCCGCGCCTAAGTAGCTCGGGCAAGTCTGCGCGCGGCAAGCGAAGATGCTCGACGAGATAGCGCAAATGCGGCTCAAGGAGATCGCTCTTGACCACCGATTTGCTGCGGACACCCCACACTCCTGTCCGCCTGGCTATACCCCGTGGTTGCCCGTCACGGTCGACGATTGCATCGCCTTTGCGGTGCGCGACATCAGGGACAACGCCGAAATACTCTGTCCAGAATGTTGGCGAAACGTCGTCGCCTGAAACGGAGAATGACGCATGTGCAAGTTGGTGCGAATCCATATCTTTCCCGTTGCAGTAACTGTGCATGTTGTCGATTTTCAGACCATCGAAATACACGTCGCCGTTGTCGTGCCAGATGACGTTATCGTCACCTCTCAAATGGTTTTCATACTTCATCGCGTGGATCATGTCGCCAAACGTCTTGCGTTCGTACCCGAGCATTTTTGCAGCAAAGTCCGGATTATTCGTACTAGCCGCCAGTTCCTCTGTGTCGCCGCTCACCGGATCTGGCGCGTAATCGAACGGCTGCGCATCGCCAAGCGGCGTAGCAGTTTCGGTTAAATCACTCGCGGCGTCGGCCAGTGACGAAGACTCAGCATTCGCATAGCGATCTGCAACCGCATTCGCCCGGTCCACAATGTCGTTATAGCGGTCAATGTATGCCGTCGCGGCATCGTAGGACATTCCGCAATCGTTCATTAACGAGCTGCGGAAGCTCGGGAGCCTCTCCGGCTTAGGCACCGGATTTCCCATCGCGCCTCCCGTCCGCGATTGCTCGGCAATCAGCACAACACTCTCGCCACGGATCATCGACTGCAACGTCTCTATGACCTCAACGTCAGCGCCATTCTTTGCCAACCGCTCGTGCCAATAGAAATTCGTCCCGAGAAACGCGCGGACCCGCCGAACCAGCGCGGAGTCTTTAGCCCACACATCGGCATATGCACGTTGTGAGAACTTCTTGCCCTCTTCAACCGCCTCTTTCTGCTCCGTAGAAACAAAGATACGCCCACTTCCATAGGCATCCTTACGGTACATCACCCACCGTTGAAACGAATCCGTCTTCAGTTCGGTTCCACCCATCGCGAGCCTCGTCGCTTATGACGGCGTAACCCTAGCAGATCGCCCGACTCCCATGTTTTTGGGATCGCTCGTCACAAGCAAAAAACGCGTTGAACGTAAGCACGTTCAACGCGTTTCCTTACTACAGGCTTCTAACTTCGTCTGAAACTTCGTCCGAAGCTCAGGCCGCCTTCAACAGCCCATGCGGATCGATCACGAACTTGCGCGGCGCACCGCCGTCGAACTGGCGATAACCGTCCGGCGCCTGATCGAGCGACACCACCGTCACGTTCACGATGTCCGCAATCGGCAGACGGTCCCAAAGAATCGCCTGCATCAGATTGTGGTTGTACTTCATCACCGGCGTCTGGCCCGTGTGGAACGAATGCGACTTCGCCCAGCCGAGCCCGAAGCGGATGCTAAGACTTCCCTTGCGTGCGGCAGCGTCCGCGGCGCCCGGATCGTCGGTCACGTACAGGCCCGGAATACCGATCGCGCCTGCGGCACGCGTGATTTCCATCAGCGAGTTCAGCACAGTGGCGGGTGCTTCCTCGTGCGAGCCGCTGCTGCCGTGGCCGTGCGCCTCGAAGCCCACGCAGTCCACCGCGCAATCCACTTCCGGCTTACCCAGAATCTGCTCGATCTGTTCGCCGAGCGTCGCATCCTTCGACAGATCGACGGTCTCAAATCCCATCTTGCGAGCATGCGCAAGGCGCTCCTCGTTCATGTCGCCGACGATCGTACACGCCGCGCCCAACAGACGCGCCGACGCAGCCGCCGCCATGCCCACCGGCCCGGCGCCTGCGATATAAACCGTCGCGCCCGGCTTCACGCCTGCCATGACCGCGCCGTGATAACCCGTCGGCAGAATGTCGGACAGGCACGTCAGGTCGCGAATCTTCGACATCGCCTGCGCGCGGTCGGGAAACTTCAGCAGATTGAAGTCGGCATACGGCACCATCACGTACTCGGCCTGGCCGCCGATCCAGCCGCCCATGTCCACATATCCGTAAGCGCCGCCCGCACGCGACGGGTTCACGTTCAGGCACACGCCGGTATGCTGCGACTTGCAGGTCGGGCACCGTCCGCATGCGACGTTGAACGGCACGGAGACGAGATCGCCAACGCTCAGCGTCTCGACGTCGCGGCCGACCTCGATCACTTCGCCGGTAATCTCGTGGCCGAGCACGAGGCCGACTTCCGCGGTCGTGCGGCCCCGCACCATGTGCTGGTCGGAGCCGCAAATATTCGTGCTGACTACCTTCAGAATCACACCGTGACCGATCGCGCGGCCACGTGGGTCGACCATCTTCGGATAGTCGATCGATTGCACTTCAACCTTGCCCTGCCCCAGATAGACGACGCCGCGATTGCTGCTCATTGAATGTCTCCATGTCTTGTGAGCGGTGCGCGGCCTGTGCGCCGCACGCCGTTCAACGAGCGTAGCGCCCGCCGCGGTCAACCACCTGCACCGAACCCGACACGAGTTTGGCCGAAACCGACATGCCCCTTCTTCGCAGGTTTTTATTGATTGACCGTTCAATATAAAAAAACTACCATGCGTCGATCGAACCTGCGGGCAAAGTGCCGGCACCGAACCGTCTGATCTTTACAGTCACGCCATGCCCAAGCTCGGAATGCGCGAAATTCGCCGCGCGCAGTTGATCGACGCGACGCTGCTCACCATCGACCAGACCGGCCTCGCGGGCGCCACGCTCGCGTCGGTCGCGCAGCGCGCGAGCATTTCCACCGGCATCGTGAGCCACTATTTCGGCGACAAGGACGGTCTTCTCGAAGCCACCATGCGCCATGTGTTGCGCGATTTGTGGCAGGCCACGTCCCGCCGCCGTCGCGCGGCAAAAACGGACCCGCGCTCGAAACTGCGTGCGGTCGTCGCCGCCAATTTCGATGCCGAGCAAACCAGCGCGCCCGTCATGAAGACCTGGCTTGCGTTCTGGTCCGAGAGCATGCACAAGCCGCAATTGCGGCGTCTGCAGTATGTCAACACGCGCCGCTTGAACTCCAATCTGTGCGCGGATTTTTCTAAAGCGCTGCCGCGTGCGGCGGCGCGGCGCGCGGCCAGCGGTCTCGCGGCATTGATCGACGGATTGTGGCTGCGCGGCGCCTTGTCGGGCGAACCGTTCGACACCAAAGCGGCGCTGCGCGTCGCCAACGAATACATCGACCTGGTCCTGGCTGCGCGCGAATAGCGCGCGCAGCAGCCGGCGACATCTCTACCAAGGAGCACATGATGGCGGTATTCGCAACGCAACGTCTGTACATTGGCGGCGCTTACGTCGACGCGACCAGCGGTGAAACCTTCGACACCGTCGACCCCGCCACCGGCGAAACGCTCGCGACCGTGCAGCAGGCGAGTGCCGCGGACGTCGATCGCGCAGTGCAATCCGCGCGCGACGGTCAGCGCGAGTGGGCCGCGCTCACGGCAATGCAGCGCTCGCGCATCCTGCGCCGCGCGGTCGAGATTCTGCGCGAGCGCAACGACGAACTCGCGCTGCTCGAAACGCGCGACACCGGCAAGCCGATCGCGGAAACGCAGGCGGTGGACATCGTCACCGGCGCGGACGTGATCGAGTATTACGCGGGACTCGCAACGGCTATCGAAGGGCAGCAGATTCCGCTGCGGCCGTCGTCGTTCGTGTACACGCGGCGCGAACCGCTCGGCGTTTGCGCGGGCATCGGCGCATGGAATTATCCGATTCAGATTGCGTGCTGGAAGTCCGCGCCCGCGCTTGCCGCAGGCAACGCAATGATCTTCAAGCCGAGCGAGGTCACGCCGCTTACTGCGTTGAAACTCGCGGAAATCTACACCGAAGCCGGCGTGCCGCCTGGCGTGTTCAACGTCGTGCAAGGCGACGGCCGCGTAGGCGCGATGCTGGCCGCGCATCCGGACATCGAAAAGATTTCGTTCACGGGCGGAGTGGAAACGGGCAAGAAGGTGATGTCGATGGCGGGCGCGTCGTCGTTGAAAGAAGTGACGATGGAACTCGGCGGCAAGTCCCCGTTGCTCGTGTTCGACGACGCGAATCTCGAACGCGCCGCCGACATCGCGATGAGCGCCAACTTCTTCAGCTCGGGCCAGGTCTGCACGAACGGCACGCGCGTGTTCGTGCAGCGCAATGTGATCGAGCGCTTCGAGGCATTGCTGCTCGAACGCGTGAAGCGTATTCGCGTCGGTGCGCCGACCGAGGCGTCCACCAACTTCGGCCCGCTCGTGAGCGCCGCGCAATTGCAAAAGGTGCTCGGCTATATAGAAAGCGGTGTTAAGGAAGGCGCGCGTTTGATCGCGGGCGGCAAGCGTTTGACAGAAAATCATTATGCGCAAGGTCAATACGTAGAGCCAACTATCTTCACCGGTTGCCACGACGACATGCGAATCGTGCGTGAGGAAATCTTCGGGCCGGTCATGAGCATTCTCGTATTCGACGAAGAAGACGAAGCCATCGAGCGCGCGAATCGCACCGCGTATGGCCTCGCCGCCGGCGTCGTCACGGAAAACCTGGCGCGTGCGCATCGGGTGATTCATCGGCTGGAAGCGGGCATTTGCTGGATCAACACGTGGGGCGAGTCGCCCGCCGAAATGCCCGTGGGCGGCTATAAGCAATCCGGCGTGGGCCGCGAAAACGGCATCACGACACTCGAGCACTACACGCGCATCAAGTCCGTGCAGGTCGAGCTGGGCCCTTATCAACCGGTGTTCTGAGAGCGCTGCCATGAGTTCCAACGAATACGACTACATCATCGTCGGCGCGGGTTCGGCGGGCAACGTGCTGGCCTCGCGTCTCACCGAAGACGCCGACGTCACCGTGCTGCTGCTCGAAGCGGGCGGCCCCGATTACCGCTTCGATTTCCGCACGCAGATGCCCGCCGCCCTCGCCTATCCGCTGCAAGGGCGCCGCTATAACTGGGCGTACGAGACCGACCCCGAGCCGCATATGGACAACCGTCGCATGGAATGCGGGCGCGGCAAGGGACTCGGCGGGTCGTCGCTAATCAACGGCATGTGCTATATCCGCGGCAACGCGCTCGATTACGACGGCTGGGCTCAGCGCCCAGGCCTCGAAAACTGGACGTATCTCGACTGCCTGCCGTACTTCCGTAAAGCCGAAACGCGCGACGTGGGTCCGAACGCGTATCACGGCGGCGACGGTCCGGTGCATGTGACCACCAGCAAGCCTGGCAACAATCCGCTGTTTGCGGCGATGGTCGAAGCCGGTGTGCAGGCCGGCTTTCCGCGCACCGACGATCTGAACGGCTATCAGCAGGAAGGCTTCGGTCCGATGGATCGCACGGTCACGCCCAAAGGCCGGCGCGCGAGCACGGCGCGCGGCTATCTGGATCGCGCGAAGGCGCGTTCGAACCTGACCATCGTCACGCACGCGCTAACCGATCGCGTGCTGTTCTCCGGCAAGCGCGCGGTCGGCGTCGCGTATCTGCAGCATGGCGCGGCCGTCAACGCGCATGCGCGCCGCGAAGTGCTGGTGTGCAGCGGCGCGATTGCATCGCCGCAATTGCTGCAACGCTCCGGCGTGGGCCGCTCGACGTGGCTGCGCGAACTGGACATTCCGCTCGTCCACGACTTGCCGGGCGTCGGCGAAAATTTGCAGGACCATCTGGAGATGTATATCCAGTACGAATGTAAGGAGCCGGTCTCGCTCTACCCTGCGTTGCAGTGGTGGAATCAGCCGGCTATTGGACTCGAATGGATGGTGAACGGCACCGGCATCGGCGCGAGCAATCAGTTCGAAGCGGGCGGCTTTATCCGTACACGCGACGACGACTCGTGGCCGAACATTCAGTATCATTTTCTGCCGGTCGCGATTAATTACAACGGCTCGAACGCGATCAAGATGCATGGCTTTCAGGCACATGTCGGTTCGATGCGTTCGCCAAGCCGCGGACGCGTGAAGCTCACGTCGCGCGATCCGGCGGCGCATCCAAGCATCCTATTCAACTACATGGCCGATCCGCTCGACTGGCGCGAGTTCCGCGACGGCATTCGCATCACGCGCGAGATCATGCGGCAACCGGCGCTGGACCGTTATCGCGGACGCGAGCTGAATCCCGGCGCCGAGCTGACTACCGACGCGCAACTCGACGCTTTCGTGCGGGCACGCGCCGAGACGGCGTTTCATCCTTCGTGCTCGTGCAAGATGGGCTACGACGACATGGCCGTGGTCGACAACGAAGGACGCGTGCATGGCATGGAGGGGCTGCGCGTGGTCGATGCGTCGATCATGCCGCTTATCACCACGGGCAATCTGAACGCGCCGACCATCATGCTGGCCGAGAAGATCGCCGACCGGATTCGTGGACGCGAGGCATTGGCGCGCGTGGACACGCCCTACTTCGTCGCGAACGGTGCGCCCTTCAGAAAGCGTGAACGTGTGACCGTGTGACCGTTTAGCGCATTGCGTCAGCCGCCCGATTCTGTTTGCGAATCATGATGCCGTGAGGCCGTCAGGCGGTCACGCATCTCGTTCTTGACTTCCTCCTACCCAACATCCAGATTAGATCAGGAGTATTGAAAGCTCTCTGAGGACTCGTTGTCCGCAGATGGATGTTGTTGGCGAACCGCTAGCGTAGGCCCGGAGGCAAGATGAAATGGTTAGCATGGGTGTTGCCGTTAAGCATAGGTGCGCAGGCATATGCACAATCGAACGAAGCAGGCGCGAACAGTCCCGCGAGAAACGACGCAACGACACAGACCAGGCAGGTGAACCAGCAGATCGCGAGTTACCTGAATCTCGCAGACAAGCGGGATTTCGAGGATGCCGGACGCGGCTTCATATCGTCCCTGCCGCAACCAGTTCTGACCACCGCGTCGGGCCGTACGGTGGTCGACCTCACACGCTATGCTTTCCTGCGTCCCGGAACCGAAGCTCCGCCAACGGTCAATCCAAGCCTGTGGCGTCAGGAGCAGATACTGACGATGAACGGCCTGTTCAAGGTGGTCGACGGCATCTATCAGGTGCGCAATATCGACCTGGCCAACATCACGTTTATTCGAGGGGCGACCGGCTGGATCGTCGTCGATACCGGAAGTTCAGCCGAGACAGCCAAGGCCGCGTTGGAACTGGTCAACGAAAAGGTCGAACGCCGGCCGGTTAGCGCCGTCATCATCACGCATAGCCATGTCGACCATTTCAGCGGCATCAGAGGCGTGGTCGACGAAAAAGACGTGGCCTCGGGCAAGGTTCCATTGATCGCGCCGGAAGGCTTCATGGAAGAAGCAATCAGCGAGAACATTTTCGCTGGAAACGCAATGAGCCGCCGCGCGTCGTACATGTACGGCGATCTTCTCGAGAAGGACCCGAAAGGTACGGTCGGCAGCGGCCTCGGCCTGGTCAATGCGACCGGCACGCTCACGCTGCTTCAACCGAACCGCCTCATCAAGAAGACGGGCGAGAAGCTGACGGTGGACGGCGTCGACGTCGTCTTTCAGATGGCGCCAGGCACCGAAGCGCCCGCCGAGATGCTGTTCTACTTCCCGCAGTTCAAGGCGCTCGATCTCGCCGAAGACGCGAATCATTCGTTGCATAACATTCTGACGCTCAGAGGCGCGAAGGCGAGAAGCGCGCAGAAGTGGGCTGCGGCGCTCGATCAAACCATTGCCATGTTCGGCAACGACGCTCAAGTGTCTTTCGGAAGCCACCATTGGCCGCAGTGGGGAAACGAACGCGTCGTCGAGCATTTGTCGAAACAGCGGGACCTGTACAAGTACATCAACGATCAGACACTGCGCATGGCCAACGAAGGCTTGACCATGCATGAAATCGCCGAACAGTTCGTGCTTCCCGATTCGCTCGCCAAGGAGTTTTATAACCGTGGCTATTACGGCAATCTGAAACACGATGTGAGATCGACTTATCAACTCTACCTGGGCTGGTGGGATGCCAATCCCGCGAACCTCGATCCGCTTCCCCCCGCCGACGAAGCGAAGAAATACGTCGAGCTTATCGGCGCCGACAAGATCATGGCGAACGCGCGTGACGCCTATAGCAAAGGCGAGTACCGATGGGTCGCCACCATCACCAACAAGCTCGTATTCGCTCAACCTGATAATCAGGCCGCGCGGCGTCTCGAAGCCGATGCACTTGAACAGTTGGGCTATCAGTCGGAATCGGGCACCGTCCGCAATGTTTATCTGAGCGGCGCTCACGAGTTGCGCGGTGGCGTGAAGAAGATGGCCGGCGTGAACACGGCTGCGCCTGACATCATCACGGCCATGTCGCCGGAAATGTTCCTCGACTTCCTGGCGATCCACCTGAACGGCCCGCGCGCGGCGAATAAAAGCTATGCGTTCAATCTGATCCTGCCCGACGTGAAGAAGCAATTTGCGCTTACCGTGCGCAACGGTGTGATGAACTATGTGGAAGGCCGTCCATTGGAGCATGCCGACGGAACGATCACGTTCGACAAGTCGACCCTGGACGACATCGCGCTCGGCAACGTGAAGCTGCAGCAATTGTCCGAGACGGGTAAGGTGAAGTTCGACGGCGATAAAGCGAAGTTCCGGGAAATGCTCGGAATGTTCGATAAGTTCGATTACTGGTTTTCTATCGCGGAACCGTAAGCATTTTCCAACGGCGCGATTACGGTTGCGAGGAGACCGTATTGCGCTCACCGCGAACTGCAACTGCACGCCCTCAGTTTTTCTTGACCCTCGCATAAGTTATCGTCGATTGTCAGCACTTTCCCAAAGCGGGATAGTGCTGCGTCTGGACACCCGTCGATAACCGTTCGAGGAAGCATTGCACATGAAGCTAAAAGCCGTGAGCCTGATGGTCACCCTGCTGTTTGCGCTGGGCGCGCCCGCGCAGGCAAGCCGCGCGGCAAGCGAAGGCGAGGCCGAAGGCCAGGTGAAATCCGTAGTGGACTCCGCCATCGAGCCGCTGATGGCGAAACATCATGTGCCTGGGATGGCGGTCGGCATCGTCGCCAATGGCAAAACATTCGTCTTCGACTACGGCGTGGCATCGGCGGAAACCGGCAAGCCGGTCACGCAGCGCACGCTCTTTGAAATCGGCTCCGTGAGCAAGACATTCACCGCGACGCTTGCCGAATATGCGCAGTTGAGCGGCCATCTGAGGCTGTCGGACCCGACGCAAACATACTTGCCGTCCTTGCGAGGCAGCGCATTCGGCAAGGTTAGCCTGCTGAATCTCGGCACGCACACGCC
This sequence comes from Paraburkholderia graminis, assembly GCF_003330785.1. Classification (NCBI taxonomy): domain Bacteria; kingdom Pseudomonadati; phylum Pseudomonadota; class Betaproteobacteria; order Burkholderiales; family Burkholderiaceae; genus Paraburkholderia; species Paraburkholderia graminis. The sequence goes on from NZ_CP024935.1 coordinate 1,325,585, forward strand.
CGGCGGTCTGCCGCTCCAGGTGCCCGACGAGATCCACGACAACGCGCAGTTGTTGCAGTACTTCAGCACATGGAAACCGGCCTACGCGCCGGGCACGTATCGTACCTACGCGAATCCGGGGATCGGCACGCTCGGTCTGATCACGGCGAAAAGCATGAATCAGGACTTTGCGTCGCTGATGGAGCGGCGCCTGTTTCCGGCGCTCGGCATGACGAGCAGCTACATCCATGTTCCGCCAACGAAAATGTCCGACTACGCGCAGGGCTACACGAAGGACGGCGCGCCGATCCGCATGAAAGGCGGCGTGCTCGCCGACGAAGCGTATGGCGTGAGGACCACCGCCGCCGACATGCTGCGTTTCGTGCAAGCGAACATGAACCTGATCGACGTCGACAGCCAGCTTCAGCGCGCTATCACGGCGACACACACGGGTTACTTCAAGGCCGGCATGCTGACGCAGGACCTGATATGGGAGCAGTACGCGTATCCCGTCACGTTGACGACCTTGCACGAAGGCAATGCGCCCGCGATGGCCACCACGGCGACGCCGGTCATCGCAATCGAGCCGCCCTTGCCGCCGCAGCAGAATGTGTGGATCAACAAGACCGGTTCGACGAATGGGTTCGGCACCTACGTTGCCTTCATTCCGCAGAAACACGTCGGCGTCGTTTTGCTTGCCAACAGGAATTTCCCGATCGAGGACCGCGTGAGCGCTGCGTATCGGATCGTGTCGGCACTGGTGGCGAGCAACCAGTAAGCGCCGATGCCCGGTTAGCGGTGAAGAGCACAACCGACAACGACTGCGCTCTTCGCGGGTGGGTCGTCAATCGCGCACCGGACTCAGCACGCCGTGCGCGTCGGTCTCCACCGCTTCCGAGACGAGCGTCTCCAGCGCGAGTCCGCGTGTTTCGATGCCGAGTATCCACACAGCCGCGGCCGCGATCACGAAACACATTGCGCCAAGCGAGAACACGCCGCCCTGTCCGAACATCGGCAGCACGACGCCGACCACGTACGGCCCGATCAGCGAGCCCACGCGGCCGATTGCCGACGCGAAACCGGAACCCGTCGCGCGCGCGCCGGTGCCGTACAGCTCGGGCGTGTAGGTGTAGAGCACCGCCCACATCGCGAACAGGAAAAACTGCATCGCGAGACCGGCGCAAATCAGAAGCGTGGGCGTTTGCGCATGCAGCGCGGTTTGTCCATAGATGTAGGCCATCACCGCGCTGCCCGCGAGCGACGCGATACATGTCGGCTTGCGTCCCCAACGCTCGACCAGCCACGCCGCGCAGATAAACCCGGGAATGCCGCCGAGCGAAATCAGCACCGTGTACAGCACCGACTTCGTCACCGCGAAGCCGGCCTGCTGCATCAACGCGCCGAGCCACGAAGTCAATCCGTAAAAGCCGAGCAGCGCGAAGAACCACAACGTCCACACCATGATCGTGCGACGCCGGTAAGCCGCGCTCCAGATCTCGCGAAACGCGCCCGCGCCTTTGGCGGCCACCGGTTCGACGAGCATGACCGGCTCGCGCAAGCGGCTCAGGCCCGCGGCCTTCATCACCTTGACCTCGATGTCGGCGAGGATTTTATCGGCCTCGCCGCGACGTCCACGATGTTCGAGCCAACGCGGCGACTCGGGCACGACACGGCGCACGATCAGCACAAACACGGCCGGAATCGCGAGCAACGCGAACTCCGTGCGCCAGCCATAGGCGGGCAGCACGAAGTACGACACCACGCCCGCCGTGATGAAACCGAGCGGCCAGAAGCCGTCCATCAACGCAATCAGGCGTCCGCGCGACGAAGCGGGAACAAATTCCGACAGCAGCGTTTGCGCAATCGGAAACTCCATGCCCATGCCGAAACCGAGCAGCACGCGATAGAAAATCAGCGCTTCGACGCTTTGCGCCGTCGAACAGAGATACGAGGCGAGGCCCCACAGCACCATGCTCCACTGAAAAACCGGCCGGCGTCCGAAGCGATCGGCCAGCAGTCCCGCCACCGCCGCACCGCCCACCATGCCAAAGAAGCTCGCGCTCGCGACGAGCCCCGCGGTTGCCGTCGACAAGCCGAATTCGGTCTTGATCGAACCGAGCACGAAGGTCATCGTGCCGAGATCGACGGAATCGAAAAAGAACGCAATCGCGATGATGATGAAGATGGTCCGGTGATAACCGGAGAACGGCAGCCGTTCGAGTCGCGCGGCGGCAGTTGCGCGAGGCTGAGAAGCGGTAGGCATGGCATCCCCTGAATGATGCGGCGACGGCCGCGAGTGATGTTTCGAGCAGCGTTTTCAGTAGACGCCGACATAAATCGGCTACATAGAAGAAATACGTCATCCGGATGGAACAAGGGCGTCGTGAGGACGTTGTGTTAAGTTGATCGCCTCCTTTTTTCTTGCGGCTTGTTGCGGGTTTTATTGCGCGAGGGCACGGTCCTGACGTTGCCTCCTGACGTTGGCTCGGATTGCGGCGCGCGCGATTTTCTGTGGACAATGGCTGTTCGGACTGGGCACTGATTCGGGTAACGATTTGACGACCGCATTCACCAGACAAGTGGCATCCACGCGGTTTTCACCGCCGCGCATCGGCTCGAAAACGGTCCGCCGCGCCGACCTGCTTACGCATCTCGAGCGCATGCGGCACGCCACGCTTGCGCTCGTCACCGGGAGCGCGGGCTACGGCAAGACCACCCTCCTCGCCCAATGGCGCGAGCGATGCGTGAAGGCGGGCGCGGACGTCGCGTGGTTATCGCTGAGCGCGGACGAAGCCGATTACGCCGCGTTCTGCGCGACGCTGTTCATGGCGATGCAACGCGTCGGCCTGCGCGCCGAGCCCGAACTGCTGTTCGAAGACGCAAACCCTGCCGGCATGGACGCGCTCGTCGCGATGCTCGTGGACGGCGTGCTCGACCTGTCGAAAGACATCTACGTGTTCATTGACGACTATCATCTCGTCGATGCCCCGCCCGTGCACCGCTTCATGCAGAAGCTACTCGATCAGGCGCCGGGCACGCTGCATGTGGTGATCGCCTCGCGCGTCGCGCCGCCGCTTGCGCTCAGCCGGCTTCGAATGACAAATCAGCTCGCCGAACTCGACAGCACGGCTTTGCCTCTTGGCATGGCCGAAACCCGGAGCTTCGTCGAAGAGAATCTGGGAACGGGCACACTGCACGCGGACGATCTCCGTCTGATTCAGGACGTCACGGGCGGCTGGCCGTCGTGCGTGCAGTTGATCGTCATCATGCTGAAGAACCGGCCGGCATCGCTCGGCACACTGCGCGATCTGGCCTGGCGTCACGGCGATTTGCAGACGTATCTCAGCGAAGAGGTGATGGCGAACCTGCCTGCTGAGCTGGTCGCGTTCGCCGGAGCGTTGTCGTTGTTCCGCCGCTTCAGCGCGCCGCTCGCGCGGCATGTCACGGGTAACGCCAATGCGCGCGACCTGCTGAAGCGCATGGAGGACGAGAACCTGCTGATCAACCGCATCGATTGCGACGAACGTCTGGCCTGGTATCGCTTTCATCCTCTGTTCGGCGACTTTCTCGCGGCTCGGCTTGTCGCTGCCGATCCATCCGGCGCTCAAGGGTTTCATCTGCGCGCGAGCCGCTGGTTCGCCGAACATGGCTACCTCGCCGTGGCCGTGCGCCATGCCAGCGCCGGCGGCGATCACGAGTTCGCGGCCACGGTTATCGAAAGCGCGGAGCCGGCGACATGGAGCCTCGAATACCTGAGCCCGATGCTGCATCTGCTCGAGCGGCTTCCCGAAGCGACGCTGGTTCAACATCAACGGCTGCTGTTTATCGCTTGCCTGACCGTCGCGCTGACGACGCGCCCCGGCAAAGCGGCGGCGTGGCTCACGCGGCTGGAGTCCGGCGATATAACGCGAGACCGTGCGCTCACGACATGCATCCCGTTGATCCACGCGGCCATCGCATTTCAGAACGACGACATGCCGCGGATGCTGGAACTGCTCGAGCCGCTTCGCGATGTGAGCATCGACAACCCGTTCCTGCGCTATCTGCTGGTCGCGGAAATGTGCGTCGCCTTGACGTTGTGCGAGACGGTTCCGTAGTAGCCGTGCGCGTGCCACTCCGCGCTCAGGCTCTCCGGAAGCCGCATGCACTCCGCTATCTCGAGCGCGGTCATGCCGTGATTCATCATGCGCACGGTCTGGTCGTGCAGGAACTTGTACAGGTCGCGCTGCTGCTCAAGAAAGCTCGTCATGCGCGCACTGCCCCACGTCGGCCAGTGATGCTGGGCGAACACCACATCGGCATGCGGCGCGTAGCGCTCGAGCGAGCGCGACAGATAGCGCGACCACAACAGCGCGTTGCGAACCTGCGCGCCGCGCAACGGACACAGGTTGTGCATGGTGCGCGTGCCGTTCTCCGCGAGATTGAGCGCGCGCAGTTGCGGAAAGAAAAAGTGCATCTCCGCCGGCGCTTCGCTATCGGGCGTCAACTGAAACACGATTTCCACGCCATCGATCACATGCGTCTCGGTCTCCTCGCAAATCAGTTGCGTAGGCTCGATCAGTGTCAGCGTGCCGCGCGGCCCATTTTTGCCGAGGCCCGAATCGATCTGGCAGCAGGCGCTGCGTGCGAGCGTATGCCCGAACTGGAATTGCGCGCGGCGGATGGCGGATCATCACCGTTCCCGCAAGGACGTTTTCGGCGACGGCCTCTTCCATGAAGCCGTTCGGTGCAATCACGGCGACCTTGCCGTCGCGCACGTCCGCCTCGGTGACGATGCCCTTCACGCCGCCGAAGTGATCCGCGTGGCTGTGGCTGTAGATCACCGCCACGACCGGCCGCGCCGGACGATGCGCGAGATACAGCGCAAACGCGGCCTGTGCGGTTTCCTGTGTCGACAGCGGATCGATGATGATCAGCCCCGTATCGCCTTCGACGATAGTCACGTTCGACAAGTCGAAGCCGCGCACCTGATAGATGCGCTCAGTCGCCTTGAACAGGCCGTGGATCGCGTTGAGCCGAGCCTGACGCCATAACGCGGGATGCGCGGTTGCCGGCGCCTCGGGATCGTCGAGAAAATCGTAGTCGGCAAGCGTCCACACCAGGCGACCATAGGCGTCGCGCACTTCCGCATTCGGAATCGTCGCAATGAAGCCGCGCCGTGCTTCTTCTTCGTCGAGATGGTCCTCGACGGGCAACTCACGCCGCGCCTGCTGTTGGGCCGCGATGGTGGCCGCGGTGGCGGCGAGCGGCACGGCAGGCTGCGCCGGGGCTTCCGATGATTGAACAGACGACATGGTGGATTCCAAAGGCGTTAAGACAATCGACAGTACGCACGCGGCCACATGGCCAGCCCGGTTTGTCGGAAGTGCCGGGACAAAAAAGCGTGCCCTATTGGAGCCTGGCCACACATATAATTCAATTGCAAGTTTGTCATCGCAACGCTGCAAAGGACGCATAGCTTTGAACCTGAAACGGCTTGAACATCTGATCGCTGTCGTGGAAGCGGGGTCGCTCGCCGCCGCGGCGCGGCGCGTTCACCTGTCGCAACCCGCGTTGACGCGCAGCATCCAGGCGCTCGAGGCACAAGCCGGCTTGCCGCTGTGCGAGCGAGGCCCGCGCGGCGTCAAACTGAACGCCGCGGGACAGATGGTGGCCGAACGGGCAAGGCGAATTCTGTTCGAGACCAACAGCCTCGCCCGCGATCTGGTTCTTCTACAGCAGCATGAAGTGGGCAGCGTGGACTTCGGGCTTGGGCCGCTGCCGGCCGCGATCATGCTGCCCGATGTGCTCTGCACGCTCAATCGCGATTGGCCTGGGCTGCGCGTGAACGCGGAAGTCAATGAAGGAGAAGCGCTGGTCGAATCGCTGCGCACGGAGCGGCTCGACTTCGTCGTGGTCGAACATCGTTACGCCCCGCTCTCCGCGGAACTGAAAATTCACCGCTTGCCTGTGGAGCCTGCCGGCTGTTTCGTTCGTCCGCAGCATCCGTTGCTGGCGGGCGAGATGACAGTGGAACGTCTGCGGCAAGCCGCGCTCGCTTGTGTGCGCGCGCCGCATAGTGCGCAGCAAAGGATGCGTGAGGTTCTCGGTTGTCTGCCGGGCGAGAACCTGCGCTTTCAGGTCGTCACCAACGATTTTCATGCGCTGGTTCATGTCACGCGTCGCTCGGATCTCGTCCTGCTGTCGCCGACGCGCGCGGTGCAGAACGAATTGCAGACCGGCAACCTCGTGCAGTTGACCGTACCGGCGATATTCAACCTTTCCGCGCAATTCGCCGTGGTCAGCCTGACGCAGCGCGCGCTGTCGCCGTCCGCGCAACGGGCGATTGTCGCGATCGAGGCCGCGAGTGGTTCGACAGCAAGCGCGTCATTTCCAGAGCAGCCCGCGTAGGCTGAATGCACTCGCTCGCGGATGCGTCTCGCCAGGACCAAAAAGAGGTGCGTGGTCAGTGCCCGGTAGCAGCGCGGCCAACACATCACAACGCCGAATCGAAAGCCCACGCCTACGAACGCATGCGCGCCCGCGCCGCGCCCGCAATGCGCGCGAGCGTTTCCGCACTCAAACGCGCGGCGACTTTTCGCACATAGTCATGATGCCGCGCCTGCAACGGCGCGCCGAGTTGCTGCGCGAGCAGATAGCGGATCAGCGCAATGCGCCGGTGCCGCAGCAGCATGCTTTGATCGAGCAGCGCGAGCGCGGCATCGGCATCGCCTTGGTGGCACGCGCGCTCGGTGAGTCGCGCGGTGACGACACGGGTCGACGTCATGTGAGTCCCGCAACGGGAAAACCGCGAGCGGCGCGTGAGAGCAGCGCTCGCGGCGTGACGGCGGTCACGACATCAGCGGCTCGGCTGCGTCGAGCATGATCTTCAGGAAGTAATCCGCGAAGCTGCGGCGCACGACGATGTCGAAGCTGTCCGCGCCGGTCGGCACGAGCGTGATCGACGCCTTGAAATAATGGCTTTGCGCGCACTGCCCTTCGCCGAACAGCTTCGGATGAAGATCGAGCGGACAGCCGCGCGACAGCACTTCACGCGTGCGCGTGCCGCTGATTTCGAGCACCGTATAGCCGCTGCCGATGTCCACCGCCGACGCGAATACCCCTGCAAACGCAGTGCCGAGCGCCGCTTGCAACGGCGCGGTGCGCGTCGCGTCGTGCGTCATCGCCGAGCGCACGAGCCACTCGTCCGGGCCGAGCCACAGCATGTCGTAGCCGTTGCCGCGCGCGATCGTGTTGGGTGTCTCCGGCGGCTTGCAGCCGAGCACCTGTTCGACTGCCTGCACGAACGCGGCGTCGCGCGTATCGCCGCGCACATTCACGATCTGAAGAAACGGCCGCTCGGTCAGCCTGAATGCCGCGGTCGCCGAAGCCTGATGCTTCTTCAGAAGCGCATCCACGCCCACGAGCGGCGACTCCTGCCATACGCCGGTCTGCTTGCCGACGGCGCGATCCACCACCGACGCCGCCGTTTTCGTTTCATTCCACATGTTGACGCGCTCCTTCGCTGTCGTAGAACACCGAGCTGGTGATCTTCGCTGCAATCTGTTTGCCGCTCGAAAGCGGGACCGTGACCGTCTCGCCGATCTTGTCGAGGCCGCCCTTCACGACCGCCATCGCGATCGAGCGCTTCAGAATCGGGCTGTAATAGCTCGACGTGACGTGCCCGAGCATCGGCGCGGTCTCGCCCTGGAACGGACCCGCGACGATCTGCGAGCCTTCGGGTATCACGAACGACGGATCGTCCGCGAGCAGTCCGACCAGTTGCTTTCGCCCCGCCTTCGCCGTGTCCGAGCGCGTGAGCGAACGCTTGCCGAGAAAGTCCTTCGACTTCGCGACGAGCCCGCCCATGCCGACGTCATACGGCGTCATCGAACCATCGGTATCCTGACCGACGATGATGTAGCCCTTCTCCGCGCGCAACACGTGCATCGTTTCCGTGCCGTACGGCGTGATGTCGAATTCGGCGCCCGCGGCCATCAACGCTTCCCACACTGCGCGTCCGACGTTCGCCGGCACGTTCACTTCATACGCGAGTTCGCCCGAGAAGCTGATGCGCATCACGCGCGACGCCGCGCCCGCGACCGTGCCTTCGCGATAGCTCATGAACGGAAACGCCGCGTTCGCGAAGTCGATGTCGTGGCAAACCTTTTGCAAGACCTTGCGGCTATTCGGGCCGACCACGGCGAAGGTCGCCCAGTGATCCGTGACCGACGCGAGGCGCACGCGCATGTCGGGCCACTCGGTTTGCAGCCAGCGTTCGAGCCACGTCAGCACGCGTGCGGCGCCGCCGGTCGTGGTCGTCATCATGTAGTGCTGGTCGGCGAGGCGCACGGTCACGCCGTCGTCGAAGATCATGCCGTTTTCGTCGAGCATCAGACCGTAGCGGCACTTGCCGACTTCGAGCTTGCTCCACGGATTCGTATAGACCCAGTTCAGCAGCTTCGCCGAATCGGGGCCCTGAATGTCGATCTTGCCGAGCGTGGACGCATCGAGAATGCCGACGCTCGTTCGCACCGCGAGCGATTCGCGCGCGACGGCCGCATGCAGGTCTTCGCCCTTCTTCGGAAAGTACCAGGGGCGCTTCCAGTTGCCGACGTCCTCGAATTCCGCGCCGTTTTCGACGTGCCATTCGTGCACCGCCGTCTTGCGCACGGGATCGAGAAACTCGCCGAGCTCGCGCCCCGCGAACGTGCCGAACGTGACCGGCGTGTAGTTCGGGCGGAACGTCGTCGTGCCGGTTTCCGGAATCGTCTTGCCGAGCGCCTGCGCGAGAATCGCCATGCCGTTGATGTTGCCGAGCTTGCCCTGATCGGTGCCGAAGCCCATCGCGGTATAACGCTTCACGTGTTCGACCGACTCGAAGCCTTCGCGCGCGGCAAGGAAAATATCCGCGGCCGATACGTCGTTCTGGAAGTCGACGAACTGCTTCGGCCCACGCGTGGCGAGTTCGCGTCCGCCGACGAGCCACAGCGGCTGCATCTTCGCTTCGGTGATCTCGGCGACTTGCACGGTGTTCGGCCGCTTGACGATATAGCCCGCGGCGCGCGCCGCTTCGACGCCGGCATCGACGGCGAAACGAATGCCCTGGCCTAGCGTGAAGTCGCCATTGCAGGCGCCCACGCTCGTTTCCGGCTGCATCGCCTTGCCGGGCACGAAGCAGGCTTTGTCGTCATGCCAGTGCGCCTTGCCGCCCGATTGCGCGAACAGATGCAGCACGGGACTCCAGCCGCCCGACATCGCGAGCAGATCGCACGGCAATTCGCCCTGCTTGGCGCCCACCTGACCATTCGCGTACGAAGCGACATCGACGGAAGCCACGCGCAATTTGCCGTGCGCCGCCGTGATCACCGCACCGTTGATCACCTTCACGCCATAGCGGCGTGCGAGCGCAGGCAACGTTCCCTTCGATTCGCCCGCGCGTGGGTCGATCACCGTGACTTGCGCGCCGGCTGCTTTCAGATCGAGCGCGCATTGATAGCCGTCGTCGTTATTCGTGAAGACGATCGCGTCGCGGCCCGGCAGCACGGCATAGCGATGCAGATACGTCGACACCGCCGACGCGAGCATCACGCCAGGCAGATCGTTGTTGCCGAACACGATGGGCCGTTCATGCGCGCCGGTCGCGAGAATCACGCGTTTCGCGCGGATTTTCCACATCAGTTCGCGCGTGCCCTTGCGTTGCGACACCGGCAGATGATCGGTCAGACGCTGAGTAACGGTGACGAGATTGTGGTCCTGATAGCCGAACGCCGTGCTGCGCGACAGAATCTTCACGCCGGGCATTTGCCGCAATTCGTCTTCGATCTTGTGAACCCATTGCAAAGCCGGCTTGCCGTCGATCTCCGCGCGGCACGACAGCAGCGAGCCGCCGAGTTCCGGCTGATCGTCGACGAGCGTCACGCGCGCGCCCGACAACGCCGCTGCATGCGCGGCCGCGAGACCCGTCGGCCCGCCGCCGACCACCAGCACGTCGCAATGCGCGAAGCACTTGTCGTAGCGATCGGCGTCGAGTTGCTCCGGCGCCTTGCCGAGACCCGCCGCGTCGCGAATCACTTCTTCGTACTTCGGCCAGAACTTGCGCGGCCACATGAAGGTCTTGTAGTAGAAGCCCGCCGGAATAAAGCGCGCGATCTTCTGATTGACCGCCATGCGATCCTTCTCGATGCTCGGCTTCGCGTTCACGCTATTCGCGACGAGCCCCTGATACAGCTCGACTTCAGTGGCACGCGCATTCGGCACCGTGTACGCGCCCGTTTCGAGTTGCACGACGGCATTCGGTTCTTCCACGCCCGCGGTCACGATGCCGCGCGGCCGGTGATACTTCCAGCTACGCGCGACGAAATGCAGGCCGTTCGCGAGCAACGCGGAAGCAAGCGTGTCGCCCTGATAGCCCTGATACTGGCGTCCGTTGAAGGTGAACGTGAGCGGCAATGCGCGGTTGATGCGCCCGCCATTCGGGAGTCGGTCTTTCTGGCTCATTGCGTCTTGCCCTCTTGTGCGTTGCCGTCGTTGCTGTCCATCTTCAGCAGCGGACGGTCGAACGTTTCATAGCCCTGAATCTCATAGCTCACCGTGTCGCGCTGCGCCTTGAACCAGCGGCGGCAGCCTTGCGCATGCATCCATTGCTCACGATGCACGCCGCGCGAATTCTTGCGCATGAACAGGTAGTCGCCCCATTCCTTGTCGGTGAGTTTTTCGGTGTCGAGCGGACGCATGATGTCCGCTTCGCCGCCGCAGGAAAATTCGGTTTCGGCGCGTGGCCCGCACCAGGGGCATTCGATCAGCAGCATGGTTGTCTCTCTATCTGGCTCAAGTGCGTGAGTGCCTGAGTGCGTTAGTGGGCGACGGCGGCGGCGCCGTGTTCGTCGATAAGATGGCCCGTATAGAAGCGGTCCAGCGAGAACGGCGCATTCAGTTCATGCGGCTCGTCTTTCGCGATGGTGTGCGCGTACGCCCAGCCCGAACCCGGCGTCGCCTTGAAGCCGCCCGTGCCCCAGCCGCAATTGAAGTAAAGGCCCTTTACGTCGGTCTTGCTGATAATCGGGCAGGCGTCCGGCGACACATCGACAATGCCGCCCCACTGACGATTCATCCGCACGCGCGAGAACACCGGGAACATTTCGACGATGGCTTCGAGCGTCCCTTCGATAATCTGGAAACTGCCGCGCTGACCGAAGCCCGTGTACTGATCGACGCCCGCACCGATCACCAGATCGCCCTTGTCGGACTGGCTGATATACGCGTGCACCGCGTTCGACATCACGACCGTATTCACCACCGGCTTGATCGGTTCCGACACGAGCGCCTGCAACGGATGGCTTTCGAGCGGCAAGCGCACGCCGGCCATGTCCGCGAGCGTCGACGTATTGCCCGCGGCCACGATCGCGACTTTCTTCGCCTTGATGAAACCCTTCGTGGTATCCACGCCCGTCACCTGGCTGCCGTTGCGGCGAATGCCCGTGACCTGGCAGTTCTGCACGATATCGACGCCGGCCTGATCCGCGCCGCGTGCGAAGCCCCAGGCCACCGCATCGTGACGCGCGACGCCGCCGCGCCGCTGAATCGACGCACCGAGCACCGGATAGCGGCTATTCAGATTGATGGTCGGCTCGATTTCCTTGATCTGCGCGGGCGTGAGGAATTCGGCATCGACGCCGTTCAGCCGGTTCGCATTCACACGGCGCTCGGTGTCGCGCACGTCCTGCAGCGTATGCGCGAGATTCATCACGCCGCGCTGGCTGAACATCACGTTGTAGTTCAGATCCTGCGAGAGTCCTTCCCACAGTTTCATGGCCTTTTCGTAAAGCGCGGCCGACTCGTCCCACAGATAATTCGAGCGCACGATGGTCGTATTGCGCGCCGTATTGCCGCCGCCGATCCAGCCTTTTTCGAGCACGGCGACATTGCGCACGCCGTGTTCCTTCGCGAGGTAATAGGCCGTGGCGAGACCATGCCCGCCGCCGCCGACGATCACCACGTCGTACTCGCGTTTGGGCTCGGGACTCTTCCACTGTCGTTCCCAGTTCTCGTGATACGACATCCCGTTGCGCAATAGGCTGAATATCGAATAGCGGCTCATCATTGATCCTTGTGGGTACTGTCGGTGCTTGCTGCCTGATGCTTCATGAAATATGCAAAGCGTGCTTCAACATTCGATGACGTTCACGGCCAAGCCGCCGCGCGACGTCTCCTTGTATTTCGTCTTCATGTCCGCGCCGGTTTCGCGCATCGTCTTGATGACGTTATCGAGCGACACGTAGTGCTGGCCGTCGCCCTTCATCGCCATGCGCGCGGCGTTGAGCGCCTTGATCGCGCCCATTGCATTGCGTTCGATGCACGGAATCTGCACGAGTCCGCCGACTGGATCGCAGGTCATGCCGAGGTTGTGTTCCATGCCGATTTCCGCGGCGTTTTCCACTTGCGTCGGGGTGCCGCCCATCACGGCGGCGAGCGCCGCGGCGGCCATCGAACAGGCCACGCCGACTTCGCCCTGGCAGCCCACTTCGGCACCCGAGATCGACGCGGTTTCCTTGTAGATGATGCCGATAGCGGCAGCGGTCAGCAGGAAGTCGACGATGCCCTCGTCGTTCGACGCATGCATGAACTTCACGTAGTAGTGCAGCACGGCGGGAATCACGCCGGCTGCGCCATTGGTCGGCGCGGTCACGACGCGGCCGCCCGCGGCGTTTTCTTCGTTGACGGCCATTGCGTAGAGATTGACCCAGTCGAGCATCGAAAGCGGATCGCGCAGCGACTCTTCCGAACGCGAGCGTAATTGAGCGCAGAGGTCGGCGGCGCGGCGCTTCACATGCATCGGTCCGGGCAATTCGCCGCGCACCTTGCAGCCGCGTTCGACGCAAGCCGACATCGCGCGCCAGATCGCGAGCAGGCCGTCGCGTACTTCCTGTTCCGGGCGCGCCGCGCATTCGTTTTTCAGCGTGATTTGCGCGATCGACAGGCCGGTTTCGCGGCACACGCGCATCAGATCATCGCCGGTGCGAAACGGATGCGGCACTTCCGCGCCGGCGCGCACGCCGTTCACGCGATCGCCTTCGCGATTCACCACGAAGCCGCCGCCAATCGAGTAATACTCTTTTTCTACGAGCAGTTGCCCGTTTTCGTCGAATGCCTGAAAGCGCATGCCGTTCGGATGCACGATGCTCGAACCGGGCGCGCCCGGCATCAGCTTGCGGAAAAAGCCGATGTGTTCCCGCTCGTCGAATTTCACCGTGTGCTTGCCGAGCAACGCAAGCTGCTTCGTCTCGCGGATGGCCTGCAAACGCGGCTCGATCGTGTCGGGGTCGATCAGTTCCGGCAGGTTGCCTTCGAGTCCGAGCAACACCGCCTTGTCCGTGCCGTGCCCCTTGCCGGTCGCGCCGAGCGAGCCGAACAGCTCGACCTTCACGCGGCGCACGAAGGCTAGCAGATTGGCATCTTCGATATGCGACGCGAAGCGGCAAGCAGCGATCATCGGCCCGACCGTGTGCGAGCTTGAGGGACCGATGCCGATCTTGAAGAGATCGAAGACGCTGACGTTCATGGCGTTCCTTGTGCGTTGCAATGCCGGTTTGGCGGGATATCCGTTGAAACAGGCCCTATTGCACCGCACGTCAAATTGAACCGATAGAATAAAAACGGCATGACAGTGGGATAGTGGCGTCAAGCGCCTTGCGCGCCAAGCGTCGCGGCGTATTTACGAAGGCTTCTGACGTATTTTCGACAGGCGCTGCATTGGCGCTGCATTGGCCCGGCCCGATGGCGATTGCCGTTGCCGCCTCCGCCGCATTACGATGCATGCCGCGCCGCATCGCGGTGCTATGCTTGGCTCAACTCTTCTTTCGCTCCGGCTGCATTGCATGAACTCCGCTGAACCGCTTCCCCTTCAATCTATCGACGGTGCGCCGAAGCAGCGCATCCGCTTCGGCATTATTCTTCTGCCGAACTTCACGCTGACGGCGTTCTCGGGTTTCGTCGACCTGCTGCGTCTGTCCGCGGACGAGGGCGACTTCAGTAAACCCGTGCGTTGCTCGTGGAGCGTGATAGGGGAAACCCTTGCTCCGGTGCGCGCGAGCTGCGGCATCCAGATCACGCCGTGGGAAACGTTCGACGGCGCCGAGCCATTCGATTACGTGGTCGTGGTGGGCGGCCTGCTGCATTCGGGACCGGCTGCGAGCGACGCGACACTCGCCTTCATTCGACGCGCCGCTGCCGCCGATGCCACGCTCGTCGGCATGTGCACGGGCGTGTTCTCGCTGATGCGCGCGGGCGTGCTCGACGGCTATCGCATTTGCGTGAGCTGGTTTCACTACTGGGACTTCATCGAGCGATTTCCGTCGGTCAATGAAGAGGCGCTGGTGGCCGACCGGCTATTTGTTATCGATCGGCGGCGTATTACGTGTTCGGGCGGACGCGCGTCCATCGACGTGGCCGCAGCCATTCTGTTGCGCCACTTCGAAACGGCGACGGTGCAGAAGGCGCTGCGTATTCTGCTCGTCGACGACATGCAAAAAGGCAACGCGCCGCAGCCGCATCCGCCGGGACTTGCGCCTGCTGCGCATCCGAAGGTGAAGCGTGCGATTCTGCTGATGGAACAGCACGTGGGCCGTTCGTTATCGCTCGACGAACTGGCGCGCAAGCTGGACTTGTCGCCGCGTCAATTGGAGCGGCTTTTCAAGGCGCAAACCGGCAAGGCGCCGCAGGCTTACGCGAAGCAGGTGCGGTTGCGCACGGCTGCGTGGTTGTTGACGAGTTCGGATAAAACTGTGGCTGACATTGCTTCGAGTTGCGGCTTTTCCGATGCATCGCATCTGGGCCGCGAATTTCGCAAGCAATTCGGTTTGCCGCCGATGATGTACCGCGAGCAGCGCGGCACCGCGGCGGAGGCGGAAGATAGCGGTGATTATGATGAGACGTTTCCGGGGCGGGCGCAGGCGATTTGAAGCCTTGATTTGAGGCCCTTATTCGTGGCCTCAAATCGCGCGGCACCAATTTTCGCGCCGCATACAACGCGGCGCGAAAACTCAAACGTTCACTTCCCCGCCACAAACGCCTTAACCGCCGGCAACCCATCCTTCCCATCAAACGTCTTCACCCCGGCAAGCCACTGATCCAGCACCGCCGGATTCGCCTTCAGCCACTCGCGCGCGGCCTTGTTCGGATCGACCTTATTCATGATCGGCATCATCACGTGGTTCTCGATGTCGGTCGTGAAATGCAGATTCGACACCAGCTTCGCGACGTTCGGGCAACGCGTCGCATAGTCGGTCGGCGTCACCGTCATCACTTTTGCTTCGCCGTAATTCGGACCGAACACGTCGTCGCCACCGGACAGATAATCGATCTTCATCTGCACATTCATCGGGTGCGGTTCCCAGCCGAGAAACACAATCGGTTTCTTGTCGCGAATCGAGCGGTTCACCTCGACCAGCATGCCCGCCTCGCTCGACTCCACGAGCTTGAACTTGCCGAGCCCATACTGATTGCTGTCGATCATCTTCTTGATGAGCGCATTGCCGTCGTTACCCGGCTCGATGCCGTAGATCTTGCCGCCGAGCTTGTCGTAATTCTTCGCGATGTCGGCGAACGACTTGATGCCCGCCTGATACGCGTAATCCGGCACCGCCAGCGTGTACTTCGCGCCGGTCAGATTGGGCGTCGGCAGTACATTCACCTGCCCGGCTTTCTTGAACGGATCGATCATCGGGTCCATCGTCGGCGACCAGTAACCGAGGAACACGTCGATCTGTTTGCTCTTCACGCCGGCAAACGTGATCGGCACCGAAGCGATCGTTTTGGTCGGCTTGTAGCCGAGTCCCTCGAGCACCGTCGATGCAAGCCCGGTCGTCGCCGCAATGTCGGACCAGCCGACGTCGGCAAAGCGCACGTCGCGGCACGCGGCAGGTTCGGCGGCAGTAGCGGAAGTGACGGACGACACAGACAGCGCGCACAACGACGCAGCCCACAAACGTTTCATGGCGGTTCCTCAGGGTCTCAGGGTGATGAATGCTTGACTGCTTCTTTATGCCGACAGCCGCCGCTCCACGCTCGGCGCATGACCGAATTGCGCGCGATACGCCTTGCTGAAATGGCACGGCGAATGGAACCCGCAGACCGCCGTCACGCGCGCGATCGACGCGTCGGTGTTACGCAGCAGTTCACGCGCGCGGCGCAGGCGCAGCGTCAGGTAATAGTGCGTCGGCGATACGCTCAGGAACATCTTGAACATGCGCTGCAAGTGACGCTGCGACAAACGCACGAGCCGCGCGAGTTCGTCGAGCGACAGAGGCTCCTCGATGTTCGCCTCCATCAGCCGCACGACTTCGATCAGTTCGGCGCGCGTGAAGCCGACGCGCGCATCGACGGGAATGTGCTGGTAGTCGGTCGAGCCGCGAATCCTTTCCACGATGAACTGCTCGGACACCTGCGCCGCCACCGAGTGACCAAGACGCATGCCGACCAGGTTCAGCATCAGATCGAGCGGCGCCGTGCCGCCCGTGCACGTCATGCGGTCGCGGTCGATCACGAACAGCTCGTCGGCGAAACGCACATGCGGGAAGCTCTTGTGCAGCGGCGACATATCTTCCCAATGCACGGTGCAGCGATAACCGTCGAGCAGACCCGCCGCGAGCAACGCATACGGTCCCGTGCAGATGCCGCCGAGCGGAATGCCTTGCGCGGCCACGTCGCGCAGCAGCGCGATCACCGTGTCGTCCACGTAATCGCGCACGTGCCATCCGGCGCAGACAATCAGCACGTCGGGCATGCCGGCCTGTTCGAGCGTGGTGGTCGGCTTGACGGTGATGCCGTTGCTGGCTCGCGCCGGCTCGCCGTCCGGCGTGATGACCGACCACCTGTAGTGCTCCGCGCGGCCGACATAGTTAGCCATCCGTAGCACTTCGACCGCGCTCGTGAACGCGATCATCGAAAAATTCGGCAGCGTCAGGAAGCCGACGTGCGCGAGTCGGGAAAGCGGCGACCCGGACGGGGCTTCTATCGGAGTGATCGCGTCGCGCTTCATGGGGCGGCTCAGCTATGCTGCGCCGCCGGCGCCCGGCGCACCTTCATCAGATTGCGCACACCCGAAAGCAGCGGCGCGCGTGCCATGCCGGGCGAGCGGCCAAAGCTCTCCGTGATGCGGTCGAGAATGATCGCGAGCATCACGACCGACAGTCCGCTCTCGAAACCGAGCCCGATGTCGAGCCGTTGAATACTGGCGAGCACGTCGTTGCCGAGACCGCCTGCGCCGACCATCGACGCGATGATCACCATCGACAACGCCATCATGATGGTCTGGTTCACGCCCGTCATGATCGACGGCAGCGCGTTCGGAAACTGCACCTTGTAGAGCAACTGCCACGGCGTGCAACCGAACGCCTGCCCCGCTTCGACGATTTCGCGGTTCACGTGCTTGATGCCGAGCGACGTGAGACGCACTGCGGGCGGCATCGCGAAGATCACGGTGGACAGAATGCCGGGCACGCGGCCAAGACCGAACAGCATCGCGGCCGGAATCAGATAGACGAACGCGGGCATGGTCTGCATCAGATCGAGCACGGGGCGCACCATCATCTCGACGGTGCGGCTCTTCGCGGTCCAGATGCCGAGCGGCACGCCGAGCACGAGGCTAATGAAGGTGGACGACAGCGTGAGGCCGAGCGTGATCACCATCTGATCCCAGAAGCCGGTGCCGTAGATCAGCAGCATCGCGAGCAACGTGAAGAGCGCGAAACGCCAGCCCACCCGCCACAAACCGATGCCCACGAAAAACGCCATCAGCGCCCACATGGGCACCGCTTGCAGACCGTGTTCAACGATCGCCGCAAAGCTCTCGATGACCTTGCCGATGGAATCGAAAGTCTTTGCGTCGTGGTCGAGCAGATAGTGAACGCCGTGATCGACCCAGGCGCCAAGTGGAATGATTTCAGACATGGGAACCTCGATGGCGCGTGAGAACGTGCAGCACGTTCGTCTTGTTGACCGAACCACAGTAGGAGCCGTCTGCTTCGACGACCGGCAGGGGCGCGCGGCTCGCGACGACGCGCTGGACCACATCGTCGAGTGGCGTCGTGCGTCGGATGCATTCGACGTAGTTCAGCTTCGCGGACGCGTTGCCCGTTTCGTCGCGGCACACGAAGCCGCGAATCTTGCGCTCGCTGTCGAGCACGAAGGCGTAATCGGCGCTGCCGTTCAGCGTGGCGGCCACGCTCGACACGTCGATCTGCGGCGAGTGCGCATGCATCAGCGGCACAGCGTCGGTCTGCATCAGATCGCCGGCCGTCAGATAGCGGCTCGTGTCGATGCCTTCGAAGAACGCGCGCACATAGTCGTCGGCGGGATTGGTGATGATCTCCTGCGGCGTGCCGATCTGCACCACTTTGCCGCCTTCCATGATGGCGATGCGTGTGCCGATGCGCATCGCTTCCTCGAGATCGTGTGACACGAACAGAATCGTGCGTTGCTGCTCGCGTTGCAGATCGAGCAGCACGTTCTGCATTTCCTTGCGCTTGAGCGGATCGAGCGCGGAGAACGCTTCGTCCATGATCATCAGCGACGGGTTCACGGCCAGCGCCCGGGCGAGACCCACACGCTGCTGCATGCCGCCCGAGAGTTGCGCGGGCAGCTTCTGCGCGAACGGCGCGAGGCCGACCTGCTCGAGCACCGTCATCGCGCGCGCTTCGCGTTCCTTGCGGCCGATGCCCGCCACCTCGAGCCCGAACGCCGCGTTCGAGAGCACCGTGCGTTGCGGCATCAGCGCGAAGGACTGGAACACCATGCTCATGTCCTTGCGGCGCAGCGCGGTCAGTTCGCCGCGCGGCACGCTTGCCACATCGCGCCCGTCGATCAGCACCTTGCCTGCCGACGGCTCGACGAGCCGGTTGATCAGGCGAATCAGCGTCGACTTGCCGGAGCCGGACAGGCCCATGAGCACGAAGATCTCGCCTTCCTTGACCTCGAACGATACGTTGTGAACGCCGACGATCTGACCGGTGCGCGCGAACACTTCTTCTTTCGTCGCGCCTCCTGCCAGCATGCCGAGCGCCTGTTTCGGGTTGGTGCCGAACACCTTGCACAGCCCTTCGACCACGACCTTGGGGGAATTCATTGAATGCTCTCCTATGTGGGCCGGAGTTGGTGCAAAGCACTTACTCTGGTCCCATGCAAAGCTGTCGGGCAGAGTTGGTGCTTTAGCACCTTACTCTGGTCCCATGCAAAGCTGTGGCGGACGTCCGTCCGCGCTGTGCATACATAGTTGCCAGAAAAAAGTGCGACTAGCCGACTATTTGCGACAACCACATGTGGAAATACGACACCTATGTCGCGTGGTTGCTGTCGCGCCAGCGTGGAAGCCTTGCTGCGCAAGGGTTTGACGCATATCGACGAAGTGCGCCGAAGATGTCGTTCCAAGCCAAATGAAGGCTTTTTTGGAGCAAAAAACGGCGAGGAAATACGCAATGCGGGGGTGTCGCGGCGCAACAGACGTTGGTGGTCAACGCCAACTCGCGTCGGGAATCGTCTGGCGAAACGCAGATGACACGCGAAACACCAGGAGACAACGCGTCCGCTAAGGGCTCTCAACGAGCGGCGAGCCATTGCAGCAGCCGCCTGCGAAGGCTGCCGAGGTCAGCGCCTTATCACGCGTTTTTACGCGTGCAGCACGAGCATCGCGCCGCACGACTGCAATGATTGCGGATGAAGACCTACTGACTCGCGCCCGTACCGATGCCCGCTTTTTTCTGCGCCTTCTGCAGATCGTCCGGATAGTTGGGGTCGTTGCGCGACGGCTGATAGCCCGCATCCTCGAGCTTCTTCAACTCGGCATTCTTCTTTGCGCGAGCCTGTTTGCGTGCCGCTTTGCGCTCCGCCTTGGTCGGCTTGGCGGTGCTGCTCGCGCCGGTCGCGCCAGGTTGGGCGGTCTGCGCATTCGTGTCGGTTGTGGTTTGCGCGGCGGCAAGCGGCATGCCGCCTGCTACGAGCGCGGATACTGCGAGGCCGAGCATCATCTGTTTGATGGCAATGGTCTTCATGGCTAACTCCTCTCAAGTTGGCAATTGCATTCAGTTTGTTCAGAACGCATCGTTCACTGCCGCGGATACCGCGCGATGATGCCATGCACGGCCGCAGTCAGAGCTTAATGCCAAACCGCATCGCGCGTGTGGTTGCCAGCACCTCGGCAGTTCGCGCCACGGCCAGTTTTTTTCTGCATGAGCGCGCGTGCTGAGCTATTGTTTAAGCGCGCCGGGAGCGCCGCCGCGGCACGCTTGAACAAAACAGGACGCTCCCAGTGAGAAGAAAACCGCTCACAGGCGTGTGTTTTTTTGCATGCAACGAAGCGACATTAACTTTTCGAGGATGGAGAAAACGTGAAAACAGTCAATCTTTTGAAGGCGCTCGGCATTGCATTGTGCGTCGCCACGGCGTCGAGCGCGTATGCGCAAGCGAGCGATGCGGCAATGGCCGACACGACCGCATCGTCGACTGCGCGCACAAAAGCGGTGAAAAAGACGGACCGCAAGCTCGGCCTCGACGTGCGCAAGGCGTTGTCCAAGGCACAAGGCTTCGACGTGTCGAACGTATACGTTCGGGCTCGCGGCGGCGCGGTCACGCTGACCGGATCGGTGCCTGACGGTGCGCAGATTCCGCAAGCCGAGGACGTGGCGAAGAATGTCGCCGGTGTGAAATCGGTGTCCAACAAGCTGACCGTAGCCACGCCGAACGGCGGAGGTTAAGCGCCTCTGGCTTCACATGATCAACGGCGTCCTGCCGGATTGGATCGGACGACGAAGGGTTGCGCCTCGCACTGCGTTACGCGCATACGGCGCTACCCTTTGTCCCGGTATGTGAATCACAAGTCCAACGGCGCGCCGCTCACACGCGCCCCGCATGCGACGACCTCGCATAACGCGCGAGCATCCACACCGCGGCCGCACCGGCAGCGAGCATGACGGTTTGCCGCGGATGCATCGACGCCTGCGTGTACAGGCTCGACTCCAGCACCCTGCGCTTCTGTCCCGAACGCTCGCGCAACGCGCCGTCGTCGCCATGATTGCCGGCCGGCGTGCGCGGCGGTTCCTGCGTACGTTGCGAAGCAATGCCGATGCGGCTCATCACACGGTCGTACAGATTCGGCGCGCGACGAGCGAACGTCACCATCGCCGCCGATGCGCCGCCCACATACAGATCGCGAACCGGCGTGCACGCCGCATGCAGAATCGCCTTGGCGACGATGTCCGGTGCATAGACCGGCGGCGGCAACTTCGGCTGCACGTCGAGATGATTGCGCGCGTGCTCGACGAACTGCGTATGAATGCCCGATGGTTTGATCAGCGTGACGGAAACGGGCGCGCGCTCTTCGATCAACTCCATGCGCAGCGTGTCGGTGTATCCCTTCACTGCATGTTTGGACGCAACGTAAGCGGCTTGCAGCGGCAATGCAATATCGGATAGCTCGCTTCCCAGGTTGATGAGTGCACCGCCGCGCTGCTTCAGGTGCGCAAGCGCAATCATCGATCCCTGCACGACGCCCCAGAAGTTGGTCTCGAACAATTCCTTCTGCTCGTCGATGGGGACATCGGCGCAGCGTCCGAAAATCGAGCCACCCGCGTTGTTCACCCAGGTGTCGAATCCGCCGAAGCGCGCGATGGCCTTGTCCGCGGCGGCCTGCAATTGCGCCTGGTTGCTCACGTCGGCGACCGCGTATTCGACAAGCGCCCCCTGATCGCCGAGTTGGGTGGCGAGCGTGCGGAGCGCTTCCTCGTCGCGCGCGATCAGCATCAGGCGCGCTCCCCTGCTGGCGGCAAGACGCGCGGTCGCAAGACCGATGCCGCTCGTCGCGCCTGTAATGACGATGACCTGCTGGGAGACGGGTTTGAGCCTCACTGTCATGGCAAAGTCCTCGAAAGAAGTAACGAATGGCGGCAGCGAACCGTGGAGACGGCGCACTGCGCGAGCCGGGTTCGCGTGTTGCAGCATCTCGCGTGCCGACTCGTGTTTTTCGGGCAAATCCCGCGCGCGGCGCCCCGCGCCCGCCAATTGCCGCGCGGCTCGCGGCACAGCATGACAGCAGACCGTCAGCAAGCGTTATGCAAATGAATGGCGATCGAGAGCCAGCGTAATATGCGCGCCCTTAAATCTTAATCATCGAATGCTTCAATGCGCGCAGCCTGTCGGGGCTGCCGCGCGCACGTCGACAGGCACAGCACCATTTCCAATAAACAAGATCTTCAGCGGACTCCACACGTGCATCAATGGAAGCGCTGAACGGCGAAGTCGAATCTGGAGCCTGTCACATGTTGCGCAGAACCCTGTTACCCATCCCG
Organism: Paraburkholderia graminis; assembly: GCF_003330785.1. Taxonomy (NCBI): domain Bacteria; kingdom Pseudomonadati; phylum Pseudomonadota; class Betaproteobacteria; order Burkholderiales; family Burkholderiaceae; genus Paraburkholderia; species Paraburkholderia graminis. Next base: position 1,347,880 of record NZ_CP024935.1, read on the forward strand.
TTTGCCGCGTTGCTGACGCTCGCCGCGTGCAGCGATCACAGCGTCAATTCGACTGCGTCGTCGACGCCGGCTTCGTCGCCGGCGCCCACGGTGACCGCGCAGGACGCCGTGGCGACCGCGACGCCGATCAAGCACGTCGTCGTGATCTTCGGCGAGAACGTGTCGTTCGATCACTACTTCGCCACTTATCCGCAAGCGGCGAATCCCGTGGGCGAGCCGCAGTTCACGGCAGCCGCGGGCACACCGGCGGTCAACAACCTCGCGAACAACAATCTGATCGCGACGAATCCGAATGCGCTTTCCACGTCGCCGAATACGGCGGGCCGCACGGTCGGTGCCGTGACGATTGCCGGTCTCGGCCTTCCCGCCGCGGATCTGCTGCCGTTTCGCCTCGACCGCTCGCAGGCGAACACGTCGAGCCAGAACCACGCGTACGCCGCGGAACAGCTCGCGTACAACAACGGCGCGATGGACTCGTTCCCGCTCTTCACGGCGGCCGGTTCCACCATCGCCGGCAGCACCGGCGCGTTTGCGACCAAGGGCCAGGTGCTCGGCTACTTCGACGGCAACACGGTCACGGCGCTATGGAACTACGCGCAGCACTTCGCCATGAACCAGAACGCGTACACCGACACGTATGGTCCGTCGACACCGGGCGCGCTCGCAGTCGTGTCCGGGCAGAACAACGGCGTGATCGTGGCGGGCGGCACGTCGGGCAACGCGATTCCGGATTCGGCCGGCGGCTTCACGATGGTCGGCGACCTGGACCCCACGGGCGACGTCTGCACGCTCGCGGCGAACAGCGCCGTGACGGGCACGATGTCGTCGAACAACAAGAATATCGGCGACCTGCTCAACGCGAAGAACATCACGTGGGGCGGCTTCATGGGCGGCTTCAATCTGCAGACGGTCAACGCAAACGGCACAACCGGCTGCGCGCGCTCGACGTTCTCGCAGGTGCTCAACGCGACGAAGACCGACTACGTGCAGCACCATGCGTGGTTCCAGTACTACGCGAGCACGGCGAACCTCGCGCATACGCGTCCTTCGTCGACGGCGGTGATCGGCGCGACCGATCCGCTGGATAACACGGCAACGCCGGTTCATCACCAGTACGACACCGATGATTTCTTTGCCGCGGTGAAGGCGGGCAACTACCCGTCGGTCAGCTTCCTGAAGGCGCCGGCTGTCGAGGACGGCCATCCGGGCAACTCGGACCCGATCGACGAACAGGCATTCGTCACGAAGGTCGTCAACTTCCTGCAACAGCAGCCTGACTGGAAGAACACGGCAGTGATCATCGCCTATGACGATTCGGACGGCTGGTACGACCATCGCTACAAGGCGCCGACGAGTTCGTCGTTCGACTCGACGACCGCGCAATCGGCGGGCGGCAAGACGGTGGCGGGCAGCGACAACCTGAGCGCGGCGGGCCAATGCACGGCAGCCGGCGCGGTGCAGCCGCAAGGCGTGAACGGCGGCGCGGTGAACGGCCGTTGCGGTCCGGGCACGCGCACGCCGTTTGTCGTGGTGTCGCCGTGGGCGAAGGCCAATTTCGTCGACGACACGGCGATCACGCAGGCATCGGTCGTGAAGTTCATCGAGGACAACTGGCTGGGTGGGCAACGCATTGGCGGCGGTTCGTTCGATGCGACCGCGGGCAGCATCATGAACATGTTCGACTTCGCGGGCTCGGGCAACAATCCGCCGTTGTATCTCGATCAGAACCTCGGCACCAAGCTCGCGACCGCGCCGGCAATCTGAGCGTAAGCGTGAGCCTGGGTTGTGCGCGAACCTTGCCGTCTTTCGACGGCCGCGCGCAACTCACGGTAGAAGCGTAATCAGGCGTCGAGCCAGCCCCTGCATGCTGGCTCGATTCGCTTTTTTCATCGTATACGAAGCACTATTCGTCATCATCGCCATGAACCGATCTTCAGACGCCGCCCTGCCGCCGACCCTTCCCGCCGGCGGCGAACCGGGTCCCATTGTCACGCGCCGCTCGCTGCTGAAACTCGCTGCATGGGGCGCTGTGTGCAGCGTGATTGCGGCCGTTACGCTTGGCGCGTATGCACTGGTTTATCCCGAGCGCATGCCGGCTTCTGTCGGCGCAATCGTTGAAGAGATCACCGGCGCGAATCCGCAACCCGTGCATCTAATGCGACCGGCTCGCGCGCCGTTGAGCGCCGTCGCATTGCTCGGCAAGCAGATTTTTTTCGACCCGTCGCTGTCGGCTTCGGGCACGCAATCGTGCGCGTCGTGCCACTCGCCAAAGAATTCATATTCACCGGACAACGCATTTCCGGTTCAGCTCGGTGGCGCGCACATGAATGAAGCGGGTTATCGTCCGCCACCGTCGCTCACTTATCTGTATCGGCAGGCGCCGTTCAGCATTGGCCCCGATCAGGGCGACACCGACGCGCCGGTCGATCTCACGCAACTCGCTTCGCGAGCCGCCGGCGTGCAGCGCGCACAGAAGACCGCCCTCGCCGCGCCCGCCGCTCCGGCGATGGTGCCGCAAGGCGGCCTCTTCTGGGACGGTCGCGCCGATACTTTGCAGGACCAGGCAATTGGCCCGCTGACGAATCCAGTGGAAATGGCCAACAAGACGCCGGAAGACGTTGCGCACAAGTTGCTACAGACAAAGTACATCGACCAGTTCAAACAGATCTTCGGGCCGGCGATTGCCGCGAACCCGAGCCTGCTGATCTCCGAGGCGATGTTCGCAGTGGGCCGCTATCAGATCGAAGATCCGTCGTTTCACGCATTCACGAGCAAGTACGATTATTGGCTCGAAGGCAAAGCGCGGCTCACGCATGCCGAACTGCACGGCCTGCAATTGTTCAACGATAAGGACAAGGCCAACTGCGCGGGCTGCCACCTGAGTCAGCCGACCAGGGACGGCCTGCCGCCCGTGTTCACCGACACGCAATATGAAGCGCTTGGCGTGCCGCGCAATCCCGCGATTCCCGCGAACAGGGACCCGAAGTTCTTCGATATGGGGGTATGTGGGCCGTTTCGTGATGATCTCGCGAAACAGACGCAATACTGCGGCATGTTCCTCACGCCGACGCTGCGCAATGTCGCGAACCGCAAGGTGTTCTTTCATAACGGCGTCTATCACGACCTGAAGCAGGTGATGGACTTCTACAATCTGCGTAACACGTCGCCGGAAAAAATCTATCCTCGCGATGCATCGGGCCACGTACAGAAGTACAACGATTTGCCCGCGCAATATCACGCGAACGTGGATGTTTCCGACGCGCCTTTCGACCGCAAACCGGGCGACCAGCCCGCGATGAGCGAGGAGGACATGCAGGACATCATCGCGTTTATGAAGACGCTGAGCGATGGGTATCGCGAGGGCGGCTCATGAGTGAGGCTGCGCAGCGCCTCGCGGGCCGTTGAGGTATTCTTTGCGGTTCCCAGACTCTTGCCCTACTCCAACCGATGGCCGATTTCCCCTTCGACGCCGTACTCTTCGATTGCGACGGTGTGCTCGTCGATTCAGAACCGATTACGAACCGCGTGCTCACCGAAATGCTCCGCGAATTAGGCTGGCAATTGAGCATCGAAGAGACAATGCGGATTTTCGTCGGCAAGGCCGTGAAGGATGAAGCGCCGTTGATCGAAGCGCGGACCGGCGTGGCGATCACCACCGACTGGCTAATGCAATTCCGCGCGCGCCGCAACGCAGCGCTCGATAAAGAACTGGCCGCCATTCCGGGCGCTGTCACAGCGGTTCGCGCTATTCATGCAGCGTTGAATGGACGCATTGCCGTTGCGTCCGGCGCGGACCGCGTGAAAGTCGAATTGCAATTGACGAAGGCGGGCATTCTAGAGTGCTTCGAGGGCCGCATCTTTAGCGGTCACGAAACGCCCCGCAGCAAGCCGTTTCCCGATGTTTATCTGGCAGCGGCGGCGGCGCTGAACGTGGACCCGGCGCGCTGCGCGATCGTCGAAGATACGGTGACAGGCGCGACTGCCGGCGTCGCGGCGGGCGCGACGGTGTTCGGCTACTGCCCGAATGAATTCGGGCACAGCAGCGCAGCCGCGTTGCGCGCGGCCGGCGTCGTGCAGGTGTTTCGGGACATGAGCGACTTGCCCGGCTTGCTTGCCGCGTGGCGCGGCAAGGCGTGAATCGGGCTACTCGAACGCTGCGTCGATCGGCACGCGGTATCCCACCGCGAGGCGGTTTGTTTCGTTAGCCATGCCAACTACCGCGAGCAGTTCGCCGAACATCTCGTCGGTCATACCCGCACGGCGAGCGGCGGCCGTGTGACTCGCAACGCAATAACCGCAGTTGTTCGTCACGCTCACGGCCACGTAGAGCAGCTCTTTCATTAGCGGATCGAGCGCGCCGGGCTTCATCACGTCTTTCAGACTGTCCCATGTGCGCGCGAGAGTCGGCGGATGCTGCGCGATGTACTTCCAGAAGTTGTTGACGTCGTCGACCTGACGCGTCTCCTTGATATCGTCGTACACGGCTTTGACTTCGGGTGACGCTGCGGAATACTCCACGGCTTTCTGCTGACTCATGGGCTCTCCTGTGTTTGACTGCATGAAAAGTGCGATTCGTGCTCGGTTCGGCAGATGCGACATATGCGGCCTATGCCGCATATTGCGTCTGCGTCCGCGTCTATTGTGCGCGCATTTTGCCGAACAGGAATCGACTATTCCGGCCTTACACTACCCTATCACCCTGGCGTGCGCGTCACCGCAACAACCGCCGCCGGCGCCGCTGCTTGCAGGTGTTCGCCGCCATCGCGACGCGTCGGCTCCGGACGCGTGGAGCGCTCCGATTGCGCCAGCAACGTACCGACAGACGGATCGATTGCATCGGTGAAAGGCTTCGGATCCAGTCCGATTGCGAGCACCAGCAACGCCATTGCGCCGAGCAATACAAACTCGCGCTTACCGAGATCTTTCAATCCCGCGACTCGCGCATTTGCGATCGCGCCGAAAATCACGCGCTTGTACATCCACAACGTGTAAGCCGCGCTCAGAATCAGCGTGGACGCCGCCATTGCGCCGATCCAGAAGTTAAAGCGAATCGCGCCCATCAGCACCATGAATTCGCCGACAAAACCGGAAGTACCCGGCAGACCGATATTCGCCATCGAGAACAACATCACAAAAGCAGCGAAGCGCGGCATGGTATTCGCAACGCCGCCGTACTCGTCAATGGCGGCAGTTTTCGTGCGATCGTAAAGCATGCCCGTGCACAACAACATCGCGCCGGACACCAAGCCATACGACAGCATCTGCACAATCGCGCCGGCCTGACCGATGCGGTTGAACACGAAAAGACCCAGCGTAACGAGTCCCATATGGGCCACGGTCGAATACGCGAGCAGTCGGCGCATGTCGGTCTGCACGAGCGCGAGAAGGCTTGCGTAGATCACGGCGACGAGCGAGAGCGTGATCATCATCGGCGCGAAAAAATGGCTGGCCTGCGGTGCGATCGGCAATGCGAAGCGCAGCAGACCATAGCCGCCAAGTTTCAGCATGCCGATCATCACCGCCGCGCCGGTGGGGCCGTCGAGGTGCACGTCGGGCAACCAGGTATGCAACGGCCACATCGGCACTTTCACGCCGAATGCCGCGAGAAAGCCGAGGAAAATGAGTACTTGCGGCATCGTGCCAAGCCGCGTTTCGCGCCACAGCGCGAGATCGAAACTGTGCGTCTGGCTGTACAGATACAGCATCGACATCAGCATCATCAGCGAGCCGAGGAACGACACGAAAAAGAACTTCACCGCGGCATACGAGCGATTGGAATGTCCCCATGTGCCGATCAACAGATAAAGCGGAATCAACGTGGCTTCGAACGAGATAAAGAACATCATGCCGTCGAGCGACGTGAATACGCCCTGCATAAAGCCGGACAACATCAGAAAGGCGCCGTAGTACTGCGCGGTTCGCTCGGTGATCGACTCCCATGAAGCGACCACGATGATGATCGTCGTCAGCGCAGTCAAGGCGACGAGCCACAGCGAAATACCGTCGACGCCGACATGCCACGCGATGTCGAACGTCGGCGACCATCGGAAGTTCTCGACAAATTGCATCGACGTGACGTCATTGTGGAAGGTCGCGACGAGCGGAATCACCGGCACGAAACCCGCAACGGCGCCGATCAATGCGAGCCAGCGCGTGCGGCCGCGCGCGGCGTCGGAGCCCGAGCGCAGAAGCACCAGGCCGGCGACGATAGGGATCCAGATAAGTAGACTAAGAAGAGGCAATGGCATGTGCTCTATCGAAACTTGGAGTACAAAACGCCGCCGCAATGCTTTCTATTTGGAAAGTATTGAAGCGAAAATGTAGGCTTCTCTTGATCGGGACTTGCGTGAATCGGTACTACCGGAGTTCACGTTTACCCGCAGTCGAATGACAAGGGTGGAAGGTTACCAAGATAAGAATAATTTTGCATCGCAACAATGCGCCGATGCCGTAGACAATGGATTGTTGCGCGCGTGGCCTCTTGCGCAACGAATTAAAATGTGCGTTTGCACAATCCCACGAAACCTGGTGGCGACGTCGCGCAGTTGCTGAAGGAAGCGGACTTTTGCCGGCTCTTTGGGAGAACTTTTTTGGGTCGCTCAAGGCTCCGCACGCAAGGCACTCGCGGCACTCGTCATACGGCATTCCCCGATTGCTCTTTTTCGGCCTGTAGCGCAGAGCTTTTTTATAAAGCGCGAAAAATTTTTGTTCTGTCGCGCGCCCGAAAGAAGGCGAGCGTCAGCCAACTTTCGCGCAGGGCGCCGCGCGACACTAATAAGCCGATGCGCCGACGCACCTTACAGAAGCCGAATATACTCAGCGATCAACAGTACTTTGCGGACCATGCATGCAGTTTCGTGACGAAGATGCGATACCCGCGCTCGAGTGCCGCGGGCTGAGCAAGAAGTACGGCAGCGGTCGAGTCGTACTCGCCAATCTGGATTTCACGCTCGCGCCCGGCGAATTCGTGGCGATCATGGGCGACTCGGGCGTCGGCAAATCGACGCTGCTCAATCTGATCGCCGGCCTCGATCAGGCGGACAGCGGCGAGGTGATGATCGGCGGTGCTGCCGTTTCGCGTCTGGATGACAATGCCGCGACGCGTTTGCGTCGCCAGAAACTCGGCTTTGTCTTTCAGGCCTTTCACGTGCTGCCACATCTGACGCTTGCGCAGAACGTCGCATTGCCGCTGCTGTTAAACGAACTGCCCGTTTCCGCCGCGCTCGACATGCTCGCGGCAGTCGGGCTCGAAGGCCGTGGCGACGATTTTCCGCGGCAACTGTCGGGCGGCGAACTGCAACGCGTTGCCATCGCGCGAGCCCTCGTGCATCGCCCTACTTTGATTCTCGCCGACGAGCCGACGGGCAACCTCGACCCCGACACCGCACATGGCGTGCTCGCGTTATTTCGCGCGCAAAGCAAGGCGACCGGCGCGGCCACGATGATGGTCACACACTCGCAGGCTGCGGCCGCGATTGCCGATCGCATCCTGATTCTCAGCGACGGCGCCTTGCATCCCGCATCGCAAGCGCAGGCGCGTTCAGGCGCGGAATACGGCTCGCAACCTGCAGCGCGTTCAGTCGATGACGCCCGCTGATTCGTACCGCCCCGCGCGCACGCGCGGGCATCGCACTCTCACGCGCTGGCTGCTCGGCGCCGAATGGCGCAGTCATCGCGGACGGGCACTCGTTGCAATTGCAACGATCGCGCTCGGCGTGGCGCTTGGCTATGCAGTGCAACTCATCAACAGTGCAGCCTTCAACGAGTTCTCCGCTGCGGCGCGCAGTCTTTCGGGCCAGGCAGATTTGCAAGTACGCGGCGCACAACCTCTATTCGACGAGTCCATTTATCCGCGCGTGGCCACAAGAGCGGGCGTCGCACTCGCGAGCCCCGTACTGGCGCTCGACGTCAGCGTGCATGAATATAACGCCGCGTTGCCGGTGCTCGGCATCGACGTGTTCAGGGCGAGCCGCATTGCGCCGGATCTGATCGGCGTTCCGTCAGCCGCGCAGCCGCTCGACACGCTCGCCTCCGACGCCGTGTTTCTCTCCACCGCCGCGCAGCAATGGCTGCATGTGAAGACGGGCGATCAGGTCGTGCTGCAAAACGGCACCGCGCTCGTGCATTTGCGCGTGGCCGGCGGCATCGCCAGAACACGGCCAGGGCAACGGCTCGCCATCATGGATATCGCGGCCGTTCAGTGGAAATTCGGCAAGGTCGGCAAACTGTCGCGCATCGACGTGCAGCTCAAACGTGGCGTTGATCGCGAGCGCTTCAAGCGCGATCTGCAGAAAGAGCTAGGTAGTCAATGGATCATTGCGCAAACGCGCGACGTCGAAAGCCGCACTGACAGACTCTCGCGTGCCTATCGAATCAACATGAACGTGCTCGCACTCGTCGCGCTTTTTACCGGTGCGTTTCTCGTTTTTTCGACGCAGGCATTGAGTGTCGTGCGTCGTCGTGCGCAGTTTGCGATGTTGCGCGTACTCGGACTGACATGCGGCCAGCTATTGCGTCAGATTCTCTTCGAGGGCGCGCTGCTCGGCTTGCTCGGTTCGCTATGCGGCCTTGCGCTGGGTTATGCGCTTGCTGCGGGCGCGTTGCGCTTTTTTGGCAGCGATCTCGGTGGCGGCTATTTTCCCGGCGTGCAACCGCAGGTCGGCTTCGAACCGCTTGCAAGCGCACTCTTTTTGACGCTCGGCATCGCGGTGGCTGTTCTCGGCAGTCTCGCGCCGGCACTCGAGGCGGCACGCGCACGGCCCGCGTCGGCACTGAAGGCAGGCGCCGAAGAAGGCGCGCTCGCGCGGCTCGCCACGCCGTGGCCTGCATTGCTATGCCTGCTGATCGCGGCGCTGCTGACGCAAGCGCCGCCCTGGTTCGACGCGCCCATTGGCGGTTATGTGGCCGTCGCGTTGTTACTTATCGGCGGCATTGCATTGATGCCGCGCGTGACCGCCCTTGTGTTCGGTGCAACGAGCCGCGGTTTGGCAATGCGGCCGCGCAGCGGCGTCGCGAGTACGCTTGCGCTCGCACGCCTTGCGAATGCGCCGGGCCATGCGTCGATTGCAATGGGCGGCGTGTTGTCGAGCTTCGCGCTGATTGTGGCGATGGCGATCATGGTAGCGAGCTTTCGTGTGTCCGTCGAAGATTGGCTCGTGCATCTGCTATCGGCCGATCTCTATGTACGGGTCGCACAGAACGGCGACACCGGCGGCCTCAGCGCCGATGAGCAGCGCCGGCTTGCAAGCGTCCCAGGCGTTGCGAGAGCGGCCTTTACGCGCGCGTCGCATATCACACTCGACCCCGCGCGGCCCGACATCGCGATACTCGCTCGCGAAATCGATGTGGCCGATCCTGGCGAGAATCTGCAAATGACGGGACCTGTACTCGGTATTCGTGATCTGCACGGCGACGAAACACCTGTTTGGGTATCCGAAGCAATGATCGATCTATACGGCTATAAGCTCGGACAGCGTGTTCACTTGCCGATTGGCGAGCGCGGACACGCGTTCGTCGTGGCCGGCGTGTGGCGCGACTATGTGCGGCAAAGCGGTGCCATTCAGATACGGCTCGCCGATTATCGCCGGCTCACCACCGACATGAGTGCGACCGATGTCGCGGTAAGCGTCGAACGAGGCGCGAGCGTCGAAAGCGTAATAGCCGGATTGCGCGCACTACCTTTCGGCGCGATGTTGCAGATCGTGCAGCCCGGCGACATTCGTGCGCGCACGCTCGTGATTTTCGACCGGAGCTTTGCGGTCACCTATCTTCTCGAGGCGGTCGCGATTGTTATCGGCTTGTTCGGTGTGGCCGCAACGTTCTCCGCACAGACGCTCGCGCGCGCTCGTGAGTTCGGCATGCTGCGGCATGTCGGTGTAACGCGCTCGCAGATCCTCGCAGTACTCGCACTCGAGGGCGGTCTGCTCACGGCATGCGGCATTGCAATGGGCTTCGTTCTCGGATTTGCGATCAGCCTCATTCTTGTATTCGTCGTCAATCCGCAATCGTTTCATTGGAGCATGTCGCTGCATGTTCCGTGGATTATTCTCGGCACCGTTGCACTGGTGATGCTGGCGTCGTCGTGCTCGACGGCCGTGCTCGCGGGACGCGGCGCGGTTTCCGTCGATGCGCTGCGCGCCGTCAAGGAGGACTGGTGATGCGAACGCGGCTGCGCTTCTCGTCGACGTGCGGACTCGTGCGGCGCGCGGCGGTTCTTCGCCTTGCGGTTGAGATCAGGCTTCGCATTGCGCGGTTTTGGCGTGTACGTCCGCGAGTTTCTGTCTTGTTCCTTTCTACCGTACTCACTGTTTCGCCAGCATTCGGCGCAGCGCCGGAGTTTGCCGTCGTCACGAAAGAACGTCCCATCGTGCTGCCGATGGACACTGGCGCTCACGCCGATTTTCGCACCGAGTGGTGGTACGCGACGGGCTGGCTCAACACGCCGGACAACAAGCCGCTTGGTTTCCAGATCACTTTCTTCCGGTCCGCAACGGGCCACGATGCCGCGGACCCGAGTACTTTTGCGCCTTCTCAATTGATCATTGCGCACGCGGCGCTGAGCGATCCGGCACTGGGTCATCTCGTGCACGATCAACGGATTGCGCGCCAGGGGTTCGGGCTTGCGTATGCGAAGCCCGCCAACACCGACGTAAAGCTCGATGCATGGAAAATCGTCCGTGCCGCGGATGGCCGCTACGATGTCGCCGTCGAGGCCGGCGAATTCACGTTGCATCTCACGCTAACACCGACACAGGCACCGTTGATTCAAGGCGAGCGCGGCTACTCTCGCAAGGGCCCGCGACCGGAACAGGCGAGCTACTACTACAGCGAGCCGCAACTGCGTGTGTCGGGCAGCGTCACAAGGCCTGTCACTGGAGGCGGTTCATCGCAATCCGTCACTGCGGTAACAGGCGTTGCATGGCTCGATCACGAATGGTCGAGCACCCTGCTCGATGCGAATGCAGTGGGATGGGACTGGTTGGGCGCTAATCTGTTCGACGGATCGGCTTTAATGGCCTTCAAGGTGCGCGGCCGCGACGGACACGCTATTTGGGCGCACGCTGCAATGCGCGATCGGGATGGACATGTCACGACTTTCGCCCCGAACGAGGTCGAGTTCACGCCGCGCCGCACATGGCGTTCACCGCGCACGAACACGCCGTATCCGGTCGCGATGACGGTGAGGACCGACGCGCTGACCTGGCAGCTCGATCCGCTGATGGACGATCAGGAACTGGACTCGCGGCAGTCCACCGGCGCGGTGTACTGGGAAGGCGCGGCACGGGTGAGCCGCAATGGCGCGGAGCTCGGGCGGGCGTATCTGGAACTGACCGGCTATGCGGGCGCGATGCGCATGGGCGGGCCGTGACGGCGCCGTATTTTCCAGCGCCGTAAACGCAGAAACCCCACCTTTGTGGGGTGGGGTTTCTGACACTGCTGGGGAGCCTGACGATTACCTACTTTCACACGGGTAATCCGCACTATCATCGGCGTGGAGTCGTTTCACGGTCCTGTTCGGGATGGGAAGGGGTGGGACCGACTCGCTATGGTCATCAGGCTTTGACGGGTTGCTGTAGCGCTCAGGGAGCAGTACAGCCAATCGGGAAGAAGTAGCTGAGAGGATGCCTCTCGTTTTGCACGTCTATGCGTGCGGGCTGTGCTGTTTCTGGCACAACATCGATCACTCAACCGTGTGTGGTCTGCATAAGACCCTGCGCGTGGCGCAGGGTGGGGCATCCATAAGTGCTGAAGCACTAACGGCTGCCGACACACACCTGTTATAGGATCAAGCCTTACGGGCAATTAGTATCAGTTAGCTGAACGCATTACTGCGCTTACACACCTGACCTATCAACGTCCTGGTCTTGAACGACCCTTCAAGGGGCTTAAAGCCCCGGGGATATCTCATCTTAAGGCGAGTTTCCCGCTTAGATGCTTTCAGCGGTTATCTCTTCCGAACATAGCTACCCGGCGATGCCACTGGCGTGACAACCGGTACACCAGAGGTTCGTCCACTCCGGTCCTCTCGTACTAGGAGCAGCCCCCTTCAAATATCCAGCGCCCACGGCAGATAGGGACCAAACTGTCTCACGACGTTTTAAACCCAGCTCACGTACCTCTTTAAATGGCGAACAGCCATACCCTTGGGACCGGCTACAGCCCCAGGATGAGATGAGCCGACATCGAGGTGCCAAACACCGCCGTCGATATGAACTCTTGGGCGGTATCAGCCTGTTATCCCCAGAGTACCTTTTATCCGTTGAGCGATGGCCCTTCCATACAGAACCACCGGATCACTATGACCTGCTTTCGCACCTGCTCGACTTGTCGGTCTCGCAGTTAAGCACGCTTATGCCATTGCACTATCAGCACGATTTCCGACCGTACCTAGCGTACCTTCGTACTCCTCCGTTACACTTTGGGAGGAGACCGCCCCAGTCAAACTGCCTACCATGCACTGTCCCCGATCCGGATTCACGGACCAGGGTTAGAACCTCAAACAGATCAGGGTGGTATTTCAAGGATGGCTCCACGCAAACTGGCGTTCACGCTTCACAGCCTCCCACCTATCCTACACAGACCGGTTCAAAGTCCAATGCAAAGCTACAGTAAAGGTTCATGGGGTCTTTCCGTCTAGCCGCGGGGAGATTGCATCATCACAAACACTTCAACTTCGCTGAGTCTCGGGAGGAGACAGTGTGGCCATCGTTACGCCATTCGTGCAGGTCGGAACTTACCCGACAAGGAATTTCGCTACCTTAGGACCGTTATAGTTACGGCCGCCGTTTACCGGGACTTCAATCAGGAGCTTGCACCCCATCATTTAATCTTCCGGCACCGGGCAGGCGTCACACCCTATACGTCCACTTTCGTGTTTGCAGAGTGCTGTGTTTTTATTAAACAGTCGCAGCCACCAGTTTATTGCAACCCCTTCACCCTTCTGGCGCAGGCCAGTCAGGCTACAGGGGCGTACCTTATCCCGAAGTTACGGTACCAATTTGCCGAGTTCCTTCTCCCGAGTTCTCTCAAGCGCCTTAGAATACTCATCTCGCCCACCTGTGTCGGTTTGCGGTACGGTCACTGTTGAACTGAAGCTTAGAGGCTTTTCCTGGAACCACTTCCGATTGCTTCGTCTCCGAAGAGACTGGCCTCGCACCCTTGAATTCCGCGCCCGGATTTGCCAAAGCGCCTTCTCCAATGCAAGGACCGGGACTTCCAACACCCGGACAACCTTCCGCGATCCGTCCCCCCATCGCATTCAACACTGGTGCAGGAATATTAACCTGCTTCCCATCAGCTACGCATTTCTGCCTCGCCTTAGGGGCCGACTCACCCTACGCCGATGAACGTTGCGTAGGAAACCTTGGGCTTACGGCGAGGGGGCCTTTCACCCCCTTTATCGCTACTCATGTCAGCATTCGCACTTCCGATACCTCCAGCACACTTTCCAGTGCACCTTCGCAGGCTTACGGAACGCTCTCCTACCATGCACATAAATGTGCATCCGCAGCTTCGGTATATGGCTTAGCCCCGTTACATCTTCCGCGCAGGACGACTCGATCAGTGAGCTATTACGCTTTCTTTAAAGGATGGCTGCTTCTAAGCCAACCTCCTGACTGTTTTAGCCTTCCCACTTCGTTTCCCACTTAGCCATATTTGGGGACCTTAGCTGGCGGTCTGGGTTGTTTCCCTCTTGACACCGGACGTTAGCACCCGATGTCTGTCTCCCGTGATTGCACTCTTCGGTATTCGGAGTTTGCTATGGCGTAGTAATCCGCAATGGACCCCACAACCATGACAGTGCTCTACCCCCGAAGGTGATACACGAGGCACTACCTAAATAGTTTTCGGAGAGAACCAGCTATTTCCAGGTTTGTTTAGCCTTTCACCCCTATCCACAGCTCATCCCCTAACTTTTCAACGTTAGTGGGTTCGGACCTCCAGTACGTGTTACCGCACCTTCATCCTGGCCATGGATAGATCACCTGGTTTCGGGTCTACACCCAGCGACTGAACGCCCTGTTCGGACTCGCTTTCGCTACGCCTGCCCTAATCGGTTAAGCTTGCCACTGAATGTAAGTCGCTGACCCATTATACAAAAGGTACGCCGTCACCCTCTTGCGAAGGCTCCGACTGTTTGTATGCATGCGGTTTCAGGATCTGTTTCACTCCCCTCCCGGGGTTCTTTTCGCCTTTCCCTCACGGTACTGGTTCACTATCGGTCGATCACGAGTATTTAGCCTTGGAGGATGGTCCCCCCATCTTCAGACAGGATTTCACGTGTCCCGCCCTACTTGTCGTACACCTAGTTCTTCCTCGCTGTTTTCGTCTACAGGGCTATCACCTGCTATGGCGGCACTTTCCAGAGCCTTCGACTAACAATGAAGATAAAGAGTACAGGCTGGTCCCATTTCGCTCGCCACTACTCTGGGAATCTCGGTTGATTTCTTTTCCTGCGGTTACTTAGATGTTTCAGTTCACCGCGTTCGCTTCGCATGGCCTATGTATTCAGCCACGGATACCTCAAAAGAGGTGGGTTTCCCCATTCGGACATCTACGGATCAAAGCTCGTTTGCCAGCTCCCCGTAGCTTTTCGCAGGCTACCGCGTCCTTCATCGCCTGTGATCGCCAAGGCATCCACCACATGCACTTGTTCGCTTGACCCTATAACGGGTGTGTCTTCTCGGCCAGTGTTAGTGCTTTAGCACTTACTCTGGCCCGATCCCCGAAGGGGACCAGCGATCCGATCACTCGCTACAGGTTGAGTATTCGTGTTGCGCCGTATTCCAAGAGCAATCTTTCGATTACCTTTAAAATACATCGATACAATCACAACCCTGATTCACCTACTCGCACACCCATCTCTAAGTATGCTTTCGTGAATCTCTTTACTACTTCTTCCTGATTGTTAAAGAACGACAGCCGATATAAAGCTCTGCTTCATATCACTTGCTGACTGGCTCAATCGCCAATGCACAACGCTCTGCCTGTTTCACAGAACGCTACGCATTGAGGATTGGTGGAGGATGACGGGATCGAACCGACGACCCCCTGCTTGCAAAGCAGGTGCTCTCCCAGCTGAGCTAATCCCCCCGGTCATACAGAGATCGCAGGAGTCACAGCCGACCAGCTCACCAGACATGACATGGTGGGTCTGGATGGATTCGAACCATCGACCCCCGCCTTATCAAGACGGTGCTCTAACCGACTGAGCTACAGACCCCTGAGTCTGTCTGCGTTTCTTCACTACAGCCGATAAGCGTGAGCGCTCAACGTTTGACACGTTCAGCTCTGGAAAGGAGGTGATCCAGCCGCACCTTCCGATACGGCTACCTTGTTACGACTTCACCCCAGTCATGAATCCTACCGTGGTGACCGTCCTCCTTGCGGTTAGACTAGCCACTTCTGGTAAAACCCACTCCCATGGTGTGACGGGCGGTGTGTACAAGACCCGGGAACGTATTCACCGCGGCATGCTGATCCGCGATTACTAGCGATTCCAGCTTCACGCACTCGAGTTGCAGAGTGCGATCCGGACTACGATCGGTTTTCTGGGATTGGCTCCACCTCGCGGCTTGGCGACCCTCTGTTCCGACCATTGTATGACGTGTGAAGCCCTACCCATAAGGGCCATGAGGACTTGACGTCATCCCCACCTTCCTCCGGTTTGTCACCGGCAGTCTCCCTGGAGTGCTCTTGCGTAGCAACTAGGGACAAGGGTTGCGCTCGTTGCGGGACTTAACCCAACATCTCACGACACGAGCTGACGACAGCCATGCAGCACCTGTGTTACGGCTCCCTTTCGGGCACATCCACCTCTCAGCGGACTTCCGTACATGTCAAGGGTAGGTAAGGTTTTTCGCGTTGCATCGAATTAATCCACATCATCCACCGCTTGTGCGGGTCCCCGTCAATTC
Source organism: Paraburkholderia graminis (assembly GCF_003330785.1). NCBI lineage: Bacteria > Pseudomonadati > Pseudomonadota > Betaproteobacteria > Burkholderiales > Burkholderiaceae > Paraburkholderia > Paraburkholderia graminis. Next base: position 1,363,797 of record NZ_CP024935.1, read on the forward strand.
CTTTGAGTTTTAATCTTGCGACCGTACTCCCCAGGCGGTCAACTTCACGCGTTAGCTACGTTACCAAGCCAATGAAGGCCCGACAACCAGTTGACATCGTTTAGGGCGTGGACTACCAGGGTATCTAATCCTGTTTGCTCCCCACGCTTTCGTGCATGAGCGTCAGTATTGGCCCAGGGGGCTGCCTTCGCCATCGGTATTCCTCCACATCTCTACGCATTTCACTGCTACACGTGGAATTCTACCCCCCTCTGCCATACTCTAGCCCGCCAGTCACAAATGCAGTTCCCAGGTTAAGCCCGGGGATTTCACATCTGTCTTAGCGAACCGCCTGCGCACGCTTTACGCCCAGTAATTCCGATTAACGCTTGCACCCTACGTATTACCGCGGCTGCTGGCACGTAGTTAGCCGGTGCTTATTCTTCCGGTACCGTCATCCCGCCCGGATATTAGCCAGGCGGTTTTCTTTCCGGACAAAAGTGCTTTACAACCCGAAGGCCTTCTTCACACACGCGGCATTGCTGGATCAGGCTTGCGCCCATTGTCCAAAATTCCCCACTGCTGCCTCCCGTAGGAGTCTGGGCCGTGTCTCAGTCCCAGTGTGGCTGGTCGTCCTCTCAGACCAGCTACAGATCGTCGCCTTGGTAGGCCTTTACCCCACCAACTAGCTAATCTGCCATCGGCCGCCCCTGTAGCGCGAGGTCCCGAAGGATCCCCCGCTTTCCTCCGCAGAGCGTATGCGGTATTAATCCGGCTTTCGCCGGGCTATCCCCCACTACAGGACACGTTCCGATGTATTACTCACCCGTTCGCCACTCGCCACCAGGATTGCTCCCGTGCTGCCGTTCGACTTGCATGTGTAAGGCATGCCGCCAGCGTTCAATCTGAGCCAGGATCAAACTCTTCAGTTCAAACCTGTTACTGTTTTCGGGCTCTTTCGAACCCGGTCGCTCACTCAACGTACTGACGAAGTGTCTAACCATCTCTCGATGGCCAAACCTTCCTTTCATTACTGTGTGAGACTTGATACTTTCGCTTTACCGCCAGATTCCGGAGTTAAACCCCGCAACCCGGCGCGCGTCGCGCATCAAGCGCCCACACTTATCGGCTGTTAGTTTTTAAAGATCATTCGCTCAGAAGCTCTGCTTTCTTCGCGTCCGTCATCAAACGGGAGGCGAATTATGCGATGCGGTCCGCAACCCGTCAACCCCTTCTCTGCAATTATTTTCGAAAAGTTCAGAAGTGCAAGAAAAAGCGGCAACAAGCCGCACTCTTCTCCGGCGAATAGAATAGTTAGTTATCCAATGAAAATACTTGTCACTGAATAGCCGCCTCGTCGTCGGCAGATCTTCTCGCCCTTCAGCCGATCAGTTCTTCCGGCGTCAGGTGCCGCGCGCCCCAGGCGGTAGCCAGTCTCTCGCAGCGGCCAAGCCGTATCGTGCCGTGCTCGAAGTCGACGAATACGATCTCGTCCGCGTGAGGAGGCCGTGCCGCCTCATCTGTTGTGCGTCCATCGGTGAGTATCCACACCCAGCGCTGCTGCGCGGGCTTGCGCCGCGCGCTGCGCTCCAGCAGTTGCGTGGCGCACTGAACGCCCGCTGCGAACGGCGTACCGCCGCCACCGCCGACTGGCTCGAGCCATCGCTCGTTCCACCAGCGCGGCACGGCGGGACCGAAACGCAAATCCGCACCCGCTCCGCCGAAGCAGACTAGCGCAGCCTCCGCACGCATCGCGCTCGCGCGGTCGAACAGCGCAATCAGCAAACCCTTGGCAAGCGCGAGACGCTCTCCGGCCAGCATCGAGCCCGAACAGTCCAGCACGAAGCAATGCAGCACACCGCCGCGCGGTACATCACGCATGAAGCGCAGATCTTCGGCACTCAGCGCGCGCCGCCGTTGTTTCCCCATCGCGGCGAATGTCTGCGGCCATGCGATACGCCGGCTCGAATTACCACGCATCTCAAGACGCGCATCGCCACGTGAACGCAAGACCGCATCCGCCTTTTGCCGCCATCGAAAACCGCTGTCCAACTCAGCGGCGGCGCCCTTCCGATGGCTCAGCGTTTTTTTACGTTGAGCGGGATAACGCCTTTGACGTGCGTCGTCGCGGCCGGCTGCGGTGGCAGATAACCCCAATCGCCTTCGCCGCCAGCGGCCTCGTCTGGCGAAGGTGAAGACGAAGACGAAGGCGAATGCGCAGTCGAGCCCCGCTGCGACTCACGCGAGGACTCCGTTTCGCTATCCCGCGCACTACTCGCAGATGATGCCCCCCGCTCACGCCGCCGATGCATCAGCACCGCATCGGCAACGCGATCGACATGCTGCGGCGTCACCGCATCCGCGAGTTCGAACGCTGCGAGCGCACGCGCCGCGCGAAGCATCACGAGATCGGCGCGCAAGCCGTCCACGGCAGCGTCGATACACAACGCACTGACGTGCGCGTGCACTGCGTCGTCGAAAGAAAGCTGCGGCAGCGCCTCGCGCGCCGCATGAATCCGCTCGATGTACCGCGCCTGCTCTTGCGCATAAGCCGCACGAAAACCAGCAGCATCCAGATCGAACGCGAGCCGTGCCTTCACGATCTGCTCACGCACGCGCGGCTCGAAACAGTTTTGCAACTCCACCATCAGGCCAAAACGGTCGATCAATTGCGGCCGCAATTCGCCCTCTTCAGGATTCATCGTGCCGATCAGCACGAAGCTCGCCTCATGACGATGCGATACGCCATCGCGTTCGACAGTGTTCACGCCGCTCGCCGCCGCATCGAGCAACGCATCGACGAGCGCATCGGGCAGCAGGTTCACTTCGTCCACATACAGCACGCCGCGATGCGCTTTCGCGAGCAGCCCAGGCGAGAAGCGCACGGAGCCGTCGCGCAGCACCGTTTCAATATCGAGCGTGCCGATCAGACGATCCTCGCTTGCGCCAAGCGGCAGGTTCACGAGTTGCCCTTCCGGCAACAACTCGGCGAGCGCACGCGCGGCCGTCGATTTCGCCGTGCCGCGCGGCCCGCTGACCAGCACGCCGCCGATGCCCGGATCGATCGCCGCGAGCAGCAATGCCTGCTGCAACGCAGGCTGTCCGATCAACGCGGCAAACGGAAACGCGGGCCTTTTCTGCGGCGCGCCGTCGCGTGCATCGTGCGTGGCTGCATTCGTGGCTGCATTCATGATTGCATTCCTTCGATCTGCTGTTCGCTCGCGAGCAGATGCTGTTCGACCTGCGCGCGATAGTCGCCAGGCGCCTGCCACAAACCGCGCTGCATCGCTTCGAGCAGACGCTCGCAAATCGAATGCAGCGCATGCGGATTGTGCTGTTGCAAGAACTCGCGCGTGTCGCGATCGTTCAGATAAGCATCGGCGACGAGCGCATATTGATGATCCGCGACCACGCGCGCGGTCGCGTCATAGCCGTAGAGACAATCGACTGTGGCCGCGATTTCGGAAGCGCCCTTATAACCGTGGCGCTTCACACCGTCGATCCATTTAGGGTTGACCACGCGCGAGCGGATCACGCGCGCGATTTCCTCATGAAGCGTGCGAACGCGCGGCGCGGCCGGATTGCTGTGATCGGCGTGATAGACGCTCGGCTGATTGCCCGCGAGATGCCGCACGGCCGCCACCATGCCGCCCTGAAACTGATAGTAGTCGTTGGAATCCAGCAGATCGTGTTCGCGGTTGTCCTGATTCTGCAAGACGACATCCATTGCGGCGAGGCGTGCGCCGAACGCCTGACGCGCCTCTTCGCCCGCACTCTTCTGCGTGTACGCATAACCGCCCCACGCCTGATACGCGTTCGCGAGGTCCGCGTCGGTCTGCCACTGTTGCGAGTCGATCATGTCCTGCAAGCCCGCACCATATGCGCCGGGCCGCGCGCTGAACACGCGCCAGCCGGCGCGCTTGCGCGCTTCGGCGGCGTCCATGCCGCGCGCGATCAACGCATCGCGTTCACGCAGAACACGCGCGCGAATCGGATTGAGCTCCGCGGGTTCGTCGAGTTCGGCGACGGCCTGCACTGCCGCATCGAACAGGTGCATCACGTTGGCGAAAGCGTCGCGGAAAAAACCGGACACGCGCAACGTGACGTCGATACGCGGACGGTCGAACGCTTCGATCGGCATGATCTCGAAGTCGGTCACGCGATGGCTGCCCGGCGCCCACTTCGGCCGCACGCCGAGCAGCGCTAGCGCCTGCGCGATGTCGTCGCCGCCGGTACGCATGGTCGCGGTGCCCCATACGGAAAGACCGATCGCGCGCGGATAATCGCCGTGTTCCTGCAGATGCCGCTCGATCAATTGCTGAGCCGACTTGAGCCCGAGCGACCAGGCGGCTTGCGTGGGAACCGCGCGCGTGTCGACCGAATAGAAGTTGCGCCCTGTGGGAAGCACATCGGGCCGGCCACGCGATGGCGAACCGCTCGGCCCCGGCGGCACGAAACGCCCTTCGAGACCGCGCTTCAGATGCAGCATCTCCTGGGGGCCGCATGCGTCGAGCCGCGGCAGCACGTCGTCGCGCAAACGTTCGAGTACGCGTGATGCTTGCGGCAGGCTGACTTCGGCGAAAGCGTTTGAAGCGTCGCCTTGCTCCTCGCACATTGCTCGAAGCATGTCGGCTGCGAGCAGTTCCAGACGCTCGCGCGTATCGCCGCAATGCCGCCACGGCGCGTCGCTCACGCGTTGCAGAACATCGGAACGCGGACCCGTCCATGCCGCCGACCAATCGACAGACAACGGATCGAAGAACCGATCGATGTTCAGATCGCGCGCCAACGCATCGATCAAACCTGCGTTGCGGCCTTGCCCATCACCGACGGGAAAGCGCCCCAGCGCGAGCAACGTATCGCGCCGTTGCACGCCGTGCGGCGATTGACCGAACGTGTGCAACCCATCGCGAATCTGCGCCTCTTTCAATTCGCAGAGCCACGCATCGACGCGGGTCAGCAGCACATCTTCATCGTCCTCGCCCTTCGGCGCCGACAGGCTCAGCTCTTCATGCAACCTGTGTTCTACGATGGTCGCGAGAATCGTGCGCCGCAACAGCTTCGAGCGGCGCGGATCGACCATCAATGCTTCATAGTATTCGTCGACCTGGCGCTCGAGATCCTGCAGCGGCCCATAGCTTTCCGCGCGCGTGAGCGGCGGCATCAGGTGATCGACGATCACCGCCTGCGCACGGCGTTTCGCCTGGCTGCCCTCGCCCGGATCGTTGACGATGAACGGATACAGATGCGGCATCGGCCCGAGAATCAGATCGGGCCAACAGGTATCGCTCAACGCGACGCTCTTGCCCGGCAGCCATTCCAGGTTGCCATGCTTGCCGACATGCACGATTGCGTCGATGCCGAACTGATGACGCAGCCAGAAATAGAACGCCAGGTACGCATGCGGCGGCACCAGCTCGGCGTCGTGATAGCTCGCGTAATCGCCCTGGTCACGTGAACGCGACGGCTGAATGCCGACGAACACATGACCGCAGCGCCAGCCCGAAATCATGAAACGGCCGCGCCGCACGGTCGGGTCCTGGTCCGGCGAGCCCCAGCGCGCATTCAGCGCATCGCGCGTCTGAGCAGGCAGCGCGTTGAAATACGCGAGGTAGTCGCCAAGCGCAAAGCTTTGCAAAGCGGGCCGCAGATCGCGCACGACGGGATCGTTCGTCACGCCTTCGGTCAGCTTCTTCAGCAGCGCGTCGCCGTTTTCTGGCACGTCGGCCACGCGATAACCTTCGTCGCGCAGCATCGACAGAATGCCGACCACCGACGCCGGCGTGTCGAGCCCGACGCCATTGCCGATGCGTCCCTCGCTCATCGGATAGTTGGCGAGAATCAGCGCGAGCTTCTTTTCGGCGTTATCGAGCGAACGCAGCCGGCACCAGCGGCGGCTCAGTTCAGCGAGAAAACGCACGCGCTCGAGATCCGGCTGATAGCGGACCACGTCGACTTCCGTATGCGGACAACGATAGGCGAGTCCCTTGAAACTGATCGCGCGCGTGATGATGCGGCCGTCCACTTCCGGCAGCGCGATATGCATCGCGATGTCGCGCGAATTGAGGCCCTGGTTGTCCTTCACCCAGTCGTCGCGATTGCCGCCGCTCAGGATTACTTGCAGCACCGGCGCATCGCCTGCGAGCGCGAGCGGCTCCGGATCGTCGATCGCAGACGCGGCGAACGCAGTGGTGTTGAGCACGAGTGCGGCGTCATGTTGCGCGCACAACGACTGCACGACTTCGCGGCTCATCGCATCTTTCAGCGACGTGATCGCAATCGGCAGCGGGTTCATGCCTTCTGATTCGAGCGCGTCGATCAGCGCGTCGAACACCGCGGTATTGGCCGCCTGAAGATGCGCCTTGTAGAACAGAATCGCGGCAACAGGCGCGGCATGCTGCCAGCGCGCCTGCCAGTCGGCGATAGTCGGCGTATCGCATGCGGGATGGTAGAGCGACGCGGCTGGCAACGCGCGCGGCGGCGCCGGTTCGCGGCCCCACCCAAGCGCGCGATGCGCGATGCAGCGCAGGAACGCCTCGGCGTTCTGCGGCCCGCCTTCGCGCAGATAGCGCCACAGTTGATGGCATAACGCTGCATCGGCGGTACTGCGTGCGAGCAGGTTCGGATCTTCCTGGAGATCGCCGGAAAACATCGCGAGCGTCTGCTGTTTGCGCTCCGCAAGCGCGACCACCTGCTCGATGCCGTACGGCCAATACGCCTCGCCGCCAAGATGATCGACCACGACCACGCGCGCATGTTGCAACACGTCTTCGACGTAAAAGTCCACGGAGGCAGGCTGCCGCAGATACGTGACATTCGCGAGGCGCACGCTCGGAAAGCCGTCGCCGAGACGGGGAAACACGCTCGCGAGCAACGACAGCGTCGTATCCGCGGAACTCAGAATGACGATGTCCGCGGGCCGCTGATCGATGCGGATCACGCCTTGCGTATCGTCGACGAAACCGCCCGGCGTGGTGCGCAGCAGATGCATGTGTCTATACCGGCTTACGTCTGTTGCGCGGCGACAGCGGCTGCGACGCCGAGCGCGGCGTCGAACGCGCGTTGCAGCGCAGCCTGGTCGAGGTCTTCACCGATCAGCACGAAGCGGCTTTCGGCGCCTTCGCCTAGTTCTTCCAGTTCACCTGGCTGCCAGCGTCGATCGAAATAACTATCGAAGCGCCGGCCCACGCCTTGAACGACGAGCCGCATCGGCGCGCCCGGCAACGCCGCGAAACCCTTCACGCGATAAATCGTGTTGTTCCCCACGAGTCCTTGCAGCGCGGCGATCACCGCTTCACGCGACTGCGCCTTTGCATTCACGACCACCGAATCGAACTCATCGTGATGATGATCGGCGTCGTCGGCCGAACCGTGATGGTCGTGGCGCAAGTGAATGGTTTCCTCCGACGCCGCTTCGAGCCCGAACAACGCGTGCAGATCGAGCTCGCCCCTATGGGCGCGCACGATCTTCACCTGCGGCGGAATTTCGGCGCGAATCACGGCTTCGACCGCGTTCTGGCCTGCTTCGTCGAGCAGATCGGTCTTGTTCAGAATCACCAGATCCGCAGCCGACAATTGATCCTCGAACAATTCGTGCAGCGGCGACTCGTGGTCGAGATTCGGATCGGCCTTGCGTTGCGCGTCGACGGCAAGCGGATTTTCAGCGAATTGGCCGCTTGCCGCAGCGGGTCCATCGACGACGGTAATCACCGCATCCACCGTGAAACTGTTCTTGATCTGCGGCCAGTTGAACGCCTGCACGAGCGGCTTCGGCAACGCGAGCCCCGACGTTTCGATCAGCACATGGTCGATCTGCTCGCGGCGCTCGACGAGCTTTTCCATCACCGGAAAGAACTCTTCCTGGACCGTGCAGCACAGGCAACCGTTCGCCAGTTCATACAATTGGCCTTCGGTCTCGACGCCGTTTTCATCGCAACCAATGCCGCAACCTTTGAGGATTTCGCCGTCTATGCCGAGCTCGCCGAACTCGTTGACGATCACCGCAATGCGCTTGCCGCCCGCATTCCGAAGAATGTGCCGCAGCAACGTCGTCTTGCCGCTGCCGAGAAAGCCCGTGACGATGGTGACGGGAATCTTGCGCATCTGAACTTGCATGGTGAGTCCATCCGTGAGAGTTGCATCTGCTGGCCGGCCGAATCACGCGCTTTGCGCATGACGTCGCATCGCAAAACGCGGGAACGCACGACGGCCTTGCCGCTACACCAGGGAAACGCAGAATACGGGTATGAGGTCATGAGCGCAGCGCCGCTTCCCCGCGGCGTTCGCCCTTCGTGTTCCGGCCGGTATCCGGGCTGGCGAAAGCGCCGCTTCCCCTTCCCGGACGAGTGATTTCTCGCCCAGTGGTGATATGCCGACGCGGCCTTGCGCGTGGACATCGAAGCCGGCTCCGCGGCGCCATGCAAACCGCCATGACGTCGCTTTTCGCTTACCGTTGCGGGGGCAGCACAGGTTGACCCGATCCATGCGAGGCGGGCGCCCTGTTTCCCGTTTAACTGCATGCGCACGAGCGCGCACACGAGCACCAGAAGTGCGTGCGAGTGTAGGCCGCGCGCCTTGCGCCGTCAAGAAAACGCAAGCCCGGCGCGCTTATCGGACGGGCTTGCCGTGTGCTATCGTATGCGCGCGTCTGGTGCCCGCACATGCGCTCGCGTGTGCAGTTAAACGGGAAACAGGCAGCGCGCTTGCGCTCAACCTGTGCTGTCCCCGCAACGGTAAGCGACCGGCGGCGCGATTATTTTTTGCGCCGCACATGCGTTTTCAGTGCCACTGTCCAGCACATTCGAATGAATGTGGGCGGGAAGGCAAAGCGCGTGAGGCCGCCAGCCCGGATACCGGCCAGACGCGGAGGCGGCCGTGCGTTCTCGACGTCACGCCGCCGGCCGCCGGAATCCGCGAGGGACGGATGTGAAGGCGCTCAAGCACGACTTAGGGAAGCGGTCTGCAATCCGCGTTTACTGTCGTGCGCGAATGCACAGTTTCAAATGACTTCAATCTCCATCACATTGCGTGTACACCGACGCTGCATGATTGCATGCGCGTCGGCGCGGCGCATGCCGCGATGAAACGCGCATGGCTGATCGGCGCAGGCCCCGGCGACGTCGAACTGATGACGCTGAAGGCAACCCGCGCGCTCGCGCAAGCCGACGTGATACTCGTCGACGATCTGGTGAACCCCGACGTGCTGCAATTTGCGCGCGCCGATGCGTGCATCGTGTATGTCGGCAAGCGCGGCGGTCATCCGTCGACGCCGCAACACGGCATCGTCGAACAAATGCTCGCGCATCTGAACGAAGGGCGCAGCGTCGCGCGACTCAAAGGCGGCGATCCCTTCGTGTTCGGCAGAGGCGGCGAAGAGCAACAGGCGCTGCATGCGGCGGGCGTCGACGTCGAAATCGTCAGCGGCATCACGGCCGGCATTGCGGCGCCGGCGGCCATCGGCATTCCGGTCACGCACCGCGATCATGCGCAAGGCGTGGTGTTCGTGACCGGCCACGGCGCGGGCACGAGCGAGCCGGATTGGGCCGCGCTCGCCGCCACGCGCATGACGCTCGTGATCTATATGGGCATGCGGCGGCTGAACGACATCGTCGGCGCGTTGCTGGCAGCGGGCATGTCGGCACAGACTCCGTGTGCCGCGATCGAATCCGCAACGCGCCCCGAGCAGCGGCATGCGCTCGCGACACTCGGTGATTTCGCCGATGCCGTCGCGCGCGCGGGACTCGGCTCGCCCGCGATCGTGGTGATCGGCGGCGTGGCGTCGCTGGCGAAGGATGTCCGATGAAAACGCTTAGCGTGGGCATCGGTTGCCGCTTGCAGACGTCGGCGGAAGAAATCGAAAACGCTGTGCGCGCAGCGCTCGGCTCGCATTCATTCGAAGACATCGCGGCCGTCGCCTCGATCGAAACCAAAGCGCAAGAACCCGGCTTGCTCGCGTTCTGCTCGCGCCACGGGTTACCGCTGAAGCTGTTCACTCGCGAGCAGATTGCCGCGCTGCATGTCGCCGAGCCGTCGGCGGCGGCGCGCGAGCATCTCGGCGTCGACGGCGTCTGCGAACCTTGTGCGTTGCTCGGCGCGTCGATCCACGCTGCTGCTCACACGCCCTATCTCGTCGCTCGCAAAACCGTTCACGCGGGCGTCACTGTGGCGATTGCATCGACCGAACACGCGCTGCCGCGCAGCGCCACCTTCACTGACCAGGACCTTCCATGAAGACCGATCCCGAATCGCATCAACGCATGACCGAACGCCGGCGCGAAGGCCACGAAAAGAAACAGGCCAACGCGACCGTCGAAAAGGGTCTGCTGATCGTCAACACCGGCACCGGCAAAGGCAAGACGACCGCTGCATTCGGCATGGCCGTGCGCGTGCTCGGCCACGGCATGCGTCTTGGCGTCGTGCAGTTCATCAAGGGCGCGCTGCATACGTCGGAGCGCGACTTTCTCGGCGCGATTGCCAACTGCGATTTCGTCACGATGGGCGACGGCTACACCTGGAACACGCAGAACCGCGACGCCGACATCGCGACCGCGCGCAAGGGCTGGGACGAAGCGCGCCGGATGATCGAAAGCGGCGACTATCAGATGGTGATCCTCGACGAGCTGAACACCGTGCTCAAGTACGAGTACCTGCCGCTCGACGAAGTGCTGTCCGTCATCGCCGCGCGTCCAGAGATGCTTCATGTGGTCGTGACGGGCCGTCATGCGCCCGACGCGCTGCTCGAAGCCGCCGACCTCGTCACAGAAATGCGCATCGTCAAGCATCCATATCGCGAGCAAGGCGTGAAAGCGCAGCGCGGCGTGGAGTTCTGAACGTGTCCGCCTGCCCCGCGCTCTTCATCAGCGCGCCCGCGTCGGGCCAGGGCAAGACCACGATCACCGCGGGTCTTGCGCGCTACCATCGGCGGCTCGGGCGGCGCGTGCGTGTCTTCAAGACCGGGCCCGACTTTCTCGATCCGATGATTCTGGCGCACGCGAGCGGCGCGCCGGTGTTGTCGCTCGATCTGTGGATGGTCGGTCAGGACGCGTGCCGCAATCTGCTTGCCGAGGCTGCGGCCGAAGCCGATCTGATCCTGATCGAAGGCGTGATGGGTCTCTTCGACGGCACACCGAGCAGCGCGGATCTCGCGAGCGCTTTCGGGGTGCCCGTGCTCGCCGTCATTTCTGCGAAGGCGATGGCGCAGACCTTCGGCGCGGTCGCGTTCGGGCTCGCGAATTTCAGGCCGCACGTGCCGTTTCATGGCGTGCTCGCGAACCGCGTCGGCTCCGCGCGTCACGCGCAGATGCTGCAAGAAGCGTTGCCGCCGACGCTGCGCTGGTGCGGCCACCTCGCAGCAAGCGATGAAATCGAATTGCCCGACCGTCACCTTGGCTTGCACCAGGCCGCCGAAATCGACGACCTCGACGCGCGCCTCGAACGCGCCGCCGATGCGCTCGCCGATACGGCGTTAGCCGACCTGCCGCCCGCCGTCGAATTCGGCGCGCCCACGCCGCGCGCGCTGCCGCCGCTTCTGCAAGGCAAGCAGATCGCGATTGCGCGCGACGCGGCGTTCTCGTTCATCTATCCGGCCAACGTCACGCTGCTGCAAGCACTCGGCGCGCGCGTGCAATACTTCTCGCCGCTCGCCGACGAGCCGTTGTCCGCGGGCACGGACGCTGTGTATCTGCCCGGCGGCTACCCCGAACTGCACGCGGCGGCGCTCGGCGGCAACACGCGCAGCGCCGCAGCGGTCCGCGCGCATGTGGCAAACGGCAAACCGCTCGTCGCCGAATGCGGCGGCATGTTGTATCTGCTCGATCAACTCACCGACACGCAAGGCGTCAGCACGCCGATGCTCGGCCTGCTGCCCGGCCACGCGACGATGCAAACGCGCTTCACCGCACTCGGCATGCAGCAGATCGACAGCGTGCATGGCGTGATGACCGGCCACACCTTTCACTACTCGAAGGTGAGCACGGCGTTAGTGCCGCTGCGCTCAGCCACGCGGCCTCAAGGCGATGCGCCCGGCGAGGCGCTATATCGCGCCGGCTCCATCGTCGCAACTTATATGCACGCTTACTGGCCCTCCAACCCGGCTTTCGCGGCCGCTCTCTTCAATGGCCAAGCCTTTTAACGACGCCGACCGCGATGCGGTCTATCGCGCGATCCACGAGCGCCGCGACATGCGCCATTTCGTGCGCGATCCCGTCGATGCCGCTGTGTTGCAGCGTCTCCTCGACGCCGCGCATCACGCGCCGAGCGTGGGCTTCATGCAGCCGTGGCGGATCGCGCGCATCACCGATCCCGCGTTGCGCGCCGCGCTGCATGCAACCGTCGAAAGCGAACGGCTTGCCACCGCCGACGCGCTCGGCAAACGCCGCGAAGAGTTCATGAAGCTGAAAGTGGAAGGCATGCTGGAATGCGGCGAGCTGCTCGTGATGGCGCTGATGGACGGCCGCGAGCGGCACATTTTCGGCCGGCGCACGTTGCCGGAGATGGACCTCGCGTCAGTCGCGTGCGCGATCCAGAACATGTGGCTCGCCGCGCGCGCGGAAGGCCTCGGCATGGGCTGGGTGTCGCTCTTCGACGTCGATACGGTGCGCCGGCTTCTGCATATGCCCGAAGGCGCGCGGCCGGTCGCGATACTGTGTCTTGGGCACGTCGACCGGTTCTATAGCGAGCCGATGCTGCAGACCGAGCGTTGGGCGGATCGCATGCCGCTCGCCGATTGTGTGTTCGAAAACCGCTGGCCTGAGAACCTCTAAAACGCAGCAGCGGCGTTACTTTTTAAGCGGCTCGACGGACACGACATCCGGCACGCCGCGCGCTTTATCCATGCGCAATTTGACGCGCCAGTCGGACGGTGCGTCGAAGGGAAATTGAGCCAGCGCGCTCTTGATCAGCGACGGCGTCGCGCGCATCGGATCGGCGTCGCGATCCGTGCTGGCCGCGCTCACTTTGTAGACCTCGCGTCCGCTCGCGCGCTCGAAAAAACGCAGCGTCAGCGTATGCCGATACGCGCGTGCCCCGAATAGCGAGAACGGTGCGCCGCTCTGCGGACCGCAATCGCCGGCGGTGCAGTCGCTGCGATCCACGCCAATTTCGGCGGGACGCGTTTCGTATCCGACTGACAGCACGTAGTGCGCGGGACGGTCAGCGGTATCGGCAAAGCCCTGCCTCGCCAGTTCGTCTCGCAGTTGGGTTTCGATCTGCGCGTGGTCGCTCTGCGCACCCTGCGCGCCCTGCGTCGGCATGCGCGCGAAGCTATAGGTCCGCTCGCCTGGCAGTGCAGTTGCAGGCGTGGCGGTATGCACGTCGGCGTGCATGCCGGTGCAGCCGGCGAGAGTCGCCGCCGCGAGCAGCGCGCCGATAAGGATCGCATTCAGCCCTTTCACCGCTTTCACCGCTTTCACCGTTCTCTCCTCGCTTCGATAGGTTGCGCGCTCACACGCCATGAAGAGGCCATGCGGGTACGTCCGATTGTTCGTCGTCCAGTGCTGGCAGGCGGATCGTTACCGCCGTGCCGCGGCCAGGCGCGCTCACGACCTCGACATCGCCGCCGTGGCGGGTGACGACTGTCTTCACGAAGGCCATGCCGAGCCCCGCGCCGCCCACATCGGGCCGCTCGGTTTCATGGAATCGCCTGAAGCGCTCGAACAAACCGGCCTGCTGTTCCTCCGGAATGCCATAGCCCTCATCGCGGATCGTGCACGACACGCCGGCAGACTTCACATACGACAGCTCGCAGGCGATGCGCGTATCCGGTGGACTATATTTGACCGCGTTGTTGAGGATGTTGACGAGCGCGCGCGTCATCAGCGAACGGTCCGCGCAGATCCAGTGGCCGTCGGCATCGTTGTCGTCGTTGCGGCCTGTTGCGCTGTCCGTTCCGGTATCGAGCGCGATGCGCTTCGCGTGCGCCTGCGGCCAGACTTCGTCGCTCGCGTCGATCATCAGCTCGGCGAGATTCACCGGCTCCAGCATGTAGGTTTGCGATTCGGCGCGCGCGAGTTGCACGAAGTCGTCGGCGAGTGTCAGCGCGCGTTGCGCATAACGTTCGATGCGCTCGAGCACGCCGCGCGCGAGCGCCGGCGTCTCGCGTGCGCGCTCCATTTCGACGAGCGCGAGAATCGACGCCTGCGGCGAACGCATGTCGTGCGACAGCAGCCGCAGCGCGTCTTCGCGTTGACGCTCGGCTGCGTGCAGCGCGGACACGTCGACGAGACCCGCGATCCAGCCGGTTGTCTCGCCTTGCGCGTTGGTGCAGTTTGCATAGCGCAGCAGATGATCGCGTTCGTCGGCGTCGCGCACCTCGACGCCCTGCGCCATCAGCGCGGCGAATTCGCTGCGCGCGGGATCGAGCAGCGCGGGCCAGTGTGCGCGCGCGAAGAGCGTTTGGTCGGCGTCCGACGCCGCGCCGCTGTCGATCGCTTTGACGAGCGTCAGGCCGCCGAGCACGGCCTGCATCGCACGTCCTTCCGGCATGGGCGCGCCGAGCCGCGCGAAATGCGCCTTCGCGGCATGATTGGCGATCAGTACGATGCCGCGGACGTCGCTGACGAGGATCGGCTCCGGCACGCTGTTCAGGCTGTCCCACACGAAGCGCTTCATGTCCTGCACGCGTTGCGCGGCTTGCGCCATCAGCGCCATGTGCTGCTCCAGCACGTCGCCGCCGAATTCGCGGCGGCGTTGCGGCGTCTGCGGAGTCTGCGGCAGCAAGTGCGGTTCGTCGGCGAGACGCTGCAGTTCCTTGCGCAGATAGGCCATCGTCATTTCGAGGCGCCGCCAGTTCCAGATCGGATAGACCACCACCACGCCGATGATCGCCGGCACCGGCGACAGCCACAGCCGCGCGCCGTAGAGCAGCACGGCGCTGCCCGTCAGCGCGATCACGCAGAGCGCGCCCGTGAGCAGCAACGAGCGGCGCGGCGACAGCACGAGGAAACCGGCCAGCAGCGCGGCAAGCGACACCAGCGACACCGCGAACAGCAACCATCGCGCGGCCGGCAGGACCTGGCGACCGGTCAGCAGCGTATCGAGCACGTTCGCATGAATGTAGACGCCGGGCAGCGGCCCCAACTCGCCGGACACCGGCGTCGCGAACCGGTCGTAAAGGCCCGATGCGGTCACGCCGATTACGACGATGCGGCCACGCAATTTATCCACGGGGACGTCGCCGGCAAGCACGCTCGCGAAGCTCAGCTTCGCGTAGCGCTGTGCGTTGCGGCTGAATGGGATGAGGAAGCGGCCGTCGGTGGATGCGTCTTGGTTTGCGTCTTGGTTTGCGTCTTGGTTTGCGTCTTGGTTTGCGTCGGGGTTTGCGTCGTTGCTTGCGTCGCCGCGCGCTGCGCTCGCCTGGTTCATCGGCTGCGGATTCAGCACAAACGCGCCCCGCTGCGCCGCCCTTGCGACCGTCACCATCAATTGCGGCCAGCGCGCGTCGGCGTCGCCTTCGAACTGGGCGACGCTGCGCACGATGCCGTCGCTGTCCACCTCGAGGTTGATATGCCCGAGGCCGGCCGCGGCGCGCGCGAGCGGCGCGACCGGTTCGACGACCACGCGCGGCGCGTCGCGCCCCGCATCTTCGAGCAGCACCGGCAGATAAGTCGGGCTCAGCGCGATCGCGCGGGCAAGCGCGGCGTCGTCGGCATTGGGTTCTGTGAAGAGCACGTCGTAGACGACGGCGGCCGGCTTCGCTCTCGCGATCTGCTCGAGCAGCTTTGCATGAACGCTGCGCGGCCACGGCCAGCGACCGAGTTGCGCGACGCTTTCATTGTCGATTTCGAGGACGACGATATCGGGCAGCACCGGCTGCGCGCGCCAGCTCAACAAGTGGTCGTACACCAGGTGATCGACGCTCGCGCTCATGCGTCCGAGCGAACAGAGCAGGATCACGATGAGGCCGAGACTGCCAATCGCCGCCCATTCGATCAGAAAACGCCGACCCGCGCGCCGTCCAAGACGGGCGCGCGGGTCGAGGCTCAGGCGCGTAGGTGTGTTCAGCAAGGCGTGCGCGTAGGGTCTGTTGGGCGTGCGAGTCCGCGAGCGTATCGCATGCGGCTGCGTGAATCTACCAGCGAATCGGCCACCGAAGCGATCACCAATCCGCCAACGTCAGCGCGCGAGCGTGAACGAGCGGACCGCGCTCGTCGTCTCGTAGAAGCGGCCGTTGTCGAACTGCTCGGCGACGATCGTCCAGTAATAGACGCCCGGCGGCAGATCGCTCACCACCAGTTGACCGTCCGTCAGATCGGCGCGATCGACGATCGGATGACGCAGATCCGCTGTCGTCGCCATGACGAAGCGAAAGCGCGTTTCGCCCGACGCCGGCGCGCGGCTCACGAACCAGCGGAACTCGTACTCGTGGCTGCCGGCGCGCGGCGCGGCGGACGCCGACAGTCCGAACTGACGCCGCTCGAAGCCATACACCTGCGGCAAACCTTCGAGCCCGTTTGCGTCGATGGCGGCGATGCGCACGAAATAGGTGCCGTCGGCGAGATCGCCAAAGTCCGCGTGCGGCGTGCTCACGCGCAGGTCGCGAATCAGGTCGAGCTGGTCGGCGTCGCGCGAAATCTGCACGCGATAGGCGGCGGCCTTGCGCGCCGTTTCAGCGGAGCCACCGGCGCCGGCCGGTATCAGATCGAAGGCCATCGTCTTGCCGTCCTGCACGCGGGCCGGTTGGGCAAGCGCGGGCGCGGCGAGCAGTTCGACTGCTTCGCCTGGCGCGCCGCCGGCTCGCGTGACGCTGCCAAAGCGCGCCGCGAGCAGTTGCGCCGACGCCTGCAACGGCACGCCGGGCGCAGGTGCACGTGAGAGAGCCGAATCGGGATCGACGCCGACCGCGCCATCCAGCACTTCGACGGCGGTGGTTTGCGCGTCGCCGTCGTAAGCGACGCGGAAGTGGGTGCCGCGCACGCCCGCGACCACCGACGGCGAGCGGATCTGAAAGCGGTCGTCTTTCTTCGTCGCGTGCGTGACTTCGCTTTCGACACGCCCGCGACGCAGTTCGAGTTGCCGGTCGCCCGCGCCCGTCAGTGCGGTTCGCCGCAGCTTGCCGATGTCGAGCATGGCGTCGTCGGTCAACGTCACGTGCGAGCCGTCGGACAGTTCCAGCGTGACGAAGCCGTTGGTTCCGGTGCGGATGCGGTCGCCTTCGCCGAGCATCTCGCCCGCCGCAAGCGGCACATACGGCCCCTTGCCGAACGCATGTTCGGCGGGGCCACTCGTCGCAATCACGCGCGCGGTTTCCGGGTCCTGTTTCAGTTTGTCGGCGGGCAGGCGCAGCGCGACGCCGGCGTGCATGCGACGCGGCGCGGGCACGTGGTTCAGGCGGCTTAACACCGCCCAGTCGCCGCCGTCGATCAGATAGCGGCTGGCGATTTCATAGAGCGTGTCGCCTTCGCGCGTCACGTAGGAGACATAGGCGGGCGGCGCGGCTTTCGCGCGCTGCCTGGGCGCGCGCGAAGACTGCGCGTGCGCGTCAGGCGGTGCGAAACAGGCAATCGCGAGCATGCCGGCTGCCGCGAGCCACGCGCCCGCGCGGCGGCTCGCCGACGCTGCACTGCCGCGCTCCGCCGCGGCAAGATCGACGGCAAGATCGACGGCAAAGGTCACGCCTGCCCCGCTTCCCGACGGTCGGCCGCGGCCGGCGCGTCGCTCGCGGATTCGAGCCGTTCGAGCCGGTAGCCATAGCCGTAAATCGGCGTCAGACGGTAGCCGTGTTCGGGGCGCAGGCCGAGCTTGCTGCGCAGCATCGAGACGTGCGTGTCCATCGTGCGCGACGGGATGTCGGTCGCCTGCTTCCAGATGACGTCGAGAATATGCGCACGCGACAGCGGCCGGCTCAGATGCTGGAACAGCAGCAGCGCGAGCTCGAACTCCTTCTGCGTGACCGCGACCTTCGTGCCGCGCACCACCACATGCTTCGCGTGCAGGTCGAATTCGAACTCGCCGAACACTTCTTTCGCCGACGGCGGCTTCAGATGATAGGCGCGCCGCAGCAGCGAACCGACGCGCGCAAGCAGCACCGCGCCGGAGACCGGCTTGACGACGTAGTCGTCGGCGCCCGTATTCAGAATCGACGTGATGTCGCTTTCATGGCCGCGGCTCGTCATGAACAGAACGGGCAAGCGCTCCGACAGACTTTCCCGCACCCAGCGCAGGACATCTTCGCCGGACATGTCGGGCACGTTCCAGTCGAGCACCAGCAGATCGAAGGTCTGGCGCCGCAACTGCCGCACCAGTTCGCGACCCTGGCCATAGGCATGACAGACATGGCCCGCCGCCGACAGCGTTTGGCAAACTAGATCGGCCTGCGCCGAATCGTCATCCAGGACAGCAATTCTCATAAAACCCCGCAACGCGACTTACGTTTGTTCGTCATCTATAACTGGGGCCAGCGCACGAGCACCGTCAAATGGTGCCGCAAACCGGCGGATCGGCCGGGATGCCGGTGCTCGCTGGCACCGACGATCCGGCTTTCCACTCATTTCGAAGTTTCTTCCACTTTCTTTCAACTAATGGTCCTTCGCCTCGCGCCCCGTAAAGCTGTTGCCGCCCCGTCTCAAAATTTGTGCGCATTTTCTTTGATTTAGGAGCGGCGATTATCAAACCGGCGATAATCATAATCGAAAAAAACGCGCGTTTATGCTCGCATCATTAAACGTCGCCGCAGCGGCGGCCTTTGCATTGCATCGCCCTTTCGAGCAACGCTTTGGCACCGCTTAGGTACCGTTTTGGGAGCCGCCTGCATGCCGCAAAATGCCGCCGAATGCCGCTCCGTGCGGGCTTGCGCGCCGCTCCGACGTTTTTCGTTTTTGCCTCTCAGGTGCTGCCGATTAGCGCTTCGCCCACTGGGCTCGCTATTGGATTAGTTGGTCTCTCTCGCGCGGTGCTGGCCCCGCCGCCTTGCTTTTCAAACCGCGGCCGGGAACAGAAAACAGCGCGGAAACAGCGATTTGACATTCGTGAGTCAGTATAGGAACTGTCTCAAAATAAATCGTTTAAGCTTTGTCAAATCCACCAGGCGTTGCGGGCGCCACCGCTTATGGCCGCTGTTGCACGCAATTAGCCCGCGTGCAACTCCACCACTCCGCGCGCCTCCCGGCTCAAACGACGCACCGCCTGAGGCGGCTGCCCGATCGTGCGCAGGAACGCGCGCCTCATCCGCTCGCGGTCCGTAAAGCCCACTTCGTCCGCGATCACATCCAGCGACAGGCGGCCCTTTTCCAGCATCAGCCGCGCCGCTTCGACGCGCAAATGCTCGACCGCTTTCGCAGGCGACTGCCCCGTCTCGGCGCTGAACGCGCGGCTGAACTGGCGCGGGCTGAGTCCCGCCACCTCGGCGAGTTCTTCGACGGTCAAAGCGTTGCGCAGATTCGCGTTCGCGTGATCGATCGCCTTCTGGATCTTGTCGGACTTCGGGTCGAGATCGAGCAAGGTCGAGAACTGCGACTGCCCGCCCGCGCGCCGGTGGTACACCACGAGCTTGCGCGCGACCGTGCGCGACACGTCCTGGCCGTGGTCCTTCTCGATCATCGCGAGCGCCATGTCGATGGTGGCCGTCATGCCCGCGGACGTCCAGATCGGCCCGTCGACGATAAAAATCTGATCTTCCTCGACGGCGATCTTCGGAAAGCGGCGCTGCAGATCGTTCGCGAACCGCCAATGCGTGGTGGCGCGCCGGCCGTCGAGCGCGCCCGCTTCGGCAAGCACGAACGCGCCTGTGCAGGGCGCCGCGATCCGCCGCGATGTTTCGAGCGAGCGTCTGACGAACGCGGTCAGCGCGGGCGAACGGAGGTCGATGTCGACGCCGGAGCCGAACATCACCGTATCGAACGTGGCGTCGCCGAAAGGCTGCGTCTCTACCCGAATCCCCGCCGACGACGGCACGAGCCCGCCCTTCTCCGACAAGAGCGTTATGTCGTACGCCGGCTCTTCAAGCACGCCGTTGGCCAGTTCGAACGCCGTGACGGCCGCAAACCCCATCAGATAGAAGTTCGGAAAAACCACAAAACCGATCGTGTGCATGCGCGGCTCCAGCCATGTCCTGAATTGATGGTATATACGACATTTGAGACGCGGTCAACGAAGGCTATGCTTGGCCTATGCATCGCGCCGGCCGTCCGGCGCAGGCAGGACCGGATCGCCGCGCCAGGGCCGCGCGGTCGTGCATCGGAACGCAACAGGCTGGCTAAAAAGTAGAGAACCTTCACATGGACCGTCGATTACTGATACTCGCGCTCGGCATGTTCGCGATGGGCACCGACAACTTCGTGGTCGCCGGCATTCTCCCCGGCGTGGCGGCCTCGCTGCATACTTCGGTGGGCGCGGCCGGCCTGATGGTGACGTTTTATGCGCTGACCTACGCGATCGCCGCGCCGGTGATGGCGGCCGTCGCCGGCGCATGGCCGCGCAAGCCGCTGCTGGTTGGCGCGCTGAGCGTTTTCGTCGTCGGCAACGCGATCAGCGCGATGGCCACCGACCTGCACTGGGTGCTGTTCGCCCGCGCGCTCGCGGGCTTCGGCGCCGCGCTTTTTTCGCCTACTGCGTTGGGCGTCGCCTCCGCGCTCGCGTCGCCCGAAAAGCGCGGCCGCGCGCTCGCCACGGTGACGGCGGGCCTGACGGGAGCGACCGCGCTCGGTTCGCCCATCGGCACGTTTATCGGCGGATTCGGCACCTGGCGAACGACGCTGTGGTTCGTCACGCTGCTGGGTCTCGTCGCGATGATCGGCGTGTGGACGATGCTGCCCTCCGTCGCGCAGCCGCAGCCGATCAAATTGCGCGACCGGCTCACGCCGGTCCGCGACACGCGCGTCGCGCTCACGCTGCTCACATCGCTGTTCGCGTTCGGCGGCTTCCTGATGGTCTACACCTACGCGGGCGTCGTGCTGAATCGCGTGACGCACGGCGACGAGCGCATGCTCGCCGGCCTGTTCCTGGTGTGGGGCGTGGCGGCGACGGTGGGGAATCTGCTGGCCGGACGTCTAGTGGACAAGTTCGCGAGCCGCCACATCATCAATGCGATGCTGTGCATTGCCGCGATCAACTTCTGCGCGCTGCCGTGGACTTCGGCGCACGTCGTCAGCGCTGTCATTGCGCTGATCGTCTGGGGTCTCTGCGGATGGGGGCTCATCGTTCCGCAGCAGCACCGGCTCGTGCAAGTCTCGCCGCAGGTCGCGCCGTTGCTGCTCGCGTTGAACAACACGGCCACGTATATCGGGCTCGCGTGTTCGGGCGTGCTCGGCGGCATCGTGTTGCAGTCGACGGGCGGGCGTTATCTGAGCGTCGTGGCCGCCGCGCTGATTGCGCTCGCGTTGATCCTCGCCGAGGCGGCGTATCGGCGGATCGAACGGCCGCAAGCAGCGCATCGCGCGGCGCCCCGTCGCGAGACCGAGGCGGCGTGAGCCTGGCAACGGTGGTTCGTTTGCGTCGATAATCGCGATTTTCCGCTCATGCGGGATAGCCAGCGCGGATCGCTGCGCAATCGAATCGAGGAACGCATGGACCGCTTGACTGGCATGGCCGTGTTCGTCGCCGCCGTCGACGAAGGCAGTTTCGCGGCGGCAGCGCGCCGCTTTGGCCTATCGGCTGCGATGGCCGGCAAGTACGTCAGCGCGATCGAAGCGCAATTGAACGCGCGGCTGCTTCAGCGCAGCACGCGCCGCTTGAGCCTGACGGATGTCGGCCACGCATATTACGAGCGATGCAAGCGCATTCTCGACGCTTATGACGAAGCCAACCGCGAAGCCAGCGACGCGCACGGCACCGCGCGCGGTGTGCTCAGAGTCGCCGCGCCGGTCACGTTCGGAGCGATGCACCTGGGCGAAGTGCTCGCGCGATACATGGAGCAATTCCCACACGTCAACGTTGAAGTTGCGCTGTCGGACCGTTACGTCGATCTGCTGGAAAGCGGTGTCGACGTCGCCGTGCGGATCGGTCGCCTGCGTGACTCCGCGCTCATCGCGCGGCGCCTCGCGCCCTGCCGCATGGTGATCTGCGCGTCGCCGGACTACATCGCACGCAACGGCATGCCGCGCAGCCCCGACGACTTGCGGCAAGCGCCGCGGCTCACGTTCAGCGAAGCGGTGTCCGTCGGCGACTGGACGCTCTTCGACAGCGAACGACGCGCGCACGTAATCGACGGGCCCTGCCGGCTCGCCGCCAACAATACGCAGATGCTGCTTGCAGCCGCGCTCGCCGGTGCGGGCGTCGTCTACGGACCGACGTTCGTATTCGGCGAGCAGATTGCATGCGGAAAGCTCGTCGAACTGCTGCCCGAGTATCAGGCGTCCGAGCTCGCGATCCAGGCGGTCTATCCGAGCGCGCGCCATCTGCCGCTGAAGGTGCGCCACTTCCTCGACTACCTCGCGGCTGCTTTCGGCGACGAGCCGCCGTGGGATCGCTTCAGGCAAGCACCGCCGGCACGCCCGGGCCAGCGCCGCTCGCTCGCTACGAAGCGCCCAGTTCCCCAACGAACTGCCGGATGATTGCCGCAAGCGCTGACGGCGCTTCGAGTGGCGACAGATGTCCGGTGCCCGCCAGCACATGCAGACGCGAGCCGGCAATTCGCGGCAGCAACTCCGCGCGCAACGTGTCCACGCGATCGATCTGATCGAGTTCGCCGGCCACCACGAGCACGGGCACGTTGATCGAGCTGACCTCGTGCGTGATGTCCTCGAGCATCGCGGCGTTCGGCCAGGCCGCTCTCGCTTGCGGCGCACCACGCAGGCTGTCGGCGATCACCTGCTCGCGCAGCGCCGGCGTGAGTGGATTCGCGCTCAGCACGTTATCCAGCACCCATTCGATCGATTCACGCGAGTCGTACGCCGCCGCCATCGCGGCGCGCTGCTCGTCGGGAAGCACCATCGGCGAAGGCGGCGACGGCGCGACGAGCACGACGCCCTGCAGTCCTTCGGGCCTGCGCGACGCGAGCAGTTGCGCGACCTTGCCGCCCATCGAGTGCCCGACGAGCACATAGCGCGAGAGCTTCAGTGCTTCGATGACATCGTGCGCATCGTTGGCCAGATCCGCGATCGTATAGCCTTGCTCCGGCGCCGCGGAATTGCCCCATCCCCGATGGTCGACGGCAATGCTCCTATGCGCGCTCGACAGTTCGCCCACAACCGCGTCCCACGTGCGCGACGATCCGCCCCAGTAGTGCAGAAACACGAGTGCCGGTTCGCCGCTGCCCCGCTCTCTGACATGAATCGTTGTTGCCCTCGTCCGGATATCCATAGCAATGCTCCTTGCCAATGCTCGTTGCGCGTAAGTGAACGGTGCGGGCTTGCCTGCAACCGTGGCCACATTGTGGATGTCGTCGAGCCATCCGATAAGCGCTGTTCTTCTTTATACGGTCGATCGCCGCGTGATCGGATCGGACGTGAAGCGAACGCCGGCGCAAGGCGTCGCGCGAAAAAAAACGGCATCGTCCCGCATGAGACGATGCCGCTCAAAAAACACCACACGCTCGCGGGGGCTACCACACGAGTGCTCAAAAAATAGCTGCTAAGAAAGTCTTCCTCAAGATGAAAGAAGTACTTTTGTAACGACGCAGGCGGTAGTTATTACGCACGCCGTAATAGCTGTGAGCCCGCAAGCAATGCTGCATGCGGCATCAAAAAACTTACGACCAAAGAGCCGCAAAACAGCGCGTTTTACACAAGCGATGATTTGTTACAGTCCGCTGTTGCGTATAACACCGCGGAAGACCGGCGGCCGTCACCCATACGTAAGCCCGCTGAAACCAACTGGCAGGCATGAGCGACGCGTCACATCAGACCGGCTGATCCATGCAGCGACGCGTGCCGTCGGCGCCGCGCACCGGCGCGATGTGTTCGAGCGTGACCTGTGCATGGCCCGCCGCGCGAACACCGAGCGCTTCCGCGGCGGCATACGAAAGATCGATGATGCGACCGCGCGCGAACGGCCCGCGGTCGTTGATGCGCACCACCACCGAGCGCGGCCGGCCGTGCGCCGTCACACGCACGCAAGCGCCGAGCGGCAACGTGCGATGCGCCGCCGTCAATGCATGCATGTTGTCGCGTTCGCCGCTCGCGGTTCGGCGTCCGTCGAAGAGCTTGCCGTACCACGAAGCGAAGCCCGTCTGCTGAAAGCCCTTGCCGCAGGCGCAGGCCGGCACGATGGGCGAATCGTCGGCGCTGGACTGAGTGTCGGTGTCTGCATCGGCGTCCGCGTCCGCGTCCGCGTCTGCGTGCGGCTGCCGGTGCGCGTGCGGCTGCGGGGCCGACGCGAGCGGCACGCCGGCAGCGTCCGCACCGACGCCGTCGCTATGTTTCGAGCGCGATCCGCCCGCGCCTCGCAGCGTGTGAATGGCCGGGGCGTCGAAGCCCGACGGGCTTACGCCCGCGTCGGGTTGCGCGCAGCCAGCCAGCACGAGCGCGGCACCTAACAATGCAAGCGCCGATGAAAGGCGGCCTGTCGAACAACTGCGGAAATCAGAGATCATGAGCGTTGTCGCGCGCGCCGCGCTGCGTGAACAGCGTCGCGCGTCGTGTGCGGTCTGGTGGGTTCGGGGAAACAAACGCCGGCTTAATGGCGCTTGGGAAGGTAGGCGAGCGGATCGACGGGTTTGCCGTCCTTGCGCACTTCGAAATGCACGGACGCATCGCCGGCGGCGTCCGCGGAAACTTCCGCAATGGCCTGCCCTTTCTTGACGGGTGCGCCTTCCTTGACGAGCAGCGCGCGGTTGTTGCCGTAAGCGGTCAACAAATGCGAGTCGTGCTTGACGATGATGAGCTGGCCATAACCGGCGATGCCGCCGCCCGCATAGACGACGCGGCCGCTCGCCGCGGCTTTGACCTGTTCGCCGGCGCGCGTGGCGATCGTCACGCCCTTGGTCTTGCCGGCCACGAACGGCTCGGTGACCGCGCCGCTGACGGGCCAGGCAAGCCGCGCTTTGGCGTCGGCGGCGGTGGTCAATGCGGCATCCGTGTGCTTGTCCGCTGCCGTGGCCGCGCGCTGATCCGTTGCGGCCGCAACGTTCTGCGTTGCCGCGGGCGGAGCGACGCGCAATATCTGCCCGGCACGCAGCGAGCCATCCGCGGAAAGACGATTCCATTGCGCGATCGCCGACGCGTCGCGGCCGAAGTCGTGCGCAATGGCCGTCAGCGTATCGCCCGGATTCACGCGATAAAACCCCGCGGGCACGGTCGGCGGATTCAACGCGGCCGACGCATTGCCGGCCGTCCAGGCCGAGATCGGATCGTAGGACGAACTGACCGGCGCTTCGAGCAACGGCGTGCTCGGCGAAAGCAGCGAGCAGCCGCTCAGCGCGCCGGTCAATGACCATGCGAGCAGCTTCAGAACGCGCGGCGCTGCGCATCGGGGCAAACAGATTTTCATTAACGGATGAGAAGAGATCGTGATCTTGCCGAGCGGCGTTTCAGCGCTCGCGTTTTTGTGTGTGCGCTAATGCAACCATGCAATCATGCAAATCGGCGTCGCGGCCGGATGGCGCTCTTCATGCCGATGTGAAGCGAATGCGGGCGAATGCGGCGATGCGGGCCGATGCGCTCGCACCGGCCCGCTTCTTCGCAGACTCGCTAACCGACGGAAAAATTACGGCTTGGCAGGCGCTGCTTCGTCGGCTACGGGCGCGCTGTTGTCGTCGCCCTGTGCCGTCGATGCCGCGTGCTTGTGTGCATGCTTATGCGCGTGCTTGTGCGCGTGCTTGTGCTGCTTCTTCGCGTGATGATGCGGGGCTACCGGCTCGCCTTCGTGCGTTGCGGCCGAAGCTGCATGCATCGGAGCCGCTTGCGGCGCGGAAGCAGCTGCGGGCGCGGAGGCTTGCGCGAAAGCGGCGATCGAGAACAGACCAGCGACGGCGGCGGCGAGAAGTTGCTTGTTCATGACGGTGTTTTCCTTAACGTATGCGTTGACTGACCGATTAATGGTCGCGTGTTCAACGAGTGCGAAAAGAAACCGTTGACGGCATCAGGTCAAACTCAGCAATCCTTGACGATTTGTGACGCCTTTGAACAGTAGCGAGTCAGATGTGACGAGATTTGAATACGATCAAAAGGCGGGCTTTAGAGCGGCACGGCGTTTTTGAAAGACGCGTGGTTGTGATCGACACGCACGGTCGTTGCGACCGCGCGCGTCACTTCGAGCCTTCCAGCTCGGGCATCGGCGCAAAGAGCGCGTCGAGGTCGTCGTCGGAGAATTTGGCGGCGCCTGCGGCGTCTTCCGAGAGAATGCTGTCGGCGAGGCCCGCCTTCTGCTCCTGCAATTCCACGATCTTTTCTTCGATGCTGCCTGCCGCGATCAGCTTGTAGACGAACACAGGCTTGTCCTGACCGAGCCGATGCGCGCGGTCGGTGGCCTGATTCTCGGCGGCCGGATTCCACCAGGGGTCGTAGTGAATCACCGTGTCGGCGGCGGTCAGGTTCAGACCCACGCCGCCCGCCTTCAGGCTGATCAGGAACAACGGCACTTCGCCTTGCTGAAAACGCTGCACGGGCGTGACGCGGTCGGTCGTGTCGCCCGTCAGGATCACGTAGGGAATCGCGGCTTCGTCGAGCGCTTGCGCGATCAGCGACAACATGCCGGTGAACTGCGAGAACAGCAGAACGCGGCGGCCTTCGTCGATCAGTTCGGGCAGCATCGAGAGCAACAGATCGAGCTTGGCGGAACGCACACCCTTCTCTGTTTTATCGGAAGCCCGTGCCGTATGAGCGCTCGAACCTTCGCTAACTTCGCCGACGTTCTGAGCAGTCCGCAGCGTGCGCACGAGACGCGGATCGCAACACACCTGCCGCAACTTCAGCAGCGCATCGAGCACGATGATGTGGCTGCGCGCGAGGCCCTGCGCGCTCACCGCGGCGCGCACCTTTTCCTGCATCGCCGTGCGCACGGTTTCGTAGAGATCGCGCTGCGCGCCTTCGAGATCGACGGAACATACAATCGTCGTCTTGGCCGGCAGTTCTTTCGCGACCTCGTCCTTGCGACGCCGCAGCATGAATGGCCGGATGCGGCGCGCGAGCAACGAGCGGCGCACGCCGTCGTTATTCTTTTCGATCGGATTGCGCCAGCGGCGCGTGAAGTCCTTCTGGCTGCCGAGAAATCCGGGCAGCAGAAAATCGAACTGCGACCACAATTCGCCGAGGTGATTCTCGAGCGGCGTGCCGGTCAGACACAGACGATGGCGCGCGCTCAACCCACGGATCGCCTGCGCGGCTTTCGTCGTGGCGTTCTTCACGTACTGCGCTTCGTCGAGAATCAGCAGGTGATATTGATGCTCGGCGAGCACCTTCTGATCGCGCCACAACAACGCGTACGTCGTCAGAATCAGTTCGTGTTCGCCGATCTGCTCGAAGCGCTCCTTGCGTTGCGGGCCGTTGAGCACCAGCACTTTCAGCTCGGGTGCAAAGCGTCGCGCTTCCTCGCGCCAGTTGTGCACGAGTGTGGTCGGCACGACGATCAGCGCGGGCTTGTCGAGCCGTCCGGCCTCTTTCTCCGCGAGAATGTGCGCGAGCGTCTGCACGGTTTTGCCGAGGCCCATGTCGTCGGCGAGCACACCGGCAAGACCTTGCTCGCGCAGATACTGCATCCAGTTCAGGCCCTGCTGCTGATAAGCGCGCAATTGCGCGCGCAACGCCGCGGGCACCGGCACCTCGCGCAAACGCGGACCGGCTTGCAGACGCTCGGCGAGCTGGCGGATCGAATCGTCGCCACGGAATTGCCAGCGGCCTGTGTCGCTCAACGCCTGCAAACGGCCTGCGTCGACGGACGGCACGCGCAGCGGCGCACCATCGGCGAGCGTCCCGCCGAGCGAATCGAACAGATCGACCAGCACACGCACCACCGGTTTGAGCCGGTCGGCGCGCAGCCGCAAGCGCTTATTCTCTTCGGTCTTGAGCTCGATCGGCTCATCGTCGGCGATGGTTTCGAGCGCGCCGCCAAGCCAGCGCCGGTCGCGCCGGAACAGATCGGCGAGCAGCGGTTCGAGCCGCACGTTGCGCTCGCCGATGCGGATGCCCATTTCCAGATCGAACCAGCCGTCGCCGGCCTGATGCGCGGTGCCGTCGATTGCATCGATCTCGATCACGTTGTAGCGGAACTCGGGCGCCATCGTCACACGCCAGCCCTTGCTGACGAGTTCGGGCACGGCGTCGTTGACGAACGCGGACCACGCTTCGGCATCGGGCAAGCCGAGCATCGTGTCGGGTAACAGACGCGACGCGAACACGCGGCTCGTGGGCACCTTCTGCAACCCGGTCTTGCGCAGTTCGAGCAGGCGCTTTTTCTCGGCGTCGTAGCGGCGGCGAATATGGATGACGTCGCCGCCCGGCATGGGCACGAGCGTGACGCTGCTGTCCACGTTGATGCTGACGCCGTCGTAGTCGAAGCTCACGCCGGCCAGTTCGACGGCCTGGCTTTTGGCGACGTTGCCCGCCTTGCCAGGCTTGCTGGTCTTTGCAGCGGACGGCAACGCGTGGCTGTTCAGCGTAAGCACGGGCACGGGTTCGACATCGATCACGCGAATCGCCGATGTGTCGTGGGTAGGCGGCAACGGCAACTCGGGCGCGACTTCGCGCAGCACGGACGCGACGAGCGGCGCTTCGGCCAGCGAGATCGGCGGCATCGCGAGGTAGTCGGGCAATTGCTGGAACGGCAGCGACGAGCGCACGATGCCCGCCTCCCGCGCGTCGCCATCCACGTACCAGACGGGCTCGGTCGGCAGCACCATGCTCGCGCGCGGCTCGGTGCGCAGCACGGGACGCAGACGCTGGTCGGCAAGCGGTTCCCATTCGATGCGCCCCGGCCGGTCGGCGGCGCGCGCGAGCGGCGTCGGCGCGTCATCGCCGGGCGCGAGCTTGAAGTCGAAGAAGAGGCGCCCGGTCGCGATCAGCTTTTGCAGCATTTCCGCGCCGCTCGTGCCGCGCAGAATAAATTGCCCGAAGTCTTCGCGCGAACGGCCAAGCCACAGGCCGCGCAGAATCGACAGATCTTCGTCCGACACGAACCGGGGCTGCTTGAGCAGCGCCGACTCTACATTGCCCCACGTCTCGCCGACCTCGACGATGCGGCCATCCGCATCGCAGCGCGCGCGATACAGCACCACCTCGTGGCGCATGTGGAAGTCGGACCAGTTGAGCCGGTAGGCCAGCGTTTCGGTGCGGGCGGCAGCCGTTTTCTGAGCGGCGGCATCGGCGGCTTCAGCGCGCGCACGCAAGCGTTCGAGCCAGCTCACGAGCTCGGGGCGCACGCCCTGCGGCGGACCGAAGCGTTCCACCGACGCACGTTGCGTCACGAGCGGCGCGCTGTCGCTGCGCTCATCGTCGTCGACGCGAGTGATGTGGTCCATCTCGTCGTGATACTCGAGCTCGGCAAGCAGCAGCGCGGCCACATGCTTGCAATTGCGGCCGACCGGACAACTGCAATCGCTCTGCGCCCACGGCGTGCCGCCGTCCGTGCGAAAGCGCACGCGGGTTCGGTAGGGCTCGGGCTGGCTGCCCTGCACGTCGCCCGTCAGTGTGGCTCCGTGCCATTGCATGTTGGTGACAGGGCCGACCGCGCGCGCCTTGGCGACGGTGTTATCACCGAGCCACTCTGCAATCCGTTCGCGATCAAAGAAAACTGACGACATCAGCGTGCATCCTCTTCAAGCCGGCGAAGGCAAGCGGCGCGATGGAATCGATTCGGCGGACGGTGCGTTGTCTACCGCCACGATTTTTCTAAGCGTTGCTTGCCAGTGATAACCGGCCATTTTACGCGTTGGCGGGATTTGGCTGTGCGAGGTGGCGCTCGTGGGGATGGGTTGTGGGTGGGGATTGTTATTGGCTCGCGATGCAAGCGGCAACGCGCGACGCTGCACCAATTTGGACGGCGGCGCTTATTCGCCGAGTGGGTCGTCGCTGCCCAAGGCGCTGTCTATCTGGCGGCGCGCGTCGTCGAGCGCCGCGCCGATTGCGGCCGCGCCGCGAAAACGCGAGCGGCTCTGGCGCGGCGCAGTCCACTCGCCGTTGTCCGGTTGACCGCCGTCGTCACGTTGTATTCGCGTGGTCACCGTCGAGCCGCCTGCGGGATCGTCTTCCGCGAGAACGGTCACCGTGAAACCGCGATGAGTGTGCACTTCCTGCATCCGACTGCTCCTTCCGATCGGTGAGCCGAGGTAAGACCGGCCGCACTTCTCGAGCATTAAAGGTTGGACGGATTGCCCGGATCGACCTTGCCTTTCTCGATGTTGTCCGTCTGGTCGCCGAGCTCTTTACGGTTATCGCCGGTCGTAATCTGCGCCTCGCCCTTCGCCTTGCGGCCCTCGTTTCCGGTGATCGAGCCAACGCCCTTGTTCACGAAGCCTTTGAGCTCTTCCTTGATTCCTTCACGCTGATCCTTGTTCATCTTCGTTCCTCCGGTAAAAAATCCGCCTCTTAAAGCGGTTTGGGCCAGCGCGCAACCTATGGAGGTTGTCTTGCGTTAGGCGCCATCGTTCGTCACCGGAGGCGAGCAAACCCCGTACCCGCTTCCCGCAATGCGACACGGCAATCGGATCGATTGTGAAAATCTTTTGGAATAAGCACGCGGCGCCCGTGTTTGCCCCCATGTAGACCAAAGCCGAACCGATAATCGACCGTTAATCGAAGTCAACCGAGAACCGATCCGGCTTGTCGTTATCACTGTCCCGCTGGCTAACTCATGGTCCAGCAAATTTTAATTTTATTTAGGAGTTCCTATCATGTCGAAACTGTTCGTTGCTCTTGCACTCGCCGCTGCCACGCTTGGCGCTCCCGTTCTCAGTTTTGCTCAGTCGAGCGCCCCGCTGACGCGCGCAGAAGTTCGGGCGGATCTTGTTCGCGTCGAGCAGGCGGGCTATAACCCGAGCCGAGGTGATGACGTCAACTACCCGGCTGATGTCCAGGCGGCAGAAGCCAGGATCGCCGCACAGAACGACGGGCAACTGACTACGCAAGCTGTCGGCGGTGTCGCGCAGCGTGGCACTTCCGCTGCGGGCACACGGCTTCAGACAGCGATGAGCTCCGGCTGCGTCGGCCCGGTTAGCTACTGCAACATCTACTCCGGCAGTTAAGTGAGCCCTGGTCAACGACTCCGTCGTGCATTGACACGCGATGTCGTTTAGCGTCGCCCGCTCTTCAAATCAAACCTTTTTCGTTGGAGTTTCAAAGTGAAGATTTTTCCTTTCGCAGTATCGACCTTGACCTTGGCCGCCAGTCTTTTGGGATCCGCTGACGCAATGGCGCAAACCACGCAACCCGCTACGGCGCCGATCAAGAACATCGTTCTGGTTCATGGCGCGTGGGTCGACGGCTCGGGGTGGAAGCCGGTCTACGACATCCTCACCAAAGACGGTTATCACGTCACGATGGTGCAGGAGCCGCTGACGTCGCTCGACGACGACGTGGCCGCCGCGAAACGCGTCATCGATCTGCAGGATGGCCCCACCATTCTGGTCGCACATAGCTACGGCGGCTCGGTTATCACCGAGGCGGGCGTCGATCCGAAAGTGGCCGGCCTGGTGTACGTGGCGGCGCATGCACCGGCAGTCGGCGAAGACGAAAGCGACCTCGGCAAGCAGATGCCCAGCTATACGTCGAAGCAGGCAGGCGCGATCAAGAAAACGGACGACGGCTACACCTATCTGAATCCCGCCGACTTCGCGAAGGATTTCGCGGCGGATCTGCCGCTGAAGGAAGCCGAGTTCGAGTCGCGCTCGCAGATTCTGACGGCGGCGAAAGTTTTCTCCGCGCCGATGAAAGTGGCCGCGTGGACCATGAAGCCGAGCTGGGGTATCGTCGCGGCCGACGACAAGATCATCAATCCGGATCTCGAACGCTTCTATTACCAGCGCGCGCATAGCCATACCACCGTGTTGGCGGGTGCAAGCCATTCGGTGTACGAGTCGCGCCCGAAGGAAGTGGCCGCGGTGATTGAAGACGCAGCAAAGCATGCGCAGCAGTAATGCATCTGGCGGCGCATGGATACGCTGCGCGTTATTCGACGCGCGCACAAGTGGCTCGAACGCGATTCAGCTTTTGCATATGAATGGCACCTCGATGGTGCGGAGTCGACATCACAGCAAAAGCACGATCGCGTTCATCGCCAGAGAGGATAGACATGCCGCGCATCACGTTCGCATGACGCGATCGTTCTCTCTCGCGAAAGGGGCCACAGTCGCACCAAAATTCCGCATTGCTAAACGGTAGCGACTAACCTACGCTTCCTAACACTTCATGTAAGCGGAGGCTCGACGGCCATCCGTTTCTCTACTGAGGACCCGGCATGAACTGTGATCCAATCGATACGGCCGTGGTCTTCATCGACCCCCAGAACGACGTGCTGAGCCCGACGGGAAAGAATTGGGGTGCGGTGGGTGCGAGCGTCACGGAAAACAGAACCGTCGAAAACATGCTGAGAATCTTCAAGGCCGCAAAAGCCGCGAAGATCAATGTATTCATATCTCCGCATTACTTCTTTCCGACCGATCGCGCGTGGAAGTTCAACGGTCCACTCGAAGCCGACGAGTTCGCAACCGGTACGTTCGCGCGAGAAGGCGCTCTGAACCTCCAGGGATTCGAAGGCTCGGGCGCGGATTGGCTGGCTGAGTTCAAGCCTTACATTGATGACGGCCAGACCATCGTCGTGAGTCCGCACAAGGTCTTCGGTCCGCAAACTAATGACCTCGTACTGCAATTGCGCAAACGTCACATGAGCAAAGTCGTGCTCGGCGGCATGCTCGCAAACATGTGCGTGGAGGCTCATTTGCGGGACCTGCTCGAGCAGGGCTTTGAAGTGTCGGTCGTAGCCGATGCAACCGCGGGGCCTCGTCATCCCGTCTGGGGTGATGGCTATAAAGCGGCCATGATCAACTATGCGTTTCTCGCGCACGCGGTGGTATCCACTGACGACGTCGTCGCCGCAATGACTTGATCCTGGTGTCGGCGTCCGAACTTCCTCGCTTCACATGCCTTTCTTGCAGCGTATTTCTGTAGCTCTCACACAGTGCTGAGCCGCGGCTCGACATCCTCGAGCAAAGAAGGTGATCGCGGACCGGCCATCCGAACAAGGAGCATCGCAATGGCCAGTCCAGCCTCGAGTACTTCGTCTGCTGCAGACCGCACCGGTCCTGCCGTTCCCGTCACCTATCATCGAACCGCGGTGGTGGATGGATTGAAGATCTTCTACCGACAGGCCGGTCCGCTCGACGCTCCCGTTGTGCTGCTATTGCATGGTTTTCCAACCTCGTCGCATATGTTCAGGAACCTGATTCCTGCACTCGCCGACCGCTATCACGTGATTGCACCGGACTACCCCGGCTATGGTCAGAGCGACATGCCGGATCGTGCCGAATTCGCCTACACGTTCGACCGCTACGCTGAATTAGTAGACAGCCTGCTCGACCAACTCGGCGCGGATCGGTACACGATGTATGTCATGGACTATGGCGCGCCCGTCGGCTGGCGGCTTGCTCTGAAGCATCCGGATCGCGTGGCGGGTTTTATCGTCCAGAACGGAAACGCCTATGACGAGGGCCTCAAGGCATTCTGGGATCCCATCAAGGCGTATTGGGCCGACGGCTCGGACGCGAGCCGCAAAGCATTGCTGCCGCTGCTCACGCTCGAGACGACCATCTTTCAATATACCGATGGCGTGTCCGACCGCACGCGTATTTCTCCGGACAACTGGGTCCATGACCAGGCGCTGCTCGATCGCCCCGGCAATAACGACATCCAGCTCGACCTGTTCTATGACTACCGGACCAATCTGCCTCTTTACCCGAAGGTGCAGGCGTATTTCCGTGAGTTCAAGCCGCCGATGCTGATCGTCTGGGGCAAGAACGACGTCATCTTTCCGGCGGACGGCGCGTATCCGTACAAAGAGGATTTGCCGCACGTCGAGACGCATCTGCTCGACACGGGTCATTTCGCGCTCGAAGACAAGGCTGACGAGATGGTGCCGCTGATACGCGGCTTCCTCGCCCGAAAGATCGACTCAAGAACGTAATTGAGGCTTGCATGGCTCAACTGCTATCGGTGAATGTCGGGCTTCCGCGCGACATCGACTGGAATGGCCGCACTGTCCACACCGGGATCTGGAAGAACCCGGTGCCAGGTCGCTGTTGGGCCAGGCGGCTGAATCTCGATGGAGACGGCCAAGGCGATCTCGCTGGACACGGCGGTGAGCAGCGAGCCGTCTTCGTCTACCAGATCGAATCGTATCGTTACTGGCAGGAGCAGTTGAAACGATCCGATCTCGTCTACGGCCAGTTCGGCGAGAACTTCACGATCGAGGGAATGCCCGACTCAGCGGTGTGCATCGGCGACCGTTATCGGATCGGCGACGCACTGTTCGAAGTCAGTCAGCCACGGGTCACCTGCTACCGCGTCGGGATTCGGATGAACGAGCCGCGGATGCCCGCTTTGCTGACATCCAGCGGACGGCCCGGCTTCTACTTGCGCGTCCTGCAAGAAGGCGAAGTCGGCGCGGGCGACGAGATCGTCAAGGTCGGAGAGGCAACGGAGCGGATGACAGTCGCAGAGGTCAACGCGCTCCTCTATTCGCCCGATCATCCCCGCGATCGGCTGGAGCGCGCATTGCGAATCGAGGCGCTTTCGCCGGGATGGCGCTCTTCGTTCGAGGCGTTACTGCAAAGCCGCATGAGCGGCGAGGCGAGCGGCAGCGCGGGCGGTAACGCGGGCCTCGCGCCCGCAGCGGCGACGCATCCGGCTCCGCCCGGGTTTCGACCGCTCACAGTGGCGGCCATCGAACCGGAGTCCGCGGACGTTCTCTCTCTCACATTGACGAGCGCGGACGGCCAGCCGCTCCGACCCGCTCTGCCCGGCCAGTATGTGGTGCTGCGTCTTCAAAGGACCGTCGACGGCCCGCCGCTTTTTCGCAGCTATTCGCTCTCGGGTGCTGCATCGACGGAACGCTATCGAATCAGCCCGAAGATCGAGCCGAATGGCGCGGCTGGAAACTATCTGAGGGAGCATGTGCGTGTGGGCGATGCGCTCGATGTCAGCTCGCCGCGCGGAAGCTTCACGCTGCAGGAAGGACAGCGGCCCGTTGTGCTCGTCAGCGCGGGAATCGGCGCGACGCCTCTTCTCGCCATGCTCCACGCGCTGTCGACGGCCCGCTCGACGCGGCAGGTCTTGTGGATGCATGCCGCCCGCGACGCGCAGCACCATCCATTCGCCGCCGAAGCGCGCCGCCTGGTGCTGTCGCTGGCTCACGGCCGCAGTCACGTCCGTTACAGCAGGCCCGGCTTGGGCGACCGGATGGGCGAGGATTTCGACGCGACCGGTCGCCTGTCGCGAGCGGTCCTGGACGAGGTCGGCGTCCCGCGAGACGCGGACTTCTATCTCTGCGGACCGACTGTCTTCATGGCGGACATGAAAGAGGCACTCGCGGCCTTCGGCGCGCCGCCCGAACGGACTCACGTCGAAATCTTCAACGGCGGGGAGTCGATGACGCCTGGCATCGCCGGCGTACCCACGCGAGTTCCACATCTGCCTGAAGACGCTGTGAACACCGGTCCGCTGGTATCGTTCGCGCGCAGTGGCATCGCCGCGCACTGGAACGCGTCGGCCTATCAGAGCATTCTCGAACTCGCCGAGGCATGTGACGTGCCCGTCCGTTGGTCGTGCCGCAGCGGCGTCTGTCACAACTGCGAGAGCGGGTTGATCTCGGGGTCCGTCGTGTATGAGCCGGATCCTCTGGATTCACCTGCGGGAGGGAATGTGCTGATTTGCTGCGCGAGGCCGCATGGTGATGTGGTGATCGATATTTGAGTGGCGTGGGTGTGCCATATCGACGTATAGCCCTACCCCTTGTTGAACACGTTCACCACCCGCGACATGGATTTCGCTGCCAGCACGAGCAGAGCGCTGGTTGGACTGTAGTCGACGTTGTACATCAGGTCGATAAAGTAGAACATGGATAGTGCGATGAGCGGGTGGTACATCGCGCGGCTTATCAGGCGTTTCATCGGCATCTCACGCTGTCTCTTTTGCACGAACCGATAAGCCACTGTGCCTAAACCGATCTGCGCAAGTCTGGTGGCGCGCCAGGATTCCGGAACCGGTGGAAGGTTTGGCTGCGAACGACGGACGACGTTGAAATGTCACGTCCCATCCTGTGACGGACTTTGCCTCGCGCAGGCCGTTGCCGTCCTGCCCGTGCGTCGACATTTTTTGCCCGATCGTCCAGGTGTTGCCGACGCTTCGCCTGCCCGTTGCAGCGCGTCCAGGAAGATTGTCCGGTCCTACTGAAAAAGCGCGCCGTTTGTTGCACGCAGTTCATCCACACACATCAGGCTGCGCTCGCCACGTTGCAGTGGATGTCCGTCAACGCCGTCCGTCAATCAAGGGGACCACGATGCGCAAGCTGTTCTTCACGACAGGATCGCCTTTCGCTCGTGCCGTCCGTATCGTGCTTGTCGAGAAGGGACTCGATTTTGAGCGCGAGGAGACCTTCACGACACCCAGCGTCGAAGAGCGTGCGAAGGTCGCGCCGACGCTTCAGGTTCCTACGCTGGTTGACGGCAACCTGACGCTTTGGGATTCCTCTGTGATCATCGATTACCTCATGTCCACGTATCCAGGCGCGCCTGCGCCCCCAGGCATGGAGCCCCTGGCATCCGACTATGTGCGCGCGACGGAACGCTGGCACGACAAGCTCGTTCTCGCGACGTTACAGACGTTCGGCGTATCGACGACGATGGTGTCGCAGTTGCAGTGGTCCGGCGTCAGGCATGAAGAAAATGTTCACGCCGCGCGATGTGCGATGCGCAACCAGTATCTTCTCGACTGGTTCGAGACCCAGCTTGTCGGCGCTGACGGCGCTTTCGTCCCCGGTGTGATTTCGGCTCAGGACATCCTGCTCACCTGTGTTTGTCAGTTCATCGAAACGCGTCCGTTGCGATTGTCCTGGCGCTCCCCTGCCCGACCCAGGCTTGCGTCGTTGGTCGCTCGAATGGAAAGGCGACCTTCTGTGCAACAGGAAGCGGCACTGTGGTGGGAGCCGGGGGTGACATACGCGACTGCTGCCGAAGTGGAATGGGCAAAACATAAAACCATTCGTGACGGGCTGAGCTTCAGCGAATGGACGTCGCAGTCGGCAAGTTAAGGTTGCCGACAAACTGCCTGACGTTGTCCAGCACGGGTTGCTGGTCGCCCGCGAAGACCCAGTGATCCGCACCGTCGAGCCCGACGAAGCGCGCCTGCGCGATGTGACTGGCGAGATGCCGGCCGGCGCCGATGCGAACTTGAGATCGTTCGCTATGAGAATCGGTCGCGACATCGGTTGGAGTTCGATCGGAATGGACTACGAAAAAGCAAACGGAAACCGTCGGCCGAATTCGTTGAACAGCCCTTGACCTCAAAACGAGTCGCGATCTAACCCATTCGAGATACCAGCACCGCCCTACGCTTCCTCGCGCGCCGGTACGCCCACAACCACCTCCAGCCCCGCCGCCGCCAGCAATTGCCCAAGCGCCGGCGCCGGCGCCTCGTCGGTCACCAGCACGTCGACGCAATCCGCGCCGAACGCGTGCAGCAGCGCGCTATGGCCGAACTTCGCGTGATCGGCGGCGACCACGCGGCGCTCGGCCTGCGCGAACGCCGCCAGCGAAAACGCGACGTCTGCCGGCAGTGCATCCATGAAATGCCCGCGCATGTCGATCGCCGTCACCGACACGATCGCGTAGCGCACGTGGAACTGGCGCAAGAAAGCCTGCACGCTGTCGCCGACCGCGGCGGCGTCGTCGGCCCGCACTTCGCCGCCCGCGATGAACACGCGGTTGCCGTTGTGCGGCGCGAGCAGCCGGGCCACTTCGATCGAGTTCGTGACGACCGTCAGCCGCGAACGCGCCACTAAGGCCCGCGCGATGTGCACGCAGGTGCTGCCGCCGTCGAGAATCAGCGAATCGCCGTCGCTCACCAGTTCGGCGATGCGCGCGCCGATGGCCCGCTTGCCCGCGAGGCTCGCGGCCATGCGCCGCTCGAACGGCGGCTCGTCGAGGCGCTCGGGCAGCATGATGCCGCCGTGAACCTTCAGCAGCAGACCCTGCTCGATCAACGGCTTGATATTGCGGCGGATGGTTTCGTCGGACACATCGAATCGCGCGGCAAGTGCCGTGATCGTGCAGGTGCGCTGCTCGCGGACGAGCCGCAGGATTTCGGCCTGGCGTTGAGTCGAGAGCATGGAGTCGGGCGGATGAAGGGTGCGGTGAGTTTAGCAAAACGACGGGCTGATGTGGGATTTCCCACATATTTCCACAGTCGGCTGCAGAGCCCCTAGTTCACGGCGTGCGAGACGCCGGAGCGACGCCCGACGCCTACCGCAGCGTTCACAGCCGAATGTGCAAGCGGCTTCGCCGCAGCCTTCGCTGCATCTTTGCCAGCCGCCGTCCCAACGCCCTTCCCAACGCCCTTCCCAGCCATTTTCCCAACCGACCTCGCAGCCGTCTTCGCTGCTGTCCCGTGCGGAAGATAACTCGCCCTCAGACTGATCCGAGCGCACGTCGATCGCTCACCTACCGCCAAAATACGACCACCACATGACACCACCCGAACCACCACAAAGCCTCACCGCCCCACGTTGCATTCCGTGCACTTATACGGCAATCTACGCACACCAACGCCACCAACAACCACACATGTCCACACCCTTCCCTCAACAAACCCGCGTCGTCATCATCGGCGGCGGCATTATTGGCTGCTCGGTCGCCTACCACCTGACCAGGCTCGGCTGGGCCGACGTCATCCTCCTCGAACAAGGCCAGCTCTCTTGCGGAACGACGTGGCACGCCGCCGGCCTCGTCGGCCAGTTGCGCGCGCAGGAAAGCATGACGAAGCTGATCCGCTATTCGACCGCGCTTTACGCCGAACTCGAAGCGGACACCGGCCTTGCCACCGGCTGGAAGCAATGCGGCTCGCTGTCGGTGGCCCGCACGGCCGAGCGGATGACGCAACTCAAGCGCACCGCTGCCGTGGCCCGCGCGTACGGCGTCGCCTGCGAGGTGATCGGCGCGCGCGAAGCCGGCGACCTATGGCCGGTCATGCGCACCGACGACCTGCTCGGCGCCGTCTGGCTGCCGGGCGACGGCAAGGCCAACCCAACCGATCTCACGCAGGCGCTCGCCCGCGGCGCTCGCATGCGCGGCGCGCGCATCGTCGAAAACACCCGCGTCACGGCGATCCACACGCGCGACGCGCACGGCTCTCGCGAAGCAACCGGCGTCGCCTGGCGCAACAAGGACGGCGACGAAGGCTCGATTAACGCGGACATCGTCGTGAATTGCGCGGGCCAGTGGGCCAAAGCCGTGGGCCGACTGTGCGGCGTCACCGTGCCGCTGCACTCGGCCGAGCACTACTACATCGTCACCGATCGCATCGAGGGCGTGCACCCCGATCTGCCGGTCATGCGCGATCCCGACGGCTTCATCTATTTCAAGGAGGAAGTGGGCGGCCTCGTGATGGGCGGTTTCGAGCCCGACGCCAAACCGTGGGGCATGAACGGCATTCCCGAGAACTTCGAATTCCAGCTTCTACCCGACGACTGGAATCAGTTCGAAATCCTGATGACTAACGCGCTGCAACGCGTGCCCGCGCTCGAAACCGCACAGGTCCGCCAGTTCTACAACGGACCCGAATCGTTCACGCCCGACAACAACTTCATGCTCGGCGAAGCGCCTGAATTACGGCGCTTTTTCGTCGGCGCGGGCTTTAACTCTATGGGCATCGCTTCGGCGGGCGGCGCGGGCATGGCGTTGGCCGAATGGATCGTCGCGGGCGAGCCGACCATGGATTTGTGGCCCGTCGATATTCGCCGCTTCGCGCGCTTTAACGGCAACGACGCGTGGCTGCACGATCGCGTGAAGGAGACGCTCGGCCTGCACTACGCAATGCCGTGGCCGAATCGCGAACTCGACAGCGCGCGGCCGTTGCGCCGCTCGCCGCTCTACGCACTGCTGCGCGAGGACGGCGCGTGCTTCGGCAGCAAGATGGGTTGGGAGCGCGCCAACTTTTTCGCGCCGACGCCCGGCGAAGCACGCGTCGACTACACCTTCGGTCAGCCGGACTGGCTGCGTGCAAGCGGCGCCGAACACCGCGCCTGCCGCGAAGGCGTGGCGCTTTTCGACATGACGTCGTTCTCCAAATTCCTGGTCAAAGGACGCGACGCGCAAAGCGTGCTGCAAAGCCTCGTCACGAACGACGTCGACGTACCGCC
Organism: Paraburkholderia graminis; assembly: GCF_003330785.1. Lineage (NCBI taxonomy): Bacteria > Pseudomonadati > Pseudomonadota > Betaproteobacteria > Burkholderiales > Burkholderiaceae > Paraburkholderia > Paraburkholderia graminis. The sequence continues at coordinate 1,403,982 of NZ_CP024935.1, forward strand.
CGGCACCGCCGTCTATACCGGCATGCTCAACGAACGCGGCAATTACGAATCGGACTTCACGCTCACGCGCATCGCCGCGGACCAGTACCTGCTCGTCACCGGCACCGCGCAAACCACGCGCGACTTCGACATGATCGAGAGAGCGATTCCGCGCGACAAACATTGCGTGCTCGTCGACGTGACCAGCCAATATGCGGTGCTCGCCGTGATGGGCCCGCGCTCGCGCGAACTGCTGCAAAGCGTATCGAAAGCGGACTGGCGCAACGAAGCGTTCGCGTTCGGCCAAAGCCGCGAGGTCGACATCGGCTATGCGACGGTGCGCGCAACGCGCCTCACCTACGTCGGCGAACTGGGCTGGGAACTGTACGTGCCGGTCGAATTCGCCGTCGGCGTGTACGAGGCGTTGCGCGAAGCGGGCAAAGCGTTTGGCCTCGTGAATGCAGGCTACTACGCGATCGACTCGCTGCGGATCGAAAAAGGCTACCGCGCATGGGGCCGCGAACTCACGCCGGACACGAATCCGTTCGAAGCCGGCCTCGCGTTCGCGTGCAAGCTCGACAAGGACATTCCGTTCCGCGGCCGCGACGCCCTGCTGAAACTGCGCGACGAGCCGCTGCGCCGCCGCATGGTCGTGCTGAGCGCGGACGGCGCCGCGGATCGCATGCTATGGGGCGGCGAAGCGATTCTGCGCGACGGCAAGCCAGTCGGCTTCGTGAGCTCGGCGGCGTTCGGCCACACGCTCGGCTGCCCGGTGGCGATGGGCTACGTGAACAATCCCGATGGCGCAGCCGACGCCGCGTATCTGACGAGCGGCGCCTACGCGATCGACGTGGCCGGCGAATCGCTGCCGGCCACGCTTCACGTGAAGACGCCGTACGACCCGCGCGGCGAACGCGTGCGCGCGTAGCCAGGCGTTTGTTCACGAGCCGCGCCGCTCCTCGGCGCGCGCCGCGGTTCAATTCATGCTGTCCGTCGACGCGCTTTCGCTTGCCATGCGGCTTGCCGCCGCTTCGGCGGCGAGCGCCAGCTTGTGCTGCTCGACCTGATGCGCGAACACGGGGCTGACATCCGGGTACGATGCGTCGGTCACGTAGTCGAGGCCGTTCTGTTGTGCCTCGATCAGTTCCTGGTAGACCTGGGCGCGCGTTTTTCCTTCCGCGAAAACATTCGACGATGCGGCGAGGACGACGACGGACAATGCGGCGAAAGCGATCTTCTTCATGATGAACTCCGGTGAGTTGTGTGCGGGTTTGCATCAGGGAGAACCACGCTTTGCCGGCTTTTATTCCTGGGCGCGGCGCAAGTAAAAAACATTTCCGCGCGACGGAATAAAGCGCGCCGCGAACCGGTTTGCCCGGGTCTGGACGACGCCTTGCTCACGCGGTAAAAGAACTTCTGAAAGACGCCGCGCGAGCGGAATAAACCGGCGTACAACCGTGTTTGCACCTCAACAGCCGAACCCCGGCCGGAGAACTTGCATCATGAAACCGACCGACGCCCCCGCCGATTCACCGCTTTCCGAAGCCGACGTTCAAGCCTACGCCGACGGCACGCTGTCGCCGGCGCGCGCCGCGTTTTTGCGCGACTATCTGGGCCGCGATCCGGCGGAAGCCCGCCGCGTCGCCTTTTACGGCTCGCTGAACGAGCAGATTCAGCGTTCGTTTCAGACCGCCGACGAACCCGCGTCCACGGCGTTCAAAGCCCGGCGCGGCGCGGCGAGCCGCTGGCGCAACGCCGCCGGCAAGCCGCGTGTGCGCAGGGCAATCAGGGCGCTGATTGCTATTGTCATCGCGTGTGCGGCGGTGAGCGGCTGGTTTGCGGCGACCCAGGTGACGCAGCAGGCGCTCAACAATGCCGCCGTGATGGCGCTGGCGGAAACGGTGGCCGCTCCTTATCCGGCGGCATCGCCGACTCGCCGGGAGCCGTCCGCGCCCGACCTCGAGGCGATCGGGCTGCGGCTTGTCGATGAGCGCGTGCTGTCGCTCGGCCTGTTGCAGCGCGCCACCGCATTCGTCTACCTAAACGGCGACAACCAGCCGGTGATCCTGCTGTCGACGCTCGCCCTGCTCGCGCCTGCGCAGCCGCAGTGGTCCGCGCGCCGCATCGGCGATGTGCGTCTGTTGACGTGGACCGCGCAGCGGCAACGCTTCGTGGTCGCGGGCGACGCGCGTACGCACGGCCTGATGCGCGCCGCCGACGTCATGACGATGCCATGAACGCCCACGCAGTCGTACACGCGCGATGACTCGCCGCATCGACGGGAATAGAATCCGCTCACGCGTGTTCGCCCTACAACCGCCCTACAACACGAGCGACGCTCCGACGCAGCGCCGCGCTTCCTGCCCACGAGAGGCCCCATGACCGGGATCAAGAATGGATGTCCGTGACGAGTTGATGGAACACGTGCCGCGCTTGCGGCGCTACGCGCGGGCGCTGATCAACAATCGCGACCTCGCGGACGATCTGGTGCAGGACACGCTGGAACGCGCGCTCGGCCGCACCGGCATGTTCCAGCCCGGCACCGACCTGCGTGCATGGCTCTTTACGATCATGCACAACGTGTTCGCCAATCAGGCGCGCAAGGCATCGTCGCGCGCGGTCCATGTGGCGGTCGACGACGAAAGCGTCCACGAAGCCGAGTTCGCCGTGCCGGCGCCGCAGACGCGCTCGCTGGAAATGCGCGATCTGGACTACGCGTTGCAGCGTCTGCCGGTCGACCAGCGCGAAGTGGTGCTGCTCGTCGGCCTCGAGGAAATGAGCTACGCCGACGTCGCGCTCGCGCTGAACGTGCCCATCGGCACGGTCATGTCGCGGCTTTCGCGCGGACGCGAACGGCTTCGGGCATTGATGGCGGGCAGCCAGCCCGGTGCGAAATTACAGGTGGTGCGATGAGCGACCAACATACCCCGATCACTGAAGAAGAGCTGCATGCTTACGTGGACGGCACGCTGTCCGACGAACGGCGCGCCGACGTCGAGCGCGCGCTCGAACAGAATCCCGAACTGGCCGCGCGCATCAGCGATTATTTTTCGCTGAACAGCCTGTTCCACGATCGCTACGACCGCGTGTTGAACGAACCCGTGCCGAAGCGCTTGCAGCCGGCCGCGCCGCCGCATTCGCGCCGCTCGCGCATCGCCGCCAACTGGCCGCAATTCGCGGGGATGGCGGCGGCGCTGGTGATGGGCGTCGGCATCGGCGTCGGTACGCATATGGGGCAGGACGCGATGCAGTCGGTGGCGGGCTTCTCCGTGGGTTCGTCGACGGGTTCTTCCAGTACGCGCCCGGTGAGCGCGGACCGAGCCGAGGTGTTCGCCCGCCAGGCCGCGGTTGCGCACGTCGTGTATATGCCGGAGGTCGACCGCCCTACCGAGATGAGCGCCGATCACGAGCAGGATTTCGTGCAGTGGCTCGCGAACCGTCTCGGCACCAACGTCCATCCGCCGATGCTCGCGAAGCAAGGCTTCTCGCTCTCCGGCGGGCGCCTGCTGCCCGGCCCGGACGGCCAGATGGCCCAGTTCATGTATCGCGGACCGAAGGGCGAACGGGTGACGCTGTGCATCTCGCGCCGCCAGGTGAATGCGAACACCACGGCGTTCAAGCTGTACCAGGACGGACCCGTCAACGTGTTCTACTGGGTTGACGGCGATTTCGGCTATGCGGTGTCAGGCGGCATCGACCGCAAGCAGTTGCTGCAGCTCTCGCACGACGTATACGCGCAATTGACCGGCGCGACGCAGACGGATTGATGCGCCTGCGCTGGTGAACCACCGCGCACGTCAGCGCGCGGCCGACTTCACCAGTTCGCGCGGCGTCACGCCGAGCAGCCGCCCAATCCAGTGCGCCATGTGGCTCTGGTGCGAGAAGCCGGCCTCGAGTGCGATCTGGCTCGCGGAGAGCCGGCCTTGCAGCAGCATCGTTCGCGCGCGTTCGACGCGCCGCTGCACCACGTACTGATGCACCGGCACGCCGAGCGTCGCGCGAAACAGCACCTTGAAATGCGGCACGCTCAGCTCCGCCTGCGCCGCGAGTTCGCTCAGCGTGAGACGGCGGTCGAGATGCGCTTCGATGAAGTCCGTCACGCGCGCCGCTGTTCTCGGAGCGAGCGTGCGCTCCTTGCCGTCGAGCGACGGCGCCCCGCCGATCAACCGCACCACCATCGCCGTGCACAGGCTTTCGGCGTATAGCGGATCGGACGCGTCGTCGGCTTCCAGTTCGGCGCGCAACGCCCACGCGAGATGCTGGAAGCGCGCATCGCGCATCTGGAATTGCGGGCGAATCTGCGCGTCGCTTGCCTTGACTGCCAGTTGCTCGGCCGTCTTGCGCGCGAATTCCTCGCCGATCCAGACGCTGAAAATCATGCAGGCCGATTCGTCGCTCCATTGGCCGTCGAGTCCCGCGGGAATCACGTCGGCGTCGCCGTGCGCCTGAATGCGCGAGTGCGGCTTCTCGTTGCAAAGACAATGCGCTCTGACCGGCCCGCCCACATGCACGCCGACCCGATGATGCTTGAGCGCCGGTATCCGGTGCAAGCCCGCCGACACGTTGACCAGCTCCGCGCCGAAGCCTTGCCAGCCGAGCGTTTTGCTCGAGCGCAGCGCGATGCGCGAGCCGCTGTGCGCGGGCGGAATCTGAGTCGGGACAGGTATGACGGCGTTCATCGTTTGTCTCGCGGATGGCAGTCGATCTGCGGGCATTGTGCCGGGTTTTTCGCGGCTTCGCTCGATGGGCGGCCATCGTCAAACGACCATCCGAATCTGTTCATTTGCATCCAGGCATGCGCGTTTTTTGCGGCACGCGTCCTTATGATCGGGCCATGACGATCCAACAAGGAGCCTCACGTGTTCGTGATTTTTGGAGCAGGCGGCAAGGTGGGCAACGCAAGCGCGGCTGCGTTGCGGCGCGCGGGCTGCGACGGGCGTGCCGTGGTCCGCAACGCCGCGCAGGCCGCGCCGCTCATCGAGCTGGGTTGTGAGGTGGCGATCGCCGATCTGCGCGATCCTGCGTCCGTAGCGCGCGCCATCGACGGTGCGCACGCGGTGCAGATGCTGTGTCCGGTGCCGGGCGATCACGACGACCCGGCGAGCGCGATGCGCCGCATGATCGACGCGAGTGTCGACGCGTTGCGCGCGAATCCGCCGCAACATGTGCTCGCGCTTTCGGATTACGGCGCCGAGCACGCGAGCGGGACGGGCATCACCACGCTGTTCCACTACCTGGAGACGCGGCTCGGCACGCTCGACACTCGCCTGACGTTTCTGCGCGCCGCCGAACATATCCACAACTGGGCGCGCGTGCTGCCGGTCGCGTTGGCGAAGGGCGTGCTGCCGAGCCTGCATCATCCGCTGGACAAGCGCTTTCCTACCGTGGCCGCGCAGGATGTCGGCGCGCTGGCGGCTCAACTGCTGATGGACGGCAAGCCGCCACGGCATTCGCCGCGCGTGGTGAGCATCGAAAGCGAACAGCGGGTGAGCGTGATCGACGTCGCGCGCACGATTGCCGATCTCGCCGGCCGCACAGTCACCGCCCACGCGGTGCCGCGCGAGCAATGGGCGGCGATGCTCGCCGGAGCCGGTCTCGGCGACGGCCATGCGCGCCTGATCGTCGATCTCTACGACGCGCATAACGCTGGCCGCATCGACGTGCAAGACGGCGTCGGCGAACGGCGTTTCGGTCCGACGACGCTGACGCAGGCGTTAGCGTCAATCGTGCCGCGCGGCGCAGCGCTCAGCGCCTGACGGGAGGATCGATATGTCGACCTGTGTTCTACGGCATGCAACGAGTAAGCGACGCGTGAATACGAGCCGCCTGCTCGCCGTCGCGTTGGCGCTGGCGGGGCTGATCGGCTGGCGCGCGGTTCGCGATCTCCTTGCCGCGATTCCCGACAGCAACGACGACTTCGGCTTGTTTTAGCGCCGAAGCAATGACCTCAGCCCGCGAACGACTGTCCGCACCGCGCTGGCGCTTGCGCATTGCATCGCGCCGCGACACCACGCCCCACGTCTTAAAACTCGCGCAACCCTCAGCACTGGATTAAACTTTGGCGGCTCGTTCGGCCGCCGCGCTCAAAGTTTGGTTCACCGAACGACTTATCGGCTAAATCTTTCTCCCCTATTGCCGTTAACGAGGTGAAAGGTTCTTAAGTTTGCGTCGGGTGCATGGAAGTCATAAATTCAAGACGGTGGGCGCCGCGGGGCCGGAACAGGTGGATCGCCGCAGCCGCGGCACTCGGTGCCGCCGCGATCATCAGAGCGATCCTGCATCCGCTGCTCGGGCCGTTTATGCCCGGCACTGCTTTTCTCATCGCCGCGGTGCTCGTCGAGTACTACTGCGGCCTCGCGCCCGCGTTATGCGTGATGCTGCTCGGGCTTTGCCTTGCCGATTATCTTTTCGTGCCGCCGTATGGCCACATCGACGTGATCGACGCGTCGGACCTGCATCTGCTGATCTCATATCCTCTGCTCACGATTCTCATCATCAGCCTCGTTGAACGTTTGCGGCGCGCGCAGTATCGCGCCGAACTGCTTGCGGCCGTCGCGCAGTCGCGCTACGAAATGCTGCTGCGCCACGACAACGAGCGGCTGCTTGCCCGCCGGGCTACCGATGAAATGCATCGCATGCTGCGTCATATCGCGCAGTACAACCGCTCGCTGATTCTCATCAAGGCGCTCGATCCGGCCAACAGCTTGCCGCCTGGCAGCTTCGTGGCCGCGGCCGCCACGGCAACACCCAATGCCCTCGTGGACGACGCATCGTTGCACGCGGGCATCGCCTATTGCGCGAAGCACACGCAAGTGCACGAGGAGGATCTCGCGCACGTGCGCGTCCATCTGACGCCGGGCCATCACCGTATGCGTTTTCTCTCCGGCGCCCGCGACGACTGGCGGCCGGTCGAATGCGTGTGCGATCGCTTCACCACGTCGTCCGGTGAATTCCTGGTTTTGCGCGCGGATGACTGACATGAACGCCACGCCATTTTCAGGCATTGACGGCAGCGATCACGCGGTCCTGTTGTTGCATGGTCTGTCGAGCTCGCCGCTCGAATTGCGCTTTCTCGCCCGACTGCTTGCCGACGAAGGCTTTGCCACGCATACGCCGGAATTGCCCGGCTACAGCGCAGGCACCGGACATCAGCCGATGGAGCAATGGATCAGCGCGGCCGTCGCGGAGTTCGACCGGCTCGCCGCACGGCATCGGCACGTCTCGATCTGCGGTCTTTCGATGGGCGCGACGCTCGCGGCCGCGGTTGCGCACGAGCGGCCCGCTGCCCCCGCGTTGCTGCTGCTGTCGATCACGCTCAACTACGACGGCTGGGCGATTCCCTGGTATCGCTTTTTGCTGGACTACGTGTATTACACGCCGCTGCGCTCGCGTTATCGCTATCGCGAGCAGGAACCCTACGGGCTGCGCAACGAGGCGTTGCGCTCGAAGATCGCGCGCGCCATGCAGAAGAACGACATCAGCGAAGTCGGACCGGCGTTCATCGGCTTGCCGGCGCTGCACGAGGCCGGCCGCCTGGCGGGCTCGGTAAAGAAGAAGCTCAAGGGCATCGGCACCGATTGCCTGATTATTCACGCCATCGACGACGAAACCTCGAGCCCGCATAACGCGCGATTCGTCGGGACCACCATCGGCGCGTCATTCTTGCGAACCATCTGGCTCGACGACTCCTATCACATGATCACGTCCGACAACGAACGCGAAGTCGTGGCGCGCGAATGCGCCCTCTTCCTGCGCGAAAGCGTGGCCGCCACCGTGTCGAGCCATAACCCGGCGCCCGTGGTTTCTCGCGCGCTCGCACGCCGCCTGCGGCAACTGGCGACTGTGGCGAGGAAAGCATGAAGCGCACATTCGTGCTCAAGGCGGCAGCGTGCGGCTTTGCAGTGGCAGCTTGTGCCGGCGCGGCTCACGCCGACGAACCGCAAGCAGCAAGCGACTGGAAAATATCGGTCGGGCCGGGCTTGTATGTGTTTCCAAAGTACCCAGGCTCATCGCAGATCCAGGTGTTGCCGTTTCCCGTTCAGGACATTTCATGGAAGGACCGTGTGTTCTCCCAAGGTCCGGACGTGCTGGGCGTCAATGCGCTCGCGGGCGAGAACTATCATGCCGGGGCGTCGCTGAGTTTCGATTTCCAGTCGCGAAAGAGTTCCGACGATGCGCGGCTCAAAGGCTTGCCCGATGTGCACGTGGGACCGAAGCTGCGGCTTTTTGCGGACTATACGTGGTGGGCTTTCACGGGCTCGGCGGCGGTCTACAGGGACATCGCCGGAACCGGGCAAGGCCTGACCGCGATGGCGGATCTCTTCGTATCCGCGCCGCTCGGCAAATTGCTGCTGTCCGCAGGGCCTGGCGTGACATGGGCGAACGCGACATACACGCAGACCTTCTTCGGCGTGAATGCGCAGGAGAGCGCCGCGTCGGGCCTGCCTCAATATGCGACGCATTCGGGCTTGCGCGACGTGCACTTCAACGTCAACGCGCTCTATAAATTCGACGCGCACTGGTCGGCGAACGTCGCGGCTGTGATCGGGCGTCTGCAAAAGTCCGCCGCCGGCAGTCCGATCACCGAGCGGCGTCTCGATCTGAACGGCATGGCTTCGGTGTTGTATCGGTTCTAGCGCACCGTTCGTTAGTGTTGTTCGACCTGCCAGCGCAGCACAGGATGCGTTGCGCCCGCAGGCATCGTCCACGCTCCGTTGCTGCTGAAGTCCCAACCGGCGAAGCTCGCGGGATCGCTCATCTGCGCGGTCGTCAATCCGTTCGACGGCGGCAGATTGCCGCCGCTCGTCGCCACGCCCGTCGTCTCCGCATTCCAGTAGACGTTGCTGCCAAGCCCCGAGCAATACGCGCAGACGCCGCCTACCTGGCGCAAGCTGTACGCGGAGACCTTGCCGGTTGCGAACGACTCCGTGACCGTGCCGCTGTTGATATTCACGAGTCCCCCGGACGAGCCGCGCGACTCGTTGGCCGACACATTGCCGGTCGCATACGACTGCGTGATGGTTCCTGTGTTGTTGAACACGAGGCCGCCGCCACCCGAATCGGCGACGACATCGGCACTGCTGCCCGAACGCGCGATGGTTCCCAAGTTATCGCCGACCAGTCCGCCGATCGACGCGCCTGCACCATTGGTCGGCGCCGAGATTCTGCCGGAGGTGAACGTATTGACGATCAGGCCGTGGTTACTGCCGGCCAGAATGCCGATGGACCTGAACGACGGCGCGTAGATATGCGAGTTCGCGTTGATGTTCACGTCGCGCACGACGGCGTTTGCGGCGATATCGCTGAACACCGCATCGGAGTCGGGCGAGATGTTCAACACCGTGTGCCACATGCCGTCGAACTGCCCGGAAAACGACGTATGGTCGGTAAAGCCCAACGTCTTGAACGCATAGCCGTTTGCGTCGATGTCCTTGCCTAGCGCGTAGTTGCCGGCCATGTCGTTGGCTATGTTCTGCAGATCCTGCGCCGAATTCACGAGCTTATAGCCGGTGACCTGCGTGAGCAGGCCGCTGTACGCGGGTGCGCTCCACGCGCTATTGCTCAGCACGACGCCGGGCGTATAGCTGCCGTTCATGTCGTAAAGCGCGCTGACGGTGCCGGTACTCGAAGACCAGTCGATCGTGCCGTTATTGGCGACGCTGCCGCCGTTGTCGATGCCGCCCGCGTCCGCGCGCAGCGTCAGCGCGCCGCCGCCCTGGTTGCCGAGCGTCGCGCCCGAGGCGACCGAAACACTATGCGCCGCGTTGAGCGCGAGCGATGCGCCGCCGGTCCATTGAATGCTCTGCGCGACGTCGATATCGCCGCTCTGGCCCGCCGCGCCTGTCGTCGTCATGTTGATGGAGCTGCCCGCGCTGAGGCTGCGGGCAAAGGCGCGCGACGCGCCGTCATCGAACGTATATGCGGGCAGCGTAACGTTCCATTGCCCTGCGGTGACTTTCGTGAGATCGCCCCAGAAGGTCAGCAGTCCCGTCGTGGTATCGACGATGCCGCCGGTTCCATCGGCGCGCTGCGCGCCGACGTTGCCCGCGAGAATCACCTGGCCCGCGGTGCCCGCCACCAGCCACACATGTCCGTCGCGCGTCGCGGTGCCGGTTGCGCGCACCGCATCGCTGCGGCCGGCGAGCGCGTAGATGTTGCCGTCCACGGCTTGCAGGTTCACCTGCGCGGCTTCGATTGCGCCGGTGTTGACGATAGCGCCGCCGCTTGCGGTCTGCACGAACATCTGCTGCCCGCTCGACGAGTCCTGCAGCAGCACCTTGCTGCCCACAGCGATTTCAGCCGTGCCTTGCGGCGCGCTGATCGTGCCGTAGTTGTCGACTTCCTTCGCGGCGATGAGCAGCACATCGCCGTTCGTCGAGCCGATGTGGCCGAGGTTGACCACGCGCTGATCCGACTGCCCGGAGAACGTCAGCGCTCCGCCGCTCATGAACGACGCGTTGTCGGTGTCGAGTGTCGAAGCAACGAAGCGGCCGCCTGTCGTGACCACGCCTTGCGGCCCGATCACGACGCCTTGCGGATTGATCAGATAGACGCTGCCGGTCGCGTTGAGCTTGCCGAGAATCGACGACGGCGAGCCGCCCGTCACACGGTTTAGCGTCGCACCGGAACCGTTGTTGAAGACGACCGTGTTGTTGCCGCCGATCGAAAAGCTGTTCCAGTTGACGACGCCTCGCGTCGAACCCGGTTGCGTGACGGTCAGCGTATTGCCGGCGCTGGCAATCGAACCGCTGCCGCTCACATAGGCTCCGCCTTGCGGCAAGGTGCCTTGCGCAAGCACCGGGGCCGCGCACGACATGCCGATGAACAACGCGAAGACAGACAGTGAGATAGAGACAGGGACGGCGGGCAGGTTGCCCGAGGCGCGCGGCGGGCGCATGGAGAACATATCGCGTGACATACTTTCCCCTCTTTTATACAAGCGGAATGGCATGCCACTCTGCCGGGGCCTTTGCCTCTGTTTTCAGGGCGTGGCCAATGCAGCATAGGCCATAAATTGTGCTCTTAACTAACAGGAACTCTCAGCGTTTTGTGCCTTGATGCCTGCGTTTTGTGCCGACTCCGAATCCGTCGACCGCGTGCACACGCACCGCGGCCCCTGCACGGTTCGTTCGCTCACTGCACAACACACTCGAAAGAAGCAGCCTGATTCACGTCGCCGCCCTGATAACGCGGCCATTTCGGATAATCGCATAGCGGCCGCGTGCGACCGGGAACGCCGGCGGTGTCGGTAGTCACCTGCGCGACCGGAGCCTTGCCTCTTTCGACCCATTGCTGAAGCGCCGACAGCGAATCCCAGGTGGCGTTAAACGTACTGCTTGCCGCGTGACCCATCGCCGGGATCTCATAGAAGCGCACGAACGACTCGACCTGGCGAACGCCGAATTGCGCTTGCAGCCGCCGATAATATTGCTCCGTTGCACGCGTGCTGACCAGTACATCGGATAATCCATGAACGAGCAGCAGCTTCCCGCCACGTTCCTTGAACGCAGCAATGTCGGTGCTTGCGTCAAGCTGCGAACTGAGCTCGCTGATACGGTTCGCCCATACGCCCGGCTGCTCCGGATCGAGCGATAGCGAATTGGAGTTCGGGTCGCGCGTGACCGAGTACTTGATCCACTGATCGGTCAGCACGCTGATATACGGTGCCGTCAAAGGCATCGGATTGGCCGGCTGTGATGTGCCGAATGCGAGGAACGTGACCACAGGCTCGACCGGAGAACTGCGCGTGACGATGCCGAGGTCGGCGCCCCATACGTTGTAGCCAGGATATTGAGTCTCGCCGCTCGCGAGCCGGAAGCGAAAGTGGGTGGACGTATTGATTGTTTTCAACGCTTCGATTTGTGCGTCCGACAGGCAATTGTCGCCGGTGTCCACGCCTTTCGCGCAGCGCAACGGAGCACCGTTGAGCGTGGCAATAGACGGATCGAATCGCGCGTTGCATTGCTGCTGATCGCTGATCAGGCCGTCTGCCACGCCGTCGAGCGCGTCGCATGCCTCAATCGCCGCGTCGTACAGTGCCTGCCGTTTGCCGACGGAAAGATAAGCGCCCGGTTTCGCCAGCGCGCGGTTCATGCGTTGACCGCCGAGTAGCGCCGCTGCGTCGTCCCATGCCGGATACCATGCGATTGCACCGTCCCAATCCGAGGGCCAGCGCTGGATCGCCGTGACGGCTTCACGTCCACCCGTCGAACCGCCTGCGAAGTAAGCCTTGCGTGGCAAATGCGCATAGCGGGCCTTGATGATCGCGAGCGCTGCGTCGTGCGTTTTCTTTAATGCGTCGCCGCCGAAATTTCTAACCGCTTCGTCGTTCAGGCCAAAACGTCCGTCCTGCGAGGCGAGCGCGTTCGCCTGATGACCCGAGTCGCTTGCGAACGTTGCATAGCCGCGGCCAAGCGGTACGGGTTGGTCGACCGGGCCATTGGGCACGTTGCCGGCCACATTCGGAATGGTCCCGTCAAAACCACCGCCGCCCAACATGACGACTTTGTCGTTCCATTGTGCGGGCAACGCGACCTTGAATTGAATGTCGGGCGCGGATCGGTCGAGTGGCGAGATCTTGCCGGTGACCTCGCAGTATTCCGGAAGCGCGGTTGCTCCGCTTCCGCTCGCTGCGACTGGCTTTACGGCGGTGACGGCCGCTCCCGAGGTCGGCAAGCCTATTTCCGAAGCCGGCACGATAAAGCCTTGCAGCCGCTCGCAAGCGGCCACGTGGCCGGCGGGCAGAGTCGCAGCTATGCCGGATGCGGGAATCGCCGATGTAATCAAAAGCGCGGCAACGAGCGCGGCAGGGAGCGCGACGGCGCGCGCGACTTTCCAATTGCGAAGGTGAACTCGAATCATGATGTCTCCGTTATGACCGACGTTTTCCGCAACGCGAATGCCGCGCGCTGCTTGCACGTTGTGCCGCTACAGCGTCATGCCGCCAGACGCTTCGATAACAGCGCCATTGATATAACTCGCTTCGTCGCTCGCGAGAAAGGCGTAGATGTTGGCGATTTCTTCGGGCTTGCCCAGGCGCCGCAACGGCACCTGGTTTCTCATCTTCTCGAGTACTTCGCCGGGTACGGTCGCCAGAATCGGCGTGTCGATAAAGCCCGGCGCGACAGCATTCACGCGGATGCCTTTAGGGCCGAGTTCACGGCTCCATGTCTTCGTGAATCCGATAACACCGAACTTGGACGCCGCGTAGTTCGTCTGCCCGTAATTGCCGTAGATTCCGACGACCGAACTCGCGTTGAGAATCACGCCGGCCTGCTGGCCGATCATGCAGTCGAGCACGGCTTGAGTGGCGTGAAAGACGCCGCGCAGGTTGACATCCATGACGTCTTCGAATTGCTCGACCGTCATGTTTTGCAAGCGTGCATCACGCGTAATGCCCGCGTTATTCACCAGCACGTCGATGCGTTTAAAGCGCTTCTGCACGCCGGCCGCCATATCCTGAACGGCCTCACGATCGGCCACGTTGACGGTGAAGCCCACCGCTTGCGCGCCCGCCTCACGGCACGCGCCGACCACCGATTTCACCGCATCGGCATTCACGTCGCATACCGCGACGCTCGCGCCTTCGCGTGCGAATTTGAGTGCCGTCGCCGCGCCGATTCCCTGGCCCGCGCCTGTGACGATTGCAACCTTGCCGTTGAGTCTCATTGGATCTGCGTCCCTGGGTAGTGAGTTGTTTTGATGTCGGTATGCCGTCAAAGATATTCGACGTTGCCATCCACGCTGATGGCTTGCCCGGTGATGTTGTAGCCCGCCGGCGATGCGAGGAATAGCGCCATCGCGGCAATGTCGTCGACGGTCACCATCCGGCGCAGCGAAATCTTTTTCAGGTACTGCTCTTTCATTTCGTCGAACGACACGCCCGTCGACTCGGCTCGCGCCGCGATCACCCTGTCCATTCGCTCGCCTTGCACGACGCCGGGCAGAATGGCATTCACGCGAATGTTCTCGGGCCCAAGCTCGATTGCCAGCGACTTCACCAGTCCGACAATCGCCCATTTCGTCGCGGCGTATGGCGTGCGAAACGCGTACCCGAGCCGCCCCGCCACCGACGACATTGCAATGATCGCCGGGCAATCCGATGTCTCTTTCAGCAGCGGTACGGCCTTATGCAGGAAGTAGTACTGGCTGTTGAGATTCGTTGAAATGGTTCGTTCCCAGTCGTGCGGTTGAATGGATTCGACGTCGCCCGTCGGACCCGCGATGCCCGCATTGTTGATAAGAACATCGAGTCCGCCGAGCCTCGCGCGCGCGTCGTCGATAACCTGGTCGACCTGCTCGCGATTTGCCACATCCGCGACGCCGGTGTAGAGCTTTGGGTTCCTCTCTTTGGCCTTTTCAACCGCCGACGCATCGACGTCGCAGATATAGACCTGTGCGTCTGCTTGAACAAATGCATCGGCAATGGCTGCTCCAATTCCCGCGGCTGCGCCGGAAATAAGTACGCGCAGACCGGGCCTCGGTTTGAGAAGCTCGAAAGTATTCATGTGTCGCACCAACAAAATGAAATCGAATGGGGAATAAAGCCGTTTCCGGGCTTATACGCTTTCATAGCGATGCCGGCATTCAGCTTTTGGATGTGTTGAGTTGCGCGCCCTTGGCCGTCGCCGGGATCGGACGATCCGCAGCCCGGATGGCTTTCGCAAGGAGCGGCACGAGACACAGGCCGAGCACCGATGCGACGACCACGACGTTAAAGCCCGAGTCGCTTCTGCCGGTTATCGTCTCGGCCAGCCCGAAAAGATAAGGTCCGACAAAGCCACCCAACAAGCCGATCGTATTGATGAAAGCAAGTCCGGCCGCAGCCTGCACGCCTTGCAATCGCTTCATCGCCACGGCCCAATACGAAGGCAGAATGCCGCCTGCGAAAAAGCCGGTGATGCCAAGCAGCGTGATTTGTGCCGCCTGATTTTTCGTCGCGATAAATGCGCACGCGGTGATAACCACGCCCGCAGTCAGCACACCCAGGAAGCCGCAGTCATTGCTTATCCGGCGGTGAATGCGCGGCAGCGTGAGCACGCCAAGCAGAAAGCCAATGCCGACACTACTCGACAGTAAGCCGACGAGAAGCGGCGACTTAACATGCATCTGTCCGACAATCGACGGAGTGAAAAAGTACAGGCCCACGAACGCTACCTGATTCAGAAAGTAAATCAGTGCAATGAGTACCGTGGTCGGACGTTTCAGTGCGGCGATCCAGTGCGCTGACGTGAGTTCGGCGTGACCGTGCGTGTCGATGACCGCGTTATCCTCGAGCGCCTGTGCTTCCTCTGGAGTGAGCCACTTCACCTCGGTGGGCCGGTTCGGCAGCTTGAAAAAGAGGATGATGCCGACCACGATGGTGGGCAGACCTTCCAGCAGAAACATCCACTGCCATCCGTGCAGACCGCCGATTCCGCCCAGTTGCATCAGCCCCGCACCGAGCGGATTGCCGATAATGAGCGCAATGGAAGGAGCGGTATAAATCCAGCCCACGGCGACCGCCCGGTCCTTAGGCGCGAACCACAGCGTCACCATGTACATCAAGGCCGGAAAAAGCCCTGCTTCCGCGACCCCAAGCAATACCCGCAGAACGTAGAAGGACAGTTCGCCTTGCACAAACATCATCGCCGTGGATAACGCTCCCCAGGTGACGGCAATACGCGCAATCCAGGCCCGCGGACCGACGCGGTGCGCCGCCAGATTACTGGGCACTTCGAGAAGCGCATAACCGATAAAGAAGATGCCGGCGCCCAGCCCGTAGGCCGCCGCACTAATGCCGAGATCGGCCGCGAGTGCGCTCTTGGCCAGCGCAACATTCGTGCGGTCGATAAACGACATGAAGTAGATCGCGCACATTAACGGAAGGAGCCTCGCCATCGCCTTGCGAGTCGCTCGCCAGTGCGTGTCGCCGAGGCGGGGGTCAATAGTAGCTGCAGTCATGATGTCTCCGGAAATTGTCCTGCCTGTTTTTTCTTGTGTTGCGCGCCGGGCGATTGCCAACCGGCGCTGCAGGATAAAAAGTACTTCGGCTTGCGAGCCTTTTGCGCGCAATGCCATCTGCTTAATGCTCAATGCTCAATGCTCAATGCTTAAAGCGAGACGCTTTCGCGCCCTTTCAATCCGAGCATCGCGCGGGCATCGGCCGGTGTCGCGATTTCGAAAGAAAGCTCTTCGAGGATTCTGCGAATCTTGCGGACCTGCTCGGCATTCGATCGCGCTTTCACGCCACGCGACAGGTAGACGCTGTCTTCGAGACCGACGCGAACATTGCCGCCCATGATCGCGCCCATCGTCACGAGCGACATTTGATGACGGCCGGCGCCAAGAACGGAGAATTGATAGTTCTCACGTCCGAATAGACGGTCGGCGGTGGAACGCATCAATGCAAGGTTCTCTGGATCAGGACCGATGCCGCCGAGAATGCCGAACACGGACTGAATAAAAAACGGCGGCTTGACTAGTCCGATGTCGATGAAGTACGCGAGGTTATACAAATGCCCGACGTCGTAGCATTCGAATTCGAAACGCGTGCCGTAGTCATGAAACTCGGTGAGGATGTTCTTGATATCGCGGAACGTGTTCCGGAAGATCATGTCCTCCATGCCTTCGACGTATTCCTTCTCCCAATCGAATCGCCAGGAAGAGATTCGGGCCGCGACCGGATGCAGCGAGAAGTTCATCGAGCCCATGTTCAGCGAGCACATCTCGGGTCTGGCGACGCGTGCGTAGGCCAAACGCTCGTCGAGCGTCATGCGCGTGCTGCCGCCAGTGGAGATGTTGATGACCGCGTCGGTCTGCGCGGCAATCGCGGGCACGAACTGGCGGAACACTTCGGGCGCAGGCGTTGGCCGTCCGTCTTGCGGATTGCGTGCATGCAGATGAAGAATCGCCGCGCCGGCCTCGGCGGCCTCGAGTGCTTGAGTCTTGATGTCATCGGGCGTGAGCGGCAGATATTCCGACATCGACGGTACATGCGCCGAGCCTGTCACTGCGCACGTAATGATGACTTTACTGGTCGAATTTCCCATTTCAATACCTATCGTGTTGCGGCTGATGCAGAGTGCTCGGAAGCCGGGGCGAATGAGGCCGCTGACGCAATGACGCACGTCAGGCCGATTGCCACGAGCGCCATAGGCGCGAGATCACGGGGATGGTGGATTTGCATGCTTGTCTCCAACAGGTTTGCGAGTCGCACAACTGCAATGCGGACCCGTCTCTTGTCCCATTGATAGTAGTGAGATACGATTCAGTATGTAAGGTCAATTTCGGACAAGCTGATGTCCCACGAGGACATCCACGGGAGGCACGGTGTCGGCGAAATTCCCGCTGTTGAACGAGCGCATCTACGCGCCGTACAAGATCGCGGCGCTGGTGGAAGTACTCGCGGAGCAAGGCATTGCCCCCGAACAGAGCCTCAAGGGAAGCGGCGTCGAGCCCGACCAGATCTACGACGCGTCGGTCATGACCTCGGTGCGGCAATACGCGATGGTATGCAGAAACGCCGTCAGTCTTTCATCCGACCCAAGTACTCCTTTCAAAACGGGAGCACGTCTTCATCTCGCCGCCTATGGCATGTACGGCTATGCGCTGATGTCGTGCCTTTCGTTGCGCGACTACTTCCGGCTAGGCGTCAAATACCATCGGCTCGCCACGCCGACTATCACGATCGAGTGGACCGAAAACCCCGATACTTCTGTGTGGACTTTTCCCGACGCCTTTTCTTCGAATTTGCCGCACGACGTCCAGCAGTTTCTTCTCGAACAGCAGTACACGCAGCACGTCACGCATCTTCAGGACGTTGCGGGAAGAAGCTGCCCGCCGGTACTTGCGCGCTTCTCTTATCCCGCGCCCGAGCATGCCGCGATATACCGCGAGTACCTAGGTTGCCCGTGCGAGTTCGACGCCGACGAATGCCAGTTGATCTACGACAGCGCCATACTCGAAGTTAAGCCGCACCTGGCACATCGGCATTCGGCTGCGCTTTTGCAGGAGACGTGCGACAGATTGATCGGGCAAGCGAAAACATCATCGGGTGCATCGGGTGAGGTGTATCAGCTTTTAATGCGCAAGCCCGGCGTTTTTCCGAGCATGGAAACCGTGGCCGAAGCACTCAAAATGACGAGCCGAACGTTGAGGCGCCGACTCGAATCGGAAGGCACGTCGTTCGTCGCAATTGTCGATGACGTCCGCTGCTCGCTCGCCACCGAGTACCTTAAAACGACCAAGCTCAGCACCGACGATGTCGCCATGCTGGTCGGCTTTAGCGACACGGCCAACTTCCGCAGAGCATTAAAGCGCTGGACCGGCAAGGGACCTGGCGAGATTCGCGACGAGTCATGAGTCGCTTGGTGGCTGTTTTTATAGTGGCTTTGTAGTTCTTTTCAAAGGTTTCATTCCGTCTTCTCTTCGACTTTCGGCTTCTGCGGCAATTGCACCGCCGATTCCCATCGCATCGAACGACACGCGGAGCACGGTTCGGTCGGCCGGTTCTCGGTATCGACGGTCGCGCCGCAACTCCAGCATGCGAAGTAGCCGTCGGCGCCGATCGCATCGAGAAGCGAGCACTCCATGTCTGGTCGAACCGTCAAGCCGGGGCGTTCGTGCTTTCTCCACACGAGGCTAATAGAACCGGACGACTCCAGATAAACGCGGCGCAACTGTCCCAGATGCGCGACGTTTGCAGCACGAAGTTCCGACGCGAGCATTTCGCGGGACACCTCGCTGGTCTTGAGTTCGTCGAGAAGAATTCTGCCGTCTTTTACGAGCATGGTCACGTCGCCTTCCTGCGCTACCTGAAATTTGCGCCACCGCAGGCCGGCTCTCGAACTCATGCGCTGAAGCGCGACGACGGTAAATAGCACGATAGCCGCCGGCAAAATGCCTTGCGACGACACCTGAATAGGAACGCCAATCGCGGCGCCCAGCATGAGAATCACCGCGAGTTCAGTAATGCTCAACTGTGCGGCAACACGCTTGCCCATCATGCGCATTGCCACTAGCAGCAGCACATAGACAAGCGCCGCGCGGACCACCACTTCCAATAAGAACGCCCAGGGTCCGTCGCCGATCAGGATTCGCTGAACGAGCTGCATCAAACCTCCACTTCCCTGACTGCACATGTCCATTCAGTCGAGCCGCAGTTCTCGCATCGCAAATTGTCTGTGTGTTCCTTTTCAATCGTGTTGCCGCAATGACGACATGCCGACCAGCCTGGCAAGTGGCCTTCTTCCTGCAGTTCCTTGTCGATTGCCGGCAGCACGGAGAGGCCCGGCTTCGACGGTCTCGCGGGAATGAACGAGAAAGAACCCGAGGGCTCCATATAGAGCCGGCTAATCTGTCCGAGGTGTTGCCAGCCCTTGATCCGCATTGCTTCGAATACTTTTTCGCGCGGCATCGCGGCACGCGCCAACTCGTCCATTTCGAGCCGGCCTTCGCTGACGAGCAGCGTGACGTCGGTTGAAATAAGTGTTTCCAGCCGCCGGTGTGTGGTGCCGAGCCGGGCAATGAGACGCTGCAATACGATTGCGACGAGTGCAATCACCAGCGGCGGCAGCATCCCCCGGTTCGACGCCTGCAACGGCACGCCGATGGCCGCCGCGAGTGTGACCACAATTGAAATCTCGAACAATGTGTATTGAGCCGCCACGCGGCGCCCGAGCAGACGCATTGCGATGACGAGCAGTACATAGGTCACGCCGGTTCGCAGCAGTACTTCAAGCAGGAACAGCGATGACGTGTTCCCGAAAAGAAAGCGGTGCCAATCCGTAAGGCTGAAGGGATGGTTTTCCACGACGGTATGCGCAGCAGTGGCCTGGTGGGACACGTAGCGCATGGCGCATGCCTGAAGACCGCGCAAGGCAATTCAGGCACTTTCCATCTGCGAGAGCGCCGCTTCGGCCACTCGTCGCCCATTGTTCCAGTGCTCGTCGATGGCGGTCTTGCCGAACTGCGAGTCCTTGAAGTGCGCCTCGCATTGCGAGCGCTCGTAATCCACCGGCACGATGCGTACATTGTCCGGCTGCGCAAGCGCCGCTGCATTGATCAGTTGCGGGTCGCTCTGCCGCTTTTCGCCGTCGATGCACTCGAGCGCGTACGCAAGCAAAGACTTCAAACGTTGCGATTCCTCACGCGTTTCGTTGAAGAACGCCGCTCTGCTTGCGTGCTGAATGTTCTTGAGGCGAATGTCCACGTCGACGAGATTGTCCGCAAGCGGGCCATCGCAACTCCATAAGTCGGCGCGCAAAATGGTGGTGCTCACACCAGGCGATGCGCTCGCCAGCAGATGGCGCACGGGCGCGCCGGTCACGAGCGAACCATCCCAGTACCAGGCGCCGTCTATTTCGACGGCTGGAAACCACGGCGGCAGCGCGCCCGACGCCATGATCATGGCGCCATTGAGTCCGTCGTCGTGATTGACGAAGTAGCGCGCCGCGCCCGTCGCCACGTTCGCAGCCACCACACTGACCTGGACGGGGCTGCGATTGAGCAGTTCGAAGTCGCATAGGTTCGACAGCGTGCGGACGAGTGGTTGTGTGTCGAATACGCTCGCATCGCCCGGATTGCCTGTGCCTGCGACCCACGGAATATCCACGCGCCGCACGAAGAACCCCGGCAACCCGAATTGCAGCGCGTACGTTTGGTCGGTTTCGGCGAGCATGCGTCTCACCGTTCGATGTTCGAGCGCGCCGCGCGGCGGCCATAGTTGCAACGCGTGCTCGCGCAGCGCGGAGCCGGGCACCGACACGCTATTCCAGAAGGTTTTGAGCCGCTCTATCCTGCGCGACGGCTCGTTGCCGAAATACAGCGCCGCATTGATGGCGCCAATCGACGACCCGCTGCAGGCGTCGATTTCGACACCCGCGTCGTGCAACGCTTCGAGCACGCCGGCCTGGAACGCGCCAAATGCGCCGCCGCCTTGCAATGCAAGTGCAATCCGGTGAGCAGGCTTTTTATGTGCAATCGTCGATGGCGGCATGCGGCTCCTCGTCTTCTCCGCACGCAAAGCGGATCAGGATAAAGAAAGCATGCAGCGCCGCAACGCGCGTTCCTGCCGCTCGCGCCGGACTGCGGCCGCAAAAGTACCGCGCGCGCAAGATCGAGCCAAGCGCCGTTCAGTGCTGACCCGCGTTCAGCACCATCCAGATTTGCCGGGCCTCTGGCCCCGCAAGAATTCGCGCAAAGACCGCGCGACATCGGCTGCACGTGTAGTGCTCTTCGCGGCGCGTCTCTTCCACTGAACCGACGCCGTTGAGCGTCAGGTCCGAGTGCGGAGGCTCAGCCGCCGGTTTGCCATACAGTTCCGCGCATTGCGCGCAAGGTTGAATCCAAAGGTCCATGTGTCGGTCGTCGGTACTTTTTCTGTTCGAGGCAAGCGCTTAGTCCTCAAACGGATTGCCGCTGCTTTTCGCCTCAGTACTGAGATTGTATTCCGCACGCACCGCCTTGAGGACCGCTTCCACGTCGCGCTCGAACCCGACCACATTGCCGAAGTGAGTCATGTTCCAGTTGCAGCCTGTCTTGTCGACTTCCTGCAATTGCGGCCGCGGCACGCGAATCTTCACGCCGTCCTCGACGATTTCCTGCAACCGATGGATTCGCCGGCTGACCTCCTGCTGAAGCTGCGAGGCATTGAGCGTCTTGCGTATCATCCAGGTCCCCTTCCGTTTATTCGCGCCAGTCTAGCGCAACCGACGCGCGCCGCGACGTGGCGCCGGAATGGAAAGCTGGACCTGATGAGTGTTGGTATCGGACGAGTAAAACGATGCGAGCTGTCTGGGCAGACCCAACATCGATTTGCCGTTACGCTCCCGCCCTTCCCATGGAATGCCCGCCCACTCTGGCTCGGCGGGCGGTGAGCATAAGCGCATCGTTGTCGGCACAGTAGTTGCAAATGTTAGCCGCATCACCAGGAGACAGTCATGATGCGGCTCTTTGCAAACTCATTCCGAGCGAACGCGGCCTATAAAAACGGAATCGTCGTGATCGGCGCATGCGCGGTCATCGCAATCTGCGTAACCGGACTTGCGGCACTTACAGGCATGCTGCCGGAATCGGAATCGGTCGCCGTCACCGTGACTGCCATGCCGTTGGTGGACCTGCAGACTGCGCTGTCACGCGACATCGTCAGCCCATGACCTAACGCGCGGCAGTGACGCCGCCCGGTTCCGCGTAGTCTTCGGCATCGATGTCGTAGCCCGACGGCTCCCAGCGGATTGCGAGCAGCACGAGCAACGAAGTCAGCGGCGCGATGGCGATCAACCAGAAGACCTTCGTACCGAATGCGGCAGCGAGCACCGGAAAAAGAAACAGCGAGACCGTCGACGCCGAACGCACCAGCGTCTGGTTAAAACCGACGCCGATTCCCCGCAGCGAGGTCGGATAGCTCAGCGACGCATAAGTCATCGAATGCGAGCCGGGTCCGAAACCTTGTCCGAACAGATAGCCGCCAAGCAGCAGAATCGCGACCACCACGAGCGCACCGCTGCCCGGTTTGCCGATCAGCGCGAGTCCGATCAGCGACGCGAATTGCAGCGCGTGCCCGAGCACAGTCATTTTCCACGCGCCGACGGTCGGCGCGGTGCGCACGCCGATCAGCCCACCGACGAATGCAAATGCGAGATTCAGCGCGAGCGCCGCGACGATCGTCGTGAGCGGCCCCTGCTGGAAGAAACTCGTGATGATCACCGGCAAGCCGAAGATGATGGCGTTGTAGCCGAATGACGAAGCACTGCCGATCACCGCGGCGAGAATCGTCCGGCGACGGTAAGTGGCGTTGAACAGAAACCCGTAATTGCGCCACGATGCCGCGCGCGGCGCCTTCTGCGGCGTCGCGCTTCGTTCGACTACTGTGTCGATGCCGTAAGAGCGCTTCAGGATGCGCGCGGCCTCCTCGAGATCGCCCTGATTCGCGGCCCAAACAGGCGACTCGCTGATATAACGGCTACGAACGAGAATGATCGCGATGGCCGGCACCGCGCCGAATGCGAGCGTCAAACGCCATAGCCAGCCCAGTTGATGCTCGGGCAGAATCGCGTACAACCCAAGAATCAGCAGATAGCAGGTGCTCGTGGCCGCGTACCATGCGGGGCACCACGCAGCGACGCTAGCCGCCTTGTTGCCCTTGCCCGCCACCCGCGAGAACTCGGCGAGAAACGCCATCGCCACCGGCAAATCGAGCCCCACGCCGAAGCCCATCAAAAAGCGCGCGCCGCCGAGCACCCACGCATTCGGCGCGAGGCCGGCCGCGATCGCCGCGACCACGAAGAACAGCATGTCGGCCATGAACACGCGATAACGGCCGATGCGATCGGTCAGATACCCGCCGAACAGCGCGCCGAGAATCGCGCCGAAGGTGATGGCCGACGAGACGAATCCCACCTGAACCGGCGACAACGAAAACTGGCGCGCGATGTCCTTGATCCCGTAAGCGAGCGACGTCAGATCGTAAGCATCGAGAAAGACACCACCCAATGCAATCGCAATCACGATCCGCGCATTACTGCCTTTCGCGGCGCCTGCGCTGACGATGCGTGACACGTCCTGCGCATTGCGAATGACGGTGGGACGCGCCGCGTTGCCGGCAGACGTTTGCGGATCGGCTTCGGCGGAGGGAAAAGCAACAGTGGACATGATCTCGCGTTCGCATGAATGGCTGAAGCGTCGCATGGTAGCCATGCAATCCATGCGGGCAAAACGACGAATTTAACTATGCAAATCGGGAATTGCGTACTTGCATGCCGCGCGTGCGGCATGACGGCATTCAGTCAGGCGATTCGAACTACTGCAGATTTTCTTATCAGCAATGATTGGTTGGATTCGACGGCACGCGAATCTAACGTGTAGTGCCAGGTCTCTGCCCGCCAGAGCATTCGTACTTCTTTTCCCTTCCATCGACCGGTATTGCCGCATGCGCTATTTCCGTCTGCTGAAATCTTTCTTCGCCGTGGCGACGTTGTCGCTCGCCGCGGTTCACGCCTATGCCGACAAGCCGGCGGTAATTCGCATCGGCGTCGCGCAACAGGGTAATGGCGATCCGCCTACGTTTGGTGGATCGCCCGCAGCCACCGTGCAATTGCAGCAGTCGCTCGAAAAAGAATTTGCCGCCGACGGCATCAAGGTCGAATGGCTGTTCTTCAAGGGAGCCGGCCCCGCCGTCAACGAAGCGATCGCCAACAACGCGCTCGACTTCGCCTATCAGGGCGATTTGCCCTCGGTACTCGGCCGCGCCAACGGTTTGAAGACGCGCCTGCTGCTCGCCTCGGGCGTCCGCGTCGGCATCAAGATCGCTGTGCCGACGGATTCGGACATTCGTTCGATTAAAGACCTGAAAGGCCGGCGCGTGTCGATCTTTCGCGGCACCAATCTGCAGCTCGTCGCGGACAATGCGCTCGCCGCCAATCAGCTCGATGAGCGCGATCTTCGCGTGATCAATCTCGATTCCGCGAGTTCGCTGGCGGCGCTGGCATCCAAGGGGATCGACGCGTCGGTCAACGATTACCACCTGTACAAGCTGCGCGATCAAGGCCTCGCGAAGATCGTCTACGAATCGCAGAACGATGGACCGCAATTCACGCGTCAGGCGCATCTGCTCGTGCTCGACGACTTCGATCGCGCGCATCCCGATGTCGTGCAACGGGTCGTCAACGTGCTCGTCAAAGGCGCGCAATGGTCGTCCGATGAAGCGAACCGCGATGCGCTCTTCAAGCTGTGGTCCAAGAGCGGCGTGCCGTATGCGTCATGGCAGGCGGAGTTCGCGAATCAAACACTCAAAGACCGCAACTCGCCGTTGATCGACCCGTTCATCGTCGCGCGCTACAAGGCCGTCGCGGCCGATGCGCTGAAACTCAAGCTGATCCGTCAGCCCGTCGAAGTCGATAACTGGTTCGAGACCAAGTATCTCGACAACGCATTGCGCACGCAGAAACTCGACCATTACTGGACGCGCTACGACGCCGCCGGCAAGCCGCTCGGCTAACACGGGAGCGATCACGATGAGCGAAACCGCACTTGATGCCGGCAACGAACGGTTCGGCCACGACGCAGCGGCGCGCGAGTTGCCCGCGGCGTCGCCACGTCGCAATGCGCGGCTGCGCGCGCTTGCCTGGCGCCTCGCGCCCTGGGTGTTGCCCGCCGTGCTGCTCGCCTTATGGGCGACGGGTTGCGAGCGCGGCTGGATCGCACCGCAGATCTTGCCGCCGCCCGAGCGCGTGTTCGACACCTTCGTCGAACTGGCGAGAAGCGGCGATCTCGCAAGCAATACGTTGATCAGTCTGCAACGTGTGCTGGTCGGCTTCGCTGCGGGCACGCTGCTCGGCTTCGCGCTCGGCGCGGCGCTCGGCCTGTCCCGCACTTTCGAAGCGTATGTGCTGCCGAGCTTCAATGCGCTCGTGCAGATTCCGGTGCTCGGCTGGCTGCCGTTTCTGTTGCTGCTCGTCGGCGTCGGCGAGCCACTCAAATACATTCTGATCGCGCATGCCGCGCTCGTTCCGGTGACGTTGAGCACGCTGCAAGGGTTTCGCCAGACGCCCGCATCGCTCGATGAAGTCGCGCGTGTCTTTGCGTACAAGCGCTGGCAACGGATCGTCTATCTGGTCGTGCCCGCCGCCGTGCCCACGCTCGCGACAGGCGTACGGCTCGCGTTCACCAAGGCCTGGCTCGCACTGGTGGTGGTCGAACTGGTCGCGTCTTCGGAAGGGCTCGGCTATCTGATCGTCTACGGGCGGCAACTGTTTCAACTCGATCTGGTGATGGCGTCGGTCGTCGTAGTCGGCGCTATCGGTTACGCAATGAATCGTTCGCTCGACGCACTCGAAGCGCGCTTGCGGCGCGGTCAACCGTCGGCGTTTCGCGAGTAATGACGAGTAGCGACGACCCATTGCCGGGCCGCATCGCGTCGCATCGCCCATGAGGTATTCACGATGAGTCTTGCTGTCTTTAAACGGTCCGCCGAAGCATCGAAGCAGTCGACCAACACGTTGTCGTGCGACTGCGGCAACAACGTGCCCGCCGCCTTCGCACGCGCCGCGCGACCACGCAAGCCACTGATCGCACGCGTCGACTGGCGCGGCGCCGTCTTGCCGATTGCGGCCATTGCAATCTGGTGGGCGATCTCCGAAGCGCACGTCGTCAAGAGCGGCTTGCTCGTCAGCCCCGCGCAGGTGCTGGCCACCGCCTGGCAGCAAATCGTCAGCGGCGCGCTGTTCAAGGCGCTTTCCGCGTCGCTCGCGCGTGAAGCAAGCGGCTTCGTGATCGGCACGCTAGGCGGCCTGCTGCTCGGCAGCGCGCTCGGCTTCTCGCGGCTCGCCACGCGCATGATCGGCCCGAGCTTCGACACGTTCAAACAGATTTCGCTGTTCGCGTGGATTCCGTTGATTTCCGTGTGGTTCGGTCTCGGCGATGCAGCGAAGGTCGTGTTCCTCTCGCTCGCAGCGTTGCTGCCCGTCGCCGCGCATACGTGTGACGGCATTCATGCGGTGCCGCGCGCGTACATCGAAGTCGCGCGCGCTTTTCGCTATTCGCGCTGGCAACTGATCCGCGCAGTCATTCTGCCGGCCGCGCTGCCGTCGATTTTCACGGGCCTCTATCTCGCGCTGATCTATTCGTGGCTCGCGACGCTGGGCGCGGAATATCTGCTCGTGGCAGGCAGCGGAATCGGCAATACGCTGATCGACGGCAGCGAGCAGTTCCGCATGGATCTGGTGCTGTTCGGCGTGGTCGTGGTCGGCGTGACCGGCTGGGCGCTGAACGCATTGGCGCGCGCGGTCGAACGGGCGATGTTTGCGCGCCGTTCGGAGGCGGCCGCCCGATGAACACGCCACACATTGCATTGCACACCGAGGTCCGCACATGACGTCTTCCACGCTGTCCGACAGCATCGACATTCTTCACGTCAGCAAGCGCTATGCGCGGCAAGACGGTACGCCGCTCGCGGTTCTCGACGACATCAGCCTGCGGGTACGCCCCGGCGAATTCGTCAGCGTGCTCGGATCGAGCGGTTGCGGTAAATCGACGTTGCTGCGGTTGATCGCGGGACTCGACACCGATTACAACGGCGAGATTGTCGTCGCCGGAGACAAGGTGCGCGACACGTCGCTCGAGCGCGGCATCGTGTTTCAGGATCATCGACTGTTTCCGTGGCTCACGGCGTCGCAAAACGTCCTGGCCGCGTTGCGCAATGCGCCGCTATCGGCGAAACAGAAGCGCGATGCGGTCGCGCAGCACATCGCGCTCGTCGGCCTGAACGGTTTCGAGCATGCGTATCCGCATCAGTTGTCGGGCGGCATGGCGCAGCGTGTGGCGATCGCGCGCGGACTCGTGAACCGGCCACGCGTGCTTCTGCTCGATGAGCCGTTCAGTGCGCTCGACGCGCTCACGCGCGGCCGTTTGCAAGACGAGTTGCAACGCATCTGGGAACACGAAGGCATCACGATGATTCTTGTCACGCACGACGTGGACGAAGCGCTTTATCTCGGCGATCGGGTCGTCACGATGGCGCCGCGGCCGGGCCGGATCAAACGGATCGTGGATGTCGCGCTGCCTCGTCCGCGCGACCGCAACGATCCCCGCTTCATTCGTTTGCGCGAGGAAGTGCTGGCCGATTTCGCCGGGCACGAGGACGATACGCCGCACGGCGGCACGTGCATTCCCGTAGCCAATCCGCCGATCACCGAATGGCGGCTCGCGTGGTGACACCCGCGGCATTCCCACACCTGGATCATTCTCGGAGATCACGATGAGCGGTGAAAATCGCCACAAGCGGCAAATCAAACTCGGCGCGTTCCTGATGGAGACGGGCCACCATATCGCCGCATGGCGGCATCCGGATGCGCACGCGAGCGGCGGCCTCGACTTCGCGCACTATGCGGAACTCGCACGGATCGCCGAGCGCGCGAAATTCGACGCGGTGTTTTTCGCCGACAGCGTGAGCGTGCGCGACACGAATCTGCCCTCGCTATCGCGCACCGCGCGCGCCGATCATTTCGAACCGTTGACGTTGCTCTCCGCGCTTTCGGTCATGACGAAAAACATCGGCCTGATCGCCACGGTCTCCACCACGTTTAACGAGCCGTATAACGTCGCCCGCAAATTCGCGTCGCTCGATCATCTGAGCGGCGGGCGCTCGGGCTGGAACCTCGTCACATCGAGCACCGAATCGGAGGCGCTCAATTTCAGTTTCGAGCGCCATCCGGATCACGCCGTCCGCTATGAGCGCGCGCGCGAGTTCTACGACGTGGTCGCCGGCCTGTGGGATAGCTGGGAAGACGACGCGTTTGTCCGCGACAAGGACAGCGGCGTCTATTTCGACCCCGACAAACTGCACGTGCTCGGTCACGCGGGCAAGCACTTCAAGGTGCGTGGACCGTTGAACGTCGCGCGTTCGCCGCAAGGATGGCCGGTCGTCGTGCAGGCCGGCGCATCGGAAGCCGGGCGCGAGCTCGCCGCGCAAACCGCCGAGGTGATCTTCGTCGCGCATCAGACGCTCGAGGAAGCGCAGTCGTTCTATCGCGACATCAAAGGCCGCCTCGCGAAGTATGGCCGTGCGCCGGATCATCTGAAGATCATGCCTGGCATTTTTCCGATCGTCGGCCGCACGCAGGAAGAGGCCGACGCGAAATTTGCCGCGCTGCAGGACCTGATTCATCCGACCGTCGGGCTATCGCTGTTGTCGAACATGTCGGGCGGCGTGGACCTGTCGCAGTATCCCGTCGACGGCCCCCTGCCCGAGCTGCCCGAAACGAACGGCGGCAAGAGCCGTCAACGACTGCTGTTCGATCTCGCGCGGCGCGAGAATCTGACGATTCGCGATCTCTATCTGCGCATTGCCGGCGCACGCGGACACCAGCAGGTGGTCGGCACGCCGCAAAGCATCGCCGATCAGTTGCAGCAGTGGTTCGAGGAAGAAGGCGCCGACGGCTTCAACATCATGTCGCCGTGGTTACCGGGCGGGCTAACGGAGTTCGCCGAACACGTCGTGCCGGAACTGCAACGGCGTGGACTTTTCCGCACCGAATACGAGGGGCGCACGCTGCGCGAGAACCTCGGACTGCCGCGGCCTGCAAACCGCTATACCAACGTCACAAAACAGGTGCCCGCGGTCGCGGGATATTGACGCAACCCTGTTCTCTTTCCAGGAGCCTCGCATGAGCGCAGCCGCATTGCAGGACACGCAGTCGATTCAGGTGAACCCGCTTTCCGCGCACATCGGCGCGGAAATTCATGGTGTCGATCTCACGCAAAAACTCGATGCGCGGCAAGTCGCGGAAATTCGCGCGGCGCTTCTTAGATGGCGCGTCGTGTTCTTTCGCGAGCAGTTTCTGACGCACGAGCAGCACATCGCTTTCTCGGCGCAGTTCGGCGAGCTGACGGTGGGGCATCCCGTGTTCGGCCACGTCGACGGTCATGCGGAAATCTACTCGATCTCGAAGTATCGCCAGGCAACGCGTTTCGAAGGGCAAACGCTGCTGCGTCCGTGGACCGGCTGGCACACCGACGTGACGGCCGCCGTCAATCCGCCTTGGGCGTCGATCCTGCGCGGCGTGACGATTCCGCCGTATGGCGGCGACACGCAGTGGACCAACCTCGTGGCTGCGTATCAGAAGCTCTCCGCGCCGTTGCGCGCGTTCGTCGACGGTCTGCGCGGCCTTCACCGCTTTGCGCCGCCCGCCGGCGCAAGCGGAACGGAAGCATTCGTCAAAGCCGTCGAGCAACGCATTCTCGTGACCGAGCATCCGCTCGTGAGAGTGCATCCGGAAACCGGCGAGCGCGCGCTCTATGTGAGCCCGAGCTTCCTGAAGTCGATCGTCGGCGTGACGCCGCGCGAAAGCCAGGCGCTGCTCGAACTGCTCTGGGAACATGTGACGCGGCCGGAGTTCACCATGCGCTTCAAATGGGAAGCAGGCAGCGTCGCCTTCTGGGACAACCGCGCGACGGCTCACCTCGCGCCCACCGATATTTTCGATCTCGAGTTCGACCGGCAGTTGTATCGCACGACGCTGGTCGGCGATGTGCCGGTCGGGCCGGACGGTACGCCTTCGGTGGCGATTGAAGGCTCGCCGGTGAGCGCTGCGGCCGCGGTCGCGTTGAACTGAGTGCGATGCCGAGCCGAGGCGACGCGAGGAAAGACGATGCGCTCAGAGGTCGCGCGTGCGCGGAATCACGACCGCCTGGCCATGCAGTTTGCCTTGCTCATCGAGAAGCTGCCACAGCGTGGCTTCCTCGATCATGAAGCGCCGGCCTGACTGCGTCACGCGCACGCCCTTGTAGCCCGCTTCATAACCGAGCCGCTCCACGCGTGCAAGGAACTGCTGCCGCTCCTCGCGATTCGGGGCTTCTGCCGAGAGCCGGGACGGCAGCCTGGTGATTTCGTCCCAGCTATATTCGAAGCGGCGCTGCGCCGCCTTGTTGCCATAGATAAAGACCGGATCGGGATCGGTGTTGTGCGCAAGCACGGCGAACGGCGCGTGCTCGTAAAGCCATTCGGCGGCGTCGGCGGCAGACATGGGCTGCGGCACCAGCGGGACGCCGAGCAAGCGGGTGTAACTATCGCTGAGAAGCTGGTAGAAAGCGGGATCGCGGTGGAGTGGGGTCATCCAGGGCATCGTTACGGAGATCGGGGTCTCTGGGCAATGAAAGGCGTCTACGATACAGCATGCCCGTCACGTCCGTCATGCCGGCGAGCGCCCCGCTCGGCAATTGAAACTCATCATCAAGCCCACACCATCAGTGCACGCATGCGGTGCGATTCCGGCATGCGCCGGTGCGCGCAATCACCGGAACGGGGCGCAAACGCACTGTGACATCGCCAGATACGGCGATTTCCGCGTGGCACGCTTCTCGCTCTAAAAGGAGCGCAAGGAGCCGGCGCCTCATCCGGTTCAACACAATCTGGAAATGGACGGCTAGGGTTCCGGCCTGCTTCACGCAGGCGCTGGTCCGAGAGCTGTCGACCTCAGGCGAGGTTACACGGCGGGACAAAAGCCCGGGAGAGAACGCGATGTTTTGCGCTGCTCCCTGCCGTCGCTAACCGTCCCTTCCGAGGTCAACCTCATGCGCAAGCTCGTACGCTTTCTCGGCATCGCCGCCGTCTCCCTCGCGGCTTTCGCTTCCACCTCCGCATCCGCCGCGGGCCGCACCGACTTCAAGGTTTGCTGGACCATCTACGCCGGCTGGATGCCGTGGGGCCAGGCGAAGACTCAGGGCATCGTCTCCAAGTGGGCCAAGAAGTACGGCATCAATGTCGATGTCGTGCAACTGAACGACTACGTCGAATCCATCAACCAGTACACCGCCGGCAAGTTCGACGGCTGCGCGATGACCAACATGGATGCGCTGACCATTCCGGCCTCGGGCGGCGTGGACTCGACGGCGCTGATCGTCAGCGACTACTCGAACGGCAACGATGGCGTGCTCATCAAGGGCAAGGGCAAGCAGATCGCCGACCTGAAGGGCAAGCAGATCAACCTCGTGCAGTTCTCCGTCTCGCACTACCTGCTGGCACGCGCGCTCGAAAGCGCGCATATGAGCGAGCGCGACCTCAAGGTGGTGAACACGTCCGACGCCGACATCTCCGGCGCATTCGCAACGCCTGCCGTGCAGAACACGGTGACGTGGAACCCGATGCTCGCGGACCTGAAGGCGCAGCCGAACGTCACCGAAGTCTTCGACTCGAGCAAGATCCCCGGCGAAATCATGGACATGATGGTCGTCAACACGAAGACGCTGCACGACAACCCCGCACTCGGCAAAGCGCTGACAGGCGCATGGTTTGAAATGGTCGCGCTGATGCACGCGAACAACGCCGACAGCAGCGCCGCGCTCACCGCAATGGCCAAGGCTTCGGGCACCGACCTCGCGGGCTTCAAGGGCCAACTGTCCACCACCGCCCTCTTCTACACGCCGAAAGCCGCACTCGATTTTGTCACCAGCCCCGAGATGCCGAAGATCATGACGCGCGTCGCCAGATTTTCGTTCGATCATGGCCTGCTCGGCCAGGATGCGAAAAGCGCGGACGTGGTCGGCATGGCGTTCGACAAAGGCGTCGTGATCGGCAACAAGAGCAACGTGAAGCTGCGCTTCGATCCGACCTACGTCGAAATGGCCGCGGCCGGCAAGCTGTAAGCGAGACATTCACGCATTCGACAAGGCGGCCATTCATGCGACTCATCAATCGACATCCCAGCCGAAGCGGCGGCCTCATGCTGCTGGTGATGCCGTTCATCGTGCTGATTGCGGTGTATTTCACGGGGTCGTCGATGCGGCTTGCAGTCAATCCCGACGACAAGCTGCTGCCCGCCGCGACGCAGATGAGCGAAGCCATCAAGCAAGCCGCTTTCACCGAAGACAAACGCACGGGCGAATACCTGCTGTGGGCCGACACGGTTTCGAGCTTGCGGCGGCTCGGTATCGGCCTCCTGGTGAGTGCCGCGATTGCGCTGGCAGCGGCCATTGCGACCGGCTCGTTTCCGCTCGTCAGCGCGACGTTTTCGCCGTTCATCACGGTCGTTTCGATGATCCCGCCGCTCGCCGTGCTGCCGATTCTGTTCATCGTGTTCGGGCTCGACGAGTTGTCGAAGGTGGTGCTGATCGTGATCGGCATTACGCCGATGATCATTCGCGATCTGCATTCGCGCGCCCGCGAAATTCCGGCCGAATTGTGGGTCAAGGCGCAAACGCTCGGCGCCAATAGCTGGACGTTGATTCTGCGTCTCGTGCTGCCGCAGTTGCTGCCGCGTCTGCTGGTGGCGATCCGTCTGTCGCTCGGCGCCGCGTGGCTCTTTCTGATCGCGGCGGAAGCGATCGCGTCGACCGATGGCCTCGGCTACCGCATTTTCCTCGTGCGCCGCTACCTCGCGATGGACCTGATCCTGCCTTACGTCGCGTGGATCACGCTGCTCGCGTGGCTGATCGACGAGTGCCTGCGCCGCGTGACGCAGTGGTCGTTTCCCTGGTTCGGAGGCGCACGATGATCGAAGTCCGCAACGTGTGGAAGGAATACGGCGATCAGGTCGTGCTCGAACGATTGAACCTGCGTATCGAAGCGGGCGAGTTCTGTTCGCTGGTCGGCGCGTCGGGTTGCGGCAAGTCGACGTTCCTGCGGCTTCTGCTCGGCCAGGAGCGCGCGACGCGCGGCGACATTCTGCTCGACGGTCAACCGTTGCCCGCAGAGCCCGACGCGCATCGCGGCGTGGTGTTTCAGCGCTATTCGGTATTCGATCACCTCACGGTGCTTCGCAACGTGATGCTTGGGCTCGAGCTGCCGCGCGCGACATTCACCGGCCGGCTGTTCGGCGCGCAACGGCGTGCCGCGCGTGACGAGGCCGCGGCGATGCTCGACCGCGTCGGCCTCGGCGCGGCGTTGGACAAGTATCCGCAGCAACTGTCGGGCGGCATGCAGCAGCGCCTCGCGATCGCGCAGGCGCTGATGATGAAGCCGCGCGTGTTGCTGCTCGATGAACCGTTCGGCGCGCTCGATCCCGGCATCCGCAAGGACATGCATGACTTGCTGCTGAGCCTGTGGCGCGAATCGAAGCTCACCGTCTTCATGGTCACGCACGATCTGAAGGAAGGCTTCACGCTCGGCAGCCGCGTGCTGGTATTCGACAAGGTTCGCGTCGATCCGCAGGCGCCCGGTGCCTACGGCGCGCGCATCACCTACAACATTCCGCTCGACCACAGCCGCGATTCGGCCTCGTCCCTCCATATGGCTCAGGCCGTGGTGGAAGGTGCATCGCGTGTCGAAGCGGTCTCAGCCTGACAGGAATCTCAACATCATGGATCTGCTACTCGAAGAAACCGTCCCCGGCGGCGGGCATGCATCGCTGATCGTCAAGCGCGGCCAGTCGTTGCGCGTGACCGATCTGCGCGGCGGCGCGAACGTCAGCGTGCTGCTGTTCAATGCAACGGAGAAAAGCGAACGGCTCAACCTGCCCGATACGCTCAAGTGCCAGCACACGGCGAAGCTCACGGCCGGCCATTGCCTGTACTCCGACATGGGCCGCGTGCTCGCCGCCATCGTGGCGGATACGTGCGGCTGGCATGACAGCATCGGCGGCGTATCGAATGCGGACGAAGTGCAGGAACGCTACGGTGTGGGCCGCTATCAGGAACGACGCAATGCGTTCTATCGAAACGGCGCCGACAACCTGCTCGTCGAAATGGGCAAGTGGGGACTCGGCATTCAGGACCTGCTGATGACGCTCAATCTGTTCAGCCGCGTCGACGTGACGGATGCGGGCGCGCTCGACTTCGTAGCGGGCAATTCGAAGGCCGGCGACTACGTCGATCTTTACGCGCCGATGAACACGCTCGTCGTGCTCACCGCGATCCAGCATCCGCTCGACCCGAATCCGGAATACGCGCCGAAGCCGGTCAAGCTCGAGTTGAGCCGCGCCGAGCCAGGCGTCGCCGAAATCTGCCGAACCGCCTGCGAGGAAAACGTGCGCGGCTTCATTAATACCGATCGTTTCTTTCTTTGAGCGGAGCGCGACACCATGACAACGACGCTGACCGTCAGCGATAAACGCCCCGAACACGCGGTCTTTCGCGAGACACTCGCGGCCGGCGAGCCGTGGCTTCACGAACTCAAAGCCGGGCAGACGCTGCGCATTCTCGATCTGGAAGGCAATCAGGCTGTCGATACGCTGTTCTACAGCCTCGCCGATCCGCGCGAGCGCTTCGATCCGCAACGCACGCTGCGTCGTCAGAAAAGCCTTTATCTGACGACCGGCACCGTGCTGTATTCGAACCTCGGCAATCCGCTGCTGACGATCGTCGCCGATACGTGCGGCCGTCACGACACACTCGGCGGAGCGTGCGCGCAGGAAAGCAACACCGTGCGTTACGCGCTCGAAAAGCGCTACATGCATAGCTGCCGCGATAACTACCTGCGCGCGTGCGCGCACGACGGACGCTTATCGAAGCAGGACATCGGCGCGAACATCAACTTCTTCATGAACGTTCCGGTGACGTCCGAAGGCGGCCTCACATTCGAGGACGGCATTTCGGCGCCAGGCAAGTACGTCGAATTGCGCGCGGAAATGGACGTGATCGTGCTGATCTCCAACTGCCCGCAGTTGAACAATCCGTGCAACGCCTACAACCCGACTCCCGCGGAGCTGCTGATATGGAACTGACGCGTGTTCGCCACTGGCTTTACTATGTCATGCTGGTTCGCTCGGGACGATGCTGTCGCTGCACGCGCGAGCAACTGACTCGAGCGGATCGATAAAGCCTCTTTGAAGCCGGTCTCTGCCGCGGACGACCGCGGCATGCATTCCCACGTGGCGGGACGGCCCGCCCACGAATCAAGCTCCCTTCATGTTCGAGAAAATCCTGATCGCGAATCGCGGCGCGATTGCGTGCCGCATCCTTAGAACGCTGCGCGAACTTCAAGTAACGGGTGTCGCGGTTTATGCCGAAGCGGATCGCGCGAGCCGTCATGTGAGCGAGGCGCCTGTTGCGCATGGTCTCGGCGACGGACCAGCAGCGGCGACCTACCTCGATGTGCAAAAGATTCTCGAGATCGCTCGCCGCGAGAACGTTCAGGCGATTCATCCGGGCTATGGTTTCCTGTCGGAGAACGCGAGCTTCGGCGAAGCGTGCGAAGCGGCAGGCATCGCGTTTATCGGACCGACGCCCGCGCAATTGCGGGCATTCGGCCTCAAGCACACGGCTCGCGCGATCGCGGCGGAACAAGGCGTGCCGATGCTCGAAGGCACGGGCCTGCTCGACGATCTTGCGGCGGCGCTCGATGCAGCGGCATCGATCGGCTATCCGGTGATGCTGAAAAGCACGGCGGGCGGCGGTGGTATCGGCATGCGGGTGTGCTGGAACGTCGACGAACTGACCGCGCATTTCGACGTGGTCAAACGGCTCGGCCAGAACAATTTCAGCGACGCCGGCGTGTTCCTCGAAAAGTATATCGAGCGGGCGCGGCATCTCGAAGTGCAGGTGTTCGGCGACGGGCGCGGCGATGCGATTGCGCTCGGCGTGCGCGATTGCTCGGTGCAGCGGCGCAACCAGAAAGTACTCGAGGAAACGCCGGCGCCGTGTTTGCCGGACGGCATGCCGGCCGCATTGTGCGACGCCGCGGTGAAGCTCGCCAAAGCGGTGAGTTATCGCTCGGCCGGCACCGTGGAATTCGTCTACGA
Source organism: Paraburkholderia graminis (assembly GCF_003330785.1). Classification (NCBI taxonomy): domain Bacteria; kingdom Pseudomonadati; phylum Pseudomonadota; class Betaproteobacteria; order Burkholderiales; family Burkholderiaceae; genus Paraburkholderia; species Paraburkholderia graminis. Next base: position 1,440,110 of record NZ_CP024935.1, read on the forward strand.
CAGCGCCGCGCAGCGCTTCTACTTTCTCGAAGTGAACACGCGCCTGCAAGTCGAGCATGGTGTGACCGAACAGGTCTGGGGCGTCGATCTCGTACGCTGGATGATCGAACTCGCTGCGGGCACGCTTGCGCCGCTGCAAGAACTCGCAGCGGGATTGAAGCCGCAAGGACACGCTATTCAGGCGCGTCTTTATGCGGAGGACCCAGGCCGCGATTTCAAGCCGAGCCCCGGCCTATTGACCGACGTCGCGTTTCCAACCGCCGACGGTCGCGCGCTGCGCATCGATACATGGATCGAAGCGGGTTGCGAAGTACCGCCCTACTTCGATCCGATGCTGGCGAAGGTGATCGCGTGGTCGCCGACGCGCGACGAGGCACGCCGTTCACTCGGTCAGGCATTGCAGAACACGCGCATCTATGGCGTCGAAACGAATCGCGACTATCTCCGGCAGATTCTCGACGACCAGCCGTTTGCGTCGGGCGAACCGTGGACGCGCTGCCTCGAAGGCCTTCACTATCGCGCGACCACCGTCGAAGTGGTGAGCGGCGGCACGCAGACGACCGTGCAGGATCATCCGGGACGTCTTGGCTATTGGGCAGTCGGCATTCCGCCTTCGGGTCCGATGGATGACCGCGCGCTGCGGCTCGGCAACCGGCTCCTCGGCAATGCGGCAGACGCAGCCGCGCTCGAAATCACCATGAGCGGCCCGACGTTGCGTTTCAACACGGACGCCGTCGTGGCGGTGACGGGCGCGCATCTGTCCGTATCGCTCGACGACATCGAGCAGCCGTTGAACACGACGCTGTTTGTTCGCGCCGGTTCGACGCTCGCGCTCGGCACGATCCGCGGCGCCGGCGCGCGTGCGTATCTGTGCGTGCGTGGCGGCTTCGATGTCGCGATGTATCTCGGCAGCCGCAGCACGTTCACGCTCGGCCAGTTCGGCGGACATGGCGGGCGAGCGTTGCGGGCGGGCGACGTGCTGCATCTTCACGCACTCTGCGACGACAGTGCGGGCGTTGCGCTTGCCAATGTTCCGAAGCTGGAAACCGTGCGGACGCTGCGCGTGATTTATGGTCCGCATGGCGCGCCGGAGTATTTCACGCCGCGTTATATAGAACGGTTCTTCGACACCGAATGGGAAATTCATTTCAATTCGAGCCGTACCGGCGTGCGTCTGATCGGACCGAAGCCCGAGTGGGCGCGCGAGGACGGCGGCGAGGCCGGGCTGCATCCGTCGAACATTCACGATAATCCGTATGCGGTGGGCGCCGTCGATTTCACCGGCGACATGCCCGTGATTCTCGGTCCCGATGGTCCGAGTCTTGGCGGCTTCGTTTGTCCGGTGACGATTATCGAGGCGGACTTGTGGCAAATCGGCCAGTTGAAAGCCGGTGACAAAGTGCGCTTCGTACCCGTTCGAATCGATGAAGCGCGCGAGGCGGCACAACAACGTCTGCGCGAATTGCAGACGCTCGAATTCGATGCGAAGCCGGTTCCTATCGCGAACGCAGCACCGCTCGTATCGCCGGTCGTGCTCGATACCGGCGCGGATCGCGAACGGCTCGTCGCGCGAGTATCCGGCGACACGCATCTGCTGCTCGAAATCGGTCCCGCAGAACTCGACCTCGTATTGCGTTTTCGCGGTCACGCGTTGATGCAGTCACTCGAAGCGATGGCATTGCCCGGCGTGATCGATCTGACGCCCGGCATCCGCTCGCTGCAGATTCACTATCAACCTGAACGCTTGCCGTTGCAGCAGTTGCTCGCGATCGTCGAGCGTGCATGGCAGCATGTTCTGTTGCAGAAGGACTTGCGCGCGCCGTCACGCATCGTGCATCTTCCGCTGTCCTGGGACGATCCCGCGTGCCGGCTCGCCATCGACAAATACATGACGACGGTGCGCAAGGACGCGCCGTGGTGTCCGAGCAATCTGGAGTTTATCCGCCGCATCAACGACCTCGATTCGATCGACGCCGTGAAGCAGATCGTCTTCGATGCGAGTTATCTTGTGATGGGACTCGGCGATGTCTATCTCGGCGCGCCGGTCGCGACGCCGCTCGATCCGCGTCATCGGCTGGTGACGACCAAGTACAACCCGGCGCGTACGTGGACGGCCGAGAACTCGGTGGGCATCGGCGGCGCGTATCTCTGCGTGTATGGCATGGAAGGGCCTGGCGGCTATCAGTTCGTCGGCCGCACGTTGCAGATGTGGAATCGCTATCGCGACGTTGCCGAGTTCGCGGGGCGCCCGTACCTGCTGCGCTTTTTCGATCAGATCCGTTTCTACGAAGTCACTGCCGACGAGTTGCAGCGCATCCGCGCGGACTTTCCGCTGGGGCGTTATCCGCTGAAGATCGAAGAGACTGAACTGTCGCTGGCGGATTATCAAACGTTTCTCACGCGCGAAGCGGCCGGCATCGAGCAATTCCGCGTGCGTCAGCAAGCGGCGTTTCAGGCCGAGCGCGAACGATGGCGCGAAGCGGGATCGGCGGAGGAAAGTTTCGAGCCGCCTGTCGCTGACGATGCGGAACTCGCGCCGCTCAAAGACGGCGACATCGCCGTGGACAGCGAGATCGCGGGCAGCCTCTGGCAAGTGCGCGTGAATTCCGGCGATACGGTTGAGGCCGGCGACGTGCTGCTCGTCATCGAGTCGATGAAGATGGAGATCTCCGTGTGCGCGCCGTGCGCGGGGACTGTCGGCGAGATTTATGTGGCGCCCGGCTCCGCGGTGCGGGCGGGGCAACGCGTCGCGGTAATCGAACGCCTTTAAACCTTCCTGGAAAATTATCCATGTCTTCATTCGATTTGCGCCTCTCCACGCTGCGCGCCGCTTACCTTAACGGGACGATGACGCCGCGCAAGCTGATCGGCGAACTGCTGGCGAAAGCGGCTGCACTGAATCCCGAGTTTCATTTGTTCATCCACCTTCTGAGCGAGGCGGAAATTGCGCCGTATCTGGAATGGCTCGACACTCAGGATGTCGAATCATTGCCTCTCTACGGCATTCCGTTCGCGATCAAGGACAACATCGACCTGGCCGGTATTCCGACTACCGCAGCGTGCCCTGCTTTCGCCTATACGCCCGCCGGGTCGGCGACGCTCGTTGCGCAGTTGATCGCGCTCGGCGCCGTGCCGCTCGGCAAGACCAATCTCGACCAGTTCGCTACCGGCCTGAACGGCACGCGTTCGCCATACGGCAAGTGCCGCAACAGCGTGCATCCCGAGTATCCGTCGGGTGGATCGAGCGCGGGCTCGTCGCTGGCCGTCGCGCTCGGTGTCGCGAGCTTCGCGCTTGGCACCGACACAGCCGGCTCGGGCCGCGTGCCGGCGGGCCTGAACAATCTCGTCGGGCTCAAGGCGACCAAGGGTCTGCTATCGACAGCCGGCGTCGTGCCGGCTTGCCGCACGCTCGATTGCGTGACCTATTTCACGGCGACCCCGCGCGAAGCCAGCGAACTGCTCGCGCTCACCGCGCACGCCGATCCTCGCGACGCATACAGCCGCAGAAATCCGCAATGGAACGACGCGCGCGCGTTCGGCAAGCTGACCACGTTCCGCTTCGGCGTGCCGTCGAAGCTCGAATTCGCGGGCTGCGCCGAAAGCCCGGCGTTGTTCGCGAAGGCCCGCGCGATGCTCGAAGCCGCGGGTGGCGAAGCCGTCGAAATCGACTTCGCGCCGTTCGTCGAAGCAGCGAATCTGCTTTATCAAGGGCCGTGGGTCGCGGAGCGCTACACCGTCGCGGGAGAGTTGATCGAGGCTAATCAAGACGCTGTGTTACCGGTGATTCGCGACGTACTCGCGAAAGCGCCCGGTGCCACCGCGGTCGAGCTTTTTCGCGCGCAATATCGTCTGCAAGCGCTGAAGGTCACGTGCGACGCCGCGCTTGAATCCGTGGACTTCGTTCTCACGCCGACCTATCCGCGTCCCGTTACGTTAGCGGAACTGGAGCGCGACCCGATCGGACCGAACTCGCTGCTCGGCTACTACACGAACTTCATGAATCTGCTCGACTATGCAGCGGTGGCGACGCCGACCGCATTCATGAAAAATGGCTTGCCGTGGGGCGTGACCGTGTTCGGTCGCGCGTTCACGGATCAGTATCTGTTGAGCGTGGCGGACACGTTACAGCGAATGAGCGGAGTCGAATGCGTGGGAGGCAATGCGCCTGATGCGAGCAACGGGCGAGCAGCAGCCAACGACCGCATACGCGTCGCGGTATGCGGCGCTCACATGCAGGGCCTGCCGCTCAATCGCGATCTGCTTCGTCGTGGCGCGCGCCTGGTGGAAGCGACGCAAACCGCTCCGCACTACCGCTTATCTGCACTGGCCGCCACGCCGGACGGCACGAGGCGGCCCGGCATGTGGCGAGTGCCCGATGGAGGCGCCGCGATCGCCGTCGAAGTATGGGAGATGCCGAGCCTGGAACTGGGCTCGTTCATCGCAACCATCCCGTCTCCGCTTGGGCTCGGCAAAGTCGAACTGGCGAACGGCACATGGGTGACAGGCTTTGTGTGCGAGCCGTATGGCGTGGAGTCCGGGGTCGACATCAGCGAGTTCGGCGGCTGGCGAGCGTGGCTCGCCAGCGAGCGCAAATAATGCGCTTAAAGCACGCCCCGCGACGCCAGGTTGCGATACAGCGCGCGCACCCCGAAAGTCCACGGGGCGACCTCGGTACTCAGGCGCACCGTGTTGATTAGCGCACCGAGTTCCGGCGTCGAGATGGTCACCTTGTCGCCAAGGTGATGCGTGAAGCCGCCGCCCTTCGTGTCGCGGTCCTTGATAGGCGAAAACATCGTGCCGAGGAACAGCATGAAACCATCGGGATACTGGTGATGGCGCCCCCACGTCTGCGCGACGAGATCCTCGGGGTCGCGACTGATCTCGCTCATGTGGCTCACGCCCTCGAGGACAAAGCCATCGTCCGACCCTTCCACGCGCAGCGCAACGCTTGTCGCGCGGATCGAGTCGAGATGGAACGATTCGTCGAACAGACGCACGAAAGGACCGATCGAACAGGACGCGTTGTTGTCCTTGCATTTGCCCAGCAGCAGCGCCGAGCGCCCTTCTATGTCGCGCAGATTGACGTCGTTCCCTAAAGTCGCGCCGACAATTTCTCCGCGGCTGTTGACCGCAAGAACGATCTCCGGCTCCGGGTTGTTCCAGTTCGACGCAGCCAGCAATCCGACGTCTGCGCCGAAACCTACTGCGGACATCGGCTGCGATTTCGAAAATACTTCGGCATCCGGACCAATTCCGACTTCCATGTACTGCGACCATGCGCCGCGTCGTTCGAGTTCCGCCTTGAGCTTCATCGCTGCTTCCGAACCCGGCTTGATTTTGGACAAGTCGGTTCCGATAGTCGCGGCGATGGTTTGCCGCACTTCTTGCGCTTTGCTGGCGTCTCCGCCCGCCTGCTCTTCAATCACGCGCTCGATGAGGCTCACCGCGAACGTGACGCCGCATGCCTTGATCGCCTGCACGTCATTGGGCGCAAGCAGTCGCGGTGCGTGTTCCTGCACAGCGCCCAGGTTCGCTTCCACCAGTGTCTGAACAGAGCCGAGCGCTTCGCCCGCAACCGTCCGCGCAAACTGAACGACGTCTTCACGATCGAACAGATCGGCCGTGGTGGGCGCGCTCGCGGTTATATCCAGCACTTCGCCGTTGCGGACCACGACGACCGACGGCCCTTCATACGCGGCGGTTTTGCGCCAGACGCGGCCGACAAGCAGCGCCCGCTCGACATCGTGCGGCAGATAGTTGGTAGCGAATCGTGAAGTCATGGTAGCGATTGTCTCCGTGTATGTTGGCAGATCATGTCGGCGCAACGTATCGCCGATTGAAGTCAGTGTCGATAGTTTAGTGGGAATGCCGCGGGTTGCCGCGCTCCTCGATCACTTTCAGATAGAGCGTCGCGGGCTCGAGGCATCCGCCCGTGGACAACTGGCCGACGGTTTGCCGATATAGCTCTTGCCACGGGGTCTGTGCCGGCGGAATCGAGATGCTGACTGTCTCGCGGCGGCGTGCAAGCTCTTCGTCATCGACCAGCACGTTCACCGAACGCGCGTTCAGGTCGACACGCACGCGGTCGCCCGTTTGCAGCAGAGAGAGTCCGCCGCCCACGGCCGCCTCGGGCGACATGTTGAGGATCGAAGGACTCGCCGAGGTTCCGCTTTGCCGGCCGTCGCCCATCGTCGGAAGAGACGTTATGCCCTGGCGCACGAGCGCGGCGGGAGGCGCCATGTTGACGACCTCGGCGCTGCCCGGATAACCCACGGTGCCCGCGCCGCGGATAACGAGAATGCAGTGCTGGTCGATCTCGAGCGACGGGTCGTTGATGCGCGCGTGATAATCCTCGGGTCCCTCGAACACGATTGCCCTTGCTTCGAAGGCGTTTTCCGCACCGGGCTCGCTCAGATAGGTATTGCGGAAAGCATCGCCGACGACCGACATCTTCATGATCGCGCTGTCGAAGAAGTTGCCCGACAGCACGATAAAACCAGCGCCATGCTTGAGCGGCTCGTCGGTGGTCTTGATGACTTCACGGTCCGGTTCGGCTGCACGATCGGCGATAGCACCAACGAACTCGCCCGACACGGTCAAGCACTCACGATGCACGAGGCCAGCGCGGTCCAACTCGCGTAGTACTGCGGGAACGCCGCCCGCGCGATGGAAGCTCTCGCCGAGATACTCGCCGGCGGGCATGCAATTGACGATAAGCGGCACGTTTTCGCCGACGCGCTGCCAGTCATCCAGACTCAGTTCGATACCCATATGACGGGCAATCGCGATCAGGTGCGGCGGACAATTACTCGACGCGCCCAGCGCCGACGCCACGACAATCGCGTTCTCGAATGCGGCCTTCGTCATGATCTTCGACGGCCGTACGTCGTCCCGCACGAGGTCGACGATACGCTTGCCGGTCGCATACGCCATCTGCCCTCGCTCCCTGTACGCTGCCGGGATGCTCGCGCAGCCAGGCAGCGACATGCCGAGCGCCTCGGCGAGACTGTTCATCGACAACGCCGTGCCCATCGTATTGCAATGACCAATGGACGGCGACGAGGCGGTGGTCAGTTCCATGAAGCCTTCGTAGTCGATCTCGCCCGCCGCGAGCAGATTGCGCGCGTGCCAGATGACCGTTCCCGACCCGACCCGTTTGCCGTGATGCCAGCCGTCGAGCATCGGGCCGCCCGACAACACGATGGCCGGCATATCGACCGTTGCGGCCGCCATCAGGCAAGCCGGCGTGGTCTTGTCGCAGCCCGTCGTCAGCACGACGCCATCCAGCGGGAAGCCGTGCAGGATTTCCACCAGACCGAGGTACGCGAGATTGCGGTCGAGCGCCGCCGTGGGACGGCGGCTCTGTTCCGCGAGCGGGTGAACCGGAAACTCCATCGGAATGCCGCCGGCGTCCCGAATGCCCGCCTTCGTGCGCGCCGCGAGTTCGATGTGGTGACGGTTGCACGGCGCGAGATCGCTGCCTGTCTGCGCAATACCGATGATCGGCCGGCCCGACTGCAATTCCTCGCGCGTGAGGCCATAGTTCATGAAGCGCTCAACGTAAAGCGCGGTCATGTCCGCATTGGCGGGGTCGTCGAACCATTCCTGGCTGCGCAACCGCCTTGAATTGAGTTGAGTCATCGCTTGTACTCCTCGTTCGATGTCTTGACGATATGGTAGCCACTATCGCCGTGATTGCCGCTTGCCTCTAGCTTCGTCGCGACATTTTTTGCAGGCGTTGTTATCGGTAACATTTTTGGATGTTATCACGCTGCGCGGGCATCGTGCAGCAGAAAAGGCTACGCGCTTTCGCGTGCAATGACGGTGTAATCGATGGTTAATTTGCGGCGCTGCGGCACCGCTTGTGCGCTGACCGAACCGAGCGACGACAGCAGTAGCTTGCCGGTGCGTGAGCCGATGCCATACGCGTCGACGGAGACCGTGGTAATGGTCGGATGACAGCAAACGGCAACTTCGAAATTGCCGAAGCCCGCCACTGCGATGTCCGCGGGAACGCTGAGCCCGCGGCGGTGGCATTGCATGATGGCGCCGAACGCCGACATGTCGCTCACGCACATGACGGCGTCGGTGTCGGGCCACTGTTCGAGAAGCGCGTCGAGCGCCGGAGCGCCGTGGCTCATCGTGATAGGCGACTCGCCGAAGCGGATCACGCGAGGCTCGCCGAGCCCTTGCGCTTTCATCTCCTGCTGATAGCCCTTCAGGCGCTCGAGACCGCGTCGATCGAGGTCGCTGGCGCCGGCCAGAAAACCTATCTTCCGGTAACCACGCTCCTTCAGATATCGGACCATCTCGCGCGCTGCGCGGGCGTTCGAAAAGCCCACTGCCATATCGATCGGATTCGCCGGCAAGTCCCACATTTCCACGACGGGTATGCGCGAGCGCTGGAGCAGTTGCCGTGTCCCTTCAGTGTGCTGCGAACCCGTCAGCGCGATGCAGCGAGGCTGGTATCGGAGCATTGAGCGAACCAGCCGTTCTTCGCGAACGAGGTCGTAGTCGGTGTCGCCTATCAGGAGTTGCAAGCCGTGTGGTTCGAGTGTGGCCGATAGTCCGCGCACCGTATCCGAGAAGTTGGAACTCGCCAGAGACGGCACCAGTACCGCGACAAACTCCGACCTGCCGGACGAGAGTGCGCCTGCCGCGGCGTCGGCCACGTAGCCGAGTTTGTCGATTGCCTGCTGCACGCGCTCGCGGGTTGCCGGCGCGACGCTGTGCCCGGCGAGTACGCGCGACACCGTCATCTTCGAAACGCCCGCGATGCGCGCAACGTCGGACATGCGAGGCGGGCTCGCTTGCGGGTCGCTGACGACACGGTCGTTGATGCGGGTAGTGCCCATCGGTCTCGGGGTTGGGTTGCCTGAATGTTGTTCGAATGTTGCCTGAATGCGCGAGTCGGCGGAATACGGCAGCACCGGCTGGCAGCGACTGAGCATGATACGACACTCGGTACGGGGCGCCTAAGTAGATTCCCCTGGCTTGCCGTTTTGGGCCGCGTCGTGCTACCTTCGTTACCGATAACATTTTCGCCGCCAGCAACGTTTCGTCCCGATATGTTATCGGTAACATAAATAGCAGCGCACGGCGAGCATGTATGAGCGGCACGACGTACCGGTGCATGACAACGAGATGCTAAAAGCGGTCTCCGCTTTAACGGGACCGTTCGAGACACACCAAAAAGGAGACAGTCCCATGCCAACCCTCACTCAGGCGGCAGCCGCGCCGGCGGTAGCCAACGAGGTCGAAGAACAGTTGTATCGCAAGGTCTTGAAGCGCATCCTGCCGTTGCTGCTTCTATGCTATGTCGTCGCGTATCTCGACCGCGTCAATGTCGGATTCGCGAAGCTGCAGATGCTCGACTCGCTCGGCTTCAGCGACGGCGTCTATGCCGTGGGCGCCAGCATTTTCTTCTGGGGCTACTTCTTCTTTGAAATGCCCAGCAATCTTCTTCTGCATCGCTACGGCGCGCGTTTCTGGATTGCACGGATCATGGTGACATGGGGCATCGTCTCCTCGTCACTCGCCTTCATTTCCCCGCTTTCGCACTTTTTTCATGTCGAGACTTCGACGATGTTTTACACGCTCCGGTTTCTGCTCGGAGTATGCGAGGCTGGGTTCTTTCCCGGCATCATCCTGTATATGAATTACTGGTTTCCGGCCAGGCGCCAAAGCGTGGCGATGTCTGGGTTCCTGATTGCCATTCCGGTCAGCCTGACGCTCGGCGGCATCGTCTCCGGCTGGTTGATGGAAAACACGCACGGTCTGCTCGGCATGGGAGGCTGGCAATGGATGCTCCTGCTCGAAGGCATTCCTTCTATTCTCGTCGCGTTCGTCGTGCTTTTCCGTATGGGCGACGGAATTCAATCGGCGACCTGGCTGACACAGTCCGAGAAGGCTTTGCTTCAAAGAAATCTCGAACAGGAAAGTGCTAAAAAGACCCACAGCGTTGGCGCTGCGCTGAGAAGCCCGCGCGTCTGGTTGCTGACGTTCATTCTTCTCACGTTCAATACCGGCTTTTACGGGTTGGCCTTCTGGCTGCCTTCTATCATCAAGGCTTCCGGTGTAAAGAGTACTTTGAACATTGGCCTGCTGACCGCCATTCCCTACCTTAGCGCCGTCGTGGCAATGCTTTGGAATGCATCGCACTCGCGCAAGACCGGGGAGCGCAGATTGCATGCGGCTATTCCTGCGTTCATCGGTGGCGTCGGCCTGATTTTGAGTGCGCTGTTCGCGAACAATGTTCCGGTGTCGATTGTGTTTCTGACGATTTCGACCTGCGCGATTCTCGGCCTGATGCCGATTTACTGGACCTTCCCAGGACAGATTCTTTCGGGCACCGCCGCTGCTGCGGGCATTGCGCTCATCAACTCCGTCGGCAACCTGTCCGGCTTCACGGGCTCGATGATTACGAGCATCGCTAAAGACCTGACCGGCAATATCAACAATGGTACGTACGCGCTTGGCGCATGCCTGCTTGTCAGTTGCGTGCTTATTTTGTCGATTCCGAAGAGCATGCTGAACAAGGACCCGGTTCAAGACGCATGAGCGAATCGTCGCTGGCGCGATCGGGAGTCACATCTGGGTCACATCTATCTCAGACCGGAGTGAAGACGATCGCGCCATCGTTCTCGACCTGCGTGAAGGTGCGCAGGAAGCGATAAGGTTGCCCGCCAATCAGCAGGTCGTTCCGGCCAGACTGCGTCGCTTCCAGTATCGAGCTCACCGCGGCGTTGCTGATCGAGCCGGAACGGGTCCATTCGTCGGCGGGCACGCTCGCGTCGCCGATGTATAAGGCGCTCGAGTCGGAGCCCCGTCGCACGACGATGAAGCTGACGCCCTTGCTCAGCGCGAGTTCGAGGTATTCGCCAAGCGCCGCGAGCGCCTCAGGGCTCGATGATGGGGTCTCCGACTGATACGTGGTCATAATGCCGCCCGAGGTAGTTCGACTCAATGTCCCATGCTACCAGCAGCAGCGTGACAGATGGAATCAACCGCTTGCGAACCGCGTCGGGCGCGAGAGGATCACACTTGATTTGATGCTATCTCGACGGGCGTCCCACGCGTCCTTTGAGTGATTTTGCCGCAGCACGCGCGTGTCGCTCGACGTCCACGTCCCACGGCGCCGGCGACGGAAAAACTTCTTGCAAGAAAGCGATAAACGCCTTCACCGCAGGATTGCTCCGGCGACTCTCGGGCCATATCGCGTGAAGCTGAAACCGGTCGTAAGCGTACTCGAACAGCACGGGAACCAGTTCGCCACGTTTGACGTACGGGGCCGCGATATAGGTGGCCGAAATGCCGATGCCGGCACCGGCTGCGAGCGCCGTGGCGATGGCATCGCTCAAGTCCATCGTCAGCCCTGACGGCGGCGACAACTCCAATAGCTTGTCTCCCATCCAGAACGGCCAGACGGCTGGCTGCCCCGTCGATTGATAGCGGAAGTTCACACAATCGTGGCTCTGCAGGTCGCTCGGGTGCCGGGGCGTGCCGCGCGCCTTCAAATAATCCGGCGACGCAAACGCGCATATCCGATGCGGCGCGAGCCGGCGTGCGATCAGTCTCGTGTCGCCCGGATCGCCGACGCGAACCGCAACATCGATCCCCTCCTCGATCAGATCGACAATCCGGTCGCTCAGTCGAACGTCGACGTTCACCTTCGGAAAGCGCTTGCGAAATTGCGGCAACGCGGCAGCAAGAATGTGCACGCCAACGGGAAGCGAGGTGGCCACCTTGAGCGTGCCGGCCGGCTCGGCGCGAGCCGCGGCCACAGCCTGCTCGATGTCTTCCGCTTCGCGCAGCAGGCGTTGCGTCCTTTCGAGCAGATCGCGGCCTTCAGGCGTCAGCGTCAACGAGCGCGTTGTCCGGCTGAACAGCTTGAGCCCGAAGTGCTGCTCGAGCCGTTGCACGCTTTTGCTGATCGCGGACGGCGAAACCGCGAGCGAACGTGCGGCAGCCGTATAGCTGCCGAGCGACGCGGCGCGCGCGAACGCCATGAGCCCGGTGAGTCGTTCGATTTGTTCCATGGTGGCACTATTAAAGCGATGTCCGGCCCAATTATCAAGCTGCACGTCGTCAATTAATCTGCTTTCCAACGACGCCAACGGGCGTTCATCCCTGGAGAAGAAAATGACTAACGCAGTGCAGGCAGGCAACGCGGCGCAACTCGCGGACAAGACCGTTCTGGTTTTCGGCGGCACTTCGGGCATCGGGCTCGAGGCCGCGATTCAGGCCAAGCAGGCAGGCGCGCAGGTCATCGTTGTGGGCCGCAACGCGGTTGCCGCCGAACAGGCGGCGAAAGACCACGGTTTCGCGGGATGGCGCGCTGCAGATGTCACCGACGCCGATTCGCTCCAACGCGCCGTGAAGGACATACCTCGCGTCGACCATCTGGTGCTGCTGGCCGGCACATTCGTCGCGGGCAAGGTGCGCGACGCCGAGGTGGCCTATCTGCGTCAGGCGTTCGAGGAGCGTATCTGGGCCGCCGTCCATGTGATCCGCGCATTGGGCGATCGCCTGAGCAAGGACGGCTCGATCACGCTGATCTCCGGCAGCCTCGCGGATCGTCCGAACGCTTATGGGACCGCGGTACTCGGCGCGGCGTCGGCGGCAATGGAGGCGCTCGCTCGCGGTCTTGCCCTCGAGTTGGCGCCGGTTCGCGTCAATGCGCTGTCACCGGGACCGATCGACACACCCATCTTTCACAAGGCGCTGGGCGAGGCCCGCGACGGCTTTGTGGAAGGACTCAAGCAGACTCTGCCGCTGCACCGCTTGGGCACTGCCGCCGAGGCGGGTGCGGGCGTGGTGTTCCTGATGACCAATGGCTTCATGAACGGCGTCACGCTGAATCTGGATGGCGGCGCCCGACTGGTTTGAATCAAGAAAGCCTGCGGAGCGGTGGCTCGCGCGCTATAAGGAACCCGGGAGCATGAGCGCAACGCATCACGCGCCCGCTCGCAACCTCGCCCGCCCGCGCGGCGCGGCATTGCGCGACGGCGGCACGACTTCCGCCAGCAATTCGTCGTGCAAGCCGCGCAACACCTCGACGAACGCCGACGCGAGCCGCTCCCGCGGCCGATGCGGCGGAAACAGCAAATAGGTCTGAAAACGCGTAGCCGGCACAAACGGCCGGATTGCAATATCAGGTCCGGCATAGTCCCGCGCGACGATAGGATGCGCGAGCGTCACGCCCATGCCGTGACGGACCATCTCGCAGCACATCGCGGTGTACTGCGCCTCGATGGCGAGCACGCGCTGCACGCCCGCGCGCAGGAATACCTCGTCCATCAAGGCTCGCGTGCCGTCGCCGTGGCACAGCGATATGAACGACTCGCCCTCCAGGTCCTCCGGCTTGATGCTGCGCTTTGCAGCGAGCCGATGCGCCGCCGGCATCACGCAGACAGCCGCCACGTCCGATAGCTGCTCGACCTCGCAGTCCGACGCCTCGCTCACATAGACCGCCACGCCGAGATCGCAGAACTGCGATGCCGTCCAATGATTGACCGTCGCCGACGTATTGACGTGCAGCGACACCGTCACATCGGGAAACAGCTCGACGAAACGTTTGATCGCATGCGGCACGAGCGTCATGCCCGCCGACGGCATCGCCGCGATCCGCAAGCGCCCGCTGCCGAGATTGCGAATCTGCGCGGCCGCATTCGCCAATCCCTGCAAGCCCACGAAAGCGCGTTCGACCTCGCGGAAAAAAGCCTCGCCCTCGCTAGTGGGAATCAGGCGCACGCCGCTGCGCTGAAATAGCTGCAGGCCCGTATCGCGCTCCAGTTGCGCAATCAGACGGCTCACGTTCGGTTGCGACGTGAAGAGCGCCTTGGCTGCGGCGGTCATCGACCCCGACACCATCACCGCGCGAAACGCCTCGATGTGCTTGAGATTCATGCGTATTTTCCCTAGGAGACGGTCTGCCTATCCATATCATCCATGTATGGATAGGTATTTTATTCGTATTGGACGACATAGCCAGCCGGCGCGACACTGCATTTCAGCGACGGGCAGCGAAGCCCGCCCCACACATACCGGAACTGGAGATCGTCGTCATGAAAAGAGCGTTGCATCGCCGTCTGTCCGCCCCCGCCCTTGCGGCCGTTTCGCTCGCCGTCAGCCTCGCCGCGCCGCTCATCGCGCAGGCCGAGACCACGCTGTATGTCGCCAACGTCGGCGGGTCGAACGAACAGCTCTATCGGCAGAAAATCATTCCGCCGTTCGAGAAGGCGCACAACGTGAAGATCGTGTACGTCGCGGGCAATTCCAGCGACACGCTCGCGAAGCTCCAGGCGCAGAAGGGTCATCAGCAGATCAACGTCGCGGTGATGGACGACGGCCCGATGTACCAGGCGATGCAGCTCAACCTGTGCGCGAAGCTCGACGACGCGCCCGTGATGAAGGACGTCTACCCGCTCGCGAAGCTGGGGCCGTCGGCGATCGGCGTCGGCATGGTGGCGACGGGCATCGGCTATAACGAGGAAGCCTTCAAGAAAGCCGGCTTGCCGCCGCCCGACTCGTGGAAGTCGCTTACCGACAGCCACATCAAGGGCAAGCTCGGCGTGCCGCCGATCACCAACACGTACGGCCTGCACACGCTCGTGATGCTCGCGCGCCTCTCGGGCGGCGGCGAGAAAAATATCGACCCCGGCTTCACCGCGATGACGAAGCAGGTCGCGCCCAACGTGCTGTCCTGGGCGCCGACGCCTGGCGAGATGGACGGCCAGATGCAATCCGGCGACGTGATCCTCGCGCCGTACGGCAGCGGCCGCGCGGTCGCGTTGCAGAACACCGGCTTTCCGCTGAAATTCATCTACCCGAAAGAAGGCGCGGTCGCGTTGCAGGTGGCCGCGTGCGTGGTCGCTGAAAACGCGCAGCCGCAGTTGTCGCAGCAATTCGTGCAGTACCTGTTGACGCCGGAAGTGCAGGTGTTGCAGGCGCAAGGCATCGGACTCGGTCCGGTCAACAAGACCGTGAAGCTGACGCCCGAGATTGCTGCACGCGTGCCCTACGGTCCCGATCAGATCTCGAAGCTGACCGCGATGGACTGGACCACGATCAACCAGCATCGCACGGAATGGACGGAGCGCTGGAACCGTTCGGTCGAGCGCTGAACATCTTCGGCACTGGCAGATTCCTCGCGCGGCGCGCGATCTGATGAAGGAGCGAGGCGCATGGCCTTTCTGACTCTGCAAGGCATTTCGAAACGCTACGGCGATTTCACGGCGATCGAGCACATCGATCTGGACGTCGAACGCGGCGAGCTGCTTGCGCTGCTCGGCCCGTCCGGCTGCGGCAAGACGACGACGCTGCAGATGGTCGCGGGTTTCGTCTCGCCGACCACCGGCCGCATTCTGCTCGATGGCCGCGACATCACGAACGAGCGCCCCGAGAAGCGCGGCATCGGCGTAGTGTTTCAAAGCTATGCGCTGTTTCCGCACATGACGGTGGCGGGCAACGTCGGCTTCGGGCTCGAGATGCGCAAGGTCAGGCGCAAGGAGCGCGAAGAGCGCGTTGCGGAAGCGCTGTCTCTCGTGCGGCTGAAAGGCCTCGGGCATCGCTATCCGAAGGAGCTGTCGGGCGGCCAGCGTCAGCGCGTCGCCATTGCGCGCGCCATCGCAATGGAACCCGAACTGCTGCTGCTCGACGAGCCGATGTCGAACCTCGACGCCAAGCTGCGCGAGGAGATGCACATCGAACTGCGCGCGATCCAGAAGCGTCTCGGCATCACGACGATTCTCGTCACGCACGATCAGGTCGAGGCGATGACGATGAGCGATCGCATCGCGATGATGCATCGCGGCGTGATCGCGCAATTGAGCACGCCGTACGACGCTTATGAGCGCCCCGCTACGCCGTTCACATCGACGTTTCTCGGCCGCACCAACGCATTGGCCGGCGAAGTGTTGCGGCGCAATCCGCGTTGCGCCGAAGTGGATGTCGCGGGCACGACGCTGCATGTTCCGCACGAAGGCCGACACGTCGACGGCGCCGTGCATGTCTATATCCGCCCCGAAAAAGTCCATCTCGCCAACGGCGATGCGCGCGTGCGCGGCCGTATCGCGACGCGCGTTTTCGTCGGCAATCAATGGCTGCTCGAAGTCGAGACGGAGCTCGGCAAGCTGCGCGTCGCGCAACCGAATCACGGCGCGCCGCCGCCCGACGAAGGCGACGAAGTCGGCCTCGCATGGACCGACGACGACCTGCGCGTACTGACGCAAGACCGGCCGGAGGGCGCTCATGGCCACGCTTGACGACGACCGCCCAGGCGCCGCGCCGTGGCTGCTGTCGGGGCCGGCGCTGCTGCTCTTCATCGGTCTCTTACTGGTGCCGCTGCTGCTCACGCTGATGTTGTCGTTCCGCGTATTCAGCGACACGGCCGGCGTCACCTCCGCCTATACGCTCACGAATTACTGGGAGGTCGTCAGCGATCCGTACTACGGCACGATCTTCCTGCGCACCGCCGGTCTCGCCTTCGCCGTCACGCTTCTTTCGATCGTGCTCGGCGTGCCGGAAACCATCGTGCTCGCGCGGATGAAGCGTCCGTGGCAATCGCTGTGTCTGCTCGTCGTGCTCGGGCCTCTGCTTATTTCGGTGGTCGTGCGCACGCTCGGCTGGCAGATTCTGCTTGGCAACAACGGTGTGCTCAACAACGCGTTGCAGTCGCTGCATATCACCGACGAACCCGTCCGCCTCGTCTTCACGATGACCGGCATGATCATCGCGCTCACGCATGTGCTGGTGCCGTTCATGGTGATGTCCGTGTGGGCGACGATGCAAAAGCTCGACCCGCAAATCGAATGGGCCGGACGTTCGCTCGGCGGCTCGCCGTTCGCGGTGTTTCGCCGCGTGGTGCTGCCGCAGATCATGCCGGGCGTGCTGTCGGGTTCGATCATCGTGTTCGCGCTGTCGGCGTCGGCGTTCGCCACGCCCGCGCTGATCGGCGGGCGGCGCCTCAAAGTGGTCGCGACCGCCGCCTACGACGAGTTCCTCGGCACGCTGAACTGGCCGCTCGGCGCAAGCATCGCCGTGTTGCTGCTGATCGCCAACGTGGCGATCGTGATGGGCTGCAGCCGCCTCGCCGAACGCCGCTTCCGGCATATCTTCGACTGAGCGAAGGAGAGCGATCATGAAACAGAACGGCATTCTCGGGCTCGTCTATAACGCGTTCTTCCTCACCTTCGTTCTCGCGCCGCTCGTCGTCGTGATGCTCGTGGCGTTCACCGACAAGGGCTTTATTTCGATGCCCTTCGATGGCGCGTCGCTGCGCTGGTTCCGCGCGATCATCGAGAACGGCGACATCGTCTCGGCGTTCTGGCTGTCGGTGCGGCTCGCGTTTGCCGCGGCGACCATCGGCGTGCTGCTCGCGGTGCCCGCGGCGCTCGCCATCGCGCGTTATCGCTTTCCGGGCCGCGCCGCGCTGACCAGCTTCTTCCTTTCGCCGATGATGATTCCGGCCGTCGTACTCGGCATCGCGTTCCTGCGTTTTCTGTCGCTGCTGCATCTGTCGGGCTCGTTCTGGTCTCTCGTTTGTGCGCACGTGGTCATCGTGCTGCCGTATGCGCTGCGTCTCGCGCTGTCGTCGGCGGTCGGGCTCGATCGCGATGCGCAACGCGCCGCGCTGTCGTGTGGCGCGAGCCGCTTCACCGCGTTTCGCCGCGTCGTGCTGCCGATGATCCGCACGGGCGTCGCGGGCGGCTGGGTGCTCTCGTTCATCCAAAGCTTCGACGAACTGACGATGACCATCTTCGTCGCGACGCCCGGCACGACCACGCTGCCCGTCGCCATGTACAACCAGATCGCGCAGACGATCGATCCGCTCGTCGCTTCGGTGTCGGCGGTGCTGATTGTCGGCACGGTCCTGCTGATGGTCCTGCTTGACCGCATGGTCGGACTCGACCGCATTCTGATCGGAGAAGCTCGATGACATTGACAAGCACCGCCGCGAGTGCCGATAAGCTCGCGGACGTGGTAGTCGTAGGCGGCGGCCTCGTCGGTTCGGCCGTCGCTTACGGGCTCGCCCGCGAAGGCGCGCGCGTCACCGTGCTCGACGAGGACGACGGCGGCTTTCGCGCCTCGCGCGGCAATTTCGGCCTCGTCTGGATTCAGGGCAAGGGCTACGGCCTGTCGCCCTACGCACGCTGGTCGCGAAGCTCAGCGACGCGCTGGCCGCAACTCGCGCAAGCGCTGCAACAGGAGAGCGGCATCGACGTCGCGTTGAAGCAGCCAGGCGGCTTCCACTTCTGCTTTAACGACGACGAACTCGCCGAGCGCGAAAAACGTCTGTCGACGCTGCGAGCCGAACTGGGCGATTACCCGTATCAGATGCTCGATGCCGCCGAAGTTCGCGCGCGCATTCCGCAAGTCGGGCCCGCGGTGATCGGCGCGAGCTACACGCCGATGGACGGCCACGTGAACCCGCTCAAGCTGCTGCGCGCGCTGCACACGGCGATGCAGGCACGCGGCGTGAAGCTCGTCTCGGGCGAGCGCGCGGCGCGCATCGAAGCTCAAGGACACGGCTTTGTCGTGCATGGAAAACGCGGCACGTATCGCGCTGCAAAGGTCGTGCTCGCCGCAGGACTCGGCAATCGCACGCTCGCGCCGTTCGTGGGACTTCATGCACCGGTTGCGCCGAATCGCGGGCAAGTGCTGGTGAGCGAGCGGGTCGCGCCCTTCCTCCACTATCCGACGCTCAACGTGCGCCAGACCGACGAAGGCAGCGTGCAGTTCGGCGATTCGATGGAAGAAGTCGGCTTCGACGATTTCACCACCACGCATGTGCTCGCCGACATTGCCCGGCGCGGCGTGCGCGCTTTTCCGATGCTGCAACACGTGCGGCTCGTGCGCATGTGGGCCGCGCTGCGCGTCTATAGCCCTGACGGCTTTCCGATCTACGACCAGTCCGAAGCGCATCCGGGCGCGTTCGTCGTTACGTGCCATAGCGGCGTGACGCTCGCGGCCGCGCATGCGCTGCGCGTCGCGCCGTGGATCATGGGCGCGGCCATGCCCGACGAGTTGCCCACCTTCTCCGCGCAACGCTTCGAGCACGCGAGAGAACTGATTTCCGCACACTGAATCCGACATGACTACTCAATCGACTCACACACCGGCTCACACGCTCTTCAAGGTGCTGCCCGGCGCTGAAGGCGCGGCCGTCACCAACGTCGCCATCTGGTTCAACGATCAGCCGCTTACCGTGCCCGGTGGTCGTTCAGTGGCCGCGGCCCTGCTCGCGGCAGGCGTATCGCGTTTTCGCGCGACGCCGGTTTCCGGCGCACCGCGCGCGCCGTTCTGCATGATGGGCGCGTGCTTCGATTGTCTTGTCGAGATCGACGGCGTGCCGAGCCGCCAGGCCTGCATGGTCGAAGTCAAGGCGGGCATGCGTATCCGCTCGCAGGAAGGCGCGCGCGATCTGCCGCCCGTGAGCTTCGCCGACGCACCGATGGAGAACGCACATGGCCGCTGATTTCGCTTCCGAGTTCGCTTCCGAGTTCGCTTCCGAAGCCGTCGACGTCGTCGTGGTCGGCGCCGGTCCTGCCGGCATGAGCGCGGCCACGCGCGCGGCGCGCGCCGGGCTCAAGACTGTGTTGATCGACGAGCAGGACGCCGTAGGCGGCCAGATTTATCGCGCGATCGGCCGCGCCGATGCGCGCCGCAAGGAGATTCTCGGCCCCGACTACGCAGCGGGCGCGGCGCTTGCCGAGGCCTTCGCCGCCTCCGGCGCGCGTCATCTGACCAATGCGACCGTGTGGCAGGTCACGCGCGAGCGCGGCGTCAATTATCTGAAGGACGGCAAGATCGGCAGCTTCGACGCGCAGCGCGTGATTCTCGCGAGCGGCGCATTGGAACGGCCCTTCCCGATTCCCGGCTGGACGCTGCCCGGCGTGCTGACGGCGGGCGCGGCGCAGATTCTGTTGAAGAGCGCGGGCGAAGTGCCTGCCGCGCCGCCGGTGTTGGCCGGCTGCGGACCGCTGCTGTATCTGCTCGGCTGGCAGTATGTGCGTGCGGGCGTGCCGATCCGCGCGCTCGTCGATACCACGCGTCATGAAGACCGTTGGCGCGCGAAACGTCACATGTTCGCCGCGCTGCGCGCATGGCCGTTTCTCAGCAAGGGCCTGCAATTGATTCGCACGTTGCGCGACGCGGGCGTGCCGATCTTCGAGGCAGCGGACGATCTGCGCGTCGAGGGGCGCATCGGTGAAGATAACGTGGAGCGTGCCGCCGCGCTGCACTTCACGAGCCACGGTAAAGCGCATCGTATCGAAGCCGATGTGATCCTGCTGCATCAGGGCGTGGTGCCGAACACGCAGTTCACGCAGGCGCTGCGCGCGGCGCATCGCTGGGACAACGCTCAACTGTGCTTCACGCCGAAGGTCGACGCATGGGGCGAGCTGGACGTGCCGGGCATCTTCATCGCGGGCGATGGCGCGGGCATCGGCGGCGCGCAGGCGGCCGCATTGCAGGGCACGCTCGCGGGCCTCGCGGTGGCCGCGCAACTCGGCGCGCTAACTGCCGCCACGCGCGACGCCGAAGCCGTCGAACATCGCCGCGCGCTTGCCGGTGTGATGCGCATTCGGCCGTTTCTCGACAGCCTGTACCGTCCGCGCGACATCAACCGCATTCCGCGCGACGAGACCGTCGTGTGCCGCTGCGAGGAAGTGACCGCGGGGGAATTGCGCCAGTTCGTCGAACTCGGCTGCGTCGGACCGAATCAGGCGAAGTCGTTCGGACGCTGCGGCATGGGACCGTGCCAGGGACGCATGTGCGGTCTTACGGTGACCGAAGTAATCGCCGATGCGCGCCGCGTCTCGCCGGCCGAAGTC
This sequence comes from Paraburkholderia graminis, assembly GCF_003330785.1. Taxonomy (NCBI): domain Bacteria; kingdom Pseudomonadati; phylum Pseudomonadota; class Betaproteobacteria; order Burkholderiales; family Burkholderiaceae; genus Paraburkholderia; species Paraburkholderia graminis. The sequence continues at coordinate 1,460,944 of NZ_CP024935.1, forward strand.
GGCTATTACCGCATCCGTCCGCCGATCAAGCCGCTCACGCTCGGAGAACTCGCCGGTGAATGACACGACCGTCACGCATGAAGCCGATGTGCTCGTGGTCGGCGGCGGGCTGCACGGCACGAGCAGCGCGTTTCATCTGGCGCGCCGCGGCGCGAAGGTGATCGTGCTGGAAGCCGATTATGTCGCGCGTCATTCTTCGGGGGTCAACGCGGGCGGCGTGCGGACGTTAGGCCGTCCGCTGCCGGAGATTCCGCTTGCGCTGATGTCGCGTGAAATCTGGCACGACATGACCGATCTGCTCGGCGAAGACGGTGGGTTTGTCGCGTCCGGCCAGTTGAAGATCGCCGAAACCGACGACGAACTTCAGACATGCCGCGAGCGAGTCGCGCTACTCGAATCGCGGGGCTTCACGCATGAAAAAGTCATTGACCGCGAGACCGTGCTCGAACTCGAACCGGCGCTTGCGCGGCATGTGACCGGCGGTATCTGGGTGGAGCGCGACGGCTACGCGTTGCCGTATCGGACCACGACGGCTTTCCGGCTCGCCGCACAGCGCCTTGGCGCGCGTTTTCTCGAAGGCACCGCCGTGCGCCGCATCGAACAACGCGGCACGCGCTGGCTCGCGCACACGCCGCGCGGCACGTTCAGAGCGGAGAAACTGCTCGTCACCGCAGGCGCGTGGTCCGGCGAACTGGCGAAGCAGGTGGGCGAGCCCGTGCCCGTGCATCCCGAAGGTCTGATGCTGATGGTCACGCATCGCGTCGCGCCCTTTTGCCGTGCGACGCTCGGCGCAACCGGCAGGCCGCTGTCGTTCAAGCAGTTCGACAACGGGACGGTCGTGATCGGCGGAAAACTGATCGGCATTGCCGATCTGGCGAATCGTCACGGCGAGGTCGATTTCGTGCGGCTCGTGCGCAGTGCCCGGACCGTGACCGACCTCTTTCCGCATCTGCGTGATCTGGGCGTGAACCGCGCATGGGCCGGCGTCGAAGCATTCACCGAAGATGAGCTGCCGGTCATTTCCGCGAGCCGCGAGGCGTCGAATCTGTATTACTCGTTCGGCTATTGCGGCAGCGGTTTTCAGTTGGGACCGGGTTGCGGCAAGCTCGTGTCCGAACTGATGCTCGACGGCACGCCGAGCCTTTCGCTCGACGCGTTCGCGATCGATCGTTTCGAGCGCGACGCGGCGCCCTCTCACGCCGGCGCCGCGCAACTCGCGACGCATTAAGCGGTTCTGTTTTTTGTTCCGTCGTGCGCGCTTCGCGAGCACGCGCGGCGGCTTCGTTCGACCTCAACCTGAGAAATTGTCATGACCGATATTGTTCGTATCGAAACCAATCAACGTATGAGCCGCGTCGTGAAGGCTGCCGGCCTCGTGTTTATCGGCGGCCAGACTTCCGCCGATCATGCGCCCGACGTGAAGATTCAGACCGCCAAAGTGCTGGAGAAAATCGACGGCTTCCTGGAGAAGGCCGGCATCGACAAGACGCGGCTCGTTTCCGCGCAAGTCTGGCTCGCGGATATTTCGCGCGACTTCGCCGGCATGAACGAGGTCTGGGACGCGTGGGTTCCGCAAGGCTGCGCGCCGACCCGTGCGACGGTGCAGGCCAAACTTGCCGCGCCGGAGCTGCTGGTCGAAATTGCTGTTGTCGCGCTTGGCTGAGGCAACGCGGTAGGGGAAACGTGGGAGCGGCTGTGGTGTCGGGCAAGCGCTGAGATAGGAGCTGTGCGGATCACGGCCACGCGTTTAGCAATGCAATGCGCGTGGCCGCTGCGACTTTCCCGCGACGCGCCGCTATTTGAACTTGACGAGATCCTTGAAGATCAGTTCAGCCCACGTATTGCCCTTGGCCTGGACGAGCGAGCCGCCATTCTTGAGCGGTCCGAGCGCGATCGGCGCGAAGCCGAGTTGTTCGGCCAGAGCCGCGACGGGCGCCACCGCCTTGTCGTCATCGCTCGACAGAAACACGACGCGGCTGCCGCCGTTCACGTTCGGATCAGACGCAAGAACCCCAGCGGGCAGATGGTTAAAGCCCTTTACGAACCGGGCGCCGGTGAACGCTTTGGCGATAACCGCGGACGACGGCTGACCGTCCAGTTCCTCAACGGGAACACCGAAAGCATTGGTCGCGTCGATGATCGTCTTGCCCTGCCAGTTCGGGATCAGCTTCGCGACTTCGCGATGTTCCCAGAACGGAATGGCCAGGAAGATGATGTCGGACGCGATGGCGTCTTGCAGCGTCTTCGGGACAACGGTGGGGCCGATCGCTCTTGCCTGCTGCGTCAGGCTCTCGGGCGAGCGCCGGCTGGCGACGGTCACTTCGATGTTCTTTCTTGCAAACGCTCGGGCGAGCGCCTGGCCTACCGCGCCAAAGCCAATAATCGAATAGCTCATGCGAATACTCCATTCAATATGATAAGGAATCCGGATTTATGGAAGTACTTGGACCACCTTCATCAAGTCGATAGCTACTTCTACACGCTTATCGGCGCGATCTCAGATAGCCGACGTGCCGCCGTCGACATACAACTCCACGCCATTCACGAAGCTCGAATCGTCTGAAGCGAGAAACAGCGCAACCGTCGCGATTTCCTCGGGACGACCCATCTTCCCGCGCGGCACCAGCGATTCGAACTGCCGCTTCGTCTCTTCGTCGAAGACTTGTTCCTGAATCGGCGTGGCGATCTGCCCCGGGCTCAGCACGTTCACGCGGATATTCCTGCCCTTCAGTTCGTTGAGCCAGCCGCGTGCGAACGCGAGCAGCGCCGCCTTGCTCGCCGCATACACGCTGAAACCAGGGAAACCTTTGATCGACGCAATCGATCCGGTCATGAAGATCGATCCGCCATCGTTGAAGAGCGGCAACGCCTTTTGAACCGTGAACAGCGTGCCGCGCGCATTCAGGTCGAAGGCCGCATCGAAGTGCTGCTCGGTAATCTGACCCAGCGGCAGCGCTTCGCCCGTGCCGGCGCTTGCGTACAGGATGTCGATCTTGCCCTTCTCCCGCTTGACTGTATCGAACAGGCGGTCGAGGTCGTCGAGATTGGCCGCGTCGCCGCGCACGCCGGTCACGTTGCGGCCAATCTGCTTGACGGCCTCGTCGAGCGCCTCCTGCCTGCGGCCCGTGATGAACACATACGCGCCTTCTTCAACGAACCGCTTCGCGCTCGCCAGCGCCATGCCGCTCGATCCGCCCGTGATGACTGCAACCTTACCGTCTAGCTTTCCCATGACTTCTCCTTTCGTGGTGTCGGGCAGCGCCGCTATTCCCATTTGAACAAAAGCGCTGTATCTTATGGATCACTGATCCACATCCTGAGTCAAATATATGGATCACTGATCCACTTGTCAAGAAAATCATGCGAGCCGACGCCAGAAAGAACTACAGCCATCTACTTGAAGTCGCGCGCGACGTCATCAGCGAACATGGTGCCGATGCGTCCATGCGAGATATCGCGCGCCGCGCCGACGTCGGGCTGGCAACCGTGCTGCGCCATTTCCCGACGCGAGAAGCGTTGTTCGAGGCGTTGCTGCGCGAGCATCTGGACGCGCTGACGCAAAAGGCGGCCGAACTCGAAGCGTCGAGTCCACCTGACGAAGCGCTCGTGTCCTGGTTTCGCGAAGGCGTCGCATTCGTCCATAGCTATAACGGCGTTGTCGCGTTGATGGCGAGCGCCCACGCGGACCCTGAGTCCGCGCTTTACGCGTCATGCGCAGCGGTGCACTCGGCGGGCGAGCGACTATTGCTCCGCGCTCAGGCCGAAGGAACCGCGCGCGCCGATATGAACGGTGTCGACCTGTTCGCGCTGATGTCGGCACTCGGCTGGGTCGTCGACCAGCCGTCGTTCGCGCCACGCGCCGATTATCTCTTCGACTTTATCGCGGGCGCGATGCTGACGAACCGGTCGAGCAAGGATGTGAAGAAGGGAATGTGAGATTCGTCGCAAGCTTCTTAGAGGTACGTGGATGGGTTGACGCTGCAAATGCCAATACGGCAATTGCATATCGATAGAAATTGGAACGGCGCACGCGTGCGGCCTTTAACATAGGCATCCTTCCTGTTCCGTCCTCGGGGTTACTCGCGCAATGTCCCAACCTCTCCGCTTCGGCGTCTGGGCGCTCGTACATGGCAGCCGTGCGGCGCTGCAGGACCCCGCGGAACCCTACGACGCTTCATGGGCGCGCAACAAGGCGCTCGTGCTGGAAGCCGAGCGCCTCGGCTACGATTCCGTGCTCGTCGCGCAGCACACCATCAATCCGCACGATCCTTCGCTCGATCAGCTCGAGGCGTGGACGGCATCGGCTGCATTGGCGGCACTGACGTCGCGCATCGAGATCATCGCCGCGATCAAGCCGTATCTGTACCATCCGGCCGTGCTCGCGAAGATGGCGCAGCAGATCGAGCACATCAGCGGCGGGCGCTTCGCAATCAATCTCGTGAACGCATGGAATCGCCCCGAGCTTGAGCGCGCCGGCATCGGCTTTGCGGAACACGACGAACGCTACGCGTACGGCCGCGAATGGATCACCGTCGTCGATGCGTTGCTGCGCGGTGAAGCGCTCACGCATCGCGGCGACAACTTCCGTATCGACGACTATCAGTTGCGTCCGGCCGATCCGTTCCGCGCGCGGCCGCGCATCTATGTCGGCGGAGAGTCGGAGCCTGCGCGTTCGCTGGTGGCCGCGCACGGCGATGTGTGGTTCATCAACGGACAGCCGCATGACGACGTGGCGGCTCTTATCGCCGATGTCTCCGCGCGCCCCCGTCCGGCCGGCCACGATGCGTTGCGCTTCGGCCTGTCGGCGTTCGTGATTGCACGCGAGACGCAGTCCGGGGCCGACGCTCATCTCGAGCACCTGTTCGCGCTGGCCGAACTCGACAAGCCGCTACGGGAACGGCAAAAAGCCAACATCGATCCCAACGCGGTGATGCATCAGACGTTCGCGCGCTCGGCGCGCGTCGGATCGAACGGCGGCACGGCTGCGGGCCTTGTCGGCGATTACGATACGGTCGCGCGGCGCATTGCGGAGTTCCATCGCGCGGGCATCGAACTGTTCATGCTGCAGTTCCAGCCTTTCGAAGCCGACATGGCCCGTTTCGCCGAGGAAGTCATGCCGCGCGTTCGCCGCCTGCTGGACTGAACAGAACGCCACCGCCGAAAGTCAAACGCCCGCCCGTCATGTCACATCGTGGCACGCGCGCGGGCGCTTTCATGCACGCCTAGAAAAACGCACCGGTAGGCGGCAACTGACCGGTCAGCAAATTCTGTCCAAGCAAACGCTCCTTATAGAGCCGCGGATTGTGCGAGGCGATGACCTTGATATTGCGCCAGTGCCGGTCGAGCGCGCCGACACGCGAGACGACCGAGCCCGAGCCGAGATCGATCAGCCAGCTTGCGATCTGCGGCGCGAGGTCGTCGATCACGACCTTGGCTTCGGACGCTGCAAAGGTGGCAGCGAGCGTGGCCTCGTACTCGCCGTCCGTGCCGTAAGCGTCCCAGGCGCGCTGCAACGCAGCGACAGCGCGATCGGCGGTTGCTTCGACGCTCGCCGTATACGCACGGATTCGACCGAGTTGCGACTGAAGCACGGGTTCGTCGGCGGGATGCTCGGCTTCGCCGTGATAGAAGTTGCGGCCGCGCGTGCGCAGCACGTCGACGGCGTCCACCGCGACGCGGCGCACAATGCCCGCAATGCAGTTGGTCAGATAGACCTGATGGAACGTGAATCCCCACGGCGCGGCGTGTTCGGACGCCGGCGGGTCGAGCGGATAAAGATGCGTCGCCGGCACGGTGACGTCGCGAAAGCGGGCCGTGCCCGAGCCGGTCAGCCGCTGACCGAAACCTTGCCAGTCGTCGTCGTTGCTGACGCCTGCGCTTCGCTCAAGCACATATTGCACGGTTCGCCCCGCGCGGCTCTCCACCGCGAGGCCGACGAACGCGTCGTTATACAGATTGCCCGTCGCGTACACCTTCTCTCCCGAGCCCACGTACAGGTCGCGCGAAGCATCCCATTCGAGCCGGCTCAACACTTGAGTCGGGCGCGCGCCGGCCGCCTTCACATCGCTTTCGGTAAAGCTCAGACCGACGGTCTTTTTCTGCGCGCTCAATGCGAGGACGTGTGCATGGAACGGATGATCCCGCTTCCTGAGCGCCGTTTCCACTTGCCACAGATGATTGCGGAATGCATGCGCGATGTTCGAATCTGCGGCGGCCACGTCGCGGGCAACGACCAACAATTCGCTGAGCGACACGCCATGCCCTCCTCTATCGGACGGCAGACGCAACGCGCCGAAGCCGATCGCTTTGAGTCGCGCGATCTCGTCGTGCGGCAGACGATGCTCCCGTTCGCGCGCCGCGGCAGTCGCGGCGATGTCGGCAATAATCTCCGCGAAGCCGAGCTTCACGCTCAGCGGCGAAATCCACTGCGTGGGCCTCGCTTCGTTGATGCTGCTGGTGTCAGTCATGCGCTCGCCCGTGTTCAAACTCTAATGCTGTAGTCCGCGACCTTGATGCGCGAGTTGATGATCTTGCGCTCCGCGAGCCAGTCGGCGGCGCGCTGAAACTGCGCGATGAAGGCGGCGTCGTCTGCCTCGTGGAACTGGTTCACGCGCTTGAGGCCGGCGAGATAGTCGCGCACCTGATCCGGATACTTGCCCTCGCGCTGCACGAGCTGCTCCGCTTCGACGGAGTGCGACGACTGCCATGTCCCTTCAACGTAATACGCATCGATGACCGCGCGGATCAGTTCGGAGTTCTCTTCGGTGAACTTGCGGCGCGTGACCAGCGAGCTATAGTCGATCAGGAAATCCAGGTCGCGGCCTTCGTTAAATATGTCCTTCGCGTCGTTCGAGAAACGCGCGATGTCCACGCCCGGCGACCACATCGACCAGGCGTCGACCCGGCCTTGCGCGAAAGCCGGTGCGGCGTCGGGCGGATTCAGATAGACGAACTGCACCTTGTCCCGGTCGATGCGATGTTTCTCCAGCGCGGCGATAAGCAGGAATTCGCCGAGTCCGGAGCGGTTGACGGCGACCTTGCGGCCCGCAAGATCCGCAATCGAGTTGATGCCGCTCGACTTCTTCGCGATGATGGAAGTGGAGCGCGGCGAATAGATATCGAACGCATTGAAGACGATCGGCGAGCCGGCCAGCATTGCGGCGAGCGCGGGCGTCGTCGATCCCCAGAAGCCGAAGTCCGCGCTGCCGCCGACCACGGCCTGAATCGACGGCGCGTGGTTCGGGAACGGCCCGATCCATTCGACCTTGATGCCTTTGGCCGCGAGCGTCTTTTCGAACACGCCGCGCTGTTTGGCGATGTCGGGCAGGCTGCCGTAGCCCCAGCCGATTCGTACGGTGTCCGTATTACGTGTGAGCTTGCGCGGTTCGGCTGCCTGCGCCGGAACGAGGCCGCCCACGGCAGCGCCGGCCAGCAGGCCGCCCGCCGCGCGCAGCAACTGGCGGCGGCTCAGCAATGAATCATTCATCCTTTGAGATCCTTCGGTTTGACGGGAAACGGGTCAATGAGACTGAACGCCCAGCTCTTCGAGCAGAATGGACCGCAGCGTGCCGGCGTGGTCTTTGGGGCGGAACGAGGCCGCGATGCGGCCTGCGCGCATGACGATGATCCTGTCTGCAAGGGTCAGCGCTTCGTCGACATCGTGAGTGACGATCAGCACGCCTGGCTGGTGGAGCGCGACAAGCTCTTTGACGAGTCCGTGCATCTTGATGCGGGTCAGCGCGTCGAGCGCTGCGAACGGTTCGTCGAGCAGCAGCAGCGCGGGATCGGGAACAAGCGCGCGTGCCAGCGCCACGCGCTGAGCCTGCCCGCCCGAGAGGTTGCGCGGCCAGTCGTTCTCACGGCCGGCGAGTCCGACTTCGGCGAGCGCGCGCGCGGCGCCGTCGCGGCCAATCGTCCTTTCGTGACCGAGCGCGACGTTCTCCCACAGCGGCGCCCACGGCAAAAGGCGAGGTTCCTGGAACACGACGGATGGACGTTCCGGCGCGCGAATCGTCCCCGCGTCCGGCTGATCGAGTCCGGCCAACGCGCGCAGCAGCGTCGTCTTGCCGCAACCGCTCTCACCCAGCAGCGCGACGAATTCGCCCTTCTGGATGTCGAGGTCGAGCGAGTCGATCACGACGCGGCGGCCATAGCGTCGCTTTAGTCCACGCACTGAAACGGCCAATGCTTGAGTACCGATGCGTTCGCGTTCGCGTGAAGGCGCTGCCGCAGCGCGATCGCGAGATGGAGCGGTAGGCTGATTCACTTGCGCGCTCCTTTCGTGTAATTCGCGTGCCACGAGAGGAAGCGGCCTTCGAGCAGACGCACCAGCGCGTCCGCGACGACGCCGATGATCGCGTAAATGATCATCGTGAGGATGATGACGTTCGTATTGAGGAATTCGCGTGCATCCATCGCGAGAAAGCCAATGCCCTTCGTCGTTGCGAGCGTTTCGGCGATGACCAGCGCGAGCCACGCATGCGCGAGCGCGTAGCGCACGCCCGTGAGAATGGACGGCATCGCGCCCGGAAGAATGATCCGCCGCACGATCGCGGCCCGCTCGAGTCCGACCACGCGGCCAAGCTCCATGAGCTTCGGATCGATCTGGCGAATGCCGAGCATCGTGTTGATGTAAATCGGAAAGAGCACCGCGAGCGCCACCAGGAAAATCTTCGCGACTTCGCCGACGCCGAACCAGACGATCACGAGCGGCAGCATGGCGAGGAACGGAACCGCACGCACCATCTGAACGGAGCGGTCGAGAAGCGCCTGTGCAAGCGGCGAAAAGCCGACGATGACACCAAGCGCGAGACCGAGCGTTCCGCCGATCACAAACCCGCCCGCGGCGCGCAGCAGCGAGACACCGAGATGAACGAAAAGATCGCCGTTACGTGCCAGGTTCACGGCGGTTTCAAGCACGCTGCTCGGAGCAGGCAGCACTTGCGGCGCAATGAATCCGACGCGTGCCGCGGTTTCCCACAGCAGCACGACGACCGCGGGAATTATCCACGAGAGCCAGATGTACAGCGTCGCTTGAGAAACGCCTACGCGAGACGGTTGCGCGGCGACATAGCTGTTGCGGAGGGAAGTCAGGTCGGCCATGCGGCGGGAGACGTCATGAGTCATCGGGAAGGAGTGTGGAGATACATCCCGCAGCCTAAGTAAAAACTTTGCTGTTCTCCAACGAATCAATCCTTCTAACGATATGCGCTGCGTATGCAATGTGCACCGGCATGCCGTTATAACGACGAATTCCGTCCGTATTGCGTCACCCTCCCATGCGATGTTACGTACTTTGAAAACATAACGACGTGTTTAGCACTGCGCCGCCATAGCAAAGCATCCAATATTGTTAGTCGTTTTCTCCTCTTCAGAAGCCGGCGGGCTACAGACGCCTGCGTAACCATCTCGCCACGCTGAGACCGCCCAGCATCATCCCAGCCGTAAGCGGCGGCGCTGCGCGAACCACGCTTGCCTCAGGCCATTCGGAAATCATCGGCTCGCCATCACGCGCTACCAGTCTCGAGATCCACTTGCGCGCGCTGAGCGGCAACGGAGGCGCGACTTGCCCAAACACGTTATGCAACTGATCGCTCGCATGCGGAAACGAGCCTAGCGCGATGGCCTCTTTACGTGACGGCGAGCCTATCACCTGGCTCGTCACGACGGCCGCCCCGCGCGCCAAGCCGTCCATACAATCCAGTATGTCGATTTCAGCCGCCGTCAGCACAGCCAGCACATCGTCGACATAAGCGTTGATGACATCCTGTTGGATTTTCAAACCCCATTCCAGCGCCTGCGGATTGTCGCGAGTGAGAAGCTTTGGAAAGACAGAGCCGTCGTCTGCCCGCGTGTATCCGGTCGTCGTGCCATGATCCGCCGCACACAAGGCTTCGAATATGGGCGCGCGAATCAGCGGTCTTATAGGCTCTCCCACGGACTCGCTGAGATAGTCATCGAGGCTGCCGCAGTTTTCCGGACGATGATAGAGGCCAAAGTAAAAGCCCGAGAGGCGTCGGTCGAAGCCTGCTTCCCGACTGCACGCAACCTTTGCCAGCGAGCGCTGCAAATTTGCGCGCCATCCAATATCGACGACACCGACGTTACCGTCCGCGAAGAATGCGTGCTGCTCCAGATAGTCGAGCAGTAGCCGTCGCGCAGAAGAAGCGGACGCGTTGATCAGATCGCGAACCTGATCGTCTGTCTGGATGTACCGGATCAACTGCTCTACTTCAGCGCGACTCATCGCGGCATGCGGGGAGCGAATACCAAGACGTTCCTGCAAACCGGCGATGGCCGTGTGATTGATATCCAGATCGAATTTTCTGAACACGTCCGCGAGCGAATTGCCTGCCTTGAAACCGAAATGACTCAGGTCGCCTTCCGATATGTCCAGAACAGCAGGCAAGTGAAGCGATTGCCGCGACACGTGCAGATACCGCAAATCGATCGGCAAGTCGTATGCGCTTACTATCTTTTTCGCAATCGATAAAAGTATCTGGCCGTCACGCGCGAGGAAGAACAATCGATCGACTTTCCTGCGTCTCGCCTCTGTGAGAATCCACACGACAAACGCGAGCAGCAACGGACCCACGAAGCCAGCCGATACCTCTGCGAGCGTCTCGTCGTGGTCGCTGACGGGCTTGACGCGCAGCCGCGCCGTGCGCGCGCTTCCCGACAGAGCAGACCCAAGCAGCGGCGGCTCGATCGCCGCCTTGTCCAGTTCGCGTTCGAGCCGCCCGGGCGCAGTCTTGAAGAACGGCGCGGCACGACCGCCTACGCGCCATACCTGGAATACATCGGAGAATACGTTGTCTCCGACGTGCAGGTGTTTGACTCCACTGCCTTTCGCATCCGAAAAGAGAGTCCCACTCCTCTTGGTACGACGGTTCTCGCATGAAATGAACAACTGCCCCGGCTGCACGCGCACGCCGCAACCGCTGAGCATGCTTTCCAGATCCGATCGCGAAAAGTAGATATCCGAAATAATTGCCGTTCTTCCCAATGCCGACAAGCGATTGAATATCTCGACCATGCCGGTTATGGGACGTAACAAGCGCTTTTCGAGCGCGACTTCGATGCCCTGCGCCGCACACAGGAATTCGCGTGGCAAATCCACCGACTCTGCGATCTCCGCATAAATGTTGTCGAGCGTCACTTCACGCTCGACACGGGCCTTGCGTGCCCTCCACTCCGCCGATTGCCTGATCGCCATCCATTCGCCCGGCTCGACGACAGAACCAAATTCGCGTTGCAGCCGATATCCCGCCACGAGGAACAGATCGGAGGGCCGCCGCAAGGGCCTTGTTATTAAAGTGTCGAACGCATCGAAAGAGACGAGGCCATCGCCGGTCCAGATTCGCTGTGCATCCAGGTCGTGTAGTGGATTCATCCCCGCAAAAAGTTGCTGGATGCCAGCTGATACAAATCGTTGGTTGATGACGCGTTCGAGAAGGAGGTTCGTCGCATTCATCGGTGCCTTCCGCCTTAAAAGAGAGGGACTACTTTCGACCGCGCCGAGCTTGTCTGCTCGCTCGCCCGGCATGGGTCTTCCGCACGCCGGTTCAACACTAACGATCTAAAAAACGCGCGCCGTCAGCCATGACTCATCAACCATGACTCATCGTCAACGCAAGCGGTTAAAGCTACCCGGTCGCAGATCACGACGATCTCCGCGCCATATGACGGCTCGATCACCAGCAGATTCCAATCCCCACTGGCGATGCTCGTCTCGTACCTCGTCATGGAGGGCGAACCAAGGCGGACCTCGGTGCCATCGAGTGAATTGGCCCAGTTGACTTTCGCCGCCAGTTCACCCTCCGCGAATCGATGCCACGAAGATAGCAATACCCTCGACACCACGTTGTGACGAATGATGTCTGCCGCCCTCAGCGCATGTATTCCTTCGCAGGTTATTGCTCGCACGTTGTCGCCCCTCAGCGCGAACGTCGTGCGTAATTCGGACCTGGCGCGATCATGTGTCACGGACAGTAGCTCCGCGTCATGAAAGCTGCGCGCCACGTCTTTCGTCAGTAATTCGTCTTTCATAGCGATCCTCAAAGCCTTGAGGTGTTCACGGTGTAAAGCACGGCCGGGTTCTGTGACGCGCCTCGCTCCTATAAGTGCGTCGCTCGTGCTTCGCTAACAACACGAACTCCTTTTTTAGCGGTGTGATTGCGAGCTAACGGGTTGCAAATATAACGGACTGCGTAATCAGCAATAGGCGAATATGGAACGAGACAAAGACTGGAAAGCGCGAGCGTCCCGAGCTTTTTCTTCAGGCTCCAGAACGGATTTGCCACGATCGCATGGAGATAAGCATGCGAATGTTTTAACATCCAGCGCCAGCGGGCCGTCAGCGGCGCGTTGTAGACGCTCGCGCAGAAATACGCCCTTTCAAGCGCGAAATCGTGAAAGTCGCGTGGCAACTGCATGCCCAGGCGGCGCGATGCTATTTCGCGCAGAGTCGCCCACCGCGACGTGAATGCTTTAGGCGCCCTGTCGGTCTGCTCCGAATTAGCAAACGTAGCGCCTCGCGCCCCGCAATACACGCGGTAGCCACCGAGCGACTTTGGAATGCTCAATACTGTTCCAACCAGAGCCGCCCCGTAAATCGCGTAGAAATCCGCGCCATACCGGCTCTTGGCCGTCTCTGGTACGGGGAAGATTTTTCGCAGCGCACTGACGCTATACGCGTTGCCGGATGCAGGCGGTGACGGGTACAGCCATCCGTCGAGCAGAGGTTTCAAACAGTCGCCGTCGGCTAACGAGTGAGGTACATAAACTCCCGTACATTTGCTGGTGCAGTCGATCACATCCAGCCGGAACTGCACCTTTGCCACGTTTTCTCTCTCGAAGCTCTGCATCACTTCGGTCACTGCGCCGGGATAGAGTACGTCGTCCGAATCGAGAAACAGAACATAGCCCGTCTTGAGCCGCTGAAGCGCCAGGTTGTAGGCAGAGACCTGCCCGCCGTTGTCCTTGAAAATAGTCGTTATGCGCGTGGCGTAGGCTTGCATGATGGCGCGCGATCCATCCGTCGATCCGTCGTCGATGACGATGACGTGTGTATTCATGTAGTCCTGCGCGAGCGCGGAATCTATTGCCTGTGCCAGATACTCTTCATAGTTGTAGTTGCAGATCACAACGTTCATTTCTTTCATGGTGACTTCCCGGCAAGAGCTCAAGGCGATCTGACCGACCGGATACGTTCAAACGAATCGGCGCCGGATGAGTGATCTTGCAATGTTCATGGGGGCGAGCAACGTGACGATGCTCCATCCCGCAATCAGGCAACGAAACGCGGCTCGCTCGAAGTTCGGGCGAAAGGGAATGGACAATGCGTCGCGCAGGGCGCGCAATCGGCTGTCGCCGGGCAGCGGATGCTTTTCCGGCGTCAGCCGCAAAGAAGCAACTCGCAATTGAAGCAAATGCGGTGCGCAGAACAGGGTGCTAATCGGCGGTGGCGGCCTGCCGGTCATGGCGCAGGCTTTGCACGCGGCATGGTGTCGCTTGAGCGCCCGCGCAATCTCGCGGCCGAAGTTATTCGTGTTCGCGCTCATCGCGCTATCGTTCTCGCCATGCATGCGATAGAGCACCAAAGGCGCGGGAATCGTCTCGACGTCGCCCATATAGGGAGCCATCGCGATGCATGTCGAATCCGTGAACGAATCGCAACTCGCGTCCAGTGGAAAGATCTTTCTGAGGAAGCTGCGCGCCCACGCATTTCCCGAACCGGGCGGCGTGGGATACTCCGACGTCCTGTATGCCCACTGACGGATCGCCTCCGGCGAGAGTCCCGGCGGGACCTTTGGAATCACGTTTCGAATCTTCGGAATGGCGTTGTCGTTGTGTATGGGACGCCCGTGTGCGTCGACTCGCTCCATCAATACCTGCACTTTGGTGAGGCCGGTGCGCCACACCGAGGCGATCGAGCGCAGTGCGCCGGGCACCAGAACGTCGTCCGCATCGAGGAAGATAACGACGTCGCCCGAACTCTTCGCGAAGCCCATGTTGTTCGCTTCACGCTGACCACCGTTCTCCTTGAAGATGGCCGTAATCGCTTCGCCAAACGAGTCAATGACTTCCGCGGAGTTATCGGTCGAGCCGTCGTCGACGACGATGACTTCGACGTGCGGCCAATCCTGCGTCAGCGCGCTTTCCACCGCTTGCCGGAGAAAGCGACCGTAGTTGTAGTTGGCGATCACGACCGAGAAGAACAGCTCGGAATGGTTCGCTGGACATTCGCTGTATCGAACTCTCATCGACTACCTCCAGCCCGCCTGGATGAATACATCCTGAACACATCCGTTTTGCGAAGCCGCTCACGGGTACGCTTTTTCGTTGAATCAGCCGCCGGCCCGGACGGTAGGTTGCGTTACTTCGCCCGAACCGGATTCGCGCACCCTGCCCTCGCGCAGCAACAGAGTGCCTGGCGATATTCAAGTTATGCGTTCATATAATCAGTGCAGTCGGCGCGGCCTAAAGTCGAGTAGTAATGTCGCGAATCGCTGAATCGTCGATAATATCGTCGTACGAAATAATCGTATTTAGTCGTCCGTAGATGCGCTTATTCGCACGGCGCTACTTTTCGTACAATCGCTTCGCAGAATGGGAACAGGTTATGCAGACTGCTCCATCTGCACTACGCGGAAGGCGGCGGCTGTTTCGTCGATTGCAGGATGCACGCTGTAAAAAGCCGAGCTGATCGAAGACGTGCCGTTGCCGCCGTAATCGGCCAGTCGTTTATGAATCGAGCGATACGCGTTTCGCGTACATTGGGACGGCGCGGCTAAATTCGCGCTTCGAGAATAGCGGCCAGAAACGTTATGGCTGCGCCACCTTTCGGACCGCGCTGGTCGCTGCATTCAGCAAGCGGCCATCGTCGTGCCTCAATGTCTGCTTCTTGATTACGCGTCCCGTCTTGCGGTCCACCAGTACCGAGTGCTTCTCTCCCGGAGCAAACAGATTGGCCTCGCCCCATTGACGCAACATCACAATGACAGGGAAAAGCGCTTCGCCTTTCTTCGTCAGGACGTATTCCTGGTGTCCGGAACCATCCGACGCCGGCACAACCTCGAACACCCCGCCTTCAACGAGCATCTTGAGGCGGTCGGCCAGAATATTGCGGGCGATGCCCAGGCTGGAAACGAACTCACCGAACCGGCTCACGCCGTCGAAGGCGTCTCTAACTATCAGCAGTGCCCACCTGTCTCCCACGATGTCAATCGCCCGGCCAACGGGGCACGATAAATCAACAAGACTTCTCTGTCTGGCCATCTGGCGCTCCTCGATCCCAATGCGAACGTCCGAGCCCGACCGACATTACCGACGGTCGCACGTAAGCTCAATCGTAAGTTGCATTTTAAAACAACTGTCCCTACACTCTTCGTAGTTGCAATTTGAAACTACACAAACCGACTTTTCCATGAGCACGTCCTGTACCCCCGAAGTGCAGCATGATCCGCCCACTGACTCGATAGAGCGCAAAGAAATGCCCAGGGGCCTCGTCGCCCTGATGTCGGTGTGTTGTGCGGTGAGCGTTGCCAACGTCTACTACGCCCAGCCGTTGCTCGACGCCATCTCCCACGACTTCCATATTTCTCATTCCGATGTGGGTGGCGTCATAACAGCGACTCAAGTGGGCTGCGCGATTTCGCTGATGTTTGTCGTGCCGCTCGGCGACCTGATCAACCGCAAGCGGCTTATCGTCTGCCAGCTGGTTTTGCTCGCCATCGCGTGCGTAGCCGTGGCTCTATCAGGATCGCAGCATGCGTTGCTCGCTGGAATGATTGGCGTCGGATTGCTCGGCACGGCAATGACGCAGGTTCTGATCGCGTGCGCCGCCGCACTTGCCAACGAAAGCGAGCGCGGCAGAGTAGTCGGTACGGCACAGGGCGGTGTTGTCATTGGCTTGCTGATGGCTCGATCACTCGCCGGCGTCGTGGCAGATGTGGCTGGCTGGCGAGCCGTCTACCTCGTGTCTGCAATTTCCGCTGTCGGCATGCTGATTGTGCTTCTTCTCTTTCTACCGACTCCGCGGCCGTCCCGAGTGCAATTGAGCTACGCCGGCCTGCTGCGCTCGATGATCGAACTCCTGCTGCGTGAGCGCGTACTGCAGGTACGAGGTTTCCTTGGTCTTCTCATGTTCGCAGCATTCAGCATTTTCTGGAGTGCACTTGTTCTACCGCTAAGTGCGCCGCCTCATGCAATGTCACATACGGACATAGGTGCATTCGGTCTGGTCGGGGCACTCGGCGCAATGGCGGCGGCACGTGCCGGCAGCTTGACCGACCGGGGCCACGGTCAGACCACAACGTGCGTCGCGCTGGTTCTTCTCTGCGCGTCATGGCTACCGATCTCGCTTATCGATAAGTCAGTGATCCTATTGATTGTTGGCGTCATACTTCTTGACATAGGCGGGCAAGCAATACACGTCGTCAACCAGAGCATGATATTCAGCACGCGTCCCGAGGCGCACGCACGGTTGGTCGGCTGCTACATGCTTTTTTATTCCGCAGGAAGCGGCTTGGGCGCGATATCGTCGACGGTGATTTATTCGCGTGCAGGGTGGCCAGGCGTTTGCGCACTAGGTTTCGTCGTCAGCATGACTGCACTCGCATTCTGGGCAGCGACGGTCCGGCATGCCGGGAGATAAATGCCGCTTGCCGGATCGTCTGTGCCCGTTCCTGTCGAAGCCGGACTGTCGCGGCCTTCGCGACTCGTCGCGAAGGCTCCTGCCCGGCGAAGTACTCGTCAGCCGTGTGGGGGAACCGCCTCGGGATCCATCCACATCACTTCCCAGATATGACCGTCCGGATCCTCGAAACTGCGGCCATACATGAAGCCGAAATCCTGCACAGGCGTAGGGTCTGCCTTGCCGCCGGCATTACTCGCCTTTTCGACAAGGCTGGATACCTGCTCGCGATCATCCGCCGACAGACAGAGCAGCACCTGCGCGTCGGTGTGCGCATCGACAATCCGCTTGCTGGTGAACTGGCGCCACTTGTCGTGTGTGAGAAGCATCGCGAAAATGGTATCGGAGAGCACCATGCACGCGGCGGTATCGTCACTGAATGCGGGATTATTGACCGCGCCAACTGCCGCGTAGAAGGCTTTCGACCGCTCCAGGTCCGTCACCGGCAGGTTAACGAAGATCATCTTGGTCATCATTTTTCCTTTGAGATCTAGCCGCGGCAGGATTGCCGCCACCACACATACCGACGAATGACGTGCAGAAGAATCGACGAAAGCCGCGAAGAATTTTTGAACGCGCAACGCGCGCTCAAAAATAACATGTCCGCTTTCGACGATCTCGCGGATTAGGCCGATGTTGGTCCGACCTCTTACCCTGGCAACAAGCCGACTGCCCTGTAAGTGCCGATCAAGGTGTCGAACAAGGCAATGTCCGCCCGCCCGCGCGCCATCAACTGAGCGCCCGCGACTGCGGCGTAAATCGCGCACGCGCGTTCGCGGCTCCCCTCGCCGGTGACGACGCCAGACGCCTCCAGCGACCGACGGAGCCAGGCCACGTTGACGTCAGCGAAGGCCTGCACTTCCTTTTTGACCGCTTCAGGCAGATCGTCGTATTCCGCGGCCATGAAGCTGCTCAGGCACATGCGGTTGTCGCACTCCAAAGACCGGCGAAACGTCTCCGGGTATCGACGCAAACTGACGAGCGGATCGCCTGATGCCGCCGAGAGTTCTTCCAGCGCAGCGGCCGCGTCCTCGTAGTAGCGTCGCGCGACTGCCGCCGCGAGGTCCGCCTTGCTCGCGAAGTGATGGTAAATGCTGGCAGCTTTAATGCCGACATCCTGCGCCAGGTCCCGAATATTGAGCCCGGTATAGCCGTGCGCCTGCGCCATTCTTGTCGCAGCAGCAAGGATGCGGTCCCCTGAGCCGGTGACGGCTGCAATGGTCACGACGGTCTCCTCAAAAAGTTGTTGACCTGACGCATTGTACCGCCTAAAGTTGCCCCTAACAAACGTTAGGTAGACAACCCGCATGTCGCATCGCAAGAGCGGCATTTTTTTGATAATGGCTGTCTAACTACTGTTAGGTAGTCTCATCCATTTTGACTCAATCCGTCCCACAACCGCCAAGGAAAAACCATGACCTCCGAACTCCTTTACCTCGATGCCACCCGACTGGCCGAACTGATCCGCACACGCGAAGTCTCGCCCGTCGAGGTCGTGAAGGCACACCTTGATCGCATCGACGCGGTCGATCCGAAAGTCAATGCGATCGTGACGGTCGCGGACGATGCGCTGGAAGCCGCCAGGGCTGCCGAAACGGCAGTGCTGTCGGGCAAGGCGTTGGGGCCCCTGCACGGAGTGCCCTTCACTGCAAAAGATTCGATCGACACGGCGGGCGTGGCTACGCAACGTGGCTCGCCCATCTTTAAAGGACGCGTTCCTGACGCCGACGCAACTAGCGTGGCCCGGCTGAAAAATGCAGGCGGCATCCTTCTCGCAAAAACGAACTTGCCCGAATTCTCGTACTGGATCGAAAGCGACAATCTGCTCAGTGGCCGATCGAATAATCCGTGGGATCTGGAGCGCACTCCGGGCGGCTCCAGCGGCGGCGAATCGGCGGCCATCGCAGCGGGTATGTCGCCGCTGGGGCTCGGCACCGATCTGGCGATCTCTGTGCGCGGACCCGCTGCGCAGACAGGCATCGTGTCGCTAAAGGCGACTCACGGACGCGTGCCCATGACAGGGATCTGGCCGCGCGCCCCACGCCGCTTCTGGCACGTGGGTCCGATGGCTCGCAGCATCCGCGACCTGGCGCTCGCGTTCTCGCAGCTGTCCGGTCCCGATGGGCACGACGCTTTTGCAAGCAGTACCGTCCCGTTCGATGCCGGCGTGGGCCGCTCACCAGACCGTCCGCTGCGAGTGGGCTGGATGGTTGAGCCGGGCTTCGGGCCCGTCGATCCGCAAGTCGCGGCAACGGTGCAGGCGGCGGCGGAAGCGCTCAAAAGTTTGGGGCTAGTGGTGGAGCCTGTACGCATTCCTGCCCTCGAGCGTGACTTCGCTCTCGACGTCTTCAACCGCCTGCACGTCATGGAAATGAAGCCGGCCTTTGCGGAAGTGACAGCAGGTCGCGCTGAGGACGAACTCTACAAGATGGCCAAAACGATGCTGGCCCTGCCCGACACTTCGATGAGGGACTACATCGACGCTGAACAGGCGGCCGAGCGTCTGCGAGACGGATACGCCGAATACTTCCGGAATTACGACGCGCTGATTACGCATGTGCTTCCGATCCCGGCTCACAAGCACGGCGTGGAGACGTTCTCGATCAACGGCCACACAGTGGATGCCACCTATCTGCAGGGCGCAACTGTGCCGTTGAACGTCACGGGCTTGCCTGGCATCTCGATGCGATTCGGCACGAGCAAGGAAAGCCTGCCGATCAACGTGCAGATTGTCGGGAGTTGGCAGGCTGAGTCAACCATTCTTCACGTTGCGTCACTACTCGAATCGGTCAGCCCGGTGCGCGATCTACATCCGCATATTTGAGCCTTCAGCCCTGCGCAAACCGGCCATCGCCGCACTGGATCAAGCGATCGGAGCGGCAAAAGTTTAGACTTCGCATCTGGCCGCAAACATGTACGACGCGCTCGACGGCCCGCAGCAAATCGAGAAATCGACCTCGGCGATTTGCCTGCCTGCAGCGAGTTCGCCGATGTGCTAAAACCTGCGTGGTCGCTCAACGAACTACTGCTCAAACTGCCGGCGCGGCATGCTGCCAAACCCGCACTAACTACACTGACTATTGAAACGGGACGATGATGACGATGTCAGAAAATCCAACGATCGCCCTGGTTGGGCCGGGAGCAATCGGCACGACCGTAGCGGCGGCGCTTCATGAAGTCGGACGCACGCCGGCCATTTTCGGCCGCTCGGCGCACGAACAGCTGGAACTGCGCTTCGACGGCGGCCGCATCGCGGTGCCGGGACCTGTGCGCACCAATCCGTCCGAAGTCGACAACACGTTCGACCTGGTTTTTGTCGCGGTGAAGTCAACGCAAATCGACGCAACAGCGCCGTGGCTCTCCGCGTTGTGCAACAAGAACACCGTGGTCTGCGTGCTGCAAAACGGCGTCGAACAGAAAGCGCTTGTCGCGCCGCATGTGCCCGGCAGTCCAGTCTTACCCTCGGTGGTTTGGTTTCCTGCTCAACGCGAACCGGACGCCTCGGTCTGGCTACGCGGCAAAGCTCGCATTACGTTGCCGGACACGCCGGAAACCAGCCTTGTCCTTGCGGCATTGAGTGGCACACGGTGTTCGGTCGACGTAGCAGCCGATTTCACATCCGTCGCGTGGCGCAAGCTTTTGCAAAATGCTGTCGCAGGTTTAATGGTTCTGGCGGGCCGCCGTGCCGGCATGTACTCACGAGCCGATATCGCCGGCCTGGCTCTCGCCTACTTGCAGGAATGTCTCGAGGTTGCCCGTGCGGAAGGCGCGACACTCGGCGACGAAGTCCCGCAAGAAATCGTCGATGCATTTCGTGGTTATCCGGCCGACCTGGGCACTTCGATCCTCGCCGACCGGGAGGCTGGCCGCCCGCTCGAATGGGACAGCCGCAACGGCGTCGTGCAGCGACGTGCCCGGTCTCACGGTATCGCCACACCGATCAGCGATCTGGTCGTGCCGCTCCTCGCGGCCGCGAGCGACGGACCGGGCTAATACTTCCACGAAGGATGTGACGGCGCGACGCGCCCACTCTCGGACTCACCCGCCAAACAGGTTGTGCCGGATCTGCTTCAAATGTCCGGTCAGCAATTCGCACGCGAGATCGGCGTCGCGGTCGCGCAGCGCATCGACGATCGCGCGATGCTGCGCCTCATATTCTGCGCGCCGCTCGGCCGTCAGCGACTTGCGTTTGAGCCGGCCCCACTCGCCCTGCTCGCGCACCTCGTTGGTCAGTTCGAGCACGCGCAGAAAGAAGCTGTTGTGCGTGGCCAGCGCGAATGTCTTATGCAATTCGCCGTCCCACTTCTCGAACTCTTCGATGCTCTGCGCGGCTTCGGAACGCTCGATGCATTCGACCATCCGCGCGAAGTCCGCGGCCGTCGCATAACGCACGATCAAGCCGGGCATCAGCGGTTCGATCAGCAAACGCGCTTCCATCAGCTCTGCGGGACTGGTCTGCACGACCTCTTGTGCGCCATGCGCGGCCTGCGCGTTCTGCGCTTCCACACGCACCGCCGCTGCGGCGACGTCCTTCTGCGGCAGCACGAAAGTGCCGCTTCCCACCACCTGCGTGATGAACCCGCGCCCCTTCAGATCGGCCAGCACGCGCCGCACCGCCCCGCGTGACGCGCCGAATTCCTCGCTCAATTCGCGCTCGGCGGGAAGCTTGACGCCCTCTCGCAAACGCCCGGTGCGGATGGCCTCTTCCAGATAGCTCGCAAGCGCACGCGCGCCCTCCGCTCTCACAGAAATCTTGCCGGTCTCAACGTCGCCCATGACTTTCTTCCTTGCCGGTGAAGCCTCTTGCATAGAACCAATTGGTACTTATTTTTGGTTAACCCTGGTTGGTTGTGGTCGCATTTGGTCCTACAGTGACACAAATTCTCACCAACTGGACCTAGATTAAGGGCTCGACATGAAATTGGCAAATTTGCTGGTGAACGGCGCGAAAACCGTTGCTGTGGTGGATCCCGAACGGCAACAGTATTGGCCCGTAGCGGAATTGAGCAACGGCTTTCGCGGCGATATGATCCAATTGGTACATGACTATTCGTCGATCAGGAGCGCGCTGGTGCCGAAGCACGACGGCCGACCCTTGAGCGGCGTCACGGTTCTGGCGCCGATCGACCAGCCGCGTCGCAACATCTTCTGCGTGGGCAAGAACTATCACGACCATGCGGAAGAGTTCAGCAAATCCGGCTTCGACAAAAGCGCCCAGGCCGGCGAACACATTCCCGAAGCACCGGTCGTCTTCACCAAACCCGCGACGACGGTGATCGGCCCAGGCGACAAGATTCCGCGTCACGCCGCAGTCACGCAGCAACTCGACTACGAGGTTGAGATCGGCGTGGTGATCGGCAAAGCGGGCCGCGGTATTCGCAAGCAGGATGCACTCGCGCACGTGTTCGGCTACACGCTGATCAACGACATGACCGCGCGCGATCTGCAAAAGCTGCATCGCCAATGGTTCCTCGGCAAATCGCTCGACGGCTTTTGCCCGATGGGCCCGTATCTCGTCACCGCCGACGAACTCGACGCCAACGACATCGACGTGCGCTGCTGGGTCAACGGCGAGCTGCGTCAATCGTCGAACTCGCGGCATCTGATTTTCGACATCCCCACGCTGATCGAAACCATTTCGGCCGGCATCGAACTGCAACCGGGCGACGTGATTGCAACCGGCACGCCGGCGGGCGTCGGCATCGGTTTCAATCCGCCGCGCTTCCTGCAATCCGGCGACGTCGTGCGAATGGAAATTCCGCGCGTCGGCGTCCTTGAAAACGAGGTGGCATAAATGGCAACAACTCTGGTCCAGGGTCTTTACATCGAAACGCAAGGCGACGGCGCGCCCGTCGTGTGCATTCACGGTCTCGGCGGCTCGTCGAATAACTGGACGCCGGTGCTCGGCGCATTCGAAGGCAAGCGGGTAATTCGCATCGACCTTCCTGGCAGCGCGCGCTCGGAACTGCCGGCGCAGAAGCTGTCGATCGACGGCTACGTGGACGTGATCGCCGCCGCGCTGCGCGAGATGAAGATCGAACAGGCGGACGTGGTCGCGCATTCAATGGGCACCATCGTCGCGCAGCATCTTGCGATCCGACATCCGCAACTGGTGAAGAGCCTCGCGCTGTTCGGGCCGCTGCTCGCGCCGCCCGATGCCGGCCGCGAGGGCATGCGTCAGCGCGCGGCGCTCGCACGCGACAAGGGCGTCGCGGGCTTGCAGGAGATCGCCGATGCGATCGTCAAAGGCGCGACGAGCGACGAGACCAAGGCTCAGCGCCCCGTCACGCTCGCGCTGGTGCGCGAGAGCGTGATGCGCCAGTCGCCGGAAGGCTACGCGCAAAGCTGCGAAGCGTTGGCTGGCGCACAGGCCGCGCCGGTCGAACAGATCAAGGTGCCCACGTTGCTCGTCACCGGCGATCAGGACGGCGTGGGCAAGCCCGAAGCCGTGCAGGCGATGGGCGAGCGCATCGCCGGCGCGAAGGTTGTCGTGCTGAGCGGCTGCGGACACTGGACGACGTTCGAAAAGCCCGCGGAATCGCAGGCTCAATTGCAGGCGTTCTACAGCGCCGCCCGCTGATAAAGAAGTGACCGACAAGGCCCAAGCGGGTGATACGTCTTTAGCGAAACATAACCCTTAGGGCGAGATGCGCGCCAGTCGCAGTCCGCCCGCCTGGAGGAGACACATGAGCTCGATCGTATTCACGAACGTAACGGTTTTCGATGGCAGCGGCGCGCAACCCTTCAAAGGCGAAGTGCTCGTCGAAGGTCAACGCATCGCCAAGGTAGGACGCGAAGGCGAGCCGGTCAGCGCGCCGCACGCGCAGCGCATCGACGGCAAGGGCGCGTTCCTGATGCCCGGCATGACGGAGGCGCACACGCATTTCTCATGGAACGATCAGCCTTCGTTGTCGGCGATTCAGTTCATGCCGCCGGAAGAACACATGCTGTGGTGCGTGCGCGTCGCCAAACGCTATCTGGAGATGGGCTGGACTTCGGCGCTCGGCGCGGCGGCCGCGAAGCCGCGGCTCGATGTCGTGCTACGCAACGCGGTCAACGCAGGCGAATTCCCCGGCCCGCGTTATCTGGCCGGCAGCCAGGAGATCACGATACTCGGCGGCCTCGCCGACAACACCCTGCCGCACATGCCGTTCAAGGAACTGAACTTCGGCGCGGTGGTAAGCGGTCCCGAAGAGATGCGCGCCACCACGCGCATGTTCGTCAAGTACGGGGTCGATCATCTGAAGATCAATCTGTCCGGCGAGTACATTGCCGGGATTTCGGCGGAATCGTCGCCATTCTCGGAAGAAGAAATCGCCATGCTCGCCGCCGAGGCCAAACGCGCAGGCAAGCGCGTCGCCGCGCATGCGCGTTCGAGCGAGTCGGTCAAGCAATGCGTGCGTCACGGACTGGAACTGATCTTCCACGCAAGCTTCGCGGACGAAGAAGCGCTCGACATGCTCGAAGCGAACAAGGACAAGCACTTCGTCGCGCCGGGAATCGGCTGGCTGATCAGCACGCTGTATCACGCGGAACCGTGGGGCATCAGCGAAGCGGCCGCCACGCAAATGGGCTATAAACGCGAGCTCGAAACCGCGGCGATCACGCTGCAGAAGATGCACAAGCGCGGCATCCGCATCCTGCCCGGCGGCGACTACGGCTTCGCATGGATGCCGCACGGCACGAATGCGCGGGACCTCGAATACTTCGTGAAGTACATCGGCATGACGCCGATGGAAGTGCTGTTGGCGGCCACCCGATATGGCGGTGAACTGATGATGCGGCCGCATGAACTCGGCCAGATTCGCGAGGGATATCTGGCTGACATCCTGCTCGTCAATGGCGATCCGCTGAAGGACCTGGCCGTGCTGCAGGACCCGCAAAAAATCACGCTCGTGATGAAGGACGGCGAGATCTTCAAGACCTCGCACGACGTCGTACCGCCGCGCGGCGAACTGCATGCGGGCGCGCCGTTGCCGGCCGATGCCGGCGTCGCGCAGACGACTCACGCGCCGGTTCACTGAGCGGCGCGGACTTCGGCGCGGCGGCGGGCCCATCAAAACAGCAACCCCTGTTCACGGGACGGGAGACAGCATGAAATCGCTTGCTCTGCTCGCCGCTTGCGCGGCGAGCTTCGTGTGCGCGTCGGCCTGGGCCGCCGCGCCGGATATCGGTTTATCGAACGGTTATTTCGGAACCGAATGGCGCAACCAGATGGTCGACGGCGCGAAGGAACAGTTTCAGACCTACAAGTCCAAGGGTCTCGCGGGCAATCTCGTGATCCAGCAATCGGGGACGAATACGGGCCAGCAGATCCAGGACATGCGCAACATGATCCGCCAGAAAACCGGCGCGATCATGGTCGACGCGAATTCGGCCACCGCGCTAAACGGCGTGATTTCCGAAGCGCAGCGTAGCAAGATTCCTGTTGTTTCGTTCGATCAGGCCGTGTCGAACAAATACGCGGTGAACGTCACCGTCGATCACTACAAGTGGGGGCAGCGCTACGCCGAGTGGATCGTGCAGCAATTGAACGGCAAGGGTAACGTCGTGGTCCTCGACGGCATTCCCGGTCATCCGGCAGCCGAAGCGCGCAAGAAAGCGGCGCTCGACACCTTCGCGAAGTATCCCGGCATCAAGGTCGTGTGGTCCGGTTATGGCGAATGGGACGAAGCGAAGGCGCAGGCGGTGATGGCAACGGTGATCGCCGCGCAACCGAAAATCGACGCGGTCTTTACCGAAGACGCGATGGCGCTCGGCGTGCTGCGTGCGTTCGAGAACGCGAACCGGCGCGTCGCGGTGATGACCGGCGAAGCGCAGAAAGGCTTCCTCCAGGAATGGAAGAAGCAGCGCGACGCGGGCAATCCGATGAAGGTGTTCGTGCAGGTGAATCCGCCCGACATCAGCCGGACCGCGCTCGGCATCGCAGTGCGGCTCGCGCAGGGCCACAAGCTCAAGCCGCTGCCGGACAACACCTACTACTTCCCGATCACGAAGACGGTCACCGCCGACACGCTCGACGCCACGCTTGCGTCGATGAACGGCAAGCCCGATAGCTATTTTCTGGGGCAATGGCTGAGCGAGCCGGAGCTCGACGCGCTCTTCACGCCCTGACGGAACGCGCATGCCTTTACTGACTGCCACAGGAATCACGCGGCGCTATGGCGGCGTGGTCGCGCTCGATAACGTCAGCATCGAAGTGAATGCCGGTGAAGTGCTCGGTTTGCTCGGCGCGAACGGCTCCGGCAAGTCGACGCTGTCGAGCATTCTTGCCGGCGACAATCGGCCCGACGCGGGCACGCTTTCGCTCGACTCGCATCGTCTGCCGCCCGGCGAGCCGCGTGCGGCTCGCGCGGCGGGCATTGCGATCGCGCATCAGCATCCGGGGCTCGCACCCGATCTGCCGGTCTGGGAGAACGTGTTTCTCGGCGCGGAAATGTGCCGGCGTGGGCGCTTTCTCAATCGCACGGCGGCAAGGCGGCGCGCGGCGCAGTTGCTCTCGAGCCTGCGTGCCGGCTGGAACCTGGACCTTCCCGCGGGGCAACTCTCTGTCGCGGATCAGCAGCTCGTTGAAATAGCCAAGGCGCTGGCGCTCGAACCGCGCGTGCTGATCTTCGACGAACCGACGGCTGCGCTCGCCGCCGCCGAAGTCGAGAGCCTGATGCGCGTGATCCGCGCACTGGCCGCGCGCGGCACAGCGATCGTGTTCATCTCGCATCGAATGGCGGAAATTCAGGCGCTGTGCGATCGCGTGATGGTGTTGTGCAACGGAAGGCATGCCGGCGAAATTCCGGTGCAAGGCAAGCTCGACGAAGCGCGCGTGCTTGCGTGGATGGGCGGCGCAACTGCTGCGGATATGCACGATGAAAGTGCGGCCGCTCGCCGGCATTCGCAACACAGTCCGCGCATGAGTGCCGTGATTACAGCTAGCGCGTCCAACGACATCAGCCCTATCGCGTTGAGCGCGCGTGGACTGCGCGCCGGCGCCCGCCTGCGCGGCGTGGAGTTCGAATTGCGGCAAGGCGAAATACTCGGCGTGGCCGGACTGCAAGGACACGGGCAGGAAGAATTGCTCGATGCGCTCGCCGGATATCGCAAGCTCGATGATGGCGAGATAACGCTCGACGGCGCACCGATCGCTGTCCGCTCGCCGCGTCAGATGATCGACGCGGGCGTGTGTCTGGTGCCGAACGATCGGCATCGGCAGGGACTGTGGCTCGATCATTCGGTCGAGTTCAATCTCGCGCAAGTGGCGGCCAATTTTCAGCGCGAGCCTTGGCGTTTGCGAAGTGCTTCCATTCGCCAGTTGGTCGATTTTGCCGTGAAGCGTCTGCGGATCAAGACGTCCGACGCGCGACAACCCGTGCGCGCGCTGTCGGGCGGCAATCAGCAAAAGGTCGTGATAGGCCGCTGGCTCGATCGCCGAATCAAGGTGCTGCTGCTGAGCGATCCGACCAAGGGCGTCGATGTGATCGCGCGCAAGGAGATCTACGAAGCGATCGGCGCGCTGACCGAAGCGGGCGCCGCCGCGATCGTCTACGCATCCGACACCGATGAACTGCTCGCCGTTTGCGACCGCCTGATCGTGATGTACGAAGGCCGCGTGGTCGCGCAACTCGAAGGACCCGACATGAACGAAGCCCGCGTCACGAGCGCGCTGTTCGGCAGGAGCGCCGCATGAAAGCCGGCCTGACCGAACGACTTCAGCCTGCGCGCGAGCAGCCCGTCCACGGTTTGCGTCAATGCATTCACGCGATCACGTCACGCAACAGCAGTGCGTTGCCGGGCGTCGCGATGCTGCTGATCGTGCTGGCCTGCAATGCGTTTCTTCAGCCCGATTTCTTCAGCGCCGATTCGCTGTCGAGCAACCTGCAAAACGCGGCGCCCGTGATTCTCGTCTGCATGGCGCAGGCGGTGATCGTGCTGCTCGGCGAGCTGGATCTTTCAGTGGGGTCCGGGATCTCGCTGATCAATTGCGTGCTCGCCGCAGTGCCGTCGCTCACCGGCTGGGGCACGGCGGCGACCTGCGTCGCGGCGCTTGTCATCGCGGTTGCGGCGGGTGTCTGCAACGGCTTGCTGGTCGGCTACCTGCGGCAAAGCGCGCTGATCGCGACGTTCGCCACCGGCGCGATCTGGTTCGGCGGCGCCCTGCTGCTGATGCCGCAGCCCGGCGGCGCAGTGCCGGAAATACTCGGCGAGTGGTTTGCGATGCGCGTCGGCGTGTTTCCGCTTGCGGCCATTCCGGTGCTCGCGGCGTGCGCGTTGTGGGCACTGCTGCAACGTCATCGCTTCGGACGCCGATTGATCGCGACCGGCAGCTCGGCGGATGCCGTGTTCAAGTCCGGCGTCGATACGCGGCTCGTCAAGCTGCTCGGCTATGTGCTCGCGTGGCTGTTCGTGTTCGGCGCGGCGCTTTGCATCTCCGCGCAGACCTCGTCGGGCGATGCGCGCCTCGGCTTGCCGTACACGTTGAATTCGGTGGCAGCGGTCGTGATCGGCGGGATTTCGCTCGCGGGCGGACGCGGCTCGATGCTCGGCGCGATCTGCGGCGCGCTGGTGCTCGTGCTGATCGGCAACGTCGTCTACTTCGCGGGCATTCCGAGCAACTATCAGGAAGTGTTCAAGGGCGCGGTGATTCTGCTCGCGCTCGGTTGCACTTTCATCGGCGCGAGGAAACCGGCATGAGCGCGACGCTGACTTCCCGGCGCATGTTGCTGCTGGTGCTCGTCGTTCTCGTGATGGTCGGCGGACAGTGGGCGGTGCCCGGCTTTACGAACGCGGACCAGTTGGGCAACCAGTTGAAGATTGCCACTTTCCTCGGCCTCTTCGGCATCTCTCAGACGCTCGCGATGATGGCCGGCGGCCAGGGGCTCGACCTGTCGGTCGGCGCCGTCGCGACGTTGGGCGGGATCATCGGCGCAGCGGTGATCAACGTGGCGCCCGCGGGTTTGCCGGTTGGCTTGCCGCTCGCGTTTTTTGCGGCGGCGTTGTGCGGCGCGGTGGTCGGAGTGGTCAACGGTTGCGGGATCACAGTGTTCAAAGTGCCGCCGCTGGTGATGACGCTCGCAATGGCGAGTCTGGTCGACGGCGGTTTGATCGTGTGGTCGTCGCTCATGCATGTGAATACCGCGGCCAGTACGACGCTCGTTGCGCTCGCCGGACGCAGCGTGGCCGGCGTACCGACGATCGCCGTGTTGTGGCTCGTCGCGGGAACCGCGGTCTGGTGGTTTCTGGATCGCTCCGCATGGGGACGCCGCCTGATGGCGACCGGCGCGAATCCCACCGCCGCCCTGCTCACCGGCACTCGCGTGCGAGCGGTGCGCATCGCGGCTTATACGGCGAGCGCGATGATTGCCGCGCTGACCGGCGTGCTGCTGGTGGGCTACGTCGGCCAGGCGTTTCTCGGACTCGGCAGCGGCTATGTGCTGACGAGTGTCGTGGTGGCGGTGATCGGCGGCGTGTCGCTGGGCGGCGGACGCGGCGATTACATCGCGGTGGCGATTGCCGCGCTGTTCATCACCGCGCTGACCAGTTTGCTGACCGCGCTGCAGATCGGCGAGGCCGGACGTCAGTGCATCTTCGGCGCGACGCTGATCGTGTTTCTGACGATGAACCGCTGGTCGGTCGGACGGCGGGCGTTGGCGGCTTGATGCGGGCATCGCCCTGCGGGTAATGCAGCGCTTTTCTGGAGGCGCTCTACGGCCAATACCACATCCATCACCGCGGCGTTTGGAGAAACCGGCCCACACATTTAAGGCACGTAGGGTCGCTCACAACCATTCACCGAACCAGGCTGCGCCGCAGCCGAAACCAGGACTAAAAAGCGCGCGAAAAAAACCCGCCGGGTGGAGTGGCCGGCGAGCCCTTAGATCCAAACCTCGGTGACAAGTCCGGAGGGTTCGGAAGGATAACGAACTAGGGTGACTGGATCAACCGCTTGGTCCTGCCACTACGCTCCCCTTGTTATGAAACGGTCAACGAGACAGCGCGCGCTGTCCTGTCGACGAAGCTTGCCACCCCCGACGCTGCGGAAAGCCCGCGTCACGCGATCGGGCTCCGATCCCTGGGCGCAACGCTCAATGCCTCGCACTCATGCCCTGGCGAACTGCAGGCCGCCGAAATTCTGGATCGTCGGAATCTCGACCTTCGTGTACGTGTCGATCTGCGTGACCGGTGCGACGACGATAGCAGGGCTGGCGAAGCCGCCGCCATAGGCAGCATTGAAGTTGCCAAAGTTGAAGTTGCTGCCGCCGCGTACAGCGCACAGGGCCTTGGCGGAGAGGTGTTCGGTATGGGCGATGTCTTTGATGGTGAGCGAGGTCATGGTAGGTCTCCTGGAGCTGTTTGTCTGTTTCGGTTTGGAAGTACGGTCGGCGTGCCGCCGGGGAGAGCGCGGCTCTCCCCGGCGCTTAACTCACGCCTTCGCGAACTGGAAGCCGCCGAAGTTCTGGATCGTCGGGATCTCGACCTTCGTGTACGTGTCGGTCTGCGTGACCGGTGCCACGACGACGCCCGGGCTGGCGAAGCCGCCGCCATAAGCAGCATTGAGGTTGCCGGCGTTGTAGTTGCTGCCGCCGCGTACAGCGGACAGAGCCTTGGCGGACAGGTCTTCGGTGTGGGCGATGTCTTTGATGGTGAGCGAGGTCATGGTAAGTCTCCTGGAGCTGTTTCTTTGTTTCAGGTTGGAAGTACGTTTGGCGAGCAAGGGGGAGAGCGCCGCTCTCCCCGGCGCTTAACTCACGCCTTCGCGAACTGGAAGCCGCCGAAGTTCTGGATCGTCGGGATCTCGACCTTCGTGTATGTGTCAGTCTGCGTGACCGGTGCGACGACGACGCCCGGGCTGGCGAAGCCGCCGCCATAAGCAGCATTGAGGTTGCCGAGGTTGTAGTTGCTGCCGCCGCGTACAGCGGACAGAGCCTTGGCGGACAGGTCTTCGGTATGGGCGATGTCTTTGATGGTGAGCGAGGTCATGGTAAGTCTCCTGAGATGTCTCTGTTTCGGGTTTGGAAGGTACAGTCGGCGTGCCGTCAGGGAGAGCGCCGCTCTCCCCGGCGCTTAACTCACGCCTTGGCGAACTGCAGGCCGCCGAAGTTCATGATCGTCGGGATCTCGACCTTCGTCTGCGTGTCGGTCTGCGTGACCGGTGCCACGACGACGCCGGGGCTGGCGAAGCCGCCGCCGTAAGCAGCATTGAGGTTGCCGAGGTTGTAGTTGCTGCCGCCGCGTACAGCGGACAGAGCCTTGGCGGACAGGTCTTCGGTGTGGGCGATGTCTTTGATGGTGAGCGAGGTCATGGTAAGTCTCCTGGAGCTGTTTCTTTGTTTCGGGTTGGAAGTACGTTCGGCGAGCAAGGGGGAGAGCGCCGCTCTCCCCGGCGCTTAACTCACGCCTTGGCGAACTGCAGGCCGCCGAAGTTCATGATCGTCGGGATCTCGACCTTCGTATGCGTGTCAGTCTGCGTGACCGGTGCCACGACGACGCCTGGGCTGGCGAAGCCGCCGCCATAAGCGGCATTGACGTTGCCGACGTTGTAGTTGCTGCCGCCGCGTACAGCGGACAGAGCCTTGGCGGACAGGTCTTCGGAATGGGCGATGTCTTTGATGATCAGCGAGCTCATGGTAAATCTCCTGTGAGGGTCTTCAGTCTGGAAGGAAGAGCACTATTCGTTGCGCTCACAGGGGTATTTGCACAGGGTATGCCAGGCTTAATCGCGCAAAGCGGAAATAGCCGTCCAAGCCGCTGAAAACAAAGGGGAATTAAAAATTTACCAGCGGGCTTTTCAAGCGCTTTCGGCACGCGAGGGGGAGAAAGGTGTCGTGCCGTAGCAAACAGGTTTTTGAGGACTGTCTGCGTTGCGAAAACAGCAGCGGGGTTTTGGTAATTCGCGACGCACCCGGTGGTGTGCGCATATCGTTCGTGCGACGTAACACGGCGCGCTTGCCGTCTTGCTTATTCCTTGCTCTCAGGAAACATACATCCGCCATTGCGGATCAGCGCCTTCACCTCTTCGCTCACCTGCACGGGGTTTCGATTTAATCGGGCAACGAACTCCTTGCAGCGCCGCACGTACGACTTCGAATCGTGCTTCGCGCTCCAAACGACTATGTTAAGCACGACGGGAATGAGGTCCAGGCCCTTCTCGGTCAGCGTGTAGAAGTCCTTCCGCCTGTCGTCGGCACTGGGTGCCCTCGAGAGAATTCCTTGCTCCTCAAGAAACGCAAGGCGCGAAGCAAGGACATTGGTCGCGATTCCCTCCTCCGATCTCAGGAACTCGCCATACGTCTTCTTGCCGGCAAAGACGATGTCGCGAATGATCAGGAGCGACCACCGGTCGCCGAAAACCTCCACGCCGTAGTTCACTGCGCAATGGGACCGAATGTCTTCTTTAGATGTCGTCTTCATGGATGTCGTCTTCATCGCTCGATATTAACATCGCTTGCATAACGCAAGTAATTTGCGCCGTTTACTTGTTTTTTGCAAGCAATATGTTTAGCATGGTTGTTCGGGAGTACGAGCAGCACCCAACAAACCAGGAGGCTGCATATGAGCACTATCAGCATCATCGGCACAGGCGGCATGGCCGCAGCGATCGGCGGCCTCGCCGCGAAGGCGGGACACACCGTCGAGGTGACGAGTCGCGACGCCGTCAAGGCGCGGACGCTCGCCGCGCAGATCGGAGCCGGCGCGACGACAGGCGCGTTCGGCGCCGCCCCGGCCGGGGACATTGTCATCCTGGCGGTTCCCTACTCCGCCGTTCTCGACGTGGTGAAGCAGTACGGCGAAGGGCTGGCAGGCAAGGTTCTTGTCGACATCACGAATCCGGTCGCCTCCGACCACACGAGCTTCGTGACCCCTGGAGACAGTTTCGGCGCGAAGGAGATCACTAAGGCCGCCCCTGCCGATGCGGAAGTCGTCAAGGCGTTCAACACCCAGTTCTCCCACGTCCTGGCGGCCGGTCCCGTCCCGGGCCACGCATTGGATGTGTTTATCGCCGGAGACGACGCGCACGCGAAGGCACGCGTCTCGGCGTTCATCGAGAGCCTCGGACTGCGGCCAGTGGATACCGGGCCGTTGCCAATGGCGAGGTCACTGGAGCACGCGTGCCTGCTGTCGCTGGGCCTCCTCGCCCACTCGGTCAAGCACACGAACTTCTCAATCGGCGTCAGCCTTCCCGGCTGAATGCACCGGGACCACCGCTTCCCGCATCACATTACTCATAAGGAACATTCACATGCAGGTTTTCGTCACCGGCGGGACCGGCCATTCCGGCCCGTACATCATCTCCGACCTCATCGCCGCAGGCCATCAGGTCACCGCCCTCGCTCGTTCTGACAAGGCGGCGGCTGCGGTGTCCGCACTCGGTGCGAAGCCGCGTCTCGGTAGCCTCGAGGATCTCGACGGTCTTAAAGAAGCGGCCGCCGCCTCCGACGGAGTCATCCATGTCGCGCACCGGCAAGACCTGATTCCGGTCGGCGGGATCAACGCCGTGGCCGATGCGGAGCTTCAGATCATGCTCGCATATGGCGAGGCGCTGGCCGGAACCGGAAAGCCGCTGGTCTCATCGGGAAGCATCGGCTCGCCCGGCTGGGACAACCTGGGCCGGCCGGCCACCGAGGAGGATCCGCCTCTTCCCGGCGGCGATCCGTACAAGAACACCTTGCGGGTTCGTAACATCGTGGAAACTACCGTAATCGGACTCGCGGAAAAAGGCGTGCGGTCTTCAGTCGTTCGGATTCCTGAAATCATGCACAGCGCGACCGATAATGCCGGCTTCCTTCCGCTGCTGATCGGCCTGGCGAAGGAAAAGGGTGTCGTCGGTTACCCCGGAGACGGTGCGAACAGGTGGGCCGCCGTGCACGCCCGCGACGTCGCCACCGTGTTCCGCCTGGCGCTTGAGAAAGGCGCCGCCGGCAGAAGCTGGCACGCGGTTGCAGAGGGGAGCATTGCGTACCGCGAGATCGCCGAGGCCATCGGCAGTCGCTTGAATCTGCCCGCCGTACCCATTCCCGCGGACGTGCTGATGCTGCCTGGGTACTTCGGATTCCTTGCAAATCTGGTCACGCTGGATACCCCGGCGTCGAATGCGATCACGCGCGAGACGCTCGGCTGGACACCAACGCAGCCCGGCCTGTTCGCCGATATGGACAATGGTCACTACTTCCCTGCCGGCTGAGTTGAGCGGACGGCAAGAACTCCCCCATCGCGCCGAGCCCGTCACGGAGTAGCAGGAAGGTGACGCAAGTGGCTCGGCGCACACGGAAAACATCATGGGCGAAGCCTCGTACAGATCACGGGCATACCCCAACTCAGAAGGATATTTGACATGAGCACGATTAGCATCATTGGCGCAGGAACCATGGCCACGGCCGTCGCCGGCCGTATCGCCAAGGCAGGACATACCGTCGAGGTCCTGAACCGCGACCCAGCCAAAGCGCGGGCGCTGGCCGATAAGCTCTCAGCGGGAGCAACCACGGGGACTTACGCCGCCGCGCCGACAGGCGATATCGTCATCCTCGCCGTGCCGTACGGCAGTGCGGCGGCGGTCGTCGCCGATTACGGAAACGCGCTCGAAGGCAAGGTGATCATCGACATCACCAATCCGGTCGCCCCGGACCTTTCCGGCCTCGTCACCCCGCACGGCAGTTCCGGCGCGCAGGAGATCGCCAAGGGTCTTCCCGCCACCGCGCACGTCGTAAAGGCGTTCAACACCGTCTTCGGCCACGTACTGGCCAAAAACGGACGCCTCGACGCGTTCATCGCAGCCGACGATGCACAGGCCAAGGCGCGCGTCTCGACCTTGATCGAGAGTATCGGACTGCGTCCGTTGGATGTGGGTGGCCTGCACATGGCCGCGACGCTCGAGGCGCTCGGTCTGATGATGATCGGCCTCGCGAAAAACGGCGCCGGCACATGGGATATCGCGTTGAACGTCCAGATCGGCTGAATCACCGGCGCGACGTCCTCCGGCGGCTTTTCGGCCACATGAAACAGAAACGGAGAATTTCAATGAGCACGCAAGACAATGCCCAGATTGTGAAGGATTTTTTTGCAGCAATGGGCCGCGGCGATAAGCAGGGCCTGCTCGCGATTTCCGCCGAAGACATCGAGTGGATCATTCCGGGCGAGTGGCCACTGGCCGGCACTCATCGCGGACACGCGGGATTGGCGGATTTGCTTCAGAAGGCTTCCGACACGGTTGAAACGTCATACCCAGCCCCTTTCGAATTCGTCGCGCAGGGCGACCGGGTTCTGGTCGTCGGCTTCGCCACGGGCAGAGTCAAAGCGACGAACAGGACGTTCGACGACGATTGGGTCTTCGCCATTACCGTTCGAAATGGCAAGGTGACGAACATCCGCGAGTACATCGACACACTTGCACTGGCGCGGGCCTGCGATCTTTAAAGCTGAAGGTCCGGCAACTCGCGACGTGCTCGCCCGCCGTGAATTCGGAGCCAGCGCTCATGGGGTCGTAGATGGCGTCCTATCGACAAGCGTGCGACGCCCCACCTCCAGGATCTCGTCGGCGAAGGCGGGATCGGCGCTCACGACCGCACGCGACAACACGAGTGCGCCGACCATCTGACTGAACGCCGCAATGGCATCGTGACGGCTCTGCTTCGCCGTTGCGCCTTCCGCGGAAATCATGGCTTCAAGCCGGCGGAGATACGCCGCCAGCCCGCGCGTGTAGGACGCGCGCGCCGCGTCGCTCATACGGGGCACGTCGCCCGCGAACCCGGACAGTGGACAGCCGGCCTCGATGTTGCCGCGGTGCCGCGTCGACAGGTAGCGCGCCGCCTGCTTTGCCAGGCTCCCGGCGTTCGGCGAATCTGCATAGTCTTCCATCGCCTTTTCCATCACCGCGGCGACCAGCGCGTCTTTCGACTTGAAATGGTTGTAGAAGCCGCCCTGTGTAAAACCGGCTTCCTTCATCAACTCCGCGAGCCCCACAGCGTCGACCCCGCGCGCGCGGAACAGCCGCTCGGCGGCCGCGACGATCGCGCTGCGGTTCTCGGCGGCCTGCTGTCGTGACACACCCATCGATTCCTCCTTTGTTCAGGCGATCGCATCGATTAATAAACACAATGTCGATCACCATTGACACGCCCGTGTTGCGTCGACACAATGCGTCTTAAGACGATGGCGATCGACATTGAGATAAGTTTAGCCGACTTTGGCCCATGACGCGAAGCGACGCGGGACAAGGTGCAAACGGCAATGTGGGTCATGCCGTCTTTGATGCCGATGTTTCATCCGATTGTTTTCACCCGATTTCTTGCGCCCGGCGAGCCCGCGCGCCGGCGATCAACCCCAGGAAAGGATGCGTCATGAAAATCGAAGGTTCTGTTGTTTTGGTGACGGGCGCGAACCGCGGGCTTGGCCTCGAGTTCGCGAGACAGGCGCTCGAACGAGGCGCGCGCAAGGTCTATGCGGGCGCGCGCGATCCGGCCAGCGTGACGCTGCCGGGCGTCGTGCCTCTCAAGCTGGACGTGACTGATCCGGCGGCTGTGGCCGCTGCCGCGGAAGCCGCGCGCGACGTCACGCTGCTGATCAACAACGCGGGCATTGCGCGGTTCAGCAGCCTGACCGACGACGGCGCGCTCGACGTGTTGCGCGATCACTTCGAAACCAACGTCTTCGGGATGCTCGCGATGTCGCGCGCGTTCGCGGGCCACCTCGCCGGCAACGGCGGCGGCGCGATTCTGAACGTGCTGTCGGTCGCGAGCTGGATCAACCGGCCGATCCTTTCCGGCTACGGCGTGTCGAAGTCGGCCGCGTGGGCGGTGACCAACGGCCTGCGTCATTCGCTGCGCGAGCAGCGCACACAGGTTGTCGGGCTGCATGCCGGCTTCATCGACACCGATCTGACGCGCGGGCTTGAAGTGCCGAAGGCGACACCGGCCGACGTCGTGCGTCAGGCATTCGACGCGATCGAGGCCGGCGCGGAGGAAGTGTCCACCGACGAGTTCACGCGAGAGGTGAAAGCCGCGCTGTCCGCGGGCGTCTATCTGAACGAGCCGGCTCCTCGCTGACGGCGTCGCGGCGTTCACCCGAAACCGAGCGCGGCTATCAACCCGCGCTCAGTTCCTGCTGCCGCCGCAATCGCGCATCTTCCTCAAGACGCGTCTCTTCGAGTTCCTGAAGCACGCCATCGAGATCCACCGGTCGCGTGTCGACTTCGATGCGGCCGGTCAGTTCGATATCGACATGCAGCTGCCCCGATTCGAACAGCGTCCAGATCTCCGCGCCATAACTCGCGGTGAGAATTTGCGGCGCAAACCGTCCGAAGTATGCGGCCAGGTTGTCGACGTCCCGCTTGAGCATCGAGGCGGCTTCGTTGTTGCCGGCGGCGTCGACGGCCTGCGGCAGATCGATGATCACCGGGCCGTCCGCTGCGAGCAGGATGTTGTATTCCGACAGATCGCCGTGAATCATGCCTGCGCAGAGCATGCGGACAACCTGGTTCAGCAGCAGCGCGTGCAGTTCGAGGGCGCGGGCTTCGGTCATATCGACGTCGTTAAGCCGCGGCGCGACGTCGCCCATCTCGTCGATCACCAGCTCCATCAGCAACACGCCGTCGGTGCAAATATAGGGTTGCGGCACGCGCACGCCTGCCGCGGCGAGCCGGAACAGTGCGTCGACTTCAGCGTTCTGCCATGACGCTTCCTGCATCTGACGGCCGTAGCGCGTGCCTTTTTCCATCGCCCGCGCCTGCCGGCTGTTCTTGACCTTGCGGCCGTCCCGATACGACGCGGCTTGCCGAAAGCTTCGCTGCTTCGCGTCCTTGTAGACCTTTGCGCAACGCGTCGATTCGCCGCTGCGCACGACGTAGACCGTTGCCTCCTTGCCGCTCATCAACTGGCCGATGACTTCGTCGATGAGCCCTTCTTCGAGAAGCGGGGCAAGCCGTTTAGGTATTTTCATGCGACCGCCGACTGCAGCTCGACGAACGTGGATTCCGCACGAGTGGAGGGTGAATGGACCGGGCCGATGAAACGCGCAGCCGGTGCCGCTGCGCGCAAGCTTACTGCTGTGGGGATGAATTGAGTCATGCCGGATTATACGGGGGCCGCGGATAAGCCGATTTAAATTCCCCGGCGACTGCTCCTTCGACCCTGCTGCTTCCCCCGCCGCGCCTTTATGTATCTCAACGTATCCACGTCCGACAGCGATACGCACGCTTACAAACAACCGACTTCCGGACACAAGCGAGATACGTCCGTCCGCTCAAATACGCCCATCGCGAGCAAACACCGCTCCGCAAACTGAAGGTGGTGCATATGCAGCATAAGTCGAACGGACCCGTTGAACAGGACTGCACCGCGCGTGAAGCGCCGAGCAGACAGATCGCGCGCAGTTGTTTGCTGACGCGCGCCCGGCAGATCTCGCGTTTCCTCACTTCGATCTACGACGACGCGTTGCGCCCGTTCGGCATCGTCGCTTCGCAGTTCTCATTGCTCGTAATGATCGCGGAGTTCGGGCCGATGAGCCGCTCCGATCTGGGCCGACGCAATTATCACGAGCGCTCGACGCTGACACGGAACCTGCAACCGCTGATCGCCCAGGGCTGGGTTGCCGAAGGCGCGCCAGGCAGCGATGGTCGCAGCCGCCCTCTTTCGCTCACGCACGAAGGCAACGCGCTGCTCACGAATGCCGCTAACGCGTGGGCGGCGGCACAGAGCCACGCGACGCGCGTCCTCGGCGAGGGCGGCGCACATGGCCTCATGAATATCGCGCAGCAATTGCCGCCGCGCATCGTTTGAAGTTTTTCGGTCGATGTTGCATGTGCAAGATCGACCAACGCCTCGCCCCCTTCCCCGCATCAAGGAGTTCGTCATGAAAGTTGTCAAAGCCGCCGCCGTCCAGTTCAGCCCGGTGCTTTATAGCCGTGAAGCCACCGTCGCGAAAGTGGTGCAGAAGATCCACGAACTGGGCCTGAAGGGCGTGCAGTTCGCCACTTTTCCCGAAACGGTCGTGCCTTATTACCCTTACTTTGCGGCAGTCCAGACCGGCATCGAACTTCTTTCGGGATCCGAACATTTGCGTCTGCTCGAGCAGGCTGTGACTGTGCCGTCCGCTGCTACCGACGCGATCGGCAAGGCCGCGCGAGAGGCAGGCATGGTCGTGTCGATTGGCGTGAATGAGCGCGATGGCGGCACGCTATACAACACACAATTGCTCTTCGATGCTGACGGTACGCTGATCCAGCGCCGCCGCAAGATCACGCCGACGCATTTCGAACGCATGATCTGGGGCCAGGGAGATGGCTCGGGCTTGCGTGCAGTCGACAGCGCCGTCGGCCGCATCGGTCAGCTCGCATGCTTCGAACACAACAACCCGCTCGCCCGCTACGCAATGATCGCCGACGGCGAGCAGATCCATTCGGCGATGTACCCCGGCTCTGCCTTTGGCGAGGGGTTTGCGCAGCGCATGGAAATCAATATCCGCCAGCATGCGCTCGAGTCCGGCGCATTCGTCGTCAACGCGACGGCATGGCTCGACGCCGACCAGCAGGCGCAGATCATGAAGGACACCGGTTGTGGAATCGGTCCGATCTCGGGTGGCTGCTTCACCACCATCGTTTCGCCTGACGGCATGTTGATGGCCGAACCGCTCCGCTCGGGAGAAGGCGACGTGATCGTCGATCTCGACTTCGCGCAAATCGACCTCCGCAAGATGCTGATGGACGCGGCCGGCCACTACAACCGCCCCGAACTACTCAGTCTGATGATTGACCGCACGCCCACCGCGCATGTTCACGAACGCGCTCCGCACTCGTTGCCTGTCAGTGACAAGGCTGACGACGATGTGCGCACGCAGGCGGCCGCTGTTGCAGGTTCGCGCTGACCAGAGGATGCTGGTTCGCAAATTTCAAATGATGTGTGTATTCGTGAGGCCGCACGCCGCCGACTTCACCCGCAACACAACACGCTGATCAAGCAGGAGACAATCTCA
This sequence comes from Paraburkholderia graminis, assembly GCF_003330785.1. NCBI lineage: Bacteria > Pseudomonadati > Pseudomonadota > Betaproteobacteria > Burkholderiales > Burkholderiaceae > Paraburkholderia > Paraburkholderia graminis. The sequence continues at coordinate 1,500,593 of NZ_CP024935.1, forward strand.
TGTCACAAGACACGCCCCAATCCTCATCCCGCCGCCACTTCGTCAGTGCGGCCGCCGCAGCCCTGGCTGCCGGTTCGCTCAGCCGGCTTGCTTTCGCGGACACCAGCCCGGCAATCGGCAGGATCACCGAACCCGCGAACGGCGACAAGTCCGCAATTCGCCCGTTTCGCGTTCAAGTGCCCGAGGCACAACTCGTCGACATGCGCCGCCGTATCAAGGCGACCCGCTGGCCTGATCGCGAGACCGTGCCCGACGAGTCACAAGGCATCCAGCTCGCCATGATTCAGACGCTAGCGCAATACTGGTCGACCGGCTACGACTGGCGCAAATGCGAAGCACGGCTGAATTCGTATCCGCAGTTCATTACGGAGATCGACGGGCTCGACATCCACTTCCTTCATATCCGCTCGAAGCACGAGAACGCAATGCCGCTGATCGTGACGCACGGCTGGCCCGGCTCGGTCATCGAACAGTTCAAGATCATCGACCCGCTCGTCAATCCGACTGCGTACGGCGCACCGGCTTCGGATGCATTCCACCTCGTGATTCCGTCGTTGCCCGGCTACGGCTTTTCGGCACGGCCCACAACGACCGGCTGGGGTCCGGAGCGCACCGCCCGTGCGTGGGTCACGTTGATGAAAAGGCTCGGCTACGAGCGCTTTGCATCGCAGGGCGGCGATCTTGGCGGCATCGTCACCAACATCATGGCGAAACAGGCGCCGCCCGAACTGATCGGCATTCATGTGAATTTCCCGGCGGCCGTTCCGGCTGAGATCCTCAAATCGCTGGCGGCCGGCGATCCGATGCCTCAAGGCTTATCGGACGAGGAGAAGCACGCTTATGACCAGTTGAGCGCGAACTTCAAGAAGAAGCGGGGCTACGCGGTCGAAATGGGCACGCGGCCACAGACGCTCTATGGACTTGCCGACTCGCCCGTTGCGCTGGCGTCCTGGCTGCTGGATCACGGCGATGGCTACGGCCAGCCCGCAGCGGCGCTGAGCGCGGCCGTGCTCGGGCATCCCGTCAATGGACATTCGGCAGGCGCGCTGACGCGGGACGACATTCTCGACGACATCACGCTTTACTGGATAACCAATACAGGTGTGTCGGCTTCGCGTTTCTACTGGGAGTCGCACGCGAATTTCTTCCTTGCGGCCGACGTCAACGTGCCTGCCGCAGTGAGCGCTTTTCCGGGAGAAAACTACCAGGCGCCGAAGAGCTGGACCGAAAAGGCCTATCACAACCTGATGTACTTCAACAAACCCGAAACCGGCGGACACTTCGCGGCATGGGAAGAACCGATCATCTTCGCGAATGAAGTGCGAGCGGGGTTAAGGCCATTGCGTGCGTAAAGCGCGAAACGCTCCGACCCGCATGCGTTGGAGCACTCATTGCAGGAGAGTCACCATGTATTTTGCAGCATCATCAACGCCCGCGCGGCGCAAGCTTGCTGCGTTTGTCGCAGCCTCTTTGGGCCTTACGCTAGCGACGGCTTTCAGCTCTGCGTACGCGGTTCCAGCACCGGATGTACTTCCGGCAACACAGCATGCAAGCGTCCAGGACGAGTCGATCCGTCCGTTTGCACCGGTTCATGTGCCGCAGGTCGCGATCGACGACCTTCGCAGGCGTATCGCCGCCACTCAATGGCCGGAAAAGGAGACCGTAGCGGATTCGTCACAGGGCGTGCAGCTTGAGACGATGCAGAAACTCGCGCGCTATTGGGCAACGGATTATGACTGGCGTAAAGCGGAAGGGGCGCTCAATGCGTTACCGCAATTCGTGACGACCATTGACGGCGTGGACATCCATTTCATCCATGTTCGATCGAAGAACCCGAATGCGCTTCCATTGATCATCAATCATGGCTGGCCCGGCTCGGTGCTGGAACAGGTCAAGCTCATCGGGCCACTGACCGACCCCGTCGCGTATGGCGGAAAAGCCGACGATTCGTTTGACGTCGTCATCCCGTCGATGCCCGGCTACGGTTTCTCCGGCAAGCCGACGACGACCGGCTGGGGTCCCGAACACATGGCGCGCGCGTGGGCCGAGTTGATGCGCCGTCTCGGCTATCAGCATTACGTCGCTCAAGGCGGGGACTGGGGTGCGTTCGTCGTCGATCAAATGGGCTTGCAGGCACCTCCGGGGCTGCTCGGCATCCACACCAACATGCCCGCGACAGTTCCTGCGGACATCGACGAGGCGCTAAGAATCGGCGCCCCGGCGCCAGCCGGTATGTCAGCGGATGAGAAACGCGCCTACGGGCAGCTCGCCCAAACGTTCAAGCAAGTGGACTACGCCCGCTTGATGGGCTCCCGCCCGCAGACGCTCTACGGCATTGACGATTCACCCGTCGGCCTGGCGGCCTGGCTACTCGATCACAACGACGCCAATGCTCAGCCCGCCGCGGCAGTCGCTGCAGCGCTGAACCGGAGTGCGAGCGCAACAGGCGAACTGACGCGTGACGAAGTTCTCGACAACATCACGCTGTATTGGCTGACTAATACGGGCGTGTCTGCGTCGCGTCTCTATTGGGAATATAAGGGTGGATTCTTCAACGCAAAAGGCGTCAAGGTTCCAGTCGCCGTCAGCGTATTCCCCGGCGAGCAATATCAGGCGCCGCGTAGCTGGACCGAGAAGGCCTACCCTCACCTCATCTATTACCATCAGGCCGAGAAAGGAGGCCATTTTGCAGCGTGGGAGCAGCCGACGATATTTGCTCAGGAACTGAGGGCGGCTTTCCGGTCGCTACGGTAAGTGGCGTGCTCTCTCCCGCCGTCCGCACTCCCCGTCATCAATCCAGTTCAGCCGTGCCGATGCCCCGGATCATTGCAGATGCACGCGTAATTCGAGTCGTTCCAAGCGTTTCCAAGAATGATGCTGCAAAAGTTCTTGCGACGGAAACCGGGGTCCTTCAACGCAAGCACGTCGTCGTTGACCGTGCCGAATGTCGAGTCCGGCCGGTGCTTCATGCCCTCGTTAAAGGCGTCAATAATCTGCTCCTTGAAGTTCTCCCCGCGAGGGTGAGCCGCCACCACCACCTTGCGCTGTTCCTCGGTGAACTCGTCATACGCGAAGCCCAGCACGTCCATCTCGACGCCTGCCGTTACCAGTTGAACCACTGGCTTCTTGAACGGCGGAATACCCGGCGTGGTATGCAGCGCGATCGCGTCCCACACGAGGTCGACCTCGCCTTCGGGAATGCCATGCCCCTGAAGGAAGCTGCGCGCCGCATTTGCGCTGTCGACCTCGAAGCGGTTCTGCGATCCGCGAAACTGTTCGCTAAGACCCATGTCATGGAACATTGCGCCTATATACAGAAGCTCGGGGTCATACTTCAACCGCTTGCGCTCGCCGGCGAGGGCGCCGAAAAGAAATACGCGAGTGGAGTGATGGAAAAGCAGGTCCGACTCTGTATCGCGAACCAGTTGAGTGGCTGCGCGTGCCATTGCGCTGTCGGGAATCTTGATTCCTGCAATCGTCGTCATGTTCGTTGCTCCAATGTGTGCGTAGTTGCCGCGCATTCCGGGCGGCTTGAGATAGCTACGTTGAGAAGGAAAGCCCGCACCCAAAGTATCGGAGTGCGGCAAGCAACTTTCAATTCGATCGATGCCTGGAACACAGCCAACCAGACGGCGTTTTCTGCCAACTGCGGCGCCTACGACGGTGTAGGTTATGCTGCGCATACCGACGACAGACACCATCGCCATGAACCTTAGGGCTCTACAGTGCTTCGTGATTCTTGCAGAGGAGCTCAATTTCAGCCGCGCCGCGGAGCGCTTGCATATCGCGCAGCCCGCGCTCAGCCAGCAGATCCGTTCACTCGAAGACCGGCTCGGCACGCAGCTTGTCGATCGCGCGAGGCGTCCGCTCGCGCTCACGGAAGCCGGCCACTATCTTTGCACAGAGGCTCGCCAGATACTCGGCGCATTGGAGCAGGCCGGCCTCGCGACGCAGGAAATCGGCGTGGGCCGGCGCGGCTGGCTCAGCGTCGGCTTCACGCGCTCGGCGATGTACAGCATCTTGCCGCCCGCGCTCAAGGCATTTCATCACGCGTATCCGCAAGTGGAATTGAAGCTCTTCGAGATGCTCACCGAAGAACAGACCGATGCGTTGCGCGACATGCGCATTCATATCGGCATCGGCCGGCAGCCGCTGGCCATCGACGGTTGCACGTCATATCCGCTGCTGCGCGAACGGGTCATGGTCGCACTGGAGCCCGGTCATCCGCTCGCCGCGCAGAAGAAAGTCAAAATCGCCGATCTCGCGGATACGCCGTTGATCCTTTATCCGAAGCATCAGAATGCGCAGTTCAAGCGCTCGGTTCTATCGTTGTATCGGGACGCCGGTCTGACGCCGCTCGTCGCTCATCAGGCGTATGAAATCCAGACTGCAATCGCGCTCGTGGCGGCCGGACTCGGCGTCACCTTCATCGGCGAATCCGTCGCGCGGCTCGGCCGCAGCGACGTCGTGTATCGCCATCTGACCGGGCCCGGTTCAACGCATCGCTCGACGCTCGCCGCAACTTTTCGTACAGACGACGCTTCACCCCATTTGCGTGCATTCCTCGCCTGTCTGCCGCCGCCAATTGCGGACGCAGCACTATAAGCAAAAACCTATAGAAGCATAAGCAACCCGTCTTGGACTCATCACCGCCGCGTTCTTATCATTGATTCCACACATGACAAGAACGCAGGGACGGCAACTTCGCCGTCGCCGCAAGGTAGGAGACAGGATGAATCCGATCGACGAAGCCGCCACCATGCGAAAGGTCTATGGGCGCCTGATGCCCCTGCTTTTCGCCATGATGTTTTTCAACTATCTGGACCGGATCAACATCGGATTCGCCGCGCTGGATATGAACAAGCAGCTCGGCTTCAGCCCCGCTGTGTTCGGATTTGCAGGCAGCATTTTCTTTGTCGGCTACATGCTGCTCGAAGTGCCGAGCAACCTGCTGTTACATCGCGTCGGCGCACGCCGCTGGATCGCGCGCATTCTTCTGACATGGGGCGCTGTGGCCGCGGTCACCGCGTTCGTCTTCAACGACACGAGCTTCTACGTGCTGCGTTTTCTGCTCGGCGTGATGGAAGCGGGCTTCCTGCCGGGCGTCGCGGTCTATCTGACGAAATGGTTTCCTGTACGTTACCGGGCGCGCGCCGTGGGCGGCTACATCATTGCCGGTTCTTTTTCGGCGGTGCTGGGCGGTCCCATTTCCACCGCGCTGATGACTTACGCGGACGGCGTTCTCGGCCTGCACGGCTGGCAGTGGATGTTCATTCTGGAAGGCGTGCCGGCGATGCTGCTCGGCCTTCTCACACTGCGCATCATGACCGAGCGCCCCGCCGACGCCGCCTGGCTTTCCGCCGATGAAAAACGCTGGCTCGAATCGACGCTCGCCGCCGAGCGCGAGGCCTTGGGAGGCAACACGCATTTTCCGCTGCTGCGCGTGGCGGCCGACATCCGCGTGTGGAGTCTTGCATGCCTGTTCGGCTGCGCGCTGGTCGGCATTTATGGATTGTTCCTGTGGCTGCCGCAGATCGTCAAAAGCCTTGGATATCTAACTAATCTCGAAGTCGGTTTTCTGTCCGCCGCGCCGCCGTTGCTCGGCGTACTCGGGACTTTCCTGATTAGCCGCAGTTCCGATCGTACCGGCGATCGCAAGAAACACCTCGCTTTCGTCTATGGCATGAGTGCACTTGCCATTGCCGGCAGCGCGTATGCGCCTAACCCCGTCATCGCCTATGTGCTGTTGTGCATCACGGGCCTGTTCATCTACGCGGGCAATCCGCTGTTCTGGAGCCTGGCGTCATCGTTCAGAACGGGAGCCGCGGGCGCCGCGACGATCGCGCTCATCAACACCATCGCGCAATTCGGCGGGCTCGTAGGGCCGTGGAGCATCGGACTCGTGCGCAGCGCGACCGGCAACTTCAAGCTTGCGCTGCTGACCATTGCCGCGTTCCTTCTTGTATCGACGATCATCGCGCTCGTGATGCGAGTCACGGCATCGGACGACGAAACCGCCTCGCTCACCGCCGGCGATGCCGCGCCGCGTGCTTGACGAATAACCCTTGCGACAACCAGAACGAAGGTACTTGCAGACATGATCATCGATTGTCACGGGCATTACACGACCTCGCCGCCGCAGCATGAAGCATGGCGCATACAGCAGATCGCCGCGCTAAAGGACGGTCACATGCCACCGGCACGCCCCAACATTAGCGACGACGAAATCCGCGAAAGCATCGAAACGGGCCAACTGCGCATTCAACGCGAGCGCGGAACGGACCTCACGATTTTTTCGCCACGCGCCGCAGGCATGGGTCACCATCTGGCCACCGCCGAAGCGAACGCGCACTGGTCGCGCGAATGCAACGACCTCGTGCATCGCGTGTGTTCGCTGTTTCCGCGCAATTTCGTCGGCGTATGCCAGTTGCCGCAAGCGCCGGGCGTGCCGCCCGCGAACTGTATCGACGAATTGCGGCGCTGTGTCGAAGAACTCGGCTTTATCGGCTGCAATCTGAATCCCGATCCATCCGGCGGACACTGGTCCGGACTGCCGCTCACGGATCGTTCGTGGTATCCGCTTTATGAAGCGATGGTGGAACTGGACGTGCCCGCGATGATCCACGTGTCGTCATCGTGCAATCCGAATTTACACGCGACGGGCGCGCATTACATCAACGGCGACACGTCCGTGTTCATGCAGTTGCTCACCGGCGATCTGTTCGCCGACTTTCCCACCTTGCGCTTCGTCATTCCGCACGGCGGCGGAGCAGTGCCCTATCACTGGGGACGTTACCGCGGTCTCGCGCAGGACATGAAGCGTCCGCTGCTGCGCGACTATCTGCTGAACAACGTGTTCTTCGATACGTGCGTGTATCACCAGCCGGGCGCGGAATTGCTCGCGAAAGTCATTCCGGTAGAGAACATTCTGTTCGCGTCGGAAACGATAGGCGCGGTGCAAGGCATTGATCCGGAAACCGGCCACTATTACGACGATACGCGCCGCTACATCGATGCAATCGGTTGGCTCAGCGACGCGGACCGGCAACGTATCTACGAAGACAATGCGCGAGCGGTGTACCCGCGGCTTTCGCGTCAACTCGATCGACAATTCGCGGCGCAAGGAGCGATTGCATGAACCCAATAGGATGGCGGGAATTTGAGTCCGCACCGCAGGCTCGGCCCGCGACGCTCGACGCATTGCGCGAGCTCGCGGTCTCGCTGCTCAGCGACAACATGGCGCGAGCGAGCGGCATGATCGGACTGCGGCCGTATCATCGGCCGAAGCCTCTCGCGGGCACGGCGGTGACCGTGCATACGCGGCCCGGCGATAACCTCGCGATTCATCGCGCGTTCGATTTTTGCCGGCCCGGCGACGTGCTGGTGATCGACGGCGCGGGCGACCTTACGCAGGCGCTGATGGGCGAGATCATGGCGAGCTTCGCGCAAAGCCTCGGCGTCGAAGGACTCGTGATCGACGGCGCAATCCGCGATGTCGGCGCGTTGCGTCAGCGCGATTTTCCGGTGTATGCGCGCGGCGTCACGCATCGTGGTCCGTACAAGAACGGCCCTGGCGAAATCAATGTGCCTGTCACGGTAGGCGGCATGGTGGTCCGTCCAGGCGATATCATTGTCGGCGATGAAGACGGCCTGCTCGCAATCGCGCCCGCCGATGTCGACGCCGTTATCGAAGGCGCGCGCCGGCAACATGCGAAAGAAACGGCCGCCTTGAAGTCGATTGCGGAAGGCAATTTCGACCGCTCGTGGGTGGCCCCGCAACGCGACAGGATGATGAACACCTGAATGTGAGCCTCATGGCGCAATATCTGAACGCTGCAACGCTTCTTGAACTCGCGCGCGCCGCGGAAGCACGCGCAAGCGCGCCCTGCCCGTGCATGAAGACGCCGCTCGACGGCTGGCAATCGCAACCGCTGTCACTCGATGAAACGCAGTTCGGGGAAATCGGTACGCTTTCTACTGAAGACTATATAGAGCCGACCTTCAGCGAGTATCTCCCCGGCAAGACGACCTACTGGTCCGTCGATGCGCCTATTGCACCACGCTACTTTCCATACAACCGCTGCGCGGTATGGGAATGCAAGTTATGCGGACGTCTCTATCTGCACTACACGGAAGGCGGCGGCTATTTCGTCGATCGCAGGATTCGCGCTGTAAAAGCCGGGCTGGTTGAAGACGTGCCGCTGGAGTCTTAATCGGCCAGGCACTCACCAGCCGCCAAACTCATAACTGCTATGCATCCCTCGCAATGTGCAGCGCAAACGGCAACCGCATAATGCCGTGACGCAACGCTCACATTGAAGCCGCGTTTGTCCCGCGAACCGGCAACGAGGAACCCCAATCCATGTCTGACAATGCAAATGCAAATGCCGTTGCACAACCGCGCAATGGCGGACGCATTCTCGTCGATGCGCTCGCGCGCAACGGCGTCGATACCGTCTATTGCGTTCCCGGCGAAAGCTATCTGCCGGTGCTCGACGCGCTGCACGACGCGCATGGCATCCGCGTGATCACGACGCGCCATGAAGGCGCAGCGTCGAACATGGCCGATGCATACGGCAAGATCACCGGCCGCCCCGGCATCTGCTTCGTCACGCGCGGCCCCGGCGCCACGCACGCGAGCAACGGCGTGCACACGGCCAGTGAAGACTCCACGCCGATGATCCTGTTCATCGGCCAGGTGGAACGGGACTTCATGGGCCGCGGCGCATTCCAGGAAGTCGACTACCGCCAGATGTTCGGCGGGATTGCCAAGTGGGTCACGGAAATCGACAGCACCGAACGCATTCCCGAGATTCTCGCGAAGGCATTCAGCATCGCGATGTCGGGGCGCCGCGGTCCAGTGGTGATCGCGCTGCCCGAAGACGTGCTGTTCGGATCGGCAACCGTAGCCGATGCCCCCGCGGCACGTGTCGTCGAGGCGGCGCCCACGGCGCACGCGCTGAGTGAACTGCGCGCGCTACTCGAACGCGCGTCGCGGCCGCTCGCGATCGTCGGCGGCACCGGTTGGGATGCCGACGCAACCGCCGCGTTCGGACGCTTCGTCGTATCGAACGATCTACCCGTCGCCGCCTCGTTCCGCCGCCAGGACCTCTTCGATAATCGCGATCCGCACTATGTCGGCCAGCTCGGCCTCGGCGTATCGCCGAAGCTCGCCGAACGCGCGCGCACCGCCGACCTGTTGATCGTGGTCGGCTCGCGGCTCGCGGAGACGACGTCGTCGGGCTATACGTTGTTCGAAAGCCCGACGCCCGCGCAGATGATGATTCATGTGCATCCCGATCCGGAGGAACTCGGCCGCGTCTACCAGGCGCGCTTGCCGATCAACGCCGGCCTGCGCGAGTTCGCGCTCGCGCTGGATAGCGTCGCGCCGGTCAGCTCGCATGCGTGGGCGCAATGGACGAAGGACGCGCGCGCCGACTACGTGGCTCATTCGACGCCGCCCGCGCCATCGCCGGAAATTGCGGGTGTGGATCTCGCGCATGTGGTCGGCCACCTGAACGAAGTGCTGCCCGACGACGCCGTCATTTCGAACGGCGCGGGCAACTACACGGTCTGGGTGCACCGCTACTACCGCTACAGGATGCCCGCGACCGAGCTCGCTCCCACGAACGGCGCAATGGGCTACGGCTTTCCCGCCGCCATTGCCGCCAAGCTGCGCGATCCGCAACGCAGCGTGGTCTGCTTCGCCGGCGACGGCTGTTTCATGATGTACCCGCAGGAGCTCGCCACCGCCGTACAGTTCGGCGCGCCGCTTATCGTCATCGTCGTCAACAACGGGATGCTCGGCACGATTCGCATGCACCAGGAACGCGAGTATCCGGGCCGCGTCTCGGCGACCCAGCTCGCGAATCCGGATTTCGTCGCGCTAGCCAAAGCGTTCGGCGCACACGCGGAGCGCGTCGAACGTACCGAGGATTTCCCCGCTGCGTTCGAGCGCGCGCAACAGGCCGGCGTCGCGGCGCTGATCGAACTGCGCACCGATCCGCGGCAGATCACGCCGGTTAGCCGTCTGAGTGCATGAGCGTGGCCGCGTGCAACGTCGTATTCGGCCACGTGCCGTCGCTGACGAGATCCGCGGCAAGATCGCGGATCATCTGCGCGACGTTCCATACGCCTTCCGGCATCACGCGGTTTTGCGGCCACGCGATGGCGACTTCCCGCTGCACGACGGGGTCCGTCAACGGAAAACATTTCACCGTGCCCGATGCCACTTCGTCGACGACGGCGGCTGCGGGCAGCGCAGTCGCGCCGCATCGTTCGATCACGAGGCGCTTCGTGATGGATATCGAGCCATCGCATTCGAGGGCGATCATAGGCGCAAAGCCGTGCCGCGCCGCAAGCGATTCCACGAGCACGCGCAGTCCGTGATGCGTGCTCGGCAGAATCAACGGAACGCCGGCGAGCCCGCTGACCGCAAACGGCCCGTCGGGCACCGGCGATGCGGCGGGCGTCACGAGGCACACCTGCTCCGACAGCAGCGCATCGAACTGGCTTGTGCCCGGATGCTCGGGCACGTACATGATCGCGAGATCGATCTCGCCGTCGTTCAGCAAGCCGAGAAGATGAGTCGCGAGTCCTTCGACGAAACGCACTCGCGTGGCCGGATAGCGCGCCTTCAGACGATGGCCGAGACTGCCGAACATCATGCGCGCGATGGTGGGCTGCGCGGCAACGGCGAGCGTGGCCGGCCCGCGCGCGGCGCTGTCCTGCATCGCGACGCGAGCTTCGTCGAGCGTCTTTTCCATCGCGAGCGCGTAACCGAGGAGTTGTTCACCACGCGCGGTGAGCCCGACTCCGCGGCCGCTACGGCGAAAGAGCCGCACGCCGAGCTCCGCTTCGAGCATGCCGATACGCCGGCTGACGGTCGACTGATTCGCGCCCAGCTCCATCGCGGTGCGCGAGATGCTGCCGGTTTTCGCGACGCGCGCGAACAGGGCGAGATCGTCTGAGTTCATGGACGCGGAGTAGTTAGCCGGAATAGTTAGCCGTACTGCGCGAGTGCGTCGTACCGTTCACCGCGTTACAAACGCTATGCTCACAGGAGACGGCACGCTCGCCGATTGCCCGGTCTGCGACAGCATGCCAGAAGCATTGTCGATAGCGAGCACGTTCACTGTGCCGCTGCGCTGATTCGCGACCAGCATCCACTTTCCGGACGAATCGATCGCGAATGCCCACGGCTTCTCACCGCCCGACGAAATGCGCTGAACCAGCGACAGTTCGCCGGAGGCCGCATCGACGCGATAGACCGCGAGCAGATTCTCCGCGCGATTTTCGGCGTACACGAAGCGTCCGTCGCCGCTGACCGCGATTTCCGCTCCGCTCGGCGTGCCCTTGAAGTTTTCGCCGCTGACCGGCAACGACTGCCGCAACGTCAAGCGCCCTTGCGGTGCGTCCCAACGAAACACCAGCACCTGCGCGGACAATTCGCTGATCACATAGACAAACTGACCGTTCGCGCCGAATGCGATATGACGCGGCCCGCTGCCCGGCGGCGCAGCGAACGATCGCGGAGGAGTGGCGTCGTCGGCCACGAGCGCGTGCGCCGCGCGGTCAAAGCCGTAAACGAACACGCGATCGGCGCCGAGGTCGGGAACAAGTGCATACCGCCCCGAGGGATCGACTGCCGCGCTATGCGCATGCGCGCTTGCCTGCCTGCGGTTCGGGCCCGAACCGGTCTCCTTAACCGTGCTGACGACCGCGCCCAGGCTTCCATCGTCATTGACCGCGATGCTCGATACCGAACCGCCGCCGTAGTTCGCAGCGAGCAACGTCATCGACGGGATGTCCAGGTACAGGTTCGTGGTGCCGCTGCCTCTCGTCGCAACCTCGTTGATTCTGGCGAGCGCGCCGTTCGAGCGATTCACCGCGTAGGCGATCACGCGCCCTTCTTTCGTGTTGTCGTCGTCGACCGCGTAGAGCACCGGCAAAGCCGGATGCGCGGCGACCCATGTGGAGCGCGGCCCCTCGGCAACCTTGCCGATCGTCGTGAGGCGGCCCGTGGACGTATCGAAGCGCATGGCGTGAATCTGGCGGTCCTGCGTGCCGATGTACACGAGTTCCGTGCGCGCGTCTTGCGACGATGTGCCCGCACTGCTGCACGCACTCAATGCCGCCGCGAGCGACATCAGTACAGCGAACGCGCCGGTTTTAACGTATTGGGTACGCCTGATTCTCGTTAAAGGCTGGGTCATGGGCGACGAATCTGGAGACCTGAGTGAACTAGAGATGTTTCCAGACTATTCGATTCACCGCGGTACGTCCCTGCATAAAAGCACGATTCGCCGGCATTTTTCGCTGCACGCGCTGCGTTGTCCAGGCGCTTACTGTGACGAAGCCTTGCGATGAGGCTGCTGCCGCGCGGCCACGCGAAACTGGCTGGGTGCCTGACCGACTTCCCTGCGAAAGAAGCGCGTGAAATACGCGGCATCGGCGAAACCGAGGCCAAAAGCAATCTGCTCCACCGACATGTCGCCGAAGATCAGATTGCGTTTCGCCTCCGTAATGATGCGGGCGTGGATCATCTTGGTCGGGCTTTGCTCAGTCGCCGACGCGCACGCTGCACGCAGTTGCACGAGAGACACCGCCATCATCGATGCATAGTCCTGCAGCGGCAGATTCTCGCGGAAGTGTTCATCGATCAGCTTGCGAAAACGTTCGACGAGCCGAATGTCGTTGCGAGTCGAGCTTTCGTGCGCCGCATCGAGGCGCGCCTCGCGAACCAGCTTGAGCAAAAGCATGGTGAGCAGCGCTTCGGTGCCGACCACATGGCCGGTCGCATCCGATTCCACTTCTTCCTTCAGGCTGTGGATCAAGCTGCAGAACTCCATTCCCGCTTCTGCGGAATGGGCAAGCGGAATCACGCGCGGCGCAGCCCACAGTGCGATGAATTCGTGAAGCCTGGCGTTCACCTGCGCCAGATAGGCGACCTCGATCGTGACGACCCAGCGGTCGGCATCGACTTCATAGTCGAGACCATGCACGCACTCGGTCGGCAACAGCAATGCGCACGGCCCTTCGAACGGCACGCTGCTGCCTTCCAGATTCATCACGCCGCGCCCATTGCGCACGAATATCACTTGCCCGTAGGCCGGATGTGCGTGAGGCTCGGTTCGCCAGCGGCCTCGTTCGGTGACATGTCCAACGTGCACGAACCAGTCCCGTTCTTCAGGGCGCTCAACGTACAGACGAACCTTCGGAACAGTTGTCAGCTTCGCCTTGGAACCGGACCGCGTTTGATACTTTGCCGACGCACTGTTTGTCATAAAGTCTCCTTGGCCGCTACGGATTCACGCGCCCACTATCAGCATTCCGGTTTCGCGAGCCATCGGGCAGCGCGATGCGGATAACCGCATGCTGCTCGTGGCGTATGGCGAGTGGAACCGCGAAGTGCGTGAGAAGATGGACGCGGCACGAATTGCGGTGCGCATGCGCGAGTTTGCAGCAGCGCTAACAGCGGAAAAAACCCACGAGAGCGCCGTAGATTTTTGCATATCTTCGAACAGCACGCGCCCTGCTATTTACCCGAACGCGCAGCGCGGCGGCGATCAGAATCGATGCACCATGCCGATAATCGCGCCGCGCGTGTCGGCGCCCGGCGCGACGGCAAGGCCCGTATAACCGGTGCCGTTGAGCGTGAAGCGCGCCTGATTGCGGTTCTGGATGAAGCCTGCGGAGCCGTACAGCGTCGTGCGTTTCGACAGTGAATAGGCGTACGTCAGACCGACCTGCTGCGCATTATTGCCCTGCCCGGTCCGGTCATGCGCATAGCCATACATGACTGAAAACTGCGCGGCCGGACTGAATGCATAAGAACCGGATGCCTCATACACATCGCGTTTGATACTGTTATCGGTCTGGTGTTCGGTGTGGTACGCCAGATAGAACCGCGCGGCCCCTACAGCGACAGACGCCCCCGCGTTGAACAGTTTGAGTGTGGACGTTCCCGCGGCGTTCGCCGCCTGTTCGTAACCTGCGGCGATGCGAAAAGGCCCGTTCTCGTAGCGAAGCGCCGCGTTATAGAACTGGAATCCGTTCGTCGGCTTCGTGGTGGAATCGCGCATTGCCACCATGAACTGCGCGCTCAGGCCGTACACCGTCGGCGTGAAATAAGAAATCGCGTTGTTCACGCGCAAGGTCAGGCTGTTGAAGTTATTCATTGGCGAGCCAATGCTCATGACCGCCACAGGGTCGAGCTCGGGGTTGATAAAGATGTACTGAGGCGTGTTTTGCAGGCCAAAGCGCGTCTCGCCGAATGCGCCGGATAGACCGACCCACGCCTGCCGGTTAAAAGCGGCGGCCGAATTTGAAGCCGCGCCTGTCACGCCGGAGAAGCCCTGCTCCAACTGGAAATTGACGTGCAGACCGCCACCTATGTCTTCACTGCCCTTCAAGCCGTACCGGCTTGCGAACAGTCCGCCGGACACCGCGCGAAGAACCGTTCCCGCAGCGGAATTCCGGTATTCGATGCCGTTGTCGATAACCCCGTACAGCGTGACCGACGACTGCGCGTATGCAGAATTGAAAGCGCATGCCGATGCAATCACGGATAAACCCATGATGGTCTTTTTCATTTCGTCTCCTGTTTATAGTTTGTTTGTGCGAGCCTGATCCCGGCCGCCAGGGTCGCTACGGCCGCTACGGTCGCTACGGTCGCTACGGTCGCTGTGCGCTATCAAGCGTATTGAATGAGCGGTGGCGCGTCCCTACACAAAAGTCAGTTTCACTGGCATTTTTTGGGTAGTACTGGCTCGAGCGAAAGCGCCTCGTCGACCTCGTTGATTTTTGGCGCCCATTCGCGGCGAAGCAGAATGACGGTGCTCGCCGCGCCCATTAACAGGAAGATAAAAATCGCCATCATCGGCAGTTCGTAGCTTCCGCCAACGTGCAGAAGCCAGCCCGAAAGACTCGCCGATACACCTCCCGCCAGGCTGGTCGCGACCTGCTGTAGCCCGGTGTTCAAGCCGACGGCCTGAGTTGGAATCAACGTCAGTTTGCACAGCGCGAGATTGTTCGCTGTGACGAGCCCCAGCAGCGACAGCGAAGCTACGTTCCAGAAGAGCGCCATGTCCGCGGTACGCGCATAGGCGCCGAGCAGAACCGTCGTGCCGCCGATAAAACCCGCCACGATAAAACATTTGCGCACGAACACGGCGTCGTGTCCGCGCGCGATCATGCGGTCTGCGGCGAACCCCGCGAGCGCCGCCACGACCGCGATCCCCGCAAAGCTAAAAAACGTATAAACGCCCGACTTCTCCAGCGAAAGCCCGCGCTGTTCCACCAGATAGGCAGGCATCCATGTCATGCAGTAGAACGCGAAGTAGCTGTAGCAGAAATTGTTGACGAGCCCGCCCCATACGACAGGGCTCGCCAGCAGATTACGGAGCGGCACCGAAGCGGCCCGATGCATGGCCGCCGCAAGTTCATCGCGCGACGGGTAATCGTTTCGCACCATCAGCAGCCAGGGCAGCAACCAGACGAGTCCGACGAGTCCTGTTGCAATGAACATCAGTTGCCACGAATACCCGACGATCATCCACGCCGCGATAGGCGCACCGAGTGCGGGCCCCATCTTGCCGCCAATCGAAAAGATGCCTAATGCAGTGCCTTTCTGCGTTTCCGCGAAGTTGTTCGCGAGATAGCGATAGGTGGCCGGCACCACCACCGCTTCCGCAACGCCGATAAGCAGACGCATCACGATCAGCGCCGACAATGTCGTCACCATGCCGGTGGCCGCGGCTGCCAGACACCACAGCAGGAAGCACACGGAATACGGCCACTTCACGCCATAGCGATCGACGAGCCAGCCCATCGGCATCTGAAACAGGCCATAAGACCAGAAGACGGCGGAATTGAGCCAGCCGCGCTCGATGCTCGTCAGCGCAAAATGCCGGACAAAGCTTTTGTCCGCGAGCGCAGCGGAAAGGCTCGTGCGATCGACAAAAGAAATCAGCAGACCTAGCGCGAGAAGCACGAGGATGCCCCAGGGGTTTTCAGCGCCCGCGCGTCTGTGCGTCAACTGATTCGTCTCCATGCTCACAGCGTCGGAATGTATAGCGGCATCGCTTCTTCCCACAGCGTATCCGTGATCGGCCGCTGATTGCTGCCGTCCGCATTCATCACCCAGTTCTGGCCGTCGGGCTGGAAGCTGTTGTCGTAGAGCGCGAGTTCGTCGCGAAAGCCGTACGTTCCCGAGCTATATGCGATGCGGCCGTCCCACGTCCATACGGCGTGCCCCTGATTCGAGCCGTCGGTCGTGAGCCGTGTGAGGCCCGTGCCGTCCGGTCGGATCGTGAACACGTCGTAGTTGAACCGGTTTGGATTCGTGGCGTCGATCTGCTTGCGCGTGAACACGATCCTGCTGCCGTCCGGCGACCAGCCCGGCAGATTGTCGGCGCCGCTCGTCAACACAGTCGTGCTGCGCGTGGCCAGGTCGAGAATGCGCAGCCCCTGAACCGCGTCGCTCCACACGCGGTACACGAGTTTCTTGCCGTCCGGCGAGTAGCTCGGAAAGCCCGAATTGATGGAGCCGTCTGTCAATGCTTCAGCCTGGCCGTTCATGCTGCCGTCGGCCTTGATACGCATGATCTGCGCGGGGCCGGTACTGCGCGTGAAAAACCAGTTGCCCACGCCGAAAGCGACCCACTGCCGATCGGGCGACCAGGCCGGTTGAAATGCGCCGGCGAGACCCTGCGCGATGGCAGCGGGGTCGAGGCCGCTCGTGGCCGGATCGTAAATGCGCGTGTAACCGGACAGATTGGGATTCGCAACGGCAATCGACGAATTAATTGCCTTCTCCGTATAAACGAGCTTCGCGCGATCCCTCGACAATTGCGGGAATACATCCAGATACGTGTACTTCCATGCGGGGTCGAAACTGAAGAGCGGCGTGCCATTGGCGCGTGCGGGACTAAACGCGACTTTTTCGTAGACCAGCTTCGTGCCGTCGGGCGAATAACGCGGCGAGCGGATACCCGTATTGGCTGTCGAGTGGAAAGTACCTGCCGTTGTATAAAGCCCTTCGGTCGAGCCGCCCTTGACGTGATACGCGACGGTGGCCGCATTCAGATATTGCGGAAAGACCTTGAAGCCCGCCGTGGAGGTGAGCGTCGTTCGTGAAAGGCTCGTTATATCCACAGACACCAGTTGCGAGCTCACCGAGTTGATCGACTCGGGACGGTGCGCGCCCCATGTCGATTCCACCGGCGTTTCATAGAACACCACGCGCTTGCCATCTGGCGACCACGACGGCGAACCCTCGTCATAGCCGGAAACGCCGGCAATTTTCTTCCAGCCGGAACCGTCTGGCCGGACAATATAGATGCTGCTTTCCTGCGTGCGCTCCCAGCCCGTCGGCAGATTGTGGCCGCGCCAATCGGAGCCGGTATCCGAAGACAACGCGAGCCATTTGCCGTCCGGCGACCATGACGGCCTGAAGTAACCATGCGGGCGCGTCGGATCGAAACCGAGCGAGCCCGTCACGTTGTTCAATGCGCCCGTCGATAGGTTCAGCGTCCACACGTTGGTCGTGCCGAAGCCGTCGTTGCCGCGGCGCGACGAGACGAACGCGATCACGTTCGGGTCCGTCGGCGAGAAGACGGCCGCATCGTCGACGGCAATGTGATCGGTTAGCCGCTCGAGACCGGTGCCGTCCACTTTCACGCGATACAGATTCGATTGACCAGCGCCGTCGCGCTCGGACGTGAACACAAGCCACTGGCCGTCTTTCGAAAAGGACGCGTGATAGTCGAAGCCAGTACTCGGAATCAGCTTGCGTTCGCCAGTACCGTCGGCATTCGATATGTACAACTCTGAACTGACGGGGCCGACCCGGTTGAGGAACAAGGTTCCTTTCGGCGCCGTGCCCGCGGTGCCCGCAACGGCAAGCGAAACCGAAGCGGAAACCGAGACAGCCCCGATGGCGATGCACGCGAGAAGCTTCTTTAAGGACGAAGTGAGATACACAGCGAATGCCTCCATGAGTTTTATGATCAAGCGGTTTTATTTCC
Source organism: Paraburkholderia graminis (assembly GCF_003330785.1). NCBI lineage: Bacteria > Pseudomonadati > Pseudomonadota > Betaproteobacteria > Burkholderiales > Burkholderiaceae > Paraburkholderia > Paraburkholderia graminis. The sequence goes on from NZ_CP024935.1 coordinate 1,518,622, forward strand.
TCGATACCTCCGTTCGCTCCTGCTTTCCGGGCACGATTCAGCCGAGGCTGCCGGTCACGTCGTCGAACAGTTCATCCACCGAAAGCCGATGCGGAATGATCTTCTGATCGAGCGCCCAGTCGATTGCCAACTGAATGCCCTTGCGGTTCTCCTCGAGTCCAATAGGCGGAAACACGGCGGGCACACCGCCTTCGGTCTGCGTGCGGCTCTCCACGATCATCCGGTACAGTTCGCGCACAATGTCCGGACGCTTCTTCGAAATGTCCTCGTGCACGACGAACATGTGGTTGATAGGCACCACGCCTTCGCGCGCGAACCAGTCTTTGGCCGCGGCCTGCGCGTTAGGCACCAGCGTGCGTACGCGTTGGTCTTTGGGCATGTCCTCGCCGAGCAGCGCGGCGGCGAGTTCGCCGTCCAGCATCATCTGCGGGATCGACGAACCGGCGGGCAAACGTTCGCAGTTATTCGGATCGCGGTACTCGGCGAGATGGCCGTCGCCGAGCGTCATCCACGTGACCTTGTCGAGATCGACGCCATATTCGTGGCGCAAAATGCCGCGAATCCACAGCGCCGTTGTCTGCGTATAAGTGCGAACGCCGACTTTCCTGCCTTCTATGTCCTTCGGATCGAGCTGGCCGAACTCGATGTTGTAGCCCGCGCAGTGATGCTGGAAGCGCCCCGAAATCGGCGTCGGCAACAACACGTAGGGCTTTCCGTAAGCCTTGGCCTGCAGGAACGTGACGATCGCGAGTTCGCCGGCGTCGAACGCGTTCTCGCGCACCATCGCCTTGAAGCCGTTGTGCGCCGGCGTGGGTCCGCAGTAGTCGAGCTTGACGAGGTCCGAGGCGACGCGTCCTTCCTTCATCGCCTTCGTGACCGGATAAGTGGCCAGATTCGTGCGTAAGGTGGGCACGTCCGCGGACCGCTCGGTAAACGTCGTTGTCATTGCGCTTCTTTCCTGTGCTTGAATGAATCCGGTTCAATACCCCGCCATCTCGCGCGCCATGCCCACCACGCCATAGCTGCGCAACGGCGCCGACATCAGAAAGCGATATCCCTCTTCGAGCAGGCGTTTGTGGTTCTTCGCGTTCACGTGCGGATTGCCGACCACCACGTTGTGCTTGCGGCACGTTTCTACAATCTTGCGCATTGCGTCGACGACCACCGGGTGCTCATAGTCGCGGGGATAACCGAGCTCCTGGCTCAGGTCGCCCTCGCCGATCAGAATGAAGCCGATGCCCGGCACGTTCGACAGAATGTCGTCGAGGTTTTCGATCGCCTCGGTGCTCTCGCACATCAGCCCGACGAGAATTTCTCCTTGCGGCGCGAGCGGCCACACGTCGGCCTTGCGGTAGTAGTCGGCCATGCTCAAACCCCAGTAACGCGCCGCGTTGGCCGGGCCGTCGCCGCGCACGCCCTTCGGCTCATACAAGGGCGCGCTTTTAGGCCGCGCATACCGGCACGACGCGACTGCGTTGTATGCCTGCTCGACTGTCGCCACATGCGGCCAGATCACGCCGTAAGCGCCGCGGTCGAGCACCTGCTTCGCGAACGCCTGATTCATTTCGGCGCCGTTGGCGGGAATGCGCGCGATCGGCGTCACACGCGGCGCTACCGAGCCCGACTCGGCGATCTGCTTGCGGCTGAGCATGTACTGCAACGCGTCGCCGAGCGCGGTCACGTCGTATGGGTTGTGCTCCATTTCGAAGACGATACCGTCGTACGGCGCATCGCTCATCTCGATGGCGGTCTGCTTGTCGAGCTTCGAGAACGCGGCAAAAGCGGGCTTGCCGGATTCGAATGCGCGGATGATGCTGTTGAGTCGCGGGTCGCTCATGGTCTTTATCTCAGGATGAAAAGGGGCAGGCGTGGATGCATGAACTTGAGTTGGGCGCGGCTCATTCGTCGGCCTTCCAGTACATGAAGCCCATGCCTTCGCCGGTGCCGGCCGGCGTACGCCAGCACGGCACATAGTCGACGAGCGTCATGCTGGCGCGCGTTTCCTGCACGGCCTTCATCACGCTCACGTAAAGCTTGATTTCGGAAGTGCCCGACTGATACGAACGGTTGTCCACCGCGGCGAGACCTTCGTAGTCGTAGTCGGCGAGCATCTTCATGATGCGGCGGTCGAATTCCTCGTCGTTGACGAAATGCGAGAGACCGCCGGATGCAAAGATGCCGACTCGCACATCCTCCGGCCACGCGTCGATCGCATCGCGCAGTACCGCTCCGAACTCGATGCAGCGCGACATGGACGGCTGCGTCGGCGGATAAAAGCAGTTCATGATGATCGGCACATGCGGCGGCGGTTCGTCGCCCATGATCTGGTGATAGACGAAGCTGTACGCATGCGGCACGACCGGATACGCCGGCAATGGCTTCATCCACACGTTGTCGGGCCACGCGAACAGATCGGTGAGATCGAAGCCTTCGCGCTGGAAGTGTCCGATCAGATAACTCGCCAGCTTTGGATGACACTGGTGCGTAACGTGGTGGTCCGGTGCATAAACGGAGCGCTGCGGCGGGCCGCTATGCACTTGCTCGCCGCTGTAGATGGCGATGGACGGCGAGCAGTGCGTAAAGATCTCTTTCTGGTCCTTGCCGAGAATGATCGCGACGTCGATGTTCGCGTCGCGATACGCGGCGGCCATGACGTCGAGCGCGGCGCGGCAGCGCGCGGCGCGCGCGGTGCGCTCCTCGAGCGTCAGGAACTTCTCGAACGCCGCTTCGCGATGCGCTTCCAGCTCCGCGTAAGTCCAGGTCCGATTGCGATACCACAGCTCCGGATTGCTACGGTCGCGCTCACCGTTCTTTAGCCAGTCCTCCGGTGCCTGACCCAGCATGCCGCTATGCGGCACTGCCATCCCGAATACAATCTTCGCCATGTAAGGTTTCTCAGTGAATTAGTGTTTCAACATTGGTCTCGACGGCGCCGGCGTGCGTGCTACGCCTCGCGCAGCGCAGGCTGCATTTCCGTGACCTTCGGCGCCCATTCGGGGCGATAAAGAATCGCCGTGGCGAGCGCTCCAATCGCGAGGAAGACGAGGATCACCATCATCGGCAGGTCATAGCTTCCGCTCACATGCAGCAGCCATCCGGACAGGCTCGCCGTCACGCCGCCCGCGAGACTCGTCGCGACCTGCTGTACGCCCGTGACGAGTCCGATCGCCTGCTTCGGAATCAGGGAGAGCCGCGACAGCACCAGGTTGTTCGCCGTCACGAGGCCAAGCAGCGAGAGCGACAGCACATTCCAGAAGAGCGCCATGTCGAGCGTCTGCGCATACGCGCCGAGCAGCACCGTGCACCCGCCGACAAAGCCGGTGATGGTGAACACCTTGCGCACGAGAATCGCGTTGTGCCCTCTTGCGATGATCCGGTCCGCCGCCCATCCCGCGAGCGCCGCGACGATCGCGATGCCGGCAAAGCTGAAGAAAGTGAAAAGCCCCGACTTGGACAGCGACAGGTGACGTTGCTCGACCAGATACGCGGGCATCCACGTCATGCAGTAAAACGTGAAATAGCCGTAGCAGAAGTTGGTGATCAAACCGCCCCACACCACCGGGCTCGACACGATGCTGCCGAGACTCACCATGCGCGCGCGCCGGTTCGCCGCCGCGAGTTGCGCCTTGTCCGGCAGATCGTTGCGCGCGAGCAGCAGCCAGGGCGCGAGCCAGATAAGCCCGACGAGGCCCGTGGCGACGAACATCACCTGCCACGAATAGTGGACGATGAACCATGCGCCGACCGGCGCGCCCAATGCCGGGCCGAACTTGTTGCCCATCGCCAGCAGCCCGACCGCGAGACCGTTCTGGCTCTCGTCGAAGTTGTTGCGAATCCAGCGGTAGCTCGCCGGAATCACAATCGCCTCGGCCATCCCGATGACAAGACGCATCACGACGAGGCTCGCGAGCGCCGTGACCGCGCCCATCATCGCGGTGGCGACGCACCACAACGCGAAGCTGATCGCATACGGCCACTTCACGCCGTAGCGGTCGGCGACCCAGCCCATCGGAATCTGGAACGCACCGTACGACCAGAAGAACGCCGCGTTGATCCAGCCGCGATCCACATTGGTGAGCGCGAAGTGCCGGATGAAGTTCGCGTCGGCGAGCGTCGACGAAATGCTGGTGCGGTCGACGAACGAAATCAACACGCCGAGCGCAAGGAGTGCGAGCACGGCCCACCGGCTCACGCCTGCCTGTCGTTCAGATCTGCTTGTCTCCATCTTCTGTTTTCTCGTTGGTTTGTGTGAGGCTTGCTCAGGCCAAGGCGGGATACAGCCGCCGTGCGGTGTCGCCGAAGATCCACGCGCGATCCGCTTCGCTCAGGCAGGCGAGGCCGGCTTGCGCGGTCGCGAGAATGTCGGCGAGCGTGCCCGGCGAGGTCGGATAGTTCGAACCCCACGCGAGCCGCTGCGCGCCGAATGCGTCGACGACACGCGGGAAAAAAGTTTCGGCGCTCGCCTGGTCCTTTTTCACATCGCCGAAAATGCGCGGCGTGAGCTTCAGGTAGATGTTCGGCAGCTCCGCCAGATCGAAGAGGCTCTGCGCTTTTGCATACGGCGCACCGTCGGCGACTTCGGGACGCGCCAGATGGTCGAGCACGATCCGCACGTTCGGAAAGCGCCGCGCGAGCGCCGTGACTTGCGGCAAACCGATCGGCCCGGTCTGGATGCACATCGGCAGCCCGAGTTCGCCGCACAGTTCCCACGCGGGAAACGAGCGCGGGTCGTCGAGTTCGCTCGGGTCGAACTCCTTCGTGCTGCCGCCCGTGAAGAGGCGCAGGCCCGCGAGGCCGCGCTCTGCCCAGCCGCGAATGACTTGCGGCGCATCGGCCTGCAATACGTCCACGGAACCGACGGCCACGAGACGCTCCGCGTATTTCGCGCAGCCGTCCACCACGTAGCTGTTGTCGAAGCCATACGTCGTCGACGAATGAACCACAGCGGCTCTCGCGAGGCCGGCTTCGTCCATTGCCGCGATCAGCGTCTCGACCGTCGTGGGCCGCTCTTTCGACCAGTCCGAGCGCTTGCCGAACAACGGCGCCGGCGGGTAGCGGCTTTCGTCGTCGGAAATGATGTGCGGGTGAATATCAACGATTGAAAATGTCATGAGTGTCTCTGTGCTTTTCTGTGTGCCTGTCTATGTGCATGCTTATGTGCATGCTCAGGTGCGCGATGTGTTGAGTTGCAGCGGCTCGCGCCGGCATCACTTGCCGCGAGCCTTCAGGCGCGCGTCGAGACGCGGATAGACGCGCCGCGCATTGCCTTCGAAGATCTTGTAGCGGTCTTCGTCCGAGAGCGCCGGGCAGGCGTCGATATAGCGCTTCGTGTCGTCGAAGTACTGGCCGGTGGACGGGTCCTTGCCGCGCACCGCGCCAATCATTTCGGAGCCGAACAGCACGTTGTCGGCCGGCACGACCTTGGTCAGCAATTCGACGCCCGGCTGGTGATACACGCACGAATCGAAGAAGATGTTCTCGAGCAGCCCTTCCAGCGGACGCTCGCGCATTTCCAGCGACATGCCGCGATAACGTCCCCAGTGGTAGGGCACCGCGCCGCCGCCGTGCGGAATCACGAGGCGCAGCGTCGGGAAGTCCTTGAACAGATCCGACTGAAGCAGTTGCATGAAGACAGACGTATCCGCGTTCAGGTAATGCGCGCCCGTGCCGTGAAAACACGGATTGCACGATGCGGCGACGTGGATCATCGCGGGCACGTCGAGATCGACCAGCGCTTCATAGAGCGGATACCATTCGCGGTCGCTCATCGGTTTGCCGGTCCAGTAGCCGCCGCTCGGATCGGGATTCAGATTGCAGCCAACAAAGCCCAGTTGCTCGACGCAGCGGCGCAACTCGGGAACCGAGTTGGCCGGCGCCGCGCCCGGCGACTGCGGCAACTGGCACGCCGGCGCGAAATTGTCGGGATACAGTTCCGTCACGCGATACACGAGTTCGTTCGACACTTCGGCCCATTCGAGGCTCGTCCGCTCGTTGCCCAGGTGGTGGCTCATCAGACCGGCAATCGGCGAGAACAGCGTGAGGTCGCTGCCGCGCTCGCGCTGCAGTTTCAGTTGCCCGTTGCCGATGGCCTCGCGAATCTGGTCGTCGGTGACATAGGCGTCGGCGCGCGACGGCGCGTTAGCGGGATCGTTCGCGAATTCGACCTGCTTTGCGCGCCAGTTGCGAAATGATGCGGGTACGGTCGTGAAGTGACCGTGGCAATCGATAATCATGTTTTCTCTCTAACTTGCGTGCGCTCAGCGTGCGAGCGGATCGACGAACAGCTCGTCGATGGACATGCGCCGCGGCGTGAGGCCCTGCCTGAACGCCGTCGCTTCGAGCGCCTGAATCGTCTTGAGGTTTTCGGCGAGACCGTAAGGCAGCGGGTCATGTCCGACGATCTTGCGCAACTCGATGTATTTCCTGTCGCTCGCGCTCGTGGCTTCGCCGGCATCGAGCCGCGCGAGCCATTCCTGCTTCGCCTGCGCGAAGGCATCGAATAGCGAGCGCGCGATCCACGGGTGCTCGGCCAGCACCGAATCCTTGACGACGATCGTGCCGTGCATCGGATAGACGCCGGTGCGCGCGTAGTACTCCGTTTCGAGCTCGGCCGCGTTCGGCAGCAGGTCGGGATAGTCGGCCTCGACTTCCTGCCAGCCGCCCGTCGGCGCGCCGGTGCGGCCGATGCCCGCGGCAGCCGCAAAGCCCGCCGCCAGTTCGCCCTTCTCCATCATTTCGGATAGCGAACTGTTGGCCGGCGCGTGAATCACGTTCGGCGGCAACTTCAGTTGCGTTACGTGCTCTTCGTCGTCGACAACCCAGGTCACTTTCGACGAATCGAGCCCGAATTCGTCGATCAGCACCTGGCGCGTCCACACGCCGGTCGTCACCGAATAGGCGCGCACGCCGACCTTCTTGCCTTCGAGGTCCTTAGGCGTCTTGATGCCTGCGTCCGGGCGCACGAGCAGCCCGCCGTGGTGAAAGCGCCGCACGACGAACACCGGAAGCGCGACAAAAGGCGCGCCATAAGCGCGGGCGATGATGTAAGTGGTCGGCGCAAGTTCGCAGACATCGAACTCGACATCGCGGACCATCCGGCGAAACGCGCCGATCTGCGGCTTGACCGTGATGAATTCCGCGTCCACGCCTTCAATGGGAATGGAACCGTCACGGATGGCCGAGGTGTGCGGGTGCTCAGCAATTGCAATCTTGAGCGGGACTTTCCTTGTCAACTTCCTCTCCTTGGGAGTATTCGCCGCCGGCACCGGCGGAACACACCGGCGCCGGGCGCATCGTTTCGACGGACCCAGCATATTTGAGGAAGAGGCTCGCGTCCCTACACAAAAGTCACTTTCAATGGCACTTTTTTTGTCAGCGCGTGAGCGTCGATCGGCATTTGAAAAGTGCCGGTGAATCTGGATTTTGTGCAGGGACGTACGCGCGGCGATCCCCTATTCTGCGTTCTCGCTTTTCGCGGCACACCAAAAGAAACAGTCCCGGAGACAGAATGAAGAAGCTGGCCTATTCGCTATTGGCCGTTGCATCGGCATGTGCATTTAACGGCGCTTATGCGCAGTCGTCGGTGACGCTTTATGGCGTTGTCGATAACGGCATCGAATATCAGAACGGCGGTGCGGGAGGCGCGGTACGCGCGGTATCGAGCGGACTCTTCGCGACCGTGTATGGGCTGATGGGTCACGAAGACATTGGCGGCGGCGTGCACGTCAACTTCCAGCTCGAGCAGGGCTTTTCAGGCGTGACCGGTGCGGCGACCGACCCGACCGCGTCGTTCAACCGGCTTGCGTGGATCGGCGTATCGGGGCGTTTCGGCGAATTGCGCTTTGGGCGCCAGAAGAAACCCGAATATCTGTTCCTGAACGGCGAAGTAGACCCGACCGCGGTCAAAAGCTTCGCATCGCCGATCAACAACTTTACCGACGCGTCCGTGCGCGCGAGCAACGCAATCGCGTACTTTCTGCCGGACTTCCGCGGGCTGACGGTCCAGGGCATGGTCTCGCTGCGCGATCAGACAACGAGCCCGTCCAACGGGCTGCGTTTCTATAACGTGGTCGCGCGCTATGTGCACGGGCCGATTCATGTGGGGGCCGGCTATGAGTCGTCGGCGAATGCGACGGGAACGTCCGTGCAAAAAATCTTCCGCGCGGCCGCGTCTTATCGGCTCGGCGCCGCGCGCTTCTATCTGGCGTATCAAACGGAGCGTCAGAGCGATCACAGCGAGAAGCGCGACATCTACGAAGCTTCGGGTACCTATCTATTCAATCCGTTCAACCGCTTTTCAGTGATGTACGGTTATGCGCACGACCGCACGGGCCAGGGCAACAACGCGCAGCAGGTCGGTCTGATCTACGAATACTATCTGTCGAAGTCGACGATCCTGTACACCGCTGCGGGGCTGATCCAGAACCGCCATCAGGCGCAATACACGCTCGACGGCACGCAGTATTCGGGCATCGCGGTTGAGCCCGGCGCTTATGCGCGCGGTGCTATCGTCGGAATGACGCATAAGTTCTGACGGCGGCGAACAGCTTGCCGATCTGCATGATGAACCGCGTGGCCAGTAACCGGCTTATAGCGGCGAGATTCCACTGACACCCGTCTTGCAGCCGACCTCGGTCGAACATTCGCCTGAGAGAAAACGCGCGTTGGGCGCGTCGGACAACGAGTCGTGGCCGTCCGTCGTCAAGTGGCTGCGTCGCCAACTGGCGGGCGGCAAGCCGAATTCCCGCTTGAATGCGCGATTGAACGCCGCCTCCGACTCATAGCCCACCCTCTCCGCAATAGCCGTAAGTGACTGCGCTCCGTCACGTAACGCCTGTGCCGCAATTTGCAGACGCCAGCGCGCCAGATATTGCATCGGTGGCTGGCCGAGCAATTGAGTAAAGCGCTGTGCCAGCGCCGAACGGGAGAGGCCCGCTTTGCGGGCAAGTTCATCGACTGTCCAACCATGCGCCGGTTGCGCGTGCATTAACGCGAGCGATCGTCCCACGAAACGATCGCTGACGCCGGCCAGCCATCCTTTGCGGTCCGCAGGCAGCGAATCGACACAACGCCGTACCGCCTCCACGAAAAGCAGTTCGGACAAACGTCCGAGTACGATCGCACTGCCTACGCGCAATTCGGCTGCTTCGAGAGCCGCGAGTTTCAACGACGACTCCAGCCACGCGGATCTCGCGTCGTTGCGCATGTCGATCTTGAACATACGAGGCAATGCCGATAGCACCGGATTGGTCAGCGTATCGTCGCAGGCGAGGAAGCCGCAAATGAGCCGCGTTTTCGCGCCGCCCCCGCCGTAGCTCAACCTGATGACGTCGCCCGGCGCGGTTTCCAGATACTGCGACAGCATCTGGTGAGAGGGCGCCGGTTCGAGTTCGACCGAACTGCCCATTAGATGCGCTTCGCCCTGCGGCACGACGAGAAGTTCTCCGGCATCGACGCAGATAGCGGACGACGGGTCGTCGACGAGCCGTGCGCGACAGCTTCCTTCCGTGATGAGGTGATAGGAGACGATGCGCTCTGCGCGCGGCAAAAACGATACGCACAACTCCCGCGTCGCCTCGCCGAAAACACACCACGGTGCAGTGAAGTCGGCGCTTAGATACACCGCTCCGCTCAGATGCACGAGGCGAAGTACGTCGGAAAGAGCATCCATGACGTCGTCCATCAGTTTCGGCGTCCTGCGCAAAATATCTGGACGACCGGTCATTCACCGATATGGCTTGCGTCCCGATACTAGCACTCACGCGAATCCGCAACAACGAACGGTAGAGCGCCGCCTTCCACCATCAGGAGAACGACATGAGTAACGCAGAGACTTATCGCGGTCAATGCTTTTGCGGCACCGTGCAATTCACGGTAAGCGGGGAGCCTGCGGGTATGGGCTATTGCCATTGTGAGTCGTGCCGAAGCTGGTCGGGAGCGCCCGTCAATGCGTTCACGCTGTGGAAGCCCGAGGCGCTGCACGTTACTCGCGGCGCCGATGATATTGGCACTTACAACAAGACAGCCCATAGCTACCGCAAGTGGTGCAAGTCATGCGGCGGCCATCTGTTTACCGAACATCCCGGGCTCGAACTGATCGACGTCTACGCCGCAGTCATCGCCGACTTCCCCTATGAACCCGGTGTGCACGTTCATTACCCGGAGTCGCGCCTTCGAATGAAAGACGGTCTGCCCAAGCAGAAAGATCTGCCGGGGGAAATGGGCGGCTCGGGCATCAGCGTTGCCGAATAGCCATTGCATCTCGCGGTTCTGGTTTGATTCGCCCGATCGTCGCGCGGGCTTTTTCACAGTGCAAGTTCGCGGCGTCATCTGAATGGCAGCAACTCTGAGTATTGACTCATCGCTGCCCCGGTTCTCAGGAGTCGTTTATGTCCGCAGTCGATTCTTCTTTTTTACCCGTCGCAGATTTCGCTGCCGTCAAGATCCGTCAACAGGCCGCGTGGTCGACCGGCAATTATGCTGTCGTCGGCACGACGCTGCAGATCGTCGGAGAAGCTCTATGCGAAGCGCTTGACCTGCGCGCCGGCTCGCGCGTGCTCGACGTTGCAGCAGGCAACGGCAATGCAACGTTGGCTGCCGCGCGCCGCTGGTGCGATGTCACCTCCACGGATTACGTCGCCTCACTGCTGGACGCCGGCCGCGCCCGCGCACAAGCAGAAGGTCTATCCGTCGAGTTTCAGGAAGCGGACGCGGAAGCGCTGCCCTACGCGGACGCCTCGTTTGATATCGTGATGTCGACGTTCGGTGTGATGTTCACTCCGGACCAGGCGAAGGCAGCGGCTGAACTGGCTCGTGTGTGCAAGCCGGGCGGCCGCATCGGCCTCGCGAACTGGACGCCGGATAGCTTCATCGGCCAGGTGTTCAAGACAATTGCCATGCACATTCCGCCACCTGCGGGCGTGGCGTCACCGGCGCTGTGGGGAACGAAGGCGCGGCTGGAAACACTGTTCGAAGGAAAAACCCGGAAGATCGTCGCAAACAGCCGCCACTTCACGTTCCGTTACCGCTCGCCCGAACATTTCGTGGAAGTTTTCCGCACGTTTTATGGGCCGGTGAACAAGGCATTTGGCGCACTCGAGGGCGAACGGCAAGCGGCGCTTCTCGGCGATCTGATGACATTGATAAAAAGCCGCAACCGGTCCGGCGACGCGACGCTCGTGCTGCCGAGCGAATACCTCGAAGTGGTGATTGAACGATCATGAACGGCGTTGGACGCAGCGCCGCCGTCCTGCACGGATTCGCGTCGCGCCTCTGGTCGCTGTTGGATCTTTCCGCTTAGCGCCGCACCATTGCAAGTTGCTGCTTTGCCGCGCCTTCGTGCGCGGCAAAGCCAATCCATTTCCTCATGCCACGCATGTCCAAACGCAGCTCACTCCGACCAACCCGACAGCCGTGAGCGAAGTCAGTCCCCTTGCGTCACTCCAGAAGAATCAGTTAAGACGCTTAGGTTCGCCATCGTCCGCATACCAGTCGATGGTTTTGCCGCTCGTATTGATCGTCACCGCGCGCGGCTCGCTGAACTGATCGAACGATTCGACACCCGTCTCGCGCCCCACGCCGCTGTTCTTGAAACCGCCCCACGGCGACGCCGGATCGAGCCGGTGGTGATCGTTGACCCACACCATGCCGAATTCGAGCTTGCTCGCCACGCGATGCGCCCGCGCGACGTCCTGGGTCCACACGGAAGCGGCGAGACCGAACTGGGTGTCGTTGGCGATGCGGATCGCGTCCGCCTCGTCGTCGAACGGCATCACGACGGTGACCGGCCCGAACACCTCGTCCTGACCGATCTCCGAACGCGGATCGACGTCATACAGCACAGTCGGCTCGATAAAAAAGCCCTGCTTCAGGCTGGACGGCACGCCGCCGCCCGTCAGCACCTTCGCGCCCGCTGCCTTCGCACGCTCCAGCATCGCCAGAATGCGCTGACGCGAGCGCTCGGAAATCACCGGCCCGAGTTGCGTCTTCACATCGGCGGGATCGCCCACGCGAATGGCCGCCGCTTTCGCGCGGAAGCGTTCGAGAAACTCCGCATGGATCGACTTGTGCACCAGAATCCGCGCGCCGCACACGCAGGTTTGTCCCGCGCCGATGAAGGCCGCGAACGCCGCGCCGTTCACCGCGCGCTCCATGTCGAAATCGTCGAACAGGATCACGGCGCCCTTGCCGCCGAGTTCGAGCGTCGTCAACGCGAAGCTGCGCGCCGCGGCTTCGCCAATCGAGCGGCCGACTTCAGTGCCGCCCGTGAAAACGACCTTGCGGATCAGCGGATGCCGCGCAAGCGCCGCGCCCGCTTCGCGCCCTTCGCCGTTCACGACGTTCACGACGCCCTTCGGCACGCCTGCTTCATCCAGTAGACGCACGAGGCGCACGGTGGTCAGCGGCGTCTGCTCGGACGCCTTGATGACGACGCTATTGCCGGTCGCGAGCGCGGGCGCAAGACTCTTCGACAGAATCATCAGCGGATGATTGAACGACGTCATCAACGCGACGACGCCGAGCGGCACGCGCTGCGTGTAGCACAGGTACGGCCCTTCCACCGGAATCACGTCGCTGCGGCGCGTCAGCGCGAGCGCCGCGAAATAGCGGTAGAACTGCGGCAGACGCGAAATCTGCGCGCGTGTCTCCGAGATCGGCCGGCCGTTGTTCAACGTTTCGAGCCGATAAAACTGTTCGAGGTCCGCTTCGAACAGATCGGCGAAACGATTCAGCACGCGCGCGCGTTGCTGGATCGGCATGTCGCGCCACGCGCCGCTTTCGAACGCGCGATGGCCCGCGTGCACCGCGCGGTCCACATCCTGTTCCGACGCGGCCGCGAGCGCGCCAATCACTTCACCGGTCGCGGGATTGACGATATCGAGCGTGCGGCCGGTGTCGGCGTCCGTCCATGCGCCGTCGATGAAAAGCTGTGCATCGAGATGGGTCTGGTTCACTGTGTCCATAGAGATCGATTCCAGGTGGTTCACTTCAGAGGCGATGCATGCGCATCGGTGCGCAGCGCATCGGGTGTCTGTGAGTCGGCGGGTTGCAGGTCTTCGAGACGCTGGCCGGTCGGCTCGACGCCGAGCCACGCGACGACGACGATCTGAATCGCGAGCAGGCCGATCATCAGTGCGAGTACGCCGACAATGCCGTGCCGCGCGTACAGCGCGATGACGATAAACGGCGTCACGATCGTCGCGCCGCGGCCCAGCGTGTTGCAGATGCCCGATGCGCGCAGCCGGACTTCGGTCGGAAAGAGTTCGGGTATGTAGATGGCGAACAGCAGCGCGACCAGCACGTAGATCGGAATGGTCAGCAACAGGCCGACGAGGGGCAGCAGCAGCGGATTCGAGACGAACGGATAGATCGCGCCGAACACGATCGCCGCGAGCGACGCGCCGATGATGGTCGGCTTGCGGCCCCACGAGTCCGCCGTCAATGCGCCGATTGCAGAGCCGATTGGCGCGCCGAGCGACATGACGAGCGCGAAGCCGAATGACTTCGCGATGCTGAAACCCTGATGCACGAAGAACGTCGGCAGCCAGGTAACGAAGCCGTACAGCAGCGTATTGATGACGACGAGCGTCACGCAGCCGACGATCATCCGTTGCAGCATCGCGCCGCTGAACAGCGAGCCGAACGACAGCGCAGCCGCAGCCTGGCTCGGCGTTTTCGCAACGGCAGGCGGCGGCAGCGGTTGGCCGCCGTGCGTGTGCGCGACTTCGTCTTCGATGCGTCGCAGGATCGCGTCCGCCTCCGCGTGACGGCCGACCGAGTCGAGCCAGCGCGGCGACTCGGGCAGCGACTTGCGCGCATACCAGACGCCCAGCGCGCCGAAGCCGCCCAGAACAAACATCGCGCGCCAGCCGAACGCCGGAATCAGCGCGAGGCCGATGAGCCCCGCGACCGGCAACCCGGACACGACGAACACAGCCATCAGTCCTTGCAGCTTGCCGCGCTTTTGCGGCGGCACGAATTCGGTCAATGTCGAATAGCCGACGACGTTTTCCGCGCCGAGGCCCAAGCCCATCACGAAGCGGCACGCAATCAGCACGCTCATGTTCGGTGCGAGCGCTGCGCCGAGCGAGGCGAGTCCGAACACCGCGAGATTCGCCTGATACGTGAAGCGGCGGCCGAAGCGGTCGCCGAGAAAGCCGGTGCCGAGCGAACCGAGCATCATGCCGAGAAAAGTCAGCGACACGAAAATCGCGTTCTGGCCGATTGTCGAGAACCCGGTTTTCAGCGTGGCGCCGAGCACCGTCGACGCGACGTAGATGTCGAAGCCGTCGAAGAACATGCCGATGCCGATCAGCCACATGATGCGCCGATGAAATCCCGACATCGGCAAACGGTCGAGCCGCGGGCCTGCGTTAACGTTCATGTCTGTCTGTCTCCTGTCGACGGGAGTTAGTGCTTCAGCACTTACTCCCGTCCCATGCACCGCTGTCCCAGGCAAGGTGCTTGCCGCTGGCGTTCTGCGCAAACACGAGCCGTCCCGCGATAAAGTTCGCGCTCGCCGTCTATGAACTTCGATGAAAGAACCTGCGCTCAGCGCCCCTGCATCAGCCGCAGGCTCGCGACGGTCAGCATGTCGGTCGCGCTGCGGAAGTTCTGTTCGGTCGTGCATTCCTCCGCCGCCAAAAAGAATGCCTTGCACTGGCGCACGCCCGCATCGTCGAGCGCGAGAATGCGCTCGGTGAGCGCGTCCGCGTCGCTGCGCAGCATTGCTGGCTCGCAGACCTTCGTGATCAACCCCGCCTGCAACGCGGCCGCGGGCGTCAACGCGTCGCCGAACAGGACCATCGGAAACAGCGCCTTCGGCAAAGCGTAGCGGCCCGCGTACGCCATGATCGCGGCAGGCGGCAAACCCTTGCGCATCTCGGGAAACGCGAGCGTCGCGCGCGACGAGACCAGCGTGAAGTCGCACAGAATCGCCAGTCCGAAGCCGAAGCCGTGCGCGTCGCCCTGCACTTCCGCGATCGCAATCATCGACGTGCCGCGCACGAGCCGCTTCAGCTCGATCAGCCGCGCGACTTCCGAACGGATCGACACCGCATCGCGCGCGGCGCGCTCGCGTCCCGTGCAGAAAACGTCGCCGCTCGCACGGATGCGCAGCACGCGCGCGGTCGGCTCGGCGGCTTCGCTGCGCAACGTCGCCGTCATCGCGTCGAACATCGGGCCGGAAATCTCGTTACCCGCGTCCGGGCGATTCAGCGTAAAGCTCAGCACGTCGCCCGCTCGCTCGATCAAAACCGGCTGCGGCAATGGACTGCGATCCATAACGTCTCCTGTTGTATAATCTGTATACAGCGTATTCACATGATGACGAGGTGTCAATGCCTTCCAGCAAAACAGTGGTCAAGACTGCCGGCGCCGCCGCGCGCAAGCGCGCGAAAGAGCCTCATGCAGGCGCGCATTCGCTAGACAAGATCGCGATCAAATATCACTCGCGCCTGCGCACGGTGCATGCATCGAGCGACTCATTGAGCGAGGGTGTGGTGGTGCCCGCGTTGCGCGAGGCGATCGTCGAGGGCGTGCTCGCGCCGGGCAGCCGCCTTTCGGAAGTGCAGGTTGCGAAGCAGTTGAACGTAAGCCGCACGCCGATGCGCGAGGCGTTCGCGCAACTGGAACGCGAGGGACTGGTGACGGTCCTGCCGCGCGTCGGCGCGTACGTGCGCGCGGTGACGCTGCGTGATGTCGAGGAGATTTACACGGTGCGCGCGGCGCTCGAATGTCTTGCCGTGCAACTCGCGTCGGAGCGCATCACGGCGCTCGGCACCGCGCAATTCGACGACGTGATCGAAGCAATGCAAGCGAGCGTCGATGCCGACGATCCGGCGAGTTACGTCGATGCGCTGGATCGCTTCTACACACTCGTGATGACGATCGCCGACAACCGCACGCTACAGGACAGTCACGCAGCTTTGATCGGACCTGTGCGGCGCTTGCGACGCATTGCGATGGCGCGCGGCGGCCGCATGCTCGCGTCGTTCAGGCAGGCGGTCAAGATTCGCGACGCCATTGTGAACCGCTCGCCGAACGTGCAGGACCTGATGCGCGAGCAGTTGGCCGGCGCGTGCCGCGCGGCGCTCGACGTGTTAAACGACGCAAGTGAATAATCGAGGAAACGAGTCATGATCAATACGCAAACCGCCCGCATTCTTTCCCGCTATAAGAGCTGGGCCGACACGGTGCTTTTCGACGCCACCGGTGCCCTCGCGCCGGAGGAAGTCGTCAAGACGCGGCAGACGTTGTTCAAAACGATGATCGGCACGCTGAATCATAACTATGTGGTCGATCTGATC
Organism: Paraburkholderia graminis; assembly: GCF_003330785.1. NCBI lineage: Bacteria > Pseudomonadati > Pseudomonadota > Betaproteobacteria > Burkholderiales > Burkholderiaceae > Paraburkholderia > Paraburkholderia graminis. The sequence continues at coordinate 1,534,929 of NZ_CP024935.1, forward strand.
TGGAAGGCGCATCTCGAACGCAAGGAGCACGGCTTCACGACGCGCAGCGTGGTGCTGCACGCCGAGCTGAACGACTTGCGTCGCGCGCAACAGGACGTGAACGCATGGTTCGAACGTTGGGCCGATGCACAAAGCGATGCGTCGCTGGCTGAAGAGTTGACGTTCGCGTTCATCTCGGGCGAGCGTTCGACGATGTCGCGCGGCGCGATGTTCATGCATCTCGTGAACCACGCTTCGTATCATCGCGGGTGGGTCTGCGAAATGTTCTTCGAGGTTCCCGCGAGACCGCCGACCACCGACCTGCCTGTTTTTATCGCGGCCCACCCGGAGTCGAGTTTCTCGCGCGCCTAGCCGCTAGCAGTCGTGTCGACATGGCTAGCGGCATTTATGAAGACCTACACTCTCACAGGTATTGCGGGGCGCTGTGTATCCTTCAGGGAAGTCGGCGGGCGAACCAGGGTTCATCTTGTGCTCGTAGTGGCGCCCCTTGATCATGCCGCGACTGCCCGCTAACGGATATCTGGGAGATGCAAATGACTGACAGCAGTTGGGACCGAGTCCCAATCGATTCGCAAAGCATCGATGCGCCACTGTCGCGTGCGGCGGTGTTTCTCACCTTGACGGTCGCCGAGGGTCGCGACGCGCTACAGGTCGTCGCCGGCGTCCTGGACGGTCTCGACGATCTGATCAAGACGGTCGGCTTTCGCGATCTCAACGGCCGGCTGTCGTGCATCACGGCCTTGGGGTCGGCGCTGTGGGACCGTTTTCAGACAGGCAAGCGCCCGAAGGAGCTGCGCCCCTTCACGCCGATCGAGGGTCCAACGCACACGGCACCGGCCACGCCCGGCGATCTCTTCTTCCATATCCGGGCCGAGCGCGAGGATCTCTGCTTTGAATTCGAACGCCTGCTGATGGATCAACTGGGCAATAGCGTGACGCTGGCCGACGAGGTTGCGGGCTTTCGCTACTTCGACTCGCGCGACCTGCTTGGTTTCGTCGATGGCACAGCCAACCCGACCGGTCGCGAGATAGGCTCGTCAACGCTGGTCGGCAGTGAGGATCAGGAGTTCGCCGGCGGCAGCTACGTGGTAGTGCAAAAGTATCTGCATCAAATGCAGCCGTGGGCTCGGCTTCCCAGGAATGAGCAGGAGCAGATCATCGGCCGGGAGATCGTCAGCAACGTGGAATTGCCCGACGCGGCGAGCGGCCAGAAGTCGCACAAGACCCTCGCCACGATCGTGGACGGCGACGGCACCGAGCACGATATCCTGCGCGACAACATGCCCTTCGGCCGCCCCGGCCACGGCGAATATGGGACCTACTTCATCGGCTACTCCAGGCATCTATGGGTGACGCAAAAGATGCTGGAGCGCATGTTCCTCGGCGATCCGCCGGGCATGCACGACCGCCTGCTCGATTTCTCGACTGCGCACACCGGCGCGGTGTTCTTCGCTCCGGCGCCGCGCACGCTCAGTGCCCTGTTGCAAGCGGTGTAGGTCGAACGCCCCGCTCAGAACCCGGCGGCCAGTCCGTCGCGCCGGGTGTCGCTCGCGGCGACATAACCGCGTTCGGGATCGTTGCGGTCGAGCTTCCAGATGTACTGCCCGGAGCCGAAATCCATATACGGATCGTCGACCGATTTGATCGTATGGCCGAGCCCCTGGAGCGCGCGCACCGTGTCCACATCGAGCGTCGCTTCGACGTCGACCGAGAAGTCGCGATTGACCTTCCAGCGCGGGGCGTCGCAGGCGGCCTGCGGTTGCTGGCCGTAGTCGAGCATGCGCACGACCGATTGCAGATGCCCTTGCGGCTGCATGTCGCCGCCCATCACGCCGAAGCTCATCACCGCTTCCTGTGTGCCGTCCACCTGCTGCGTGAGGAACGCGGGGATGATCGTATGGAACGGCCGCTTGCCGCCCTCGACCACGTTCGCCGACTTCGGATCCATTGAGAACCCGTAGCCGCGGTTCTGCAGCGAAATGCCCGAGTCCGGCACCACGATGCCCGAGCCGAAGCCCATGTAGTTCGACTGAATGAAGCTGACCATCATGCCGCGCTCGTCCGCCACCGACATGTAGATCGTGCCGCCCGCCTTCGGCATGCCGAAGTCGAATTGCGTGGCACGCTTGCGGTCGATCAGCTTCGCGCGCGACTTCAGATACGCGTCGTCGAGCATCTGTTCCGGCGTGACCTCCATCGAGCGCGGGTCGGCGACGTACTGGTAGACGTCGGCGAACGCGAGCTTCATGGCTTCGATCTGCAGGTGCTGCGATTCGATGCCGTCGACCGGCAGCGAGCCCAGGTCGAACTGTTCGAGAATGCCGAGCGCGATCAGCGCGGCAATGCCCTGCCCGTTCGGCGGAATCTCGTGCACCGTGTGGCCGCGATAGTCCTTGCTGATCGGCTCGACCCAGTCGACACGGTAGTTGCGCAAGTCGTCCATCGTGAGCGCGCCGCCGCCCTGGCGCGAGAACGCGGCGATCTGTTCGGCGATCTCGCCTTCGTAGTAAGCGCGCGGCCCCTGCTCCGCCAGCTTGCGCAGCGTCTTCGCGTGGCCGGGAAAGCGCACCAGTTCGCTGACTTCCGGCGCGCGGCCGCGCGGCATGAACGTGTCGGCGAAACCGGGCTGATCCTTGAGCTCGGGCACGGCCGCCGCCCACTTGTACGCAACCACGCTTGCCACCGCGTGACCCCGTTCGGCGATCTCGATCGCCGGCTCCATCAGGTCGGCGAACGGCAGCGTGCCGAACTTCTGATGCAACGCCTCCCAGCCGGCGATGACGCCCGGCACCGTCACCGCATCCCAGCCGCGCTTGGGATGCTTCGCGAGACCGTTTTCCTCGCCGTACTTACGCTTGAAGTAATCGACGTTCCATGCCGCCGGCGAGACGCCGGACGCATTCAGGCCGTGCAGCTTCTTGCCGTCCCAGACGAGCGCGAACGCGTCGCTGCCGAGGCCGTTGGAGACCGGCTCGACGAGCGTGATCGCCGCCGCTGCGGCAATCGCCGCATCGATGGCATTGCCGCCTTTCCACAACATGCGCAAGCCGGCTTGCGCGGCAAGCGGATGAGACGTCGAAACGATGTTGCGCGCGAACACGGGCAAGCGCGGTGTCGGATACGGGTTTTGCCAATTGAAACGTGTCATTGAAAACTCAAACGAAAGTGATGAGAGGGCCAGTCGGCCGATGAAAGCGGTGACGGAATCCGGTCACGACTCGCGCGGATCGAGCGCATCGCGCAGACCGTCGCCAAGCAGGTTGAAACCGAGCACGGCCAGGAAGATCGCGATGCCGGGGAAAATCGACATCCACGGCGCCTGGCTGACAAAGTCCTTCGCGGTGTTGAGCATCGAACCCCACGACGGCGACGGCGGCAACTGGCCGAGCCCGAGGAACGACAGACTCGCTTCGGCGATGATCGCGGTCGCGATCGTCAGGCTGGCCTGCACGATGATCGGCGGCAGCACGTTAGGCAGAATGTACCGCACAATGATCCGTGCGTGGCCGAGGCCGATTGCCCGCGCGCCTTCCACGTAGTCCTCGGCCTTCACGGTGATCGCCTGGCCGCGCGTCAGCCGGACGAAGCGCGGCATCGCGGAGATGCCGATCGCGGCCATCGCGTTGGTCAGGCTCGGTCCAAGGAACGCGGCGAGCGCGATGGCGAGGATCAGGAACGGAATCGACAGCAACGCATCGGCGATTCGCGAGATCACGCCGTCGACGAGCTTGCCGAAATAGCCGGCCAGCAAGCCGAGCGGCACGCCGATCGCGACCGCGATGCAGACCGACACGACGCCCGCCAGCAACGACGCACGCGCGCCCCACAGCAGACGGCTCAGCACGTCGCGGCCGAGTTCGTCGGTGCCGAACCAGTGCGCGGCCGAGGGCGCCTGGCGCACGGTCATGAAGCTGGCCTGCACCGGGTCGTAATGCGACAGCCAGGGCGCGAAGACCGCCATGACGACGATCAGCAGCACGAGCGCCGCGCCGAACACGGCAGCGCGATTGCGCATGAATTTCACCAGTCCGCGGCGCTCGCGGCGCGGCAGTACGGTCGTCTGCGACGCAGCGGCCGAGGCACGAACGGGGGCGGCGGGAGTAGCCATCAGCTGCGTCTCAGTCGGGGATTGAGGAGGACGTACAACACGTCGGCGCACAGGTTCACGACGATGAAGCACAGCGCGGTGACGAGCACCACGCCCTGCACGACCGCATAGTCGCGATTGAACACGGCGTCCACGATGAGCTTGCCGAAGCCGGGGATCGTGAAAACCTGTTCGGTCAGCACCGCACCCGCGAGCAGTTCGCCGAACAGCAGCGCGAGCACGGTGACGATCGGAACCAGCGCGTTGCGAAAGGCGTGCTTGACGACGACGGTGCCGCGCAGCAGCCCTTTGGCACGCGCGGTCCGGATATAGTCGGTGCGCAGTACGCTCAGCATCGCGCTGCGCGTGTGACGCATCAATTGCGCGCCGAGCGAAGCGCCGAGCACGAACGCGGGCATCAGCATCGTCTTGATGCTGAGCCAGAAGTCTTCGGCCGGCGACACATAGCCGGACGACGGCAACAGATGCCAGCGCACCGACACGATGAAGATCAGCATGATCCCGAGCCAGAAGTTCGGGATCGACATGCCGGACAGCGCGAACACGTTCGCTCCGTAATCGAGCGCGCCGCCGCGGCTCGCGGCGGAGATGACGCCCGCCGGAATGCCGATACCGATGGCGAAGATCATCGCCATCGCCGCGAGTTGCAGTGTGACCGGCAGCTTCTGCGCGATCAGCGACGTCACCGGCACGTCGGTGCGCAGCGACGCGCCGAGATCGCCACGCACGACGTCACGTACCCACAGCGCGTACTGCGTCGGCACCGGCTCGTCGAGGTGGTACTTGACGCGCAGCGACGCGATCAACTGCGGGTCCTGGTCTTCCCCGGCCATCGCCGTCACGGGGTCGCCCGGCAGCAGCTTCTGCAGGCCGAAGATCAGCATCGACACCAGAATCAGCGTCGGAATGGCGACCAGCATGCGATTTGCAATGATCCGCAGCATGACCGCTCAGCCCTTGATACTGACGCCGCGCAGGCGGACCAGGCCGTCGGGATACGGCGTGAAGCCTTGCACTTTCTTCGACAGCTCGAACGGCCACGGCTGGTTATAGACATAGACGATCGGATCGTCGTCGGCGAGCAGCTTCGACGCCGCTTCGTAGTCGGTTTTGCGTTCCGCGGTGGTCAGCTTCACGCGCGCGGCGTCGAGCAGGCGGTCGACTTCGGGGTTGCAGTAATGCGCGTAATTGAGGTTGCCGGAACAGGTGTTGAACTGATGCAGATTGCCGTCCGGATCGACACGGCCCGACCAGCCGAGGTACATCGCCTCGAAGTCGCCGCTGTGGGCGGCGTTGAGTTCGGTCGCGTAGTCGGTCGGCCGCAGCTTGAGATTGAAGCCGGCTTCGCTGACCATCGCCTGCATCATCTGCACGATCTGGCTCGACACCGTGTTGTTCGGATAAGTGAACTCGATGTCGACATGCTCGTGGCCCGCCGCCTTCAGCAGCGCCTTCGCCTTCGCGATGTCGCGATGCGACATCGGCAGCGACGCGTTGTAGTACGGGCTCGACTTCGGCACCGCCTGATTCGCGGGCGCGAAGATGCCCGCGCCGATCACCTGGTTGATCGCGTCGCGGTCGATCGCGAGCTCGAATGCCTGCCGCACGCGCCTGTCTTTCAGCACCGCGTTGCTGCGCTTGCCGTTGCCGATATTGAACGTCACGTAGTAGTAGCCGAAGCCGCTGACCGGCGCGAACCTCAAGTTCGTGTCGCTCTTCGCCGACGCGACATCGGAGGGCGCGAGGCGCTCGAGCATGTCGAGCGAACCCGAGCGCAGATTGGCGAGGCGCACGGTGCTGTCCGGAATCGGCAGGAAGACCACGCGCTGGATCGGGTATTTGTCGGCGTCCCAGTAGCCGGCGAATTTCTCGAGCACGACGCGATCGTTCTGCACGCGCTGAACGAACTTGTACGGCCCCGAACACACCGGATGCGCGGCGACGCCGGCCGGATCGGCGAGCGTCTTCGGCGCGAGCATCATGCCGGCGCGGTCGGTCAGCGTCGCGAGCAGCGCGGCGTCGGGCTGCTTCAGCACGATGGCAACCGTGTAGTCGTCGATGACGTCGACGTGATCGACCGACGCCAGTTCGCTCTTGCGGTTGCTCGTCTGCAGCGTGCGGTCGCGGTCGAGGTTCGCCTTGACGGCGGCCGCGTTGAACGGCTCGTCGTTCTGGAACTTCACGCCTTTGCGCAGCTTGAATGTCAGCGTCTTGCCGTCGGCGCTCGTCGTCCACGAGGTTGCCAGCATCGGTACGATCTTCTGGTCGGGCGTGATATCGACGAGCGCGTTGCACAGCGACGCAAACACGATCCGGTCGACGAGCTGCACGCTGCGTGCGGGGTCGAGCGAACCGATGTCGTCCTGCAAGCCGATCCGTATCGTCTGACCGGTCTGGGCCATCGCGGCGCCGGCGCCAAGTGCGAGCGCCGCGGCAATCAACATTCTTCGCATGAGCATTTTCCCTTTGTATTCCGATTCATCAAACGGTGTGGTGAAGAGGCTGGCGGCGCGGCGCGCGTCCCGCTTCTTCGCTCGAATTTCATCGCGGCCACCGGCTCAGTCGCCCGCGGAAGCTAGCGCCGTCTGGCGCTCACGGTAGATCGCGAGCCGCTCGATCAATTTCGGACTGACGCTCGTGGCCAGCGGTGCGCCGCTGCCGGCGTTCTGGATCTCGCGCCAGAAGTGGCATGCGACCTGCCGTCCGTCATCGAGTCGTTCGCTGACTGGCCGCACTTCAGCGCAATGCGGCTTCGCATGCGGACAGCGCGTATGGAAACGGCAACCCGAAGGCGGCGCGGTCGGACTCGGCAGATCGCCGGACAACGCGGGCTTCGCACGCCGCTCGTGCGGGCTGCTCGCCGGAATCGCGCGCAGCAGTGCTTGCGTGTACGGATGCAGCGGCGCGTCGAACAGTGCATCGACATCGGCCAGCTCGACGATCTCGCCGAGATACATCACGGCGACGCGGTCGCTCATATGGCGGATCACCGCAAGGTCGTGCGCAACCATGATCAGCGTGAGGCCGAGGTCCTGCTTGAGCGTCTCCAGAAGATTGATCACCTGCGCTTGCACCGAGACGTCGAGCGCCGACACCGGCTCGTCGCCGACGATCAGCTTCGGCTCACCGGCCAATGCGCGCGCGATGCCGATCCGTTGCCGCTGGCCGCCGGAGAATTCGTGCGGGTAACGGTTCGCGTAGGCCGGCTGCAGGCCGACCGTGCGCAGCAGGTGAGCGACGCGCTCGCGGTGCCCGGCGCTGTCGTGCGCGAGCCCGTGCAGCGCGATCGGCTCGCCGACGATCTTGCCGATCGTCATGCCCGGATTCAGCGACGCGAACGGGTCCTGAAAGATGATCTGCATTTCGCGGCGCAACCGCCGCAGCGGCGCGCCTTGCTCATGCGTGATGTCCTTGCCTTGATAGAAGACGCGGCCGTCCGTCGAATCGATCAGACGAAGCAGCAGGCGGCCCAGCGTGGACTTGCCGCAGCCCGATTCGCCGACGATCGCGAAGGTCTCGCCCGCCTGCACCGCGAACGACACCTCGTTGACTGCATAGACCGTTGGCGTGCGCATGAAGAGCTGCCGCGTACCGCCAAAATGCTTCGTCAGCGAGCGCGCCTCGATGATCGGCGCCGGCGAATGGGAAGCCGGCTGCGAGGCCGGCTGTGGGTGCCGCGTCGGTGCGTGCGGCGTCGGTTTATTGGGCGTCGTCATGCCATTTCCTCACGCAATACCGGCGCGGCGACCTGTTCGACCGGAGCGAGCCAGCACGCAACGCGATGCACGCCGGCGATCACCTTATCAGGCGGCGCGGCGTCAATGCAGCGTTGTTCGGCGAACGGGCAGCGCGGCGCGAAGCGGCAGCCGTGCGGCATCAACTCAGGCGACGGCACCGAACCGCGGATCGTCGCAAGCGCGCCTTCCCGCTTGCCGACCGAAGGAATCGCGCCCATCAGGCCGATCGTGTACGGATGTTGCGGGTCGTCGAACAGATCGGCGACGGTGCCGTATTCGACGATGCGTCCCGCGTACATCACCGCAACGTGGTCGGCAACTTCCGCGACGACGCCGAGGTCGTGCGTGATCAACACCATCGCCGTGCCGGTCTCGGCTTGCAGATTTTTCACGAGCGCCAGCACCTGCGCCTGGATGGTCACGTCGAGCGCGGTCGTCGGCTCGTCGGCGATCAACAGGCGCGGGCGATTCGCGAGCGCCATCGCGATCATCACGCGTTGGCGCATGCCGCCGGAAAGCTGATGCGGGTACGCATCGAGCCGGGTTTCCGGCGCCGGAATCCGCACCAGCCGCAGCATCTCGAGCGCCTCTTCGCGCGCTTGCCGGCGCTCCACATTGCGATGCCGGCGGATACTTTCGCCGATCTGCTCGCCGACCGTGAACGCCGGATTCAGCGACGTCATCGGCTCCTGAAAGATCATCGACAGCCGGTTGCCGCGAATATCGGCCAGTTCGCGCTCGGACAGCGCGAACAGGTCCTTGCCTTCGAAGTGCGCGGTGCCGGCGACGCGTTGCGCAGGCGGACTCGCGAGGAGCCCCATCAGTGCGAGCGACGTGACGCTCTTGCCGCAGCCCGATTCGCCGACGATGCATAGCGTCTCGCCAGTGCCGACCGAGAACGACACGTCATCGACGAGGTTGGGCGCGTCGGCCGCGCGCGAAAACTTCAACGAAAAGCCGCGAACCTCGAGAACCGGTCGGCGGGCGTCATCGGTCACGCTGGGAAACTCCATATCGTGCTGCTAGTCCTGTTCAAGGCTGTCTCGCGGCGATTATGTGGTGCGCTTTACGACAGAAAATATTAATATTTCTTACCCGTACTTAACTTTTTCTTGAGGATGAACGATGCCCACGCTGCGCATGCTGAGGACCTTTCGGGCAGTCGCGCGCACCGGATCATTTGCGGCAGCGGCCGACAGCGTCGCGCTGACCCAGGCGGCGGTCAGCCTGCAGATGCGCGGGCTCGAACAGGCGCTCGGCCGCCAGCTATTCGACCGCAGCGGCCGGCAGATCGCATTGAGCCGCGACGGGCAAGATATCTGGCCGAAGGTCGAGCAGATTTTCGACCTGCTGGCCGAACTGGAGGCGACGCCGGCGGATTCGATGGTCGGGCCGGTGACCATCGGCGCGGTGGTGTCGGTGATCGGCGCGCTCTCGCTGGTCATCGCGCGTTTGAAGGCCGCGCATCCGCAACTGGATGTGCGGCTGCTGTCGTCGCGCTCCGACGAACTGGCGCGGATGGTCGAGGCGGGTGAAGTCGATATCGCGGCGGTCGTCGCGCATGCCGACACCACCCTGCCCGACACGCTGAAGTGGACGACGCTCTACACGGAGCCGCTGATGCTGGTGGTCAGCCGCGAAATCGGCGACAACGATCCGCGGCGGATTCTGCGCAGCTATCCCTTTCTGCGCTTCGACCGGCGCGTGCGCACCGGGCGCGTCGTCGAGCATGCGCTGCAAACAGCCGGCGTGACGGTCAACGAATATCTCGAACTCAATTCGATCGAGACGATCGTCGCGCTGGTGCGCGAAAATGTCGGCGTCGCAGTGCTGCCGCTTCTGCATCGCGGCAACTGGCAAAACGATCCGTTACTGCGCGTGCTGCCGATTTCAGATCCGCCGGTGCTGCGCACAGTCGGCATGATCCAGCGCGCGTCATATGGCCGGCCCGGCATCACGCAGGCGATTATCGATACGCTGCACAGCGACTGAGCGGCCGGAAGCGGCGTGTGCGCTGTTCTGTTCTCTTACTCAATCGATCCGCAGCGGATCGCCAGTTCAGCCATACAAAGCACCCGCAAATAATTTCCCACCACTGGAATAAACCCGTTCGCCTTCCCGTTCATTCAGCGTTGTGATCTTTGGACGGAACAAGGAGTGCGGCCATGAAGTCTCTACTCGCAGCGTTCACCGTCGTAGCGTGCGGCGCGGCTATCGCGACACTCGCGTCGTGCGGCGGCAGTTCCAGCTCGAACAGTTCCGGGCCGCCTTTGCAGTCGTCGTTCACCGCAACGGCGCTCGTCTCGGACGGCGCCGTGTCGGCGGCGCACACGGACCCCAATCTGAAGAATGCCTGGGGCGTGGCCTTCAATCCGAAAGGCTTCGTCTGGGTCGCCGACAACGGAACCAACCTCGCGACACTCTATGACGGCAACGGCGTGCCGCAATCGCTGGTCGTCACGATCCCCGATGGTACGAATGGAACAGCGTCGCCGACCGGCATCGTATTCAACGGCACGCAAAGCTTCAACGTGACGCGAAACGGCAAGACGGGCGTCGCCGCGTTTATCTTCGTGGGAGAAGGCGGCACCGTCACCGCGTGGGCGCCCGCCGTTGGGCCGACGAATGCGTTTGTCATGTACGACGACGGCACCGGCGGCGCCGTGTACAAGGGCCTCGCGCTCGCGCCGAACAACGGCAACAACTTTCTCTACGCCACCGATTTCCATAACAGCAAGATCGACGTCTTCGACACCAATTTTGCCAAAGTCGCCATGCCCGGCGCCTTTGCGGATCCATCCATTCCTGCCGGCTTCGCGCCGTTCGGCATCCAGTTGATCGGATCGAATCTGTTCGTCACCTATGCGAAGCAGGATTCCGACAAACATGACGACGTCGCCGGAGCCGGACTCGGCATGGTCGACGTATTCGACACGGCGGGCAATCTCAAGCAGCACTTTGCAACGGGCGGCGCGCTGAATGCGCCGTGGGGTATTGCGCAAGCGCCGGGCAATTTCGGCTCATTGAGCGGCGCTGTGCTGATCGGCAATTTCGGCGACGGCACGATCAACGCGTTCAACGCATCGAGCGGCCAGTCGATGGGCGCCATCAAGAGTTCGAACGGCAAGGCGATCGTCGAGCCGGGTTTGTGGGGCATCGCGTTCGGCAACGGGCTCGACAATCAGCCTGCCACTACCCTCTTCTTCGCCGCGGGGCCCAATGACGAAGCGGACGGTGTCTATGGAAGAATCGATCTGAATCCGGCATCGACCCCGGGTTCCGCCACGGGAACGAGTACAGGCACGAGTTCGAGCGGCGGCGCCAGCATCGGCATGTAGGTTGTGGGCAGTCGTGCGGCCGCTAAGGTGGGACGAGCGGCCGCGTTGCTTTGAGCACCGCGAGCGCCCGAGAATCGTGCAAAAGGGCCTGTCGGATATCACCCTGCGGACAAAGGAACTGCTGAGCGGGAAGCAGTTCTCTTTTGGGAGAGAAGGTCGCTCATCGTGAACGAGCGACCGGCACGTCGAAATGTCGAAACAAATGGCCGCAAGCATCTGGCGGCGGCCGTTCGCCTACCTGGTTCAGGCGTCGTGCTTAATTCTCGAACTGCCGAATCGTCGCGTTGTACGCACGTGTGGCCATCTCCTCGAGCGGCAGCTTTCGCTCGACTTCCGACAATATTTCCACGCCCCACGGACCGTCAAAGCCCGTCGCCTGGACTGCCTTGATGAAGCCCTGCACGTCGAGTACGCCTTCACCAGGCAGACGGCGTTTGTGGCAGGTGTCCATCCACAGCGGCTCGATTGCGTAACGGTCCGCGTCGTCGAGTTCGATGCCCTTGATAAATTCCGGCTTGATCGTGGCGATTTCCTTGAAGTCGACGTTGCCGCGGCTCAGGTGCCAGATGTCGAGCAGCAGACCCGCGTTCTTCCTGTTCGCGCCTTCGACGATGGCCTTGCCGGTTTCAATCGTGCGTACGTTGCTGAACGGCATGATTTCCAGCATCACTTGCGTACCGCGCTTCTGGGCATCGTCAGCCAGCTTGCCGAATTCATCGACCATCAGCGGGATGTTTGCGGTTTCTTCGCCAATGCCTGGACCGACCTTCACGATGCGCGCACGAAGTTCTTCCGCAGCCTTCAGGTAGTAGTACCGCATGCTGTCCGACGTGCGGCGGCGCTCGCCGGTTTGATACCAGTCGACCAGGAACTCGAACTCGACGTGCTTCATGCCGTTGGCTTCGAGGATTCGGCGCATTTCCGGGAAGCCGATCTTGTCGGCCGTTGCATAGATATCCGAATGAATCAGGCCGATGCCGTCCCAGCCCGCTTTTGCTGCCGCTTCAACGCGATCCTTGAAGCTGAATGGACTGATTTCCGTCGGGCCAAACGGAAAGACGTCGCCCGAAAGGGTGAAGTAAGCAGCAACAAGTTCGACTTTAGATCTGGACATGAAAACCCTCGTTAAGAAAGCAGCGACCGACCCGACGGCCGTCGCCAGAAAACCATGCCCTGAACTATCGCGTAGAAACGGCAGCGGATAAACAACCCTCGAATCGTCTCACCGTAGAGTTTGAATCTACACGCTGGCGTTTTGCGGATTGCTGGGCGTGTCGCGGCCCGCAAAAGCGGCGCGCAGCGTCATTCTTCGAAAGCCGCGTGGCTATCGCCGTCTGCAAGTCGCAATTTTTCCAGTGAGCGGAAATAACTTTTCGTTCTGTCGCATTTTTCTTTCCCATACCAAGCCGTACTGTGCCTTCTCGAGAACATTAAAACCCGGCTCACCTATCTCACGGGCCATCAGGAGACACAGCATGAACATCCGCAAATCCGTTATTTCTTGCCTTGCTGTCAGCGCTATCGCCACCGCTTTCGGCAGTGGCGCCCAAGCCGCCGACCAACCCCGCGTCGCATTGCTTATGCCGACGCAGAGCGTCGAGTACTGGGCGCTCTATGTCAAAGGCTTCGAAAAGGAGGCCGCGGCGCAAGGCATCAAGCTCGACGTGAAGGTCACCAACTACGACCCGAATGAGCAGGCAACCCAGGTCGACCAGACGCTCGCGCAGAAGCCTGATGTCATCGTCCTCGTGCCGGTTGATTCGAGCGCAATGGTCCCGTCGATTCGCAAGATTGACCAGGCAAAGATCCCGCTCGTCATTTCGAACTCGATGCCCGACCAGAAGTACTCCCGGTACTGGAAAGTCTTCACTGGGCCAAACGACATCAGCAACGGCGACGTCGCGGCGAAGACGATGATTCAAGGCTTCAAGGAGAAGGGATACGGCGATAAAGGCAAGGTCATCGTCATTAACGGGCCGATGGGCACGCCTCCGCAGGTCCAGCGCTATCAGGGCTTCGTCGATGGCCTCAAGAAGAATGCGCCGGGCATTGAAGTAGTCGGCTCACAGCCGGCCGACTGGGATGCGGTGAAGGCGGAAGCCGCCGCGTCGGCGCTCTTCACGCAGTTCAAAGACGTGAAAGGCATCTACACGGAGAACGATTCACAACTTCGCGGCGTGGTGACCGCCGCACAACGGCTCGGCCTCGACCCTTCGAAGCTCGTAATTGTCGGACACGGTTGCGACTCCGGCGCGGTGGAAGCTATCTCGGCCGGAAAGGCGTATGCCACGGTCGAGCAATCTCCCTTCGACGATGGCGCTTACGCCGCGAAGGCCGCGAAGCAACTCGCATCCGGCAAAGCCCCGCAAGCCGTGCAGTACTTGCCGAACCCGGCGGCCACCAAAGCCACGTTGAACGTCTGCTATTCCCAGAAAAAGTAAGTCACGCGACGGCTACCCAGTTACCGCGTAGCCAATAGGACGCAACGCGACCCTGCGGGGTCGCTTTCGCTTAAGCACGGAGACACGAATGAGACGAGAGATTGGCGTTGCGGTGATTGGAACTGGCTTTATGGGAAAAGCGCACGCGCTGGCGTACAGAGCGGTGCCGAATGCTTTTCCTGAGTCTTTGATCCCGCGGATGGTGGCCGTCGCCGATGTCAGCGAGGCCGGAGCGAGGCAAGCGGCCGAGCAGTTTGGCTTCGAGCGTGCGACAAATGACTGGCGGTCACTCCTCGAAGACCGCGATATTCAGGTCGTCTCAATCACGACGCCATGCAGCTTGCACCGAGAGATGGCATTGGCAGCGATCGCCGCCGGGAAGCATGTGCATTGCGAGAAGCCTATTGCGCCATGCGCTTCCGATGCTCACGACATGATGAAGGCGGCCGAGTCCGCGAACGTCGTCACGCAAGTCGGCTACAACTACATCAAGAATCCCCTTCTCAAACTGGCGCGGGAGATGATCGCGTCCGGCGAACTGGGCGATATCACGAGCTTTCGCGGCATCCATGCGGAAGACTACATGGCCGACCCTGAGATTCCCTATAGCTGGCGAGTCGACCCTCAAAACGGTGCTGGCGCGCTGGCGGAAATCGGCAACCACATCGTCGGAATGTCGCGCTTCCTTCTTGGTCCTATCACCCATGTGAACGCGCAACTCGAGACCGTCAATAAGTCGCGCCCAGTGTCGCCTGGTTCGCCCGAGCGCCGGAAGGTCAAGGTCGACGACATTGCCAGATTGATGGTGACGTTCGACCGCGGGTGTTTGGGCTCAATCGAAGCAAACTGGACCGCGACTGGCCGCAAGATGCAACTCGAGTTCGAGATTTATGGAACAAAGGGTGCATTGTGCTTTTCACAGGAGCGCTTGAACGAGCTCCGCTATTTCAAGGCCGGCGGCGACGTACGGACATCGGGATTCACTCGAATCGAAGCCGGACCCGCACATCGTCCCTACGAAAACTTCACGATGGCGGGCGGCCACCAATTGGGCTTCAACGATTTGAAAACCATAGAGATGGCGGAATTCATCGCCGCAATCGAACATGGAACGCCCACGTTCCCGGACTTTCGGGAAGCGTGGGAAATCCAACGGATTGTCGACGCCGCTATCCGGTCTTCGGCCGAGGCACGGAGAGTCTCTCTGTAACCGACCGCGTTTCTGTACGACTGCAGCCGGACGCCGATATTTCCGGTGGCTGGAAATATCATTTCGCGGCCACGCATTTTTCTTTCCTCGGCGAACGAATAACCTGTGTTTAACGATAACGAAGCCGCTAAAGCGAGTTTCGGATGGAGACGACATGCATTCCTGCGCACGCAGCGATTCTTTGCCAATTCCTCTCCTCCTGAACTCACAGCAGCGGCATCGCTGATGCGGTCGCGCCCACGGCACACCTGCGCTTCAGCGTCGATGCAAGGCTTCGTTATTCGAAATGTAGGCGTCACGAAGCGTGAGCAATCACGCGTATGAGCAAGGTGACCGTGACGGGCATCGACCCGTAGCAGCGGACGACCGAAGAGTGTCCGCGTATGGAGGAAGACAATGCTGCAAGACGCGAAAACAGGCGGCGAGACGCTCGCCACCCAGAGTCTGCTGTGCGCTCGCAATCTGACCAAACACTATGGTGGCGTGAAGGCGCTCACCGGCGTCAGCCTCGAGCTGGCGCCTGGTGAGATTCACGCGCTATGTGGCGAGAACGGTGCAGGCAAAAGCACGTTTATCAAAATTCTCGGTGGCCTGGTGCAGCCGGACGACGGTGAAATTACCATCGACGGACATCAACTTAAGCTGGGGCATCGCACCGACCCGAGACTCATCTCCATCGTTCACCAGGAGCTGGCTATCGTCCCGACGCTGTCGGTGCTCGATAACATTCTTCTCGGTGGCGCGAACCAGAGCGCAATCTACCGTCGCAGCCAATACCGGGACTCTGTCCGTGAGCATCTGGATTCGGTCGGACTGTCGCATATCAAGCTCGACGCGCCTGCGTCGCGACTGAGCCTCGCCGAATGCCAACTCGTCGAAATCGCCCGGGGCATGTCGCGTCAAGCGAAGGTCCTGCTGCTGGACGAACCTACCGCGACCTTGTCGGATGCGGAGATTGTTCGGGTCTTCGATGTCGCGCGCAAACTGCGTGACCAGGGGACCGCGATGATTTTCGTCAGTCATCGACTGGACGAAGTGTTTGCGCTCACAGACCGGGTAACGGTCTTCCGCAATGGACAGCATGTGCTCACGCAGCGCACCGCGGATATGACGACCGCAGAGGTGGTCAAGGCAATGATTGGTCGCGAGCTGGTGCACAGCAAGGTCATGCCGCCGGAGAATCGCGCCAATGTGGCGCCGCGTCTTTCGATTTCCAACCTGACGGTCGCGGACAAGGTCAAGCAACTGTCAGTCGACGTCGCGCCGGGTGAAATCCTCGCCGTGGTCGGCCAGTTGGGTTCGGGAGCGGAAGTCCTCGTTGAAGCGCTTGCCGGCCTGCGCGGTGATATTTCCAGTGCGGTGAAAGTGGACGGCCAAACCGTCAAGCTCGACAGCATTCGCAACTCGCTGCGAGCGGGAATCGCGTACGTGGCAGAAGACCGCGCTGACAAGGGCGTTTTCCTGGATGCGCCAATTGCCATCAATATCACTGCGTCCGTTATGGCGAAGTTCACCCGAGCGGGAATCATGCGACGCGCCGGTGAACAGGAAGAGGCACGACGCCTGGCCTCGATGTTCACCATCGACCCGAGGCGTCTTCCGCACGAAGTGTCGACGCTTAGCGGCGGCAACCAGCAGAAGGTCTCTCTCGCGAAGGCAGTAGCACTAGCTCCACGTCTGTTGCTTCTGAACGAGCCTACCCGGGGCGTCGATATTGGCGCCCGCAGCGAAATTTACGCCACGCTGCGCAAGATGGCGGACGAAGGCCTGGCGATCGTCTTCTATTCGACTGACCTCGAAGAAATCCTGGAGCTCGCGGATACGGTTCTCACTGTCTTCAGAGGCCGGATGGTCCGTCATAAGCCGCGGTTCGAGATAAACGGCGACACGCTCCTGCACGACATCGTGGCAGGCGACGGCGATGCATCTCATGGCCATGTCTCTTTCCGGAACCAGACTGCGGAGGTGGGTAATGCGTAAGACAGCTCTTGAGCCTACCGCGCAGGTATCGACGACTGCGCTACGACGCTGGGCCGCAGCATTGTTCGGCACGACGAGTATTCACGCTGCGTCGATTCGCATCGCTACCCTTGTACTTATCGTAGTGGCCGCGGCTATCGTTCCGCACTTCACCGAGTTCGGAAACATGCAGTCTCTGATGTACTCGGTGGCCGCAGTCGGCATTGGCGCTATCGGGATGGCGCTAGTGACCCTCAGCGGAAATCTCTTCATGCTTTCGATGGGCGCAACAGCGGCCGTCTCCACTGTGATGTTCGCTGCGCTCATTCATCTGGGTCTCGGCGCAGCGCTGCTGCTTGTCGTGTTGAGCGGCCTTTTGATGGGGGCTCTCCAGGGTGGAATCATCGCATTGGGCAGGGCGAATCCCATCATCACCACGATTGCCACGTCGTCAATCATCATTGGCGCTGGCGTTATCTACACCGGCGGGCTTACCGTCATCGGAAAAGGCGACGCGACCTGGCTCGGTCAAGGACGCTTGTTTGGCTGGCTGCCGAATCAGATCCTGGTGCTGGCTATGTTCGCCGCCATCGCAAGCTTCATTCTGCAAAAGTCCCGCATCGGGCGGGAAATCCGACTGATTGGTATGCGCGCCGAAGTTGCGCGCATTGCAGGACTTCGGTTGATGACGGCAACGCTCGTTTGCTATGGATTCGCGGGCGCCGCAGCGGCGCTTGCCGGCTCGTTGATTGCATCGTCGTCGGCGCAAGGCAACCTGACTTACGGCATTGACCTGGACTTCAACGCAATTGCTGCCGTGCTCGTCGGCGGAATTTCGATTCGAGGCGGACGCGGACAAATCTCCGACGCGGTAACAGGCGCCATTTTCCTCGCCGTTATCAGCAACATCCTTCTGGTCAGCGGTGTGAGTTACGAGTACCAGTTGGTAGCGAAGGGCATCGTCGTTCTCGCGGCAGTCGTGTTCGGAGCGTTGCTTGCCCGGCTCGGTCCGGGACGGAAATAACAGGAGATGTGAAAATGGAACAGTCTCAACGACTTCTCAATCTGGCCATTCGCCTCGTATTGCTCGTGGGAATGCCTGTTGTCTTCGGCCTCTGCGTCGACCACTATTTTTCGCAGGCGAACCTCTACGCAATCTTCCAGGCGTTTGCATTCCTCGGCATCATCGCACTCGGTCTTTCGGTCACGATGATTGCGGGTGAGTTCGACCTGAGCGTCGCTGCACTCTCGACAGTTGCCGGCCTCATCACGGTGAAGTTCGGTGGCGATAGTGCGATGCTCGGCATGCTGTACGCCATCATCTTTGGTGTGGTGGTCGGTATCGCTAACGCGGCGCTGCTGCCGTGGCTCGGTGTCTCTTCGCTGGTGACGACAGTCGGCTCCATGATGTTCCTTACCGGCATCGGTTACTGGATTGCGGGCGGCCGCGTGCTGAGCTACGCCAACCTCGATGTCAGCGACTTCCTTGACCAGAACATTGCTGCAATCTTTTCCCCGCGTAGCCTCATTACGATCGCCTGCTTCGTCGTCGTATCGCTGTTCTTGCGTTACACCACCCTCGGGCGCGACATCTACGCATCGGGTGGGCATCGGAAGGCGGCAATTCAGAGTGGCGCGCGTGTGGGTAAGGCACTGACGGTCGGCTTCGTTATCTCCGGCGGACTGTCGGCACTCGGCGGCGGCCTTCTCTCGCTGAGCCTCGCGACTGCGTCCGCAACGATGGGAAGCAATATCCTGCTTCAGGCGGCTTCAGCGGCGATTGTTGGCGGTGTCGCGTTGGGTGGAGGTATCGGTTCGCCGCTCGGCGTGGCAATGGGTGTTCTGATTCTTACTGTGCTGAACAATGGGCTCGGCCTGTTGAGCGCTACGTCTACGCAGATTCTTCTCGTCAACGGCCTTTTGCTTCTGATTGTGGTTCTGCTCGATGGGCGCCTGGGTGCAGTCCTCGCGTCGCCGCTCGAGCGATTTATTGCATTTCGCCGAGTGCATTGAAGGCCGGTATTTCAGGTCGCAAACGTCATCCAACGTTCTTCGAGATTCAGGCTTCTGACGCGCTCCATGAGGAAGTCCGTGAAAACTCTGATTTTCGCGGGCTGGTAACGTCGGCTTTGATAAGCGAGGTTGATGGTCAGACGCGGCAATTGCCAATCGTCGAGCACTGGCACGAGACGGCCAGACACGATGTCGTCGTGAATGATGTAAAGCGGTTGGACAACAATCCCTAGCCCTGCCCGCCCGGCCGCGACGATGACCTGGCCTTCGTTGGAGTCGAGCGCGCTTGCAATGGCGATGTTGCGTTCTTCCGTGCCCCGACGCAGATGAAGCAGATAGGGGTCAACGGCAAGGTTATAGACGAGCATGTTGTGCTGCGCGAGATCCTCGGGATTCTGGGGACGACCGTGCGCGGAGAGGTACGCCGGCGACGCCGCCAGCACTCGCCTGGTCTCAGCAAGGCGTCGTATGGTGATGCCGGAGTCTCCCTCGTGCTCCCTGGTGCGAATGGCGATGTCTATCCCGGCTTCGATGAAGTTCTGGTACTGATTCGCCGCGACTATCTGAACCGACAGGTTGGGATAGCGCGTGAGGAACTCCGGTAGCGCGGGTGCAATATGCATCATTGCGAATGAGACGGAACTGGTCACGCGCAGTACGCCCCGCGGGCTCACTGCTTCTTCGGAAGCGATCGAGTCGGCTTCGGACAGCTCGGAAATAACCGCAGTGCAGCGACGATGATATTCACGGCCGGCATCGGTGAGCCACATGCGGCGGGTCGTCCGCTCTATCAACCGTGCGCCGAGGCGCTCTTCCAGCGAGCTCAGCGTTCGACTGGCCGCAGCGTTCGACATGTCGAGCTGCTCGGCCGCCTTCGACAGGCTGCCCAGATCGGCAGTGAGCACAAACAACTGCAATTGCGTCCAGCGGTCCATCGCCTGCCCTCTTCCCATTCAGGTGAAACATTCAGGTGAAAAAATCGGAAGGGATTCTTCCACCCCTTCCGGGCCCAATATGCCGTAGACGGGAGCATTGATAAACCGACTCAAGGTATCCGATTTGTAGAATCGACTTCTACAATGAAAGAGCGTTGACGGGCGCGCTTGCAGGTCCGCCGCAAGCTGCAATGCGCGCTTAGCCGATTCTTCCGGGACAAGGAAATGTCATTTCACTTCGAGGCATTTTATTTACGCGGATGACCCATTACCTTTCGTTTAAGACGCCTTGAGCGCACAACGGAGACACGCACGATGCGCAACATCAACGAAGACACCATCACTCAGGCCGTTATCGCCTCGCTCGCGGAGTGCAAGGACGCGAGACTCAGGACCGTCATGACGAGCCTGGTTCAACATCTCCACGCTTTCGCCCGCGACGTTCATCTCACCGAGGACGAGTGGTTTAAAGCAATCAGGTTTCTGACAGAAGTAGGTCATATCACCGACGACAAGCGGCAGGAATTCATTCTGCTGTCGGACACGCTTGGCCTTTCAATGCTGGTCATGTCGCAGAACAATCGCAAACCATCGAATTGCACGGAAGCAACCGTGTTCGGGCCGTTCTACGTAGAGGGAGCGCCTCTCTACAACAACGGCGACGACATTTCGAATGGTGCGAAAGGTGCGCCTTGTTATGTGAAGGGGCAGGTTCGCGGCGCCGGAGGGGAAAGCATCGCGAACGCCCAGATTGACGTTTGGCAGTCGGACGAAGACGGTTTCTACGATGTCCAGAACCTCGACGAGGCGGGCAACGCCACCCATCGCGGTCGCGGCCGACTGAACGCAGATGCTGAAGGGTATTTCAATTTCCGCTCGATTCTTGCCGAGGCATATCCCATCCCGCACGACGGGCCCGTTGGTCGCATGCTAGCCGCTGTCGGTCGTCATCCGTGGCGACCAGCGCACCTGCACTTCATGATTGAAGCGCCTGGCTACGAGACGCTCATTACGCATGTGTTTCGTGATGGCGACCAGTATCTCGACTCGGACGTCGTGTTCGGCGTGCGCTCATCGCTGATTGCCGATTGGAAGCGTCATGAGCCAGGTGTAGCGCCGGACGGCCGCGAAATGACGGTGCCGTGGTACTCGCTTGAATACGACTTCGTGCTCAACCCGTCGGAGGCACACGCATGATTCGGCATATCGTCATGTGGCGTGTCAAAGGCGACTCGCCTGCAGAGCGGCTAGCTGCGTCCAACCTCGTTAAGACCAGTTTCGAAGGCTTGCGCGGCTGTATCCCCGGCATGCGGCACCTCGAAGTCGGACTTGACTCCAGCCAGGTCGATTACGCGTGCGACGCCGTTCTCATCACCGAGTTCGACTCGCAGGAAGCGTTGGAAGCCTATGCGTCTCACCCCGAACATCTGCGCGTTCGTCACGAACTCGGCGACCTTCGCACTGCACGGTTCCAGGTTGATTACCAGTTGGAAGCGGGGTTGAGTTTCGAGAGTACAGCGGAGTTATCCAATGCAAAAGCGTGAGTTCGTTTATCAGGCGCGTGCCGGTCGAGTTGTCTTTGGCCCAGGCAGTTTGCAGCACCTCGAGCGCGAAGTACTTCAACTGGGTTCGGAGCGAGCACTCATTCTGTGCAGCCCGGAGCAAAAAGAGACCGGTGAAGCCATCGCTGCGCGCCTGGGCGCGCGAGCCGCCGCTGTGTTCGACCGCGCGGTCATGCACGTGCCGCTCGAGTTGGCCAAGGAAGCTCGCGCACTGGCAAGAGAGCTGAACGCCGATTGCGCCATTGCCGTTGGAGGCGGCTCGACGATAGGTTTAGGCAAGGCAATCGCGCTCGAATCGGACTTGCCGATTCTCGCCGTGCCGACGACTTATGCAGGCAGCGAAATGACGCCTATCTATGGCATCACCGATGCGGGCCTGAAGAAGACAGGAACGGACCTGCGCGTGTTGCCTAAGACAGTGATCTACGATGCGGACCTGACGATGTCGCTTCCTGTCGCGCTATCGGTCACGAGCGGCATCAACGCAATTGCCCATGCCGCTGAAGCGCTCTACTCGCGCGACGAGAACCCCGTGACGAGTTTGATGGCGGAAGAAGGCATCGCTGCTCTGGCGCGTGCTTTACCGCTTATCGTGGCCAACTCGCACAACGTGGAAGCTCGCGCTGAAGCACAGTACGGTGCCTGGCTCTGCGGAACGGTGCTGGGCAGCGTGGGCATGGCGCTTCATCACAAGTTGTGTCATACGCTCGGCGGAAGTTTCAACCTGCCGCACGCTCAGACACACACCATCGTTCTCCCACATGCGCTTGCGTATAACCGGCAAGCCGCTCCAAACGCGATGCAACGGATAGCCCGCGCTCTAGGTTCGCAAGACGCGGCATTGGGTGTCTATGAGCTCGCTAAACGCTGCGGTGCGCCGCTTGCGTTGAAAGACATCGGGATGTCCGCCGAAGATGTGTCGAAGGCCGCCGACATAGCCAGCTCGAACCCCTACTGGAATCCGCGTGAAATCGAGCGGGACGCTCTGCTTGCGCTTCTGCAGGATGCCTTCGATGGCGTCGCACCGCGCGGCGCAACAACAACTCAATCAGAGTAAGGAGACGAAAATGAACTTCACTGTCTACTGTCTTGATCATCCGAATATGGTCGAGCGCCGCCTTGAGAACTATGACGCGCACAAGGCCCATTTACAGACAGCACCTGTAAAGACACTCATCTCCGGCCCGCTGACGAAAGCTGACGGCCAGACGATGATTGGCAGCTTCTTTCTCTATGAAGCCGATGACATCGAAGAAATTCAAAAATTCATAGAAGCCGACCCGTTCAACAAAGCCGGAATTTGGGCCACGGTCGATATCAGGCCTTTCATCAAGCGGGTCGACAACCGGTAAGTCCGTCGTATCACGGCGCTGTTTGAAAGCGAATGGAAATGGCATCGAGTTCCTGAACGCTCGCAAACTACAGAACATTGAATGGAGACATCATGCAGACAGGCCTGGAAGGGAGAATCGTGCTCATCACGGGCGGAGCCCAAGGTATCGGACGCTCGACCGCTTTGGGTTTCGCACGCGAAGGCGCACGTCTTTGCATCATCGACATCGACGCGCATGCGCTGAAGGAGATCGAGTCGGAATTGCGCGCGCTCGGCACCAATGTCACGACTGCGCAGGCAGATTTATCCACGGCCGATGGCGTGAAAAGCGGCATCGACGCGGCCCTTAAGCCGCACAACGGGCAGGTGGACATTCTCGTGAACAACGTCGGCGCGGGGAAGGTCCGCACGTTCGAAGAACTTTCGGACGAGGAATGGGACTTCACGATGAGCCTTAATTTCATGAGCTATGTCCGGACGTGTCGATACCTGCTGCCGGTACTGCGCGCTCGCGAGAACTCGGTGATTATCAACAACGCGTCGGACCTCGCCCGCCAGCCCGAACCTGTTCCGATTGATTACTCCGCATCCAAGGCGGCGGTACTCGCTCTGACAAAAGGTCTCGCGCGGGCCGAAGCTCCCAGAATTCGCGTGAACGCAGTCGCGCCGGGTCCTGTCTGGACGCCGTTCTGGACAAAAGACGGCGGATTCGCCGACACGATGGGCAAGTTTCATGGCATGGCTCCGAAAGACGCGGTCGAGCACGAGCTGTCTCTGCGCCAGCTGCCGTTAAAGCGGCTGGGCCAGCCGGACGAAGTGGCCAACGTGATTGTTTTCATGGCTTCCGACCTCGCGTCGTTCGTCACTTCTGCGGTCTGGGGTGTCGATGGCGGCAGTATCCGCAGCCTGATTTGAAGGCCGCATTGTTCTGGAGACCCGCGTATGTCTGCTTATGACCAAGTGGTTGCAGCGAAGGTATCGCAGAGAGAACGCGCTTTTCTTGTCGAGGCGCTGGAGTTGTTGATGCGTGAGCGCTCAAACGCGCTTCGCATCGCGACGGATGTAGCAAAAGCGCGTGGAGACCGAGTGCCGGAAGTCCAGGAGTTTGGTCTTGACGACATCCTGCGGCTTAGCCGACAGATCGCTGTATCGGCGCTTACCGAAATCAAGAGTGAATAGCCGGGGCGCTTCACGCGCCGACGAAATATAGGAGACTCAGATGTTGCGTATCGCTGTTCTCGGTGCCGGACGCATCGGAAAAATTCACGCGGCCAATGTTGCCGCAGACCGTCGAGTGAAGCTCGTCGTTGTGGCCGACCCGAACAAGCAAGCGGTCGAGGCGCTCGCCGCAGAACTCGGTTGCGACTCGTCTGTGGATTGCAAGTCCGTAGTCGATCGGGAAGATGTCGACGCCATCATCGTCGGCACACCGACAGATACACATATCGACCTGACGCTGCAAGCCGTCCGGCTCAGCAAGCCGGTACTCTGCGAAAAGCCCATCGACCTAAACATAGACCGGGCGCTCGCCGCCGTCGAAGAAATCGAGCGTCTTAACGGGCGCGTGATGCTTGCCTTCAATCGACGCTTCGACCCGGATGCAATGCGGCTCAAGCAGGCTATCGACGAAGGCGAAGTCGGCGATGTTCGCCAGGTCGTCATCACGAGTCGCGATCCCGGCCTCGCGCCGCGAGAGTATCTGCGGCACTCGGGCGGAATCTTCCGTGACATGACGATTCACGATTTCGACACTGCTCGCTGGCTGCTCGGCGAAGAACCGGTCGAAGTGATGGCAATGGGGAACCGCCTGGTCGACCCGGGTCTGGAAGAGCTTCCGGACTACGACAGTGTGATGGTGCTGCTGCGGACGGCGTCGGGCAAGCAGTGTCACATCAACGGTTCACGCCAAGCCGTGTATGGCTTCGACCAACGGGTCGAAGTCTTTGGTTCAAAGGGAATGGTTTTGAATGAAAACCACAGGCCGTCGAGCCTGCGCCGGTGGACGAGCGACAGGACCGAAGCGCGTGAGCCGCTGCTCAATTTCTTTCTTGAGCGGCACGCCGATTCATACAAGGTCGAACTGGACCGCTTCCTGACGGCGCTCGAAAACAATGCACCGATGCCTGCAACGCCTCGGGACGGTATTCGCGCGCTGCGCATTGCGAACTGCGCCCTTGAGGCGGCCAACACAGGCTGCGCGGTCAAAATTTAATCGGGACCGTTGGCCGTTGACTTCCGCGTTGCTGGTTGACAGTGCTCGCGTTCGTGCCCTATAGGTGGAATCAAACTCGTCAACGGGGCATGACATGGCGCAGGTCGACACATTCAGCGGGATATTGATATTCGTCACCGCAGCGAAGTCGCGCAGCTTCACCGACGCAGCCGAAGAACTCGGGCTGACCAAGTCGGCCGTCGGTAAAGCAATCGCAAAGCTGGAAGACCGGCTCGGCGCGCAGCTATTCCATCGCACGACGAGAAGCATCTCGCTCACGGCCGACGGCGATGCCTATTTTGCGGCATGCGCTTCTGCACTCGTTGAAATCAGCACAGCGGAAACGGCACTTGGCCCGGGCAACCAGCGGCCAGTCGGTCGCTTGCGGATTGACATGCCCGCAGCTTTCGGCCGACGCATTCTCGTTCCAATTCTGCTGGACATTGGTCGAAAGCATCCTGACCTGCAGTTCACGATGACCTTCTCGGACCATCTCATTGACCCGATCGAGGAAGGCGTTGACCTTGTGATTCGATTCGGCGAACTCGAAAGCTCGAGTGGTCTCGTTGCGCGTCGTCTGACCAGCCAACGGATGGTGATTGCGGCATCGCCTGACTATCTTGCGCAGCGCGGCACTCCGAGCGCGCTTGAAGATCTGAAGAATCACTCATGCATTGTCGGCCATCGCCGTGGTCAGCCGCTTTCATGGCGCGTGAATGTCGATGGCGAGGTCTCCCGGATTTCCCCGCCGGCAACCCATCAAATCAGCGACGGCGACTCGATCGTCGAGGCCGCGCTCGCGGGCCTGGGACTTTGCCAGATGCCAATGTCTCTGCTGCGACCTCATCTGGAGTCGGGCAAGTTGATATCAGTTCTCGAAGACATTTCGAGTGAGTTCATCGACGTGCACGCCGTCTGGCCGAAGGTGGCTCACCTACGGCCGAAAGTCCGCCATGTGGTCGACACTTTTGTCGAGCTGGCCGAACAGGGCAAACTGGATTGAACCTGCCGGTTTGTTAATCGTTTTCGCTGCGAAATCACCCTTTGCAAGCGCCAGCCGCACGATAGAAGACGCGGTCATCGCGGTGTACTATCGTATCCGCAGGGCAGATGCGGTGCGGCGTCTGGGCACGTGTTCAACAGCGGTTGATCGACCGCGATGAAGCCCTTGGGGAACAGCATGAGGCGCTTGCTGGTGGCATTGGAGTGCGTGTGTGCGCTGTCGGTTGCCGCAGCGCAAGGTATGCCGCTCGTGCCAGCGCCGGGGACCACTGTCGCGGCCAGGGACTATCTGGCCGCAGCGGAGCGCGTCGTCGATGCGGCGGCGCAACCCGCCGCACCCTGGAACGGGCCGCGGAGCGGTCCGCGCGCCCAAGCCGGCAGACGCGTCGCCATCGTTGCCGAGGATTTGCGCAACGGCGGCATCATTGGCGTGGTCGACGGTGTGCTCGAGGCGGCCAAGGTCATCGGCTGGAACGTAAGAATATTCGACTCGGGCGGCACGCCCGACCTGCGGCTGAAGATGCTTGCGAACGCGCTGGCAAGTGGACCGGACGGTCTCATCATCGTCGGCAGCGACGCACGCGCCCTGCTGTCCGGCCTGCAGCCGTTTGCCGAACGCGACATTCCTATCGTCGGCTGGCATGTCGCCGCCCAGGCCGGACCGGTGCCGGGCACGCCCGTGGCGATGAACGTGGCGACCGATCCACTCGAGGTCGCGCGCGTGACTGCGCTCGCGGCCATCGTGCAGTCCGGCGGGCAAGCGCAAGTCGTCATCTTCACCGACTCCAATTTCCGGATTGCGCGAAGCAAGGCAGACGAAATGGCCGCGGTTGTGCGTGCGTGCAGCGGCTGTACCCTGCTTGAAGTGCGCGACGTGGCGATCTCGCGCAGCCAGGACCTGATGCCGCGCACGACACGCGCGTTGCTCGCACGTTTTGGCGAGCGCTGGACGTATGCGCTGGCCGTCAACGACATCTACTTCGACTACGCCGCGCCCGTACTGACGCAGGCCGGGATTCCAACCACCGCGATGGCCATGCTGTCGGCCGGCGACGGCAGCGAGTCCGCCTTCCTGCGGATCCGGACGGGCAGCTTCCAGACCGGCACCGTTGCCGAACCGCTGAATCTGCATGGCTGGCAGTTGGTAGACGAAATGAACCGGCTGTTCGCCGGTGCAGGCGTGACGGGTTACGTCTTCCCCGTGCACCTCGTGACGGCGAACAATGTCGCCGCGGACGGCGGCGATCGTCTGATCTACGACCCGGCCAACGGTTATCGTGACGTCTATCGCCGCATCTGGCAACGCCCGTGAAAGCTCCTCTGCCCCGCTCGCTCACCGCGCAATTCACCTTCGTGGTTTCCTGCCTCGCGGCGCTCGTCGTCGCGGTCGGCGCCACGACCCTGTACTCATTGGCCGGCTCTGCCCACGCAATTCGTCAGTTGGCCGAAGAGCGGCTGGCTCGCCAGGAGGATGCACAAGACCTGGCGCAGCAAACCCTGATCATCGAGCGCCTCGCGCTACAGCTCTCGCGTGACGATACCGTCGACGCGGTGCGCGAGACGCATCGGCGGGTGCTTGAACAACTGGTGTCGTTCGATCGTGCGGTCGACCGCCTCGCCTCCGCGACCACGAGCGACAACCTGGGCGTCGACGCGCTGACGCTGCATCGGTCGAGCCAGCGTTTTCGCAACACGGTCAATATCGAGGCCCAGTTGCGCGAGACCGCGCTCGGCGCCGACACGATGTCGCAGGCCGTGCCTCGGCCTGGCGCGTCATTGGCCAGCCTCGACGACGATCTTCGCCGCCAGGCCGACGCCTTGGCGGCCGCAGCCCGCGATCAGTCTGACTATTTCACGCGAGATTATCGGAAAGCCGTTCAAGGCCTCGCCGACGACGTAAACCGCACCCGCATGTGGGTAGCCGGCGAGGTGGCGGTGAGCCTGCTGCTTACCTGGCTGATCGCCCATGCATTCCTCGGTCGTCACGTCGTGGCGCGGCTGCGCCGGGTCAGCCACTTCCTGCGTCACGGTGATGTCGGCGGCGTCCAGGTAGGCGTTCCCGTTCACGGCGGCGACGAGATTGCCGACATGGCGCGCGCCGTCGAGCAGTTCCTGAAGGATCGGCGCCAGCGTCGGCAGGCCGAGGATGCGCTCAAGGAACTCAACGCCGGACTTGAGGCGCGCGTTGCGGAGCGCACGGCTGAACTCAGTGCTGCGCTCGCGGGTCAGACCGCGGAGATCGTCGAACGACAGCGTGCCGAGCAGGTTGCGCGAGCGAGCGAACACTTCCTGGACAGCATTGTCGAGAACATCCCCGACACGATTTTCGTAAAGGATGCGGCGACGCTGCGCTTCGTGCGCATCAACAAGGCGGGCGAGCAATTGCTCGGCTACGGGCGCGAGCAGATCATCGGGAAGTCCGTGCATGACATGTTTCCGGCGCAAGAGGCGGAATTTTTCGCGCTGAAGGATCGTGACGTGCTGAAGTCGCATCAGATGGTCGACGTGCCCGAGGAGCCGGTCGAAACCATTCACGGGCAGCGTCTGCTGCACACGATGAAGATCCCCATCGTCGACGAGCGCGGCGAGCCGCAGTTTCTGCTCGGCATCTCGCGCGACATAACCGGGCAACGGCGAGCCGAAGAGGAATTGCGGCGCTATCGCGAACACCTCGAGGACATGATCCGCGAGCGAACGGCCGAACTGGCCGTCGCCAAGGAGCGCGCCGATGCGGCCAATCAGGCCAAGGGCGCCTTTCTCGCGCACATGAGCCATGAGCTGCGTACGCCGTTGAACGGAATTCTGGGCTACGCGCAGATACTGAAGTGCGACAAGAACCTGGACCGACGCCACGTCGATGGAATCACGGTGATCCAGCGCAGCGGCGAACATCTGCTTGCGATCATCAACGACATTCTGGACATGGCGAAGATGGAGGCCGGAAAGGCGGAGCTCACTTTGTCCGACGTTCCGCTCGAGGGGTTTATCTACTTCATCGCCGAGACGATTCGGGTTAAGGCAATGGAAAAGGGCTTGGCCTTCGCGTGCGAGCTGGCGCCCAATCTTCCTGCGGCTGTGCGAGTCGATGAAAAACGGCTGCGCCAGGTGCTGCTCAATCTCCTCTCGAACGCAATCAAATTCACGGAGACGGGCAGCGTGCGCCTGCGCGTCGGGTGGATGCCGCCCGCGCGGTTGTCTTTCGAAGTGCGGGACACGGGCATTGGTATACACGAAGCGCGTCTGGGGGCAATCTTCCGGCCGTTCGAGCAGGTAAGCGATGCCCGGCACCAGATAGGGGGCACCGGGCTGGGCCTCACTATCAGCCGGCAGCTCTTGCGCCTGATGGGCGGTGAGATCCGCGTCGACAGCCGCCACGGCGCGGGCAGCGCGTTTTCCTTCGAGTTGAACGTGCAGGTAGTGGCGCATCAGTCAGTTGCCATTCCGCCCGAGCAGGCGGTCAGCGGTTACAAGGGACCGCGCAAGCTGATTCTCGTCGTGGATGACGTGGCGGTAAACCGTGCTGTGGCGATCGATATGCTCGGTCAGCTCGGATTCGATGCGGTCGGGGCCATCAACGGATTCGATGCATTGGAAAAAGCGCAAGCGCTGCAGCCGGCGCTGATCCTGATGGATGTGGTCATGCCAGAGATGGACGGACTTGAAGCGACGCGGCAGCTTCGCTCGATTTCCGAGTTCGCCGATCGGCCCATCATTGCCGTATCCGCCGGCGCCTCGGGGAGCGACGCCGCGAAAAGTCTGGCGGCCGGTGCAAACGCGTTTCTGCCAAAGCCAATCGACTTCAGCGCGCTGCTGTCGCAGATCCAGATGCTTCTTTCGATCGAGTGGATCTACGAAGTTCCGCGGACGCAAGCCGCCGCTCCGTCGATGGAAAGCTTCATCATGCCGCCGCCTGGGGAACTCGAGGCGCTGCACCACCTGGCGCGACTCGGCGACATGCGTGCCATCGCGCAATACGCCACGCAGGTTGCCGGGCTTGACGAGCGATATCGTCCGTTCGCCGATCATCTTTGCCAGTTGGCGAAGGACTACCAGTCGAAGGCAATCCTAAGTTTCGTCGACCGATGTCTGGAAAGGAGGAGCGTGCCGTGATTGTGGGCAGATCACCGCCGCGCCCCCCTACAACGTCAACTGAAACGAACGCGCAAGAATGCCCGGCAATTGCATGCCGCCCGTCGCCCGCTCGCCCCACGTGCCGTCGCTGAGCAGCAATTCCGCTTGCGCGCCAAGCTCCTCGAGCTCACTGCCGAGCAGCCGATACAGGCTGTCGTCAAAGCGCATGGCGTCGAGCGGCGCGACGATCTGCCCGTCCTCGACCCAGAACGTCGCGAATCGCGTCATGCCGGTGAGGCGGCAATTCATGCGGTCCGAAAAGTTCACGTACCACAAGTTGCCGACATAGAGACCCGTGCCGATCCGGGCGAGAACGTCGTGATCCGCGAGACCGCCGGCCTGCATTGCAAGCGACGTTGGCGCTTCTTCAGCAAGCGCGCCGTTCGGCGTCAAGCCGTATTCACGGGCGCTTCTCGCGTTGGTCAGCGTGCCGGCGCTGCGCCCCGCGTCGATGAGCGCAACCCGCTCACGCAGATAACCGTCTTCGTTGAAGGCCGGCGCGATGCCCAGCTCCAGTTCCTCGGCTATCGAGACGCGCGGGTCCAGCGCGACTTCGCCCACGTGCAGCTTGTACAACTCGCTGCGCGAACTGGCCTGCGCGCGCGCCGAGAAGCCGCGCCATGCCGTTACACCAAGCAACTCCGCCAGCGCGGCCGGCGCGAGCCACGCGCGATACGCGCCCGGCGCGAGCACACGCGGTGCGCGAGCGAGCACCGCGAGCCGCCCGGCGGCCTGCTCCACTTTCGCCGCAAAAACGGCATCGCTCCAGTCGTCGCCGGCATAAGTGGTCTTGATCGCGCGGCCGCTCGGGTCGTACAGCGACCAGCTAAAATTGAAGTTGTCCACTTCGTACCAGCCGCGGCTGCCGTGCGTCGATGCAAAGCCGCGCACGATCGTGCCGCCCGCGTAGAAGCCCACGAAATCGAGGCCGCGCGCGCATTCTCCGACGATGCGCGACAAGCCGTGCGGGTCGGGCAACTTGCCCGAACGCCGCGTCGTGCGCTGCCATGCGGACGTATCGACGAGCAGATGCGGATCGTCGGCGGCATCGCGCAGCGCTTGCCGCAACATCGCAAGCGCGGCGCTCACTTCGTCGATGTCCTGCTGGAGATCGCCGCAGACCGTCAACGTGGAATACGCCTGGCGCGCGCCGTCGATCAGCCGCAAAGTCAGCTTGCCTTGCGACACGGTGCCGCTCTGGCGCACCTTGCCCGCGTTGAAGCGGATGAAGTCCGACTGCTCGCCGGCGAACGAGCTCAGCGTGGTTTCGCCGCCTTGCTGAAGGCGCTCGATAGCGTCGGCAAGCGACGTGAAGTGCCCCTGCCAGTCGACCAGTTGCCCGGCGCGCGTCGACATGAAGTGGTTCATCATGCGCCTCCGAACACGTCGACGTCGCTGAACACGCAAGCCGGCGACGCATGCCCCACGCGAATGACCTGCGCCGGCTCGCCCTTGCCGCACATCGGCGTGCCGAACACCTCGCGCGTGTCGGCGTTGCCCACGGCACTCAGGCTGCGCCAGAAATTCGCGGAGATGCCGCGATAGTTCGGCTGCTTGACGATCTGCGTGAGCTTGCCGTTCTCGATCAACTGCCCGAATTCGCAGCCGAACTGGAACTTGTTGCGATGGTCGTCGATCGACCATGAGGTGTTCGTTCGCATCAGAATGCCGTGTTCAATGTTGCCGATCATCTCGTCGAGCGAACTGTCGCCGGGTTCGATATTCAGGTTCGCCATGCGGTCGATGGGCGGCCGGTTCCAGTTCGACGCACGCGAATTCGCGACGCCCGGCATGCCCGCGCGTTGCTGCGACAGCGCGCCGCCGAGCGGCCGCTCCAGCACGCCGTTGCGGATCAGATATTCCTTGCGCGCTTCGGTGCCGTCGTCGTCGAATGCATAGGCCGCGGCTTCCTCGCGCAGTTCAGGATCGAAGGTCACGTTCAGCAGTTCGGAGCCGTAGCGATACGAGCCGAACATGTCCGGCTTGACGAAACTCCAGCCCGCGAAGTTGCGCTCGTCGCCGAGAATGCGGTCAAGTTCCAGCGGATGCCCAATCGACTCGTGAATCTGCAACATCATCTGGTCGGGCATCAGCAGCAAATCGCGCTTGCCCGATGGGCAGTTGGGCGCGGCCAGCAATTGCAATGCTTCCGTGGCGACGCGCGGACCTGCGCCGTCGAAGCCGAAACGCGCCAGCACGTCCATGCCGCCCTGCGCAAGCGTGCCGTAATTGCCGCCGAGCGTGCGAACCTGCGTGTCGCCGTCCGCATGCGCGGCCACGCTGAGTTGCGGCATCACGAAGCGAAAGCGCTGATCGATCCGCACGCCGTCGCCGGTCATATAGAACTGATCGGTATGCGTGATCTGCATCGCCGCCACGCGTTCGACGATGCGCGGATCAAGCTTCGCAGCCGCGCATTCCGCGCTCAGGCGGTCGATCCATTCCGCGCGGCCCGGCAGCGCGTGCTGCGCATTCGGCGACACATATTCGCCGCTCACCGACGGCCGCGCCACCTCGCGATGATCGATCAACGACAATGCCGCGCTCGCCTCGGCACGCGCGCTTGCGAGATCGAGCGCATGCTGAAGGCCCGCCGCCGACAGGTTGGCCGTCGCCGCATAACCGGCCCCCGCCCCGACCCACGCGATCAGCATCGCACCCCGATCGCGCACGGTGCGCAGCGGCTGCGCGATGTCGTTGCGGACTTCGTGATCGTCGATCCGCTCATCGACAATGCGCAGCGACCAGAACCCGGCGCGGCTCGTCAGTGAACGGGCGGCTTGCACCCAGCGTTCGTCAATCATTCAGGCTCCGTAGGTTTGGCGTGGGCTCAGGCAGTGGCGACAGCAGCGACGAGGCCAGCAGCGAGCGCGTGTAGGGATGCGACGGCGCGCGCAGCACGTCGAGCGTGTCGCCGCTCTCCACGACGCGCCCCGACTTCATCACGATCACGCGATGCGCGACGGCCCGCATAACCGCCAGGTCGTGCGTGATGAGAAGGTAGCTCAGCTTGCGCGTGTTCTGTAAATGTACCAGCAGCGCGAGTACCTGTTGCTGGATCGACACGTCGAGCGCGCTCGTCGGTTCATCGAGCACCAGCAGTTCCGGCTCGACTGCAAGTGCGCGCGCGATGGCGATCCGCTGACGCTGCCCGCCCGAAAATTCATGCGGGTAACGCGGCATGGCATCAGCGGGCAGCCCCACTTCGTCCAGCAAACTGGCGACTCGCGCGCGCCGCGCTTTCGCGTCGATCTCCGGGCGATGCACGGCGAGCCCTTCACCGACGATCTGCTCGACCGTCATGCGCGGCGACAGCGAACCGAACGGGTCCTGAAAGACGACCTGCATGCGCGAATACAAGGCCCGCCGCGAACTTGCGGAGCTCAGCGTGGACAGCGGCATGCCGTCGATATGAACATGACCCGCGGCCGCGCGCTGCAAGCCCAGCACGGTCGCCGCAAGCGTCGACTTGCCCGAGCCCGATTCGCCGGCAATGCCGAGCGTTTCGCCGCGCCGCAAGCTGAGATCGACGTCATGCACCGCGCGAAATGTCGAGCGTCGGACCAGCGAGCGCCAGCCCTTCGCGGGCGTGCTGTAGTCGACGCACAAGCCTTGCACTTCGAGCAGACGGCGCGCGCCTTTGGCGAGCGGCGCAATCGAACGGCGCGGCTCGCTGTCGAGCAGGCGTCTGGTGTAGGGATGCTGCGGATCGCCGAACAGTGCCTCCGTCGTATTGGTTTCGACGAGCACGCCCTTCTCCATGACCGCGACGCGTTGCGCAAAGCGTCTGACGAGGTTCAGGTCGTGTGTGATCAGCAGCACGGCCATGCCGCGCTCGGCGGCTTCCTGTTCCTGAAGCTCGATCAGCAGATCGACGATCTGCTGGCGCACGGTCACGTCGAGCGCGGTCGTGGGCTCGTCGGCGAGAAGCAGACGCGGACGGCATGCGAGCGCCATCGCGATCATCGCGCGCTGACGCTGGCCGCCCGACAACTGATGCGGAAAACTGTCGATGCGCCGCTCGGGCTCGGGAATGCCCGTGCGTCTGAGCAGTTCGATGCCGCGTGCCCGCGCCGCGTTGGGCCGCCCGCCCTCGTGCAGACGCACGCTTTCGGCGATCTGCTTGCCGATCGTGAAGAGCGGATTGAGCGCGGTCATCGGTTCCTGAAACACCATGGCCACGTCCGCCCCGCGCACGCCGCGCATCTCCTGCTCGGTCTTGCGCAACAGGTCGTCGCCGTCGAGCAGAATGCGCCCGCCCAGTTCCGCATGATCGACGAGCCGCAAGATGGACAGCGCGGTGACGCTCTTGCCCGAACCCGATTCGCCGACCAGCGCGACGCGCTCGCCGCGCGCGATCGACAGGCTCAGATCGCGCACCGCTAGCCTGTCGCCGAAACGCGCGGAAAAGCCCTCGATTTCGAGCAAGGGCCGCTCGTTTGCAGTGCGGTTCATCGCGGCGCTCCACCGAATGCCGAGCCGCGCGAACGCGCGTCGAGCGCATTGCGCAACGCGTCGCCGATAAACGTCAGCAGCAGCAGCGTGACAACCAGCGCGGCAAATGCCGACACCGAAATCCACCATGCGTCGAGATTGTTCTTGCCCTCCTGCAACAATTCGCCGAGGCTCGGCGTCGGCGGCGGCACACCGAGCCCGAGGAAATCGAGACCCGTGAGCGACAGGATCGCGGCGCTCATGCGGAACGGCAGAAACGTGATAACCGGCGTGAGACTGTTCGGCAACACGTGACGCCAGATGATCTGCGAGTTCGACAGACCCATCGTGCGGGCGGCTTTCACGTAGTCGAGCGAACGGTTGCGCAGGAATTCCGCGCGCACGTAGTCGGACAGCACGAGCCAGCCGAACATCGACAGAAGAATGAACAGCAGCCACAGCGTCGGCTCGAAGATGGACGCGAAGATGATGAGCAGATAGAGATCGGGCATCGAGCTCCAGATCTCGATCAGGCGCTGGCCGATCAGATCGGTGCGGCCGCCGTAGAAGCCCTGTATCGCGCCCGCTGCGACGCCGATCAGCACGCCCGAGACCGTCAGCGCGAGCGCCATCAGCACCGACAGCCTGAAGCCGTATAGCAGGCGCGCAAGCACGTCGCGTCCGTATTGATCGGTGCCTAGCCAGTTCGACGCGGTGGGCGGCGCGGGATACGGATGCGCGGCGAAATAGTCGATGGTGTCGTAGCGGAAATGGTTCGGCGGATAGATCGCGAAGTTGCCGTTCGACTGAAGCCGCGAGCGGATATACGGATCGAGGTAATTGGCGCGTGCCGGAAAGTCGCCGCCGAAGAGCGTCTCCGGATAGTCCTTCACGATCGGAAAATAGTAATGGCCGTCGTAGCGCACCACGAGCGGCCGGTCGTTCGACAGCACTTCGCCCAGAAGGCTCACGACAAACAGCGACATGAAGATCACGAGGCTCCAGTAGCCCAGACGCTGCCGCCTGAAGCGCAGCCACGTCCGCCGCCACGGAGAAGTCACGGCTCGGCGCGTCGCGCCGGGTACATCATCGGTCCAGCCGGTTGAACTGGATGCGCGGGTCGACGAGGACATAGCAGACGTCAGCAATGAGTTTGGTTACGAGAGCGATCAGCGTGAAGAGGAACAGCGAACCCAGCACGACCGGATAATCGCGGCGAATCACGGAATCGTAGGAAAGCTGGCCCATGCCGTCGAGCGAGAACAATGTTTCGATCAGCAGGTTGCCGTTCAGAAATGCGCCGACGAAGGCCGCGGGCAAACCGGTCAACAGCGGGATGGCGGCGTTGCGCAGCACGTGTTTCCACAGCACGTCGCGCTCGGAGGCGCCCTTCGCGCGCGCGGTTAGCACGTACTGCCGGCCGATCTCCTCGAGGAACGTGTTCTTCGTGAGGATCGTGACGATTGCAAAATTGCCGATCACCGATGCCGTGACCGGCAGCACGATATGCCACAGATAGTCGAGCAGCTTGCCGAACAGGCTGAGTTCGCCGAAGTCGTCCGATGTGAGTCCGCGCATCGGAAACACCTGCCAGAAAGTGCCGCCGCCGAACAGCATCAGCAGCAGAACGCCGAGCACGAAGCCGGGGATCGCATAGCCCGCGAGCACGAGCACGCTCGTCGCCGTGTCGAAACGCGAGCCGTTGCGCACGGCCTTGGCGATGCCGAGTGGCACCGAAACCAGATACGTGAGAAGCACCGTCCATAGCCCGAGCGTGATCGACACGGGCAGCTTCGAGCGGATCACGTCCCATACTCGCGCATGCTGGTAGTACGACTGTCCGAGATCGAAGCTCGCATAGTGTTCGAGCATCAGCCCATAGCGTTCGAGCGGCGGCTTGTCGAAGCCGAACTCTTTCCTGATCTGCGCGATCTGCTGCGCGTCGACGCCCTGACTGCCGTGATATCCGCCGCCGCCCGCGCCCGCCTCTCCGCCACGGCCGGCGCCGTGGCGGAGTTGCGTCATCACCTGCTCGACCGGCCCACCCGGCACGAACTGCGTGACGACGAACGTGAGCGTGACGACGCCAAGGAGCGTCGGCACCATCAACAACAATCGTCTGAGAATGTAGGCAAGCATGCTGCTCCTCGATTCCTCGATAACGGCTAGTGAGCCGCGGATGTGACTGTCGCCGTAGCCGCGTCGCCGCGCGGGCGTCTTGCGAACCAGTAGCTGATCACCCAGTCCTCGTATCCATACGACGCCGGCACGACGTTGGGGAACCCGAGCGTCGTCTTGTAGCCGATGCGCGCCCCCGGCGCGTAATACTCGGGCACGAGGTAATACGAGTTGATCAGCACACGGTCCAGCGCGCGGGTCGCCGCCTGCAGATCGTCGAGTGTGGTTGCGGCGAGCGCCGCGCGAATCAGCGAATCGACTGCGGGCGAGCGAATGCCTGGATAGTTTTCCGAGCCCACCTGCGAAGCCGCCGCGCTGCCGAAGCGCCGTTCCAGTTCCACGCCCGGAATCGTCACCGGCGGATAGATGTACGTGGTCATATCGAACTGGAAGTTGTCGATCCGCTTCTGATACAACGCACTGTCGATCTCGCGCAAATGCGCGTCTATGCCGAGATTCGCGAGCGCCTGC
This sequence comes from Paraburkholderia graminis, assembly GCF_003330785.1. Taxonomy (NCBI): domain Bacteria; kingdom Pseudomonadati; phylum Pseudomonadota; class Betaproteobacteria; order Burkholderiales; family Burkholderiaceae; genus Paraburkholderia; species Paraburkholderia graminis. The sequence continues at coordinate 1,571,993 of NZ_CP024935.1, forward strand.
ATGTACGGCAAAATCAGACGGTCCATGCCCGGCTGATCGTCGATGATCTCGATCGTCATCGGCGTGCCGTGCTGATCGCGCAGCGCGCCGTCGCGATAGTGCCATCCGGCTTGCGCGAGAAGATCGCGGGCGACGCGCAGATTGCCGCGCAGCGAGTTCGGCGGCAACGTGTTGGGCGGCGGCAGCATGGACCCGAACACTTCGGGCGGCAGACTCGCGCGGAACGGTTCGAGCAGCGCGAGTTCCTTCGGTCCCGGCATGCCGGTCGCGCCAAACGGACTCGCGTCGAAATAGCTTTTCGTGCGCCTGTACTGGCCGTAAAACATCATGCGGTTCATCCAGTCGTAGTCGAACGCGAGCGTCAGCGCGTGGCGCACGCGCACGTCCTGGAACATCGGCTTGCGCAGATTCATCAGCATGCCCTGCATCTGCGCGGGGCCGTCCGCGAAATCGCCCTTCTTCAGCAGGCCGTTCGCGAAGTTCTTGCCCACGTACTTGCGCGCCCATTGCGTCGCGCTGTATTCGACGATCGCATCGGCGTCGCCCGCCTTGAACGCCTCCAGTTGCGTGTAATGGTCGCGATACAGCTTGAACGTGATGTGCGCGAAGCGGTACATGCCGCGCCGCGACGGCAGGTCCGCCGCCCAGTAGGCGGGGTTGCGCCGATAGGTGATTTCCTTGTCGTTCTTGCGCGACTCGACGAGATACGGGCCGCTCGATATCGGCGGCTCGTTCGCGATCTGATCGAACGGCGGACGCGTGCCGTCAGCGCGCATCCCCCATTTCGGCGAGAACACCGGCAAGTCGCCGGCGATGAGCGGCGCGTCGCGTTCGGCGTGCCGGAAGTCGAAGCGCACCGTCGCGTGATCGATTACCACCGCGCGCCTGATCACCGCGAACTGCGCGTTGAACATCGGCGAGGCGCGCGGGCTCGTCAACGTGTCGAACGAATATTTGACATCGGCTGCCGTGACCGGATCGCCGTTCGAAAAGCGCGCGGCCGGGTCGATGTGAAACGTCGCGGACGACAGGTCGGGCGCGACTTCGACATCGTTCGCGATCAACGGATACTCCGACGCGAGTTCGTCCCAGCTTCGCTGCATCAGCGTGTCGAACATCAGATGCAGCACGTCGGGCGCGGGCGCGCCGCGCACGAGGAACGGATTCATCGAATCGTAGCTTTGCAATTCGTTGTAGTTCTGAAAATTCAGTGTGCCGTCGGTGCGCGCCGTGGGATCGGCGTAGTCGAAATGCGTGAAATTCGCGGCGTATTTCGGCTCGTCGTATTGCGATATGGAGGGCTTCGCGTGCGCGCCCGCGCACAGCACACCGAACGCCAGGCTCAGGCCGACAGCGCGCGGCCAGCGAAACTTCACAGGTGTCATCTGTTTCAAATGCCAGAGGTCGCGCGCCGCTTGCGAGCCGGCGCGCGATACATCGAACCGGCGCGACGATGATGATGGTCATCGCGCACGCCGCTGCTTCAATGCTGATGCCGCGTTACTCGTCGTCGGCCGGCGTGGTCTTGAACGAGAACGCCACTTCGCCGACGTACGGCTCGGCATTCTTCTCGCACCGGTACGCCTTCGCCGCAGTGACGACCGCCTCGTTGAAGACCGAGGTCGGCGGCGTCACGCGCACGATCTTGACGTCGCTCACGCTGCCGTCCGGGCTAATCGACAGATGCGCAATCACGGTCGCCGAGATACCGTCTTGCAGAGCGCGGCGCGGAATCTGCGGCTGCACCGCCTGACAGTGACCGCGTCCGTCGACCACGCCGTGCAACGCGGGCGGCGCCACCGGCGCGGGCGGAGCCGCGGGCGCCGTCGCGGGACCTGGCGTCGCATTGGCGGTGGCGAGCGCAGGCGCATTCGCGCTCGGATTCGCAGCGGGCGCGATGTTGGCGGGCTTAGGCGTCGCGGAGGGCAACGCAGGCGGCGGCTTCGCCACCGGCAACGGCCTGGGCTGCTGCGGTTTGGGCGGCGGCTTCACCGGCGTCGGCGCGGGCGGCGGTTCGAGCTTCTTCACCTCGGGCGGAGGCGGAGGCGGTGGCGGCGGCATGGTCACCTGCATGACTTCGCGCGCGGGCGGCGGCTCCTGTTTGAAGCTCACGTGCGAGAGCCCCGCGACGATCAGCAGTTCGACGACGAGCGCGATCGCGAGCGCTGTCTTCATGGACATGCGGCCATGATGCGCCGGATTGGACGACGCCCATAGCGCGCCGTTCAGACGGCTTTGCGGGTCTTTCATGTCGAGTACCGGAGAGCTCATGTCGTCGGGTTCGTTGCCAGTGCAACCGAGCTGATGCCCGCCGCGCGCACCAGATCCATGACCTTGACGATGTTCTTGTAGCTCGTGCCTTCGTCGCCCGCGATCGCCACGTCGACCTTCTTCGAATCGTGCACGAGCCCTTGCAGGTGCGCGGTCAGTTCTGTCGGCGTAACGGGCTTTGCGTCGAGATAGATTTCGTCGGTCTTGGTGACGCCGATGGACACCTTCACCGTCTGCTGCAACTGCTCCGCCGTGCTCGATTGCGGCAGGTCGAGTTTGATGCCCGCGCCCTGGATCATCTTCAGCGTGGCCAGCATGAAGAACACCAGCAGGAACATCATGATGTCGATCATCGGAATGATCTCGATGCGCGCCTTCTCTTCCGCGCCCAGGTAATGGCTGCGATGGTTACGCATGATCGTTCTCCTTGGAAGCGGGCGTTCAGGCGGCGAATCGCGACACGAGCAGCGACTTGATCAGATCGAACTGATTCACCGTCATGCGGATGCGCTTGTTGAAGTAGTTCAGAAAGATCACGCAGATAATTGCGATCGTCAGGCCGCAGGCCGTGGCCGTCAGCGCATGGCCGATGCCGCCCGTCACGCCGTTGGGGTTCGCAGTGCCGCTCGTGCCGAGCACGTTGAACGACTCCACCATGCCGACGATCGTGCCCAGCAGACCGAGCAGCGGGCCGAGCGTGACCGCCGTGTCGAGAATCCACAGGTTGCGGTCGAGCCGCGGCATCTGGAACATGATGGTTTCCTCGAGTTCGCGCTCGACCACCGCTTCCGGTTTGCCCCGCACTTTCAGCGCGCTTTTGACGAGTTCCCCTTGCACGGTCTGTCCGTAATGTTCGGCGACCTTTTGCGCGTCGGACAGGTTGGCCGGCTCGACCATCTTCAGATCGTGTTCGAGCGTCCTGCCCGCCTTGACCGCTCGCGAGAAAAACATGAAGCGCTCGACGATGATCGAGATGCCCAGCAGGAAGATGAAGGCCAGAAGCGGAATCAGGCCCATCGATTGAACCGAATAGTTGATAAGGGTATTGAGCACGAAGAACTCCGGTTACGTCTTTAACAAAGTTGGGCCGCCTCGGTCCGAAGACCTGAGCCGAGGCGGCGACCGACCAGATTAGACAGACTGCGTTTCTAAAACAGACATCGCGCGGCCTAGAAGCGATACGTCGCGCCGACCTGGAAGAAGCGGCCAATGTTGGTGTAAAGCGACTGGTCGTAGCCGGTGATATCCGGCGTGGCCTGCCACTCCACGTCGAACGGCGGCTTGCGATCGAAGATGTTGTTGATGCCGCCGTAGATGGTCCAGTGCTTGAAGCCGCGATACGTGGCCATCAGGTTGAACTGGCTATACGACGCGACAGACAAGGTGCCGCCGTCGCCGAACTCGTCCGCCACCGCGTTGGTGTACGGGCCGGTGTATTGCCAGGTGAGCGTCGTCGTGAACTTGCGGTAGTCCCAACTCAGGCTCGTATTGCCCTTCCAGCGCGGATTGCTCGCACCGAACGGTTGCAGCAGCGCGAGATTGTTGCCGGCGAAATCCTGAGTGGGCGCGCCCGGACTATTGAGCTTGAAGTGCCATACATAGGCCCAGTCGCCCGCGAGCGTGAAGGTGCCGTACTTCGTGCCGACCGACTTGCGGAAGTTCATGTCGAAGCCGTCGGTGTCGAGCGAGCCAAGATTGACGAACTGTTCCTTGATGTACGCTACCGTGCCGTCCGCATTGCGAATCACCGTCGACGGATCGTTCGCGTTGATCACCGCGTTCGGGTCGTTGGTGCCGATCACTCCGTCGATATGGATCTTGTAGAACGCCGCGCCGATATCCGTCGACGAGTCCGGCGATAGCTGGAAGCCGATGTTGTAGTTCTTGGTCCGCTCGGGTCCGAGGTTCGGATTGCCGTTCACCTGTTCGGTCGTGAAGTGCTTGGTCGGCACGCCGCTCGGGTCGTTCGGGTCCACCAGATTCTGGTGCGCGAGATAGGTCGCCTGCGAATTTTCGACGAGCGTCGGCGCACGGAAACCACGGCTGTACGACGCGAATGTCGTGAGCGCCTGCACCGGCTGAAAGCGCAGCGCGAAGCTCGGCGAAAACGCGCCGCCAAAGTCGCTGTAGTGGTCGTAACGGCCGGCCTGCGTGAACGTCAGGTTGCGGATGATCGGGATGTCAATCTGGTAGTAGACCGCGGCCACGTTGCGCTCGCCGTCGACCGTCTGCACGTTGGCCGGCGCGGTGATGCCGAGCGCGCTGTAGGTGCGCGAATTGATCAGCGAGCTCTCATGACGGAACTCCGTGCCGAAGCCGACACCCACAGGCCCGCCCGGCAAGTTGAAGAGATTGCCCGTGGAGGTTTTGGCCGTCACGCTATCGAGCTTGGAGATGGCCTGCTCGTAGTCGTTCTGGAACACGCCGTTCAATCCGTTAGGCGTGGCCGACGGATTCGAGAAATCATAAACGCCGTTCTGCAAGATGTTTTCGACACCCGCCACGTTCAGGGCATTCCTGTATGTCGTGTCGACCGTGCTTTGCGAATGGCCGTAGTCCGCGGACCAGTCCCAGTCGCCGAACTTCTGTGTGGTGAACGAGCCCTTCACGCCGGTCGTCGCGCGCCAGAATGTGGACACCGTATCGGCTGAAACCGTATTTGGAAACGTGTAATTGATTTGCGCCGGCGCGCCGAACGGGTTGTACGGATTGCTTCCCGGGACGGTTCGCGACAGCGGCAACGCGGAGCCGGTCGCCGGATTGAACGCGTTGGTCGTGCTTGCAAGCACGGCCGGGCCTTCGTTCTGCACCGTTTCGTTGCGGCTCACCCACAAGTCCGCGTAGGCCTGCACGTCGTCGTTAATTTTGAAGGTGCCGTGCACCTTCGCATTCAGACGCGTGGTGGACGGCACCAGCGATGTCGCGCTGGCGGGGTTGCTCTTGCACGTCGCGCCGCCGTTTGCCGAGACGCTGCCGGGCGGGCATGGGCTGAGCGCGGTCTGGGTGCCGTCGGGCGCTGTCCAGTAAGACTGCTGATTGGGGCCGAGCGGGCCTGCGAGGCCGCCGGGGAACTGGCTGAAGTCCTGATTGGCCGTCATCGACCGGTCCGCCAGCGACGATCCGCTGTCGCGGTAGTAGCTTGCCGCGGCCGTCACGTTGAAGCGATCCGCGTTCAGATCGCCGAAGCCGCCGAGCACGCCGAAGTTGCCCTGGGCATCGCCGGGATGCTGCGCCTTGCCGAGCTGGCCGTCTATCTGCAGGCCCTGGAAGTTCTTCTTCGTGATGATGTTGACCACGCCCGCAATCGCGTCGGAGCCGTACACAGACACGGCGCCGGTCTTCACGATATCGATGTGATCCACCATGTTGAGCGGAATCGAATTGACGTCGAAGAACGTGTCCGTGAAGTTGACCGCCTTGCCGTAATTCGCGACGCGCTGGCCGTCGACCAGGACCAGTGTGTACTTCTCACTCAAGCCGCGCAGCGCGATGCCGCCGCCACCTTGCGCCGAGCTGTTCATGGTCGTTTGGCCCCAGCTGCTGCCCGAATTCGCCGACGTGCCGCGCAGAAAATCGGCCACCGTCGTATAACCGCTTTGCTCGATTTCCTTGGGCGTGATGGTCTGCACTTCCGTGTTGCCGACCTTGTCCGACGTGCGAATCAGCGAACCGGTGACTTCCACGCGCTGCATCTTCGTGACGTTACCCGTGTCCGGCGCGGCCGGCGCGGCCGGCGCGGCTTCCGACGTCGTCGCGGCTGCGGTACTACCGGTCGGGGCCGGTTGGCTTTGTGCAAACGCTGGTGCGGCAATCGCCGCTGACAGCGCAAGTTCTGCCCAAAGCATTTTTCTGATGGCCAACGCCAATGCCCTTTGTTTCATTTTCCCCTTCTCACTTGTCAGTAAGACCACACCTGTTGTGCAAAGAAAAGTCTTATGGACTTCTCCGCCTTTTTTACAACGCCCACGCACCACGCTTTACCGGATATGCCCCGCATGTGTGCAAATACGTCCAAAACGGATAAATCTAATCAGGTGCACTTTTGTTAAATCAGAGATCAGCCATCTATTCAATGGCTTTAAATATGGATGCCTAACTAAATAACAAAATGAAAGGTATTTTCTTTCTGGAACATTTCAGGTTCGATAAAAATTCGAAGCGTTGGGCATTCGACTTTTTCGCATCGCCTGTATCACTTGCGCAGCCGGTAACTAGTACGGATGCCTAAGTTTGCCTCTCCCCGCCTCCGGTCAGCAGGACTCGCCCCCCGGTTCGCGCGCCGCGGCTTGCCGGTGGGTTCGTCAGCCTATCGAAAGGTTTGCGGACACCTGGCTACCATCTTCGTTGCGCAGCCAGGAACGCCTGCATGCGCATGGCGGCCCTTGCCTTGGGTGGGATGAAACATAGCAAGCCAGAAACGCAGAGTCAAAATTTGTTTGATATATACAAATCTTGTTTGATGCCTTTTTGGCCAGGCTTCATCTGGTGTATGGACGCCGCACACTGTCTCGTCCGACGTGTCCCATACGACGCGAACCCGGCCACGACTTTCGAGCGCGAGCGAAAGCGGCGTCCGAATACCGGAACGCTGACTTTTGCTCAGGCGGGAAAAGCGTGGAGATAGAAACTCACGGATCTCACGGCCGCGCGCTGCGTGTTACCAAAGCGCTCAATGGACAGGGACAATAACAAATCAAAATCGGTCGTCAAACTTTTTTTGATGCCGTTGTTTCAAACTTGCACCGCACCTGTCATTAGATGGATCGTTCTAGGGCTTTCGAATTTTCCGGTGCTTTTCACTGCCTGTGAAGGGTGAGCTATCGCAACGAGACTAAGCGCAATGCGAGTGGCAGATAGACGGTGCGCTTGCTTGTTGCGATGCAATGGTGGGGCGCAAGTCGTTGGTGCCGGCTCAGGTTCGAGCACCCGTTTAGAGCAACGCCCGCGTGGCTTGAGACCATCTCTTCGCAAATCATTCGTAGTCCGATGGGCTTTAAATCCATAAGCCAATCCTTCGGTACCGGCAAGACGCCTAGACGGCCGGCGGAAATACACTTCACGTGGCTCGAAATCGAGCAACCATGACCACACCTGATCAGACCCTGGCTGCGCGTTAGCTGGCTAAGATGCGCATCCTTGCATGGTAAAAACTTTGTAATCCACTATTCTTTATATGGGCGGACCGACAGCTCTCAGGGCTGTTCCAGTTGAGGAGTTAATAAATTGATCACTAACTTATTGCGCCGCTCATCGTGGGCGAGCTTGCTATTAGTTCTGCTATTGAGCAGCGCTCCTCACGCCTATCCTGCCTCCGGGCAAAAAGAACCGCCGGTGCGTGCCGCGCGAGCTCATCCTGAAACCGCCTCACAAGCCGAGGCTCGCGCGATTCTCATGAAAATGGCGCAGTTCCTTGGCGGGACGCAGAACTTTCGTGTCGGTGTGCGCAGCGGCTACGACGCGGAGCAGCCGTCTGGGCAAAAAATCGAATTCGGCGAATACCGCACCGTTACGTTGAGCCGGCCGGATCGCATGCGAGTAGAAACCGAGCGCAGCGATGGCGCAAAAACACTAGTTGTCCTGACTGGAAAAGAGATCGTTCTGGTCGATCTCGCCAGCAAAGTCTATGCGACTGCGCCGCAACCAGGTGCGCTGGACCAGAGCATCGTGTATTTCGTCAAGGATCTCGGCATGCGCCTGCCGCTCGCTGCGCTGCTGTTGAACCGGTTGCCAGAAGAATTGCAAACCAGGGTAGGTTCGGTGGACTATGTTGAGAAGACGAGTATCTACGGAACTGCGTCCCATCATCTGGCCGCGCGTACCGACACGGTGGATTTTCAGGTGTGGGTGGCCGATGGCGACAAGCCCCTGCTGCAGCGGATCGTACTGACTTACAAGAAGGCTGTAGGCCAGCCCCAGTTCTGGGCGGATTTTATCGACTGGAATCTCGCGCCCCAACTTAACGATGCGACCTTCTCGGCACAGGTGCCCGAGGGCCTGCAGAAAGTCGCGTTCGCAGCGCAACTCCCGCGTGCGTCGCACACGGCTCGCCAGTCGTCGGCGAAGAAGGGAGCCAAATAATGAAAACAGGACCGTGGGACCGTGCCATTGCGGCGTTGTTCGCCGCAGTGCTCACGTTGGGGCTGATCAACCAGGTCGATGCACGAGGCGAGCGAGGTGGTGGCGCCCGTGGCGGTGGCGGCGAAGGTGGCTTTTCGCGTGGCGGGGCAGCGTCGGCTGGGGGCCTCTCTTCCGGCGGCTCGACCGCTGTGCAAGGCGGTTCACGATCTCGCGGCGGACAGCAGGCAACGGCCCAACAACGGCAGACCTCTCGCCAGGCTACAGCGACCTCGACATCAAGTGCGAATCAGAGCGCGCGTCAGAGTTCAGCGAGTTCGATGCAGGCAACCTCCAGCCAGAACCAGGCGAACCGCCAGCAGAGCGCGAGCCAGAACCAGTCCCAGCGCCAGGCTGCGTCGAGCCAGAACCAGGGTGCACGTCAATCCACCGCTAAGGAGATGCAGAACACGCGGGCTAACACCGTGAGCAACGTGCAGAGCAACTACCATGGCGATTGCAACAACTGCTCCAACTCGGATTGGGACGGCGGCTCTGCGGCAGTCGGATTTGTGGCCGGGGCAATGGTGGTTGGTGCGACCGCTGCCGCAACCGCACCGCCGCCCGCAACCGCTGCGGTTGTCGCAGCGCCTGCGCCTGTCGCGCCGCCGTGCAACGTCGCACCAATCGCCGTTAACGAGGTGCCGTACTATAAGTGCGGCGCGACGTGGTTCGCGACGGGGTATGGCAGCGGCGGCGTGGTGTACACACAAGTTCCGCCACCGCCTGGATATTGATCGCGGTCGCCTCTCGCACGGCTGGCGGTGGAGCATAGCTTGGGTCCTGCTGACTCTCGAATGTCAGCACGAAAGCCACCGTTTAGACGTCCGGCAATGCATCGATCTCTGCGCGAAGCGCAGCGACTACATCCGTCCAATCGCCTCTCGTGGTTTGCCGGAACAACCGCGCGTTTGCGTACCACGGACTATCGTTCCTATCGAGTTGCCATCTCCAGTCCGGCATGAACGGCAGAGCGATCCAGACGGGTTTTCCAAGCGCCCCGGCCAGGTGCGCCACGGCTGTGTCGACGCTGACTACCAGGTCGAGCCGGGCGATCAGCGCAGCGGTTTCGGCAAAGCTGGTTAGCCGTCCTGACACATCGCGTAGCGCCCCGCTTTGCTCAAGTTGTGCGAGGCACGCCCGATCGCTATCGCGCACATCCGGTTGCAACGCGAAGAAGTCCGCGTCGGTTTCGAATACCGGCTTCAGTTGCTCAAGCGGAATCGATCGATTGTGATCGTTCAGATGCGTACGGCTTCCCGACCACACAATCCCAATCCGCGGCCGTCGCCTGGAGACCGGCAACAACTCGTCCCATTGACGGACAAGCTCTTCGTCGGCCTGCAGATAGGGACCGGATAGCGCGGGACCGGGTGTACCCACCTTGAGCGCAAACGGCAGACTCATGGTTGGAATGTGATAGTCAAAATGCTTTACCTGGTCGGTCTCACCGATAACTTCCGCCGCGCCAGGATAATGTCGGAGGAGCGGTAACAACGCGTCCTGGACACGCAGCACGACATGCGCGCCGGCCGCACTTAGCTGATCCACGAAGCGTACGAATTGCAGCGTGTCGCCGAACCCTTGCTCATGATGAACGAGCACTGTCTTGCCGCCTATCGGTTGCGCGCCAGTCCATAGCGAATGCTGCGGAAATCCGTGGTCGCCCGTGCCATCGCGCCAGCGCCATTCGTACTCGCGCCAGCCGTGTTCGAATTCGCCCAGCAGTAAATTGGTCTGTGCTCGATTCGTGCGTGCGCCGGCGTCGTTCGGATCGATCGAAAGCGCCTTCCTGAATTGAAGCAACGCCTCATCAAAGCGCCGGAGATCTCGCAATGCGACCCCGAGGTTAACGTATGCGCGCACGAAACGCGGCTTGAGCGCGATGGCCTGCCGGTAGGCATCGAGCTCGTCGTCATAGCGACCCATCGTGCCTAGCAGCGTTCCCCGGTTGTAGTGCGCTTCGGCTAGTTGCGGATGGACCTTGCAAGATGCACGAACACCTCGAGTGCCCGCTGCGATTCGCCAAGCTCTATCAGCGACACCGCCACACCATGCAACGCGGCGGCATCGTTGCGACACTGCGCCAGGCAGCGTTCGAGCAACGCTATAGCAGCATCGCGGCGCTGCGCCAGCCGACAAACCTGCGCGGCGAACTTCAGTTGATGCCACGAGAGTGACGCACGCTCCGATGCCTGGATCAGATAGTCCGCGGCGCGTGCATGATCGCCCTGCTGGGCGGCGATATAGCCAAGGCCTGCCAGCGCCTCGCCGTGGTCGGGAGCGGTCTTCAGAATGCCGTGAAGCAGGCTTGCCGCATCGTCGAGCCGACCGGCCTGCAAGTTCGCCTGCGCGGCGGCGAGAATGTGTTCAGTATCGTGACTCATTACGCTGGGCACCAGGCAAGTGCGATCTGTCCAAAGATCGTAGAGGCCCATTGTACGGAATCGCGTCTAGCGGGTCTTACGAGCGATGCTTCCGGTTGGTTACCGCCAAATTCAGCGGAGATTCATCCGGTCCGCCACCGCTTCTAGATGTCGAGCTTGCTGACCTTCGTGCCTTCAAAGCTGAGGTTGGCCATCAGGCCGGAGTTCGTGACCACGAAACCGACGATCGGCGAACTGGTCGTTGCAGTGTCGAGCGAACCGTTGGCGCCAGTCTTGGCCACCGCGACGGAGCCATCCACGCCGGCTGTCCAGCCCTTGTCGGTGGTGCGGAATTTGTCGAGCGCGTCCTGCGTCATGAACATGAGTATCACCGCCTTGGACTGGGCGCCGATCTGCAAGCCAAATGAGGCGGTACTGGTCTTGTAATACCCGACGGACGTGCCTCGCTCGCGAAGCGCGCCTTCGCCGTATTCGCCACCGACCACTACGCCTGCCGCGAACACGGACGGAAAGACAAGAATCCCCTTGGCGTTGCCGGCCTGCGCCTGAGCACCCGGCGTCGAACTGTATAGCTTCTTGAGGGCGCCATCGACGCCGTCGTCGATTTCATTGCGCTTATTGGCCGCTTCCGTCGGATTCGAGGTCGTGCCACACGCGGCGAGCGAGCTGGCTAGTGCGATTGCGCTAACCGAAAAAAAAGTGCGACGGTTCATGAGCGTTCCCTTATTGAAGTGCGCCAGATTTGCGCCTGGAAACAGATGAGATTGCGATTCGTATCCGCCACGCGACGGAGTAACGCGGCAACACCGCACATGAACGATAGGCCTCGCGCACGCGGGCAGGTATAGGACCTTGGTCCGATGCGTCGCGACCTCGTTAGCCTCGCTTCGCGTAGTCAATAGCGCACGCTGCTACTGGGTCTTCACCTCGTTCTCTAAAGTCCGATTGTTCTCGAATGCCGAGACGCTTTCAAGCGTGGTTTCGCAAATGGTCGTCAACGCCTCGTGCGTGAGATAGGCCTGATGCCCCGTCACAATTACGTTGGGGAACGACACGAGTCGCTGAAAGACATCGTCGGTGATGATTTCGCTCGATAGATCGCGAAAGAAGAGATTGCTCTCCTGTTCGTACACGTCTATTCCAAGGCCGCCGAGCTGCCCGGTCTTCAACGCGTCGATGGCAGCCTCGGTGTCGAGCAGGCCCCCGCGGCTGGTATTGATGAGTATCGCGCCTCGCTTCGCGCGTGCCAGCGTCTGCGGGTTGATCACGTGGTGTGTCGCCGGTGTAAGCGGACAATGCAGCGAAATAACGTCGGCCTGCTCCCCTATCTCGCCGGGCTTCGCATAGCTCAGGTCGAGCGCCTGAAATTCCGCCGACGGTTGCGGATCGAAACCGATCACCCTGCAGCCGAAGCCGAGCATGATCTTCGCGAACACGCAGCCGATCTTGCCGGTGCCGACCACCGCAACCGTCTTGCCGCAAAGGTCGAAGCCAGTCAGCCCGTCAAGCGAGAAATTCGAGTCACGCGTGCGATTGTAGGCACGATGCACCTTTCGGTTGATTGCGAGCAGAAGCGCTACGGCATGTTCCGCCACGGAGTTCGGCGAATACGTCACCACGCGCACCACCTTCATGCCGAGCCCGGCGGCGGCGGCGAGATCGACGTTGTTAAAGCCCGTGCAGCGCAGAGCCAGCAGACGCGTCCCTCCCCTGTGCAGCGCGCCGAGTACTTCCGCGTCCGCCTTGTCGTTGACGAAGATGCAGACGGCGCCGTAGCCGGCGGCGAGGCCGGCGGTATCCGTATCCAGCAACACGTCGAAGTAATGCAGCTTGTGCGCACCGTTGCGATTCGCTCCGTCGAGATACCGGCGTTCATAGCGCGTCGAACTAAATACCGCTACTTCCATGATCGACTCCTTCAGTGTCCGGGTTGAACGTGCGTCCTCGTGCGGCGCAGCTTCGTCTAGCCGGCTGCAATCGCTATGGCAAGCTGCACGAAAAGCACCTTGAGGATGGTCATCGACGGGAAAATCATTGCGTACATGATGTCGGGCTGATCCGTCGGCGCAACGCGGTTCGCGAAGGCGAGAATCGCGGGGTTGCCGGTTGCACCGCAAATCACGCCCACCGATGTATCGAAAGACAGCTTGAAAACCCACAGGCAGCATATCGCCGTGACGCCGACGAGCACGAGCAAAGTTATCGCGCCATAAAGCAGCAGCAGCGGCCCCGCGGTCCCGACGGTCGTGACGAACTTGGGTCCGCAAGCGATGCCCACTTGCGCGAGGAAGATGGTGAGTCCGAGGTTGCGAAGGACAAGGTTCGCGGAAAGCGGCATCGTCCATACGAACGGTCCGTTGCGGCGCGCCTTGCCAAGGCACAGCGCGACCAGCAGCAACGCCGCCAGACCCAGACTGAACGCACCGAGACCCGGAAAGCGCAGCGGGATCGCGCCGACCAGCAGTCCCGCAGCCGCGCCTATGCCCAAGGAAATGAAACTGAGATCGGCCGTGCTCTTGATCGAATCGCCGAAGAACGCGCGCACCGCCACCTGATGCGCGCGGTTCACGAGCAGGCCGACCCGATCGCCCGCTTCGAGAACAAGCTCCGGCGTGGACAGCAGATCCGTATCGCCGCGCCGCACATGCGCAACCGCGCAGTTCACACCGTCCGGGAAACGCAGACTGCCAAGCGGCATGCCGACCACCGACGGATTCGAAGCGAACACGCGCATGTAGTCCAGGTCTTCCCGGTGACTCGCGATGCGTCCCGGCTGCAACTCCCCGCACAGCGTCGTCGCCTCCTCGAGCAGGCGCGCGTCGGTGGCCGTGACAAGAAGGACGTCGTCGGCGCGCAGAATGAGATCGTCGGTGGGGAGCTGGTTGCGATGCGCGCGCCGCACGGCCGCGATGGCTACGCCAGCAGGCAGTTGTGTCAGAAGTTCCGGCAACCGCAGACCAAAGAGACGCTCATTGCGCAGCGCGATTTCCGCAGTCTCGAGCAACTTCGCGGGCGGCTTGCGTATCCTGGCTTTGAGCGCCACGTTGAGCGCATAGATAAATAGAATCGGCCCGGCCACGCCGAACGGATAGGCAACGCTATAGGCCACGGCGGCATCGCTGCTGTTCATCGATGCGATCGCAACCTGAAGGCTCGCCGTGCTCGTGCCGCTCCCTGCGAACATGCCGAGAGAATCGGCGAGCGTAACGCCAAAGCGGATGAACGCGCACGCTGCGAGGCCTGACGCAATGACGCCGATACATGCGGCGAGATTGGCCTTTAGGCCCTCGCGGCTCGTCAGTCCACGAAAGAACTGTGCGCCGTACTGAATGCCGATGCCATACAGAAACATCAACAGACCCAGCGTGCCCAGCAACGCTGGCAGCGTGGCTTTTGGCGCGAACGCGCCAAGCGCCAGTCCAACGAACAGTACTGCCCCGGAGCCCAGCGCCACGCCTTTCACATTGATTTCGCCGATCAGGTAGCCAACCGCGATCGTCAAAAACAGCGCAAACAGCGGCTGAGCTTCGACGAAGGTTCTGACTGCGTCCATGACGCCCCCTCAGGTTGTACAAGGCAATGCAGCAATACATCGATATGGAAGTCGCTTTGCCGCCGACGGTCTTGCACCACTGCACCAATTCATCTCGATTCAAGTACGACTACACTGCGCGATTCGACGCGGCAGATACCGCGCTCGACGCGGGCCGTTTCAATGTTCGAAACGACTTTCGACGGCAGTTCCGCAGCCGTATCGACGAGCCGCCGCCAGTTCGCGTGGTCGAGCGCGGGAAGCTCAACATCGCGCCCGTCTGCGTTCATGTTGAAGATGACGTGCAACATGGGCTCGTCGAGCGCCTGTGCCGCGAGCGTGAACGCGACGAGGCGAGCCTGCGGGTCTCCCCATGCGGGCGCTCCGAGCCGTTCCCCGTGCCACGCCACATCGGGATGCGTTTGGCCATGCTCCGTACCGCCCGTGAAGAACCGGCGACGACGCAGGCTCGGGTGACGCTTGCGCAGCGCGATCATCTCGCGCACGAAACGCAGCATGTCAAGGGAGTCATCGGAGAAACGCCAGTCCGTCCACGACAGTTCGTTGTCCTGGCAGTAAGCGTTGTTGTTGCCGCGCTGGGTACGCAGGATTTCATCGCCGGCGAGAAGCATGGGTACCCCCTGGCTCAGCAGCAGGATCGCAATGAAGTTGCGCCCCTGCCGCAAACGCAGACGGACGATCGACGGATCGTTTGAGTCGCCTTCCTCGCCGCAATTCCACGAGAGGTTATCGTTGCTGCCATCGCGGTTGTCGTCGCCGTTGGCCTCGTTGCGCTTCGCGTCGTAGCTGACGAGATCGCGCAGCGTGAAGCCGTCGTGGCAGGTGACGAAGTTGATGCTGTTCACTGGCAATCTGCCGTCCGCCTGGTAAAGATCAGCGCTCCCAGCGAGACACGTGCACATCTGGCCGATCATTCCAGGATCGCCGCGCACGAAGCGCCGGATCACGTCACGGTAACGCCCGTTCCACTCGGCCCACGCCATGCCCGGAAACGCGCCGACGTGATACAGCCCCGCCGCGTCCCAGGCCTCCGCGATCAGCGGCACGCGCGCGAGTACCGGGGAAGCTTCCATTGCCCACGGCAACGGCGGCGTACCTAGCAATGCACCGCCCTCGCCGCGCGTGAATACGCTCGCGAGGTCAAAACGAAAACCGTCCACGCCGAATTCCTGAACCCAGTACTCGAGACAACGCAGGATGAACGCCGACACCAGCGGATGATTGCAGTTGACCGTATTGCCGCAGCCGGTGTAGTCGAGATAACGTCCTCCTTGCGCCGGATCGACATGATAGAAGACTTCGTTGGCGAGCACCTTGAAATTGATCACAGGGCCGCTCGCGCCCGCTTCCGCCGTGTGATTGAACACCACGTCCAGCAGCACCTGGATCCCGGCCGCGTGCATCGCATCGATGAACGCACGGAACTCCTGCGGCGCGCGCCCAGGTTCGACGCTATAGCCAGGATGCGGAGAGTAGAAGCTATGCGTGCTGTAGCCCCAGTAATTGACGAGGCCGATCGCTGCAGCCGGTGCAGGCACGTCCTGCTCATCGAAAGCCATCACCGGCAGCAACTCCACGTGCGTGATGCCCAAATCCTTCAGATAGGGGATTTTCTCGATCAGCCCCGAGAACGTTCCGGGGTGTTGAACGCCGCTCGACGAATCGCGCGTGAATCCGCCTACATGCAGCTCGTAGATGATCGCGTCATCGAGTGTGCGCACGCTCACGTCTTCGCGTTCGCCCAGCGGTTCGGTGACGATGGCTCGCAGCGAAGCATGCTCTCGCTCCCGTACAGCGGCAGCGGGCTGGCGGCGCCATCGCCGATCGCTGACCGCGCGCGCGCCGGGATCGAGCAACTCAAAACGGCTGCTGGCTTCGTCATCCAGTTGCGGAACACCATGACGGCCGTATGCACGCCACGTGTAGCAGCATTGCTCCGGAAGGTCTTCTATCAACACATGCCAGAAATAGAATGTGCGGTTTGTTTCGGGCGTTAGTCCGACGATCTGGAACGGTGCGATGCTATCCGGCGAAGCGTAAAGCAGCAGTTCCAGGCGAGCCGCGTGCCGGCAGAAAATACAGAAATTCACGCCGCCCGGCACGACCGACGCACCAGGCGGAAATCGTGAGCCGGGCCGCGCTACATAAGTACGCTGGCTATCGACGTTAGCGCTGCTCAAGGTCGATCCTCACTGCACGAGCGTTCCATATGCGCTCGCAATACTCACCTATCGCACGATCGGACGAGAACTTGCCCGATCGCGCCGTATTCATAATCGACATTCGCGTCCACCGCCTTGCGTCCTGCCACGCGTCGCTCACACGTTGCTGACACGCGACGTAATCCGCGAAATCGGCCAGCACGAGGAACGGGTCGAATTGCAGCAGACTGTCGACAAGCGGCCTGAATACATTCGGGTCGCCCCGCGAGAAGCGCCCCTGCGCGATCTCCGAAAACACATCGCTCAGTTCGTCGTTAGACTTCACATAGTCGGAAGGACGATAGCCGTCGCGCTTGGCCTCTTCGACCTGTTGCGCGGTCAAGCCGAACAGGAAGAAGTTGTCGGCGCCCGCTTCTTCACGGATCTCCACATTCGCGCCGTCGAGTGTGCCGATGGTCAGCGCGCCGTTCATCATGAACTTCATGTTGCCCGTGCCGGATGCCTCCTTGCCCGCGGTTGAAATCTGCTCCGAGAGGTCCGCGGCGGGATACACCCAATGCCCGTTTTTCACGTTGAAGTCAGGATAGAACACGACTTTCAGCCGACCGTCGATTACCGGATCGTCATTGACGACTTCGGCAATGCCCGTAATCAGGCGGATCATCAGCTTGGCCATCGCGTAGCCCGGCGCCGCCTTGCCGCCAAAGATGAAGCAGCGCGGCGCGATGTCGAGCCCCGGATCGCGGCATAGCCTCCGATACAGACTGATTATGTATAACGCGTTCAGGTGTTGGCGTTTGTACTCGTGGATGCGCTTGACCTGGACGTCGAATAGCGCGTTCGGGTCGACGTCGATACCTGTTGCATCAGCGATACGCGCCGCCAGCGCCGCCTTGTTGTCGAAGCGCATTGCACGCCACGCCTCGTGAAAGCCGTCATCGTCGGCATGCGCGGCAAGCGCGTCGAGCTCGGTCAGGTCGGCTCGCCACTTCGCGCCGATAGTCCTGTCGAGAAGACCCGCGAGCCCCGGATTGCTCAACATGAGAAAGCGGCGCGGCGTCACGCCGTTCGTCACGTTGAGAAAGCGTTGTGGATACATCTCCGCAAAATCACGCAGCACCGTCTGGCGCAAAAGATCGGAGTGCAATGCCGCGACTCCGTTGACCGCATGCGCGCCCACCGTGGCGAGATGCGCCATGCGCACCTTCTTGTCGCCGCGTTCGTCGATCAGCGACATGCGCGTCGCGCGCGCGTCGTCGGCGGGAAAAGCACACCGCACGCTGTCGAGAAAACGGTGATTGATTTCATAAATGATTTCGAGCTGGCGCGGCAGCAGGCTCTGAAAGAGCGGCAGACTCCACGTTTCAAGCGCCTCGGGCAACAGCGTGTGATTGGTGTATGCAAGAGTGCGCTGGGTGATATCCCACGCCGCATCCCAGGAAAGTCCGTGCACGTCCAGCAGCAGACGCATCAACTCGGCAACGGCGATTGATGGATGTGTATCGTTGAGTTGCGCGGCAAACAGGTCAGGAAAGTGTTCGATGGATGTGTTCTTCAATGCCGCTAGCCGCAACATATCCTGCAGCGAACACGAAACAAAAAAATACTGCTGCGCAAGCCGCAGACGCTTGCCCGCCTCGGGCTCGTCGTTCGGATAGAGAACCTTGGACAAGGTTTCCGAAACCACTTTCTCCTGCACAGCCTCGTAGTATTCGCCGGCGTTGAAATCCTGGAAGTCGAACGACTCGACCGCTTCGCTCTTCCACAGCCGAAGTACATTGCAGGTATCGACACGATAGCCCTGCACCGGCAGGTCGCAGGCAACGCCCTTCACTTGCCGCGCCGGTATCCAGTTCACGCGGAGGCGGCCTTCAGCGTCGGTCTGCTGTTGCGTGTATCCGCCGAAGCCGATGTAGTAACTCACATCCGGCCGTACGATTTCCCAGGGATTGCCGTTCTGCAGCCACTTGTCTGTCACCTCCACCTGCCAGCCGTCGCGGATAACCTGATCGAAGATGCCGAACTCGTAGTGGATGCCATAACCGATCGCCGGTATTTCCAGCGTGGAAAGCGAGTCCATGTAGCACGCGGCAAGGCGTCCGAGGCCGCCGTTGCCAAGTCCGGGTTCTTCCTCGATCGCAAGCAGCGCGTCGACGTCCTGCCCCAGCGCATGCATCGCCTCGCGCGCTTCGTCTCCCATGTCGAGATTGAGCAGGTTATTGCCAAGCTGTGGGCCGATCAAAAACTCTGCGGACAGATAACAGGCGACCTTGACGTTTTGTGCGGCGTAGACTTTCGTCGACGCGGCCCAGCGCGCGAGCATCCGATCGCGCACACTGAAGGCAAGCGCCATGTACCAGTCGTGCGGGCTTGCAATGTCCGGATAGCGTCCTACCCGGCAAATCAGATTCCTGACTACGTCGTTCTGGAACGCGTAGCCGCTCACGTCGTGAGTGGCGCCTTGCGTATTCAAAGCCGCTTCCGCTACGGAAACCTCGTTCATGGTCTCGGCCCTCGCATTTCACGCCGGGGCGGGATCGGCCCCGGCTCCCGTTGGATCACGCAACGCAGGTTCTATGCTCCGGACGGTCAATACGGCCACACCCATTCCGACAACTCCGGATTATCCGTACCGTGCTCATGCGCGTAATTCATGTTGAGGATGATCGCGTTCCTCATGTCTTCTCTTAGATGTGCGGTTCTGCCCTGCAGGCGCGGCACACGATCGAGCACGTCCAGCACCAGATTGAAGCGGTCGACCTTGTTGAGTATCGCGAGTTCGAGCGGCGTATTGATGTTGCCCTTCTCCGTGTAGCCGCGAACGTGCAGATTCTCGTGATTGCGGAATCGATACGCAAGCTTGTGAATCAGCCACGGGTAGCCGTGAAAATTGAATATCACGGGCTTGTCGACGGTAAACAGGCTGTCGAATTCGCGCTCCGTCGAGCCGTGCGGATGCTCTGTCACCGGCTGCATTTTGAACAGATCGACTACATTCACGAAGCGCAGTTTCAACTCGGGCAGACGCTCGCGCAAAATGGCCGTTGCTGCGAGCGCTTCCTGCGTGGCAACGTCGCCGCATGAAGCCATCACCGCGTCGGGCTCCATGTCTTCGTCATTGCTCGCGCGCCGCCAAAGACCCATGCCTTTCGCGCAATGCACGACCGCTTCGTCGATAGTCGTGAATTGCAGGTGCTTCTGCTTGTCGGCGACGATGACATTGATGCAGTCGGTCGAGCGCAGGCACTGATCCGCCACGACGAGCAGCGTATTGGCGTCCGGCGGCAAATAAACCCGTGTGACCGAGGGACTCTTGTTAGTCACGAGGTCGATGAAGCCGGGGTCCTGATGCGAGAAGCCGTTGTGATCCTGACGCCATACCGTCGACGAAAGCAGGATATTTTCAGAGGCCACCGAAGCCCGCCACGGCACATGGTTCTTGCATACGTCCAGCCATTTCGCGTGCTGGTTGAACATCGAGTCCACCACGTGCGCGAACGCTTCATACGTGTGTAAGAAGCCGTGGCGGCCGGAAAGCAGATAGCCTTCGAGCCACCCCATCAGCGTGTGCTCCGAGAGCATCTCCATCACGCGGCCGTCGCGCGACAGTTCGCCGCCGTCGTCGTCTTCGGGCAGCATGTCTGCCATCCACGCTTTCTTGCTGACTTCGTAAATCGACTGAAGCCGGTTCGACGCAGTCTCGTCGGGGCCGAAGACGCGGAAGGTGTCCATGTTGCAACGCATGGTGTCACGCAGAAACTGGCCAAGCGGCGCGTGTTTTCGCGCAGCACATTGCCGGCGCGTGAAACTTCGACCGCGTAGTCGCGAAAGTCGGGCAGCTTCAGATCGCGGCGCAACAATCCGCCGTTTGCATGCGGGTTCGCGCTCATGCGGCGCGGGCCTTGCGGCGCAAGCTCGCGCAGTTCCGTAAGCAACCTTCCGGAGTCATCGAACAATTCGCCGGGCCTGTAGCCGCGCAGCCAGCTTTCGAGCAGGTCGAGGTTCGCGGGGTTTCCCCTTACATCCGAGAACGGCACCTGGTGCGAACGCCATGACCCCTCGACCTTATGGCCGTTGATTTCCTTCGGCCCCGTCCAGCCCTTGGGCGTGCGCAACACGATCATCGGCCAGCGTGGACGCTCGGCATTGCCATCCGCGCGCGCCCTTTCGTGAATCGAGCGGATGTCGGCGATCACAGTATCGAGCGTGCCGGCCATTGTCTGATGCATCTGCGACGGGTCGGACCCTTCGACGAAATACGGCATATAGCCGTAGCCTTCGAGTAACGCCGCGAGTTCTCCGTGGCTGATGCGCGAGAGGATCGTCGGATTGGCGATCTTGTAGCCGTTCAGGTTCAGAATTGGCAGTACGGTGCCGTCGCGCGCGGGATTGATGAACTTGTTCGAATGCCACGCGGTCGCAAGCGGACCTGTCTCGGCCTCACCATCGCCGACCACGCAGGCCACGATCAGATCAGGGTTGTCGAGCGCAGCGCCATAAGCGTGCGACAGGCTGTAGCCGAGTTCACCGCCTTCATGAATAGAGCCGGGCGTTTCGGGCGTCACATGCGAGCCGATATGTCCCGGAAACGAGAACTGCTTGAAGAACTTCTGCATGCCTTCGGCGTCCTCGCTTTTGTCCGGGTAGACCTCCGAATAGGTGCCTTCGAGATAGGCTGGGCCGAGTACGCCAGGCGCGCCGTGCCCAGGCCCGGCCATGAAAATCATGTCCAGGTCGTCGCGCTTGATCACGCGATTCAGATGCGCCCAGACGAACGAAAGCGCGGGACTTGCGCCCCAGTGCCCAAGCAGACGGTGCTTTACATGATCGACTTTGAGGGGTTCGCGCAAAAGCGGGTTGTCCTTGAGGTAAATCATGCCGACCGAGAGGTAATTGCACGCGCGCCACCAGGCGTCGATCCGCCTTAGTTCGTCGTTGGAGAGCGCGGTTGGGTTCGAGGAGTCCGATGCTCGATTGCTGCTCATGCTGGTGTCTCCTGTGCGTGCAGCCTCGGCCCCAACAAACAGGCGAGCGGCTCTACACAATAGAGATAAACGCCGGACAGGCGACAGGCAATAGGACCTTAGGCCGATGTTGGCGGGCAGCCAACCTGCTCCATTACGCCGTCGGCCGCCTGCCCGCCGCCGGGCCGGCAGCAACCAGCGGTTCGCGTGTAGGACCATGGTCCAATTGCTACAGTCGGGCGCTGCCTTCAGCATTCGAACCGTTGGCAAGTCGCGCCTCGTTGGTCCCGCTTTTCAATGTCGAGGTCCATCTCATGGACGGAGCAAAGCAGTTTTCACGCAGTCGGGACATCAATGCAAAGGTTGCCCGCATTTTGACGAAGCGCAGCGCGGTCGCACACGAGCATCTGACAGAACGCGTGCGCACCGCGTCAGGTGTCGATCGCGACACTGCAGCCGCGCCGACCACGCGTGCGCCAACGCCTTGGGACACATGGTCTTACGGGCTCGACATCATTCAGCGGTCGGTCATGTTTCTCGATACGCTGCGTGAGCGCGGGACTGCGTATCGCGAGCGGGCCCGGCAGGATCCGAAACCCGTGTTGCACTTCGACTACGAGTCTGTTCTCGACGGTCGCCAGTTCGAAAGGCCCGTCAACTACGCGCTGCTAAAAATCAAGCCTCCCGAAGGCGTGATTGTGGACCCGCGCAAGCGCCCTTACCTCATCATCGATCCGCGCGCCGGCCATGGCCCGGGCATTGGAGGCTTCAAGGACGACTCACAAGCCGGTGTCGCGCTGCGCGGGGGACATCCGGTGTACTTTCTCATCTTCTTTCCCGATCCAGAACCGGGCCAGACATTGCTCGACGTGTGCGCCGCCGAGCAGCAGTTCGTGAAGCGGTTGCGCACGCTACACCCCGACAGCCCGAAACCCGCGCTCGTCGGTAATTGCCAGGGCGGGTGGGCCGCGATGATGATCGCGGCGTCAGACCCGGACGACACCGGCCCGATCGTCATCAATGGCGCGCCGATGTCCTACTGGAGCGGTGCGTGGAGCGAAGGCCAGGGCGATAACCCGATGCGCTACGCCGGCGGCATACTCGGAGGCTCGTGGCTTGCGTCATTTGCCGCGGATCTCGGAGCCGGAAAATTCGACGGCGCTCATCTGGTGCAGAACTTCGAGAGCCTTAATCCGGCGAATACGCTGTGGGACAAGTACTATCACCTCTTTCATAACGTCGATACCGAACCGCCCCGCTTTCTCGACTTCGAACGCTGGTGGGGCGATTACTATCTGATGAACCGCGAGGAAATCGAGTGGATCACGCACAACCTGTTCATCGGAAACAAGCTCTGGTCTGGCGATGTGAGAGGATCAAGCGGCAAGGCATTCGATCTGCGCGAAATCCGCTCGCCGATCATTCTGTTTGCATCGCTTGGCGATAACATCACGCCGCCGCAACAGGCATTTAACTGGGTGGCGGATCTGTACGGCAGCACCGAGGAAATCAAGGCCCGCGGCCAGGTGATCGTCGGACTCATGCATCAGGACATCGGCCATCTCGGCATCTTTGTATCGGGCAAAGTGGCAAAGAAGGAACACACGCAGATCGTCTCAGTGCTGGAAGCCATCGAATCTTTTGCGCCCGGCCTCTACGGAATGTCGATCACCGAACGAAAAGACGCAAACGGCGAAACCGAATACGAGGTCGAGTTTCGAGAACATCGGCTCGAAGAAATCGCGGCGCATTTCAACCGCTTCGAGCGCGAGGACGAAAAGCCGTTCGAAGCCGTCGCGCAACTTTCCGAGTTCAACCAGCGTGCGTACGAACTGTTCGCCCAGCCGATCGTGCAGGCCATGTCGAACGAAACGACCGCGCGGCTGTTTCGCGAATTTCATCCGTTGCGTTTGCAGCGCTGGGCGTTCTCGGATCTCAATCCCTGGCTCGCGTGGCTGCCATCCGCGGCGAGCGCGGTGAAGACTCATCGCCAGCCCGCGGAAGCAGACAACCCGTGGCGCGCGATCGAGCAAAGCGGCTCGCAAATGATCAGCGCATCGCTCGATTACTATCGGGAGATGCGCGATGCAGGTACGGAGGCAACATTCTTCACGATCTACGGCAACCTGTTCTCGCTCTATCTCGCTGACGCTAAACCTGCGGCAGAAAGCGGGGCCAAAAGCGGGACCGGGCCCGACAGTGATCCTCGCGATTTGCCGTTCGTCAAGGAAGCGCTCGCGTCGATCCGCGAAGGGGGCTACACGGAAGCAATCGCACGCGCGGCCGCCCTGCTCTCGCGCAAAGGCGAGCCATTGCCGCTTTCGCGGCTCGTCACGCGCAAGGAACTGGCTCAGGCGTACGCGAGCTATCTTCCGGATCTGCCTGCCGATCAGTGGCGGCGAATTCGCGGTGAGCAGGAAATCATCGTCAGCTTCGAGCAGGATGAGGCGATTGCCACGTTGCCGGTACTTGTCGCCGACAGGAAAGATCGGGCGCGTTTCATCACGCTGCTAGACGAATTGTTGAAAGACGAACGCGTACAAAGCACCGGTCCGACTGAAGCGCAGCGGGCCATGTTCGATCGCATTCGCCAGGCACTCACGGCGAAGCCCACGCCGGGCCGCTCCGTTGCTGCGCTCGCGCGGCCATAGTCCGCCAGCCAGATGCACACGGTCCTGTTTTGCATGGAGCCTCAATGGAAGCGAAGCACAGCAAGTACCAACGACTCATCGAGCACTGCAAAAGCTTGCCGCCGATGAAAACGGCGGTCGCGCATCCGTGCGATGCGAGCTCGCTCGAGGGCGCTGTCGAAGCGGCGCGGCTGGGGCTCATCGCGCCGATACTCGTGGGGCCGGTCGAGCGTATCGAAGCCGCAGCCGCGCTGGCCGGCGTTGCGATCGCCGGCTTTGCGCTCGTCGATGCCCCGCACAGCCACGCCGCGGCAGCCGCCGCAGTGCAACTCGTGCGCGAAGGCAAGGCAGAAGCCCTGATGAAAGGCAGCCTGCATACGGACGAACTGATGGGCGCGGTGGTGAGCCGCGAGTCGGGGCTGCGTACCGAACGGCGTATCAGCCACTGCTTTGTCATGGACGTCCCGCTGCTCGAGCAGGCGCTGATCGTCACCGACGCCGCGATCAATATCGCGCCCACACTCGACGTGAAGATGGACATCTTGCAGAACGCGATCGACCTGGGTCACGCGTTGCAATTCGAGCAAGTACGCGTGGCGATTCTGTCAGCGATGGAAACCGTGAATCCGAAACTGCCTTCCACGATAGAAGCCGCCGCGCTCTGCAAAATGGTCGATCGACGTCAGGTGACGGGAGCGTTGGTAGACGGTCCGCTTGCACTGGACAACGCGATCAGTGTCGAAGCGGCCCGGATCAAGCAGATCGATTCGCAGGTGGCGGGCCGCGCCAACGTGCTGATGGTGCCCGACCTCGAAGCCGGCAACATGCTCGCGAAGAGCCTGTCGTTTCTCGCTGGTGCGGATGCGGCGGGTATCGTGCTGGGCGCCCGTGTGCCGATCGTGCTAACCAGCCGCGCCGACAGCTTGCTGACGCGCCTCGCCTCATGCGCAGTGGCGGCCCTCGTGGCAGACGCCAGGCGCACGAGCGACAAGGTGTTGAGGTAACGCCATGCCGGATGTCATTCTGGTACTGAACGCCGGTTCGTCCAGCATCAAGTTCCGCGCCTTCGGCGTAGACGGTGCGACGATGCATCTCGTGCTGCGCGGTCAGGTCGACGGTCTCGGCACGGCGCCACGCTTTATCGCCGTAGACAGCGACGGCAACACGACAACCCGCGACTGGGACGCCGATCCAACGCTCGGACACGAGGGCGCAATCGAGCATATCGGCGGCTTCCTGCGAAGCTACGGCGGAGGATATCGTCTGATCGCCGTCGGCCATCGTGTCGTACACGGCGGTCAGATGTACTCGGGCCCGGTGACGGTGACGCCCGCCGTTCTCGACGAACTGGACAAGCTGGTGCCGCTCGCACCGCTGCATCAGCCGCACAACCTGAGTCCGATACGCATCATCGCGCGAACTCGGCCCGATATCCCGCAGGTAGCCTGCTTCGATACGGCGTTTCATCGCTTGACACCCGAGGTCGCGCAGGCTTACGCGCTACCCTCGGCGATCACGGAAAGAGGCGTGCGCCGTTATGGCTTTCACGGCCTCTCCTATGAGTACATTGCGAGCGTGCTGCCTCGGATCGCACCGGCCGCGGCAGCGGGCCGATGCGTCGTAGCCCATCTCGGCAACGGCGCCAGCATGTGCGCGATGGTGGGCGGCAAGAGCGTCGCGAGCACGATGGGCTTCACCGCCGTCGATGGCCTCCCGATGGGCACACGCTGCGGCAATCTGGACCCAGGCGTAATTCTCTATCTGATCGATGCACTGAAGATGGACAAGCAGGACATCGAAGATCTGATCTACCGGCAGTCGGGCCTGCTTGGCGTGTCCGGTATTTCGAGCGACATGCGCGCACTGCTCGCGAGCGATGCGCCACGCGCCCGTTTCGCAGTCGATATCTACACGTACAGGATCGCCCGTGAACTCGGCTCGCTAGCGGCCGCGATGCACGGCATCGACGCGCTCGTTCTCACAGCCGGCGTGGGGGAAAACGCCAGCGCGATTCGCGAGCGCATTGTGCGCGACGCCGCATGGCTCGGACTGGAACTCGACCCTGCGGCAAACGAGTCGGGCGGCCCCTGCATCAGCGCTGCGTCGAGCAAGGTATCTGTCTGGGTCATCCCGACCAATGAAGAACTCATGATAGGGCAACACACACTCGCGGCGATCCATGCCGCCGCCTCATAGAGCGAACGTACGCCCGACCGGACCCGAAGGATACCTCCATGACATCCGCCCCGCCGCAGCCGATCCTGAGTGGCGCGAAAGCGCTGGTCACAGGCATTGCCAACGAATATTCGATCGCGTACGGATGTGCGAAAGCGTTTCGCGAGCTGGGCGCGGACCTCGCGATTACCTATGCCAACGAGAAAACAAGGCCCTATGTAGAGCCGCTTGCAACGGCCCTCGGTGCATCGATCTTCGAGCCGCTCGATGCTTCGAGCGCGGCCGAGCTTGCGGCCGTGTTCGAACGAATCGACAGGGAATGGGGCAACCTCGATATTCTCGTCCATTCGATCGCGTGGGCGCCCAAAAATGATCTGCAAGGACAGTTGATCGACAGTTCGAGCGAAGGCTTCGCGAGTGCAATGGACATTTCGTGCCACTCGTTCGTGCGCATGGCCCGCCTTGCCGCGCCTTTGATGAAAAACGGCGGCACCATGCTCACCATGAGCTATCACGGCGCAAACAAGGTAGTGCCTTCGTACAACATGATGGGACCCGTCAAGGCCGCACTGGAAGCCTGCGCCCGTTACCTTGCATATGAACTCGGCCCGAAGGGAATCCGCGTTCACGCCATTTCACCGGGGCCGCTCAAGACGAGAGCCGCGTCGGGCCTGAAAGACTTCGATCTGCTACTTACGGAAGCTGCGCAACGCGCGCCGCTGGGCGAGCTGGTCGACATCATGGATGTTGGGTTTACCTGCGCCTTTCTGGCGACGCCCTACGCCCGGCGCCTGTCCGGAGAGACGCTGTATATCGACGGCGGCGTCAATATCATGGCCTGACCGCCGTATCGATTCCACTAAGGGAGCACTTTATGGCTGATCTGTGGATGGGAAACGTTGAAGACAATACTTCGGATGACGAAATCAATGATTTCCTTATCAAATACGGCTTTCCGCCATTCGACCGGATCCACCGCTATCACGGAACGGGAGCGCGGCCCGCGATCGTGCTCAGCTTCAGCGGCACGTCGCCGGATGCGTTGCGCAATCTGCAGGCCCGAGTCCACAACATGTTCTGGAAGAGCCGGCCCATTGTCGTTCAGGTCATGCCGGAGCGCGCCGACAGGTCGTAGAAGGTAAGCGGAACGGTATGTGACTGGTCCTGGACCCCTTGCTTGCCGACCCAGGTTACCGACGGCGACGGGATCAGTTACGTCGGGAACGGCGACTCGTAGTCCTTGCACTTTGCCCGAGGTATCAGCGAGCCGCACGCCGCGCCGCGCGGTCGAGCCGCCGCCGGCCTCTTTCTCAGTAGCCGTCACCTCCGGCACGTTTGCGCCTCATCTCGGCCCACTCGATTAACGCCTGCATCGACGGCCCGAGCGCATATCCCATATCGCAAAGTTCGTACTCTACCTTCGGCGGCACTTGGGGATACACCGTTCGCCGCAAGATGCCGTCTTTCTCAAGCTGCTTGAGCTGCTGAATCAGCATTTTCTGGTTGATGCCGTCAATCAGCTTCTCCAGATCGGAGAATCGCAGCGGGCCTTTTGCGGCAAACAACTGGCAAATGATGACGATCTTCCACTTGCCCTCCAGAACCCGGAGGGCCTCCGTCGTCGCCTCGGCCCATTCAAGCCGCTTCTTGGGATCTTCGCAGTTCCATTCACGCTCTTCAGACACAAACACCTCGGTATGCTACTTACTTTTTAGTCGGTACTTACCATTACAACATAAGCCAGCTAAAGTGGGCGCCACGTGCAATATCGAGGATACAGCTATGAAAATCGGGATCGTCGGAACAGGAAACATTGGCGCGTCTCTCGCCCGCAAGTTGAGCACGGCAGGCCATGAAGTCCGCGTCGCGAACTCTCGCGGCGTGGATGGTGTTCGACAGTTCGCCGACGAGATCGGCGCGCAAGCCGTGGATGTTCGCGGCGCGGTCGATGGCGCGGAAGTCATCATCCTGTCGATTCCGCTGCCCGCCATACAGGCGCTTCCTGCGGATTTGTTCGATTCAGTAGCGGCTGACGCGATCGTCGTCGACACCGGCAACTACTACCCGGACATGCGCGACCCGCACATTCCGGAAATCGACGAAGGAATGCCCGAAAGCGTGTGGGTATCCAGACAGATCGGGCGCCCTGTCATCAAGGCATTCAACAACGTGCTGGCCTACACGCTCGCCGAGTTGGGCCAGCCGGAGGGGACGCCTGGCCGCCTCGCCGTCGCCGTGGCGGGGGATGACCTGCGCTCCAGGGGAATCGTGATGGAGCTGGTGAATCAGACGGGCTTCGATCCGGTCGATGCGGGTTCGCTCGCAGAATCCTGGCGCCAGCAGCCGTCAACTCCTGCGTATTGCTGCGACTACGACGCGGATGCCATGCGCAAGGCGCTGGCCGCGGCCGCTCCTGGGATTGCGCCGAGGATACGCGACCGGCTGCCGGAGGTTTTCGCCAGCCTCGGCCCGAATCCGACCCACGCCGATATTGTCGCGGCAAACCGTGCAACCAACATCGTTGCAGGCAAACCAGCGTCGTGAGCGGGCTAGTTGTAGCGCCGCGCTTCATCTAACGCCTCAAGCTACGGTAGCTTCGCGCTGATACCGCGACACCGGCCGCCGCAGGCCCAGGTTCTCGCGCAACGTCGCACCTTCGTATTCCGTGCGGAAGAGGCCTCTCCGCCGCAATTCCGGCAATACCAGTCGGATGAAGTCGTCGAGGCCGTCCGGCAACAGCGCCGGCATTACGTTGAAGCCGTCCGCACCATAGTTGACGAAGCGTTCCTCGAGCGCATCGGCGATATGCTTCGGGGTACCGATTAGTTGCCAATGCCCGCGTGCGCCGGCGACGCGCAGATACAAATCGCGGATCGTCAATTTCTCGCGCCGCGCCAGTTCGAGCGTCAACGACTGCCGGCTCTTGCTTGCATTGGTCTCAGGCAATTCGGGAATCGGCCCGTCGAGCGGATAGCCCGACAGATCGAAGCCGCCCGTGAGTCCGGACACCAATGCAAGTCCGACCGCCGGATCGATCAGCGCCTGTAGCGCGGCGAACTTGTCCTGCGCTTCCTGCTCGGTCGCGCCGACAATCGGCATCACGCCGGGCATGATCTTCAGATCGTCCGGGTCGCGTCCGTACTGCGCGAGGCGGCCCTTCACGTCCGCGTAGAACGCAACCGCGTCGTCCAGCGTTTGCTGCGCGGTGAAGATCACTTCGGCGGTACGCGCTGCGAGCGCCTTGCCTGCTTCCGAGGAACCCGCCTGCACGACGACCGGCCTCCCCTGAGGCGAGCGTTCGACATTCAGCGGCCCGCGCACGTTGAAGAATTCGCCGCGATGGTCGAGCACATGACGCTTTGCCGGATCGAAATAACGCCCGGCCGCTTTGTCTCGCACGAACGCGCCTTCATCCCAGCTGTCCCACAGCCCCTCGACCACTTCCGCGAACTCCACCGCGCGTTCATAGCGACGCGTATGGGCAAGATGTTCGTCGAAGCCAAAATTCTTCGCCTCGTGCGCATTCGACGACGTGACGAGGTTCCAGCCCGCTCGCCCGCCGCTAATGTGATCGAGCGACGCAAACTTGCGGGCAATGTGATACGGCTCGTTGAAGGTCGTCGACGCCGTGCCCACAAGGCCGATTCGCTCGGTGACAGCAGCCAATGCCGAGAGCAAGGTGAGCGGCTCGAACTGCGCGACGTAGCTGTGCGCTGTGCGGCTCAGGAAGTCGACGTTGTCGCCACGCGTTCCCGAGCCGTCCGCGAGGAAGACGAGATCGAACCTTGCTGCTTCGGCGGCTTGCGCAAGCCGGACGTAGTGCCGAAAGTCGCGTCCCGCATCCGCGTGACTGCCCGGATGACGCCACGCGGCGATGTGATGCCCGGTCGGATAGAGAAACGCGCCGAGGTGCAGTTGTCCTTTTCGTTGGCTCATGGTGTGTGCGAAGTGTGCTTCGGATGGCGAGCGCGCGATGCTGCCGGTCGCGCGCGCCAGCGCTGTGCGTTGGCGGGATGCGCGAGACCGGCATGCACGGCGCGTTCAGTTCGGATCGGCAGCCAGGCGATTCAGCGTTCGATATACAGGTCGGCGAAATTGCCGCGTATGCCCTCGCCGCCCGGCGCATAGTTCTTCACTTTCCTGGACGAAATCGTGATGTTCGGATTTGCACCGAACTCGACGGACGGAATATCGTCGTGCACGATCTGCTGAAACTGCATGAAGAGCTGGCGGCGCTGGGCATCGTCGGTAGCGACGGAGGCTGCCTCGAGCAATCGGTCTACTTCCGGATTGGAGTAGTGCGCGGCGTTCGAGAACGGCAGACCGATCTTGAAGTTCTTCGACCAGAACACTCGCTGAACTCCGACGGTCGGATCGAAGGTGTTCGAAAGCGCTTCGAGCGTGATGTCGAATGCGCGATCGGTGTACGCCCGCTTCACGTACGTGGCGAAGTCGTAACTTTCGATCTCGCCGTCGATCCCGATTCGCGCCAGCGATTGCCGGACGAAATCCGCCGCACGCGGGTCCTGGAACGGGTTGTACAGCAGCCGCAAGCGGAAGCGCTTGCCATCGGGCCCGCGCTTATAACCCGCTGCATCGAGGGCCGCGTTCGCCTGCGCGACGTCGTACGGAAAGTAGTGAATGTCGGCGTTGTGATACTTCGCGTTCGCCGTACCGATCGCGGCGGCCGACACCTGACCATATCCATACCAGACCACACGGTTCAGCGCATTGACGTCGAGCGCCTGCGAGATCGCCTTGCGGACCGCCTTGTCTTTCAGAACGGGCGTATCCAGGTTGAAAATCAACTGCTGATGATTGCTGTTGTACGCCCAGTTCGTCGTATCGACATTGAAGTTCGACAGCGCGCTAAAGCGCTTCACATCCGATAGCGGAATGGCCTGGTCGCCGAGATTGGCGGCGCCCGACTCCAACGCCGCAGCGCGCGCCGCGCCGTCCGGCAAAAACCGCACGACGATCCTGTCGACGTAAGGCTTCGGCTTGTCCCAATAGTCGGGGTTGCGTTCGAGCACGATGTTGCTGCCGTGCACGAACGACTTGAATACAAACGGACCCGTGCCGACCGGGGCGCTGTTGTACGGGCTCGCCGCGATGTCGGTGCCCTCGTACAGGTGCCTCGGAATGATCGGCGACTCGGTGCCCGCGAGCGCCGTCAACAGAAACGGCGCGGGCCTGGAAACCCCGATGACTGCGGTGTAAGGGTCCGGCGTTTTCACATCGGTCACGTTGGCAAACGTGCTTCGCCCCCGCGGATGCACCTGCTTTAACGTCAGGATCGAAAAGGCAACGTCGGCGGACGTGAAGGGCTTGCCGTCATGCCACTTCACACCGCGGCGCAGATTGAACCGGTATTGCAGTCCGTCCATGCTGACTACCCAGGAAGTGGCGAGCAGCGGCTTCGGGTTGAGGTTCCTGTCATACGTCAGAAGGCCCTCCACCACCTTGGGGCCGATCTCCGCATTGCCCCCGGCCGTCGTAGTGAGAGGAACAATGGAAGCCGGCTCGGGCGTCACGAGCCAGGTCAGCGTTCCACCGTGGTCGGGCGCGGCGCTCGCGCCCGCAGGCACGATCCCGATGAATGCACTCGCCAGTAGCGCGACAAGCCGGATCGCGCGTGCCCTGTGTGTCGTTTTCATTGTGGTCCTCTTGTTGTCTTTTCGTTGTCGTTGTTGTCGCTTTGTTGTCGTTTCATTGGGCTGGCGCGGCTGCGTGCTGCGGCGCTATTGGGTCCGACTCTCGCGCCTTGAGCCGGTTGGACTTGAGATCCGGATCGTTGCGCGCGGCTTCGCGTTTCGCAAGCCAGGCAGCGCGCTTTTGCACGAGATACTCGTTGAGCGTCGTCATGTATGAGCGGTTGAAATGATGGGTGACTGGACAAGGCTAATACGCTGCACAGCATAGCCAGCCACTCCACATAAGCGAACCAAGCGATTCTTCTTTGCTTACGCTTTTGCGTTATTTCCGGCGCTGCTCAATTGCGCGAGCAGATAAGGATAGAAATTATTGTTCGTTGTCCGATGTGTCGACTTGCCGGTAAGTTTTGAGGGCTCCGGTGCGCCTGCCCGAATGCGACGCCCGACCCTGAACTTCGTCTGTCACAGCATCGGATATGTCCATCACGACCGGTTTTTTCGCGCCATTGGCGCTTATCCGCAACCCCGGGCGGGTGCACACCGTGCATGACCCGGTGCGCCGGAAGTACGCGGCGATCGGCGACTTCTATCCGAATGGTGTGCGGCCGCCCGCAACCGGCAAAACCTGACGCGCTGCGCCCAGGCATGCGCTCAGGCTGCATCGCCGTTGATCGCGCCGCCATCCGGCCGAAGAGCGAGACCTGACACGCGCCACGCCGAACCGAACCGCCACGTTCTCTACACCGATTATCGCCATGACCGACACCCTTCTCGCCGCCGCACCGCAAGCATTAGGACAAGCGCCGGATGCCACGCCTTTCGTGCCGGTGCGCTCGCCCGCCGACTTCCCTGCCAGTCCCGTTGCACGCGCGCTCGAACAGCCGCTGCTGCTCGGGCTCTTCCTGCCAATTCAGGCGGGCGGCTGGAGCGCGTCGACGCTGCCGCGCACCACCGACTGGAACTTCGACTACAACCTCGCGCTGGTGCAGAGAGCCGAGAGCCTCGGTTTCGATCTCGTCTTCGCACTCTCGCAGTGGCTCCCGAAAGGCGGTTACGGCGGCGTGTTCAACGGCGAGGCGCTCGACTCCTTCATGTCACTCGCGGCCATGACCGCGTGCACCGAAAAAATCATCCTGGTCGCAACCAGCCATGTGCTGTACGGGCCGTGGCATCCGCTGCATTTCGCGAAGTTCTGCGCGACGCTCGATCACATTTCGAAGGGACGCTGGGGCATCAATGTGGTCACCGGGCATCGGGCCGTCGAACACGAGATGTTCGGCTGGCATCGCATCGAGCACGATCGCCGCTATGAGCTGGCGAGCGAGTTCCTCGACGCCGTGCAACAGCTATGGGCACAGCCCGATAACTTCAGCTTTGCGCCGCCTTTGTCGAGCTGGAGGCTCGACAAGGCGTTCGTCACGCCGAAGCCGCAATACGGCCGCCCGTTGCTCGTCAATGCGACCGGCTCCGATGCGGGGATCGAGTTCGCCGCCCGCTATTCCGACGTGGTGTTCATCACGAGTCCCGCGGGCTCGGAGATCGAAGCCGCGCTCGCCGCCTTGCCCGCGCACACGGCGCGTGTGAAGGCCACTGCGGCGAAATATGGCCGCAAGATCCGCACGCTGATCAATCCCATGGTGATTTGCCGCGAAACGGCTGCCGAAGCGCTGGCCTATCGCGACGCGATCGTCGCGCATGGCGACGAAGGCAGCTTCCATCGCTTCGAGAGCGACGCGCACGCCTGGCGTGGCAATTCCGAACAGCGCAATCAGGCAGCCGCGCGCGCGGTGGGCGGCAACATTTCGATAGTCGGCTCGCCGCAGCAAATCGCCGATTACATCGTGCGGCTTCACCGGGCCGGTATCGACGGCGTGCAACTGAGCTTTTTCGATTTTCAGCCGGACCTCGAATTCTTTGGCGCACACGTGTTGCCGTTATTGCGCGAAGCCGGTCTGCGCTACTGATCCCGGACCCATCCCCCACTTTCTCTTTACTTCATGGCGAGACGCATGAGCCGACTCTGGTACACCCGCTGCCCCGCTCCGACTCCATTTGGCATCGCCGTACAGAAGGGCTGGCGTGGTGCTCTGGCGCGACGCGATGCAACGGCTTCGGCTTCCGTCTGAGGCGCCGCCATTCCGCTGCCATTGCGCTGCCATTGCGCTGCTATTCATCTCCTCTTTCTATCGAACCGTAAGATGCTTGCTCTCATCTCGCAGGCGGCGCCGCGTCGTCGCGGCACCTCGTTGTTGCTCAGCGCGCTAGGACTCGGCACCGCCCTGCTGATCTCGCTCTCGTCTTCATACGCAAGCGCGCAGACGCCTGTGCGCGGCGGCACCCTGAACTTCGTCGTCACGCCCGAGCCGACCGCGCTGGTGGATCTCGCCACGACCGCGACCAACGTGCTGAAGGTCAGCGCGAAAGTCGTCGAAGGACTGCTCGAATACGACTTCTCGTTGCAGCCGAAGCCGTCGCTTGCAACTTCATGGGACATCAGCGACGACAGCCGCAAGTATGTGTTCCATCTGCGGCACGGCGTGAAATGGCATGACGGCCAGCCGTTCACCTCCGCCGACGTCGCCTATTCGCTGCAGACACTGCGGCAAGTGCATCCGCGCGCCAAGACCACCTTCGCGAATGTGACCGCCATTACGACGCCCGATCCGTACACGGTCGTCATCACGCTGTCGAAGCCCGCGCCGTATCTGATCAAGGCGTTCTCTTCGTCGGAGACGCCGATCGTGCCGAGGCATCTGTACGAAGGCAGCGACCCGCTGACGAATCCCGCCAACAACGCGCCGATCGGCACGGGGCCATTCCGCTTCGTCAAATGGGTGCGCGGCAGCTACATCGAATACGCCCGCAACGACGACTACTGGGACAAAGGCAAGCCGTTCCTGGACAAGATTGTCGTCAAGATCATTACCGATCCTGCGGCGCGCACCGTCGCCTTCGAAGACGGCTCGATCGATCTGAGCGGCGACACGCCGGTGCCGCTGTCCGACCTCGCGCGGCTGAAGAACAGTCCGAAGCTCGCACTCGACTCGCGCGGCTACGAGTTCCAGGCCGGCGTCACCCGCATCGAATTCAACCTGGACAATCCGGTAGTGAAGAACCTGCGGGTTCGCCAGGCGATTGCATCGGCGATCGACCGCGAAGTGATCCGCAAAGTGATTTTCTACGGCTACGCCACGCCGCTTGCCAGCCCGATCATTCCGTCGAGTCCTTACTACGATCCCGCGCCAACGCCGTATCCGTATGACGTGGAGCGCGCCAACGCGCTCCTCGATGCAGCCGGCTTTCCACGCAAGGCCGACGGCACACGCTTCGCGCTGAGGGTCGATCCGTTGCCGATCGGCGAGTTGCCCGCTCGCACCGCTGCCTACGTGAAGTCGGCGCTCGCCAGAGTCGGCATTGCGGTCACCGTGCGCAGCCAGGACCTACCCGCGTATCTGAAGCGGATCTACACCGACCGCGACTTCGATTTTTCGATCAACGGCATGAGCAATCTGTTCGATCCGGTGGTCGGCGTCGCGCGCCTCTACACGACCGGCAACTTCCGGCGCGGCGTGCCGTTCACGAACGGCTCGCACTACAGCAATCCGCAGATCGATCGACTGTTCGCACAGGCGGCCGAAGAAACGGACGAGGCGAAGCGCAAGCAACTGTTCTCGCAGATCCAGCAGATTCTGGAGCGCGACCTGCCCGACCTGAATCTCGTCGCTCCGCGATATCTCACCGTGTATTCACGCGCGGTTCACAACCATACGACTGGTCCGGACGGGGTCTCGGCAAGTTTCGCCGACGTCTGGCTGCAACGTTGAAACGATCCCCACTCACTCTGACGGAACTGTACTCACATGGAATATAGACAACTCGGCCGCAGCGGCATCAAGGTTTCCGCACTCACGCTCGGCACGATGATGTTCGGCGGCCCGACCGACGAAGCGACCTCCGCCCGCATCATCGGAGAGGCGCTGGAGCAAGGCGTCAATTCGATCGACACCGCGGACGTCTACGGCAAGGGAGAATCGGAGCGCGTAGTGGGCCGCGCGATCGCCGCGCAGCGCGAGCGCTGGGTGCTCGCCACCAAATTCGCCAACCCGCTCGACGAACGCGACGTGAACGCCCGAGGCGCGTCGCGCAAACACATCCAACGCGCAGTCGAAGCGAGCCTCACGCGCCTCGGCACCGACTATATCGACGTGCTGTACCTGCATCGCGAGGATCATTGGACGCCCGTGGAAGAATCCGTGCGTGCGCTCAACGATCTGATCCGCGCCGGCAAGCTGCGCTACTACGGGCTGTCGAATCATCGGGCGTGGAAGATCGCGGAATTCGCTCGTCATGGCGACACAACGTAGGACCGCAACGGAACGGGATTCGAGTGGACATGACCGGGCACGACGTGATCGCCGATCAAGCCGGCATCGAGCTCGTTGCGTTGGAGTCGTCACAGCCGCCAGTGATTCGAGGCACCCGCCTCACGCGGCGCGAGCGTCCTCGGACTTGCGGCCCGGTACTGCGTCGAGCAACGTGCGTGTGTACGGATGCTGCGGCGCACGCCAGATCTCGCGATGGTCGCCGCTTTCGACAATCCGTCCGGCCTGCATCACATGCACCCGGTCGGCGATATAGCGCACCACCGACAGATCGTGCGAGATGAACAGATACGCAAGTCCGAGATCGCGTTTGAGGTCGACGAGGAGGTTGAGAATCTGCGCCTGAATCGACACGTCGAGCGCGGACACCGGTTCGTCGCAGATCAGAAGATCGGGCTCCAGCACGAGCGCGCGTGCAATGCCGATGCGTTGCCGCTGGCCACCGGAAAACTCATGCGGAAAGCGCTGCTGCGCGCTGCCCGGCAAGCCCACTCGGTCGAGCATTGCCGCAATGCGCGTGCGGCGTTGCCGTGCATCGCTCACACCATTGACCACCAGAACGGTGTCGAGGATTTCGCCGACAGTACGCCGCGGATTGAGCGACGCATACGGGTCCTGAAACACCATCTGCACGTGGCGGCGCAAAGGCCGCAACTCGCGCTCGCGAAGCGGCACGAGATCGGTGCCCCGTAAGCGGATCTGGCCGCCCGAGGCCGGCACGAGCCGCAGAATGGCTTTCGACAGCGTCGACTTTCCACAACCCGACTCGCCGACCAGACCTACCGTTTCGCCGGGTGCGATCTGGAGGGACACGCCGTCCACTGCACGCAGCGTCGTCTTGCCATGACGCTGCGGATAGTCGATCCGGACATCGTGCAGCGAGAGCAACGGCGCGTCGACGCTTGCGGCGTTGTCCGCTTCGTGCCGCGCGTCGTCTTCGCTCGAGTACGGCGCGCGCGGGATCACTGAAAAGGCTGCGCTGCCGTCGTCCGATCGAACATGACGGATCTCCGGCAATTTCCAGCCGCGATAGTGCAGATCGTCGACGAGATTCAACGACGCGCCAAGCAATCCGCGCGTGTAGGCATGTTCGGGCCGCGCGAAGAGTTGCGAAGTGGCCGCCTGCTCCACCAGCCGGCCCGCCAGCATGACCGCGACGCGATCGGCGTGTTGTGCGACCACGCCCAGATCGTGCGTGATCAGCAGCAACGACATGGACAGTTCGCGTTTCAGGCCGTCCAGCAGTTCGAGAATGCGCGCCTGGATCGTGACGTCGAGCGCGGTAGTCGGTTCGTCGGCAATCAGCAGGCGCGGCCGGCATGCCACGGCCATTGCTATCATCACGCGCTGCCGTTGGCCGCCGGAAAGCTCGTGCGGATAGTCGAACACGCGCCGTTGCGGCTCGGGAATGCGCACAAGGTCGAGTAACTCCACGGCCCTCTTCCATGCCGCGGTTTTAGACAGGTTCTCGTGCTGACGCAATGTTTCGACGATCTGTGCGCCGATCGACAGAACCGGATTGAGCGAAGTCATCGGCTCCTGAAAGATCATGGAGATCTGCTGGCCGCGCACTGCGCGTATCTCAGAGGCGGACAGATCGAGCAGATCGCGGCCATCGAACCGCACGCTGCCGCTCACACGCCCCGGGCTGGGCACGAGGCGCATCAGCGATAGCGCGGTGGCCGACTTGCCGCAACCCGATTCGCCCACCAACGCGAGCGTCTCGCCCCTCGCAACCTCAAAACCGATTCCACGTACCGCTTCATGCGCGCCGAAGCTGACGCGCAAATCACGCACTTCGAGCAGGTTGTCGGCTTTGCTCACGCCTTGCGTCCTTGCGTTCATGGTCAGGTACGCTCCCGCAAACGCGGATTCAACGCGTCGTTCAGGCCGTCCCCGAGGAGGTTCAACGCCAACACGGCGACGACGATCGCGGTGCCCGGAACCGCCGTCAAATACCACGCCGTTCGCAACGAATCGCGCCCCGCGCCGATCATGGCGCCCCAGCTCACAACATTCGGATCGCCCATGCCGAGAAACGACAGCGACGACTCGATCAGGATCGCGCTCGCCACCATCACCGAAGCGGTCACGATCACCGGCGGCAGTGCATTGGGCAAAATCTCGCCGAATATGATGCGCGCATTGCCGAAGCCCTGAGTGCGCGCCGCCAGTACGAAATCGGCCTCGCGCAGCGTGCGAAACTCGGCGCGCACGATTCGCGCAACAGTAGGCCACGACGCGACGCCGATAGCGAGCGCAATCACCTCCACACTCGGCCGGCCAATCGCAACGATCACGATCACCAGCAGGAACGAAGGAATAGTCTGGAACAGCTCGGTTACACGAACCAGCACGTTGTCGACCAGACCGCCGAAGAAGCCGCCCACCGCGCCCACCAGCGTACCGATGAGCAGCCCGATGCCAGCCGCCGACGCTCCGATCAGAAGCGACACGCGCGTACCGTGAGCAATGCCCGCCGCCACGTCGCGACCAAGGGAATCGGTGCCGAGCCAGTATTGCGGATCGCTGCCCGGCCATTCGAAAGGCGCGGCGACCATGTCGAGCGGATCGCCGGGAAACAGATGCGGTGCGGCGAGCGCCAGCACGATGAAGGCAGCGAGCAGGACAAGACCGCTCAACGCCGACGGATTGCCGGCGAGCGTGCGCAGCACGCCGCGTCCGCTGCGCCGTGACAATCCGGCCGCAGCGATCCGCTCACGGCGCTGGCCGAACAGCGCACCGGCCAGTTGACGCCGCCATGAAGACGATCCGGCAGACTGCTTCGGCGTCGTCGAAATGATATTGGAGGATTCGGAAGCCATTGCGTCTCTCAGGTGAATAACGGTTCAGCGACAGCGAACAGATTCAAAGGCACACTGCTTAGGCGATACGCGGATCGAGCCAGGCCTGCAGCAGGTCCACCAGCACGTTAGCGATAATCACCAGCAGCGAAGACAGCAGCAATACGCCGAGCAGCACGCTGAAATCGCGCGCCATCACCGCATCGAGGGCGAGACGGCCAAGGCCTGGCCAACTGAACACAGTCTCAGTGACCGCCGCGCCACCGAGCAACGTGCCGAAGTGAATGCCGACCATGGTCGTCAGCGGCATGAGTGCATTGCGCAGCACGTGACGCACCGTGACACGCCACGGGTGCAGTCCCTTGGCCTGCGCGGTGCGGACGAAATCCTGGCGCTGCACTTCGAGCATCGCCGCGCGCGTGAGCCGCGCGTAGATTGCAATGAAGAACGTCGACAGCGTCGCGGCAGGAAGCAACACGTGTTTTGCCGCATCGGCGAACCAGGCAAAGCCATGCAACTGGACGCCGAGCGTTACATTCCCGCCGCTCGGCAGCCAGCCGAGGTGCACCGAAAACAGCACGATGGCGAGCAGCCCGATCCAGAATCCAGGCGTCGAATAGAACAGTAATGCCAGCACCGACAGCACACGATCCGGCCATCGGCCTACCCAATGCGCCATGACGGCGCCGAGCGTGACGCCGACCGCGATCGCGAACGTCAATGCCACGCCCATCAGCAGCAGCGTATTGGGCAGGCGTGACAGGATCAACTGCATGACGGGCGCGTCGTAGCGCGGCGAATAGCCGAGGCTGAAGTGCGCAAGATGAGTCAGATACGACCACAACTGATGCAGCACCGGCTGGTCGAGCCCAAACTTCGCACGCAGTACCTGCATCGTCTCCGCCGTCGCCGAGCCGGATTCGCCGGCGAGCACATCGGCGGCGTCGCCGGGCATCAGCTTCAGCAGGAAGAAGTTGAAGATCACGATGCCGATCACGGTCGGCAACACCTGCCACGCTGTCCGCCGCGCAACCGCTCCGAAACGCACACTCCGGCTCATGCTGGATCTCCTGTCACGCGCTGAGAAAGACATCCGCAAGATTGCCCTCGAGGCCCTGCGCGGAAACGGTGTGGTTGCGCACGCGCCGGTTCGCCAGTGTGATCATGCGCGGCGCCACGAGGTTCAGAATGGGCAGATCGCGATACACGATCTGCTGAAACTCCTGATAGAGCGCGACGCGCTTGCCTTCGTCGGTCTCGACGGACGCGCTTTCCAGCAGCCGGTCCACCTCGGCGTTGCTGTAATGCGGCGCATTGGAGAACGGCACGCCCGGGCGGATGTTTTTCGACCAGTACAGACGCTGCACACCCACGCTCGGATCGAACAGCGTATTCACGCCGATACTCGTGAAATCGAACTGACGGTCTGCATAAACGCGTTTCAGGAACGCGGGAAGATCCTGTGAACGCACCGTCACGTCGACCCCGACGCGCGCCAATGCGGACTTCACGTAGTCAGCCTGACGGCGATACATATCGCCATAAGGCAGGAAGTCGTGCGTCAGCCGGAAGCGCACGCCGTCCTTGCGCGGATAGCCCGCCGCGTCGAGCAGTTGCTCCGCCTTCGCAATGTCGAACGCATAGGGCGAGAGCTTTGCGTCGTGATAGGGCGATCCGGGTGTGATCGGCGTCGGCGAGATGTCCGCGTAGCCATAGGCGATCGTGCGCTGCACGACCTGCGGATTGATCGCATGGGCAATGGCCTGCCGAACTTTGAGGTCCCTGAGGATGGGATGATCGAGATTGAAGTCGATCTCCGACAATGGCTCGAGAAACCGGTAGCCGCGCGTCTCGGTGACGAGTTGCGGCAATTGCGAGAGGCGCGGCAGATCGGTCAACGGCACGGGGTTTTCGCCGCCCAGGTCGAGTGCGCCGGTTTCGAAAGCCGCCGAGCGCGCCGCCGCGTCCGGAATCACCTTGAACACCAGTGCGTCGATATACGGCTTGCCGGCGTCCCAGTAGTCCGGATTGCGTTCATAGACGATGCTGGCGCCGCGTGTCCATGACTTGAAGCGGAACGGCCCTGTGCCGATCGGCGCGCTGTTGTGCGGGTTCGTCAACGGATCGCCGCTCGCGTACAGATGCCTGGGCACGATGGGAGATTCGCCTGCGGACAGCGCCTTCAGCAGGAACGGTGCGGGCTTCGACAATTCGATGATCGCGGTGCGGGCATCCGGCGTGACGACGCGTGTCACATTGGCGAAGGTGCTGCGACCGCGTGGGTGCACCGCCTTGAGCAGCTCGATTGAAAACGCAACGTCTGCCGACGTAAAGGGCTGACCGTCGTGCCATTTCACGTTCTGACGCAACGTGAAGCTGTATTGAAGACCGTCGCGACTCACTG
Source organism: Paraburkholderia graminis (assembly GCF_003330785.1). Taxonomy (NCBI): domain Bacteria; kingdom Pseudomonadati; phylum Pseudomonadota; class Betaproteobacteria; order Burkholderiales; family Burkholderiaceae; genus Paraburkholderia; species Paraburkholderia graminis. The sequence goes on from NZ_CP024935.1 coordinate 1,613,493, forward strand.
TCCACGCAGTCGCAAGTTGCGGCTTCGGTCGCAGATCGAAGTCGTAAGCCAGCAGGCCTTCGAGTACCTTCGAACTGGCGACGAGCGCGGGGCCGGTCGTCTGAAAGATCGAGACGAGGACCGGCGGCTCAGGGTTGATCAGCATGTTCAACGTGCCGCCCCTTCTCGGCGCGACGTTGCCGCTCTGCGCGAGTGCCCATGCAGGCATGCCGGCTGACAGCGTTGCGGCCGTCGAGATCAGAAACTCACGTCGGTTAAGTCCCGCCATTTGATGCAGATCCTTTTTGTCGATGCGCTGCCTCCGGTTCGACGGCCTATTCCATCGCCGGCCATGCAGCAACGCACACGATAAAGCCGCTGCCGCGCCAAAAGAACCAACGGTTGCGCATAAGCAAAGCACGGCACCGACGATAGAACCAGGCGCGCCTCCGGGAGTTTGCTCATCTGCGCGGCGACTTCTGTCGTTAACGCTTCCCCTTTTTTCGACCGCACAAAGCAAGGCGGGCGCGGCGACCACCCGGTCATCCGCGCCCGCATTTCAACGCCGTTGTATTCAATGCACCTTGGGAAAACCGTGACGTTCGGCGAGCAGGTCCAGAATGCGGCGAGTATCGGTCACGAAGCGCTTGTCGCCCAGCACCTGTGCATCGGCAGGCGCGGGTTGTTCGTCGCCGAAAATCAGCACAGGCAGCCCCTGGTGGTCAGCGTCGAGCGCTGCGACCACTTCAGCGCGCGGACGTGCAAACGCCACCCTGCGAATGTCGAGGCGCGCGTTGCGCGGCGCATCGCTCGCGAGCAATCCTTCAATGGGCGCGCCCGCCGGACAGATGAAGCGCTCGCCCGGATACTTCGGGTCGGTGAAGCCCGGTTCCAGCAATAGCAGCAAGTCTCGTCGGCTCATGGTGTTCCGTGACGGCAAGTGGATAAAAACGAGGCACGGCCGCGCTAGAACACGCGACCTTCGGTGAGATGCGTTGTCACGCCGTTCAATTCGTAGTCGCCGATCACTCGCGCTTTGTGAAGCAGCGGATTGTGGCTGAATATGGTGCGTAGATTGCGCCAGTGGCGATCGAAGTTGTGTGAGCGCGCAGTCGCCGACGCACCACCGATTTCGAACAGCCGCTCGGCCGTATGCAGCGCGAGTTTGCTGACGACGAGCTGGGTCTTCGCGGTTGCAAGCGCGCCTTCCAGCACCAGTTCTTCGGCGTTCGCCGCGCCGTTGCGGATCGCATTCGCCGAGCGATCCAGCGTGCGTGCATTCTGCTGCACGAGCGCGTCGATCGAGTGGCTGTGCGCCGCAATGTCGCCCACCACCTGCTGCACGAAGCCATCTTCGCGCGAAGATGGAGCGGGACTGTGAAGCACCGGACGGCCATGCTGCACGACGTAGCGTCGCGCGTCGGCGAGAATATTGCGCACAATTCCCGCAGCGACGGCAACGAGATGCAACTGTCGCAACGCGCCACCGTGCCGACCCGGGAGGGTCCCGTAACCGCGTGCGGAGATCTCGTGCGCAAAGACCTGCACATTGTCGAGCAGAAGACTGCCGCTCGCTGTCATGCGCTGTCCCATGCCATCCCAATCGTCGACGACCTGAAGGCCTTCACGCGATACCGGCACAATGAACGATACGTTTTCGCCGTTCTCGTCCTGCACGTTGATCCGCGCATAGTCCGCGAACGCCGTACCGGTCGAGTAATACTTCTTGCCGGTCACGCGGAAATGCTCGCCGTCGCGCACGAGCTTCGTGACAATTTCGCCGGGCCGCGATGTGCCCAGTTCCGTCGATGCGCCGCCGAAAATCGCGCCTTGCCTTACCCGTTCGATCTGCGTGTCGTTGAACGACGAACGCGGCGACAGCAACAGTTGCTCAGTCTGATCGTAGTGAATCCGTAGAGCGTGCGCGACGTTCGACTCGTGGGCTGCCAAAGTACTCACGACATGAAAGAGATCTTCGAGCGATCCGCCAAGGCCGCCCCACTCGACTGGAAATCGCAGCACACCCAGCCCCGATGCACGAAATAGCGCGAAGCGGTCCAGCGGCAATTCGCGCCGCAGTTCGCGCCCGGCCGCATCTTCTCCGATTGCCTGCGCGAGCGCGGGCAATGCTGCAAGCGCACTTTCGAGTTTCGAGCGTTTAATGGTGTCCTGAGACGCCTGCATAGACTGGTTTCCTTTTGCTACCGCACACATCTTGAGATGGCCACGGCGGAAAGCCGCGCCACCATCGTTGACGAATTCACGCCGTATACGTGGGTTCGACGCAGCAGTATAGGTGCGCAGCTTTCGAGACAGAACCAGCGAATCAAGCTATGAATATGCGCGATTCCGAAATGCGAATCGCCGATAAGGATTGGTGAATTTGTTATTGGAGTGCCAGGCATCGAGTTCGTATTCGATGCCGGTCAGCGAGCGAGGCGCTCGGCTCCTTCATGTAGCCGCACCACTGCCGATTGCGAGTAGCGCGGCTTACCCGCGTCGCGGATGGTCAAGAAAGAAGCGAAGCATTTCGGCACTTGCGTCCGGCCCGGCAGGGTCCGTGTAACTGCCTCCTGCGTTCCCGCCTGCCCACGCGTGCCCGGCGCCATGAATGGTCCAGAGTTCTGCGTCGATGCTATCGGCGGAATGCAGTCGGCAGACAGTGCAGGCGCGCCGGTCCTGGTAGGTCCGGTGCCCTTCGCTAGGGTCGTCAGGCCGTGCAGCGAAGCCGTGCAGAAGCCGGGTCGCATTCGCGATGTTGACTGTGGCATCGGCGTCGCCGTGAAAGACGATGATGGGCCGTTTCGGTGACAAGCGCTCATTTTCTGGCGTGTGCCGTGCCCCACGCGGACGTTTGCCCCCTTTCATCGCCGCCAGCGCCGAGGGCAGATCGTGCGCGCACCCTGCCGGAAGACCGGAATGAACGCCGGCCGCGGCGTACAGTTCGGGGTATTCGGCGATCATGATCGCCGCCATTGCGCCCCCCGCAGACATGCCCGCGACATACACGCGCGTGGGATCGACGCTGTGAGTGGAGATGATTTCGCGCGTGATGCCTGCAATCAACGACGGCTCCCCGCGATCGCGCTGCTGATCGTCCGGTTTGAACCAGTTCCAGCACTTTGACGGATTCGCCTGCGGCGGTTGCACCGGATAAGCAGCGAGAAACCGATGCCGGTCGGCAAGCGCATTCATTTGTGTGCCTGCTGCGAAGTCGTCGGCGTCCTGCGTGCATCCGTGCAGCATCACCAGTAATGGCAACGGTTCGCCCACGGCCCCCGCTGGCACATACAGCCGATACTGACGGCGACCGGCGGCGTTCGCATACGCATGCGTGCCGAAATATCCGCGGTCTTCCACGTCAATGCAGTCTTCTCGTGCGCCACGCGCGGCAGTCTCACTTACGTTTGCAGGAGCGAAATCCGCCGACACTGGGCCGTTTTCTCGTCGTGCCGAGTCATTCGGTGTGCCGATGTCGCCTCGCAGCGCGCGTTGTATCGCTTCTGTCGCTTCTGCAACGCCGCGTGTACGCAGCAAGGTCATCGCATCGTGCATCGAGTTCAAAAAGCCTTCGTTGAGTTTCATTAATTTCCCACTTTCTGATGTTGGCTTCGGCCTCAGGCGGCTAGAGAATTCTGCCGGCGAGCGCCGCCTTGACGGCAGGCGAAGCGTGAAAGGCACCCAGCACGACGACGCTTTCGATAGTCGCCAGCGCGAGTTCCGGGGAAACGTCGGCAGCAATAGTGGCCAACCCAAGGACCTGAATATTCAGACGCTCGTGCGCGGCCTGGATCGCCTCCAGATCTTGTCTGGAAAAACGCTGCAGCCCGAGCACCAGCGAACGACGCGCAACCGTTTCCCGCACGACCCCCGCATGCAGCGCGAGCTGGTTGCGGATTGCCGTTCGGATCAGGTCCGTCCGGTTCGAATAAAAGCCTTCCTCGACGAGCAGATCGATCTGCCCGAGGTCAACGGGGCCGAGGTTGATCGTGATTTTTTCCGACTCGCCGCCTGCCGGGCGCGGCGTTACGACAGCAGACTGTTTTTTCATTTTTCCATCCGTACACCATCCAACGGGATGGTTATACGCGGGTTTGCCGGAGGGCGCAACGCATAAAAAGCGGGCCAGAGGCGATGGGCGGAACGTCGTTGTGCACCGGACGGCGAAGGGTTTGCCGGGGAAATAAACAGCAGCCGGTACGGCGGCATGGCTACCGCGTGAGCGTGAGGTGTGGCCCGCCGCCTGCAGCCGGCGAGCACGCGAGATGGCTCTGGCCCGAGCACCAGAAAGTCGAAGCCGCCCCTCGGATTCGGACGGCACGCGTCATTGCGGCAGACCGTAGGGGCGTCGGCCCGTCGGCTCCGCGGTCCGCCGTTGCACGCCTATTCCTGGTGACAATGCACCTTGAAGTGTCTCAGCATGGCGGGCCCGAACGCATTGCTGATGGCCACATCGGCCGCATCACGACCATATGCCATCAGAATGCGCCCAATGCGCGGTGCGTTGTTGCGAGGGTCGAACGTTTGCCAGCTGCCGCCGACGTAGGCCTGAAACCAGCCCGCGAAATCCATCGGCGCCTCTACCGGCGGCAGGCCAATGTCGCTGATATAGCCGGTGCAGTAGCGCGCCGGAATATTCATCGCACGGCATAGCGTGACGCCGAGATGCGCAAAGTCCCGGCAGACGCCTGTGCGTTCGCGGTACACATCGACTGCGGTTTTGGTCGCTCGCGCGTGTCCGTAGTCAAACCGGATATGCCGGTGCACGAAATCGCAGATTGCGAGGACCGTCTCGCGGCCCGGCGGACACTGCCCAAAGATCTTCCACGCAACATCGACCAGCAGATCGGTTTCGCAGTAGCGGCTGCCCAGCAGGAAAACCAGCGTCTCGTCGGGCAACTGTTCAACCGGATCGCGCCGACCGTCGATAGGCCGCGTTTCCATCGACTCCGGCACGTTCAGCAGCGCTGTCGTGCTCAATCCAATCCGGCCGGCGGGCGCGACGATCCGGCTGCACAGGTTGCCGTAGCCATCGCGATACTGCCTGATCGGCACCGGCGGATCGGTAACAAGCACGTCCGCCACAAGAATATCCTTCGCATGCGAAGAATGCGTGTTCAACATCAGCATCATCGGCGTCGGTCCTGGACACTCGAACGACAGCTCATATCCGACGCGAAGCTTCATCGGAGCTCCTGGTTTGACTGATCGTTGGGAGGTGCTGCGGCAGGCATTCCAAAGTGGTGGGGATGTCTGCAATAACATCATCCCACGATGCGGGGCGCTTCGCCCTGCATCAAAAACAATCGCATGCCGGTGTTGCCGGTTGGGCAGCACTTTATGAAGAATCGCCACCTATCGCCACCTCGCCGCGGCTAATCGGATGTTTGCCTGCCGGGATGCTCCCCGGCAGTCAGTCTTTGCCAGACGCCGGACGATCACACCATATCGCGTTCGGGGGCGTCCCGCGTCTGACCGGGTGATTCTCCGACCACCCGATTCCTTCCCGCGCGCTTCGCTGCATAGAGCAGCTGATCGGCGCGCGCCAGCAGCGCCCTCAAGTCCTCACCAGGCCGATACCGCGCGATCCCGGCACTGGTCGTGACGCGAAGCGTAGCCTCGATCTCATCGAAGCGCGAAGACTCCAGCACAGTACGTAAGCAATGGGATGGACGCCCCCACCCGATAACGACATCGATGTGCCAAAGTGGAAGTGTCATCAACCACTTAAACCGGAAGGGGCGCCACCATGCAGATTACGACAATTGGCATCGACCTGGCCAAGAACGTATTTCAGGTACACGGGGCGAACGAGCGTGGGAAGACGGTGCTGCGTAAGCAACTGCGGCGTGAGAAATTCGTGGAATTCTTCGCGAATCTTCCGACCTGCCTCATCGGGATGGAAGCGTGTGGCAGCTCCCACCACTGGGCTCGCAAGCTGCAGGCGCTTGGCCACACGGTTCGGCTGATGGCGCCGCAATTCGTAAAGCCCTACGTGAAAAGCAATAAAAACGACGCAGCCGATGCGCAAGCCATTTGCGAGGCTGTGACGCGACCGACGATGCGGTTTGTCCCGGTAAAAAACGTCGAGCAGCAGTCCGTACTCTCATTGCATCGCGCGCGGCAGAGCTTCATAAAGGCTCGTACGGCGCAGGCTAACCAGATTCGTGGCCTATTGGGCGAATTTGGTCTCGTTGTGCCGCAGGGCATTGCTCACATCGCCGTGCGAGTACCTACTCTGATCGAAGACGCGACCAACGAGTTGCCCGGGGTATTTCGGCAACTCATCGACCGTCTGCTTGAACACCTGAAGTTGCTCGACCGACAGGTCGATGAGATCGAGACGCAGATCAAGGCCTGGCATCGTGATAACGAGATCAGCCGACGACTTGAACAGGTGCCGGGGATCGGCCCGATCACGGCGAGCGCGCTGGCCGCGACGGTTGGTGATGCAAAGAACTTCGACAACGGGAGACAACTCGCCGCGTGGCTGGGGCTCGTACCACGGCAGCACTCCAGTGGCGGCAAAGCAAAGCTGCTTGGCATGAGTAAGCGAGGTGATGCGTACCTCAGAACATTACTCATCCGTGGAGCACGCTCGGTGATTTACCGAGTCACGCAAAGGAACGACCCAGACAGTTGGTTAGTAAAGTTGACCGCGCGTCGAAACGCAAATGTCGCAGCAGTCGCGCAGGCCAACAAGACAGCCAGAATCGTCTGGGCTCTGCTTGTTCACGACCGTCAGTTCCGGCCTGGCTACACGCCTGCTCTCGCAGTCGCGTAGCCAGGTCGGCCAGGCAAAGCAAACTTCATCGAAGCACGATCACACCACAGATTGCACAGGCAATCACGAAGTGATGGCAAGGCAGGTAAGACCGTGGTTGGCATAACCCGCGCCGGGCGAGGCACCAAGAGTGCGTGTAAGCGATCGAGGCGCCGACCAGCAAATCCCATCAGGGACAGCGAGCAGGCAACGCTTGTGTCAAAAGTCCGGATGTACGGGAGCAATCTTCCTCTTCACGTCGTCATGAACTGAGAGCTTGGCAAACCGGGGGCGTCCATGTACGCTCGGCGATCTCATACGCGAATTTGTCGTCAGCACCGGGCAGCAGAAGCACGAACTCCTCGCCGCCGATGCGCGCCACCACGTCTTTCTCGCGCACCGCGGCGCGCAGGATTGCGGCGAACTGGCGCAGCACCGCATCGCCGGCCGCATGCCCGTAACGGTCATTGATGGACTTGAAGTTGTCGATGTCGAAAGCGATCAGTGTGAGCGGATAGCTTCGCCGGTCCGCGACGCGCCGGCCCGCCACGCGTTCAAACGCGCGCCGGTTCAACGTTTCGGTGAGCGAATCGAGATCGCGTTCGAGAGTCAGCCGGTCGATTACGTCCGACATCGCGGCGGCCAGCAGCACGAGCCCCAAGACAGCGCCCATCAGGGCGAGCGACAACTGTAGCAAGACCCAGAAAATGGTTCGCGCGAACGGCGCAGCGCTATGCGGCAAGGGTTGGATCGTAGTGAGCGACGTTCTGATGAAAAAACTAACGCCGAAGATCAGCAGCACCCAGAGGAGAACGTGGTTGATGATGCGGCCATTGCAGTGTTTCCTGAAACGGATCGCGGTAAACAACATCAACAGCCCGGCGCTGAAATTCAGAATGTAGATACGCACCAGCAGGTTCGGCGTCACGAAGGAGAAGTAGTACATGCCGGCCAGCACCAGCGCGAACATCGACGCATGCGTCACCAGTCGCAGGCGAAGCCCGGCCCTGCGCATCACACCTTCCGCCAACAGTTGAATGCTCAACGCATAAAACGTTGCCGATACAAGGGCGTTCAATCGCCATTCATCAGGCAGGTGGCAGATCTGCACGGCGGAGCCGAGTGCGAAAGCAACAAACGAAGCGGCAAGAAGGCGCAGATAACGCAGTCGTCGATCATAGAACCATGCACACCCAAAACCGAATGCAAAGACGGCGGTGATGCCTGGAATGATCAATTGAATAAGTTGATTGGGCGTTATCTGAACGGACATCTAGCTCGTTCTCCGGTGCCGGCTACGACACCGACGTGCCTACGAGTTCGCGTTGCGAGGTCCCATTCTAAAGGCGCTGCAACCGTCGGGAGAACGTGCAGATGCGAAGACAACCGTTGGTCTTCCGGTTGACTTCTGCATGCCCCTCCGGCGAACGACATGGCTGGCCATGCACCGGGCTTGACTTGCCGCATGCGGCTATCGACCGGTGACTTCTAGCGATACGTCCACGATTTCCGGCTCGTAGACGCTTGGAAGCGCAGTCCGGGGAATCCATCGAAGGTCATGTGATCGCCGCCCGGCAGCCTGGCCGCGGCGCGTGCATCGAAGGGCGCTCTTCCCTCGGCGTAGGACTCGCAGCTCCGCCCTATTCGTTCTCGTCGAAGTAATGCCCAAACTTCAACTGCTTCGTGCGGATATAGCGCTCGTTTTCCTCGCGCATCGGAATCGCGAGCGCGACGCGTTCGCACACCGGAATGCCGTGCTTGGACAGCGTGTCGAACTTCTCGGGATTGTTGCTCATCAGCCGGACCGAGGTGACTTTCAGCGTGCGCAAAATGCCCGCCGCCGAATCGTATTCGCGTGAGTCGTCCGGTAGGCCAAGGTCGAGATTGGCCTCGACCGTGTCGCGCCCCTGCTCCTGCAGCGCATAAGCGCGAATCTTGTTCGACAGGCCAATGCCGCGGCCTTCGTGGCCGCGCAGATAAAGCAGCACGCCGCAGCCTTCGGCGGCGATATAGCGCAGCGCGAGATCGAGTTGCTCGCCGCAATCGCAGCGATATGAGCCGAGCACGTCGCCCGTCAGGCATTCGGAGTGCAAACGGGTCAGCACCGACGACTTGTTGGCCACGTCGCCCATCACGAGCGCAAGATGTTCGGCGCCGCTGTCGACCACGCGAAACACATAAGAGGTGAACGTGCCGTAGCGCGTGGGAAGCGTGGCGGTGGCGTCGAGAACGACGCATTCGCCGTTGATTGCGCCGTCTGCCGCAGGCGACGGATCGTGAGACGTGAGCATGGCGTTAGACAGTGGTGCTGGACATGAACCCGATGAAACCGGGGATAAGGTACGGACAGGAGTTTACCGCTAATCGGCGCACCGCACCCGGATGCCCATGCATGGCGCACGGTTCTTGCACCACCAGAGCGCAAGCGCGAGACGCAACGCGCAATACGCTTCACGCGATCGCAAAGCGCGCGCAAAACCGCGCGCTACATGAATTGCGTGCGTTGCGCGCTCCAGGTATTCCCGGACACACTCGCTGGCGCGTCGCGCCTATACTGGAATCGCCTGTCACCGACAGCCCGCCGCGCCGGCGTGCTGCACTGCTGCACTGCGAAAGGGAGCCGCTCCATGACAACCGTTGCACAGCTGCTAAAAACCAAACCAAACACGACCGTTTATACGATCGGAGCCGACGACTCCGTCTATGAAGCGATCAGGCTGATGGCTGACAAAGGCATCGGCGCACTGGTCGTGACGGACGGCGACAGCATCGCGGGAATCATCACCGAGCGCGACTACGCGCGCAAGGTCGTGCTGATGGACAGGTCGTCGAAGGCCACGCCGGTACGCGAGATCATGAGCAAGGCGGTGCGCTTCGTGCGCCCGGATCAAACCACCGACGACTGCATGGCGCTCATGACCGAGCGGCGCATGCGCCACTTGCCGGTGATCGAGAACGACAGGCTCATCGGCATGGTGTCGATCGGCGACCTCGTGAAGAACATCATCGCCGAGCAGCAATTCACTATCCAGCAGCTCGAGTTCTACATCCACGGCGAGCGTCCCTGACGGGCCACGCTTCTCGCCTACCCGCCGGTTTTAGCCGCAAAAAAAGCCCAATCGCTGAACGGTTGGGCGAAGCTACCTTGCGGCAGCGGAGGTTCCTCGATTCTGGTCAGCCCATTTGAACCAGGGCCTATAGGGATCGTGTGTCTAGCGCCTGCTTCTGCAAGCGCCAAAGTGCGCTCACGTATGCGTGCTGGGCGAACTGAGATCCGCATCGCTAGCTGCGGCGCGCCGCTTTTATCGCGGCGCGCTCGCTGCTATCGCAGATGACATTTCTACTGCCACCAGCGCAAACCAGCTACGAACTCAACTTCCCAACTTAATTGCCGAAATACACCGACTTCGCGCCGGTCATCGACTCACGCACGCCGCCCGATTGCGACGAGCCGCTCGTCGTGCCGCCATAGCCGCTCGTGTCCGCGACCGGCAACTGCGTTTGCGCGACTGCCGGGTTTTGCTCCTGCACGCGGCGTTCCGCGGCCTGAATGTCGGCCGGATAGTACGGGTCGTTGCTGACCGACGGGTTGTAACCCGCGCGCTCCAACTGAATCAGTTCGTTGCGCACTTCGGCGCGCGTGACCGGTTGCTGGCTCGACTGCGCGAACGACGCGACCGGAGCGGCGAGAACGGCTGCAATGGCGACTGCCTTGATAAGCGATTTCATGATTATTACCTCCAGACCTGGTTTTATTTGCCGCGCTTGCCACACCATGTGGAAGCGAGTGATTCCAGTCTAGTCATCGATTCACCAAGGGAAAACACCTATTTGTGAGATACATAATTGTCGTCACTGAAAAAGTGCGGCGAAGTTTCCGGCGATAGCAATGCGCGCCGCATCGACCGCGTAATAATTGGGCAGCGCGTAGCCGCGTGTAGCCTTCGCTTTGGAACAAGCGCGCCGACGTGCAGACCTTGCCGCAACGGCTTTGCACGCGGTCAGATTTGCGGACCGTCGCCGAGGTCCGCGTGTGGCGCAACCAGCAGCTTGCGCGGTCCGCTCACGAACGCGCTGCCGGGCTCGAAAAAGCGCAACGGCCGATGCATCTCGCGCGACAGGCCAATGCGCGTCGTCACGCCGACCGGCACGTCGCCTGTCTCGATGACGCCGATCCACAAATCGCGGCCGGTGCACAAATCGCGGCCGTCGAACGATTGTCCGATGCCGAGCGCCACAGTCAGCCGGCCGGGCCCGCGCGCGAGATCGCGCAGCGGCACGCCGGGGCGGCGCGCTTCCATCAGCGGCAGACCTTCGAGCGGCTCGATCGCGCGGATCAGAATGCCGGCGCCTACGTCCTCCGCTTCGGCGGACATGTTGAGCATGTACGAGAGACCATAGGTGAGCCGGACGTACGCATAGCCGGGCGCGAGGAACATCGAGCCGTTGTGCGGACGCCGTCCGATAAACGCATGGCTCGTCGAATCGCCCACCGGATACGCCTCCGTCTCGACGATGCGGCCGCTCATGCGCCCTTCCGGCACGTCGTGAACGAGATACTTGCCGATCATGAAGCGCGCGAGTTGCGTCGCGCCGACGGGCAAATCGTCACGCGACAAGGGGATGATGGGAAGCGACGGTTTGCGCATGCATTGGGCCTTTGTTTTTGCGTCGGTTTTGGCGTCGAGTTTTGCGTCGGTCGGTGCATCGGTGGATGCGTTCATTTATGCCCCGATTCGCGCATGTTGCGCAAGCGCCGGGGCGCACGCACCATCTCAGAGCGCCAGACCGTGCAGTCACACATCGCGGCCCATCGTCGCGAGCGTTGTAGCGACGCCTCACTTCCAGGCAGCGGCAGCCTCATTCTGGAACCAATTGGAGTATCGTGTCTTTCGGCCCGCAGTGCGCCTCGCCGGCCGCGCGCTTCGGCCGCATCCGCAGCATCCAGCAGTCTCTGTCAACCTGAAGCATCCGCAAGACCCGCAGCAACGTCCTTTCCGTTCCATTGCGCTTTACCGTAGTCCAGCACACGTTCCCGCAAGGGGACGAATTATTCACGACAAGGAGAAATTCGCATGAAAGCATCCACGGCAATGAAGATGGTCGGCGGCGCGCTGATCGTACTGGCATCGCTCAACGCATCCGCGCAAAGCAGCGACGCGGCGGCCGCACCGGCAGCGGCGGCATCATCGGCGACAACCGGCAAGCAGGCCAAGGCCGCCAACCGCGCGCTCGGGCGCAAGGTGCGCAGCGCGCTCGCCAAGACCAAGGGCGTCAGCGTCGCGAACATCAACGTCCGTGCACGCGGCGGCGCTGTGACGCTGGCCGGCACGGTGCCGGACCAGTCGCAAGTCGACCTCGCCACGCAAGCGGCGCAAGGCGTGGCAGGCGTGACGTCGGTCAAGAACGCATTGACGGTTCGGCCGGTCGGGCAGTAAGGCTCGGGCCGGCGCGTGATCGCGCCGGCAGTCGCATGGACGGGTGCCAATGTCCGGTTGCAGGGACGTTGGCATCCGCCAGACCTGAAGCCTCGATTGCATCGCCCGCGTTTTTAGAATCGCATGCTGTTCCGCGGGCCGGGAACACTCACAGAAGTCACAGAAATCACCGAAGTCACAGACCAACCAGCCGATGACCATGTCCGCAACCGTCTTGCCCCGCTGGACTCTGGCCGTGCCGTTCGTCGCGTGGATCGTGCTCGGCGCGTCCTACGCGTTGCCGGGCAACGGGCTGCTGCTCGCGCTGGTGGGCATCGCGCTGTGCGCGGCGGTATTCGCGGCCGTGCATCACGCGGAAGTGGTCGCGCATCAGGTCGGCGAACCCTTCGGCACGCTGGTGCTCGCGATCGCGGTGACCGTGATCGAAGTCGCGCTGATCGTGTCGGTCATGCTGACAGCCGGTCCCGAGAAAGCGGGCCTTGCGCGCGATACGGTGTTCGCCGCCGTCATGATCGTATGCAACGGAATCGTCGGGATGTGCCTGCTGGTGGGCGGCATTCGCCATCGCGAGCAGGACTTTCAGATTCGCGGCGCGGCTGCGGCTCTCGCGGTGCTCGCGTCGTTATCGGTGCTGACGCTCGTCATGCCCAACTACACGACGACCAACGTCGGCCCCATGCTGTCGTCGTCGCAACTGGCGTTCGCGGGCGTGTCGTCGCTCGTGTTGTACGGCGTGTTCGTGTTCGTGCAGACGGTCCGGCATCGCGACTATTTTCTCGCCGACGTGTCCGACGAAGACGTGCATGCCGCGCCGCCTGGCGCCCGGCTCGCGCTGACGAGCGGCGGCTTGCTGCTGGTGTGCCTCGTCGCCGTCGTGCTGCTCGCCAAAGTGCTGTCGCCGGTTGTCGAGACGGCCGTTGAAAACGCGGGCGCGCCGGCGGCGGTGGTCGGCATCGTGATCGCCGCGCTGGTGCTGCTGCCCGAAGGCCTCGCCGCGGTGCGCGCGGCGCGCGCCGACCGCTTGCAGAACAGCCTGAATCTCGCGCTCGGCTCGGCGCTCGCCAGCATCGGCTTGACGATTCCGACGGTGGCCGCCGTGTTTCTGACGACGGGGCAACCGCTCGTGCTCGGCATCAACGGCAAGGAAACGGTATTGTTGGTGCTCACGCTGCTGGTCAGCACGCTGACGATCAGCACCGGCCGCACGACGATCCTGCAAGGCGCCGTGCATCTGTCGCTGTTCGCCGCCTACCTGTTTTTATCGTTCGCGCCCTGACACACGCCGTCGCGCGACGGCGCCCTCGCCTACTCTTCCCAATGCGCCGCGATCCAGTCGCGAAACAGACTCAGCTTGTGCTGATGCGCGACTGAATCCGGATAGACGAAGTAGTAGCGCCAGCCGGTCTTCAGCACCGTATCGAACGGCCGCACGAGACGCCGCGCGGCCACGTCCTCGTCGATCAGCGCGAGGTCACTGATCGCCACGCCGAAGCCTTGCAACGCCGCGTTGGTCGCCATGTCGAGCGTGTCGAAGCTCGGGCCGTGCTCGGCGTCGATCGCGCGCGCGTCGGCCGGGTCAGCTTCGGCGACCCTCGCGAGCCACATCTTCCAGTCGCGATGATCGCGCGTCGGATGCAGCAGCGTATGGCGCGCGAGATCCGCGACCGATGCCAGCGGCTTGTCCTTCAGCAGATCGGGCGCGCACACCGGCGTTAGACGCTCCTCGAAGAGCGGCACGGATTGCACGTCCGCACCCGGCGACGATCCGTAAATGATCGCCGCGTCGAACGGTTCGAGCTGGAAGTCGACGTCGTGCTGCCACGTCGTGGTGATCTGCACATGCAGGTCGGGATACTCGGTCTGAAAGCGCATGATCTTCGGCAGCATCCAGCGCATCACGCAGGTCGGCACCTTCAGCGCGAGGTCGGTGCGCTGCCGCGTGAGCCGCAGCGAAATCTCTTCGATACGCGCAAAGCTTTCCTTGACCGCGGGCAGCAGCAACTCGCCTTCGGCGGTGAGCGTGAGGCCCTTCGCGTGACGCTTGAACAGCGGAAACTTGTAGTAGTCCTCGAGCGCGATGATCTGCCGGCTCACCGCGCCCTGCGTGAGACACAGATGATCGGCCGCGCGCGTGAAGCTGCGATGGCGCGCGACGGTTTCGAAAATTTGCAGCGCGTTGAGCGGCGGAAGACGTCGCATCGACATATCGGGATTAGAAAAAGTCATTGAGGCGGCGCGGCGAACTGCTGTCGGGACACGCCTTCCAACCCCACAGGATACGCGATCGCGCGTCGCGCCACGAGTTGCGGCGGACCCTGGCTGCATGCACTGCGCTCATACGTCCAACGATTCATCGCGCCGCGCGCGTCGCCGCGCAACAGCCGGCGGGCGATGCGGCGAGCATGAGCTTACGTCATGGCCTCCATGCGCATATTTCGTTTGTTGAGGGATTTTGGCAAACCTAGAGTCCACTTCATCCTTCCACCTCATCCATCTCACTCCAATAAGCGTTTTTCGACAGAGGACACACCATGAACCAGCACCAGCCCGTTCAATCGACCGCCCGCCGCGCGTTCGCCACGCTCGCCGCGGCCCTCGCGTTCACCGCCGCGGGCGCGCTCAGCGCGTTCTCGCCCGCCGCGCATGCCGATGCGCTCGACAACATCGCGAAGACGGGCACGGTGCGCATCGGCGTGTTCATGGACTATCCGCCGTTCGGCTCAATCGGTCCGGACATGAAGCCGATGGGCTACGACATCGACGTCGCCAATCTGATCGGCCGGGCGCTTAACGCCAAGGTCGAACTCGTGCAGGTGACGGGCGACAACCGCATGGCCTATCTCGCGGACCACAAGACCGACATGCTGCTGTCGGTCGGCCAGACGCCGGAACGCGAGAAGGTGATCGACTTCTCGAAGCCCTACGCGCCGTACTACCTCGCCGTGTTCGGCCCGAAAGCGCTGCCCGTGAAGAACGCCGCCGACCTCGCCGGCAAGTCGATTTCGGTCGCGCGCGGCACGCTGGAAGACCTGAGCGTGACGAAAATCGCGCCGCCCAGCGCGAACATCAAACGTTTCGACGATCCCAACGGAGCAATTTCGGCGTTTATTTCTGGTCAGGTACAGTTGATGGTGGTCGGCAACGACGTCGGCGCCACGATTCTCGCGCGTCATCCCGCGAACGATCCCGAGCAGAAGTTTTCGTTGTTCAGCTCGCCGGATCACGTCGGTTTGAACAAGAACGAGCCGCGTCTGAAGCAGAAAGTCGACGAAACCATCGCCAAGGCTCGCAGCGACGGCACCATGAACGCGATCTCGCAGAAATGGCTGCGCACGCCGCTGCCCGCCGATCTCTGAATTTACCGCCCGGAGTTTGACCTCACGATGAGCGCCACGCCATGACCTATGCGTTCGATTTCAGCGGCTTCGGCCTTTATGCGGGCATGCTCGCGCGCGGCGTCGCGGTCACCCTGGGGCTGACCGCGATCTCGACGTTGCTCGGCGCGCTCGTCGGCATCGCCGGCGCGAGCGTCGCGGTGGCCGGGCCGAAGTGGGCGCGCTGGGTCGTGGCGAGCTACGTCGAACTGATCCGCAACACGCCGTTCATCGTGCAACTGTTCTTTGTGTTCTTCGGCCTGCCGACGCTCGGCATTCATATCGACGAAATGCAGGCCGCGATTCTGGCGATGACAGTGAACCTCGGCGCCTATGCGATCGAGATCGTGCGCGCGGGCATCGATTCGATCTCGCGCGGCCAGGTACAGGCGGCGCAGGCGCTCGGCCTGCATGGACGCCAGGTGTTTCGCTATATCGTGCTGCCGCAGGCGCTCGCCAATGTGTTCCCCGCGCTGCTGAGCCAGGTGCTGATCGTGATGCTCGGCTCAGCGGTCGTGTCGCAAATCTCCGTGCCGGACCTCACGTACGCGGCCAACTTTGTCCAGTCGCGCAACTTCCGCTCGTTCGAGAGCTACCTGATCATCACGGCGACGTATCTGCTGCTGTCAATCGTGCTGCGGCAAATCCTCAACCGGTTCGGACGCGGTCTGTTCGCGGGGCGCGCGGCGCGCGGCTCGGACAGCGCGCCTCGCGCCTGGCGCAGCCGCCTGATGTGGCGCGCCGCCCGCACTGTGCCGACGGAGCGCTGATCATGGTCGAATTCACGCTGTGGGACATCGCCCGTAATCTGCTGCTCGCCGCGCGCTGGACCGTGCTGCTCTCGCTGATCGCTTTCGTCGGCGGCGGCGTCTTCGGATTGATCCTGCTCGCGATGCGCGTGTCGCCGATCGCCTGGCTGCGCCGCATCGTCATGCTGTATGTGGAAGTGTTCCAGGGCACACCGCTGCTGATGCAACTGTTTCTCGCGTTCTTCGGCTTGCCGCTGGTGGGCGTGGACGTGTCGCCGTGGGTCGCGGCGACCGTTACCTTGACGCTGTACACGAGCGCGTATCTGGTCGACATCTGGCGTGGCTGCGTGGAAGCGGTGCCGCGCGGTCAATGGGCCGCGGGCGCGAGTCTCGGCATGACGTTCGCGCAGCAATTGCGCTATATCGTCTGGCCGCAAGCGCTCAAAATCGCAGTCGCGCCGACGGTCGGTTTTCTCGTGCAGGTGGTCAAGAGCACGGCGCTTGCGTCGATCATCGGCTTCACGGAATTGACGAAGACCGGCACGATGATCACGAACGCGGCGTTCCGGCCGTTCCCAATCTACGGCATGGTGGCCATGATCTACTTCGCGATGTGTTTTCCGTTGACGTGGTATGCGCGTGTGCTCGAAAAGCGCAACAAGGTTGGTCAACACCGTTAGCCGCGTCTTTGCAAGCGACACAACAAAAAGCGTCAACCGCCGAAAGACGGTTGACGCTTTTTTCATGCTCGGCCGGTTTGAGTAACTACTGCTAGCGGGCCGCTTGAGTCGACTTGCGCAGCTTCGTGACATCGGCTGCGGTCACGGCCGGCGCGCCGTTGTTCCAGCCGGCGCGCACGAACGTCAACACGTCGGCGATCTGCTGGTCGGTCAGCACCGGTGCGTACTTCGGCATCGGATACGGCGCGGGAATGCCGCCGATCACGAGGTCTTCGGTGCCGTTCAGCGTCACGTTAATGAGCGACGACGCGTCCTTCTCCAGCACGTTCGGATTGCCGGCCAGCGGCGCGAGCATCGGCGCGAAACCGCGTCCGTCGACGCCGTGGCAATGCATGCAATACGCGGTGTAGACGCGCGCGCCGGCGTCGTTCGCGGGACGGTTCAGCGACACCTTCGTCGCCTGCGGATCGTACGTGTAAGGCGGCGCGCCGTTGCCGCCCGCCGGCGGCAGCGATTTCAGATACGTCGTCATGGCCGCGATGTCGGTATCGTTCAACGCCTGCGTGCTGTTGTTGATCACGCTCGTCATCGAGCCGAACGCCGTGGCGTGACGATTCGCGCCGGTCTTCAGGAACGCCTGCAAGTCCTGATCGTTCCAGCGTCCCAGGCCGACGTTATGCTCGCCGGTCAGGTTGGTCGCGAACCAGCCGTCGAGCAGGCTGCCGGTGAGAAACGCGCTGCCGCTTTCGTCGAGCGCCTTCTCCTGGAACGCGATGCCGCGCGGCGTGTGACACGAGCCGCAGTGGCCGAGGCCCTGGATCAGATACGCGCCGCGATTCCATGCGACGTCCTTGCCCGGCTTGTTCTGATACACGCCTTTCTCGAGGAACACCATGTTCCAGAGCTTCAACGGCCAGCGCATGTTCATCGGCCATGCGATGTCGGCCTCGCGATTCGCCTGCTGCACTGGCGCCACGCCGCTCATGAAGTACGCGTACAGCGCCTTCATGTCGTCGTCGTTGACCTTGGCATACGACGGATACGGCATCGCCGGATACAGGTTGTGCCCGTCTTTCGCGACGCCTTCGCGCATCGCCCGCGCAAAGTCCTGCTCCGTATAGCCGCCGATGCCGGTTTGCGAGTCCGGCGTGATGTTGGTCGTGTAGATCTGACCCATCGGCGTGTTCATCGGCAGGCCGCCCGCGAACGGCTTGCCCTTCGGCGCCGTGTGGCAGGCGGCGCAGTCGCCGGCCTTCGCGAGATAAGCGCCGCGCTGCACGAGCGCGGGATCGAAAGCCGATGCTGTTGCCGCTGCTGCCGCCGATGCCTGCATCAGCAACGGCAGCGCCACGCTCAGCGCCGCGCCGAAACCCTTGAGTATGCTTTTCATGTCGGGCTCCCGTTAAGCGGTTTGCAACTGGCTGCCGACCGGCAAATGCCGCAGCCGCTTGCCGGTGGCCGCGAAGATCGCGTTGGTCAGCGCCGGCGCGAGCGCCGCCGTGCCGGGCTCGCCGATGCCGCCGGGCGCCTCGCTGCTCTTCACGATATGCACGTCGATAGGCGGCGTCTGATCGATACGCAGCATCCGGTAGTCGGTGAAGTTGTTCTGCTGCACGCGGCCGTCCTTGATCGTGATCTCGCTGTAGAGCGCGCCCGTAATGCCGAAAATGATGCCGCCCTGCACCTGCGCCTCCACCGTGTTCGGATTGACCACCATGCCGCAATCCACCGCGCAAACCACGCGCTTGACCGCCACCTCGCCCTGCTCCATGGCGACATCGACGATGATCGCGAAGTAGCTGCCGAACGCATGCATGACCGACACGCCGCGCCCTTGCCCCTTCGGCACCGCGCTGCCCCAGTCGGCCGCCTGCGCCGCGACGTTGAGCACGTTCAGCGCGCGCGGCGTCTTGCCGAGCAGATCGCGCCGGTATTTGACGGGATCGACCTTCGCCTCGGCCGCGAGTTCGTCGATGAAACTCTCCACCACGAACGTGCTGCGGGTGGGACCGACGCCGCGCCAGAACGCGGTGGGAATAGCGTGCGGTTCCTGGCGCACGTAGTCGACGAGCTGGTTCGGCAAGTCGTACGGCAGGTCCGACGCGACCTCGACCGCGTCGGGGTCGAGCCCGTTCTTGAACGCGGGCGGCGCGAAACGCGCGAGGATCGACGAGCCGACGATGCGGTGCTGCCACGCGAGCGGCTTGCCGTTCGCGTCGAGACCGGCGGAGATCTTGTCGTAGTAATACGGGCGGTACATGTCGTGCTGAATGTCTTCTTCGCGCGTCCACAGCACCTTCACGGGTGTCGACACCTGCTTCGCGATCTTCACTGCCTGCGTGACCATGTCGAATTCGAGCCGCCGCCCGAAGCCGCCGCCGATCAGATGGTTATGCACGATGATCTTGTCGGCGGGCAAGCCGGTGACGGCCATCGCCGCGTCGCGCACGCGCGTCGGCACCTGCGAGCCAAGCCAGACTTCGCAACTGTCCGCGCGCACATGGACCGTGCAATTGATCGGCTCCATCGTCGCGTGCGCGAGAAACGGCTGCTGGTAGATCGCATCGACGCGCGTCTTCGCGTTCGAAAACGCGTGCACCACGTCGCCGTCCTTGCGCGCGACCGCGCCATTGCGTTGCGACGCGTTGGCCAGATCATCGACGATCTGCTTCATCGACAGCTTCGCGTCCGCGCCTTCGTTCCACTTGATGTCGAGCGCCTGCAACCCGCGTTTGGCGGCCCACGTGTGATCGCCGATTACGGCCACCGCGTTGTCGATCTTCACCACCTGACGCACGCCGGGAATCTTCTTCGCGTTGGTATCGTCGACGCTTGCGAGCGTGCCGCCGAACACGGGACAGTTCGCGATGGCCGCGTAGACCATGTCGGGCACACGCACGTCGAGGCCGAACATCGCCGTGCCGTCCACTTTCTCCGGCGAATCGAGCCGCTTGACTGCCGTGCCGATGATCTTGAAGTCTTTCGGGTTCTTCAGCGGCACGTTCTGCGGCGCGGGCAGTTTGGCAGCCGCCTCGACCAGTTGACCATAGCCGATGCTGCGATTGCTCGCCGCGTGGATGACCTGGCCGGCCTGCGCATGACAGCTCGCGGCGTCGACCTGCCATTGCTGCGCGGCCGCGCTCACGAGCAGCGTGCGCGCGGTCGCGCCGGCGCGGCGCATCGGCTCCCATGCATAGCGGATCGACGTCGAACCGCCGGTGAGCTGGCCGCCGAGCAGCGGGTCGGTGAAAAGCTTTTCGTCCGGCGGCGCGTGGTCGAGCGTGACGGTGTCGAGCGGCACTTCGAGTTCTTCTGCAATCAGCATCGGAATCGACGTGTACACGCCCTGGCCCATCTCGACCTTTGGAATCACCAGCGTGACCTTGCCTGCCGTGTCGATCTGGATGAACGCGTTCGGTGCGAACACGCCGTTCTGCGGCGCTTCGTTTGCGTCGCCGCCGATCACCGACTTGCCGCTCTTCTGATCCTGACTGACGGCCGGCAGACTGAAGCCGAGCAGCAGACCGCCGCCCGCCGCCGCGCCGACGCTCACGCCGAACTTGAGGAACGTGCGGCGCGACACGCCGCGCGCTTCATCGGCTTCGGCTTGCGGGCGCTTCGCGCCTTTGTATGCATCGAGCAATCCCTGGGACATGTCAGACTCCCTTCGCCGCGTGCTTGATCGCCGCGCGAATGCGGTTGTAAGTGCCGCAGCGGCAGATGTTGCCGGCCATCGCGGCGTCGATGTCCGCATCGCTCGGATTGGGATTGCTTGCGATCAGCGAGGCCGCCGACATCACCTGCCCCGACTGGCAATAACCGCATTGCACGACGTCCAGTTGACGCCATGCCTGCTGCACTTTCTGGCCGGCCGGCGTGTTGCCGACCGCTTCGATCGTCGTGATCTTCTTGTCGCCGACAGCCGCCGCGGGCAACACGCACGAACGCACCGCCACGCCGTCGAGATGAACCGTGCACGCGCCGCATTGAGCGATGCCGCAGCCGAACTTCGTCCCGGTCAGGCCGACGAGATCGCGCAGGACCCACAACAGAGGCATGTCAGGCGGCGCATCGACGGTATGCGTTTCGCCGTTGATATTGAACGTTGTCATGAGCGGTTCCTTGTCGAGTTATGTTTTATCAGCCTGTTTAGAACGGGACGCCGATCAAAACGCAACGAGTTGCCGCGTTTATTCGAGAGCCCGGACTAATGCGCAATGCCGATGCGCGGCTTCGCCAATGCGTCGCCGCACGACTTCGGACCAGGCATTGCGCGAGTGTGCTGTGAGGGTCCGGCGATTGTAGCCGTGCATTAAGAAATTCGCCTGCACCCCGACATGCGCCGTTGCGAAGGCGCCGAAGGCGGTTCGTCGCCCGCAATTTTGCTAGCATGACGCGACTGCACTGACTATCTGACTATCCGAAGGAGACGCATCATGAACGACCCGCAATGCACCCAATTCCTCTCGGACATCCGCAAGCCGCTGCTCGCGCTGCATAAGGCGATACTCGATCACGAACGCGCGGCCTATGAAAAAGAATTCGGCCCGGTCACGCCGGCGGCTTTTCTGCAGGTGCTGATCAACGGTTCGGGGTTTCGCTGGCTGACGCCGCTGTCCACCATCATTGCGAACGTGGACGAAATACTCGACGACAAGGAAGCCGATGCCGCCGACCGGCTCGCCGCGGTCGAAGCCGTCACCGGTCTCTTTTCCGCCGATCAGCCGAACAACAGTTTTCTGCCGCGTTATCTGCCGCTGCTGCAGGCCGATCCGGGCATCCTCCATCTGCATGGCCAGGTCTCGCAGGTGTTGCGCGGGACGCAGACAAAGTAGGTCTGAGTCGAGCGCGCTGCGTTTGGGCTCCCGGATTTCCTCACCGTTAAATGTGGGTGAGTCTGCGGAATTTGCGGCGATGAGGCGTCGCGGTTTAGGCGCGACCTTGGTTGTTGTATAGAGGATTACCAGGCTTTCTTCAACGTGCGCGTGGAAAATCGCTGTATTTGAAGGTGATTCGTGCGCGATTCGCAAGGATCATCGACGCTGTGTGTTCGAACGAGCATGCGGCCTGAGTGCAGCGAAGCATGGCATCGGCTGAATTGCCTGGTTTTGCTGAACAAATCAATGGTGAGCTTTTGCGGGAGGTGACTGGGCGTTCCATTGTCCTTGGTGCGTCCTGCAGCCAATCACAAGCCCTGTTAAGGTAAGCGGACCTCGTCACCACCGCCCACCGCCATGACCGACTGGCCGCTTCCCGAGACGTACACGTTCCGCGATCAAACCGTGCGCTTCAATGTGACGGGCACCGGGCCACCGCTCGTACTCGTGCACGGCACGCCGTTCTCATCGTACGTGTGGCATCGCATCGCGCCGCATCTGGCGCAGATTCGCACGGTGCACTATTACGATCTGCTCGGCTACGGTCAGTCGGAGATGCGTGACGGCCAGGACGTGTCGCTTGGCGTCCAGAACGCCTTGCTCGCCGCGTTGCTCGCGCATTGGCAATTGAAGAGCCCGGATGTGATCGCGCATGACTTCGGCGGAGCGACTTCGTTGCGCGCGCATCTTATCGACGGTTGCGACTATCGCAGCCTGACGCTGATCGATCCGGTCGCGCTGGCGCCGTGGGGCTCGCCGTTCGTGCAGCATGTGCGCCGTCACGGCGATGCATTCGCCGGATTGCCGCCGTATATTCATGAAGCCGTGGTGAACGCCTATGTGCGCGGCGCGATTGCACGCGACATCACGGATGAAGAACTCGCGCCGTACGTCACGCCGTGGCTCGGCGCGACGGGACAAGCCGCGTTCTACCGGCAGATCGCACAAATGGATCAGCGCTATACCGATGAAGTCGAATCGCGCTATCCGCAAATGCGTTGTCCGACGCAGATTCTGTGGGGCGAAGAGGACCAGTGGATTCCGCTCGAGCGCGGCCGGCGTCTGGCCGCGCTGATTCCTCACGCGCGCTTTCAGGCGGTGCCGCGCGCGGGCCATTTGATGCAGGAAGACGCGCCCGAGGCGATCGTCGCGGCGGCGCTGCGGTGGCTCGACTGAGGCCACCCACAGCACAGCCGCGCGCTGCGTTTAGCCGCGTCCTTGCGGCAGATACGGCATCGGATCGACCGGTTTGCCGTCGCGGCGCAACTCGAAGCCGACCGACACGCGCGAGTTGTTTTCGTCGCCCATCTCGGCGATCTGCTGGCCCTGTCGAACGATCTCGCCGGTTTTGACCAGCAGTTTGCGGTTATGCGAGTACGCGGTCAGGAAGTCCTTGTTGTGCTGCACGATGATAAGACTGCCGTAGCTGTTCAGACCCGTGCCGGCATACATGACTTTGCCGTCGGCGGCCGCGCGAACCGGATCGCCCGGCTTGCCGCCAATCTCGATGCCGCGCGTCTCGCCCGGCTGGAACGCTTCGACCACGCGGCCGCCCGCGGGCCATGCCAACGATAAACCGTTTGCATGACGCATGCTTTGTTGCGCGACTTCGCGGACTTCGGCGGCACTGGGAGCGGGCGAAGGCTGCGCGATAACTGCCGCTGCCGCCGACGCCTGCGCGCCAGACGCACTCGACGCCGCAGCGGCATTAGCCGCAGCCGCATTAGCCGCATTAACCGCCTGCACGGTCTCCGGCGATGCAACGCGCAGCACCTGGCCATTCTTCAATCGCGACGACGCCTTCAGGCCGTTCCATGCCTGCAACTGCTTGACGCTGCAGTGATGGCTCTGCGCGATGCGCGCGAGCGTGTCGCCGCGCTTCACCCGATAAACGAGCGGCGGCGCTTTTTTGAGCGACGCAGCCAGAGGCGTGTCACCCAAAGCGGCCGCACTCGCCGACGCTGACGTCCCTGCCGTGCCTTGCAGATTCGCCGCGCCTGCCGCGGACGCACCCGAAGCGGCCGCTGCGCCGGTCTGCGCGCCCGGCTGCCCGACGCCGGCGCAACCGCTCATCGCGAGCGCGAGCCAGGCGCCGGCGATGCCTGCCATCACTGCCCTGTCGAAACCCTTTCCCATCATGTTCGGCTCCTGCTTGTTCTGTAGGCGGGCCGGACGCCGCCTTGCCGCCTGCACGCGCGCGTCGCGCTGACGCGCCGCCGTTCGCATCGCGGCCTGGCGAGCGTGCTGGCACCTCACCGTTGTATTGCCGGCTGGCCTTGTTCGTTGCATCGCTCCGTGCGTCGAATCTTCGCGCGGGCGACGGCGGATTCCGGCGCTTACACAGCCACTTTTCCGCGGACGGCCAGACTACGATTAAATTTCCAGCCGGATTGTAAAGTGCGATTAACAGAAAACGCGTGCGTCACACAGTCTGATACAAACGTTACCAACAGCGTCTGCGTGCTCGTTGTGCGCACAACCATGCGGCAAAACCGGGCCGCATGGGCAGCGCCATCGACGCCATCTGCTTAACGGCACGCTGGCGCGAGAACTTGAATTGCCGGTTCAAAAACGCGATGGAGCTTGCGCGGAACGCGCGGCGAGCCGCTAGCTGTAGTAATGCCCCGCGTATGACACGTAGCCCACGGGATGATGAGTGAAGTGGAGCACGGGCAGTACAGGGTTGGAGTTGTCGTCGGTGGGATAGGCGCTTGCCTCGGGGATGTATTCGCCCTGCGCCTCGATGGGCTGGCCGGCTTGGAGTCCGGGGATTTCCTCGGCAAGCCCTTCGTTATCGCCGAAGCGCACCGCAATGAACACCTCGGTGCCGACGAGATTCTGCGTGCCGCCTTCAAACTTCAACACCTTGTCGATCTTCACGATCAGGTGCTGATGATTTGCGCCGTGGTGGTTGTCCGGGCTCGCGAACACCTTCGTGATTGTGCCTTGCACGCAGGCAAGCGGCGCACCGAGCGAATGAACATAGCGATGATGAGGAAGGATCTGCGTCGCGCGATTGCTCATGAAATCTCCGTGGAAGAAGCCAGGCTGAGACGGCGGAAGAACAGGCGCATGCGGGCCTGCTGCGCGATCCGTTTGAGCGGCTCGACGGGCGGGAGTTCAGGGCGCGTGCCGATGCGATTGCAGCGGCCAACCTCTACGCGCGCACAACCGTCACGCCCAGCGCCTCGAAAGGCGCGGTAAGCGTCTCGGCCGTGCCGCGTTCGACCACGATCGTGCTCGCCGCCGATACGTCCGCGATCCGGTACGCCGACGCCGCATTGAGTTTCTCCGCCGATGCCAGCACCACCGTCTCCGCCGCGTGCTCCGCGAGCGCGCGCTTCACGTACGCTTCCTCGATGTCGCCGGTGCTGAGGCCGGCTTGCGGATGCACCCCCGTCACGCCCATGAAGTACAGATCGGCGCGGATATGGCTGAGCGCTTCGATGGCGGCCGCGCCGACATTGACCATCGAATGCCGGAAAAGCCGGCCGCCGATCATCACCACTTCCAGTTGCGCATGCCCGGCGAGTTCGACGGCGATGCTCGGGCTATGCGTGACGATCGTCGCACGCAACTCACGCGGAAGGTGTCGCGCAAGCTGAACCGCGGTGGTGCCGCCGTCGACGAACGCGATTTGCCCCGGCGCGATCATGCCCGCCGCGGCGCGCCCGATGGCCGCCTTCGACGCCGATTCGATCCGCTCGCGCCCGGCGAGATCCACCGCTGCCGGCGACGCCGGCAAAGCGCCGCCGTGCACGCGCTGGAGCTGCCCTTCCGCCGCGAGTTCGCGCAGATCGCGGCGGATGGTGTCTTCGGAGACGTCGTACTCGGCGCTAAGCGTTTTGGCGACGACCTGCCCGTCGCGCCTGAGCGCCTCGAGGATCAACTGTTTTCTCTGCGATGTAAGCACGCTCGTCTCCGGCAGACGGGTCGCGCGATCCGTCCATTGCACGAAATTTCTTGTTTTTGCACGATACTGCACGATACCATGATTCGCGTGTCGGCCTAACCACCACCAACCAATTAAAGGTACGAGCCATGAATGAAACCGCGGAACGAGTGCGAATCGTGGACGTGAAAGTGCTCTCCGACGACTGGTATGTGCTGAAAAAGACCACCTTCGACTATCGCCGCGCCGACGGTTCCTGGCAGCGCCAAAGCCGCGAAACCTACGACCGCGGCAACGGCGCGACGCTGCTTCTGTACGAACCGCGCCGGCGCATGGTCGTGCTGACGCGGCAGTTCCGCTTGCCCGCGTTCGTCAACGGTCATCACGGGATGCTGATCGAGACACCCGCCGGTCTGCTCGAGTCCGCTTCACCGGAAGAGCGGATTCGGGCCGAAGTCGAGGAAGAAACCGGTTATCGCGTCCATGAAGTGCGCAAAGTGTTCGAAGCCTTCATGAGCCCCGGTTCGGTCACGGAGAAACTGCATTTTTTCGTCGCCGAATACGATGCGCTCGCGCGGGTCGGCGCAGGCGGCGGTCTCGAACACGAAGGCGAAGATATCGAGGTGCTGGAATTGCCGATCGGACAGGCGCTTGCGATGGTCGAGCGCGGCGAGATCGTCGACGGCAAGACGATCATGCTGTTGCAGTACGCACAGTTGAACCTGTTCGACGCTTGATCGCGTCGCGTCACGTCGCGTCTCACTCGCTTTAGGAATTTTCCCAAGCCCGATTAGGAAACGGACGATAGGTTGAGGAACGCAAAAAAAATATTCTTACGTTGCTTTGATGTTGACCGGCGGCGCGCCACGCTCCCGCCGGAAAACTCAAACGGAACCCTTCCCTTCAGAATATTTTTGCTTCGTCAACCTGCATTCCGGGCGATGAAGAAGTCGAGGCTCAACGTGGATTCTCTTACATCGGCCAACCGCTTCATGGGCGGTTTTTTCTTTGGCGCTGTCGTCGCTACCGCGATCATGGTCGTGCTCTGCGTCAGCGGCGAATTTGTGCCTCTCATGGCGAAGCTGCATGCAATCCAGCAAGTGATTGCAACAGCGGTCATTTCAGTGCTCGTCGCCGGCACCAAGCCGCTTCTGTATAAAACCGTCTGGCGCGAGCGCCGCTGCAGTTTCATTCTCGACGAAGACCTGAGCGCGACGCTTCGCGGCAGAAGCTTTGGTATTCCCGCCGGCGTGATGGTCGGCATTCTGGTTCAAAACGTTTTGATGAATTGAACGCAGTTCAGGCACCCGGCATGAAACTCTAGAATTTATGCCGGATCGCAGCGCGCACCACAACCTGTTTCGACGTCGATGACGGCGCTTGCGCGCCTGGTATAAACGCCTCATCGAGTATCGAATACGTCGAGTCGCCAGTCACTTGCTGGTATTCGCCCTGAATGTAGACGTCGGTCCGCTTGGACAGGTTGTAATCCGCCATCAGTCCAAATGAGTGGATTTTCGGTTTGACGCCGCCACTCGACGCATCGAAGTTTTCTATCGTGTAGACATATTGCGCGCCGACAAACAGCATCGGCGAGATCTGATACTTGCCGTTCAGTTCAAAGTTCTGATATTTCAACGAGTTCAGCAATACGCCGGGCGGCACGAGTGGTGTAATGCCGAGATAACCGTTGCCGGTCGGATTCAAATAGCTCGATTTGCTATACGCGAAACCCGCCGTGGCCGGACCGAAGTTATAAGTAATGCCGCCGCCGAACACGCGCATGCGGGCCGCGATAAAGCTTGCGTCGTTAGCCGTAATCGCACCATTCGCACCATTGCCCGGATTATTGGCCTGCAAATACGCGGCGCTCACCAGCAGGCCGCCATACGCATACTGCCCGCCCACGCTATAGGCGCGGTTATTGCCGAAATTCGTGTCGTTGCTAAAGCTGTACGTGCCGCCGAATTGAAAGCCGCTAATCGACGGGCTTGTGTATTTGACGGTGTTGTCGAGCCGAAACGAGTTATCGGTATTGTCGTTATCGTAGGGATGCGAGAAAAGCGAGCCGGCCCAATTGCCATTCGCGGTAGTTTGCGCCAGATAATCGACCACTGAATCGTATTGCCGCCCGAACGTCAATACGCCATAGCGCTCCGCGCTCAAGCCCACAAAAGCCTGTCGCCCGAACATCCGGCCGCCCTGATTCAGGCGCCCCGAACTGACGTCGAAACCGTTTTCGAGCTGGAAAATGGCTTTGAGGCCGCCGCCCAGTTCTTCCGCGCCCTTCAAGCCCCAGCGGCTGCCTTGCGCGTAGCCGCTTGCCAGCTCGTACACATGTCCTCGGCCCGCGTTGTTCGTGTAGTTGATGCCTTCGTCGAGTACGCCGTACAGCGTGACGCTCGTCTGCGCCGAAGCCGGCGTGCTAAAGGCGGCGGACACAGCGGTGGAAACGGCCAGCGCGAACACTTGCTTGTTCATGACGATCCCCCTGCACTCGAGTAATCGGCCTAACTCGATCTGACGCGTTCTTCTTGACCCTACGACAACGCGCTTCTTCAAGTCCGACGCGCTTACGGGAAATCCTCACACGCCGGAACGCGTCCGTCCATTGGGTGTCGCCTGGATGTGTCGAAACGTTGCGAAATCTCCACTGTCTTTAAACGTCCATTCCGCCGAGGCTCCGCCAGCACTGCGTTTGCAATGTGCGCTGCCAAGCAGACTTGTCACAGAAAGAAATATAATTGCCGACTTTCGCGGCACCGAGGCGGAACTCCGCCGTGCTGTCAGGGTCATTTTTACTGCTTCATGCAAGCGCGTGCGCGCGCCGGCTTTGAGGCAGGTCCGTTACGGCGGCAACGCGCGGTTCAGCGCAGCAACGCCGCTGCAGCAACAGCATCTACCCACTATTCCAAAGCCTTGTGAGACGCCCGACGCGCTAAAGAGCGCGCCGTCGCACGGGGCTGCTTTGGGCATAAAAACAATGCAAGCTTCGCAATCGCGTTTAATCGAGCTCGACTTTTTCCGAGGACTCGTTCTGCTGATCATCGTGGTGGACCACATCGGCGGAAGCATCTTGTCGCGCGTCACGCTGCATGCGTACGCGCTGTGCGACGCCGCGGAGGTGTTCGTGTTTCTCGGCGGCTTCGCAACCGCGACGGCCTACGCGGCGCTCGCGGAGCGGCGTAGCGAATCGATCGCGCGCAACCGCTTCCTGCGGCGCTCGCTGGAAATCTACCGCGCCTTTCTCGTGACCGCCGGCCTCATGCTGCTCGTGAGCGCGGTCCTGAACGCGTTCAACGTCGAGGCGCCGAATCTCGCGATCACCGATCTCGACGACCTGATGGACACGCCCGTCGCCGCGTTGCGCGATATCCTGCTGTTCCGCCGTCAGCCTTATCTCGCGTCCGTGCTGCCGATGTACGCCTTCTTCGCGCTGCTCGTGCCGATGATCCTGCCGCTCGCGCGCAGCAAACCGTGGCTGCTGCTCACGGGCAGCGTCGCGCTGTGGGCCGGCGCGCCGGCCATCAACGCGTATCTGCCTGCCGCGCCGGACATGCACTGGGACTTCAACCCGTTCGCCTGGCAGTTGCTGTTCGTGCTGGGCGCGCTCGTGCGTTGCCAGCCGGTCTATCAGCGCGTGAGTCAGCACCGTCTCGGCTGGCTCGTGACGCTCGCGGCCTGCTGTGTGGCGGCGGTCGCGGCGTACTACAAGCTCTTTGTGGAAGTCGAGCCGCTCGATCCGAGCTTCAAACAGAATCTGTCCTACTTGCGCGCGGTCAATTTCCTCGCGATCGCGTGGCTCGTGGCCAAGCTGATCGAGGCGGGCTGGGCAAGAAAGCTCGCGCAGTCTCTGCCGCTGATTGGGCTCATCGGGCGCAAGGGCTTGCTGTGCTTTATCGCCGGCGCGGTGATCTCGCTCGTGGTGGACTCGGTGCTGTATGCCGCCACCGACGGTTACCTGAACTATCCGCTAGGCTTGCTCGCCGACGCGTGCGCGATCACGGCGCTCGTTGCCGTCGCGTGTGGGACGGAGCCGCTCAAGCGGCTCGTGATGCGGATGGTAGGCACACGGCTTCGGACGTCGCCGTAACATGTGTGGGTCAGCTCTGAGCTTTGAGCTATGACTCAGCGTTGGCCGCCGTCCGCCGTCACTGTTCCTTTCCCGACATGCGCCTATTCCTACAGCTTGCGCTGACCGTTCTGTGCGCCGCGTGCGGCACTTCGTCGTTCGCGAGCACGGTGACGACCCGCAGCTTCCATTCGTCCGCGCTCGGCCGGGACTGGTCCTACACGCTTTATCTGCCGACCGGCTATCGCCCCGACGCCGCGCGCATTCCGGTGATCTATCTCCTGCACGGCAACAACGGCGATGCCAACGACTGGATCAGCCGCGGCCATCTGCAAAGCACCGTCGACGCGCTGATCGAACACCGCGATATTCCGCCGCTCGCCGTCGTGATGCCGCAAGGCGGCACCGACTGGTACGTGGACCGCAAGGAAAAAATGGAGACGGCGTTCTTCGACGATCTGCTGCCCGAAATCGAAACGCACTACGCGGTGTCGACGCAGCGCGCGGGGCGCATGATCGGCGGCGTGTCGATGGGCGGCTTCGGCGCACTGCGCTACGTGATGACGCAGCCCGAGCGCTTTTGCGGCGCGCTGCTGCTGAGCCCGGCCATCTACGCCGACGAACCGCCGCGCGGTTCGGCCGCGCGCCGCGTCGGCGTGTTCGGCGAACGTCAGTTCGATCCGCGGATCTGGCACGAGCTGAACTACCCGGCGCAGTGGGAACGCTATATGAGCCGGCCGTATCGCGTGCCGGTCTTCATCGCTGCCGGCGACGACGACCTCGCGATCCAGGCCGATGCATCACTGCTTTATACGCAGCTTCGCCTGGCGGGCAATCCGGCGGCGCTGCGCATTATCGACGGCGGCCATACGTGGGACGTGTGGAGCGCCCTGCTGCCCGGCGCGCTGAAATACACGCTCGGTTGCACGAGGCTGCCGGCGCAGGAACATCCGTCGAACCAGCGGCCTTGAATCAGTAAAGCACTCGCGAAAATCGCGAATCGGACGACACCCGGCCGGGCTATTGCACGAGGTCGGTCCACAGCACCATCAAGACCGTCATCAGCGCAGGGCCGATAAAAAGGCCGAGCAGCCCGAAGGTCTCCGCGCCGCCCAGAATGCCGAACAGCACGAGCAGAAACGGCAGGCGCGTGGAATTCCCGATCAACACCGGCCGCACGAAATGCTCGGCGACGAAGACCACGATCGACCCGAACACCAGAAGACCGATCGCGCTCGCGACCGATCCCTGCGAGAACAGCCACAACGCGGCGAGGCTGAAGGTTATCGGCGCGCAGAAGGGCAACATCGCGGCAATCGCGGTGATCAGCGCAAGCAGCGCGACGTGCGGCAAGCCCGTCACGAAATAGGCGACGCCGAGCAACGCGCCCTCGCCGAGTCCGACCACGACCAGCCCCGACACGGTGCCCCGCACAGCCGTTGCCATCCGCTGGACGAGCTGTGCGCCGTCTTCGCCGAAACCGCGTTGCAGACCTCTCGCCAATGCGCCCGACAGACGCGGCCCCGCCTGGAAGATCACGAACAGCGTCACGAGCATGAACGCGAACACGGTGACCGCGTGCACGGCGCGCGCCCCGAAATGGCGGCCAAGCGTGACGACCGTCGTGCTGTGCAAGCCCTTCATCGCCGCAGAGTCGCGCAACGGCGGCGTCAGATAGGCTTGCCACCACGCCTCGGCCTGGTGCGCGCCGAACGGCAAACGGTGGATGAAGTCCGGCATCGCGATGCCGTTCTCCTGCGCGGCCTTGAACCAGTCGGTGAGGTCATGCGCTTCGCGCAACGCCTGCGCGATGCCCACGCCCACTGGCAACACCACCAGCAACGCGATCGCCAGTGTCAGCACGGCAGCAATCAGCGTGGTGCGCCCGGTCAGCCAGCGGCTGCCTTCGACCTTGCGCAGAAGCGGCCATAGCGCGATCGCCAGCACGGCGGCCCAGCCGACCACCGGAAGAAAGTCGCGCACGACCCACAACGCGAGCAGCACGAGCCCGATGTACAAGGCGAGCGAAGCAGCCCTCTGTTTTTTGACGCGCTCGGGCGTCAGCAGCGACTGAGTCGGATGCGACGAGCGCGGCGGGTGCGTCGATCTGGACGGGCCGACGGGGGGACGTGAATTCATGTGGTTCGTGTGTGGATGCCGGTATGTGCGCGAGCCGACCCGAAAAAAGCAAACCCGCTAAACTGCGGGACGCGCTCGCCCAATAAACAACGACATCTTAATGGAAGCGCGCAAGGCGCTTGCGGCCTGCTTTGGCTGTCTCACCAGCTACAACACTGCGTTGCAAAAAGCGCTCTTATCTCATTTTTGGGCGGCACGCCCTTCGCCAGGCCCCGCCAATTCAAGTGCCGTCGAAAGTCAAGTCGGATTGTTGCTGATTGGGGAACAGTGTTTCAACGTAGACACAATGGCTCTGCAGCCGTTGGGGGACTAAATTCGGGCACACCACAAATTCGGAGCCGACGATGATGACCCTGGAGTCCATCCCCCTTGACGGTACTAACGGCATACGCATCGAGATTCTCGAGCGCTCCGACACCACGCTGGTGATCCGCTGGGTCGAGCCCGGACGATGTCATTACGGCGAGCAGCGGTGGCGTCGCAGGTCGGCGCATACGTCGGGAACCTGCGCGGTATCGCGCCGCAAGATTCGCCGCGGCGATGCCGTCTTCAAGCCGGCCGAGCGCCCGGCGCCGTCGAATGCGTCCGCGATGATCTGCGCGGAAATTCTCGGCGCGCTGCCCGCCGAAGCCTGATTTCGCCGTCAATCCTGCCCACGCGCGCCGTCGCGCGTGCCGTCACGCGTGCCCTGCACCTGCCCTGCGCCTGCCCGCTCGCGCTGACTCCGCCATCGAGTCCCTAACGCCGCCGCGCGCATGAAACCGCCCCGATTGCGGCCCTTCGTCGCGTGCGTTAAGGTGGACCTGCTTGCGTCAAATCACCCTGCCGGCCCGACGCCCGGCGGTAAAGTGACGCGCATCTCCACCCATCGCGCCGTGCGCGGCACGGCGCCGTTTGAGGGCACACCATGGCAGAAGACACGCCGCACACGTCGACCCGGCCGGAGACTCGCGCAGCCAGCGCGCCCCCTGCTCCGCTCATCGCTCCCCAGCAGTTTTCCACCGACGTCCTGCTCGAGAAATACGCCAAAGGCGACGAGCAATCCGCCGACGACGTCTTCAAGCGCGTCGCCCGCGGCGTCGCCGAGGCGGAACCGGAAGCGCTGCGCGAATCGGTCGAGGCGCTCTTCGTCGACAATCTGCGGCACGGTGCGCTCGGCGCGGGCCGCATCATGAGCGCGGCGGGCACCGGCATTGCCGCCACGCTGATCAACTGTTTCGTGCAGCCGGTCGGCGACGCGATTCAGGGCGTCGACGAACAAGGGCTGCCGGGCATCTACGTCGCGCTGCTGCAAGCCGCGGAAACCATGCGGCGCGGCGGCGGCGTCGGCTACAACTTCTCGGCGATCCGGCCGAAGGGCGCGCGGGTTCACACCACGAGTTCGTCGGCGTCCGGTCCGTGCAGTTATATGGATGTGTTCGACGCGTCGTGCCGCACGGTCGAAAGCGCCGGCTCGCGGCGCGGCGCGCAAATGGCCGTGCTCGACTGCAATCATCCCGACCTGCTCGAATTCATCGAGGCCAAACATTCGAAGGGACGCTGGAACAACTTCAACGTGTCCGTCGGCGTGACCGACGAATTCATGCGCGCCGTCGAAGAAGACCAGCCGTGGCAGCTCGTGCATCGCGCGGAACCGTCGCCGGCGCTGCGCGCGGCCGGCGACGTGCGGCAGCGCGACGACGGCCTGTGGGTCTACAGCGAGCGGCCGGCGCGCGAGATCTGGGATCGCATCATGCGCTCCACGTACGACGTCGCGGAACCGGGCATCGTGTTCATCTCGCGCATGAACGAGGACAACAACCTGCGTGCCGTCGAAACGATTCGCGCGACCAATCCGTGCGGCGAACAGCCGTTGCCGGCTTACGGTTGCTGCAATCTCGGGCCGCTCAATCTGACGCGTTTCGTGATCGACCCGTTCGCGCAACTCAAAGGCCGCGAGCCTTCGTTCGATTGGGACGGCCTCGCTCGACGCACGCGCACCCAAGTGCGCTTTCTCGACAACGTACTCGACGTCACGCTGTGGCCGCTGCCGCAGCAATACGACGAATCGCGCGCGAAGCGCCGCATCGGCGTGGGCTTTACGGGTCTCGGCGATACGCTCGTGATGCTCGGGCTGCGCTACAACTCGCAGGAAGGCCGCGACTTCGCGGTGCGCATTGCGCGGCTGATGCGCGACGAGGCGTATCGCGCGTCGGTGGAACTCGCGAAGGAGCGCGGCGCGTTTGCGCTTTTCGATGCCGCGCGCTACCTCGAAGCCGGCACCTTCGCGTCGCGGCTGCCCGAGGACATCAAGGAAGCGATTCGCCGCGACGGCATCCGCAACAGCCATCTTCTGTCGATCGCGCCGACCGGCACCGTGAGCCTCGCGTTCGCGGACAACGCGTCGAACGGCATCGAGCCGGCCTTCTCGTGGACCTACACGCGCATGAAGGTGATGGCCGACGGCGGCCGCGAATCGTTCGATGTCGAAGACTACGCATACCGGCTTTATCGCGAGCTGGGCGGCGATGTGACCAGGCTACCCGACTATTTCGTCAGCGCGCTGGAGATGTCCGCACGCGATCATCTGGACATGATGGCGGCCGTGCAGCCTTACGTGGACACGTCGATCTCGAAGACCGTCAACGTACCCGCCGACTATCCGTTCGAAGCCTTCGAAAGCCTCTATTTCGATGCATGGAAAAGCGGCCTGAAAGGTCTCGCGACTTATCGCCCGAACGAAACGCTCGGCGCCGTGCTGAGCGTGAGTCCGGCGCAAGCCGACGACACGCTCGCCGAAAGCGATCTCGATCCATTGCGAATCGCAATCGATCATCGGCCGAAAGGCGAATTACCGGCGATCATCGAAAAGGTCGAGTACCTGACGCAAGCCGGCAAAAAATCGCTGTACGTGGCGGTGTCGTTCATTGAAGTGACCGGACGTCTCGGCGGTGAAGACGTGACGATCGAGCGGCCCATCGAGTTCTTCATTCCGACCGGTCAGCGCGACGAATCGCAGCAATGGATCACGGCGACCATGCGTTCGCTGTCGCTCGCCGCGCGTGGCGGTTTCGTCGCGCGTAATCTGCAGGACATGCGCAAGGTCTCGTGGGATCGCGGGCAAGTGCGGCTTGGCGAAGTGCAGCGTCTGGACGGTCATCGCACGCCGCGCTGGCACGATTCGGAAGTGGCCGCGCTCGCGTTTGCGATCCAGCAGATTCTGCATCGCCGCGGTTTTCTCGACGCCGAGGGCAATCAGGTTCCATCGCGTCTGCTCGCACGTTTGCCGCGCGGACAGATGAAAGCGGAAACGGCGCTGTCCGCGGACTTCGGCATCCGTCCCGCTCCCGCCGACGCGCACACAGCGGAATTGACGCAGCCCGGCGTGATGCCGGGATTGCATACGATGCTCGGTCGCAAATGCGGATCGTGCGGCGCGAACGCCGTGATCCGCAAGGACGGATGCGACTTCTGCACGGCCTGCGGCGAAGTGGGAGCGTGCGGGTGAATTAGCGTTAGCGGGTCTCTTGCCCCGCTATTGCACCTGTCGAAAGTGCTGATACTGGAAAGCTGGTTGTTTTTTAGACCGATGCGCAACCAGCCGTAGAATAGCCGCACTTTCCGCGACGAGACTCTCATGCTGGATATTTCGCCAGGCGTTACCAAGCCCGCCAACGACGATTCGAAAATGTTCGATCTCGCGCCCGTCTCGCTGTGGGTCGAGGACTTTAGCGGCGTGCGCGATCTGTTCGATACCTGGCGCGCCGAGGGCGTGAGCGATCTGCGCGCGTACTTCGCCAAAGCGCCCGAACAGGTCGCCGAATGCGCGCGCAGCATTCGCGTGGTGAAGGTCAATCAGAAGACGCTGACGCAGTTCGAGGCCGCGGACTTCGACACGCTCAACGGCAATCTCGCCGCTGTGTTCCGCGACGACATGCTCAAGACGCATCTCGAGGAACTCTGCCAGTTGTGGGCCGGGCAATCGCATTTCACGAGCCAGACGGTCAACTACACGCTCGCTGGACGGCGACTCGACGTGCTGCTCAAAGGCTCTATTCTGCCGGGCCACGAAGAACGCTGGGACCGCGTGCTGGTGTCGGTGGAAGACATCACCGAACTGGAAAGCGCGCGGCATCGTATGACGCTCGCCGAGGAATACGCGCGCGGTCTCTTCGAACATTCTCCGGTGTCGCTATGGGTCGAAGACTTCAGCGCGGTCAAGCAACTGCTCGATCAGGCGCGCGCGGCAGGCATTAGCGATTTTCGCGTGTTCACCGACGTACACCCTGAGTTCGTCGAGCGCTGCATGCAGGAGATTCACGTACTCGACGTGAACCAGCACACGCTTGAGATGTTCGCCGCGCCCGATAAAAAAACGCTGCTCGCGCATCTGCCCGATGTGTTCCGCGACGACATGCGTCCGCATTTCCGCGAGCAGTTGCTCGACCTGTGGGAAGGCAAACTGTTCCAGCAGCGAGAAGTGCTCAACTATTCGCTCGACGGCAACGAGGTGCATGTGCACCTGCAATTTTCAGTGCTGCCGGGGCATGAGAACAACTGGGACCTGGTGCTGGTCGCATTGACCGACATCACCGCCCGCAAGAAGGCTGAGGCGTACCTGGAGTTTCTCGGCAAGCACGACGTGCTGACGAAACTGCGCAACCGCTCGTTCTATGTCGACGAATTGAATCGGCTCGAACGCAAGGGGCCGTGGCCTGTCACGATCATCATCGCCGATCTGAATGGACTGAAGCGCGTGAACGATCAGCTCGGCCACGCCGCCGGCGATGCGCTGCTGCGCCGTGCGGGCGAAGTGCTGGCCAAAGCGATGGAGCCGCCGTTTCAGGCGGCGCGCATCGGCGGCGACGAATTCGCGATTCTGATGCCGGGCACCGACGAGCGCGGCGGCGCGGCGATGATCGATGCGGTCGGCAAACTCGTCGAAATGAACAACCAGTTCTATCCGGGTTCGCCGCTCAGCTTTTCGATGGGCATGGCGACGTGCCAACGCGGCGACCGTCTTGAAGCCGGCGTGCAACGCGCCGATCTGCAGATGTACGACGAAAAGCGCTCGCATTACGCCAATCAGGCGGATGCGAAAATTAGCGGTGGTTGATGAACGCGAAGCGCTTTCTCTACACCGCCGTCACATAACGCGCAACGGGCTTCACGATGCGCGGCGGCGGTGAGTCGTAAATTGCGCGCATGCGCTTCACTTCGTCGACAGGACTCAGGCCGAAAAGACGCTTGAATTCGCGGCTAAATTGCGACGCGCTTTCATAACCGACTCTTGCGGCCGCGGCGCCCGCGTTTAAACCATCCTGCACCATCAGCAAACGCGCGTGATGCAAACGCGTGGTCTTCACGTATTGCATCGGCGAGGTCGCCGTGACGGCCTTGAATTGCGCGTGAAAAACCGCGAGGCTCATGCCAGCTTCGGCGGCGAGCGTATCGACGTCGAGCGCGCCGTGATAGTCGGCGTGAATGCGGCGCAGCGCCTTGGCAACGCGTCCAAAATGATTCTGATGCGTAAGCGCCGCGCGAATCGCATCGCCCTGCTCGCCGGTCAACACGCGATAGCAGATTTCGCGCACGATGCCCGGCGCGAGAATGCGCGCGTCGAGCGGCGACACCAACGCGTCCAGCAGACGCTGCACTGCGTTGCTCAATGCCGGATCGAGCGGCGTCGAATAAATGCCGAGCGGTTCGTTGCGCGCCGCGCCCTGCGTTTCGTTGAGCGCCATCAGCAACTCGGCAACCATCGTCAGATCGACTCGAATGGAAATGCCGAGGAACGGCTCGTCCGGGGTCGCCTCAGTCTCGCATTCGAACGGCAGCGGCACGGACAGCACGAGGTACTGCTGCGCGTCGTACTGGAACACCTGGTCGCCGAGATAGCCGCGCTTGCGCCCCTGGCACACGATCACAATGCTCGGCTCGTACATCACCGGCATGCGCGGCAACGGACTATTCGCGCGCATCAGATTGACGCCTTCAAGACTCGAGCGCGTCATGCCCGGCTTGGGCGCGAGTGCGTCGAACACTTCGATCAGGCGTTGCTGCGCAGCATGAGCGGCGTGCGCGAGTGGAAATTGGGCGGAAGACAACGACGGTTGCGAGAGGCTCGGCGACATGACGAAATAGTGACGTACAAGAGAATAGTGCTTGAAATTTAGCATCAAACTGCCTGGCGCGCTTCGTCCCAGGAGTTTTAGGCAAATCTTCAAGACATTCAGGTATTCACTGGCTCGCCGTCGGCTTCTACTATGGGAACCCTGTCGGATGAGCTTTGCTGCGCGACGTTTGTTGGACGACCTTCATTCGCGCTTTCATCACGCGCCGCGACCCGAACCGTGCGGTTAGGCGCATGCGCGACATGCGTTGTCCGTTGCCGATTGCCATTACCGTCGCCCGTCGCCGATTGCCCATTGCCGGCGCCTTCTGACATCACCCATCTTTGCTGGAGAACTACCCATGAGCACGACTTATGCCTATGCCGCGACCGACGCCAGCGCGCCGCTCGCCCCGTTCGAAATCCAGCGCCGCGAACTGCGCGCTCATGATGTGCAAATGGAAGTGCTGTTTTGCGGCGTGTGCCATTCCGACCTGCATCAGGCTCGCAACGAATGGAAGAACACGATGTATCCGGTGGTGCCGGGTCATGAAATCGTCGGCCGTGTGACCGCGGTGGGCCCGGACGTGACGAAGTACAAGGCGGGCGATCTGGTGGGCGTCGGCTGCCTCGTCGATTCGTGCCGTACGTGCGCGAGCTGTGCGGAAGGCCTCGAGCAGTACTGCGAGAACGGCTTCGTCGGCACGTATAACGGCGTGGACCGCGTCGACGGTCAAGTGACCTACGGCGGTTATTCGACGCAACTCGTCGTCGACGAGGAATTCACGCTGCGTGTGCCGCAAAACCTCGACCCTGCCGGCGTCGCTCCGTTGCTGTGCGCGGGCATCACCACGTACTCGCCGCTGCGCACGTGGGGCGCGGGTCCTGGCAAGAAGGTCGGCATTGTCGGCCTGGGCGGCCTCGGCCACATGGGCGTGAAGCTGGCGCGCGCAATGGGCGCACATGTGGTGCTGTTCACGACATCGCCGTCGAAGACCGAGGACGCCAAGCGGCTGGGCGCACACGAGGTGGTGATTTCGAAGAACGCGGAAGAACTGGAAGCGCATGCGAACAGCTTCGATCTGATCGTGAATACGGTGGCTGCGCCGCACGACCTGAATCCGTTCTTGAACCTGCTGAAGCGTGATGGAACGATGACGCTGGTGGGCGCACCGGAGCACGATCATCCGTCGCCGCAAGTGTTCAACCTGATTTTCAAGCGCCGCCGGCTGGCCGGTTCGCTGATCGGCGGGATTGCCGAAACGCAGGAGATGCTGGATTTTTGCGGCGAGCATGGGATTACTTCGGATGTCGAAATTATTCCGATGCAGAAGATTAATGATGCTTATGAGCGGATGTTGAAGAGTGATGTGAAGTATCGGTTTGTTGTTGATCTGGATTCCATGCGGAAGTGATTTTGGTTTTTTTTGCCGTGCGGCGGGCTTCTTTTGGTTGGGTCTTTTGGCCTTTCCTTGAATTCGCTGTGGTCTATTTGCGTTGCCCCTGTGCGGGGCGGCACCTACTTTCTTTGCCGCCGCAAAGAAAGTAGGCAAAGAAAGCGGGCTCACACCGCCAGCTTTTAAGTGGGTCCCTCGGTTCGGAGCGGGTAGTGGTGCGTTTGACATCCGTGTTCTCGCACATTCCGCGCTCGTGACAAAGCAGTCATTCTTCCGGCGGCGCTTCGCGCGCCGTGCGGTCGTTCCCCAACCCGTCGGGTGGTCGGTGGTGTCTGGGATTGCGAGCCATTAGCGCGTTGCGCCCTCCTCGCTTTCATCGAGGGTGCTCATTCAAATGCGCGATTGAATGCAGCACGATTGGATGCAGCCATTAAGAGCCCTGCCACGCAACGCGATCGCCCCAACAGCGCCACGCCGAGGCGCAGCCGACGGCCCCCGCCGCGCGAAAACGCGAGCGGATGGTGTAAGCCAACCCTTCCGGCGAGCACGTAGTGCGAGGCGGGAAGCATGACTGCCTTGTCACGAGTGCCGAATGCGCGAGGGCACGGATGTTAAACGCACCACTCCGTTCTCCAAACGAGGGACCCACTTATAAGCTGGCGGTGTGAGCCCGCTTTCTTTGCCTACTTTCTTTGCGGCGGCAAAGAAAGTAGGTGCCGCCCCGCACAGGGGCAACGCAAATAGACCACAACGAATTCAAGGAAAGGCCAAAAACAAAGGCCAAAAACAAAAGCCGAAAAAACCCAACCAAAAAAAGCCCCGCCGCAGGCAAAAAACCCAACACCGAGAGGCCCAAATGCTAGACCGAATAACAGCAATGCGCACCTTCCTAAGAATCGTGGACACGAACAGCTTCACCCGCGCAGCGGAATCCCTGAACATTCCGCGCGCGACGGCGACCACCATTGTCCAGAACCTGGAAGCCCTACTCGGCACGCAACTGCTCGCACGCACCACTCGGCGCATCAGCGTGACGCCCGAAGGCGCCGCCTACTACGAACGTTGCGCGCAAATCCTCGCGGACATCGACGAGATGGAAGCCAGCATCCGTCACGCCACCGATAACCTCACGGGCCGCCTGCGCATCGAAATGCCGGGTTCGGTGGCGAGCGCAATCGTGCTGCCCGCTCTCGACGACTTTCACGCGCGCTATCCGAATCTCGATCTCGCCCTCGGCGTCAGCAACCGCACCGTCGATCTGGTTGCCGAAGGAATCGATTGCAGCATTCAACTCGGTGAACTGCCCGATTCGAATCTCGTCGCGCGACAACTCGGCACGCTCGAACATGTGACCTGCGCGAGTCCGGACTATCTCGCGCGTTACGGCACGCCCACCGACCTCGACGATTTGCGCGGACATGTGGCTGTCAATTGCATGTCGCCAAATAGCGGCCGCGAAGTGGCGTTCGATTTCGAAGTCGACGGCGAAGCGCAAAGCGTCAAGGTGAACGGCTTTATCAAAGTGAGCGACGAGCAGGCGTATCTCACCTGCGGACTGCAAGGCCACGGGCTCATTCAACCCGCGCGAATTGCCGCGCAACCGTACCTCGACTCAGGACAGTTGCGCGAAGTACTGCCGCAATGGAAACCCGTGCCGATGCCGGTTTCGGTCGCTTATCTGAAGAATCGCCGTGTGTCGCCGCGCGTGCGTGCTTTCGTCGACTGGCTTGCGGAGCTGTTCGAAAAGACCGAGCACGTCGATCAGGATCTCTCGCGCGTGCGCCAGTTGTTGCGCGGCCTGCATCCCGCCTGAAGCGGATTCGATGCAGGCTCGCAGCACGTTCAACGCATCAATCAATCAATCAATCGATCAGCCCGGCACCGGCACTGGCCGCGTCAGCAAGTCCACATAGAAATTGAAGAAGTTCTGATTGTCGAAGCGCTTGATGATCGTCATCTTCTGCAGACCACCCGGCGGCGAACTCGTATAGCCGGTCGCTTTTCCATCGTTCGCGCCGAAGCTCATATCGACATCGACCCACTCGTCGACCGTTTGCGTCGCGAACGAAGGATGCATCAAATAGCCGAGAGTCAGCGTGTCCCAGATGTTCGTGGTGTAGTTCGGGTTCGTCTCGAAACCGTTCTTGCCGTCGAAGCCATAACCGTTCAACGTCTTGAACAACTGCGTAATGATGGTCTGCTTCGACGGGTCATGCGCGATCCGGTCATAGAGCGCCTTATCCATCTTCACGGTGTCGGTCACATCGAGC
The DNA here is from genome assembly GCF_003330785.1 of Paraburkholderia graminis. Lineage (NCBI taxonomy): Bacteria > Pseudomonadati > Pseudomonadota > Betaproteobacteria > Burkholderiales > Burkholderiaceae > Paraburkholderia > Paraburkholderia graminis. The sequence goes on from NZ_CP024935.1 coordinate 1,655,214, forward strand.
GGAACGACAACCTGCTTGATCGGCAGACGCAACACCTCTTTCGCGGCTTGCGGATCGAACCACCAGTTGAACTCGGCGGTTGGCGTCGTATTGCCCGGCACGTCAATCGCGCCGCCCATATAAATGATCTGCTTGATCAACGGCACGATCTCGGGATGCCGACGCGCGGCAAGCGCAATGTTCGTCAACGGTCCGATGGCAAGAATCGTCACCTCGCCGGGATTCTGCTTCACCGAGTCGACGATGAAATCCACCGCGCTTTTGCTTTGCACTTTCGTATGCGTTGCGAAGCCATCAGGCGGCGCGACGAGATCGCTATCGGACTTCGGTTCGGGTGTTCCCCACGCGCCGAGATAACCGTCGCCGCCGGGAAATTGGGCCATTTCAGCCTGGATCGTGGCGAAATCGTGCGACAACGCATAGTTCGCACCGGCATAGACGCCGATCTGCTTTTCGACGCCGAGCCGTTCGACGGATTTCAATGCATCGGCAACGCCCTGCTTCAACCATTGATTGCCCGACACGACCGTAATGCCGAGTACTTTCAACGATCCCTGCGCCTGCAATTGCGCGGCCATGACGCCAAGCTGGCCGTCGTCGCTCAGCGTGTTGTAGTCGCTGTCGATAATGACTTTCGGGGGATTGGTTGCATTCAGATTGTCACCGCCGCAAGCCGCAATTGCGAGAGCAGTCACGACGCTTGCTACATAGCTCAATGCCACGAGAAACCGCTTCATTGATGTCTCCTGTTCTATCGCATCGGTGTGCGACTAAGGAGAGTCATCATAAACGCAACGGCGGCCAAATCAAACATGCGTCAAACGTGTGCGTCGACGAGGCTCGCAAACAACACGAGCCTCACGATCCGTCTTTCGAGTAAACCGCCCGCGCGGCGAACGTCAGGGCTGACGCGCTTGCGGCGTCGAGCCGGGGCATGCGGGGTCTTTGCCCCAATGACCATCGCACACACGCCAGCGGCACAACTGGTCCTGGAAAAAGCCTCGCTGCCCACATTCTTTGACGCGCTCGGCGAGCTTCGCATTGCCGGGCGCTGCCGAGGTTGCTACCTTCGTCGCCGGATTGCCGGTACTTGTCTTGCTATCGGCGGGCTTCGTGCGTGCGACGAGCGCGGCCAATAGATCGGCGTCCGAATCATCTTTCGACGCCGCGTCCGGCTTTGCTTTCTTCGATTGCGCGGCGGCAGTCGTCGTACTCGAACGATGACTGCTCGCACTTGCCGTGGCACTTTCTTTCTTGCCGTGCGCGCCGGCTTCGTGCTTGCTCTTGCTCGCGATTGCCGGACTCTTGTCGTGCTTCGCCGTCGATGCAACGTGCGCCGACGAGGCCGAAGCACCGGAAGCAACCGAAGCAACCGGCACGGAAGCGCCGCTCGGCTCCGCACCATCGGCCAACGCGCGCGACAGACGGCTTTCCGCCGCGCCCGCCGATGCAGACGACGCAGTTGCCGCTTTACTGTCACTGTCATCGGCGATGATCGTCGCGGCTTGCGACGAAGCAGGCGCCGGCGCTTGCGCATTCGCGGCGACCTGCACCGCGCCGTTCACCGCCGATGCCGGCACCGCCGCCTTGCCGATGTTCACCGCACTCGCCGGCGCGGCCGCAGCCAGTGACTCGTTTTGCCCGCGTTGCTGCATGTGCCACGCGCCCCAACCGCCCGCCGCTATCACGAGCAATGCGACAAGCGCAAGCGGCTTTCGGGACCGGCGTGGTTTATCGGCAGGCGGCGCGACGCGGCCTTCCAGATTCGCGAGAATTCGCGAACCATTGCCGTCGGCGCCTTTAGCCTTATCGGATAACAGGCTTGGCGGGGCTTTGGAATTTGAATTTTCCGGCGCACTCATTCACTGTCTCATTGAATCCTGGATTATTTCGCCGTGATAATACGGCTCCGGCTCCTCTCCGAGCAGGCCTGATTCTAAGAGCAAGCATTACAAAATACAATTGTTTCCAATTTCCGGGGTCTCCATTGATTGCCGTAGTACTTCTTGCCTATTTCGCCGTCGCAGTGCTCATCGCCGCAATGCTGCTTTTGCCGGCGGTGCGCGCTTCTTTATTAGGCGCCGCGCAGACAATTCACGGCCGTGTTATGCGCGGGGCATCGCGCCGTGCATCGCATGCGCGCGGTCAATTAGCACGCTCGGCAAGAATTTCGCAATCTACCGTAGTGGATATGAAAAAATTACTGGCGCGCCGGCGCTTGCTGATTTTTACCACCACAGGTATTCTTGCGACGCCGCCATTGGTGGCATTGGGATTACGGGGTCGTCAGTTATTCCAATTCGACGAAACCGCGCGGGTGCCGGACGAGAAAATTGCCGCATTATTGAACGGCGAACAGCTCGTGCCCCCGCCGCCGCTGCCGCCGGAGGTATTCGCCACGCGGGAAGTCGAGCAGATCCGGCCAGCGCTAAAAGACGCAAGCCGCGACTGGAATTTGCTCGATGCGGATTTCCGAACCCGTCTATTGCTCGTCTACAAAATCATGCACGAGCAGTACGGCTACGAAATGGCCCTGCTGGAAGGTTATCGCAGTCCGGAGCGGCAAAACCGGCTCGCGCAAATTGGGAGCAATGTCACCAATGCCGCTGCGTTTCAAAGCTATCACCAATACGGCCTCGCGGCGGACAATGCGTTTCTGCGCGACGGCAAGCTCGTCATTTCAGAAAAAGATCCCTGGGCCATGCGAGGCTATCAGTTATATGGACAAACAGCCGAGCAGGTCGGCCTGACATGGGGCGGCCGCTGGAAAATGATGGATCTCGGGCACGTTGAATATCACAAACCCGGCTTCGTTCTCGGGCGGGGTCATTAAGCGCGGCGGCACAAGAGGTTGGAAAATGGGGCGTTCAATCAATATTTCTGGCAAAAAGCGGCAATACCAACCGCAATCCGGCATACAGCGTCGCATTCGTCCGCCCGCTTTTGCAGCGCCGGCAATCGCGGATTTAACAATTCGGCCGTTTTACCGTTCCGCGTGAATCGGCTTTCGATTTCTTTCGCTCCATTTTCAAACGCCGCACGCGCGTGATGCCGTTTGCCACAGCACGCGCCACAACACATATCACCAAGACCTGAACGGCTTATGCGACGCTTTCTCAACGTGTTGACCCATCCACGCACGCTCTCGATCATCGGCCTGCTCGCGCTCGCTGCTGTGTTGTTCGTCGGCGCCGATACCTTGCAGATCGACCTGATGTGGCCGGCCATCGCGCTCGGCGCGGTCGTCGCGTTATGGCTGCTGGTATGGGCGGTGCGCCGCCTGCGCGCGCGTCGCGCGAATAACAAACTCGGCGAAATGCTCGAGCAGCAGGCCGAAAAACAAAGCGTCGAAGCCGGACCCGCGCCTACGCCGGCGCGTCAGGCGGAACTCGACGTGCTGCGCACACGCCTCGTCGATGCAGTGAAGACAATCAAGACTTCGAAGATCGGCCAGGTGTCGGGCGGCTCCGCGTTGTATGAGTTGCCGTGGTACATCGTGATCGGCAATCCCGCAGCGGGCAAGAGCAGCGCCGTGCTCAATTCGGGCTTGCAATTCCCCTTCGCCGACAAGAACAGCGCGGTGATTCACGGCATTGGCGGCACGCGCAATTGCGACTGGTTCTTCACGACGGAAGGCATTCTGCTCGACACAGCAGGCCGCTATTCGGTGCATGAGGAAGACCGCACCGAATGGCTCGGTTTTCTCGGCCTGCTTAAGCGCTTCAGGCCCAAAGCGCCGATCAACGGCATCATCGTGACCGCGAGCATTGCGGAACTCACCAGCAGCAAGCCCGAGTTTGCGATCAATCTCGCGAAGAACCTGCGCCAGCGCGTGCAGGAATTGACCGAGAAGCTGGAAGTCTTTGCGCCCGTCTACGTGATGTTCACGAAGGCCGATCTGATCACCGGCTTCACCGAGTTCTTCAGCGGCAGCGAGCGTCATGAATACGACCGCGTATGGGGCGCCACCCTGCCCTACGAGCCGGACGAGAAGCGCGACGTGGTGGGCCTTTTCGATGAACATTTCGAGGAACTCTACGACGGCCTGAAGGAAATCAGCGTCGCGCAGATGTCGATCAATCGCGGCAACAAGCTCTCGCCAGGCCAACTGAGTTTCCCGCTCGAGTTCTCGACGATCAAGCCCGCACTCCGCGCGTTTCTCGCCACGCTGTTTGAGACGAACCCGTTCCAGTACAAGCCGATTTTCCGCGGCTTCTATTTCACGAGTGCATTGCAGGAAGGCGAAACCAATAGCGCCGCGGCCACGCGCATCGCGAACCGCTTCGGTTTGAGCGCGGACAGCATGCCGAAACCGCACAGCGCGTTTTCGAAGAACGGCTTCTTCCTGCGCGATCTGTTTTCCAAAGTTATCTTCGCCGACCGGCAAACGGTCAGGCAATTCGCCAGTCCCGCGAAAACGCGTATGCGTTACGCGACCTTCTTCGGCTTTGTCGCGGTCCTCGCGCTCGCGTTGGGCGGCTGGACGTGGTCGACCATTAACAATCAGCAACTCGCGGAGAACGTCAAAGCCGATCTGGACAACGTCGTGCGTTTGCAGCAGAACCGCAACGATCTGCAATCGCGCCTGCAGGCCATGGATGTTCTCGAAGACCGCATCGACCAGCTCGAACAGTTCCGCCGCGATAAGCCGCTCGCTGTGTCGTTCGGTCTTTATCAGGGCGATCGTCTGGAACAGCGTCTTCTCACCGAGTACTACAACGGCGTGCGCCAGATCCTGCTCGATCCGGTTTCGCAAAACCTCGCGTCGTTCCTGAAGGACGTCAACGCGCATCCCGATCAGCTCACGCCGCTCAATCGCACGCCGGATGCGGCCGCGATTCCGGTCTCCGCGCACAACGCAATGGCGGCGAATAGCCAGGGCGGGCTCTACAGCGACGCATCGCCGACCAAGGTGGAAGACGCGTACAACGCGCTCAAGACGTATCTGATGCTAAGCGACAAGCGTCATGTGGAAACGGCGCATCTGACGGATCAGGTGGCGCGCTTCTGGCGCGGCTGGCTCGAAACGAATCGCGGCAACATGCCTCGCGACGAGATGATCCGCAGCGCCGAGCGCATGATTACTTTCTACCTGGCGCGCGTATCCGACGACGACTGGCCGATGATCGACCAGAACCTCGGCCTCGTCGATCAAACGCGTGAGAACCTGCGCCGTGTCGTGCGCGGCATGCCGGCGCGTCAGCGTGTTTATGAAGAGATCAAGGCACGTGCGTCGACCCGCTTCGCGCCGATGACGATCGCGCGCATCGTCGGTGAAAACAATACCGCGCTGGTGGCGGGCAGCTATGCGATTCCCGGCACGTTCACGCGCGAAGCGTGGTTCCAGTATGTGCAGCCCGCGATCCGCGAGGCCGCAACAAAAGAACTCCAGGCGAAGGACTGGGTGCTCAATACGTCCGCGCACGACGACCTGACGCTCGAAGGCAGTCCCGAACAGATACAGAAAGCACTGGTCACGATGTACAAGACCGACTATGCAATGCACTGGCAGAAGTTCATGCAAGGCATTGCGGTGCAGAGCTTCGGCAGCTTCGGTCAGGCAGTGGATGCCATGAACCGTCTCGGCGATCCGCAAGATTCGCCGATTCGCAAAGTACTCGAAACCGCGTATGACCAGACCTCGTGGGATAACCCGTCGCTCTTCAATGCAAACCTGAAGCGCGCGCAAAGCGGCGTGACGAGCTGGTTCAAGCAATGGTTCTCGCGCGCGCCGACGGGTCAGTTGAACGCGAACATCGACATCAACGGCAATCCGGTCGAAATGCCGATGGGACCGATTGGCCAGGAGTTCTCCGCGCTCGGCCGCATGGTTCAGACCGGCGATAACGGCTCGATGCTGAAGGGTTATATGGACACGCTGTCGAAAGTCCGTACGCGCTTTAACGTGATCAAGAATCAGGGCGATCCTGGACCGGGCGCGCGTCAGCTCATGCAGCAGACGCTCGACGGCAGCGGCTCCGAACTTGCCGATTCGCTGAAGTACGTCGATGAGCAGATGCTGACGGGCCTCACCGATTCGCAACGCAAAGCCCTGCGTCCGCTGCTCGTGCGTCCGCTGATGGCCGCGTATGCGGTCGTGATCCAGCCGGCCAGCGTCGAAGTCAACAAGGTGTGGAACGCGCAGGTGTACCAGACGTTCCAGAACTCGCTCGCCAACAAATATCCCTTTGCCGGCGATGCGAAAGTCGAAGCGGGCGCCGGTGAAATCGCGCAGGTGTTCGGACCGGACGGCTCGATTGCGAAGTTCGTCGGCACCACGCTCGGACCGCTTGCAGTGCGCCGCGGCGACACCCTCACCGCTCGCACGTGGGGCGACATGGGGCTCGCGCTCACGCCTGACTTCACCAGCGGATTCGCGCGCTGGGTCGCGCCGCTCGCCGGTGGCGCAGCGGGCGCGTCGGCAGGCCAGGGCTCCGCGGAACCGCAGACCGTGTTCCAGATCCTGCCGCAACCGAGCAGCGGCACGACCGAGTACACGCTTGCGATCGACGGTCAGCAGATGCGCTATCGCAACACGCCGCCGCAATGGACCAACTTCGTGTGGCCGAATCCGTCGGGCTCGCCAGGCGCGACGTTGAACGCCACGACTTTCGACGGCCGCACGCTGCAGCTCGTCAACGAGCCGGGCCGCTACGGTCTCGAGAAGCTGATCAATTCGGCGCAGCGCAAGCGCCGGCCTGACGGCACATTCGACCTGTCGTGGACGCAAGGCAACATCACGGTGGCGGTCAGCATGCGCATCATCAGCACGTCGCAAGCATCGGGCGGCAGCAGCGACGCGCCGCAGCAGCAGAGCCTGCGCGGCTTGCGCTTGCCTTCGTCGGTGGCCGACGTCAGCGCGGCGGCGAATTCGGTCACGGCCACGGCCGCGAACGCAACGCCCGCGGCAACGGCGGCAACGGCGGCAACAGCGGCGCGACCGGCGACGACCGCGGTTTCGAACACAGGAGGTGCGCAATGACGCAGACCGTGCAGGCGCAAATCGCGTACTTCGGCAAGATTCCGTCGCGCGGCGACTTCGTGAAAAGCGCGCATAACCCGCAGTTGCTTGCGACGCTCGACCGCTGGATCGCCGAAGCAATGGAACTGCTCACCGACGACCCGCGCTGGAAGATCGTCTACGAAAACGCGAAGCCGATGCATTTCGCGTTTCTCGGTTCGCGCAGCAAGCTCGCGATTGCGGGGCACATGGTCGCGAGTCACGATCAGTCGTCGCGACGCTTTCCGTTTCTCGCCGCGACCGCGCTCGAAGTCGAAAAGCCGCTCACGTTCCTCGCGCACAGTCCGCTTGCGTTCGCGCGTTTGTGGTCGCGCGTGTCGGCGCAAATGAAGCCCTTGCTTGGCGTGAGCGAGCCGGCCGGCGCATTGCAGGCGCTCGGCGAAACGCAGGTGCCGATCGAAATCGGCGGCGGTCCGGGCAATCCGCATGACGGCACGTTCAACGACTTCGTCGAACATCAGACGCTCGCCGGACTCGAACAGATGCTGCTCGCAAGCGGGCATCCGGTGCGCTTGCGCGGCGCAATGCTCGCGCTCGGTTCGCTGCTGCGCCCCGTGATGCAAAGCGGTTCGTCGCATCTCGAACGCGGGCTCACGCTGCCGTTGCCGAACGATCCGTTCTATCGCAGCCTCGTCGCCGCATTCTGGCTCGAACTGATCGCGCCGTTCGTCGCGCAAGCGGATTTCGAACTGGCGATTTTTATCGGCACGATCGCGGAGCGCGAGCGGCTCATCATCGGCTTTAACGGTGCGTCCGCGAAAACGCTGCACAGTGTGGTCGATCCGCAAGCATACGCAGCCCATAACATCGATATCGACGACCCCGAGTGGATCGACGAACACGCACAGAACGATCATGGCATCAGCAAGCTCGTCAGTTACCTCGACCAACCGCAACTGTCCTTGCGCGTCAGCATCGACACGTTCCGCGAAGCCTTCACGGGAGCGTGACGCGATGACTTATTCACGCACCGTGATCAGCGCGCTGCTCGCGAGCCTGCTGGTTAGCGGCCTGTTCAGCACGCTCGCTCACGCCGACAACGACGGCCCCGCACGCGTCACGCCGGTCGACAACAGCGGCATTTCGATTCGCACGACGGCGCTCCCCTCGCCTTCGTCCACTACGGCAGGCAGTGCGGGTCCCGCAGTGAATACGGCGGGCCTCGCAAGCGGCACGACCGGCGCCGGCACCGGCGCGGTCACGGCTTCGCCTCCGCCCGCGAACGCGGCGCCGGGCCAGGTCGTGGTCGGTGGAAAAGTACCGGACGAGGCGACCAAAGCCGCGGTGCTCGCGCGTTTGCGCGACACGTATGGCGCGGCCAACGTAGTGGATCAGATCGAAGTCGCCGACGTCGCGACGCCGCCGAACTGGTCCGCCAATGTGCAAAAGCTGATTGGTCCGCAACTCAAGCAGATCAGTAAAGGACAGTTGAAGATCGACGGCACGCAGATCGACGTGAAAGGCGAAGTGCGCAACGAGTCCCAGCGTCAGCAACTCGCAAGCGACATGGCGAATGCGCTGAATCCGACGTACACGATCAAGAACGGCTTGCGCGTCAGTGCATCCGAACAGGGCCTGCTCGATCAGACGCTAGCGAATCGCACGATCGAATTCGAAACCGGCAGTGCGACGCTCACGCCGCAAGGCCGCGCGATTCTCGATCAGATGGCGGCAGCAATGCTAAAGATGACGACGAAGACGGTCGCGATCATCGGTCACACCGACAACTCGGGTAATCGCACGTCGAATATCGCGCTGAGCCAGGCACGCGCAGATGCCGTGAAGGGCTATCTCGTCGCCAAGGGCATTCCGCCGCAACAGATGAGCACCACTGGAGTCGGGCCCGATCAGCCGATTGCATCGAACGATACGGCCGATGGACGCGCACGCAACCGGCGCATCGAGTTCCGCGCCGGATCTTAAGCAGATTACTGCGTGCTTGCTGCAAGGCACGCATGAAGCATGAAAAAAGCCTGGCCTGGGTTCTCTCGACCCAGGCCAGGCTTTTTAATTTCGACGCGGACGTCTAGCTGTTTTCTTCAGGCTTCACACCTAGCAACTCGCGAATGTGCGCGAGCGAGCCGTCGTCTTTCACCACCGTCGACAGCCATTGATGCAACGGCATGTCCGCCGCTTCCGCAGCCTTCTCGGCAAAGTACGCAGCCGGATTGTGCGGCTCCGTACTGCGAAAGAAACGGGCCACCGCGCGCAACTGCGCGACGGCTTGCGCGCGGCTCTGGATTCCTGCGACTGCGTGGGTCGGCGTGGTCGTCAACACAGGTTCCTCGCGTTGCGGTGAGGTCTTGAAAGTGGGCTCGGCGCGTTCGTGTTCGTGCGCGTGTTCATGATTTGCCGAAGCACTCGATCCACTACCGGGCGTCTGCTGCGCTTGTGCGGTCACACCGAGTTCGCGCGCAAAGCGTTCGGCGAGACGATAGACGCTTTCATAGGCGTCTTTCGCCTGACGGAAACTTGGCGCAAAGTCCGCAGCGCGACGGTCCAGTTCCTGTTCGAGTGCGAGCATCGCCGTTTCGAACCCTTTGAGATCGGCCAGCAGCGTCGAATAGAACGCGGGCGGCGTCGCACGTTTCGACGCGTCGATCTGCTCGATGGACGGCTTGCCGCGCGCGATGTCGTCGGCATGATCGGGATCGCGCTTTACCGCTTGCGCGACATGCGTGGCGACGTCCCAATCGATCGTGCTGTACGCATTCCCTTGCGACGACGTGAGCGGCATTGCGCGCAGCAGATCGCCGGTTCGCCCGACGAGCCACACGACGTTGCCAAGGCGATATTCGGTGTCGTCGCCTTCCGGCAGCGGATGAACGGTGTCCCAGTACTTCTCGCACAGCGCCGTGAGCAGCGTATAGCCCTGCGTGAGACCGCCCACGCCTTCTTCAATCGCGAGCGCTTCGGTGAGCCACACCGCGAGGCGCAAGTCTTTCGTTTGCGTCTGCAGTAACGCACTGGAGCGCTCGATCACCAGCGGCCAGTCGGCCTCCTTGATTTCGGTGACCCATTCGCCCTGGTCGAGCGACGGGTCTTCGAAACGCCGCGCGTGCTGGATTGCATCGAAGTCGGCGGAGAACAGAAGATCTTCGCCACAGGGCGCGGCTTCACTGATTGGAGCAAGCAGCGTATTCAGATCGATCGGCATGGCATGGAGCTTTCAAGTGTCATTCATCAAACCGCTTATACGACGGCGTAGTCGAACTCGCCCGCCTCGGTCGCACGCACCGAAATGCGCTCGATGGCCGCGCCGTCGGCAATGCGCTCGAGTACCTGCTGCGCGACTTCGGGCAGCAGCGTGCCGTTCAGAATATGGTCGACATTGCGCGCGCCCGAATCCACTTCGGTGCAGCGCGCGAGCACCGCATCGACCAGCGACTCGTCCCACTCGAACACCGCCTTGTGATTCGATTCGATGCGGCGGCGAATTCTTTCCAGCTTCAACTCGATGATTTCAGCGAGCACGTCGTCGGAAATCGGATAGTACGGCACCACTTTCATGCGGCCGAGAAACGCCGGCTTAAACGCTTTATACAGTTGCGGACGCAAGGTTTCGGCGAGCGCGTCCGCGTCGGGCAATTCGTCGGCACCTTTATTCAGGCAAGCCTGCATGACCGCTTGCGAACCGACATTCGACGTGAGAATGATGAGCGTATTGCGGAAGTCGATCTCGCGGCCTTCGGCGTCGTCCATCGTGCCTTTGTCGAATACCTGGAAGAACATTTCGAGTACATCGGGATGCGCCTTTTCGACTTCATCGAGCAGCACCACCGAATACGGATTGCGGCGCACCGCTTCCGTGAGTACGCCGCCCTCGCCATAACCGACGTAGCCGGGCGGCGAGCCTTTCAGGCCCGAAACGCTATGCGCTTCCTGATACTCGCTCATGTTGATCGTCACCATCTTGCGCTCGCCGCCGTACAGCACATCGGCGAGTGCGAGCGCCGTTTCGGTCTTGCCGACACCCGAAGGCCCGACGAACATGAACACACCGCGCGGCTTATTCGGATCTTCGAGATTCGCGCTGGCCGTGCGCACTCGCTGCGCGATGGCTTCAAGCGCATGATCCTGACCGATCACGCGCGCGGCAAGCAGCGGCTGCAGATTCAGCACCGTCTGGATCTCATCCTTCACCATGCGGCCCAGCGGAATGCCCGTCCACGACGCAACGATTTCAGCGACGACGTGCCCATCCACCTGCAACGGCACCATCGGCTGAGTACCTTGCAATGCATGCAATTCGGCCACGCGCAGCGCGAGCGTTTCGCGCGCTTGCGCCGCTTTCTGCGCCTGCTCCGCGTCGGCACTACTCACGCGAGCCGCGTCGATGTCCGAACGCAAGCCGACGATCTCGGTCACCAGCGCACGCTCCTTGTCGTAGCGCGCTTCGTCGGCGGCGAGATGCTTCAGATCTTCTTCGCGCAGTTCGCGCAATTGCGCGAGCCGTTCGTCGTGCTGCGCGCCGCTCGCGACCTCGCGTTCGAGTGCGGCGATTTCCGCGTCGATGCGTTCCAGGCGCTTTTTCGTATCGTCGATTGCGGCTGGTGTAGAACTATGCGCGAGCGCCACTTTCGCGCAAGCGGTGTCGAGCACGCTGATCGCCTTGTCGGGCAATTGCCGCCCGCTAATATAGCGATGCGACAGGCGCACAGCTTCCGTGATCGCGTCATCGAGCACGCGCACGTTGAAGTGCTTTTCCATTAACGACGCCATGCCGCGCAACATCGCCGCGGCAAGCGTTTCGCTCGGCTCTTCGATCTTCACAACCTGGAAGCGGCGCGCGAGCGCCGCGTCTTTCTCGAAGTACTTCTTGTACTCGCTCCATGTCGTCGCCGCGATGGTGCGCAGTTCGCCGCGAGCCAACGCGGGCTTCAGAAGATTGGCCGCATCGTTCTGCCCGGCCTGGCCGCCCGCGCCGATGATCGTGTGCGCTTCGTCGATGAAGAGAATGATCGGATGAGGGCTCTTCTTCACTTCGTCGATCACGTTCTTCAGGCGGTTCTCGAACTCGCCCTTCACACTTGCGCCCGCTTGCAAGAGGCCCATGTCGAGCACATGCAGTGCGACGCCTTTGAGCGGCGCGGGTACGTCGTCGGCGGCAATGCGCAGCGCGAGTCCTTCGACCACGGCCGTCTTGCCGACGCCCGCCTCGCCCGTCATGATCGGATTGTTCTGGCGGCGCCGCATCAGAATGTCGATAGTCTGGCGAATCTCGCCTTCGCGTCCGATCACCGGATCGATCTTGCCTTCACGCGCGCGCTGCGTGAGATTGCTCGTGTACGTATCGAGTGCGGGCGTTTTTGACGGCGCGCCAGGCACCGATTCGGAACACGCTATATCGCTCGCATCATGTTCCGTGTTTTGCGCGTCATTAGCGCGCTCGACTTCGCGCGAGCCCGCGGTCAACTCGTCGAAATTATGCTTCAGCTCGGTCACAGGTACATCGCGCAGCAGCGGCGACATGCGCTCCGCGAATTGCGCGAGATCAGGCGCACTCAGCAACGCAAGCAGCAAATGCCCGGAACGGATGCGCCCAATCTGCGAATCGAGCGATGCGATCAACCACGCCTGCTCGAGCAGATCGATCAAGTGCTTCGAGAACACCGGCGTGCGCGTATTGCCGTTTTTCAGGCGCTGCAATTCGCGCTCGATGTCCGCGCGCAACGCATGCGAATCGATTCTGCTCGCACGCAGAACGAGCGCAACATCGCTTGCCGGCTCGTCGAGCAGCGCAAGCAGCAGATGCTCGAGGTCGACCTCGTAATGACCGCGCGCGAGACAGTTGTTCGCCGCCAGCAACGCCGCTTGCCGGCAGGTCGGATTGAGTTTCGCGATCAGGGTGTTGAGGGACGTGCTCATGTCGTGCGATCCGGTCAGGTTCTATCGTTATGGTCAGTGAATCACATGCAGTTCGTAGCGGGCATCCGCGCGATCGCGGTCGGCATCGCGCGTGCAGAGGAATGCGTCCCAGCCGAGGCGCGCGCCGTTGCTCAGGAGCGCCGGCCCAACCGCCTCGCGGCGAAGTACCAGCGACACTTCGTACTCCAGCGTAATACCGGCGAGCAGCGTCAGCATGCGTTCGAGTGCAACGGCGCGATCCGCCCCCGGCAGGAATGCTTCGTAATCGGCTTTACCAAGCGGGCCGATCACGAGCCGCGCCCGCATGTCGCGCTGCCAGACGCGCTCGCCCGCCAGCGCAGTGGCGCCGAGCGTCGCGTTGACGCTGCCCAGTACCGTCAATTGATCGCGCGGCACGTCGTACCATTTGCCGACAAACTGTTCGACGCGCACAGGAACCTTGAAGTAGTCCGACAGCGTGCGTTGCAAATAAGCTGCCGACACCGGTCTGTGTCGCGCGGGCAATGCGTAACCGGCAATCGCTTCGTCGAATAGCGCGCCGTCGCCGCTTTGCAGGCTGCTGCGCGTGTCGTTGTCGGCCACGCCCGCAAGCGCGAGCAGCAATGGCAAATAGCGCTCGTCGCGATCCAGTTCGTAATGAAACGGCAAACGGTACTTCTTCCACGCCGCATAAAAGAGCGCGGTGGCGCGATTCGAAAATACATCGAAGAACTCGCGCGCGGCACGGTCTCGCTTGATCTGCTCTCGCGCGATGATCTGCTCGGTGTAATGCAGCGGCAACGCACCTTGCCCGCCGAGCAAACCGAAAAACGCGGGGGTTATGTCGACTTTATCCAGTGAGCCCGCCTCGAGCGCCGTGGTGCGCTGCGCTTTTTCTTTTAGCGGCAAGCCTTCGTCGTCGTAGGATTGCGCGCCGTGAATTTCGCTCGGCGGAAACGACAGGGACAGCGAATTGCGAAAGGAAATGCGCTGCGCGACGATGTCGCCCGAACGCCCGACCGTAGATGGCGATTGCTGTGCGAACCACTTCTCGAGCAGACGCACCGCCTGAAAAAATTCAAAGCGGTGCGGCTCGTCGAGAAACTGCTCGACTACGCCAGGATCGATTCGCCGCTGCGCGGTTTGCATCGCAAGATCTCCTCGCCCGTGCGCTTCGACACGACGACCAGTTGCACAAAGCTGTTCAGATGCACGTACAGCCCGAAGAATGTGTCGATCACCCGCACGAACGACGCGAGACTCGTGCCGACGAAATGTTCTTCGTCGATCGTCAGGCGAATTTCTATGCCGCGCACGAAAGTGGCGAACGGTTTGCCCGGCAGCCATTGCACGGCTGCGCGCTGCTCGATTCCGACGAGCCCGTCGATATGCCGCGCCGATACCGCCGTGCGCCGCAAATCGTAGAGCACCAGCATTTCCTTCAACGCGGAAAGACCGCTATTCGCGAGCGACACGTGATTCAGCGCGAGATGCGAAATGAGCCGCCAGTGCGCCGCGCGCCCACGTTCGAAACGCACAGTCGGCGTGGGCCGGCGCAGCATCGTAATGTTGCCGGTCAGCGAGCCGCCTTCGAGAAACAGATCGCCGCCTTCCAGACCCACCGCGAGACCGGCGGGCAAATCGCGATTCGTACACGTCAGGTCGAGACTCAGCGTGTCGGTTTGCGGCGCGGCCGGTTCGAAGTCGATATCGACAATGGAGATTTCCGTCTCATAGCCGGGGCTTTTTTGCGCGACCCAGTCGTTGCGCCGTGCGAACCAGTAGTGTCCGGCGCGGGCCGCTTCACCGTGATGCAGCGAATAAAATGGCCGGAATTCAGTCACCGATTCCTGATGCGCCTGTTGCCTGACGAGCTTCACCGAATCGATCGAATAGACTTCGTAAGCGAATGCGCGGCGCGCTTCGGCGATCACCGGATAGGAGATCGCCTGATGATTCACGCGAATGGGTTCGCCGTGCTGTTCGAACAGATTGACCACCGGCGTGCAAAAGAGCCGCAGGTGATGTGCGGACAACGCATCGAGAAGCCGCGCGACATGCGAATCGCTGCGTACTTCCTTGAGCACGACGTGCAGTGTCAGACGCTGGCAGCGGCCCGCCGCACGCGTCATTGCCGCGAGATCGAAGTCGGCGAAATTGAATTTTTCCGGGAACGCAAAGTACTCGGTGAGAAGCCGGTAAGCCGGGTGCGATTTGGCGGGATAGTCGATTAGCGCGTCGTCTTCGTCAAAGCCTGCTTGCGCGAGCGGCGACGTGCGCAATGGCGTCCATACGCCGCGCCGGTCCGCTTCCACATACGTGGCCATTGCATTGACGAACAGGCAATCCGCGAGCGCCGCAATGAACGACTGCTCGCCGTGCAGATGCGCGCGCAAGGTACTGACTTTCAACGCGGACAGATCGAGTTGCGCAGCAGTCGATTCGAAAGTGATCGACACAATGGCGGTTGCATTGCCGGGCAATACCGTCGCGCTCGGCGCCATCGCCACTGACGTGTACTTTGCCTCCGAAATGCGAACCGGCGCGAGCGTGACGTCGTACGCGGTACGGAAACGGCATTGCACGCCGCGAATGGGCCGCGATTTGAGTTCCGTGCCGCGCTCTATCGTAACGGGCTCGGTCAGATGACTCAGCGCCGCGGACGTGCCCAGTTGCGCGATCGAGCATGAAGGAAATGGCCGCAGATAGTGCGGATACAACACTTCCAGCAGCGCTTCGGTGAATTCGGGGTAATCGTCGTCGAGTTTCTTGTTGATGCGCGCGCCGAGCAATGCGAACGATTCGATCATCCGCTCGACGTGCGGATCTTCGCAATGCTCGCCGGACATCGCCAGACGCGCCGCGATCTTCGGATAGCGCTCCGCGAAATCGCGCGAATAGCGCCGCAGAAATGACAGTTCGCGCTCGTAATACGGCAGCAATTCTTCCATCGATCTATCCCCGAACCCGAACCCTCTACGCCTGAACTAATGCCGCCGTTGCGCGTCGCGGCGGCGCTCAGGCGGTATTGAAGCCAAGCGTATTAAACAAAACAGCGTCTACAGTTTCGCGCGTGCGCGCGTCACCGAGTATTGCAATGTGGACGGCTGCAACATCGCATCGAAACTGACCGGTTCTTCTGCCGGATGAACGACCAGCAACGCCTGAATCGCGAAATAAAGCGCGTTGGTCGATTGTTCGTTCAGTTCGAGTGTGACCGATACCTGCTGCAAGCGCGGCTCATGCCGTGCAATGGCCTGCTGAATCGATTTGCAAATGAACGTGCGGTCATAGTGACTCGCGAGACTCAAACCCGCGAAGTCGTTCAGACCATAGGTCAGCACCGAGCGCTGACATTCGGGCAAGGCCGCGAGTTCATGCTCGGTCAGCGCAATTCGCGTGTTGAGAATCGCCTCGACGTCGCGCGCGACGGTGGCCTTCAGTTCCTCCAACGACAATTGCCGCATCGCCGGTGAAGCCGGCAGATGCGGTTCGTCGTCGAACAGCTTGTCGAGAAAGCTGGGCTCGAAGCGTTTCATCGGCGTCCGAAGAAGCGGTTCATGACAGGCGCACGCCGCGCGCGCCAACCTTTTCAGGAAATGCGCGCCGCGGCGTGCGCCTCTGCATTACACCGCGTACGTCTTGTCGTTCTTCGTCAGGCTCCACGCGCCTTGCGCATTGCCGCCCTGATTGCCGCCGATCTTCTGCTGCGTGTACTTCCACTGCACCGCGGCGTACTTCAGCGAGAACTGCTCGCTCGGCAATCCTTCGCCGACGACGCTCGGCGTCACGCTCGAAATGATCACGTACTTCAGCTTCACTTCCAGGTACTTGATGCGATTGCCTTCGCCGTCCGAACGCATGAAGTCGATGGTGACTTCGTCGAACGTCGTGCCGCCCGATGCATGCTGATAAATCAGCGGGCTCACCACGTCGATGTCTTTCGTGAACTGCATGTCGGCGTGTTCGCAACGCTCGGACGTATGACCGCCCGCCGTCGAAGCCGTCGCCGAACGCGGTTGCGTGATGGAGTGGCTCCACGAATCGATCTCGATCCAGCCAGCGTGATCTTTATCGGCAGACTCGCCTTTGATCGCCGGATTGCCGAATTTTAAATAGATGTCCTTCATAACTCATCGACTCCCCAAAGAGGTGGTTTTAACAGCTACCCCGGGCGGCCCGCCCGGGTATTCTGACTTCGTTTATGAATTGGCCGGTTTCGGCAGATCGGCGACGAGCCGCAAGGAAATGGACAATTCGTCGAGCTGGAAATGTGGGCGCAGGAACGCCACGGACCGATAAACACCCGGCTTGCCAGGAATCTCCGAGACCTGGATCGATGCTTCACGCAGCGGGAACTGCGCTTTCTGCTCCTGAGTCGCGTTGTCATCCAGCAGCACGTACTGCGAGATCCAGCGGTTCAGGAAAACTTCCACATTCTGCGCGGATGCAAAGCTGCCGATCTTGTCGCGCATCATCGCCTTCAGGTAATGCGCGACGCGCGATACCGAGAAGATGTACTGCAATTGCGCAGAGAGAACCGCATTGGCATTCGCGCTGTCGGTGCTGTATTTCTTGGGTTTCTGCACCGATTGCGCGGCGAAGAACGCGGCATAGTCGGAGTTCTTGCAATGCACGAGCGGAATAAAACCGAGGTCGCTCAGTTCTTTTTCGCGGCGGTCCGTAATGGCGATTTCGGTCGGGCACTTCAGCGCGATTTCGCCGTCGTCGGTCTTGAACGTGTGTGTCGGCAGATCTTCGACAAGACCGCCGCCTTCCACGCCGCGAATGGCGGCGCACCAGCCGAAGTCGTCGAATGCGGCCGTGAGACGTGCGGCGAATGCCCATGCCGCGTTACACCACAGGTACTTGCTGTGATCCGTGCCGTCCACGTCCTCGACGAAATTGAAGCCTTCTGCGGTGGCGCCGTCTTTCGGGTTGAACGGCAAGCGGCCGAGAAAACGCGGCAGCGTGAGGCCGACGTAGCGCGAGTCTTCCGAGTCGCGGAACGACTTCCATTTTGCGTATTCGACGGTATCGAATACCTTGCCGAGATCGCGCGGCTTGCCGAGATCGGCAAACGTTTCAAGGCCGAGCAATTCAGGCGACGCCGATGCGATAAACGGCGCATGTGCGGCTGCCGCAACATGCGACATCTGCTCGATGAAGTACACGTCTTCCGGCTGACGCGTGACTTCGAAGTCGCCGATGATCGCGCCGAACGGCGAGCCGCCGAACGTGCCGAACTCTTCTTCGTAAATCTTCTTGAAGAGCGCGCTCTGATCGAATTCGATCGCGGTCTTGAAGTCGCGCACGAGGTCGCGCTTGGGCGCATGCAGCGCCTTGATCTTGACCGTCGAACCGGTGTTGCTCTCCTTGCACAGATAGTCGAGCCCGCGCCACGTGCTTTCCATGCGCTGGAATTCCGGCGCGTGCATCACCGCGCTCAATTGCGCGGAAATGAGCCGGTCGAGTTCGGCAACGCGCGCGTCGATCGTGGCCGACAGATTGTCGGAGACCACCACCGTGCCGTCGAGCACCTCGCGCACGAGTTCGCCGATCAGGTCTTTCGCGCGCGCATGCTCGGAATCGGACTTCGCCACGCGGCTTTTCTCGACGATCTCGTCGAGCAGCGTGGATTCCGTACCGCTTTGCGCGGTAGCGAGTTGGGCTGCCGCCGTTTGCTGGTTCATCTCACACCCCGTGCTTATTCGCCTTGCTTGTCTTGATCCGGCGCGCCGCCGTCCCGGTTCGCCGCATTGCTCTGGTCTTTCGCCAGCGTCTGCAACTGCTGCGTGTTGTTCAATACTTCGGACAGCAGATCTTCGAGCTTGTCGTTGCCGGCCAGCTTGTTGCGCAGATCGGCGAGCTTCGAACGCGCTTCGAGCAGACGCCGCAGCGGGTCGATTTGCGCAACCACTTCGTCCGGACTGAAATCGGCCATCGACTTGAAGCGCAGATCGACTGCGAATTTGCCGCCGGCTTCGCTCAGGCGGTTCTCGACCTGAAACGCCGCGCGCGGCTCGATCGCCTTCATCACGTCGTCGAAATTATCGCGGTCGATACTGACGAACTTGCGATCGCGCAGTTTGGGCTGCTCGACTTCGGACTGCCCCGCCAGATCGGCCACCACGCCGACGACGAACGGCAGCTCCTTCACTTCGATCGCATCGCCGCGCTCCACCTCATAGGTGAGCTGCACGCGGGGCGGCCGCACTTTCTGCAAGCGTTTCTGTATGCTTTCTTTCTTCGCCATCGTCGGCTCCCGAATGCTGATGGTGAGGCGTGAAGATCAGCGCAGCGCGCTGAACGGATCTGACGCGCCGCCGCTTTGCGCGGCCTTGGCGGGCGCTGCGGGCGCCGCAGGTGCGGGAGTGGGAGCGGCAGGAGCAGCCGGCGTGGCGGCAGGGGCCGCGGCGCTGGTGGTTGCTTCCGGCGCTTCCACGGCCTTGCTCTTCGTGACGCGGCGAATCACGCGCTTTTTCTTCTGAGCCTGCTTGTCGTTCGGGTCGGGCGGGAACAGCGTTGCCTCGCCGAGCGTGTCGCGCAACTGCTTGGCGAGCGCCTGCGCGTCCGACTTCGCATCGCCTGCGAGCGACGCGTCCTGACGCAACTCGCCCAGCGATTGCGTGGCGACGCGCAGGCCCGCGACGGCCAGCACGCTCTTTGCCTGACGATCCGTCTGGTCGCGCTGCAACGCTTCTTGCGCGGCGACGATAGCCTGCCCGTAATGACCTTGTGCGAACTGGATCTGCGCAATGCGCGACCACGGTTCTTCGCGCGTCGGATCGGATTTTGAAAGCTGCTGATAAAGCGCGATAGCGCGATCCTGATCGCCGCCTTTCGCCACTGTATCCGCGTCCGCGAGTTGCTTATTAAAAGCCTCCGGTGTGGTTGCCGCGTTGTTGCCCTGTGTCGCGCAACCGGCCATCACGCCGCAAGCCAACACTACCCCAGATAGTTTTACTAACAGACGGTCATTCATCGTTTTTCACCGACGTGCGATTTTTTAATTCAAGGGAGAAACCGGAGTTTTGCTTTGCTTCAAGTGCGCGGGTATAGTACAGGCCAAATTTCGATAATTCAACTTTCATGTGAAGAAGCATTGCACGAAAAAAATACGCGTGGATCTTTAAAACCAGGCGAGCAGAAATTGTTTCCTGGCGCAATAGTAGCAGCTTGGGCCTCGGCAAAAATTTCCACTGGCGGACCGAAAGATGCGCTCGGCATGGGCATTACATGCGCGTTGCATCGAGCGGCAGTAGAGCGGCAGTAAACGGCAGAAAGCGGCATTAGTTGCTGAAATCGCGCCGGAATGATTTCGTTATTGATGTTTAGACGGGGGACGGCGGCAGCCGGTCGATGTATATGAATTCGCGTCTTGTTCGCCATGCATCGCTATTGATCACTCACGCCGCCTTATGCGCCCTTCTGGGCGGTTGCGCCGCGGGCGTGACGGTGCTCGGAGCCGCTGCCAACGCGGCTTTGCAGGCAAGCGGCCTCGGTAAGCCGGAATTGCCGGACGCGCAGAAACCGCCGCGCAATGTCGCACTCACGTTATATGCGGCGCCCAATCTGAATGCCGCCAATGACAAACGGCCTTTGGCGCTGGTCGTGCGTCTTTACGCTTTGAAAGATCCGACTTCATTCCAGCAGGCGCCATTCGACGCATTTACCGATGTCGGCAAGGAAAAGACCACTCTTGGCGGCGATCTGCTCAGCGTGCGCGAAGTGACGCTAATCCCCGGCCAACGTTACGTTGTTACCGAAAAGGTGTCGCGTGAAGCGCAGGCATTGGGTATCGTCGCGCTATTCCGCGATCCCGCCATGCAGCGTTGGAAATTCGCCTTCGACCCGGCGAAGTCGGAGAAATCCGGCATAATGGTCGGCCTGCATAACTGTGCAATGACCGTGACCAACGGCACAGTGATCCCGCCGGAACAGGGATTGCCCGCACAGCCGCTGAATATGCTTTCTTCGGTTAGCTGCGGTTAAAGATGCCGGACCATCGATTTAACATTTTCTAGAGAATTAACAATGCGACGCCCGAATCGGGTTATTCCGGGCGCGCCGCACGCTGAACCCATATAACAGGTTTGACATGAGTTATTCCGCAAAAGTGCTCTGGGGAGAAGGCCTGTTTCTGAGGCCGCAGCATTTTCAGCGTCAGGACGCCTATCACGAGGCGCGCCTCTTCGAGTCGATCCAGGCCATCCAGCCGTACAACTGGGGCGTGCGCTCCGCGCGCTTCGACCGCGACGCGCTCGGCAGCAACGTGCTGCGCGTGAGCGAACTGTCGCTGGTGTTTCCCGACGGCGCGCTCTACTCCGCGCCGCAAGCGGACGACCTGCCGCCGCCCATCGCGCTCGACACGTTGCCCGACGGCATCAACGAATTCACGTTCTATCTCGCGCTGCATCCGCTGCGCGAGACAGGCGCCAACTATTCGCAGGACAGCAGCGCGGGCTTCGTCGCGCGCTACGTGAGCGAGCAGACGCCCGTCGCCGATCATTTCACCGACGCCGCCGAAGCCGACATCACGTTCCTCAAGACGAGCGTCAAGTTGATCGCTCATAGCGAGCCGCGCGATCAGTTGTTGTCGGTGCCGCTCGTGCGCGTGCGCCGCACGGCGACGTCGGGCTTCGAGATCGACGACAGCTTCGTGCCGCCGTGTCTCGCCATCGACGCGTCGCCGGTTCTGCATCAGCGGCTGCGCCAATTGATCGACGCGTTGCAGGCGAAGGTCAACGCGCTCTATGGTTTTCACCGCGAGCCGACCAAGAACATCATCGAGTTCCGTTCGGGCGACATCGCGTCGTTCTGGCTGCTGCACACGGCGAGCGCGGCGTTCGCTTCGCTTGCGCATCTGTATCAGCATTCGGCGCTGCATCCCGAGCGGCTCTTTCAGGAACTGCTGCGCCTGGCCGGCCAGTTGATGACGTTCTCGAAGGGCTATGCGCTATCCGATCTGCCGGCCTATCGTCACGACGATCCGGGCCCCGGCTTCGCGCGGCTCGACACGATCCTGCGCGATCTGCTCGAAACGGTGATCTCCACGCGCTACTTCGCGATCGCGCTCGAAGAAGTGCGTCCGTCGTTTCATGCGGGCCGGCTCGATTCCGGCAAGATCGACGACAAGACGATGTTCTACATTGCCGTGTCCGCCGACATGCCGACGGCCGAGCTCGTCGAAGCGGTGCCGGCACGCTTCAAGGTCGGCGCTCCCGACGACGTGGACAAGCTCGTGCTCTCGGCCATGCCGGGCGTGCGGCTCGTCTACACGCCGCAAGTGCCGCCCGCCATTCCCGTGCGACCCGGCGCGTGCTACTTCTCGTTCGAGCCGCGCGGCGGACTGTACGAACGCATGCTGCAGGCGCAATCGGCAATGATCTATGCGCCGTCGGGCATCAACGATCTTCAACTTGAACTGATCGCGGTCACATCATGAGCTACGCGCCTTCACTCTTTGGCGGCAGCACGCCTGCCGCGACGCCCGCTCCGGCGGCCGAGCCGAGCTATCAGGTCCGCTCGCTGCTCGACCTGCTGTACGACGGCTTCTTCATGCTGTTTCTTTTGAAGAACGGCCGCGAGCCGGGCGACGCGCATGAGTTTAGTCAACGCATTCAGCAGTTTCTCGGCGACTTTGAGCGTGGCGCGAAGAAGCTGAACGCATCGGCGGAAGATGTGTACGCATCGAAGTTTGCGTTCTGTGCGGCGATCGACGAGTCGGTGCTGTCGTCCAGCTTCAGCATCCGCACCGAATGGGAACGGCGGCCGCTGCAACTGGTGCTGTTCGGCGAGCAGCTCGCGGGCGAGAAGTTCTTCCAGTATCTCGAGGAATGCCGGGCGCAAGGCGCAGCGCGGCTGCAATCGCTGGAAGTGTTCCATATGTGCCTGCTGCTCGGTTTCCAGGGCAAGTATCTGCTCGAAGGACCGGAGAAGCTCGCGTATCTGACGGCGCGCATCGGCGATGAAATCGCGCATATGAAGGGCAAGCGCGCACCGTTCGCGCCGCATTGGCCGCTGCCCGATCAGGTCGCGCATCGTCTGAAGCGTGAAGTGCCGTTGTGGTCGATCGGCGCGGTTTTCGCGCTGGTTGGGTTGCTTGCGTATCTCGGCTTGAATACTTACCTGCGGGATCAGACGTTGCGCACGTTGGCGCCGTATTCGCAGGTGGTCAAGCTCGGGCCGCAATCGGCCACGCTGACGATTTCGCTGCCGTAACGCGGCAACGCGATAACGCGACGCGTCGCGTCGCTGGACAAAAAAATGGCCTGCATCGCGCAGGCCATTTTTCATTGCGCTAAAGAAGCCGGCAATGACAATTGCCGGCCGCTCGCATGTGCTTAACTTACTGCGACTCCTCCGCCCAAACAGCATTCTCACGCGCCATGAGCGCCGTCGACGCAGCCGGCCCGAACGTGCCCGCCGTATAGTTGCGCGGCCGCTCGCCGGACTTCGCCCATCCTTCGAGAATCGGCTCGGCCCAGGCCCACGCGGCTTCGAGTTCGTCGCGGCGCATGAAGTGCGTGAGGCGTCCGCGGATCACGTCGATCAGCAAACGCTCGTAGGCTTCCGCGCGACGCTCGCTGAACGCCTGCTGCAAATCGAGGTTCAGATTCACCGGCAGCATATGCATGCCGCTGCCCGGTTCCTTCGCGAGCACCTGAAGCTGGATCGACTCTTCCGGCTGCAACTGGATCACGAGACGGTTGCCGTAGTTGCGCCCGCCGCTCGGAATGATGGAGAACGGCAAGTCGGAGAATTCGATGACGATCTCCGACACCTTCTTCTGCATGCGTTTGCCGGTGCGCAGGAAAAACGGCACGTTGGCCCAGCGCCAGTTGTTGATATGCGCGCGCAACGCGACGAAGGTCTCGGCGCGGCTGCCGGCCGGCACATTCTCTTCCTGGAGGTAGCCCTTCACCGCCTCGCCGTCGACCGCGCCGGCCGTGTACTGGCCGCGCACGGTATCACGGGCGATGTCCTCGGGCGTCATGGGCCGCAGCGAGCGCAACACCTTGAGCTTTTCGTCGCGGACCGCATCGGGATCGAGCGACACGGGCGGCTCCATTGCAACGATGCACAGCAGTTGCAGCAGGTGGTTCTGCACCATGTCGCGCAGCGCGCCGGTCTTGTCGTAGAAGCCGGCGCGGCTGCCCACGCCGACCGTTTCCGCGACCGTGATCTGCACGCGCTTGATGTACGGCGCCTGCCACAGCGGCCCGAAAATCGGATTGCCGAAGCGCAGCACCATCAGGTTCTGCACCGTTTCCTTGCCGAGATAATGGTCGATCCGGTAGATCTGCGCTTCGTTGAAATGCTTGCCGACCGCGGTGTTGATCTCCTGCGCGGACGCGAGATCGTGACCGAGCGGCTTTTCGAGCACGACACGCGACTGGTCGTCCACGAGTTCCGCAGCCGAGAGGTTCTCGCAAATGTTCATGAACAGATCCGGCGACGTCGCCAGATAAAAGACGCGCCGCACGCCGTCGCGCGATGCTTCCCTCAGGCGCAGATAGTCGTCGGCCGAATCGACGTCCATGCGCACGTACTCGAACAGCGCGAGGAATTTGTCCCACGCGGCGGCATCGAACGCTTTCTTTTCGATGAAGGGCTTGGCCTTCTGCTCCATGAACTCGGCGATGTATTCCTCGCGCGACCAGGGTTTGCGCCCGATCGTGAGAATGCGCGTCTCGGGCGGCAGATTGCAATGCAGATGCGCCATGTACAGCGCGGGCAGCAGCTTGCGAAACGACAGGTCGCCGGTGCCGCCGAAGATGATCATGTCGAGCGGAAGCTCGGGAGTCGCAGAAGCGTGTTGAGTCGTCATAGCGCGGTCGCAGCGTGGTGAGAAGGAAGGCGTCGTCGGATGCCGAAGAACCAGCGACAACCGCTGGCCCTGGGCAAAGGCGGAAGAAGCCGATGCTGGGCCTGACGGCACCCATCGGCAGGTTTTTCCGGCAAACGCCTATGGTGCAACGTTTTGCGATTGTTTGCACGGCAACATGCGCCGCACGTTGGCGCAATATGCCAACGCGGGCGGCAAGGCGCTGTTTTTAAGGCGTTTTTCTGGCGCGAGCCTCTCGCTGTCGCTCGCTTATCCGCGCGACCACGCCTCGCGCGCGACGCGGCAGGCCGCCAGATCCCACGCCGCACAGCCGACGCTTTTGAAAACGATCGGTGTTTGGGCAGGCGCCCGAGCAGACGTGTCCAGCACCGAAGCAATGCCGCGCACGCTGGCCCAATCCACGCCGGCCTGGATGAAATCGCCGGCCTCGTGTTTCGCGCCCGCCTCGTCGTCGACGAAAAGCGCGCTGCCCGCAATGGTGCGCGCGCCGATCTCCACCATCTCGGGCGTGAACGCGCCGACGCCGATCACGAGGCGCCCCGCGCGCGCCGCCTCGTCGTAAACCGGCTGACGGCTCGTGGTCAGCGCAATCACCGTGTCGATCGATTCCGGCAGCGGCGCGTCGGGCTGCGCAAGCGGCTGCAACTCCGACACCTTGCCGCGATGCGCGGCGCAAAACGCCTCGGCGCGCGCCGGCGCACTGCCCTTCACCCAGACGCGCGCCTCGGGATAGAGCTCGCCGATCGCTTGCAGATGATTGAGCGCCTGCGTGCCCGTGCCGATCAGCAGAAACTCGCGCGGCCTGGCCGCGGCAAAGGTGGCGACGCCGAGCATCGACATGGCCGCGGTGCGGCGGCCGGTCACCGTCGGGCCGTCGAGGATGAAAAGCGTCTCGCCGGTGTCGGCGTCGAATGCCATCACCTGGCCGTGGATGGTCGGCAAGCCGCGCGGCCCGTTGCGCGGGCACACGTTGACCAGCTTGTGGATCGCGAGGTCCGGCGCGGTCGCGGGCATCGACAGCAGAACGCCGCCTTCATTGAGCGGCACGACGAGGCGCTCGGGACTCGCTATGCGCCGCTGCGCGTAGTCGATGCTGGCGCGCTTTAACGCGTCGACGAGCGCGGCGTACGGTGTGAGCCGCGCGGTCGCGTCGGCGTCGAAAATCTGCGTGGTCGGACGGGTCATGGGCGGGTAGGTGGTCGCAGTCGGAATAGCCGATTCTACGACGCGGGACGGCGTGCGCAGCGCATCACGGCGTGCCGCGCCGATGCGCGACGCGCTTCCCCGCGCGTCGCGCACGCTGTTTCGCTCAAAGCGGATTTATTGCGCCGCGGTCGACTTCCCGTCGCTGTCGCCGGACTTCTTGCCGCCTTTGAACATCGCGCGGCAAGGCGGACTCAGTTCGTCGACGTGCTGCTTCATGCACGCCGTGATCTTCGCCTTGTTCGGAATCTCGGACGCGCAAAAGTGCATGGCGTCGCCGCGGCAGGCCTTGGCCTGTTCATCGTGGGTGGCGGCATGCGCCGCGCCGACGGTGCTGAGTGCGACAAGGCTCGCGGCGAGCAGGGCTTGAGTTTTCTTCATGTCGGGTCCTGTATCGCAGATGTCGATACGGACGGTCGAGCAGAAAACGGGCCTGATCGGCAGCGGCTTGCCGCCGCTCAGCGCCCCGGCCAACTGAGCGTCATCCCGCGTCCGGCGTAGAACCGCGTCATCGTCGCGAACGGCAGATAGACGTCCGCCTGCTGCGGCCCGATGCCCGAAGGATTGTGAAACCACACGCCGCCGGCATCGCGTCCGTGCAGCAAAACGAGGTGCCCGCCCTGGCGCTGGTTCGGCTCGTCGGGATAGCGGATCTCCGGGCTCACCGACACGATGGCGAGCGTGCGCGCATCGAGACGCGCGGCGATTTCCTCAATGGACGCCTGCGGCAACACGTCGACGCGTACGCCGAACGCCTCCTGCACCCATGCCGCAAACGGACGATAGATCAGGCCGTCGACGCCGCCGTCATCCCGCATGCGATATACGCCGTGCCGCAACGCTTCGTCGAGCAGCGCGGCGCGCGGCGCGTGTTCGATACGCCAATAGTCGAGCGCCGATTCGAGGCACGTCAGCCCGCAAAGGCGCTTCGCCCAGAAACGGTAGCGCTGCGGGTCCGTGAAGCCGCTCGTCTGCCAGCCGGGATCGTCGCAAGGATCGGCTGCCCGCTCGACGATAGCGCGCACCCAGTCGGGGCTGCCCCACTGGGTGTAGTACGGAACTCCGGCGTGACGCAAAGTCGGTTCGTTCATGCTGACGTGATCGGAAGAATGCGGGCGGAGAAAATCGGCAGGCGCGCTCATAGCATGCTGCGAGGCCGCTGCATCGTGCCGTCGAAGAAACGCTGCAAACGGAACGCGGACAGGTCGAGCGACGGCTGCCCGCCGTCGTTGATCTCCGCGAGCAGCTTGCCGACGATCGGGCCCATCGCGAAACCGTGCCCGCAAAAGCCGGTGGCAATGGTCAGACCGCTGACTTGCGGCGGCGCGTCGATGACCGGAATGCCGTCGGGCAGCACATCGATCAGGCCGGCCCACGACTCGACCACCTGCGCGTCCTTCAACGCGGGAAAGAGCGCGCGCAGCTTCGCCAGCGCGCGCGGCGCGTGGCTCGTGTTCGGCTGCGGATGCGGATCGCGCGGATGCAGCACGCGCTCGCCGGGCGGCACGGCGCCCGGCAGACGCTCACGCAAGTCGCGCAGACACGCGCCGTTCAGATGAAAGCTGAACTTCTCGCGCTGACTCCAGAGCTCCGGCAGAAACCATTTGAGCGCACGAAAATGGCCGAGCGTCATGTCGACGTCGACCTGCATGTCGTCGGCGAGATTGATCGCCCCGTTCGCGCGCTGCCGCACGCCGAGCCCGTGGCCCCAGAAAGTCGACGCGCTCACATGCGGCAACGGATTCGTGCGCATGCAGGTGCCGCGCACCGCCTGCTGCGGCAGTTCGAGGCTCAGCGTCTTCAGCAGACGCCAACTGCTCGCGCCCGCGGCGCAAATGAAACGCGGCGTGCGGACCGTCCCGCGCTCGGTCACCACGCCTGCAATCGCACCGGCCGCGAGTTCCACGCCCAGTACGCCGCAACCTTCGAAAAAGAGCGCGCCGGCTTGCGCGGCCCGCGCCGCGAAAGCGGCGGCGGCGCGGCGCGGCTCGGCCTGGCCGTCGCTCGGCGTGTAGAGGCCGCCGAGCGCCGGGCCTTGCATGCCGGTCACCACCGCGTCGATCTGCTTGCGATCGAGCGTGCGCGTGTCGAGCCCGTGCTGCCGCGCGACGTCCATCCATTGCTGGAACGAGGTCCAGTCGTCCTCGTCGGTGGCGACATAGAGGCAACCGCCCTGACGCCACTCCAGATCGAAATCCAGTTCGCGCTCGAGGCTGGTCCACAGCGGAATGCCCGCCATCATCAGCGGAACTTCCGCCGATTCGCGGCCCTGCTGGCGCACGAAACCCCACGCTCGCGACGACTGCTGGCCGGCAATGCGCGACTTGTCGAGCACGACCACCGACAACCCGCGCCGCGTCAGATAGTAGGCCGCCGCGCAACCCATGATGCCGGCGCCGGCGATCACCACGTCGGCGTGGTGCGGAAACGGTTGGTCGGCGGAGGTGAAGCCGGCGTGCAGCGGATAGGTTGTCGTCATCGGGCAAGGAGGTTTTAAGCGCGGACATCATCTTCGCAGGACAGGCGGTTGCCTGCAACGCCGACCTGCGCAAAGCGCTGGAAAGCCCGTCCGCATTGAGTTTGGCGGACGGACGACGGAGCGTGAAAATTATCTGCAGGACGAATAAATGGCAAATATCCGTGTGGCAGATATTTTGCACGCGTATTCGTCTCGCGAATATTTGCCAAATATCCGCGAGACGAATAAAATGCATTTATTCGCCAAACGGATATTTGACATGCTGCATCTCATCGCCACCCCGAATCAGATTGCCCAGTTGCTTGCCGCGAGCAGACGGCAGGCAGGTCTCACTCAGGCGGAAGCCGCCGCGCGGGTGGGCGTGAGCCAAAGCCGCATTTCCACCTGGGAAACCGACGCAGCCGCGCTGACCGTGGCTCAACTGCTCGCGCTATGCGGCGCCTACGGGCTGCAGTTACAAATGCGCGACAAGAACAAGCCGGAGTTTGAGCCGGCGCCGTTGATCGAGTGGTGAGCATGACCCGCCCTACACATTCGCGCGCACTTTCCGTTTGGGCAAACGGCGAGCGCGTCGGCGTCTGGCGGATTCCGGCGCGCGGTCCAATGGAATTTTCCTACGACGCAGCGTGGATCGCCTCGCCTGCCGGCAGGCCGTTGTCGCTCTCGCTGCCTTTCGCGCCCGGCAACCTGGCGCACAAAGGGCCGCGCGTCCTCAATTACTTCGACAACCTGCTGCCCGACAGCGAGGTCATCAGAAAGCGCATCGCGCAGCGCTATCAGACCGAGACGCTCGACGCCTTCGATCTGCTGCAAGCCATCGGCCGCGATTGCGTGGGCGCGGTGCAGTTGCTGCCCGAAGACGACGTGCCGGAGCACGTCGACCGGATCGAAGGTACGCCGCTCTCGGAGGCCGAAATCGAGACCATGCTGACGCGCACGGTGAGCACGCCCACGCTCGGCGCGGCGGACCAAAGCGACGACGATTTCCGCATCTCACTCGCCGGCGCGCAGGAAAAAACCGCGCTGCTGTGGCACGAAGGACAATGGAAGCGGCCGCACGGCGCGACGCCCACCACGCATATCTTCAAGCTGCCGCTCGGACTCGTCGGCAACAAGCTGGCCGATCTCAGCACCTCGGTCGAAAACGAATGGCTGTGCCTGCGCATCCTGCGCGCCTACGGTTTGCCGGTCGCGAACACGGAAGTCGTGACGTTCGGCAAACAGCGCGTGCTGAGCGTCGAGCGCTTCGACCGGCAACTGCATTCGAGCGGGCAATGGCTGTTGCGCCTGCCGCAAGAGGATTTTTGCCAGGTGTACGGCGTGCCTTCGCATCGCAAGTATGAGAACGAAGGCGGTCCGGGCGTGCTCGATCTCGCGCGCGTTTTGCAGCAGTCGGTGGCGGCCGCGCAGGACATCGAAACGCTGCTCGCCAGCCAGATTCTCTTCTGGATGCTCGCCGCGCCGGACGGCCACGCGAAGAACTTCAGCATTCGCCTGCTCGCGGGCGGCCAATACCGGCTGACGCCGCTTTACGACGTCATGTCGATCTGGCCCGTCGAAGGCAGCGGGCCGAACCAGTGGTCGTGGTTCAAGGCGCGCCTCGCGATGGGCATGTGGTCGCGCAGCAAGCACGACGCGTTTCGCGACGTGCAGCGGCGCCACTTCAACACGATGGCGCTCAAATGCTCGTACGGCGCGAGCGCCGAACCGCTGATCGAGCGCCTCATCGAACAGACGCCGAACGTGATCGACCAGGTCTCGGCGGATTTGCCGGAACGGTTCCCGGCCAGGGTTGCCGAGCGGATCTTCAAAGGACTGAGGAACTCGGCGGCCAAACTCGCCAAGATGCCGGTGAACTGACGCCGTTCGCAAGAGCCCTGGGTGGATATGGCCCGGTTTCATCGGTAAAATGGGGTTATGCAAAGCGCATAACACAAAAAGCCGACCGCGATGTTTTTTGCGGTACATTTGCTGTCCCCCGCGTAGCTGCGTCGCGCCGTGTCCATGATGCATGGCCGCGTTACGCCTGCCGTATCGCCCACCACAGCCCTTTAAGACGGCGGATTCTCACGCAGTATGACCAACGAAACACACTCACCTGACTCCATCGCAGTCGCCGAGCGCGTGCGCGAGTTGATGAGCCGGCACGGAATCGGCAAGCGACAGCAAACCACAGAACTTTGCCGCATCCTCGATCTGAGCTTTTCGCAAGGGCACCGCAAGCTGCGCGGCAATAGCCCGTGGACGCTGTCGCAAATCAAGAAGGTCGCCGAGGTGTACGGCGAGCCCGCCGCGCAGCTCTTCGGCGCGCAGTCGCTCGACCCCGGCATGGTCGGCGCGATCGCGCAGGAAGCCGTGTTCTGCATCGGCGCGATCGAATTGCCGTGCACCGCCTGGGTGGGCGCGGCGCTGGAACCCGGCAGCCGCCCGGACTTCGTCGCCTACTCGAAGCTCGGCCAGTGGCGCGTCGCGCGGCACGACGGCGCGCTCTATCAAAGCGCGTACGAAGTCCACAAGATCGAGATCTATCCGCGCCGCGCCGAGACCGACAAGCCGACCATCGCCGTGGTCGACGACGATCACGCGAGCGCCGACAATCTGCGCGATTACCTCGAGCGCAGCGGCTTTGCCGCCGTGGCGATCTACGGACTCGCGGCCTTTGCCGAGCAACTGCAAACGCAGGTGTTCGACGGCATCGTGATCGACTGGCTGTTCGGTTCGCAAACCTCGGCGGCCGCGATTCGCGCGGTGCGGGCGTCGGAAAATCCTGACGCGCCGATCTTCGTTCTGACAGGCGAATTGCTGACCGGCAAGGCGAGCGAGTCGGAGATCAGCCAGGTGATCCGTAATTACGACGTCGCCTGCTATGAAAAGCCCGCGCGGATGGCGATTCTCGTCGCCGATCTGTCGAAACGGCTGAATCGGCCCTGAGGCAGTAGTCCTGCGCCTGGGCTTGTGCCCAGGCTTGTGGGCGCCCTCTCACGCGGTATGCCGCGAAGCCAGCGCGCGCTGCAATGCGTTGCGCAGATCGCCGTAATGTACTGGCTTTAATAACGCTTCAAAAAACGGCTGCGCGCCGCTTCTCTCTTCCTCCTGTTGTTCGCCGGGCTCCGGCGCATAAGCGCTGACCACGATCACCGGCACGCCTGACGACGGCCCGCCGCGCGCGGCGAGATCCGCGAGCAGCGCGTAGCCGTCGCGCCCCGGCATATGCAGGTCGAGCAGCACGACATCGCAGCGGCGCGCGTCGAGCCACGCGAGCGCATCGTCGGCGTTGGCGACGGCGTGCGCGTCGTAGCCCATGTGCGCGACCATCTCGCTGAGCGACTCGCGAATCAGCCGGTTGTCGTCGACGATCAGCACGCCTGGCCGCGCGTCGCCCGGCCCGGTTTGCGCCGCGGCGTCGCGCGAAGGCGCAGGCGCGACCGGCGTGACTGGAATCGTCACAGTGAAAGTCGTGCCCTCGCCCACCACGCTCGCGACTTCGACGGTGCCGCCAAAGAGCCGTACGAGTCCCTGCACGATAGTCAGGCCCATGCCCGCGCCTTCGAAGCGGCGCGTACGCGAACCGTCCAGTTGCGTGAACTCCTCGAAAATCAGCGGGATTTGCGCCTGGGGAACGCCCGGCCCCGTGTCGCTGACCACGAAGCTCAATAGCGCCGGCCGCTGCATCAGCTTCACGCGCACCGTGCCGGTTTCCGTGTAGCGGATCGCGTTGGTCACCAGGTTGTTGACGATCTGGCGAATGCGGTGCGGGTCGGAATCGACGAGACCCGTCACGCCGCTTGCCTCGCTTTCGAGCTTGAGGCCGCGCGAGGCCGCGGACATCGCATGTTCGTCGACGATCGACGCCAGCAACTCGCGCGGCTCGAAGTGCTCGTGACGCAGTTCGAGCTTGCCGGCGCCGAGCCGTGCGTAATCGGTCAGGTCCTTCATCTGCGCTTCGAGATGCCGCGCCGCGGTTTCGAGCCGCTGAATCACCTTGCGGTCGGCTTCGGAGTGATAGTTGAAGCCGAGCAGTTCGATCGACGACACGATCGCATGCAACGGCGTGCGCAGCTCGTGACTGATCATGCCGAGAAACGCGTCTTTCGCGAGACTCGCCTCGCGCGCGGCGCGGCTCGCCTGGTGCTCGGCCTGAAGCGCCGCGTGCTGCTGATGCATGAGACGCGTGCGGCGCCGGCCGTTGACCACGAGCAGCAACGTGGCCGCCGCGGACAGCAGCAGCAGGATCATGCCGCCGGCAAACAGCAGCCGGCGCTTGTCGATGAAGTCGCGGTTCATCGCTTCGCGGTCGGCGACATCGGCGAAACGGCGGCTCAGCGCGAGATCGTTGACTTCGTTCCAGTGCTGGCGCAATTGCGCGACGATGCGGTTGACGCCGCCCCGATCGGTCGGCAGCGCGGCGACGTCAGGCGCGAGACCGGCGAGCATGCGGTCGAGCGCGTGGATTTCATCCAGTTGCCGCTGCACCAGCGCGACCTGCGTGGTGAGCCGGCGCGTGGAGCCTTCCATCACATGCAACTTGGATTGCAGCAACTGATAGCGCAACGTGAGCCGCGGGTAATCGTCGTCGACGCCGGCCTGATACAGCAGCAACTGGTTCTCGAAGCGCGCGTAGGCGATCTGCAACTGCGCCGCGTCCCAGTAGAAGCCGTCGTAAGAGCCCGTCAGCGACTCGGTCGTGTCGGGATTGAGCAGGTTTGCGTAGAGCAGATAGCCGATCGCGCCGGCGGGCGCCGCAAGCGCGGTGAGCCAGATCAGCACATAAAAAAACCGGCGCCCAGGACGGCGCTTTATTTGACGATGAGTGCCTTGATCTGCCATACGAATTTCGAATCGCCCGAGGCGCCCGCGAGTTCATCGGGGAACGCATCGCGCGGGTAGATGAGAAACAGCGGACCGAAGTCGCTGATTTTTAGACGCCGGCCGTTGATGCTGTACGCCAATACAACGCCGTAGCGGTCGCAATCGGATACGGGCACCGTGTACGTATAGTCGTCGAGCGTGTGGATCTCGATCTGCGTGCCGTACGCGCCGACCGTCTTCAGAATATCCGCCAGCAGCGGTCCTGTGAAGCTCGAACGCGGCGTCCAGGTAGTCGAGGTGGTGATCGAACGGGCCGGCAGCGCCAGCAGTTGCGCCTCGTCGAAGTGATAGGAACGGTGCGCGGCGTCGTTGGTCTTGCCGATTTTTCCCGTGACGTCGAGCGCGAGCGCCGTCGCGTCCGTCTGCGCCTGCACGCTCCACGCGGTCAGCGCGAGGATCAACCCCATTGCCCAGCGCACGCTCGCAGGCGCGCCGAATCCTCGTTGCACTGTTGCTGTCGCTTTGGTCATTTCTTTTTATCCGTAGCTGTTCTTTTGCGGCGCCGCCGCCCTCGCGGAACGCAGCGCCCCGGCTTGCCGTAACGCGCATCACCCCGACGCGCGATTGCCGAACGGCATGCATAATATGTCAAAATTCTTTGCAGGAAAAAACGAAGGCTCGCCAAAGCGCCCTTCGCTAGCGCGTCGCGCCGCTGGGCGGCCGCCTTCTCACTCGCGTTAAGCGACTCAACGAGCGTTATGAACAAGCCGGTTTTGCCCCTCACGTACGAGCAACTCGATCACTGGATTGAATCGCTGCAACCCGCGTTGCTCGCCGAAGGTTTTGCGATGGCAATCGGCATTCTGCGCGGCGGTGCGCCGCTCGCGCTGATGGTTTCGCATTCGGCCGGCGCGCCGGTTGCGTTTCTGCGCTACGACCGCGCGTCGCGCAAGGTCGCGTGGGACTCGACGCTGCCGATTCCGCCCGCCGGCTCGAAGGTGCTGCTGTGCGAGGACATTGCGGGACGCGGTTTTACGCTCGTCGATTGCATCGCGTTCCTTGAGCAACATGGCCTTGTGGTAAGGACGCTGACCGGCGCGGTCGACGACCTGAGCCGCACGCAGCCCGACTACGCGATCGACGCACGCGGCTACTTCGCGCTATTTCCGTGGGAGCGCCAGGCCTACACGCAGCGTTATCGCGACGACTGGGCGCGCGTTGAAGCCGGCGAAGCGCCCGCGATGGCGGACGACCATCACTACGCAACCTACGCAATCGATCTCGACGGCATTCTGCTTCCCGACGTGCCGCTCGCGCGCTACGACGAAGACCTCGCTGCCGCACTGCTCGAACGCGACGCGCTGCTGCCCTTCGAAGTGCTGCCGGGCATCGACCTGCAACGCGTTCGCACGATCATCACCGGCCGGCCGGAAACGGACCGCGCGCGTACCGAGGCCTGGCTCGAGCGGCATGGCTTCGACCATATGCAACTGGTGATGCGCGTGCCCGGCACGCACGACGAAAGCCCGGCCGGCGCGGCCGCGCATAAGGCGTCGGCGGCGCTGGCGGGCGGCGTCACGCACTTTGTGGAAAGCGATCCGGTGCAGGCCTTGCTGATCGCGCAACAAGCGCCGCTGTTGCGCGTGATCTGGTGGGACGCGCACACGCGCAGCGGCATGCTGGTCGCCGCGCGCGCGTGGCCATGAACCTGCGCAACAGCTAGCGCTAGCGCGCGTCAGGCTTCGCGCGTCTCCCGTTCCTTGCCGTCCTTCGCGTCGCGCAGATGCAGATGCCGCGCGGCACGCTGCGAAGCGACGATGATCAGCTTCATCGTTGCGCGCGTCGCGCCGACGAACAGCTTGCGCGCGATACGCTCGTCGAATGTATCGAAGTCGACCTCAGTAAGGATCACGCACGGCGCCGCCTGACCCTTGAAGCGATAGATCGACTCGAACAGAACGTCCCCGTCACGATATTCCGGACTCCCAAACAAATCGTACTTGCCCGTGAAGCTGCGCAGCCGATGCGGGCCGAGATGATCCTGCGCGGTCATCGCGGAGCCCTCGCGTCCGCGAAACGACAGCACTGCGATGTCCTGCTTGCGAAAGCCGAGCGACAGCGCCTGCGTGATGGCGCGCTTGGTTGCCTCAATGGCGCCCTCCGCCGCGTTCGCTTCGTCGTAGACGGACAGGGAGATGTCGGAGCCGTCGAACGGACTGCCTGACGCCAGCGCCGCCGCGCTCGACACCGAGCCGCCGACTACCTCGCGCACGTAATCGAGAATGTCGCGCGGGCTGCGGTAGTTGGTGGTTTCCTTCAGCGTCGTCCAGCCGGGCAGCGCGACCGGTTCGCGCATGTACAGGTTCTGTAGCGGATCTTCGAGCCACCACCACGCGCCGCCGGGGCTCAGCAGACGTTCTAGCGCAGCGACCCACGGCTCCTGAAAGTCCTGCCCTTCGTCGACGATCAGCACGTCGAATTGCCAGCGCGCGTCGATTGGAGTTTCGGCGAACATCGCTTCGAGCTGATCGAACACCTGGCCCGATTGAAAATCGGGCTGGCGGCCCGCATCGCGCGCGATCCAGTCGCACAGTTGATGATAGTTCGCGACCTTCGCCTCGGGCGGCGCGACGCGCGCGATGTGATCGGCGAGCGGCCGGTTGAAGCACACATACAAAGGACGCTGGCCGCGCGCGACGGCGTCTTTCATCACCTGCACCGCGAGTTGCGTCTTGCCTGAGCCGGCCGTGCCGATCACGCGCAGCCGGAACGGCGAGAACTCGAGCCGCCGCGCCCACGTTGCAAGGCCGCCTGCGAGCCGCGTGACGAGCGTGCCGGCCTGACCGACGAGCGCGCTTGCGTCGGGCGTGAGCGCGAGTTCATCGGCGAGAAAGTGATGGATTTTCGACGCGCACGAAAGGCGCGGCTCGTCGGCGGGCAGCGCTTCACGAATCACTGCGGCGAGGCGATCGCGCCGGGTTGCGTCGACGATCCGCGCGGGATTCACGCCCGCAATCGCCGCATCCTTCACGATATGGTCCGGGCAATACAGCAGTTCCTCGATGAAATAGGTGCCCGCGCCGAATGCCGCGGTAAAACGCCGGTGCAAGCCTTCGATGGTATGCGCGAGCGCGATCGCCACGTTGCGCTCGGTTTGCAGATAGACCTTGACGAGCCCCTTCGGCGTTTCGCGCAGAAAGCCGGTTTTCTGCTCGACGATCATCACGCGTCCGGCGGGACTGACGATCACGAAGTCGGCCTCGCCGAACACCGAGAAGTTCTGGTTCAGACGCGTCCAGTGCACGCCGTGATAGACGGTGTAGTTTTCAGGCAGCGCCTTTTCGAGCAGCGCAAGGGTTTCGCGTTCGCGCGCCGCCGCGCCGGTGGCGGCGAGGCTCTTCCAGTCGTCGGGGACAATGCGGGCCATGCGGTGCCTCGTCGTTTTGCGGTGCGCTCATTGTACGCAACGCATCATGCCGTGCGCGGCGCGCTCGCATGCAAAGCATGCGCATCGTGTATCGTTACTGGTTGAACGCCGCGCGAGGCGCGGCTTGCCAACTGTCGACAAAAAAGGATGACCGGATGATTACGATCTGGGGACGCGCGAATTCAGTCAACGTGCAAAAAGTCTTGTGGTGCTGCGATGAACTGGTGCTGCCGTACGAGCGCATCGACGCGGGCCTGCAGTTCGGGCGCAACAACGAACCAGCCTACCTTTCGATGAACCCGACGGGCAAGATTCCCACGCTGGTCGACGACGACTTCGTGCTGTGGGAATCGAACTCGATTCTGCGCTATCTGGTGCTGCAATACGGCGCCGCAAGTCCGCTCTATCCTGACGAGCCGAAATTGCGCGCGAGCATCGACCGCTGGCTGGACTGGTCGCTGTCCACGCTGCAACCGGCGGAGCGGCCGGTGTTCTGGGCGCTCGTGCGCACGCCGCCGGAACAGCGCGACGCCGCGAAGCTCGCCGACGACGTGCGCAACGTCGCCGCGCTGTGGCACCTGCTGGACACGCATCTGCAAGGACGCTTTTTCCTCGAGAGCGACAAGTTCGCGCTCGCCGACATCGTGATCGGCGCGTACGCGAAGCGGTGGTTCGGGCTCGATGGCGTCGAGCGTCCGCCGCTGCCCAATCTCGAGCGGTGGTATTCGCGCATCGCGACGCGTTCGGGCTTCAAGAAATACGTCGACTTTCCCTTGACGTGAGCTTCGACCGCGTTGCCTCGGCCAGGTGGGAACGTCCAGGGCCGGACGGCGATGCTATTTGCGCCCCGGCAGCAATAGCGCGTTGGCCTTTATAATCGACGCATGAAGAACGCCAAGCCCGCCGCGAACGCCGCCCATTCCGCCAGTCCCGCGAAAACGGAGAAACCCGCCGCTTCCGCCGACGCGCATGCTCATACGCACGCGCCGGCGCACACGCATGGCGAGTCACCCGAAGCGGCGCTCGCCCTTGCCGAGGAATATTGCCGCGAACGCGGGGAAAAGCTCACGCCGCTTCGCCGCAAAGTGCTCGAATTGCTGCTCAATTCGGGCCGCGCGACTAAAGCGTATTCGCTGCTCGACGAAATGCGCCAGATTCATCCGGGCTCGGCGCCGCCCACGGTTTATCGCGCGCTGGACTTTTTGCTGTCGGCAGGGCTCGTGCATCGCATCGAGTCCATCAACGCATTCACGGTCTGCCACGACCTGACGCAATGCCAGCACGGCATTCTCGTGGTCTGCCAGCAATGCGGCAACGTGACGGAACTGCATCAGCCGAAACTGCGCCAGGCGCTCATCGAGCAGATCGAAGACGCGGGTTACCGCGTCGCCAGCGACGAAATCGAATTGAAGGGATTGTGTTCCGCCTGCCAGGCGGCAGAGGCCGCCGCAGCGGTTTCTTCAAAGGCGGGAGCAACGGCGCCCGTCGCCGCGAAATAACGGCGGTTTGACTGTAATGGCGGCGCAAAGCGGCATCGGCTTCGCGCCGCATTTCGCGGCGTTTGGAGCGCCGCCGGCCAGGGCGGCGTGCCAGGGCGGCGTGTTAATTCACCTACTCAACGCGCCGCACGCGCGCCAATCGCGTCGTGCAGCAGCGTCACCAGATCTTCCGGCAACGCAGGTTTCGTCATGAAATGCTGGAAACCCTCGCCGATACTTCGCAGACGGTAAGCGTCATCCGTATGGCCTGTCAGCGCAACCGCCACCGACGGCGCATGATCTCCGCGAATCTCGTGATCACGCAGACGCTGGATCAGGTAGAAGCCGTCCATGGCGGGAAGTTCGAGGTCGCATACAACCGCGTCGGGCAGCAGCCGGACGGCCGCTTCGACGCCCTCTTCGGCATCCGCCACTGCAACGACGTTTGCCCCTTCCGCTTCGAGTAGCAGGGTCAGCGACTCCCGGCTGTCCGGGTCGTCTTCTACGAGCACGATCGTGGCCTGATCGAGTCTCAATGCTCCGTTCATCTTCTGTTGTTGCTCTAAAAATCCGGTTAGGCCGTCAGGCTTGGCCAACGTGTCGCCCTGCTGACTATGCTGGTTTTGCTGCTTGCCGCCGTTTTGTGCGGCCGCGATGTTGCTGTTCATGGTTCCGACTCGATTTCAGGTGCCGAGTTGCAGGAAAGCGCACGATTGTAAACAAGGGTCCCTGCAACGCGCGCACCATAACGCGCCAAAATTGCACGCCAATGAAAAAACGGCTCCCGGAGTCCTTGCGAGGACAACCGGTGCCGGCACCCGATTCCCGCGACAGCGCGTGCGATGCTCCGCACGTAGCTCGCCGCCGCGACTTCTTTTCGTCTTTCCGCAGATTTTTGTGCGATGCCCGCAGCCCCGTTGCGCAGCGTTCGCGTTCATCCCATCGGTAGCACGTTATGTGCCGCGCATCGGCGCGACATAACGCGCGCGGACCGGTTGCGCGTTATCGCTTTTAATCAGCTCACTGAGCTTTCTTCGGACCAATCCCCTGGGTGAGCAGCGCGACCGCGTGGCGCGCGATTTCTTCGCCGCCGACCTGGCGGCGCTTCGGATCGTTGCGCCACAGCTTCGACGTGGCGAGCGGCAGGACCGTCAGCCCGAGCAATGTGACGAACATCAACGACGGTTCAAGCGCCGCATTCAGAAGCCCTTCTTTCTGCCATCGTTCGATGGCGGCAAGCGACATCTTCTGGTTGGCGTCGCCGAAACGCTCGTGCATGCGCTGCCGCAACAAACCGCTATCGCTGATGACTTCGCGCACCCATAACGACGGAAACCACGGATGCTCCACCGCCCCCCGCACCATCCGCTGCGCAAGCTGCGTGATGGCCGCGACGGGATCGTCGGCATGCTCCTGGAATGGCACGCCGAGACCCGCGCGCAACGGTCCGATACGTTCGTCGATCAGCACGTCGAGCAGTTGCTCGCGCGTCTTGAAGTAGTAATGCATCATCGCCGGCGTGAAACCGGCCTCGCGGGCGATCTCGCCGAGCGTCGTATCGACGATGCCCTGGCGCGCGAACAGCTCGAGCGCCGCGTCGAGCAGACGGTCGCGCTGCTGTGCTCCGCGCGCCGCGCCCGAAGGCCGGCCGGGCCGTCGCACGGCAACGTCTTGCGGCGCGGCTGCCGGCGCGGCCGTCGCTGCCTTTGCCGCAGCACCGCGCACAGCACCGCCTGCGACGCCCGCACCGCGCGTAGCGCTCTTGCGCACTCTGCCCGCGCCCGCGCTACTCGCGCCCGCCTTCCCACTGCTCATCTTCTTGCCCACCGACGAAGTCCTTTTCATTGCTCTCGTGTTTGACGCGCGACCGGATGTCGCATATATTAATTTCTGCATTAATTAATTTCAATACGCCCCCATGCAAGAGTCCACTATCACACAACCCGAGCGCGTGCTGAACGCTGAGCCGCACGCCGCTTCGCCGCAAGACAGGCAGACGGAAAATCAGGCGGACGCGCATGCCGCCGGCCATCCGCCGATTCGCCTGCTGTTCCCCGCGCTGCTGCTCGTCATGCTGCTTGCGGCGCTCGACCAGACCATCGTGTCGACGGCGTTGCCGACCATCGTCGGCGAATTGGGCGGGCTCAATAATCTGTCGTGGGTCGTGACGGCTTATCTGCTCAGCTCGACTATCGTCGTGCCGCTC
The DNA here is from genome assembly GCF_003330785.1 of Paraburkholderia graminis. NCBI lineage: Bacteria > Pseudomonadati > Pseudomonadota > Betaproteobacteria > Burkholderiales > Burkholderiaceae > Paraburkholderia > Paraburkholderia graminis. The sequence continues at coordinate 1,695,535 of NZ_CP024935.1, forward strand.
TACGGCAAGCTCGGCGATCTGTTCGGCCGCAAGATCGTGCTGCAAACCGCCATCGGACTCTTTCTCGTGGGCTCCGCGTTGTGCGGCATCGCTCAGGACATGACGCAGCTCATCGTGTTGCGCGCGTTGCAAGGACTCGGCGGCGGCGGCCTGCTCGTCGTGACGATGGCCGCTATCGCAGATGTGATTCCGCCGGCCGAGCGCGGCCGCTATCAAGGCGTGTTCGGCGGCGTGTTCGGTCTTGCAACCGTGGTCGGGCCGTTGCTCGGCGGCTTTCTCGTCGAACACCTCACATGGCGCTGGATTTTCTACATCAACCTGCCACTCGGCATTGTCGCGCTCGCGGTGATCGGCGCAGTGTTCAAGCCGCACGTGCGTCACGTCAAGCACATCATCGACTACATGGGCGCCGCGTTTCTCGCGGGCGCGCTGACCTGCATCATCCTGTTCACGAGCGAGGGCGGCACGACGTTGCCGTGGTCGTCGCCGGAACTCTGGTTCACGCTCGGGATGGGGCTCGTCGCGATCTGGGGTTTCATCCACGAGGAGCGCACCGCCGTCGAACCGATCATGCCGCTCGAACTGTTCAGGCAGCGCACGTTCGTCGTGAGCAGTCTGATCGGTTTTATCGTCGGCGTGTCGATGTTCGGCGCCGTCACGTTCCTGCCGCTTTATCTGCAAGTGGTGAAGAACTCCACGCCGACAGAAGCCGGCATGCAGATGCTGCCGATGATGGGCGGCCTCTTCGTCATGTCGATGGTGACTGGCCGCACGATCAGCAAAATTGGCCGTTATCGCATGTTCCCGATTGCCGGCACGCTGCTGGTCTCAGTCGCGATGTTGCTGCTCGCGCGCCTGCAGATCGACACGCCGATTCATGTGATGTATCTCGACATGGGCATTCTCGGTTGCGGTCTCGGCATGGTGATGCAGGTGCTGATTCTCGCCGTGCAAAACACGGTGGAGTTCAAACATGTGGGCGTGGCCACATCGGGCGCGACGTTGTTTCGTTCGATCGGCGGCTCGGTCGGCGTCGCGGCGTTCGGCGCCGTGTTTTCAAACGGCCTTGCCGCGCGGCTCGAAAAGCTGATTCCACCGGACACCCAATTGCCCCACGCACTCGGACCCGCGGCGATTCACCAGTTGCCCGACGCATTGCGCGCCGACTATCTGCAGGCATTCGCAGGCGCGCTGCATATGGTGTATCTGTCAGCGGCGTGCGTGGTGCTGCTTGCGTTCGCATGCGCGTGGCTGCTGAAAGATCATCCGCTGCGCAAGCAGTAAGTAATCGCATTGCGCTTCTTCTCTGTCGGTCGCTTCATGCCAACGTTAGTTGCAAGCGCCCGAAATTCATCTTCGAGCGGCGCGCCAATAGCATAAAAAAAGCGGCGCGCGCTCGTCTTCCTCACATGCACGATCATTCGTCCTACCTGGTAATGTGCGGTAGCGCACATAACATAGGGTCGATCGTCCATTGACGCGCGTCTCGAAACGCCACATATTGAAAACGACGGCATGCAACGTTCTCTTCGTGCATGCCCGGACTCTCTGGCGCATGTAGATCGTGGTTTCCGCGGACGCCGACCCCGCCTCAAACGCGATCGGGAGCATGCCGTAACGGCATTGTTTTCCACAGGTGGAGCCATAGCATGTCCACTCAAACCTTAGCTGGCCATCAATTTCCGACGCCCTGCAACCGATGTGGCGGCGCCCTCTACCGGCAACTCGAACACTGCCCGTATTGCGGCGCTTTTCATCCGCTCGATGACGACGCGTCTACCCGCAACGCGTTGCATGAAAGCAGGCCGAAAACGTTGAATACACTGAACATGTCGACGTTGCACGACAGCTTCACCGTGCCGACATTCAGCGAGCCCGACTTCCCCGGCGGCGCACTACATGCCGGATTGAATTTCGCGCCGGTGGCCAGTCTTCAAACGGCGCCTTCGCCGCTCGTCGCGCCGGATACTTCGTTGCTGCCCGTCACCGAAACCGGCGAGGTGGTGCAGCGCGCCGGTCTGCGTGTGCGGCACGTGGTGGTGGCGAGCGTGGCCGTTGTCGCCGCGGGCCTGGCGTATGTCGGCTATGCGCTATTGAGCGAGAGCCGCGAGCTGCATGGCAACGGCGACCAGGCTTTGGAATCCGCGCAGGATGCGAGGACCGCGACGGGCACCATCGCACGATACTCGCCGGATCAGGCGGCCAACACGGGTGTTGGCGCCGTGCCTGGCAAACCGATCAGCGCCGGCGCCATACGAAGCACCACGCAGGCGTTGCCGGCCGCCGTGCCGATCGCGATACCTTCAACGAAACCGGCCACGCCGCAATTCCGCGATGCCGGCCAGGCGTTGCAGGCAGCGCGGACCGCAGTCGCCGCGAACGATCTCAGCGCGGCGCAAGCCGCTCTGGCCGCGGTGCAATTGCTGCAACCGGACAGCAGCGAGGCGCAGACTCTCGCCGCGCGATTGAAGCCGTTGACGGCGCGCCGCGACGCTGCATTGCTCGCCGCGCAAATGTGCGCCGATCAGCAGTCGTGGCCCTGCGCGCGCGAGCATTCAGACGAGGCGCTCGCGCTGGACACCGGCAGCGACGCCGCGAAAACGATCCTCGAGCGCGTGATCCGCGAAACGGGCTGGGCGCCGCTCAACTCGCAGACGACGTCCAGTGCAAAAACCGTCCGTCAGACTACCAACTAATCAAACAGATATTTCGGATGCCGAATCGAACGGACGAGGTTGTGCCAACTGACCGATAGGTGCGAACCATGCTACATAAACTTTTGACGGGATGGCTCGGAGCGGCGTTGCTCCTCGCATCTTCGCTGATCAGTGCCGAACCCGCGCACTACAAGATCGTTACCGGCCCGGAACGGGGCACGTATATCCAGATCGGTCAGGACCTGTCCAAATGGGTCGCGCAACCCGTCGGCATCGACCTCGCCGTGGTCGCGTCCAAGGGCTCGGCCGAGAACGTGCAGCGCATGCGCTATGAGCCGGGGGTCAAGCTCGCTCTCGTGCAGTCCGACGTGTATCAGGCGTACATCGACATGGCCAACTCCGGCAATCCCGATGCCGGTACCGCGATTCGTCCGCTGCGTCTCATCATGCCGCTTTATGACGAAGAGATAAACGTCGTGGTGCGCGCGGATTCGCCGCTCAAAACGCTAAGCGACATCAAGGACAAAACCATCAGCGTCGGCCTGCTCGGCAGCGGCACCGCGCAGTCGGCGACCACGCTGTATCGCCTGATGTTCGGCCAGCCGATTCCCGAGCAGAACGTCCAGCATCTGAGCAACGAGGACGCACTCGCCGCACTGATCGTGAAAAAAGTGGACGTCGCCATCATCGTCGTCGGGCAGCCTGCGAAACTGTTCAACGACATGAACCCGGAACTGTTGCAGCAAATCCGTCTGCTAAAGGCCGATTCAGCAGCACCGGAAACGACCCGCGCGAAGCAAACCTATTTTCCGGCGACGATCCGCGCAACCAGCTATCCGAACTGGCTGAAGGAAGACGTTCCGACGCTGACGGTCAAGGCTTTCCTCGTCACTTACGACTACGGCTTGCGCGATACCGTCGGCAACCTGAATCACTTTGCCGACTCGCTGTGCGCGAACTTCGATAACCTGCAGGAACACGGGCATCCGAAGTGGAAACAGGTGAAGCTCGAGTTGCCGACGCTCGTACGCGGCTGGAAGTATTACCCGCCGGTCGAGAAGCATCTGCGTGCGTGCCTCGCCAACAGAACCGCGAGCGTCAACGCGGCGGCTGCCGCCGCGCAGGTCGCGCAAAAACCGCGCAGCACGTGTACGAACCAGGAGCGGTTGCTTTTGCTGTGCAAATGAATTGAATTGGGGGCGAGCAAACAGGCGCCCTCATGCACCGTCACGCCCGCTCGCGCTCGCCGCGCGTGGCCGCGCTTTCCATCGCCCGCTGCAAGGTTTCATACACTTTCGGCCGATTGCATTGCGATACGTTAAAGCGCAAATAGCCGCCAGCCGACTGCGAGACGCTAAACACATTGCCCGGCGCGAACACGACATTGGCGCCTAACGCATGACGCGCGACGTCGGCGGCGTCGAGCGAATCGGGCAGACGCGCCCAGACGAACATGCCCGCGCGCGGCCGCGTCCACACATCGAGGCCGGCGTAGCCGAGGCGGCGCATGGTCTCGCCCATCGCGTCCGCGAGCTTCGCGCGCATCGACTCGAGATGACGCCGGTACGTCCCATCCACCAGCAATCGATGCACGACGCTCGCCGTAAGCTGCCCGTTGCCGAACGTCGTGGCGAGCTTCAGGTCGATCAGCGGCTCGATCCACTCGCCGCGCGCAGCGATATAACCGCAACGCGCCGCCGCTGAGAGGGTTTTCGAAAAGCTGCCGATCGACACCACGCGCGTGAGCCCGTCGAAGGCCGCGAGACGCGGCGCGGCTTCGTCTTCGAAGTCGGCGAAGATATCGTCCTCCACCACGATCAGATCGTGCTCGCCCGCAAGCTTGAGCAGCCGATGTGCGATCGCCGGCGCGAGCGTGGCGCCGGTCGGGTTATGAATCGCGGAATTGGTCACATAAAGCCGCGGACGGTGCGTAATCAGCGCCCGCTCGAAGGCCGTGAGATCCGGCCCGGACGGCGTGTAAGGCACGCCGACGATACGCGCGCGATGCGCCCGCAGCAGCGCCTGAAAGTTGAAATAGCACGGGTCGTCGATCAACACCGTGTCGCCCGGTTCGAGCAGAAAGCGGCACACGAGGTCGAGCGCATGCGTGCCGCCGTCGGTCAGCACGATCTGCTCGGGCGGCGTGTCGACGCCGTGCTGCGCGAGCCGCCACGCGAGTTGCTGACGCAACGCGGGCAGACCGTACGGATTCGCGTAATCGGCGAGCGGCGACTGCGGATCGCGCGCTATCGCTCGCAACGCGCGGCGCACGCCGTCCTCGGGCAGCCACGACGCCGGCATCCAGCCGCAACCCGGCTTGAGCACCTTTGAGTCCGATTGCAACGACTGGCGCGTGAGCCACAGCGGGTCGACCTCGCGATCGAGACGCGGCCCGAGATCGGCGAGCGCGAGCGGCGGCGCGTGGCCCGACACGAAAAATCCCGAGCCGCGCCGCGCGACGATCACGCCTTCGGCAACGAGCCGGTCATAGGCCTCGACCACCGTCGACTTCGACACGCCGAGCGCGTCCGTCATCACGCGGATCGACGGCACGCGTGCGCCTGGCATCAGCGAGCGGCTGGCAATGCGTTCACGCAGATTGTCCATGACGATGCCAACCCGCGTGCCTTGCGGCTTTTCGCCGTCGGCGTTCTGTCCACTATCGCCCATCCGTACTGCTCCTTCGTCGGTACAGTTTGCATGAATTGTACTGATCCGTAGCTTAACGTTTTCATGCCGGGAGCGGATGCTATAGGCTTCATTTCATTGCGCACGGACTTTTCGAATGGACAAGACGACGAACGGCTGGCTGAGCGGGTTCATAGGCGTGTTGATCTTCAGCGGCTCGCTGCCGGCCACGCGCATTGCCGTGCAAGGGCTCGACCCTGTGTTTCTGACGGTCGCGCGCGCAACCATTGCAGGCACGCTCGGTCTCGCGCTGCTGCTCCTCTTTCGCGAGGCGCGTCCCGCGCGCCGCGACGTGATTCCGCTCGTGGTGGTCGCGCTCGGCGTCGTGGTCGGCTTTCCGCTTTTGACCGCGCTTGCGCTGCGGCACGTCAGCTCGGCGCACGCAATCGTATTCGTCGGGTTGCTGCCGCTTGCCACCGCGATCTTCGGCGTGCTGCGCGGCGGCGAGCGTCCGCAAGCGGCGTTCTGGCTGTTTTCCGCGCTCGGCAGCGGCGCAGTGGTCGCGTTCGCGATGCGCCACGGCATCGACGCGTCTCCGGTCGGCGATGCGCTGATGCTCGCGGCGATCGTCGCGTGCGGGCTCGGTTATGCGGAAGGCGCGCGGCTATCGCGGCACCTCGGCGGCTGGCAGGTCATTTCGTGGGCGCTGGTGCTGTCGCTTCCGCTGATGCTTCCGCTTGCTTGGTGGACCCGACCCGCGTCGTTCGAGGGCGTCAGCCATGCGGCGCTCTGGGGCCTCGCGTACGTGTCGCTGTTCAGCATGCTGATCGGCTTCGTGTTCTGGTATCGCGGCCTCGCGCTTGGCGGCATCGCGGGAGTCGGCCAACTGCAATTGCTGCAGCCGTTCTTCGGACTGCTGCTCGCGGGGCTTCTGCTGCATGAACAGGTGCCGCCCTCGATGATCGCCGTGACCGTCGCGGTGGTCGCGTGCGTGGCCGGCGCGCGGCGCTTTTCGAAGGCGCCGCCTGCACGGCGCACGGCGTGAGCCGCGCGGTGTTCGCGTACTACGATTTTTGAACGGCTTTGAATTTGGCGGCGCGGCGGGCATAGTAAAACGTATCGTCGGAAGAACCGGCACGACAGACCGTAAGCGCTATGCAAGGCCGCTCCTGGAATACGTTATGAGTACAACCCTCCCCGCCTCCGCTTCGGCATCGACCGCTGCATCGAGCGCCCCATTGATCCGCGACGCGACAGAAGCCGACTTGCCCGCGATTCAGGCCATTTACGCGCACCATGTACTGACCGGCGTCGCGTCGTTCGAGGAAGTCCCGCCTTCCGTCGACGAACTGCGCGCGCGTCTCGCGTCCGTGCGCAACCACGGATTGCCGTACATGGTCGCCGAGATCGACGGCGAAGTTGCGGGCTATTGCTACGCGACGCCGTACCGCCCGCGCGCCGCGTATCGCAACACCATCGAAGATTCGATCTACGTGAGCGACGCCTATCGCGGACGCGGCCTCGGCCGCGTGCTGCTGCAGGCGCTGATCGAACGATGCGAAGCCGGACCCTGGCGCCAGATGGTCGCCGTCATCGCGGACGGCGGCAGCGGCGGCTCGCTGTCGCTGCATCAGCAACTGGGTTTTGAGCTGATCGGCACGTTGAAGGCAGTCGGTTTCAAACATGGCCGCTGGCTCGACAGCACGTTGATGCAAAGGACGTTGGGCGCGGGCGCCACGACGCCACCCGATCAGCAAACGTAGCCGGTTCGCCTTCCGCGCAGCGCGGTAAAATCGCGGGCATGCCAAAACCGCCTCCGTCACCCGCGCCCGACGCCCCGCAACAGCCCGCCAACATGCCCGCGAGTGCCGCGCCGCGCAACGAATACACCGTCGACGAACTCGCGCGCGTGAGCGACACGACCGTGCGCAACGTGCGCGCGTATCAGGACCGCGGGCTTCTCGCGCCGCCTGAGAAGCGCGGCCGGGTCGGCGTGTACGACGACACGCATGTGTCGCGTTTGAAGCTCATCAATCATCTGCTCGCGCGCGGCTACACGCTCGCGAACATCCAGGATCTGATCAAGGCCGTCGACGAAGGACACGATCTTCGCTCGATTCTCGGCCTCGAAACCGCGATCGGCGGACGCTGGTCGCGCGAGCATCCGCGGAAATATTCGTTGATCGAGTTGCTGCAGATGTTCGGCGACAAGGCTTCGCCGGCGGCGCTTGCCAAGGCGGTCGATCTCGGCCTGCTGGAACGCGACGGCCTCTCGTTCGTGTCGGCGAGCCCCACTGCGCTCGCAGCCGGGGCGACGCTCGCGAAAGAAGGCATTCCGCTCGCCGATCTGCTCGAGGCCGTCGGCGCGGTGCGTCCGCATTTCAGCGTGGTCGCGAAGGCCCTGGTGGATCTGGTCGTGCGTCAACTCGACCGCTACGATCCCGACGCGCTTCCGCCGCCCGCCGACGTGCCCGCGCTCGTCGACGCAATCTGGCGCGTGCGGCCGCTCGCGATGGTGCTCGTCGAAAGCGAGATGAATCGTGCGCTGGAAGAAGCGTCCGGCGATTATCTCGGCGATCGCGTCGCCGCGATCATGGCGAAGAAACTCGGTGAATCCGGCGCGAAGCCGAGCATCGCGCGCCCGACGGGCACAAAGAAAACGCGCAAACAGTAAGTCAGCCGATGCGCGAGCTTTGCGCCGCAACGACCATCGCGTCATTGCGCCACCGCCGTTTCACCACTTCCTAGAGTCGGGCGTCTAGCCGCCCTCTTGCATCGTCCGTCTCCACATCCTATCGTTACATCACTCAATGTAACAGTTATGAGCGTAAAAGGGAGACGACGGGATGAACGCACGAATGCCCCACGACGTCACGGCGGACCACCCGTCCGCGCCTGCCGAGACCGACATCGCCATTATCGGGACGGGTTTCGCGGGCCTCGGCATGGCGATCCGCTTGCGGCAATCGGGCTTGACCGATTTTCTCGTCGCCGAAAAAGCCGATTCGGTCGGCGGCACATGGCGCGACAACCACTACCCCGGCTGTGCATGCGACGTGCAATCGCACGTGTACTCCTTTTCGTTCGCGCCGAATCCTCGCTGGTCGCGTATGTTCGCGCGGCAACCGGAAATCCGCGCGTACCTGGACGACTGTGTGCGGCGCTTTGGAGTCGAGCGTCATCTGCGTTTCGGCCATGAACTGACGAGCGCCATCTACGACGACACGCGCCGCCGCTGGCATCTGCGCTTCGCCAACGGACAGCAGTGGTCGGCGCGCGTGCTGATTTCGGCGATGGGCGGACTCTCGCGCGCGTCGACGCCGAACATTCCCGGCATCGAGACGTTCAAGGGCCGCGCGTTTCACTCGCAGCATTGGGACCACGGCTACCCGCTCGAAGGCAAACGCGTCGCCGTGATCGGCACGGGCGCAAGCGCGATCCAGTTCGTGCCGCAAATCGCGCCGCGCGTCGCGCATCTCGATCTGTTTCAGCGCACGCCGCCGTGGATCATGCCGAAGGCCGACCGCGCCGTGCGGCCCATCGAGCAGTGGCTTTTCAAACATCTGCCGTTCACGCAGAAGGTCATGCGCTCGGCGCTGTACTGCATGCTCGAATCGCGTGCGCTGGGGTTCGCGGTTCATCCGTCGCTGATGAAGACCGCGCAGAAAGTCGCCGAGCGGCATTTGCGCCGCCAGGTGCGCGACCCGCAATTACGCGCGACGCTCACGCCGGATTACACGATGGGCTGCAAGCGCATCCTCATTTCGAACGACTACTTCCCCGCCCTGTCGCGAGCAAATGTGTCGGTGACGACGAGCGCGATTGAGCGCATCGACGAAGACGCCGTCATCACGAGCGACGGCGTGCGTCATCCGGCCGACTGCCTGATCTTCGGCACGGGCTTTCAGGTTGCCGATCCGTTTGCCCGAGGCGTGGTGCGCGGACGCGGCGGCGTCGACATCGTCGATACATGGAGAGACGGCGCGCATGCGTACCTGGGTACGACATTGCCTGGCTATCCGAACTTTTTCATGATCGTGGGTCCGAACACCGGCCTCGGTCACAACTCGATGGTGTTCATGATCGAGTCGCAGGTCGAATACATTCTGCGTGCGTTGAAGGCGATGCAGAACGAAGGCGCAGCGGCGATCGAAGTGCGTCCGCACGTGGAGCGCGCGTACAACGAACAGATTCAGCAGCAGCTCGGCCGCGCGATCTGGTCGACGGGCGGCTGCAAGAGCTGGTATCTGGACCCGAGAACCGGGAAGAACACGACCCTGTGGCCCGGCTTCGCATACAAATTCCGCAAAGCCACCAGCACGTTCAGCATGGCCGATTACTTCGCCTATTCGCCCGCGCCTCAGAGCGTCAACGTGAACGTGAGCGCACATGCCGCTGCAACGCAAAGCGCGCATGTGCAAGGCACGGCATCGGCATCGGCGGAAGCGACCTGAAAACACGCAATAACGACAACGCACCTTCAGAGAGGACAGGAGATAAAACCAATGAAGCACTTCACCGACAAGGTCGCCGCGATCACCGGCGCGGGTTCGGGCATGGGCCGCTCGCTTGCGATTCGCCTCGCGCGCGAAGGTTGCCATCTCGCCCTCGCCGACCGCAACGCGACGAGCCTCGAGGAGACCGCTCGACTCGCACAGGCCGCAGCACCGCATATCGTGGGCGCGCCGCTTCTCATCACGACGGCCGTATTCGATGTGTCGGATCGCAACGCGATGTTCGCGTGGGCGGCGCAAACGGCTGCTGAGCATGGGCGCGTCAATCTGGTGTTCAACAACGCGGGCGTCGCGTTGTCGAGCACCATTGAAGGAATGGAGTACGCGGATCTCGAATGGATCGTCGGCATCAACTTCTGGGGTGTCGTGCACGGCACGAAGGCGTTTCTGCCTTATTTAAAGACTTCGGGCGAAGGTCACGTCGTCAATACGTCGAGCGTGTTCGGTCTCTTTTCGCAACCCGGCATGAGCGGCTACAACGCGACCAAGTTCGCGGTGCGTGGCTTCACCGAAGCGCTGCGCCAGGAACTCGACCTGATGAAATGCGGCGTGTCGGCGACGTGTGTGCATCCGGGCGGCATCCGCACCGGCATTGCGCAGTCGAGCCGCATTGCGCCGAATATGATCGGCTTCATGGTGGAAAACGAACAGCAAGGCAAGGACGACTTCGAGAAGTTCTTTATCACCACCGCCGACGAAGCCGCGCGCGTGATTCTGGACGGCGTGCGCAGGAACAAGCGGCGTGTGCTGATCGGCCGCGATGCGCGAGCCGCCGACTGGCTCGCGCGCACGCTGCCCGCCGCCTATCAGGCACTCGTCGTGCTGCAAACGCGGCGCATGAAGCGCATCGCGGAGAAACGCGCACGGCGCGCGGCGGAGCTCGCCGGCAGGCGCGCGTGATGCAGCGCGACGCTCGGGAATTGGAAAGATTCATAAGGAATCACGAGGAATCACACGAATTCAAGGAGAAAAGGCCATGATGCCCGTTCGCCGCGACTTACGCTTCAATCTTCCGCCCGAGCGTGCCTGCGATTGGCATGGACAAGGCTCGCACGTCACGCACTTCTTCAACGCCCTTTCGCTGCTGTTCCCGGCTGGCGAGCGTTTTTTCATGGACAGCGTGCGCCACTATCGCGACGACATCGACGACCCCGTGTTGAAAAAGCAGGTGCTCGGCTTTATCGGCCAGGAAGCCATGCATACGCGCGAGCATGTCGAGTACAACGACCTGTTGCAACAGGCCGGTCTGCCCGCGCATAAACTCGACAAGCGGCTGTGGGCGATCCTCAACTTCGGCCGCAAGGTGCTGCCGCATTCGTATCAGTTGGCCGTCACCGTTTGCCTCGAGCATTACACGGCGATGCTTGCGGGTTTGCTGCTCGAGGACGCGACGCGCATCGACGGATCTGTTCAAGGCTACGCGCAGATGTGGACGTGGCATGCGCTCGAAGAGACCGAACACAAATCCGTTTCCTACGACGTATGGAATGCAGTGCTCAAGCCCGGCCTCGGCCGCTATCTGTTGCGCACGGGCGTCATGCTCGCCACGACGATCACGTTCTGGCTGATCGTGTTCGACTACCACGTGCGTCTGATCATCGCCGATCGAAAACGCGGCGGTCATGTGAGCGGCATGTGGCGCGTGCTGAAGTATCTTTATGGGCCACGTCATGGCGTTTTTCCGCGGATTGCCGGCGAATGGCTGAGTTTTTTCCGGCCGGGTTTTCATCCGTGGGACCACGATAATCGCGCGCAGCTTGCGCGCATCGACGGCCTCGTCGCAGCAGTCGATGCCGCCAACGCAGCCGCGCCGAATACGCGCCGCTCAGCGCGCCGCGGCATGCAGGCGGCCGCGTGATACGCGACACGTTGTCGGTGGATGCCGGCGACGTGCGGCTCGCCGTCTACGTCAGCGGACCGCGAGAGGCGCCGCCCATCGTGCTCGTGCACGGCTATCCCGACTCGGCCGCGGTGTGGGAACCGGTGCGCGCGCAACTCGACGCGCGCTACCGCGTCATCAGCTACGACGTGCGCGGCGCCGGCGCGTCCGGCGCACCGGCCACGCGCGGCGGCTATCGTCTCGAACAACTTGCAGCCGATCTCACGGCGGTCGTCGATGCGACCTGCGGTGCGCAGCCGTTTCACCTCGTCGGTCACGACTGGGGCTCGATTCAAAGCTGGGAAGCCGTCACCAGTCCGGAATTCAAAGGACGGATTGCGTCGTATACGTCCATCTCGGGGCCGTGCCTTGATCACGCGTCGCTGGACTTGCGCGGCGCGAACGCTGCTGACGAAAAACATAGGATGACAAAACAATTTCCGCGCGGTCGCATCCGACAAATGATCAGGTCCTGGTACATCTTCTTCTTTCATCTGCCGTGGCTGCCGGAACTCGTATGGCGCCTTGGCGGCGCACGCATGTGGCCGCTGTGGCTGCGCATGACCGAGCGCGTGCGGGCACCGCGCGACCCCGCGCAACTGCGCAACGCGATCAACGGCCTCGGTCTTTACCGCGCGAATTTCATCGACAAGCTGCTGCATCCACGCGCGCGCCACGCTCACGCGCCGGTGCAATTCATCGTGCCGCTACGCGATCGTTACGTCGGGCCGGAATTGTCGCTCGGACAGGAAGCGTGGCTTGGTCCCTATGAGCGCATCGAGATTGACGCAGGCCATTGGGTCGTGTTGCGCGAGCCGCAAGTGGTCGCCGCGCACATCGAACGCTTCGTTGCGCGGCACCTGTATCGACCGGGCGGCTCGGGTACATCGTCGTTCAACGCGCCCTTCAACGCTCGCGCGGCAGGCGACTGAATAGCGTCGGATAGTCGATCACGAGCCCGTCGTCATCCACTTTCATATTCGCCGTGAAATCGCGGAAAATGCCTTCATAGCGATATTCGCGATTCAGCTCGATACACGAATACGCCTGCTCGACTCGCGTGACCTGAAGGTCCGGCGTCGAAATGTAGGCAACTTGCAGAGGCCGGCGCTCGCCTTGCGCGAGTTGCAACCGGCGAATCGGCAGCGTGTTGGTAAACGGCGTGGCTGCGATGTCGATGTCGACGCATCCTTCGATCGCGCTCAGCACAAGGCCGTGACCATCGCGCCAATGGCCCTCGCCGTCGCCGTGCAACTCCAGTTCTCCCGCGCCGACAATCTTCAGCCAAGCATGACGCGTGCGCCATTGCACATCGCAACGCACTGTGTAGTGCAGCCCATAGCTCTTGCCATAGCGCTGGCCGACGACAACGCTTTCGACTTCGAAGCCGTCGTCGCGCGCGTCGAACGTCAGATGTTCGATACCGTCGCCCTCTTGCGATGCCCACCGAAGTTCACGCATTGGATCGCCTCCTCGCGATGAAAACCGCGGCACGTGCCGCGTTTCGTATCGTAGCGCGAACGTCTTACTTTCGCCGATGCGCGAATCGCCGCATGATGCGAAGCGTTGCAAATAGCGACTATCAACGCGCCCGCATGCACGCAGCGGCAGCACTGCCCTATGCTCGCGTTTCACCTGTGTCCGCGACGTCGCCGCGATTCCAACGCTCATCGATCCACAACTCATGCACGCCGCCGCGACCGAAGCACACTCCGCAGCACTACGCACGCTGCTGCGCAGTCTTGGCCAGATCGTGCTGCAAGCGAACGCTTTTACGGGCGCATGTCTGCTGGCCGGCTGGCTGCTGTGGGACCCGCGTCTCGCGTGCGCGGCGCTGACCGGCGCGGTCGCGGCCAACGTGAGCGCGGTGCTGGCCGGCTATTCCGACGACGACCTGCACGCAGGACTCTACGGTTTCAACGGCGCGTTGGCCGGACTCGCCGCGTTCAGTTTCATCGCCGACAACGCGACCGCTGCCGCCGTCGCGATTCTCGCCGCAACAGGCACGGCCTGGCTGCTCGCACCGTGGTCGCGATGGCTGCGCTTGCGTGGCCTCTGCTATTTCTCGAGCCCGTGTTTGATCGTCACCTGGCTTTGGCTGCCGATGACCGCAAGCGCGCCGTCATCGTCGACGCTCGCAACGGCGCACACGCACGCCGACCTCGCCAGCGGCCTGCTCGCTGGTCTCGCGCAAACCGCGTTCGCTGGCGGCGCATCGGCCGGCGTGTTAGTGCTGATCGGCATCGCCGCGGCATCTCCGCGTCACGCGCTCTGCGTGCTGACGGGCGCGGCTCTCGCGAGCGCCGAACATCTGCTGCTGGGCGCGACGGCAAGCTCGTTTAACGCGGGCCTGCTAGGATTCAACGGCGCGCTCACCGCATTGGCGCTGACCGAATGCGGGCTTGTATGGATGCTCGGCGGCGTGACGCTCGCGGCGCTGCTGCAAGCGGGCGCTGCGTGCGTTGGCTTGCCCGTGCTGACCGCGCCGTTCGTCGCCGCAACGTGGGGCGTGCAATGGCTGAAGCCGCGTCGCGCGCTAATGCTCTACTCGTAGGCACTCCGTTACGCACCATCAGGAGAAACATATGTCGTTCGCTCATGTACCGAAGGGCCGCGTCGCGCAATCCGGGCCACGCTCCGACGCGGAGCAGCAGACTCGCGTCGACCTCGCCGCCGCGTATCGACTCGTCGCGCTCAACGGCTGGGACGATCTCATCTACACGCACATCTCCGCGAGCGTGCCGAACGAGCCGGGCCACTTCCTGATCAATCCGTTCGGCCTCACATTCGATGAAGTGCGTGCGTCGAATCTCGTGAAGATCGACGTCGACGGCAATATCGTCGGTGCAAGCGAATACACGGTGAACGTGACGGGCTTCGCGATTCATGCGGCCGTGCATGCCGCGCGCGCCGACGCTTTCTGCGTGATGCATCTGCACAATACGGCGGGCGTGGCCGTCTCCGCGCAGCCTGCGGGACTGCTGCCCGCGTCGCAACACGCGCTGCGTTTTTATCGCCAGCTTGCGTATCACGACTATGAAGGCCTGGCATTCACACCCGCTGAGAGCGAGCGCCTCGTCGAGCATCTCGCGGACAAGCCGGCCATGCTGCTGCGCAATCACGGCACGCTGACGGTCGGCCGCACGGTCGCCGAAGCGTACGTGCTGATGGCGACGTTGCTCAAGGCTTGCGAGATCCAGTTGCAGGCGCAGGCATGCGGCGCGCCGCTCGTCGTGCCCGACGATGCAGTGGCCGCGCGCACGGCCGAGCAGCTCTACGATGGCGGCGCAATCGAAGGAACACTTGAATGGCCCGCGCTGCTGCGCAAGCTCGACCGGCTCGATCCGAGCTATCGTGATTAGCGCTTAACGAATACGCGGCGCAGTACGCCGATCGCTTTATCAACGGAGCCATATACATTATGCCCACGTTTCATATCGAACTGTTTGAAGGCCGCTCACTCGAGCAGAAGCGCCAATTCGTCGAAGCAATCACGAAAGCGACATGCGAGTCGCTCGGCGTCGAACCGAATTCGGTGGACATTATTCTCACCGACGTGAAGCGCGAAAATTGGGCGACGGGAGGACGCTTGTGGTCCGACAGCGAGAGTTGAATTGAACCGCTGCGCGCGCGGTGCGCGCAGCGGTTTTATTACTCAGCGACGCATGAACAAAATGCGCCGCTGTGGCGGCGTAACAACACGCCGCCGCTACTCCAGAGCCATTAGAAGCGGTGGATGATGCCCACGCCGCCTGCAACCTGGCTGCGCGACGAAGACGGCGCGCTGTTCTGACCGTCGCCGATATCGGCCGTCGCGTTGATGATGCTCACGCCGTTGTTGCCGATCGTCTTGCCGTTCGCACGCTGATACGCTTCCACCGCATACAGACCCGTACGCTTGGAGAGGCTGTAGTACTGCGACAGGTTGAACTGGTGATAGCTGGCTGCGCTCGAAATGCCATTCGATTCCGTCGCACGCGTGTAGCTATAGCCGGCTGCCAAGTCGAGTGCACCGATCGGCTTGAAGTGCACCACTGCGCCACCCGTGTTGAACGTCGCCTGATGACGGAAACCCGAGTTCACACCCGGAATGTATTGCACGTTCGAGTACGAGAACGACACGTCCCATTGCGAGCTGAACGCGTAGCCGCCGGTAACCGCGAAGCGCTGCTGAGCCTGCGCCGTGCGGTAACCGTTCGTGATGCCCGACAGACCCGGGCCGCTCGTCGCACCGTTATTCGACGTAGTCGACTCGGGGCCCCACTGACCACCGCCAGGTGTCGAGTTGTTGATGCGCTGGAAGCCCGCTGCGATACCGAACGGACCGTTCAGGTACTGCACCGCGGCGCTCCACGTCGAGCCGGCGTTGAAGCTGCCCGGCACGCCGCCCAACGAGTACGAACCGCTCACCGTCACACCGTACATCTTCGGCGACGTGTACACGAGGGAGTTATTCGCGCGATAGATCGTATCCAGCGAATCGAGATCGCCCGGGTGTGCGCCGTAAGCGCCCGTCAGCCACGTAGTCGGGCTGTACGGCGACAGCAGCGTGTAGTACGACGTGTACTGACGGCCAGCCGTCAGCGTACCGTACGTGGGGTTCGTCACGCCGATCCAGGCCTGGCGGCTGAAGCCGAGGCCGTTCACGCTCTGCGCGCCGGTTGCGCTGTTAAAGCCCTGCTCCAACTGGAAAATGGCCTTCGTGCCGCCGCCCAGATCCTCGCTACCCTTCAGGCCGAAGCGGCTACCCGCCCAGATGCCGTTGTTCATCTTCACAACCGAGCGGCCGCCCGAATTCGAGCCGAGCGCCGCCGAGCTGCTTTGGTAGCCGATCCCTGTATCGACGATACCGTACAACGTCACGCTGCTCTGAGCGTGTGCGCCAAGGGCGAACAGGCCAAGGGCGGAGGTTGCTAGTGCCTTTTTCATTTATGCTCCTCTTTAAAAAATTGTTCTTGACTACCGGTCATTGTCTGAACCGCGCAACCGGTGAATCGGGGATGTCCGGTCAGAAAACCGGGTGTCCATTAATCAGGCTCGGCAACCACGTGGAGAACATCGGGACGTACGTCACAATGTTAATGGCGCTGAAGATAGCGAGGTAATAAGGCCACGCCACCTTGGTAGTTTCCCCAATCGACACATTCCCAATCGCGCAGCCGATGAACTGCACTGAGCCGATCGGCGGATGCACGAGACCTAATGCGCAATTCAGCAGGATCATGATGCCGAACTGCACGGGGCCGACGCCGCTATGCATCGCCATCGGCAGGAACAGCGGCGTGGTGATCAGAATGTGCGCCGCCATATCGACAAACGTGCCGAGGAAGATCTGGATGATGTTGATGTACAGCAGCATCAACCAGGGAATGCTCGTTGCGCCGTCGAGCATGTGCTCGATTGCATCGGGGATCTCCAGATAAGCCATCTGGTAGCGCAGCATGTTCGATACGCCAATCAGAAGCAGCACGACGCCCGTCGTTTTCGCGGCTTTCGACAAGGCGAAAGAGAGCTTCTTCAGCGTCATCGTGCGATACACGACGACTGTCAGCACAAGCGAATAAGCGACTGCAATAGCGGCGGCTTCCGTCGCCGTAGCAATACCCTTTGCCACGCAGACCAGAATGATCGCGATCACCATCAGGCCCGGCAATGCGCCAAGGAACGTGCGCGCGACCGCGAGCCAGCCGGGGAAACGCTGCAGTCCGGTCGAACCGTCGGGACGGCGCGGATAGCCGTAGCGCACCGCTTGCCAGTACGCGGCGATCAGCACGAAGCCCATCACCCACAACACCGGCAATAGACCCGAGAACAGCAGGTCGCCGATCGACACGCCGCTCATCGGCACACCGTTCAGCGTTCCTGTAATGCCCTGCGCGGCGAATGCGTAGATGATCATGTTCGTCGACGTCGGCATCAGCGCGCCCGCCAGCGACGAATGCGTCGTGACATTGACGGCGTACGCGGCGCTATAGCCTTCGCGCTTCATCAATGGAATGATGACGCCGCCCATTGCCGATGTGTCCGCCGTGGGCGAACCCGAGACGCCGCCGAACAACGTGCACGCGACCACATTGGCCATGCCGAGGCCGCCGCGGAAATGACCGACGGTGGCTTGCGCAAAACGCAGGATGCGATCGGCGATGCCGCCGTGGAGCATCAGCTCGCCGGAGAAGATGAAGAACGGTACGGCGAGGAATGAAAACGCATTCATCCCCGAGACCATCGACTGCATGGCGGTGGCCGCGGGCAGTCCCTCGTACAGATACGTCAGCACGCACGAGAGTCCCAGCGCGAACGAAACAGGAACGCCGAGTACCAGAAAAACGATGAAACTGATAGAAAGGAGGGCAAGTTCCATGATTGTTCTATTTGTGTTTCTTTGCGAAAAGCGCGAGCAGGTTCTCGATTGAGAACGACGCGATGCAGACGCTGGCAATAACCGGGATCAGATAACGAAGCGCTTCCGGCAAACCCAGAATTGGAATGTGGTCATGCCGCGTGGTCTCCGCCATCTCCAGAGAGCCGAAGAAGATCGCCACGGCAAGCGCGATCAGGCACAAGTGCTGGAACACGTGCGCGATCAGTTGGCCTTTCACCGGCAGGCTCTTCACGAGCGAATCGAGCCCGATATGGCCGCCTTCGCGAACTTTGAGCGCGGCGCCGAACATCGCGATCACGATTACGAGCAATAGCGCGATGGGTTCGACGAAATCGGGCGCGTCGCTAAATACATAGCGCATCACGACGCCATAGATCACCAGCAGACTCAGCGCGGCAAGGCTGACGGAGGCGATGACGGTTAGCGTGCGAAAGAGAAAATCGTTTGGGCGTTTCATGAATCTCTTGATCCCATTCTTGCCTGCCGACATCAGCGGCGACGGCATTCAGCATGCGGCATGCAGCGGGAAAGTCCGCAGCTTCCTGCAAGACTTTCCCGCTGCGTAAAACACCATGCGACTCTTACTTGATTGCCTGGATTTCGTCGACGAGCTGCTTCATTTGCGGGGTCTTTTCATACTTCGCCCACACCGGCTGCATCACCTTGACGAATGCCGCGCGATCGATCTGCGACGGTGCGACGATCTGCGCGCCGCCCTTCGTCACGGTCTTGCTCGCGTCGCTTTCGCGTGCTGTCCAGAGCTTCTGGTAGTACGGCACGGAATCGGCCGCGGCCTTCTTGATGATTTCCTGTTCTTGCGGCGAGAGCGTGTCCCAGATCTTCTTCGAGAAGACGAGAACTTCCGGCGTCATCGAGTGCTGCGTTTCCGAATAGACCGGCGCGACTTCGAAGTGCTTGGTCTCTTCGTACGACGGCAGATTGTTTTCCGCTGCATCGACGAGACCCGTCTTCAGGCCCGTATAGACTTCGGCGAACGGCATCGGCGTCGGCGTGCCGCCCATTGCCCTGATTTCGTCGACCATCAGATCGGACGGTTGCACGCGCACTTTCAGGCCCTTCATGTCGGCGGGCGTGCGAATCGGCTTCTTCGTGTAGATGGAGCGCGCGCCGCTTTCATAGAAAGTCAGTGCGATCATGCCCTTCGCTTTGAACGCGTCGAGAATCTTCTGGCCTTCCGGGCCGTACATCACCTTGCGGAAATGGTCGATGTCACGGAACAGGAACGGCAGCGACGGGATCATCGATTCAGGAACGATCTCGTTGAATGCCGCGCCGTTCGCGCGCGCCATGTCGAGCGCGCCGATGCGCACCTGATCGATCGTATCGTTCTCCGAACCAAGTGCGCTGTTGCCGAATACCTTCACCGAGTCCTTGCCGTCGGTTGCCTTCTTGATCTGCTCGCCCATGTACTTGACGGCCATGTTGGTCGGGTACGTGTCGCCATGCACGTCCGACACGCGGAACACGCGCGCCTGCGCCGACATGGCGCCGAAGGCCAGCACGGAGGCGGCGACAATCAACGAAACACGGGAAGAGGCAAACTTCTTATTCATCGTGACATTCCTCAAAATTAGACATCCAATCGATGCAAAGAGCCGCTTGCAACAGCCGCTCGCGGACAGCCGGTAGCGAACTGCCGTAACGACGGCCAGTCTCGGATGTGACATGGTTTTGCTGCGTCTCCCGGCGCGGCGCCCGCGGTCTCCTGCGGTGGCGAACGCCCTGCCGTGCTGTCCGTGCAACGTCCCCGGCACAAAGATCAGCACTCCTGTCAGACAACTCGACTTCTTTTACTTCTGCTGCGTCGGCATGCCTGGGCGTGAACCTCTGAACCATCGCGCACGCCAAAGCCGCCGCGTACCACGCAGTGCGCTGCTATCTCGAAAAGTACAGAAAGTAATCTGTTTGCGCTTATACGTTGTACGACGACATACGAAGTCTATAAAACGCAGTTTGAGTTGTACAGACGGTATTTACCCGAGGAAACGGGCATCCGGTAGAGATGACCTGGATGCGCTGTCAGCATGGATAAGCGCGGCAGCGGCGGGATTGGAGATCCACGCGAGCGGAGAAGGCCGGAACGCCGATTTTTCGTAAAACGACGACGCAAATCGTCGTATCGACGCCACAATGTTGTATGACGAGTGATGAATTAACGCGCGTGAAACAATAAGCGCCGGTCGCGTTGCCCGCGCCGGCGCTCTTTCCGACTGCTCTCTTTCGCTTACAGATCGCCGGCGAATTCCGGCTCGGGCAAGCCGCTGACGCCGGGACGCACCGCGAACAGATGCCCGTCGTGTTCGCTCGCGCCGGCTGCCGGGCGAATCGACGTGACGAACAGCGTGTCCAGGTCGCGGCCGCCGAATGCGCACATCGCGGGTTTGATCGCGGGCAGGTTAATCTGCCGGTCGAGCTTGCCTTGCGGCGTGAAGCGCAGCAGCGCGCCCGCGTCGTTCGCGCAGATCCAGTAGCAGCCGCCGGCATCCACCGCCGCGCCGTCGGGCCGCCCCACATAGTGGTTCAGGTCCGCGAACACGCGGCGGTTGCGCGGCTCGCCGGTTTCGACGTCGTAGTCGAAAGCCCATATCTGTCTGCGCAGCGGGTGCGAGTCCGACAGATACATCGTGCTGCCATCGGGCGACCAGCCGAGGCCGTTCTGCGTGATGAGTCCGTCCACGACCGGCGCCGACAGCACGCCGTCCGCGTCAAATCGGTACAGCGCGCCGGCCGGGTTGGCGGCCGCCATATCCTGCACCATCGTGCCGGCCCAGAAGCGGCCTTGCCGGTCGCAGCGGCCGTCGTTGAAACGCATGTCGCCGAACGGGAAGACCGGCGCGGCGAGCTTGCGTCCGCTGACTTTCACGGGCTCGGCTTGCGTCGCAAGAGGCGCCGAAGCGTCGCTCAGCGTCACCGCGAAAAGACCAGTCTCACAGCCCGCGAGCACGTTGCCGCGACGATCGAACGCGATGCACGCGACCTTCTCGGGCAACAGCCATTCAGACCGCTCGCCGCTTTGGAGTCGCAAGCGCACGATTTTTTGCGCCGGAATATCGACCCAGTAAAGCGCCTGTTCCGCCGCGCGCCATACCGGACTCTCGCCGACGGCAGCCGGCGTCGGCCCCGCCGCTTCGACGCGTTCGACGCGAGCATTGCCCGCCGCGCTCATCGCTTCGGCTCCATCGGCCCGGCCAGCACGAACGGCCCGCCTTGAAAGCGCTGCGTGGGATCGTCGAGATCGGCGGTCGGCGCGGTGACCGGAAACAGATGCTCGAACTGAACGGAGCTGTCCTGCGGACGGAAACCGAGAAACGCCGCTTTGGTGTTATCGACCCACTTGGTGCGGTTATCCGACACGCCGTACACGATCGCGTGGCCAACGCGATTTGTGAACAGCGAACAGCGCACGAGTTCGATGAAGTCGCGATAGCTCAGATACGTGACGAGCATGCGCGGGTTCTTCGGCTGCTCGAACGACGAGCCGATCCGCAGACACACCGTCTCGAGCCCGAAGCGGTCGAAGTAATAGCGCGACAGCGATTCGCCGAAGCATTTCGTCACGCCATACAGGCTGTCGGGGCGCAACGGCGCATCCGTATCAAGCACTTCCGTCACAGGATGAAAACCGACCGCGTGATTCGAGCTTGCGTAGACGACGCGCTTCACGCCCTGCTTCTGCGCCGCCGAATACAGGTTGTAGAGACCGCGAATGTTCGCTTCGAGCAGATCCGCGAACGGCGCTTCGACGGAGATGCCGCCGAGGTGAATCACCGCGTCCACGCCTTCGAGCAGCGCGAGGACCGCGGCTTCGTCGGCGAGGTCGACGATCGACGCTTCTTCGTGCGCAGCCAGCTCGCCGAGCGGCGCGATGTCGGTCACGCGCACCACGTCGGCCCACGCGGCCAGCGCGCCGCGCAATTGCTTGCCGAGATTGCCTGCCGCGCCGGTGAGCAGCAGGCGTCGAAACGGTTTTTTCGAGGATGGGTGGTCGGAATTCGAATCAGTCATGTCTTTTTGTTTGAGCCGTCTATGAGGCGAATGAAGCGAATAAGGCAAATGAAGCTAACGAAGCAGTGAAGCCACCACGTAAAACGAGCCGCGAATTTCGCGGCTCGCCAGATGCGGCACTCAGGTCACCGGCGCCGGATTGAACAGCGCCAGCGCATTATGCAGCTTCAGCTTCTCGGCGCAGGTCTTCTTGCGCCCGCTCGCGACGTCGAGCATGAAGCGGAACAGTTCCCAGCCCACCTCTTCGATCGTCGCCGTGCCCGTCGCGATGGTGCCCGCGTTGATGTCCATCAGGTCGTGCCAGCGGCGCGCCAGATCGGAACGCGTCGCGACCTTGATGACCGGCACTTCGGCGAGACTGTACGGCGTGCCGCGGCCCGTCGTGAAGACGTGCAGATTGATGCCGGCCGCCAGCTGAAGCGTGCCGCAGATAAAGTCGCTCGCCGGCGTCGCCGCATAAATCAGCCCTTTCTGGCGCACTTTCTCGCCCGGCGACAGCACGCCCGAAATCGCCGAGTTGCCCGACTTGATGATCGAGCCCATCGCCTTTTCGACGATGTTCGACAGCCCGCCTTTCTTGTTGCCCGGCGTGGTGTTCGCGCTGCGGTCCGCGCCGCCGCGCTTCAGATAATCGTCGTACCACTGCATCTCGCGGATGATCGCCTGCGCGACGTCCGCGTTCGCCGCGCGCGCCGTCAGTTGATCGACGCCGTCGCGCACTTCGGTCACTTCGGAGAACATCACGGTGGCGCCCGCGCGCACCAGCAGGTCGGTCGCGAAGCCCACGGCCGGATTCGCGGTGAGGCCGGAGAACGCGTCGCTGCCGCCGCATTGCACGCCGACCACGAGATCCGCAGCGGAGCAGGTCTCGCGACGCCGGTTGTTGAGCCGCTTCAGATGACCTTCGGCGGTCCTCATGATCGAATCGATCATCGACTGGAAGCCGACGTGCGATTCGTCCTGCAACACGACCACGTCGCCGTTCTCGTCGGCGCCAAGATCGCCGATGTCCGCGATCTCGCTCGGGTTCTGCGCGGCGGCAATCGGAATCGTGCCGGGCGGCATCAGGCGTTCCGGCTGCAATTTCTCGCAACCGAGGCTCACCATCATCACCTCGCCGCCGAAGTTCGGATTCAGCGCGATGTTGCGCACCGTGCGGATCGGCACCATCGCGTCGGGCGCGTCGATCGCCACGCCGCAGCCGTAGGTGTGGCCGAGGCCGACCACGTCGTCGACATTCGGGTACTTCGGCAACAACTCAGACTTGATGCGCACGACCGCGTGTTCGACCACATCCGCCACGCATTGCACTGTCGTGGTGATCGCCAGAATGTTGCGCGAGCCCACCGAGCCGTCCGCGTTGCGATAGCCCTCGAAGGTGTAGCCCTCGAGCGGCGGCATCTCCGGCGCCTTGATCGTCGCAATGGGCAAGTCTTCGAGTCCCGGCGGACTCGGCATGCGGATCACGTGCTCGTTGATCCAGCTTCCCTTGGGCAGCGCCTTCAGCGCATAGCCGATCACCACGTTATAGCGGATGACCTCGTCGCCCTCGGCCAGATCGGCCAGCGCGACTTTGTGGCCCTGCGGCACGCGCTCGCGCAGCACCAGGCCGTCGGGGAATACGGCGCCCTCACCCAGTCCGCCGTCGTTCACGACGATCGCGACATTGTCATTGGGGTGAACGCGAATGTAGAGCGGTGAAAGTTCCATTGCATCGATCCTTATGGCGATTTACGCCTTCTGCGCCAGCTTATTCATACGTCATCCTACAACATGCGAATCGCGTGGGATGTTCCGTATTTACCCTAAGAGCACCATTATGCCGCGAAAACACCGTTGAGTTAGCCGAATTGTTGTTGTACGATGACGTATAAGAAATCTTCATTTCTATTGATCCAACCTACACCGACGCCTGGATACAGACATCATGACGACACCGCAGGAACTCAAGCAGACCGTTTCAGAAGGCCTCCTCTCCTTCCCGGTCACCGACTTCGACGCACAAGGCGAATTCCGCGCCGACACCTTCGCCGAGCGCCTCGAATGGCTCGCTCCGTACGGCGCTTCGGCGCTGTTCGTCGCCGGCGGCACGGGCGAGTTCTTCTCGCTGACGCACAACGACTATTCGAACGTCGTGCGCACCGCAGCCGAAGTCTGCAAGGGCAAGGTGCCGATCCTGGCCGGCGCGGGCGGCCCGACGCGCGTCGCCATCGAGTATGCGAAAGAAGCCGAGCGCCACGGCGCAAACGGCATTCTGCTGATGCCGCACTATCTGACGGAAGCCTGCCAGGAAGGCATCGCCGCGCACGCCGAAGAAGTCTGCAAGTCGGTGCCGAACATGGGCGTGATCATTTACAACCGCGCCAATTCGAAGCTTAACGCCGACATGCTCGAGGGTCTCGCCGAGCGCTGCCCGAACCTGATCGGCTTCAAGGACGGCGTGGGCGAGATCGAAAACATGGTGACGATCCGCCGCCGTCTGGGCGACCGCTTCTCGTACCTTGGCGGCCTGCCGACCGCGGAAGTCTACGCCGCGGCCTACAAGGCGCTGGGCGTGCCGGTGTACTCGTCGGCGGTGTTCAACTTCATTCCGAAGACCGCGATGGACTTCTACCGCGCAATCGCCGCGGACGACCACGCGACCGTCGGCAAACTGATCGACGAATTCTTCCTGCCGTACCTGAAGATTCGCAACCGCCGTGCCGGTTACGCGGTGAGCATCGTCAAGGCGGGCGCGAAGCTCGTCGGCCACAGCGCCGGCCCGGTGCGTGCGCCGCTGACCGATCTGACCGAAGAAGAAATGGCGCAACTCGACGCGCTCATCAAGACGCTCGGCCCGCAGTAACGCAGCGCGCGTGGCCGGCGGATCGACTGCCGGCCACGCGGACAACTGCCGCAGATGAGAGCCGCATAGACGGCTGCGCAAGGAGCGCCCGGAGACGACCGCGTCGCCGGGCGTTTTTCGCACATGCGGTCGAGGCCACGAGCCCGCTCTCTTGTACAAGAATTAAGGAGATGACCATGGAAATGAGCCGCACGGCGAGTTCCGCCAACGTCGCAAAGCGCACCAAAGTCCGCTACGCGATCCTGCTTCTTATCTTTGTAATCACCACGTTCAATTACGCAGACCGCGCGACGCTGTCGGTCACCGGCTCGGCGATGCGCACCGAATTCGGCTTCGACGCGATCCGCATGGGCTACATTTTCTCGGCGTTCAGCTGGGCTTACGTGGCCTCGCAATTGCCGGCCGGCTGGCTGCTGGACCGCTTCGGCGCACGGCGCGTGTACGCCGCGAGCATTTTCTTCTGGTCGCTCTTCACGCTGCTGCAAAGCTCGATCGGATTGCTCGGCAGCGCGGCCGCCGCGGTGACGGGTCTCTTCGTGTTGCGTTTCGCGATGGGCGCGGCGGAATCGCCGGCCTTTCCGGCCAACGCCAAAGTCGTGGCGAGCTGGTTTCCGACCAAGGAACGCGGCACCGCATCGGCGATCTTCAACTCGGCGCAATACTTCGCGGCAGTGATCTTCACGCCGTTGATGGCCTGGCTCACGCACGCGTTCGGCTGGCACATGGTGTACGTCGTGATGGGCGTGGCCGGCTTGCTGCTCGCGCTCACCTGGCTCAAGGTGATGAAGCATCCCGCCGACCATCCGGGCGTGTCGGCTTCGGAACTCGAGTACATCGAACAGGGCGGCGGCGTGATCAACGGTCACCAGAAAACCGGTCCCGCCGACGTCGAAAAGGCCGGCGGCTGGTCGCTCGTGCGCCAGTTGCTGACGAACCGGATGCTGGTCGGCGTCTATCTCGCGCAGTACTGCATCAACGTGCTGACGTACTTCTTCCTGACCTGGTTTCCGATCTACCTCGTGCAGGCGCGTCACATGACGATTCTGCAGGCGGGCCTCGTCGCGTCGTTGCCGGCGATCTGCGGATTTTCCGGCGGCGTGCTCGGCGGCATTCTGTCGGACTCGCTGATCCGGCGCGGCCATTCGCTGACCGTCGCGCGCAAGGTGCCGATTGTCGGCGGCATGCTGCTGTCGGTGTCGATCATCGGCTGCAACTACGTTTCGACCGACTGGATCGTCGTCGCGCTGATGTCGCTCGCGTTCTTCGGCAAGGGCATCGGCGCGCTCGGCTGGGCGGTGGTCGCCGACACGTCGCCGAAGGAAGCGCTCGGTTTGTCGGGCGGCATCTTCAACATGTTCGGCAACGTGGCCGGCATCGTCACGCCGATCGTGATCGGCTACCTGGTCGCGCAAAGCGGCTCGTTCAACGGCGCGCTGGTGTTCGTCGGCGCGAACGCGCTGCTGACGGTGTTCAGCTACCTCGTGATCGTGAAGGACATCAAGCGCGTGGAGCTGCGCCCGCGCTAAGCGCGGCGCGAATTACAGCGCCCGGCTTCGGGCCGCGGCCGCGCGCTGCGGCCCGGCCCTCACCTCCCGCTCAAATTGATCCGGCCTTTCTATAATCAGTCGTCAGACGACGGTATAATGGATCGCAGAAAGTATCTGCAACTATCTGATTCAAGGGGCGTTTTCGATGGCTACACCACTGGCATCCGCGGCACCGCCACGACGCGCTCGTAATCTCGCCGAGCTCGTCGTCAATTACGTCACCGAGCAGATCGCGTCCAACGCGCTGAAACCAGGCGACAAGCTGCCGACCGAATCGCAACTCATGGTCACGCTGAGCGTGAGCCGCACGGTCATTCGCGAGGCGATTTCGCGCCTGCAGGCGGGCAAGGTCATCGAGACGCGGCACGGCATCGGCAGCTTCGTGCTCGAGCCGCAGCGCGAAAAGCTCGGTATTGATATGGTGCCGGCCACCACGCTGCGCGACGTGCTGTGCATCCTCGAATTGCGTATCAGCCTCGAAACGGAATGCGCGGGTCTCGCGGCCCAGCGTGCCAAACCGGAAGACCTCGCGCGCATGCGCGCCGCGCTCGACGCGATCGAAGCGACGCGCCATAACGGACTCGACAGCGTCGAGGCCGACCTGCAGTTTCATATTTCGGTGGCGCGCGCCACGGGCAACCGCTATTTCGTCGACATCCTCACGCAAATGGGCAGCGCGCTGATTCCGCGTAACCGTCTCGATTCCGCGGGCATTGCGCGCGCCGAGCCGGACGCGTACCTGTCGCTCGTCAACCTGGAGCACGAGAGCATTCTCGAAGCGATCAGCCGCCACGACGCCGACGGCGCGCGCGCGGCCATGCGCATGCATCTGTCGAATAGCCGCGAACGGCTGCGTCGCGCGAACGAAACGTCCGAGGCGAATAGCTGAACGCGCCGGTTTTTCAAGCGCATAGAAGTACGACTACGCGCCAACGGTAAATCGGCATAGGGGACGGCCATGAGGCCGTACCCCTGCCACACCACCCGGCATGCGGGTCCGCACCGGGCGGTTCGGGAAGTTGAGGTTATGAGAGTCGGGGTACGCCCAGTTGGTCGAAGTAGGCGATGGTCAGCACGCGCTTGAGCGCACCGTCGCTATTGCGCCACCAGCAACGACTGTTCGCCGCCACTTGTCGCGCCACAGCGGCCGATGCCCCCAGCGCACGCAGTTCCCGGTAGATGGTGGTGCCACGGCGCCAGTGTTTGAGATGGATCGCGCGCAACCGGTGACGCAGCCACTCATCCAGTGCCAACCACACACCGGGTGTTTGCGCCAACCTGAAGTACGCCTTCCAGCCTTGCACGTAAGGCCGTAACTGTTCCACCACTTTCTTCATGCTGCGCCCGCCAGAGCGATGGGTCAGTTCACGGATGCGGTGTTTGAACGCCAGCAGCGGTTTGGCCGCCACCTTGCGTTTGACCACCCCACCCGCAGCCACCCACAGGCTGTAGCCCAGAAACTTGCGACCAAACACACTGGCCACCGCGCTTTTGGTCTCGTTGACCTTCAGCCGCAGTCGCCCATACAGACGCCGCAGCAGTGCCATCACCCGCTCACCCGCCCGGCGGCTACGAACATAGACATTCGCGTCGTCGGCGTAGCGCGCGAAGCAATGACCCCGCCGCTCCAGTTCCTTATCCACTTCGTCGAGCAGCACGTTGGCCAGCAACGGGGACAGTGGTCCGCCTTGCGGCGTGCCCTGATCCCGTTGCTGGACCACTCCGCCATCCATGATGCCGCTGCTCAGATACGCCCGGATCAGCCGGATTACGCCGGCATCATCGATTCGCTTCTGTAGACGGTCAATCAGGATGTCGTGGTTGACCCGGTCAAAGAATTTCTCCAGATCAACGTCCACCACGATTCGCCGACCCGACTGCACGTACGACTGCGCGGCTAACACCGCGTCGTGCGCACGCCGTCCAGGCCGGAAGCCGTGGCTGTGCTCGCTGAAGGTAGGGTCCAGAACCGGCTGTAGCACCTGTAGCAGCGCCTGCTGGATCAACCGGTCCGTTACCGTCGGGATGCCAAGCTCGCGCTCGCCTCCATCCGGCTTCGGTATCGTCACCCGACGTACCGGGCTGGGCCGGTACGTCCCCTTGAGCAACTGTTCACGGATCGCGGGCCACGCCGTCACCAGATGACGCGACGTCTGGTCAACGTCCAGACCGTCCACGCCAGCGGCTCCCTTGTTGGACCGGACCCGTTTGAACGCCTGCTTCAGGTTCTCTCCTGTCAGCGCCGCTTCCAGCAGCGCCGACCCTGTGTCCCCGGATTCATGTCGCGGGCAGCAGGCTTCATCGCTAGTCGGTGTACGCCGTGCAGCTTCACCGCACGTGACCCCCACCCGCCCCGCTTGCGCGGGCATCTGACGCATTGCCTGTCGCATCGACATGACGCTGGACACTCCTTCCCGTTTAGCCCTTCGTCACCAGCTTCGGCCTCATCAACCTGTCCTGTGACTACTACGGCCTCTGCTGACTTCTCGCTCCGGCTCGACGCCGTTGCCCTTTCAGGCACGAGGCGAGATCTCCCCAGGTAAGAACGCAATCCTTCACCGCACAACCGCCGCATTTACGTTGCCTGATCCTTGACCACGAGAGCTTCGCGCTTCTTTGCACGCTCGCCCTGATCGGCACCGCCTCATATCCGGTTCTTGTTCATCGGCTCGCGGTTTCGCTCCACGCTTCCTCCCCACGCTCGGTCGCCCTCACGCAGTTGCGCTTCACTTCGTTCGCTGTGGTCAACTCACGATGGGACTTGCACCCACAAGATTGCGCCCATGCTGGGCGCACAAAGAAAATGGCCGGGGAGTTCACCTCCCCGGCCATTTTCATTCGATGCCGCCAATCAGGCGCGCTTAGCTGCGCGTGATCTCGCCATCGCGGCGACGCCACAGATTCAGCGGATTGCTGTCAGCCAGCGCCTCGGGCAACAGATCCGCCGGGAAGTCCTGATAGCAGACCGGGCGCAGGAAGCGCTCGATCGCCGTCGTGCCGACCGAGGTCGCGCGGCTGTCGGAGGTCGCCGGGAACGGGCCGCCGTGGACCATCGCGTGGCAGACTTCGACGCCGGTCGGAAAGCCGTTGACCAGCAGACGCCCGGCCTTGCGCTCGAGAATCGGCACGAGCTTCTGGGCTGCGGGCACGTCGGCGGCGTCCATCTGGATCGTGGCCGTCAGTTGGCCGGCAAAGTGCTCGGCAACTTGCAACAACTCGGCTTCATCCTTGCAGCGCACGATCGTCGATGCCGGACCGAATACCTCGTCCTCCAGCGCCGGCGTGGCGACGAACGTCTGCGCATCAGTCACGAACAGTGCGGCGCGCGCCTGGTTCGGGCCCGTTACGTCGGCGCCGCGCGCCACCGTTTCGACGCCGGCGGTCTTGGCCAGCTTGCCCTCGCCTTCCGTGTAGGCGGAGTGGATGCCCGAAGTCAGCATGGTCTGCGCGGGCTTGGCGGCCAGCGCTTCAGAGGCGGTGGCGACGAAGCTCTTCAGCGCATCGCTGTCGACGGCAATCGCGAGGCCCGGGTTCGTGCAGAACTGGCCGGCGCCCAGCGCGAGCGAATCGACGAAACCGCGCGCGATGTTCTCGGTGCGCTGCTTGAGCGCGTTCGACAGCAGAAACACCGGGTTGATGCTGCTCATTTCCGCGTAGACGGGAATCGGCTCGGGGCGCGCCGCCGCGACGCGCATCAGCGACAAGCCGCCCGCGCGCGAACCGGTGAAGCCGACCGCCTTGATCGCCGGATGCGCGACGAGCGCCTCGCCGACCGAATTGCCCGCGCCGACGATCAGCGAGAACACGCCTTCCGGCAGGTCCATTTCCGCTGCGACGCGCTGGATCACACGGCCGACCATCTCCGAGGTCCCGAGGTGCGCGCGATGCGCCTTCACCACGACCGGACAGCCGGCCGCGAGCGCCGCGGCCGTGTCGCCGCCGGCCACCGAGAACGCGAGCGGGAAGTTGCTGGCGCCGAACACGGCGACCGGTCCCACCGGAATCCTTTGCATGCGCAGATCGGAACGCGGCAGCGGCTTGCGGTCCGGCAGCGGCGAATCGAGCGTCGCGGTAAGCCACTGGCCCGAGCGCACTACTTGCGCAAACAGCTTGAGCTGGCCGGTCGTGCGGCCGCGCTCGCCTTCCAGACGCGCCTTCGGCAAGCCGGATTCCTGCTGCGCGCGCTCGACGAGCGCATCGCCCAACGCCGTGATGCCGTCCGCGATACGTTCGAGGAACTCGGCGCGCACGCTGAGCGGCAGTTGCCGGTACGGATCGAATGCCTTGCCCGCCAGTTCGCAGGCGAGGTTGACGTCGCTAGCCGTGCCGCTGCCGAAAACCGGCTCGGCGATGTCCGTGCCGGTGGTGGGATTGAACGCGTGCAGCGCCTGTTCGGCGCCGCGCACGGCCTTGCGGCCGATCAGCATTTCGCCGGTGATCTGGCCGGTGACTTCGCTGGAATGGGACATGTCTCTTTTCCTTGTATTAGAGCGCTAGATATAAGTCATCCTACAACATACGGGTGTGCCGATGCAACCGGAACCGCCTACTCGCACATGGGCTTTCAGCGTCATTCCGGGTTAACGTGACCGTTACAACGGCTGAATCGGGTGCTAATCTGGAAATAGATATACGACGACCTATAACGTGCGGTTCAGCCATCGTCGGAACTTGACCCGATCCATTTGCCGTTCGAGGAATACGTTCATGCCAGCCGCGCCCTGCCAGCCTTATCAGTCTCTTCCCAACAGCTTTCGCCACGCCGTGCGCAGCGGTGAAACGCTGGTCGGCTGCTGGGCCTCGCTCGCGAGCCCGATTGTCGCCGAACTGCTCGGCGTGATCGGCTTCGACTGGCTGCTGCTGGACGCCGAACACGCGCCCAACGACGTCCTCACGCTGATCCCGCAACTGATGGCGCTCAAGGACAGTCGCAGCGCGCCGGTCGTGCGCCCGCCGGCCAACGAGAGCGTCGTCATCAAGCGGCTGCTCGACAGCGGCTTTTCCAACTTCCTCGTGCCGTTCGTCGATAACGCCGACGACGCGGCGCGCGCGGTCGCCGCCACGCGCTATCCGCCGCAAGGCGTTCGCGGCGTCTCGGTGGGCCACCGCGGCAACCGCTACGCGACGGTACCCGACTATTTTGACATTGCCAACGACAACGTCTGCGTCATCGTGCAGATAGAGAGCCGTCAGGCCGTGAACTCGATCGACGCGATTCTTGCCGTCGACGGCGTCGATGCGGTATTCGTCGGCCCGTCCGACCTCGCGGCCGCCTACGGACATCTCGGCAACGCCGCGCATCCCGACGTGCAGCAGGCGATCGCCCATGTGTTCGAACGCGCGCAGGCCGCGGGCAAACCGAGCGGCATTCTTGCGCCGGTGCAAGCCGACGCCGAACGCTATCTCGCGATGGGCTGCCGCGTCATCGCCGTGTGCGCCGACCTCGGGCTGTTGCGAAACGCCGCGCAGGCCGTCCATCAACACTTCATCAGGAAACCGGCCGGCCAGAGCTAAGCCACGCGCAGCGCAGGCACAAACCAGGCCGCCATGACATCTCTGGAGCATTCCATGCAAAAAGCAGGCTTTATCGGACTCGGCATCATGGGCAAGCCCATGGCCGCGAATCTTCTCAAGAACGGCGTCACGCTCGCCGCGTTCACGCGCAGCGGCGTGCCGGACGATCTCACCAAGGCCGGCGCACAGGCATGCGACAGCCCCGCCGCCGTCGCGGCGCAGGCCGACATCATCTTCATCATGGTGCCGGACACACCGGACGTCGAGCGCGTACTGTTCGGAGAAAACGGACTGGCGAGCGCGTTGCATGCGGGTCAAACGGTGGTCGACATGAGCTCGATCTCGCCGATGGCCACGCGCGAGTTCGCCGCTCGCGTGCGCGAAACGGGCGCGGATTATCTCGATGCCCCGGTATCGGGCGGCGAAGTCGGCGCGAAGGCCGGGTCGCTCACCATCATGGTCGGCGGCGAGCAGGCCACCTTCGACAGCGTGAAGCCGCTGTTCGACATGATGGGCAAGAACGTCACGCTGATCGGCGCGGTCGGCGCGGGCCAGGTGTGCAAGGTCGCCAATCAGGTGATCGTCGCGGCCACGATCGAGGCGGTCGGCGAAGCGCTGCTGCTCGCGTCGAAAGCGGGCGTGGACCCGGCGCGCGTGCGCGAAGCGTTGATGGGCGGCTTCGCGTCGTCGCGCATTCTGGAAGTGCACGGCGAGCGCATGACGAAGCGCACTTTCGATCCGGGCTTTCGCATCGAACTGCATCAGAAGGATTTGAATCTCGCGCTCTCGACCGCGCAGACGCTCGGCGTTTCGTTGCCGAATACGGCCACCTGCCAGGCACTTTTCAATGCGTGCGTCGCGCACGGCGGCAAGGCATGGGATCACTCGGCGATGGTGCGTGCGCTCGAAGTGCTCGCCAATCACGAGATCGGCCAGCAAACAACCTGATCCATCACGCGCGTTCCGCCGCGCCGCTTCGCCCGTTCGATGTCGATGAATGGGTAAAGCGGCGCGTGTTGCGTTCTGGGCCCGCGCAAACCGACAAATTCCCTTCGTTTCTTTCAATTATTAAGGATGACTGACTTAACAAAAGCAATCGCAATGAACGCCGTACTTTCGAGCATCGACGATTATTTACAACGCCCTGAAGGGCAAGGAGACATTCGTGGCGAGTCACTATAAAAACAGCGGCAAACGGGCAGCATCGACGAACGCGGCTCATGCCGAACCTTATTCACCTGGACGCCGGGCGTTCATGGTGTTCGCCGGCACCTCCGCGGGCGCGACGCTGCTCGGCGGTCTGTCCGCGTGCGGCGGCTCGGGCAGTTCGGGCCTCACACCCGAAGATCCGATCTGGGGCAGCTACGGCGCCGCGACGCAGATCGTCGCTTCGCTCGCCGGCATCAAACAGTCGATGTTCCCGTCGCGCGACTTCGTCGTTACGCAATACGGCGCGCAACCGTGCGCGGTGGTCGCGGCAACCAATCCGTACACGGGCTCGTCGTCGCCCGCGAGCCCCGGCTCGAACCAGACCAACGCGGCGTCTTCGTTCGACTCGCGCCCCGCGTTCCTCGCCGCGATTCAGGCAGCCAACGCGGCGGGCGGCGGCCGCGTCGTGGTGCCGTCCGGCAACTGGTATTGCGCAGGTCCGATCGTGCTGCTCAGCAACGTCAATTTTCATTTGAGCGCCAATTGCACGATCTATTTCAGCCCGAATCCCGCCGACTACGCGAAGGACGGACCGGTCAACTGCGGCGCGAATGGCAACCTCTTTTACAGCCGCTGGCAGGCGAATGATTGCCTGAACTTCGGCTCGCCCGTCTACGCGCGCAATCAGTCGAACATCGCGCTGACCGGCGAAGACGCGACCTCGGTGCTGAACGGTCAGGCGATGACGCCGTTCGCCGGCTCGGGCAACACCGCGACGTGCTGGTGGACCTTCAAGGGATCGAATGGGGCCTACGGTTGCGTGAGTTCGTCGACGCCCTCGCAGGTCTACAAGAATCCGAGCAACGTGGATCTGCGAACTGTTGCGCCCGGCATTTCCGACGCGCTCTACACACAGTTGACGAGTCCGACGACGCCCTGGCAAGAGGACCAGAACTACTTGCCCGCGCTCTCGGAAGCGGGCGTGCCGATTGCGAAGCGCATCTTCGGCCTCGGTCACTATCTGCGCCCATGCATGGTCGAGTTCATCGGCTGCACGAATGTGCTGATGGAAAACTACGCCACGAACAACACGCCGTTCTGGCAGCATCATCCGACCGATTGCAAGAACGTCGTGATTCGCGGCGTGACGACCAACAGCATCGGTCCGAATAACGACGGCTTCGATCCCGACGCGTGCGACAACGTGCTGTGCGACGGCGTGACCTTCAACACGGGCGACGACTGCATCGCGATCAAGTCGGGCAAGGATCTCGATACGCAGTACGGTCCCGCGCAAAATCACGTGATCCAGAACTGCACGATGAATAGCGGCCACGGCGGCATTACGCTCGGCAGCGAAATGGGCGGCGGCGTGCAGAACATTTACGCGCGCAATCTCCAGATGCTGAATCAGAACTGGGCGACCAATCCGCTCAATATCGCGATCCGTATCAAGACCAATATGAATCGCGGCGGCTTCGTGAAGAACTTCTACGTCGACAAGGTCACGTTGCCCAACGGCGTCGCGCTGAAAGGCGGCGGCTACGGCAGCGCGCTGCTCGCCGGCAGCCCGATCAACGGCACGGTGCCGCTTGGCGTGGTGACTGCGACTGCGGCCAATCCGTCCGCGGCTCAGGGCGGCCTGATTACATTCGACTGCGATTATCAGCCGGCCAACGACGCAATCAGAACGCGGCCGGCAGTCGTGCAGAACGTCAACATCTCGAACGTGCAGGCGAGCAACGTCACGCTCAACGGCGTCACGGCTTCGTGTTTTCAGGCGATCGTCGCGCAAGGCCCCGTCGCGTTCGACTACAACGGACCGACGCCCGCGCCGACCGTTCCGCCGATCACCGGCGTGACGATCTCGAACTGCAATCTCGGCACTGCCGTTTGCGCGGGACCGGCCAACGCCACCACGCCGGGGCCGATCTATGCGTACAACGTCAACGGCATTGCGTTGAAGAACGTCGTGATCGGCGGGACGACGTACAACACGAACGTGGTCGATCAGCGGTAAGCAGCGAACACGGCGGAGTTGCGGCTGCGCCGCGTTGTGAAAAAAAACCGCTCGGGAGAGCGGTTTTTCTACGGTTTTTATTGCTAACAGCGCATGACGCGCTGAGCAAAATCAATCTTCCAGCAACGACAGATCGCGCACCGCGCCCTTGTCGGCCGACATCACCAGCTTCGCGTAAGCCTTGAGCGCCGCCGACACCCGGCGCGGACGCGCCTTGGCCGGCTTCCATCCCTTCGCGTTCTGCTCCTCGCGGCGGCTTGCCAGCTCCGCGTCGGACAGCAGCACGTCGATCGTGCGGTTCGGAATGTCGATGCGGATCTTGTCGCCGTCGCGCACGAGGCCGATCGCGCCGCCGGCCGCCGCTTCCGGCGAACAGTGGCCGATCGACAGCCCCGACGTGCCGCCCGAGAAGCGGCCGTCCGTCAGCAGCGCACATGCTTTGCCGAGACCTTGCGACTTGATGTAGCTCGTCGGGTAAAGCATTTCCTGCATGCCCGGCCCGCCCTTCGGACCTTCGTAACGGACGATCACCACGTCGCCCGCCTTCACCTTGCCCGCGAGAATGTTCTCGACCGCTTCGTCCTGCGATTCGGTGACGTGCGCGGTGCCTTCGAACACCAGAATGCTTTCGTCCACGCCGGCGGTTTTCACCACGCAGCCGTCGAGCGCGATGTTGCCGGTCAGCACCGCAAGGCCGCCTTCCTTCGAGAACGCGTGCTCGTACGAACGGATGCAGCCTTCGGCGCGATCCAGATCGAGACTCGGCCAGCGCGTGTTCTGGCTGAACGCCACCTGCGTCGGAACGCCGGCCGGGCCGGCCATGTAGAAAGTCCTGACCGCTTCGTCGTCAGTGCGAACGATGTCCCACTGATCGAGCGCGTCTTTCAGCGTCGGCGCGTGGACCGTGGGCACGTCGGTGTGCAGCTTGCCCGCGCGGTCCAGTTCGCCGAGGATCGCCATGATGCCGCCCGCGCGATGCACGTCTTCGATGTGGTACTTGTTGGTGTTGGGCGCCACCTTGCACAGCTGCGGAACCACGCGCGACAGGCGGTCGATGTCCGTCATCGTGAAGTCGATCTCCGCTTCGCGCGCGATGGCCAGCAAATGCAGAATCGTGTTGGTCGAGCCGCCCATCGCGATGTCGAGCGTCATCGCGTTTTCGAACGCCTTGAAGCCGACCGCGCGCGGCAGCACGCTCGCCTTTTCCTCTTCGTAATACTCGCGGGCCAGTCCGACGATGCGGCGGCCGGCGCGCTTGAAGAGCTGCTCGCGGTCCGCGTGCGTGGCGACCACCGTGCCGTTGCCCGGCAACGAAAGACCGAGTGCCTCGGTGAGGCAGTTCATCGAATTGGCCGTGAACATGCCCGAGCACGAGCCGCACGTCGGACATGCGGAACGCTCGACTTCGGCAACGTCGGCGTCGGAATACGCCTTGTCGGCCGCGATCACCATCGCATCCACGAGATCGAGCTTCTTGAATTCGATGGTGCCGGTCTTCGGATTGGCGAGGCGCGTCTTGCCCGCTTCCATCGGGCCGCCCGACACGAAGATCACCGGAATGTTCAGGCGCATCGCGGCCATCAGCATGCCGGGCGTGATCTTGTCGCAGTTGGAGATGCACACCATCGCGTCGGCGCAGTGCGCGTTGACCATGTATTCCACCGAATCCGCGATGATGTCGCGGCTCGGCAGCGAATACAGCATGCCGTCGTGGCCCATCGCGATGCCGTCGTCGACGGCGATGGTGTTGAATTCCTTGGCGACGCCGCCGGCGGCCTCGATCTCGCGCGCGACGAGCTGGCCGAGGTCCTTCAGGTGCACATGGCCGGGCACGAACTGCGTGAACGAATTGACGACCGCGATGATCGGCTTCGAGAAGTCTTCGTCTTTCATGCCGGTGGCGCGCCACAGCGAGCGCGCGCCCGCCATGTTGCGGCCGGCGGTGGATGTTTTGGAACGGTATGCGGGCATCGTGGTTGTTGAATGAATATCGCTTGAAAGAAGCGGGCCAAGGGAGTGACGGCCCCTCGAGCGCCCGTGCGAACAACCTCGTGAGCCGCGCCGCGGGCAAAACGCGCAATTATCCCACAGGGTCCGGCGGTGTGCGGGTCGCAAGTGCGGCTGGGCGGCGTTCGCGGCGAGGCTTGCGGCGGTGTGCAACGGACTGACCCGTGAACGAAAACGGCGCCCGCAGGCGCCGCTTTGGCTGAACGTCAGCGCCGCGTGATGCCGGCGCGCACGCTTCGTCGAATGTGTTCGTCGAATCTTCGTCGAATATCTGCGTCGATTACTTGGCCGGGACCGCGCCATTCGCCTGCGACCAGCGCGGCTCGGGCGTCTTGTCCGCGCTCTTCGCGAGCAGGCACACCACGCCCGCCGCGATGATGTCGAACACCGCGAGCACCACGAAGAGCGGGCTGTAGCCGACCTGCGTCACGAGCACGCCGAACAGCGCCGTGAAAGCCGCCGCGCCGAGATAGCCGGCCATGCCGCCCATGCCGGTGGCCGTCGCGACTTCGTTCTTGCCGAACATATCCGACGTGATCGCGTACAGTGCGCCCGACAGCGTCTGGTGCGCAAAGCCGCCCACGCACAACAGCGCGACCGCCACATACGGACTCGCGACGAGGCCCACGCACGCCGGCCCGATCATGCACAGCGCGCCGACCACGAACACCATCTTGCGCGACGTGAACAGCGAAACCTTCGCGTACTTGTGAAACAGCGGGCTCAGATAACCGCCGAGCACGCAGCCGATATCCGCGGCGAGAAACGGCATCCACGCATACAGCGCGATTTCCTTCAGGTTCATGTGACGCTCGGTCATCATGTAAAGCGGAATCCACGCGTTGAAGGTCTGCCATGCCGGCTCGGACAAAATGCGCGGAATGCCGATCGCCCAGAAGTCGCGGCTCTTCATCATCGCGAACCAGTTGCGCTTGGGCGCGCCATCGTCGCTATGCTTCGCTTCCTGACCGCTCAGGATGTAGTCGCGCTCCGCGTCGCCGAGCAGCTTCTGCTTGCGCGGATGCTTGTACAGCACCATCCACACGGCGCTCCACACAATCCCCGCCACGCCGACGATCACGAACGCCAGTTGCCACTGCCCATGCAACAGCGCCCAGACCACGAGCGGCGGCGCGAGCAAGGCGCCGATCGACGAACCGATGTTGAACCAGCCGATCGCCACCGAACGCTCCTTGGCCGGAAACCATTCGCTCGTGGCTTTCACGCCGGCCGGAATGCCCGCCGCCTCGGCAATGCCGAGCAGGCCGCGGAAGAAAGCGAGGCTGCGCCATCCCGTCGACCACGCTGCCGCCGCACAGGCGAGCGACCAGGCCAGCGCGAACGCCGCGAAGCCGATCTTGGTGCCGACCGTGTCGAGCAGAAAGCCCGCGACCGGCTGCATGAACGCATAGCAAAGCTGCCATGCGACTACAACGTGAGCGTATTGCTCAGTCGTGATGTGCAGGTCTTTCATCAGCGTCGGCGCGGCCACCGACAACGTATTGCGCGCCAGATAATTGATGATGAGCCCGGCTGCGACCAGACTGACCATCCACCAGCGGATGCCCTTGATCTTCATTGCTGCGTCTCCTGGTAATGCTTTAACTTGCTTCAGGCCGGCCGCGCCGCCGAAGCGCTGCCCGCGCCGGTGCCCGCGCCCGTGCCCGCGCCCTCTTCCTCGCGCCGCGAATAATCGATGCCGACGAAGCCGCCGCCCTGGAAGCGCTGGCCGAGCGCATCGAGCGGATTCGGACGGGCCAGGATTTCGTCGGCGTAGTCTTCGGCGTTCTGCTTCGGCGTGTAGCCGAGGCGCGCTGCGCCGCTGTTGTCCCACCAGCTACGCGTATTGGCCGACACGCCCCACAAGGTGATGAAGCCGAGATCGTCGGCTTCGATGCAGCGGTCGAGGAAATGCATCAGGTCCGCGTGGCCGAACCAGGTGCTGAGATGGCGCGGCTCGGTCGGACGCTCGAGGCAACTGCCGATGCGCACACACACGCTCTCGATGCCGTGCTTGTCCCAGTACATGCGGGCGAGCGCTTCGCCCCAGACCTTGCTCAGGCCATAAAAACCGTCGGGACGCAGTTCGCAATCGAGGCTCAGCCGCTCCGTCACCGGATACATGCCGATCGCGTGATTCGAGCTGGCGAACACGATGCGCTTCACGCCGTGACGCCGCGCGCCCTCGTACACCTCCACGAGACCGCGCAAATTGTTTTCGATGATCTCGGGCAGCGGACGCTCGACGCTCGTGCCGGCGAAGTGGATCAGCACGTCGACGCCTTCCAGCAGCCGGTCGACGACCGCACGATCGCGCAGGTCGCCGTGCATCACATCCTCGCCGTCGATG
The DNA here is from genome assembly GCF_003330785.1 of Paraburkholderia graminis. NCBI lineage: Bacteria > Pseudomonadati > Pseudomonadota > Betaproteobacteria > Burkholderiales > Burkholderiaceae > Paraburkholderia > Paraburkholderia graminis. Next base: position 1,735,053 of record NZ_CP024935.1, read on the forward strand.
AGCGGCGTGAGCGGCTTCGAGCCGGCCGCCGAACGCAGCGGCGTGCCGCGCGCAATGAACGCGGCGCGCACGACCGAGCCAAGCTGGCCACCGGCGCCACTAAGGGCAATCTTCTTCATAGGGTTCCTTTACTGCACCGGCTCGTGCGCGGGCTAGTTGTACGATAACGTACTATCAACGATGCGGAATCGCATTTCAACTAGGCATTTACCCGAGGTGTCGGTGTGCCTTTCGATACTTTCAGGCACTGAACGACAAGCCGCAGGCTCAATTTATGGTGCGATGTCGTATGACATTGAAAACAAACCGACCGCATTCGACACTCACCGCGCCATTGGCCACCGCCGCAAACCGCATCGCTCTCAACAAGCCCACGCCATACGCCAACCCCCGCCCCACCCTTTGCTGCGACGCGGTCGATTGCCGCACTCACGCCCCACCTGGGGAAAACGCGTCCTCGCAAGCAATAAGAAAAAGCTGATACAGATCAGTCATTTGCCACGCGCGAACGGCAAAACCGCACAAAACAACGCGGTTCTTTGACGCACGTCGCGCCGCAGCATAATTCGCCGTGTTGGCCTAATCTTCGGCCATCTGCGAAACGCAGTGCGCACCGACACCGGTCGACGCGCGTAGTCCGCAACGAGCGGCATCACGCCTTCACGATCATGAACTCCGCAATATCGGCATTCGACCTCGCCCGCATCCAGTTTGCGTTCACCGTTTCGTTTCACATCGTTTTTCCGGCGCTGAGCATCGGCCTCGCGAGTTTCATCGCCGTGCTCGAATGGCGCTGGCTCAAAACCGGCAAGACCTACTACAAGGACTTGTGCCTCTTCTGGTCGAAGATCTTCGCCGTCGCCTTCGGCATGGGCGTCGTCTCCGGCGTCGTGATGAGCTATCAGTTCGGCACCAACTGGTCCGGCTTCTCGAGTTTCGCCGGACCCGTCACCGGACCTTTGCTGATGTACGAGGTCATGACCGCGTTCTTTCTCGAAGCCGGCTTCCTCGGCATCATGCTGTTCGGCTGGCAGCGCGTGAGCCCGCGCGCGCATTTCGGCGCGACGCTGATGGTCGCGATCGGCACGCTCATCTCGACCTTCTGGATTCTCGCGTCGAATAGCTGGATGCAGACACCGCAAGGCTTCGAGGTGGTGAACGGCCAGGTCGTGCCGCTCGACTGGTTCAAGATCATCTTCAACCCGTCGTTCCCGTACCGGCTCGCACATATGGCGCTCGCGGCGTTCATCGTCGCGGGGCTCGTGGTCGCCGCGGTCGGCGCGTGGCATCTGCTGCGCGGACGGCGCGATCCGGCCGTCAAGAAAATGTTTTCGATGGCGCTCTGGCTGCTGCTGATTCTCACGCCGATCCAGGCGGTCGTCGGCGATCAGCATGGTTTGAACACGCGCGAATATCAGCCGGCGAAGATCGCGGCAATCGAAGGTTTGTGGGAAACCGAGAAAGGCGGCACCGCGCTGAACCTGTTCGGCATCCCCGACATGCAGGCGGAAACCACGCGCTATGCGGTGTCGATTCCACACCTGGGCAGCCTGATCCTCACGCATAGCTGGGACGGCGAAATTCGCGGCCTCAAGGAATTCCCGCCGCAAGACCGGCCGAATTCGACGGTGGTGTTCTGGAGCTTTCGCATCATGGCCGGGCTCGGCATGCTGATGATCGCGATGTCGATTGCCGCATGGGTGCTGCGCCGCCGCGGCACGCTGTTCGAGTCGAAGTGGTTCCAGCGCGTCGCGGTAGCGATGGGTCCGAGCGGTTTCATCTCGCTGCTGGCCGGCTGGGTGACCACTGAAGTCGGCCGTCAGCCGTGGGTCGTGTACGGCGTGATGCGCACGTCGCAGGCCGTGTCGCCGCTTACCGCGCAGCAGGTCGGCATTTCGCTGATGGCCTTCGTGGTCGTGTATTTCCTCGTGTTCGGCACGGGCATTTACTACATGCTCAAGCTGATGCGCTCCGGCCCGGCGCTGCCCGGACAGACGCCGCACGACGCGCCTGCCCACACGCCGGACCAGACCGCGCGCCGCCCTTTCTCCGCCGCCGATCAGGCGATCGACGCCGCGTAACCCGATCTCTTCTCTTAGCCGAGTCACAAAATGGACGTAACCGTAGTGTGGGCCGCGATCATCGCGCTAGGCCTTTTCATGTATGTGGTGCTGGACGGCTTCGACCTCGGCATCGGCATCGTGTTTCCGTTTTTCCCCGACGAGAAAGAACGCGACCTGATGATGAACACCGTCGCGCCCGTTTGGGACGGCAACGAAACCTGGCTCGTGCTGGGCGGCGCCGCCCTCTTCGCCGTCTTTCCGATGGTGTATTCGACCGTGCTGTCCGCGCTTTATCTGCCGCTCATTTTCATGCTCGTGTGCCTGATCTTTCGCGGCGTGTCGTTCGAGATTCGCGCGAAGGCGAATCGAACGAAGCACCTGTGGGATCTCGCGTTCATCGGCGGCTCGGCGGGCGCGGCGTTTTTCCAGGGCGTCGCACTGGGCGCGTTTCTGCAAGGCATTCCGGTGATCGACGGCGCGTATGCCGGCGACGCCTTCGGCTGGCTTACGCCGTTCAGCCTGCTGGCGGGCCTCGGACTCGTCGTTACTTACGCGCTGCTCGGCTGCTGCTGGCTCGTCGCGAAGACGGAAGGCGATCTGCAGCGCCGCCTGCATCGCATGGTTTGGCCGCTGACGGTCGTGCTGCTCGGCTTCATCGCGATGGTGAGCCTGTGGACGCCGCTGCAGGACGCGAACATCGCGCAACGCTGGTTCGACGACGGCCTGTTCTACCGGCTGCTGCCCGTGCCGTTCATGGTCGCGGTCTGCGCGTTCTTCATGCGCCGCGCGGTGCGCGAGCGGCATGACAACATGCCGTTCGTGCTCGCGCTCCTGCTCGTGCTGCTCGGTTACGGCGGGCTGCTGGTGAGCTTGTGGCCGTACGCGATTCCGTCGAGCGTGACGTTGTGGGAAGCAGCCGCGCCGCGCTCGAGCCAGACCTTCACGCTGGTCGGCGCGGCGGTGATTCTGCCGATCATCGTCGCCTATACGACGATGGGTTACTGGGTTTTCCGCGGAAAGGTGCGTCATGGCGACCAACATCACTATCACTAGGATCAGATCCGCGCGCAGGCTGCCAGGCTGGCTCTGGTTCATCGCGCTCTGGTGCTTCGGCGTGGGCTCGGCGATGTCGCTCGGCTACGCGTTCAAGCTTCTGATGAATGCGACGCTGTTTGCCGTGAAATAGCCGCTCGCCGCGTGCGCGCGCGGGCAATTCGATCCATGCCGCATAAGCTCTTGCGTCCGCCCGGCGGCGCTTAAAAAACGGCGCGCGCGGCTCGTCTACCTAGCAAGCCGGGGCCGATGCGCGAGAGAGACCTGCCCGCACAGGGCACACAAAAAAACGTGGCGCCGGCGATGCCACAAGCAGAGAATGACCGGCGCGGCGAGCCGCAAGGCCGCCGCGTCAACCGATCGGCTTAGATCACGGGGTAGCCGGCAATGATGCGATTCACGACAATAGAAGTAAAACGGGGCCTGGCAACAGCGGTAGTCCACAACACGCAAGCTCGACTCGTGGAGACATCATGAAGTTTCTTGTGGCGGACGACCATGAACTGATCCGGCAAGGCGTCAAGGGAATGCTGCGCGGGCTGGATGCCGACGCCCAATTCGACGAAGCCGATACCTGGGAAACCCTCGCCGCAGCCGCGCGGCCCGACGCGGATCACGATCTCGCGATCGTCGATCTTCATATGCCGGGCATGAGCGGAGCGTCGTCGCTGGAAATGCTGTTGAAGGCGAATCCGGCGCTGCCGGTGGTCGTCCTTTCCGCCGAGGAGTCGCCAGACGAGATGCGCGCAGTGCTGGCCGCCGGCGCGCTCGGCTTCGTGCCGAAACGGCAGCCCGCGAGCGTGATGCTGAAGGCGATCGAACTCGTGCTGTCGGGCGGCGCTTATGTGCCGATGGAAGCGCTGAGCCTGCTCGGCTCGCGCGATGCGCAACCGGCGCAGGCATGCGCGGAGCGCGCCGCCGCTTCGCCTCAACCGGTGGCGAGCACCGCAGCGGGCCAAAACCCAGGCACCGCGACGCTCACCGAGCCCATCGTGCAACTTCAGCCGTTGCAGCCGCATCAGCAGCACTTGCTGGAAAACCTGTCGCCGCGTCAGCAGGACATCATGCGGCTCGTGCATCGCGGCTGGACCAACAAGATGATCGCGCGCGAACTCGGCGTGGCCGAAGGCACGGTGAAGGTGCATCTGTCGGTGATCTTCCGGGCGCTCGGCGTGCACAACCGGTCGACGGCAATCGCCGTGATCAACGGCTGGCTTGAAGCGGGGAGAACGCTGTAGCGGGCGGCGGCGTTGGTCCTTTATCGATCTCCGCCTGCTGCCACAGCATGTCGAGCGTGCGCCGCAAGCGCGCCGCCGCCACCGGCTTGTGCAACACCGGAATGCCTTGCGCGGCGAGCGCCGCCAGCTCCGCCGACGCCATATCGCCTGTAATCAGCAGCATCACGACACCCTCGTGGCCCGCGCGCGCCAGTTCGCTGCGCACCGCCGTCAGCGCCTGCGCGCCCGTGCGGTGATTGGCCAACTGGTAATCGCAAAGCACCGCGTCGGGGACGAAACCGTCCTCGAGCGCGGCCAATGCGGCGGTTTCGTCGCGTACGCCCTGCACGATGCAGCCCCAGCGGCCGAGCAGGCTCGAAAGACCTTCGAGAATCGACGGCTCGTCGTCGATGCACAACACGCGGCGTCCTTGCGCCGTCGGTCCGCCCGTCACCGCCTCATTCAGACTTGCGACGATGCCGCTCGCGTCGCCCGCCTGCACCGGAAAGCGGAACACCGAGCCGCGTCCCGGTGCCGAGCGCAACTGCAATTCGCCGCCCAGCATGCCGACGAGGCGCTTCACCGTCGGCAGGCCGAGGCCGTGCCCCTGGCGCGCGTCGCGCTGCGGATTTGCGACCTGATAGAACTCCTCGAAAATACGCTCGTGCTCCTGCGCCGGAATGCCGATGCCCGAATCGCGCACTTCGATATAGCCGCCATTGGTTCGCCCCGCGCGCCGGAAGCCGAGCCAGATCGCGCCTTCCTCGGTATAGCGGACAGCGTTCGACAGCAGATTGCTCAGCACGCGTTCGAGCAGCACGGGATCGTCGTGGACCACCATCGACGTCGGCGCGATTCGCAGCGCGAGCCCCTTCGCCGCCGCTTGCGGACGATACTGGCTGCCGACGCGCTCGAACAGTTCCGACAGCCGGAAATGCAAGCGGATCACCTGCGTGACGCCGCTTTCGAGCCGCGCGAGATCGAGCACCTGGTTGAACAACTGGTTCAGCGCCTCGACGTTATGGACGATGTGCTCGGCGGTCTTCGCGTGCTGCGCGGGCGTCGCGGCGGAATCGTTGAGCGACGCCGCCAGCAGCCCGATGGCGTGCAACGGCTGACGCAAATCATGGCTCGCCGCCGCGAAAAAGCGCGTTTTCGCGAGACTCGCCTCTTCGGCGACATGCTTTTGCGCCGCCAGCGATTCCGCCAGATACTGCTGATCGACGCGCGCCTGCACGACCTGCTGGAACAGTTTGCGGTAACTGAGCGCATACACGTTGATCGCGCAGAAGAAGAACGCGAGCACGATGGCAAGAATCGTGCGATCGAACGTATGCATGCCGAAATGCAGCACGATCGACGGAAACAGCAGAAAGGGAATCGCCGTGGCGAAGTTCAGCAGGTCGAAGCCGTTCGACATGAACACGCCCGCTGCGAGCGTGACGAGCATCACCGTATGCAGCAGCGGCAAGTCGCTCTGCGGACTCTGGAACGCGAACCAGATCGCGATGCCCGGTGCGCTGTACAGCAGCACGCCGCGCACCGCGTGCACGTTGATCCAGCCGCGCGGCGACAGCAGATGCGGATAGCGCCGGTTGCAGATCCATAGCGCGAGACCCGCGCAGTTGGCGGCCGCATAGAAGCCGAAGCAGGCAATGAAAAGCGGCGGCGACGGTATCGCGGGCCAGTAGATGGCCACCAGCACGGCGATCGAAAACCAGTGCGAGAAGAAAGCGATCGGGTCTTGTGCGTACAGCACGCGCACCAGGTCTTCGTCGATTGCACGCTGGATCGGGTCAGCCCGCATCGCGCGGTCTCCTTGTCGGGCACGGCAAATTCGGTGAGGGGGCGCGAGAGCCTGGCGCTTGCACGGAGCGCGCTGCGGCGTGTTTGCGCAAGAGCTTGCACGGTTCTACTGCAATGCAGCGGCGCGCGGCCGCCGCTTTCTTATCAGACGAATCAGGGGCGTGCTGCCGGATGGTTTACCCGGCAGTTTACCCATCAGCTAACACTTAATCCATATAGGCGAAGCCGCCGCCGACGACCATACTGGCCTCACTACCTGGCGCGGCCGCAACGATTCTTCCTTCCGCCTTTCGCCTGCATTCCGGGCTCGCCGCGCTTCTCGCCTTACCCTCGCCTAACCCTAATGGAGGCTTTCATGGGCGCAGTTCCGAGCCACGAGTTCGTCCGCAATCTCGACGACGCGATCCTGCCCGATCTGTGGCGCCGCCGCACGCAGTTGTCCGCCGACGAAATGGTGTCGATGGTCGAACTCGTCAAGCGGGCGTTGCGGACTTACCATCCGCTGGAACTGCAGGCACTCGGCGAAGATAAGGAAGAACTGGTTGCGCAGTTCATTTATTCCAAGGTTCTGCGCCTTGCCCCCGGCCACACCGAAACGCATGCGTGCGCCGATAGCGCGCCGTCCAATGGCTACGCACTGTGCGCGTATTTCCGCCGCTATCTGATCGACTGCCTGCGCAGCGCGGGGCATCAACGCAATGTGTCGATGGAAACCGACGGCATGGCGCAGGAAATCGATCTGCACGCCCAGGCATTGGAAGACCCCGTGCAAAGCGTGCTGCTGCAATACGGGCTCGACGAACAACGGGTACGGCACGCGGCGCGCGCTTTTATCGAAAGTCTCGACGAGCCCGAACGGATCGTGCTGGCCGGCAGCCTCGGCTGGTGCTCGGAAGGCAAAGGCGGACTGTCGGCGGTTGCGGCTTCGCATCGGGTGCCCTCGTATCACTATCGCGCCGTCAAACTCGGCGTCACCATGAAAAAGACGGCCACTGCCGACGATTTTTCCAATACGAAGATCGGCCGCTGGCTCACGGACGTGCTCGGGATCGAGATCGACATCGACAATCGCAGTGCGATTCTGCTGGCGCTGAATCTGCTCGCGGCCGAGTCGATCGATAGCGAAATGAATGAAGCGGCCGCATGACAGGCTGCAGCATCGACACAAAAAGAACACGTAAAAAGCCGCATGAGCGGACTCAACAACAACGGGCTCAACAATAGTAATGGGGAAATGACTGAGGCACAGGGGACTCCTTTGGGCGCATCGCACAGATGCGCCTTTTTTTGTCGGCGCGCACCGCCTACGATAAAAAAGCCGCGGCAGCGCGCCGTCTTTCTTCCGACGCCCGGTTCCCTTCCCTGCACCGATTCCTGACGAGGTGGTCGCGTATGAACCGCTTATCGAGCGCCGTGACGGCGATGAAGTCGCATTACGAAGTGGTCGTGATCGGTTCCGGTTATGGCGGTGCGATCGCGGCGAGCCGCATGGCGCGCGCGGGCCGCAGCGTCTGCGTGCTCGAACGCGGACGCGAATTCATGGCCGGCGAATACCCGCGCACGCCGTTTCAGGGCGCGGAGCAGATCCAGTACAACACGCCACTCGCGCAGATCGGCTCGCCGCTCGCGCTGCTCGAAGTGCATGTGAACGACGACGTCAACGCGGTGGTCGGCTGCGGGCTCGGGGGCACGTCGCTGATCAACGCGAACGTGGCGCTGAAAATCGATTCGCGCCTGTGGGACGACACACGCTGGCCCGCTGCGTTGCGCGGCGATCAGGCCGGGCGCGACAAAGGTTATCAACGCGCGTGGGACATGTTGCAACCTGCGCCGGTGCCGAGCCGCTTCCGCGAATTGCCGAAGCTGCTCGCGCTCGCCAAATCCGCCGAGGCGCTCGGCATGGGCGACCGCTTCAGCACGCCGCCGATAACCGTCACCTTCGAGGACCGCACGAACGCGGCCGGCGTCGCGCAGAAAGCCTGCACCGGATGCGGCGACTGCAACTCCGGCTGCAACTACGACGCGAAGAACTCGACGCACATGAACTATCTGCCCGACGCCGTCGCTCACGGCGCGCAGATTTTTACGGGCGCTGCGGTTCATTCGGTTGTGCGCAACGTCGATACGCACAAGTGGCAAGTCGGCTATCAGCTCGTGCGCCTCGGGCGCGAAAGCTATGACGCGCCCGATCTGTTCGTCAGCGCGGACATCGTGATCGTATCGGCGGGAACGATCGGCTCGACCGCGTTGCTATTGCGTTCGCGCAATGAAGGTTTGAGCGTGTCGGACATGCTTGGTCAGCACTTCACCGGCAATGGCGACGTGCTCGCGTTCGCGTACAACACCAATGACACGATCAACGGCGTCGGCTGGGGCGCGCATGTGGACCGCGATATTCCGCCGGTCGGGCCGACCATCACGGGCCTGATCGATCATCGCAATACCGCGGACGTCAGGGACGGCTTCGTGATCGAGGAAGGCTCGCTCGCCGGGCCGGTGGGCGCCGCGCTCGTCGGCATGCTCGGTGCGGCCGCGCCGCTCGCGGGCGTGGACGTTTCGGGGCCGCGCACCGTGGACCAGCAACTCGAATACGACGCGCGCGTGGTCGAAGGCTTCCTGCACGGCCCGTATCGCGGCGCGCTCAATCACACGCAAAGCTATCTCGTGATGGCGCATGACGACGAGAGCGGGCAGATCAGCGTGAACGACAAAGGCCGGCCGCGCATCGCGTGGGAAAACGCCGGCAAGCAGCCGATTTACGAAACCGTCGAGCAGACGCTGAAGCAGGCGACGGCGCCGCTCGGCGGCAAATATCTGCGCGATCCGATTTCAAACGACATCTTCGGCAATCGAACGGTGACCGTGCATCCGCTCGGCGGCTGCGGGATGGGCGAGGACGCGGAGCGCGGCGTGGTCGATCACCTGGGCCGCGTTTTCAGCGGCACGACCGGCACCGGCGTGCATGACGGCCTCTACGTGATGGACGGCGCCGTCATGCCCATGTCGCTCGGCGTCAATCCATTGTGGACCATCTCCGCGCTCGCCGAGCGCAATTGCGCGCTGCTTGCGGCGTCGCACGGCTGGAGCATCGACTACGGTTCGAAAGGCACCGCCGACACACCGCCCGCGCAAAAGATCGGCTTGCGCTTTACCGAAACGATGGTCGGCCATTACACGCCGACCGGCGCGAGCAAGGACGCCGCGAGCCCGATGGCGTTCACGCTGACCGTCGAATCCGACGACCTCGCGATGATGCTTAGCGATCCGAATCACATGGCAAAAACCGCCGGAACGCTGACCTGCCCCGCCCTTTCCTCGCAGCCGATGACGATCACGGACGGCACCTTCAATCTGTTCGTGGCCGACCCGCAGGACGTGGACGAGCGCAACATGAACTATCGAATGACGCTCAACTCGGCGGAAGGCAAAACGTATTATCTGAGCGGGCAAAAGATCATCACGCGCACGTCGCCTCTCGAACTGTGGGAGCAAACGAACACGCTATACGCGCAGATTTTCGCCGCGCCCCAAGCCGACGCGCCTGCGATCGGCAGCGCGACGCTCATCATCACGCCGGAAAATTTCCTCAAGCAGCAGCGCACGCTCGAAGTCACCAACGCACCCGATCTGAAGACACGTCTCGAATGGACGCTGAAGTTCGGCAAGTTCTTCGCGGGCGTGCTGTTCAGCGAATACGGCGGCGTGGCCGCGCCTTTGCAGTATCACGATCCCGCCGCGGAGCCGCGTATGAAGCGTGCGTTGCGCGCGCCGGCGCCGCAAATGTTCTTCTTCGATACGCCGGACGGTACGCGCTTGCGTCTCACGCGCTATGTCGACCCTGCGCGCAAGAATGCGCGCCCCGTGCTGCTGATTCACGGCTCCGGCGTGTCGAGCCGCATTTATTCGACGGATCTGATCGGCACCAATCTCGTCGAATATCTGTGCGCCGCGAACTACGACGTGTGGCTCGTCGATCTGCGCGTGAGCATCGAAATGCCGAGCGTGCTCGTGCCGACCAACGTCGATAAAGTCGCGCTCGAGGATATTCCCGCGGCCGTCGCAAAGATTCGCGAGGTGACGGGCGCGACCGGCATCCAGGCGCTCGGTCACTGCATGGGCGGCCTCGCGTTGAGCATGTCGCTGATGGCGGGACTCGAAGGCGTGCGTTCAGCGGTGATTTCGCAGGTCGCCGTGCATCCGGTGCCCGGCACGCTCGCCAGAATCAAGGCGGGTTTGCACATTCCGGACATCATGCAGCATCTCGGCGTGACCGATCTGACCGCCTATACGAAGGACAAAAGATGGCCGCACAATCTCTACGACGAAGCGCTGCGGCTCTATCCCGTCGATCATGACGAGGGCTGCGGCAACCCGATCTGCCATCGCGCGACCTTCATGTACGGGCTGCTATACGAGCACGCGCAGGTGAGCGAGACGCTTCATTCGAATCTGCAGGAACTGCTCGGCGTGCATGACGTCGGCGTGTTCAAGCATCTGGCCGCGATGGTGCGCGCCGGCAAGGTCGTCGACGCCGACGGAGACGACGTCTATCTGCGCGGCGCGCGCGGCATGAAGGGGCTTGCGGGCATGCGCATTCCGATCGGTTTCATTCATGGCGACTGCAATGAAACCTATGTGCCGCAAAGCACCGCGCTCACCTATGAGATGTTGGTCAACGCGTTTCCCGAGCAACCTTATGAGCGGCATCTGATTGCGGGCTATGGACACATCGATTGCATCTTCGGCAAGAACGCCGCGCGCGATGTTTATCCGACTATCGCGCGCTATCTGAACGCGCATTGAGTTCGCACTGAGTTCGCGCTCGCTAGAACAGCTTGCCCGGATTCAGGATGCCGTGCGGATCGAGCGCATGCTTGATCGCCCGCATCGCCGCGAGTTCGGCGGGCGAGCGCGAGATCGGCAGGAACTCGCGCTTGAGCAGACCAATGCCGTGTTCCGCCGACACAGAACCGTGCAGCGGCCCGAGCATTTCATAAACGAACGCGTACACCGCGTGATGATCGACGCCGGGAATTGAATGGCCGTCCACGGTGACGTGCAGATTCGAATCGCCGATATGGCCGAAGAAATAGGATTCGTTGCCGGGCCAGCGTTCGTCGAGCGCCGCGCGGCAACGCTCGACAAAGTCGCCGATCACGCTGATCGGCAGGCTCACGTCGAAGTTGATTGCGTCGAGCCGCACGGGAAATTCGGCCGTGCATTCGCGGATCGCCCACAACGCGCGCGCGTCGGCCACCGATTGCGCGATCACCGCGTCGCGGATCGCGCCTTCTTCGAGTGCGCCGGTCAGCGCTTCAGCAAAGCGCTCGCCGTCGTCGCTCGAATCGAAGCTCGCGTGTTCGATCAACGCGTAGAGCGGATACGCGCCGTCGAATGGCGAACGCGTGCCCGTCAGCTTGACGCCAAAATCGTAGAAGTCCGGCCACATGATTTCGAATGCGCCGATGTCGTTGCCAAAGCGCGTCGACAAACGGCGCAGCAGATTCACCGCCGCATCGTAGCCGTCGAGCGCGACGAGCGCCGTATGACGCGCGGCGCGTTGCGGATGAAGCCGCAACACCGCGCGCGTGATCACGCCAAGCGTGCCCTCCGAACCGATGAACCAGTGCTTCAGGTCGTAGCCGGTGTTGTTCTTGACCATCTTGCCGAGCGAACTTAGCACGTCGCCATTGGCGAGCACGACTTCGAGACCGAGCACCTGGTCACGCGCGGTGCCCGACTGAATCACGCGATTGCCGCCGGCATTAGTCGCGAGATTGCCGCCGATCTGACACGAGCCGCGCGCGCCGAGATCGAGCGCGAGTTCGAAGCCCGCTTCGGCAGCGACTTCCTGCGCGCTCTGCAATGTCGTTCCGGCGCGCACGGTCAGCGTGGCCGAAGCCGCATCGACTTCCTCGACGCCGCTCAGCCGTTCCAGCGACAACGCGATGTCCGTCGTGCGTGCAATCGCGCCGCCCGCAAGCCCCGTCATGCCGCCTTGCGGCACCACAGGTTGATGGGCCGCGTGGCAAATGGCGAGCGCGCGCGAGACTTCGTCTGTGGTGCGCGGCAGCAGCAACGCTGCGGGACGCGTCGGATCGTGGCGCGTCCAGTCGGTCATCGCGCGTTCGCCGATCTGTTCGCCGACGCGCACCGCATCGTCGCCGAGCGCGGCACGCAGCACGTCGAGCGTGGCGGCAAGCGGCGCCGTGCAGGGTTGCGGCTGCGTGTCGTGATTCATGTCGTGACGCGCGTTATCGCTTTGTGTCATGCAGCGTTTCCTGGTTTTGCTTCTTCCGATAACCCATCGAATCGTTGATGCGCCCGAGAATGTAATCGCCCGCGGCCACCGGCTGATATTTGACGTCGTCCGCACTCGCGCCCAGTTCGCGCGGATCGACCATCGCGCCGTACGTCGGATCGTAGAACGTCGCGATCGAATAACGCTCGCGTCCCGAAGCATTGATCACGCGATGCAGCGTCGAACGAAAACGGTCGTTGGTCCAGCGCGCGAGCAGATCGCCGACGTTCACCACAAAGCTGCCTTCCACAGGAGGCGCATCGATCCAGGTATCGTTGGCAATTTCACGCACCTGCAATCCGCCCACCTGATCCTGCCATAGCAATGTGATGCAGCCGTAATCGGTATGCGGCGCGACGCCGAATTGATCTTCATCGGACTGTGGTGGCTGCGGCGGATAGTAGACCATTTGCGTGCGCTGCATCCGCTTCGTATAACGCGGCGCAAAAAAATGTTCGTCGACGCCGAGACTCACCGCGACCGCACGCAGCAGATCGGCGCCGCATGCGCCCACTGCTTCATAGTAGCCGTACAGCGCGGGACGCAACTCGGGCATGAAGTCGGGCCAATTGTTCGGGCCGCGCAGCGCCTGGCCCGCGAGCACATCGGGATCGTCCTCGGGCAACTCGAGTCCGATGCTGAAAAACTCCTTGTAATCGGGGCGTTTCGCCTGATACATGGTCGCGTCGCCAAGCGCATTGAAACCGCGATGCCGATGATTGACCGCCGCGCGCCGCTTCGTCTCTACCGGAAATGCGAAGAAGGTTCGCGCGACCTGCGCGGCGGCGTCGATGGTCGCTTGCGGCACGCCGTGATTGACGATGTAGAAGAAGCCGATGGTCGTGCACGCGTCGCGGATTTCGCGCGCCACGCTTTGCAACGCATGCGGGTCGCCCGCGCGAACGCCGGCAAAGTCGATGAGCGGAATGCGGGTCACAGGCATCGCGTTACTCCGTGAGAAGGTCCGACGAATTGCGGGGGCGCCATAGCCGGGGGCGCCTTAGCCGGGGGCGCCTTAGCCGGGGGCGCCATCGCCGGGGGCGCCTTAGCTATTGCAGTGGTATATACCGCCAAAAGCGCACCCGCAAGTGAACTCGCGGCGCTGCGCGTAAGGGCTTTTCTCTACTCGCGCGTTTATTTATTTTGCGCGAAAACTGCGGTATATACTGCCTCGCATGACTTGCGCCGCGCCGATCTTTTGCGGCGCGTTTCGCGTCGCTCGTACGACCCGCGCTGTGCCCACTGGAGAATCTCATGAGCATCCTTGCAGGCTGGAAGTGTCGTCTGGTCATGTTGGCGTTGTGCGCGGCAAGCGTCAGCGCTTATGCGGAAGACCAGCTCGCCAAAGTGAAGAAAGCCGGCGAGCTCGTGGTCGGCACGGAGATGCAGTTCGCGCCTTTCGACTTCCTCGAAAACGGTCAGCAAGCGGGCTTTAACAAGGATCTGTTCGCCGAGGTCGGCAAGGAACTCGGCGTGAAGGTGCGTTTCATCGACCTGCCGTGGCCGAGCGTGTTGCCCGGTCTCGAAGCAGGCAAGTTCGATATGGTCGGCGGTCCGATCACCGTGACGAAGGCGCGCATGGAGCGCTACACGTACACGCTGCCCATCGCGGACGCCACCGACGCGCTGCTCAAACGCGCCAACGATTCGGCGCTCAAGCAATCGTCGGATATTGCGGGTAAAACCGTGGGCGCGGGCAAGGGCTCGGCGCAGCTCGACCAGTTGAAGGCATACGTCGCCACCTTGCCGAAGCCGCCTGAAATCCGCGAATACGTCGACAACAATCAGGCTTATGCGGACCTCGCCGCCGGCCGCATTGCGGCGGTCGCGAACTCGATGACCAACATCGCGTATGTGGCGAAGCAGCGCCCCGAAACGTTCGCGGTGGTGCAACCGCCGTTCGGCGCGAAAGTGTACTTCGCATACTGCCTGCGCAAGGACGCGGACAGCAAGCCGCTCGCCGATGCCTTCAACGCGGCACTCGTGAAGATGCACGGCGACGGACGCCTCGCCGCGTTGCAGAAGAAATGGTTCGGCGTGGCGATGGATGCGCCGACTACGATGCCGACGCCGAATTATTGACGCGTGCTCGACAGGCGCGTTTAAACGCACATTCACCGCACTATTGACCGCACATCAGCGAGGGCGACGCTCATGTTCAGCACGACCGTCTTCGTTCAGGGCATGCCGCTGTTGTTGCACGCGGCGCTCGCGACCATCGGCGTTTCGTTGACGGGGCTTTTCATCGGCTTCTTCGTCGCGGTCGGCGTGTGCGCGGCGCGGCTCTCGCCGAATCGCGCCGCGCGCCGCTTCGGCGGTGCGTACGTGTTCTTCTTTCGCGGCGTGCCGATGCTCGTGCAACTGCTGCTCGTGTACTACCTGCTGCCGTTCGCGGGCATCAACGTATCGCCGCTCGTGGCCGCGATCAGCGCCGTGTCGTTGTGCTCGGCGTCGTATATCGCTGAAATTCTGCGCGGCGGTTTTCTCAGCATTCCGCCAGGTCATATCGAGGCCGCGCGCATGCTCGGCCTTTCGCCGTTCGACACGCTGCGGCGCATCCTCGTGCCGCAGGCATTCCGGCTGACGTTGCCTTCGCTCGTCAACGAAATGGTGCTGCTGATCAAGGCTTCGTCGCTGATCTCGGTGGTCGGCGTCGCGGAGTTGACGCGCACCGCGCAGAACCTCGCGGCGAGCACCTACAGACCGCTCGAAGCGTACGTCGCCGCCGGCCTCATTTACTTCGTGATCTGCGGCGCGCTCGCACTCGTTGCGCATGCCGCCGAGTATCGGCTGAAGCACGCCTGATCGACCGGAGCCCACGCGATGCAACAGTTCGATCCCACCGTCATCACGCACAATCTTCAGCCGATTGCCGCGGGTCTCGCGACGACGCTCGGCACGTGGGCCGCGGGCGTCGTTATCGGCATGCTGATCGGCTTCGTGATCGCGGTGCTGCAACTCTTTTGCGGACGCTGGGTGCGCGCGCTGTTGCGTGTGTATATCGAGCTATTTCGCGGTACGCCGTTTCTCGTGCAACTGTTTCTGCTGTACTACGGCGGCCCGTCGTTCGGCCTCACGCTCGAACCGATGACAGCCGGCGTGCTCGGACTCGGCCTCTATGGCAGCGCCTATTTTGCCGAAGCGTTCCGCTCGGGATTCGAATCGGTGCCGCCGGGTCATCTCGAAGCCGCCTCGTGTCTCGGCTTGACGCGCATGCAAGCGGTGCTGCGCATCCAGATGCCGCAAATGCTGGTGCTGATCGTGCCCGCGCTCACGAATCTCATCATCGTGTTGAGCAAGGAGACCGCGGTGCTCTCGATCGTCACGGTGCCCGAGCTGACATTCGTGCTGACGGGCATCGGCTCGGCGACCTTTGCTTTCGTCGAAACGCTGCTGATGCTCTGCGTGTGCTATCTCGCGCTCGTCGAACTGACTTCGCGCGCGGGCATGTGGGCCGAAGCCCGCATCGCCCGTTTCATGGCATAAAGGAAACGGACCACATCATGAACGCCATCGCCGACATGCCCTCTTCTGCGTCTACTGTCGCGCAGTCTCAGCGCGGCGCACCGTTGATCGAGGTGCGCGATCTGCGCAAACGCTTCGGCGAAGTCGAAGTGCTGCGCGGTGTCGATCTCCAGATTGCGCGCTCGGAAGTGGTGTGCATCATCGGTCCTTCGGGCTCGGGAAAAAGCACGCTGCTGCGCTGCCTCGCCGCGCTCGAAACCTACGATCACGGGGACGTGCGCATCGAAGGTGAACTGCTCGGCTACAGCGAGCGCAACGGCAAGCGTGTGCGCGCGTCGCAAGCGGACATCAACCGCGTGCGGCGCAACGTCGGCATGGTGTTTCAGCAGTTCAATTTATGGCCGCACATGACGGCGCTCGGCAACGTGATGGAAGCACTATTGCGAGTGCAGCGCCTGTCGCACAACGAAGCGCGCCGCCGCGCGAATACGATGCTGGAAACCGTGGGCCTTTCGCACAAAGGCGACGCGTATCCGGCGAAGCTTTCGGGCGGTCAGCAGCAGCGCGTGGCAATCGCACGCGCGCTCGCGATGGAGCCGCATATCATGCTCTTCGACGAGCCCACGTCCGCGCTCGATCCCGAACTGGTCGGCGAGGTACTGCAAGTGATGAAGCAACTCGCACGCGACGGCATGACGATGGCGGTCGTCACGCACGAAATGGGTTTTGCCGCGCAGGTCGCGGACAAAGTCGTGTTCATCGACGAAGGACGCATCGCCGTGCAGGGCAAACCGCGCGAGGTCTTTCACGACGCCGGGCAACCGCGCTTGCGGCAGTTCCTGCAAAACTACTTCGACCGCAACGCTTTCTGGGCGCGCGGCCCCGACGACGCCGACGCTGAAGCGCTATGAGCGCGCGCACTGCGCCAAGCGCGTTGCGCGAACCGTGAAAAGGGGCCGCCGATGTCCGCCATGCTTCGCAGCAAGCGTCACCATGCCGATGAGCGGCCGCTAGCCGACGCGGCTAAAAATGCGCGCGCCGCCGAACATGCGCCGGCTGCGCGCTACGAACAGGTCAAGCATCACATTCGCGGCATCATCGAATCGGGCGCGCGTCAGGCCGGCGAACGTCTTCCTTCCGAACTCGATCTCGTCGCGACGCTCGGCGTGTCGCGCATGACGGTGAATCGCGCGCTGCGCGAACTCGCGCACGAAGGGCTCGTCACTCGCGTATCGGGCGTGGGCACCTTCGTCGCACAAGCGAGGCCGCAATCCACGCTGCTGATGATCGCGCATATCGGCGACGAAATTCGTTCACGCGGACACGAATACAGCTACCGTACCGTGCTTTTGCAACGCGAGACCGCATCCGCCGTGGTATCGAATGCGTTAGGCCTCGCGCCTGGCGCTTCGGTGTTTCATGTGATTTGCGTGCATCGCGAGAACGGTCTGCCGGTGCAGTTGGAGGATCGCTACGTGAACCCGATCATCGCGCCGGATTTTCTGCAACAGGATTTCTCGGCGATCAGGCCGTCGGAATATCTATATGAAACGGTGCCCGCGCACGACGTCGAACATATTGTCGACGCCGGGCTGCCCACTCCCGCGGAAGCGGAACTGCTCGACATTCGCGCGGAAGAACCGTGCCTCACGCTCGTGCGCCGCACATGGACGAGCGGCGTGGCCGTCACCTTCGCGCGATTCGTGCACCCTGGATCCCGTTACCGGCTCGGCTGCCGCTTCTCGCCGGATATGTCGCAACGGCAAGGCTGACGCGATGCAGCTTATAGCGCCGCTTGCCGGCTAGACATTCCCCGCCAGATGAAAGCGCGACGCCGGGTGCCACAACTGCACGGACGTCGCGACATCGTCGCCGACCCACGTACGACGCCACAGCAACAGACACGGCTCGCCGATCTCCATCGACAGATGACGCCGCACATACGCGTCCGGCTTTTGCGCGTAGATGCGGAATTCCGCGCGCTGAATCGGCGCGAGCCGCACCATGTAGTGATTGGGCGTCTCGACGCTGAAGTCCTGTTGCAGATATTCGGGGAACACCTTCGGATTGACGTAGCGGTCCTCGTACTGGATCGGCTCGCCCTCCTCGCTATGGACGATGCACGAGTGAAACGCCGGGCCGCTCGTAAGGCCGAGCGCTTCGAGCGCGTGCGGATCGTCGCTCGGTTCGAGCGTCAGCACGCGCGCCGCATGACGATGACCGCGCGCGGCGATTTCGTCGGCGATGTTGCGGATTTCCAGCACGGTCGATTCATAACGCTGCGGCGCGACGAACGTGCCTGAACCTTGCACGCGCGTCAGCACGCGTTCGGCGGTCAACTCGCGCAGCGCGCGCGACACGGTCATACGCGCGACGCCAAACTCTTTCACCAGTTCGGTTTCGGAAGGGATCAACCCGCCCGGCTTCCAGTCGCCCTCGCTGATGCGCCGGATCACATAACGCTTGATCTGTTCGTAGGCGGGCATGGCTTTCGCCGGGGTCTCCTTGCAAGCGGCGCGCTGAGAAGTGCCGCCGCTGTGCGCGCCTGGCTGCGCCGGCTGCCGGCCTTCTTTCTGATTATTCGTGACTGTGTTCACTCCGACCTCGTGAGTGGGTTGGGGGTCGTAGCCGTCGTACCGCTTGTACGTCCGCACGACGTCTCTGGCGCGCCGGCGGGTAAGCCCGCGCGCCAGCGGTTTTTGTCTCAGGCGACGCGTGCTGCGTTCCGTGGGCTGTTCATGCTGTTTATGTTGCTCCCGCTGTTCGCTGCCGCGGGAAATGTCGCCGCCGCGGCGAGGCTCGCAATCGATGCGCCCGCAACGAACTCCGCGCCCCCACCAGGTGTTATATGGCGCGGCCTCATCTTACCCGGACTCGGCAATGGCGGCGGCGCCTCGCCGGCGATCATGCGGAATGCGACGCTCATGTCGTCGGCGAGAGGACGGTCGTCGCGATAGGTCGGCACGATCTGCCGCACGCGTTGCCAGAGCGCCTCGGTATGCGGCGCACGCGGCGCGTCGGTGGCTTGCAGATCGTAGGCTTGCGCGGCGGCCAGCAATTCGATGGCGACGATGCGCCCCGCGTTGTCGACGATCTCCAGCGCCTTCAGCGCGGCAGGCGTTGCGTGGCACAGGTGGTCTTCCTGCAAGCCCGATGTGATGCCGCCGTCCAGACTCGCGGGCAACGCAAGGCGCCGGTTCTGCGCGACCAGCGAGGCCGCCGTGTACTGCGCGATCATGAAGCCTGAACACGTGCCGCCAGGCTCGGCGAGAAACGCGGGCAAGCCGCTCACGAGCGGATTAACGAGGCGATCGAGCCGCCGTTCCGCCATCGCGGCGACCTGGGCGATGGCGGTGGCGAGGCTGTCCATCGCGAGCGCAATGGATGCGCCCACCGCATGCGCCTGCGAATACACGCGCGGCGCTTCGGGCGTGCCGGCGACGATCGGGTTGTCGGTGATCGACGCGAGTTCGCGATTGACCACGTCGGCGGTCGCGGTCAGCACGTCGCGCGCCGCGCCGTGCACGTGAGGAATGGTGCGCATCGAAAGCGGGTCTTGCGTGCGCTGCCCGACCACCGCCGCCAGAATGCCGCTGTCGGCGAGCGCGGTGCGCATGCGTTCGCCTACCAGATTCAGACCGGGCGACACGCGCAACGCAAGCGAGTCTTCGTCGAATGCAACGAGCTGGCCGCGCAGATTCTCGAAGCTCATGGCCGCGACCACATCGGTCCAATCGAGCAGCCGCACCGCGCGTGCGAGCGCCAGCGCCGCCAGTCCCGTCACGCAAGGGGTACCGTTGACGAGGCTAAGCCCCTCTTTCGCTTCGAGCACGAGCGGCTCGCGGCCGAGCAGACGCAGTGCGTCGCGGCCCGTCAGACGCTCGCCGCGATAGCGCACATGACCCTCGCCGATGCACACGAGCGCGATATGCGCCATATGACTCAGATAACCGACCGAGCCGAACGCGGGCACTTCGGGCAAGCAATCGGCGTTGAGCAAGGCCACGAGTTGATCGGCCACTTCAAGGCGAATGCCCGAGTGTCCATGCGCGAAGTTGTTGACCGCGGCGGCCATGATCGCGCGCGTTTCAGCCACGCCGAGCGGCGCGCCGACGCCGACCGCGTGGCTCATCAGAATGTTGCGCGACAGCGTGCGCTGTTCGCTTGGCGACACGATCACGTCGCACAGCGCGCCGACTCCGGTGTTCACGCCATACGCGCGAATGCCGCGCTCGACGATCTGCTCGACGAGCATGCGCGCCGCCGCGATGCGCGCGCGGGCGTCGGCGGAAAGTTCGAGCGGTTCGCCGGCGGCGACCGCCGCCACCTGGGTCCAGTCGAGAGGACGATCGGAACGGATCACGGCCATGATGTTGCCTTGCGCGATAACTTACGTGTGTGATGCGGATGCCGATGCAGCGACGTGCCGACGATGCGCCGCTCAGTTCGTCGTGCGGTCGTGGTGACTCGACACGAATTGCCGCAAGCGCTCGGACTTGCAGTCGACGAATACTTCGTCGGGCGTACCGTCCGCTTCCACTTGCCCTTGATGCAGGAACATCACGCGGTTCGACACGTGACGCGCAAAACCCATTTCATGCGTGACGACCAGCATCGTGCGGCCTTCCTCGGCAAGCGAGCGCATCACGCGCAACACTTCGCCGACGAGTTCGGGATCGAGCGCCGAAGTCGGCTCGTCGAACAGCATGACCTTCGGATGCATGGCGAGCGCGCGCGCAATTGCGACGCGTTGTTGCTGGCCGCCCGACAGATGCGCCGGATAGTGGCCGCGCTTTTCCGCGAGACCGACTTTCGCAAGCAGCGCCTCAGCTTCTTCGACGGATTCCGCACGGCTGCGTTTGAGTACGCGCATCGGTCCTTCGATCAGGTTTTCGAGCACCGTCATATGCGACCAGAGATTGAAGTTCTGGAACACCATGCCGAGTTGCGAGCGCACGCGATCCACCTGGCGGCGGTCGCTCGGTTGCAGCTTGCCGTCGCCGCGGCGTTTCATTTTCAGTTCTTCGCCGGCGAGCGCGACTGAGCCGTCGTCCGGTGTTTCGAGCAGATTGAGGCAGCGCAGGAAGGTGCTTTTGCCCGAGCCGCTTGCGCCGAGAATCGAAATCACGTCGCCTTGATGAGCGTCGAGCGAAATGCCTTTGAGCACGTGATGATCGCCGAACGATTTATGAATGTTCTTGACCGACAGTGCAACGGGTGCCGTAGCGTTCATGGAGTTCTCCAGGTTCATCCGGAATGGCGGCGCTCAGGGCGCGGCGCGGCGTGCTTCAGTCGTGGCGGACACCGGGCGGCTCGGCACGGCAGACTTCGGCGCCGCCCGCAGATGTCGCGACAGACGCGTCTCAAGCATGCTGAGCGCGCGCACGATGACGAAGTTCAGGAACAGATAGATCAGCGCGGCGCAGATGAACACTTCCGTCGTGCGATACGTTTGCTGAATGATCTGCTGCGCGACGCCCGTCACTTCCCACACGGTGACGAGGCTCGCGAGAGCGGTCGATTTGACGAGCAGCACCGCTTCCGTCGAATACGCCGGCAAACACTGGCGTAATGCAATCGGGCCGATCACGCGGCGCAGCAGTGCGAAACCCGACAGGCCAATCGAATAACCCGCTTCGATCTGCCCGACGGGAACGGCCATCAGGCCGCCGCGAATGATCTCGGCGGTATAGCCCGCCGTGCACAGCGCAAGCGACAACACCGCGCACATATACGGCTCGCGCAGCACCGGCCACAGAAAGCTCTCGCGAATCACGCCGAACTGACCCATGCCGTAGTACACGAGGAACATCTGGATCAGGAGCGGCGAGCCGCGGAACACCAGAATATAAGCGCGTGCAAAACGATTCGGCAGCCAGTGCGGCGACACGCGCATCGTGACGATCGCGAGCGAGAGCAGTCCGCCGAGAACCAGCGAGCAGAAGAAAAGCCCGAGCGTGGTCGGCACGGCCGCGAGCAATTGCCGGATCGTGTCGAGCAGGAAGTCGAAGTCGAAATTCATAATGCGGCCGCCGTCAGTTGCGCGCGAAGTTGCGCTTGAAGGACCGGCCCACGCGCGCCTCGGCGCGGTTGAAGACCCGGTTCGAGATGCTGGTCATCAGCAGATACAGCGCGCCGCCCACCACGAAGAACGTGAAGTATTGATGCGTGGAGCCGGCCGCCACCTGACTCGTGCGCAGCAGTTCGGCGAGACCCGTCACCGAGATCAGCGCGGAGTCCTTCAGGCTCAGTTGCCACACATTGCCGATGCCCGGCAACGCGAAACGCAGCACTTGCGGAATGAGGATGCGGCGCGCCATGGTCAGCGTCGGCATGCCGATGGAACGCGCCGCTTCGAGTTCGCCGCGCGACACCGCGAGCACCGCCGAGCGATACACCTCGGCCTGGTACGCGCCGGAAATCATGCCGACAGCAAGCGCGCCGATGACGAACGGCGGCACGCCGACGAAGCCCTCGGCGCCGAACCACTGGCCGACAGTGGTCACGAGCGTGGAGCCGCCGAAATAGAACAGATAGATGACGAGCAGTTCGGGCACGCCGCGAAACACCGTCGTATAGGTTTCGCCGATCACGCGCAACACGCGAAGACGCGACAGCTTGGCCGCCGCGATCAGCGCACCGAACACGGCGCCGACCGCGAGCGCGGCCAGCGTGAGCGCGACGGTCATCAACGCCGCGAGCAGCAATACGCCGCCCCAGCCTTCCGGCCCGAAGCCGAGCATCTGTATCAGAGCCATTGCCTACCTCTCATTCATGACGGCCGATGCAACAGCCGCACGAAACAACTGCACGCACGAGTTCGCGCCCGCGCGTGCCGCATTCGTTCGACGCCTCGTGAATCAGGGCGTCACGTCGGTCTTGAACCACTTGGCGGAGAGCTTCTTGACGGTGCCGTCGGCGAGCGCCGCGCTGATCGCGGTGTCGAATTTCGCCTTCAGGTCGGCGTCCTGCTTGCGGAACGCGAGGCCTTCGCCCGGGCCCCAGATCGGGCCGCCGATCTTCGGACCGGCCATCGAAATCGACGCGGTTTCTTTCTTGTCGACGTTCGCCGCGTAATACGTGACGTCGTCGAACGATGCGTCGATGCGGCCGTTCGCCAGATCGAGATCGCGCTCGGGCGAGGTCTTGTACACGCGGATCGTGGCGATGTCCTTGAAGCCCTCGTTGATGAACTTCGTGTAGACGGTGCCGGACTGGATGCCGATCGTCTTGCCCTTCAACTGCTTGCGCAGCGCGTCGACAGTCGGCTGATCGGCTTTAGCATCGCCCGAGAGTTTGACGACGGCGGCGCCAGGCGGGGCCTTTGGCAGCACTTTGGTATCAGCGACGGCGAAGGTTGCGGGCGTGGCCGCATACGGCTTCGAGAACGCGATGATCTTTTCGCGCTCCGGCGTGATCGAGATGGCGTCCATCAGCACGTCGAACTTGCCTGCTTGCAGGCCCGGAATCATGCCGTCCCAGTCTTGCGCGACCAGGTTGCATTGCAGCTTGATGCGCTCGCAAAGATTGGCGACGAGTTCCGGTTCGAAGCCGCCGAGCTTGCCGCCGGGCAACGTCAGGTTCCACGGTGCGTAGCCGCCTTCGAGCGCGATCGTCACCGTCTTCCAGTCTTTGGCCTGCGCCGGTGCCGCGAAAATTGCCGCGGCGCCGAACACGGCGCCGATCAATGCTTTTGCTGCCGTCGTGCGTTTCACTTTCACGTCGAAACTCCTTGATAGGGGAACCGTCGAGCCGAATGTTTACTGCCGCTGAATTTGTATAGACAAGTCTGCACGAGTCAAAAAGCAGTCGCAAGGGGATTCATGCGAAATCGCGCGAATCATCGGGTAAGCCCCTAGGCGCCCTGACAGGACGGGGCTTCTACGGACATGATCGAAGAACGGCGAGCGCGCGGCGAGATTAATTCATGCTCGCGTGTGGTGCGTTTTGTCTAGACAGGTTCATGCGTGCGCCGCAAATGTGCGGCGGCTTTGCGCGTCTACCAGATGAGAGGAACGAAGCGAAAACGCACGCGCGTCATGTACTCCGTATAGCCGTCGAGTTGTTCGGCGAGCACACGCTCTTCGCGCACCGCGCGCCAGCCGAGCCCGATCGTCATGAGCGGAACGAACGCGAGACCCCACCATGAGCCGAGCAGCAACGGCGTGCCGACGAACAACAGCAGCGCCGCCGAATACATCGGATGACGCACGCGCGCATAGGGACCGCTGTCGATCACCTTGTGACCGCGGCTCGACTGGATCTTCACGACGGGCGCCGCATAGCTGTTCGCTTCGAACACGAAGCGGCACATGAAAATGCAAAGCGCCACGCAAAGCGAGCCGAGGCTCACCAGCGCGACGGGCAGCGGCGCGGACCAGTGAAAGCGCATCGCGTCGAGTCCCATCACGATCAGCCAGCCGCACCACACGCACGCCACGCCGATCATGAAGAGCCGGTCCCAGCGGCTTTGCTGTTGCTGCACGAACGGCGCGAGGCGCTCGGCGAGCAGGCCGGGATCATGGCGTGCGAGCCACACGCCGATCCACAAGCTCAATACGCCGAGTTCGATCAGATACCACCACGCCGCCGGCCACGCGAGCGTGCCGGCCGCGCCGAACAGCAGCACGCCCATGCCCGCGAGCCACAGCACGGTCTGGACGACGAGGCGCGCAATCATGGCATGGCCTTGTGCCGCGCTCACGCCGAATCGGCCCGAGTGCGCACGCGCTCGAAAATATCTGCGATGTCGATGTCGCCGACATTCAGACCGAAGCGCTCGCGCAAACAGGCCGCGAGTTCGTCCGCGCTCGCAAGGCGCTGGTCGCCGATCAGGCTGCCGTCTGCCGCGCGTTCGTTCACCTGGTCGTTGAGCAGCGTGAGCCGCGTCCCGGACAACACGCGGCATACGATCAGATTGCTCGCGAAGATCGCTTCCGGCGACGTCGACGTGTACCAGTTCGACGTTTCATAATCGATCCACTCGACCGGATGCAAGTCGAAGCGATACGCACGCGACCAGCTTTCATCGCGTGTCTGCACTTCGAGGTAGAGCGCGTCGCGCGACGCGTCCGCGAGCCGGAAGATGCCGAGGTCCGTGCGCTGCGCGAGACCCGGAGACAGCCGCGCGGCGACGTCAGCGTGACGCTGCCGAGACCCACGTCCGCGATCCATGCTTCGTTATCCAGATCGATACGCAGCACCATGTGCGTGCGCGGCGTCACCGCGTCGGGCTCGCGGCCCCACAGCACGCGCCCTATCAGCGGCGTCACGCGAAAGCCCAACTCCTGCAGCACATTCGCGAGCAGCGTGTTCTGTTCGAAGCAATAGCCGCCGCGATGATCGTCGACGAGTTTTGTTTCGACGGATTCGAGGTCGAGCTTCACCGCGCGGCGCGTGAGCGGATTCAGGTTTTCAAACGGAATGGCCCGTGGATGCAGACGGTGAATGGCCTGCAGCACCTCGAGCGTCGGCGCGCGCGGGCCCGCATAGCCGATGCGCGCGAAGTAGTTGTCGAAATTCAATGTGTGTGACATTGGTGATCCGTTCGTGGCTTATGGGGTGTTACTGCGCGCCTCACTGCGCGCTCATTGCCCGCCGAGCGCCGACCTCGCGATCGACGGCACGCTGATCCCCTGGCTCGACGCAAACTGTACCGCGGAACTGAGCGTGGACATCAGCGATTGCAATTGCCCCGGCGCCGACTGCGCGATATACGACGCGCTTTGCATCGTCTGCGGATTCATCCCGGCCTGCAACAGCGACGAAGGGTTCATCTGCCCGATGCTGCCGAGCCCCGACTGCATGCTCGAATACTGGGTCACGCCTTTGGCGAGCGACGATAACCCGTCGGTGAACGCCTGCTTGTTCACCGGCGTTTGCGATGCGCCGCTCGCACCGCCTGCGCGGCTCGCGAAAGCCTGCGTGAGCGTTTGCGACAGCGACTGCTGCGTGCTGCCGACCTGCGTCAACTGACTGACCGACGGCGTGCCACCACTGCTTAGCAAGCCGGCTGCCTGCTGCGCCTGGCCGGCCGCGCCGCTCAGACCCATCGCGGACGCAAGCGTGGACTGTCCGCTCAGCACTTGCTGGTTCGCGCCCACGTAGGTCTGCAACAACTGCGAGAGCCCGCCGGGAGATGCGGCGGCGCCGGCATCCGCGGAGCTGTCTCCGCCGCCAATGCCGAACTGCTTCAGATTCAGTTGTGCGTTCGCGGCGCCGCTTGCGAAAAGGCCAGCACTCGCCAGCAACGAAATCAGGAGGGTGCGCTTCTTCATCATGTAAGTCCTTGTAAGTGGGCTGCGGAAATCTCGTGCGGTTCGACAAACGCTGTCTCCGCGCGTTCGCGCGAATTCATCAATTTGTCAGCTTGCCGTGCGTCGGCCCGTCTCGTTGACGCACCCAGACTGCGTCGGTACGATCACGCCCATTCCGCAAGTCGCGCGAACCGATGCGTCGACTCACGCGTTAAACAGCCATTTAACCGCGCAAAAACACCCGGCAGTCGATAACAACATTAAAGGCTTTCGATGAAGCTCGCATCCTCCCTTCGACGCGTTGCGCTGCTGCGTGCAGGCCGTGAGTTCGCACGGTCGAGCGGCGCGGCCGGCCGGCGCCCGCGCCTTTTTTCGCTGCGCCATGCGGCGTTGTATGTGGCGCTCGCGTGGGCTTCCGTTTGCGGCGCGGCAATGGCGCAAACGAGTTCGGACACGGTGCGCGACGCAAGCGAAGCGAGCGGCGCGGATGCGAACAAAACGCCGGCCAACGAGACCGGTCTCTGGAACCGCGATCAGCTATTCGGCGACATGGGCGGCTTGCGCCCGTGGCTCGGCCAATACGGCGTGACGTTCGCGCTCACGGAAACGAGCGAACTGCTCGGCAACCTGCGCGGCGGACTGGCGCGCGGCGTCGCGTACGACGGCCTGACGACCGCGACCTTGCAACTCGACACCGAAAAAGCCTTCGGTCTGCCAGGCGGCCAGTTCAACGTCAGCGCATTGCAGATTCACGGCCGCAATCTCAGCACCGACAAGCTGGGCACTTTGAACACCGCGAGCGGCATCGAAGCGGATGCCAGCACGCGCCTGTGGGAGCTGTGGTATCAGCAGTCGTTCCTGAACAAACGCGTCGACGTGAAAATCGGTCAGCAGAGTATCGATCAGGAATTCATCTCCAGCACGTACTCGGCGCTATTCATCAACACGATGTTCGGGTGGCCCGCACTGCCCTCGTACGACATGCCGTCCGGCGGCCCCGCGTATCCGCTCGCGGCGCTCGGCGCGCGCGTGCGCGGACAGATCACGCCTTCGTTGACGGCGCTCGCCGGTGTGTTCGACGGCGATCCGCTCGGTAACAACCCGAATAACCGCAGCGGCACGAACTTCAATCTGCATAACGGGACGTTGTTCATCGGCGAGCTGCAGTATGCGATCAATCAACCGGCCGATAGCGACGCGGCTGCGGCGCCAGGCGCAGCGCCAGGCGCAACCCGAGGCGGTCTGCCGGGCACCTACAAGATCGGGCTCTGGTACAACAACGGCCCCTTCGCGGACCCGCGCTACGATAACAACGGTGTGTCACTCGCGAGTCCTGTGTCCACCGGCGTTGCGGCGAACCATCGCGGCGATTACAGCTTCTATGCGGTGGCCGACCAGACCATCTGGCGGCCTAATCCCGGCGAGGCACGCAGCCTCGGCGTATTCGCGCGCGTCATGGGCGCGCCGGGCGACCGCAACCTCGTGAGCCTCGCGGCGAATCTCGGCGTCGTGCTGAAAGCGCCGTTCGCGGGCCGCGACAACGATAGCGCGGGCCTTGCGCTGACGTATATCAAGATCGGCAGCCACACGCGCGGAATCGATCAGGATAACCTGGCATTTAGCGGCGGCCCGTACGGCGTGCGCACCAGCGAAACCGCGCTCGAAGCAACTTACCAGTATCAGATCGCTCCCTGGTGGATGCTGCAGGCGGATGCGCAATACACGTTCAACGCGGGCGCCGGGCAAAATCCGAACGATCCGACGAAGCCGCTGCGCAACACGTTCGTCGTGGGTGTGCGGACGAATATCGCGTTCTGATGTTTTTGATGTTGCCCGCGCCGCCGTTGTCCGCGCCGCCGCGCGCGTGAACGGCGCTGCGCCGTGTCACGAACAGCCGCCGCTTACGCGCGCGGCTGCGCGCGCAGCGACAGATCCTGCACCATCTGCGCCGCCAGATAATCGCAAGTCGGCCGGTCCGACTTCGCGCTGCGCGCCACCACGATTTCGAGCGGCTCGATGTGCGGCAAGCCTTGCGCTTCGCCGAGAATGGCGAGCCGCGACGGCACGCTGCAGCGCGTCAGCGCAACCACCGACAAACCCGCGTCCACGGTGGCGACCAGGCCCATCAGGCTCGCGCTGCTGAAGGCCGCGCGGTAGCGAATCCGCGCGCCGTCAAGCGCGGCCAGCGTATGCTGACGCGCCACGCAGCCTGGCTCGTATAAGCCGACCGGCAATGGCGACGCCGCCAGCACCGGGGTATCGACGGAAGCGCCCACCCACACCATCGGCTCGCTGCGCACGAATTCGCCGCGCAGCTTGCGGTCGCGCGTAACGAAGGCAAGGTCGATCTTGTTGTCCGCCAGCATCGGCGCGAGCGACGTGCTCTGCGCGCAGACAATTTCAATTTCGACGTGCGGGTACAGGTTCGAAAAGCGCCGTAATACCGGCGACAGCAGCGACGACACGTAATCGTCCGGCGCACCGAGCACCACGCGGCCGGTCACCTCGGGCCGCACGATCGCCGACCACGCTTCTTCATGCAACGCGAGCACGCGCCTCGCATATTCGAGCAGCGTATTGCCGGGCCGCGTCAGCGAAAGATTGCGCGTGTTGCGCGCGAAAAGCGTCGTGCCGAGCATGGTTTCGAGCCGCTTGATCTGCATGCTGACGGCGGCCTGCGAGCGATGCACGGTTGCCGATGCCTTCGTGAAGCTGCCGGTGTCCACCACTGCAACGAAGGTGCGCAGCAAATCGACGTCGAATTCCGGGTGCATGATTTATCAATGGCGCTTATGGAATTTCTCAATTTAATTCGTTTGTGCGTGGCCCGCAAGCGGCGCAATACTTCAATGCATCACCCAA
The DNA here is from genome assembly GCF_003330785.1 of Paraburkholderia graminis. Classification (NCBI taxonomy): domain Bacteria; kingdom Pseudomonadati; phylum Pseudomonadota; class Betaproteobacteria; order Burkholderiales; family Burkholderiaceae; genus Paraburkholderia; species Paraburkholderia graminis. The sequence goes on from NZ_CP024935.1 coordinate 1,764,076, forward strand.
CGGAGATCTAACGGAGACGCGGCGCATGTCCCTCACCCAACGTCAAGAAGGCGCGATCACACTGGCCGGCGGCGGGCTGCTGATGGGCACGCTCGGCGTGTTCGTCGAGGAAGCGCGGCTCGGCGCGCTGACACTGGTGTTTTTCCGCTGCCTGTTCGGCTTTCTGTCGCTGGCGGCGTATTGCGCGTGGAAAGGCTACTTCACGCGCGCGCATTTCACGCGACGCACGCTCACGCTCGCGCTCATCTCCGGCGTATTGATGGTCACGCAGTGGGTCGGCTTTTTCGATGCGATCCATCGCACCAGCATTGCCGTCGCGACCGTGGTGTTTCATGTGCAGCCGTTCTGGGTCGTGCTGATCGGCGCGGCGCTCTTCAACGAACGGCTCGGCGCGGATCGGCTCGGCTGGATCGCGGCGGCCTTCGGCGGGCTCGTGCTCGCGTCGGGCGTGGCGGCCACGGAAAATCTGCAGGGCCATGCAAGCTACCTGATCGGCATCGGCGAGGCATTGGCCGGCTCGGTGCTCTATGCCAGCGTCACGTTGATCGCCAAAGGGCTCGGCAATTTGCGCCCGCACCTGCTGACGCTGATGCAATGTGCGGTGGGCGTGGTGTGCCTGCCGTTCATCGCGCCGCTCGTTGCACCTTTCGACGCCACGCATATCGAGCCGATGCAATGGTTCTGGATTGTCGGCATGGGCGTGCTGCACACGGGGCTTTCGTACGTGCTGATCTACGGCGCGCTGCCGAAACTGACCACGCCGATCATCGCGGTGCTGCTGTTCGTCTATCCGCTCACCGCTATTGCCGTCGATGCGATCGTGTACGGCCGCGCGCTTTCATTGGCGCAGTGGGCCGGCATGGCGCTGATCGTGATCGCGAGCCTCGGCGTGAATCTCGGCTGGCCGCTCTTTTCGTTGCTGGGTTCGGGCGGGCGCGCGCGGCGACAGGCCGAGTGAGTGGCACGCGCGGGGCTGGCGATGTCGCTGGTCGCGCAGCGGTCGTTCGGTACTCGCGCAGTACTCGCTCGGTACTCACTCACTGGTCATAGTGAAACCGGCATGCGATCACATAGATCTTTCCATCTTTCGGCAGATACACGAGCCGATCGGCAAACGTGATGCGGCGCGACCAGAAACCGCTCAGGCTGCCGACGAGCGGCTCCGGTTTTCCCGTGCCGATAAACGGATCGCGCCGGCACTCCTCCAGCAACGCATTGATCTTGCGGACGACCTTGCGATCTGTCTCCTGCCAATACACGTAGTCGTCCCAGGCGTCGTCGGTAAACATAAAGATGCTGTCAGCCTTTGCGGCGTGTTCGTTGCGGCTTTTGTGTCGGTTCATCGGTCAGCAGTTCGCGCGGGGCCGCACCGCCGGCATTCAACTGGGCAATGGATCGCGCGAGCCGCTGGGCATTCTTCGACGAACTCAGCAGGTACAAGGTCTCCTGCATCGCGTTGAAGTCTTCCAGCGACACCATCACCACGTTTTCGCCACTCTGTCTCGTGATGAGCATCGGTGCGTGGTCGCGGCAGACTTCATCCATTGCCTGCTTAAAGCCGGCTCGGGCCTCGCTGTAAGTAAGGACGTTCATGGGTTATCCGGCCTGCGAGGTTGCCCTCCGGCCACTCCTGTCAAAAGTTAGAAAACGCTTCCGCCGCCGTGCGGTTTGCCTGCCCTTGCGGTTGCGGGTCGGGCTGGCGATTTGCGGCTGCCGGTCGAAGCGTGGCGCAAAAGAAAAGACTTGGGGCCACGGCGACCATTGTACAGACCGCTGTACAGCTCGGCAAACATCGAACCGCGGACGAACGCACCTTCTAACGAACAGCAGCATGCCTCTCCACGACCGCCTGCGCCAGTCGGCCGAATGGCCAGGGGCCACGCCGAGCGGCCCTTTCGCCTTGCTGGACGGTGCTTTGCGCTTGTCTGTGGCGCGAACGAAATCACAAACAGACGAGCGACTAGCGCGAGCGCTGTCAGAGCGAGCAGCAAACCCAACGCATGCACGCGAAAAGACGCCGCGACAATCAGAAAATTCACGCACTCACCGCTGAGCGGTCCGAACGATGCCGCCCACGAAACGCCCGCGCCGCCCACGCCGCCCACGCAAAAAATCTCCGGGTTTGCCCGCGTTTAAATACCTCGTTTTTGTATATAATATTTGAACCATGAGCGACACAACCACCGACCTTCTTCCCTTGGACACCCCCGCGCGCGCCCCGCTGCTGCGGGCGGCCGCACCGCGCGAAAGCACGTCCCGCGTGATCGCCGACGCGTTGCGCGAAGCGATTATCGACGGCACGCTGGCGCCCGGCGCGCCGCTGCGTCAGGACGCGATCGCGCGGCACTTCTCGGTCAGCGCGATCCCGGTGCGCGAGGCTTTGCGCCTGCTCGAAACCGAAGGCTGGGCGAAGGTCGCGGTGCACAAAGGCGCGACGGTCGCGCCGTTGTCGGCGGATGAAGCGCGCGAAATCTACGAGATCCGTTCGGCGCTCGAGAGCCTTGCAATCGGACTCGCCATTCCGAAGCACACGGCCGCCACGTTGCGCGAATGCGCCGCGCTCGGCCGGGCCGCGGAGCGCGAGGCGGATCCGTCGCTCTACGTCGCGCGCAATGCGGCGTTTCACATGAGCCTGTATGCGCCGGCCGCGCGCCCCCAGCTCGAAGATCTGATTCGCGTGCTGCATCGGCGGGGCGAGCGTTACTTGCGCCTGAAGTTCGGCTTGCCGTCCTACAAGGGCGAATCCGACGATGAACACACCGAATTGCTCGACGCCGTGCGGCGCCGCGACGTGCCGGCCGCCCAGGCGCTCGTCGTCGCGCATCTGCTCGGCACGGGCGAACTGCTGCACCGTTTCCTGACCGAACGCGCGCAGGCGGAAGCCGCGCTCGCAAGCCAACCCAAGCCGCGCGGCCGTCCGCCGCGCGCTACTACCGGGAGTTGATTGAGCCGATGAACGCACCCGCCGAAGCACCATCCGCCGCACGTTCGTGGACCACGCGCCGCGACGAAAAAAAGCGCCGCCTCGCGGCCATCGCACCGTGGCTCGAAGACGGCGTGCTGCCGTCGACGCGCATCGTCGATGCGCTCGAGACGCTGATCCAGCCCGGCGACCGCGTCGCGCTCGAAGGCGACAACCAGAAGCAGGCCGACTTCCTGTCGCGCTCGCTGGCCAAGGTCGATCCGCAGAAGCTTCACGATCTGCATCTGCTCATCTCGAGCATCAGTCGTCCTGAGCATCTGACGCTGTTCGAGCGCGGCATCGCACATAAAGTGGATTTTGCGTTTGCCGGCCCGCAAAGCCTGCGCGTCGCGCAACTGCTCGAAGACGGGCAACTGGAGATCGGCGCGATTTATACGTACGTCGAACTGTATGCGCGCATGTTCGTCGACCTGACGCCGCATGTCGCGCTGCTGTGCGCGGAAAAAGCCGACCGTCACGGCAATCTCTACACCGGTCCGAATACCGAGGACACGCCCACCATCGCCGAGGCCGCCGCGTTTCGTCATGGCATCGTGATCGTGCAGGTCAATGAGATCGTCGATGAACTGCCGCGCGTCGATATTCCCGGCTCGTGGGTCGACGTGGTCGTGGAGGCAGACCGCCCCTTTGCCGTCGAACCGCTGTTCACGCGCGATCCGCGCCATATCGGCGACCTCCAGGTGCTGACCGCGATGATGGTGATACGCGGCATCTACGCGCCGTACGGCGTGACGTCGCTGAACCACGGCATCGGGTTCGACACTGCGGCCATCGAACTGCTGCTGCCCACTTACGGCGAGTCGCTCGGCCTGAAGGGCAAGATCTGCCGCAACTGGACGCTCAATCCGCATCCCACGATGATTCCCGCGATCGAATCGGGCTGGGTCGACAGCATCCATTGCTTCGGCAGCGAGGTCGGCATGGAGGCGTATATCGAGGCGCGCCCCGACGTGTTCTTCACCGGCAGCGACGGCACGCTGCGCTCGAACCGCGTGCTGTGCCAATTGGCCGGGCAATATGGCGTGGATCTCTTCATCGGCTCGACGCTGCAGATCGACGCGGACGCCAATTCGTCGACGGTCACGCGCGGCCGTCTTGCCGGCTTTGGCGGTGCGCCGAACATGGGTCACGATCCACGCGGCCGGCGTCATTCGAGCGAAGCGTGGCTCAAGCTGCTGAAAGATCAGGGGCCCGTGTCGCGCGGTCAGAAGCTCGTCGTGCAACTGGCCGAGACGTACAAGAAAGGCGGCGAACCGACTTTCGTCGATGAACTCGACGCGGTCGCGGTCGGCGCGAAAAACGGCATGCCGATCGCGCCCGTCATGATCTATGGCGACGACGTGAGCCACGTCGTCACCGAGGAAGGCATCGCGCATCTGCACAAGGCCGAGGGCATCGACGAACGGCGCGCGGCGATTGCCGCGGTCGCCGGCGTGACGCCGATCGGCCTGCGCGCGAAGCCGGAAAAGACGGCGGAGTTGCGCCGGCGCGGCATCGTCGCGTATCCGGAAGATCTCGGCATTCGACGCGGCGAAGCGAAGCGTTCGCTGCTCGCGGCACGCAGCATCGACGATCTCGTCACCTGGTCGGGCGGTTTGTACGCGCCGCCGGCGCGCTTCAGGAGCTGGTGATGAGAGCCGCTGCTTTGTTGGAGCGCGAAGAGGCGCCATGCGCGTCCGCGATAGAGATGCCCGAGCCGCTCGCGCGAGCGTGTGCCTGGACCAAGCGCGGGGACGCGCCGTATGGCCGAGCCACGCAAGCTCTGCATCCGGTCACGACAGCGGCCGCTGCTTCTGACGAACGTGTCGCGAAGCGCGCACAAGACTTATGCCCTGACTCGCAACTTGCCCATTACGCCGTGACCGCGCTGATCGACGAAGCCGAACTCACGCCGAAGCCCGCGCTCGTCGACCGGCGCGGCAGCGGCGCGCATCGCGATCTCGACCTCGCCATCATGCGACGCTCGGCGCACGCGCTCGAGCCGACCTTCGCCGCGCTCGCGCGCACGGCGCGGCGGCGCGGCGAGCCGTCAGCGCTATTGCGCGCCGAACTCGCGCAAATCGGCCGCGCGGGCGAGCAGGACATGCTGCGCGCGACCGGCGGCAGCAACGCGCATCGCGGCGCGATATGGATCGTCGGGCTGCTGGTCGCGGGCGCGTCGTTCGCGGATGCCGCGCTCCGGCTCGACCCCTCGGCGATCTGCCGGCGAGCCGCGCAGATCGCCTGCTTCCCCGATCGCTTCGCAGCCGCCACCGACAGTCACGGCGAACGCGCGCGTCAACGCTATCAGGTCGGCGGCGCGCGCCGCGAGGCGCAGGAAGGCTTCCCGCATGTGATCGCCGTCGGCTTGCCGGCGCTGATCGCGGCACGCGAGCGCGGCATTGCCGAAGACGCCGCGCGCGTTGACGCCCTGCTCTCCATCATGGCCTCGCTCGACGACACCTGCCTGCTGCACCGCGCAGGCCTCGCAGGCTTGCATGCAGGCCAGCACGGCGCGCGGCGCGTGCTGCAAGCCGGCGGCAGTTCGACACGCGCAGGCCGTGACGCACTCGCCGCGCTCGAACACGACTTGCTGTCGCTCAACGCATCGCCCGGCGGCGCAGCCGATCTGCTCGCCGCCACCCTTTTCCTCGACATGCTGGCGCATCACAACGTCAGCGGGAGCTGAGCCTCATGGAACATCTGACCTTCGACTATCCGGCGCAACGCGCCGTCACGGCCCGCGCGCACGTCGGCGTGGTGGGTTCGGGCGATCTGGAAGTGTTGCTCTCGCCCACCGATAATCCCAACGCGCTCGCTGCACATGTCGTGGTGCGAACGAGCGTCGACGGCTACAGCCATATCTGGAAAAGCGTGCTGGACCGCTTTTTCACCCGCTACGACGGCGCCGCGCAAGTCGAAATCAACGACTTCGGCGCGACGCCCGGTGTCGTCGCATTGCGGCTCGCGGAAGCGGTCGAGGCCGCCGAACAGGGAGACGACGCATGAGCACGCCCGCGACTGTGCATGCCGCGCCGCTGCTGCGCGAGAGCTTCATCGAGTTGCCCGCGCGTGAGCGCGCCCGCGCGCTGCTCGACCCAGGCAGCTTCCGCGAACTGCTCGGCCCGTTCGACAGGATCGAATCGCCGTGGCTGCCGCTGCAAGGCGTCGTGTGCCAGGCCGATGACGGCTGCGTGATCGCGCGCGGCACGATCGACGGCGAGCCCGCCGTGATTGCCGCGATCGAGTCCGCGTTCCAGGGTGGCAGCATCGGCGAAGTGTCGGGCAGCAAGATCGCCGCCGCGCTCGAGATGGCGTTGCGCGATTGCGAGCGCGGCAAGATCGTACGGCCGGTCGTGCTGTTCGAAACCGGCGGCGTGCGGCTTCAGGAAGCCAACCTGGGCCTCGCCGTAATCGCCGAGATGCAGGCGGCCATCGTCGCGCTGCGCCGGCACGTGCCGGTGGTCGGCGTGATCGCGGGCATGGTGGGCTGCTTCGGCGGCATGTCGCTGGCCGCGGCGTTGTGCTCGTATCTGGTCGTGACGAAGCAGGGGCGGCTCGGCATGAACGGGCCCGAAGTGATCGAGCAGGAAGCGGGCATCGACGAACTGGATGCGTCCGACCGGCGCCGCGTGTGGCAGTTGATCGGCGGCGAGCAGCGCGTGGCGAGTTCGCTCGCAGACCAGCTCGTGGACGACGACGCCGCGGACGTGCGCGCCGCCGTGCATGCCGCGTTCGTGCAAGGCGTGCCGGCCGCGCATCGCAGCGAACAGGTCGACACGTTCTTGCAGCGGCTCGCGCGGATCGATCCGGCGAGCGTCACGCCGGAGAGCATGCGCGAGGTCTATGCAGCCGAAGCGACTCAAGCGCCACAATCCCAGTCACGCAAGGAGCAAGCATGAGCGACACCTCACTGAGCCGCGGCGCGCGCTGGTTCCATGCGCTCGCCGGCGAATCCCGCAACGCGGCGCCCGTGTGGAGCGCCGACGCGCCGCTCGGCGGCGAAACCGCCCGCTTCATCACCGTCGTGCCCGACGCCGCCAACCGCTTTCCGCGCGCGACCGACAACGTCGTCGGACTCGAACAGGGCTGGCTGCTCGCGCGAGCCGTTCGCGAAGTGATCGCCGACGATGCGGCAAGCGCCACGCGTCGTCCGATCGTCGCGATCGTCGATGTGAAGAGCCAGGCGTACGGCTATCGCGAGGAAATGCTCGGCATTCATCTCGCGTGCGCCGCCGCGGTCGACGCGTATGCGTCGGCCCGCGATGCGGGACATCCGGTGATCGCGCTGATCGTCGGACCGGCGATGTCGGGCGCGTTCCTCGCGCACGGTTATCAGGCCAATCGCATCGTCGCGCTCGACGCGCCCGGCACGATGGTTCACGCGATGGGCAAGGAAGCCGCCGCGCGCGTCACGCGCCGCACCGTCGAGGCGCTCGACGCGCTCGGCGAAACCATTGTGCCGATGTCCTACTCGATGGCCTCGTTCGCGAAGCTCGGGCTGCTCGATCAACTGATCGAAGGTATCGACGCCGACGCGCCGGACGCCGCGCAGATCGCGCGCGTGCAGCAGGTGTTGTGCGAACAGATCGGCAGTGCGCGCGCCGGCAGCCGCACGCTTGCGCGTCGGCTGGAATCGGCGGCGGCGCAGAAGAACCGCGCGGCGTCCATCGAAGTGCGGCGGCGTCTCGCCGAACAATGGGATGCCGTGTAATGCCGGTCTGCGCCGCGCCGCCGTTTGCAAGCGAGGCCGCTGCGTCGTGCGACGAACGCTGGCGCGCGCATGACTTGCTGCGCTTGCGGCGCCTCGCTGCATTCGACGGCGAACCCGACTGGGTGCGCGATGCGTTCGAGCGCGCGCGGTATGCGGTCGTGCGGCGCGCGCTCGCCGCGCCGGGCTTCGTCGCGATTGGCTTGCGCGGCGCGCAGCGGTCTCAGCGGTACGGCACGTGGGCCGCATCGACGGATATTGTCGAAGCCGTTTCGCCCGAGGCGTTGGTGCGAAACGAGCCCGATGCAACGCGCGCCGCGTTGCCCGCGTTCGTCGCGTTCGCCCGGTTGCAACGGGATGCACAAAGCGCACTCAACGCGCTTGTCTGGGGCCCGACCGGCAGCGTTGGTTTCGAACTCGCCACGCAAACGGCAGCAGTCACGCAATCGAGCGATCTCGATCTATTGATTCGGACACCGGAACGATTGTCGCGTGAATGCGCGGTGGACTTGCTAAGCAATCTGGAAACGCTCGCGCGCGAAACCGGCATTCGCATCGACGCGCAACTCGAGACACCAGCAGGCGGCGTCGCGCTCGCCGAGTGGGCCGCCGGCAAGCCACGCGTGATGGCGCGTCATGCAAGCGGCCCGCAATTGCTTGCCGATCCGTGGGTCTGCGTTCATCGGACGGAACTCTGATGCTCGCGCTGATCTTCCCAGGCCAGGGCGCGCAGAGCGACGGCTTTCTGCATCGGCTGCCGTCGCATCCCGCCGTGCGCGCAACACTCGATGAAGCGTCCAGCGTGCTAGGCGCCGACGTGCTCACACTCGACACGCCCGATGCGTTGCGCTCGACTGTTGCCGTGCAATGCGGACTGACCGTCGCAGGCGTGGCGATCGCGCGTGCCCTCGCGGATGAAGGACTGACGCCGGACCTGAGCGCCGGTTTGTCGGTGGGCGCGTACCCGGCGGCGGTGAGCTGCGGCGCGCTCCCTTTCCCCGACGCTTTGAAGATGGTCCGCCGCCGCGCGGAACTGATGGAAGCGGCGTATCCATCGGGCTACGGTCTCGCGGCTGTGTCGGGACTGACGGAGCATGAACTCGCCGCGCTCGCCGCACGGCACATCGACGAAGGCGAGCCGCCCGTCTACATCGGCAACGTGAACGCGCCGCGTCAGATCGTGATGGCAGGGGCGAACACCGCGCTCGATAGCTTCATCCACCGCGCTCTGGATGCGGGCGCGCGCAAGGCGACGCGTCTTGCGGTCAGCGTTCCTTCGCATTGCGAACTGCTCGCGCAGGCAAGCGACGAACTGAGCGCGTATGCGCGCACGATTCCGTTTCGCGCGCCGCAAAGCGTGTACATCGGCAATCGCGGCGGCCGTCCGCTGTATACAGCCGATGCGATTCGCGACGATCTCGCGACCAACATGCGCTACACGGTGCGCTGGTTCGACGCGCTCACCGTGATGCAGGAAATGGGCGCGCGCGTCACGATCGAGGCGCCGCCTGGCCAGGTGTTGACCGACATCGCGCGCGAGCATTATCCGGAGATGGCCGCGCTTGCAGCGAGCACGCTTCCGTTCGAACGGCTCGCCGCGACGGCGCGGCGGCGCCTCGAACGCGAGTAGCGAGCCGCGCTTCATGCAGCGCTTGATCTAGCGCTTTTCGATCAACTGCCGCCCCATCGCTTTCGCATACTGATCGCACGCATTACGCGCGACGCGGGCAGCCGCCAGCACGCCGACGTCGGCATCGTCGCGGTAGTACATCGCTACATTGATCGGCGGCGGCAGCGGGCGCACCTGCAAGTGCCCCAGTTCTCCGCTCCCGAGAAACGGCTCGACGAAAAGCGCGGGCACCGCCGCGATGCCATAGCCGTCGCGCAACAGCTTCACGATGACCGCCACGGAAGGCATGCACGTCACCTGCGTCTCGGCAAACGGCACGCCGGCACGCCGCGCAAGCGTCTGCACGATAGCCTCGACGGCGATTTGCGGCGCGGTGCCGCGGCCGAACGTCAGCACCGGTTTACTCAACAGCGTGTCGGCATGCTTCGCGCGAGTCGCGGGGATGAGGTCGCTGCGCGCGATCCAGCGCACCGGATAACTCGCAAGCAGCGCGGATACGATCGACGTCTCCAACTCTCCCACTTCTTCCACCTGAATCACGAGATCGAGTTCGCCCGCGCGCAGACGAGGGCCGAGCACCGCGCTTGAATCCACGGTCAAGTCCACGACGATGCGGTGGTACTCGAGGTTCAGCATGCGAATGTAGTCGGGCAGCCAGCTATGCACGACCGTTTCGATCACACCGAGGCGCAGACGCGTCGCCAATTGCGTTTCGTCCTGCGCGGCGAGTTGCAGCGAGCGCGTGGCCTGCACGACCGAGCGCGCATGCGCGAGCAGACGCTCGCCGTTTGCCGTGAGCTTGAACTCAGGCGCGTCGCGCTCGATCAATTCGACGCCAAGCTCGGATTCCAGCGTTTTAATACGCAACGAAATCGCGGCGGGGGTGGCGTGCATCGCGGTCGCCGTCGCGCGAAAACTGCCGAGCCGCGCGAGCGTGAGAAACGTTTCGACGAAGCGGGTATTCATTGCATGAGGTCTCGCGATAACGAATGAGGCGCGAATGAGACGCGAATGAGGCCCACGATCATCGCCGGAAAACGGGTCGCGCCGCCGTTAAGTTTAATTTAACGAATCGCAAGAAAAACTCGCTGGATCGATATTTTTGACGTTACTAATCTGGAACGCATCAGAAGGCCAGTCCCGTCAACTTCAGTCGAGCAGTTCATGCCCTACACGCCATCCGAGTTTCGTCAGCAAGTGCGCAGCGGTCGCCTGTCCGGTCCCACCGCGGGTTATTGCGGCGACTATGCGCAAGCCAATCTCGCCATTCTTCCGCAGCAATACGCTGGCGATTTCCTGCGTTTTTGCACGCTCAATCCGAAGGCGTGTCCGTTGCTCGGCATCGGCGAACCGGGCGCGTGGCGCGTGCCCGCACTCGGCGCGGATCTCGACATTCGCAACGACGTGCCGGCGTTCTATGTGTATCGCCACGGCGAATGCGCGGAGGAAGTGCGCAGCCTCGATGAACTCTGGCGCGACGACCTCGTCGTGTTCGCGATCGGCTGCTCGTTTTCCTTCGAGGAAATGCTGCGGCGCGAAGGCATCGGTCTGCGTCATATCGAACAGCAGGTCAATGTGCCGATGTATCGAACGCGCGAGCCCAATGTGCGCGCCGGCGTGTTCGGCGGCAATCGCGTTGTTTCCATGCGTCCGATGAAAGCCGCCGACGCCATCCGCGCGATTCAGATCACGAGCCGCTTTCCTGCTGTCCACGGCGCGCCGGTGCATATCGGCGATCCGTCGTTGATCGGCATTCGCGATCTGTCGCGGCCCGATTTCGGCGATGCGGTCGACATCCACGACGACGAACTGCCGGTGTTCTGGGCGTGCGGCGTCACACCGCAAGCCGCGATAGAAAGCGCGCGCTTGCCGTTTGCGATTGCGCACAAGCCGGGGCACATGCTCGTCACCGACATTCTCAACACCACGCTCGCCGTGATCTAGCGCGGCGCTATTTTCATCCGCAAGCCGCGCGCGAAGACGCGGTCCATCACGACGACCGGAGTTCAAGCATGGAAACCGAAGCGCAGTTGACCGCGGACGCCGAGCGCTACGGCGCGTCCGACGCGGGGAAAGGCCCGTTCGCATGGTATCGGCGGATCTCCGCGGCCGAGAAGCGTGCGTTCTGGAGTTGCAAGATCGGCTACGTGCTCGACGCAATGGACACGCAGTTCCTGAGCTTCGTGATTCCGACGCTGATCGCGACGTGGGGCATCACGCGTGGCGACGCGGGACTGATCGGCACCGTCACGCTGCTGAGTTCCGCGGTGGGCGGATGGGCAGCGGGCGTACTGTCCGATCGCGTCGGACGAGTGAAGACCTTGCAGATCACGATCCTCTGGTTCGCCGTTTTCACGCTGGCGTGCGCGCTCGCGCAGAACTTCTCGCAGTTGCTGTGGGCGCGAGGATTGATGGGACTCGGCTTCGGCGGCGAATGGACGGCAGGCGCCGTGCTGATCGGCGAAGTGATTCGCGCACGCGACCGAGGCAAGGCGGTGGGGCTCGTGCAGGCGGGATGGGCGATTGGCTGGGGCGTGTCGACGTTGCTCTTCATGGCCGTCTTCTCGCTCGTTCCCGCCGACTACGCGTGGCGCGTGCTGTTCGCGATCGGCATCGCGCCGGCGCCGTTCGTGATCTGGATTCGCCGCTTCGTCGAAGAACCGGAGGTGCATCGGCGGCAGAAAGAGGCGCAGCATGCGGCGCAGGCGCGTCCTTCGCTGTTTGATATTTTCCGCGGCGACATCGTCTGGACGACATTGCGCGCGTCCATTCTCGCGACGGGTGTGCAAGGCGGCTACTACGCGGTGACGACGTGGCTGCCGACGTATCTGAAGACGGAGCGGCACCTGAGCGTGATCGGCACCGGCAGTTATCTTGGCGTCGTGATCGTCGGATCGTATTGCGGGTATCTGACGGGTGCGTATGTGAGCGACCGTATTGGCCGCAAGCGCGCGTTCATTGCGTTCGCCCTCGCTTCGTGCGCGATTGCATCGATCTACACGCAGCTTCCGCTAGATAACTTCTCGATGCTGATGCTCGGCTTCCCGCTCGGGTTCTGCGCGTCCGGTATTTTTTCAGGCATGGGTGCGTTCCTGACCGAACTGTTTCCTACGCGCATTCGCGGTTCGGGCCAGGGCTTTTGCTACAACTTCGGCCGCGCTGTCGGTGCGACCTTCCCGTTCCTGATCGGCTACGTGTCGCAAACGATGACGCTCGGCCACGCAATCGGCGCATTCGCGGCGGCGGCCTATGGAATCGTGATTCTCGCCGCGCTTACGCTGCCGGAAACGCGAGGCCGGGCGCTCGACGACTAAAAAAGCGCGCCCCTGCCACCCTCTTTAGTGCGAGGCTCAGGCCTGTTCGGGCGCGCGGCCTATCACATGCGAGTCGGTTGCTGCCGACGCTTCTCCATGCGCGCGTTCGCGTCCCGACGTGACGACCGCGCCGGTGCCGCCGGGACGCCGCACCGACTTCGCATGCCGTTCGATCAGCCGCTGCAGCAGGCAGAAAGCGCACAGCAGCGCGCCGATCACGATGCGGGTCCACCAGGAACTGAGCGTGCCGTCGAACGTAATCAGCGTCTGGATGGTGCCCAGAATGCCGACGCCGAACAGCGATCCGACCACATAGCCGACGCCGCCCGTCAGCAGCGTTCCGCCGATCACGGTCGCGGCAATCGCGTCGAGTTCCATGCCCTGCCCTTGCAAGCCGTAGCCGGACAGCACATAGAACGTGAACACCGCGCCACCGAGCGCCGAGCAGAAGCCGCTCAGCGCATACACGCCGATGCGCGTGTGCGCGACCGGCAAGCCCATCAACAGCGCGGAGCGGGCATTGCCGCCCACCGCGTACACATTGCGGCCAAAGCGCGTGAAGTGCGCGATAAAAATGGCGCCGACGAGCGCGACGAACGCGATCAGCACGTTCGCGGTCACGGAGCCGATGCCGATGTCCAGACGGAATGCGGAGATCGCGTGGAAGGTCGGATCGGTGATCGTGATCGACTGCGTGGTGATCAGAAAACACAGGCCGCGCGCGAAGAACATGCCGGCGAGCGTCACGATAAACGCCTGCAGACGAAAGAAGTGAATCAGCGCGCCCTGCACGGCGCCGAACACGGTGCCCATCAGAAGAACGATCGGCAGAATGATCCATACCGACAGATGCAGCCGCTCGGACAATACCGCTTCTACAATCGTAGTGAGCGCAACGACAGAACCGACGGACAGATCGATCCCGCCGGACACGATCACGAACGTCATGCCGATGGCGACAATCAGCAGGAACGCGTTGTCGACCAGCAGATCGAGCAGCACCTGCCACGAGAAAAAGCCGGTGTACATGACCGAGCCGAAGCCGAACAGCGCGCAGAACAGCAGGATCGTAACCGCGATGGGCAAGGTGCGCGGATCGACGATATGCGCCCACGCTGCGAACAATCGTCTCATCGTGCCACCCCGCGTTGCTTGATGATCTGCATCCCGAACGAAACCGCGAGCGCTCGCGCAGCCGGCGACTGAATGACGCTCACCGCCAGCACGACCGCTGCCTTGACGACGAGCGTGGCTTCTGGCGGCACGCCGATCGAATACGTCGTGTACGTTAGCGTCTGAATGATCAGCGCCCCGAGCACCGTGCCCGCGAGACTAAAGCGGCCCCCGAGCAGCGACGTGCCGCCGAGCGTCACCGCGAGAATCGCGTCGAGTTCGAGGAGCAGGCCGGCGTTGTTGCCGTCGGCGCTGCGCACGTTCGAGCTGATGAGAATGCCCGCCATCGCCGCCGTCAATCCCGAGAATCCATACACCGCGAAAACCAGCGCTTTCGAGCGCAGGCCGACAAGGCGAGTCGCCACCGGATTCACACCGATGGCGCGGATAAAGAGCCCCAGCGCCGTTCCCTCGACGAGCGCCGCGGTGGCCAGCACAGCGAGCGTCGCAATCCACACCGAGCATGGCACGCCCAGCCAGTATCCGCCGCCGACAAACAGATAGCCCGGCGCGCCGATCGGAATGATTTGCCCCGCCGTCAGTAGTTGCGCGATGCCGCGTCCCGCGACCATCAGAATCAACGTTGCGATGATCGGCTGCATACCGACAAACGACACGAGCACGCCGTTCCACATGCCGCTCAGCACGCCGACGATCAACGCCGCGAGCAACGCCTGAGCGATCAGGCCGCCCGTCGGCACGGGTTGCGTGGCGAGGATCGTCGCGGCCGCCGCGCCTGCGATGGCCACTACTGCGCCGACCGAAATGTCGATGCCGCGCGTCGCGATGACGAGCGTCATGCCCGTTGCGACGAGCACGAGCGGAGCCGCACGATTCAGCACGTCGATTGGCGCGCCGAACAGATGGCCGTCGAGCATGCGCAATGACAGAAAGTGCGGATTGACCCAGAGGTTGAGCGCGCACAACAACGCCAACGTCACGCATGGCCAGATCAACGGACGCTCGACGCCGTCACGCGCGAGCCAGTTCGATAGCTTCATTCGCCGCTCCCCGCGATGAGTCGGTAGATATTGTCTTCGTTCGATGCCGTGCCTTTGACTTCCGCAATTTTGCGGCGGTCGCGCAGCACGGCTACCCGATGACTGACGCGCAGCACTTCACTGATCTCCGACGAAATGAACATAATGCTCAGGCCGTTCCCACACAGTGCGAGCAGGCGATCCATGATGTCGAATTTCGCGGCGACGTCGATGCCGCGTGTGGGCTCGTCCAGAATCAGGAGCTTCGGATCGGTCGCAAGCCAGCGCGCAAGCAGCGCTTTTTGCTGGTTGCCGCCGGACAGCAGACCGATAGGCTGCTCCGCGTCCGAAGCCTTGATGCCGAGCCGCTCGATCCACAGATCGGCCAGCTCGCGCGCGCGCTGACGGTTGATCTTGCGCCACCAGCCACGCCTCGCCTGCAACGCGAGAAGGATGTTCTCGCGGATCGACAGGTCGGCGACGATGCCCTCTTTCTTGCGATCTTCGGCGCAGTACGCAATGCCGTGGCGCACCGCATCGTGCGGGGATCGCAGGCGCACCGGCTTGCCATCCACGAGCATCGTGCCGCTGTCGGCACGGTCTGCGCCGAACAGCAGCCGCGCGGTTTCCGTGCGCCCCGAGCCGAGCAACCCGGCGAGTCCGAGTATCTGACCGCGCTGCACGTCGAGGTCGATTGGCTGCAAAGTGCCGCGTTTGCCGAGGCCGCGTAGTTCGATAAACGGCGGCGCGCTGTGATCGTCTTGCGTGTCGTCGCTGGGGTCGCATGCTTCGTGAGCGGCTTCGCGCAGACGCTCGCTCATGCGCTCGTGACCGACCATCTTCGAGACGAGCAGATCGGCGGGCAAATCGCGCGCGAGATATTCGCCCTCGCGTTCGCCGTTGCGCATGACCGTGATGCGATCGGAAATGGCATACGTCTGCTCGATGAAGTGCGTGACGAACAGTATGGCAATACCCGATTGCTTAAGATGCCGAAGTATTTTGAAGAGCTGCGCGACCTCGCTGTCGTCGAGGCTCGACGTGGGCTCGTCGAGGATCAGCACGCGGGCATCGACGGAAAGCGCTCTGGCGATCGCCACCATCTGCTGGACCGCGATCGGATAAGCGTCGAGCGAGCGTGTGACGTCGAGCGTGATGTCGAGGCGCGCAAGCGCGGCTTGTGCGCGGCGCTTGATGTCGGGCCAGTCGATCGCGCCGTAGCGTCGCGGCTGCCGGCCCGCAAAAATGTTTTCCGCGACCGACAGGTTCGGGCACAGATTCACTTCCTGGTAAAGCGTGCGCACGCCTGCCGCTTCGGCTTCCTGCGGCGACGCGAAGGCCACGACTTCGCCTGCGAGACGGATCGTGCCGGAGTCGGGCGCGAGGACGCCTGTCAGCACATTGATCAGCGTCGATTTGCCGGCGCCGTTCTGTCCCATCAACGTATGGACTTCGCCGGGGAAAAGCCGGAAATCGACGCCCTGCAGCGCCTTCACGCCAGGGAATGTCTTGGTGACGCCGGTTGTTTCGAGAATCGGCTCGTGCGCGTCGCCGTGGTCGGCGGACGCAGCGGCGGCGGATCTTGTCGTGCTCGTGGCCGGCGGTTTGGGTTCGGAAGCGGGATGCGTCATAGACCTCGCTCGAGCGGCGGTGCGTGGGTGGCTGGTGCCTGCGTGCCGTGGTGCCTGTGTGCCGTGGTGGCTTTGTGCGGCACGTTTCGGCATCGGGTGAAAAGAGACCGTCCGCTGCCCAAGCAATCGGACGGTCAGGCACCGCTGGAGAAACGTTACGTGCTGGTTTGGCTGTGTGCGTTTGCCGGTTGCGTTTGCTGGTTGCGCTTGCTTGTTTCGCTTGCTGCTCGTTGCTTGCTGCTGCGTTATTGCCGCTGACGCAGCTTGCAAGCAAGTGTGTTTGCAAGGATGCCTAACTAACTTTTCCTAGTACTTTCGCGTCGGCAAGGTCTGCGCTGCGACGCTCATCGGGAACACGGTCTCTTCCGTCAGGATGCGCTTCGGCAAAGGCTTGCCGGCTACCACGTCCTTGACCGCCGACATCAGTTGCGGTCCGAGCAGCGGGCTGCACTCCACGTCGACATTCATCTTGCCTGCGGCCATGGCCTGGAAGCCGCCCTTGGTTGCATCGAACGAAACGACCACGACGTCCTTGCCCGGATGCATGCCCGCCTCTTCCATGGCCTGGATTGCGCCGAGCGCCATGTCGTCATTATGCGCATAAACCACGTTGATCTTGTTGCCGTAGCTCTTGATAAACGCTTCCATCACCTGCTTGCCGCCGGCCAAGGTGAAGTCGCCGCTTTGCGACGCAATGATCTTGAACTTCGGATCGCTCTTGATGACTTCGATCAGGCCGGCGTGCCGGTCATTCGCGGGCGCCGAGCCGACCGTTCCCTGCAATTCGGCGATGTTGACGGGACCCTGTGCGTCCTTATAGTGATCGGCGAGCCATTTGCCGCCGCGGCGTCCCTCTTCCAGGAAGTCGGAGCCGATCATCGTCACATACAGCGAGGTATCTTTGACGTCGATGTTGCGGTCCGTCAGGATCACCGGAATCTTCGCGGCCTTCGCCTCACGCAGCACCGGTTCCCAGCCGGACTCGACGACCGGCGAGAAAGCGATCACATCGACTTTTTGCGCGATATACGAGCGGATCGCCTTGATCTGGTTTTCCTGCTTTTGTTGTGCGTCGGAGAATTTGAGTTTGATCTTGGCGTCGGTTGCCGCGGATTTCACCGACTCCGTATTGGCGGTCCGCCATGCGCTTTCCGCACCGACTTGCGCGAAACCCAGCGTGATCTGTTTGTCCTGCGCGTGTGCGCCGGGGGTTGCCAGCGTCAGCGCGCCGACACCCGCGCACAGCGCGAGCGCACCCAACGCACGACATGCGGCGCGTCGTGTATTCGCCATGACTGTCTCCTGATCGTTGTTGTGTAGGCGATCCATCGAATCCGACCGGCCGTTGCGGCTGCCGCGAAGCGTGGATCGTGATGTAGCGTAGTGTGCCGGGCGTTAACAGTCCAATCATATGATTCGCGGGAGCAATATCAATTTTGGTATAGACGGGGGTGGGGGCTGTGCGGGTGTGTGCGGTAGTTGACGTGGTGGTTACGGCTTGGGGGTCGGCTGGTCGTTGCTGGTTTTTATGCGCTTACATTGGCGAGTCGAGCCGTGCGTCGCCTGGTTGGCAGGTCGCAGGGTGAAGTTGAGATGGGTGGTTCGGGTGCCTGCCGTGCGTCGAGGCGCGTCGGTGCATTTGCGTCGGCATGCGTCAGGGTGCGGGCTGTGTTGGGTCCGCTTGCAGTCGGGTTGCCGGGGGTCTGCCGGGGGTCTGCCGGGGGTCTGCGGCGGGTCTGCCGTAGGTCTTGCCGTAGGTCTTGCCGTGGGTCTGCCGTGGGTCTGCCGTGGGTCTGCCTGCGGCGGGTCCGGTCCCGGCGAAGAACTTTGCAGGCGCACATCGCCGCCGGATTTAGCCGCGCGACGGTCCGCCGGTCCGCGCCCGAGGCGTAATCCACCGGAAAGTCAAATTAATGCGCTCGCCGACAACCCGTGGCTCTTTCGGCACCCGATGCCGCCATTCCGCCTGTGTCTTGCCCTTCATGACCAGCAAGCTGCCGCCTTTGAGCGAGAACGACTGGACGGCGCCGGTCTTGTTGTGCCGCAAGTCGAATGTGCGTGCCGCGCCCAAGCTCACCGATGCAATTACCGGTTCCGGTCCCAGTTCCGGCTCGCGGTCGGCATGCCAGCCCATGCTGTCCGCCCCGCTTCGGTAGCGGTTGAGCAGGACGCTGTTGAATCGGGCTCCGCAAGCCGCCTCAGCATCGGCCTTCAGTTCGGCGACGGCTGCTGTCCACGGCTGGGGTTCGTTACGAATACCGGAATAGACATACACAGCGTCGGCGTCGCCCTGCCATGCCGTCAGCCGCGGCAGCGCGACGCGACCGCCGGGCGTGCCCATGGTGTCCTGCCGCCATTCCACTTCGACGATGAGTCGCGCGAGGAACTGCTCGGCCGTTTCGGGCGCCAGCCAGTCGGGATACCAGTCGACGTCGGGAGCCGGAAGATCATCGAAAAGATCCGTCATGTTTGTGTGTGCGAGCGCAGCGCGGCGGTAGAACGTTGGCTATTATCGCTGCAATGGCCGTTAGGAGTTTCGCGGCATCGTGGCGGCTTCACGGTAGTCTTGTCGCGGCTTTACTGCAGCTTCGTTGTGGTCTCTTGCCACTTCACCGCAGCTTCGTTGTGGCTTCGTCGCGCTACTGTCGCTGCTCGACTGCGGCCGCCTGTGGCTTCGGTTCCCGCCTGCTGGCGCTATTTAGTGCGCGTTGCGGATGCGTCTATGGCGCCGCCTGCCGAAGCTTTCATTCCGCAAACTTCTTCCCGCCAACGCGCTTCCAGTATCGGTTCCTTGAGTGGACAACCATCATGACTCTTTCGGATCAAGCACTCGACCAACTGTTCCGCCAAGCGCGCACGCACAACGCCTGGCAGCCGAAACCCGTCGATGACGCGCTGCTCGGTCAACTTCTCGAACTCACGCTGCTCGGCCCCACATCAGCCAACTCGAGCCCGGGCCGTTTCGTCTTTGTGAAAAGCGCGGCGGCCAAGGAGAAGCTGCGGCCGGCATTGTCGGCCGGCAATGTCGATAAAACAATGGCGGCACCGGTTACGGCGATTGTCGCAATGGACATGGCGTTCTATGAGTATCTGCCTAAGCTTTTCCCGCACGCCGATGCTCGGAGCTGGTTCGCTGGTAACGACAAGGCGATCGCCGAGACCGCATTTCGCAACTCGACGCTGCAGGGCGGCTACCTGATTCTGGCGGCCCGCGCGCTCGGCCTCGACACTGGCCCAATGTCAGGCTTTGACGCGGCGAAAGTGGACGAGGCGTTTTTCGCGGGCACGACAGTGAGGTCGAACTTCCTGGTCAACCTCGGCTACGGCGATGCGTCGACTCTGTTTCCGCGCAGCCCGCGCTTCAGCTTTGACGAAGCCGCGCGGATAGAGTGAAGCGCCGCTTTAGCTGAAGATCGCGATGTAGAACACCACCACGCCGATCACTGCGCCGACAAAGCAGAAATTCTCTTCTGTGCCGTCGCCATTCGAACGGAGCCACGCGCCGACCACGCCGAAAAGCCCCGCGATACCGAGCGCGACGCATAGCATGACGATGTAGAAGAGCGCGCTCTTGCCTAGTTCGGAGAAGTCGACGTTGCGCACGCCGAGATACAAACCCAACGCCATCACCGATATGCCAACGAGAGGGAGCATGACATGGCTGCCCTCATATCCAACGTGATGCGCGCGGTGCGCAGAGTCCCCGTGATGAAAACGATGGCCTGATCCGAGCAGTTTCATGATCGCCTCCCGCCTCGCCGTTCCAGGCGATAACAACAATCAAGCCGGGCCGCTGTTTGGTCAGTCGATTTGGCAGCGGCTCTTGATGCCGACCGGCTCACTTCCAGAATACTCCACCCGCATCGGCAATTCAAAGCCCATTTAATTAGGGTTATCCGGGAACTTGCGGACCTTTTAGACACGCTGGGACCCTGGATTGAGCACGCCCCTTGCATGTCTCAACAGCACTGCTGCGCAGCAATACAAGCTGGCGTCGCTTTGCACGCTCAGTGTTTTTGCGGCCGTCTGCGCACGAGCGCGCATGCCGGTAGAATGGCCTTCGCCCTAGCCTTGGTCGCTCGCCGCGTCGCTACGGCAACTGGCCGCCGCCGTTCAGCTCATGCCCTCCGGCTCTTACCCGCCCTCACCTTCCCTATGCGCCGCTCATCGTTTCTTGTACGCCTCATCTTCATTGGCATTTTGCTGCACATGTATGTGGGCTTCCGCCTGATCCCCGACATGCCGGTGAGCATCACTGTCCGCTGGCTATCGGGGTTGTGGCTTGTGCTGTCCGTCTTTGTGATTCCACTGGGCATGCTCGCGCGCACCATCAAACAGCAGCCGCTGGGCGATCGGCTAGCGTGGGTCGGCTTGCTGGCGATGGGTTTCTTCTCCTCGCTGCTCGTGCTGACGTTTGTGCGCGACCTGACCCTCGCCTCACTCATGACCGTGGACGCGATGCGGCCTGGCACGATCCCTCTCGAACGTTGGCGAACCGGCACTGCGGCGGCTGTGCCATTGCTTGCATTACTGTCGACGCTGATCGGCCTCTTTAACGCTCGCCGTCGCGCAAGAGTCGTGACAATCGAGGTCCCGATCGACGACTTGCCCGCTGCCCTCGACGGCTTCACCATCGTTCAGATCAGCGACATTCATGTGGGCCCAACCATCAAACGGCGCTATGTCGACGCTATTGTCGACGCAGTGAATCGTCTGAAGCCTGACCTCATAGCCATAACGGGCGATGTCGTAGACGGCAGCGTGCCGCAGTTGACTCACCACACGCAGCCGCTCTCGCGGTTGGCTGCGCGTCACGGCGCATACCTTGTTACAGGCAACCACGAGTACTACGCGGGAGCCAATGCATGGATCGACGAGTTCCGTCGGCTCGGACTCCACGTGCTACTGAACGAGCATGTGGTGGTCGAGCACGACGGCGCCCGCGCCATAATTGCCGGCGTGACCGACTATTCAGCCGGCCATCATGATCCCCTTCACCGCAGTGACCCAATGGCCGCAATCGCGGACGCACCAGGCGACGTGCTGATCAAGGTACTTCTCGCCCACCAGCCACGGTCCGCCGAAGCAGCCGCTGAAGCGGGCTTTACACTGCAGCTCTCAGGTCATACACACGGTGGTCAGTTCTTCCCGTGGAATTTTTTTGTGCGGTTTCAGCAACCCTTCACCGCCGGCCTCGCTCGCCTGAACGGGCTGTGGGTGTACACGAGTCGCGGCACCGGCTATTGGGGACCGCCAAAACGGCTCGGCGCACCATCAGAAATCACACGATTGCGCCTTGTGCCCGGCCAGCCAGACTAAGGCAGGAATCTAGCGAAGGCGACTGTGACGCTGAAAGGACTACGCCTTATTAGCTTGGACGCCAGTCAATCGTTATAGGCGCAACATGAATATGCGCTTTACTGCACGGGCGCCACGGCGACACTGACTTGCGGCGCGAACGCGACCAACACCTGCATCCCCGGCGTTACATTGACGAGTTTTGCCGGGTCGCGGCCCTGAATGTGGAACACGGCTCCGTTCGGCCCTTTCAATGCCATGACACCCGACGCGTGGTCGATCGCCTGGACTTCTGCACTGACATTCTGTTCCGGCTTCGCTTGCCCGATCGACGCCGCAACAGCGGCCGCACCCTGTCCATCAGCACCGCGCGTAACGCTGATCACGGCATTGCGCATCATGCGGATATGGACTTTGCCGCCTTGAGCTATTCGCGCAAGATCTCGCGTATCCGTAATA
The DNA here is from genome assembly GCF_003330785.1 of Paraburkholderia graminis. NCBI lineage: Bacteria > Pseudomonadati > Pseudomonadota > Betaproteobacteria > Burkholderiales > Burkholderiaceae > Paraburkholderia > Paraburkholderia graminis. The sequence continues at coordinate 1,786,234 of NZ_CP024935.1, forward strand.
TCGAACGACGCCTCGCCACCCTGCGGGTCGCGCACAGTCACTGAATGCCTTGCGTGGTCGACGGATTTCACCACGCCCTCGGCCTGCAACGTGCTGCTCCCTTCAAACGGCGCGGGCAGCCCTGCAGCGAACGACGCAAAGGAAGCTGCGGCGACGAACGCACCAGCAACGATCCCAAGAGCTTTACGTTTCATACATTCCTCATTGACGTGAACGGACTCGAACCGGCGCCGTGGTGCCAACCGGTATCGTGCGCCGAGGCTTAGAACGTTACCGCGCGCGCAGATACGGGTGTTTCGGATAGTGTGTTTTTAATGATAGCGGACGTCAACGTTTGGACTCCGTATCGTCTTGTCGATTGGTCTGCATCGACCATGGAAATTTCCCAGAGACGCCGGTACACGTTTGGTCTACAGCTGGCTTACAAGACATTGAGACAATGTTAATTCTGTATCCTGAATATGGACTGCCCAGGAAGCTTCGACTAAGCTCTGTCACCGCGCATTGTTCACTTAACTATGGAGTCTCGATTATGGAACACAGCATCATTGCATGGCTTATCATCGGCGCGATCGCAGGCTGGCTTGCTGGCGTGCTCGTTAAAGGTGGTGGGTTCGGGCTTATCGTCGACATCATCGTCGGGATCGTTGGCGCGTTCGTCGGCGGTTGGCTCGCCCGCGTGCTGCACATCTCGCTCGGGAGCGGCTGGATCGGTTCGATCATCACCGCAGTAATCGGCGCAGTCATTCTGCTGTTTATCATCCGGCTCGTCCGACGAGGCAGCTGAGTTCAGCGTGAGCCTCTCCGGCGTCAGCGGCAATGCCGCTGGCGTCGGTCTCGCGCTCTTTTCACCGGCCTTGCGCTTTTTGTAGCGGTCTCGAGCTTGCACCGCTTTGCGGCCGGTTACACCTTCCCTTCGCTGCGTCGGCAACATTGATTACTGCTTGCCGCAGCCGCCTATGCCAGCGTAAAGCAAGTTGCAGCCGATGCGGGTGGTCCTCCGCTCTCTGCGCATCTTGCAGCACTAACGACATATCTTCCGATATTGCTGATGCGCTCTGTCTTGAATATCGGGCATGACGCGTCTGCGCGGCGCGAGGTTTCGCAGTCGTCGTTGCGATTGAGTCGACGTCGCGTTAGTCATGTCGACGATGCAGAGCCTCCAGCACTAAATTCAGAATGCGACTGCGTTCGCAAATGACTTCGTCGCAAACATGACGCGTCCCTTATTGCCTTAAAGATCGCGTCGCCCGCGGGTGTCATTCATCTATGCGTGCCACTCGCACGTGTGGCTTCCGTCCGGTTCTATTGCGACCGGACAAAAGCCACTGAATGGCTTGCGGACGATTGTTGAGCTCGTGTGGCGCAGCATGAACCGACGGCACCACGCTCGCCATCTGGAGTCGATACAGTTTTCTCGGCTGCGTTTTACGCTTGCAGGCACGCTTGAGTTCAGCGTCTAACGCGCGCCACACTTCTTCAATAGTTTTCGATGGCGCAAAGACGCACATAGACAATGCACCTATGCTATATCCAGCATCGTACTGATCCCCGACTGGAATCGCTGCAAAAGTCGAGTGGAATTGCGCGAACGTGCAGTCCTGAATTTGTCACTTGCGGCACCGTATCACCGCTTTTGTGAAGCTTCATCGAGGCTGCAGTGCTTTGGGACTATCTGGCCGAGGCCTGCGATTCGCCTCCCGGCAATACCGCTATGCTGAGTGGTATGCGGCATCCAACCGGTATTCAACTAGGCTATGAACTCGCGGGAAATCAAGGTCGGCAGTGACAAAGACTGGCGACTCGTGGGCGGCTAACGGCTGCATTCGGTTGACTGGAACTGACCGGTTATGCGGGCACGATGCGCATGGGCGGGCCGTGACGGCGCCCCGCATTTTCCCGGCCTTTATTCCGCCCTGTAAACGCAGAAACCCCACCTTTGCGGGGTGGGGTTTCTGACACTGCTGGGAGCCTGACGATTACCTACTTTCACACGGGTAATCCGCACTATCATCGGCGTGGAGTCGTTTCACGGTCCTGTTCGGGATGGGAAGGGGTGGGACCGACTCGCTATGGTCATCAGGCTTTGACGGGTTGCTGTAGCGCTCAGGGAGCAGTACAGCCAATCGGGAAGAAGTAGCTGAGAGGATGCCTCTCGTTTTGCACGTCTATGCGTGCGGGCTGTGCTGTTTCTGGCACAACATCGATCACTCAACCGTGTGTGGTCTGCATAAGACCCTGCGCGTGGCGCAGGGTGGGGCATCCATAAGTGCTGAAGCACTAACGGCTGCCGACACACACCTGTTATAGGATCAAGCCTTACGGGCAATTAGTATCAGTTAGCTGAACGCATTACTGCGCTTACACACCTGACCTATCAACGTCCTGGTCTTGAACGACCCTTCAAGGGGCTTAAAGCCCCGGGGATATCTCATCTTAAGGCGAGTTTCCCGCTTAGATGCTTTCAGCGGTTATCTCTTCCGAACATAGCTACCCGGCGATGCCACTGGCGTGACAACCGGTACACCAGAGGTTCGTCCACTCCGGTCCTCTCGTACTAGGAGCAGCCCCCTTCAAATATCCAGCGCCCACGGCAGATAGGGACCAAACTGTCTCACGACGTTTTAAACCCAGCTCACGTACCTCTTTAAATGGCGAACAGCCATACCCTTGGGACCGGCTACAGCCCCAGGATGAGATGAGCCGACATCGAGGTGCCAAACACCGCCGTCGATATGAACTCTTGGGCGGTATCAGCCTGTTATCCCCAGAGTACCTTTTATCCGTTGAGCGATGGCCCTTCCATACAGAACCACCGGATCACTATGACCTGCTTTCGCACCTGCTCGACTTGTCGGTCTCGCAGTTAAGCACGCTTATGCCATTGCACTATCAGCACGATTTCCGACCGTACCTAGCGTACCTTCGTACTCCTCCGTTACACTTTGGGAGGAGACCGCCCCAGTCAAACTGCCTACCATGCACTGTCCCCGATCCGGATTCACGGACCAGGGTTAGAACCTCAAACAGATCAGGGTGGTATTTCAAGGATGGCTCCACGCAAACTGGCGTTCACGCTTCACAGCCTCCCACCTATCCTACACAGACCGGTTCAAAGTCCAATGCAAAGCTACAGTAAAGGTTCATGGGGTCTTTCCGTCTAGCCGCGGGGAGATTGCATCATCACAAACACTTCAACTTCGCTGAGTCTCGGGAGGAGACAGTGTGGCCATCGTTACGCCATTCGTGCAGGTCGGAACTTACCCGACAAGGAATTTCGCTACCTTAGGACCGTTATAGTTACGGCCGCCGTTTACCGGGACTTCAATCAGGAGCTTGCACCCCATCATTTAATCTTCCGGCACCGGGCAGGCGTCACACCCTATACGTCCACTTTCGTGTTTGCAGAGTGCTGTGTTTTTATTAAACAGTCGCAGCCACCAGTTTATTGCAACCCCTTCACCCTTCTGGCGCAGGCCAGTCAGGCTACAGGGGCGTACCTTATCCCGAAGTTACGGTACCAATTTGCCGAGTTCCTTCTCCCGAGTTCTCTCAAGCGCCTTAGAATACTCATCTCGCCCACCTGTGTCGGTTTGCGGTACGGTCACTGTTGAACTGAAGCTTAGAGGCTTTTCCTGGAACCACTTCCGATTGCTTCGTCGCCTAAACGACTGGCCTCGCACCCTTGAATTCCGCGCCCGGATTTGCCAAAGCGCCTTCTCCAATGCAAGGACCGGGACTTCCAACACCCGGACAACCTTCCGCGATCCGTCCCCCCATCGCATTCAACACTGGTGCAGGAATATTAACCTGCTTCCCATCAGCTACGCATTTCTGCCTCGCCTTAGGGGCCGACTCACCCTACGCCGATGAACGTTGCGTAGGAAACCTTGGGCTTACGGCGAGGGGGCCTTTCACCCCCTTTATCGCTACTCATGTCAGCATTCGCACTTCCGATACCTCCAGCACACTTTCCAGTGCACCTTCGCAGGCTTACGGAACGCTCTCCTACCATGCACATAAATGTGCATCCGCAGCTTCGGTATATGGCTTAGCCCCGTTACATCTTCCGCGCAGGACGACTCGATCAGTGAGCTATTACGCTTTCTTTAAAGGATGGCTGCTTCTAAGCCAACCTCCTGACTGTTTTAGCCTTCCCACTTCGTTTCCCACTTAGCCATATTTGGGGACCTTAGCTGGCGGTCTGGGTTGTTTCCCTCTTGACACCGGACGTTAGCACCCGATGTCTGTCTCCCGTGATTGCACTCTTCGGTATTCGGAGTTTGCTATGGCGTAGTAATCCGCAATGGACCCCACAACCATGACAGTGCTCTACCCCCGAAGGTGATACACGAGGCACTACCTAAATAGTTTTCGGAGAGAACCAGCTATTTCCAGGTTTGTTTAGCCTTTCACCCCTATCCACAGCTCATCCCCTAACTTTTCAACGTTAGTGGGTTCGGACCTCCAGTACGTGTTACCGCACCTTCATCCTGGCCATGGATAGATCACCTGGTTTCGGGTCTACACCCAGCGACTGAACGCCCTGTTCGGACTCGCTTTCGCTACGCCTGCCCTAATCGGTTAAGCTTGCCACTGAATGTAAGTCGCTGACCCATTATACAAAAGGTACGCCGTCACCCTCTTGCGAAGGCTCCGACTGTTTGTATGCATGCGGTTTCAGGATCTGTTTCACTCCCCTCCCGGGGTTCTTTTCGCCTTTCCCTCACGGTACTGGTTCACTATCGGTCGATCACGAGTATTTAGCCTTGGAGGATGGTCCCCCCATCTTCAGACAGGATTTCACGTGTCCCGCCCTACTTGTCGTACACCCAGTTCTTCCTCGCTGTTTTCGTCTACAGGGCTATCACCTGCTATGGCGGCACTTTCCAGAGCCTTCGACTAACAATGAAGATAAAGAGTACAGGCTGGTCCCATTTCGCTCGCCACTACTCTGGGAATCTCGGTTGATTTCTTTTCCTGCGGTTACTTAGATGTTTCAGTTCACCGCGTTCGCTTCGCATGGCCTATGTATTCAGCCACGGATACCTCAAAAGAGGTGGGTTTCCCCATTCGGACATCTACGGATCAAAGCTCGTTTGCCAGCTCCCCGTAGCTTTTCGCAGGCTACCGCGTCCTTCATCGCCTGTGATCGCCAAGGCATCCACCACATGCACTTGTTCGCTTGACCCTATAACGGGTGTGTCTCACACACTCGCTACAGGTTGAGTATTCGTGTTGCGCCGTATTCCAAGAGCAATCTTTCGATTACCTTTAAAATACATCGATACAATCACAACCCTGATTCACCTACTCGCACACCCATCTCTAAGTATGCTTTCGTGAATCTCTTTACTACTTCTTCCTGATTGTTAAAGAACGACAGCCGATATAAAGCTCTGCTTCATATCACTTGCTGACTGGCTCAATCGCCAATGCACAACGCTCTGCCTGTTTCACAGAACGCTACGCATTGAGGATTGGTGGAGGATGACGGGATCGAACCGACGACCCCCTGCTTGCAAAGCAGGTGCTCTCCCAGCTGAGCTAATCCCCCCGGTCATACAGAGATCGCAGGAGTCACAGCCGACCAGCTCACCAGACATGACATGGTGGGTCTGGATGGATTCGAACCATCGACCCCCGCCTTATCAAGACGGTGCTCTAACCGACTGAGCTACAGACCCCTGAGTCTGTCTGCGTTTCTTCACTACAGCCGATAAGCGTGAGCGCTCAACGTTTGACACGTTCAGCTCTGGAAAGGAGGTGATCCAGCCGCACCTTCCGATACGGCTACCTTGTTACGACTTCACCCCAGTCATGAATCCTACCGTGGTGACCGTCCTCCTTGCGGTTAGACTAGCCACTTCTGGTAAAACCCACTCCCATGGTGTGACGGGCGGTGTGTACAAGACCCGGGAACGTATTCACCGCGGCATGCTGATCCGCGATTACTAGCGATTCCAGCTTCACGCACTCGAGTTGCAGAGTGCGATCCGGACTACGATCGGTTTTCTGGGATTGGCTCCACCTCGCGGCTTGGCGACCCTCTGTTCCGACCATTGTATGACGTGTGAAGCCCTACCCATAAGGGCCATGAGGACTTGACGTCATCCCCACCTTCCTCCGGTTTGTCACCGGCAGTCTCCCTGGAGTGCTCTTGCGTAGCAACTAGGGACAAGGGTTGCGCTCGTTGCGGGACTTAACCCAACATCTCACGACACGAGCTGACGACAGCCATGCAGCACCTGTGTTACGGCTCCCTTTCGGGCACATCCACCTCTCAGCGGACTTCCGTACATGTCAAGGGTAGGTAAGGTTTTTCGCGTTGCATCGAATTAATCCACATCATCCACCGCTTGTGCGGGTCCCCGTCAATTCCTTTGAGTTTTAATCTTGCGACCGTACTCCCCAGGCGGTCAACTTCACGCGTTAGCTACGTTACCAAGCCAATGAAGGCCCGACAACCAGTTGACATCGTTTAGGGCGTGGACTACCAGGGTATCTAATCCTGTTTGCTCCCCACGCTTTCGTGCATGAGCGTCAGTATTGGCCCAGGGGGCTGCCTTCGCCATCGGTATTCCTCCACATCTCTACGCATTTCACTGCTACACGTGGAATTCTACCCCCCTCTGCCATACTCTAGCCCGCCAGTCACAAATGCAGTTCCCAGGTTAAGCCCGGGGATTTCACATCTGTCTTAGCGAACCGCCTGCGCACGCTTTACGCCCAGTAATTCCGATTAACGCTTGCACCCTACGTATTACCGCGGCTGCTGGCACGTAGTTAGCCGGTGCTTATTCTTCCGGTACCGTCATCCCGCCCGGATATTAGCCAGGCGGTTTTCTTTCCGGACAAAAGTGCTTTACAACCCGAAGGCCTTCTTCACACACGCGGCATTGCTGGATCAGGCTTGCGCCCATTGTCCAAAATTCCCCACTGCTGCCTCCCGTAGGAGTCTGGGCCGTGTCTCAGTCCCAGTGTGGCTGGTCGTCCTCTCAGACCAGCTACAGATCGTCGCCTTGGTAGGCCTTTACCCCACCAACTAGCTAATCTGCCATCGGCCGCCCCTGTAGCGCGAGGTCCCGAAGGATCCCCCGCTTTCCTCCGCAGAGCGTATGCGGTATTAATCCGGCTTTCGCCGGGCTATCCCCCACTACAGGACACGTTCCGATGTATTACTCACCCGTTCGCCACTCGCCACCAGGATTGCTCCCGTGCTGCCGTTCGACTTGCATGTGTAAGGCATGCCGCCAGCGTTCAATCTGAGCCAGGATCAAACTCTTCAGTTCAAACCTGTTACTGTTTTCGGGCTCTTTCGAACCCGGTCGCTCACTCAACGTACTGACGAAGTGTTCAACCATCTTTCGATGACCAAACCTTCCTTTCATTACTGTGTGAGACTTGATACTTTCGCTTTTCGCCCGGCTCCGGAGAAAACCCCGCAACCCGGCGCGCGTCGCGCATCAAGCGCCCACACTTATCGGCTGTTAGTTTTTAAAGATCGGTTCGCACACTTCACAGCGCCCACTGCAACCACCCTGGCACTGCTTCGTTCTGCGTCGCTGCATCAGCAGCAGAGAAGCGAGATTATGAAGAACTTCCGTCGCGCCGTCAACAGGTTTTTGCTACTGACTGAACCCGCCGCCACCGCTGGAAGCCTTGCCGCTATTGGCTCTCCCGCTTCCCGTGCCCCGGCGTCCGGAGCACGAAAGAGCGAGATTCTAGCGAGCCGGCCGGCGCCTTGCAAGCGTTATTTCCACATAAGGAAATTGCCCCAAAACGATTGTCACGAGCAATGAAAACCGGACCGTTCAACCTCCCGCAATCGTGCGCTTATGCATGACGCGCTCGACCACTGCGAGGTAGTGATCGATATCCGGCGTCGCGCGATTTTCTTCTTTTGCGCGGTCGTCCCATTTACGCAGACGCAGCGCGTCCTGTGCGTACGGCTTCTCGAGAAACGCTTCCGCTTCGTCGCGGCTGAAGATCCCGCCTTGCAACTGCAGACTTCGCACCGAATCGGCGGAAAGCTGGTCGAAATACGCGTCGTCGATGGCGCAAAGGCAGCGCTTCGCGTCCACATGCAGGCGAATCGGCTCCAGCACCGCGTCCGGCAGCACGGCGCGCAGAAACGGCAACGCGAAGTACTGGTGCAGATCGTCGATGCCCCGCTCCGTCGGCGTCGCGCCTTGGAGATTCAGCAAATGTCCGAGGTCGTGCAAAAACGCGGCGACGACGAGTTCGTCGTTCGCGCCCGCTTCTTCCGCGAGTGCGCCGCTTTGCAATGCATGCTGGAGTTGCGTGACCGGTTCGCCGCTATAAGCGATGCCGCCATATTGCTCGAACAGCGAACGGATGTCGCTCACACTCAGTGCCACGCCGTCACTCCCACGGTAAAGAAAAAGTTTTCAGATTGGTAAAGCTCTTCATCGCTTCCTGAACGCCTTCCTTGTATCCGAGCCCCGAATCCTTGATTCCGCCGAACGGCGTCAACTCGATCCGATAGCCCGGCACTTCCCACACGTTGACCGTGCCCACCCGCAACTCGTTGATGAAACGCGTGATCGCGTCCTGTCGGTTCGTGCACACGCCCGACGACAAACCGAATCGCGTGCCGTTGCTGATGCGGATAGCGTCGTCGAGCGTGTCGAACGTGATGATCGGCGACACCGGCCCGAAGGTTTCCTCACGCACCACGCTCATTTGGGGCTCAACTCTGTCGAGCACCGTCGGCGAATACAGCGCGCCATTGCGCCGATTGCCGGCAAGCAAACGCGCGCCGCCCGCAATCGCCTCGTTCACGCGCGATTCGAAAAGCTGCGCCGCCGCGACGTCGATGACCGTGCCCATCTGATTGGCCGCATCGAATGGATCGCCGAAGCGCCAGGCCCGCGTCTTCTCGACGACCAGCTCGGCGAAATCCGCCGCGACGCGTTGTTGCACGAGCATCCGCTTGACCGCCGTGCAGCGTTGACCCGAGTTCTTGTACGAGCCCTGCACGGCGAGCGTCGCCGCGCGCTCGAGATCGGCGTCGTCGAGCACGATCAGCGGATCGTTGCCGCCCAACTCGAGCACGACACGCCGATACGCCGCCTTCGCCGCGATGTATTTGCCGATCGCCACGCCGCCCGTGAAGGTGACGAGTTCAGCCAGCGGATGCGTGATCAGTTCATCGGCGATTTCGCGCGGGTCGCCGGTCAGCACTTGCAGCATCGGCGCGGGCAAACCGGCCTCGTACAGAATGTCGGCGAGATAAAGCGCCGATAACGGCACCTTCTCCGACGGCTTCACCACGACGCGATTATTCGTCGCGATTGCCGGCGCGATCTTATGCGCGACCTGGTTCATCGGATGGTTGAACGGCGTGATGGCGACGATCACGCCGGCGAGCGGCTCGCGTTGCGAAAACACGCGCCGCCGCTTGCCGTGTGGCGTCAGATCGCAGGCAAAACTCTGCCCGTCGTCGCGCAATGCTTCCATCGCGGCGAACTTGAACACGTCGGCGACGCGGCCAATTTCATAGCGCGAGTCCTGCTTCGACAGACCCGATTCCAGCGAGATCAGATCCGACGCCTCTTCGGTTCTCTCGCGCAACAAAGCGGCCGCGCGCTCGAGAATCTGCGAGCGTTCATAGCGCGTGAGCTTCGGCTGATAAGCCGCGGCGTAGTTGAACGCGGCGCGCACATCGTCGACGCTTGCAAGCGCGGCCGTGCCCACGCGCGTACCCGTGTATGGATCGAACACGTCGAACGAGCGAGGACGCGCCGGGCGTTCGCCTTCGAGCCGCAGCGTTTCCGCCCGGAAGGCCGGATGGTCCCGCAGCGTCGTGTTCATGATGCCGACACGCGGTTCAATGCGACGTCGAAGATATCGAAGTTGCGCAGCCGCCGGCCACTGTCCGCGGTAGGCGATCCTTCTACGCGCCGATTGAAAAGCAGCGGCACTTCCTGTTCCGACAAGCCGCCATGCGAGCGCAACGGCACGGTCAATCCGGAAAGATCGTGCTCGTCGCAGCGTGTGCCGAGCACGACATGCTTCGTGCCGATCACAACGATGTCGCCGACGCGGTCGTTGGGCAACTCGAAGCGTTCGCACGCGGCGCGGTTATCGAGCGCGAGTTCGACTCCCGCAAGGCCGCGAATACGCTCGATCACCTGCGCGGCGCTCACATCGCGTGGCAAATAGATTGTCGCGAACGAACCGAGCGCGCCGTGATGCACCACGTACGGGTCCGTGATCGGCAGAATCACGCGCGCCCTGCGAGCGCCGAGCCATTCGTCCAGCACGTCCTGCAGATAGATCACGTTCGGCTCGCCGGTTTGCGGATCGTGCTTCGCGTTCATGCCGTGATCGGCGGTCAGTCCGATCACCCAGCCGAGCGCGTCGAGTTGCGCGAGATAGCCGTCCATCATCGCGTAGAACGCGTTCGCGCCTTCGGTGCCCGGCGCGAATTTGTGCTGGATGTAATCGGTCGTGGACAGATACATCAGGTCGAGCGTGCGCGTTTGCGCGAGCCGCACGCCCGCCGCGAACACGAACTCCGACAGCGCCGCGCTGTACACGTCGGGCAGCGGCAAGCCGACCAGATCGAGCACTTCGTCGATGCCGTTTTCCTCGCGCGTCACCGTGTCCGCTTTTTCCGCCGAAAAGCAGATGCCGTTCAACTGCCAGCCCAGCAAGCGGCGCAACTTGTCTTTCGCGGTGACGACGGCGACCGCCGCGCCGGCTTCGCTCGCGGCAGCCAGCAACGTGCCGGCGCGCAGATAGGCCGGATCGTTCATCATCACTTCGGCGCCCGCACCATCGTTCGCGTCCGGGTCCCAGAAGTAATTGCCGCAGATGCCGTGCACCGAAGGCGGCACGCCGCACACGATCGACAGATTGTTCGGGTTGGTGAACGACGGGATCACGCAATCGCCCTTGAAGGCCGCGCCACCCTTCAGCATCTTGCCGACGAACGGCGCAACGCCGGCCGCGACCGCCGCCTCGAGATAATCGAACTCACAGCCGTCGACGCACACCACGACCGTCGGTCGCGACGGCAGCCTGTAGCGGCGGCCGTTGACTTCAATCATCCGCCCAACCGTTTCTTCGTTCGTGCTTGCCATTGTTCCCGTCCCTGCGTGCCGCGCACGCATGCTCGAGCCAATCGGTTATGACCACTTCATCGCTTCACTCGTCCGACGCCGGCGTAAATCGCGCCGCATCCAACTGGCCTGCCGCCGCGCCGCTTTCCTCGCACGCCGCATGCGCGCGCTGCAAGCCGCCGTGCACATGAGCCTGCATCAGCGCCGCGGCACGCGCGGCGTCGCGTGAAGCCAGCGCGGTCAGAATCGCGCGATGCTCGGCCAGCGAGCGCTCCATCGCGTCGGCATGCACGACCAGCGCCGCGCGGCGAAAAAGACTCAGCTCGCTCACCAGCCTTCGATACGTCTCATACAGCTTCACATTGCCGGCCGCCGCGACGATCGCATCGTGAAACGCGACGTTGGCGCGCGCATACGCGTCGGCGTCCTGCGTGTCGAGCGCGGCGCGCATCGCGTCGAGCCAGTCGCGCAGCACCGCGAGTTGTTGCGCGTCGATGCTCGCGGCCAGCATGCGGCACGCTGCCTCCTCGAGCACGGCGCGCACCGCGTAAATTTCGTCCGCCTCGGCGAGCGACACCGTCCGCACGAACACGCCGCGGTTCTTCTCAGTGCGCACGAGCCCCGCCTGCTCGAGCGCCCGAAACGCCTCGCGAACCGGCCCGCGCGACACGCGCAGACGCGCGGCCCACTCCGCTTCGTTGAGCTTGTCGCCCGGCGCAAGCTCGCCCTCGACGATGTGCCTTTCGATTTCGTCGCGGACCAGCGCCGTCAGCGAATGCCGGCGCACAACCTCAATCGGATCGACAGAAGCAGTTTGCATATATTCGGTCATTTTGACAAATTTCGCCACATCAAAAAGGACATTTGCGCGACGGCGTCTCGTGAGCCAGACGCGCAACGCAAGCAGGGAAATCGTGGATACGGGCTCAGTCGATCCGGCGACGCGGCACGCGCGCGGCAATGACGAGCAGCGCGGCAAGCGAAACGAGCAGCAAGATCAGCGACAGCGCCGACGCCGGCAAGTAATAACCACGCTCCACCTGACCGACGACCACGATCGGCACCGTCGCGAAGCCCGGCGGATAAACCGTGAGCGTCGCGCCCAGTTCGCCGAGCGACAACGCGAAGCCGAGCGCGAGACTCGCGCGGATCGCCGGCACGAGTTGCGGCAGCACGACGCGGCGCAGCACCATCGACGGAGGCGCGCCGAGGCTCGCGGCCGCTTCGCGCAGAACGGTCAACTCGGGGCGCAGCGCGGCGGCCGCGCATCGGTAGCAGAACGGCAGGACCAGCGCGAGTTGCACGAACACGACGATCGCCGCCGAACTCGACAAATCCACCGGCCGCTTGTGATACGCGATCAGCACCGCGAGCCCGAGCACGACGCTCGGCACGCCGTTGGGCATCATCGCGATGGTGTCGACGAAAGCGCCGAGGCCGCGCCGGTCGCGTCCTTCGAGCGCAAGCGCGAGCCAGAGCCCGAGAATCGTGCCGAGCACGGCGACGCCCATGCCGATTTCGAGGCTCGTCGTCAGCGCGTCGAAATCGCTCGACGAGAGCCGCTCGAACCAGCGCGTGCTGAAGCCGTCGGGCAGGATCGTGCCTGACCAGTGAGCCGCCACGCTCGATAGCGCGACCACGATCACCGGCAACACGAAAAGCCAGAAGCACAACAGCGCCGCAAAGCCGAGGAACAATCCGCCGAGCATTCTGACGACGAGACTGCGGCGCACCGGCCGCGCCTTCATGTGCATGACCGGCAGCACGGTCGGATCGAGTTCATCGGCCATGACCCGCTCCTTTCACTTTGCGGCGATTGACCTGGCGGTACAACGCGTACAGCGACAAAGACATGACGAGCATCACGACCGCGCCGGCGGCAGCCGTCGGCAGATCGAGATCGACGGTGGCCGAACTGTAGATCGCGACCGGCAACGTAATCAGATGCGCGCTGCCGAGCACGAGCAGAATGCCGAACTCGTTGAGCGTGAGCAGAAAGCACAGGATCGTGCCCGCCGCGATGCCCGGCCACGCGAGCGGCACGATCACCTTGAACGCGACCATCCAGCCGCTCGCGCCGAGGCTGCGGGCGGCTTCGATCAGGCGCATGTCGAGCGTGGCGAACGAGGCCAGCGTCGGGCGAACGACGAACGGCGCGTAGAACACGACTTCGGCGAGAATCACGCCGCCCACGCCGAACAGAAAATCGAGCGGCGGCGCCTGAAGATGAAAGAGCCGCTGCAAGCCGATGCTCACCGAGCCCTGCGAGCCGTACAAAAAGATCAGCGTGAAGGCGACGAGGAACGACGGGAACGCGACGAACAGTTCGAGAAAGCGCGTGACGAGGCGCGCGCCGGGAAACGGCTTGAAGAACAGCAGTGAGGCAAGCGCCACGCCAAGCAGCGACGCGAGTCCTGCGCTCGCGAACAGAATCCATAGCGTCGTGCCGATCACGCCGCGCGTTTCCGGATTGCCGAAGAACGCCGCATACGCTTGCAGACCGAAGCCATGCGGCCCGCTCAAACTCAGCGCCACCAGCCGCACGAGCGGATAGATGACGAGCGGTCCGAGCACGACCACCGCGATGAACAGCAGATGCCATTGCGCCGCGCGCTGGCGGCGCTTCACCGCGGCGCGATGCGAAGCGGCGCTCGCGCTGCGGCGAGCGTCGGCGGCTGCGGAAGCCGACGCCGATGCGGTCAGCGAAGCCGGCGCCTCAGGGCTTGATAAGGACGACATCGTCAGCCTCATAACGCAGGGAAACACGCGCGCCTTTCTCCGGCATCATGCCGTGGCCGCGCTGCATCGTGACGAGCACCGGTTCGTTCGGCATTGCGTCGAGCATGACGGAAACCGACAACACCGCGCCATACCATTCCACCGACGCAATCGCGCCATGCAAGTGCCCTTCGCCGAGCGGCACGATGCGCAGCGCCTCGGGCCGCAGACAAGCGACGCGCTCACGCTCGTTATAGCGCGAGTCGTCCATGCTGAAAGCGACTTGCGGCGGCAGCAGATTGGCCGCGCCGAGATAGCGCGCGACGAACGCGTCGGCCGGCGCGTCGTATAACTGTTGCGGCGTGCCGAGCTGCGCGATGCGTCCGTCGCGCATCAGCAGCGTGCGGTCCGAGAGCACCAGCGCGTCGTCCTGATCGTGCGTCACGCAGACAATCGTCAGATGCGGCAGGCGCTCGTGCAGTGCCTTGAGTTCGGAGCGCACCGACGCGCGCAGATTGGCGTCGAGTGCGGACAGCGGCTCGTCGAGCAGCAGCACGTCCGGCTCGATCACCAGCGCGCGGGCGAGTGCCACGCGCTGCTGCATGCCGCCAGAAAGCTGCGCGGGCATCACATGCCCGGCGTCGCCGAGTTGCACGAGCTTCAACGCATCGGCGACGCGACGCGTGATGTCTTTCGCCGATACGCGCCGCGCGCGCAAGCCGAACGCGACGTTCTCGAACACCGACAGATGCGGAAACAGCGCGTAGCTCTGGAACAGCAGCCCGAGATTGCGCTTATGCGGCGATACGTGCGTGAGATCGTGACCGGCAACGGTCAGCGTGCCCGACAACCCGTCCGCCTCGATGAAACCGGCGATGAAGCGCAGCAGCGTGGTCTTGCCGCAGCCGCTGCGGCCGAGCACGGTCAGCAACTCGCCGCGCTGGATCGTCAGCGACAGATCGTCGAGCACGGTGCGCGAGCCGAAGCGCACCGTCAGATGGTCGATCTGCACGCCGCCGGGCGCGTCCGAACGCGCCGCGCCGAGGGCGTCCGGCGAGGCGCCGAGCGCGCCTGGATCAGCAAGACTGGCGGTATTCACCGAGTTCATCCTCCAACAAGATTGATGCGCGTGCAGCGCCGTGGCGGCTCAAAAAGATCGCGCAGGCGCTGCATGTTCCAGACTTACTTCGTATGCAAACTTACTTCGGCTTGACGACTTCGATCTGCTTGCCCGACGAACCGACCACGTCGTTCTTCCAGCGCGCGGTCCAATCGGCTTTCTTCGCCATGACCTGATTCCAGTCCACCGGAATCAGCTTCACGCCCGCGATGGCCTGCTTGACCGTTTCGCCGTTCTTGCCGGCGAGCGGCACGTCGGTGCGGCCAGGAATGCCGAAGATGTCCGGCACTTTCGCTTGCACTTCCGTCGACATCAGATAGTCGATCAGCTTCTTGCCTTGCGCCTGGTTCGGACCGTTCTTGATCAGACCGATCGCGTAAGGCAACTGGAACGTGGTCGGCTGGCCGCCCGGCGCCGCCGCGAGAAACACCGGCTTGAGCGACAAGCCGCCGTTGGCCGCGTCGTCGAGATCCATTTGCAGATCGCCGTTCGCGAACGCGATTTCGTTACGCGAGAGCAGCACGTCCAGATAACCCGTGCCCTTGGTGTGGAACTTGGCGCTTTGCTCGAGCTTCTTCAGATACTCGAACGCCTTGTCCTCGCCCATCAGCGACGACGTCAGGATGATCACGGCCATGCCGTCGCCGGCCGTCGCCGGATTCGAGTACGCGATCTTGCCGCTGTAGTCGGGATGCAGCAGATCGGCGAAAGTCTTCGGCGCGTTTTTCGTGACTTCAGGATTGATCGCGAACGAGAAGTAGTTGTTCACGAAGGTCGCCCACGCGCCATTGGATGCCTTGGCGATCGCCGGGACGTTCTTGTAGTTCGCGCTCTGATAAGCCTGCAGCAGACCGTTCTGGTCCGCTTGCTGGATGAACGGCGGCAAGGTCACGAGCACGTCGGCCTTCGGCTGATCTTTCTCGATGGTCGCGCGGTTCACCACTTCCCCGCTGCCCGCGGTGACGATGTTCACCTTCACGCCTTCCTTCTTTTCGAAGGCCGGCAACACGTCCTTGTAGAGATTTTCGAGGCCGTCGGCGGTGTAGAGCACGACGGCGTCGGCCGCGTGCGCCTGTATCGCCGCGCCGCCGAACAACGTGGCGGCCAGCAGCGCCGGCAACAGCTTGCGTGCGAGGCCCGTGGCTTGAGAGGAATTGGTCTTTGTCATGTCGCTTCTCCGAAAGGCTTAAAACCAGACGGCCGGGAAAACCCGATACCTGTTGTGATTGAACGGCGCGTGGGCCGCGCCGTTTGCGCTTTTATCTGTTGCCTGCGTGCTGCTTGCTTGCTGTTTGCGTAACCGTTGCGTGCGTGTTGACTGCTTGTTTGCCTGCATGTTGCCCGGCGGCGGCGCCGCTGTCCCGTGTGGATTGCAGATTGCCGACAACCCGAACGCGTGATGTTTGCCCCGGCATACAGCTTCTTACGACCTTCGCGCTGCCTGCCACGCCTGCATGGGCACGGCAAGGATCACAGGTTTCGATGACAACGCCATGACCATTCTGTCGAATTCCAAAAAACGACACAATTCGCCAATAATAGCCAAGCTGCAACGAAGTGCCAGGAGAACATGCTGGGGAATTCCGACGTTGCCGCCGGATGCGTGGCGGGTATCAGCGAACGAATTGCGCGGACGCGTGACCGGGCGGTTGTGTGGGCGTGTTGCATGCGCCTTTTTGCAACCGCCGCGCGTCGTACGGCGCGGCGGCCTGGGCATCTGCCTGCTTGCGCGCGTCGCTCAGGCAATCACGATTTCCGGACCATGATCGGTGATGGCCTTGCCGAGCGAGCGCTCGGGCGCCAGCTCGGTCACGAGATAGCGCGCCGATTCGATACCGTTGATGCGCACAGGCGTCACGCGGCCGAACTTCGAATGATCGGCGACGACGACCACGGTGTCGGCGGCGGCGATCATGCGGCTGCGCACCTCGGCGGCCATGCGGCTGTAGTCGGTCAGATAGCCGTCGGGCGAGATGCCGCCCGCGCCGATGAAGGCGAAGTCCGCGTGATATTGCGTGAGCTGGTGAACGGTGTCGAGCCCGAAGGTCGCGTCTTCGATGTCGGAGAGCTCGCCGCCGAGCAGCGTGACGCGATTGTCATTGCGCCGGCCGAGCAAGAGCGCGATGCGCCAGTCGTTGGTATAGACCGACAGGCGGTGGCGGTCGAGCAAGGCTCGCGCGACGGCCTGCGTGGTGCTGCCGGAGTCGACGATCAGCGATGCGCCGTCAGGAACGAACTGCGCGGCGCGCTCGCCGATCGCACGCTTCGCGCCCGCATTCGCGGCTTCACGGGTGTCGAGGTCGGGCTCGCGCCGGTCGCTCGATAGCGCGCCGCCATGCGTGGTGACGAGCAGGCCGCGCCCGGCCAGCGCGTTAAGGTCGCGGCGGATCGTCTCGCGCGACACGTTCAATTCGCGCACCAGTTCGGCGACCGAAAGCGCGCCGGTTTTGGCGACTTGCGCCAGGATGTATTGATGACGTTGTTCTGCCAGCATTCAGGACGGTTCCTTCGTCTTCCCGCGAGAGGCGTATCGCGCGGGGTGCTTCTTTGTCAAATGCCCTTGAAATAAGGGCTTTTCGTATCAGTAGTCGGTCGTCTGCAAGTTGCTGAGTTCAAGACGTTAGCGTAGCTTTTTTCACTCGCCAGCCGAAAACCTGCGCCGACCATGAGGTTCGATGCCAAGGCCGCGAAACAGCTAGAACGACGGCCGGACGCGTCGGCAAAAGCTGGGAGAGTGGCAAGACATTCGCACGCGCCACGACGCTGGCGACGCCCCCGTTCCTGCTCGCAAGGCACCAAATCAGCCTGTGACAGCTTCGCCGCCGGAATCATACACGGAGCGGAAACTGTGCGAGGACTTCGTCACGGGCCATATCGCCCGCAGGGCCATTGCTGCTCGCGCTGCCGACATGACCAGCCCAAGCAGATCCCATTGCGATAAAACCTGTATGGATGTACAGTATCCCACACGGAACCGCCGCTATTGCGCAGGCTGCCACGGCTGATGCATGCATCAGCCGATGGCTTGCAAAAAGTGGCAGCAATGACAGGCAGGCAGGGGGAATCGTGAGAAAACTGGGACTTGCGTTACTGACCGCGGCGTTCGCGCCGATGGCTTTCGGGGCCGGCACCTATTCGGAGGTGTGGAATCCGCCTGAGGCGCGCGCGACTGCCCCGCACCGGGCCGGCACCGCACACAGGCTCGCAGTACGACGCCATGTGGCCTTGCACGCGAAAAAGCTGCGTTCGCCGCGCGCGCTGGCAACTGCTCCACGGCTCGTGGCGAAGCAAGGTATTGCGCAAAAGACCTTGCGCAACGAAGAACCGGACATGTCCGAGATTCCGCGGCAAACCACGCCGGAAGGCAACGTGCTTCGCGTGAGAGGCCACGCGGCATCCGCTCACGTCGTGCGCTAATGCAATCGCAGAAGTAACGCGGCCACGACGTATGGAGTCACGCCATCGTTGAGCAAAACAACGGCGACTTCCGGTTCCCTGCTGGGTTTGTTGCTGTGCGGCTTGGCCCATACAGACAATCAACCCTCGCTGCTCAATCCCGAGCGACTCCAGTACCTCGAACCGCCGCTTCGCGGGGCGTGGCAGCAAGCGGCGCGTTCTCGAGATCGGCCGTCTCCACCACGACGCGCTGAAGCGCCCTGAACGGCGCAAGACACGCCTCGTCCGCGACACTCGACGTAATAAGCCGCCAGTCGCGCTCGAGGGGAGTCCAATGCTGCTGCCGCGAGCGGCCAAGCTTGTCGGCGTCCGCGAGCACGATGACCTGCGCCGCGCGCCGGATGATGCAGTCCTTCAGATACGCTTGCTGCGCGCTGGCCTCGCAAAGCCCGAAGCCGGCAACCACGCCGTCGGCGCCCAGAAACGCCTTGTCCACGCTCAAACGGCTCAGCGAAAGTTCGGCGAGCGGCCCGAGCGTGCTCATGCTCGTGTTGCGCAGATCGCCGCCGATCAGCGTCAGATGCACGCCCGGTGCATTGGCAAGCGTCATGACGGCAAGCAGGTTGTTGGTAACCACATGAAGATCAGCACGCGAGCCAAGATGCCGCGCGAGCGCTGCACAGGTGGTGCCGCCGTCAAGCAATACCGTATCGCCGTCGTGCACGTGCGCGGCAGCCGCACGCGCAATCGCTTCCTTCTGATCGCGCTGCGTCGCCTTGCGCTCCTCGAGCGACGCCTCCGGTTCATGCGAGCCGATAAGCGCGGTCGCGCCGCCATAGGTGCGTACTAGCCGCCGCTGATTGGCGAGCGTCGTCAGGTCACGCCGGACGGTTGCCTCGGACACGCCGAGCGCGGCGCTCAGTTGCTCTACGTTGGCGTCGCCGGTCAGGACGAGTTCGAGAATCGCGCGATGGCGCTCGGACGCTTTCATGGGTGTGATTCTGCTGTAACAAGGCTGCCGATGTTACACCACGGTTCGCACGCCATCTTCCGCGTTAATTGCGCGGGTTCAGCCGCGCCGCGTCGCGAGTTCCGCGCCCTGGCGCAGTGCTTCCAGCAGGCTGCGCTCGTCGGCGATGCCCTTGCCCGCGATGTCAAATGCGGTGCCATGATCGACCGAGGTACGGATGACTTCGAGACCCACCGTCACGTTCACGCCGGCTTCGAGACCCAGCACCTTCACCGGGCCATGTCCCTGGTCGTGATACATCGCGACGACGAGATCGAAGTCGCCCCGGCCCGCGCGGAAGAACAGCGTATCCGCGGGTAGCGGGCCGGTCACGTCCAGGCCGCGCTCCTGCAACACTTTCACTGCCGGAACGATCTTCTCTTCTTCCTCGCCGTAACCGAACAGACCGTTCTCGCCCGCGTGTGGATTGATGCCGCACACGCCGATACGCGGCTTCGCAATGCCGGCCTTGACCAGTGTCGCGTTGCCGCGCTCGATCGTGCGTTGCACGAGGCCCGGCTCGATCTTGCGGATCGCGTCGATGATGCCGATGTGCGTCGTCACGTGGATCACGCGCAGTTGCGGCGCTACCAGCATCATCGACACTTCATCGACGCCCGTCAGGTACGCAAGCATTTCAGTGTGGCCGGGAAACTTGTGCCCGCCCGCGTGCAGCGCTTCCTTGTTTAACGGCGCCGTGCAGATCGCGTCGATCTGCTTCGCCTCCGCGAACTCGACCGCGCGCGCGATGAACCGGTACGCGGCGTCGCCCGCGACTGCCGACAACTGGCCGAACGGCAGATCGTCGGGAATCAGATCGAGGTCGATGCAGTCGATCGTGCCCGGCTCATAGCGCGCTTCGGCCGCTTCCTTGATACGGCGGATTTTCGCCGTGCCGCCAACGATCTGAGTCGCGCGTTCGAGCCGGCGCGCATCGCCGATCACGAGCGGACGGCACTGCTTGTAAACGATGTCGTGCGCAAGGCTCTTGACGACGATCTCCGGGCCGACGCCCGCTGCGTCGCCCATCGTGATGCCGATTACGGGAAGGTAGTTGCTCATGGTGTTTTGCCTGGTCCTTGATGTCTGTGCTGTCCTGCCAGTCCTGCCTGCCTGATTACGCCAACGCGGCGATCAGGCCGAGTCGTGTAATCCGGTTCCGGCGGCTGCCGGTGCTGCCGGTGCTGCGGGCGCTACCGGTGCTGCCGGCGCTTCGTGCAGATAGCGCCAGGCGGCGAACAGCGCATGATCGGTGCCGAAGGCGCCCGCCTTCGTGACGATACGCAAATGCGGCCGCAAAGCGCACGTTGCGACGGGCTTGCCGACTGCCACACCCGCTTCGATCTCCGCGATCAGTTCGATACTGCCGATGCCGGCTGCGCTCAGCATCGCTCGCGCCGTCTCGCCGCCCGTGGCGATCAGGCCGCCGAGCGCCGCAAAGTACGGCTTGACGAGCGCAGCAAGGGCCGCGGACAGCAACGCGCCTTCCGCAGGATCGAACGCATCGTCGCGGCCTATGCGCAGCAGGAGATCGGCGCGCGTACCGAGCGCCTCGCCAATGCGCGTCTGCCATGCCGCCCAGTCCGCGTGACGTTCGCCGTCACGCAGCACGCCTGGCGGCACCGTCAGTTCCGCCATGCCGGCGCGATCGCGCAGCATCGCGCACTGCCGCTCCGATACCGCCGACAGGCTGCCTACCAGCACCAGCACCGGCGAATGGTCTTGCTGCTTCTGCTGTTTCTGCTGTTCCTCTCGCTGCCGTTCGGAAGCGCTTGTGGTCTCTTCTGCCGCTCGCGCGTCGAACAAGCCTTCAAGGCTCGCGATCTCGCGAGCAAGGCCACCCGAGCCGACCCAGAACAACGCCTGATCCATTTGGGTGGTGGCCTGCGCGAGCGTCAGCAGGTCTTCGCTGGTCTCTGCGTCGACGATCAGCGCCTGCGTGCCGCTCGCCGCCACCGCCGCGATCCGCGCCCTGAGCGCCTGACCGCCTTCGCGCAACGCATCCACGTTCAGTTGCGCCGTCGACAGACCGACCTCCGCCAGCATCGCATGCAGATCAGCGGCGCGGCCGGCGTTTTCAAGCTTCCAGGTATCGGTGCCTTCCAGCGGCTTGCCGTGCACCAACACACGACCGCTGCGCAATGTCCGGCCGGTCGCCGGGAATGCCGGCGCAACGATCGCCAGACCCGCGAACGATTGCAGCGCGGCGACTTCCGCGGCCCAATTGCCGCGCAGCGTCGAGTCGATCTTCTTGTACAGACGCCGGCCCGGTACGCGCAACGCCTGCCAGGCCGCCGCAGTGCGCCGCGCGGCCTCGGCGGCCGTCAGCCGGCGCGTGTCGGTATCGGCGGCGATCACGTCGGCCGCATGGGCGTCGAGCGCTTGCGCCGACGCCTCGAGCGCGACGACCGTGCGATAGCCCGCGCTCGCGAAACCGATCGCGCAATCCGCCGCGCCGGACAGATCGTCGGCGATGATCAGCATGCTCATCGCGCCAGCTCCCTCGATTCGCGCCGTACCTGCACGCGTTTTGCGACCGCGGCGGTCAGGATCGGCGACAGGATCGCGGTCACCACCACACAGGCGGCCACCAGCAGCGTCGCGCTTTTCGCTGCTTCCGCGTAGACCGGGTTCGCCGCGGCGATCAGCGCGGGCACGGCGGCCGCGTTGCCTGCCGTATTCGCCGCGGCGGTGCCCGCGACTCCGGTGCCGCCCGTCAGACGGTCGGCGAGATAGAGGGGAATGCCGGTAACGATCACGACGGCGATGCCCAGACCAATGCCGAGGACGCCGGCCTGCCAAACCTTGTGCAGGTCCAGACTGGCCCCGAGCGCCAGCGCGAAAAAAGGAATCATGACCGGGACAGCTTTGCCGAGAAACGCCCGCATTTCGCGGTCCAGATTGCCGAGCAGCATGCCGAAAACAAGCGGCAATATGCTGCCGACGAGCGTGGGCCACGGAAACGCGGACAGGCCGGCGACGCCCAGCGTGACCATCGTCAGGAACGGTCCCGATTCGAGCGACATGATGGTGTACGCGCCAACGTCCTCGGAACGGCCGTACTGGCCCATCAACGCCATGTAGAGGCCGCCATTGGTGTCGTTCATCGCCGCGACCACGGCAAGAGTCGACAGGCCGGCGAACAGCCCGGACGAAATCGGCTGTTCACCGAGGAAATGGCCCATCACGACGCCCACGACGATTGCCGCGCCAACCTTGGTGACGAACAGCGCCCCGCCCTTTTTGAGCAGATAGGGTGTCGCCTTCACATCGATGCTCGCGCCCATGCAGACGTAGAACACCGCGAGAATCGGCAGCGCGCCAGTGAAAAGCGCATTCGTGAACGAGCCGAAAAACTTCGGCATGCCCGGCAGAAAGGTCGCGACGAGTGCGCCTAACAGCAGGGGGACGATCATCATGCCGCCGGGTACGCGTTCGATGCCGCGCTTGATGTTTATTTGGGCCATGCCAGTCTCCGCTCTGATTGGGTTTTGATCGGATCGGTCACTTTTTTGATTGAAACGATCATGTCCAAGTGTACTGCGGTCGGCAGACTTGCGCAAATCGCTCATTTTTATGATCGAAGTGATCAAAACGGCAGAGTGGGAATTAGGGAGTCTGGGCGGCGGCGTGTCGCTAATCATGCGCGGCACGCGTTCGAGCGCGAGCAAGCCGCCAGCAAAGCGCAGGCGCGCATGCTCCGCGTAGCGTCGACACGCGGGAGGCAGCGTGGACTAGCTATGGACGTGCGGGGGCATGAGCTTCGGTTACCAGGGAGGGCGATAACCTGCGGACGCGGCGACAGGCGACACTTATGCCGCGTCCGCGAATGCTTTTTCCGGCGCGGGCAGCGCGACTGCGAACCCGCCCGCACCGTCAATGAACGTGCTCTCTGTCGCCCTACGCGGCAAACGCCGTGCGCAGCGCCTCCAGAAAGCGCACGTAAGCGGTCGCACCGGGGTCCGCATGGCCGATGCTCCGTTCCTGCACCCAGGCGGCACGGCCTTTTCGCGACTGCATCGAGGCCGTGGCGGCGACTTGCGCCTGCGCCGTCGCGATCATCGCGTCGAGCAGTTCGACGGCGCTGCCTTCCGATGCCTCCAGAGTGTCGAGGCTCGGAACAAGCGCATCGAGCACGGTCTTGTCGCCGACCTGACTCTTGCCGCGCTCGACGATGCGAGCCGCCACCGCGCGCCCGATCGTCAGCGCGTCGGCGCGCCCGGCGCTCTGTACCCCGGCCGTCGCCTTGGCAGCAGCAAGCAGACCGCCGCCCACGAGCGCCGCGAACGTTGACGGGTTGGCGGTCGAGAACGCCTTGCCGGCAGCCAGCAGCAGTTCCGAAACCGATGCTTCGTCGGGCAGTGCGGAAAGCGCCTTCACCACCGCTGCCGATCCTGCGCGTACCGTGATGCCGAGATCGCCGTCGCCCAATGCCGCGTCGAGTTCGCGCAGTTCGTCGGCGTGGGCCGGCAGCGCATTCAGTGCGCGCGTCAAAACCTCACGCATTTCCTTGCTGGATACAGTCATTGCCGGACCTCTTCAGGATGCCGTGCCGTCGCGGAAGAACGGCGAATTCGCCGGCGCTTCGAGCAGCGCCTGAAGCTCGTCGTCGAGCAGCATCACCGTAATGGATGCGCCCGCCATCTCGAGACTCGTCACGTATTCGCCGACATAGGAGCGCGCCACCTTCAGGCCGCGATCCGCGATCAGGCGCGCCGAACGCCGATAGAGCAGATACAGCTCTTCTAGTGGCGTCGCGCCGAGGCCGTTGACGAGCAATGCCACGCGTGAGCCTTTCTCCGCGTCGAGGTCGTCGAGAATTTCGCGCGTGATGCGCTCCGCAATGGCATCCGCGGATTCGAGCTTGCCGCGGTGCGTGCCGGGCTCGCCATGAATACCGATACCGATCTCCATCTCGCCTTCAGGCAGCGTGAAGGTCGGCTTGCCGGCGGCGGGCAGGATCGTCGGCGACAGGCCGACGCCCATGGTGCGGCAACTGGCGTTCGCCTTGCCGCAGATGCGCGCCACGTCGTCGAGCGAATCGCCGCGCTCCGCTGCCGCTCCCGCGCATTTGAACGCGAACAGCATGCCCGCCACGCCGCGGCGGTCCGCGGCGCGCTGTTTCGGTGCGGAAGCGACGTCGTCGGTCAGCACCACTGTCTGAATTTCGATGCCCTCCGGCTCGGCGAGATCGGCGGCGAGATCGAAATTCAGCACGTCGCCGCCGTAGTTTCCATAGACGTAGAGCACGCCGGCGCCGCCGTTCACGGCCTTGGTCGCCTCCAGAATCTGCTCGGCGGACGGCGACGAAAACACGTTGCCCACCGCGACGCCGCTGCACAAACCCTCGCCCACGTAGCCGAGAAAGCCGGGCAGATGACCCGAACCGCCGCCCGTCACGATGCCCACGCGCCCCTCTTTCGGCGCGTCCTTGCGGACCAGCGCCCGCTTGTCGGCCGTTGCGCTTTTGATCCACGCCGGATGGGCGGCAAGCAGCCCTTCGATAATCTCGTCGACGAAGACATCGGGTTCATTGATGATTTTCTTCACGTGCTGCTCCTCCGGTTTTGGGGTGCTTTCACAGATGCAATAAGGCGCTTACTGCTTGCGCCGCTGACTGAGCGCATCCAGCAGGACCGCCGCGAAGATGACGCCGCCCTGTATGAACTGCGTCCAGAACGGATTGACGCCGAGCAGCGACAATCCCACATTGATCACGCCGATCAGCACGACGCCGATAAACGTTCCGACAATCGACCCGCGCCCGCCGGCAAGCGACGTCCCGCCGATCACGACCGCCGCGATGACCTGCAACTCCAGCCCGTTGGCCGCGGAAGGCAGCGCGGAATTGAGCCGCCCCGCCAGCACGATCCCGGCAATCGCGGCCGTCACGCCGGCCAGCATGTAAGTGAGGAACACGACGCGATGCACGGGGATGCCCGCAAGACGCGCGGCTTCCTGATTGCCACCCACTGCGAACACCTGATGGCCGAATGCCGTCTTGCGCAACAACACATGGCCGATGGCGAAGATCACCAGCATGACGATCATCGGCATAGGCAGGCCCGCGACCGTCTTCGCGCCGAACGCGGTGAAGGCATTCGGGAAATCGAACTTGGTGCGGCCGTCCGAAATGGCGAGCGTGAGGCCGCGCGCCATCGCCATCATCGCCAGCGTGACGATGAAAGGCACGAGCCGCAGCCACGCCACCGCGAGGCCGTTCAACGCTCCCGCGGCTGCGCCGACCGCGAGCGCCACGCATAGCCCCGCAATGCCGAGGCCGACCGCGCCCGGCGTGGACCCCGCCATCACGGTCGCGGCGACCATGCCGGTCAACGCGACGAGCGAGCCGACCGAAAGATCGATCCCCGACGTGATGATCACGAAGGTCCCGCCCACCGCCGCTATGCCGACCACCGACACCTGCACCATGATGTTGGTCAGCGTGCTGGTCGTCAGAAACTCGGGCGATGCAATCGACAACGCGATGCAGATCAGCACGAGCGCCGCGAACAGTGGCCCGATTCCGCTCCTCAGTTGGCGAATCACGCGGCGCGACAGCGCCTCCGTATCCGCGCGGTTGGCTGCCGTGGAGGTCATGCGCCTGCTCCTGTTGTAGCCCATTGAATGACAGCTTCGGAATGCGCGTTGTCGCGCGCAATTTCCGTCACGATGCTGCCGCGATACATCACGAGCACGCGATCCGACATGCCGAGCAGTTCCGGCAATTCGGAACTCACCATGACGACCGCAGCGCCCGCGCGCGCCATCGACACCATATGCGCGTAGATTTCCGTCTTCGCCCCTACGTCGATGCCCCGCGTCGGCTCGTCGAGCATGATCACGGCGGGTTCCGTGGCGGTAGCGCGCCCGAGAATCACCTTCTGCTGGTTGCCCCCGGACAGCGTGCCCGTGACCTGCAGGACCGACGACGAACGCACGTTAAAGCGCGTGCTGGCGTCGCGTGCCAGTTTCCGCTTTCTGGCGCGGCTGACGAATCCGCCCGTGGCGAGCGCCTTCAGACTGGACAGTGCGATGTTTTCCTCGATGCTGGCATCGAGCACGAGCCCCTCCAGCTTGCGATCCTCGGACGTATAGACGAGGCCATGACGCACGCCTTCGGTCGGCGAATGATTCGAGATCTTCCTGCCCTTGACGCGTATCTCGCCGGCCGTCGCAGGCAGCGCGCCGAAGATGGTTTTCAGCAGTTCGGTGCGCCCCGCGCCCGCGATTCCCGCAATGCCGACAATCTCGCCCGCGCGCACCTTGAAGCTCGCATTGCGCAGCAGCGGCGCACTGGCGAGATCACGCACCTCGAGCACGACATCGCCGTAATCGCGCGGCTCCCACGGATAGAACGACTCGAGATTGCGCGCGACCATCGCCTGCACGAGTTCGGCTTCGGTCCATTGCGACATGGGACGCGCGCCGACAGTCGCGCCGTCGCGCATCACGACCGCCGAATCGGCCAGCTCGAACACCTCTTCCAGATGATGCGAAATGAAGATGATGCCCATGCCCGCCGCTCGCAGCCTGCGCACCACAGCGTACAGATTGACGATGTCCTGACTTTGCAGCGCGGCGGTCGGTTCGTCCATCACGAGAATGCGCGCATCGCGCGTAATGGCCTTCGCGACTTCGACCAGTTGGCGCTTGTTGAGCGGCAAATCGCCGAGGCGCATCCACGGCGGCACATCGTCGAGGCCCACGCGCGCGAGCGCCGCCCGCGCGAGCCGATTGGCTTCGCGCTGCATGAGGAAACCTTTGCGCGCAGGCATGCGGCCGAGAAACAGGTTTTCCGCCACCGTCATGTCGTTGATCAGCGAGAGTTCCTGATAGATCACGGCGACGCCTGCGTCGATGGCCGCATGAGTGCCGCGCGCCAGCGGCACGCCGTCTATTTCGATCGTGCCTTCGTCGGGCTCATACGCGCCCGACAGTGTTTTGACGAGTGACGACTTGCCCGCGCCGTTTTCGCCGACGATCGCCATCACATGCCCGGCCTGCAATTCGAGACTCACGCCGCGTAACGCCTTCACGCCCGGAAAACTTTTGACGATGCCCTGCATGCGCAGCAGCGGCACAGGTGTCTCGACGGGCACGCGCTCCCGTTCTTCGGCTTGCACTGTCATGTCGCCTCATTCCGTTTGCGGGCTGCGCGCACCGTCCGCTGCAACGCAGCCCGCGACCCGTCTTACTGTTTGACTTCCTCGGACCACAGCCCATATTTCTTCGTCGCATCCGAATCGATATTGGACTTGTCGATCAGCAGGGTCGGCCATGCATAGTTCGCCGGCACGTCCTTTTTCGCGGTGTAATCCTCGACGAATTGCAGCGACTTGGCGGCCATCTGAATCGGGTTCTGCGAAATGGTCGCGTCCTGCTTGCCCGCGCGAATCGCCGACAGTGCCTGCGCCGTGCCGTCCGCGCCGATCACGAGAATGTGCTGCTTGTCGTCGAGCGGCTTGTAGCGGCCCGCATTGTCGATGGCCTTTTCCGCGCCGACCGTGTTGTCGTCGTTAGCGCCGAACACCGCGTCGATCTGAGGATACTTCTGCAGGATATTGGTCATCGCGTTGAGCGACTTCTCCTGATCGAATGCGCCTTCCTGACGCGCGACCACCTTGATGTCGGGATACTTCGCGATCTCGTCGCTAAAGCCCTTCTCGCGATCGGTGGCGGCCGTCGTGCCGACGAGCCCGATCAGGTCGACCACGTTGCCTTTCGCCGAGCCGTAACGCTTCGTCAACTGGTCGGCGATCCATTTGGCGGCCGTCTGCCCTAGCGCAACGTTATCGGATGCAACAAAAGACGTGACCTTGCCGCCATCCGAACCACGATCCAGCGTGAACACCGGAATGTTCATCGCATTGGCTTTTTCGACAGCGGGAATGATGGCCTTCGAATCGATCGGATTGAGTACCAGTGCTGTCACGCCCTGGCTCAGAAGATTGATGGCGTCGTTGACCTGCTGCTGCGCGTCGCCGTTCGCATTCGTCTGCACGAGATCGAAGCCTTGCTCCTTGGCGCCCTTCTCCACGCCCGCCTTGAGGCCGACAAAGAACGCATTGTTGAGCGTAGAGACCGAGAAGCCGATCTTCGTCTTGCCGCCCGCTGCGTTCGCCACGGGCGCGCTCGCCGGCGCGCTCGCGGCTTCACTCGCGCTGCCGGTCGAGCTGCTGCTGGTCGAACTGTTGTCGCTTTTCGAACACCCGGCAAGCGCGGCTGCCGCACACAGCAACACCGCGCAGGTCGATTTACCCAATACGTCCCATCCGTCGAATCTTGCTGAACTCCAGGCCATAGCTGTCTCCGTTGTAGGATTTCTTCACTGCGATGCGAACGACCACTTCCTTCAAGCAAGCGTGCTAACGCTCGGCTTCCTTGCGCCTGCCATACGTCTTGAACTTTTCCAGCACCTCGTCCATCTGCTCACCCGACAGAAGCGGCGGCGCTCCCAGTTGACAGGCGAGCAGATACTGCCTTGCCAGCACTTCCACTTCGTGCGCGAGCCAGACGGCGCGCGCCAGATCGACACCCAGCGCGACCACGCCATGATGCGCAAGCAGACACGCGCGGCGGTTCTGCAACGCCGTGAGCGCATGGTCCGAAAGCAACTGTGTGCCGAACAGCGCGTACGGCGCGCAGCGAATCGAATCGCCGCCTGCTGCCGCCACCATGTAATGCAGCGCCGGAATGTCGCGTCCATGAATTGCCATCGCCGTGGCCGCGATCGAATGCGTATGCACGACCGCATGCATCTCCTGCCGCGCGCGAAGAATGTCGCGATGAATGCGCCATTCGGACGACGGACGCTTTTCGCGCAGCACGTCGGCGTCGTCGGCCACGTCGAGCGATAGCCACACGATGCCGTCTTCGCGCAGCTCGCGCGCCGGCACGCCGCTCGGTGTGATCAGAAAACCATCGCCGAGGCGCGCGCTCACGTTTCCCGAGGTGCCCTGGTTGATGCCGAGCCGTTCCATCTCGAGCGAGGTCTCGACGATGTCCCGGCGCAACGCGCGCTCCGTTGCCGCACTCATGCCGCGTTCCCTGCCGCAGGAAAGAGACTGCCGAGCGATCGTTCGAACGGCGCCCTCACGATGCCGCGTTCAGTAATGAAACCCGTGACGAGTTCTTGCGGCGTGACATCGAATGCGGGATTGCGGACCTTGATGCCCGGCGCCGCCGTGCGTTGTCCCGCGATATGCGTGACTTCTTCGTCGCAACGCTCCTCGATTTCGATCTGCGCGCCGCTCGGCGTGCGAAAGTCCAGCGTCGACGACGGGCACGCCACGTAGAACGGTATGCCGTAATGCTTCGCTGCAATGGCCACCCCGAGCGTGCCGATCTTGTTGGCAAAGTCGCCGTTGGCCGCCACGCGGTCGGTGCCGACGATCACCAGATCCACGAGTCCCTGCGACATGATCGAAGCGGCTGCGCTGTCCATGATCAGCGTCACGTCGACGCCCGCCTGCTGCAATTCGAACGCGGTGAGACGCGCGCCTTGCAGCAGCGGCCGCGTTTCGTCCGCGAATACCTTGAAGGTCACGCCTTCGCGATGCGCTGCGTAAATCGGCGCGGTTGCAGTGCCGAGGCCAGTCGTGGCAAGCGCCCCCGCGTTGCAATGTGTGAGCACGCCGCTGCCCTGTCCGATGAGCGGCATGCCATGACGGCCGATGCCTTCGCACAGCGCCTGGTCCTCCGCGTGGATCTGCTGCGCCTCGTCGACGAGCGCATCGTAAAGCGCAGCGGTATCGCTTGCGCCGCACGTGAGCGCACGTTGCAGCATGCGTCTGAGGCTCCAGCTCAGATTGACGGCAGTGGGACGCGCGGTGTCGAGCCAGCGTGCGCGCCGTTCGAGTTCCGCCCGAAACTGCGCGAGAGGCAATGCGCGTGCATCCTGAACGGCGACGCACAGTCCATACGCCGCCGCGACGCCGATGGCCGGCGCGCCGCGCACCCGCAATTCGTGAATGGCTCGCCATACCGCGGCTGCATCGGCGACATGCTCCACGACGATCTCATGCGGCAGGCGAGTCTGATCGAGCAGAAGAAGATCGCCGTCGCGCCATTCGATCGTAGGGGCCAGCGCGGGGAACAGGGACTGCGCAACCATGAAAGCTCCGTGTGCGTTAAACGTGTACAGGCGTCTCGCGGCGAATCTCGCGCGCGAGCATGGCGACCTGCTCGATGTCGGTGAGCGTCTCGCGTTCGACGAGCAAGGCTTCGGCGCAGCGCAGACAACGCACTTCGATCCGCGCCCGCGCCTGCGCATCCGGTATGCGTGTGATGTCGGCGACCTTCGCCATGCCGACGATGCGGCGGATCATCTTGCAGCCGGCAAAACCGAGCGTATCGGCAAGCAGGCGGCGCATGAAATGCGCGCAATAGCCTTCGAGCGCGCGTGTCTGCCCCTGCCCGCCGATGAAGCGGCGCTCGCTGCGGCTTTCGTGATCGCGCCACAGCGCAACGAACTGCTCGCTAAAGCCGTTCCATATGCCGATCACCTGAGCCAGCAGCCATTCCTCGTAAGCCGCCGGGTCGCCTCCGTCAGCACGGCCATGCCAGTCGCGCGAGAAATAGGCCAGAAGGAGATTGG
The DNA here is from genome assembly GCF_003330785.1 of Paraburkholderia graminis. Taxonomy (NCBI): domain Bacteria; kingdom Pseudomonadati; phylum Pseudomonadota; class Betaproteobacteria; order Burkholderiales; family Burkholderiaceae; genus Paraburkholderia; species Paraburkholderia graminis. The sequence continues at coordinate 1,817,166 of NZ_CP024935.1, forward strand.
CCAGCACCGCGCCGATGTCGAAACCCATCGGCCCGTAGAAAGCGAACTCCGGGTCGATCACGAACGTCTCGTCCTCGTTGACCATGATCGAGCCGGTATGCAGATCGCCGTGCAGCAAGGTCTCCGCGCGGTTCATGAATGCCCACTTCATGTCGCCCGCGGCAATGCGCAACGCTTCGTTCGTTCTCAAACGTTCAAGCGCGGATAGCGGCAAGGCCGGGCTATAAATATTCGACGGATGATCTTCGAAAGGAAACGTGAACACCAGATCTTCAGTGATCCTGCACAGTTCGACATTGACGGCTGCGCTCACCGCCTGCTTTTTGATGTCGGGCGCAAGGAACAGATCCGAGCCATGAAAGAGCGTCTGCGCGAGATAGGTGGACAGATGCGCCGCGAGCTTCGGATAGGTCATGCCGCTCATCAGCCCTTGCCGCAAAATGCAATGCGACGCGAGCCGTTGCATGACCATCAGAAAACGCTGGCTGTCGGCGTGATACACCTTGGGCACATGCTGCGGGCAAAGCGCGCCGAAGCGGCGCAGGGCCGCAACTTCGTGCTCCATGCGCTGACACGACAGCGGCCACGTCTTGCCGACCAGCCGCAAAAAGGGCGGAGCCTGCTTGACCACGACGCTGCGCTGCGGCGCCTTCGCATTCGTCACGAAGTACACATAATTCAGATTGCCGTCGCCGACTTCGGCGACGTCCAGATCGTCCGGCTCGCCGAGCAGCGCGCGCACCTTGGGAATGGCGCCGAGATACGCTGCGAGCTCGCTTGCGGTAAAGGCTTCAAACTCCATCGGTGCCTCCTCCGATGTTGCTTCCGGCGCTCATCGACCAAAGACGTCTTTAGCGACGCTTGCGCACCAGGTCGAACTTGAAGATGCTCGTGTTGTAGTAGTCGTTGCTATAGCAAAGCGGCTCGCCGCTCTGATCGAAATCCACTTCGTCCAGCAGCAGAAACATGCCGAAACCATCGCCCAACTCGGGCAGATCGCGCGGCGTGAGAATAGTGGGCTGTATCGACGTGTGCGTATGCGACAAACGCCGGCCAGTCCGCGCGAACATGCCGAATAGCGATTCGCCCAATTCACCCTGCGCCTCGTCGAAAAGCGTCTTCGGAATCGTGTCGATGCAATAAGCGGCAATTGCATCGTCGGCGCGGCGCACCCGTTCGATGCGGATGCAACTGTCGCCCGGCGCGATTCCAAGCTTCTCGGCAAGACTCTCCGATGCGGCAATGCTGTCCATCTGAATACGGCTCGTGGAAGGTACGGCGCCCACGCTCCTGATCATGTCAGTTACAGACATCAGATCATCCAGGCCGCCTTTCAGCTTCAACGAAATTTGTCTGATGAAGGTGCCGCGCCCCTGAATCCGTGACAGCAGTCCATGCGAGATCATTTGCGCCACTGCTTCGCGCAAACTCGAACGGCCGACGCCAAGCAGTTCGCAGAGCTCCAGTTCAGTAGGAATCTGGTCACCCGGCTTGAGCTTGCGCTCACGAATCATGGTCAGCAGCGACTCCTGAATCTTGTCGCTCATCGATCGCTCTACGCTCAGGCGCATGTTGTCTCTCGCTCGTCACTGCGCCCAATATACATCAGACATCTGATGTTTTTGTAGGGAGTTTCCCTTGGTTTTTTCTCGCGTCTGCCGCCCTTCACGAGCCGCGAATTGCGTCGCACGCGCAGCACGTCCAGACGCTCATCCTTGTCGATGCACGCTTCTCGCCGCGCTGCGTTGCGCAAAATCGGGCTTGCGCGGCGATGCCTTGCAAAGTGCTGAACGCGCTGTGCCGAGCGCGTTTTTATGGTCGGTGTGTAGAATGAATCGCACAACGCCGCGCTATTACAAACGCCTGAATGGGCGCTGCATTCGCAAGGCAAATTTAAGGAGACGACAATGTGGTTTGTCGGCAAGAGCGAACTGCTCTCTTTGATCGAATGTCATTGCCTCGACGAGGTCATGCCTGCCTTTAGCGACCATCGCACGCTGCGTAAGAACGCCGTCATCTATCGGCCGGACGAATCGAGCGAGCACGTGTACCTGCTCAAGAGCGGCAGCGTAAGGCTCTACCGTCTGACCGAGGACGGCCAGGAAATCACGCTTGCGTTCGTGAAGGCCGGCATGATTTTCGGCGACGGCGACGTGCTCAACGAAGAGAACTATTCCCATCACGCGCAGGCGCTGACGCCGAGCATGGTCTGCTATATCCGCAAGGCCGATTTCAAGGAACTGCTCGCGCGTTACGACGTCATCAATCAGTTCGTGCTGCGCAATCACTATCTGCGCTGGCAGGAAGCACAGCAGTTGATCGAGAATCTCTCGCTGCACGATGTCAGAAAGCGGCTCGTCAACATCCTCGTCATGTTCGCCGGCCAGGTCGGTGCGGCCCACGAGCACCCGGAGCACGGCGATACCATCCTGATCGACTTGCCGATCGCACAGGACAAGCTCGCGGAATTCATCGGCACGTCGCGCGAATCCGTCAACCGGCACTTCAGCGACCTGAAGGCGGAAGGCTTCGTCGACATGCACGAGCGCAAGATCGTGCTGACGCCTGCGTTCGTCACGCGCTACATCACCAGGGCGCCCAGCTTTACGGCCGTGCCGGCAAGCGCAAGCCAGGCGCCGCGCGAGTTCAGAGCGCCGCTAATGCGCGCTTGACCGACGCCACGCCGCTCTGCGGACTCGACAGCACCGGCACCGGGAGCGAGCCGAGCGACGGCACGAGGCGCGCCATCGAGACTTGCGCGAGCACGATCACATCCACCTGTCCGGCAAGCTCGATAATCGCGCGTTTGAGGATGTCGTCGTGCTTCGCGGCGTCGCCGGCAAGCAGCGCTTCGAATGCGCCTTGCGCGATGCATTCCGTCACCTCGATCTCAACGCCGCGCTCGACAGCCTTCCTGCGAATGAGGCGCACCGTGGGCTCCAGCGTCGTGGACACGGTAGCGACCACGCCGATTCGCGGTCCGAGCGCGCAGGCCTCGTCAGCCATCGCTTCGTCCACCTTGACGATTGGCGTGCGGATCATGCCGCGCAGCAAATCGGTCGCCTCGCCCACCGACGAGCACGCGTTAAGAATGATGTCCGCGCCGAGCGCTTCCGCGTTCGCCATGTAGCTATAAAGGCGGCGCGTTACTTCGGGCGTCAGGTGTCCCGCCGAACGCACATCGGCGAGCAGGCTGTCGTCGACGATATTGACGACCCGCGCATCGGCGAGTTGCGCGGCGAATTGCGCCTTGAGCGGGTCGACCGTGACTGGGCCGGTATGTATAACGACGATCGTGGTCATGTTCGTGTCCGTTACTTCGTTGAATGATTTTCAGGCGGTGGCGAGTGCCATCACCTTTTCCTGCGATGCTTCCGCCCTGCTCAATTCGCCGCTGATGCGGCCTTCACGCACCGTCAGAATCCGGTCGCTCACGGCAAGTACTTCGAGAAGATCGGAAGAGATGACGATCACGCCAATGCCCTCGGCCGCGAGCCTCGCAATCAGCGCGTGCACCTCCGCCTTGGCTCCCACGTCGATCCCGCGCGTGGGCTCGTCGACGATCAGCACTTTCGGGCTGCGCGCGACCCACTTGGCGATCACGATCTTCTGCTGATTACCGCCGCTCAGGTTGACGACCTTCTGCTCCACGCCCGGCGTCTTGATGCCCAGCATGCGCACGAAATGCTGGCAGCTCTCGCGTTCTCGCGCATGCTGGACGAACTGGAACGGCGAATAGCGCTCGAGATGCGTGAGGCTGAAATTCTCGCGCACGCTCATGCCGAGCACGAGCCCCTGGGCCTTGCGGTCTTCGGTAACGAAGCCCATGCCGGCTCTGATCGCATCGTGCGGATTGCGGATCTCCACCGGCTTGCCGTCGATCCTGATCGATCCCGTGCATGCCCGCATGCCGAAGATCATTTCCATTATTTCGGTGCGCCCGGAACCGACCAGGCCGGCAATGCCAAGCACTTCGCCGCGATGCAGCGTGAAGCTCACGTCGCGAATGCGGGGCGCCGCCCCTCTGACCGGTTTGAGCGACAGCGCCTGCACTTCGAGCACGGCCTCCCCGCTCGCATGAGAATCCGGCTCGCCGTAGAGTTCGCTCAACTCGCGCGCCACCATCATGCGCACGAGCGTCTCGCGGGTCATCTCGGCAATCGGCGCCGTGCCGACCGTGCGTCCGTCGCGCAGCACGGTCACGCGATCCGCGAGTTCGAAGATTTCCTCAAGACGATGCGAGATATACACCACAGCGATGTTCCGTTCCCGCAAGCGCTTGACGATCCGCAGCAGTATGCCCGTTTCGTGATGACTGAGCGACGCTGTCGGCTCGTCCATGATGATGGCCCTGGACTGCGCGCACAATGCCTTGGCGATCTCGATCATCTGCTGCTGTCCGACACTCAGTTCGCTGACGCGCGTGGCGGGATCGATATCCATGTCGATGGTGGCCAGCACCTCGCGCGCCTCGCGATACATGCGCGGACGGTCGATCAGCCCGAGCCGCGTGCGCGGTTCCCTCGCGAGAAAGATGTTCTCGCCGACGGTGAGATTGCCCACGACCGCCAGTTCCTGGTAAATGATGTTCACGCCGAGCGCGCGAGCGTGATGGCTGTCGGCCAGCGTGACTTCCTGCCCTTCGATGAGAATCGTGCCGCCTGCGTCGGGCGCATAGATACCGGTGAGTATCTTCATCAACGTGCTTTTGCCGGCGCCGTTCTCGCCGGCAAGCGCGAGCACTTCGCCCGCGCGGATCTCGAGATTCACGCGATCGAGCGCCTTGACGCCGGGGAAGGTTCTGGAGATGTTGCGCATCTCCAGAAACGGAACGCCTGTCACGGGGCTCATCACTTCGTATAGCTGGTCATGTTGTCCTTCGTGACCACGGTCACGCCCGTGTCGATGTCCTTCGGCTGGCCCTCCTGGCCCTGGATCTGCGCGACGAGATGGTCGACCGCGAGCGAGCCCATCGTCACCGGGCGCTGGACCATGATGCCCTGAATGTAGCCGTCCTTGAGACCTTTGAGCGTGTCCGGAAGATCGTCGAAGGCAAGCACTTCGAGCTTGCCCTTCATCGCGCCGAATTCCCGCGTGTTGAGCACTTTCGCGACCGCCGGCCCGCCGACCTGGCTCACGCCGAAAATGCCCTTGAGGTTCGGATGCGCGCGCAGCGTGGTTTCGACGACCGACACGCCGCGCGCCAGGTCGTCGTCGGTGCCTTGCGTCTCGACCACCTTGATGCCCGGATACTTCGCCAGGCCCTTCTTGATGCCGGCAATGCGTTCGTTCAGATTGACCGCGCCGAGCTGCCCCGTGATGATCGCGACTTCACCCTGACCGTTGAGCGCCTTGCCCATTGTCTCGGCCATGGTGGCGCCCGCCTGTTCGTTGTTCGTGCCGATATACATGGACCGGCCGCTTTTCGGCGAATCCGAGTCGTACGTCAGCACCTTGACGCCGCTTTGCTCCGCGCGCTTCATCACGCTCTCGACCGACTTCGGCTCATTGACAGATATCGCAATGCCATCCACGTGCCTTGAAATCAGATCTTCGATGATCTGTACCTGCGTGGAGCCCTGGGTGTTTTGCGGCACCACCCATTGGTATTTCACGCCGGCTTTGTCGGCCGCCGTTTTCGCACCCTTGTTGCAGTCGTCGAAGAACGGCACGGCGACTTTGGGAATGACGGCCACCGAAATATCTTTTGCGTCTTTCGCGTGAGCCGTTGTGCCGGCCGATGCGGCCAGCGCGACCAATGCGCCCGCGGTAATACGTTGCGTGAGTTTCATGCGTGTCTCCTGATGTTATGTTCGCGGCACTCGGTATGACTCGTGTTTCTAGTGTTTCTAGTGTTTCTAGTGTTTCTAGCGTTCCTTGCGGCGCACGCGCCAGATGTCGATGCTGACGGCAATGAGGATCACGCAGCCGGTGATGGCCTGCTGCGCATAGGTATCGATATTGAGCAGCACCACGCCGTTCGTGATGATTCCCGCGAGCGCCGCGCCGATGATCGCGCCTTCCACGCTGCCCGCGCCGCCCGACAGGCTCGCGCCGCCGATGGCAGCCGCCGCGATCACGTCGAGTTCCGCGCCGAAACCGGAGGCCGGCTCCGCCGATACGAAGCGTGAGAACGCGATGACGCCCGCCATCGACGCGATCAGTCCGGACAGCACATAGACAGAGAACTTGACGCGGGCCGTGCGGACGCCGGACAGGCGCGCGGCCACTTCGTTGCCGCCCGTCGCATAGACATGACGGCCGAAGCGCGTCTGCCGCATGACGATGGAAAAGACGGCTGTCATCGCCAGAAGAATGACGACCGGAAAGGGCACGAAACCGATATAGCCCTGACCGACGAAGGTGAAACTGTCGGGCACGTCGGGCGTGACGGGCACGCCTTTGGTGACGATGTACATGAGGCCGCGGCCGATCGACAGCGTGCCCAGCGTCGCGATGAAAGGCGGCAACTGTATCCACGTGATCATGAAGCCGTTGAACGCGCCGACGGCAAGTCCCACGCCGAGCCCCGCGCCGATCGCCACCGGCGCGCTGTAACCGTGCTGGAAGGCAAGCGCGGTGACGAGCGACGATAAGCCCATGACCGAGCCCACCGACAGGTCGATGCCGCCTGTAATGATCACGAGCATCATGCCGATCGACATCAGCGCGATCAGCGAAAACGAGCGGAACACGCCCATCAGGTTGTTGGTCGTGAGGAAGTACGGCGAGAAGACGCTGATCAGCAAGCCGACCAGCAGCAGCACCGACAGCACGTTCAGCTCGCGTATCCGCAGACACGCCTTGATCCGTTCCGCGGCACGCGACGGCGCAGGCTGGGGTTCCTTCTTCGACGATATTGCGGTCACCGATCGCTCCTCTTTGCAAGCCCGGAACAGATCATAGAAGCGCCGGCCCGCGGAAATCTGTGACGCCCGTCATAGATCCGTATCGGGATTCACCCGTAGATTGCCTGCGGATAGCGCGATGAAAGGCCCCGTGCCTATGACGCGCGTCACAGCATTCGCGCGAGGCGCGGCGTTAGGATGCGAGTGGTGTGATCAACGGCGCGGCAAAACCGGACGGCTTTATGAACTGTAAAGGAGACAAGGCATGACCAAGCGAGTGATAGTGACGGGCGGCAGCGGACTTGCCGGCAAATGGGTCGTCGAGGATCTGGTGGCGCACGGCTATGAAGTGCTCAATGTGGACCGCGTACCGATGGCCAAAGGCACGGCGCGAACCCTGATCACCGACATCACCGATGCGGGACAGGTATTCAATGCGTTCGCATCCACTACAACGGCGAAGGAATTCGACGACGACATCGAGCCCAAGCCGATTGACGCGGTCGTGCATTTCGCGGCGATTCCGCGCATTCTCGTCACGACCGACAACGAGGTGTTCCGCATCAACGTGATGGGCACTTACAACGTGCTGGACGCGGCGGCGAAGCTCGGCATCAGGAAGGTTATCGTGGCTTCCAGCGAGACGACATACGGCGTGGTGTTCGCGCATCGCCATCGCGACCCGGCGTATTTTCCGCTCGACGAGGAGTACCCGGTGGACCCGATGGACAGCTACGCCACGTCGAAGGTCATTAATGAAGTGACGGCCAAGGCGTTTCATGCGCGCACGGGCTCGGACATTTACTGCTTCCGTATCGGCAACGTACTCGATCCCGAGGACTACCGGAAATTCCCCGTCTGGCTGAAGGACCCTGCGTTGAGAAAGCGCATCGCATGGAGTTATATCGACGGCCGCGATCTCGCGGCGGCCTGCCGTCTCGGCATTGAAAAAGACGGGCTGGGCTACACGGTGATGAATGTCGCCGCCGACGACGTCTCTTCGGACCGCCCGGTTGCCGAACTGCTGAAGACCTACTACCCGAATGTGCCGGTCAAAAAGCCGCTCGGCGAGTTCGAGACCTTGCTGAGTAACGAGAAGCTCAAGCGTTTGCTTGGATGGCAGCAGGCGTATCGGTGGCGCGAGCAGGTGTCGTCACAGTCGTAAGTCGTAGGTCGTAAGCGCCGCACGCTGAGGCAAGGCCGCACCGCACCGGCATCGCTATGCGGCGCCGATGCGAAACACCGCGACTTGCCGGCTCAACTGCCGGGACTGCTCGTCGAGCAACTGGGCGCATGCGCTCGCCTGCTCGACGAGCGCCGCGTTCTGCTGCGTGATCGAATCCATCATGGTCAACGCGGCATCGACCTGCTCGATGCCGACGCGCTGCTCCTCGGCCGCGGCAGTCATCTCGCTCATTACTTCGCGAAAGCGTCCGGCTGCGTCGAGCACGGCCCGGATCGCGCCTTCCGCATGTGTTACGAGCGTCGAGCCATCCGCCGCCGCGCCGACGGAATCCGCCACCAGCACGCCAATGTCCTTCGCAGCCGTCGACGCATGCTGCGCGAGAGAGCGCACCTCGGCGGCGACGACGGCAAAGCCCCGTCCATGCACGCCGGCCCGCGCCGCTTCCACGGCGGCGTTCAAGGCGAGAATATTGGTCTGGAACGCGATGCCCTTGATGATTCCCGTGATGTCCGCGATCTTCCTCGAACTGGCGTCGATGCGCGCCATGGTCTTGCTCACTTCTTCGACGGCATGATTGCCCTGGTTCGCGGCCGAGGCCGCCTCCTGCGCGACGCCATATGCTTGCTGCGCCCGCGTCGCATTGCGGCGCACCGTCTCCGTCAGACCGCTCATGCTCGCGGCGGTCTGCTCGAGCGACGCCGCCTGCTCTTCCGTCCGGGCGGACAGATCCAGCGTGCCGGCAGCAATCTCGCCAACGGCCGTACCAATCGATTCGCAACTGTCGCGCACCGCCGTTACCGTTTGCGCGAGCCGCGCCTGCATCTGATGCAGTCCGTCGAGCAGTTGTCCCATTTCATCGGCGCGGTGACGGGCAACCGTGCGGCTCAGATCTCCGGCCGCGATCGCGTCGAAGTGCGCAAGCGCGTCGCGAAGCGGCGCAACGATCGCACGGCGCAGCGCAAGCCAGCTAAACGCCGCCGCGGCGACGCCGAACGCAAGCATCGCCGTCGATCCCGCAAAGAAAAGCTTGAAGTAGTGTTCCGCGTCGTCGTAGCTGCGTTTCGCATTGGCATACAGCGAGCGTTTGAGCGTATCGTTCGCCGCGCTCATGTCGTTGAACAGCGTGCTCAACTGCGATACGCCGATCCGCTGCGCAGTCGACCGGTCACCTGACTGCAGCGCGTCGAGGAACGCTCGCATCGCGACACGCATTGCGTCGCGGCGCTGCCCCGCGGCGTCGATAAGAGACGCTTCGCCCGCTTCGTGCGGCTCGTTCACGAAACTGCGCCACTGTTCGTCCGATTGCTTGAGGAAGTCGGCGGCATGGCGAATCTGCTCGCCCGCGCGCGCGGTGTCCGTCGCGGCCATTGCACCGCCGAGCACGAGGCGGGTACGCGCCATCAACAGTTCGGCGTTACCGATGTGAACTGCAGCCGTCAGCTTGTTCTCATAGGTATCGCGCGTCGCCTGGTTCGCACGCCATGCGCCCGCCAGTCCGAGCACGCCGATGGCGATCATCAGCGCGGCGAGCAAGGCCATCGTCAGCGCAATGCGCTGCTGCAACGAAATCGCCTTGCGCAGCCCGGCAGGTGCCGCCGCACGATCTGTCGCGCCGAACGCATCGGCGTTGCTAACCGGGTCCGGTTCGGAGAACGGTGTGGCCATGTCGGCGGTGGAGGCGGTGGAGGCGTTGGAAGCGTTGGAAGCGTTGGAAGCGTTGGAAGCGTTGGAGGCGTTGGAAGCGTTGGAAAGGGACAGCATGATGCGAACCTCTGCTCTTGAAATCGGATAAATGCCGTGGACGCTATGACGCGTCGACTCGCGCACGGCCTTGCCCGTATATGCCGCGCCTGGTTGCGGCAAGCGGCGTTGAGTTACGCGATCGACTGGCTCGCTGCGCGGCGCCGGTTCCAGCCCAGCCAGACGGACAACAGCGCAATGAAGATGAAAACGCCCGACACGTTCATGAAAAGATCGGCAACCGGCCAATGCATCGCCAGCAAGACGCCTCCGAGCACCGAGCCGATTACCGAGCCGAGCTTGCCGATGCCGATAGCCGAGCCGACTCCGGCCGAGCGCAACATCGTCGGATACAGCATGCCGGCCACCGCATAGAGCGCAAACTGACTGCCGATCACGCATACCCCGCTCATGAACGACGCGCCGTAGAGCCAAAGAGCGGGCATCGGCATGCCGAGCGAGATGCAAACCGGAAGCCCGACCAAAGCGAGCAACAGAATCACCGCTATGCCGTAACGGTCCACGCATCGGCACAGCGCGAGCGCACCGACCGTCCCGCCGACCGGAAACATCATCGCGGCTTTCGCTGCCTGCGCCGCCGGCAGCGCGCTCATGCTGAACAGAATCGGCAGCCAGTTCTGCAGAAAATGCAGTGCGAGCGAATTCAGGACAAAGAGCGCCCACAGCAAAGGCGTCACACGGACAAGACCGTTGCCGAACAACGCGAGCGGTGTCGCGCGAATACGCTTTTCGTCCTGAACGATATAGCGCGCAGCCTGGTTTTCCGCGTCGTTGAAAACGCTGTCCGAACCGAGACGGCGAGCGATGCGGGCGACTTCGCGCGGCGCCCGCCCCCTGAGGATCAGGAAACGGACGGACTCGGGCAGCACGGCGAAAGACACGAGGGCGACCGCAATGGCCGCGACGCCGCCCACCTCGAAGAGAACCGGCCAGCCGAAGCGCGGCAGCATCCACGAAGCGATCGCGCCACCGCCGCCGGCTCCGATCGAAAAGCCCGAGAACATTAGCGTGATCCATGTCGCGCGGCGTGCCTTCGGCGCATATTCCGACACCAGCGCGACCGTATTGGGCACCACGCCGCCCATGCCGATTCCCGCAACAAAACGCAGCACGGTCAATTGATCGAGCGATGCCGCCCGGCTGCACGCAAGTGTCAGGATGCCGAACCACAACACGCCGTAAATGATCGTGAGACGCCGTCCAATGCGATCGCCGAGAAAGCCCAGCAGCAACGAACCGACGAGCACGCCGACGAGGCCGTAACCGAACACATGACCGAACTCGGTAGCCTTCACGTGCCATGCGCGGACGAGCGTGGGCGCGGCATAGGCAGCGGCGACCTGATCGTAGCCATCGATGAGCACGATCACGAAGCACCATGCAATCAGGCCCAGCGAAAAGCCGCGCAACTTCTGCCGCTCGATGAGCGCGGTGATGTCAACGGCCGGGGCAACAGCGCTGGCGCTTTCGGGAAGCACAGTCATCGCGTGTATCTCCCATCGGCGCGGCGCATGGCGCGCGCCGGCGCGCATCCACAAGCACGTTCGAAGTACGGGCTCATCGGGTCTCCGTGGCTGCGGCCGTTCGCCTGTTTGCGGCGCCGGCCGGCTGATTGTATGAACGCTTCTGTCTGGTCCGGATCAGGAGTCGCCCAGCGCGGAACGCATCTCCTTGATGCGGGCGTCGTCCTGTTTATGCTGTTCGCCGAATCGCGCCTTGTACAACACTGCCAGCACGGTCGAGAAGATGGCGGCGACGAGAAAGAGTCCGGACGCCGCGTAAAACATCTGCGAGATCGGCAGATGCATGGACAGCAGAATTCCGCCGATCACAGGCCCCGATACCGAGCCGATCTTGCCGACGGAGATTGCACTGCCCACGCCCGCCGAGCGGAACGAGGTCGGGTAAATCATCCCCGCCACCGCGTACAGCCCGTACTGCGCGCCGACCACGCAGAAACCCGTCGCGAACACGGCGAACATGAGCCACGCCTCCGACATGCCATGCCCGAGGAAAGCGACCACGGGGCAGCCGACCGCCGGCAACGAGATGATCGCAAGCACGCCGTGACGGTCGACAAAGCGGCACAGGATCAGTCCGCCGAGCACGCCGCCCACCGAGAACATGGTTGTGATGACACCGGCGCTCTGCGGATTGATGCCGACACCTTCCATCAGAATGGGCAGCCAGTTCTGCAAGAAGTACAGCGCCATTGAATTGACGATGAATACGATCCACAGCAACGGCGTGATTGCGCGCAGGCCGTCGGAGAAAATCAGCTTGAGCACAAAGCGCTTCTTTTCCTGCACTTCGCCGGGCACGAACTGCGCGTCGGCGGGAAGCGCCAGTTCGGGGCGCAGACGCGCAACGAGCTTGCGCACCGTTTCGACACTGCGCCGACGGACTACCAGCAGCTTCGCGGATTCCGGCAGCGTCACGATCAGCAGGCACGCGACCGCGAGCGAGCCGATACCGCCCACGACGAACATCACCGGCCAGCCATAGCGATGAATGAGCGCCGACGAAACCAGCCCGCCGGACCCCGCGCCGATGGAAAAGCCCGAGAACATCAGCGTCACCCATGTGGCGCGCAACCGTTTGGGCGCGTATTCGGCGACGAGCGCAACCGAATTCGGCACTACGCCGCCCATGCCGAGACCGGCGATAAAACGCAGCAGCATGAGTTCGTGCAGCGAAGTTGCCCACACCGACAGAAGCGTCAGCAGACCGAAAAACAGACTGCCCGACACGATCGCACGCTTGCGGCCGAAGCGGTCGCCGAAGTAGCCGAAGATGAACGAGCCGATCAACGTGCCGAACAGACCCGCGCCGAAGACCGGTCCAAAGCCGCCGCGTGCGACGTGCCACTCCTTGATGATGGCGGGCGCCGCGAACGACACGGCCGTCTGATCATAACCGTCCATCAGCATGATGAGGAAGCACCAGAACAGCAAGCCGACCGCGAAACGTCCTGTCTTCTGCTCTTCGATGAGTGTCGATATGTTGAATGTGCGCTCTGCTTGCATGTGCGTCCCAATATGCCGATCAGGCGGTGGGCGCAGTTGCCGCGCACGCCGCTTCGTTCTGTTTCCCGTTGGCGCCTGCGCCGGGAGCCTCAATATACGGCCCGGCAGCGGGCGACAGAATCAAAAAATCCCGATGATGAAATCGAAATTAGTGAACAAAGCCCGCCGCGTTACCCGGCACACGGCATCCGCGTCACGTCAGAACATCTGGTTGATACCGATACGTCCAACCGTCTGCGCACTCGAACTCGACGGCTGATAGCCGAACTGCTCCGCCTTCGCATTCGTGCCCGAGGCCCGTTGCAGGCCGACGCCTGCATAGATCTGCGTGCTCTTGGACAGATAGTGCGTGATGAACAGGTTGTACTGGTTGTACGTCAGCCCCTCGAACATGGAGCGGTTGTACGAAATCCCCATCACATAGAAGCGCTTGCCGCCGCTCAGGTCGATGTTGACGCCCACCTGATAGTTGCGCTCCGTCACCGAGCCCTGCGGATCTTCGAGCTTCACGTCCGTAAAGGTCGCGTGCGGAATGAAGTCGCCCACGACCACCGAGCCGCCGACCGCTATCGTGCTGTAACGGTCGGCGTTGAACAGGGTGCCCTGCCTGAGCCGCTGACCGAGTACCGACGTCACGCCGAAGATACCGAACAGGTCGGCCGTGCGGTTGTGCGACATCGAATACGCCGCGCCCAGTTTGACTCTGCCGTTCTGGTAGCGCGCACCCACGCTGTACTGACGCCCTTCGCTGAAGTTCGTCTGGTTGCCGAAGGCGTTCATCGCACCGGCCTGAAAACCGCGGTAGTCGATCGATTCGTACTTCACCGAGTTGTCGAGCGCGCGCGTGTTCGCGAGGCCGTCCAGGTTGCCCACGGTGTAATACGACGAGATACCCGGCACCGAATTGTTCAACGCGCCCACGTACTCGTACACATAGTCGGGGATATGGCCGAGACTCAGCGAGCCGAAGCGGCTGTTCGTGATGCCCACGTACGCGTCCCGGTTGAAGAAGCTGGCCGGATTGATCTGCGCGCCCGTGTTGGTGAGAAAACCCGACTCCAGCCGCGCGAAAACCGTGTTGCCGCCGCCAATGTCTTCCTTGATGAGAAAGCCGAAACGGTCCGGCGTGCGCTTGCCGGCCGACTCCTGATACAGATGCCCGCCGCGCGAGTTCGTCACGAAATCGACACCCACGTCGACGCTCCCGTAGAGCGTCACCGATGACTGCGCGAACGCGGGGCACCCCAGCACCAACGCGCACGCACCTGAGAACAGACTCGTCGTTTTCAACCCATGTCTCCAATGTCTTTTTTTGTCGCCGGCCGCATGTCTGCTGACCGATCCCCATGTGGGTGACAGGCGCCGGTCTGCTGCGCGGTTCGCTGCCGTCTTTCCAGATGTTGCCGGGAGTGTAGCGAATGGATTTAGGCTTTTGAATCGTGAATTATTTATCAACTCATCGAACAAAACGAATAAAGCTTTTAATGGTCGGTGAAAATACCAGGTAAGCACGATTAATTGGCGCCCACGCTTCTATTAGCCAGAACCCGGTGCTACCATCCGCCGCGTCGGCATTAAGAACCTGCGTCTGGAGACTCGTATGGATATAAGAGGCATGCTGCCGCGGCGCATGGTGGTTGGAATCAGCGGCGCGTCGGGCGTCATATACGGCGTGCGGCTCCTGCAACTGCTGCGCAAGCTCGAAATCGAAACGCACCTGGTGATGAGCCGCTCGGCGCAGGTGACGCTCGCTCACGAATCGGACTTCAGCGTCGCCGACATCCGCGCGATGGCGAGCGTCTGCCATTCCAACACCGATATCGGCGCGTCGATCTCGAGCGGATCGTTCCCGGTGATGGGCATGATCGTCGCGCCCTGCTCGATCAAGACGCTGTCGGAAATCGCCACGGGCATGACCAGCGGCCTGCTTTCGCGCGCCGCGGACGTCACGTTGAAGGAGCGCCGCCGCCTCGTGCTGATGGTGCGCGAGACACCGCTGCACCTCGGCCATCTGCGCAGCATGACGGCGGTAACGGAGTCCGGCGCCATCGTCTATCCGCCCGTGCCCGCGTTCTACGCGAACCCCGAATCGCTGACCGACATGGTCGATCACACGCTCGGCCGCGTGCTCGACCTGTTCGGGCTGGACGCCGCCACGGTGCAGCGCTGGGGCATGTAGGCGCGCCGCCGTCTCTGCCGTTCAGGGCCACCGCGCCCTTGTCACAGCGCCTGTTCCGATTATCAAATTTCAGTGATGATCCATTCGGATTAATTTGCTTCTTTCGCGCGATTCGCTGAATTAAAGTGATTCCCGATTTCACCGCGTTGGCTACTTATAAAGATTATCGATCGATTCATAACGAAGATCGATAAAAGCGCTCATTACGAAAAAGGTCGAATCGTCGAATGAAGATAGTTATTGCAGGCGCCGGTATCGGCGGATTGACGGCCGCAGCCGCATTATTGAAAAAAGGTTTCGATGTCACGGTGTTCGAGCAGGCGCAGGCGCTCAAGGAGATCGGCGCCGGCGTGCAACTGAGCCCGAACGCCACCCGCGTGCTGTTCCAGCTCGGCGCGGGCGATGCGCTCGAGGGCCTTGCGTGCGAACCGCTCGGCAAGCGCGTGCGTCTATGGAACACCGGCCAGACATGGCGCCTGTTCGATCTCGGCGCGCAATCGCGCGAGACCTACGGCTATCCCTACTTCACACTGCATCGCGCCGACCTGCATCAGAAACTCGCCGACGTGGTGCGCTCCATGAAACCCGACGCCATTCGCCTGAACCATAAGGTGGAGAGCTTCTCGCAACAGAACGGCAAGGTGCTGGTGCAGGCCCTCAATGGCGAAACCTGCGAAGGCGATCTGCTGATCGGTGCGGACGGCGTGCATTCGCGTGTGCGGCACGCGCTCTTCGGCCCTGACGAGCCCGTGTTTTCCGGCGTGATGGCATGGCGCGGCGTGATCGACGCGAGCAAGCTGCCGGAGCACTTGCGTTCGCCTTACGGCGCGAACTGGGTCGGCCCCGGCGCGCACGTCATTCACTATCCGCTGCGCGGCAACGGGCTCGTCAACTTCGTCGGCGCGATCGAGAAGTCGGGCTGGCAAGTCGAATCATGGTCCGAACGCGGCACGCTCGACGAATGTCTCGCCGACTTCGAAGGCTGGCACGAAGATGTGCGCACGCTGATTTCCGCGATCGACATTCCGTATAAATGGGCATTGATGGTGCGCGAGCCGATGGCCCGCTGGAGCCAGGGCCACGCGACGCTGCTCGGCGATGCCTGTCATCCGACGTTGCCGTTTCTCGCGCAAGGCGCCGGCATGGCGATCGAAGACGGCTATCTGCTCGCGCGCTGCCTCGAACGCTATACGCACGACGTGCCGCAGGCACTGCAACGCTATGAGGCGCTGCGGCTCGAACGCACCGCGAAAGTCGTGCGCGGTTCGGCGGCCAACGCGACGCGCTTTCACAATCCGCAGCTTGCCCATGCGGAAGGCGCAGCCGCCTATGTGGACCGCGAGTGGAGCGAGGAGCGCGTGAAGGAGCGCTACAACTGGCTGTTCGAATACAACGTCGACGCGATCGAAGTCTGACCCGCGCCGGGTTTCGCGCGACGCTGCCCCGTACGATCCAGCAATACCAGGAGACACTGTGTCCATCCATCTCGATCCTCCAGCGCCGGTGCTCGGCCTGCATCATTTTGCGTGGCGCTGCCGCGACGCCGAGGAAACGCGTCACTTCTACGAAGACATTCTCGGTCTGCCGCTCGTGCACGTCATCCGCCTGGACCGCGTGCCGAGCACCGGCGAATATTGTCCCTACGTGCATCTGTTCTTCGAAATGGCGGACGGCTCGAACATCGCCTTCTTCGATCTCGGCGATGGAACCGCCGCGCTTGCCTCGCCGAATACGCCCGCGTGGGTCAATCACATCGCGCTGCGCCTGGCAACGCTCGAACAGTTGGAAACGATGAAAGCGCGGCTGACCCACAATGGCGTCGAGGTGCTCGGCGTCACCGATCATCACTTCGTCCGCTCGATCTATTTTTTCGACCCGAACGGCTTGCGTGTCGAACTAACGGTGCCCGTCGCGCCCGCCGAAGAACTCGCGGGTTATAGAATGCGGGCTCGGCCGGTGCTCGACGCCTGGACCGCTGAAAAGAACAAGGCAGTATCGGAGACACGCCCCGCATGAGCGCGCTCAATTCCACGCACGATCCGGCGCGGCGCAGCTGGATCGAATCGGCGAACGCCGGCAACGCGGATTTCCCCATTCAGAACCTGCCGTTCGGCGCATTCGTGCGAGGCGGCGAATTGCGCACCGGCGTCGCAATCGGCGATCGCATCGTCGATTTGCGCGCGCTGCACGACACGGCGCTGCTGGAAGGCGACGCGGCGCTCGCCTGCGCGTCGGTTCGCGACGGTACGCTGAACGCGCTAATGGCGCTCGACGCCCGCCATGTGAGCGCGTTGCGTGGCGCACTGTCGGCGCTGCTCGCGCAGAACGCGCCCGCACGCTCGCGGCTCGAATCGTCGATCGACGCCGTGCTGCCGCACATGAACGATGTGCAACTGACACTGCCGTGCACGATCGGCGACTACACCGACTTTCTGACGTCGCTTCATCACACCGAGCGCCACGGCCGCTACAAGGGCCTCGCCGATCCGCTGCCGGCCGCGTTCAAATCGCTGCCGATCGCGTATCACGGCCGGGCTTCGTCGCTGCGCGTGAGCGGCGGCGAAGTGCGGCGCCCGTACGGCCAGTATCGCCACGCGGAAGGCCGCGTGTGTTTCGGGCCCGCGCCGATGCTCGACTTCGAACTGGAGCTGGCTGCCGTGATCGGCCGCGGCAACCCGCTGACGCAAGCCATTCCGATCGACGACGCCCGCGCGCACATCTTCGGTTACTGTCTGCTCAACGACTGGTCGGCGAAGAGCATTCAATGGTTCGAGCAGGTACTGGGGCCGTTCCTTGGAAAGAGCTTTCATTCGAGCATCTCGCCCTGGATCGTCACCGACGAAGCGCTCGCCCCGTTTCGCAAGGCGGCGCCCGCACGCGCCGCCGGCGATCCGGCGATCCTGCCGCATCTTCACGGCGTGCAGGACCAGCAAAGCGGCGGTCTGGATCTGCAGTTGTTCGCACAACTGTCCACGGCTGCAATGCGGCGCGACCACATCGAGCCCGTGCGAATCACGCACACGCATCTGGACAATCTCTACTGGACGTTTGCGCAGATGGTCGCGCATCACACGAGCAACGGCTGCAACCTGCGCACGGGCGACCTGCTCGGCAGCGGCACGATCTCCGGTGCGAGCGATGAATCGCGCGCCTGTCTGACCGAACTGACCGACGCGGGCAAGAAGCCGCTTGCGCTGCCGAGCGGCGAATCGCGCATCGCGCTCGAAGACGGCGACGAGATCGT
Organism: Paraburkholderia graminis; assembly: GCF_003330785.1. NCBI lineage: Bacteria > Pseudomonadati > Pseudomonadota > Betaproteobacteria > Burkholderiales > Burkholderiaceae > Paraburkholderia > Paraburkholderia graminis. Next base: position 1,835,410 of record NZ_CP024935.1, read on the forward strand.
GCTGAGTGCGCGTGCGAGCGCGCCCGGCGCAGTGTCGATCGGCTTCGGCGAGTGCCGCGCACGCATCGCGCCGGCGTTGCCGTATCCGCACGCGCCGAATGCGCTGCCGCACGGAGAACACTGAACCATGACGACGCTCAACGGCTTCGCGCAGTTCGGCGGCGGCCCGCATAAAGTCATCGCGCTGAACGGCTGGTTCGGCAGTTCGGCCGACTGGAACGCGCTCACGCCCGCACTCGATCCCGAGCGCTTCAGCTACGCGTTCTTCGACTATCGCGGCTACGGGCTTTCGCGCGACAAAGACGGCGAATTCACCTTCGACGAAGTGGCAAGCGACGTACTTGCGCTCGCGGACCATCTCGGCTGGCAGCGCTTCAGCCTGATCGGCCACTCGATGGGCGGCATGGCGATGCAGCGGGTGATGCTGGCGGCGCCCAGGCGCATCGTGAAGATGGCGGGGGTGTCGGCCGTTCCCGCCTGCGGCTCGCGCATGGACGAGGCGCGTCTCGCGATGTTTGCCGCCGCAATCGGCGACGTGACGAAGCGCGCGGGCATCATCCACTTTTCGACAGGCAGCCGGCTCGCCGCACGATGGAGCGCGCACCTCGCCCAGCAATCGGAGCGCGAATCGCGCCGCGAGGCTTTCGCGGCCTATCTGCCGCATTGGGCCACCGGCGACTTTGCCGCACAGGTGGAAGGCAATCCCACGCCGGTCAAACTCTTCGTGGGCGAACACGATCCGGCCATCACGGCGGAGCTGACGGCGCGCACGTGGCTGACGTGGTATCCGAATGCCGCCGTGGAAACCTTGACCAATGCAGGGCATTACGCAATGAACGAAGTGCCGGTGGCGCTGGCGACCGCACTCGAAAACTGGCTCTCGGAGCCTTAACGGACCGCGCTAAGCAGTCAGGCACGCGCGCCAACACAACCGGCGCGATGCAGGAGACACCATGTACGAGACCACCTATCTGCGCGCCGCATCGCTTGACGAAGCCGTCGGCTGGCTGCGCGAGCATGAAGAAGCGCGGCCGCTGTCGGGCGGCATGACGCTGATTCCCACCCTCAAGCAGCGCCTCGCCGCGCCCTCGCATCTGATCGATCTCACGCGCATCGACGCGCTGCGTGGCATCGAAGTGCGCGGCGGCATTTTACGCATTGGCGCGCTGAGCAAACACGCCGAGGTTGCGGCGTCGAGCGTCGTGCGCGGCGCGATTCCGGCGCTTGCCAGCCTGGCTGGCGTGATCGCCGATCCGCAGGTGCGCAACCGCGGCACGCTGGGCGGCTCGGTCGCCAACAACGATCCGGCCGCCGACTACCCCGCCGCCGTGCTCGGTCTGAATGCGCACGTCGTCACGTCGTCGCAACGGCGCATTCCCGCCGACGAATTCTTCGTGGATACCTTCGAGACCGCGCTGCGCCCGGACGAACTCGTGACCGCAATCGAATTTGCGATTCCGCTGCGCGCGGCCTACGCCAAGTACCGGCATCCCGCGTCCGGCTACGCGGTGGCCGGCGTATTCATCGCCCAGTACGACGATACGATCCGCGTCGCCGTGACGGGCGCGGGCGCGTCGGTGTTCCGCTGGTTCGATGCGGAAAACGCCTTGCAGCAGGACCTTTCGCACGCGGCGCTCGCGTCGCTTTGCATCGACCGCGATACGCTCCCCGACGACGACAACGCGTCCGCGCCGTATCGCGCTCATCTGATCGAAACCTATACCCGCCGCGCACTGCAGGCGCTGCTTGCGTCGTAACGGCGTCGTAACCGCGTCGTAACAGCGGACGCTCATCGAGGAGACAAGAATGGAATTTACTGGATCGCAAACCATCGCGGCATCGCGCGAACAGGTCTGGCAAGGACTCAACGACGCAGCCGTGCTGCAGGAATGCATACCTGGTTGCGAATCGTTCGAGGCCGAAAGCGAAGACCGCTACAAGGCGGTGGTGGTGGCGTCGGTCGGGCCCGTCAAGGCGCGCTTCAAGGGCACGCTCGAACTGTCGGATCGCGATGCGCCGAGCGGCTACCGGATCGTAGGCCAGGGCGAAGGCGGTATCGCCGGCTTCGGCAAGATGACCGCAACCGTGACGCTCGCCGATGCCGAAGACGGCACGCTGCTCACCTACGTGGCCGACGCGCAGGTCGGCGGCAAGCTCGCGCAGATCGGCTCGCGGCTTGTTACGTCCGTGGCGAACAAGCTCGCCGCCGAATTCTTCAAACGCTTCAACGCGACGCTGAGCGCAGCGAGCCAGGCCGCGCAATGAACGCAAGAACCGGAAACACAGGTGAATCATGGTTGATGTCCAATTGCAGGTGAACGGCGCGGATGTCGCGCGCGACGTGCCCGACAACACGCTGCTGGTCGAATTCCTGCGCGAGCAATTGCGTCTCACGGGCACGCACGTGGGTTGCGATACGAGCCAGTGCGGCGCGTGCACCGTGCTTCTCGACGGTCAGGCCGTCAAGTCGTGCACCGTGCTGGCCGCGCAGGCGAGCGGCGGCCAGGTCGTCACGGTCGAAGGTCTCAACGCAACGTGCGGCGGCAAGCTGCACCCGGTGCAGGCTGCTTTCGTTAAGTGCCACGGTCTGCAATGCGGCTTCTGCACGCCGGGCATGATCATGGCGAGCGCTTTCTATCTGCGCCAAGAGCCGGCGCTCGACCAGGCGAGCATCGCTCATGCGCTGGAGGGCAACATCTGCCGCTGCACGGGCTATGTGAACATCATCGAGGCCGTTCGCCACGCGGCTCGCGAAATGTATCCGGATGCGCCGTTCGCCAGGACGGAGGCTCACTCGTCATGATCGGCAAACCGATACCTCGCGTCGAAGACCAGCGCTTCGTCACCGGCAACGGCCAGTACACGGACGACATTCACGTCGACGCACAGTTGCATGCGGCGTTTCTGCGCTCGCCCCATGCGCACGCCGTGCTGCGTTCGATCGACATCGCCGCCGCCCGCGAAGCGCCCGGCGTGATCGCGGTACTGGTGGGCCAGGACTATCTCGACGACGGCTTCAAGGGGGTGGACCATGTGCCGAATCCCGTCGATGCCATCGACGCGACGAAGAAGGCTTTCCTCACGTCGCTGACCGGCTCGATCTTCAATCAGCCCCATCTCCCGCTGCCGGTCGACCGGGTGCGCCATGTGGGCGAAGCGATCGCGATGGTGATCGCGCAGACGCCGCTGCAGGCGCGCAACGCGACCGAGCTGATCGACGTGGACTACGACGTGCTCGACGCTGTGATCAACGGCAACGACGCGATGCAGGACGGTGCGCCGCAACTCTGGGATGGCGCGCCGGGCAATCTGTGCTTCCAGACCCAGATCGGCGATCGTGACGCCGCGCGCGCGATCATCGCCAAAGCGGATCATGTCGTGCGCCGCGAGTTTCATCACAGCCGGCTCGTCAATTGCCAGATGGAGCCGCGCAGCGCGATCGGCGCGTACGACGCGGCAACCGGCGTCTACACGCTGATCTCCGGCAGTCAGGGCGCGGTGCGCCAGCAGCTTTGCCTCGCCGCGGCGCTGAAAGTGCCGCCGGCGAACGTGCGCGTGGTATGCCCGGATACCGGTGGCGGCTTCGGGCCACGCTCGTTCATCTATGTCGAACAGCTTGCCGTCGTATGGGCCGCGCGCCGCATCGGACGCCCGGTCAAATGGACGAGCGATCGCAGCGAAGCGTTTCTGTCGGACTACCAGGGGCGCGACGCGATCATCCGCTCGACAATCGGTTTCTCGAAAGACGGCCGCATGCTTGCCATCGACAACGAGTGGATCGGCAACGTCGGCGCCCACACGGTCTCGTATGTGCCGATGTCGAACGGCACGCGCATCATGACGACCGTCTACGACGTACCGGTGGCCGCCGTGCATGTGAGCGCGGTCCTGACCAACACCGTGCCCACGGCGCCGTATCGCGGCGCGGGCCGCCCCGAAGCGACGCATGTGATCGAACGTATGCTCGATCTTGCGGCCGCCGGCTTAGGTATTGATCGCGCGGAAATTCGCCGGCGCAATCTGGTGCCGCGAGACAGGCTTCCGTATCGCAGCCCGATGGGTCTCACGTACGACAGCGGCGATTTTGCGCGCAACATGGCGCGCGCGCTGACGCTCGCGCAATGGGACAGCTTCGCGGAGCGCCGCGAGCAGTCGCGCACACAGGGACGGCTGCGCGGCATCGGCCTTGCGAACTACATCGAATCGCCGGTGGGCGCGCCACGTGAGCGCATCGAATTGACGGTGCGCGCCGACGGCGGCATCGATATCGTGTCGGGCACGCAGTCGACCGGCCAGGGACACGAAACCACGTTCGCGCAGGTGGTCGCGCATCATCTCGGCGTGCCGATGGAAGCCGTCAAGCTGCGCACGGGCGATACCGCGTTCGTGAGCGTCGGCGGCGGCAGTCACTCGGACCGCACGATGCGGCTCGGCGGCATGCTGCTCGTGGATACCGCGCAACAGATCATTGCGGCCGGCAAGAGCGTCGCCGCGGTCTTGCTCGATGTGGACGCAGCGAGCGTCGAATTCGCCGACGCGCAATTCACCGCGCCCGCGAGCGGCCGTCGAGTGAGCCTTGCCGGGATCGCGCAGCATGTGGCGAAAGACGGCCTGCCAGGCGACCCATCGGCGAAAAAGCTGCACGCCCACGCGGAAGTCAGCACGCGCGTGCCCGCCCATCCGACCGGCGCGGCCGTCTGCGAACTCGAAGTGGACCCCGACACCGGCGCGGTCGAGCTGGTGAACTACACGTCGGTGGACGACGTGGGGCAGCCGATCAATCCGCTGATCGTCGAAGGCCAGGTGCATGGCGGCCTCGCGCAGGGAATCGGCCAGGCGCTCTCGGAAGGCTTCTACATGGATCGCCAAACCGGCCAGGTGCTGACCGGCTCCTACATGGACTACGGCGTGCCGCGCGCCGGCGTGATTCCGCCGCTCAACGTGGAGCTGACGGAAGATCCGACGCAGGGCAATCCGCTGCGAGTGAAAGGCGGTGGAGAAAGCGGCATCACGCCGGCTACGGCCACCATTTTCAACGCGCTGGCCGACGCGCTGCGCGACTACGGCAGCGACGAACTCGCGATGCCGGCCACGCCCAGGGTGATCTGGGAATACATACACCGCGCGCAAGGAGGCGCTCATGTCGACTGAATCCGTGACTATCCGCCGTGAGGGCGCGTTGCTCGAAGTCGTGCTCGACCGTCCTGAGAACGGCAACCTGATCGACCAGGCGATGAGCGATGCGATCATCGCCGCCCTGACCACGATCGACGACGACACCAAGCTCGTGCGCATTGTCACGAGCGGCAAGGACTTCTGCAAAGGACGCCAGTCGCCGATGCCGCCGGCAGGCGCGAAGCCGTCGGCGGAAACGCTGCGCCGCGTCGTCGCCGCGCCGCCGCTCGCGCTCTACGATGCGCTGAAGGCGGTGCGTGTGCCGGTGCTGTGCGTCGTGCGCGGCGAGGCGATTGGCGTGGGCTGCGCGCTCGCGGGCGTTTGCGATGTCGCGCTTGCCGCCGAGGACGCCGTGTTTCAGATCCCCGAGATGGAGCGCGACATTCCGCCGACGCTCGTCATGTCGGCGCTGATCGGACGCGTTCCCGTCAAGACAGTTGCACACATGGTGCTGAGCCGCGCGCGGCTCTCCGCGCACGAAGCGCTGGCGGCGGGGCTCGTGAGCCGCGTCGTTGCATCCGCCTCGCTCGACGCCGAAGCCGGGGCGCTCACCGAAACGCTGCTCGGCTGCAGCGCCGTCACGCTGCGCGCCGTCAAGCAGTTCCTGCATCTCGCTCCGGAGATGCCCCCCGCGGCTTCGAGCGGCTTTGCCGCCCATCTTGCAGCCACTGCGCTGTCAGCCCGCTTCTGAGGGCCGCGCGCCGCCCCTCGCACAAGGACACGACATTGAGACCGAAGACCACCATCGCTTCCACCGCGCAAGGCGCGGAACTGCCCGACCTGGAGCGCTTCCGGCTGCGCCGCTTTCTCGACTCGCTCGACGAAACCGAACTCGATAGACGCAGCGAGCCCGTCGATCTGGCCGATATCGCCGCGATCATGGAAGGCAATCCGCGCGCCGTCTGGTTCGCGCAACCGGCAGGCGGCAGCGTGCCGCTCGCGGGCAGCGTGGCGGCGAGCCGCTCGCGCCTTGCCAAAGCGTTCGACACGACACCCGGCCAGTTGCTCGAAGTCGTGCGCGACCGTTTGCGCACGAAGGGCAAGCTCGTCGAAGTGAGCCGCGCACAGGCACCCGTTCAGCAAGTGGTCCTGACCGGCGACGCTTGCGATTTCACGGCGCTGCCCGTTCATCTGCAACACGATCTGGACGGCGCGCCGTATATCTCGGCGTCGATCGACTTCGCGGTCGACCCCGACACGGGCTGGACCAACGTCGGCATTCGCCGGCTGATGCTGCGCGGGCGCCGCACCGCCGGAATCGATCTCGTGGCGCCGTCCGATCTGCGCGCGATCTCGCTCGCACATTCGAAGCGCGGCGAGCGGCTGCCGATCGCTTTCGCCGTCGGCACGCACCCCATCGATCACGTTGGTGCAACGATGCGCATTCCCGCCGACGAACTCGAGCTGGTTGCCGCGTTGCGCGGCGCGCCGATGGGCGTCGTCAAATGCGTGACCAGCGATCTGCTGGTGCCGGCCGACGCGGAGTTCATTCTCGAAGGCTATCTCGACGAGCGCGGCCACGCGGAGCCCGAAGGACCGTATGGCGAATTCCTCGGCTATTACGGCGGCATCAAGACCAACCCGGTGTTTCATCTGACTGCGATCACGCATCGCAAAGACGCTGTGTTCCAGACCTGCACGATCGGCGGCCGCACGATGGCGCGCACTGATACCGCGCAACTGGCCGCGCTGCGCACCGAAGTCACCGTATGGCGCGCGCTGGAAACGGCCGTGCGCGAGATCAGGGCGGTGTACGCGAGTCCCGCGACGGGCGGCATGTTCAACGTGCGGATCGCGATGCAACAGCGTGTGCCTGGTGAAGCGCGCAACGCGATCGCGGCCGTGTTCGCGTCGCTTGCCAACGTCAAGCATGTGTTCGTGGTCGACCCCGACATCGATATCTTCTCGGACGAGCAGATGGACTGGGCGCTCGCCACGCGCTTCCAGGCGGACCGCGATATGGTGATGCATGGCGGCATGCGCGCGATGCCGCTGGACCCGTCGCTCGCCGGCGCAACGGTCACCGCCAAACTCGGCTTCGACCTGACGCTGCCGCTCTTGCGCCCCGGCGAACAGCGCGATCTCGAACATCGCGTTCCCACGCCGCCGGTTCTGACGGGCGCGCGTTTCGATTCGCTGCAAGCCGCACTCGAGCACGGTCCGAAGCGTTTCACCGAACTCATGTCCGCGACAGGAACGCGCGATGGCCGCGAGATCGTGCGCTGGCTCGAAGACACGGCGGCAACCCGCGCCATCGTCCGCGACGAGGAGGGGCGATACGCGTTTGCATGACGGGTGCGGCGCAACGGCGCCGTCGCATCGTCATGGACATGTAAGGGGCGATCGGGTGTTGTCCCGGTCGCGGATACCCGAGCGCGGCGATAGAATCCCGGCAGCCCTCTCGTGCCCTTCCCACAGGACCGCCGCATGAATCTGTCCCTGAAACAACTGAAGGTCTTTCTCGGCGTGGCGAACGCGTCGAGCTTCACGAAGACCGCGCAGAGCTTGCATCTGAGTCAGGCGGCGCTGAGCGCGATCATCCGCGAGCTCGAGACCCAGCTCGATTGCCGGCTGTTCGAACGCACCACGCGCACGGTTGCGCTCACGGAGGCGGGTCACCTGTTCTATCCAACGGCGATGAAGATCGTCGACACGCTTGAAAAATCCGTTGTCGAACTCAACGAACTCGGCCGGCAGAAGCAGGCGTCGCTGCTGCTCGGCTGCACGCCGATGATCGCCGCGAGTCTGATGCCGCAAGTGCTTGCGCGTTTCGCCGAGACGAGTCCGCAAGCGCAGATCGAACTCGTCGACCGTCCTCCCGGCGAGCTTCTGAAGATGGTCGAGGACGGCGATCTCGATGCGGCGTACGGCATCTTCTTCTCGCAGTTGTCCGGGATAGACCGCGTGCCTATCTTTCCGACGCGGCTCGTCGTGGTCTCGTCGCCCGTGGAAGGCGCGCATGGCATCGGCAAGGTGCCGCGCGACGGAGTGCAATGGCGCGCGCTCGAAGGGTTGCCGCTCATTACCCTGCCGAAGGAGAACCCGTTGCAGCGGCTGATCGAAGCGTCGTTGTCGAAAGAAGAAGTGACGGCGGGCCGGCGTACGGTTGTCGGTCATTTGCAGACCGCGGTCGCGATGGCTCACGAAGGACTGGGCGTTGCGATCATGCCGTCGTTCTGCGAACACATCTGCCGGCACTATCGGGTGCGCATCGACGTGATCCGGCCAGAGGTGGAATTTTCGTTCTACCGGATCACGCGCAGCGGACGCGACACGCTGCCCGCGCTGGATCAATTCACGCGGATGTTCGCCGCGGCGGCTCAACTCAGCCCGTTCGTGCCTGGATGAATGGCCGCGTGCCACGCCCGTGCTGCGACGATGCGTCGAGCCCGGAGAACATATCGTCGACATTGCCGTTCGATATCTGCCGGGCGATGGCCGGCAAGTCGGCGGAGTCGGCGGAATCGGGCTTGCCGATCAGCGCATAGGACAGTTCGTTCTGCCGCCACGAAACGACGTTCATACCGTCCATCTCGCGCTGGGCGATGGACTCGTCAGGGCGCGAATCCTTCATCACGCACAGCGCCACCGGCATGCCATGCTCGGGGAGATACACCATCTGGACGAGCGGCTTGCCGTTATAGCGCAACCGCTCCACCGCCTTGAACGATAGCCCCGCCGCCTGCAGATCGGGCATACGCAAGCGGATGCCGTCGACCTTGCGAATCGCATCGACAGTGCGGGCGGCAGCGGCGCCATCGGGAACGATACTGGCGACCGTCTCGCGCGTGTACATGCGCTGATAGTCGACCGCGACGCTGATCCACGAGCGCGTCTGAACGGCCGCCGTGGAGACTCCGCGATTGCCGGACGCGCCGGGCCATCCGCCAAGATGCTGCACGAGGCCCGCGCAAAAAGCGCCCGCAATGAAAGCGGCGGCAAGCCACACGCGGCGCTGCGAACGCTGTGCTTGCGGCGCGGGAGTGCTCGATGCCTGCGGCCCCGCGGCCTGCGCCATCGACTCGATCCGGCGCCGGAGTTCGTCAGGCAGCGGCGGCAATTTCTGCGCCGCGAACGCTTCGCGATAAGGAAGCCGCGACGCTCGCAGCAACGCCACGCTTTCTCTCAGATCGGCGGATTGCGCGAGCGCGCTCTCGACCGATGCCGCTTCGCGAGCACTGAGTTCGCCGTCGGCATACGCGATCAGTTGGCTGTCGTCGGGCTTCATTGGACGATAGGCTAAGGAGAGAAAGGGCTGTGTGAATGAGTGAGTGGCGTCACGGCGGGCACGAACGCCCGTGCTGCCGAAGGCTTCCATGATAACCGTACTGGCGGTGCGTTCCCACCCGAGGCAGTGCGCGCGTCAATGTGCGCGGGCCCGCGCCGCCGCTTCTTCACTCGTGCGGCGCTGCAGGGACACGGCATAGGCGGCGGATCGTGCGGCAAGCAGCGGATCGGCGGAAGGCGCAATACCGTCCGGCAAAACCGTTGGATCGAAAGCAAGATCGCGGCACGCACCGTCGATCTGCGTTTGCGCGCGATCTATCACGAGCGTGCCGGCGTCGATTCTCGGCCGGCGCGGCGAACTCACCCATTGCCGCGTGGAGTCGTCGGTCGTGTCGCCGGGCATGGCGACGTTCATAAACAGATGCCAGCGCAACGGCCCCTTGCGCAGACTTTTCGACAGATCGTAGAACAGAAAATCCGGATCGCGCAGATCGCCGGCATCGACGGCACGATAAGGCTTGTCCGGCACCACTTCCCACCGAACGAAGCGACGAATACCGTGCGCGTCGATAGTCTGGAACGCGCTGATGCCGTAGTACGTGGCGTTGTCGTAGCCCGACGACGGCGGATGCTGCTCGATAAAACGCCTGAAAGCGCGGGCCTCGGGATGACTGTCGAGGAACGCCTGCATCTTCGCCGGATCGCGGCGGCCCGTGCGCGGATCGCGCGCATCCGCTTGCAACTGCTCGAGCAACGCCTGAGGCGTGCGCACCGGGAACACAGGCGTGGAGTTCATCGCAAGACGCCACTCCTCGCCGCGCGGCAGCGTCATGCGCAGCGCGAGGCTGCGCACCGTGGCGGCGGCGTCGTCCTCACCGGGATCGCCGCCGGGTATCGACAAGCGTCCGACAACCGCATAACGCCCCTTCGCAAACACGCTGGCACGTGAGAGCAGCGCGCCGTCTCCGTTGCTGTCGAAGTGGCCGGTCACGCAAATTCCTTTCGCATGATTGCGCCTGAAACCGGGGTGCGGCGTGGTCGTCGCCTCGAACGCATTGACGATGCGCCGTGCGTTCAGTCGTGGAGAAAGCCAGCCCACGCAAGAAAGGAACACAGCGGCGAGCGCCGCGGGTATCGCGCATACGGCGAACGAGCGCAACGCGCGCAATGTGCGACGCGATGATCGCGGACGCGCCGGCTGATCGCGCAAGTGGCCGAACCTCATGCGTTATGCGGCCGGCGGCGCGTGCGCTTCAACGCGGCGTACGCGAGCGGCTCGTGACCAGCGAATGCGGCGCGACTCGTCATGCACATCGAACCGCTAAGGTTGCGCTCAACTCTGCTGGACATCGGTGCCGGTGCGGTTGTCGCCGACGGTCGCGGATACCCGGCCATCGTAAAGCTGCCTGCCGAGCGCATCGAGATCGACTGTACCTGGCGTGCCGATCAGCGCATAGCCCACCTCGCCGCGCCGCCACGCGACAACCTTCATGCCTTCGACTTTCGCGTTCGACGGCGCTGCATCCGCCTTCGGTTCTTTCAGCACGCACAGCGCGACCGGATCGCCCTTCTCGGGCAAATAGACGATCTGCACCAGTGGCTTGCCATGAAAGCGCAGCCGCTGGACGCGCTTGAAAGTCAGCCCCTGGCTGCGCAAATCGGGAATCCGTACGGGCAGCTCATCCACCTGCTGGATGTCTGCAACGGTCGTCGCCGTGGTGCTCATGTCGGGTTGCAGCAGAGCGACCGTGTCCCGTGTGTACAGCTTCTGATAACCGGCCGCCGCCTTGATCCACGGCGTCATGCCCGAGTCGTCAGAGGCCGTGGTGAGCGCGCCGCCGCCACCGGCCAGTTGCGGCACGAGCCGCAGCGCGAGGCCGCAGCAGAACGCGCCCGCGACGAACGCCACCGCGAGCTTTGGCCACGTGGGCCACTGCGGCAGCGACAGCCATTGCCGCGACTTCGTCCGAGGCCTTAGCGGCCGGACATTGTCGCCAGGCTGTTCTTCGGTGCCGCGCGAGTTATCCGCTTCTGCCGCTTCTGCCGCTTCTGCCGCTTCTGCCGCTTGGGCCACTTCTGCCGCGTCAGCGCTCGCGCTCCGCTCGGCGCTCTCGCGCTCCACATGCTGACGGATCAACGCGTCGACGCTACGGCCCAGCGATTCCGGCATGGGCGGCAACGCCTGCTGTTCGAACGCATGCCGATAAGGCAGTTGCGAGGCGCGCAGCATCGACACGCGGGACGCGAGATCTTCCGATTCGCGGATCGCCTTTTCCACCTGTTCGCGCTCGGGGCCCGACAACTCACCGTCGACATAAGCCAACAGGCTGGCATCATCGATCTTCATTGCGCCGCTCGCTGGTTTTTCGACGATCGTGCCGAAGACGTATCGTGGTCGCTGAATTGCGCGCCGATTGTCTGGCGCGCGCGGGAGAGCCGGCTCATGATCGTGCCGATCGGCACGCCGAGCACCTCGGCCGCCTCCGCATAGCTGAACCCTTCGACCGCCACGAGCAGCATCACGGTGCGCTGCGCGTCGGGAAGACGCTCCACCGCCGCGATGATCTCGCTCACGCTGTCGGCAGGATTGCGCGCCCCTGGGTCGGGCACGGTTTCGAGAAAGTTGTCGTCCCACTCCATGCTCGAGCGGCTGCGCACGTTGCGCGCACGTAGTTCGTTGAGCCAGGTGGAATGGACGATGGAGAACATCCAGCTCAGAGGCGAGGTGCCCGGCTGCAATTGATGAGCACGTTCGAGCCCCCGCACGCACGCGCGCTGGAGCAGATCCTCGGCGTCGTGCTGGTTCCCGCACAGGCGCAGAGAGAATGCCCAGAGCCGCGGCAGCATGCCCGGTAGAAGACTGGGCAGATTCTCGACATCTGCTGTTGACATGATTGACTGGCTCGAAGCAGGGTTACCGTCCGGCGCGCCGGCTGCTGACTGACCGTTCCTGCGGGTGAAGGAGTTCGCGGATTGTACAGCGTGCGTCAAACGTTTGCTTCCGGGCAGCCACGCCTCTTTGCCGCATCAGGTGGAATAACCGCTCGCCGTCAGTTGTTCTGTCATGGACCGGAAACACCGAACGAAATCACGCGAGCGCGTCCGCCGTTTTCGCTCGCGCTTGCACATGCTCCCCTCTTCCAGTCCGACATGACCGACTCCTACACGACGAATGCCCTGCTTTCCCCTATCGACGATGCGGCGCCGGCCGGGCTCAACCTGGAATACGATCCCGCCTTCACCGAACTCGAACTGCTGGCGACACCGACGCCCGAGCGCGCCATGGGCGACAGTCTGAAAGCGGCTCAGGAACCCGACTGGGACAAAGTCGCAAGCGCCGCCGGCGCGCTGCTCGCGTGCACGAAAGATCTGCGCGTCGCGGTCCACCTGTGTTCTGCTCGAACCCGTAGAGAAGGTCTGTCCGGATGGGCCGCGGGCCTCGGCCTCGTGCGCGGGCTGCTCGAACGCTACTGGGACCATGTGCATCCACAACTGGACGCAGACGATAACAACGACCCCACCGCCCGCGCCAATGCGCTGATGCCGCTTGGCGATCCGCAAAGCGCGCTCGGCATGTTCAGGCTTGCTCCGTTTGTGCAGTCGCCGCGTCTCGGCCGCTTTTCGCTGCGCGATCTGCGCGTCGCGACGGGCGCGATCAACGCGTCGCCGTCGCAGGACGGCGCGCCGGCTCCGACGCTCGTCGATCTCGAAGCATGTTGCATGGACTGCCCGGAGGATCAATTACCGCAATCGGCCGCAACGCTCGCAGAAGCACAGGAACATGCGCAAGCCATCGTTGCGTTGGTGCGGGAAAAACTCGGCACGGCGAGCCCCGACCTGGCGCTGTTGTGCGGCGATATCGCGGAGCTGAAAAAATTCGTCGATACGCAAGTGCAGCGCCGGTTTCCTGGACGACCGGAAGCGAGCGTCGGCGCGTCGCCGGCCTCGCTGTCGGGCTCGCTTCTGGACTTGTCTTCGTCTTCGCCTGTGTCGCCGCACGAGGGCGCCACGCATGAGCCGGCCAACGCGAGGATCTCCGGCCAGGCCGATGTGATCCGGCGGCTCGACGAGATTTGCGACTACTACGAGCGCGTCGAACCTTCGAGCCCGCTACCGGTTCTGCTCAAACGCGCGCGGCGCCTCGTCGGCAAGAGTTTCGCCGAGGTGCTCAGGGACATCGCGCCAGGCGGGCTGTCGGAGCTTCAGACATTGTCGGGTTCCGAGAGCGAATAAGCGCGGCCGGCCAGGCGCGGCCGGCGAGGTGCGGCCGCGGAGGCGCGTTCAGCAGACCGCATCGCGGCCCTCAACGGCGATCATGACGCCAGCATCAACGAGTCAGCATCAACCAGCCGGCGGCAAGCGCGCTGGCCACCGCGACCAGCAGCAGCATCAGCAGCATCCATAGCGCGGACGAGCGGCCTCGCTTCACAGGCATCTGCGCGCTGCCGGCATCGCGCCGCCGAATCGGCACGGGCTGGCGCCGTGCGGCACCCGCAGGGACGCTTCGACGCACCGTATCGCGCCCATCGGAGGGCGCTTCGCCGACGAGCGAATCAAGCAAGCGTCGCCGCCGCTGCCGATATGCATCGCGTTCGATGCGGCCAAGCCGATGCATTTCATCGAGCACCCGCAACGCGTCGTTGACCTGCTGCTCGCGCACGCCCGGCTCCTCCTGTGTCGTCACCGCAAGCTCCGCCTGAGTGTCGCGCCGCGCCGCCCGTCTGCGCTGTCCGGCCCGCCGCATTTCGCTGCCCGTCATGCGTTCGCCTGGCTGTGCCGGTCGCTGCGCGCGGGCAGCGTCATCGAAACCGACGCCGCCGCGCTCGCCGCGTCGCCGCTTTCGACCCGCGCCTTGATCTGGTCCAGCAGCGCGCTCAAACCGCCTGGCGGCAACGCGATGCTCGCGCCGATGTCGCGCTCCATCTGCTTCATGGCTTCCGGGTCGGCTGCCTGCGCGGTATCGAAGCGTGCCTGCAGCGCCTGCAGATCCGGGTCGGCCATCGGCTGATCGCGCGCGGCCAGGATTGCCGCGGCGAGCAGATAGCGTTGCGCCGCGTCGCCGAGTTTCTGATCGCCCGAAAGCGCGTCGGCACCCTGCGAGGCGACGCGAGCGGCGTCTTGCAGATTGCCCGCGCGGCCAAGCGCGCGAGCATTGCCGAGATACGCGTTGGCAACGAGCTGCGGCGCGCCGCTCGTGAGGAACGCGTTGCCGGGTTCCAACGCGCGCATCCGGTTGAGTGCCGCGAGCGCACGCGCTCCGTCGTTGGCGGCAGCGGCGAGCCGCAGCGCGTCCATTTGCGCAGCCGCGTCGCCGCTCGCCGTCAACTGGTCGATGCGTTGCTGCTGCAACAACTGCAGCATCCGGTCGCGCTGAGCGGAAAGACCCGGCGAATGCGGCGCATAGCGCAAGCCGACCTCGATGACGTCCAGCGTCCGATGCGCCAGCAGCGGATCGGTCACGCGAGACGCCGCGGCGACGATGCCGTCGGCGAGCGCGTCTATTGCCGTGCCGGTTTCCGGCGAAGCGTCGTTTTGCAGCGCGCTCATCGCCCGGCTCACGCCGTCGAGCCACGCGGCGCTGGCTGACGGATTAGCCGCCAGTTCCACGAGCGAGCGGCGCGCATCGGGCACGCTCATCGCGGCGGCAGGCGTCCCATGATTTTGTGTCGCCGATGCCGCTGCCGCCGCCAGTTGTCCGCGCCGCCGCTGCAAGCGCGAGGAGTCCGGAAACAGTTGCAGCGCCAGCGCGATCCGCGCCCGCGCTTCGTCGAACCTGGCCGAGTCGAGCGATTGCCCGATCGCGGCGTCGTAGCGCGATTCGATCTGCGGACTCTTCAGCAACGCGCTGCCCGGGTCGAGCATGCGAATCCGCTGCAGGATGTCCGCCGCGCTGCCCGGCTGGTCGTCGAACAACGCGTCGCGATCGAGCGCTTCGTCGAGGCTGCTCGCGAGCTTCGCGAGCATGTCGGCGCGCTCATCGTCGATCTGCTTGCGCCGCACGTCGAATTCCGGCGAAAACAGCTTCAACTGGTCGCGGATCTGAAACACGTGCTGGGCGGCCGCATAATCGATCCGCCCGAGCGGCGGGCTCCAGTACGCGTCGAGCCGGCTTGCGAGAAAGCGCTGGATCAGATCGTTCTGGTTCAGCACGAGGCGTTCGCGCTCGTCCACGCCAAGCAAGGCGAGCGCCGCGACGGCCTGGTCTTCGTTCGCGTAGTGCCGTGGATCGCTATCGGCAAAGCGTGCGATGGTCGCCTCCAGTTGCCGATGGCGATGCTGGCTATGCCATGCGGAAGCGCCTGCGGCGAGCACCGCCACGGCGAGCGCGCCCGCGCAATATGGCAACAGGCGCTCGCGCATTTTCCTCGGCCGCAGCCCTTCGACGAGCGCGCCCACCGTCTGCAACCGCTCGCCGCCGCGAAAAGCCACCGCCTGGCACAGCGCCCGGTATTGACGCCGCCCGAGACCCGGCACTGGCGGCGGCACTGCACTCTCGCGCAACGCGACGTCGGCGCTGTGCCGGTCGAACGGATGGCGGCCGGTTAGCAACTCGAAAACCACACAGCCGAGCGCGTACACGTCGTCGCGCACCGACGGCGCCGCGCCCTCGATCATGTCGAGGCTCGCATAGGCCGGTGTCATCGCGCCGAGCGTGCCGGCATCGAACACGGTCTGCTCACCGGCCGCGCCCGCCGCAGCGAGCCCCGCCCGCGCGATGCCGAAGTCGAACACCTTCGGCACGCCGTCGCGCGTCACCATGACGTTGCCCGGCTTGAAGTCCGAGTGCACGATGCCGCTCGCATGCGCGCGCTGCAACGCGCGCGCCATCGCGTCGATCAGCGGCCACGCCTCGCGAAACGGCATTCCCGAGGGACGCCCGCGAATCAGCGTGCGCAGATCCGTGCCGTCGATGTACTCCATCGTCATGAAAACGATCGTGCCGTCCTTGTCGAAATCGTAGACGTGCACGATGTTGTCGTGAGCAAGCCGTTGCGCGCGGCGCGCTTCGCGTTGCAAGGCAATCAGCGAATCCGGGTGGCGGCGGAACTCGTCGTTGAGCACCTTCACGGCCACGTAGGGATCGCGGTCGCGGGCCTCGACCTTGCGCTCGTCGCGCGCCAGATAGACGACGCCCATGCCGCCGCGCCCCAGTTCGCGCTCGAGCAGAAAACGTCCTTTGAGCAGCTTGCCCACCGATGCATGATCGCCGCTTCGCGCCTGAGCTACACGCTGCCAGGTATCGCGGTTCAGGCTGCTGTCGCTGGACTTGCTATCACTGGCGCTGCTGCCGTTCACATCGCTGTCGTTCACATCGCTGTTGTTCGCATCGTTGCTTCGGACTTCTTGCGATCCCGCGTGGCTGACGGAACGGCTCGCGGGTTTGACGACGGTCGCGTCGTCCCACGATGCGCGCGATGAAACCCCCACTGCGGGTTGCACGACAGTGAGGCCGTCGCCGGCGTCAACGGGCCTCGCATCGAGCGCCACTTGCTCGCGGCGGTACACGGAAGAAGACGAAACCGGCGCGGCGCGCCGCGCGAACAACCACCGTGCGCGGGCCTCGATCAGAAGGAACAGTTGCCGTGCGCGCGCGCCGCCGGCGCCGAGGCGTGAGTAGATGTCGTTCATCGAAGGTCTATCAGGCTGCTTCAAGCCGTACGATCACGGCGGAAAGGTTGTCGCGGGCGCGGCGCGCAAGCGACAGCGCGAACAGGCGGTCCACAAGCTGCTGCGGGGTGTGCGGATCGCGGCATGCGTCGGCCAGTTCGCCGTCACTGAGTTCCTTGTTGATCCCGTCCGAGCACAGCAGGAACAGCATGCCTGGGCGGCTGCCCGCCACCGCCCAGTCGACGAACAGCGTGTCCTCGACGCCGATTGCGCGTGTCAGCACCCCCGCCCCCGCTGCCGGCGCGCGCGTGCCGAACTGTGTGATGTCGGCTGGCTGACCGTGCACGTGATCGCGCGTGAGCTGAACCAGCGCGCCGTTTTCGTGCACATAGACGCGGCTGTCGCCAACCCAGCCGCACAGCACGAATGCCGGGGCGTGGACCAGCAGCGCGAGCGTCGAGCCGATCACGTCGACCTGCCGCGCCGCGGCTGCCGCGCGCAGCTCGGCGTTGACCTGCTGCAACGTATCTTCGATGGCCGCAATGAAGTCGTTCACGTCGGCGTCGCGAGTCAGCGCACCCAGCCGCTCGACGATCAGCGTGCTGGCGTAGTCGCCGGCCGCGTGGCCGCCGAGTCCATCGGCGACGACCCACAGTCCGAGGTCGTCGCGCACCAGGATCGCGTCCTCGTTACGGCGGCGCACGTTACCGGTTTCCGTGTGGCCGGCTGAGCGGCAGACCGTCGTCATGCGTCTATCTCCACGACCGCGAGCGGCCATTCCGCGGACGGCGCACGAAGTCCGGCCGCATTCGCCAGATAGGCGCGCGCGTCGTCGCAGGTCGGCAGCGCCAGCGCCGTGGCGAGACAGTCGCGCGAAAGCCGCGTGAGTTCGCGTGTGGCGAGCAGAAGCAGACGGTCGCCGCGTTCGAGCGAAAGCGCCGCTTCCTCGCAGTTCGGATCGCCGTGGGCGCCGATGCCGGGCATGTCGAGCCATGCGTCGCCGAACAGCAGATCGTCCAACTCGCCGCCCGTGCCCGCTGCGCGCTCGACGAACGGCGCGAGCAACTGGCCGGAGCGCCAGTGCCACAGCGCCGCGGCGCCGACGCGCATCACGCGGGCGGACGCGCCCTCGAAACACACGACGACAGCCGCGCCGTTTTCGGCAGCCGCCCCGCTTGCTTCACGGCTTGCTTCACTGTTTGAATCACGCAGCCGCGCATGGAGCGACATCAGCCCGGCCCTCAGCATCCGGGCGTCGGGCGCGTTCAGCAGCACCGTCTCGCGGATGCCGCGCGCGGCCACGCGGCGTGGGTCAGGCGGACCGTCGTCTGCGCTCACGAGCAAAGTCCGGCCGTTGTCCAGCCACATCGTCGTGCTGCCGATCGGCGCGGTGCGAGGGACGAGGTCGGGACTGCTTGAGGTCGCGATCAAAGGCTCGCTTGCGGAGGCGCAGACTGCCGTCGTCGACGCGGCGCCGCTTGCATCGATATCCGACGAGCTAAAAGTATCGTCAGCGCGCAAGGGTTGCTCGTACGGTTGATACTGTCGATACGCTCCATGCGGTCCGTCCTGAGCCGGCAGGCATGAAGGCGCAAGCAGCGCCGCATAACTGCGCGGCAACCCGCGCGTCGCCAGCAATCGCGCCGCGCCCGCGGTCCACCACAGGCACCACGGCCCCGGCCTCATGCAAAGCTGGCGCCATGCCTCGCTCAGAATCAGGCCGGCGCACGCGCTGTCCGCTATGCCGAATTCCCATTGCCCGCTGTCCCACGGCAACTCGCGCCAAAGCGCCGACAAATCGCGCGCGTCGCTGAATGGCCGGGGCAGCGTCACGACGCGCGCGTCGAAGGTCTCGACGCTGACTGCCTCGCCTTGAGCGCTGCGGTACACCCGCTCGAGCGCGTCGAACCAGCCGGGATTGCCGAACAGCTCCGCGACTTCGCCGGAACAGCGCGCCGCCAGCACGGTCGGGAATGCACGGCCGACACGGTCCACGGCCGGACCGGCGACACCGCACCACGAGCCGTTGCCGCATACCTGTGACGGAAGCACGAACCGCCATGCCGCGGCGTGCTGCCAGGCGGACGCCCATCGCTCGCCGGTCTCGCGCCGCCCGATCTCGACCGCGCGCTGGAAGTGGCGATCCCATGCGTCGACGAAGTCCGGCGGCAGCCGGCGCCGCACAAAGTCGCCTGCGCCGGGCAGCTTGCCGTAGAAGCCGACGGCGCCGCTCATCGCGGACACCTGAAGCGCCGCACTTCATTGCTGTCGAACGGATTGCGCAGACTCGCCGGCTGGATCGGCAGCTTCAGAACATGGCCGTCGAAATCGAAGGTCGCCAGATAGCGAAGATCGCCCTGCTTTTGCAGGCGAGCGGCGTCGAGCGCATGGAAGAACGCCCATTCGCCGTCGAAGCGCAACGGCGTGCCGAGCGGACGGCCGGCCACATCGAAAGCGCTGACCGACACATGGCCCGGCTGCGGGCCCGGCCATGCCATTGCCACGCTCGACGCCCCGTTAGCCGAATAGTCGTACTTCTGCCCGTCGATCTCGATCACGGCCCGCGCGATGGGCGCCTCGAACTGCGGCGCGAGCAGCGTGAAGCCGACCTGCACCTGAGCGCCGCTGCGAAAGAACATCTGACGGATGTCGTCGGCGGCCTGCGCGCCGGCCAGTACCGATTGCGGTCCCGGCGGCGCGCCCGGTTTCCAGCGCCATGCACGGCCGCCCGTATCGACTCTCTGCGCAAGCGTCGATTTGAAAAAACTGTCGAATCTGCCGCCGTTGCCAAACAGCTCGGCGAAATTCTGCAACGGGATATCCGAGCCGCCGCTTGCCGCAAACGGATAGCGTCCATCGACGAAGTTTGCGCAGTCGCTGCCCGCCGCCGCGCGAAACTGATCGGCAAGCGCCGCGCTGCTGCCGCTCGCAACCAGATCGGCGCTCTTGCCGGTGAGCCCCTGAATCAGTCCGGCCACCTGCGGCGGCAGTTGCCCCGCTTCCTGGCGCGCGGCAAGCAGCGCCGGACTGTTCTGCGCGGCAGGGTCGCTCAGGTCGTTCATGGTCAGCAGGGTTTTGCCAAGCTGATCGAGGACGGCCAACGTATGGTCGAGCGGCGTCGCGCCGCTCGTGCCCGTGCCCGTGCCCGTGCCCAGTTGATCGATCTGCGCGAAATGTTCTTCGATGGCCGCGCCCGGCTGCCGCGAGCCGGCCGGGTTCGCATCGCCCGCCTTGAGCGTGACGCCGACGGGCAGCGGCGCGCCTGCGTTGCGCAGTTCGCCCGCGAGGCGCGTGTTCAGCGCGCGCTTCGCCGCGATGTTTTCACCCGCAAGCCGCGCCTGCGAGGCCAGCGAGTCGGCGCCCGCCGCCGCGGCGCTTGCCGGCGCGCGCAACATGTCGCTCGTATTGTCGCGAACCAGGTTGAGCAGCGCTTTTAGCGGCGAACTCGGTCCGGACAGTTTCGCGGCCATCGCGCTCGCGTCCTGAATGCTCGTGACCGGCTGCAATTGCAGATCGGCGAGCAAGGCATCCCAGTTCCGGATGTAGTCCTGCTCATAGAGCGTCAGCACCTGTTGTTCATAGCGCGAGCGGGCTAGCGGATCGACGCGCCCGCTGTCGAACACCCAGTAGTCCTTCACGAAACGATCGACGGACTGGTCTAGCCCGCCGCTCACCTCGGACTGGAAATACGGCCGCGTGAAAAGAACCGGCAAAGGCTCGGACAGCGGCGCCCCGCTCTTGCGGCGGAACACGTTGCCCAGCAACCCGAGCGACTGGTCGAGCCGCACCGGCGACGCGCCGGAGCGGCCCGCGTCCAGTTGCACGCTGCCGTAGATCAGCGTGGCGACGTCCGCTGTCTTCAGCGTCGAGCGCGCCTGAGCGATCAGTGCGTTGTCGAGCGGCAGTGCGCGCGGCTTCTGCGCGTCGCCGAGCCGGGCCGAGAAGTGCTTGTCGAGCGCAGTGCGAATCGCCGGGTCCTGCGGAAACAGCCGCTGCCACTCGACGCGCGCAAGCGCGGCCAGTTCGTCCGCGTCGAGATGCTGCGGCTCGCCGAGCATCAGGTAGCCCTTCAGATCGTCGTAAAGCGCTTGCGGATTGCTGGCGTTCTCGACGAGACCTTCGCGAAACCGCAGGTCGACGCCCGGCAGCAAGGTGCCGTCAAGCTCGCGCAGATATGCGCTGTGCGCCTGCGCGAAGAGCGCGTTGCCCTGATACAGCCCGAAGCGCATCGACCACGGCACATGCGCGCGGTACTGACCCGCGGCGTCCTGCGTCGCGGAGATCACCTCGAGCCGCGCGAGCGCCCGCGCGAAATACGACTTGAGGTCAGGCGCGCCGGCAAGCGTAGCGGCGTCCGGCAAGTCCTTCAGCGCGCCCTGAACTTCCGCGACGAACGCGCGGTTGCGCGCATAGCTGGTCGCGAATCCCGCGACCAGCACGAGGGTCACGACGGCGAGGCCCGCATAGGCGGCGGCCTGCATGAAGAGCTTTTGCCGCTCGAAGCGCGGATTCGTGCCCGCGAGACCGGACTCGCGAAACAGCACATCCTTCAGCAGGCGCTCGACGAAGTAGGTGTGCCGCTGCCCGGCGCCGGCCTGCACTCGCGCGGCGTCGACGCCGAAGGTGCGCGCGACCGCTCCCAGTATCCGGTCGATCGGCGCGCCCTCCTGGGTGCCCGAGCTCAGGTAAGCGCCGCGCAGCATCGGTGGCGTGCCGTACTCGTGACGCCCGAACGCGGCCTCGACGAACTGCCGGGCGATCTCGCGAAACGCGCCCAGTTGCTGCGGAAAGCTCAGCACCGACGCACGCCGGCCGCGGTCCCGCTCGCCATGCAGGCGCTCGATCAGGCGCGTGTTGAGGCGGTTGAGCAGCAGATCATATTCATCGGCGAAACGGCTGGACGCACTGCCGTCGAGGCTCGCGCCCAGCGGGAACGTGACGCCCCACACCTGGCTGCGCAACTGAGCGCCCAGGTCGTCAAAGAACTCGCCGAAGCCCGCTACCAGGTCGCATTTGGTGAACACGAGATACACGGGCACGGCGACTTTCAGATGCTGCGCGAGTTCGTCCAGACGACGGCGCACGGCGCGCGCATGCTGTTCGCGCGCGGCGTCGTCGAAGCCGAGCAGATCGGACACGCTCATCGTCACGATGACGCCGTTCAGCGGCCGGCGCCTGCGATAGCGGCGCAGCAGCGCGAGAAACGACTGCCATGCGCTTGCATCGGCTTGCGCGTCGGAATCCTGCGTCGTGTAGCGGCCCGCGGTGTCGAGAAACACGGCCTCGTCGGTGAACCACCAGTCGCAGTTGCGTGTACCGCCGATACCGCGCAACGCGTCCTTGCCGAAGCGCTCGGACAACGGAAAGTCGAGACCGGAGTTTTGCAGCAGCGTGCTCTTGCCCGAGCCGGGCGGCCCGATCACGACATACCACGGCAGCGCGTACAGGTTGTTGCCGTTGCGGCGTGTCTTGCGCAGCGTGTGGATTGCTTCACGAAAGCGCTGCAGCAGTTGCGCGCGCTCCTCGCTGACGGGCTCCGCGGCGGCGAGCTGCGTTTCCTGGCCCGCGAGGTCGCCGGAAAGCCGTGCAGTCTTGCGCTGCGCTCTCCATTGCAGGACCTGCAAGGCGATCACCCATGCGAGCACCACGGCGAGAATCAATGCGACCCGCGCCGCCGCGCTCGCGAGGGGTTCGCGCTCGCCGATGCCCACGTAAGGGCCGCCGAGCCAGATCAGTGCCGCGATCAGCAGCAGGCCGAGCGCGTGCGTGAACCACCGGGACTTGACCCAGGTTTTCAGCGTGTTCATGGGTTCAGTTCTCCGGGATAAACAGAATTTCCACGCGACGGTTGCGCGCCCGGTTCGCCGGCAGATCGGCCGGCGTCGCGATCGGCTGTGACGAACCGGCACCGTTTGCCTCCAGCCGGCGCGGATCGTCGAGTCCTTGTGCGAGGACCGCCAGCGTGTTCTGCGCGCGCGCCGTCGACAGCGCGAAGTTGTCCTTGAATCTGAGCGAGTGCACCGGTTGATCGTCGGTATGGCCCACCACGATCACGCGCCCGCGCACCTGGTTCAGCGCCGAGGCCACGCGGCGCAGCAGCGGAATCTCGTCGGGTAAAAGATCCGCTCCGCCCGAAGGAAACAGCGCGCCTGCCGCAAGGCGTATCGTGTCGCGGCCGTCGGCCTGCTCGTCCACGGCGAGCGCGCCGGATTGCTCGAGCGGCGCAAGCAGCGCCTTCAGGCTGGGGCGAGCGGGCCTGGGCGCAGCGGCCCCGGCGGGCGGCGGCGCGCTGCCTGTGCCGATCGCGGCAAGCTGCGCGCCGACGGGTTCGGCGAGCGCATTCAGCCGCGTGAAGAAGTACAGGAACGCACCGATCACGATGAGCGCCGACGCGGCAGCGGCGATCCACAGCGGCACATGACGCATGACCGGATTGCGGCGGTCATCGACGCCGCGCCAGTGCGGCGCCAGTTCGGCAGCGGGCGCTTCGCGCAAGCCGCGAATCCGGCGGTACAGATCGTCCTGAATGTCGGCCAGACGGCCGAGGCCGCCCGGCTCCACCAGATAGCGTCCGCCGAAACCGAGCGCGAGGCAGATGTACATCATCTCGATCAGATCCAGATGACGCGAGAAGTCCACGCTCAGCCGGTCGAGAATCTGGAAGAACTTGGCGCCGCCGTAGGTCTCGCCGTGAAACGTCACGAGCAGCGTCTTTTGCGCCCATCCGCTCAGGTCGCCCCACGGCGCGTTGTTCACGGCTTCGTCGAGCATGGTGCACAGCACGTAGCGCGCGGCCATCACGGTTTGCGTGTTGACACCGGCATCCTGCGCGTGACGCTCGAAGCTGTGCACGTGCGCGACGGCCTGTTCGCGCAGCCGCGCGACATCGGCGGGCGCCGCCACGCTGTGCCGCAACTGCACGCTGAGGAGCAGCAGCGGATTGGCGGCGCGCACGAGCGGATTGACGACGCCGCTCATCAATTCGCGCAGTTCGATACGCGGCGCGGCAGAAGCGGCCTGCTCGTGGCCGCGCGAAGGCGCATGCCGCGGCATGATGCGCGTTGCGTCGTCGGCGCCGGCTTGCGGCTGCGGACGGATCACGGTGGCGTCGAAGCGCCCGGCCAGCTCATCGTTGCGATTGGCGGTGTTCATGCGCGAACCGCCCACAGTTGAAGATCGAGGCCGGCAAAGCCGCTGCCGAAATGCATCGCGATGCCACCGGATGTCTTCAACATTCGCCACATCGCCGAACCGCGGTCGCACTCGAAATACACGAAGCCGGACGTATAAGGCAACTGGCGCGGCGCGACCGCCATCGACGACACGCCGATGCCCGGCAGTTGCAGATTCACGAGGTCGCGGATTTTCTCCACGGGCCCGATTTTCGATTGCGTGGGCAACTGCCGGCGCATGTCCTCGGCTTTCATATCGGCTCGCGCGGCGAGCACGAAGGTTGCCGTGTCGAGCAGCGTCGAATCCGGCACGACGCCGACCCACACGCCGTACTTGCGTTGCTGCAGCGGGATCGGCACCGCGCTCTGTTCGAGCACGGCGCTCAGCGCGATCCGCAACGCGGCGATCACCGGCTCGAAGCTCTCCCGCAGCAGTTCGTGCCGATACGCCGGAAAGCTCTGTGCGCGCTTGGCCGGCGCGGTGAAGGTGGCCAGTTCCCCGGCCAGTTCGAGCAGCAGCCGGTACAGCGCTTCGGGATGCAGCAGCGGCGCTTCGGCCAGATGCGCAACGAGCGGCTGGTAACGGTTGATGACCTGCAGCATCAGGAAGTCGGCGATCTCCGCAGCGCCGCCCCGATCCGTTTGCGTGACGCGGCTCGCGAGCGCTTCGCCGCGCTGGTGAAGCAGGCCGAGCAGTTCCGACAGAAACGTCACCAGACGCTCGGCGGCCTGAGTCTGCAACGCGCTCGGCATGAAGCCGTCGTCGAGCGTCACGCGCCGGTCGGCCCGGCACTCGATCACGCGGGCGAGCGGAATCTGCATCAGTCCCTCGGCGGGCTGCGACTCCGGCATGAGCCGCGTGCTCATGCCCGCGACTTCGAGCACGGTAAGCCCTTCCATGCTGCCGGACGCGTCGTGCACTTCCGTCTCGCGAACCCGATAGCGCAATAGCTGGTCGGCGGCGCCCGCGCCGGTCCATCCGCTGTCTGCCCGCGTGGACGAGCGCAGCGGCAAGCTCAGATGAACGACCTGATCGCGCCAGTTCGAATCGATGTCGAGCGGCGCCGGCAGTGGATCGTCGCCCGGCATCGAAAAGGGCGTGCCGTCGGGAAACACGCCCCGCGCGCGCTTGATGCCGAGCTTGCCTATCGCGAGCAGGTCGGGTTCGAGTTCGAGCTCCTGGAAGCCCCACGCATGCGGGCGCAGCCCGCCCGCGCGCAGTTCCACGTAGCGCTCGAAGTAGCGTTCCTGCTGCTGCATGTGCTGCGGCCTCAGAAACAGGCCTTCGCTCCATATGACTTT
Source organism: Paraburkholderia graminis (assembly GCF_003330785.1). Taxonomy (NCBI): domain Bacteria; kingdom Pseudomonadati; phylum Pseudomonadota; class Betaproteobacteria; order Burkholderiales; family Burkholderiaceae; genus Paraburkholderia; species Paraburkholderia graminis. The sequence continues at coordinate 1,860,894 of NZ_CP024935.1, forward strand.
GTTGCGGTGGGTCATGTCGTCGGTTCGATCAAGAGTTCTGTGTGCGCCGCCCGGCTGCGGGCGGTGCGCTGACGCGGTGGCTGGGGTCACTATTGCGGGTCGTCGGCCGCGCGGGCTTTGAGGTGCGCGAGCTGCTGCTCGTAGGCCCGCGCGAATTCGTCGCCGAACAGGCGCCGAAAGCATTCGTCGGGGTCTCGGGTTAGCGCGTCGAACTGCTCCTTGTAGCGCTCCCAGTGGCGCGGCCGGCCGCCGAGCGGCAAGCGTCGCGCGCGGCCTTCGGACTCCTCGATGCGCGCGGGATCGAACTGGGCCAGCATCGACTGGAATGCCGAACGCACGCCGGCAAGCATGGCCATCTGGTGATTGCGGATGTCGGCGGCGGCATCGTTGAGCGCCGCGTTGCCGGACAGGAAGCCGCCGTCCGGCGGCGCGAACAGCCGCCTGACCGCTTCCTGCGCGGTCGGCGCGAACTTGAGCGGATTGTTCTCCGAACGCTGGATCAGCGTTGCAGGCAGCCGGAAGCGGTTCTTCAGCTCGGCGCGGGCGCGCAGCACGTCCATCATCGCGTCGACCGCGATGTGGAGCATGTCGGTCAATTGTTGCGCTTGCGCCTCGGCATCGGCGGAGGCTGGCGGGGACGCGCTGGTTGTGGCGGGGCTTGGGTCGGGGGTCGTGGGTGGCGTCGGTGGCGTCGGTGGCGTGGCTGATGCTGATGTCGATGGCGACGTTGCCGGCGTGGGTGACGAATCCGTAAGCGGAGCCGCTGCCGCCGGATCGACTGACGGAACCGCTGCGCCCGTCGGAATCGATGAGACCGGCGCGGCGGCCGGAGCCGGAGCCGGAAAATCCACCATAGCCGGCGACGCATGCTGCCAATCCGCCGGCTGCCGTGAGTCCGTCGCCTGCGCTACATCCGCCGACGTCCCGGCGACGGGCTCGACATCGACCGGCTCCCGTTGCGGCCCGGAACGCGGTTCGACCCGGCTTCCGGTTGCGTCCCAGTCGTCCGGCAGCAGCGGGCCGCTGGTTCGCGGCAGTTCGACTTGCGGCGGGCGGAAGCGGTCCGCGACCGCCGGCATGTGGTTCCAGTCCGGCGCAGGCGGACCTGCGGGCGCAGCCTCGTCGGAATAAGAAGGCGGCGCGTCGAATAGCGCGAGCGGATCGAGACTCGCGCCCGCCGCTGCGGCATCGGCTGCACCGGGAATCAGCCCTTCCGCAAACCCTGCGCCGCCAGATGCGCCGGCACGCGCGGACGGCAGCAGCAGACCCAGATCGAGCGGCTCGGCGTTCCGCGCGCGAGCCGCTCCCACGTCGGAGGCGGGCAACGGCGACGGTCCTGCCGACGCTGGCGGCAACGGCGCGGGCGCCGCCGCTTTGCGGGCATCTGTTGAAACGTCGCGCGAAACGTCGCGCGAGGTATCGTCCTGCCCGGCCGTCGCGCCGGAAAGACGCACCGTGATTTCGAATGTATCGATCTGCAGCCGGTCGCCGTTTTTCAGCGCCGCGGGATCGCCCCTTTGCAGCGCGGCGCCATTGAGCAGCATGCCGTTGGTACTGCGGTCCTCGACGAAATAGAGGCCGTTCAGATAGCGCACCAGAGCGTGCAGCCGCGACACACCCTCGGTGCCGAGCACCCAGTCGCAGTCTTCCGAGCGGCCGATGCTGCCGTCGCGACAGTCGAACACGTACTCGCGCCGGCCGCCCAGACGCTCGGCCCGTTCGCCCTGCACCGAGAGAATCAGATTGTGCGCGGTGCTCATTGCGTCGCTCCGTCCATATCGTTAGGGATGCCGAGCAGGCTCAGCGCGTCGCGCACGAACGCGGTGCGGCGCGCGTCGATCTGCGCCGGGACCAGCGCGGCCATGTAGCTGACGGCCGCCGTGGCGGCAATCGCGCTCAGGTGCTCGGGCGGCGGCGTCGGCTGCCCGTATCGTGGATTCAGGTTGCCGCCGGTCCAGCCGGCGGAGGCACAGGCCCATGCGCCGATCGTCCGGTAGCGGTGCTCGTTGGCAAACGACGCCGCGGCGGCGCGCTGCGCTTCGCCCGGATCGCGCACCCACGCTTCGGCAAGCGCGACACCTTCGCGGTCGTGCGCGCCGAGGGGCTGGCGGCTCGCGCACTGACATACCCACGCGACCGTGTAGCGACGCGGCAAGAGGCGCGCGAGCAGGCTCAGCGCGTCGGCGGCCAGTCCGTCGTCGAGCAGCGTCTGTACGGCGGCGCGCGGCGTCATCCCTGGTTCCAGGCGGGCGTTCGCCGGCGCGGATAGCCGCATCTGCCGGGCAGCGTCGAAAAGCGTAGTCATAGCGGCAGGATCATCGGCGCCGCGCCGCCGAGTATCGCGGTGGCCGTGCCGATCAGTTGCAGGTTGGTGGACTGCACGAGGCAGTCGGCCTCGGAGAGAATCTCCATCGCGGCAATCGAACTGATGTTCAGATTCGCCTTGGAATTGAGTTCCATCGCGAGCCCCGACGTCATCGCCACGTTCAGTTCGCCGTTCACCGTAACGTTGGTGCCGTCGATCGCGATCTCACCCGTGCTGTTCAACGTGATGCTCGCGAGTCCGGTCACCAGCCTGATCTGCTTGCCGGCCGTCAGCGTGTAATTGCGCGCCACCTGCACGTCGTGGTCATGCTCCGATTCCTCGCGCAAATTCTTCTGCGCATGAATCAGCACCTCTTCGCTGCCCTTTTTGTCCTCGAAGCGGATTTCGTTGTAGTCCTCGGTGGAGCCGGTGTGGCTGCGGCTTTTGACGCCGCTCTGCGTGCGGTTTTCGGGCAGGCTGTACGGCGGCATGTTGTCCGCGTTATAGACGCTGCCGATAATCAGCGGCCGGTCCGGATTGCCGTCGAGAAAGCTGACCACCACCTCCTGTCCGACGCGCGGAATAAACTGCGCGCCCCAGCGCTTGCCCGCCCACATCTGCGCGACGCGCACCGGGCAGGAACTCTGCGCGTTTGGTTTGGCCGGGCGGTTCCAGAAGAACGTGACCTGCACACGGCCGTACTTGTCGACTGCGATGTCCTCCGGCGTGTTGCCTTCGACCACCGCGGTCTGCAGGCCGGCAATCACAGGGCGCGGCGTGAGCGGCATCGTGCGAAACGGCTGACGGCTGCGAATCGCCCTGAACGCGCAGCGAAACGGTTCCTCGCCTTCGTCCGCGCCGCCGCCCGTCACGTAGTCCGGCTCGACGAGCCGCATCTCGGTTTCGATCACGAGATATTCCTGGTTGGCGTCCGCAAGCGGAAAGTCCTTCAGCCTGAATAACGCACCCGTGGTGACGCCGCATGCGTCGGTGTGCCCGGCGCTCGTCAGCATCGGCACGTTGAGCGCATCGGCGCGCACCTGCGCGTAGCGCTGACCGTCCTGCAGACGCTGGTCGTGGCCGACGTAGTCGTACGCGTAGTCGTAGATGTCGAGACCGCTCACGCTGTGGGCATCGTCCTTATCGGTGACATCCTCGGTGGCGAGCAGCGACGCCTTCGGTTTCAGATAGTCGTAGTCGTCCAGTTGCACACGCGTTGCATTCATCGCGCGCGCAGTGGTCCAGTCGCTGATCGACGCCTTCATGCGTTTGCCGCGCCCGGTCGGCGGCGCATACGGAATCTGCTCGAAGCCGGACACAGGCGAATGCGCGCCGAGCGCGTCCGCCAGCACCATCGTGTGGACACCGTCCGCATGCGTGAAGAAGTAGTAGATGCCCTCCTGCTCCATCAGGCGGCTGATGAAATCGAAGCTGCTCTCGCGGTATTGCACGCAGTAATCGCGCGGCGCGTAAGTGCCGCTCAAACTCAGTTTTACGTCCGCATAGCCGGCATCGGCGAGCACCGATTTGACGATCTGCGGCACGCTCATGCTTCGATAGATGCGACAGTCGCGCCGGCGCGTCGCCAACCATGCCTTCGGCACGACTCCGAAGGTGTAGACGGCGTAACGCACGTTGTCGATGTTCACGAAGCCGCCCTGCTCGCACTCGTTGACCATGCCGTTGAAGTACCGCGTATAGCCCTGCGGGGTGACGAGCTTGACGGTCATCGGCGTGCCGAGCAGTGCGCGCAGATCGACCTGCGGGTTCTTGCTGATCGCCTCGATCCGGTATGAAAACAGACGGCCGAGCGATTCTGTCGCAGTCATGTTCGAGAACAGCAGACTGGTGCCGAGGTTCGAGGCAAGCGTGATTGCGTGAGCCATGTGATTGACGAAAGCGGGGTTGTGTGCGGAGCCGGTCAGTGCGGCGCGCGAAGCTGTGCGATGGTGCGTGCGTCCATGCGCGCTAGAGGACGACGTCTACGCTGAACCTCGGCAGGTTCGCCGCGGACTTCACGTTTTTCTCGACCTGAGTTCCGAGCGACGTTCTGAAGTTCTCGCGAATCTCGCTTTTGAAACGCGACACCGAGACCCAGCCGTCAAGCATCTCTTTGAGTGCTTCCTTTGTGATCAAGGTTTCTTTTGCGGGCAGCGCCGAATCCTCTATCAGCTTTTTGCGCAGCGTTTCCAGGTTGTCGCTACGCTTGTCCCAGCCGCCGTCACTCGCACCGCCGATGTGGACCGACTCGGGTCCGACATCGACCGTCACGCCGCTGTCCTCGATGGTGTCCTGCACACGCTTGCGCCGCACCGTCAGATGAAACTTGCTGACATTGATCTTGAGCGGCGAGGTCTTTTTCAGCTGACCGATTTTCAGCGTGGCGTTCACATGCGCGGACAGAAACAGAACGTCCTGCGCACCGTCTTCTTCGCTCACTGTCCACGGAATCACGACGGGGTTTGAAATGAGGTTCACGGACTTCGACTTGTTGTCTGTCGCGTCGTCGGCCAGCACGTTCCTGTATGTGAAGCGGGGATTCGATCCGTGCTCGAAGTTCTGGATCAGCCTCGTCACGAACTGCACGACATTCTTGTCGCTCAGTGTCGACAGTTCCGCGAATCCATCGTTGCTCTTTGCTGCTGGCATCGCCTTATCTCCCGACGCGGTTGGTTCGTCTCTCGAAGAACACAACAGCCGGGTCTCGCGATCTATTCCTTCCTCGTGAAGTAAAAAAATCGGCGCGCGCGGCGGGGGACGCTGGTTGTATGTGGGCGACTTGCGGCTCGAGCGTCAAAGCCAGTCGTGGAAGTAGCTGTCTCTGACCTTGTACATGGGGAAATACCAGTTGTCGCGCATGAACATCTTGTTCTCCAGACTCTGCTCTGGAAGCTGCGAGTGGACCTGGTCCTCAAACATCCGGTCGCGCAGCTTCGTGAAGCCCGAACTCTCGGCCGCGGCCGTGGGGCCGGTCATCCTGATCGTGCTGCGGCGCACGTCCTCCATGTACTCGGTGCGCAGCTCGTCGTTGGTTTTCAGCGAACGAAACCTGCTGTGTATCAGCGCTTTATACGACTTCAGGCCATTGCTGCCGGCGTGGCTTGCAATGATCGAGTTGCTGATGGGAGGCGGTTGATCTCCGCGGATATTCGCTTGCCACCAGTCCGCGCTGGTCCAGTCGTTTTCGCTTACGCCGTTGTGCCACACGGGATTCACGGCGGAAAACCGCGGATAAGACTGATGGCAGACGATGTCGCCGAGCGGACTCACGCAACTGACGTCCGTATCCGCATAAATGCCGCCGTACTGAAGAAGAATCTCGATGCGCAGAATGTCGCTGGCCGAACCGAAGTTGGCGCCGCGATTGACGAGTTCCCTGCGATAAATCGCTGCGTTCTTGCCCATTTTCAGGTCGCGCTGCACTTCCCGAAGCTTGATCCTGTTCTCCTCGCAAAAGTTGATGATCGAGTTGACCTGCGTCGCGCGCATGCCTCGGAGGGTCTCGCCGCGCTGATTCAGATACTCTTCCAGATAGCGGATCGTGGCTGCATCGCCTCCTTTTTTTCCCAGCACCTGTGCGACTTCCTGCCATTGCGCCGCGGAAACGCGCCCAAGGCCTTGCGCTCCGTTCTGGTCGCTGATCTGCCGGCGGCGTTCGCCGGTCAGCAACTGGTTGGCGTCGATCCAGAGATTGACTTCCCAGTCGGGATTCATCCTTGGAAACGTGACGATGCAATCGCGATTCCGTTGCGGGATATCGCCGCCGATCCAGATGATATGAATGACCTTTGGAATGGCTCTCAACTTTCAAACCTCCTCATAGAGACCAGGTTGATCGAGGCACGCAGCGGAGTCGAACGAATACGCAAAATCCCCCTGCTCCACGCTCACGCGAACCTGCCGCACTTCGCCGCCGTCGATCAAGCGCGCAAGGAACTCGCGGCTGATTGCGGGCAGCATCGTGTTGGTGAGAATTGCGTCGATCATCCGGCCGCCGGATTCGCTCTCGGTACAGCGTCCGACGATCAGGCGAACGACCGCGTCGTCATAGTCGAACGGCACGCGGTAGCGCTCCTCCACGCGCCGCTTGATGCGGTTCAACTGCAGCGTGACGATTCGCGCCAGCATGTCCGCGCTGAGCGGGAAGTACGGAATGGCCACGAGACGGCCGAGCAGCGCGGGGGGAAACACGTCCAGTAACGGCTCGCGCAGCGCCTTCGCGAGCCCGTCGGCATCCGGCATGGCGGCCGGGCGGCTGCAGAGTTGCGCTATCAGTTCGGTGCCGATGTTGGTCGTCAGCAGAATCAGCGTGTTGCGGAAATTGATCGAGCGGCCCTCGCCGTCTTCCATCACGCCCTTGTCGAAAACCTGAAAGAACACTTCGTGCACGTCGGGATGCGCCTTCTCGATCTCGTCGAGCAGCACGACCGAATACGGCTTGCGACGCACCGCTTCTGTCAGCACGCCGCCCTCGCCATAGCCGACATAGCCCGGCGGCGCACCCTTGAGCGTGGATACCGTATGCGCCTCCTGGAACTCGCTCATGTTGATCGTGATGAGGTTCTGCTCGCCGCCGTACAGCGCCTCGGCCAGTGCCAGCGCGGTCTCGGTCTTGCCGACGCCCGAGGTGCCCGCGAGCATGAACACGCCAACCGGACGATCGGGATTGTCGAGGCCCGCGCGCGAGGTTTGAATCCGCTTCGCGATCGCTTCCATCGCATGATCCTGGCCGATCACGCGCTCGCCCAGCACAGTCGCCAGATTCATCACGGTCTTCAGTTCGCTGCGCACCATCCGCCCTACGGGAATGCCCGTCCAACCGGAGACGACCGACGCGACCGCCTGGTAGTCGACGCTCGGCAGGATCAACGGAGCCTCGCCCTGGAGTTCGGCGAGTTCGGCTTGCAGGCGCTTGAGACGCCCAAGCATGTCCGCGCGCGCGGAAGGGTCGGGCGCAGAGGCCGCGCCCGTCTGCGTCATCCGATCCGGCTCGGCCTCTGCCGGCTGCGCGACGTCGTCACTTGTCCCATCGACCACCGCGCTATCGCCGCGCAGTTGCGCACGCAGCGTCAGAATCCGCTCGACCAGCGGTTTTTCTCTCGCCCACTCCGACTCGCGTTGCGAGCGGCGCGCGCGTGCCGTGTCGAGCGAAACAGCGACGCGCGCTTCGCGGGCCGTCACGTCGATGCCCACGCTCTTTTCGCGCTCGATGATGTTCCGTTCGGTCTCCAGCGCCTCGATCCGCTTCGACATGTCGTCGATTTCAGCGGGCGTCGCATGCTGGCTGATCGCCACCCGTGCGCAAGCAGTGTCGAGAAGGCTCACCGACTTGTCCGGCAACTGGCGCGCAGGGATATAACGATGCGACAGCCTGACGGCCGCTTCGAGCGCCTCGTCGAGAATCTGCACGCGGTGATGCTGCTCCATCACGCTCGCGACACCGCGCATCATCAGAATGGCCTTTTCTTCATCCGGCTCGTCGACGGGCACAGTCTGGAACCGCCGCGTCAATGCCGGGTCCTTTTCGATGTGCTTGCGATACTCGGCCCACGTCGTCGCGCCGATCGTGCGCAGCGTGCCTCGCGCGAGCGCCGGCTTGAGCAGGTTTGCGGCGTCTCCGGTGCCGGCCGCGCCGCCCGCGCCAACCAGTGTGTGGGCCTCGTCGATAAAGAGAATCACCGGCCTGGGCGACGCCTGCACTTCGTCGATCACCTGGCGCAGCCGGTTCTCGAATTCGCCTTTCATGCTGGCGCCGGCCTGCAACAGACCGACATCCAGCGTGCGCACCACCACGTCCTTCAGCGCCGGAGGCACATCGCCGCGCGCGATCCGCAGCGCAAAGCCTTCGACGACGGCGGTCTTGCCGACGCCCGCCTCGCCGACCAGCATCGGATTGTTCTGCCGGCGGCGCATGAGTATGTCGACGACCTGGCGAATCTCGCCGTCGCGGCCAACGATAGGATCGAGACTGCCGTCGCGAGCCTGCGCCGTCAGATCGACCGTGAATTGCTGCAACGCCTGCTGTCTTCCCATCTGCGCCGGCGCAATGGAGCCACTGCTTTCGCCAGGCGCGGGCGCCGCGCCCAACCGGAAGCCGTCGGTCGCCTCCAGGCGGTCTTCGGGCGATCCCGCGACGATCTCACCGAACGCGTCCGCAAGCGCCTCCGCCTTCACTTTCGCAAACTCAGCGGACAACGCGAGCAGCGCGTTACGCAGATGGCGCGTGCGCAGCGCGCCGACGAGCAGATACCCCGTGCGAACCTGGGCCTCGCCGAACATCAGCGTGGCGAAGACCCAGGCGCGCTCGACCATTTCCTCGACGTCGGCCGACAGATCGCTGATCGTCGTATTGCCGCGCGGCAGACGCTCGAGCGCTGCGCTCAGATCGCGAGCGAGACTCGACGGGTTGACGTCGAAGCGCCTGACGATCCGGTGCAGATCGGAGTCCTGCAATTGCAGGATCTGATGCACCCAATGCGCGATTTCGACGTACGGGTTGCCGCGCAGTTTGCAAAACACGGTAGCGCTTTCGATGCTCCGGTAGGCAAGCGAATTGAGCTTGCCGAACAGCGCGCCGCGACTGATCTCGGCCATGATGGCGATCCTTTGAAATGGGGTGATCGGCGTGATGCCGCCGGTTGGAAGTCAGGACGCGAGCGCGTCGGTGCAATGCATTCGCATGGCCTCAGTCGACTGGCGTCAGCACGACGTCGTCGGCATCGACGGGCTTCGTGTAGTGACCCATCCATGTACTGAAACCCATGCGACCCATCTGGCCGAGATGCGTCGCCGGCACTTCTTCTTTCATGAGCACGATCTGCACGTCCCAGCGTTTTTCTCCGCCCACGTAGAGCTTGACCGCGGCGACCAGTTCGGCGAGCGCATCGCCGCCCGGCAAAAAACGCTTGAACTCGCCAAGCGGCAACGGCCCGATTCGCAAGCGAAAGCGCTGCTGCGCGCCGCGCACGTGCGCACCGAGCGTCGCGTCGCGGCCCAATGACGCCACCGCAATGCCCATTCGCAGATGGGCGTCGCGCGGCAACTGCATCCAGCCGGTCATGAACTCGAGCACCGCCACCGGCACGCCGAAGTAATGCGCGAGAAAGCCCCTGAGCCCCTCGGCATTGCGCGCCTGCGGCACCAGCCGGCCGGCGAAGAAGCGCTTGTACCGATCCGGCAGCGCATCGCGTCCTTCCAGTTGCGGCGCGGCCATTCCAATCAACGCGCCGACATACGTGCGAAAGCGGTCTTCGTCGGGGCGATCGAGTTGAACCGTGGGCTGTGCGTCGGCCCACGCGCGGTAAAAAAGGCTCAGCATCCGGTGATGAAAGATGTCGGCGAACGCCACCAGCGACGTGTCCTTCGCGTTGCGCTGACGCTCGACTGCATGCTCGGTCAGATGCAATGGCAACGGACCGTTCGGTCCGAACAGGCCGAGAAACAGCCCGTATAGCTTGCCAGGCGAACCCGCCGCCCCGCGCTCGAAGCGCTCGATGCCGCGCGGCGCAAACTCGAGCGTCGCCGCATGCGCGAGCCGCACGGGATCGTCGGCCGGCTTCGTCGAATGTCCGAGCCGCGGACGGTCCGGATACGCGCATTCGAGCCGGCGCATCGCCTCGAAAAACTCGAAGTCGAACGGCCGCTCGCTGAGCGCGGCTTCCAGTGCCAGAGGATCGGGCGCTAAAGGATCGGACGCTTGCCGGGTGTGGCGGGCCATCGGGCTACCTCGTTACGTTCGAAGGTGCGCAAGACGGTCTCCGTGAACGAATTCAGCGAGACGTAGCGCGCGAAAAAATGCTGAAGAACCGACGCGAGCAAAAACGCGCTGCTGCCCTCGAAGGCCGCGTCGCTGCACGTCAGTGTGATTTCGAGCCCGCGCCCGTAGGTGATCGGTCCGGGCACCGGCACGCGGCGCGTGGCGGCTCTCGCGGCGACCTGCTTGATGCCTTCGATTCTCCGCCGCGCCGCCGCGTCGAACTCGTCGCGATAGAGGCCGAGCATCTCGCGCAATGCGGCGGCGTTCTGCTCGCCTTCGTCGTTGCCATCCTTGCTGCCATTGTCGTCGCGGCTCTCGTTGAACAGCGACAGGTAATTCAATTGCAGATGACTGATGAGCCGCCACGCGGTCTCGCCGGTAGCGGTCGGCGCGCGCGGCCGGGTCGGACCGGCGATGCAGCGAATCGATGCGACCGGCGCGTCGGTGTCCAGTGTGAAATCGGTGTACGACTTGCCGACCGGCATATGCAACGGCAGATCGCGATTGGTGCATAACACCCGCAAGCCGAGTTGACGCAGCGTGGTCGGGTACGGCGCGTCGTTTGCGTCGACGAGTGCAATGAACGTCTCGCTGCCCACATAGCTGGAGCGCGCGCCGTTCTGCAATTGCCGGCCCGAAAGAAGACGCGGCTCGCGGCGCAACGTATAGAACGCCGACTGCGCGTGATGCCAGGTGCGCGACGTGCCGCCATAGAACGGCAAAAAGCTTTGCTGCGGTTCCTGACTGTCGCCGTAGCCTTGCACGTCGAGCACGCTATGCACCTCGAAATCCATCGGACGGGTGCGATCGCCGATCACGTGATACTCGGTCTTGCCTTGCTGAAGATGAATCCGGTCGGCCCGCTGCTCGAACAGGTTGACCGCGGGCGTGCAGAACAGCCTGAAGTTGCCGGCGTCGAGCGCGTTATGCAGCCTGGCAGCACCGCGGTCGAGCCACACCACGATCTCGAACTCATTGCCCTGAGCCCGAGCGAGCACGGAGCGCAGTCCTGTGAATTCGACGAAGCGAAAGCGCTCCGGGCACGCGAAATATTCCTGTAGCAGTCTGTAGCCGCTAAACGAACGGTCGCCGTACGGCAGCATCGCCTCTTGTTCGCCGAAGCCGATCGCGCGCAGCGCCGCCGCGTCGTGATGCTCGCTGACGAATTGGCCTTCCTGCGCGCCTCGCGCTCTGACCGTGTAGCCCTCACCGTTTGCGAGCATCTGCTCGTACACGACGTTGGGCAGTTCGTCCGCTCCCGCCAAGTGGATCGGAAGGCTGTCGAGCGCCAGCATGTTCGCCTGCACCCCGGAGAGGGTGGAGAAGCGCAGCCGCAACCCCGCCCGGACCTCGCGCCCTGGCGGCGGCACGAGACCGGCGGCGGCAAGCGCGGCCGGCGTGTCGAAATAGCGCGCCTCGGCGAGTTCGAGCGGCCACAGCGTGACCTCGTGCGCGCTCCGGTACTCACACGCGGTACGGTCGCCGAAACCCTTCAGGCTGCGCATTACCGTGTGGCGCGCGACCGTGTGGCCGCCAGCGGGCAGATCTTGCGTCGCGTCCGGATGCATCTGCACCACCGCCATCGACGGAATCGGCAGCAGATAGTGCGGATAAATCATTTCCAGCAGATGCTGGGTGAACACCGGGTATTGCGCGTCGAGCTTCAATTGCACGCGTGCGGCGAGAAACGCGAAGCCTTCCAGCAGCCGCTCCACGTAGGGATCGGCGCATTCGAAGCCCTCCATGCCGAGGCGCCCCGCGATCTTCGGATAGGCGCTCGCGAATTCCGCGCCCATCTCGCGAACATGCTGCAGTTCGCGGTTGTAGTAGCCGAGAAGACGTGGGTCCATGATAGTCAACCGAAATGTTGCGAGACCCGGAATTCACCGGTCTCGAGATCGACGTCGGTATGCAGATAGAGCGCAAGCGGCATGGGTTGCGCCCACATCTGCGACTCGATCCGAAAACTCAGCGAGCGTGCGTTCATTACCGCGTCGTCGATATTCACGGCCACTTGCACCGTGTCCGCAATCAGGCGCGGCTCGAAGTCGATGAGCGCTGTGCGGATACGCTCCTGCAACATGCCTGCGTCGATGCCGGACAACGGTGCGCCCGCCAGATCCGGAATACCGAAGTTCAGCACGGAGTTAGCGACGTGATCGAGTCCCGGAAGACCGTCGCTGTCCCACTGCCGCGTGCAGTTCAGCAGCGCGGCAATGTCACGCGTCACATACTCGCGCAGGCGCGCCGCCGTGATCACGCGCTGCTCGCGGCTCTCGTCGGGCTCGTCCGGCGCCATGTCGGTGAGCCGGTCGAGCAACGAGGGCTGCAAGCGCTCCTGAGGGGTCAGCTCCGCCATCCGTTCGGTATCCTGATCGTAAGAATCACCTTGTCGTCGCGCACCTCAGCTTGCTTACTGTTTCGCGACCTGCTGGATGTCGAACGTGAAGTCCTTCGTGCCGCCGCTCGCCTTGCCTTCGTCGTCCTGGGGCTGGAACGAATACTTGAACTTGCCGAAGTGCAGCGTGATGTTTTCGGTCAGACGCTCATCGCCGCCGCTGCCGCCGGTCGCCACCGACGTAATCAGCACGCCTTCGCTCAATTCGATTGTCAGGAAGTCCGTTTGCTGACCGGTCGCATTGGTCACGTACAGATAGGCAGTGTCGAGGCGCGCGCCCGTGCAGCAGGCGTTGAGAATCGCGTTCGAACAGCTGTCGACGTATTTGGTGATGGTGATGTCCTGAATGTTCGCCTTGCCGCCGGACGCGTAGCCCGCGCCAGTGTGAAGGTTGCCGGTGTTGCTGACGCCCCAGGACCACGCGATGATCGGCACCTCGTTCTTGTGCTTCGAATGGTTGGACGCGCCCTGGATCGTGACCGAACCAGCGCCGAATTTCAGGTGCATATCGAATGCCATATTGACCTCTTCCCGTTGCTAATGAGTGTGCTCGCCGGTGCGGCGAACGTGGAGCCCGTGGCGTTTGCGCCGCGGACGGGTTTTCTGCATGGTGACGTGGTGCGGGACGCCTACGCCGCGAGCGCGGACGGCAGGCGGGACACGAGCCGCAGCGACACGGTCAGGCCTTCCAACTGGTAATGCGGCTTGAGGAAGAACTTCGACGTGTAGTAGCCGGGATTGCCCTCCACTTCCTCCACCACGACCTGCGCGGCGGCGAGCGGCTTGCGTGCTTTGGTTTCTTCGCTCGAATTCACCGGGTCGCCGTCGACGTAATTCATCACCCAGTTCGACAACCAGCTCTCCATCTGCTCACGCGTGCTGAACGAACCGATCTTGTCGCGCACGATGCACTTCAGGTAGTGCGCAAAGCGGCAGCACGCGAACATGTACGGCAGCCGCGCCGAGAGATTGGAATTCGCGGTCGCCGACGGATCGTCGTACTCTTCCGGCTTCGCCACCGACTGCGCGCCGATGAACGCGGCGACATCCGAGTTCTTGCGATGCACGAGCGGCATCAGCCCCATCTTGTCGAGTTCGGCCGAGCGCCTGTCGGTGATCGCAATTTCAGTCGGGCACTTCATATCCACGCCGCCGTCGTCGCTCGGGAAAGTGTGAACCGGCAGATTCTCGACCGCACCGCCCGACTCCACGCCGCGAATGCGCGTGCACCAGCCATATAGCTTGAATGAGCGGTTGATATTCACCGCCATCGAATAGGCCGCGTTCTGCCATGTGTATTTCGACGAATCGGCGCCTTCCGTGTCTTCTTCGAAATCGAACTCGTCGACAGGGTCGGTCTTTGCGCCGTAAGGCAGCCGCGCAAGCGTGCGGGGCATCGTCAGCGCGAGGTAGCGCGCGTCGTCCATTTCGCGCAGCGAGCGCCAGCCAGCGTAGTCCGGCGTCGTGAAGATCATCGACAGATCGCGCGGGTTGGCGAGCTCACTCCAGTTCTCCATGCCGAGCAAGGTGGAATCGGCGGCGGAGATAAACGGTGCGTGGGCCGCGGCGGCCACCTGTGAGATGCCGCGCAACAGTTCGATATCCTGCGGACTGTGATCGAAGTAGTAGTCGCCGATCAGGCAGCCGTACGGTTCGCCGCCAAGCTGACCATACTCTTCTTCGTAAACGCGCTTGAACACCGGGCTCTGATCCCATGCAACGCCTTTGAAGCGCTTGAGGTTCTTGCCCAGCTCCTTCTTCGACACATTCAGCACGCGGATCTTGAGCATCGGATCGGTCTCCGAGTTCGTGACCAGATGATGCAGGCCACGCCACGCGCCTTCCAGCCTCTGGAATTCCTCGTGATGCATGATGCGGTTCAACTGCTCGCTGAGCTTGCGGTCGATCTCCGCGACATACGCATTGATGGTTTGGGTCACGTCATCGGAGACGATGTTCGAATCCTGCAGCACCTGCTCGGCGAGCGTGCGCACCGCCGCCTCGACTTCTTCTCTTGCGCGTTCGTTCTTCGGGCGAAACTCCTTGTTGAGCAGCGCGGCGAAGTCGCTGGTTTCGCTCAGGGTGCCTTGCGCGGCTGTGTCCAACTGCTTCTGACTTTCCATGATCGCGCTCACTCCTGTCCGGGTTCGGTGTCAACGGGCTTCGGAGCGGCGCTTAGCGATTGCAGCAGCGCCGGGTCCTTGAGCGCCTCGGCAATCAGTTTTTCCGCGCCGGCCTTGCCGTCGAGATAAGTGCCCAGGTTCGCCAGTTGCGTGCGTGCCTGCAGTAGCCTGGCGAGCGCATCGACCTTGCGCGCGACTGCCGCGGGCGAAAAGTCGTCCATGCTTTCGAACGTCATGTCCACTTCGAGATTGCCTTCGCCGGTCAGCGTATTGGGAACGTTGAAGTTCACTCGCGGCTTCATCGACTGCATGCGGTTGTCGAAGTTATCGACATCCACCTCCAGTGCCTTGCGCTCTTCTATTGGCGGAAGATCGCCGCTGTTCGCGCCGGAGAGGTCCGACATCACGCCCATCACAAACGGTATCTGCACTTTCTTCTGCGCACCGTACAGCTCGACGTCATATTCGATCTGTACGCGCGGCGCACGATTTCGCGCAATGAATTTCTGACTGCTCTGTCTCGTTGCCATACGCTCGTTCCTCTGGATGCATTCAGGTTCGGGATTCGAATGAGCCGGGTGCTGGTGCCCGGCCGTCGTCCACGCTCACACAACAGCGCAGACTCGCGATCTATTCCGTGATTTGTGAATCGATCTGCTAGAGCTTTCGTCCATCGACGCAACCGCATTCCGCAACCAGAACATCTGGGCCGGCGTGAATATTCCGTCGCTCGAATGATTGCTTTGAAAATTCGCGGGAACCCACGCGAGCGCGCGACGTCGCGACATTCGTCGTGACGTGCCGGAATAAATCGGGGCAGCCGGCTGTTCAGTCAGCAACAGTGGTTATCGAACAGTGGCTTCAGTACACGGCACGCAATGACATCATCCGAAGATCCCACACGCTTGTGCCCGATCGCAATTGCACCGATGCGGCTCTTACCCCTCTGCCTGCTCGCACTGGCACCGTATGCGCACGCCGGCTGGACGATCGTGCAAACCGGCGCACCGGTGACGACGATCCACGAAAGCACTGTGTATCGGGCCGGCTCAGGCCAACGGCTCGCGCCAGACGATATCGTCGAAACGCCGCCCGATTCCAATGGCATCGTTCAGATGCAGGACGAGACGGGCAATGTGCTTGCGATGGGAAGTGACACTCGGGTGTTGCTTGCGCGCGATGGCCATGTCGCGCTGCTACGCGGCTGGCTGAAGGTGCAGCATGTTTGCGCCGCGGCCAATTGCGCGGTGCCCGTCGTTGAGACTGAGCGTATGCGTGTCACGCCGGCCGCCCCCAGCGCGCTCGTGATTGCCGCGTCCACGCCGGCTTATGCCGGCGACGACGCGAACGCTGTGTTCTGCGAAAGCGGGTCCGCACAACTGGTCACGCTCGGCAAGCCGCATGGCGAGCCCGCGCGGACGGCGATATCAACTCATCAGTTCGCGCAGCTTTCGAAAGCCAACGCACGCGTTATCGTTTCGGCACGCCTTGACCCCGCATTCGTGGCCGCGATGCCACTCGCGTTCCGCGACGCATTGCGCCCGCTGCCGCTGCGACCCGAGCCGGCCGCGTCGCGCCCGGCGAGCCCGGCGAGCCCATCGGCAGCCGGCTCGCGCCCCGTGACCTACGCGGACGTGTCCGACTGGCTCGGCAGCGCGCTTGCGGTGCGAACAGACCCGGCCACGCGCTTTACTCAACGCTTTGGCGCACGCCTGTCAGATCCGGCGTTCCGCCGCGACATCCGCCAACACCTGCGCGAGCTGCCGGACTGGCGGCCGCTCGTGCAGCCACATCCGCGACCTGCGTGGCGGGCCGGCACAGCCGCTCCCGTTTCTGCCTACTCGTCCTACTCATCCGTATGGGCTCGACCATGAAGCTGTCACTCGCCATCAAGTTCAATCTCGTGTTCATCGCAATCTTCGCGATTGGACTGAGCGCGGCGGGCATCGTCGCAAATCATGTGCTGCAGCAGCAGTCGCTCGACGAAACCCGGCACGACGCCAATGTGCTGATGAGCGCCGCCGAGGCGATGCAGAATTACACGGCTCAGCACATCACGCCGTTACTCTCGACACAGATTCAGTATTCGTTCGTGCCCGAGTCCGTGCCCGCGTTCTCCGCGATTGAAATGCTAAATACGTTGCAGGGCGCGTTCCCGAACTTCTCGTATCGTTCGACGATGCTCAATCCGACCAACCTACGCGATCGCCCAACCGATTGGGAAACCGAAGTGATTGCGCATCTGCACGACAAGCCCGCGCTGAAAGAGGTGACTGGCGAGCGGCGCACTCCCGGCGGCGAACATCTGCTGTTTCTGGCGCGTCCCAGCCGGATCACGGACGCCGCCTGCATGCAGTGTCACAGCACGCCGTCGGCGGCGCCGGGCACCATGCTCGACAAGTACGGGCCGGCGAACGGTTTTGGCTGGGCCATGAACGACGTGATCGGCGCAGAGTTCGTGTCGGTGCCGATGTCGGAATCGATCGCGCGCGGCCGGGCGCTGTGGCGCAGCTTCATGACCGCCCTGAGCGTCGTGTTCGCGGTCGTGCTGGTGGTCCTGAACGTGATGGTGCATGTGCTCGTCACGCGGCGCCTGCAGGCTCTCTCGCGTGCCGCCGACGAAGTCAGCCTCGGCAAACTCGGCGAAGTGGACTTACCCACACGCGGTAGCGACGAGATCGCTTCGCTCGCGGTGTCGTTCGGAAGAATGCGCACCAGTCTCGTGACGGCCTTCGAGATACTCGACGAGACCGGTGCGGCCGCAACCGTGCCGCACGGCTTGCAACCATGACCGCGACGAGCGGAGCGCCGCGGCAGATCGGCCGTTATCTGGTCGATGGCGTGCTTGGCCGCGGCGCGATGGGCACCGTTTATCTCGCCACCGACCCGCATATCCAGCGGCAAGTCGCACTCAAGACGATCAACCCCGAGTTGCTGCGCGACTCGCAGCAAGGGAGCAGCGCAGCCGACGCGGAACTGCCCGCGCGCTTTATCAACGAGGCGCGCGCGGCCGGGCGGCTCGTGCACCCGCATATCGTCGGTGTGTTCGACTATGGCGAGGCCGACGGCGTCCCGTTTATCGCACTCGAATATGTGCGCGGAGAAACGCTCGCCGCACGGCTCGCGAAAGAGGCCCTGCATGGCACGAGATTGCCGCTCGTGCGCACGCTCGCGTGGTTCGCGCAGTTGCTGGACGCGCTGGCGTATGCGCACGAGGCTGGCGTGATCCATCGCGACATCAAGCCCGCCAATCTGCTGATTGCGCCGCGTGGCGAATGCAAGATCGCCGACTTCGGCATCGCGCAACTGGACACGGGCCGTCTGACGCAGATAGGCATGATGATCGGCACGCCTGCGTATATGTCGCCCGAGCAGTACACGGGCGCACCGATCGACGCACGCAGCGATCTGTTTTCCGCGGGCGTCGTGCTGTACGAGATGCTGACCGGCAAGTGCCCGTTCGCCGGCTCATCGGCGGCTGTCATGCAACAGGTGTTGAACGGCATGCCGCCCGCGCCGTCGAGCGAAACGCCTGGCCTTCCAACCTCGCTCGATGCGATGGTGCGCAAGGCGCTTGCAAAAGAGCCCAAGGCACGCTACCTGTCCGCGCAAAGCTGGCGCGCGGAGTTGATAGGCCTGCTGGATACGCTCGCGGCGGAACGCGATCCGGACGAGACGGTGGTCGCGGCGCCGGTGAATCGCGAGGCGCTTGCACCACCGATCATCACCGCTACTGCTCACGCGGTATCCGCCGATTCTGTCGTCTGGCCTCCGGAATTGCTGGCGCAGCTCGAAGAGCGGCTCGCGCACCACGTTGGGCCGGTTGCGTCGCTGCTCGTGCGGCGGGCGGCGGCACACGCAACGAACCCGCGCATGCTGGCGGCACAACTCGCGCGTCATCTTCCCGACGAAGCGACACGTCATCAATTCGACACGCTGTTGCAACGGCATACTGCCGGGCAGGGAAGCGCGTCTTCGCGGCCGGTGAGCGAGAGCATTCAACCTGCGGCACGCGTCGCTTCTACCCAGGCACGCGTGCCCGATGCCGCGCATATCGAAGCAGCCGCACGGCAGCTTGCAACGCATATTGGGCCCGTCGCCCGCATCGTCGCGCAGCGGGCTGCGCTGGGCGTCGACACCGCGACCTTTCACAACCGGCTCGCCGATGCACTTCCCGCCACCGTCGACAGATCCGCGTTTCTTCGTGCGCTGAGCGAGCGGCTTGCTGACGCTTGCGGGCCGTGAACGGGCGGCGTGGGCATTGGCATTGGCATTGGCATTGGCGTTCGAAATCACGTTCGCGCGCAAACGGCTAGAGCACGCGTGTTCAGTCCTTGTCATCCTGCATCGCTTGCCGCGATGGAATAGATCACCGGCTGTGCGTGTTTATGTGATGTCGACTAGCCAGCGCATCCGCATCGTTCCATGGAAACAGACCAGACATCGCAGCCGGCCGCATACGGCACGCACGGATCGAAACGCAGTGCGGCGCGGCCGCGACCCGCAGTGCGAACGAAGATCGCGTGCCTGCGTGAACAGACCGCGCGTACGCCTGCGCCGGCGGACGGCGGCCGCATGACATCCGGCGATGGACCGATTCGATGACCGCAGCAGATCTGTCCGCCCTGCTTCCGTCGATGCTTCCACGCCTGTGGACATTCGCGCTGCGCATTTCGGGCGACCGGCACGACGCCGAAGACCTCGTGCAGCGCGCCTGCGTGCGGGCGCTCGAACGCGCGCATCAGCTTCAGCCGGACACCGCGCCGCTTAGCTGGATGTTTTCGATCGTGCAGTCCACATGGATAAACGAGTTGCGTGCGCGCAGCGTGCGCAGTCGCTCGGGCATGGATTGGGACGACGAATTTCTCGAAACAGTCGCCGACCCCACCGCGCGCACGCCTGAACAACACGCGATGGACGGACAGATTGTCGAAGCCGTGCAGCGGCTACCCGACGCGCAACGCGTGGTGATGCTGCTGGTAGCGGTCGAGGGCCTCAGCTATCAGGAAGCGGCGCAAACCCTGGGCGTCCCTATCGGGACCGTCATGAGCCGCCTCTCGCGGGCCCGGCAAACCATCGGGGCCCTGTTCAGCGAAAAACAAAAAAGCGTGGCTCGCGCGAGTAATGAGTAATAGCAGAGACCAGGGGGCTTGACTATGGACGACATCCTGCTCATGGCGTACGTCGACGGCAATTTGCAGCCGCGCGAGCGCAAGGAAGTCGAACGCACAATCGTCGTCTCGGCCGATGTCGCCGAACGCGTCGCATTGCTCAGGGCGTCGGCGTTGCCGTATCGGCGGGCGTTCCAGCATCAGCAACTGCCACCGGTTCCGGAAAGCCTCACGCGCAACGTTGCGCAGTTGATAGAAGCGCAAACGCCGGCTCCTGGCATGAGAGCCGTGGGCAGGAACGATCGTGCCGCGGCGTGGGCTTCGCGCGCGAGCGGCCGCAGCCCGTGGTCCTTGCGTATGCGCGGGCCGTCCGGGGCTTCAGGCTCCGACACAGGTATTCAGTGGGCCCGGCCGGTGCGCGCACGCATTCGCGCCGCGGCTCCGTGGGCCGCGCTCGCATTCGTAAGCGGTGCGTTCTGTTGCGCCGTCGTGCTGCGCCTGGCGGGAAGCAGCGCCCCCGGCGGTGTCGGGCAGACGCTTTCACAACAGGCTATCCCGGCAGGCGTATCGCCGTGGATCATCGCAGCGGTCAATTATCAACGGCTCTATACGCGGGAAACCGTTGCGTCCGACTTGCCGATTACCGGCCTTGCGCACATCGTCGAAGACATTCGCCGCGACGACGGACTGTCGATCCACGTGCCGGACCTGCGTTCGCTCGGACTGACGTTCAAGCGCGTGCAACGGCTGCGCTTTAACGACAAGCCGTTGGTGCAGATCGTCTACCTGCCGGAGAAAGGCTTGCCGGTTTCGCTATGCGTGATGACAGATGACAAGCCGGATGCCGCGCTCGCGCAGCAGGACGTCAACACGATGCAGGTGGTGACCTGGAGACAGGCGAAGCAAAGCTATGCGTTGATTGCCACCTCCGGCGACACCGACCTCGCGGCAATCGGCCGGCACATTGCACAAAGCAGGACCGGCGAGATTCTCGGCCAGGCGCTGGCAGCGTATCAGGCACCGGTAAGCTAGCCGACGGATACGCTCGCACAGCCGGCAACCGCCGCCTGTGCGCTTCATGCAAGCCCTGCGATGCCGGCTCAGACGCGCGGCGTAAGCGACGTAAGCGACGTAAGCGGAGTGACCGGCATAACCGGAGAGAGCGGTGTGCCGCGTGCTTCGATCGCTTCACCCGCGAGCAGACACAAGTCCTCGCGGTAATGCGCGGCCACGATCTGCACACCCACCGGCACGCCGTTCACCAGTTGCGTCGTGACGGCAAGACCCGGCAAACCCATCGCAGGCAGCGCACGCATTGTGAGTTGCGCTTCCCATACGCGGTCGAAGCCCGCCGCGCCTTGCTGATCGAGATCGTCCGGGAACGGAAGCTCCGCCGACACCGGCATCAGCACGACCGCATACTGATCGAGAAACAGCCGCCATTCACGTAGCAAGCTCGTGCGGCGCACCAGCGACCGGCTGATCACGTCGGCCGGCAGGTCTTTCACTTTCAGGCGAGCCGCGTTCACCACCGCTTGCGCGCCGGGGTCGCCGTCACGCGCCACCGAGTCGGCCAGCGCCTCGAATCCGTCGCCGAGCCACAGACGTTCCTGCAATTGCGCGGCTTCGCGCATCGACGGTGTGTCGTCGATCTCGTCGACGCGCCAGCCTGCGTCGCGAAGGCGTTGGGCCGCGTCCAGCAACGCGTGCTCGACTTCCTTGACGATTTGCAGGCCGCCCGGACGCAGGCAAAGCGCGGCACGCAACGGCACCGCGCGTCCTTCGAGCGGCATCGGCAGATACCAGGGATCGCGCAAGTCGGGCGCAGCCAGTGCGGCGAGGCCGAGGCGAAGATCCGCCACCGTGCGCGCCATCGGACCCGTGGCCGACATCAATTGCGCACCGATCGGGCGTTCGGGCGACGACGCGTTGAACGCGGGCACGCGTCCGAACGTCGGCCTGAGTCCGTGGATGCCGCATGCGTAGGCCGGATAGCGTATCGAGCCGCCGATATCCGTGCCGAGCGCAATCTGCCCGATACCCGCGGTGACTGCCGCTGCTCCGCCGCCCGACGACCCGCCCGGCGTGAGCGATGGGTCGCGCGGATTGAGCGTGCGTCCATGAATCTGGTTGGAGGTGAACCAGCGCAGAGCGAAAGTCGGCGAATTGCTGCGGCCGAGCAGCACGGCGCCGGCCTTTTGCAGATTATCGACAGCGGGACTATTCACCTCGGCCACCAGGTTTTCCTGCAAACGCGTGCCGTTGGTGGTGGCGAAACCCGCGTGGTCGGTATTGATCTTGGTCGTGACAGGCACGCCCGCCAGCGGCCCCGGATCTTCACCGCGAGCAATCGCGCGGTCGACGCTGTCTGCCTGCTCCAGCACCCAGTCGGACCGGTGCGCCACGACCGCGTTGATGAGCGGATTGACCGCATCCAGACGCGCCAGCGCGGACTGCGCCGCTTCGCGAGCGGACACTTCACGCGTTCTCACACGCCTCGCCAGTTCAGTTGCGGACAATTGCCATAGTTCACTCATGTAGCCTCCAGTGTCGATGCCAACCGTATGCAGGCATGCATCCAGTCGCACGTGTAGCGGTTCAAAACGGCCAGCCGGCAGCGCCTTCTATTGGCAGATCGGTGCGCTGTCCGATCGCCTCCGCGAGGATCACCTGATCGCGATTGCCGGGCACCCGCATCTGCCGGATACGCGGGCGGAATATCCGGTCGCCGCGTCTGACTGCGCGGCCTGTCAGCGCGCATACGGAACCGACCCGCGCGAGTCCGCTGCACCATATCTGCTCGGCGTAGCGCCCGGTGCACGAGTCGCTCCACGATACGCTGATGGTCGCCGGCGACAACCATTCCACTACCGCAATCCGGGCCGGCCGGCTCGCGCGATGGTGGGATGCGTCGGCCATCGGCGAACGCGTGCCTATGCGGCACCGCTTGAGCGGCACGGGCTTCTTCCGCGCGCAGGCGTCCAGTTGTTCCGCGGAAGGATCGAGGACATTCAGCAATGTGCGAACCACGATGTCGTCGTCGGATAGCACTCTCATCGACTGATCTCCAGAAGCCGGTATGTTCGTAGTGGGAAGAGCAAAAGCTGGTGCTTAACGCCGCCTTGCTCGCGCAGCGTCGGTTTGCTGCTCATCGACGTGACGCCGCGCACCTGCTTCGCCGCAGCAACTGCGACGCCTTTCGCTGCGCCGTTGCGCCGCTGCGCCGCTGCGCCGCTGCGAATCAGGGGTGTTTCAATTAGAACTGCGCAATGTATCGGCGGTGTTTCGGCGACGTATCGAAATGTATCCGGCCCATCGAACGCTTGCGGCCATCGTCAGCGACGGCCACTTCATGCGGCATACCAATGAGCTACAGCAGAAGTCGCGGCGCGCCACGAGCAAGCCGAGCTCCGTCACGCATTGGACAACGGCGCAATCGCGTGCCTGTCCCGCATGACCGCGAGGACAAGCGCGCCGACACCGCAGGCCGCCATCAATGCGATCAACGCGGGCGTGCCTATATGAACCAGCACCCAGCTAGCCACCGCCGGGAAACCGAACGTGCCGATGAAGTACGCCACGACGAACCATGTGAGCGCGGGCTGCCGGTGCGTCGCCGCGCAGTCGTTCACGGCCTGCGCCTGGATGGTCGGATACACGAGCCCGTAGCCGATGCCCAGCAGTACTGCGCTTATCGACTGAAAAGCCGGCTGGTACGGCACGACGAACATGGCCGCGGTGCCGAGCACCATGATCGCCAGCAGAAGCCTGGTCGCGACTCCGTGATATAGCCTGACTACGACGCGCGTGAGCAGCCATCGCGCAACGACGACCGTCACCGCATAGAGGCTGAAGAACGTGCCGGCTTGCGCATGCGTGCCGCGAATGATGGACATCTGAAACGTCATCGACCCCGAAAAGACGCACGCGCACAGCGAAATCATCACGATCGGATACGCGGCGCGCGTTCGCCAGACAGCACCCGACTCGCGCAGCCAGTCCTGCTGCACCGGCGCTTCGTCCCGGTGCGGCGATACCCGCCCGAACGCTTCGAGCATCAGCGCGGCGACCGCGCATAAGCCGCCGACCACGTAGAACACGCTGGTGAGCGGCCAGTGCCACGAACGGATCGCCATTGCGGCCACGGCGGGACAGCCGCCAATGCCCGCCATCTGGATCGTACCGAAGCGCATGAACCAGAATCCGCGATCGGCGTCGCTCGTGCGTTCCGTCAACGACATGGGCGCGGCGAGACAGAACGCTCCCCAGCCGAAGCCCACGAGAAAGCCGGGGAGAATGCCAGGTGCGCTCATCCGGTCGACCGCAGCAAAGCCGATCACGCCGAGGCCAATGCACAGGGCCGCTAGCGCGGTGGTGCGCGCGCTGCCGATACGCCGCGCGAACCGGCCCACCACGAGCACGCCTACCAGTGTGCCGACCGTGGCTTCCGCCAGCGCGAGTCCGGTATCCAGATCGTTGCCCCCGAAAGACCGGAAATGCATCGACAGGAAAAACGTCGCCCCGTACCCGCTCGCGGTGAGCAAGGTGCCGATGAGCACGAAGAAGGCGCTGAATGGGCGCATGGCGAAATCAGTATCGGAGATGAACGACGACGGTGAGCGGTCCGGCGGATCGCGGCCGTATCAATCCGCACCGCCGGCTTGCGTGGCTTGCGCGACGTGTGCAGTGTCAGCGGGCGGGTACGCAACGGATTCGCTGACCGCGCGCCATTCGGCGTCCTCCTGGGCGCGAAACCTCGCGGCATCGGCGGCTACCGCTACCGCGTCGCTGCCGACCAGCAGGCGCAACGGCGGCGCCGGCACTTCGGCGATATCGAGCAGCACCTGGGCAATGCGCGCCGGGTCGCCCGGCTGATTGCCGTCACTGCGGCGCAGGCGCTCCGCCACCGGACCGATGACCGGCTGGTAGGCTTCGCTGATCTCGGGAATGGTCATCGACGAACCGGCCCAGTTCGTTCGCATCGACCCTGGCTCGATCACCGTGACCTTGATGCCGAAGTCGCGGACCTCTTTGGCGAGCACTTCGGAGAAGCCGCCTACCGCCCACTTCGCCGCCTGATAGGCCGCGAGCCCCGGTCCTCCGACGCGTCCGCCGACAGACGAAATCTGCATGATGTGACCGGCGCGCTGCTTGCGCATCACCGGCAACGCTGCGCGGCTGAGATTGCAAACACCGAAGAAGTTGACGTCCATCTGTTCGCGCAGCGCCTGATCGGTCGCGTCTTCGATTGAAGCCAGGTCGGCGTAGCCCGCGTTGTTCACAAGCACGTCCAGACGGCCGAACTGCTCGACGGCGAGACTGACCGCGTCCCGCGCCGCGACCGGATCGGTCACGTCCAGCGCGATCACGCGAACGCGATCCCCGTACCTGTCGGCCAGAGCCCGCAGCCGTGCCGTGTCCCGCGCCGTAGCGGTGAGCCGATGACCGCTCGCGAGCACGGCTTCGGCAAGCTCGCGCCCCAGCCCCGCGGAACAGCCGGTGATAAACCACACTTTGTCGCCAGTCATTTGCGAGCTTCCTTATCGTTTGCAATTGATCTATCGACGGGACTCTGACGACACGTGTTCAATGTCCTTCAGGCGAGCTGACAACGCTCGCGCCCGGCGCCATGCAGCGATTAGAAGCGCGCTATGTATCCCACGTGTGTCGGCGAGGTATCGGAATGTATCGCGGCCCGGGCGAGGCGTGAAGCGGTGCGGGTTCGACAGGCTTTGTCGGCGGGATCGCAGTAGTCGATTGCGAGCAGATGCTAAGCTATCCGGCCGTTACCACCCACGGCGCAGTCTCTTCGGGGGCATAAGACTATGCGGCCGCGTCGAACCAGTCGGTTCGTTCCGACAGCGCCGTGCCCCCGGCAAACAACTACGGAATCATCATGCTCGATAAGCTGCTAAGCGACATTCGCAGTTGCACGCTTTGCGCGTCGAAGCTGCCCCATGCACCGCGGCCGGTACTGGCCGCGTCGGCACAGGCGCGCATTCTCATCGTGGGTCAGGCGCCCGGTGCACGGGTGCATGCGTCGGGGATCCCCTGGAGCGATGCGAGCGGCACGCGCCTGCGCGCATGGCTCGGCGTCGACGACGCGACGTTCTACGACGATTCGAAATTTGCCATCGTTCCCGTGGGGTTCTGCTATCCAGGCCGCGGCCGCAGCGGTGATTTGCCGCCACGGCCAGAGTGCGCGCCCCGGTGGCACCAGGAGCTGCTCCAACACCTCGGTGCGGTCAGGCTCACACTGCTGGTCGGACAATACGCGCAACAATTCGGACTCGGTGACGCACGGGGGCCAACCTTGACGGACACGCTCACCCGGTGGCAGGAATACGGGCCGCGCGTGATGCCGCTGCCGCATCCGTCGCCGCGCAACATCGCATGGTTCAAGCGCAATCCCGGGTTCGAAGCCGATGTTTTGCCCGCGTTGCGAGCGCGCGTGTCAATGGCGCTGACGTCGCCCGCTTAGTCCCCGCATACATATCGATGCCACAATTCCTTCGTGGTCGCGACCGCCGCGCTCATCGACAATGATCGAATCGGTCAGCACGTTCGTTGCTGACTTCTCCCGCATTCGACACGACCATGAGAACCGATCCGCCTCGCCAGCTTCATCTGAACGTCAACATCCTTCACTCCGGTTTTGTCCCTTCCGCATGGCGAACGCGCGATGCCGATCCGCGCGCTTTCGTCGATGTCGCTCACTACGTTCGCGTCGCGCAGATCGCCGAGGCCGCGAAGTTCGATGCGGTGTTTCTCGCGGATAACGCGTCGATTGCAGATCAGATCGACTTCCGCCCGATCACCGCACTCGAGCCGACCGTGCTGCTCGCCGCCATTGCCGCGGCGACCACGCATATCGGCATTATCGGCACGGCGTCGACGAGTTATAACGAGCCGTACAACATCGCGCGCCGCTTCGCCACGCTCGATCAGCTCAGCGCAGGCCGCGCCGGCTGGAACATCGTGACGACCGCCGATCTCGGCTCGGCGCGCAACTTTGGGCGCGAGGCCGTGCCCGATCACGCGCAACGCTACGAGCGCGCGGCCGAATTCACCGAGGTCGTGAAGGCGCTCTGGGATAGCTGGGAAGACGACGCTTTTATCGGCGACAAGGCGAGCGGCCGCTTCATCGATACGGCGAAGGTGCACCGCATCGAGCATCGCGGCAAATACTTCAGTGTCGACGGCCCGTTCAATCTGCCGCGCAGCGAACAGGGTCATCCCGTGCTGATCCAGGCCGGCGGCTCGGCCGACGGACGCGAGTTCGCGGCCCGCCATGCCGAAGCCGTGTTTTCCGCATCGCAATCATTCGATGAAGCCGCCGCCTACGCACGCGAACTGAAATCGCGAGCGGCAGCATGGGGCCGCGGCAGCGATGCGATTCGCGTGCTGCCGGGGCTCACGACGATCATCGGCGCAACCGAAGCCGAGGCTTTGCGCCGTCGCGATGAACTGGTCGATCTGATTCCGTGGACGTATAGCCTCACGCGACTGGCCGGCATACTGGGCATCGCTGTCGAGCGCCTGAAACTCGACGAACGCCTGCCCGACGATCTCGCATTGCCCGGCGGCGGCAATGGTAATCACACGTTCTTCCACGCCACGCTCGCGCAGGCGCGCACGCATGGCTACACGGCGCGTCAATTGATTCGCGCGCTGGCGGGCGGCGGCGGACATCGTGTCGTCGTCGGCACGCCGGAACAGATCGCCGACGACATCGAGCACTGGTTCAAAGGCGGCGCCGCCGACGGCTTCAATCTGATGCCGGATGTTCTGCCGGGCGGGCTTCAAGACTTCACCGACGGCGTGGTTCCGCTGCTGCAGCAACGCGGCATTTTCCGCACCGATTACGAAGGACGTACGCTGCGCGACCACTTCGCGCTGCCGCGTCCGTTCAGCCGCCATCTGTTGCGGCGTGAAGCGGCCGCAACGGCGTAGTTCGAGCCGACCGCCGGGGCGATGCGATGCGATGCCATCGCATCGTCGTCCCGCACGTCGCCTCGACGTAGACGCGATCACTCCAACCACACGCCTTCGAAGCGATGACTGCCGAGCGGCGAAAACACCATCCCCTTCACACGCTTCGACACAGGCAGAGAGACGATGGAATGCGCAATCGGCGTATAAGGCACCTGCTGCTTGAAGATGACCTGCGCCTGCTGATAAAGCGCCGTGCGCTCGTCGACGTTCGCGGCTGCGCGCGCCTTGTCGATCAACGCGTTGAACGCCGGATCGCACCACTTGGACACGTTACTGCCGTGCACCGCATCGCACCCGAGCAACGTGCCGAGCCAGTTGTCGGGATCGCCGTTATCGCCTGACCAGCCGTAGAGCATCGCGTCGTGTTCGCCGCCCTGCTTCGCGCGGCGGTTATATTCGCCCCACTCGTAGCTCACGATCTTCGCGCGCACGCCGATCTTCGCCCAGTCCTGCTGGATCAGTTGCGCCATCAATTGCGCATTCGGATTGTAGGGGCGCTGCACCGGCATCGCCCATAGCGAAATCTCGAAGCCGTTCGGAAAGCCGGCCTGCGCAAGCAGCGCTTTGGCTTTTGCGGGATCGTAAGGTGCGTCCTTCAACTGCTTGTTGTACGACCATTGCGCGGGCGGCATCGGATTCGACGCAATGGTTGCATTGCCCGAGAAGACCGATTGAATGATCGCGGGTTTGTCGATGGCCATATCGAGTGCGCGGCGCACTTCCACGCGATTGAGCGGCGCATGTTGCGTGTTGTAGGCGACGAAGCCCACATTGAAGCCGACGCCCGAAACTGCGGTAAGCGCGGCGTTTCGCTTCACAACCTCGAGATCGGCGGGACGTGGAAACACGGACACCTGACATTCGCCGCTTGCCAGCTTCTGCATGCGTACCGCCGGATCAGGCGTGATCGCAAAGATCAGATGCGCGAGCTTGACGTCGTCCGGGCGCCAGTAGACGGGATTGGCGTCGTAACGGATCAGCGCGTCCTTCTGGTACGAGCGGAACACGAACGGCCCGGTTCCGACCGGCAACTGATTGATGTCCGCCTCGCGATGCGCGGCGCTCAGCTTCTCCGCATATTCCGCCGACAGAATCGACGCGAAGCTCATCGCGAGATTGCGCACGAAAATCACGTCCGGCTCCTTGAGCCGAAAGCGCACGGTCAGAGCATCGATCTTCTCTATGCTCTCGATGTTCCTGTCGAAGCCCAAGTCGCTGAAATACGGAAAGCTGCTTGGATACGCCTTGCGGAACGGATCGTCGGCATGCAGCATCCGGTTGAACGTGAACAGCACGTCGTCGGCGTTGAAGTCGCGCGTCGGTCGAAACCATGCGGTCGTATGAAACTTCACACCGCCGCGCAGATGAAACGTGTACGTGCGCTGATCCGCTGAAATGTCCCAGCTCGTCGCCAGCGCGGGTTCGAGATCGAGCGTGCCGCGGCGGAACTGCACGAGTCCGTTGTAGACGGTATTGGTGCTCGCGTCGAAATCGGTGCTGGTCGTATGCTGGCCCGGATCGAAGCCGGCGGGGCTGCCTTCGGAGCAGAACACGAGTGTGCCGGTGGGCGCGGCGTGGACAGAAGCGCCGTTCATCAGCAGCGCGCCGGTTAGCACCATCGACACGCCAAGGCGCGAACCACGAAACAGGGCGTGCCGCAGCGACGCGCCGGGAAAAACGGAACGGAAGGTCATTGGAATTGGATCAGAATTTTGGCAGGCCCGGCGGGTTGCTTTCGGAGCGGTTCAGCGCTTCCGCCTGAATCCCCCAGCGCGCGAGCGCGCGCGCGTACGTGCCGTCGGCGATCACGCCATTGGTGGCAAGTGTCAGGCCGTCGACAAGTCCGCTGCCCTTGCGCGTTGCAATCGCCACGTCCGCTCTCGCGGGCCAGCCCGCATTCACGGTTCCCACCTGGCGAATCGCGCCGCTTCGCGCGGCGTCGTAGGCAAGCGGCGCATTGGGATTGAACTCCAAGTCCGCCCGGCCGGAGAGCAGCGCAACGCGGCTTGCCGCATCGTCGTCGAAATACTGGAGCTCGACGGGTTTCAGTCCTTTCGCGATGTTCTGCCGGTTCCATTCGAGGATGATCTTTTCCTGGATCGTCCCCGAGCCGGTAATCACACGCAGGCCCGCAATGTCTTTCGGCTCCGCGATGTGACGTATCGGGCTGGCGGTTCGCACATAGAAGCCGTGCAAGCCCTGACGGTAAGTGGTGAAGTCGAACTTCTCCTTGCGCTGCTCCGTCACGCCGACGTTCGAGATCACCGCGTCGTATTTCCCCGACGTCAAGCCCAAGGGCCAGTCAGCCCACGTGATCGACACGATGTCGAGCTTGAGTCCCAGGGCGTCGGCGATCAGTTGCGCGTAGTCCGCATCCGAACCGACGACGGTGCGCGCATCCGTCGCGTAAGTCGCGGTCGGCGGACCATGCGGCGAGATGGCGACTGTGAAAAGCCCTTCCTTCACGAACCGGTAGCGATTCGCGATTGCCGCAATCGCCTGCTCGTTTTTGCCGGTACGTATGCGTCCGGGCTGTTGCGGACTGAGGTCGATGCCGGTCTGCGCGCCATGTGCGCGGCCGATCGTCGCCAACGCCGCCGCGATGCCCGTCATGACGAATCTGCGCCTGTTGATCATCGTGTTGCGAAGAAGGAGTGGTCAGAGCACACGCGACAGGAATTCGCGCGTGCGGGAATGTTGTGGATGGTTCAGCACGCTCGCCGGCGGACCAGCTTCGATAACCCGGCCGCGATCCATGAACACGATGGTGTCGGCCACTTCGCGCGCGAAGCCAATCTCGTGCGTGACGATCACCATCGTGGTGCCGGAGCGCGCCAGTTCCTTGATGACGTCGAGCACTTCGTTCACCAGTTCGGGATCGAGAGCGGATGTCGGCTCGTCGAACAACAGAACCTTTGGCCTCAACGCCAACGCGCGCGCAATCGCGACGCGTTGCTGCTGTCCGCCCGATAATTGCCGCGGCCACGCGTGCGCCTTGTCCGCGAGTCCGACACGCGCAAGCAGACCCTGCGCGAGCTGCTCCGCTTCCTTGCGCGGCAAGCGGCCAAGCGCGACAGGAGCCTCGACAATGTTGTCCAGCACGCTCAGATGCGGGAACAGATTGAAGTTCTGAAACACCATGCCGACGTCGCCGCGACGCCGCAGCACGTCGCGCTCCTTCAGTTCGTAGAGCGTCATGCCGTCGCGGCGATAGCCGATCAGTTCGCCGTCGATATCGATCAGACCGTCGTCGACGCGTTCCAGATGATTGATCGTGCGCAGCAACGTCGACTTGCCGGAGCCGGATTGACCGAGGATCACCGTGACGCTGCCGGGACGCATGGTGAGCGAGACGTTGTCGAGCACCTTGAGTGCGCCGAAGCTCTTCGAGACCTTCTGGATGACGATCTCGCCGCCTGTGCGCTGGTCGATCCACGGATTCGCAGCGCCGGGGATTTTCGACTCGCTCGGCGCGATGGCGGCGGCAAGCCGCGACTCGCCGGCAAATGCCGTTTCGCGCCGGCGCAGCACGAATGCAGCAAGCTTTTTGATGGCCTCTTCGAATGGCGACGACGTTGTGCTGCGCGTCGCGCCGCGCGAGAAATAGCGCTCCACGTACACCTGAATCGCGGAGAGCACCGAGAGAATGACCAGATACCAGACGGTCGCCACCATCAGCAGCGGAATGACCTCGAGATTGCGCCGATAGATGATCTGCACCGTGTAGAACAGCTCGGGCATGGCGAGCACATAAACCATCGCCGATCCCTTCGCGAGCGAGATGAGATCGTTGAACGCGGTCGGCACGATGGCCCGCATGGCCTGCGGCAGCACGATGCGCCGCGCCTGGCGAAGCCGCGGCAGTCCGAGCGCGGCGGCTGCTTCAAGCTGCCCCTGATCGACGGACAGAATGCCGCCGCGAATCACTTCCGCCGAAAAAGCGGCGTGATGCAGCGTCAGGCCGAGAACGGCTGCGCAAAAAGGACTGACGACTTCAGTAGTCGGCCAGTTACCGAATGCAATGCCGGTAAAGGGAATGCCGACGCTGATCGTCTCGTACAGATAGCCGAGGTTGTTCAGGATCAGCAGCAGAACGATAAGCGGGATCGAGCGGAACAACCACACGAACACCCAGGCGCTGCCTGCAAGAAGGGGCGAACGCGAGACTCTTGCGAGCGCGATAAGCATGCCGAGCGCAAAACCGATCGACGCACCGAGCGCCGTCAGCAGCAGTGTTCGCCCAAGCCCCGAGAGCACCGGTTCCGACAGAAACCATTCGGCAAATACGCCCCAGCCCCAGCGCGGATTGCCAAGCACGGAGTCGAGCACGAGCGCGATCACGATAGCGGCGAGGGCAGCACCGGCACTGCGCGCGCGATGCTTCGCGGGCACGACGTGATAGCGGTTGCGGTCCCGTTGCGATTCTGCTTGCGCGGAACCTGGCGCCTGGACGGCGACTTTAGCGGCTTCGTTCATCGTTCGTACTCGGTCCGTTGTGGTGTCCGTTCGCGTGTGTTCATGCAGTTTCGGTCAGTGCGTAGCGGCTTTCCTTGCGCGGCAAACCTAAGTGGTCACGCAGCGTTGCGCCGCTGAGCGTCGTTTCGTAACGGCCGCGCCGCTGCAGTTCGGGAATCACGTAGCGGACAAAATCGTCGAGGCCCTGCGCCTGCACCGCGAAGCCGAGAATGAATCCGTCGGCGGCGCCCGCTTCTATCCAGCGAATCAGTTCATCGACCACGTGTTCGGCCGTTCCGAGGAAATGCGTCTTCGGCGTCGCGACTTCGAGTGCGACTTCGCGCAAGGTTTGTCCGTTGCTGCGGGCATTGGCCTTGATGCGGTCCGTCGTCGAGCGGAAGCTGTTGCGGCCAAGATCGCCGAGTTCGGGGAACGGGGCATCGAGCGGGTACTGCGTAAAGTCGTGATGATCGAAAAAGCGGCCGAGATACGCGAGCGCTTCGTCGATATTGAGCAGATCGCGAATCGCGCGGTACTTCGCTTCGGCTTCTTCATGCGTGGCGCCGACAATCGGGCCGATACCGGGGAATATCTTCACGTCTTCGCGGCTGCGCCCATGCGCCTCGGCGCTGTCCTTCACGCGCTGCGCGAAAAGCCGCGTCTCTTCGACCGAGACCGAATGCGTGAACACGGCATCCGCATATTTACCGGCCAATGCAATGCCCGCATCCGACGAGCCGGCCTGAAAGATCACCGGCTGACCTTGCGGCGAGCGCTGGATATTGAGCGGCCCCGCTACCTGAAAAAATTTCCCCTCGTGATTGAGCGGATGCAACTTGTCGCGATCGAAAAACACGCCGCGCTCGCGGTCGCGCACGAATGCATCGTCGTCCCAACTATCCCATAGCCCTTGCGTCACGCTCAGGTATTCATCCGCGATTTCGTAGCGCAACGCATGCTCGGGATGCGATCCGCCGTAGTTCTTCGCGGTGCCTTCGAGCGGCGTCGTGACGACGTTCCAGCCGGCGCGCCCGCCGCTGATCAGATCCAGCGAGGCGAACTGGCGTGCGACCGTGAACGGATCGCTATACGACGTCGAGACCGTACCCGCGAGACCGATTTTCGACGTGACCGTGGCGAGTGCCGACAGGATCGAAATGGGCTCGAAGCGATTCAAAAAGTGCGGAATCGATTTCTCGTTGATGTAGAGACCGTCCGCGACGAACGCGAACGCAATGCCGTTCGCTTCCGCTTTTTGCGCCGTGCGGATCATGAAATCGAGATTGACGCTGGCATCCGCCGGTCCCGCCGGATGCTTCCACGCGTTCATGTGGCTGCCGGCACCTTGCAGCATGATGCCGAATGGGATGTGCTTCTTGCTCATGATGTCGTTCGCCAGACAGAAGGAAAGATCGAAGCCGGTGATGCGTTTTCGACCGCCGCGTCACGACTTCGGCAAGCCCGGCGGATTGGTCGCCGCCTTCGCGATCGCTTCGGACTCGAGATGCCAGCGCGCGAGCACCGAGCGATACTGTCCGTTCTGGATCAGATTGTTCAGCGCGATGGTGAGCGGCTCGGCAAGACCGCTGCCCTTGCGCGACGTCACCGCGACCTCCGCCGTGCGCGGCCAGCCGCCGCTCAAGGTGCCGACCTGGCGCGTCTTGCCTTGTCTCGCGGCATCGTAGGCAAGCGCGGCATTCACGCTCAAGATCGCGTCCGCGCGCCCCGACTGCAACGCCACCGACCTCACCGCATCGTCGTCGTAGTACTGCACGGAAACCGGCTTGAGCCCACGCGCGACGTTCTGCCGGTCCCACTCGAGCAGGATCTTTTCCTGATTGGTCCCGGCGTCGGTGATGATCCGCAGACCGGCGATATCTTTCGGCTCGGCGATTTGCCTGATCGGACTATCGGTCCTCACATAGAAGCCGATCTGATCCTGCCGGTAGGTCGAGAAGTCGAACTTCGCCTTGCGCTCTTCCGTCACCGTGACGTTGGAAATCACCGCGTCGACCTTGCCGGACGCAAGGGCCAGCGGCCAGTCCGGCCACGCGAGAATCACGACATTCAGATGCTTGCCGAGACTGTCCGCAATCAGTTGCGCGAGGTCCGGGTCGAACCCGACTACCGTTCTCGCGTCGCTCGCATAGGTGCTGATCGGCGGATGACCCACGACGATGCCCACCGTCAACGCATTCTTCGCGACGAAGGCGAAGTTCGAAGGTATGACCTTGATGGCGGCCGGGTCCTCCGCGCCGCGAATGCGGTTCTGTTGCGCCGGGCTAAGATCGAAGCCCGGGGCCGCCGCGAGCGCCGGGGCACTGCCGGCCGTCATGCCGGCCATGCTCGCCAATAGAAGCGTTGCAAGATGCGCGCGCAATCTCATCGTCATGTGTTCCGTTGGAATGTCAGGTGGGCTTAGCGGATCGCGAGATCGGTTTGTTTCGCGCGAAGGTCTTCGAGGGTATCGATGCGGCCCGGATCGAGCAGGTCCTTTCCGTAGCGCAGATGAACATGCACCTCGGGAGGCAATGACGTATCGAACAGGCTCACGTAGCCGCTATTCGCATACAGCGCCCAGGCTTCGGGCTGCCGGAAACCGGTGGTCAGATAAACGCGCGTATAACCCTGGGCGAGCGCACGCTGTTCTAGTTCCTGCACGACGCGGCGCGCGAGGCCCTGACGGCGCACATCGTCGCGTGTCCAGACCCGTTTGAGTTCCGCGGTGCGCGCGTCGTAGCGCTTGAACGCGCCGCCGCCGATCGCCGCGCCGTCCCGCAGCAGCAGAATGAATGCGCCCTCCGGCGGAGCGAACGCCTCGGCCGGATAACGCGCGATTTCCTGCGCGGCCGACTCGCCGTTATCCTTGTGAAACGATGCGTAACGCGTCGTATATTCGCGCTGCAATGCGCTTAGCAGAGGTTGGGCAAGCGGATCGAGCGGACTGGTATCGACAACGCTAAAGCTCATGATGATCGACCGGAACGCGCCGGCTCGTCTTGTGGAATTCACACGATAGCGCGCAGTCGTTCGACGGCAAAACAAGCAATTGGTATATGAATATGGTGCCGCTGCGGCGAACGTTTTTTGTTGTCCGTTCGATTGCTCGCGCATCGCATTGCGTTATTCGCGCAGCGTATCCGTCAATAGAACATCGTCAGCGCGCGAGCTGCGTAAAGAACGTTGGATCGTCCTCTGCAAGGTGAAACAGACAATCGCCTCTTCGGACCAACGCGGGCACGCGCTTGCAAACGACTTCTCCGTCGCTGTCGAAATGGCGAATCACCGGCTCGCGCCACGGCGTATCTGGGAAATGGATTCGCGCAGCGGGTTGCCCCTGACTTACCCGGTCGCCGAGTTCGACAAGCGGCTCGTAAACGCCGCTGTCGTAGGCATAAACGTAGTGCCGCGCACCGGCGACGCGTCTGAAACGCGTGCTTGCAGGCGGCGATTCGGGGACGAGCGGGCCATGCAGCACACCGACGTGCCCAAGGAAATGCAGCAGCCCCTGGCGCGCTTCGCGAATCAGCGCGGAGCTGACCGTGCCCGCACCGCCGAGTTCGGTCGTGATGGACACCGCGCCTTGACGCCGCGCCGCCGCTGCCGCATGCACCGGATTCTCGCGATGAATGAATGCGTTCGGCAAACCGAATGCATTCAGCAAATCGATTAGCCGCGCTTTCCCGGCCTCGTCGCGCGGCTCGATCGCGAGCATGTTGCCGCCGTGATAGAGCAGTGAACTGCCGCCCGAATGCAGGTCGATCAGATAGTCGGCACGCGCGAGCAATTCATGCTCGATGTAATGCGCGGCGATCTGCGTGGGCGAGCCTCGCGGGTCGCCGGGAAACGCGCGATTGAGATTGCCGTCGTCTATCGGCGAGGTCCGTAGACCCTGCTCGACCGCGGGCGCATTCGCGGCCGGCAACACGATGATTTGCCCCGTTAGATGGGCCGGATCGATCTCGCGCGCGAGTTGCGCGGCGAGAATTTGTCCTTCGTATTCGTCGCCGTGATTGCCGGCCATCACGAGCACGACAGGCCCGCTGCCGTTTCGTATCGACACGACGGGGAACGGCAGCCAGCCGTATGCGGAACGATGCACGGAGTGCGGCAAACGCAGATAACCGGTGTGCCGGCCGGCCAGGTCGAAGTCGACCTCGCTGACGATTGGATTCAGGTGCATATGACAGTTCTCTGGAAAGTGCCGGCAATTCGAGGCGTTGGCCTCATTAAACATCGGCCGGCGTCTTCGCATCGAACAAATCTTTTTGCCTTTACTTATTCTTCTAGATTGTTTGACCGCGCCGTTCATCGAGAAATACCATCGCCGTACTAATGATCGGCTCGTCGCGCCGCGCAAGCCCGATATATGCCGTACTTCCAGAACCTCACATGACCGCCTACGCTTTAAGCCTGCTGGACAAGAGCCCGATCGCACGAGGCGAAACGCCGACCGAGGCGCTCAGGCGCACGGTCGAACTGGCGCGCCATGCGGAGTCATGGGGATACCGGCGCTACTGGCTCGCTGAACATCACAACACGAGTCAGCTCGCCTGCCCTTCGCCGGAAATCCTGATCGCTTATATCCTTGCACGCACCAATCGCATACGTGTCGGTTCGGGCGGCGTGATGCTGCAGCATTACAGTCCCTACAAGGTCGCGGAAAATTTCAATCTGCTGGCCTCGCTCGCGCCCGGCCGCGTCGATCTCGGCATCGGCAAGGCGCCTGGCGGTTTGCCGCTTTCGACGCGCGCGCTGCAATCGGCGCGCGACCCTGCGCACAAGCCCGATTTCGCTGCGCTCGCGTTCGAGCTGGACCGCTATCTCGCCGATGCTCTCGGCGCGAATCGCGAACACGATGCTGCCGACGGCGACGAGCAGTTCGGTTCCGTGCTGCGAGCCACGCCGCTGCCGCCTTCGCCTGCGCGCCCTTTTCTGCTCGGAGCAAGCGTCGAGAGCGCGGCGCTTGCGGCGCGGCTTGGCTGGGACTTCGTGTACGCGGCTCACATCAACGGCGCGCCGGACGAGATCGAGCGCGCGTTGGAGCGCTATCGCGCGGCATCGAACGGACGCAAGGCATTGCTGGCTCTCTCCGTCATAGCAGCAGAAAGCGCCGACGAAGCAGCGCGGCTCGCATCGGACACGCGGCGTTTTCGCGTGCAGGTCGGCGATCAGCAGCCGGTCACGGTGGGCAGCATCGCGCAGGCCGAAGAGTTCGTTCGTCAGGCAGGCGGCGGCGCTCATCGCATCGACGAACGCGAGAACCACATCGTGCATGGCACATCCGACGCGGTGCACGATGCGCTCAGTGAACTGCAAGACCGCTATGGCGTGGATGAATTCATCATCGACAATCCGGTGACGGATGCCGCGCAACGCATCGCCTCGGTTCGTTTGCTGGCGCGCGGACTTCAGCACGGCAAGACGCGCGAAGCCGCCGAAGCGGCGCGCGGCTGAAACGACTCAGCAACTCAATCACGTATCACGTATCGCGTATAAGCCACGACGGCATGCATGCGCCATGCCGTCGCGGCCTCCGGTCAGAACTTCACGCGCAAGCCTGAAAGCACGGCGACCTGACGGTTCGTCGACGAAGCCGTGCCGGCATCGGCAATCGCCGCGATGGTGCGGTAGCCCGAGCCGACCCGCGTCGATGCATCGCCGACGGCAAGCTGATACACGCCGGACAGATACACGTCGGTGCGCTTCGACAATGCATAGTCGACACCGAGCGTGAACTGATGCCAGCGCGGCTTCAGATTCGCGCCGCTGGTTCCCGGCAGATTCGTCGCGCGGCCATCCGTATAGGTGTAGACGCCGATCAGCGTCAGCGCAGGCGTGAACAGGTAGCGTGCATTCAGGTCGTAGTTGTTGAACTTGCGCGACGAGCCGTCGTTGTAGTCGAGCTGCGTGTGACTCCATGCAAAGCCGACCGTCGCGCGGCCGAATGCGTAGTTGGTGCCCGCCACCGCGATCTGCTGGCGCACCACGCCGCCGTTCAATCCGTAGAAGAACGCGCCGCTGTAATCGTCGCCGCTCGTGGTCGACGCGCCGCCGACCGCACCGCTCGTATTCGACGTCGTATCCGGATGATTGAGCACTACGTAGCCGCCGCCGATCGACAACGGTCCATTGACGTAGTTCGCCGAGATGCCCCATGCGCGGTTGTTGCCGAACCCTGTTCCGCTGCCGCCGCTGGCCTGATTGCTGAACGCATACAGGCCGTCCACCGTGAATCCGGCAATCGTGTCGCTGCGGAACTTGACGGCGTTATTGACGCGGAAAGTCTGGTTCAGATTGTCGTTATCGCCGATGTGGGTCGACGGCGACCAGAAACCGGAGCCCGCGTATTGCGCCGCGAGATCGGCGAGCGGCTCGTACTGGCGTCCAAGCGTCAATGTGCCGATGCCGGTTTTCTGGACGCCGACAAACGCCTGCCGTCCGAACTCGCGGCCGCCCTGAGCCAGCGTACCGTCGTTGGGACGGAAGCCGCCCTCGATCGTGAACACGGCCTTCCAGCCGTCGCCCAGATCCTCGTTGCCTTTGAGGCCCCATCGGCTGCCGCTGAGCTTGCCGCTCGTCTGCTGGAAGTTGCTCGCGCCCTTCTGATTGTTCGTGTAGGTGATGCCCGCATCCACGAGCCCGTACAACGTGACCGAGCTTTCCGCGTGAGCGGCGAGTGGAGTGATTGCAAGCAGACCGGCGGCGCTGGTGAGAGCGACTC
Source organism: Paraburkholderia graminis (assembly GCF_003330785.1). Taxonomy (NCBI): domain Bacteria; kingdom Pseudomonadati; phylum Pseudomonadota; class Betaproteobacteria; order Burkholderiales; family Burkholderiaceae; genus Paraburkholderia; species Paraburkholderia graminis. Next base: position 1,899,761 of record NZ_CP024935.1, read on the forward strand.
GTTTCATCTTTACCCCTTGTTGTCGTGGTTAACATCATCGGCTGAAAGGGGTCCAATCTTAGGATCGCGAAATGCGGGAGACAAACATCGAAGTCGGGTTTGCTACGGATTGCTCCGTGCATTTGAAATTCAGCGAGACTTTAAATTGCAATTTCCCGGCACGCTTATCGCGGCTTGCATTGCGAGCGAGAACTGGCAATTGATAAGCAGAATTAGTTGTTTGGCGTTCGAAACGGCGCGTGATCTACTGCTTCGAATTCAAAGTTCTCTAGCAACGCTGCACGGTTGCCGGTGCGATCGCCACTACTTTCATCGTCATGTTCCGAACAATCACTATCCCGTCACCCTTCAAAAAACGCGCAGCCGGCGCGCTGCTGCTCGCCACCACGCTCAGCGCTCTCACCGCGCTAACGTCCATTAGCGCGCATGCCGCCGATGGCAAGAACACCGCGCAGGAATTGCGCGTCGGCTTCGTGCCTGGTCCTTACGCGGACGAATTCAAAGCGGGTGTCGAACCGCAACTGCGCAAGAAAGGCTATGCGATCAAGTACGTCGAGTTCAGTACAGGGCTCGAAGCAAATCAGGCCGTATATCGCGGCGAGATTGTCGCCGACGTGATGCAGCACGAGGTCTATCTGAAGTCGTATAACGAGCGCAACGGGACCGACCTCGTCGGCGTGGTGCAGGTGCCGACGCCGCCGATGGGTCTCTATTCGAAGAAGCACCGAACGCTGGCTGAAGTGAAACCCGGCGCGCGCGTCGCGGTGCCGAACGATCCGGTGAATCTCGAACGCGCGCTGAAGATCCTGCAGCGCATCGGCTGGATCAGGATCAAGCCGAACCCGAATCCCGTCGACGTCACCGAGCGCGACGTGATCGCCAATCCGGCCGGCATCAAGATTGTTCCGCTGGAATCGGCGCAAGCGCCGCGCGCGCTCGACGATGTGGATTACGCCGCGATTCAGGGCAATTTCGCTATTTTCAGCGGCCACAAACTGGCCGATGCGCTCGCGCTGGAAGAGATGACGCCGCCGTATATCAACCAGGTCGTCGTGAAGGCCGGCAACCGCAATGCGCGCGCGACGCAGGACATCGTCGACGCGTATCGGTCGGTGGAGTTTCAGCAGGCGATTCGCGGCAACCGCTTCTATGACGGCTTCAGGTTGCCAGCGTATTTCGCTAATGAGTGAGCGCGCTTATCGCAACCCGCAGCCTTGTCACGGCGCGATTTCCTCGAGGCTTCGTTCGCGCGTCTCTGTCATTCTGAGTGCGCAAATCGCGCCGACCACCGCCACCACGGCGAACATCACAAACACCGAGCCGATGCCCCGCTTATGCAGCAGCAGTCCCGCAAGCGACGGTCCGACCGCGGACGCAAGACGCAGCCAGGAAGTGGCGAGCCCGGTGCTCGTCGCGCGCATTCTGGTGGGATAAACCTCGGGCGTGTACAGGTACAGCACCGCCGCGATCGAACCGATCAGTCCATAACTCAGCGTGCCGAGCACCATTGCGCTCCATACGTCGTGCGCGGCAAAGAGCCCGAGGCATGCGAACAGAATCGCCGCCAGACAGAAAGCGGACACCGTCCAGTTGCGGCGGCCAACGCGATCGATCACATACGCGCAGATCAGCAGCAGCGCGACTTGTGCGACGTTGGTCATCGACGCGGCTCGCAGCGCGGTTTGCAGCGGCAGGTGATAAACCGAGCGATACAAGGTCGGCAGCCAGTTGTTCAAACTGTTCGCGATGAAAAACGCGGTCGCCCACAGCACCCACACGACGAGCGTGCGGCCGCGATAGAACGGCGAAAGCAGTTCGCGCCAGCCCGCGCGCGCATTCATCACGCCTTTGTTCGGCTGCTGGCGCCGGCCGGGTTCGATGCGGCGATCCGTGCTCGCTTCCATGTCGCGGATCACGGCTTCCGCTTCGTCGAATCGTCCTTTGGAAATCAGCCAGCGCGGCGATTCGGGCAAGCGCGCGATCAGCAGCGCGATCAGAAGCCCAGGCACCGCGCCGATCCAGAACATGATCTTCCAGCCGATGAGCGGCACGAGCCATGCGCCGATCTGTCCGGTCGCCATCAAACCGACCGGGAAAATCAGTTCGTATAGCAGAAAATATTTGCCGCGGCCGTGAGCGTTGGACAACTCGCTGATGTACGTCGCCGCGACCGGCATTTCACCGCCCACGCCGATTCCCTGAATGAATCTGCACACCAGCAGCACCGCGAAACTGCCGCTTAGCGCACAGCCCATGCTCATCACGGACATGATCGCAATGGCGATCGTCACGCTGCGAATTCGGCCGCGCCGTTCCGCGTACCAGCCGAACGTCAGCGCGCCGATGAATTGACCGATGTAGCTCGCGCCGATCAGCACGCCGATCTCGAGCGGCTCGATATGCCACAGACCGATCAGCACCGGAAGCACGAAGGCGATCGAGAGCGCGTCGAACGCATCGAAGAACGTCGCGCTGCCGACGATGATCCGCGCCTTCGTATGCCAGCGCGAAAACGGCACGCTCTCTATCCGGCGAATCAGCGCCGCGCTTGCAGCGTCGACAGCCGCTTCGACGGCCGCCGTCTGCGTGTCGTCGCGTGTGACTGCGCCCTGTAGCGTATTGCCATCCTGCATCGTCGTCTCCTGTTGCGGGTGCCCCGAGCGGCGTTCGGGCTGCGGCGCCCGATACGTCGTTCACGCATCCCCGTCGTTGTTATCAATGCAATGCGTACACCGCGACGAGCGCAAGGACGACCACCACGCCCAGTGCCCACGTCCAGTTTCTTGCGCTCGTGCCTGCCGCTGTCTGCGAAGTGGCGAGCGTGCCTGCGTGAGCGTCGGCAGAAGCGGTCGCCGGGCGTGCTTCATCTTCCGCCGTCTGCTGCGGCCCAATCACAGCCGCCGTGAAGCGCCCAAAAAAGTCCTCGGCCATTTTTCGCGCGACACCGTCGATCAGTCTCGCGCCCACTTGCGCGAGACGCCCCCCAACCTGCGCATGCGAGCGGTACACGAGCCGCGTGCCGCCGTTGTCGGCAAGCAGATCGACGTGCGCGCCGCCCTTGCCGAAGCCTGCCGCGCCGCCCGATCCTTCGAACGTCATCGAATACGACTGCGGCGGTTGTAAATCAGTCAGCACCATCTTGCCTTTGAAGCGCGCCTTGATCGGGCCGACGCTTGCAGCCATCACCATCTGAAACTGGTTGTCGTCGACGCGTTCGAACGACTCGCAGCCGGGCACCGAAGCCTTGAGGATTTCGGGGTCGTTCAATGCGGCCCATACGCGTTCGCGCGGCAGCGGCAAAATCTGTTCGCCTGTCAGTTCCATGTGCAACTCTCCTTGTCGTCCGTCAGCCGAGAATGTGTTCCCATTTCGCGCGCGTCTTGTCCTGCAGTTCCTTGCTCGCCTCGGCAACCTGCGGGAACTCCGCGAGAAAATCGAACGGACGGCACGCGTCGATAATCGCCTTCGAGTTGAACGGCGCCTTGTACGGATTCGCAATCGACATCGGATCGTTCTTCGACCCCATGCCGCGTTTGACAATGTCGATATCGATGTCCGGATCGGTGCGCGTCGCGACGGCCCACATCACCTCCTGAAGATTGGCCGGGTCGATGTCCTCGTCGACCACGATCGAATAGCGCGACATGTATGCGCCCACGCCGCACTGGCTGAGAATATGTCCTGCCTGCCGCGCGTGTCCCGCATAGCGCTGACGGATCGACACCACGTTGAACATGCGCGCGCCGCCGATCTCGTGCGCCCACACGCCGGCGACATCGGGCACGCCGGCCGCCTGAAGCGCATCGACGAGCAACGCCGAGCGCATCACGGCCTTCGAATACGAGTAGTCGTTCGGCGGCTTTGCGGGCGGGCTGCCCATGATGATCGGGTTGTTGCGATAGTAGATGCGCTCGATGGTCACCACCGGCGCGGTCTCCGCCTTGCCGGGGTAATAGCCGTGGAATTCGCCGAACGGCCCTTCGATCCTGACGTCGCCCGGATGCGCATAGCCTTCGATCACGATCTCCGATGCGCTCGGGAACGGCAGATCCGTCAACTGCCCTTTCACCACGGAGACCGGCTTCTTCAGGATCGCGCCGATATAGTTGTACTCGCACATGCCGAACGGCACTTCGATGCCTGAAATCAGGTAGCCGAGCGGATCGCAGCCGATCACGATCGCGACCGGAAACGGCTTGCCCGCCTTCATGTGCTTGTCGTACTGGATCGCGCCGTGCTTGCCCGGAATCATGTCGAGGCCGACATGATTGCGGTCGTGAATCATCACGCGGTACGTGCCGACATTGATCCACTCCGAGTCGAGATCTTTCGTCACCACCATGCAGCCGGTGCCGATATAACGGCCGCCATCTTTCTCATGCCACAGCGGCGCGGGAAACGAAAAGAGATCGACGTCGCCGCCGGTCTGCACGTTGTCGAACACGGGGCCGTCCGCCACCGTCACCGGATCGTATTCCTGTGCATGCGCCTGCCATTGCTTCGGCTTGCCGCGCAATGTCTCGACCAGCGCGCGGTGCGTCGGCTGATGTCCGACGCGCAGGATCGACGACAATCGCGCCGGGCTCGCGGTGCTGCATGTCAGCACGCGATGTCCTTGCGGATAGTCGGGGATATCGTCGAAAAGCAGCGCGGCGGGCCGCTCCTTCTTCACGTTCAACTCGCTGATCGCTCCGAGTTCCAGATTCCAGTCCGCGCCCGAAACGTCGGTCAGTTCGCCGAGCGCGCGCGCCTCGTCGAGCCATGCCCGCAGATCGAGCGGATGGGAAGTCGAGCTGTCTGTCACGTCGTGTGTCTCCGATAGTTTGGCGATTTGTATTCGTATTCGTATGCGGGATTGCGCGCGCCGTCGTCACGTGGCGCCGCTTCACTTGTTGATCGCCACAATGAGGCAATGCGGCGGCACACGCAAACGACCATCCTTCATGACAGGGATGAGAAGGATTCATGCGATGGTTGCAATGCGATCGTGCGAATGCGATCGTGACGAAGTGACCGCGGCGCTGCGGCCCGCCGCATGTCAGTTAAGTAAAGTTAAGTTCAGTCGAGCTCGCCAGGCGGGGCGCTCGACGGCTCGCGCCGGCCGTAACCGCCCGCATATTTGAAGGTGCCCTGCGCGGTGGCGATCAGCGTCTTCGAATCGATCCACGCCTCGCCGCGCGCGAAATAAACCGACCGCCCCTTGCGCTCGAGAAAGCCCTTGCCGATCAAGGTCTCGCCCACTCCCTTATCGAGGAAGTTGAGCGTCAGCGACAGCGTCACCGCGTGTATCGGCCGCAGCGGATCGGCGCTATAAAGCCCCGCATAACCGCAGGCCGCATCGAGCAGCGTCGCCACCACGCCGCCTTGCAGCACGCGTTGCCGGTTCAGCAATTCGGGCTGCAAGTTCAGGCGAAACTCCGCATAGCCATCGCGCCAGGCCGTGCGCGACAAGCCGAGGCTGGCAAGAAACGGATTTTCCAGCACATCGATATCCACTGTTGTTCTCTCCCTATCCGCGCGTGAACGGGCCTGACTGCCCAACGTTTCGGTTCTTCGCGCGCGGCCCGGCACATTGACGTTCCGGGTTTGTAACGATTGATTAATGTGCGCCGATAGACGACGCTTCGCTCGACCGGACCAAGAGTGCATGAGCGCTTTCCACGCGCGCAAACTAACTTTTCTCATGCCTGCATGAAAAAGTTTCATTTCCTCGGGGTCCGTAACCAGCCGATCATCCAGGCATCGGTGCGGCTTTCCGCGGGGCGGCCTTCCGCAGGGCGGCTCTCCGCAGGGCGGCTTTCCGCAGGGCCGCCGACACGTATTCCCGCGCCCGTGCGAGGCGCCTCGCGCGCCGATGAAACCCGCTAAGATCCACTACCCAGGCGTTCCTGCATTGCGCTGACAACAGATGAGACCCTATATCCCTTCGCTTCAGAGCCTGCTCGCATTCGAAGCTGCCTCGCGGCATTTGAGCTTCACCCGCGCGGCACAGGAACTCGAGTTGACGCAGACGGCCATCAGCCACCAGATCAAGACGCTCGAAGACCGGCTCGAAGTCAAGCTTTTCGTGCGGCGCCGAAACGTGCTCACACTCACGCCGGCGGCACGCGAGTATCTCGATTCGGTGCATGAGGCGATCAATCTGCTGTCCATCGCCACGGCGCACGCGCGCAAGAAAAAACCCAGCACCGTGCTCACGGTGACGTGCCTGCCCACCTACGCAGTCAAATGCCTGATCCCCGCGCTGCCCGAATTCCAGCGTGCTCATCCGGACATCACCGTGCACGTCGCAACCAGTTCGACGTTCAACGAGTTCGATCGCAACAGCTACGACGTCGCGATCCGTTACGGCTCCGGGCGCTGGGCGTCGGCGCGCTCCGACCGTCTGCATGGCGAGGAATTTTTTCCCGTGTGCTCGCCCGCGGTGCTCGAAGAAGCCGGCAAGTTCGGATCGGTCGCGGAAGTGCTCGCACGCATGCGGCAGATTCGCACGTACTTTTATTCGATGTATCAGGACGACTGGCCCGCGTGGCTCGAAGCGGCCGTGCATGAGCCCGTCGAATTCGCCGGCGAATCCGTTTTCCATTTGCAGCTCACGTCGCTCGCGGCGGCCGTGGACGGCGTCGGCATTGCAATCGGCCGCACGCCGCTCGTGAACGGCGATCTGGCGAGCGGCAAACTCGTGGCGCCGTTCGACGTGCGTGTGCCGTCGAATTCCGCGTATTTCGTTTCGTCGCCGACCGACAAGGCACGCACGAAGAAAGTGGAAGCCTTCCGTGAATGGGCGCTCGCGCGGCTCGGCGAAAACCGCGATCGCGGCGAGACCGCGGCGCAATGCGAGGCCGCCTCGCCTTCCGTGCCCGAGCCCTGCTGAGCTCATGGTCAGCACGCATCCGCCCACGAACGATCCGCCTTTTCGCACTGTCGCGGCCCTGCTCGAACAGCATCGGCGCGCGACGCCCAACAAGCCTGCCATCGTCGATGTCGAGCGGCGCGTGAGCATGAGCTTCGAGCAACTCGCGCAATCGGTCGAGACGATCGCCAGACAATTCGCGCGGCGTGGCGTGACGAGAGGCACGCGCGTCGTGCTCGCCGACTGCGATGCGCCCGACAAGCTGCTGCTGTGGCTCGGCGCGTGGCGGCTCGGTGCAATCGTGTGTCCGCTCGACGTGCCCTTCGTCGGCGTAAAGATCGCACGGCAGTTGCTCGACACGATCAGGCCGAAGCTGATCGTGTTTCCCGTCGACGCCGTGGACCCCGCCGACACCTCCGTCGCCGCAGCGAACGTGCAGGTCGTGCGCTTCGTTTCGTGGGCCTCGGCCGGCCGCGAGAACATCGGCTGCGATGGCGACATCATCTCGCTCGAAGCAGGCGCGCACGACGGCACGCCGCTACCCGATGGCGCAACCGTATGCACGCTTCGCGACATTGCGTCGATGTGCTGCACGTCGGGCACGACCGGCATTCCGAAGATCGTCGTCTACGATCACCAGTCGTACTGGCTCAACGGCCTCGACAGTATCGACCTGCTCGGTTCGAGCCGCGACGACCGCATGCTCGAATACCGTTCGTTCGACTGGTACTCGGCGCAGATACTGAGCTTCATTCCGTTCCTGCAACTCGGTTCGACACTATGCGTCGCGCGCCGCTTTTCGCGCAGCAGCTTCGGCGACTGGATCCGCGATCAGCGCATTACCGTTTGCGCGGGCGTGCCCACGGTGCTCAACATGCTTCTCGAAGCACCGCTCGAGGTGAGCGCCGACACGTTCTCGTCGCTGCGCGCGATGACATGCAGCACAGCGCCGCTATCGCCCGTTCAATGGATGCGCTTCGAAAAGCGCTACGGCATTCGCATCCTCAATCTGTATGGGTCGTCGGAAGCGGGATGGATGTGCGGCAACCGGCTCGAGCATCGCAAGCTCGGGACGGTCGGTTATCCGGCCGCGCATATCCGCTTCGAGATCGTGGATGCCGACGGTATGCCGTGCGCTGCCGGCGTCGAAGGCCAGGTTGTCGTCGACGGTGACAAGCTCGCGCTCGGCGTGCTTCAGCAAGACGGCTCGCTGCTGCCGATTCGCGGCGCGCCGCTCTTCACGCGGGATATCGCCGCACGCGACACGGACGGCTTCGTGCGCATGGCGGCTCGCATGGACGATCTCATCATTCGTGGTGGCGTGAAGATCGTGCCGCAGGAGATAGAGGATGTGATGCGTACGCATCCTCATGTGCAGGACGTCGCGGCGCTCGGTGTGCCCGACCCGGTGTATGGACAGGAAACGGTCTGCTTCGTGGTGCTGCAGCCGGACATCGCGCCGAACGTGGAGGCGCTGCGTGCGCATTGCCGGCGGCATCTGCCGCGTGAAAAGATGCCGATGAATATCTATCCGGTTGCAGCGCTGCCGCGCAGCGCGCGCGGCAAGATCTTGCGCGACGCACTGCGTCAGCAATGGTGGGGGATCGTCAGCTCAGGGCCGGAGTTGCCGGAGGCGGATCAAGACCAGGAGTAGGTCGTCGTCGCGCATCGCGAGCATCGCGCCGACGGGGCGCGGACTCGAACCCCACGTGCGCGTCACCGTGACGGGTACGACGCGGCGGCGCGGCGCGAGCCAGTCGACGGCATTGCGCAGCACGCTCACGTCGATGCTGTCCATCGTGTCCTCCGTAAAGCGGCGCGTTTATGCGCCGCGATGCGCGACCATCTGCAGCTCGACGAGAAAGCCGTGGTGCAGCTCGGGCACCGGCACGACCGCGCGCGCCGGCTTGTGAGCGCCGAAATACCCCGCGTAGAGCCGGTTGAACTCCGGCCAGTTCTTCACATCGACGATGTACGCGGTGCATTGCACGACGTCGGTCAGCGCGCAGCCCGCCGCGGCCAGCACCTGCTCGCAATGAGCGAGCGTGGCGCGCACCTGGCGCTCGAAGTTGTCGGAGCCGTCGGTGGCCACGCCCGGCCCCGGCAGCATGCCCGAGACGAACGTGAAGCCGCCCGCCTGCACAGCCTGCGAATAGTGGCCGCCCGGAGACGGCGCATTGTCGGTGAAAATGAAATTCATGGTTCAAACCTCTTCTGGTAAGGGTTGGCCGCGCGTTTCCGGCAGCCACGGCGCGAGCGCGAGGCCGACCAGATAGATGAAGCCGACTATGACCGCCGCATGACCGTAGCCGCCGAAGCGGGTGATCAGTGTGCCGGCGACGAGCGGCCCCGTCCACGCAAGAAAGCGCGGAACATTGAAGCACAGCGCGATAGCGGTGCCGCGTACGCGCGTCGGATAAAGCTCGGGCAGCCACGTGGGCATCCACGTATATTGACCGAGGCTGAAAAAGCCTGCCACGCAGGCGACCGCCAGCAGCAGGCCGACGTCGTGCGTCCACATGAAGAGCACCGGCGTCAGCACGAACGCCATCGCGAAGAATAGACAGGTGATGCGCTTGCGGCCATAGGCGTCGGCGAGAAAGCCGAGGCCAATATAACCGCTGATCGCGCCGACGTTGTAGGCCATGCCGGCAAAGCTCGCCCATGAGGCCGCCGAAAGCCCGGCACGCGCCGCGACCGAGCCGATGTAGGGCGGCACCCATGTCGAGATGCCCCACCAGCCGAGCGTCGTGCTAAGCGACATCAGCACGGCGATCCACGTGCGGCGGCGCAGCTTCGCATCGGCCAGCAGATCGACGAGCGTAAAGCGCGCGAGCGACTGTTCGCGCGCGTCGAGCGTCATGCCCGACTTCCTGCGCGCGAGCGTCGCCTTGCGCTCCGTGTTCACACGCTGCCATTGCTCGGACTCGGGAATGCCCGCGCGCATCCACAGCGTCGCGAGACCGGGCAGCACGCCGATCAGATACATGTAGCGCCATGCATGCTCGCCTGCGCCGCTCATGAAAAGCCATATCAGCGACGCGACGAAAAAGCCCGTGCCGAGGCCGCACTGCATGAGCCCCGCGCCTTTGCCGCGATGCCGGTCCGGCCAGATTTCCGCGGTCATTGCGGTGCCCGTCGCCCACTCCGATCCCATCGCGAGACCGACGATGAAGCGCAGCGCCGCGAACGATGTCCAGTCCCACGACAGCGCGCTCAAACCGGTGGTCAGCGAATACGCGAGAATCGCGAACATCATCATCCGTTTGCGGCCGATATAGTCGGTCAGGATGCCGCCGATCAATCCGCCGATGCCCCAGCCGAGCAGCGTCAATGCGATCACCAGTCCCGCGTAGAACGGAATCTGCGCGTGGCCCGACGCCGGCAGCAACTGGCCGAGCGCGCCGCCCACGGTCAGAACCAGTGCGTAAGTTTCGTAGCCGTCGAAGAACCAGCCGAGATTGGACGCGATCAATGCGCTCCATTGCTGGCGGTTGATCGAGCGATACCAGACGGCATGGGTTGCGTCGTCCAGGGCGACCCGCGGCTCGCCGCCCAGGCTGCCGCGCGTGCCGCCGCCGGAGCTTTCCTCCAGAGGGTGCTGCATCGACTGTCTCCTCGATGTCGTTATCGCGCGCCATGCCGTCTGTTGTTCTTCAGACGCGCGTCACTGCGTTGATTTGCCGTTGTTTGCAGGCGCGCTACGCGGCCACGACGGCGACCGTCGCCTTCGACTTGCGCATTTGCGCGGCGAGCTTGACGGCCTCGATGATCTCCGGATACGCGGCGCAACGGCAAAGATTGCCCGACAGGAAATTGCGGATCTCGGCTTCGCTCGGGTCCGGATTGCGGTCGAGCAACTGGCGGCTCATCAGTATGAAGCCTGACGTGCAAAAGCCGCATTGAAACGCGCCGCACTCGATGAACGCCTGCTGCACCGGATCGAGTTCTCCATTGGCGTCCAGGTTTTCGATCGTGCTGACTTCACCGCCGTCGGCCATTGCGGCGAGATAGAGACAGCCCGACACGCTCTCGCCGTTGACGATCACCGTGCAGCATCCGCACAAGCCCTGACCGCAGCTTTCGCGGGCGCCATATAGCGCGAACTGCTGACGCAGCACGTCGAGAATCGTGTGATGCGGTTCGACCTCGGCGCTCACGCGCTCGCCGTTCAGCGTGAATTGAATGTTGATGGAAGTAGCGCTCATGTTTATTCCTCGGATAGCGGTTCATTGCGCGCGGCGCACAGCGCACGGTACACACGCTCGGGCGTGAGCGGCAGCGACTTCAGACGCACGCCGACCGCGTCTTCGATGGCCTCGGCAATCGCCGACGCAACGCCGAATGTCGAACTCTCGCCGACGCCTTTCGCGCCGAACGGCCCGTTGCTCTGCACCGAGTCGACGGTCTCGCGCCCGATGACCGGCGGAATATCGTGGATGCCCGGAATCTTGTACTCGGCGAACGACGCATTGCGAAGCTGCCCGACCTCGTCGAACTCCATGCGCTCGAACAGCGAAATGCCGAGCTGCATGATGGCCGCGCCGGAGATCTGCGTGTCGACCACCTTCGGATTGATCGGCGTGCCGCAATCCACCACATGCTCGAAGCGCAGCAGCTTGAAGTGGCCCGTCTCCGTATCCACTTCGACTTCGACGCCGCAGCCGCCCACCATCCAGTTCGGTGTGATGTTCTCCGACTGCCCTGTCTCGTGTTCCGGCGACTTGTACGGCGGAATAAAGCTGCCTATGCCGACGATGTTGCCCGCCTGCATGCCGTACTTGCGCCGCAGCAGTTCGCCCGCGCGGCTCGCGGGCGCGGCCGGCACGCCGAGTTCATCGGCGAGTTCGGCGAGTTTGCGGTTCACGTCTTCAGCGGCGAGACGCACCGCGTGTCCCATGTGGAATGTCGAGCGCGAGCCGAGCGTCGCCATGTCGTAGGGCGTCACGTCCGTATCGGGCCGCATCACGCGGATGCGTTCGGCGGGAATGCCGAGCACTTCGCCGGCCATCAGCGCAATCGCGGTTTCCGACGCCTGGCCCATGTCGACCGTGCTCGAATAAACCGTGCAACTGCCGTCGCCCGCGAGGCTCACCATCGCCATCGACGTGGTGGGCGCCACCAGCGCCTTGAAGCCGACTCCAATGCCGCGCCCGCGCCGCAGCGTGCCTGTGCCGCGCTCGAACGGCGCCGCCCAGTTCATTCGCTGCGCGACGCGTTCGAGCACGAGACCGATCGCCGCGTCGTGCATCGGCGTGCCGGTTGCATGCGGACGCCCTTCGCGCAGAATATTGCGGCGGCGGAATTCGAGCGGATCGATGCCAAGCGCGCGCGAAATCATATCGGCGTGGCTCTCGTAAGCCCACACCATCTGCGGAATGCCGAAGCCGCGAAATGCGCCCGCAGGCGGCAGATTCGTGTAGACCTGATACGAATCGATCCAGACGTTCTCGATGTCGTACGGACCCGAAGCGGTAAAGCCCGACTTCTGCGTGACGCGCGGCCCGATATCGGCATACGCGCCGCCGTTCCACCAGACCTCGCATTTGCGCGCGGCAATGCGGCCTTCTTCGTTTACCGCCGTTTTCATGCGGAACGTGGTGGCGTGCTTGGTGATCGTGAAGAACTGCTCTTCCATTGTCAGCGAGATTTTCACGTTGCGCCGCGACAGCAGCGCCAGCGCGACGACGAGTGCTTCGAGCTTGATATACAGCTTCGCGCCGAAGCCGCCGCCGAGCAGCGCCGACTTCACGCGCACGCGGTTCTCGTCCCAGCCGAGCAGACGCGCGATTTCGATGCGCACGAACGACGGGCTCTGCGAAGCCGTATGCACCGTCAGCATTCCCGTGCCCATATCCGGCTCGGCAAGCGAGACCATCGGCTCGAGCGGCGTGTGCATCACCTGCTGCGTGGTGAACGTGTCGTCGAATACATGCGCGGCGCTTGCGAAGGCCGCCTCCACGTCGCCGCGCCGCAACTGGAAATCGAGCGCGACATTGGTGCCTTTGCGTCCGGCAAGATGCTTCAGGTCCGGGAACGTACCCGCTGGGCGCAGGAAGTCGTGCACGAGTACATCCGATTGCGCGGCCTCGACTTCGTTGAACACGGCCGGCAATTCCTCGTATTCGGCCATGATCAGATGCGTTGCCTCTTCGGCGATATGCGGATCGGCCGCGAGCACGACGGCAACCGGCTCGCCGATGTAGCGCACTTTATCCAGCGCGAGAATCGGCTGGTCGTGAAACGCCGGGCCATAGTAAGGCTCGGGAATCACCTTGCGAATATCTTCGCCGGTGTACACGGCGAATACGCCCTCCATTTCACGCGCGGCGCTCGTGTCGATGCCGACAATCCTTGCGTGCGCCATCGTGCTGCGAAAAATCTTGCCGTACAGCATGCGCGGCAGCACGAGGTTATGAATGTACTCCGCGCGGCCCGTCACTTTCGAGCGCGCTTCGAGCCGGTTCAATGCGCGGCCCACCTGCTTTTGTGCTGGCTGTTCTTCCAGCGCCTTGTCGATCTTCATCACGCATGATCCCCGAATTGAGCGGCGCGTCCGCTCGCGGCGGCCAGCGCCGTGCGCACCGCGCGGCCCAGATAGACCTTCAGCAGTTGCTTCTTGTAACTCGCGGACCCATGAGGATCGCCGACGATATCGAGTTGCGCCGCAGCCGCTTCGCCCGCTTCACGCAGAATCGCGTCGTCGGGCGCCGCGCCGCGAAGCAGCGCCTCGGCATGCGTGAGCCGTGTCGGCCGGTCCGTCGCCGCGCCGACAATCACGCTCGCGCGGCCGATGCGCGGCCCCTCTATATCGAGCACGACAGCCACGCCGAGCGCAGGCCAGTCATGCGCCGCGCGGGTCGTGACCTTCATGTACGCAGCGGGCCGGCCGGCTTGCGGCGGCACGATCACTTCGGAGATGAGTTCATCGCGAGCGAGCACGGTTTCGTAATAGCCCGTGCACAATTGCTCGACGGGCACCGTGCGTTCGCCGTGCGGACCCGTGATCGTCACGCGTGCGCCGAGCGCGCTCAGCACCGGCGGCATATCCATATGAGGATCGGCGTGACCGAGGTTGCCGCCGATGGTCGCCACATTGCGCACTCGCACATTCGACAGCGTGCGCAACGTGCGGGCGATGAGCGGCCATCCCTCCTTCACGACCGGCGAATGCTCGAGCGTCGCGAGCCGCGTCAATCCGCCGATACGCAACTCGCCGTTGTCGTCCAGGCGAACCTGCGCATAGTGCGGCTCGATATCGCGCAAACTGACGAGCCGCGTCGGCCGCAGCACGCCGGCCTTCATCATCAACATCACCGCGGTGCCGCCGCCCACCGGGCGAATATCCGGGTCTTCCGGGTCCAGCAGCGCAATCGCTTCCTTCAGCGACCGTGGCTTCGCGAGCTCAAACGGAATCATCCAGGCACTCCTTGTTGCGCGTATTCGTTGCAGGTTTCTTGTGCATCTAGCGGGCGCAGCCTGCGCGATCGAGCAGCGCGTGCAGTTCGCGCGCGACGATGTCGGGCGTTTCCAGCGGCGTCAGATGACGCGCCTTCGGGATCTCGGTGAAGGTCGATCCGGCGATGCCCGCGTGCAACGCGCGCGCCATCGCGGGCGTCGCCGCATAGTCCTCTTCACCGACGATCACGCACGTCGGCACTTTCACCTTCGCCATCAGCGCGCGGCCGTCGAACGAACCGAGCATGCGGCCCGTCGCGGCGAACGCGGCAACGTCGTTGCGTAGAAAGGTGTCCACGCAACGTTGCACCACTTGCGGATGCGCGGCGCGAAACGCGTCGCTGAACCAGCGCGTGGTCTGGAATTCGACCAGCGGCGCAAGGCCGCCCGCCTCGGCCTTCTGGGCGCGCGCGTCCCAGTCCTGCGGCGCCGTCTCGCCGTACCACGCGGTCGTGTCGATCAAGCCCGCGCCGATCGCATCAGGACATGTGGCCGCGAATTGCAGCGCGACGCAGCCGCCCATCGACGCGCCCGCGATCAGCACATTGCGAAAGTCCGTCGCGCGCAGCACGTCGTAGACGTCCTGCGCAAACAGCGACACCGTGTACGGACCAGCCGGCTTGCCGGACGCGCCGTGACCGCGCGCATCGATGGCGAGCACAGCAGCGCGCGGCAACAGCCGCTCGACGACAGGCGCCCAGAAGTGACGGTCCATCGCGAGCGAATGCACGAGCACCACGCGCACCGTGTTGTCTTTTGCGCCGTAGAGGGTGTAGCCGATTTGCGTGCCGTCACGCACGGTAACGTGCGACGACACGACATCGGGACTGATCGGTTGATTCATTGCGTGCTCCACTGGCTATCGGATGCGTTCGAGTTCGGGTCATCGAGCCCTCAGCCGGATATTGCGGGCTCGCCGTTGGACCGGCAAACGACGATCTTTCATGTAAAGCATGAAAACAATTCATCGCTTGCGAACGGGCGTTTCATCGCATCGACGACGATGCGCGTTTCGTTATTGCGCATCGCGCCGCCGCACGCAGCGGATGAATTTCTCTCATATGCGGCATGAACAATTAGCGTTTGCCCGGCGCATGGCTGGCGGTCAATCTTGCTGCCAGAGCATGCCGGCGCATGTCCGCGCGCGGTCTCTTCCAGTTCTTCCCGCTCTTCCGCTTCTCAACCATAAAGGTCGAATGCCGTGAACTTCACCAGGAAAGTCCTGAGTTCGCAGTGGGTCCGTCCGCTGCTGCTTATCGTGGTCATCGTGCTTGCGTGGGATCTCGTGATACGCATCTTCAAGATTCCGCCGTATCTGGTGCCGACGCCCGAAGCGATCTTCCATCAGATCGCGGCGCAATGGTCGATGCTGCTGGAAGAGTCGTTGCCGACGCTCTACGCGACGCTCGGCGGCTTCGCGCTTTCGGTGCTGATCGGCGTGCCGATCGCGATGCTGGTCGCCGCGTCGCCGCTGATCGAGAGCTACCTGTACCCGCTCGTCGTGTTTTCGCAGAGCATTCCGAAGGTGGCGATCGCGCCGCTTTTTGTGGTCTGGTTCGGCTTCGGACTCTTTCCGCGCATACTCGTTGCGTTCCTGCTCGGCTTCTTTCCGGTGGTCGTATCGACGGTGATGGGCTTCAAATCGGTCGAGAAGGATCTGACCGATCTGGCGAAGTCGATGGGCAGTTCGCCGGTGAAAACGTTCTTCAAGATCAGCCTGCCGCACGCGCTTCCGTCGATCTTCGCAAGCATGAAGGTGTCGATCACGCTCGCTGTCGTCGGCGCGGTGGTCGGCGAATTCGTCGGCGCGAATTCGGGACTCGGCTTCGTGCTGCAACGTGCAAACGGCAACTTCGACCAGCCGCTGATCTTCTCGGCGCTGGTCGTGCTGTCGGTGATCGGCGCTCTGCTGTTCGTCGCCATCGACATGCTGGAGCGCATCGCGATTCCGTGGCATGCGTCGCATCGCTCGCGGCTGCTTGGACGCGCTTGACGCGCTCGCGGCGTTCTCGGCGTTCGCGGCGTTCGCGCGGTTCCACCGCATTCGCTTTGACTACCCCACATCAAGAAGCAGACAGCACCCATTTCAGATGGGGCCACAGGAAGGAGACACCATGAAATCACGAAAGCCGACGCGCATGGCAGCCGCGCTCGCGTTTGCAGCGGTCTGCTGCACGAGCCACGCCGCTTACGCGAAAGACTCGCTGACATTGATGCTCAACTACACGGTCAACGGCGCGGTCGCACCGTTTTATCTCGGCAAGGTGAAGGGCTACTACGACGCCGAAGGCATCGACCTCAAGCTGATGGAAGGACACGGCTCGGGCCCGACCGTGCAGGCCGTCGCGACGCACAACGTGGACATTGGCTACGCGGACTTCAGCACGATGGTCAAGGTCGCCGCGATGGGCGCACCCGTCAAAGCGATCGGCGTGCTGATGCAGGAAAATCCGACCTCCGTGGTCGGGCTCGCGGACAAGAACATCAAAACGCCGCAGGACATCAAGGGAAAAACGGTTGCGGTTGCGCCCGGCGACGCGTCGTCGCAGCTATGGACGATGTTCATGAACAAGGTCGGCCTGAAGGACTCCGACTTCAAGACCATCACCGGCAATCCGCAGACCACGATCAATGCGGTCATTACGGGTCAGGCGGATCTGCTGGTCGGCTTCGCGACGATCCCGCTGATCTCCGTCGAGCAGGCCACGAAGAAGCCTGCGCGCGCGATCCTGTTTGCCGACTACAACGTGAACGTGGCGACGCTTAGCATCATCGCGCGCGACGACATGATCAAGGACCATGCCGATCTGCTCAAACGCTTCATGCGCGCGACGGCGAAGTCCGTGAACGACAGCGAGAAAGACCCGGCCGCCGCGGTCGATGCGCTACTCAAGACGCTGCCCGCCGCCGGTTCGCGCGACACGATGATCCGCACGCTGCAGGCGACGATCCCGTTCTACCGCACGCCCGAAACCGAGAAGGCGCCGATCTTCCACGTCAGCGCGAAGAACATCGACGACTCCGTGGCCGCGATCGTGCAGTACAGCAAGCTCGATCCGTCGGCGAACGTGCCCGCGAAGTACTACACCGGCGCATTCGTTCCATGAGCCGCACTAGCGCCGCCGCGTCGTTCCTTTCCGTTCACCCGAAACCCGCCCCGCTATGACCACCGTACTCAAGCTCGACGACAAGCATCACCGGTCTTTTTCCGCGCCCGCGCCCGCCAGATCGCTGATAGAACTGCGCGGCGTGACCAAGAGTTATCGCAGCGCGCAAGGCATGATGGAAGCGCTGAAACCGCTCGATTTCGACATCCGCGAGCAGGAGTTCGTTTCGATCGTGGGGCCGTCCGGATGCGGCAAAAGCACGTTGCTGAAGATGGTCGCCGGACTCGAAGCGATCTCGTCGGGAACGATGACGTTGTCCGGCGAGCCGATTCGCGGTCCGCAAAAGAATGTGGGCATCGTGTTCCAGAGCGCCGTGCTGCTCGCGTGGCGCAACGTGCTCGACAACATCCTGTTACAGGCGGAGATGCGCCGCATGCCGAGGCGCGAAGCACGCGAGAAGGCAATGCAGCTAATCAGCATGGCCGGTCTCGAAGGCTTCGAGCAAAAGTATCCGTGGCAACTTTCCGGCGGCATGCAGCAGCGCGTGTCGATCTGCCGCGCGCTCTTGCACGAGCCGTCCGTTCTGCTGATGGACGAACCTTTCGGCGCACTCGACGCAATGACGCGCGAGAGCATGAACATGGAATTGCAGCGCATCTGGCTCGAATCGAAGAAAACCGTGCTGCTCATCACGCACAGCATTCCTGAAGCGGTATTCCTGTCGGACCGCGTACTGGTGATGTCGGAACGGCCGGGCTCGATAGCCGCGATCTACGACATCGATTTGCCGCGTCCGCGTTCCCTTGAGGTGATGGCAACGCCGGCATTTCTGCATCACACGAAGACGATTCGCGCGCACTTCAATGCGCAAGGGTCGCTCGACGATCACTGAACACTGAACACTGAACACTGAACACTGAACACTGAACACTGATTGTTCAAGCGTAAAAAAACCGGTTGGAGCCTAAAGGCTTCCGACCGGTTTTTTTGCGTGAGTTAAGTCGCAGTAGACGGTACGGCTAGAACCAGTGATTCATACCGAACGAGATACCCGTCTGTTTCGCGTGACCCGACGCGTTCAACGTTGCGTTAGTGACATAAACGCCGGTGAAATGCGTATAGTCGATGTCCGCATAAAGCTCCGTGCGCTTCGAGAGCAGATAGTCGATGCCGAGAATCGCCACGTCTTTTCTGCCGTCCACGCCGCCGGTCTTGTTCTTGTTGTCGTAATACGCGGCAGTCACGCTGAAGAACGGCGTCGCCTGATAACGCAAACCGCCCCACAAGTACTGATTGCGTGTCATGCTGCGCGCCGAAGCGGGCGTGTCCTGCAAATCGAGCGAGTAACCGGCCATCACATCGACAGGGCCCACGCTCACCGTGCCGCCTGCCGTGTACTGGTCATTGCTGAAGTATTCGCTCGACGTCGCCGTCAGCGGATTCGACTTGTGCGTATAGCCCGCGCCCAGCTTGATCGTCTTGCCCCGATAGTTCAGGCCGCCGGCGAGCGTCGAGCCGTGCGCGGCGCTGCCCGGCACGCCGCCCAGCGCATATTCGCCGCGAACCACCCACGGCCCGAAAATGCCGCGATAGTTGATGTCGTTATCGTCGCGTCCGGTGTTGCCGCCCGACACCGCCGTCGATTCCGTAATGCCGAGGTAATGAAAGTCGAACGGCTCGAAGTCCTTGATCAGAAAATGCTGGAGCGTGAATTGCCGCCCAATATCGACCTGCCCGAATGGCCCGCCTATTCCAACCGTCGACGTGCGCTGGAAGATCTGGTTGTTGGTGTTGTTATTCGCGCCGGTCGACAGCACGAAGCCTGCTTCCAGATTGAAGCGCGCATAGTAGCCGCCGCCCAGATCTTCCTTGCCCTCCAGGCCCCAGCGGTTGGAGTTGTACACGCCGTTCGACGCCATCGTCAACGCCGCGCCGCCCGCCTTCGTGCCGTTCACGAGATTGCGCAAGCCGCCGTCGAGCGAACCGTATAACGTGACGCTGCTTTGCGCATGCGCCGCGCCGCTCGACAGCCCAAGCAACGTGAATGCCGCGAGCGAGCGCGTCAACATACTCATTCGTACAGCCGGAAGTGCTTCTCCTTTGTCGTGCATATCTCCTCCATCGATGTCGTTCTATTGATATGGTGGCCGCTATCCGCGGCGCGTTAGATGTCTTTCTTTTCGGCGAAGAACCAGTCGGAATCCTTATTGATCCACTCAGGCCCGACGCGTTGACGCGTCTGCTCCTCGCCCGTTTCGAAGTACTCGCTCTTCACGGCGCGCTGCGCCATCGCTTCGTTGCGCTCGTCCCAGTCGCCCATCGAGACGCCGTACCACGGCCATTCCGGACGCAGCGGCGGCAGCCCGAGTTCTTCCCAGATCGCTTTCGCGTTTTCCATGTACTCGCGCGTCGGCAGCGAAAGCGGCGGCAGCTTTTCCTTGCGTGTCGCGTTCATCAGGATCACGCCGTCAACCGCATCGTCGCCGCGTTGCGCGCCCGACGTGCGCGGTCCGTGTCCCGTATCGCGGCCGTGCAGAATCTGCACGTCCTTGATCGCGTTCATCCGGTAGCTCATCGACCAGAAGATCGCGTCGCTGTTTTCGGGGTTGATGTCGTTGCTCACGGCAACGACCAGCTTGCCGACAGCCGGTTGCAGCGACGCCGCGCCCATCAGCGCGCGCCATATTTCGGTTTCGGTTGCCTTCTCGCTGAACACCACGATCACGAGCTTGCGCAGATTGGTCAGCGGCTCGTGCATCACGACCTTTTCGACGCTTGCGATACGCAGCGAATTCTTCAGATGGTCGAGAAAGAGCGGCTCGAACGCGACTTTCTTGACGAGCGAACTTTCGCTCGGCGTGACCTGGCTGATGATCGACACGAGATGCGCGTTCTTGCGTCGCGTAATCGCCGTGACGTTCATGTACGGATTGAATTCCTGCAAATTCACGTGACCGTGCGATTCGCCGAAAGGCCCCTCCGGTTCGAGCGTATCCGTCGGAACGAATCCTTCGATCACGATTTCGGCGTCGGCGGGCACGAGTAGATCGTTGGTCCTGCACTTCACCACGCGCAGCGGTTCGCCGAGAATCGCGCCGGCCACGCCGAGTTCGTCCACGTCGATTGGCAGCTTCTGGACCGAGCAGAACGACACGGCCGGATGGCCGCCGATCACGAGCGCGGCCGGCATCGGCTTGCCCATCGCCTTGTACTTGAGCCAATGCTGATAGATGCCTTGCCCCATTTCGATCGACGGATTGCAACCGACGCGGCGCTTACCCTTGATCTGTCCGCGATACGTGCCCATGTTCTGAATGCCGTTTTCCGGATCGACGGAAACGTACTGCGAGCACGTTGTGTACGGCGCGTTGTCGAAGCCCGGCGTCGAAATGGGAATCGGCAGATGTTCGAGACCTTGACCGTCGACATCGAGTTCATCGCCGATAAAACACACTTCCTGGCACGGCGCTTCGTTCACGAGAACGGGCGCGATCGGATTGCCCTTCGCCTGCTGCCACTTTTTGCCGATCTGATCCACGGGCACGCCCATGCCGATCGAGTAGACCTCGCGATTGATCGACAACGCGCCGACCACGACGGGCAACTCGTAGCGGCGTCCTTTGCTGTCGACGACGTTATGAAACACGAACGCCTTTCGATCCGACTCGGGAATGCCGCCGCGCAATTGCCAGCGCACGAGCGGATGGAGTTCGGTGTCCTTGTTGATTTCGCGGTGTACGTGAACGACAAGGCCCTTTTCCTCGAGGGCCTGCAAGTGGGTCTGGAACGAGGGGAAAGTTTTCATGGTTGTCCGGTGAATGATCAAGGGGAACGACGGTGAGCGCAGACTGACGCACAACGACCTCCCCTCGCAAACGCTGATTTCTCATGTACGTCATGAACGGATTTCATCCGCGGACAATGAAAAGCCCTCATGCGAGGCATGAACAGATTTCGTTTGAACGACAGGGGCCATGTCATGCAACCTGAGTGCGGAGACAGACGAACATACGAACCTACGAACCCGCCGCGCAGCGGATCGACAAGAGACGACGAACATGGACCGACGCAAACGTATCGTGGTGGGAATCAGTGGCGCTTCCGGCGTTGTCTATGGCGTGAGGCTGCTCGAGATGTTGCGCGAGCTCGACGTGGAGACTCATCTGGTGATGAGCCGCTCGGCGCAAATGACGCTCGCCTACGAAACCGACTTGCGCGCGGCCGACGTTCAGGCGCTGGCTTTCGAGCACTATCCCAATGCCGATATTGGCGCGGCGATTTCGAGCGGCTCGTTTCGCGTCGACGGCATGATCGTCGCGCCGTGTTCGATGAAAACGCTCGCGGAGATCGCGACGGGCAACACGGGTTCGTTGCTGTCTCGCGCCGCCGATGTGATGCTGAAGGAACGCAAACGCGTCGTGTTGATGGTGCGCGAGACGCCGCTGCATCTCGGGCATCTGCGCAATATGACCGCGGCGACGGAAACCGGCGCGATCATCTATCCGCCGGTGCCGGCGTTTTACGCGCGGCCCGACAGTTTGCAGTCCATGATCGATCACACGCTGGGACGCGTGCTCGATCTATTCGATATCGACGCGGGGACGGTGAAGCGCTGGACGGGCGAACACAGTCAGAAGCTCGTCAGCGTGTCGAACGGTTGAGTCACGCCGGCACATCATCGGCGTAACGTGCTTCGTCGAGATCGGCGATCAGCGTCGGGCCCGCCGGTTGCCAGCCCAAACGTGCCTGTGTCAGAGCACTCGACGCGGGCATATCGAGCGCCGCGAAGATCGCCATCCATCCGAAATACGCCTGCGTCTGCTCGCGCGCGATCGAAACGACCGGCAGCTTCAGGCCGCGGCCCAACGCCTCCGCGATCTCCCGCGCGCTCACCCCCTCCTCGCCGACCGCGTGATAGCGCGCGCCGCGCTCTGCCCTTTCGATCGCGAGCCGGTACAGCTTCACGACGTCCGATAGATGTCCCGCGGGCCAGCGATTACGGCCCTCGTCGACATACGCGCAAACCCCCTTCTCGCGCGCAATCTGGATAAGCGGCGTGATCAGCCCTTGCCGGAACGGGTTGTGCACTTGCGGCAGGCGCATCACCGAGACATTCACGCCTGCCTCCAGCAGAACGTTACTCGCCAGCTCCGTTGCGAGTCGCGGATTCGGGTGCGCCGTGTTGAACACATCCTCCGTGGCGGGCTGCCCGTCGTCGCGGCTGCCCGCGCCCGTGCCCGACGTGACGAGCAACGGACGATCGGAACCGGCCAGCGCCGATCCGAGCGCTTCGATCACGCGTGCGTCCTTCTCGCAGTTCGCCGCGAAGCGCGAAAAGTCGTGGTCGAATGCGAGATGGATGACGGCGTCCGCGTTCGTGACGCCGCCGCGCACGCTGTCGACGTCTTCAAGCGTGCCGCGATGAACGTCGGCGCCCGCGGCGCGCAGCGCCTGCGCGCCCGCATCGGAGCGCGTCATGCCGATCACCTGATGACCGGCCTCGATAAGTTCGGGCACCAACGCCGAGCCGATGAAGCCCGTTGCGCCCGTCACAAAGATCCGCATGGCAATGCCTCCTTAGGTAGTCATCCCTGTACTATGCGTTCATCCGCTATCCTGTTTAAGTAGTGACGTTATCCCGGTAAAAGGACTAACAGGCTCAGCATGTCAGTGAACGACGCTCAAACCCTCGGTGACTTTTTGCGCAGCCGCCGCACGCGTCTGGACCCGGCGAGCTTCGGCTTTTCGGGCCGTAGGCGCACGCCTGGACTGCGCCGTGAGGAAGTCGCCCAGCTTGCCCACATCAGTTCCACCTGGTACACCTGGCTCGAACAGGGCCGCGGCGGCGCGCCGTCCGCGCATGTGCTCGAGCGCATCTGCGCGGCGCTGATGCTCACGGATACTGAGCGCGAACACGTTTTTATGCTGGGCCTCGGGAGGCCGCCCGAGGTGCGCTATCGCGGCGTCGACGGTGTGAACCCGCGGTTGCAGCGCGTGCTCGATTCGCTCGACGCGAGCCCCTCGATCATCAAGACCGCGACGTGGGACGTGGTCGCGTGGAATGCGGCCGCCGCGGTCGTGCTGACCGACTACGGCAGGCTGCCGGCCGGCCAGCGCAACATCCTGCGTTTCCTGTTCGGCGACCCGGCCGTTCGCGCGAAACAGCACGACTGGGAAAGCGTCGCGCGCTTCGTGGTCGGAACATTCCGCGCCGACGTGGCGCGCGCAGGGCTCGCTTCCGAAGTGGGCGAACTCGTCGACGATCTGCGCCGCGCCAACGCGGACTTCGACCGCATGTGGCGCGAAAACCAGGTGCTGGGTCACGGTGACGGCGAGAACGTGAAGCGCCTGCTGCATCCCACGCTCGGGCAGGTCGAAATGGAATATTCGCTATTCGCCGTCGATGGCCGGCCGGATCTCGGCATGGTCGTGTACACGCCATTGGATGCGCTCATGGCCGAGCGCATCCGCGCTGCCGCTCTTCAACATCGATCGATCGCCGCCAGCCGCCGACATGAAACTGCATCGTCGTCGAACGGCTCGCCTTTAGAGTGCGAACAGGACATCACGCGCGTCGGTGCCGGTGCAAACTGAACGCGTCAAGGAGGATTCGTTATGGTTCGTCTGGTCATGATTCTGCTCGGCGTCGATTACCTGCGCACGCGTTGGCGCTCGCTCAGGATGATGGGCGCGGCTAGCCTGCTGCTCGGCATCGTCGTGTTCATCGACGCGCTCGACGGCGCGCTCTATTTTCCGATCACGCCGTTTGCGGTTTTGTTGCTGCTCGAAGGGCTCGCCACGCTCGCGGTCGCGTGGACCGGCATGGGCGGCCAGCGCACGCTGCGCTATGCGAAGGGCATTGCGTTCTCGTTGGCGGCGGCGCTGATTCTCGCGGGTCATCATCATGGCCACTTCGCGCTGTCGATGATTTTCGGCACGCTGTTTCTCGCCGATGGCCTGTTGCAGATCGTCTCGGCACATGTCGTGCGCTACCGTACGTGGCGGCTCGCAACGATTGGCGGTGGCGTCGAAATCGCGTTGGCGCTCTTCTTCTATCAGCCTTATCCCACGCACTATGTCGGCACCGTACCGTATTGCCTCGGCCTCGGTTTGATATTCGGCGGCTGGAATCTTTTGTTGCTGAGTACGCGGGCGCGGCGCCTCGTGTCGAATCCCGCAGTCGATTCGGATGCCGAACGATTGGACAACAGCGATGCAGCGACTCGGGCCGCGATGACGAACATCGAATGGGACGGCCCGCCCGCCGCCGACGAAGCCGCGCTCACCGTGCATGTGTGGACCCCCGTCGGATCGGCCAAAGGCGAGGCGCGGCGACAGCCAATTGTCGATCGTTATATCGCGGCGGTGGATCGCAACGGCGTGATCTCGACCGGACACGCGGCGCTGGAAGCACCTGACGGCATTTACGTGAGCCTCTATCCCGCGGTGGAATTCGACCGTTCTCCGGACGACTTCGCGCGGCTCTTGCGTGCCACGCGCGAGAACGATGTGCCC
Source organism: Paraburkholderia graminis (assembly GCF_003330785.1). Lineage (NCBI taxonomy): Bacteria > Pseudomonadati > Pseudomonadota > Betaproteobacteria > Burkholderiales > Burkholderiaceae > Paraburkholderia > Paraburkholderia graminis. Next base: position 1,924,694 of record NZ_CP024935.1, read on the forward strand.
GGCGTGTTCCAGCCTGACTATGCGACGGAATCGAAGGCGTGGTGTCCATCGACGGTTCAGGTGCGCATACGCAATTACAATCCGGCGCGCTTGCGCCGCTTCTGGGACGCGTATCGGCAGGACACCACGTATAACCTGACGTCCCGCAACTGTTCGAGCAGTGTCTCGCGCGCGCTCGAGGCGGCGATCGAAGGGGCTTCGACACGCGTATGGGGCGGCCTCGGTGGCGTCGGCGGCCTCGGCGGGTGGCGGCCTTTTCTTCGCGTCATCACGACGCCGGAGCTATGGGTTGCTGCGCAAATACGCAAACGCGCGGCGACGATGGCGTGGACGCCCGGCCTCACGCTCGACTATGCGCGCGCGCTCAGCATGCTTGCCGATCCGCGTCCTTCCGGCTGGGCCAGGATGGCGCGTCTGGCCATGCGCAAGATGGTTCGATCGCGGCGTCTGGATCGTGAGCCTGCCGATGATCCGTCGATGCTGCGGACGCTCGTATCCGATCATCGAGCCACCGCAGCAAAGACGAACGAAGAACAACGCTAACGCTAACTGCTGTACTTCAGGCTCCAGCCGAACGTGCGGGTACTGCCGGCGTTGATCGTGAACGGCTGCGTCGTGCACGCGAAGTTCGAGTGCAACTGGCCGATCGGCGTCGTCGACAAGGGGTTCGTGGCGCCGCCCGCTGTCGTATCGAAGTTCGACAGCGCGCAACTGTCGAAACCGGTGGTGCCGTAGCCGGTCGCATTGCTATTGGCGTTATTGGCGTAATTGACCGAGAAGCCGTCGCCGTTGGCGGTCGTGCTCTGGTAATCGGCGAATGAAGTGAAGTCGGTTTCCACCGTCACATTGCCGGTCAGCGTTGCCGAACTCAGCGTATCGGTGCGCGTCAGCGTGCCTCGGCCGAATGTGAGCACCGTATGCGCCTGCAAATCCAGGTCCGTCGAGAACGCCGCGTTCTTCGCGGCTTGCCTGAACTTCGCCGTATCGAATGACACGATCACCTGACCATTACTCTCCGTGACGTTGAGGTTTTTATAGTACGTGACGGGTATATAGGTCTTGCCGTTATACGACACCTGCGGAATCAGCAATGCATAGCCGAGGTCGGTCGTACCGTAGATAAGCTTGTCGGAGAAAGGAACCGGGTAATACGGCGTGAATGAATTGTAGTCGGGCGCCTGGCTCAGATTCAGATTGATAACCCGATTGCCGTCACGCACGGTCAGAAGCGCCGCACTGTACGGGTGCGCGGTATCGGTGGGCTGGTTGTACCAGGTCAGCGTATAGCGCGGCCTTGCATCGAGCCACGCCTGATAGTCGGAATCGGCCATCGGCGCCTTGCCGCCGAAACCCAGTTTGCTCCACCACGCATCGACATACATGTACTGATGCAGCAGGCTGAAGTTCTCACCCATCACGCGCGGCTTGCCGCGGTAAGTATCGGTGCCGCGGCCTTTCACCCACATATTCACCGACGGAGTCGGCAACGTCGGGTCATACCAGAACGTTTCATAGCGGCGAGCCGCCTTATAGATGAACGTATAGGCGATCTGCATTTCCTGCGGCGTCAATACGCCGGCATTGGCTGCGGCAGTGAGAACTTCCATGAATGCCGAATCGCCATAAGGACCAATGGACCGTCCATAGTTGAAGCCCTCGCCGTCCGCGTTCAATTGAGGAAGAATAAGATCGACCGATTTCCTCAAATAGCCCTTCAATTCCGGAGTGAGATTGGCCTCGTTGCCCATTTCGAGTGTGCGCTCGACTACTTCGCCGATCAGCAACGTGCTGTATCTGTCGAAGCGCGCCTTGTCGTAATAGGTCGTGTGCGTGTTCGATGCTTCGTCGGAGAAGCCGCCCGACGAATCGTTGCGGATATGGTTCGTCAGCGTGTATAGCAACGCGTCGCGCGCGTTCATCGTGGCAACGGCCGGGTCGGTCGCGGACGAAAACGTCGGATTGCTCCAGCCGAGCTTCTGCCGTAATCCAGCAATGCCGTACGACACAGCATAGTAATTCTGCGCGGTATTCAGCGATGCAACGTCGATCGGCACGCCGGCCGCAGGACAGGTATTCGTCTTTCCGCTTGAGTCCGCGCCGAACATGTCGCAGAAGGTTAGACGGTTTTGCAGCGTCGCCAGCATTGTGTCGCTGAATACTTCATTGAGCATGCCGTGCGCCTTGAAGTTGTTCAGCGCCACCAGGTAATAGTATTCGCCCCACGAGGTATTGGCGTAGGTGTAATTGCCGCCGCTCGGCTGCGCCATCATCGCGGTGGTGATCTTCTGGTAGGTCGCCAGATAGTCCGCGTATTTCGGATCGCCCTTCGCCTTCATATCGATCAGGATGTACGAAAGGCCGAGCGCGAGTTTGCCGGGCAGGAATTTGTCGCCCGTGTTGGTGTCGAGAACGTGTACCGGAGTGCCGTCGCCGAGATCCATCACGACCTGCGTGAAGTCCGGCGATTTCCTGATCAGATCGAAGAGCGCCCGCATCTGGCCCATCATCGTGATGGGCACATCGGTTCCTCGCGGAACGCTGGTATCGCTCGCGCCATAAACGATTGCATGCAGCGACGGCGCGGCTGTCGGCGTGGGCGTAGGCGCGGGCGGCTGGTTCGCATCGTCGGTGCCGCTGCCGCAGGCCGACATGAGAAGAAGCGTCAACGTACTCACAGCACACCTGCCGATGGACTTTCGTGGGGAACGCATGTCTGTCTCCTGATTAGTGTTGGATAGAGCTCGGCGGCTCCTGGCAACCTTCGAGAAAACGATTAACCTATTGCACGGCGCTTATCGTCGCACCATTTCGCCGTCGCGCACAACCCTAGGTAAACTCAGCACTAGCATTGCGGCCGCAAAGCTTCTATTCTAGAAAAACGTTTTCCTAATTGGGTCCAAATCGCTGACCGCGCGCGACTGCGCCGGGTGCTGCGCCGCGGGCCCGGGCGCTCGTCGCCCGGCACAGAAAAGCGCGGCGCGACGAGCGAAGCCGTGCGACGGAGACATCCATGCAAACTGCCGTACTCGGTCTTGCCCGTACAGCCAGCCGCTACCGCTGGACGGTCTGCGCACTGCTGTTCTTCGCGACCGTCATCAACTACATGGACCGCCAGATTCTCGGGCTGCTCGCGCCGCTGCTGCAGCACGACATCGGCTGGACGCAGGTGCAGTACGGCCGCATCGTGATCGCGTTTTCCGCGTTCTATGCAGTGGGGCTTTTGTGCTTCGGCCGTATCGTCGACTGGCTCGGCACGCGCATTTCGTATGCGCTCGCCATGCTCCTGTGGAGCGTGGCCGCAATGCTGCATGCGGCGGTAGGTTCAGTCACCGGCTTCGCGATGGTCCGCGCGCTGCTCGGCATAGGCGAAGGCGGCAATTTCCCGGCCGCCATCAAGACCACTGCCGAATGGTTTCCGCGACGCGAGCGCGCGCTTGCAACCGGCATCTTCAACTCCGGCGCGAATATCGGCGCCGTGTTCGCGCCCGCGATCATTCCGCCGCTTGCGCTCGCGTTTGGCTGGCGCGCGGCGTTCGTGATCATCGGCGCGCTGGGCTTGCTGTGGCTCGTCGTATGGTTCGCGTTCTACCGCTCGGCCGAACCGCGCTCACACGACGACGATCTCGACGAGGCACGCGACGAAGTCGAATCACTCGACGCCGCCAACGTGAACGCGCGTGCGCCTGGTTGGGGCGTATTGATCCGCAAGCGCCAGACATGGGCGTTCCTGATCGGCAAGTTCCTGACCGACCCGGTATGGTGGTTCTATCTGTTCTGGCTGCCGAAGTGGCTCAACGAATCGCGCGGCATGGACATGCAGCATATCGGCCTGCCGCTCGTGTGCATCTACGCGATGACGACCGTGGGCAGCATCGGCGGCGGCTGGCTTTCGTCGGCACTATTGCGCGCAGGGTGGACGGTGAACGCCGCGCGCAAGACCGCGATGTTGATCTGCGCGTGCTGCGTGCTGCCGATTGCATTCGTCTCGCAGGTCGACAATCTGTGGGGCGCGGTTGCGATCGTCGGCCTCGCGGCGGCAGCGCATCAGGGCTGGTCCGCGAATCTGTTCACCACGGCGTCGGACCTGTTTCCGAAGCGCGCGCTCGGCGCGGTGGTGGGCATCGGCGGAATGGCCGGTTCGATTGGCGGCGTGCTGTTCTCCGAAGTAATCGGCCAGGTACTGCAACGCACGGGGCACTACTGGGTACTGTTCGCTATCGGCGCGCTCGCCTATCTCGTCGCGTTTGGCGTGATGCACTTGCTGACGCCGCGTATGGCGCCGGCGAAACTCGAAGCGTAACAACAACGCGAGAAGCGCGAGAAGTACGGGTTGAAAGCGCGATATGTGTCAGCCGCAGGCCGCCGTGGATTCACGCACGATGAGCCTCGGCTCGCACATCGAATGCCCTGTTTGCGCGTGGCCCGCGAGTTGATCGATCAGCTTTTGCATCGCGAGTTCGCCCATCTTCTCGCTTTGAATATCGACGGTGGTCAACGCGGGTGCCGCATATTCGCCGTACGGAACGTTATCCACGCCGGTCACCGACAACTCTTGCGGCAGTTTGATGCCGAGCGACGCCGCCTCTTTCATGAAGCCGAGCGCGATAAGGTCGTTGTAGCAGATCACCGCTTGCGGCCTGTGCGGTCCAAGCATCACGCGCGAGCACGCATGTTCGCCGGCATGCGCAGTGGGCGCATGCGCGTCGTACACGTCGAGCGTGAGACCCGCTTCCTCGAGACAATCGCGCGCGCCGCGAATGCGCTCGTCGTTGATGCGTGCCTGCCCAAAGCCGAGATAAGCGATCTGACGATGCCCGAGATTGAGCAGGTGCCGCGCGAGCATGTAAGTTGCGAGCCGGTTGTCGATGCCGACGCTCGGGATCGGCAAGGTTTCGCTGTGCCGCAACAGCACAAGCGGTTTGTCGAGATCGAGCAGCCATTGCGACTCGCTGTCGGACATGCGCGAGCTGATGATCAAGCCGTCGACGCGCTGCGCGAGTGCTTCGATCAACGGCTTTTCGCGCGCCTGGTTTTCGTCGGTGTCCACGAGCAGCAGCGTGTAATCGTGGCGCAGTGCAATGCGGTTCGCGCCCTTCACGACGTTAGTGAAGTGCGGATTGCTGATGTCGAGAATCGTCAATCCGATGGCGCGTGTGCGGCCCGTAATCATGGATCGCGCAAGCGGATTCGAACGGTAGCCGAGATCTTCGATCGCCGCTTTGAGGCGCGCCTCGACGGGTGGCGAGAAGCGCTGCGCGCCGTTCATGAACTTGGACACGGTTGCGACCGATACGCCCGCGGCAGCCGCGACGTCGCGAATAGTTGGAGGAAGTTTTTTCATCGCGCAGTTAACGGGTTCTCCTGTTAACGGATTGTCGCAGAAATGGGCTGGCGCGCGTTTGTTTTGATTCGGTTGCAGGCTGCGGCGTGCCGCCGGTCGCCGGCCGCACAAAACTTTTTTGCAATTTAACCACGCAATAGGCAGGAGTTTTATCGATGAGCCAAACCATCAGCGAATCGCCCACAGTAGATCGCAAGCCGTTCCGGCGCCTGCTGCTGACCGGCGGCGCCGGCAACCTGGGCCGGCAGTTGCGCGGCGCACTCGCGGAATGGGCCGAGGTCGTGCGCGTGACCGACATCGCGAGTCTCGGCGATCCCGCGGCGCATGAAGAAACGAGTGTGGTCGATCTCGCCGACCGCGCAGCGGTGATGCAACTCGTCGAAGGTGTCGACGCAATCGTGCACCTCGGCGGCATTTCCATCGACGCGCCATTCGACGATCTGCTCGGCGCGAACATCGCCGGCACTTACAACATCTATGAAGCCGCGCGCAAACACGGTGTCAAACGGATCGTGTTCGCGAGTTCGAATCATGTGATCGGCTTTCATCCGGTGACTGAAGTAATCGACGCCGATGCGCCGCAGCGTCCGGATAGTCTCTATGGCGTGACCAAGTGCTTCGGCGAAGCGCTGTCGCGCTACTACTACGATCGCTTCGGGATAGAAACGGTGTGCATGCGCATTGGTTCGTCGTTTGAAGAACCTAAAAATCCGCGGATGCTCGTCACCTATCTGAGCTATCGCGACTTCATCGAACTCGTGCGCTGCTCGCTGTTCACCAATCGCGTGGGGCATGTTGTCGTGTACGGCGCGTCGGACAATCCGGCCAAGTGGTGGGACAACACCAAGGCCGCGTTCCTCGGCTTCAATCCGCGTGACAGTTCCGCGCCGTTCGCGTCGCGCTTTCCGGCAACGGCGCCTGACGACTCGCGCGACGATCCCGCGCAGCGCTTTCAAGGTGGGCCGTTCGTGTTAGGCGAGCCGATGGAAGGTGAGAAGCCGCGCTAACTTCGCGAGGCGGGCTAATTCGTCATAGCAGCGAGCGCGCCATTCGGTTCGCCGCATGGCGCGGTTTCCAGCGACGGGCAAGAGATCGCAGAAAAGGTTTGTCCGCAACCGGCATCAGCATCTGAACCGAAGGCGCATATATCGCTCAGATGCTATGCGCAAAACCTTAAGGAAACCTGAAGAACAGTTGCGCTTTAGCCAGTGTGACAGTTTTTTTAACGACGCCGCGACAAGTGTGTTCTGACGCACAGTGCAGAGCAAATCGAGCACTATTCTTGAAGAGGAAAGTGTATGCAATGCGCGTTGCCTGACGAATCAGGCATGCAGCCCAGACTCACACGAGGTGATGATGTCCCAGGCGAGCGTACCCCTTTGCGTCGATCTCGATGGCACGCTGACCAGCACCGACCTTCTGGTCGAATCTTTCCTCGTGCTGATAAAGCGAAATCCACTGTATGCGTTTTTTTGTATTGGGTGGCTGTTTCGCGGCAAAGCGCATCTGAAAGCGCAGATTGCCCAGCGGGCGGCAATCGATGTGACATTGCTTCCCTATAACGCGCGCCTCGTGGCGTTCCTGCGTGCAGAGCGATCCAGTGGCAGGGATCTGTATTTATGCACGGCTGCGAACCGCAAGTTCGCGGAACAGATAGCCTCATACTTCGGTTTCTTCGCGGGTATTCTCGCGAGCAACGACGCTCTGAATCTGTCCGGCGTCCAGAAGGCGTGCGCTTTGTCCGAGGAATTCGGTCCGCATGGCTTCGACTATTGCGGCAACGCGCTGTGCGACGTACCCGTTTGGAAACAGTGCAGACGGGCAATCGTTGTGGGAACGCGCCCGATCGCCGAGGCGGCCGAGATGGTGAATCAGAAGGTTCTCTTCTTCGAGGAGCGGCGATCGCTCATCGGCCTGACCGTCAGGGAAATGCGTGTTTATCAGTGGGTCAAGAATCTCCTGATTTTTGTACCGCTGCTCGCATCGCACCGTTTTACCGAAGGGGACACGCTTCGAGCGGAAGGCATCGCATTTTTTTCCTTCTGCTTCTGTGCTTCATCGGTATATCTGCTCAATGACATGCTGGACCTCGATGCGGACCGGCGCCACATAAGCAAGCGCAATCGGCCGTTTGCCTCGGGACAGTTATCTCTCGCTTTTGGCATGCTTATCGGGTGTGCGCTCCTCGTCGCCTCTGCGGGTCTTGCCCTGCTTTTGCCTTCCACATTTCAGCTCGTATTGGCCGGCTACTTCGCAACTACGCTTGCTTATTCGCTCAGGCTCAAACGGTTCGTGCTTATCGATGTCTTTGTGCTCGCGGCTCTTTACACCGCCCGCGTCGCGGCGGGCGGCGCGGCGGGGGACATTCCCCTGTCGGACTGGTTGATCATGTTTTCTATTCTGATCTTTCTCAGTCTCGCGATGGTGAAGCGCTACGCAGAGCTCGACGCGCTATTGCGCGAAGCGAAAGTTTGCGCAGTCGGGCGCGGTTACGTTACGCAGGACCTCGGCATTCTGCGTTCATTCGGCACGGCTTCTGGCTACGTCGCGGTACTGGTGCTCGCGCTCTACATGAATTCATCCGATGTACGGATGCTCTATCGGCACCCGCACGCACTCTGGTTGTTATTCGGGCTACTTCTCTTCTGGATTAGCCGTGTGTGGATGTTGGCCTTTCGCGGCGAGATGCATGACGATCCGATCGTGTTCACCTTCAAGAACCGCCTTAGCCTGCTCGTGGTCTGCCTCTGCGTAGCGACGGTGATAGCGGCAAGCTGACGCTCGACCATTCAATCGATGCAATTCTTTTTTCTGTTTCTGAGCGGCACGTGCAGTGCCTCGGCGAGCATTCTTTTGCGCATTGCGGCGCGGGTTGATAACGACCCCTCGTTGTTCGCGACCGGTGGCCGGCCGCTACTTTATCGACTCGCGGCGATAGCGGCTTATGGTGCCGGGTTCGGCCTTTATGCGCTGGCGCTCAAGCGGGTCGAGCTGAGCGTGGCTTATCCGCTGATGGTTGCAGTCACGATCCTCGAGATTCTTGTGTTTGGCGTCGTGTCAGGCGAAGCGGTTTCGCCGCGGATCGTCGCAGGCGCAGGCTTCCTTCTCATAAGCGTGCTGTTGCTATACCTGCCGTCGAGCGCAAGGCCGTGAGCGTGGTGCTGACCTGAACTTCGCTGCTCATACCAGTACTTCGCGAGACTGCTTGCGCGTGACCCGATGTTCCGTGACGGCGATCTGAAAGCATTCTTCATTTCAGGCCACAACGGGAAATTTTTTGGAACGTAGCGTGCGCAAGCGCGCATTCGGGAGCCGATGTCGATCCTCCGACGGTGGCAAATATCATAATCTGGGTGTACCGCAGGTAGGAAAGCGACTCGTTGGGCGAACCCCTCCGCAAGACGGAGGGTTGCCGTCCGGTCCCAGTACGAACCTTACTGTCTACGCGAAAAATGAACAGCTTCGATACGAGCATCGAGACGTTCCTTAGCGGATTCAATTCGTGTGCGCTCTGCAATCATGCGGTGCAAGCCATTGCCAACATGTACACCTTCAAAGGTCTGGTTCTGATCCCGGCTTTGTGGTGGATATGGTTTCAATCGGCGGAGCGTCGGCAATGGAGGCGTGAAGTCGTCATTGCAACGGCCGTGAGTGGCCTGTTGGCCCTTCTTGCAGGAAGGCTTCTCGCGCATTTTTTACCCTTCCGTATGCGCCCCGCCTTTTCACCCGAGCTAAACCTTCATTTCCCATTTGTCCCGCAAAGCGAAAGCATGTTGTCAACGTGGAGTTCCTTTCCTAGCGATCACGCAATGCTGTGGATGTCGGTCGCGGTAGGACTCTTCGTCGTCTCGCGCCGCATCGGCATTCTCGCGCTTCTCTACGTCGCGATTTTCATTTGCATTCCGCGCGCCTACCTCGGCTTCCACTATCCGACGGACCTGTTGGCGGGCGCTGCGATCGGCATCGTCATTACCTATGTCATGACGCGCGATTCCGTGAGACCGCTTTACGCAACTCCTATATTGCGTTGGATCGAGCGCTACCCCGGACTATCGGCGATGCTTGGATTCGTGTTGTGCCTGGAACTTGTTACCCAGTTCGATGAGATTAGAACTTTCGCGACTTCGATCCTCAAGGTTGTTTGATTCGTTCGTTACCCGCACGACGCAAAGCGCTTTAACAACCTGAAAGGGGATTTGATGACTGCACAAAGAGGACCCGTGCAGGGCGGCAGGCCGTTGACTCTGTGGGCCGTCTGGCTAATCGCCACTCTCGTGGCCTCATTGCCGCTCTTCGTTTCGTCGATACCTCCGTTGGGGCAGCACTTTTATAATATCGTCAGGATAGACATTCTTGCGCATCCGGTTTCCTACGCCGGCGACTTTGTAGTTCGGTGGGACCCTTTACCCGATCTTGCGATGGACCTGACGGTCCCGTGGATCGCGAAGCTCATGCCGGTGGAATGGGCTGCGTGGCTCTTTATCGTTGTGGAACTCGCGTTGATCAGCTCGGGATGCCTGATCCTCAGCCGTGCGCTGAACGGCCGCTGGTCATGGTTCCCATTGACCAGTTTCCTGCTGCTCTACAACTGGATTCTGATTCGCGGCTACGACAACTTTCTGTTCGGAATCGGCCTTTGTTTATGGGCCATAGCGTTGCATGTCACGCTACGCCGGTCCACGGTCGCTAGAATCGCAGTGTCGTCTTGCAGCGCGCTTCTCATCTATTTTTGCCATCTGTTTCCTTTGGCCGTCTTTGCACTGGTCACGGGAACATGGGAGCTTGGCTGTCTGCTACAGGAAGACAAGTTCCGCATCCGGTCGATGTTCAGGCATGCGAGTGCAACCCTGGTTCCGTTGATACTTCCCGTGGTATTGCTGGCGCACAGCAGTACCGGCGGGCTTCGCGGTTCCGTCGACTTCGGTTTCATTCATCTATTCGCCAAAGTGAGCCGCTGGCTCGATGTGTTCGCAATCGGTAATCCTCCCGCCGACATTGCAATTCTGGCAAGCCTGGGCCTGACGTTAGCCGTGGGCTTTCTGCTGAGGTGGTGGACGTGTCAGCCTGAGTGCCGGATAACCGTCATCGCGCTTCCGCTGGTCGCCCTATTCGCGCCGTTCTCCGCATTTGCTTCTTATGGCGTTGTCGAGCGATGTGCGCTGAGCTTCGCGTTCCTGCTGACTGCACTGGTGGATGTGCGGGCTTCGAGACCGCGTCTGCAACGTGCCGGCGCGGTGGCGCTCACTATCGTCTTCCTGTTCCGCATTGCGACGGTAACTGCCGACTGGCGTGCGGCGAAGCCTGCCATTCAGGCATACAGGGCTACGTTTGCGTCCTTGAAATCAGGCTCTGTTCTGTTCCAGTACAAACAGGATACGACGTACCCGTCGCCAAGAACGGCGCCCGACCGGTGGAATCCGTATCTGGATAAAGTCGTCGCGCTCGCCACGCTTGACCGTGTTCTCGTACCGGATCTCTATTTGAAGGCGGGTCAACAGCCGGTGCTTTACCGCACCAAAAACGCCGCGTTGAGGAAGTTCCAGGACGACATTGAAAACGGCGATAAGGCATTCCGCGCAAACGACGATATGCTGCGCGCGTGGGCAGCAGACTTGCAAAACACATTTCCGGACTTGCCAACCCGATTCACTGAGGTGTACCTGGCAGTGTTCGATCCGCAACGGCGCCTGTCTGAAACACTGGCAGGCTGGCAACTCGTGGCGACTTTACCGGAACATCGGCTTTACCGGATGCTTCCTCGATAACCCCCGTTTTGATGAATGCCCCGCCCCTTCCTTACACGCGACGCACGATCGAGTAAGCTACTGCCTGACGCAACGTAGGGCTGTCAGCGCTCGAATCGACACCGGGGCGCCGCGAGGCAAACCAGAACAACGAGGAACCGCATATGGCAACGCGCACGAAACCGCGAATCCGGGTGGGCATTGGTGGCTGGACCTATGCCCCATGGCGCGGGGTGTTTTATCCCGAAGATCTAACGCAAAAGCGCGAGCTTGAATACGCGAGCCGCCAGTTGTCGACCATCGAAATCAATGGGACGTTCTACGGCTTGCAAAAGCCGGAGAGCTATGAAAAGTGGTATCAGGAAACGCCGGATGATTTCGTCTTTTCGCTGAAGGCGCCGCGCTACGCGACGAATCGAAAAGTACTCGCGGATGCCGGCGAGACCATCGAGCGTTTTTTCGCGAGCGGCGTGCTGCTGCTCAAACAGAAGCTCGGGCCCGTCAACTGGCAGTTTGCGCCGACCAAGAAATTCGACGGCGAAGATTTCGAGGCTTTCCTCAAGCTGCTGCCCGCGAGCATTGAAGGAATCAAGCTCAGGCATGCAATCGAAGTGCGCAACGAGAGCTTCAGGACACCCGAATTCATCGCGCTGGCACGCAAATACAAGGTCGCAGTGGTGCTGGCCGGCGACAGCGAATATCCGCAGATCGCCGACATCACCGCGCCGTTCGTGTACGCGCGCATCATGGGCACGACCGACAAAGAGGCCAACGGTTATCCGGCGAAAGCGCTCGACGCATGGGCCGAACGCGCGCGCCAACTGGCGGCGGGTACCACGCCCGGCGATCTGGAAACCTGTGGCGCGCCGCCCGCAAAAGCAGCCGCACGCGATGTGTATCTCTACGTGATCAGCGGTTTCAAGGAACGCAATCCGGCCGCTGCAAAGGCGCTGATCGAGCGGCTTTAAGCAACGCTTTCGAGCGGCTTTTGCTCACTTCTCGCTCACTTATCGCTCACTTCGCGCGCACCCTCGAGCCGCGCGGTGTGCGCGGTGGCGCGCGAATGTCATAATCCCGGCAGCGAATTGCGCGCGACCCACCGCGCAACGACACCCACATTCAAGGCCGCAAGGCCAGCTCACATCGACAAGTCCGGGAGAATACCTTGAGCGCCATCGACAATCCTCTGCACGACCAGGAAGTCGGCTCGGCCGACGCCACCCAGGACACTACCCGCATCGACGACGTTCGCATCGGCGCGGTACGTCCGCTCATTTCGCCCGCGCTGCTGCAGGACGAACTTCCCGTGCCGCCCACGGTGCAATCGCTGGTGGAAAAAACCCGCGTGGAAATCGCCGACATTCTGCACGGGCGCGACGACCGCCTCGTGATGATCGTCGGGCCCTGCTCGATTCACGACCACGACCAGGCAATCGACTACGCGCAGAAGCTAAAAGCCGCTGCGGATGCGTACAAAGACGACCTGCTGATCATCATGCGCGTGTACTTCGAGAAGCCGCGCACTACCGTCGGCTGGAAAGGCTATATCAACGATCCGCGTTTGGACGGCAGTTTCCGCATCAATGAGGGCCTGCGTCTCGCGCGGCAATTGCTGCTCGACATCAACGGACTCGGCTTGCCGACTGCAACGGAATTTCTCGACCTGCTGAGCCCGCAGTACATTGCCGATCTGATCGCCTGGGGCGCAATTGGTGCGCGCACAACGGAAAGTCAGAGTCATCGGCAACTGGCTTCGGGCCTGAGTTGTCCAATCGGTTTCAAGAACGGCACCGACGGCGGTGTGCAGATTGCCGCTGATGCAATCGTCGCCGCGCGCGCAAGCCACGCGTTCATGGGCATGACGAAGATGGGCATGGCTGCGATCTTCGAAACGCGCGGCAACGACGATGCTCACGTGATTCTGCGCGGCGGCAAGAAAGGCCCGAACTACGACAGCGCTTCAGTGGCGGCAACCTGCGCAGCGCTTAAGTCAGCGGGGCTGCGTGAACAGGTGATGATCGACTGCTCGCACGCGAACTCCGGCAAATCGCATTTGCGTCAACTCGATGTGGTTCAGGATCTCGCGCAACAACTGTCCGCACACGAGCGCCGCATTATCGGCGTCATGCTTGAAAGTCATCTGGAAGAAGGCCGTCAGGATCTGAAGGCCGGCGAGCCGCTGCGTTACGGCGTGTCCATTACCGATGCATGCGTAAGCTGGGCGCAAACGGAGCCGGTGCTGGAGACGCTCGCCGAAGCGACGCGCAAGCGCCGCGCGAGCTGATTGCAGACGCAGCCTCGCTGCGTCGAGCGCGCTCGACGAAAGCCGGCGCACACGCGCCGCGCCATCCGCCGACGCGTTCGTCTATCGGGGCTGCGCAGCGCGCGATTCTTCACACTCGAGGCGTCGCTCGCAGCGCCATGACGGCGCATGGCGGACGCTCCAGTGTGAAGCGCGTTGCATTACGACGCGTTGACTGCTTCCTTGAACGCCTTGCCTGCGGTGAACTTCACCGTCTTGGCTGCGGCGATCTGGATCTCGGCGCCCGTCGACGGATTGCGGCCCACGCGTGCTGCACGCGCGCCAGTCGAGAAAGAACCGAAACCGACCAGTTGCACCGTATCGCCACCGACCACGGCTTTGGTCACCGCTTCAACGATAGCGTCGATGGTTTGGCCCGTGGCCGCTTTGCTTTCGCCCGTCGCTGCGGCGACTGCATCAATCAGTTCCTGTTTGTTCATAGCACTTCCCGTATGGTAATCATGGAAACGGCGCTACATCTGTCGCGCCGGGACCGACACACTAACGCATAGGCGCGCATTCGCGCAAACCCCGCGTGTAAGCCTTGTTTCACCCGCCCACTGGGGATTTGACGATTTTCTTCGGCAAAGTGCCATAAGAATCGCGCGCTTACGCGTTTCTCGCGCCGTACCGGCGCACGCGTCGAATCACAATCCGTTGCAATTTCAGTGCTTTAGCGCAGCCCCTCGCAATCGCCCAGCGATTTTTTACTATGTTATGGTGCCGCCCGCGAGCAGAGGCATTCGCCTTGCGACGCGCCGACAAGCCAGCAATCGGGAGAAAGAAAAAGATGAAATTTCGCCATATTGCAACATGTGCACTGCTCGGCGCGCTCGTCGGCGGCAATGCTTCAGCCGATGAAAACGGTTGCGCGACGCTCGCAAGCGCCACTCATCCGGCAACCCCGCAAGCTTTTCAGGTACGCGACGGCGAGCCCGTGGATCTCATCAGCGGAATGAAAACGGTGCATGGCAAGCTGCTCGTATTCGGCGAAAACGGCATGTTTCGCGCTTACTGGCAGCCCGAAAACAGCGCCGAAAAGTATGTTCTGGCGAATGCCGGTGAGAACGCCGTGCGCCTCGTTTCGACGCCGCCGCAAGGCACTCCCGCCACGAACGGCGAACCGGGTACGACGCTTGGACCCTTGCGCGTGCTGTCCTGTCCCACGCTTTGAGCCGCAATCCCAAGGTCAAAGTTACTCGAACGACGCGCGAATAAACGCCCCTTTCGCAACACGCAGGTCGTTCTTACCGTCTCACGAACTGAAGCTGGCATCGACTGCGCTCAAGGTCCGACCGGCCCCTGCCGATATACCAAGCTGCGTATGCGGCGCAAATGTTAAAGGACAGGAATGGTTGCAATAACCAGATTGCGAGAAGCGTTGTCGGTTGCGGAAGGAGACCCCGAGCTTGTGCGTTCGCAGGTCCAGGCGTTCGGCCGTCAGATTCCCCTTCTCTACTTCATCCTGATCGTCAATACGATGGCCGTCACGTTCACGCATTTGCATAGCGCGCCGGCGTGGATGTCGATCTACATTCCCGGCGCGCTTTGCACGCTGTGTGTCGTACGCTGCATGCGATGGTGGCGTGGCCGCAACCTGGTACTGACTCACGAGAAAGCCGTACCCGAATTGCGCCGGCTCATCTGGGTAGCGGGCATCTTCGGCATTGCATTCACTACCTGGTCGCTGATGCTGCTGCCCTACGGCACGCCGTATGAACAGGCGCACGTCGCCTTCTATATGGCGACGACAGTAGTAGGCTGCGTGTTCTGCCTGATGCATTTGCGCGTGGCCGCGTTGCTGCTGCTATCGATCGTTATCCTGAGTTTTGCGACGTTCCTCGTCTTCACCGGCTCTCCGGTTTTCATCGCGATGGCGATCGACATGACGCTTATCGGACTCGCACTCGCGTTCATCATCGAACTGTATTACCGCTCGTTTGCGGGAGTCGTGCACACGCAGCGCGATTTGCAGGCGAGTCAGGAGAAGACTCAACGACTCAGCGACGAGAACTTTCGACTCGCAAGCATCGACAGCCTGACCGACCTGCCCAATCGCCGCAGCTTTTTCGCCTCGCTGCGCGCGCTGTCCGAGCAGGCGCTCGCCACTGGCGGCGGCTTTAATGTGGGCCTTATCGATCTCGACGGCTTCAAGCAGGTCAACGACATCTACGGTCACGCGAGCGGCGATCTGGTGCTGCAGGAAGTCGGCGTGCGCCTGCTTGCGCTCGCCGAGCCCGGCATTTTCTTTGCGCGGCTCGGTGGCGACGAATTCGGAATACTCGCTCAAGACCGGCAATCGAACGATGCGCTGCTCGAATTGGGCCAGCGCATTTGCGACGCGCTCAGTCAGCCCTATCGCGTCGCGGGCAATATTGCGGAACTGTCGGGCACGATCGGCTGGGCCGCATTTCCCGACGCGGGCAACACCGTTACTCAAGTGTTCGAGCGTGCGGATGCAGCGCTTTACGTCGGCAAGGAAGGCCGCCGCGGCACAGCCGTGATCTTTTCCACGGAACACGAAACGCGCATTCGGCGTTCGAGTCTCGTCACGCAGGAATTGCGTCATGCGGAACTCGAGTCGGAACTCTTTCTGGAGTTTCAGCCGATCTCCGACGTCGTGACGAGACGGACAATCGGACTCGAAGCACTCGGCCGATGGCACAATCCGCGGCTCGGCGCAGTCAAGCCGGAAGAGTTCATCCGCATCGCGGAGCGCACCGAAATCATTCTGCGGATTACGGAAGTACTGCTGCATAAAGCACTCGCCGAAGTTCCGCATTGGCCAGCCGAACTCTATCTGTCGTTCAATCTTTCCGCGATCGATATTTCGACGTCGGCACGCGCGCGCCGTCTTATCGACATTGTTTCGGCAAGCGGCGTGCCGCCGCATCGCGTGTCGTTTGAGATCACGGAAACGGCGGTCACGCGCGACTTCGAGCAGGCCCGCTCCGCGCTCACGATGATCAAGCAGGCAGGCTGCCGCGTTTCGCTCGACGATTTCGGCACCGGCTATTCGAGCCTCAGTTACGTGCACCGTCTTCCGTTCGATTCGATCAAGATCGACCGCAGCTTTATGACCGACGTCGATTCGAATAGCGCATCGAAGAAGATCGTCAAATCGGTACTGGATCTGTGCAAGAACCTCGGGCTCGAATGTGTGGTCGAGGGGCTCGAGACTTCGTCGCAAGCGGAAGTGGTCAAGGCATTGGGCGCTCGCGCGGTGCAAGGCTACCTGTTCAGTCCGCCCATGCGTTCGGGCGCCGTGTCAGGCTATCTGCAATCCGCGCTCGCACAAAGTCAGGCAAACGACGCAGCCAGCTAATCGCCCTTGCCGCGCGCCGCGCTAACGCGGTGCATTGTCGTATTGCAGCTTCGGATACCAGTCGCTGCCCCTGCCGCCTGGCGTCATATCGAGCACGGTCCAGATCGGCATTACGTCGGGCGCGCCTCGCGGGTCCTGGCCAGGGTCGGCGGTCCACGGACCCATTTCCGCGGCCCAGAAGTGACGCACCGTCCCATTGTTTCTCGTGAACACGTTGAATGCGGGCACGTCGTCGCCGTCCGGATCTTCTCCCGCATAGTCGCGATTGAATGTATTGCCCGCCGACGAATACAGCCGCAAATGGCGCCAGCCGCGCTCTTTCTTGAAGGCGGCGAGTTTCTCTATCGGCGAACGCGCGATCACCGCAAATGCGACGCGCTGCAGAATGTCGGGCATTTCGCCGTCATACGCACTCAGCAGCGAAGTGCACATTGGGCAAGGCCGCTCGCGCTGTGGACCGAACATCCAGTTATAGGTGACGAGTGTGTCGTGAGTGCCGAACATTTCGGACAACGTGACGGGCCCGGACTCTCCTTCGAAACGATAATCCTCCGGCACCGCGCCGCCGAGCGGCAACGCGCGGCGCTGCGCGGCGACGCGTTCGATATGGCGGCGCAGTTCGATTTCTTCAGCGAGCAAGTCATTGCGTGCACGCCGATATTCGGCGCTTTCGCCGGGAAAACGGCGCGGCGAGTCGGCCAGTTCGCGGGCCGGCTTGAGCGTCGATGAAGCCTGGTTCAGTTCAGTCATCTGGCATCTCCTGTCGATGAGAAAGGACAAGTGAGCGGCTAAAGGGCTAAAGGCGCGCCGCCCATATGCAGACGACGGTCGAATCCACCGAGTATCGACAACGCGTGCAAACAATTTATCGCACAGTGCGCAAGAACGTCTTTCCGCACTGCAATGAAAACCGCTGCAAAACAATCGCCACGTCGCGGTATGCTGTCGCGAAACGGCACGCACGCGGCCTCGCGGGCGTTGCGCCGTCATATGGGGATGCAACATGCCGCTACGTCTGCCGCCTTTGCCCGCGCTCCGTTTTTTCGAAGCGGCGGGCAGGCATCAAAGTTTCAAGCTCGCCGCCGCGGAATTGAATGTGACGCCGAGTGCCGTCAGTCACGGCATTGTCGGTCTCGAAGAAACGCTCGGCGTCGAACTGTTCGTGCGCGAGTCGCGCGGCATATCACTGACCGCGACCGGCGCCGACTATCTGTCATATGTTTCAGAGGCGTTTTCGCTGATTGCGATCGGCACGCAGCGTCTGCCGAATCATCGCGCGAATCGGCCGATTGCGTTGAGTTGCGCGCCGACGTTTGCATCGCGCTGGCTATTGCCGCGCTTGCAGCATTTCAAGGCGCGTTGGCCGAATGCCAACGTGACGGTCGACACATCGCATCGTCAGGTCGGCTTTCCCGTGGATGGATTCGATTTCGCAATCCGCTTGAGCCGCGCACCGGTTGCGGGCGCCGCGTGGACGCGGCTCTTTGGAGAACAACTCGTCCCCGTTTGCAGCCCCGCTTATCTCGAGTCGCTGCGCGACGAGCATGGCGCGCCGTCATTAGAGAAAGCCACGTTGATTCACGTGAACGCCGCGAGCGAAGACTGGCAGACGTGGCTCGAAGCGACCGGCGCAGAGAAGATAGATCCCGACGACGGCTTGCGTGTCGATACCATCCAGCTCGCATTCGAAGCCGCGAGCATGGGACTCGGCGTTGCACTTGGCCGCAAGCCGTTGGTGGATTGCGACCTCGAGAGCGGCGCGCTCGTCGAAGCGGCTTTCGACACGATTGACTCGGCGGGCGCGTATTGGCTCGTCAGTGCGGAGAATGGCGAACGTAGGCCGGAACTACTCGGCTTCAGGCAATGGATACTCGCGGAGGCCGAGCAGTTTTCGTGCGACGACGCCAGCGCCGATATCCACACGCCGCGATAGACGCTATTGATAATCGCTGAAGCGCGACACCGGTTCTTCCACCGTCGACGCGGGCGTATAGCCGGGCACATTGGCGCGAAACTGATTGAGCAAACCGTTATCGACCTGCGAAAAGCCCTTCAACTGAAGCTGCATCAGCATGCGGGTTCCAGTACTCGGCGATGTGGCCGAACTCGTCGCATTGGTGTACTTTTCGAATGCGACACCGAGGGACCAGCAGTTAGCGTCGTATTGAATCCCAAGCAAACCGGCAATCAGCCGATGCGCACTCATGTCGTAATTGACACGCGCAACGCTGACGACATTGCGCGCAAGCGGCCATTGCCCGGAGACAATGAACTGATTGACCGGCTGATAGTCGAGCGTACTATTGGCTCGCGTGTAGCGGTACGCCATATTCAACACCTCGTGCGCGCCAGGCGCCCAGCCAAATCCGGCCTCCGCATGCGTGAGGTAATGATTGGCCTGACTGTACTCGACAGCCTGCTCCGCGCTGAGATTGGACCCCACCTTGTATGAGGCGCCGAGAATAATGCCGGTCCGCGCCACCGTGCTGATATTGTCGGTGGACTGCAACGTCACGCGCGGCGTGCGAAAGTCATATTGCTGCGCGAGAACAAAGCGCGCGCGCTCGTCTCCGCTTGAGGGGTCGATGAAGCGCGTGGTCAATGCCGCCGTCGCGCGATTCGCATCGGACACCCTGTCATTACCGACAAAGCTGTTCTCCATGAACAATTCGGCGAGTCCGAAATCCGCGGCGGCCGTGTCGAATAGCGGCACATACGACTGATTGCGATAAGGCGTGTACACATAGAAGAGGCGCGGTTCGAGCGTCTGTATGTACGATTGCCCGAACAGCCGCACGCTTCGCTCGAAACGCATGCCGGAATCGAGGCTGAACGTCGGCACGTTTACGCTGAATGATTTGGGCTCGCCCGCGGGCACGTCGGAGCCGATCGACGTCAGATCGTACGCAGCGAAATGCCACGCCAGCTTCGGTGTAATGAACCAGCCCGGACGCTCGATCGGATAGCTCACATACGGATTGAAAACGAAGCGATTGCCTTGCGTCATATCCGACGACGAGATGGTGAAGCGCGTCGCATCTGCCTCGGCGCCAAAATCAAAACCGCCCACGTTGTAGCGCGCGTAGCGGACATTGACTTGCGGCTCGCGGTTGTAAGTCGAGTCGCTGGAAAATGACTGCCAGCGCTGCTCGCGCGCCAATACGGTCCACGGTCCATTCGAATAGGTCAGCCCCGCTTCCTGCTGATACAGCGTGGTCGAGCCGGACGGAAATGCAATGCCCGACGCGAGATCGGTCACGACCGTGGAGTCGGAGACGCGGTTGTAATTGACGTATGCGCCGAATCCCGAGCCGAAATCCCAGTTCTCTTTCAACGCAATCGAATAGCGCTCTGTGTTGGTTATTGCATCGTGCGGCAGCCAGGCAACTGAAATCGAACCGGAATCGTTGGGCCGCAAATAACGGTAATCGGCTGTCAGCATCGCGCCTCTGCGCGTCATGATGCGTGGCGTCAGCGTGAGATCGTAGTTCGGTGCAAGGTTGAAGTAATACGGCAGCGCGACGTCGATGCCATTAGTGGAACTCATCGAGAAAGTCGGCGGCAACAGGCCGCTGCGCCGCGCGCCCGACAGTGGAAACGAGAGCCACGGACTCGCAAGCAGCGGCACGCCCTGAAAGAACAGCACGCCGTTATGCGCGATGCCCTCGTCTATGCCGGTATCCATGTCGAACTCCGATGCCTTCACGTACCAGGCCGGGTCCGACTCGCATTGACACGCGCTGTACGTGCCGTGATGCACGACCGAGCGCTCCTTATCCAGAAGATCGACGCGCCGCGCACTGCCCCAACCTCCCGTGAGATGGAACCGGTATTTGGGCACGCTGATATAGCCTTCATTCGCTGCCAGGTAAATATGCGCGTCTGGCCCGTCGAACACATTGCCATTCTGAACGAGCTGTACGTTGCCATAGGCATCGGCTTTATCGGTATCCACGTCGTAATGCAATGCGTCGCCCTTCACGATGGACACGCCGCGCCGCAACTGCGCGTGTCCCTTGAGCGACACGTCCGTGTCGGCTGTGGCCGTGACGGAATCGGCAATCGCCGATACGAATGGCTGATCTCCCGCGCGCATCGGCTGCTCCGTCAACTGCGGCGCGAGCCGCAGACCCCATACACCGTCGACAGATTCGGCTTGCGCAGCCGCGCCGCTCAATTGCGCGTGACCGGCAAGCGGTGCATAGCCCGCAGTACACAGCATCAGAGAAACGAGCCGCCTTAAGCGAATGCGCTGAAATACACTGCGTAGTTTCAAAAGAGGTAACGAAAGGAAAGAATGAAGGACGCAGCAATGCGAAAAGAAAGCACGCCGACGCCGGCAGCGTATTCACGAATGGAATGCGGCTATTGCAGCGTCACTTCGCTCGCACGAGCCTCGTTTGCAGCCACCACGCCGCCGAGCGCATGTAGCAGATGAGGAATCTGCTCGGCGGGCAACGAAAACGACAGGCCCGCATTCGCCGATAGGCGAAAGCGGATCACCACCATGCCCATGCCTTCCAGCCGGCCAACCTCCCAACCCTGACAATGCAGTGCGAAACCCCTCTCCTGACCGTCGTGAGCCACGCGGTCCGCATGCTCTATGGCATTGGGCAGCGCCACCAGAAGATCGTTGAGTACCGAACGATGCAGCGCGGCCGTGGGCTGATTGCCGTGAATCAGCAGGTACTGGCCGTCCGCCGTCAATTGCATGCCGGTGATCGAATCCAGCATGAAAGTCGAAATGTCAGCCACGAATCGCATCCTCTCGCGCGGGGTTGCCGCGCTCACGCGCATCGACCGGATCGACCATAGCGACCGCATCGATCGCATCGACCGCAGAGCGCGGCACGTCGCGGCGCACGAGCAGCGACGCTGTAGCAAGGCGCAACGAAAAGATCGGCGTCGAACTGACGCGCAAGATCGCTGCAAGAACCGCCGGTGAAAAGAACTCCATCATGACCCGCCCTCCAAATCGCGTTACGCCGGTAGCGCAATCGCCGATTTCACAATAGCAGCGCCCTTGCGCCGTTGGGTTACACGCGCCCTACGCTTTCTTCGCCTCTGTAACGCATTATTTCCGCGCACAACGCTGACAGCCCCCGCGCACCGCCTCGTCGATAGATTGGACACCGCACGACCATAAGGCGCGGAAAGTTTCCGGTAACGATAGCCGCCGCACACGTCCCTATACTTCGCGCTTTCCAGAGCCCAATACCGTCGTTTCGAATGCGCCGTTTGCCTTCGAGCGTTCTCATCTGCGCTCGCGCGCGCTGCATCAGGATCGATAACTCAAGATGAACTTTCAAGCTTTAACGAGCCGGCTGGCAGGCGCGCTTTCATTCGCCGGCATCACGCTGGCAAGCAGCCCCGCGCATTCCGCCGAACCGTTCGTCGTGCAGGACATCAAGATAGAAGGTCTGCAACGCATCGAAGTGGGCACCCTCTTCGCCTATCTGCCGATCAAGCAGGGAGAGCCCTTTACGGACGATAAGGCTTCCGAATCGATTCGCGCGCTCTATGCCACCGGCTTTTTCAACGACGTGCGGATTTCGACCGAAGGCAATGTCGTCACCGTGCACGTTCAGGAACGCCCCGCCGTCGGCACAATCGACTTCGCGGGCATTCACGAGTTCGACAAGGAAAACCTGACGAAGGCGCTGCGCGCCGTCGGTTTGTCGCAAGGCCGCTCTTACGACAAGGCGCTCGTCGACAAGGCGGAGCAGGAATTGAAACGCCAGTACCTGACGCGCGGCTATTACGCCGCGGAAGTGACGACGACGATCACGCCGATCGACCGTAACCGTGTGGCGATTCTCTTCTCCGTGGCCGAGGGTCCGAGTGCAAAGATCAGGCAGATCAATTTCATCGGCAATAGTGTATTCAGCACGGACACGTTGCGCGACGAAATGCAGTTGTCCACGCCGAACTGGTTCTCGTGGTACACGAAAAACGATCTGTATGCGAAAGACAAGCTCACCGGCGACCTGGAACATGTGCGCTCGTACTACCTGAATCGCGGCTATCTGGAGTTCAACATCGAATCGACGCAGGTATCGCTTTCGCCGGACAAGAAGGATATGTACCTGACGGTCACGCTTCACGAAGGCGAGCCGTACACCATTTCTTCTATCAAGCTGGCGGGCAACCTGCTCGACCGCGAGAGTGAATTGACGAAACTCGTGAATATCAAGGCCGGCGAGCGCTTTTCCGCGGAAAAGCTGCAGGCCGCGACGAAGGCCGTGGTCGACAAGCTCGGCGAATACGGCTACGCGTTCGCCACCGTGAATGCGTTGCCGAAGATCGATCAGCAACACCGTACGGTCGACCTGACGCTGCAAGTGGACCCGAGCCGCCGCGTCTATGTGCGCCATATCAACGTGACCGGCAACACCCGCACCCGCGACGAAGTAGTGCGCCGCGAAATGCGTCAGCTCGAAAGTTCGTGGTTCGACTCGAACCGCCTGATGTTGTCGAAAGACCGTGTGAATCGTCTCGGCTATTTCACCGATGTCGACGTGACCACCGTGCCGGTGGAGGGATCGCCGGATCAGGTCGACGTGGATGTCAAAGTCAACGAGAAGCCGACCGGCGCGATCACGCTGGGTGCGGGCTTTTCGTCCACTGACAAGGTGGTACTCTCAGCCGGCATTTCGCAGGACAATGTGTTCGGTTCCGGCACGAGCCTCGCCGTGAACGTGAATACGGCGAAGACGTACCGCACGCTTTCGCTTACACAAACGGACCCGTACTTCACCGTGGACGGCATCAAGCGTATTACCGACGTCTACTACCGCACCACCTATCCGCTCTATTACTACACCGATACGAGTTTTCGCATCATCACCGTGGGCGCGGATCTGAAGTTCGGCATTCCGTTCTCCGAGGCGGATACCGTCTATTTCGGCCTCGGACTCGAGCAGAACCGGCTGAGCACGGATTCATCGACGCCGCAAAGCTATAAAGACTATGTGGCCGAGTTCGGCAATGTGGTCAACAACGTGCCCATTACAGCAGGCTGGGCGCGCGACAATCGCGACAGCGCACTGGTGCCGAGCCGCGGTTACTTCGTGCAGGCCAACAGCGAAATCGGCACACCGGCGGGCGGCACCGAGTACTACAAGACCGACCTTCAGGCGCAGTACTACTACTCGTTCTCGCGCGGCTTCATTCTCGGCCTCAATCTTCAGGGCGGCTATGGTAATGGCTTTGCCGGCAAGGCGTATCCGATCTTCAAGAACTACTACGCAGGCGGCATTGGCTCGGTGCGCGGCTACGAATCGGGTTCGCTCGGGCCGACCGACAAGACTACGGGCGACCCGATTGGCGGCTCGCGAATGGTCGTGGCCAACGTCGAAATGACGTTCCCGCTGCCCGGCACCGGATGGGACAGAACACTGCGCGTTTTCACCTTCGTCGACGCCGGCAACGTGTGGGGCAGCGAAGGCAATAGTACCGGCGCAAACGGCTTGCGCTACAGCTATGGCGCGGGACTCGAATGGATTTCGCCAATTGGCCCGCTGAAATTGTCGCTCGGCTTTCCGGTCGTCAAACACGCGACCGACAAGTACCAGAAGTTCCAGTTTCAGATCGGCACGTCGTTCTGATTCCGTCGACGCTTATTGCAAGCTTGCAAGCGCAAGCTGCATTGCACAGGTGAGCGGCATTCATCTGTCATCAAAAATTTTTCTTTTGCCGCTTCTGATACTCGCTGCGACCATTGTGTCAAAGGAGATCAGAACATGTCGACCACCAGTAGCAAACGCTTCACGCCCGCGTTCAATCACACGACGCTCGTCATTCTCGCCGCCGCGCTTGTTCTCAGCGCGGCAATGGGCATCCGGCAAACGTTCGGGCTCTTCATCGGGCCTTTTTCGTTCGATCGAGGCTTGCCCGTCACGCTGATCGCATTCGCGATCGCACTGCACAATCTCGTGTGGGGCTTCGCGCAACCGTTCGCGGGCGCGGCCGCAGATCGCTATGGTTCCGCGCCGGTGGTCGCATTCGGCGCGACGACTTTTGCAGCGGGCCTGGGACTCGCGGCCGCTACGCCGAGCGGCCCGTTGCTGATCGTCGGCATGGGTCTGCTGGTCGGCATTGGCGTGAGTTGCACCACGTTCGGCGTGGTGCTGCCGGCGGTCGGCCGCGTTGCGTCGCCAGAAAAACGCAGCATGGCGATGGGTCTTGTCAGCGCAGGCGGCTCTGTCGGGCAAGTATTGATGGTGCCGCTGGTGCAAGGTATCCGGCTTCATGCCGGCATCGCGACGTCGCTCTTCGTGCTCGCTTTCGTGATGCTGATGGTCGCCCCGCTCGGCATCGTATTGGACCGTCGCGCGCCTATAGGAGCACCGCGGCATGAACCTCCCGCTGCGCCGTTACGCGATACGCTCGCACAAGCCGCGCGACATCGCGGCTACCGGCTGCTCACGCTCGGCTTCTTTACCTGCGGATTCCAGCTCGCATTTATCGCCACACACTTGCCTGGCTATCTGTCGCTGTGCCATATGCCGATCGGACTCGGCGCAACCGCACTCGCGCTGATCGGTCTGTTCAATATGGTCGGCAGTTGGGGTTGTGGCTGGCTTGGTGGCCGCTTCCGGCAGCATCACGTGCTTGGCTGGCTCTATCTGATTCGCAGCGCGACGATCGGCGCATTCTTCCTGCTGCCGAAAAGTGCCGTCAGCGTGGTGCTATTCGCAGCGGTAATGGGCCTCACATGGCTCGGTACGGTTCCGCTGACGAGCGGACTCGTCGCGAAAGTATTCGGCACGCGGCATCTTGGCAGCCTGTTCGGCGTGTGCTTTCTGAGCCATCAGATCGGTTCGTTTCTCGGCGCGTGGCTAGGCGGCGTCGTATTCGATCTGACGGGCTCGTATTCGCTGCTGTGGCAAGCGACGGTGGCGAGCGGACTTATCGCCGCGTTGCTGCACTTTCCCATTGACGATACCGCACTGCCCACGCCCGCCCTCCGTTCCGAACCGGCGAGCGCATAAACGGCATAGCGCAGAATAAGCCTATTTTGAAGCAGTATTCGATGCGGCTTTCGGCACGCGGCCCATCAAATAGAACTCGTCGTTGGGACGCATCGAAATGACATTGGCCATGCGATTCGACAAGCCGAAAAATGCCGTGATCGCAGCAATGTCCCAGATGTCTTCGTCGGAGAAGCCGTGTTCGCGCAGAAGCTCGAAGTCGGCTTCATCGACGCTGCCCGATTCGCGGCACACCTTCAATGCAAAGTCGAGCATGGCGTTTTGCCGCGCGGTAATGTCCGCCTTGCGATGATTGACGGCAAGCTGGTCCGCGAGCAAGGGCGCCTTTTCGTAGATGCGCACGATCGCGCCATGCGCGACCACGCAATACAGGCAATTGTTCACCGCGCTCGTGGCCACCACGATCATTTCGCGCTCGCCTTTGGTGAGGCCGCCTTCCTTCAGCATTAACGCGTCGTGGTACGCAAAGAACGCGCGAAACTCATCCGGCCGATGCGCGAGCGTCAGAAATACATTCGGCACGAAACCGGCTTTCTGCTGCACTTCGAGAATGCGCGCACGGATGTCGTCGGGCCATTCGCCGGGATCGGGCACGGGGTAGCGGCTGATCGGCTGAAGCGTTGTCATGCTGTGTCTCCTTTATCGCGCTATATGTAATGACGATTGTAGCGCTCGCGTCCATTTGCCGGGCACGGTGCACTTATGCTCGGCACAATCGTATTGCCGCTCTTCCAGAACTCGCGGCAATCCGGTATTTTGCATCGATTCAACTCGATGAGCATGCGCGTTCATGGACCGTCTTGAAGCAATGTCGATTCTGGTGGCCGCGGCGGAAAGCGGCAGCTTCTCCGCTGCCAGCCGCAAGCTGCGCATGCCGCTGCCCACGGTAAGCCGCAAAGTCGCGGAGCTGGAGGCGCATCTCAACGCGCGTCTTCTCGTTCGATCGACACGCAAGCTCACGCTCACCGACGCGGGCGTCGCCTATCTCGCGGCCTGCAAGCAGATTCTCGAGCAGGTGAGCGAGGCCGAGAGTGCCGCTGCGGGCGAGTACAGCGCGCCGCGCGGAGAACTCGTGGTGACAGCGCCTGTCGTCTTCGGACGGTTGCATATGCTGCCCGTCGTCAGCGACTTTCTCGCGGCGTTTGCGGAGATAACCGTGCGGCTCGTGCTCGCGGATCGCAACCTGCATCTGCTGGACGAGCATATCGACGTCGCGCTGCGCATCGGCAAGCTGCCCGATAGCAGCATGGTCGCGACGCAGGTGGGCACCGTGGGCCGCGTCGTGTGCGCAAGTCCGCAGTACCTTGCGCAAGCCGGCGAGCCGCAAACGCCTGCCGATCTGGCGCGCTTCTCATGCATCGTTTCGGACGCGTTGCCTTCGAGTTACGTGTGGGAGTTTGGCGGACACCAGGCCCCGCAGCAGACCGTGCCGATTCGTGCACGGCTGTCGGTCAATACGGTTGAAGCGGCGATCGATGCGGCCATCGCCGGCGTCGGTCTGACAAACGTGCTGTCGTATCAGGCAGCAAGCGCGGTCAGTGAAGGAAAACTGAAACTGGTGCTGCGCGAGTTCGAACCCGAGCCGATACCGGTGAGCGTCATGCATGCGGGACAAGGGAAATTGCCGCTGAAAACGCGTAGTTTTATCGATTTCATCGTGCCGCGTCTGCGCGCGGCGTTGGCTCGCGATAAGGAAATGCTGGGTGCAAAAGATCCCGCGCGCGGCAAGCATCGACGCGCGTCGCCGGGTCGATAACGCGTTCGCGCAATCAGCGCATGCGCAACACCGCCGCGCCGCTTAGTCTGCCGTCGCGCAGATCGTTGAGTGCCCGGTTTGCATCCGCGAGCGCATAAGGCGTGGTTTCGATTTGCAACGGCATTCGCGCCGCGAGTTGCATGAAGGCATGACCGTCGGCGCGCGTGAGGTTGGCAACCGAACACACGCGCCGTTCGCCCCACAACAGATCGTATGGGAACGACGGAATGTCGCTCATATGAATGCCGCCGCACACGACAACGCCGCCCTTCGTCACGGCCCTCAATGCAGCGGGCACGAGCGGCCCGGCCGACGCGAAGATGAGCGCCGCGTCGAGTCGTTCGGGCGGCGTCTCGTCGCTGCCGCCGGCCCAGTGCACCCCGAGCCGCAACGCGAACTGCTGCGCGGCGGTATTGCCCGGACGCGTCAGCGCGAACACCGTGCGGCCCTGGTGCAGCGCCACCTGCGCGACGATATGCGCGGCCGCGCCGAACCCGTAGATGCCGATTGCGCGCGCATCGCCTGCCATGCTCAGTGTGCGATAGCCGATCAGGCCGGCGCATAGCAGCGGTGCTGCTTCGAGATCGGAATAGCGCTCGGGTAGATGCAGGCAATAGCGGGCATCGGCGACCGTGCGCTCCGCGTAACCGCCGTCGATCGTATAACCCGTAAAGCCCGGCGCGTCGCACAGATTTTCGCGGCCGCTCGTGCAATAGCGGCAGTGGCCACAGGTGTGGCCGATCCACGGCACGCCAACGCGATCGCCCACCTGGAACCCGGCGACGTCGTTGCCCAATGCCGCCACCGTTCCCACGATCTCATGTCCGGGAATGATGGGCCGCTTCGGATGCGCGAGTTCTCCGTCGACGACATGCAAATCCGTTCGGCACACGCCGCACGCGTGAATGTCGATCAGCAACTGGCCAGCCGCCGGTTGCGGATCGGACATGTCGCGCTCATGCAGCACCGCAGCGCTTCCGTCGAACACCATTGCGCGCATGTCATTCCTTCGTGCGTGGCGATGGCGCGGAGCCGCTCGATGTGCTCGCCGTTTGCCGCGCGATGACGCGAACCAAGCGCCGGCTTTGCAAGCTTACTGGCTCGCCGCGGATGCGCCTCCCATCGGCGGCGCGACGCTATTGCTCGTGGCAGCCGGCCCGCTCATGCCGGCCGTTCCCGCCGTATCGTTTGAGCCGGAGCGTTTGCACCCGAATGTGCCGCCTGCCAGCGCCGCGATCAATACCGCGACCATTGCCTTGCCTAGAACTCGTTCCATCATCCTCTCCTCACGGGTCGTGAGCGTCGGGCATCGCGCTTCTCGCCGTCGGCGACGCGCGATCGCTTCGACAAATCGTGCGGACGCCGGCGATTGATTGCCTCACAGAGCGCCTTGAAACAGGACGCATGATCGACATGCCGACGCGACACGGCTTCGCAATATGCGACCGCCTTCTGTCCCTGTACAAGTTGCAATCCTGTGTAAAAAGCGCAACCCGTATGCGGCGTGCGCTCGCGTCGGTTATTGCGTCCGCGAACGCGCAGTCCACTGCATCCTCGCGTACATGGTTCGATGTTTGCGAGTTCGCATTGCAGAGTAAGGACGGCAACGCATAATCGGAACGCACGCATGAGTTGCGCCCGCTTTGACGACGCCGCCCTACGAACACACACTATGCGAGGTCAGTCATGCGCGAAACGGACCGGCAGCAGCGGATCGAGGAAATCGAATTGGCGCTCGCGAGCGCCTTTGAATCGCCGAAATCGCCGAGTGTCATTACCTACGATGAAGGCGCCACGTTTTACATGCAGTTGGCGTGGGTTCTGCAATCGCACGGCGATACATCGCTCGATACGCGTTGCGCCGCGACGCTCCGGTTTTCTCAGGCGCAGATAAACCGGTATGCAGCGATGGACACCATCAAGCGCAGGACGATTCAGGAGCGGCTCAAAGCGACTGTACAGACGCGTTTTGCGGAATTGAAAAGCTCGTCCCCGAACCAGAACGAGTGTGCGCTTGAAGTGAATGTGGATGACAGTCTGTTCGACGTGCCGGAAGAACCTGTTTAATCGCGCGGCAGTTGAATGCGTTGTTGCGCGATAAAACGCTCGCCGCTTACGCGTAGCGCGCGAGAAACATATCCGCCGCGGATTCGGCGATTGTCTGCTGCTCGGTCTCGCTGAGCGGCGGCTGTCCCATCGTCACTTGCGGCCAGAACGCAAACGCCTTGACGAGCCCTTGCAACTGATGCGAGGCAAACACAGGGTCTGCAATTCGCAGACGCTGGTCGGCTGCGGCCGCGCGTATCCACACGGTCAGATCTTCCTCGCGTTCGCCGAGACGCGCGACCATATCGCGCGCGCGTTCGGGCGAATGAATGCCCGCGGCGATCGCAACGCGCGCGAGCGCGAGGAACGCTTCGTCGTTGATAAGCCGCAGTTTGCGCACTAAAAGTTCGATTAGTTGCTCGCGCAACGGGACGCTCGCCCGATACGCGAGTGTCTCGCCGGCGTGACTCGCGTCCCACAACTGCCGCAGTATTTCGGCGAAGAGCGCTTCCTTGCTGGGGAAATGGTTGTACACCGTGCGCTTCGATACATTCGCGCGCGCGGCGATGCGGTCCATGCTGGTGGCGTCGAAACCGGCTGCCAGAAATTCCTCGATTGCCGCGTTAATGACGGCGACACGCTTGCGGTCGGTGAGGCGTTGGTGAGTGACTGTGGGGTCCATCCGGAAATTTTACACTGTGCAGTTTACTTTTCGAGATTATAAAGTACACTGCTCAGTCTACTTTCCAACTCGGGACGCCACACATGACATCGCTCCTCGACTCCATCAGCCGGACTTTGGGTTTCGCTGCCGCGAGGCGCGGACGCGAGTTGTCCGCGCTGTCGGCGCAGCATGACGGCGAGCGCTTTCGCAACGTGAAGCCGCGTCCTGTCGAAGGATTCGGCAAGACCTTGCGCATTGCGTGGAATGTGCTGCTCAACAAGCCGTCGGGCACGGTGCCGCTGGCCACCTTGCCGGTCGACAGATTGACGCGCGAGGATCTCGATGCGGCGCCGGATAGAAGCCTTTACCGGCTCGGACATTCGACCGTGCTGCTCAAGTTGCGCGGCGAGTTCTGGTTGACCGATCCGGTGTTCGCAGAACGCGCTTCACCATTTCGGCGCTTCGGTCCCAAACGTTTTCATGCGCCGCCTATTGCGCTCGAAGATCTGCCGCCGCTTGCCGGCGTGATTCTTTCGCACGACCACTACGATCATCTGGACCACGAAACAGTGCTCGCGCTTGCCGCTACGACAAAGCTCTTTGTCACGCCGCTCGGCGTCGGCGACCGGCTTATCGAATGGGGTATCGACGCGGGCAAGGTGCGTCAACTGGACTGGTGGCAAAGCGTGGAGATCGACGGGATCGCATTCACCGCAACGCCTGGCCAGCATTTCTCGGGGCGCAGCCTGTTCGACGGCAACAGCACGCTGTGGGCGTCGTGGGTTATCGTCGATAACGATTTGCGCGTGTTCTTTAGCGGCGACACGGGCTACTTCGACGGCTTCAGGACTATCGGCGAACGCCTCGGTCCGTTCGACATCGCGCTCGTCGAAACCGGCGCGTACGACGCGCAATGGCCGTACGTCCACATGCAGCCGGAAGAGACGGTACAGGCACACGTCGATTTGCGTGGCCGCTGGCTTGTGCCCATTCACAACGGCACGTTCGATCTCGCGATGCACCGGTGGTACGACCCGTTCGAGCGCGTGCTGGGTCTCGCCGCTGCGCGCGGCGTCGCGCTTTCCACACCTCGCATGGGCGAGCGGCTCGACCTCACAGCGCCGCATCGTGGCGAGCGTTGGTGGCGTAACGCAATGGAAGTCGCCGAAGCGCCGCAAACGTCGCGGGGCCTGTTCGCGCGTCTGTTCTCGTGCAACAACGCACGGCGCGCGGAACCAGGCAGCAGCGCATAAGGCGGACTGTTTCATCGCACCTAGAAGGTGTGCTGCATTCCCACGCCATATGTGCTGCCTGACGGATTCGCCGTGAGTTTGTCGTATGAATAGACGGTATAGACGAACGTGCGTTTCGACAGAATGTACTCGTAAGCAAGGCTCGCCGTGTTGCGCACGTTGCTGTGATTCAGCGGCGCACTGTGTTTGGTGCGCGCCCACTCGGCGAGTATCACGTTCGACGGCGTGAGCGGCACCGAAACGCCCAGTTCATAAGTGTGCGAGCCGGTCTCCACATTGTTATTGCTGGTCATTTGCGCGGCGCCGTAGACCTTCATGAACCTCGCGTCATACGCGGCTCCTGCGAGATAAAGGTACTGACCGCTTGACGGCGCAACCGCCGCAGTGCGTACGCGTTGCGCGGAAAATACCGCCGTGAGCGGTCCTTTTGCGTAGGTCAAATGCAGGCCGATATTGTCGCGCCCCTGGTGCCCCGTCGTGCTGCTTACGCTATAAATCGCGGTGCCCGTGAGCCCACCATAATTTGGCGAAACGTACTCGATTGCGTTTTGCCAGACGGTATCGCCAATCACCGTGTTGCTATAGCTCGCCGTGTACGACTGCACGATCAACGGCGAAAAGACAACGGAAGAACCGAACGGATTGACGAGTTGCTGGTTGATATACGTCGGGTTGGTTTGCTCGCCAAACTTGAACGTGCCGTATGCGCCGGTGAGTCCCACATAGGCGTTGCGTGAAAATAGCCCGTCAGTCGTATTGCGTCCCATCTGCCCGGTATTCGGCCGGAAGAAACTTTCGAGGCTGAAGATCACCGCATTGCCGCCGCCAATGTCCTCGCGGCCGCGAATGCCCCAAAACGATGTCGTCATTCCGCCGCCGCCCATCTGCACCGTACTCGAGCGTGTCGTGCTGAGTTTGGAACTGTCGACGTACATGCCGATCAGGCCGTAAATCTGCACCGACGATGAAGACACGGACGCCGTGGCTTGTGAAGAATCGGCGTGCGCGGTGCCGCTCGCCGCCATCGAAAGAGCCGTCGCAATGCACGCAGCGTTCACGTGCAGCATGCGGCGCATGGCATTTGTTTTTGTCCACATGAATCATGTCTCCAGACCAGTTTCTATTTTTTGAATGCAAGCGTCCCCTGCTGCGTGCGCGGATGCACTCGCAGTCATCAGGACACTGCAATGTATTCGGCGGCTAGACCGTCAATTCCTGCGCTTAATCCGTGCGTCGGCGCGACATGCCTGCATTGAGCTTCGATCGATCGAGCTCGTGTTCCCACGCGGAGACGACGAGCGTCGCGACACCGTTGCCGATCGTGTTCACAATCGCGAGACCTGTACCCATGAAACGGTGAATGCCGAGAATCAGCACCATGCCGGACACTGGAATGAGCGGGAAAACCAGTAACGTCGAAGTCAGCATCACGAATGCGGCGCCGGCCACGCCGCTCGCTCCTTTCGACGTCAGCATCGCCACGCCGACCAGCGTCAATTGCTGCATGAGGCTGAGCTCGATGTTGAATGCCTGCGCGATAAAAAGCACGGCCATCGTCAGATAGATGTTAGTGCCGTCGAGATTGAATGAATAGCCGGCCGGAATGACGAGTCCGACAACCGATTTGGAGCAGCCAAGACGCTCGAGTTTTTCGAGCATCTGCGGCAGCGCGGCCTCGGAAGAACTCGTGCCCAGCACAATCAGGATCTCTTCGCGGATATAACTCATGAAGCGCAGAATGCTGAAACCGAGTAGCCGCGAAATCGCGCCGAGCACCACGATCACGAATACGAACAGCGTCGCATAGAAGGCGCCGATCAGTTTCAGCAAAGGCACGACCGCGCCGATCCCGTACGTGCCGATCGTGAACGCAATCGAGCCAAAAGCGCCGATCGCGGCCACTTTCATGATGATGTGCACGATGCCGAAAAAGGTATGCGCGAAATAGTCGATCATTGCGATGAGCGGGCGCCCGCGCTCTCCCGTGGCGGCAAGCGCAGCACCGAACAGCACGGAAATCAGCAGGATTTGCAGTATATTTCCCGACGCAAAAGCGCCTGTGACGGTGTCGGGAATAATGTGCATCAGGAACTCGACTGTATTCTGCTGATGCGCCGCAGTCGTATAACCGGCGAGAGCTTTCGTGTCGATGGTGGCCGGATTCAGGTTAAAACCGCTGCCAGGATGAAAGACATGTCCTGCCACGAGCCCGACCACGAGCGAGAGCGTCGACACGATTTCGAAGTAGAGCAGCGCCTTGCCGCCTACTCGCCCGACCTTCTTCATGTCGCCCATTCCGGCAATGCCGGTCACGACGGTGCAGAAGATAATCGGCCCGATCACCATCTTGATCAGCTTGATGAACGCGTCGCCAAGCGGCTTCATCTTCACCGCAAGCGACGGCGCGAAATGCCCAAGCAGCACGCCAATAACGATCGCGACGAACACATGAAAGTAAAGCGTACGATAGAACGGCTTCCTTGCGCCGGACGCGGACGAGGTCATGACGGCGCTCTCGCTCATGAAGCCGCTCCGGGTCGAATAACGCGGGCATTAGTGCTGATCATCTTTGTCTCCATCGGGAATAGTGAGCGGAAAGCCGATATATATACAGGTCGCTTTCCACAGAGCTGCCATCTGATGCGGCAGTTCTCGATACCGGTACAGCGTCAACTGTTATGAGCGAAAGCCGTAAAGCCGCGCGGGATTCGTCACCAGCAGCTTTTCGCGCAATGCCTCGTCGGGGCAGAAACGGAACAGCAGGTCGACCAGTTCGCCGTCGTTCGGCATGTCCTTGCTGATATTCGGATGCGGCCAATCGGTGCCCCACAGTACCCGGTCCGGCGCGGCGTCGATGAGTGCTTGCGCGAATGGAATCGCATCGTCGAACGGCCGGTAGCCTGCCGAAACGCGCTCGGAACCGCATACCTTGACCCATGCGAGCGGATTGCGCATGAGATCGAGCAGTTGGCGAAAGGGCTGCTGATCGAGTCCCGCTTCGGCACGCACACGGCCCATGTGATCGATCACGAACGGCACCTTGATGCGCGCGATCCGCTCCGCGTATTGCAGAATGTCCTGCGCGTCCAGATGCAACACGACATGCCAGCCAAGTTGCTCGATGCGTTCGAGTACGCGGTCGAACACATCGAGATCAGGCGCGCCGCCAAGATGAGCGACGAAGTTAAAGCGCACGCCTCGCACACCGCGCGCGTCGAGGTCGGCGAGTTGCGCATCGGTCACATCGCCATCGACGATCGCGACGCCGCGATAACGGCCGTCACTTCGGGCAATCGCGTCGAGCATCGCGGTGTTGTCGGTGCCATGACAACTCGCCTGCACGATCACGCCGCGGCTCACGCCGAGAAAATCGTGCAGCGCGACGAGTTGCTCGAAAGGCGCGTCGGGCGGCGTGTAGCTGCGATCGGGCGCATACGGAAAAACGTCGGCGGGACCAAAGACATGACAATGCGCGTCGCAGGCGCCGGCGGGCAGTCGCTGCGCGGGACGGACAGGATGGGGATCGGGCGGCAAGCAGGATTTCATATGTGCTTCGTCTCTATCTGGTTCTGGTGGCCGCGGCGCGGCTGCTTGCGGCGGCTGCGGCGCGGCTGAGTGCGGCTGCGTATGTAAGCTGGAGTAA
This sequence comes from Paraburkholderia graminis, assembly GCF_003330785.1. Taxonomy (NCBI): domain Bacteria; kingdom Pseudomonadati; phylum Pseudomonadota; class Betaproteobacteria; order Burkholderiales; family Burkholderiaceae; genus Paraburkholderia; species Paraburkholderia graminis. The sequence goes on from NZ_CP024935.1 coordinate 1,959,761, forward strand.
GCGGATTGTGGCGGCACGCGCGGCTCGATACAATCGCTATACCAAACTAGCTGATATGTGTTTTTCACATAGCTCTCATCATGGACCTCAAGCAGCTGGAAGCGTTTGTGCACGTCGCCGAACTCGGCAGCTTTACGCGCGCTGCGATTACGCTCGACACCAATCAGCCGGCACTCAGCAGGCTCGTGCGGCAACTCGAAGTCGAATTGCGTCACACGCTGCTCGAACGCAATGGCCGCGGCGTCACGCTCACGCCGGCGGGTCAGCGAATGCTCGCTCATTCCAAAGGGATACTTTCGCAAGTGCAGCGCGCGTCACAGGATCTCGACGAATTGCGCGGCACCGTCGGCGGGCACTTTTGCATCGGCATTACGCCGAGCTTCGCGAAAGTCGCCACCCATGAACTCGTGCGCAGTTTTCGTACGTCGTTTCCGGGCGCGACTATTTCCGTTGCCGAGGGACTGTCGACCTACCTGATCGAATGGTTGATGATGGGCCGAGTGGACGCCGCGGTTCTCTACGACACGTTCGACACACCGCTAATCGACAAGCGCACTGTCTTTACCGAGGAACTCTTTCTGATCGGCGCGGATGACGGCAAACCAGTTGCAAAGGCCGCGCGCGAGACGGTTAAAACCATCGCACTGCGCGACATTCCACGCTATCCGCTCGTCATTCCGGGCCGCATGCATGCAATCCGGCGCATGCTCGAATCGGTTGCGGCCGAACAAGGCGTGAGACTCAATATCGAACTCGAAGTGGACGCCGTGTCGTCGATTCTCGATCTGGTCAGCGAGGGCATCGGCTATGCGGTGCTGCCGCTCAACGCAACCGTGAGCGACGCGCTCAAGCGGCGCTTTCGCGTGATCCGCATTACCGAGCCAACTCTGTTCAGCCGGCTCGCCATTGCAACGAGCAGCAAGCACACGCTGTCGCAACTCGCGGTTCAGGCGATTGCAATGCTCGAGGAGCGGGTATTGCCTCTTTATAGCGCAGTGCGCAGCCAGTAAGAAAAGAGAAGGCGATAGCGGCGGAGAACTCCGGCTATCGCTTCTAACGCCGCCAATAAGCCGAAGCCTCAATCGGTGACGATCACTGCAACGGCTTTCGCCTGTTTCAATTCGAATGTACTGAGCCGCCCCGCGCGAACGTCGAGTACCAGACGCTCGATCAATTCGGCTTCGCGCTGCTGATCCAGGTCAACGTCCGTTGCGGACGCAATCTTGTCGAGGCATAGGCGTCGGCGCGCCAGCAGGAAATTGACGGCGCTGGCACGCCGCATAAAGAACTGCTCCATCTTCGTGTTTCTTCGTGTCGTCAGTGCAAAGACGCATTGCTTGTAGCGGAGCGCGACGTTAGCACGCGCATAAAGGCGGCCATAACGGTGTAAAGAACTGGAAAGAAACGCGGCTTGGACGCCGTGTCCGCTTGCGCTCACCTCCAGGCATCTTCAAAACCCATCGCCGCAGCTTTAGCTGCAATTGCGCGCCGTTCGCGGCCGCAAACGCTAACATCGCGGCATTCCCGCTACTGCGACTAGAATATCCAGCATGCATCCGGCAGAGAACCACGCTCGCCGCTTTGCTATTGTCGGCCGCGAATACGATACTAATGGCCTGTTCTTATTCCGCCTCGAGGAACCGCCGATGACCGCCCTGCTCACTCGCGAATCCGCGTCGAAATTCGCCAATCTCGCGCTCGCTCATTTAACACGCGAATACCCGAACAAACTCACGCATTCGCTGGCCGGTCCGCAAGACGTGCAGAGCCCCCGCGCATTGCATCCGATTTTTTATGGCAGCTACGACTGGCATTCGTGCGTGCATGGCTACTGGCTGGTTCTTCATCTTATCGAGCGCTTCCCGGACTTGCCGGAAGCAGAACGTATCGTCGCCGTGGTGGACGAGCATTTGACGGCGGCGAACGTAGCCGGGGAACGCGCTTATCTCGAGTTGCCGCATAACCTGGGCTTCGAGCGGCCTTATGGCTGGGCTTGGTTGCTCGCGCTCAGCGCGCAATTGCATTCGTCGAAGCTCTCGCATGCCGCGCGCTGGTCGAAGACTTTCGCGCCGCTTACCGAGATGTTCGTCGAACGTTTCGAGACGTTTCTGCCGAAAGCCACTTATCCGCTACGCGTCGGCACGCATTTCAACATGGCATTTGCGCTTGCGCTCACGCTGGATTTCGCGCGGCAAACTTCGCGCGGCTCGCTGGAGGCGTTGATTGTCAACACCGCGGAGCGCTGGTTTTTGCACGACGTAGGGTGCCAGGCATGGGAGCCCGCCGGCGACGAATTCCTCTCGCCCTCGCTGATGGAAGCGGAATTGATGCGGCGTGTGTTGCCGTCTGCGCAATTCGTCGACTGGTTCGGGCGCTTTCTGCCCGACCTCGGCGCAAAAAAGCCGGCTACGTTATTCGAACCGGTTACGGTAACGGACCGCACCGACGGCAAGATCGCGCATCTCGACGGTCTCAATCTGAGCCGCGCCTGGTGCCAGCGCTCGCTGGCTCGCGCGCTGCCGGCAGGCGACATACGACGCACGGCATTGCTCGATGCAGCCGAGCGTCACTTGCAAAGTGCGCTGCCTCATGTGGCCGGAGACTACATGGGCGAGCATTGGCTCGGGACGTTCGCCACGCTCGCCCTTGAGGCGTAAAGCAGTTGCGGGCCGGCCCTTCTAATCGGCCTGCCCGCACGCCGCTTTTACATCACTGCGTCGACAGCTTCTTCGGCTTCGGCGGCGCCTGCACCTTGCTGTACTGAAACTCGGGCGTCGCCTTCAACGCTGCCTTCGTCGCGCCCGGCAGATAGAAGTTGCCCGAGCGAACGTCGAGTGCCGCAATAGGCACCGCTACATCATGCGACGCAACGCCGAGAAAGCCGCCCGCGGCGACAATCGCTGCGGAAAGAGAACCATCCGGCGCCACCACCAGATCGCGGATCGAACCGATCTTCTCATTCTGATCGTTGTACACGGCCTTGCCGAGAATGCTCTTCTTCACGCTCCAGCCGCTCAGCAGCGCATTTGATTGTTCGATAGTCACGCCGAGCGGTTGCGTGCCGGCAACTTGCGCCTGCGCGCCGAAACTCGCTGCGGCAACCGCAGCGGCTACCAGAAGTTTGCCCAAAGTCATTTCATTTACTCCGTTTTTTTAGAAGACTGACCGGCGCAGGATCGCGCCGAGAGAAGCGCTGCCAACTCATCATACCGGCTACGTCGCGCGGCTGCAGACACGGTGCCATTGGCATCACGCGCTGCGGCTTGCGCGCGACGGTAGAATTGCATCAGGCGACAACACGCCTTTCGCAAGATCCAGGGTGGTGAGTTTGACAAAGCTCGAGCAGGGTTTCATTTTGACGCGGCATTGGCGGGACACGCCCGCCGGCACCGAAGTCGATTTCTGGCTGGCAACCGACGGCGGGCCCCGTCACGTGCGTTTGCGCCATCAAACGTCCGTGGCATTCGTGCCTGCGGCACAACGCGAGCGCGTCGAATCCATCTTGCGCCGCGAGGCGCCTCTCGATCTGCGTCCGCTGGAACTGCGCGACTTCCATCACCGGCCGGTAATGGGACTTTACTGCCCGCAATATCGACAGTTGAGCGGCCAGGAAAAACGCTTGAAGCAAGGCGGCGTGGATGTCTATGAAGCCGACATCTTTCCGCCCGAGCGCTACATGATGGAGCGTTTCATCACTGCGCCAGTGTGGTTCGGCGGTGAACCGCAAAGCGACGGCACGCTTATCAATGGCGAATTGAAACCGGCGGCGGACTATCGTCCTTCATTGAAACTCGTGTCGCTCGATATTGAAACGAGTGTGCATGCCGAACTCTATTCGATTGCATTGGAAGGCTGCGGTCAGCGCCAGGTGTACATGCTCGGGCCGCCGAATGGCGATGCGAGCCAACTCGACTTCGACCTTGAATACTGCGAAACGCGCGCCCAGTTGCTTGAAAAGCTCAACACATGGATAGAGCGGCATGATCCCGATGCGATCATCGGATGGAATCTCGTGCAATTCGATTTGCGTGTGCTGCAGCAGCATGCCGAGCAATACCGCGTGCCTTTGAGACTCGGCCGAGGCGGCGCGGTGATGGAGTGGCGCGAACACGGCCTGAAGCAGAATCACTATTTTGCGGGCGCTGCGGGGCGCCTGATTATCGACGGCATCGAGGCGCTGCGTTCGGCCACCTGGAGCTTTCCGTCGTTCAGCCTCGAGCATGTGTCGCAAGCGGTACTGGGCGAAGGCAAATCCATCGACAATCCGTATCAGCGCATGGACGAGATCCAGCGCCGTTTCGACGAGGACAAGCCCGCGCTCGCCCGGTACAACCTGAAGGATTGCGAGCTCGTCACGCGCATCTTCGCGAAGACGGAACTGCTGCCGTTTCTGCTGGAGCGCGCCACCGTGACCGGACTGCCCGCGGATCGCAGCGGCGGCTCCGTCGCTGCGTTCACGCATTTGTATATGCCGCGAATGCATCGGCAAGGCTACGTCGCGCCCAATATCGGCGACGTGGCCGGCGCCGCGAGTCCCGGCGGTTTCGTGATGGACTCGCGCCCGGGCTTATACGATTCGGTGCTGGTGCTCGATTACAAAAGCCTGTATCCGTCGATCATTCGCACTTTTCTGATCGACCCTGTCGGGCTCGTCGAAGGCATGCTGAATCCCGGCGACGATCAGTCCGTACCCGGTTTTCTCGGCGCGCGTTTTTCACGCACGCGTCATTGTCTGCCGTCGATTGTCAGTCAGGTATGGCAAGGTCGCGAAACCGCGAAACGCGAGCAGAACAAGCCGCTCTCGCAGGCGCTGAAGATCATCATGAATGCGTTTTACGGCGTGCTCGGCTCGACCGGCTGCCGCTTTTTCGATCCGCGTCTTGCCTCGTCGATAACCATGCGCGGCCACGAAATCATGCACCGCACGCGCGAGCTGATTCAGGCCGAAGGTTATGAAGTCATTTACGGCGACACGGATTCGACCTTCGTCTGGCTGCGGCACGCGCACAACGAAGAAGAAGCGGGCCGCATCGGACGCGCGCTCGTCGAGCATATCAACGCGTGGTGGCGGCAGGATTTACAACAGCGCTTCGGACTCGACAGCGCACTCGAATTGCAATTCGAGCGGCATTACCGGCGCTTCTTCATGCCGACCATTCGCGGCGCGGAAGAAGGCAGCAAGAAACGTTATGCCGGTCTCACGGTATCGGCGGATGGCAGCGAAGAGATCGTCTATAAAGGACTCGAAACGGTTCGCACCGACTGGACTCCGCTCGCGCAGCAGTTTCAGCAGGAACTCTATAGACGCATCTTCACGCAGCAGCCGTATCAGGATTACGTGCGCGACTATGTGCGCGATACGCTCGCCGGCAAGCTGGACGATCAGCTCGTCTATCGCAAGCGTCTGCGCAGACCGCTCGGCGACTACGAACGCAACGTGCCGCCGCACGTGCGCGCCGCGCGCGTGGCCGACGAATTCAATCGCCGGCAAGGGCGTCCGCTGCAATATCAGAACGGCGGCTGGATCAGCTATGTGATGACGATTGCCGGCCCCGAGCCGCTCGAAACGCTGCGTTCCGCGATCGACTACGAACACTACCTCACGCGTCAATTGCAACCCGTTGCGGATGCAATCTTGCCGCTGTTGCGCGACGACTTTACACGGCTCACGTCCGGTCAAAAGCAGTTGTTCTGACGCCGCGCGACTCAGGGCTAACAGATCTTCTCAATCGCAACCATTATCTCGGCGCAGGGAAGCCGAGCGCGTCCGCCTTCGTGCGCAACTCGGCGAAACGGCCGCCTGGCGCACTCATGGCCGTGTTCGGCACGAGCTGGCTCTTGTCCAGTTGCGCAATGCCGCTCGCGCCCGCGCCCGCCGTCGACAAATTCGAGCATGCCGAGCCGAACGTGCCTTGTGCCACCGCGATGGCCGGTGCATCCGTGCGCGCGGGATCGGTAAAGTCGAGCGCGTACGCCATGTTGAATGTCGCCGAATCGCTTGCGCGCACACCGAGTGGATCGAGGCCGAAACGCCATGCGAGCAACTGGTGAATCGAACTCGGATCGAACGGATAGCGCGACACGTAATTGGCGCGCACACGCGGCCCGAACAGCATGCAGGGCACGCGAAAGCCGAGCCTTCCGTCGTTGCCGAGCGAAGCCTCCGCACTCGATACCGGCTTCACAGGCGGCGCCACATGCTCCATGAAGCCGCCCCACTCGTCATAGACGAGGATCATCAGCGTTCTGCTCCAGTTCGGGCTCGTGCGTAACGCGTCGTAGATCTGGCCGAGCAGCACCTGGCCGTTGCGCACGTCGGCATGCGGATGATCGTCGTTCGACGTACCCTGCGCTTCACCGCCAAAGCTCGGATCGACCATGCAGAACGAGGGCAAAGTACCTGCGGCTGCGTCGGAGAGAAAGTCGGAGAAGAGCTTTGAGCGGCCCACGTACCGCGTTCCGTAAAGCGCGGTGAACGGCACGTCGTGGAAGTAGTACGTCGACGAAATGTTCTTTGCGTCGAGACGGTCCCAGATGGTCGGCAACGACGAGGTGTCGAGCGTGTCGGACAAGCGGTCCGTTTGTCCGCTATGCAGATACACGCGGTTTGGATAAGTGTCCGCGAGAATGCCGCTCATGTAGTAGTCGCACACGGTGTACTGCGTGACTGCGCCGCGATAGAAGTCGAGATCCGCGGACTGGAAATAGCCGATGGGAAGCAGGTCGCCGCGCGTGAGGCTTGTACCGGCCGTGAGCAGGAAGCCGTTCATTGCGCCATTGGCGAGATGAACGCGTCCGGCATCGTATGAATGATTCGGGTCCGCGAACGAGCACGCCTGGAAGCCATACGCGGGGTTCGTGGCAAGCGCGAACGGCGTGTGTGTTTCGCCGAACACGTCCTTGAAGTTCCGACCGGTCTGGGCGGTTTCCGCATTCGGGACCCAGCCCAGCAGATGATCGAATGAACGGTTTTCCATCGTCACCAGCACGACATGGTCGATGCCCGAGGTAGCGGGATCGGGTAGTGCGGGACGCGGGAGATTCGCGCGGGCGGGCGGAATCGTGCCGACGGGCTGCGATCCGCCAGAGCCCGAGCCGCCATTGTTGCCGCCTCCACCGCCTCCTCCACAAGCCGACAATGCGATGGACCCTGCAAGCGCCGCGAGCACCTTGCGACGGCTCGGATCGGCGGGATCAGCCGGGGCGGCCAGGGTGGCCGGAGTGGCGAGTGTCGTGGGCTTGCTCGTCATGATCGTCTCCCTTATTAACTGCTTGCTGTTTTCGCGGAAGAATTCGCGACGCGGCTCCTGAAATACCGCGAGGCGATTTCGTGCAACAAGGGAGCAATTACTGTTCCGCGACAACAAAAAAGCCGGGCTGACGCATGCAGCTCATGCATGCAGCCCGGCTTTTCAAACGACAACAAACTCAATCCATTCGTCAGAAGCGGTGAATGATGCCCACGCCGAAAGCGAACTGATTGCCGGTCGTCGACGGCGCGGTGTTGTAGCCGTCACCAAGCGTCGCGGTGGCGTCGATGATCTGCCCAGCCCCGTTCGTGCCGAGCGTCTTCCCCTTCGCATGTTGATACGCTTCCAGCGCGTAAAGGCCAGTGCGTTTTGAAAGCGAGTAGTACTGTGACAGGTTGAACTGGTGATACTGCGCGCTGTCTTCAATACCGTTCGCGCGTGTCGCGCGCGTGTAGCTGTAGCCCGCGCCGAAATCCCACGCGACCATCGGCTTCCAGTGCAACACGAGACCGCCTGTATTGAAGATTGCCGTGTCGTGGAATTTCGATCCTGTGCCAGGAATGTACTGCACGTTCGTATAGGTCGCCGTGACGTCCCACGCGCTGTTAAACGTATAACCGCCGCCCACTGCGAAACGCTGCTGCGCCTGCGCGGTCTGATAGCCGTTCGTCACCGCGGATACGCCGATCTGCGAGCCGCCGTTCGTGGTCGTGGAATCCGCGCCCCATGTGCCGCCGCCGAGCGTCGAGTTGTTGATCCGCGAGAAGCCGACCGCGAGGCCGATCGGACCCAACGCATATTGCGCCGCAGTGGACCACGTCGAGCCGCGGTTCGTGCTGCCGGCCACGCCGCCGAGCGAATACGAACCGCTCACAGTCAGACCGTATAGTTTCGGCGACGTGTATTCGAGCGTGTTATTCGCGCGGTAAATCGTATCGAGACCGTCGACGTCGCCAGGATGCGCGCCATAGTAGCCGGTGAGCCAGGTCGTCGGACTATACGGCGAAAGCATCTGGTAGTACGACGCATATTGGCGGCCCGCCGTGAAAGTACCGTACGCGGGATTGGTAACGCCGACCCAGGCCTGGCGGCCGAACATCGCATTGCTGTATTGCTGCGCGCCCGTCCCCGAGTTAAAGCCTGATTCAAGCTGGAAAATAACCTTCGTGTTGCCGCCGAGATCTTCCCCGCCTTTAAGGCCAAAGCGGCTGCCGGCCCATACACCCGGCGTGAACTTGACAGCGGATTTCCCGCCGCTCGTCGAGCCCAGCGTGGACGTCTGATTGCTGGTGTAAGAAAGGCCGTTATCGACGATACCGTACAACGTCACGCTGCTTTGCGCGAAGGCCGGCACTGAGGCCGCCAGCGCCGCGCCGAATAGCGCGACGTCAATTCCCCTGAGACTTTTATTCATTCTCCAGATCTCCAATTGCTACGTCTTTGTTGAAATACTTTTTTGCGCTTTTCTTTCGAACCGGCGCTTCACCGTCAATGCAAGCGGCACGGTGAAGAAGATGTGAGACATAAAGCCGCCGATAATCACCGCGGGGTCGTAGTAGTTCGGGTGATTATCTGAAGCGATCATGATGGCCACGTGCATGACGATCCACGCGAGCACCGCATAGAAGAGTGCGACGAGCGTCGCTTCAATGCCGCGTCGGCGAAAGTATGGCCAGACGGCGGAGAACAGCACGCCCCATGCAATCGCGAACACGAAATGAATACCCGTGCCCACTACGTAGGCCCATATACCGATCGACTCCTGCACGCCCTTGCCGAATACGAGACCCGTTGCGTTGCGCGGAATGCCGGCGAGCGGCATCAGATGCTGCGCGCCGACCCAGATCAACGCCTCGTAAATCCAGATGATCACCGCGCCGAGCAATCCGCCCGCCACGCCCGCGCGAATCATTGCCTGACGATTGGGCCACGTCCACCGGGACGAAAGTTCTGTTCTTTTAAACTCGCTCGCGCTTGCACTCAACTTGCCGTCCATGTCTGCTCCCGGATAAACGCGCTGTAGATGTAGTAAGCGCGCTGTGTTCGCGTTCGATACAAGAACGGAGGCGCAAGCTGAACGCCGCAAGTTCTCGCCACTCACTGCAAAACAGATCTATGCGTCGGCAACCGGACTCGTAATGAAACGCAAGGCAAGCCGGTTCATCCCGATTGCCACGGCCGCGATAATGGCGGGAACCGCAAGCACCGAAAACACGACCTGGAAGCTGAATCCGAGCGACAGCAACGCGCCGCCCACGAGCGAACCGAGAATGCCGCCGAGCCGCCCAAAGCCGAGCATCCAGCTCACCCCTGTTGCGCGAGCCCGGGTCGGATAGCAACTCGGCGCGAGTGCGTTGAGCCCCGTCTGCGCGCCGCTCATGAAGAAGCCCGCACACGTGACGAGAACCGGCAACAGGCTCGACTTCAGCGTGCCCATGCCGAGCGCGAAGATAAACACGCCGCCAAGCAGATATGCCGCGCCAATCACTCCGTTGCGATCGAGACGGTCCATCGCGAAGCCCACCGCGACGGCGCCAATCGTGCCGCCCAACTGGAACATGCCGGTGATCGCAGCCGCGCGTTCGACGGGCAAGCCGGCGTCCTTGATCAGCGTCGGCAGCCAGCCGGTCAGCAGATAAATGATGAGAAGGCCCATGAAATACGTGAGCCACAGCATCAGCGTGCTGAGCGCGTAACCATCGGCGAATAACATGCGCACCGGCGCCTTTGCCGCAACCACGGGTTCGGGCGACGTGAAACGCACGTCCTTGTCGAACAGGTGGCCGCAGACGCGACCGAGCGTGGCCGCGATACGTTCGTTCGGCATCTTGCGCACCAGCATCAGGCGAGCGGACTCGGGCAAGAGCCACAACAAAAGCGGCACGCTCACGATCGGCAGGATGCCGCCGAACATGAACACCGAGCGCCAGCCGTAGTGCGGAATCAGCGAGGCCGCGACGAAGCCGCCCGCTCCCGAGCCGAAATTGAAGCCCGTAAACATGATGGTGAGCAGCAGCGAACGGCTGCGCGACGGCACATATTCGGAAAGCAGCGTCGTCGAATTCGGCATGGCCGCGCCGAGTCCGAGGCCAGTGAGAAAACGCAATACGACGAGTTGTACAGGCGTTTCGGCGAACGCGCAGATCAGGCTGAAAAAGCCGAAGCAGAATACAGAAGCGATCAATACCTTCTTGCGTCCGATGCGATCGGCAATCGGACCCGCGGCCAATGCGCCGACCGCGAGGCCGACCATCGCAGCGCTCATCACCGGACCAAACGCGGTACGGCTCACGCTCCAGTCATGCATGATGACGGGCGCGACGAAACCCATCACGGCCGTATCGAGGCCGTCCATCATGACGATCACAAAGCACAGAACGAGGACGAGCCATTGATAGGGCGACACCTTGCGCGCGTCGATAAACGCCTTGATGTCGACTGATTCTGCAGATTTCATGCTTGTCTCCGAAGAAAATAGTTTCCCGTCCCGGCTTTCGATGGAAGCCGGGTTTTGTTCTGGTATCCGAATTAAATGCGCCGGCAGGCGGCACGGTGTCCGGCGTTCTACACGGCTTCCGGCACCTTGCGCGTCTTCAGAAACGCTTCGAGCGTTTCGCCTCGCATGCTTGCGTACATGCCCAGATTGGTGATCTTCACGACGCGCGCGAATTTCTCCAGCACGAAGAAACACACGCCATAGCGAATCAGGCCGATCCAGTCGGCGTTATCGACGAGCGTGCGCTCCTCTGGTGTCAGACCTGCCGCGTCATAAGCCGCTTCGCGGTTCTCGAGCCACAGCGTGCGCGCCGCGGCTTCGCGCATTTGCCAGAAGAAGCGGTTCAGCCGCATGGCCTTCATGCTCTGGCGAATGTCGAACGGATAGGTGCCGGTCAGTTCTTCGACGCCGATCAATTGCGGATTCATTGCGCCACCTCGTCTTCGTAAATCGTGACGGCCATTGCCGTGCTGGTCGCCAGGTAATAGTTGCGATGTAGCTCGCGCACCGTTGGCCCGAGCGCGCCGCGCATCGCGAGCCACATGATCGTTTCGACGCTTTCCGCGCCGCCCAGGCGCACATAGTCGACATGCTTCATCGCGGCAAGACGCTCTGGCTCGTGAACGATCAGGTCCAGAAACTCCATGTCCCATTCGGTGTTGTTAAAGCCGCTGCGCTCGCCGTGCACCTGATGCGAGAGACCGCCCGTGCCGACCACCACGACGTCGAGGTCCGCTTCAAACGATTCGATCGCGCGGCGCAGTGCCTGTCCGAGCCGATAGCAGCGGTTCGCGGTCGGCAGCGGATACTGCAGCACGTTGACCTCGATCGGCACGAGCGCAAGCGGCCAGCCGCCCGCATGCGGCAACATCAGCGAGAGCGGCGAATTGCAGCCATGATCGAGCGGACGATCCTGGAAGATCGTGAGATCGAACTCGTCGTTGACGAGTTGTTCGGCAATGTGAATCGCGAGGTCGGGGTGGCCCGCTATATCCGGAAGCGGGCGCTTGCCCGCGCCCTCGTCCGCGAATTCGTGAGTGGCCGATACGCCCAGTGCGAAGGTCGGATAGCAGTCGAAGAAAAAGCTGTTCGCGTGGTCGTTGTAGAACATCACCATCGCGTCCGGCTTGCGCTCCGCGAGCCAGCTCGCCACAGGTTCATAGCCCTTGAAAAGCGGCGCCCATGCCGGATCGTTCTGCTTGCCCTTGTCGTACGCCATGCCGATAGTCGGCACATGCGAAGTGCCGATGCCGCCAATGATCCTTGCCATTTCGTTTGTCTTCCGTTACTTCGTGCTGCGCTATTGCCGTGTGCGAATCGGATAGGTTGCCGGGAACGCGAAAGAAGCGTTGGCAACCGTCTTGGGATACGAAGATAGGAATTGTGGGGGCTTTCGGGAAGTACGGGTAAACGCGCGAGATGAGCAGAATCGTCGCTATCAGTGCAATGCGAGAGCCCTTCCGTCTTCATGCAATGACTCGCGAGCCGCATGGTGCAGGGCCGATTTGGTATCCCAAATGGATTTGCGCTTACTTCGCAACCGTATTTCCGCCACGGCCGCCAATAAACAAAACAGATGGCCATAAAACCAACTCGCAAGACGCCTTCGAAGCGTGGTGCAACCCGGCTCGCGTGGCTATACTGGACGACGTCCAACGAGTAGACGACGATGAACGAAACCACTCAGCAGGCCATTGTTCAGACCTTACGCGAGAAAATCCTGGCAGGCGAACTGTCGCCCGGACAACGGCTCGTCGAAGCGCAACTCGCGCAATGGCTCGGCGTGTCGCGAACGCCGCTGCGTTATGCGCTGAGCGTCTTGTCATCCGAAGGACTGCTCGATCGCTCCGGCGCTCGCGGTTATGTGGTGCGCCGTTTCAGCGTGCGCGACGTGTTGAATGCGATCGACGTGCGCGGCGTGCTCGAGGGTCTCGCCGCGCGTTCGGTTGCCGAGGGCGGCGTGGGCGCGGCGCTCGCCGCCGCACTCGACGACTGCCTGCGCGAGGGCGACGAGATTTTCCGCAACGGCCAGCTAAAACCCGGCGACGACGTGCGTTATGCCGACATGAACGGGCGCTTTCACTCGCTCATCATCGAAGCCGCGCAAAACGCAGCGGTGAGCGCCGCGCTGAGCCTGAACGACAAGATTCCGTTCGTCTCGCCGTTCACCATCGCATTCGACGAAGCCGCGCGCGAGCGCCAGTTCATGATGCTGATTTACGCGCACCGCCAGCATCATGCGATCGCGGACGCGTTGAAGAAAGGCGAAGGCGCGCGCGTGGAGGCGTTGATGAAGGAACACACGCACATCTCAAAGGAAAGCCTCAATCTGTCGCTGCCGGCTTTGCATCTGATTGCGGGCGCGGCATGACGCAGAACGCAGCGCCTCGTCGCGTGAGGAACCAGGGCACCGCGCAAGGAACCACGCCTACGTCCGCAAGCGCCGCCATGCGCACTACGCCCGCAAATACCAAAGACCTGCTCAACCTCGCGCAACTACGCGCGTTTCGCCTCGTCGCCGACAGGGGCAGCGCCACGCGTGCGGCGGCTGCGCTGTTTCGCGCGCAATCGGCGGTCACGCGATCAGTGCAGGAACTCGAATCGGCGCTCGGCGAACCGCTCTTCGATCGTGGTCCTTCGGGCATGTTGCCCACGCCGGTCGGGCGCGCGGTCCTGCTTCGCTGCGAGCGGATTTTTGCGGAGCTCGAAGAACTCGCGCAATGGTGCGCCGCGCGCCAGACGCGTCGCCGGCCCGCTGCTGAGGGCGCGTTGCCCGCGTATTTGCTGAACACGCGGCGGCTGCAAATCTTCGTCGCGCTGGCACGGCATCGTCATATGCCGAGCGCCGCGAAGACGTTCGGCATCAGCCAGCCTGCCGTGAGTACCGCGATCCGCGTACTGGAAAGCGGCTCGAGTTTGAGCCTCTTTCATAGAAGCCCGCGCGGTATTCTGCTCACGACGGAAGGCGAAACTTTTCTGCTGCACGTGCGCCGCGCATTGAACGAACTGCGCCACGTACCCGACGATATCGCCGCATTGCGCGGCAATATCCAGGGCGCGGTGACCGTCGGCGCATTGCCGCTCGGACGCACGCTGATCCTGCCGAAAGCCATCGCGAAGATGAGCGCGGAAAATCCAGGCGTGCGTGTCGTCACCGACGAAAGCGCCTATGAAGCGTTAGTGGCGGGTCTGCGAGCGGGCGACATCGACTTCATTCTCGGCGCACTGCGCGAAAACGACGCGACCAGTGGCCTGCGGAACGAGCGCCTGATGTCGGAAGACATGGTGCTTCTCGTGCGCCGCGATCACCCGCTCACGCGCGCGCATGAGCCGCGTATCGCCGATCTGCGCGACGTGCAATGGATTCTGCCGCGCAGCCACGCGCCGGCTCGCGCGCTATTCGAAGCGCAATTCAAGCGGATGAAAATCAGGCCGCCGCTGCCCACCGTCGAAACGGCCGACCTCGCGGTGATTCGCGGCCTGCTGCTGGGCACCGACATGGTTGCGGCGCTGTCGGCGCAGCAGTTGCACTACGAAGTGCAAACGGGCCAGCTCGCGGTGCTCGACGTGCCGCTTCACAATACGCGCCGCGACATCGGTTTGACGTTGCGCGCGGCGGGCACGCCATCGCCGGCGGCTCGCGCGCTGATCGATGCGATTCGTTTGTCCGTGGTGGACGTTACGCGTACCGTCAGCGCCGCCACGACGAACTAGCGGCCGTTCAGTTTATAAAGAACCTCTTTGTTCCCACACCGAAGCAGGAATGCCGACCACGCCGTCGAACAACCAGCGCGCGGTGCGCAGCAACGCCGCGCTCAACACCACGGGACGATCGCGCTCGCCGCCGAGTGTCAGTTCGACAGTGAACTCGCCAGTCGGATGCTCGACGGACACCTGCTTGCGCGCGCCTTCCGCATCGACGTTTGCAAGGCCGTCGCAGACAGTTCCCGGCAACACAGCAGCGGTTGCCACGCTGACCGCGCCGAGCACGCCAATCGACGCATGGCAGCGGTGCGGAATAAAGCTGCGCGTGGAGATGGTGCCGCCATCGCGCGGTTCGGCGACGAGACACATCTTCGGCACAGTGCGCGTGCTGACATCGCCGAGGTTCATCATCGGGCCTACGGCCAGGCGGATTTTTTCGATGCGCGCCTTCAGTTCCTCGTCGGCATCCAGTTCCTCGCGCGTTTCGTAACCGCTGCGTTGCAGGTCGCGCGCGCGCATCAGCACAAGCGGCATGCCGTTGTCGATGCACGTCACCTCCACGCCTTCAACGGTGTCCTTCAATTGACCCGTCGGCAAAAGCGCGCCGCATGTCGAACCGGCCGTGTCCCTGAATTCGAGTGGAATCGGCGCGGCGCCGCCAGGCACGCCGTCGATGCGCGCGTCGCCTTCATACGTCACGCGACAATCCGGCGTGCTGACTGTG
Source organism: Paraburkholderia graminis (assembly GCF_003330785.1). Lineage (NCBI taxonomy): Bacteria > Pseudomonadati > Pseudomonadota > Betaproteobacteria > Burkholderiales > Burkholderiaceae > Paraburkholderia > Paraburkholderia graminis. The sequence continues at coordinate 1,974,936 of NZ_CP024935.1, forward strand.
GCCACTGCAATCTGACCGGTGTTCACCATGTGAATGGCCACACGCGTGCTGCCGTCTTCCGCTTTGACGAGTCCGCGCTCGATCGCATACGGCCCGACGCCCGCGAGAATGTTGCCGCAATTCTGACCGAAATCGACGCGCGCTTCGTTGACGACAACTTGTGCGAACAGATAGTCGACGTCGGCGTCCTCGCGCGACGAGCGGGAAACGATCGCGACCTTGCTCGTCAGCGGATCGGCGCCGCCGATACCGTCGATCTGCCGCGGGTCGGGCGAACCCATCACGGCGAGCAGAACACGGTCGCGCTCGGTCGGATCGGCGGGCAGATCGGACGCCATGAAAAACGCGCCCTTCGACGTGCCGCCGCGAATCAACATGCAGGGAATGCGGGTCTGTGTGCGACCGGACATCGCGGGTCTCCAACGCTAATGTGGCTGTCATTGTAGATTTGGCGCGCGTCGATCAAGCACCTAAAGGGGCCTGAAAAGCCATCTAATCTGCTTATCGGTAAGGTTGGCATCACGCGTTTTTGCAGATCACAAAGCGCGTGTAAACGCGCTTTGTCTACGTAGCTGCAATGCGTTGGTGCAGCGCACTTGAAAGCCATGCTTTCTACAGACAAAAACCCTCGCCCCGCCCATGCCCGCGATTGCCCTTAAAAACGCCTTCTATTCGACCAATTGAAGTTCGCTCGCCCGGCGCACACTGTTTTCGTGCCAATCGCGCCAGGAGCCTCAGATGTCTTCCCGCCATCGCCCGAATCGTCCGGACCGCCCGGATCGCCCGTTCGACGAAAATCTGCCCGAGTTGACGGCAGCCGAAGCGAGCCCAGCGCCCGCTGGCGACACGGGCACCATGCACGACCTGCACCTCGCTTCGCAAAATGTGTTGCGCCTCGCGACGCAGACGTACAATGCAGCGGCGCGGGGAGATGAAAGAGCGGCGCACGCAGCGCGTGCTTCGCTGGAAAAGCAGCTTGGATTGGCCACGCATCTGATCGACGAGATTCTTTCCGCCGGCGACGACCAACCCACGATGCACTGACCGGCTGGCAACACAGTACAGCCAACGATAACGACAGCACTTCTATAACGTTCGAGACACGAAATGAGCGCTTTGACGGTAATTCTCTGCATTTGGGCGATGGTTGCGGTGTGCGCGGTGCTGTTCATCCGAGGCGCGACGGCGCGAATCGAGCGCCCCACGAAATCGACGCAAAGCCGTCCGGCGCGCTTTTCAATCGCGGAATAGGTGTTCTGGCGCGGGTCGCATCAACCGATGACGCGATTGCGTCGGACCTGCGCAAACGACACTGCAACCGCGCCTTTCGCCGACACGCGCTGCGCGTCGAAGTCCGTGGCGTTTAACGCAGAGCGGCTCAATGCGCCGTAAAGATTCGATCGACGGGCGCCGAGCCATTCGCGCCCAGGGCTAACCCCTATCAGCCTCGTGTCGAGTTCGGCATAGACGAGGCCGCCTGTCGTTTCGCCGCTCGACATGTCCGCCAATATGCGGCCGAACGGATCGACGATCATCGCTGCGCCGGCCCGTTTCGGCTGCCCGGCGATATCGGCGCCATCGCTGAACACGACAAACATTCCGTTATCGACGGCTCGCGCAGGCAGCCAGCGGCATAGCCATTTTTCGGCACTGCATGCGGCTTCGCAACGCGCCGCATTCCCGCTCGACGCGCCGTTAAGCGCCTGCTCCATCGACATCGGCTGCATCCACTCGCTCCCATCCCCGCTCACACCATACGTTCGATGCGGCGCGATCAGCAGCGTCGCGCCCATCAGCGCCGCCATGCGCACGTTCTCGACCACATAGTTATCGGCGCCGATCAGGATACCGATGCGAATGCCCGCTGACACATCGAACACGGTGAAGCGATCGCCGCTGCCAATTCGCGGATGCTCGAACGCATGCAGCTTTCTGTGGCAATAGCGCACGCCGCCCGGCAGACACACCAGATAGCTGTTGAACAACTGCCCATCCGTCGCGCGTTCGATAAGTCCCACACCAGCCGCGACGCCAGTGCGCTCGACGGCATCCATGACCGCGCGCACGGAAGGACTATCCAATGGTTCAGCAAGCGCATTCAGTTCGGCACGGTTCAGCTTCGCCATGCTCGCGTATCCGCTGATACAAGCCTCGGGAAAGACCACGAGGTCGATGTTGTGCGACGCGGCAAGCGTCAACCAGTCCGCGATACGCGCGACATTTTGCGCGGCTTGCCCGCGGCACGACACAAGCGGCACCGATGCAACACGAAACGACGAAGCGAACGAAGACAGCATTTTCACGGCCCGGTGAAGTAAGAACAGCACCATTGGACCCCGCTACCATCCATGCGTAAAATGAAAGTTTCGGCGCATTCGATTACTTTCAAGAATGGAACTCAAACTACTGCGGGCATTTCTCACCGTCACCGAGTTGCGCCATTTCGGCCAGGCAGCGGACGTTTTATGCGTGAGTCAACCCGCTCTTAGCAAGCAGATCGCGGCACTCGAGGCGAGCCTCGGTGCGCGTCTTTTCGAGCGTGGCCGGCATGGGGCGGAACTCACTACTTTTGGCGCTGGCTTTCTCGCCGATGCAGAAGCGCTAGTTCGCGATGCCGACGAAATCCTCGCGCGGGCACGCGAGGCGAGCAGCGGCGCGCGCGGTTTTCTGCGCGTGGGTCTCGGGCTCTCCACGCTGACCGAAGTCCCGCAACTGGTCGCCGACTTTCGCAAGCGCTATCCCAACGTCAGCGTGACGCTCAACGACCTGTCGTCGGCGGAGCAAACGCGGCGGCTTCTTTCCGGCAAGCTCGAAGTGGGCTTTCTGCGCTTGCCGGCCGATAGCGGCGTCTCCTCATTCGCGATGCTCGACGAGGCACTCGGGCTGGCTATTCCGCAGCATGCACGCTGGAAGCGCCTTCCTTCGGACCTGAACGAACTGAACGAGCCGGGCTTCATTGCACTCGCGCGCGGACGGGGTCCGGGCCTCGCCGCGCAGATCGACCAGTGGTGTGCTGCGCATCGTTTCGTGCCCAATGTGATCCAGCAGACCGACGACATTCAGACCGTGCTCGCCGGCGTGGCCGCAGGCGTCGGCGCCGCGTTTCTGCCGTCCCGCGTGCAGTATTTGTTGCGCGACGCGAGAGTGCTGCCGTTGCGCGGACCCGGCGCCAGTTGGCGCATCGGTCTCGCATGGCAAACCGCGCGCGACGATGCGGTCGTGAAATGCTTCGTCGAGTTTGTGAAGGCGGCGCGGAAAGCGAAGCGAAGCCGGAGCTAACGAAACGAATCGTGACGCTCTTGTATCCACAGCCGCGGCTTGACACGTATATGCCTCACGGAGTATATAAACGACATGGACTCAACTTTCGCCATCATTGCCGAGCCGAGCCGCCGCGCCATTCTCAGTCTGCTTGCAGCTTCGGAGCAGTCCGTGGGCGATATCGAAGAGCAGCTCAACCTTTCGCAGCCCTCTGTTTCGAAGCATTTGCGCGTGCTTCGTGACGCCGGCTTCGTCGAGTCTCGCGTCGACGCGCAACGGCGCGTCTATCGCATCAAACCGGAGCCGCTCATGGAGATCGACGCGTGGCTCGCTCCGTTCCGCCGTTTCTGGTCGGTTCATCTCGACGCGCTCGAGCGTCATCTCGATCAGACGCATCCCGCACCACGTCGCAAGGAGAAGAAGCGATGAGCAATCGCGATTCATACAGGCCCGGCCCCGCCGCCGGCGCGGAAGTTCAGAAAGACGGAGACCGGTGGACGCTCGTCCTCGTGCGCGAACTGCGTCATTCGCCGGAGAAAGTCTGGCAAGCGCTGACGGACCCGACGAGCCTGCGCGAATGGGCGCCGTTCGATGCGGACCACAGCCTTGCATCGGTCGGTCCGGTCAAGCTTTCGACAGTGGGCACGCCCACGCCGCAAGTGTCGGAGACGCAAGTCACGCGCGCCGACGCGCCGAATCTGCTCGAGTACCGCTGGGGCGAAAACGATCTTCGCTGGCAACTCGAATCGCTAGGCGACGGCACGCGTTTGACGTTGTGGCACAACATCGACCGCAAGTTCATCTCGATGGGCGCAGCCGGCTGGCACATATGCCTCGACGTGCTCGACCATTTCCTCGCGGGCGATCCGCTGGGACGTATCGTCGCCGGCGATGCGATGAATTTCGAATGGCCGCGTCTGAATACCGAATACGCGAAGCAATTCGGCCTCTGAACCGAACAAGCTCGGGAGAGCACTATGAATAAATCGGCTTCCTCGGAAGCACTGCCGGCCTCGGAACTGATCGACAAAAGGATTGCCGATCTCGCGGACTGGCGCGGCGCCACTTTGAGCAGAATACGCAAGCTCATCCAGGAGGCCGATCCTGATGTGATCGAAGAATGGAAATGGATGGGCACGCCTGTGTGGTCGCATGATGGCATCATCTGCACAGGCGAGTCGTATAAGTCGGCGGTGAAGCTGACGTTCCTGAAGGGCGCTTCGCTCGCGGACCCGGCAAAGCTTTTCAATTCGAGTCTCGACGGCAATGCGAGGCGCGCAATCGACATTCACGAAGGCGAGGAACTCGACGCGAATGCATTTAAGGCCCTGATTCATGCGGCAATCGCGCTTAATGAATCGGGCAAGGCATCGAGCAAGGCATCGAAGGCGAAGCCGAAGCGCGCGAAGTAGTTCACACCATGCAGGAGAAACGATGGACGAGAACCTTTGGAATACGATCGACGAATATCTGACAAGCAGCCTTTTACCCGAGGATGCGTCGCTCGACGCCGCATTGCGCGCAAGTGCCGAGGCGGGTTTGCCGTCCATCAACGTCGCGCCGAATCAGGGTAAGCTGCTGCATCTGCTCGCGAAACTGCGCGGCGCGCGGCGTATTCTCGAAGTCGGCACACTCGGCGGCTATAGCACGATCTGGCTCGCAAGAGCGCTGCCGCCAACCGGTCAACTCATCTCTCTCGAAGCAAACAGCGACTATGCCGAAGTCGCGCGCGCGAACCTGGAACGCGCGGGCGTGTCGGGCGTTGCGTCGATCGTCGTGGGCGCCGCGGCGCAAACGCTCGCGCAGTTCGTCGCCGATAACGTCGAACCGTTCGACATGATTTTTCTCGACGCCGACAAGAAAAGCTATCCCGAGTACCTGCGCCTGTCGCTGCAATTGAGCCGCGTCGGTACGCTGATCGTCGGCGATAACGTGATTCGCCGCGGCCGCATTGCAGACCATGCGAGCGCCGATCCGGACGTAGCCGGCCTGCATGAGTTCTTCAGGCTGCTTGGCAGCAATCCGCGCCTCGATTCCACTGCGATTCAAACGGTCGGCACAAAAGGGTGGGACGGCTTCTCGATGACGCTCGTAACCGCGTAGCCGCTACTCGCGCACACCGAATCGCGCGACGCACGCCTGTCTCACTCTTTCGACAACCGCGGTCCACTCCTCGCCCCGCTCGCGGCGAAATAGCCGCAGCGTGTGCGGATACCACGGCGAATCGCTGCGCTCGTACATCCAGCGCCAGTCCACGTCTTTCTCCGGCAGCATCACCCAGCAGGGTTTGCCGAGCGACGCAGCGAGATGCGCGATCGACGTGTCGACGCAAATCACCAGATCGAGTTGCGCGACGATCGCGGCGCTGTCGGCAAGATCTGTCACCATCGAACCAACGTGGAGCAACGGCTGATCAGGTGGCGGGTGGCGCGCCTCGTCCTCGCCCTGCCCTTTCTGCAGACTCACGAAGCTGAGACCGGCCACGCTCCACAACGGTGCGAGTGTGACGAGCGACGGAATCGAACGATTGGCGTCGTTATGATGCTTCGCATTGCCCTTCCACACGAGACCGATCTTGCGCCCCGGCGGCAATGCGTCGAGCACAGGCCGCCATTTTTCGACGAGCGACTCTTCGGCCGCGAGCCGGACCGGCCGCGGAATCGTATCGACTGTCGTGCGCAAATGCAGCGGCGCACTCAAGAGGCTCGTCCAGCAATCATAATCGGATGCACGCGCCGCTGCTGTGTCGTGATGGAGCACAGAGTCCACACCGTCGACGCGCGTCATCAGCCGATGCAACGCAGGCGCGCACGCAAACGCGATATGCGCGGCGCCCTGCGCCTTCAGTAACGCGAAATAACGGCTGAATTGCAGCATGTCGCCGAGACCGTCTTCCTGCCAGACGAGCAACGATCGTCCCGAGAGCGCATCGCCCTGCCACTGCGGACACGATAGCCGCTGAGCAGTCTGCCGATGCACGAAACCCGTCTGCTGATAGCGGCATTCATAAAGCGGCCAGCCTTCCTCGAAACGTCCCATGCTCAGCAGCAATGTCGCGAGCCCGAAGCGCGCGTCGCCGTAATCGGCGCGTAACGAAAGTGCGCGACGGTATGCGCTTTCCGCCTCGGGCAGACGCGTCAATTGCGCGAGCGCGGCGCCGAGGTTGTAATGCGCTTCGGCCAGATCGGGATCAATGGATAGCGCCTGTTCGAAAGCCTCGACGGCCTCGGGCAAACGGTCGAGCAGGCGCAGCACGCAGCCGAGATTGTTATGAGCGGGCGCTATGTCGGGACGCAGGCGAACCGCTTCGCGATAAGCGGCCGCGGCTTCCTCCATGCGTTCGAGTTTGAAGAGCGTGATGCCGAGGTTGTAATGAGCCTCGGCGTAATCGGCGCGTAGCGCGATTGCCTTGCGATACGCGGACTCGGCTTCGGGCAGCCGCGCAAGATCGGTCAGCGCCGCGCCGAGATTGACGTGAGCCTCCGCGTAGTCGGGGCGCATGGTCAACGCAAGCCGGCAAGCGAGTTCGGCTTCGGTCAGACGCTGCGCAGCCTTCAACGCGCCGGCCAGGTTATTCAATGCCTCCGGATAATGCGGCTGGATGCTGAGCGCCTCGCGATAAGCCGCGTCTGCTTCGTCGACACGACCGAGATCCATCAACACGTTGCCCAGATTGTTGTGCGCTTGCGCGTGCGCCGGCAATCGGCGCAGCGCCTCGCGATATGCGGCCTCGGCTTCATGCAGGCGCCGCAGCGTTTGCAATACGACGCCGTGGTTATAGTGCGCGTCGGCATGGTCCGGGCGAAGGGAAAGCGCACGCCGATACGACACCTCGGCCTCTTCATGATGGCCTTGCGCATGCAGCACCGCGCCCAGTTGATTGTGAGCGTCCGCATGCTCGGGCCGCATCGCGATGAGTTGCCGATAAATTGCTTTGGCCGCCGACAGGCGACCGCGCGCTTTCAGCAATGCGCCGAAGCTCTCATACACTTCGACATAACCTGGCGCGATACGCAGGCATCGGCGCCAATGGCGCTCTGCATCGTCCGCGTGACCGAGACGGCACGACGAAGCCCCGGCGATGTTCAGCGCGTCGGCCATTGCGTGAATCGCTGCATCGTCGAGCGTGCTTTCGTCGCGCTCGATCGCGGGCATTACCGTCGATAATGCCGCGGCAAATTCATCCGCCGAGTAGAGCGCTATCGCCTGCTGGTTGAGTTGTGCAATTGAAGAGGCGAGCGTCTGCGTGAAAGTCATGAGTCCAGTAACGTTGCGAGTGCGGCGTCCACGCGCGGGATCGCCCATGTTGCACAAAGGCCAACATGTACCACGCAGATTAAGCGATGCGGCCGCGTTGTAACGGCGGGAAATGAGCGGATTTCCGGCTTCAATCCGTCGTTATGCCGGACATCGGGCAGAAAAATGTGCGTGGCAGTGCTAGAATCGCCGCGTTTTCCTGCTCATCGCCATGACTCCACACTCCCGCAACCGTCTGACCGCCTGGCTTGGCCTCATCGCCATGTGGCTCGTCGTGTTTGCGCCGGTCGTGAGTCAGACGCTGGTGTCGAACCGCGCGCAGGAGCCGATTGCCGCGCTATGTTCGTCGCTGCAAACCGTTCAGCCCGGCGCGATGCAGCACGCGAGCCGCGCCGACACATCGGCCGTCCACCTCAGTCACGACGACGCCTTCGGCGCTTGCGGCTACTGTCATCTGTTGCAGCATCATGTGGCCATGCCCACGGTTGCGGCCGCGCAGCCGCCGGTTGTCATCGTCATGACAGGCACGGCGCCGCCCACTCTCTCCACCCGCTTCACACCACTCGGCGCGTTCCCTTCGGGACGCCCTAGAGCACCACCCTTCGTTTCCTGATCGTCGTTGTTCCTGATCGCCCGCGCATTGCGTGCATTGACCACATGTGGCCGCGTTAGCCACATGCGGCCGCATTTGCCGCATCTGTCGATGGCGCGCGCGATCGTCCGTTCAATGCATGAAGGAAACGCTCATGTCGATCTTCTCATTGCGAAGGCTGCGCGCCTTCGTCCCTACAGCGATGACCGCGTTCGCGGCGGCACCGGTCCACGCCGACACGACGCTGCCCGCCGTCAGCGTGAGTGCGAATAGCGCCGCAAACGAAAGCGTCGCGCCCCGCGCCGTCGATCCGAATCTGCCGGCTTCGGTCGAAACAGTCACCCGCGAGCAATTCTCCAACTGGAATGTCGTGAACTCCGAGGACGTGCTGAAGTACATGCCGAATCTCGCGGTTCGCAAACGCTTTATCGGCGATCTGAATTCGATCATCGCAGTGCGCGGCACGAGCAATACGCAAAGTGCGCGCGGTCTCGTCTATGCGGACGGGCTGTTGCTGAGCAATCTGCTGGGCAACAACTTTTCTTTTCCACCGCGCTGGTCGATGGTGTCTCCCGACGAGATCCAGCAGGTCGATGTGATTTATGGCCCGTATTCCGCGCTCTATCCGGGCAATTCGCTTGGCGCAACCGTATTGATCAGCACGCGCATGCCAAAGAAATTCGAGGCCGAAGCCGACGTAAAAGCATTCACGCAGCACTTCAGCCTTTATGGTGTGAACCGTAATTTCAACGGCAGCGAAGCGAGTGCGTCTATCGGCAACCGGATCGGCAAGTTCTCGTTTCTGCTCGGCGTGAACCATCTGGAGAACACGAGCCAGCCGCTGCAATTCGCGACGCTCGCCAAATCGGGCACGCCCGCGAAAGCCGGCGACACGCCGGTTACAGGAGCGTACTTCTACAACAACCAGACCAATACGCCGACCGCCATACTCGGCATTAACGGCGAAGGCATCGAGCACACCGTGCAGGACCAGTTCAAGCTGAAGACGCAGTACGACTTCACGCCGACACTGCAAGGCGCTTTTACGCTCGGCTACTGGCATCAAACGTATAACAGCGAGACGTCGAGTTTTCTGCGCGACGCGAACGGCAACGCTGTATATGGCGGCAAGGTTTCGATCAACGGCTACGAGTACACGATTCCGGCTTCCGCATTCGCGCCGAGCCTGGGCCATAGCGAGAACTGGCTCTATGGCGTGACGCTGAAAACGCGCAACGCCACAGGCTGGAACGGCGAGGCGATCGCCTCGTATTACGACGTCAGTAATAGCGTCGCGCGTCTTGCAAGTTCCGGCGCGCCCGGCAATGGCGCAGGCACCGTGACCTTCGGCGACGGCACCGGCTGGAAGACACTCGACTTGCGCAGTACTTACACGCCGGCGTCGACGCAAGCGGGTCTCGCGAATCATGCGCTCGCTTTCGGCTACCACTACGACAATTACTTTCTCGACAACGAAAGTTACTCGACGCTCAATTGGCGCGACGGCTCCGCGACTTCATTCGCCAACGCATTCGCCGGCAAGACGCAAACTCAGGCGCTCTACGCACAGGACGCATGGCGCTTCCTGCCGCGCTGGAAATTCGTGTATGGCGTGCGTTACGAAGACTGGCGCGCGTACGACGGATCGCAAGCGTTGCCGGGCACAAGGGTTGCACTCGCTAACGCCAGTGAGCAGCACTTCTCGCCGAAGGCTTCGCTTTCATTCGATGTGAGCGACGATCTGACGTTACGCGCGTCGATTGGCCGCGCATATCGCTTTCCCACGGTCAGTGAGTTGTTCCAGGGGCAAATCAACGGCTCCTCGATCGTCAACAACAACCCGAACCTGAAACCGGAAGACGATCTTTCGAAAGAACTCACCGCCGAATGGGCGCATTGGAATGGCATCTTCCGTTTCTCGCTGTTTCAGGACGACGTGAAGAACACGATTTTCAGCCAGACGGATACGACCGTGATTCCGAACGTGACGAACTTCCAGAACATCGGCAAGGTACGTTCGCGCGGCGTGGAAACGAGCTATTCCGGCGAGAACGTGTTCGTGCGCGGACTCGATCTTCTGGCAAGCGTCGCTTATACGCAATCGAAGATCATTGCCAATGCGCAGAACCCTGCGAGCGTCGGCAAGTACTTTTATCGCATTCCGCTATGGCGCGTGAATGTGGCGGCGACCTATCGCTTCGACGAACGCGCGGCAGTGACACTTGCCGCGCGCTATTCGGGCCGCCAATACAACACGCTCACGAATACCGACACGAATCCGGATGTATTCGGCGGCACGAGTTCTTACACGGTGGCGGACGCGAAGTTCACGTTCAGGCCCACGAAGCTGAGCGAAGTCGGCATTGGCGTCGACAACATTTTCGATGCGCGCTACTTCGTCTATCACCCTTACCCAGGACGCACGTTCTATCTGGAAGCGAAGTTGCGCATGTAGCGCGCAATCATAGCGTTCTAGCGCAAGAACCAGATCAATCTTCTTCAGGAGGATTCAATGTCCACCATCGCACCGCATAACGCCGTATCAGGAACGACGAGTCCCAGCAGCGGCTATCGCACGCTCTGGCGATGGCATTTCTACGCCGGCCTCTTCGTGATGCCGTTTCTCATCGTCTTGGCAATCACGGGTACGTTGTACTGTTTTCAGCCGCAGGTCGAACCGCTGCTTTATCCGCGGCTTCTCGTCGTCGAACCGCAAACGGCGCCGCGCATGTCAGAAGACGCGCTGCTCGCGCGAGCGCGTGCGGCCATGCCGTCCAATGCAACCGCCGTCACCGCCGCGATCTCGAACACGCCCGAGCGCAGCACGGAATTCATTTTTCGTCTCGCGGACGGCGAAAAGCAGAGCGTCTATCTGAACCCGTATAGCGGAGAAGTACTCGGCACATTGAGCGTCGAGCGTCGCTTGATGCAGGTTGACCGCATGCTTCATCGCAAGCTATTGCTCGGCAAACCGGGCGAATTGCTAATGGAGCTTGCCGCATGCTGGACGCTCGTGATGATCGGCACCGGCATCGCGCTGTGGTGGCCACGTGAAACGACACGCGTGCGGGATGCACTCGTGCCGCGTCTGACGTTAAAGGGCCGGCCGCTGTGGAAGAGCATCCACGCGGTCATGGGCATCTGGCTCGCACTCGGCGCGCTTGCATTCGTGTTGACCGGTTTGCCGTGGTCCGGCTCGTGGGGTCAGCAGTTCAAGGCGCTCGCGACCGCTGCGAATCTCGGCGCTCCGCCTGGCACGTGGGGCGGCTTGCCGTTGCGCTCGGTGCTGCCTGCGGGCACGAGCAAAGAGACCGACGCGAAGGCAACACCAGGCGCACAAGCAGAACACGCCGCGCATATGGACTCCATGCCCGGCATGGTGATGGACGACTTGCCGCTGCCGCAAACGCCGTGGGCCGTGGGCAATGCGCCGGTGCCCGCTTCCGCCGATGCGAAAGCAGCGGCCCCGTTGCCGCTCGGCCACATCGTCGCGCAAGCCGCGTCGTTCGGTGTCACGAGCGGCTACAACATCGCGCTGCCGACATCGTCGACGGGCGTCTATACCGTGTCGTATTTCCCGGCCGACCCGCAACTGGAACGCACCATCTATATCGATCAGTACAGCGGCGCGATTCTCAAGGACATTCGCTATGCCGACTATGGCGGCGTATCGAAAGCGGTGTCATACGGCACGTCATTGCATATGGGCCGCTATTTCGGCGTCGCCAATCAGATTCTGTGCGCCGCGATTTCGTTGGGGCTTGCGTTGATGGCCCTGACCGGCTGCGTGATGTGGTGGAAGCGCAAACCGCAGCGCTCGCTCGGCGCGCCTTCGCGGGAAAGAGCCGCACCGCCGATGCGCGGTTGGAAAACCGGCCTCGTCATGCTCGGCATTGTTTTTCCGTTGATGGGCGCAACGCTTGTCGCCGTATGGCTCGCCGACCGCGCGATATTCGGCCGTGCAGCGCACGGCCTTCAAGGTCGTTAAAGCAATGCGCGTTAAAGGCGTGCTAAAGCAAGTGGCGTTAACGGCGGCCCGAATCGAATTCAGTCCGCCGCAATCACGTCGATACGCAAAGCCGGCGCGCCCGCTGCAATCGCGAGAAGATGATCGACATTCGGATGAGCGCCGGGCCGGTTGCGCGCGTCGGCGGTATGTTCGCCGAACACCGCGAGGCCGTGTTCGGCGGCTTTGGCGTCGAGCGCACCGAACGTCTGCTGCAGATAGTTGTACACCGCGAGCGAGCCCTGTTTGCCCGGCTTGTTCTCGATGCTCGCCACAACGGCGCCTTGCGCGTCGATCAGATCGATACGCGCAATGCCGTCGATTGCAGGCATGTGCGCGAGGTTTTCCTTGAATACGTTGCTCGGCTGAATCACTGAAACCACTCCTTTAAGCGGGAAAATGCCACGAGGGCCGTATCTTATCCGATGGCCTACGTGATTAGCGCGAAGCCTCACGCAGGCCCACGCCGCTTAAGGTGTCCAGCGATGCACGATCATGCTCGACCCGTTGTAGTTGTCTTTCGTAATCACGTATTCGCCGCTTGCCCGCAGAAACGCTCGCAGTCCGTACATCGAATCGACATCGTTGCCGACATCCACAGTACCGGGGCTATTATTGATGAGCGTGGCGTCGAGATTGCCGGTGTTCAGATTGAACGCGTCGATGTTCGGCACCGTATGCACGTAGCCGACAAAAAGATAATTGCCCACTGCGGTAATCGACTTCGGATTGGCGCTCGTGAGATTGATCACCGGCTGAGGCTGTGTCGTATTACCCGCGCTCCAGCCGTGATAGACCTCGATGCGCGACTGTATCGCCGTCCAGTCCCAACTGCCTGCCACGCCTTGCGCGAGAATCATCGTGTCGCTTTCGGGCAAATAGATGATGCGCGTCAACGGCCGGATACTCATTGGAATCTTGATCGTGACGGCGGGGCCCCACAACGGCTTACCGTTTCCGTCGAAACCCGTAAGCGGGTAATGATAGATATGGTTTGTTCTGTCGAGACCCGCCCACACATCGCCCCTGCTGTCGATGCAAAAGCCTCCCGTCACCTTCACCGTCGTGTTGAACGCCGGGCCCGGCAAAGAGCCATCCGGTATTGCAATGTAGCCGCTCGCCGAATTGAAATGATAGAAGTTAAAGGTGTCGGGATTCTGGCCGGACGCGACGAGAATGCGGTTTCCGCCCACCGCGACGAGTTGCCCGAAGTGCTGCCCGCGCTGCGTGTCGTTGATATTCAGGCGCGGGTCCGATGGATAAGTAAACGGGTCGACGGTATTCGCAACGAAGGTGCCGCCCGCGGTGCCCGTATAAATATGCGCGCCGCTATAAAAGTACGCGCCGTCGGTCAACGGGTCCGGTGCCGCGACCGCTTCGAAGTTCAGTGCCTGCAGTTTCCATTGCAGATTGCCGGCGCTGTCGTAGGCATGCAGATCGGTCGGACCATTGCGGCCCATGTCCCAGCCGCCGCCCCACGGATTGTTGAGCACATACAGGGTGCCCGCTGCGTCCCTGCCGATGCCCGCTACGCGCGTGAAGCGCTTGTCGCCGACCTGCCCTTTGATTCCGGTAGTCGTATCCAGGTAGCCGCCCTGAATGCCGAATGTACCGGCCAACGTCGGCGCGCCCGCCACGTTGTAGATCTTGATGTTCATGTCGGGGCCTTCGTCGCCGACCATGAGCCGTCCCGTCGATGCATCGAAATACAACGCCGATGGCCGCGAAGCGGCGGGCATCTGGATCGTGTTGAGCGACGCGCCTGCCGCGCTGAATTGCGCTATGACGCCAGCGCTTTTTCGCGCGACCCACAGATTGCCCGCAGCATCGAGTGCGAGCGCGCCGGGACCGGACACCGCTATGTCCTGCTGCCACACGCCGTCAGTCGTATAGACACGCACACGGTTGCCGTAAAAATCGCTGACATAAAGCAGCGTGCCTGCCGTGGCGAGTCCGGTGATGACATCCGCATGAGGGATGCCGGTCCACACGCTGACCGGAATGCGAAGTTCGAGCGCTTTGGTCGCGCGGTTATAGCGCCCGACCGAGCCGCTGCCGAACGACCTGTTGTACTGCAACGCCGTGAAAATCGACGTCGCATTGCCGGATATCGCGCTGCCCTGAAAGTCGGCGTGCGTACCGATCGAGCCGATGTTCTGACCGTTCTGATAGATCGCGACGCCGCCTTCGTTCTCGTCCCACAACGACGACGTATAAATCACGCCTTCCGGTGCGACCCACATTGAACGCGCGCCGTTGCCGACATGCGCGGCCAGCGTACCATAGGTATTGGCGAGCCAGTCGGTCGTATATTGCGCATGAGCTACGCATGCAAGCGCCATCAGCGCGAAGCCGAGCAACGCGGCATGGATTCGTTTGGTGACCATGAACGGGGTTCTCCGGCTGTATTTCGTTTACGCCAAAAAAAGGCCTGCTATTGCGCAGGCATTCACATACGAAAGTGCCGGATTATGCTTCGGCCAGAATCTGCTGAATGACCTGTTCGAAGGTTTCGACAGGTTGCCCGCCGCTCACCAGATAGCGGCGATTGAAGATGATTGCCGGCACCGACTGAATGCCGTGCGACTGGAACTCTACTTCTTCGGCGCGGACTTCGTCGGCATAGTCGCCGCTTTGCAGTACCTTGCTCGCAGCCTCGGCGTCCAGTCCTACCGACTGCGCGACTTCGACGAGCACGTCATGATTGCTCGGATCGCGGCCTTCCGAATGATAGGCGCGCAGCAGCGCGAGCTTGAGCGGCAGTTGCTTGCCTTCGAGACCTGCCCAATGCAACAGGCGGTGTGCATCGAACGTGTTGTAGACATGCGTGCGCGGACCAAACTCGAAGCCGACGCTCGCGCCGCGCTCGCGGATCATGGCCTGCGTTTCTTCGATCTGCTCGGGCGTGCGTCCGTATTTCTTGCCGAGATAATCGACAATCGCCTGGCCCTCGGGCGCCATCTGCGGATTCAGTTCGAACGGGTGCACGACGATCCGCGCATCCACTGCGTCACCGACGCGCGACAACGCGAGTTGCAGCGACGAAAGGCCGATTGCGCACCAGGGGCATGCAATGTCGGAAACGAAATCGATGGTGAGCGGCTGGGACATGGCTTTCCTAAGGGCTGTGGGATAGGTGTATTGTCACCTATCCTCGTGACTCTTACCTGGTGGCCGGCAAGAACCCTTTGTTACGCCGTCGTATCTATGCGCCGCGATTCTTTCTGATCAAAAATCCGATGCCGCCGACGATCCCTATGCCTGCCAATGCGCATAAAAAACCACGGTGACGAACCGCGCACATCTCCAGGCTCACAGGTTTCGACTCACGGTCGAAACGTCCGTGCGCGCTGTAATCGCCGGGTACGGGATCGAACAGATTGTTAGGCGCGTCGGCAGGAAGCGGCTCGTCGGTGATCTGTCCTGAGTAGCCCGCCTTTGCCAGGTATCTGTCGAGCAGTCCGGGCGCGATGAAGTTGGCCAGTATCGCCTTGACCGTCGGAAAACCCACCCATACCTCGCGACGCTTATGCGTCGCAGCGAAATAGATCGCGCGGGCGGCCACTTCGGGCTGGAAAATCGGCGCGACGGGCTTGGCCTTCTTGCCCATCTTGTTGAGCGACCAGTCGAATTGCGGCGTATTCAGCGCGGGCAAATCGACCATCGTCAAATGCACATTGAGCCCGTCGTGAATGATCTCGGAACGCAGCGAGTCAGTGAAACCCCGCGCCGCGAATTTTGCGCCGCAATAGACGGATTGCAGCGGCACCGAACGATAACCGAGTGCGGACCCCACATTGACAATCGTTCCGCGATTGCGCGTGCGCATACGTGACAGTGCGGCCATCGTGCCGTGCACCTGGCCGAGGTATGTCACCTTGGTGCCTCGCTCGAATTCCTGCGCAGTCAGCTTCGATACCGGCGCGAAGACCGTGGCCATTGCAACGTTGACCCACACGTCGATAGGTCCAAGCTCCGTTTCGGTGCGCGTTGCCGCTTCTTCCACGCGCGCGGCGTCGGCGACGTCGGTTGGAATCGCAATTGCACGCACGCCGTATTGAAGGCGAAGCTCGGCGGCCGCGCGTTCGAGCCGCGCCAAATCGCGTGAAAGCAATGCGACATCGTAGCCATGTCGCGCGAATTCCTCGGCGGTCGCGCGTCCCACTCCGGCGCCCGCGCCTGTCACAACGACGACTTTATTCATGACGAATCCCTTGCACGACATGCACCGCGCTTTACTCACAAGCGCCCAGCAAAAAGCGAGCCCGCTTCATTCACCGCGCAGCTTCACAAGGAAGCAATTCATTCTTTCTGAGTGAAAGAACGCGGAACGTGGTTTGCAACCTCGCATGTGTGACGATCTTTATTGTGAGGAGCTGTCCATGTCCACAACTGTCGGTGACTTCATCGTCGAGCGACTCCAGGCGTGGGGCGTGCGCCGAATTTTTGGCTATCCCGGCGACGGCATCAACGGCGTGTTCGGCGCGTTGAATCGCGCGCAGAGTGAAGCGAAGAAGCATCACAAGAACACGGACCAGCCGGGGCCGATCGAATTCATTCAGGTTCGTCACGAGGAAATGGCCGCCTTCATGGCGTCCGCGCATGCAAAATTCACAGGCGAGCTCGGCGTTTGTATCGCGACGTCGGGGCCTGGCGCATCGCACCTCGTGACGGGACTTTACGACGCCCGCATGGACCATATGCCCGTGCTGGCTATCACCGGTCAGCAGGCGCGCGCGGCGCTAGGCGGCCACTATCAGCAGGAAGTCGATCTCGTCTCGCTCTTCAAGGACGTCGCGGGTGCGTTCGTCGGACAGGCGTCGGTGCCCGCGCAAGTGCGCCATCTCGTGGATCGCGCGATACGTACGGCACTTTCCGAGCGCAAGGTGACCGCGCTCGTGCTGCCGAACGACTTGCAAGACTTGCCGTACGAGCCTCCTGCGCGCAAACACGGCACGCTGCATTCGGGCGTCGGCTATCGCGAGCCGCGTCTCGTGCCTCAGCCTGAAGATCTTCAGCAGGCCGCCGACGTGCTCAACGCCGGCAAGAAGGTCGCGATTCTCGTCGGCGCCGGCGCACTGCATGCAACGGACGAAGTGATCGCCGTCGCGGAAAAACTCGGTGCGGGCGTGGCAAAGGCGCTGCTCGGCAAAGCGGTGTTGCCCGACGATCTGCCGTGGGTCACCGGCTCGATCGGCCTGCTCGGCACGAAGCCCAGTTACGATCTGATGACCGAGTGCGACACGCTGCTGATGATCGGCTCCGGCTTTCCCTACTCGGAGTTTCTGCCGAAGGAAGGTGCGGCGCGCGGCGTGCAGATCGACCTGAAAGCCGACATGCTGAGCCTGCGCTATCCGATGGAAGTGAACCTCGTCGGCGATAGTGTCGAAACGCTGCGCGCGTTGCTGCCTTTGCTCGAACACAAGCAGGACCGCGGGTGGCGCAAGACGATCGAAGGCTGGACTGCCGACTGGTGGAAGACACTCGACGAACGCGCGCACGAGCCCGGCAAGGATGCCGTCAATCCACAGCGCACGGTATGGGAACTGTCGCCACGCGTTCCGTCGAATGCAATCGTGACGAGCGATTCAGGCTCCTGTGCAAACTGGTATGCACGCGATCTGAAGGTGAAGCGCGGCATGATGTGCTCGCTGTCGGGCGGCCTCGCGTCGATGGGAGCCGCAGTACCGTATGCGATCGCGGCAAAGTTCGCTTATCCGGAGCGGCCCGTCATCGCACTGGTCGGCGACGGCGCCATGCAGATGAACAACATGGCCGAACTCATCACCGTGTCGAAGTACTGGAAAGGCTGGGCTGATCCGCGCTGGATCTGCATGGTGCTCAACAACCAGGATCTGAACCAGGTCACGTGGGAACAGCGCGTGATGGAGGGCGATCCGAAGTTCGAGGCTTCGCAGGACATTCCTTCGGTGCCGTATCACAAGTTCGCGGAATTGATCGGCCTGAAAGGCATTTATGTCGACGACGCCGAACAGATGGGCGCGGCCTGGGACGCTGCGCTTGCCGCAGATCGCCCTGTGGTGATCGAAGTAAAAGCCGATCCGAACATCGCGCCGTTGCCGCCGCATATCACGCTTGCTCAGGCCAAGGCGTTTGCATCGACATTGTTAAAAGGCGATCCCGACGAAGGCAATGTGATCGTGCAGACCGCGAAGCAGGTGCTTGGCGCAGTGCTTCCGGGCCGTCATGACAAGTAGAGGCACGCGGCGATGAGCAAGGCGGCATCTGCACGAGGCGGCTCGCAACTTCCGGTTAGCGCGGTGCGGGCGAGCGCCTACCGCATTCCCTCCGACGCCCCCGAAAGCGACGGAACGTTCGAGTGGAATGCGACGACGCTCGTCGTCGTCGAGGTCGATGCGGGTGGTCAAACAGGAATCGGCTATACGTATAGCGATTCCAGCATCGTCGCGCTGATCGCGAACACGCTGTCGCCCTGTGTGACCGGCGAGGACGTCGCCGATATTCGCGCGCATTGGAACCGCATGCAGCGTCAGGTGCGCAATCTCGGGCGTGCGGGACTTGCGGCCACGGCAATCTCCGCAATCGACTGCGCGTTGTGGGACGCGAAAGCGAAGCTGCTCGGCGTGCCGCTCGTGCAACTGCTGGGCGCGGCGCGCGAAAGCGTGCCGCTTTACGGTAGCGGCGGCTTCACGACATACAACGACCGGCAATTGCGCGATCAGCTTGCCGGCTGGGTCGAACGCGACGGCTGCCGTTGGGTCAAGATGAAGATCGGCAGTCAACCGCATAAAGATCAGGCGCGCGTGAAAGCCGCGCGCGAAGCTATCGGCGACGCGGGTCTGTTCGTCGATGCCAACGGCGCGTTCTCGCCGCGCGAGGCGCTGTACCATGCGCGCCAATTTGAAGCGCAACAGGTCGCATGGTTCGAAGAGCCGGTCTCATCCGACGATGCAGCCGGCTTGCGCTTCGTGCGCGAACACGCGCCGTCCGGCATGGACATCGCGGCCGGCGAATACGCGTACACGTCCGACGATTTCCGCACGCTACTCGCCGAGGGCTCCGTGGATGTACTGCAAGCCGACGTGAGCCGTTGTGGCGGCATCACCGGATTCCTGCAGGCCGCCGCGCTTTGCGACGCGTTTCACATGCCGCTTTCCGCGCATTGCGCGCCCGCATTGCATCTGCATGTGGCTTGCGCGGTGCCGCGGCTGCGTCATCAGGAGTGGTTTCATGACCATGTGCGCATCGAGGCGATGTTATTCGACGGCGCACCGCGAGCGTATGACGGCGTCATCGCGCCCGACCTGTCGAGGCCCGGTTGCGGCCTCGCATTCAAGCACGAGGACGCGGCACAGTACTTCGTTGCATAGGCGCGAAAAACGCAGGAGCAGGTATCGATGGGGACGCAACGCATATTTAGCGTGTTATGCGCGGTGGCCGGAGCTGCCGCTTTAGCGCGATTCACCGGGCGCAGGGCAAACGCAAATCGGCGCACACGCGCGACGCCTCGAAGACCAGCGCTGCGCTCAATCGACAGCGTCACCCACGCCGCGCCCGCAACTCAGGCACACGTCGAAGCCGCGCGGCGTTTCAATCATAGTTCGGCGCTGCTCGCCTTCTCGGTGCTCACGGACAGTGCGATGGAACACTACCGCGGTTCCTTCGACAATCCGGCGATGTATACGCCGCTCGTCAGCGCGAGTCTTTCGCTGATCGCCGGTTTGCACGGCGGCGCGGACCATAGACAGCAAACGCACCACGCGCGTCATTTGATCTATCGGACCGCGGCTGCGGCCGGCATCGCCGGCACGGGGTTTCACTTGTACAACGTCATGAAGCGCCCTGGCGGCTGGAGCTGGAACAACCTGTTTCATGCCGCACCGGTCGGTGCGCCGATGGCCTTGCTGTTGTCGGGCGCACTCGGCGCGGTGGCCGAGCGATTGCGCGACGAGCCCGCGCACGAGCCGCAACTTCTCGGCATGCCTGCGGGCCGCGCGCTGGGATTGCTCGTGGCGGCCGGACTCATCGGCACGGTCGGCGAAGCGGGTTTGCTGCATTTTCGCGGCTCATTCCAGCATCGTGCGATGTATGCACCCGTCAGCGCGCCGCCGTTTGCAGCGGCGCTGCTTGCGCACGCCGCGCTGGCCGCGCCGCGCGAGCGCTGGTTCACGCGCCTATGGCTGCGCATCACGACCGCGCTCGGTATCGCGGGCGCCGGCTTCCACGCGCGCGGCATCGCGCGGCGCCAAGGCGGATGGCGCAACTGGAGCCAGAACCTGTTCGCCGGCCCTCCGCTGCCGGCGCCGCCGAGCTTCTCGGCGCTCGCACTCGCGGGCCTTGCCGCGCTGCGGCTCAGGGAGACGGAGAAATGAAAACCGGCAGACCAACGAAAAGAGCGACACGTTACCCCGGTTACGACGTGTTGAGCAAACGCGATACACCGTCATGGGACGAAGTGTCCCGCGTCGTTATCGAAGAACGGCTGGCGGTGCCGCGCGAGCCGCGCTTCTTCAATGCGCTCGAATGGCTCGCGGTGACGTCGCTCTGCGCGTGCGTCGTGCCGCAAGCAGACGCGCAGCCGCTTGTACCGGTCGCCGCCATGCTCGATCATCGCCTATACACGAATCAGGGCGATGGTTATCGAAACGCCGCCTTGCCGCCGATGCGCGACGCGTGGCGCACGGGCCTTGCCGCGCTCGATGCCGAGAGCCGCGAGCGGCATGGCCTGCCGTTCGCAAGCCTCGATAGAACCGCGCAGAACGCATTGCTCGAACAGATGCAGCGCGGCGAAGTCGTGCATGCGGCGTGGCGCGGCATGCAACCGAAAGTTTTCTTTGCGGAGCGAGTACTTCACGACATCTGCGGTCTCTATTACTCGCATCCGCATGCCTGGAGCGAGATTGGTTTCGGCGGCCCGGCCAATCCGCGCGGCTACGTGCGCATGTATTTCAACCGTCGCGATCCGTGGGAACCCGTCGAGGCGCAATCTGGCAGCGAGGATAAAGCCGCGAGGGAGAATCGCCGTGTTCGATGACGCTCTCTATCATCCACGCGGCAAGCATGGCCGCGCGCCCGATGTGTTCGAACCGCGCGGCTGGGTGCCAATGCGCGAATATTCGAACGACGACGAAGTGGACTTCGCGATCGTCGGCACGGGCGCGGGAGGCGGCACGCTCGCGTGCCGCCTCGCGGAAAAGGGCTTCAAGGTAGTCGCCTTCGATGCGGGCGCATGGTGGCGTCCACTCGAAGAATTCGCGTCCGACGAAGCGCATCAGCAAAAACTCTTCTGGACCGACGAGCGCATCTGCGACGGCGACAACCCGCTCAAGCTCGGCCATAACAACAGCGGCAAGGCAGTGGGCGGCAGCACGGTTCACTTCGCGATGGTCTCGCTGCGCTTCAGGCCCGAATGGTTCAAATCGCGCGCGCTGCTCGGCTATGGCGCGGACTGGCCGCTCGACTGGCGCGAGATGTGGCAGTACTACTCACAGGTCGAGGACGCGCTGAAAATCGCCGGGCCCGTCAATTATCCGTGGGGACCGAAACGTCCACGCTATCCGTATCGCGCGCATGAATTGAATGCCGCGGCGATGGTGCTCGCGCGCGGCTGCGAGGCGCTCGGCATCGGCTGGAGCGCAACACCGCTCGCGACACTCTCGGCGCCGCGCGGCAAAGCGCATCCTTGCGTGTATCGCGGCTTTTGCGTGTCCGGCTGCGCGACCAATGCGAAGCAAAGCGCCCTCGTCACGTGGATTCCGCGCGCGTTGCAAGCCGGCGCGGAAGTGCGCGATCTGGCGATGGTCGGCCGCATCGACATGAATGATGCCGGGCTTGTTACGGGCGTCGAGTACATTCGCGAAGGACGCTGGCAATTCCAGCGCGCGAAGAACGTTGTCGTCGCCGGCTATGCAATCGAAACGCCGCGCCTTCTGCTCATGTCCGCGAATAGCCGCTTTCCCGACGGTCTCGCGAATAGCTCGGGTCTTGTCGGCAAGAACCTGATGGTGCAGGCCAACCAGGCCGTGTACGGCACGATGGACGAAGAGATACGCTGGTACAAGGGACCGCCGTCGCTTGCGATTACCGAGCACTGGAACTACGCGGACCAGAACAAGGATTTTTTCGGCGGCTATGCGTATATGAGCCAGGGTCCGCTGCCCAACGCATGGGCAGCCGCGCAAAATGGCCGCGGCCTGTGGGGCGAAGCGCTCGCTGACGAGATGCACAAGTACAACCATCAGGCGGGCCTGAAGATAGTCGGCGAAATGCTGCCGCAGGAACGCAACCGCGTGACGCTCGCCGACGAAAAAGACCAATACGGCTTGCCCGTTGCACGCGTGTCGTACTCGTACTGCGATAACGACAAACGCCTCATTGCCCATTCGCTGAATTTCATGGAGCAGGCGCTCGCCGCCGCGGGCGGCAAGGACATCTGGCGCGAAACCGACGATACGTGCCACCTGAACGGCACCGCACGCATGGGCGACGATCCGGCAAAGAGCGTTGTCAATGCGGATTGCCGCAGTTGGGACATCCGCAATTTGTGGATTTGCGACGGCTCGGTGTTTCCGACCGTGGGCGGCGTCAACCCTTCGCTGACGATTCAGGCCATTGCATGCCGAACGGTGGATCGCATTTCCGCCCTCGCCGCGCGCGGCGAACTATGAGCATGGCCGCCGAGGCACGCGGGATGCTCCATTAAAAAATCGCCAACTGCTGCATGAAGGAGGGCCGCATCATGAAGCTTTACTATTCGCCGGGCGCGTGCAGTCTTGCCGATCACATCGCGATGCACGAGGCCGAGATGCAATTCGACCGCGTGCGCGTCGACCTCAAGACAAAGACGACTGACACCGGCCAGAAGTTCGATGAAATCAATCCCAAGAGCTATGTACCGACACTCGAATTCGACGACGGTCAACGGCTCACCGAAAACGTCGCGATCCTTTCGTGGGTCGCGCAACGCAAGCCCTCGCTTGCACCGTCGGGAGAACTCGGCACTACGCGCCTGATTGAAATGCTCGCCTTTATTTCAACGGAGCTTCACAAACAATTCGGCCGCGTATTCAAGCCGGCGTCGGATGAGGAAGCGAATGCCGCGCGCGAGAAAATCGGCCAGCGTTTCCAGCTCATATCGACAATGCTTAAAGGCAACTATTTGTTCGGCGCAGAAGCGAGCGTCGCGGACGCCTATCTGTTCACCATGCTTCTATGGGCGAACAAAGTAAAGATCGAGGTCCCGCAAAAACTCGCGGAGTTCTCACAACGCATGCGCGGGCGGCCCGCGGTGCAACTGGCGTTGAAACACGAAGGGATCGAGTGAAGCCGCGTGCTCGCGTTGGTCAGCCAGCCGTTCGCCGAGGAAATCATGTCGACCGACCCAACCCTCACGATCCTGATGTACTTCGTTTTGCCTGTGTGGCTTGCGGCCGGTTTCGCGGACTGGCTGTGCCATCGCGCGACTCGAATCGAATCCACGACCGGCGCGAAAGAATCGGTGATCCATCTGTTGATGTTTGCCGAAGTCGGACTGCCGCTACTCGCCGCGATCTTTCTCGAGATCAACGCGGGCATCATTCTACTGATGATCGTCGCGTTCTTCGTTCACGAAGCGACCGCGCTGTGGGACGTCAGTTATGCAGTGAGTGGACGCAAGGTGACGCCGTTCGAACAGCACGTTCATAGCTTTCTCGAACTCGTCCCGCTGATGGCGATACTGCTTGTCGTCGCCCGTCACTGGACGCAATTTCTGGCGTTGCTCGGCCTCGGCAGCGAGCCGGCGAGATTCGGATTGACCGCGAAAAGCGAACCGTTGCCCGTCGCCTATATCGCGATTCTGTTCGCGTTGATTCTGCTATTCGAGCTACTGCCTTACCTCGAAGAACTATGGCGCGGCGTGCGCGCCCGCCGACGCAGTGCTGCGTCGGCGGGCGGGCCGGCGTCCGCGTCGCCGCATGCGCGGGGACGCAGTTCGCCGTAGACCTCAATCGTTCGATCCGTTGAACTCGACAATCTCGATCCAGTTCGCGCCCTTGCCGACCGGATACTGACCGAGCGCGCTCAATGCGCCCGTCTCGCGATTAATCCGGTATGCGCTCAGGTTGGTCGACAACTGACCGACCGCGAGCAGGTAATTGCCCGAAGGATCGATATTGAAGCCGCGCGGCTGCTTTTCGGTCGGATAGGTGCCGATGCGCGTCAGCTTGCCCGATGCACGGTCCACGCGATAAGCGGCCAGCGTGCTCGACGTGCGTTCCGATGCATAGACGAAGCGGCCGTCGGGCGTGATGTGAACATCCGCGCCCCACGGTTTGTCGCCGGAGAAGTTGGGCGGCAGAATGGAAACGGTCTGCACCGGCTTCACCGCATCGCGTTGCTTGTCGAATGCGAGTACATGCAGCTTGCCGTCGAGTTCGTCGATCAGATAAACGAAGCGCTCATCCGGCGAGAACACGAAATGGCGCGGACCCGATTTGGCCGGCAGCGAATAGGCGGGCGCCGCGTCTTGAGTAAGCGCGCCGTTCGCCGCGTCGAACTTCAAACGCAACCATGCGTCGGCGCCGAGTACTGACGCGAACACATAACGATTGTCGGGCGCATTGCGAATAGCGTGCGCCATCGGGCCCGTCTTGACGATCTGCTGAACATCGCCGGCAACGCCATTTGCACCGATGCCGTTCACCGCCAGCAGGTTGCCGCCATACGACGCGGAGAACAGATAGCGGCCGCTCGCGTCGGTCGACACATAGGCCATGCTTTCCGCGAGCGGCGCCTTGCCGAGTTCGGTCAGGCGTCCGTCAAGCGGACTGACTGCGAAGCTCACCACGCGAAAAGGCTTTGAACGCAGACCTGCATAGAGCCGCAAATGATTCGGCGAAAAGGCCATCGGCATGACCGTGCCGCCAACGCTCACTGTTTCGACCGGCTTGAGTGCGCCATTCGACTTATCGAGGCTGAAAACCGAAATGTCCTGACTGTCCGCATTCGACACATACGCATACGTGGACGCGTGCACGGTGGCGGACATCGCCACGCCGGCTAACAGAATTGCGACTGCACGCGAGACGGCACTAACGCTCATATTTGTTTTCCGATTAGTTTGGTTTGGAGACTGACGGCGTTATCGCAGACGGAATGCCGACACCGCATCGTTCATCGACTGCGCCTGATGCTCGAGCGCGCTCGCAGCGGCGGCGGCCTGCTCGACGAGCGCGGCGTTCTGTTGCGTGACCTGATCCATCTGGCTGACGGCTTTGCCGACCTGCTCGATGCCCGCGGTTTGCTCGACCGTCGCCGACGTGATCTCCGCCATGATAGTCGCAACGCCCTGCACTGCGCCGACGATTTCGTTCATCGTGTGGCCGGCCTGTGTGACGAGTTCGTTGCCGCTGCGCACGTCATCGACGGAAGCGGAAATGAGCGCCTTGATCTCTTGCGCGGCGCTCGCACTGCGTTGAGCCAGCGTGCGCACTTCCCCCGCGACGACAGCGAAGCCGCGGCCCTGCTCGCCCGCACGCGCGGACTCGACGGCAGCGTTGAGCGCGAGAATGTTGGTCTGGAATGCAATGCTGTCGATCATGCCGGTGATCTCCGCAATCTTGTGCGAGCTTGCGGTAATGGCCGTCATGGTGTGGACCGCGCGCTGCACGACGTCGCCGCCACGCTGTGCGACGTCGGCGGCGCTCGCGGCAAGCGTGCTTGCCTGGCGCGCGTTATCCGCGTTCTGTCTGACGGTGGAGGTCAGTTCTTCCATGCTCGCCGCGGTTTCCTCGAGCGAAGCCGATTGCTCTTCGGTGCGGCTCGACAAATCGAGGTTGCCCGCTGCAATCTCGCGCGCGCCGCCGTGAATCGCCTCGCAACTGACGCGCACGTTCGACACGGTATGCGCGAGTCCGGCCTGCATCCGCGACATCGACGTGAACAACTTGCCGATCTCGCTCTTGCTGCCTTCAGGAATAGACGCGGTCAGATCATTGCCCGCAATCCGGTCGAGCAGTTTCGACGCCTGCTGCAACGGGCGAATCACAATGGTGCGCAACGCAAAGTGCGTGGCGACGATCAATGCGAGAGCAAGCGCAACACCAGTCAAAACCATTGCGACGATCCACCCGTATTCGCGTTCGGTTCTCGTCGCTGACTCCTTTGCAAGCGCACCCGCAAGGTTCTGGAATTTTTCGACGTTTGCCGAATAGACCTGACCGGCAAGTGTAATGTCGCGATCGTTGATGGCGACGTAGGCGTCGGTATCGCCACGCTGAAGCGCGTCGAAAGCTTTCTTTAAAGTGGCCGCCAATCCATTCGACGAATCGACGAGCTGCTGTTTCAACGCATCGTCCTGTCCCACGAATCGGGACGCTGCCGCAAAAGCGCGCGTCTCGGCATCCGCGCGATCGAGCGTTCGTTGCGCGCTGCCAAGTGCGGAATCGCGCGTGGCGAGATCGTTGCGCTCCTTCAACGCGGCATAAGCGCGCGTAAGCGCTGCCCGCGTGCGCGTGCTGTCCTTATAGCCGTCGTTGGCGAGGATCTCCTGAGTGGCGATCTCCTGAAGCCGCTGGGCGTTTTCATTCGAGCGGCCGAGTGCGAATACGCCGACCACGCCGCCGAACATGATCATCGCGGCAAAGACGACCAGCACTGCAAGTAAGCTGTTTTTTACTGTTAAATCGCGCATGCTTCCTAGACCCTTTTCATTGTCTATTTCTCTAATTCCTCCCGTCTTTTACGGCAAAAGAAGCGCGAACTTGAGCAGAAGCGCGCTCGCGCTGTTCGGCCGCACGTTCTCCGCCTTACGCACTCTTTACTGGCGAGTGGACTCTGGCGCACAATCTCGGCGAAAGCGGCTCGTCTGCCGGCTTTCCGTGCTGCCGATTGTTCGCATTCGCATGCCAATCCGGCGGCGCAGCGACACGCTGCATCGTGCGTCTTTCCAATCGGACCTCTCATGAGCGATAAAACTTCTGGCAAGCGTGAAGATCTGCTGGCAGGCGGCAGCCGTCACCACCAGATCTTCCCCAGGCTGAACGACGCGCAGTTCGCGGTACTCGAGCGCTATGGCGAGCGGCGCAAACTGAACACCGGCGACGTGCTGTTTACCGAAGGCGATCGCCACATTCCGATGTACGCGATCATCTCCGGCACCATCGAGGCGACGCGCGGCAGCGGCGATACGCTGCATGTTCTCGGCACGCACGGACCCGGCAGTTTTACCGGCGAAGTCGGCACGCTCGCGGGGCGCGGCGCGGTGGCGTCCGCGCGCGCGACGAGCGATTGCGAAGTCATCGTGATCGACGAGGAATCGCTGCGCGCGCTCGTGATTGCCGAAGCGGAACTGAGCGAGACGATCATGCGCGCATACATTCTGCGCCGCGTCGCCTACATACAGGATCAGAGCGGCGGCGTGGTCGTGATCGGCAGTTCGGCTTCTTTTCCGACACTGGTATTGCGGCACTTTCTGAGCCGTAATGCGCAACCGTCGGCATACTTCGATATCGACGAGCACGAGGAAGCCAAAGCACTCCTCGAACGTTACGGCGTCACGAAAGAAGATCTGCCGGTACTCGTCACCTTGCAAGGTGTCGTGCTGAAGCGCCCGACGAATCGCGCCGTTGCCGACGCAATTGGTTTGAGTCCCGACAGATTGAATGGCGAACGGTTCGACGTGGTCGTGGTCGGCGCGGGACCGGCGGGCCTGGCCGCAGCCGTCTATGCCGCGTCGGAGGGATTGCGCGTCGCGGTTCTCGACACCAAAGCGCCGGGCGGCCAGGCCGGCACGAGTTCGAAGATCGAAAACTACTTTGGGTTTCCCACCGGCATCTCCGGTCAGGCGCTTGCCGGACGCGGCCTTTCGCAATGCCGCAAATTCGGTGCTGAAGTCGGCGTGCCGATCGAAGCGCTCGGTATTGAATGCGACAAAGGTCAGCCGTTTCATATCCGTCTCAGTCACGACGAACATGTGTATGGCCGCGCAGTGGTGATCGCAACAGGCGCGCGTTATCGAAAGCCGGAGCTCGCACGTCTCGAACATTTCCAGGGCCGAGGCGTGTACTACAGCGCGACGTATATGGAAGCGGCGTTTTGCGGCAACGAAGAACTCGTCATTGTCGGCGGAGGCAATTCGGCGGGACAGGCTGCCGTATTTCTCTCGGGCTTCGCGCGCCATGTGCATATCGTGATTCGCGGCGAAGGACTTGCCGCGAGCATGTCGAACTACCTGATCCGACGCATCGAGGCGGCGCCGAACATCACGGTTCATGTGCGAACGCAGATCGTCGCGCTAAACGGTGAAGCGCATCTCGAGTCGATTCAATGGAATCAGCAAGGGCGAATCGAAGAGAAGCCTATCCGCCATGTGTTCCTGTTTCTCGGCGCGCAACCTAATACCGGCTGGCTTGGCGATTGCGTCGAACTCGATAGAAATGGCTTCGTGCTGACCGGTCCCGATGTCGCTCACAAGTGGACGTCCGAGCGCACCGGGCATTTTCTCGAAACGAGCCGGCCGGGTATTTTTGCGGTGGGCGACGTGCGCAGCGGCTCGGTGAAGAGAGTCGCGGCAGCCGTTGGAGAAGGCGCGGCCGCAATTCAGTCGCTTCATCAGTACCTTGCGCTCGGCGTTTGATGCTTCCCGTTTGGCGCTCAGTACTCGACGAGTATTGTCACGCGGCGATTGGCGGCGTTGGCCGCCGCATCGTTGCCGATGATAAGCGGGAAATTGTCGGCACGGCCGATTGCCGCCATGCGATGCGCTTCTATGCCCCTGTCCGCGAAGAAGCGCACCACCGCGCCCGCGCGCGCGGACGACAGTTCCCAGTTGGATTCGTATTTCGCCGTGGCAATCGGCAAACTGTCCGTATGCCCTTCCACGAGGATGTTATTTTTCGCGCGGTCGCGCAGCACCGCTGCAATGCGTTCCAGCACCGCGAACGATTCGGGCAAAAGACGCGCATCCCCGGAATTGAACAGTACTTTCGCATTGATCGCGATTTCCACGCCTTGCGGCGTGTGCGAAATCGTAATCTGGCGATTGTCCTGCAACGGCGCGAGCAATGACAGAAGCTGCTTTTTTGCGGCGTCCTTCGCGTTCGCTGCCGTGATTGGCGGCTCTACGTCGACAGCTTCCTTCACCGGACGATGCTGCAGCGTCTGTATTTGCAACTCGCTGTTCTTCGCGAGTTGCAAGACGTAAAGCGCGAGAAACAGCACCATCAGTGTAGTAATCAGATCGGCGTATGAAATCAGCCAGCGGTCCGACTGCTCGCCGCTATCGTGGCTGTCGTCGTGCCCGTTCTTGTCCGTCGCGAGACGCTTGCTGCCAGTGGTTGTACTCATACACGCAGGTCCGCTATCAGTTGATGCATGACTTTTCTCGACTCGACTAGCCGAGCAATTCGGCGGATCGTTCGCGCACGTCGCCCGCCAAACGCGTTTCGATGGTATGCGGCGATTCCTTGCGCGAGATCGCGAGCAAGCCGTCCAGATACAAGCGCCTGAAACGCAATTCGCTGTCCACCTGCGCGCGGATCTTTCCCGATAGCGGCAGAAATACGAGGTTCGCGAGCCCAAGGCCATACAGCGTGGCGACGAATGCGACCGCAATGCCTTTGCCCAATTGCGACGGCTCGAGCATATGCCCCGTTACCTGAATCAAACCGAGCACTGCGCCGAGAATGCCGAAGGTCGGCGCATAACCGCCCGCCTGTTGCCAGATGCGCGCGGCCGCCATGCAATTGCGCTCATAGGCGTCGACTTCGCGCTGCAATGCGTCTTCGAGTACAGCCGTGGAAACGCCGTTCGCGAGCAGTTCGAGACCTCGCTTGGCGAATGGGCTAATGCCTTTCGCGTCGATCGATTCGAACGCCAGCATGCCGTGCAGTTTCGCCTGATCGCCCCATTCGAGCAGAACGGAAAGGCTCTCGCGATCCACTTGCCGCGCCTTCACGAAAGCAAAGCGCAGCAGCTTCACGCCGTCGTAAAACCGTGCCCATGTGTTCTGGATCATCACTGCGCCCAACGTGCCGCCAAGGACAATGACAAACGCCTCCAGTTGAAGCAGCGACGTAAAGTCGCCGCCCTCGAGCGAGAAGCCCGCGACGATCGCCGCGACGCCGAACACTACGCCAAATACCGTCAAAAGATCCATACGTCCTCGCGACCGGCTGCACGAGCCTGCGAATTACAGTTAAAGATTGCGTTCGGCCTTCTAGACCGAACGCAACGGGCGTCAGGATTCGACCGGCGCGGCGTGCGCCGCGGGCGACTTCAGCGCGCGGACGGTATCGATGAAACGCTGCTCGATTTCCACAATCTCGACGGGATCGATCTTGATCTCGCGGCGCATCACCCACGACACTTCTTTCTTTCTCGCTTCGGTCATGACGGCCTGCAGGCGCTCGTCCACCGGCTGTCCGGCTGACGCCGACAGCAGCTTCGCGAGATCGTAGGTATCGAACGCACTCACTGCTTCGAACAGGGTTCGCTGATCGACGAACTCGAGATCGTCGAGCGAATTCAATTCACCCGCACCGCGCGCATTGCGGCGCGAGAAATAGCTGAGGCCTTTCTCTTCGACGTAGTTGAGAACCTTGGTCTTGCGGAACGCGAAGAGGTCTTCGGCAATCTCCGAATGCGAGAGCTTGTTCAGAATCACCTTTCTGTCGACGCCGATCAACGCTTCCAGATCGTCGAGTTCAATCAGTTCGAGTTCGCTGCTGATCGAAACGTCGAGATCGTGATTCGCGACCTGCTGCGCGCGCTCGGTGATTTTCACCGGATCGAACGTGACGAGTTGCCTGCCCACTGCACCGTCGCTCGCCGAATAGCGTCCCGACGTATTGTTCAGCCGCTCTGAGCGTCCCGATTCGATGGAGACCAGATTGAGCTTCTCCATGCGCTTGAGCATCGCCATCACATGCGGGCGCGAATGGCCTGCAATCGCGTTGCACTTCTTGATGACTTCGGGAAGCGGAATCGAGACTTCCTCGTTCTGAGGACGGCGAGCGCGTGCATCGAACCGGTCAGTCGCCTCGGCGCCTGCCATCAACGACAGCACATGCGCGTAGGACAGTACGCCTGGGAGAAAATCGGCATGCGTGTTCGTCGCGAGAATGTCGTCCTTCTTCTTGACGCGCCGTATCATCGTGCGAACGATATGACGCAGAAGCGGCGACACGCGTTCCAGTTCTTCTTCGACGATACCGCCTGCGATAGCCGTCAATTGACAAAAGCTCAATGCCTTGGCGGTGTGCGCTCGCGGCTCGGGCGGCAACAACGCCGCTTCGCCGAAAAACTCGCCCTTGCCGAGCGTGGCGAGAATGACCTTTTTTTCATCGCACTGCGTGGAGATCTCGACTTTGCCATCTGCAATGACGTAGATGACTGCGTCGCCCAAGAAGCCTTCCGAATAGATGACTTCCCCCGGAGCCGCGGTGCGAGTCCATGGCGAGCGTTGTTGGTTCACGATTGCTACCCCCGATGAGCTTTGGTCCAGCGCGTGCC
This sequence comes from Paraburkholderia graminis, assembly GCF_003330785.1. Lineage (NCBI taxonomy): Bacteria > Pseudomonadati > Pseudomonadota > Betaproteobacteria > Burkholderiales > Burkholderiaceae > Paraburkholderia > Paraburkholderia graminis. The sequence goes on from NZ_CP024935.1 coordinate 2,006,525, forward strand.
TTTTTTTCAGGCACGAGTCAGTTCGACGGTCTGACTTATTTCACTAGATAACGACAAGCCCTTCCCGATCTTTAATGAGGGGAAACGTGATGATAATTGCGCAAACGTTTGCCAGTCGTACTGGCAAAGCTGGGTGTGCTTCGCGAGACTTATTATTCTTTTGCCGTGGCTTTTTTTAGCGTGAGGCGATCGCCGGTTTAGCCCTTTGTTGCACCGAACGTCAACCCGGCGACAAAGTGTTTTTGCATCGCAAAGAACATGGCCACAGAAGGCAGCGCAGCGAGAATGGAGCCTGCGGAAACGAGGTTCCAGGCAGTCGTCCATTGGCCCTTCAACGCAGCAACGCCGACTGTGATCGGCGCGGCGTCATCGCCTTGCGTCAGACATAACGCCCAGAAGTAATCGTTCCAGACAAAGGTGAAAACCAGGATCGCCAGCGCGGCGAGCGCGGGCCGTATCAGCGGAAGCACGATTTTGAAGAACACGGTCCACTCGTTTGCGCCTTCGATGCGCGCGGCCTCGACGAGTTCGAACGGCAACTGCTTGATGAAGTTGCGCAGGAAAAGCGCGCAAAATCCGGTCTGAAACGAAACATGAAAGAGGATCAGTGCGCTAACCGTATTGAACACGCCGAGTTGCAACGACAGGTCGCGCACCGGAATCATCAGCACCTGCACGGGCACGAAGTTGCCCGCGACAAAGGTGGCGAATAGCGAGGAATTGCCGCGAAAGCGATAGATGGCGAGCGCGAAGCCCGCCATCGCCGCGAGAGCGATCGAGCCGATTACCGCAGGCACGGTAATGAGCACGCTATTCCAGAAGTAATGCAGCATCGGCGAAGTGGTGAGCGCCTCGCGATAGTTGTCGAATAGCGCGAAGTGTTTGGGCCAGCCCCAATAGTTGCCCTCGCTGAGTTCTTCGGTGGACCGCACGGACGTGACGAGCACGGCGATCATCGGCAGAAGCCAGATCAGCAGTGCAATCGGCAAGGTGAGTTTGTAGACGCGGCGCGTGGCCGGTTTCCATTTGTCGATGGGAATTGGAAACATGGTCGCTCCTTATTGCTCGGTGCGCAGCATCCGCCGCAAGTGATAAACGATATACACCAGCATGATGCCGAACAGCACGACGGCCACTGCCGCCGAATAACCGATTCGGTAGTACTTGATCGCCTGGTCGTACATGTAATAGGCGAGTACCGTCGAGCTTTCGAACGGACCGCCGCCAGTCATCACCGAGATCAGATCGAAACTGCGCAATGCGCCGATGATCGTGACGACAATTGCCATGAACGTAGTAGGTCGCAATTGCGGAAGAATGACGTGCCACAGCATCGACCAGCCGCGTGCGCCTTCCATGCGTGCGGCTTCTATCTGCTCGGCATTGAGCGATGTGAGTCCGGTCAGATAGAGAATCATGCAATAGGCGGTTTGCGGCCACAGTGCCGCGAATACGATGCCGAAAGTCGCGTAGCGCGGATCGCCGAGTACCGGCACGCCGTGGCCGAGAATCAGCGCGAGCAGGCCGAATGTCGGATCGTAGAACCACGAGAAGATCAGTCCGACGACGACGCCGGACAGCACGAACGGTGCAAAGAACAGCGATTTGACGATACGGATTCCGGCCACCGCCTGATTCAGGTAGAGCGCGACGGCGAGTCCCATCGGCGGGGCGAGGAGGAATAGCAGCAACCAGATGACGTTGTTCTTCAACGCGGTATAGAACGTTTGCGCGTTGAACAGTTCGACGTAATTGGCGAGGCCGACGAAAGTCGGCTCCGTCATGCCGTCCCAGTTGAAGAAGCTCAGGCGTATTGTCGAGAGAATCGGCCAGATCACATAAATGGCCACCATCACGCAGGCCGGCGCGAGAAACAGAAAGGCCGCGCGCCGTTGGCGCCTTGCAGTGGGCGAAGGACGGCGGCCGCGCGTGCGGACATTCGGCGCGCGGTCACGCGATGCGGGCAGCGCGGAGCCGCCCGGCTGAACGGGTCCGTCCACGGTGTGACGGGTGACGGAATGAGACAAAGTGATTCTCCTGTCGGTGGGAGTTGGTGCTTTAGCACCTACTCCCACCCCATGCAAAGCTGTCGACCAGAGTTAGCGCTTTAGCGCTTACTCTGGTCCCATGCAAAGCTGTCGGTGGGAGTTGGTGCTTTAGCTGTCGATCCGGAGTTCGCGCTTTAGCGCGTTACTCCGGTCCCATGCAAAGCTCTTACTCTGGTCCCATGCAAAGCTGTCGGTGGGAGTTAGCGCTTTGGCTGTCGATCCGGAGTTCGCGCTTTAGCGCGTTACTCCGGTCCCATGCAAAGCTCTTACTCCCACCCCATACAAAGCTGTCGACGCGTGTTATCGGCCAAGCAAAAACACCAAGGCGGCCGCCCGACCGCCCCCTTCCCTACTTCTTATAAATCCGCTTCCGCGTCTGCTCCAACTGCGCGAGCACACTATCAAGCTTCGACGGATCGGAAATGAACTGCTGCATGCCCTTCATGCCTTCATCGGCCATTTCCTTTGTCATGTCGCGATCATAGAACTGCGCAATGCCGCCCTTCGTATTCGCAAGAATCTGGAAACCGATCTTCGAAATCGGATCTTCCGGTTCCGGCGACTTGCTGTTCGCCGACAACGATCCAAGCCCCGTGGCGAGCTTCGCGCCGATTTCCGGCGTCTCGACAAATGCGAGGAACGTATGCGCATCCGCCTTGTTCTTCGCTTTCGACGGGATATGCAGCGATTCGACCGGACCATCTTCAGCGGTCGGCACATTGGCGTCGATGATCGGGAACTGGAAGTAGCCCATTTGAGGCTTCACGTTCGCCGGAAAGCCCGCGGTAATGAACGTGCCCATCAGCATCATCGCGGCTTTGCCCTGGAACAGGAACGGCTGCACCGAATCGAGATCGTAAGAGAGCGAGTTGTCGATGAAATAGCCGGCGTCGATCAACTGCTTCCACGTCGTATAAACCTTCTTCACACGCGGATCGGTGTACGCAATCTCGCCCGCCATCAACTTCTGGTGGAATGCGTTGCCGTTCACGCGCAGATCCAGATAATCGAACCATCCGGCGAGCGTCCATGAATCGCGGCCCGCAACGGCAATCGGCGCAATGCCGGCTGCCTTCAACTTCTTGCAGTCGTCGAGAAACTGCTCCCACGTTTTCGGCTCACCGGAAATGCCGGCCTTCTGAAACAGATCCTTGCGATAGAACATGCCCCACGAGTAGTACACCGTGGGCGCCGCATATTGCTTGCCCTTATACGACGAGGCTTCTTTCGTCGACGCATACATGTCGTTCCAGCCGTTCTTCGCCCAATCGCCGCTCAGGTCTTCAAAGAGGCCGCGCTGCGCGTAATAGGCCATGCGTTCGCCGTCATGCCAGTTCACGATGTCGGGCGCGACCGTGGAGAGCCAGCCGGGCAACTGCACCTTGTAGGCTTCTTCGTCGATAAACGATACCTTCACGTCAATGCCAGGATGCGCCTTCTTGAAGTCGTCGACCACCGACTGCCACACCGCGCGCTGGCTCGCGCCCTTGAACGCGATGTTCGCAGTCAGCGTGCCGGCCTGCGCAGTACTGACAACGGACGTTCCGAGCGCAGCCGCAGCGAGCGCGAGTGTCAGCAGAACCTTGCGTGGTTTCATTTTCATGCTACCTGTCTCCTTTATTCCTTGATTTTGCGTCGTTGTCGTTACTGCATGGAATTCCGGCTTGCCAATCGTCCCGTTACCCGAACCGGTCATTTCGATCGATACGCTGCCACGCCCTGTGGTTCGACTGCGCGCGAACCGATAATGAACGCGTCGTCTGCCACATCGGCGATGGTGTGTGCGCAATCGCCGTAGTTGAACACATAGGTCAGCGCACCACGCCGGCTGATGCGTACGCTTTCGCCGAGCGGCATCGTTTGAATGCCTGCCTGCTGTGCGATTTGCGCAAAAAGCCGAACCGTCAGCGCGTCGTCGAACAGGCTTGCAAAGTAATGGAACGCGCCGCTTCGCACATACGCTGGGTGGCCGTCCGCGAAACGCGCGAGCACGTCGAATGAATTCGTGCCATTGCTTTCGATGAAATCGCGCCAGTGACGCGCGACGCCCTCTCCGGCATTCGCGGTTTGTGTGCCATCGAGCAGCACAGGTTCGGTCACATTCGGCCGCATCGATTCGACGCGCCATACTCGCAACGGCAATACATCAGCGAGCGGGCCTGGCGGAAGATTCGCCGGGATCTGCAAGTGCTGAGTCTTAGAACCGGTACGCGGCCCGAGCACCACTTGCGCGCCCGACTTCGCGAGGCGCGCGGCAAGATCAGCAGACACGACCGGCAACGGCGGCACGACGATCAGACTGTAGCCGTCCAGCGATGCATCGACCGGCACGACATCCACATCGAGACCTAGTGCGCGCAATGCCGAGTAGTACTCGAATGCAAAGCGCGGATAGTGAAAGTCCGCACCCTGCGGATGAATCTCGAAGAGCCACTTCGCCTCATAGTCGTAAATGAGCGCGACTTTCGAACGAATCGCGGCATCTGCGTCGGCGTTCGCCGCGAGTACAGTGCCGATTTCCTCGGCCACGCGCGCGGCCTCGCTACCGCCCACGTCGAGGCGGTTATCCGGCGTATTCAGACCCGCATGCATCTGCTCCTGCGCAAACGGCGCCTGACGCCAGCGGAAATACGACACGCAACCCGCGCCATGCGCAAACGCCTCCCAACTCCACAAACGCACCATGCCAGGCAGCGGCGCGGGATTCCACATCGCCCAGTTCACTGGACCCGGCTGCTGCTCCATCACCCAGAACGGCAGCTTCGACATGCCGCGGTACACGTCGTGATTGAACGACGCAAAGTCGGGATGACCGCTGCGCAGCCAGCGCGCTTTCATGTCCGGCGCAAACCATTGCTCTTCGAGTGCGCCGAGCGGATAGCTGTCCCACGCGGCGACGTCGAGATCGGCGGCAACTTTGTAGTGATCGAACTCGGTGAAGAGCTGCATGAAGTTGTGCGCGATCGGCCGCCCCGGCGAATGCGCGCGAATGATCTCGACCTGCATGCGGTTATAGCGCGCGACTTCATCGGAAGCGAAGCGCCGGTAATCGAGCCGATGCGAAGGATGCGCTTCGGTCACGGTGGCGACGGGGGCGTCGATCTCGTCGAAACTGCGGTACTCCATGCTCCAGAACACGGTGCCCCACGCGCGATTCAATGCGTCGACAGTTTGATAGCGCGCTTTCAGCCACTCGCGAAAGCGCTCTACTGCCGCGGGCGAATAACTGACTACCGTGTGATGGCAACCAAATTCGTTATCGGTCTGCCAGTAACGAACGGCCGGATGCTTGCCATAACGCTCGGCAATTGCAGTGCAAATCTTCTGCGACGCCGCGAAATACGACGGCGACGAAAAGTCATAGTGACGACGCGAACCGAACGCGCGCGGCCGGCCATCGGCGCCAATCGGCAAGATGTCCGGATGACGGTCGATCAGCCACTTCGGCGGCGTCGCGGTCGGCGTGCACATTACAACCTGCAGACCGGCCGCGCCGAGTACTTCGATCGCGCGATCGAGCCACGCCCAATCATATTCACCGGGCGTCGGTTCAATGCGGCTCCATGCGAACTCGGCTATTCGCACCTGTTCGATGCCGAGTGCTTTCATCCGGCGCGCGTCGTCTTCCCACATCGACTCTGGCCAGTGTTCCGGGTAGTAGCAGACTCCAAGGCGCATCCGAATGTCCTTTATGCGTAGTGTTCGACGGATTCCAGCGAAGCGGCGGCAAAGCCGTCTTCGGTAAACAAATGCGTGGCGTGGCGCGGCACACGCAAATGCGCGCGATCTCCCGGCGCGAGATGCGTGTCGCCCGGCGCCTTTGCGATCAGCGTGAAGCCGCCAGGCTGATCGAGATGCACGTAGCTGTGTTCGCCGAGTTGTTCGACGAGCGAAACCGTGCGCGTGAGCACCGCTTCATCCTGAAGCGAAGACGTATCGATGAATTCAAGGTGCTCCGGACGCACGCCAAGCGTCACCGGTTGGGCGACCTCGAGCGCGGCGCCATCCACGGGCACGCGTACGTTTTCGAGCGTCGTGTCGAGCGTCACGATTACGCCTTGCGCGTCGACGGAAGCAACCCGTCCCGGCAAAAAGTTCATGCGTGGAGAACCGATAAAGCCGGCCACAAAGCGGCTTTTCGGACGGTGATACAACTCGAGCGGCGCGCCGATTTGCGCGATGCTGCCGTAGCGCTCCGTATCTTTGCCCGCATGCAGCAACACGATCTTGTCCGCGAGCGTCATCGCTTCGATCTGATCGTGCGTGACATACACCACGCTCGCCTTCGCAAACTGCTTATGCAGCCGCGCGATTTCAATGCGAGTCTGACCGCGCAGTGTTGCGTCGAGATTGGAAAGCGGTTCGTCGAACAGAAACACGCCGGGCTGGCGCACGATTGCGCGGCCAATTGCAACGCGTTGACGCTGACCGCCCGAGAGTGCTTTCGGCCTGCGTTCGAGCAGTGCTTCGAGTTGCAAAATGCGCGCGGCTTCGCGTACCTTGCGGTCGATTTCTTCCTTGGGAGTTTTGGCGAGCTTCAATCCGAAGGCCATGTTCTCGAACACGGTCATATGCGGAAAGAGCGCATAGCTCTGAAACACCATAGCGACGCCGCGCTGTGCGGCCGGCACGTCGTTGATGATCTTTCCGCCGATCGACAAGTCGCCGTCGGTGAGATCTTCGAGCCCCGCGATCATGCGCAGCAAGGTGGACTTGCCGCAGCCCGAGGGGCCGAGAAAAACGCAGAATTCGTTCTCGCCGATTTCCAGATCGACGTCGCGAATCACCGGCGCGCCGTCGCCATACGCTTTCTGTACGCCTCTTAACGAAATGCTCGCCATCGCATCGACTCCGTGATTTAATCGGCTCGACGACGGAGATTAAGCGCTTAATCAGCAGGACCTAAAAAATCGATCGCATGCGATCGCCGGTCCTTGCCTGTCTCCATGTCGTTTTGTCTGTGCGACAGATGGTGCCGTGCCTTGCGCTTTGATGCAAATGCCGGGTAACCATCCCAAATAATGACGATCTATGCCCACACTCAGCGAAGTTGCGCGCCACGCGGGCGTGACGCCCGCCACCGTTTCGAACGTGCTGCGCAATCGCGGCCGCGTCGGCGAGGCGACGCGTCAACGCGTACTAGAAGCCGTCGATGCCCTCGGCTATCGCCCGCATCTTGCCGCTCGCGCGCTGGCCGAAGGCCGCGCGCCGACGCTCGCGTTGATGGTGTCGAGCATCGCCAATCCGTTTTATCCGGAGTTCGCGCTCGCCGTCGAACGCGCGGCGCGTACGAGCGGCCACTTCGTCATCATTTGCAATACTAACGAAGATCCGGTGACGGGCCGCGCCTACCTCGATCAGATTGCCGGCACGCTGTCCGAGGGCGTGCTGGTGACGAACGCGAACCTCGAACTCGCCGACCTTCATGTGACCGAATCGCGGGGTACGCCCGTGGTTTTATGCATGTGGGAGCGGCCCGACGATCCGCCGGGCTTGCCCTGCGTCGCCGTCGACTTTCGTCTGGCCGGCGAGCTTGCCGGCAAACATCTGCTCGAGTTGGGACATCGGCGGATAGGCGCGATTGTCGGCAGCAAGGCGTCCGGCGTTCACGCGACGCGCTATGAAGGTTTCGTCGATGCACTGCGCGCGGCCGGCGTGCGCAGGAACCGCGTCCGACATGCAGCGGATACGATCCACGGTGGCTACACGGCGTCGCGCGCGTTGCTCGAAGCCGATCCGCAACTCACTGCGATCTTCGCGACCAACGACCTGCCGGCGCTCGGCGCGATGCATGCCGCCGCGGACCTGGGCCTCGCGGTGCCCGGGGATTTGTCGGTTGTCGGCATCACCGATATTCAACTCGCTCGCGAATCGCGACCCGCGTTGACCACGGTCGCGGTGCCGACCGTCGAAGTGGCCGGACTCGCGGTGTCGCTGCTGCGCGAGTTGATCGAGTCGTCGTATGGGCAGAACGCACGCGGCAAAACGAAAGTGCCGATGCGCGTTTCGTCCGCGCCGCAACTCGTGGTGCGAGCGTCGAGCGGCACGCCGCGCTCGCGTTGATTTTCCCCTCGCACCGCTGCAAACGGAGCGAAGCATGCGCGGCTTTTAGTCGCTAACGCATGCCTTTTAGCTTTCAGACAACTTTCACCGCAGCCAGGACTTTCCCCAATCGGCGTCACTCAACGCTGCATCGCATCACCGCCGGAGAGCCCGTCCCGTATGGCTTTGCGCGCCTAGACGTGACTCGCCGCACTCTCACCCCCGCTCACGAGATTCCTTGACGCGCCCGTTCGCGCCTGCTGTACTAAATCAACCAAAGTGATTTAGGCGGCTTCTTTCGACCTCACATCACGGTTCGAATCAGCCGCCGTTCAGGTTGCGCCGCGCAGCGTTCGCATGTGCAACCGCCGGCAGTTCAAACGTCGTTGCCAATAACTGGAGGAGCGTCCCATGAATCTGAATTCCCGCAGGCTTCCTGTCGCCAGGAAAATCGTCTCGATGTGCGTCGCGGCGTCGGCGGTCTGGTGCGCGAGCGCGAGCCAGGCAGCCGACCAGCCGGTCGTCGGCCTCATCACGAAGACCGACACGAACCCGTTTTTCGTGAAGATGAAGCAAGGCGCGGAAGCGGCTGCGTCGAAAGACGGCGCGAAGCTGATTACCGCCGCAGGCCGCTTCGACGGCGATAACGCGAGCCAGGTGACCGCGATCGAAAACATGATGACGGCCGGCGCGAAAGCGATTCTGATCACGCCGAGCGACACCAAAGCGATCGTGCCGAGCATCAAGAAAGCGCGCGCCGCCGGTGTGATGGTGGTCGCGCTGGATACGCCGACCGATCCGCAGGACGCCACCGACGCCCTCTTCGCCACCGACAACTTCAAGGCCGGCGTGCTGATCGGCAAGTACGCGAAAGCCGCGTTGAACGGCAAGCCCGCGAAGATCGCCACGCTCGACCTCGCGCCAGGCGTGTCGGTCGGCGTGCTGCGTCATAACGGTTTCCTGGAAGGCTTCGGCGTGAAGGAAGGCGACGCGTCGATCGTGTGCAGCCAGGACACACGCGGCGATCAGGCGAAAGGCCAGACCGCGATGGAAAACTGCTTGCAGAAAGCGCCGGACATCAACGTGGTTTACACGATCAACGAGCCGGCAGCCGCGGGCGCGTATCGCGCGTTGAAAGCGGCGGGCAAGGACAAGAGCGTGATGATCGTCTCCATCGACGGCGGCTGTGAAGGCGTGCGCAACGTGAAGGCCGGATCGATTGCCGCGACCTCGCAGCAGTATCCGTTGAAGATGGCCTCGCTCGGCGTGACAGCGGGCGTCGACTACGCCAAGACCGGCAAGAAGGTCACGGGCTATCAGGACACGGGCGTGACGCTGATCACCGACAAGCCGATGTCCGGCATCGACAGCAAGGACACCAAGTTCGGCGTCGACAACTGCTGGGGCAACAAGTAACGCGCACTGCACGGCGGCCCACGTAACGGGCCGCCGAACGATTCGCCGCGCGGCGCCTGCCGCGCTCATGTCTCGAGGTCATCCATCATGTCGACTCCCTCCGCGCCCGCGGGCCATCCGCGCCATTTCTCCGACCGTCTGCCGTCGCTCGCCGAAGTCGGGCCGCTCATCGCGCTCGTGCTGGCTTGTGCATTCTTCATTTCGCAAAGCAGCCGGTTCCTGTCGTTCCAGAACCTCTCGCTGATTCTTCAGCAGACGATGGTCGTCGCCGTCATCGCAATCGGTCAGACGCTGATCGTGCTGACCGGCGGCATCGATCTCTCATGCGGGATGGTGATGGCGTTCGGCTCCATCATCATGACGAAGTTCGCGGTCACGCTCGGCCTGCCGCCGGCCGTCGCCATTCTTTGCGGTATCGCCGCGAGCACATTGTTCGGCGTGCTCAATGGCGTGCTGATCACGCGCATCAAACTGCCCGCGTTCATCGTCACGCTCGGCACGCTGAACATTGCGTTCGCGCTCACGCAGATCTATTCGAATGCGGAAAGCGTGTCGAATCTGCCGGACGCGATCATGTTCTTCGGCAACACGTTCAAGCTCGGTCCCGCCGATGTCACGTACGGCACGGTCCTCACGCTGCTGATGTATCTGGCCACATGGTTCGTGCTGCGCGACACGGTTCCTGGGCGGCACCTGTATGCGCTCGGCAATAACGCCGAGGCCGCGCGGCTGATGGGCTTGTCGTCGCAGAAGATCCTGCTCACCGTGTACACATTGGCGGGCGCGATCTATGGCGTCGCGGCGCTGCTGTCCGTATCGCGTACCGGCGTGGGCGATCCGCAAGCGGGGCAAACGGAGAATCTCGACAGCATTACCGCGGTGGTGCTCGGCGGCACGAGTCTTTTCGGCGGACGCGGTTCGATTTCCGGCACGCTGCTCGGCGCGCTGATTGTCGGCGTGTTTCGAAACGGCCTGACACTGATTGGCGTTTCTTCGGTCTACCAGGTATTGATCACCGGCATGCTGGTGATTCTCGCGGTGGCCGCGGACAAACTTTCTCATCGCCGCGGTTAAGCACAGCACCGCCAACATCTTGCATGCAGGTCCGGACCGACAGGAGCCCGTGATGTCGACAACTACTTCCGCTTCTTCCCCGCTGCCCGTTTTACAGGCGCGTGGGCTCGTCAAACGTTATGGCAATGTGACCGCGCTCGACGGCTGCGATTTCGAGGTGCTGCCCGGCGAAATTCTCGCGGTGATCGGCGATAACGGCGCAGGCAAATCGTCCTTGATCAAGGCGCTGTCCGGCGCGACCGTGCCCGACGAAGGCGAGATTCTGCTCGACGGCAAGCCCGTCAAATTCCGCAGCCCGCTCGATGCACGCGCGCAAGGCATCGAGACCGTCTATCAGGAACTCGCGGTCGCGCCCGCGATGAGCATCGCCGAAAATCTCTTTCTCGCGCGCGAATTGGTGAAGCCCGGCTGGCGCGGCTCGATCTTCAAGATGATCGACAAGCGCCGCATGCTGGAGGAAGCGACTGCGCATATGAAAGACCTGCAAATCGGCATTCGTTCGATGCGCCAGGCCGTCGAAACATTGTCGGGCGGTCAGCGCCAGGGCGTCGCGGTCGCGCGCAGTGCGGCATTCGCGCGACACGTCGTGATTCTCGACGAGCCCACCGCCGCGCTCGGCGTGAAGGAAGGCAACATGGTGCTCGAACTGATTCGCCGTGTGCGCGACCGCGGGCTGCCGGTGATTCTCATCAGCCACAACATGCCGCACGTATTCGAAGTCGCGGACCGCATTCATATTCAGCGGCTCGGCCGGCGCGCCGCGCTCGTCAATACGAAAGACGTGCATATGTCCGAGGCCGTTGCAATCATGACGGGCGCGAAAGAAGCCGACGTCAAGGCGATTGCATGATGCAGTCACTTCGCTGAGGGGCTCATCGTCATGGATACCACGGGCATGCGCCCGCCCCTCAAACGCACGGTCGGCTCAAACCAGGTCGGCATGCGGCAATTCAACGAACGCATCGTGCTGCAGGCGATCCGCTTGCACGGGCCGCTGCCGAAAGCCGACGTTGGCCGCCTGACACGTCTTTCGATGCAGACGGTGTCGATGATCGTCGACCGTTTGATCGACGACGGTCTGCTGGAAAAGCAGGCGCGCGTGCGTGGCAGGATCGGGCAGCCGTCGGTGCCGATTGCGTTGCGCGCGGACGGCGCCTATACGATCGGCATCAAGGTCGGGCGCCGCAGCCTCGACGTGCTGGCGATGGATTTCGCGGGCCGCGTTGTGTGCCGCGACGTGTTCGAGTATCCGTATCCCGATCCGCGCACGCTGTTTCCAGCGCTTGAAACAAGGCTCGCGCGCGTGAATCAGACGCTCGGCGCGAGTGCAAGCAAAGTCGTCGGCGTGGGCGTGGCTGCGCCATTATGGCTCGGCGGCTGGCGCGATCTGCTCGGCGCGCCGCCCGACGCGCTGGATGCGCTCGATGCGTGGCACGAGATCGACTTGCGCGCGCGCATCGCGACCATGACGGGCCTCCCGGTGGAATTCTCGAAGGACACCACCGCCGCCTGTGCCGCCGAACTCGTGATGGGCCAGGGTCGCGGCATCCACAATTTTCTGTATCTGTTCGTGGGCACGTTCATTGGCGGCGGACTCGTGATCGACGGCCGCTTGCATGGCGGACCGCACGACAACGCGGGCGCCGTCGGCTCCATTCCGCTGCGCGAAGGCAGCGCGCGCAAGCCCGCGCGGCAACTGCTGCACGCGGCATCGGGCTTCGTGCTCGAACGCCTGTTGAGTGAAGCGGGCAAGCCGGCTGCGGCCGCGCACGATCATCGCGCGTTATCGCCGGATATGTGGCGGCATACCGAGGAATGGCTCGATAGCGCGTGCCCCGCGATTGCCAACGCGCTCACGAATGCGGCAGCGCTGCTCGATCTCGAAGCAGTGGTGATCGACGGTGAACTCGACCGGCAAATGGTGCGCGAAATCATTCGCCGCACCGAGCGTGTGCTGGATCGATTCGAGTGGGAAGGAATGGTGCGTCCGCAACTATTGGAAGGCGCAATCGGCGCCGACGCGCGTGCGATGGGCGGCGCAATACTGCCGCTCTATGCGCACTTCGCGCCGGTGCATGAACTCTTTCTCAAGCCCGCGACCGAGCCCGCATATTGACTTGCAGCGACGCGTTCAGTTCATTGCGCCGCGACTCTCTTCACCGAGACCGAAGCGGTCTTTGCGGGCGCGGACTCGAGCAACGGTTGCAGCGCGGGCGCCATCGACTTCAGCAATTGCACGGAAAGCGCACTCGTGAACTCGTAGCGTGCGGCATATGGTTCGTGCACCCACGCGGTCAACGTGCCGTAAAAGCGATCGCCGATAGCGAACACGAACGTCGCGCTGCGATTCACCTTGCGCGATTCGATGAGGCGCGCGCCTTTGGCAAATACGTTGAAGCGCTGATCGCCGGTGCCGGTCTTGCCGTAAACTTCCATAGTCCGGCCGTCGGGGAACGTGATGCCTTGCGCGAGACGCCGCGCCGTGCCGCCCGTCACCACATCGCGCAACATGCCTTTTACCGTTCCCGCTATTTCCGGCGAAAGCTGCTGTTGCGGCGCGGTTGCCGCGCGGCGGAAATGCGTTTCGTATGGCGTGTCTTTCGCGAAGTCCAGTTGCGTGATGCTTTCGGTCGGCACCTTGTTGCCGTCGTTCGCAATCAGGCCGATCAGTTGCGCGAGCGCGGCGGGCCTGTCACCCGACGCACCGATTGCCGCTGCATACGAAGGCGTCAGCGTCTCGAACGGATAGCCGAGCGCCTGCCACGATTTGCCGATGGCCTCGTACGCGCGCAATTCGACCATGCGTTTGATGCGGCGATCCTGCGTCGCGTGGTAACGCGTTTTGAAGAGCCACGAATAGGTCTGCAAACGCACGTCGCCGCTTGCGTTCTGTATTTCGTTGAGCGTGGCGTTCGGATGCTCGCGCAGATAATTGAGCGTCCACAACTCCAGCGGATGCACGCTCGCGATATAGCCGCGATCGTTCAGATTGAAGCGGTCGATTCCGTATTTGGCGTAGAGCTTTGCGAGGTCTTCATCGTCGAGTATCGAGGCGGCCGGCGTATTTTTCAGCGCGGCGCGCATCTTCTCGTTGAACCACGCGTTGGACTCGTCGGGCGCGACGCTGCGCAATACGGTCGCGACTTTCGGCGGCGATTTGCGCACGCCGAGCAGCAACAAAGCGAGCGCCTGGTCGCGCGTCTTGCCGTGATACTTCGTATAGAACCGGTGCATGTATACGCGGCTTTCCTGATCGGCGAAACGCGTCAGATACATCTTGCGAATCGCGGGATCGTTTAGCCACTGCGACGAAGGCCCGGTCGTCTGCACCATCTCATAGTGAACGATGTCGCGCATCATCCGCACGAACACGAGATTCACCGAATGCTGGAACGCGCGACGAACCGTGAGAATGCGGCTGTTGTCGTCGGAATCGAAATTGTTGAAGCTCTGCGCGCCGCCGCCTGTGTAGAACGTTTCGCCGGGACTCGCCGAATATTTGCGTTCGACGGCTGCATCGAGCATGGGTTGCAATGAGCGGTCACGTGTATGCGACAAGTAGTCGAGCGCCCAGCGCGTCAATTGATCGTTTGGATCGGGCTTGATGGCTTTCAGCTCCGTCGCGCTCAGAGCGGCGTAACGGCCATGCAGTTGAGAGACGATCTGCAAATACGTCACCATGGTGCGCAGTTTCGCGGTGGAACCGAGATTGAGCCGCGCGCCGGAATTGATGTCGAACGGCTGGTTCACGCTGTCCGTTTGCACTCGCACGAGGTTCGCGCCGTCGCGCCGCTCGAATAGTGTGAAGCTGTAGGCGATTTTCGACGGATCGTCGGACGCGCGCAGCATTTCGAAACCGACGAGACCCGCGGCCTTCGCGCCCTCGCGTGTGGCGGCGGCGGCAAGCCTCTCGCTCACGGCCTGTTGCACGGCATTGTTGAGCGTGCCCGTGGCTTGCAGATCGAGCCGGTCAAGTTCGTAGAAGCTCGGAATGCCGAGCGCCGCGAGCAGATTCGAGCGCATCGACGTGACGGCTTTGCGCGACACGAACGAGCCCGTGTTTTGGGCGGGTTTTGGCGCGCGGTGCAACTGCACGTTCGTCGACAGCGCCGCATCGCGCAGCGCGGCGAAAATCACGCCGCCACTCGCGAGCAAGCGCAAATAGCTGTCGGTCAGCCGCTCGAGTTCCGGATAGCCGCGATGCAGGAAATACGACGGCGCGCGCTGCGCGATCATCAACGACAGTACTTCGCGGAAGGCTTCTCCTTGCGCCGCCAAATTCTCTTCACTTGAAGGCGCGGCGAGTATGCGGTTCACGTCCGCGAAATCGCGGCCGTACCACGCGGCGAGCCCGTCGCCCATGCCGTTGATTTCGCCGATGCCGGGTTGCGCGGCCAACGGCACCGAATTCAGGTAATGCACGACGATCTGCTGACGTGCGGGCATCGTTTGAGGGCCGTTCAGATAGGCACGCACAGAAGCGGATGCAATCTGCCGCAGCTTTTCCGGAGGCGTTGCAGTGCGGCCGCCCGCCGAGTGGCGGAATTTTTCGATCTGCGTGGCGAGCGTGCTGCCGCCAGGCGTCGGCTGATGATGATTGAATACGCGCGCGCCCTGATCGGCCAGCGCGCGGCTAAAGCGTCCCCAGTCGATAGCCGGATTACGGTTCGGCTGGTTCGGATCGAGCAGATAGCGGTCTTCGATAAAGAGCAGCGAATTGACTATGACGGGCGGAATCGCCTCGAAGCTCGCATAGGCGCGGCCTGGAAAATTCGCGCTGAAAAGCGCTGCGCCAGTGCCGTCGAAGAGTTGCAAACCGGCCTGGTCTTTCTCGGCATACGGCAGAAAAAGACTTCTGTCCGCGAGCGAAAGCATGCGTTCCGAATCGCGCGCCTGCGCGGTTATTTCGAAGCCGCGTTGCAGCAGGCGCTGCTGGATGGACGGCAGCAGCGCGTAACCGAGGCGCGTGTCGTAAGGGCCTTTATCGGTTTCGGGGAAGCGGATTGAATGACTGGGTCCGTCATCGACCGTGAAACCGACGTCGCGGGTCAGTTCGGACAGATAGTGCGCTTGCAGCCGGGACGTTTCTATTTCGAGCTGGCATAAGCGTGCAAGCCACGCCAAGCCCAGCAACAACGCCGCCGCCAGCGCCCATTTGATCCACTTGCGCACCGGGCTGGTGCCGGTGGCGCGAAGCGGAAACCGAACCGATGGCCGATTCATGACTGCTCTCCCCGAACGGGCGCCAGGCTCGTAAATCCGGCACCCTTTAAGGAGTTTAGCTCGGACGCCCGCACGCAATTGGTTCGGATAAACCCCCAGTGTCGCGGCTACAACACCCGCTGCGGCGACATAGCAAAGTGCGAATTACCGTGCGATATTTAAGGTCTGCGCGATGTCGGCCGCGAGTGGGTGTGTCAGTCGAAAAAACCGCTTGTTCAGGCGGCTTTTCGTTTCGTGGCGGGTGCGCGCTTTGGCTTTGGCTTCTGCATGTCCGGCTCGTCGCGCATCTTCATGTGCTGCCGCAGCAATTCGACAAAGCGTTCCGCTGGCGGCGACAGCACGCCGCCTTTGCGCGTCACGACACCGAAAGTCTGCGAAGGCGATTTCAGTTTGACCGGCACCGCGCGCAGCATTTTTTGCCGAATGAACATCTCGGCGATGGCAGTCGGCAACAACGACACGAGATCCGCGCGGCTTTGCAATAGCGCGACGGTCACAAAAGTCGATGCCGTCGAGATCGGGTTATCCGGCATTGTGAGCCCCGCCAGATCCATCTCGCGTTCGAGCAGCGCGCGCAACGGCATATGCGACGGATACATCACCCAACGATGATCGGCCAGATCGCCGAGCTTCACTTCCTTTCTCGGCAACGGCGGATGACCATAGCCCACCACCACCGATAACGGCTCATCCGCAAGCGGACGATACTGGTATTTCGATGGATCGGCTGCCACGGCGGCGCGGCCGATCATGAGATCGAGGCGGCCGTCGTCGAGTTGCGCGAGCATGCGCGCGCTCGTGTCCTCCACCACTTCTATCGACAGGTTCGGATGTCCCGCGTGCAGCCGATTCACGGCGGGAATCACGCACTGCGGAATCGCGCCCATGATCGCACCGATCGCGAGGCGCCCGCCGCGCCCCGAGCGTATTTCAGCCACGTCCTGACATAACGCGGTGAGGTCGGTCGCGACGAGGCGCGCATGGCGGATCACGCAATGCCCGAGCTGATTCGGAATCATGCCGCTTTTCGAACGCTCGAAAAGCGGCGCCTCGAACATCGACTCGAGTTCCTGCAACGCCTTACTCGCCGCCGATTGCGTCATCGACATGAGGCCGGCCGCTTTATGCAGCGACTTCTGGTCGTCCAGCGCGATCAGCAATTGCAACTGCTTCATGCGCAATTTGCCGAGCAGAACGTTCAACGTGTTTTTCATGAAAGCCGCGGTGAGTCGTAAAAGCGATCATAGGATGGAAACAATTCAATATACCCGGCCGCCGCAGCGCCGTATAGTCGGCGGTGGAGACATCGACACTGCCGTGCCCTACCACTTCTAAAAGGCGCCTGAATCATGAGCCAAACCACCCATGCCGCCGCGATGCGCGGCGTCTTTCCTGTTGCTCCCACCATTTTCGACGACGCCGGCCGGCTCGATCTGGAAGGCCAGAAGCGCTGCATCGATTTCATGATCGACGCGGGTTCGAACGGCCTGTGCATTCTGGCGAACTTCTCCGAACAGTTCGCGCTTTCGGACGACGAGCGCAACACGTTGATGCACGTCGTGCTCGATCACGTCGCGGGCCGCGTGCCGGTGATCGTCACGACCACGCATTTCAGCTCGCATCAATGCGCGGAGCGCAGCCGCCGCGCGCAAGAAGCCGGCGCCGCGATGGTGATGGTCATGCCGCCTTATCACGGCGCGACGATCCGCGTCGGCGAGCGCGGCATCGAAGAGTTTTACCGCGCCGTGTCCGATGCGATCGACATTCCGATCATGATCCAGGACGCGCCCGTTAGCGGCACGCCGCTGTCCGCGCCGTTTCTCGCGCGCATCGCCCGCGAAATCGAGCACGTGTCTTACTTCAAGATCGAAGTGCCGCAAGCCGCCAACAAGCTGCGCGAACTCATCCAGTTGGGCGGCGATGCAATCGTGGGTCCGTGGGACGGCGAGGAAGCCATTACGCTGATGGCCGATCTCGATGCGGGCGCAACGGGTTCGATGACAGGCGGCGGCTATGCGGACGGCATTCGTCTGATCGTCGACGCGTACGCCGCCGGCGATACGGAAGCCGCCGCCGCGCATTATCAGCGGTGGCTGCCGCTCATCAACTACGAAAACCGCCAGGGTGGCCTCGCATCGTGCAAGGCGTTGATGAAGGAAGGCGGCGTGATTCGCTCGGACGCGGTGCGTCATCCGTTGCCGGCGATGCATCCCGCGACGCGCGAAGGGCTTCTCAAGATCGCGCGGCGGCTCGATCCGCTGGTGTTGCGCTGGGGCAGATAAAGCGCGGCCGTGTCTTGCGGCAAGTGAGCGGCTAAGCGGCTGGACGCGGACACGCGAATGCCGCTACGCTAGCCGCCATGGACAACTTTTACGAAGCGACTGTCGCTCGCCCCTCTGCTTACGCGCCGCTCGCCGGACGCCACAGTGTCGACGTTTGCATCGTGGGCGGCGGGCTTGCGGGACTCTCGACGGCACTGGGGCTGGCTGAGCGCGGCGTCGTGAACGTCGCGGTGCTCGAAGCGCGGCAAGTCGGCTTCGGCGCATCTGGGCGCAACGGCGGCTTCGTTTTCGGCGGCTATAGCCTCGACTGCGCCGATCTGCTGAAAACGTTAGGCGCGGTTCGCGCGCGCGAGCTTTACGCGCTCACGACCGACGCCGTCGATCTGATGCGCGCCCGCATCGCGCGCTATCGCATCGATTGCGACGCAACCGACGCCGGCGTGATTCTCGCCAACTGGTTCGACGAACCGGCGCGTCTCGACGCGCAACGGCGCCTGATGCGCGATTCGTTCGGCGTCGATTGGGAACCGCTGACGGCAGACCAGCTTGCCTCGCAATTGAAGACCCGCCGTTATCACGGCGGTCTCTTCGAGCGCAATGCGTTTCACTTTCATCCGCTGAAATACGTGCTCGGCGTAGCGAATGCCGCGGCCAATGCGGGCGTGCGGATACACGAGCAGTCGCCTGTCGTGCGTTTGCAGCGCGAGGGCGCGGGCTTTATCGTGCATACGCCGCAAGGCGCAATCGACGCGCGGCACGTCGTGATGGCGGGCGGCGGTTATGCGCGCAACGTCCATGCGAAAGTCGAGCGCGCGGTGCTGCCCATTGCCACCTACGTGATGGCGACGGAGCCGCTCGGCGCGCGTCTGCAAGATGCAATCGATACGCGCGCGGCCGTCTACGACACGCGCTTCGCATTCGACTACTACCGGCCGTTGCCCGATACGCGCATTCTGTGGGGCGGACGCATCTCGGTGCGAGATCGCGCGCCTGAAGTCATCGCGCGATTACTGCGGCGCGACCTGCTAAAGGTGTATCCGCAACTACACGACGTGCGCATCGACTACGCGTGGGGCGGACTGATGAGCTACGCGCGTCACAAGATGCCGCAAATCGGCCGCGGCGCGGACGGCGTCTGGCACGCGGTCGGCTTCGGCGGACACGGCATGGCGCCGACCACCGTCTCCGGCGAATTGCTGGCCGCGGCCATTGCCGGCGAGCGTCCGGTGCCCGAAGCGTTCGCCGCGTTCGGTCTGACGCCCGCATATGGCGCGCTCGGACTCGCCGCCGCGCAGTTGACCTACACCGCGATGCAAACGCGCGACGCGCTCGCCGCGCGCCGCCGGCTATCGCGCCGCCCACATTAAAGGCGGCTCGCGTATGGACTGTATTCAAGCCGTCTCGAGCGGGCTCGATGCAAGGCGCGATGCAACGCTCGACGCAAGGCTCGACGCGCTTGAACCTCGCGTCGGCGCGGGTTTTCGCCATGCTAGAATGCGCCGTCACCGCCGCTCGAATAGACAATGAAAAAGGGAAGCAAGGCCGCCGGGCCCGATACCAACGGCATCCCGTCCGACGCGACGCAGAAGGACGCGCGGCGTAGCGATGTCCGCCGCAAGTACGATCCCGAACAAACCAAACGCAATATCCTCGACGTCGCGACGCAGGAGTTCTCCGCGATGGGACTGACGGGTGCGCGCGTCGATGCGATCGCGGAGCGCACCAACACCACCAAGCGCATGCTGTACTACTACTTCGGCAGCAAGGAAGGGTTGTATCAGGCGGTGCTCGAAAAGGTGTATGGCGACATTCGCGCGCTCGAACAGGATCTGCATGTCAGTGAACTCGACCCCGTGGAAGGCATGCGCGCGCTGGTCGAATTCACGTTCGACTATCACGACCGCCAGCGCGACTTCGTGCGCCTCGTGACGATAGAAAACATTAACGGCGCGAAGTATGTCGAGCAGGTGAAGAGCTTTAAAGGCCGCAACGTCACGGTCATTCACACGATAGAAGATCTGCTTGCACGCGGTATCGCGGCGGGCAAATTCCGCGATGACGTCGACGCAATCGATCTGCATCTGCTGATCAGTTCGCTGTGCTTTCATCGCGTCGGCAATCGTCATACGTTCGGCACAGCGTTTGGCCGCGATCCGTCGCATCCGAGATTGCGCGCGCGTCATCGCGCGATGATCGTCGACGCTGTGTTGCGTTTCGTGCGTAAGGAAGATTGAAGCGAAGGTTGAAGCGCGTCGCTCGCAAATGCAAAACGGGACGTGGCTTGCGCCACGTCCCGTTTTTTATCGCGCTTGAGTTTGCGTTTGCAACTGCGCTCGCACTCAAACAACTACTCAATCCACCAGCACGATCCGCTTGATGTCGCCGACAATAAAGATGTACGACAGCGCGCCAATCAGCGCCACGATGCCGATAAACACCAGCGCGCCGACAAACGATCCCGTCGCCGCGACGATAAAGCCGACCACGAGCGGCGTCACGATGCCGGCCAGATTCGCGGCGAAGTTGAAGATGCCGCCCGTCACGCCGAGCAGTCCTTCGGGCGCGATATCGGACACCAGCGTCCAGCCGAGCGCCGCCATGCCTTGCGCAAAAAACGCCACCGACAGAATCGCGATCACCGCGACGTTGCTCTCCACGTAGTTGGCGAGAATGATCGTGGACGCGAGCAACAAGCCGGCGATGATCGGCAGTTTGCGCGCGACGTTCGCCGACTTGCCGCGACGCAGCAGCCAGTCCGAAAAGAGCCCGCCGAACATCACGCCGATCGACGCCGCAATGAACGGCATGATCGCGAAGAAGCCGATTTTCAGCCAGCCCATATGACGTTCGGTCGCGAGGTAAGTCGGGAACCAGGTGAGAAAGAACACGAGCGTCGAGTTGCCGGCGAACTGGCCCAGACAGATGCCCGTCAATTGACGATGCTTCAGCAAGCGGCCAATGGTGCGCCATTCGAAGCCGCTTTTCGCGGGCGCCGCGGCAGAGGCGGCGCTGCTATGCCGCTGCGTGAGACCGCCGCCTGCTTCGATATAGTCGAGTTCGGCCTGATTCGCCGACGGATGATCGCGCGGTTCGCGATACAGCAGCCACCAGATGCCGCCGAACACGATGCCCACGCCGCCCACCACATAAAAGAGCGAACGCCAGCCGAATGCGCCCATCAGCATGAAGAGGAACGGGCTGAAAAACGCGAGCCCGATATATTCGCCGACGGTGTACGTGCCCGTTGCCATCGCGCGTTCGCTTTGCGGGAACCACGTCGCGACGACGCGGCTATTGGTCGGAAAGCACGGCGCTTCGGAGACGCCGAGACCGAGGCGGAATACGAACAGGCCCGCGATGCCAAGCACGAGTCCTTGCGCGAGCGTGCATAAAGACCAGAAGGTCATCGACAGAAAGTAAGTCAGCTTGCTGCCGAAACGGTCGAGAAAAAGGCCGCCCGGAATCTGCGAAGCGACGTAGCTCCACGAGAACACCGAGAACAGCAGGCCCATCATCGCGGCGTTGATGCCCAGCTCTTTGGTCAACTGCGGCGCGGCGATGCCGAGCACCGTGCGGTCGAGATAGTTGATCATCGTGCCGACGGCGAGCAGTCCGAGTATCTGATAACGCGCATTCGAGCGGCGCGCCGTGTTCGTGCTCATTTTCGTATTTGCGCCGGACTGTTGATTGGCGTCGGATGGACTGGATTGAATCGGTTGTGGCATAGGTGGTCGTCTCCTCAAACTATTTAGGTATCCGTCATTTACCGGGATGTGCGACCGGTTAGCGTTCCAGCAGTGACTGGAAATGCGTATAGACGCGCTCGGCATCCGGTTCGAGCCCGGTGAAAATACGCATCGCGTCGACTGCCTGGTACACCGCCATGCCGCCGCCCGACAATGTGCGGCAGCCGAGCGCTTCCGCGGCCTGCAGCAGCGCGGTGCGAATCGGGAAGTAGACGATGTCCGCGACCCACAAGTCGCGATGCAGCAATTCGGCGGGCAACGGCAGGCCCGGCAGCTTCGCCATGCCGGTAGGCGTCGCGTGAATCAGGCCGTTGGCCGCCGCGAGCGTTTCGTCGAGCGACGCGCCGGCAGTGACCGTGCGATCGGCGAAGCGCTTCTGCAATTCAGCGGCAAGCGATTCGGCGCGCACGGGATCGACGTCGAACAGCGTGAGCGTTCGCGCGCCCATTGCGAGCGCCGCATGCGCGACGGCCGCGCCTGCGCCGCCTGCACCGAGTTGCACGACGCGTTCGAGCGACACGTCAGGCAAGCCGCGTTGAAAAGCGCGCGCAAAACCGGACCAGTCCGTGTTGTGGCCGATGCGTTTGCCGTCCTTGAAAAGCACGGTGTTCACGGCGCCGAGCGCGCGCGCATCGTCGGACAATTCGTCGAGCAGCGGAATCACCGCCTGCTTGCATGGATACGTGATGTTCAGGCCGTTGTAGCCCATGCGTTCGGCGGCAATCAGCAGATCGGGCAGCGCCGAAATGTCCAGCTTCAACGCTTCGAGGTCGATGCGGCGATACACGTAATGCAAGCCGAGCTTGCTGCCTTCCTCCTCGTGCATGGCGGGGCTCAGCGAGCCGCTGATCCCCGCGCCGATTAATCCGACCAGATATGAATTCGCGCTGGCCTGCGCGTTCGTTTGTGCATTCATTGGCGTAGTCATTTCGCCGCCCTATTCTTAAGGATGGTGACCATGCGCTCGAGCGCGAGCACATAGCCTTGCGTGCCGCAACCGACGATGATCGCGTCCGCCACAGCCGACACATACGAGTGGTGACGGAACGCTTCGCGCCGATGCACGTTCGATATGTGTACTTCGATGACGGGCTTTTCGATGGCGGTGAGCGCGTCGGCAATCGCGACGGACGTGTGCGTGTACGCAGCCGGATTGATGACAATGCCGTCGACCTTCGTGCGCGCAGCGTGCAGCCAGTCGATCAGTTGATGCTCGGCGTTCGACTGGCAGAAATCGATGGACAGATCGAGGCGCTCTCCCGCATCGCGGCAAAGCCGGGCGACGTCGTCGAGCGTCTCGGAACCGTAGATAGCCGGCTCGCGTGTGCCGAGCAGGTTGAGATTCGGTCCATTGAGGACCAGTACTGACGCAAAGCTCATAGTCGTCTCCAGCGGGTAGAACAGGAAGCGCAGAGCCGCGGGCTCGCAACGCTTCTCAACGTATGGCGAAGTGTGCGCGCATTCAGCCGTGTCCGTCATTCGGGGTTTATACGAATTTGTACCATCTAGTTAGTTTGTATAGACTGTCGGAAAATGCGCTTATTCTGGGAAATTCTGGCCTGCGTCTTGCTCACAAAGTAACGAACCAGGCCATTTGACGCATCGCAACATCGCTGCGAAGAGCCTGCGCCGTAGCCACAGCGCGCGATCGCGATAAGCCGTCTGACCGTTTTTGCAGGAGCTGTTCATGCAACGTTCGATTGCCACCGTGTCGATCAGCGGCACCCTCGTCGAGAAGCTGACCGCGATCCAGGCGGCCGGCTTCGAAGGCGTCGAGATTTTCGAAAACGATCTGCTGTATTTCGACGGTTCGCCCGCCGACGTACGGCGCATCGCCGAAGATCTCGGCTTGAAAATCATGCTGTTTCAGCCGTTCCGCGATTTCGACGGCGTGAGCGCCGAGCGTCTCGCGCGCAATCTGGATCGGGCAAAACGCAAGTTCGATGTGATGCACGAACTGGGCACGGATCGCATTCTGGTGTGCAGCAACGTGCAGCCCGACACCCTCTGCGACGATGCGCTGATGACCGACCAGCTCGGCGCACTCGCGCAGGCGGCCGAGGCGGCCGGCGTGATCGCCGGTTACGAAGCCCTCGCGTGGGGCCGGCACGTCAAGACGTACCGGCATGCGTGGAAGCTCGTGAACGCGGTGAACCATCCCAATCTCGGACTTGTGCTCGACAGTTTTCATACGCTGT
Organism: Paraburkholderia graminis; assembly: GCF_003330785.1. Lineage (NCBI taxonomy): Bacteria > Pseudomonadati > Pseudomonadota > Betaproteobacteria > Burkholderiales > Burkholderiaceae > Paraburkholderia > Paraburkholderia graminis. The sequence goes on from NZ_CP024935.1 coordinate 2,030,554, forward strand.
CGCTTGGCGACACCGTCGACGGCATCGCGGATATTCCAGGCGAGCGCATCGCCTTCGTGCAGATCGCCGACGCGCCCAAGCTCGCAATGGACGTGCTCGAATGGAGCCGCCACTACCGCTGCTTTCCAGGCCAGGGCGATTTCGACGTCGCGAACTTCACGGCTCAAGTCGTGAAAGCGGGCTACAAGGGCCCGCTTTCGCTGGAAATTTTCAACGATGGCTTTCGTGCCGCGCCGACCACCATCACCGCCGCGGACGGGCATCGTTCGCTGCTGTTTCTCGAGGAGCAGACGCGTGCGTTGCTGGACAGCGAGCGGCAACCGGCCGGTGAGCTCTATGAGTCGCCGGCCGCGCCCGCGCACGTCGGCTATCAGTTCCTCGAATTCGCCGTGGATCACACCACGCGCGCGCATCTCGCCGACTGGCTCGGCAAACTGCGCTTTCGCCAGGCGGGCCAGCATCGTTCGAAAGACGTGACGCTTTATCAGCATGGCGCCGCTTCGATCGTGCTGAACGCGGAGCCCGATTCGTTCGCTAATGCGTTCTTTCAGCAGCATGGTTTGTCGCTGTGCGCGTCGGCGTTTCGCGTCGACAACGCGAATCAGGCTTTCGAGCGGGCCGCCGGCTTCGGCTATGCGCCGTTCTCCGGGCAGATCGGCCCGAACGAACGCGTGCTGCCCGCGGTGCAGGCGCCGGACGGCAGCCTCAATTATTTCGTCGACGAAACGCCTGACCAGCCGACCTTGTTCGAAGCCGATTTCGTTCTGACGGACATCAACGGTCCGGCGGAAGTGGGGCCGCTCAGCCGTATCGATCACGTGTGCCTTGCCGTGCCGGCGAATTCGCTCGATACGTGGGTGCTGTTTCTGCGCACCGCGTTTGGCTTTCAGGCGGAGCCCGGCGTGCTCGTGCCCGATCCGTATGGCCTCGTGCGCAGCCGCGCGCTGCGCAGCCGCGACGGTTCGGTTCGCGTGGTGCTGAATGCGTCGGTGGATCACCATACAGCGGTCGCCGAAGCGCTGCATACCTATCATGGCTCCGGTCTGAATCATGTCGCGTTCAGCACGGGCGACATCTTCAGCGCGATTCCCGAATTCGTCGCCGATGGCTTGCCGGTGCTGCGCATTCCGCGTAATTACTACGACGATCTGGCCGCACGCTACGCATTGCCGGACGAGATGCTCGATGCGCTGCGCGAGCACAACATCCTGTACGACCGCGATGAGCGCGGCGGCGAATTTTTCCACGCCTATACGGAACAGCTCGATCAGCGCTTCTTCATGGAGATCGTCGAGCGGCGCGGCGGTTATGACGGCTACGGCGCGGGCAACGCGGCGGTGCGGCTCGCAGCGCAGGCGCAGCGGCGGAGATAGGCGGCGCTCAGCGTTGGCGTGTCGGCGGGTTGGCTTCTTCGCTTTTCGCCGCCGCTACCGGTTCGTGACTGAGCAAAGCTACGCGGCAGGCACGCGCCGTGCGGATCGGTTAGACACGGGCTCTCGCCCGATATAATGCAGCCTGATTCGCGGTCCGCGCCGTGCGGCTGCATCGCCGGTCATGTCGGCGGCGCTGTCCGCGGCGCGAGCCCAGCCCGCTCGTCTCGGGCTTGCACCTGCACCCACCGCCCGCCGAACGAAACGCCAGGAGAGATATGAAGAAGTTTGCCGTAGTCCTGTCAGTTCCCCTTCTTTTCAGCGCTTGCGCCTACTTCCAGAAGAATCCGGACGCCGGCGAGCCGGTCACGGACACCACCACGCAGCGCTCGGTCAACGACGTCGTCGCTTGCCTCACGCAACTCGCGACGAACCACAACGCCGCTTTCAAATCCACGTCGATCCCGCAAGGCCAGATGCTCGACTTCGGCGATTCGAACATCGTCAAGGTGCGCAGCGACAATGGTGCGACAACGTACCGCTTCTACGCGGGCAAGCGCCACGTCAATAATCTGTGGATCGAAACCGCGGGGAAAACCTGCGCGCCGTAAGTCACGCAAGCACAGCAGAAAGCAATCGAAAGCCCGGCCGTTAAGGGTTGGTAAGCTGCGCCGCTGCCATCTTCGTGTCACGGTGTTACAGGACAATGGTTCTTAAGAACCGTTTAAGACTTCGTCCCCATCATGCCTCGGACACTACCGCACGAGGTGCGCACCATGAACCAGCCCGAACAAAATACCAACGACAACCCGCCGCCGGCGAAGCGCCCCACCATCCTGCGCCGCCTGCTGAGCCATCACGAACTGGCGACGCTGCTGCTCCTGCTGCACGCGCCGATCGACGCTTCCGCCAAACCCGAGATTCCGCAACTGCACGAAGCCGGTCTGATCGAAACGATTTCGAACGATGCCGGCGGCTCGCGCATCCGTTTGACGTCCGAGGGCAATGCCGTGCTGCGCGGACTCGGTGTTAAGTAACGCTACGCCTGCACACCTGCGCTTGCCACGGTTACGCTTGCCACACGCCGTACCCCGCTTCACGCAGTCCAATCGCCAATTCGACTTCCATGTCCTGTGCGCCGCGATAGGGCATCGGATTGAACACTTCGTATAACTCAGGCACGAGGCGCAAGCCGTAGTCGCGCACGTAGCGATTCGCCTGAATGCCGGCCTTGTGCCGGTCGAAGCGCAGATCGGGATCGAGCCCGGTCATCCCCACATACACGCAGGGCTTGTCGAACCGGTAGCCCGGATTCGCGCGGCGAAAGCGCGGCTCGTTCCAGACGGTGTCGTCGAGCAAGACGACGTACACGTAATAGTGATGCTTGCGGCGAACCATAAGCCAGGTTCAGTTCCTCGACGTGCCGTGCAGCAGCATCCGGTATTCGGTCGGCGTGACGCCGACAGTCGCCTTGAATTGCCGCGTGAACGCGCTGTGATCGGTGTAGCCGCATAGCGCGGCGACGTCGGTGACCTTGTCGTTCGAGACCAGCAGCGCGGTCGCGGCATCGAGCCGCGTCTTCAGCAGAACCTGACGCGGCGTCAGATGAAACACCTTGTGAAAGTAGCGCTCGAGCTGCGCGACCGACATATCCGCCATTGCAGCCAGTTGCTTCAGGTTCAGCGGCTGCACGTAGTTTTCCTGGATGAACTGCACGACCGTCGCGAGCCTGCTATACGCGGGATGGCTGCTCTCGTCCGCTCTCAGATCGCGTGAGATGCCGGCCAGTCCGATGATCTTGCCCGCCGCGTCGCGCAACGGCTGCTTGCTCGTCAGGCACCAGCCCGGCTGACGTCCCGGATAAAGATGCAATTCGAGCTGATCGATCATCTGATTGCCGACGTGGATCACGCCCTCGTCCTGCGCGGTGTAGATGCGGCCGAAGCGGCGCGGAAACACGTCCTCGGCGGTCTTGCCGAGCAGCGCCGTTTTCTCCTTGAAGCCGCAGCGCGAAGCGAGCGTGCGGTTCACGAGCGCGTAGCGCGCGTCGGCGTCCTTCACGAAGAAAACGACGTCGGGCAGCGCGTCGAATACGGGCTCGAGCTGCCGGAAGTGCGACAGCATGGCGGACAACGGTGCTTCGTCAGGGGGAAACTGATGAGCCAGCGTGTTCATCGTGCGGGTCCCGTGGGTCCGAGCCGGTTGTGAGGGCGGATGCGTGAGCGGTTTTTGACGCTTGTGGCGCTGGGTTGTTTGCAGCAGATGCGGTTCGGTTCTGGTCGATTCACCATGCATGCGCCGTCGATTATAAAGCCGCCGATTCGCCGACAATATGCGCGTGCCGGCGATGATCGGCGCACGTCATTCGGTCTGGGGCGGATGCCCGGCCGCTGCGATCAGCGTGCCGATTTGCGCGGGACTGAATGGCGGACGCGGCGCCGCCGATGGCCAACCGAAGTACACGTTGGCGGCGGTCCCGCAGATCTTTCCCTGGCAGGCGCCCATCCCGCAACGGGTGTGCAGCTTGGCGTCGCGCCAGTTCTGGAACGCGCGCACTTCGCCGACGCTGACGTCTTCGCAGCGGCATAGCAGGGTGTCGTCGGCGGGCGGGATGCGCGCGGCGGGCTGCAGAGCGAAGGCGGTTTCGACGCGCGCCGCGAAGCGGCGCCAGCGTTGGCGTTGTGCGTGAAGCGGGCGGAGGCGGGAGCTTGCGGTTAGTTCGGGGCTCGATCCGTCGACGCTGCTGCGTTCACCCACGCCCAACCCCGCGATTTCCCCTTCGATCGACGCCAACTCCGCGCCGCCCACTCCCGTGCACTCGCCCGCCGCGAACACGCCCTCGACCGAGGTGCGCTGCGAAGCATCGACGACGATGCCGCCTGCTTCGTCGATCGCACAGCCGAGCGCCTGCGCGAGCGTGACATTCGGCACCAGCCCAAACCCGCACGCGACACGCTCGCAATCGAGCGTCACCCTGCGCTCGCCGCGCCGGATCGTGACCTGTTGCACGCGGTGTTCGCCGTGCGCCGCTTCGACCATGCTGCTCGTCCAGTAGCGCGTGCCGCCGAAACCGCGCGTCATGCTCACGGCCTGCCGCAGCTTCGCGGGTTCGCGTAGAAGCGAAGCGCCAAAACGCGCGACCTTTATGGCCGAAGCCTGCTCGACCACCGCGAGCACTCGCGCGCCGGCTGCGCGTGCCGTGGCCAATGCGGCGATCAGCAACGGACCGCTGCCCGCAATCACGACGCGCTCACCGCGTACCGGCATGCCGCCTTTGATCAGCGCCTGCAGCGCGCCCGCGCCGGTGACGCCGGGCAGCGTCCAGCCGGCGAACGGCAGCAAGCGCTCACGTGCGCCGGTCGCGAGGATCAGCCGCTCGTATGTCATGCACACGCCGCCTCGTTCCGCCGATTCGACCAGCAGACCGCGCGGCGCGAGCGGCGCGATGACGCGCGTCGATGGAAAATGAGTCACGTTGCCCCGGCGGCTTAAATCGGCGAGCAGAGCGCACAGCGGCGACTGCGGCGCCGAGCCTGGCCCCTGCCGCCAGATCTGGCCGCCGACGCGCGGATTGTCGTCGAGCAACGCGACGGCCGCGCCTTCGCGTGCCGATGCAAGCGCGGCGTGGAGACCGGCCGGGCCGGCGCCTACTACGATCACGTCGAAGTGCTGAGTCACGGTGCGTTCACCTTCTGCGTATGCACGACTTGCCCATCGCGGCACAACGTCTGGCACGCGAGCACATGCGCGCGTCCGTCTATCGTCACGCGGCATTCCTGACAGACACCCATCCCGCAGAGAACAGCGCGCGGCTCGCCGCGCACGGACACCCGCGTGCCGCTCCCGCAACCCACAACCACCAGCGCCGCCGCCACGGTCGTCCCGGCGTCGACCTCGACAGCCACTCCGTCGATCATCACCCGAACCCGCGCCTCGCCACTCTTACTCATGCGCCACCTCGTGCACGAACCGCGCAGGCAAATAAGGCTCGACCGGAATCGCCGCCGTCTCTCCGACGATCTGTGCGGCAAGCAGCTTCGCCGTCGCAAGCGATGTCGTCACACCCAGCCCCTCATGACCGACCGCAAGCCACACGCCGGGCGCGGCGTCGCCGGCCGGACCGATGAGCGGCAAGCCATCCGGCGATGCCGCGCGAAAGCCGGTCCATGCGCGAATGCCGTTGAGCTGCGGCAGCATCGGCAGATAGTGCGCGGCGCGCTGCAGCATCTGCGCGAGCACGGGCATCTCGACTGCGGGGTCGGTCGTGTCGAACTGGCGCGATGAGCCGATCAGCAACTGCCCCGTCGGCCGCGGCTGCGCATTGAATGCGACCGACGTGCCCGTCGCGTGGTGCGCGCTCTTGATATACCCGAGCTCGAGCAATTGATGATGGATCAGCTCGGGGTAACGGTCGGTGATCAGCAGATGGCCCTTCTTCGGTTGCAGCGGCAGCGTCGGCACGAGTTCGCGAGCGCCGAGGCCGTTTGCGACGATCACATGCCGTGCGCCGCGCCGCTCGCCGTTTGCCAGCGTGACGCCCGTTGCATCCACGGAAACAACGGACGCGCCGAGCCGCACGCCGATGTTCGCCGACGCCGGCGATTGCGTCAGCAGCCACTCGGCGGCCGTCGGCGCGTACACGATGCTGTCGTGCTCGATGCGCAAACCGCCGACAAGCGACGCCGCCACCGCCGGCTCGCATTCGCGCAGCGCGGACGCGTCGAGCAGTTGCGCTGCAACGCCATGCGCTTCGTAAGCGGCGTGCATGGCGCGGGCGGCTTGCCATTCTTCTTCGTCGGCGGCGAGCCAGAGCGTGCCGCAGCGCGCGAACGCGTCGCGCGTGCGCAGCCGAGGCGCGAGTTGCAGCCAGAGGTCGCGCGAATAGAGCGAGAGCGCCAGTTCAGCGGGCGAGTCGTTCATCACGACGATATGGCCCATCCCGGCCGCCGTCGCGCCGCCGCCGATGCCTTGCGCGTCCAGCACCTCGACGCGCATGCCGAGCGCGGCGAGTTCGGCCGCGCAGGCCGCGCCGACGATGCCCGCGCCGACGATCAATGCATCCGCCGTCATGCCGTGCGGATGCCCCACGCGAACGGATCGCGTTCGTCGAAGCAAAGCCGCCCTTCCGCCGTGATATGCGCGTGTCCGGTGATGGTCGGAATCACGCCGAGGCCGTCGTCCGCGTGACGATAGCTCGCCTCGAACATGCTGCCGATAATGCTCTCCTGCCGCCACACCGCGCCTTCGGCGAGCTTGCCGTCCGCCGCGAGGCACGCGACTTTCGCGCTGGTGCCCGTGCCGCACGGCGAGCGGTCGTACGCGTTGCCCGGACAGAGCACGAAACTGCGGCTGTCGATGCCGTCGCGCGAACCCGGCCCGAAGAGCTCGATATGGTCGATCAACGCGCCATCCGCGCCGGTGATCCGCTGCGCGATGAGCGCGTCGCGGATCGCGGCGCTGAACGCCGTCAACTCAGGAATGTGCGCCGGCTCCAACGAACGGCCATGTTCGGCGACGAGGAAAAACCAGTTGCCGCCCCAGCCGATGTCGCCCGTCAACACGCCATATCCCGGCACGTCCACCTGAACGGCCTCGCGATAGCGATACGCCGGCACATTGCGCACGGCGACGCTGCCGTCGTCGTTGAGCGTCGCTTCCACCACGCCGACGGGCGTCTCGATCCGATGACGCCCTGGCGCGATCCGCCCCATATGCGCGAGCGACACTACGAGGCCGATCGTGCCGTGCCCGCACATGCCGAGATAGCCGACGTTGTTGAAGAAGATCACGCCGGCCGCGCACGACGGGTCGTCGGGTTCGCACAGCACCGCGCCGACTACCACGTCCGAGCCGCGCGGTTCGGTGACGATGCCGGCGCGCCAGTCGTCGAAGCGCGTGCGGAATACGTCGAGCCGCTCTGCGAGCGTTCCGCCGCCGAGATCGGGGCCGCCGGACACGACGAGGCGGGTCGGTTCACCGCCGGTGTGGGAGTCGATGATATTGAGCGTTTTCATGACGCACATGGTAGGAACGGCGCACGCGCGAGTCTTGGTGCGACTGCGCGTGGATTGTGACGATTTCGGCATAGGTTGTAGTTTTACCGCTGCGTGGTTCCGCAGGCCACGCAACGCTGAATGAACTTGCGGCCGCGCCTCGGCCGCAGCGGCAAAAGCACGGCCGTTTGCCCAGCGCGGACCGCCGCACAAGCGCCTCTCAGCCGCCTCTTAACATATCGCAAAAACGCAGCACCGCCCCGCCTTCTAAGTGCGACCTCGAACCCCACTATGCCGAAATCGTCATCCGCTACGCGCGATTGACGCAAGACGGCGGCGTTTTCGCTGCTTACACTGCGCTTCGACTCATCACATTCAGGAGAGCAGTCGTGGCGCATATCTGGGAAGGCGTATTGCCGGCGGTCACCACCAAGTTCAACGCGGATTTCAGCATAGACCGTGCGTGGACCGCAAAGAATATCGAAGCGCAGATCGACGCGGGCGTGGACGGCATCATCGTGTGCGGATCGCTTGGCGAAGCGTCGACGCTCTCGCTCGACGAAAAGCTGGAAGTGCTCGACATCGCCGTGGACGCCTCGCGCGGCCGCGTGCCGGTGCTGCTGACGATCGCGGAAAACAGCACGCTCGACGCCTGCCGCCAGGCCGAACACGGCAGCCGGCGCGGCGCCGCCGGTTTCATGGTGCTGCCGGGCCTGCGCTATCTGTCCGATCGGCGCGAGACGCTGCATCACTTTCGCAGCGTCGCCGACGCAAGCGCACTGCCGCTGATGATCTACAACAATCCGCTCGCGTACGGCGTCGATATGACGCCCGAGATGTTCGCCGAAATCGCCGACGAGAAAAAGATCGTCGCGATCAAGGAATCATGCGGCGACGTGCGGCGCGTGACCGATCTGATCAACGCGGTCGGCGACCGCTTCGCGATTCTGTGCGGCGTCGACAATCTCGCGATGGAAGCCATCCTGATGGGCGCGCATGGCTGGGTGGCCGGTCTCGTGTGCGCGTTTCCGCATGAGACGGTGGCGATCTACAAGCTGTTGAAAGCGGGACGCCTGGAAGAAGCGCGGGCGATTTACCGCTGGTTCGCGCCGCTGCTCGCGCTCGACGTATCGTCGAAGCTGGTTCAGAACATCAAGCTCGCCGAAGCGATGGTGGGACTCGGCACGGAGCCGGTGCGCCCGCCGCGCCTGCCGCTCGCGGGCGACGAGCGCGCGGCGGTGGAAGCGTTGATCCGCAAGTCGCTAGAAACGCGGCCGCAATTGCCGCGCCTTTGAGCGAGTGCCGGTGTGCGAGTTTGAGCGTGAATAAAGGCTTCAGGCCGCCTGCGGCTGCGCGTGCACGGCGTCCTCGTGACGCAGATGCAGCAGCCTGTAGCCGCTCTTATAAACCGGCTGCAAGCGAAACTCGTTTTGCGGCTCGATTGCGAGCAACAGACGCAGCCGCGACACGTGGCTGTCGATGGTGCGCGTGAACTCGCGGAATTCGCGGCCCCACACCATCGCGAAAATGTGATCGCGCGACATCACGCGGCCAATGTTCGAGAAGAACAGCGAGGCGAGCCGGTATTGCGTGCCGGACAACGCGACCGGCTGGCCGCGCAGCATGACGACCTGGCGATGCGTGTCGAAGCGGTACGGGCCCACGTCGAAGCTCGCGGTGCCGAAGCGCTCCGGATAGGCGCGCCGCAGCAACGCCGTGACGCGCTCGCGGAATTCGGCCGGGCGCAGCGGCAGTGACGCGTAGTCGTCGGCGCCGTTGACGAACGCGCGCACCATGCTCTCCTCGGACGTGTCGCGCGACACGAAAATCACCGGCATCCGGTCGCCGCCGACCGCGGGCGCCGTGCGCAACACCTCGGTGCCCGACAGGCGCGTGCCGTGCCAGTCCAGCACCAGCAGATCCACGGTGGATCGGGCAAGCGTTTTCGACATGGTGAGACCGTCGTCGTAGCCCGCGCAGGTATGGCCGGCGCTCGTCAGAATCTTTTCAATCGACTGACGCATGACGGGATCACGTTGGAGAATGGCAATGCGCATGGGATGACTCATAACTGATGGCGTGGACGCGATTCTCGAAGGCCCACCCGCGCTATCCCATAGGACCAATCCTAATTTAGCGTTTGCTCAGACGAATCCGCTCGACGAATCGCCGACGGACTACAGCCGACTTCCTGTACCCAGGCCCGGCTTTCCCCAAGCCCGCCACGAAACGCGGACTCAAGCAGAACTTTCCCAATCTAATTAAGCACTTCCCGAGGCGAATCGCTTTCATCCTGTAAAATCGCCGGTTGGCTTACTTCGTCATCGCGCCGCCCTACCCGGGACGGCGCGCCGGTGTCCCGCGCTCTACCCAGCCGTTGCCACACTTCTCGCCCGACGAGCGCCGTTTTTCCACGCCACACGTGGTTTCCAATTCAACACAACGACATAGCAATGCAAGCGACAAATCTGGGTGGAGCGCAGGCTGTCACCCCACGCCCGCTTGGGCGCAGCGACTATAAAACGCTCGGCCTCGCGGCCCTGGGCGGCGCACTCGAGTTCTACGACTTCATCATCTTCGTGTTTTTTGCGCCGGCAATCGGCCAGCTATTCTTTCCGGCCGCGATGCCGGACTGGCTGCGCCAGGTGCAGACCTTCGGCATCTTCGCCGCGGGTTATCTGGCGCGGCCGCTCGGCGGCATCATCATGGCGCACTTCGGCGATCTGTTCGGCCGCAAGCGCATGTTCACGCTAAGCGTGCTGCTCATGTCCGTGCCGACGCTGATGATGGGTCTCCTGCCTACTTACGCGAGCATCGGCGTAATGGCGCCGGTTCTTCTGCTGCTGTTTCGCGTGATGCAGGGCGCGGCGGTCGGCGGCGAGGTGCCGGGCGCGTGGGTGTTCGTCTCCGAGCACGTGCCCGAGCGGCACATCGGCTACGCGTGCGGCACGCTGACGGCCGGGCTGACGGCGGGCATCCTGCTCGGCTCGCTGATCGCGTCGGCGGTGAATCGCAATTTCGTGCCTGCTGAAATCGCCGATTACGCGTGGCGCATTCCGTTCCTGATCGGCGGCGTGTTCGGCATGTTTTCGGTTTATCTGCGCCGCTGGCTGCACGAGACGCCGGTGTTCGCCGAACTCAAGCAACGCAAGGCGATTGCCGCCGAAGTGCCGCTCAAGGCCGTGCTGCGCGACCACGGCCGCGCGGTCATCGTGTCGATGCTGCTTACGTGGATGCTGTCGGCCGCGATCGTCGTCGTGATCCTGATGACGCCGACGCTGCTGCAAAAGCAGTTTCACATCGCGCCGGCCACCGCGCTGCTCGCGAACTGCGTGGCGACGCTGTGCCTGACGATCGGCTGCGTGATGGCGGGCTCGATCGCCGGGCGCGTCGGCGCGGGACGCACGATTTTCATCGGCGGCCTGGCGCTGGCGGCGACCTACTATGCGATGTTCCAGCAGCTCGCCGTCGATACGTCCACGCTCGTGCCGCTGTACGGCGTGACCGGCCTGCTGGTCGGCGTGATCGGCGCGATTCCGTTCGTGATGGTGAAAGCCTTTCCGCCGGTCGTGCGCTTCTCGGGCATCTCGTTTTCGTACAACGTCGCGTACGCGATCTTCGGCGGACTGACGCCGATCGCCGTCTCGCTGATGATGAAATCGAACCCGATGGCCGCGCCGTTGTACGTCGGCACGATCTGCGTGCTGGGCGCGCTGACTGCGCTCTTCATCAAGGACGCGCCGTACAAGCGCTGATCCTGCGTGTGCGCTCATGAATGACGCGAACGGCGCGCCTTTGCAGGCGCGCCGTTTTCGCATGTGCGAGCGAGTGCGTTCGTTCAGGCGGCGACGCGACTGAGCGCATATCCTGCACGGGTCTTCCACCGACATCGACACTTCACGCCGGCCCGAAACATCGGGCGCGCCATCGGCCTACGATGTGTCGCATGAACTCCCAAAAAACACCCGTTTCGCCCGCCCTCGGCCGCGTGCTCGCGACCGTCAGCGTCGGCTTCGTCGTCACGCAGCTGGACGTGACCATCGTCAATATTGCGCTGCCGCAGATCGGCGCGAATCTGCACGCGAACGTCGCGGGCCTGCAATGGGTCGTCGATGCGTACACGCTCGCCTTCGCCGTGCTGATGCTGTCGGCCGGCGCGCTCGGCGACCGCTTCGGCGCGCGCCGGCTGTATGCGGCGGGCATCGTGCTGTTCGCGCTGGCGTCGCTTGCCTGCGGCCTCGCGCTCGACGCGCCGATGCTCGTCGCGGCCCGCGCGCTGCAAGGCGTCGGCGCCGCCGCGATGCTGCCGAACTCGTTGGCGCTGCTCAACCAGTCGTACGGGCACGACCCGAAACTTCGCGCCCGCGCGGTCGGACTGTGGACGGCGTCAGGCGCCATTTCGATCGCCGCCGGCCCGGTGTTGGGCGGCCTGCTGATCGCGGCCTTCGGCTGGCGCAGCATTTTCCTCGTCAATCTGCCGATTTGCGCCGCCGGCTTTCTCGCGACCTTGCTGTGGGTGCCGCGTCCGCAGATCGCCGCGAAAGCAGATGCGAGTCCGCGCGGCATCGACCTCGGCGGCCAGTCGCTCGCCGTTGTCGCGTTGACGGCGTTCGTCGCCGCCGTGATCGAATGGCGGCCGCTGGGGCTCAGTCATCCGCTCGTCGCGGGCGGCTTCGTGCTCGCGGCGCTCGCGGGCGGCGCATTCGTCGCCGTTGAGGCGCGGGCGCGCGCGCCGATGCTGCCGCTGTCGCTCTTCAGTAAACGCAGCTTCAGCGCGGCCGTGCTGTTCGGCATCTGCGTGAACATGACGTATTACGGCATGGTCTTCGTGCTGAGCCTGTATTTGCAGCGGGCGCGCGGCTACACGCCGTTGCAGGCCGGGCTCGCGTTTTTGCCGCTGACCGGCGGCTTCCTGATTTCGAACGTGGCGAGCGGCTGGGTGGTCGGACGCTTCGGCGTGCGTGTGCCAATGATCGCCGGCGCCATCACCGCCGGGCTCGGCTACGGCCTGCTGCATTTCGTCGATGCCGGCACGCCGCTCATCGGCTTGCTGCTGCCGTTCCTGCTGATCCCGTCCGGCATGGGGCTCGCCGTGCCGGCGATGACGACCGCCGTGCTGGCATCGGTGGAAGCGCGGCGCGCGGGCACGGCATCGGCGGTATTGAACACGGCGCGCCAGGCGGGTGGCGCGGTGGGCGTGGCCGCCTTCGGCGCGCTCGCGAGCGGCTCCGCGGCGACGCAAATCGTTTCGGGCATGCAAACGGCGACGGCGATCTCGGTCGGGCTGCTGGTGTTCGGCGGCGTGATGAGTTGCCTCGTGCATCCGCAGCCGCATTCGTCGTCGACGGCGCGGGGCGACGCGGACTCCGTGCGCGTGGGCAATTCGCGCTGATGTTGCAGACTGGCTGTCGAGGCTTCGTGCGCCGCGTCTCGGTTCGCGTTCGTTCGTTCGTCTCGGCTCGCCTTTAAACGCACGCGCAATAAAAAACGACCCCGGCGGCTCGAGGCCACAGGGGTCGTCAGCGGTCTATCGGGCGTCTATCGGGCGTCTATCAAGCGCTCAGCCACGAGCGCGCCCTGCACCACTGCGCCGGCGAGCTACAGCGGCGCTTCCTGAATCGTGCCGGTGTTGATCGCGGCTTCGATCAGCCCTTCGTTTTGCGCCTTGCTGATTGCATCGGCGATCAGTTTTTCCGGCTCTTCGATCTCCGCCTTGATCGCGCCCAGGAATCCGGACGCATCGAGAACGACGAGCGTTTTCGCGGAATCGGCAAGGCTGATGATCACGCGATGCGGCGTGGGCCCTTCGCCAAGACTCGCGCACAACTGCAGCACCTTGCCCCCAATGGATTGCTCGAAACTTTGAATCATATGTGCTCCCTTGATTGCGGCCGAATACGGCAGCCGGTCGAACCGGCTAAATCGTGAACGCGGGCGCTCAAAGGCCCAACCCGCTGCGCGGCGCGCGCGCACCGTCGATACTGATACGCCCCGCGCCGGTCACGAACAGCAGCAGAAAACCACCGGCGATGCCGATGTTTTTCCAGAAATGAATCACCATGTCGCGCTGCAAGGCGGCGTCGGTCACATTCCAGAAGTCGTGGCCCAGGACCGCGGTTGCCACCGTGTAGACCGCCATGATGAGCGCGAGCGGACGCACCTTGAAGCCGACGATCAACAGCAGGCCGCCCAATGCCTCCACGGCGGTGGCGATCGGCGCGGCGATCTGCACGAACGGCACGCCCTTCGAATGCAGGTAGCCGACAAAGCCCGCATAGCCCAGCAGTTTCATCACGCCGCCCCACAGGAACAGAACAGCAAGCGCAATACGCGCGATGAGAATAACGCCGGAATCGACGGGACGCGTCATGAGGTGCTCCTGTAGATGAATAAGCAGCAGACCCGGCTAAAGGGCCACAGTTCCCTGCTTTGCCTCTGAGCATAAGTGGATTGCCCGCGCTTTCCAAGGCGGGCAAGCGTTGGATGCGTGGTCTGCGAGCCGGGGATGCCCGGCGGCACGATTGGCTTCAAACGTCTTCACCGACGCTGACGCCGCGAACCGGCGGCGTCGTGCACTATCAACGGAGCGCGTCCGGCGCGAGCAGCACGCCTTTCGTGAAGACGAAGCAGCCGTAGCCACGGTCTTCACCCGTCGCGATCACGCAATACGCTTTGCGCGCGCGCTCGTAAAACGCGAAGCGTTCGATGGATGCAAACGGCACCTCGCGCCCCTCGGCGGCATTGACCTCGATCTGCGCCTCGCGCTGCACGGCCGGAATGGTATGCGGCTCGCCGACGACTTCCATCCGCGACGCCGGTTGCTCGATGAAGGTATCGAGCGGCAGCACGGAAAGCACGGCGCGGACCGCACGCGGCGCGCTCACGCCGTCCAGATGAAGCAGCTTGCCGAGCACCGTGGAATGCGCGACCGAGTTGCCCGGAAAGTTCGCGTCGCAGATCACGAGTTCGTCGCCGTGGCCCATTGAGCGTAGTGCATGCAGGATGTCGGCGTTCAGCAGGGGATCGAGGTTCTTTAGCACTGTGTCTCCATGCAAGTTGCTTGCGGTTATTCGAATGGATTGAATCGATTGCCTTGATCGCAATACGGCAAACGATTGTAGCAAGCAACGTCGCGCGCTTCGGAGAGATTCAGTGCGCCGCGCAAGACGCGCCGGGCGCGCCGGGCGCGCCGGACGCCCCACGCCTCTTGCCGCGGCAACGCCACCGCAACCATCCGATGATCGCGAGCAGCATCAGCCCCGCGCCGCCGAGCACCGGTTCGCGCCAGCCGAGCAACGCGGTGAACATGAACGCGCGCGCGCCGGCGAGCAGCGCGAAGCCGGCGATCGCGCCGGAGAACGCGTCCATCGCGGCAGCGAATCGCGCGAACGTTCTGACGGGCGAACGAGTCGTGACGCCGGCGGGCTCGTGCATGATGCTCTCCATGAAAGATGGGCGATGGTGATTGGCGATGGCGGATTGCGATTGGCGGTGGCCGCTCAGGCGCCCGCTGGCACCTGGTCGAGGAACCCGGTCACGGACTGAAGGCGCCCGTGCGCGTCGACCGTGCCGAAGTCGGAGCCCTTGACGATCGCATCGCCGGCGGGCGTCACGAGTTCCCACGAAAAGCGCAGGCGATTGCCGAAGCCGTCGACGTCGGTCGAGCGGCGGAACGTGTGACCGGCAAAGCGCTCCTGCACGGCCTGGATCATCGCGTCGATGCCGTCGTGGCACGCGCCGGTCATCAGCGGGTCGCGGTAATCGGCGTCGCGTGCCCAGGTCGCGGCGATCAGTTCGCGGCGGCGCGCGCCGTCGGTCTCGTTCCATGCTTCGAAATAACGGTCGATCAGGTTGGTGTGCGCGTTCATCTCCTACTCCTATGGCGTGATAGAGCGCTACGCTCGGCACGCGCGTCGCGTGCGGCGGGCTCGGAGTGAAGATTCGCGGTTTGGGCGACGTCGGTCGATTACGTGGGAGGTAATCGGGGTGCTGCGGTGGGCGGGCAATGTGGCGGCTGGGGTGGCGAGGCGGAGCCATGCGCTGCGAGAGGAGCAGCGAAGTGCGGCCACGCGCGGCGGGCGGCAGCGGGAGCGACGGGACGGGGACGGCCAGCGGTGGGACGGCCAGCGGCGAGGCGTAGCACTGCGCGGCGAGAGCGGAAGCGAGGCGCGGCCACACGCGGCGAGCGGCGACGCGAGCGACGGGGCGGCTAGCGGCGAGGCGCAGCCATGCGCGAGGAGAGGGGCAGCGAGGTGCGGCTACACGCGGCGAGCGTCAAGCCACAAACGACCTGCGACACGCCCCACCCATTACCTCCCAAGTAATGGATTGCCGCGGCGCTTTGGCTATCATCGGTGGCATGAACACACTTTCTCTTGCGCAAAGCGCCGCGTCGGCGCCGCCCACGGCTAGCCGCAGTGTCGGCGATCTGCTGCGTGAATGGCGGCAGCGTCGACGAATGAGTCAATTGCTGCTCGCCGCCGAAGCCGACATCTCGACGCGGCATCTGAGCTTCGTCGAATCCGGCCGCGCGACGCCGAGCCGCGAAATGGTGATGCACCTCGCCGAGCGCCTCGACGTGCCGCTGCGCGCGCGCAACGCGCTGCTGGTCGCCGCGGGATACGCGCCGCTGTTTCGCGAGCGTCCGCTGTCGGACCCGCAACTGAGCGCCGCGCGCGAGGCCGTCGAGCTGGTGCTGAAGGGCCACGAGCCGTATCCGGCGCTTGCCATCGACCGTCACTGGACGATTGTCGCCACCAACAATGCGCTCGCACCGCTGCTCGCGGGCGCGAGTCCCGAATTGCTGAAGCCGCCCGTCAACGCGTTGCGCCTGAGCCTGCATCCGGAAGGCATTGCGTCGTCGATCGTCAACTGGCACGCGTGGCGCGAGCACGTGCTCGCGCGGCTGCAACGGCAAATCGACGTAAGCGCCGACGACACCCTCAGCGCGCTGCGCGACGAGCTGGCTGCTTACCCGAGCCCGCCCGGCGCCGCCGCGCCCGATGCCGCCAATAGCCCGCTCAACCAGATCGCCGTGCCGCTGCGGCTGCGCACGCCGCTTGGCGTGCTGTCGTTCTTCAGCACGACGACGGTGTTCGGCACGCCAGTGGACGTGACGCTTTCTGAACTCGCCATCGAGGCGTTCTTTCCGGCGGATCCGCAAACCGCGGCCGCACTGCGCGACTTCGCGGAGAAGCAGCGCGTGGACGGCGCTGCGGACAGGGAGGCGGCTGCCGGCGCGTGAAAGCGTGGTCGAGTGGTCGAGTGGTCGAGTGGCCGCGTGGCTGCGTGGCTGCGTGGTCGCGTGGGCGCGTGGGCGCGTGGTCGCGTGGTCGCGTGGTCGCGTGGTCGCGTGGTCGCGTGGTCGCGTGGTCGCGTAGTCGCGTGGTCGCGTGGTCGCGTAGTCGCGTAGTCGCGTAGTCGCGTGGTCGCGTGGTCGCGTGGTCGCGTGGTCGCGTAGTCGCGTAGTCGCGTAGTCGCGTAGTCGCGTAGTCGCGTAGTCGCGTAGTCGCTTGTACGCGCGACGCAACGCCGGGCTGCCCGCAAGATCGGCGACGCCCTCTCGCGCGTCGCCTGAAGTAGCGCCGCGAGGTTGCGGTCGGGATCGTGGAGTTGATTGACGTCTGCGGGCTCAGCTCCCGGTCGCGAACAGGCGCAACCGGAACGCATATGACAGCGCTCCGCTTGACCAACCGCACACGGCGCGCGACGCTCAACGGACCGCATACGCCAGCGCAGCGCTTGAGCGACCGCAGACGGCGGCGTGGCGTTCAACGGACCGCATATGCCAGCGCTCCGCTCAACCGCCCGCGCACGGCGGCGTGACGCTCAACGGAACGCAGCCAGCGCCACGCTGAACCGACAGACACACGCCAGAGCACCGCCGAACCAACGCACATACGCTAGCGTCCCTCTCGACCGAGACACATACGCGAGCGCCGCGCTCACCCAACGCACGCCCCACCCCTCTGCGCAAATCTCCCCCACGTGCTATCTTTTTCGATCCACTTTGCATGTGTCGACCCAGCGCGCTGAGCCTCCCGACGACGTTCACGTCGCGAGCCGCCGCCGCGCCAAAGTCCGCCTACCGTACTCATCATGTCCGATCTCTCCACTCCGCTTTCCCGTGCGCCGCGCCGCTACGACCTCAACCCCAAACCGCTTGCCGCGGCTCTGCTGCTGATCGCGCTCGGCGCCGTCTATCTGGCGCAGACGGTCAGCGGCCGCCAGGCCGCGCTCTACATAGTCGGCGCGCTGCTCGGCCTGTCGCTCTATCACGCGGCATTCGGCTTTACGTCGGCGTGGCGCGTATTTATCGCCGATGGCCGCGGCGCCGGCCTTCGCGCGCAGATGCTGATGCTCGCCGTCGGCGTCGTGCTGTTCTTCCCGGCGCTCGCGTCGGGCAGCCTGTTTGGGCATCCGGTTGTCGGTCTGGTCGCGCCCGCGGGCACCTCCGTGGTGGTCGGCGCGTTCATGTTCGGCGTCGGCATGCAGCTTGGCGGCGGTTGCGCGTCCGGCACGCTGTACACGGTCGGCGGCGGCAGCACGCGAATGATCGTGACGCTGGCCGCGTTCGTCACCGGCTCGGTCGTGGCCACCGCGCATATGCCGTTCTGGACCGCGCTCCCGTCGCTCAAGCCGCTCTCGATGGTGACGACGCTCGGCGCAGGCAGCGCCATCGCGCTCAATCTGGCGATTTTCGCGGCCATCGCGGCGCTGACGGTGCTCGTCGAACGACGCCGGCACGGAGCTCTCGTCAACGAGGCGGCACGCCCGCCGCGCGCGTCGCCGTGGCTGCAAGGGCCGTGGCCGCTGTTCGTCGGCGCGCTCGCCCTCGTGCTGCTCAACTTCGCGACGCTCGCGCTGTCGGGCCGCCCGTGGGGCGTCACCTCGGCGTTCGCGCTGTGGGGCGCAAAGCTCTTCGCCGCGCTCGGGATAGACGTCGCGAGCTGGCCGTACTGGGCGACCCGCGCGAACGCGGGCGCGCTCGCAGCGCCTGTTACACACGACGTCACGACCGTGATGGACGTCGGCATCATTCTCGGCGCGATGGCCGCCGCCGCGCTGGCCGGGCGTTACGCGCCGGTCTGGAAAGTGCCGATGCGTTCGCTGATCGCGGCCGTGGTCGGCGGCCTGCTGCTCGGCTACGGCGCGCGCCTCGCCTACGGCTGTAACATCGGCGCGTACTTCAGCGGCATCGTCTCCGGCAGCCTGCACGGCTGGCTGTGGCTCGTCGCGGCGTTTGCCGGCAACGTGCTAGGCACGCGCCTGCGGCCCGCGTTCGGCCTCGAAGTCGAACGGGTACGTCGCACCGGCTGCTGATTCTCACCGGGGAAGTTACAAAGTCGCCCTGGTTTGTAACCGGGGCGGCAGCAGTCCGTTACAACTGTCTTCTGTCCCCAAAGCACGAAAAGCCGACGGTATTTATTACACATTTTTCTTCGGCTTTTCTCTTTCCCTTTCATTCAGACTTATTTACCGGTTGTGCGCACAACGATCGGCTGTTGCGCGGACGATACGCCCTCATCCCCGCCGCACAAGGGTTTTCATGGATCAGACCATTGCCGGCACGGCCGCAAAAGCCGTGTAGCATCGCCTATTACAGGCCGGTGAAATTCTTACCGAAATTTGATGCATCTTTTTGAGATATTTTTTCGAGAAGGGATTGATTTCTTGTTTTGCCCTTCATACAATTCGTCCCAAGCTGTTACGAAATGTAACGCGATGTATCAAAAGGTCGCCATCTGTATCAACCGAGCGACCCGTAGCCGAAGGACAACGTTTTCGGCGAGGCACAAAAGAGATAACGGCAAAAAGCCGACTTAGTAATTCGGGGCTTCGGAAACACAGAAAATGGACCGTAGCAGCGAGACGCTGGACTCAATCCGCGAGATTAACCTGTCGTACATCATGCTTGCGCAACGCATGTTGCGTGAGGACAAACCCGTCGGCATGTTCCGTCTGGGCTTGTCGTCGGAACTGGCCGATCTGCTTGCCGGGCTGTCGCTCGCGCAGATCGTCAAGCTGGCCTCTTCCGATCAGCTTTTGTGCTTCTTCCGCTTCAACGACCACTCGATGTTGTCGGCGTTGACGCAAACGACGAAGCACACCGCAGTTGCACCGACTCACGCGGCGATCCTGCTTGCAGGCCAGCCCGCCGAGCAATTTGCCTAATAGGGTGACTGCGATGCTTAAGCGTAGCCTGACGGAAGACGCACAAGAAGTGTTTCGCGCCATCGCGCTGATCGAACTGGGCGCACGCATGCAGGTGCTCGAGAGCGAGTTGACGCTCTCGCGCGATCGCATGATCCGCCTGTATCGTGAGGTGAAGGGCGTATCGCCGCCCAAGGGCATGCTGCCGTTCTCGGCGGACTGGTATATGACGTGGCTCGCGAACATTCACGCTTCGCTGTTCTACAACACCTACCTGTTCCTCAAGAACGAAGCGCGCTGCTCGCATCTCGACGCGCTGACGAAGGGATATCGGCTGTATCTCGAGCACTGCAAGCACAGCGAAACCGAACCGGTGCTGGACTTGACGCGCGCGTGGACGCTGGTGCGTTTCTTCGACGCCGACATTCTGCAACTGACGAAGTGCTGCCGTTGCACCGGCAAGTTCGTCGCGCACAAGCACGACTTGCAGCACAACGTGGTGTGCGGCGCATGCCAGCCGCCGTCGCGTGCCGGCAAGACGAAGAAGGCCGCAGCGGCTCGCCAGGAAGCAATGGAAGCTGCGCAGGTCGCGCAGGTCGCTCAAGCCGCCTGAGCCAGGCAACTCGCTGGACCCACGATGAGGGCTGGTCCGCCCGATTCGTACCGAAGCATCAAGAAAAAGTCCGCGCAGAATAAATTCTGCGCGGACTTTTTTGTTTGGTGCTGCGCTGTTCTCTTACCCCGCCAGTCCCACCGTCTGCACGACAAGCCAGAGATTCGCCGCAGTGATCACCGCAAACAGCGACCACGCGACGATTCTCGTCAGCAGCGTATTCGCGAACTCGCCCATCAGCGAACGGTCGCCCGTCATGCGGATCAGCGGATAAAGCGCGAACGGCAATTGCAGGCTCAACACGACCTGGCTCGCGACGAGCAGTTTGCCCACCGCGCCGTTGCCCATCATCTGCACGCCGATCAGCGCGGGAATCAACGCAAGCGCGCGTGTGATGAAGCGACGCTGCCAGCAAGGAATCTTCAGCTTCAGAAAGCCTTCCATGATGACCTGTCCCGCGACCGTGCCCGTGAACGTCGAGCTTTGTCCCGATGCCAGCAGCGTGACCGCGAACAACACCGCCGCGAAGCCGGTGCCGACAATCGGCGCGAGCAGCTTGTACGCGTCTTCGATTTCGGTGACCTGATTGTGGCCGGTTGCATGAAACGCAGCGGCCGCGAGAATCAGGATCGCCATGTTGATCATCAACGCGAGCAGCAGCGAAGCGATGGTGTCGATGCGCGACATGCCGATTGCGGAGCCGATGCTCGCGGGATCGCGCTTGACCGCGCGCGTCTGCACGATCGACGAATGCAGATACAGGTTATGCGGCATCACGGTCGCGCCGAGAATGCCGATCGCGAGATACATCGGCTCGCGCGAACTCAGCGCCTGCCACGACGGAATCAGCCCTTGCGCGACCGACGGCCAATGCGGCTTCACGAGCGCCAGTTCGACGATATAGCCGACGCCGATCGTCGCGATCAGGCCGAGCATGATCGCTTCGAGATCGCGGAAATTTTTGCCCTTCAGGCCGAGCACGATCAGCGTATCAAATGCCGTGAGCAGCACGCCCGTGGTCAGCGAGCATTTGAAGAGCAGATGGAATGCAAGCGCGCCGCCGAGCACTTCGGCGAGATCGCACGCGATGATCGACAACTCGGCGAGCAACCATTGGAACCGCGCGACGGCCGGCGAATAACGCGCTCGCGACAGTTCAGCGAGATCGCGCCCGGTGACGATGCCAAGACGCATGCTCAGGCATTGCAGCGCCATCGCCGCGAGACTCGAGAGCATGACGACGAACAGCAGGCTGTAGCCGTAACGCGAGCCGGCCTCGATGTCGGTCGCCCAGTTGCCGGGGTCCATATAGCCGATCGACACCAGCAGGCCGGGGCCCGCGAACTGCAGGATCTTCTTCCAGAAAGGCGCGCCTTGCGAGACGGCGACCGAGCCTTGCACTTCGGATGGACAAAACGGCGCCGTTGCCGTGGTCGGTAGTTTGAACTGCAATCCGGGAATCTCTCGAGGAGGAATAAAACCGCCGCGCAGAATGGCTGCGCCGCGGACCGCCTCAAGTGTACAAAGAAACTTCCGGCAATGTCCCGCTCAGTGCATAACGGCCGACATCGCGCACGCGATAGTCGAGCGGATCGTGCAGCGTATGCACGCGCGCGTTGCGCCAGAAGCGGTCGAGTGCAAGCGGCCCGTGCGTGGCGCGCGCGCCGCATGCATCGAACAGTTTTTCGCTGACGTCGAGCGCCGCGCGATGCGCGACGATTTTCGCTTCCGATGTGGCGAGCGCCACATGCGCGCGCGCTTCGGCGGACAGCGAGGGGCCTTCGCGCCACGCGGCGTCGAGCGCCTGCGCGGCGCGTTCCGCCAGCGCCTCGGCGCTCACCGCCTGGATGCGCATTTCGCCGAAACGCTGGATCAGGTACGGATCGTCGGTGGCTTTCGCCACGCCCGAAGTCAGCCACGGTTTGCCGTATTGCGTGACATACGCTCGGGCTTCGTCGAGTGCGCCTTGTGCAATGCCGACGAACAGATTGGTCATGACCTGCTGCGAGACGAGCGTGCGCAAACTCGCGTACGGCGTATCCGCGCGATGCAGCACTTCGTCCGGCTCGACCCTGACCTGCGCGAATGAAACGCTGCCGCTGTCGGTCTGCCGCTGCCCGATCGGATTCCAGTCTTCATTGACGGTGATGCCCTCGCGCGTGGTCGGCACTACTGCAAATACGGAATTGCCGGTGAGCGGATCTTGTGCGGAGACCGTCATCATCTGCGAGCCGCGCGTGCCTGAGCAAAAGCCCTTCTGGCCGTTCAGAAGATAGCCGCCGTCGATGGTTGCACTTGCAACGAGGCGCGTATCGAGCGGATTCACCGCATTGCCCCACCACCATCGTTCCTTGACTGTGCCGCTCAAATAGCGCGCGCGCTGTTCGGCATTGCCCCACACATTAATGCTCACTTCCTGCAGGAACGTGAAGCCGAGCAGATGAGCAAGCGCGCTGTCGACCTGCGCGATCTTGCGAATCACCTGGTAGATATGCGGCCACGATGCGCCCTCGCCGCCGAATTCGCGCGGCACGGCGAGCGTGAGCAGGCCGGCGTCGGCGATCCACTGTTTTTCCTGTGCGGCATGGCCGCCGGCAAGATCGCGTTGCGCGGCGCTCGCATGCAATGCGTCGAGCAGGCCGGTGAGATCTCGCACCGCCGGCGCGGCGGACGCCTCGCGCGCGTGCAGCGCCGCGGCGTGACCTGAATCGTTCATGCTGTTTCCAGTGATGATGTTTGCGGTGTGACCTGCGGTGCAGGCGGGACCGTGCTGACGCTCACGAGAGGCTCACGGCCGTCATCCAGCAGGTTTCATGATAGGCGGTGATGCTGGCGACCGATAGGAGCGGCGCTATTCGTCATGCGAAAGCGCTGTATCAGCCGGTCGCCTTAAGAGCGTCGCAAGTACCCTGCGTTCGTTCGACGCACAACGCCGCTTGTCACGCGCGTTGCGCGAGCCGCCGCACGAAGCGGTCGCCCACCAGTTGCACCGCCGTCACGATTGCAATCAGCAACGCGATGACCGTGACCATCACCGTGGTATCGAAACGCTGATAGCCGTAGCGGATCGCCAGATCGCCGAGGCCGCCCGCGCCGACCGCGCCCGCCATCGCGGAAGAACCGATCATCGCGACCACCGTGATCGTGAAGCCGCCGACAATGCCGGGCAACGCCTCAGGCAACAGCACATGCCAGATGATATGCCGGCGCTGCGCGCCCATTGCCTGCGCTGCCTCGATTAGTCCACGGTCCACTTCACGCAGACTCACTTCGGCGACGCGCGCGAGGAACGGAATCGCGGCGATGCTAAGCGGCACGACCGCCGCCCACACGCCGATCGTCGTGCCGATGAGTAAGCGCGTGAGCGGCAGCAATGCGACCAGCAGAATGATGAACGGCGTCGAGCGGAACGCATTGACGAGCGCGCCGAGCGTGCTGTTCACCGCACGCTTTTCGAAGATGCCGCCGCGTGTGGTCGTGACGAGTACGAGCGCCAACGGAATGCCGACGAGCGCCGCGATCAACGCGGAGATGCCGACCATCAGCACCGTATCGCGTATCGCACCGACGAGTTCGGAAAGCCAGAGCTCAGACATAGCCCAGCACCTCGACATGATTCGCGTGGCCGCGCGCGCGTTCGAGCAATGCGGCGATCTGCGCATGCACGCTCGCGCGTCCGTTCGCGCGCACTTGCGCCGACACGATCAGGCGCCCTTGCGCATGTCCCTGAATCCGGTCGATGCCGCCATGCACGAAACTCACGCTGCTTCCGTCGACGCTGAGCGCGGACGCGAGGCCGGCGAGATCGGGATCGCGCGCGTCATCGCCGGTGAAGCGCACGTCGAGCAGAACGCGTGCGTCGGCTTGCGCGATATCGGCGAGCGGCTTCACGCGCTCCGCGAGATCGGCGGGCAAATCATGCACCAGCGTGCGCAGCAACGCTCGCGTGGCATCGTGCTGCGGCTCGCCGAATACGCGCCACACCGGGCCCGTTTCGACCACACGGCCACGCTCGATCACGGCAACCGTATCGCACACTTCACGAATCACCTGCATTTCGTGCGTGATTAGAACAACAGTCAGCTTCAGGCGCCGATTAATGTCGCGCAGCAGTGCGAGAATCGCCTGCGTCGTTTCGGGATCGAGTGCGGACGTGGCCTCGTCGCAGAGAAGAATGTCGGGGTCCGTAACGAGCGCGCGTGCAATGCCGACGCGCTGCTTCTGCCCGCCTGACAAACTGGCCGGATACGCATCGCGCTTCGCCGCCAGACCGACGAGTTCCAGCAATGCATCGACCTTGGCGTCAATTGCCGCCTTCGGCACGCCCGCAATTTTGAGCGGCAACGCGATGTTCTCGCGCACCGTCTTTGCGGACAGCAGATTGAAGTGCTGAAACACCATGCCGATGCGTCGGCGCAGCGTCACGAGTCCGCGTTCGTCGAGTTCGCCGACACTTACGCCATTCACTCGCACCGCGCCCGAGCTCGGCTTTTCGAGTCCGTTGACGAGCCGCAGCAACGTCGATTTGCCCGCGCCGCTGCGCCCGATAATGCCGAACACTTCGCCGCGCGCAACGTTCAACGTGACGTCCGCGAGAGCCGCGGTCGACGCGCCGCGCGTGCCCGCAAACACTTTGCCTACGTTGTCGAATACGACAGCGGCCTGCGTCGGCGCCGCGTTCGAAACCGGTTCGGCTGCGCGCGACTGCGCGTCCTGAATGAACTGCGGCACATCGAAAAGATTAGCCATGCTTTGCTCCTGTCAGACTTACGCGGTTTGCTCGACGTTTGCACGCGCGCGCCGATGCTGCGCGCCGGCATGCACATCGGGCAAACGCGCGCGGCCGCCGCCGAACAGCTTCTCGCGCAAAGTCGGCGCGGGATCGTAGTCTTCCTTGTAGACGCCGCGGTTTTGCAGTTCGGGCACGACGAGATCCACGAAGTCCTCGAACGATTCCGGCATCACCGTGCGCGTCAGATTAAAGCCATCCACGCCCGCTTCTTCGATCCACGACACGAGTTCGTCGGCAATCTGCTGCGGCGAGCCGACCACCGGTTTCGCGCGACCGCCGAGCGTCATCTGTTCGAGCACTTTGCGTTTGGTCCACACGCCGCTCACGCTCTTTTTGGAAATGGCTTCGACTGCGGATTGCATCGACTCCGTCTTCACATACGAGATCGGCTCGTCCAACTCGTATTGCGAAAAGTCGATACCTGTCGAGCTGGAAAAGTGCGCGATGCCTCCTTCAGCGCTTGCATAACGCCGGTACTCTTCGAACTTCTCCTGCGCCGCGCGCTCCGTTTCGCCGACCACTACCGTAATGCCCGCGAAGATCTTGATGTCGTCGGGCGCGCGCCCCAAGCTCACCGCTCGCGCGCGAATGTCGTCGACAATGGAACGCGTCAACTGCTTGTTCTGTCCGCCGACAAACACGCACTCCGCATGACGCGCCGCGAAATCCACGCCGCGGCTCGAAGAACCCGCCTGATACAAAACCGGCGTGCGTTGCGGAGAAGGCTCACTCAAATGAATCGCGTCGATCGAATAGTACGGACCGTCATGCTTCACGCGATGCACCTTGCCCGGCTGCGAAAAAATGCGTGCGGCGCGGTCGCGCACCACGGCGTCGTCTTCCCAGCTTTGCTCCCAGAGCTTGTAGACCACGTCCATGTAATCGTCGGCGCGGTCGTAGCGGTCGTCGTGACTGATCTGCTGCGCGAGTCCCATGCCGCGCGCGGCGCTGTCCAGATAGCCGGTCACGATATTCCAGCCCACGCGGCCTTTGGTCAGATGGTCGAGCGTCGACATGCGGCGCGCGAACAGATACGGCGGCTCATACGTGAGATTCGACGTGACGCCAAAGCCGATATGCCGCGTCACATGCGCCATCGCGGGCACGATGAGCGCCGGGTCGTTGATCGGAATCTGCACCGCCTCGCGCAACGGCGTATCGGGACCGTTTTGATAAACGTCGTACACGCCGACGATATCCGCGAGAAAGATGCCGTCGAACTTGCCGCGTTCGAGCGTCTGCGCGAGACTCGTCCAGTAGTCGAGATCCGTGTAGTGCGCAGAGCGATCCCGCGGATGCGTCCACAAGCCATGATTGATGTGGCCGACCGCATTCATATTGAACGCGTTCGGCAGGATCTTTTTGTTCGGCATCGCGTAGTCGCTCCTGTTGTTCTATCCGGCGCGCGAGCGCCCCTTACCACGCGACTGCGTACAGATTGCCGAACGCTTTATCGAGCGCGGCGCGCACGGCCGGCGAATGCTGATAGATCGAAATGAACTTGCGAATACGCGGATCGTTCGCGCTTTCCGGACGCACGACCCATTGAATCGCGTAGTTCTTGTTCTCCAGGCCGTCGAATAGCAGCGCGCTATTCGGGTCCGTCGTTCCCGCGAGCTTGATGAAGCTCGGGTAGCCTTGCGCGAGGTCGACGTCGTCGAGCGAACGGGCGAGTTGCGAGGCTTCGAGCTGAACGATCTTCAGATGCTTCGGGTTGTCGATAATGTCGAGCGTCGTCGCGCGATAGTCGATGCCCGGCGTCAGCTTGATCAGCCCCGCGCGTTGCAGCAGCAACAGGCCGCGCCCGCCGTTCACTGGATCGTTTGCGATGGCCACGGTCGCGCCGTCTTTCAGTTCGTCGAAGCGTTTGATCTTTTTCGAGTACAGACCGATCTTCATGATCGTGCCCGGCGCAATCGCGACAAAGTTATAGCCGCCCTGCTTCTTTGCATTCTCGAGAAACGGAATGTGCTGGAAGTAATTGACGTCGATGTCCTTGTTCGCGAGCGCGGCGTTCGGCGTATTCCAGTCGGTGAATTCGAGCACCTTTACATCGAGTCCCTGCTCTTTCGCCTCGCGCACCGCGATTTTGAGTGCTTCGATTTGCGGGCTCGTCGCGGTGCCGATCTTCAGCGTCGGCGCATCCGCCGCGAACGCGGGCGCCGCGGGCAAAGCAAGTGCAAAGCCAAATGCGCTCAGAAGCGCGAGCGTCGGCGCACGGAAAAAGCGCCGCGCGTTGGAAAGAAAAGTGCGCATGGTGGACTCTTGATGAAGATGTGATGTATTCGCGGCGAGTCAGATCGACGGCCTGCGCCAAGGTGCGAATCATCATAGAGGCCACGATGCCTGCGGGTCTACGAACGGATTTTCGAAAGGAAAGCGCGAAAAAAGATTTGCGAAAAAAAACCGGAGCGCGCTTGCGGCGCGGTCCGGTTCTACAACAGCAGTCAATAATAGACCGAAGCGTTTAGCGCTTTGCCACCTGTTGGTCGGAATGTGCAGCGGGCGTTGCAGCCGAACCCACGGCCGTATCCGACGCCGGCACATCGCCCCAACCGCCGCCGAGCGCGCGAATCAGGTTGACGGTCGCGACCGCTTGCGTGCCCTGCAAATGGCTCGCCTGCAGTTGCGTGCTCAACACCTGCCGCTCGCCGTCGATCACGTCCAGATAGCTGACCGCGCCCTCGGTGTACTGCGTACGCGACAGACGCGCCGCGCGTTGCGACGCCTGCACGGCATTGTTTTGCTCGCGCATCTGATCGTCGAGCAGACGCAGATCGGCCAGGTTGTCCTCGACTTCGCGGAACGCGACCAGTACTTGCTGACGATACTGCGCGACGTCCTCGTCGTATTTCGCACGAGCCTGCGCGAGATTCGCCTTACGCCGGCCGCCGTCGAACAGCGGCAGCGTCAATGCAGTGCCGGCAAACGGTCCGAGAATGAACGCGCGGCTCGACCACATGAAGAGATCGCCGAGCGTGGCCGACTCATAGCCGAATGCGCCGGTAATGTCGAGCTTCGGGAAGAACGCCGACTTCGCCAGACCGACGCGCGCATTTGCCGCCGCCATCGCGCGCTCGGCCGCCGACACATCGGGCCTGCGTTCGAGCAGCGCCGAAGGCAACCCCGGCGGCACGCGCACTCCGACCGGCACGAGCGGCGCTTCGGCGAACGAGAAGTCTGCCGGCGGCTTGCCGAGCAGAATCGCGAGACTATGCTCGGACGCCGCGCGCTGACGTGCGACGCCTACTGCGTCGGCGCGTGCGCTCGCGAGTTCATTGCGGGCACGCGACACATCCAGTTCGCTAATGTCGCCTTCCTTGAAGCGGCGCTCGACGAGCTTCAGCGTATCTTCACGCAACGCGACCGTGCGGCGGTACAGGTCCTGGTCGGTATCTAGCTCGCGCAACTGGAAATAGTTTTGCGCGACGTCGGCCTGCAGCGACAACTGCACCGAACGGAACAGCGCTTCGCTTTGCTGCTCGTCCGCACGCGAGGCGTTCACGTTCGAACCGACACGCCCGAACAGATCCGCCTCATATGACGCGCCGACCTGCGCGCGCCAAATGGTGCCGGTCGTGCCGCCCACGCTATCCGGCTGGAATTGCGAGGCCGCCGACGCCCGTTCGCGCGTCGGGCCGAAGCCCGCGTCGAACTTCGGAAACCAGTCCGACTTCGCCGCACGCGTGACCGCACGCGCCTGCTGCACACGCGCCGCCGCCGCTTTCAGGTCCTGATTCGCGGCAGCCGCCTGCTCTTCGAGCGCGTCGAGTTGCGGGTCGCCGAAAATCTTCCACCATTCGCCGCGATGCGCGTCGTCCGCAGGTTGCGCGGTTTTCCACGTACCGGTGTCCTGAGCCGACGCACCCGATGCACCCGACGCAGCCGATGCAGCCGACGTTCCCGAAGCCGCTACCGGCGCTTCCTTGAACGCGGTCGGCGTGTCCACTTCGGGACGCTTGTACGTGGGCTCAACCGAGCAGGCGGCGAGCAGCGCGAGCAGCAAACCGCTCGCTGCCGCACGGCCCCATCCACTCAAAATCTCAAAGCGTTTCATTGTTGTTCTCTCCTCAGGCGTCCGTGACCGGCGCGCCGATGCGCGGCGAGTCCTTCTGCGCGACATGAATCGTCCCGCCGGCCAACGTACGCAGCACCACATAGAACACCGGCGTCAGCATCAGCCCGAACAGCGTCACGCCGAGCATGCCGAAGAACACCGCAATCCCCATTGCATGACGCATTTCCGAACCGGCTCCGGTCGACAGCACCAGCGGCACGACACCCATGATGAACGCGATCGACGTCATCAGAATCGGCCGCAGACGCAAGCGGCTCGCTTCAATTGCCGCCGACAGCGGCGTGTGTCCGTCGTGTTCCAGTTCGCGGGCGAACTCCACGATCAGAATCGCGTTCTTCGCCGACAAGCCCACCAGCACCATCAAGCCGATCTGCGTGAAGATGTTGTTGTCGCCGCCCGTGAGCCATACGCCGGTCAACGCGGACAACACGCTCATCGGCACGATCAGGATCACCGCGAGCGGCAGCGTCAGGCTCTCGTACAGCGCGGCCAGCACGAGGAACACGAGCAGCACGCTGATCGGGAACACCCACAAGCCCGCATTGCCGGCAAGAATCTGCTGATACGTCAGATCGGTCCATTCGAGCTTCACGCCATGCGGCAGAACTTCCGCCGCCACGCGCTCAGCCGCGGCCTGCGCCTGGCCCGACGAGAAGCCCGGCGCCGGTCCACCGTTGATGTCCGCAGCCGTATAGCCGTTGTAACGCACCACCATTTCCGGACCGTACGTCGGCGTGACCGTGACGAGCGACGACAACGGCACCATGTCGCCCGCGCTGTTGCGCGTCTTCAGTTGCAGGATGTCGTCGGCGCGTTGACGGAACGGCGCGTCCGCCTGCACCCGCACCTGATAGACGCGGCCAAAGCGGTTGAAGTCGTTCACATACAGCGAGCCCAGATAGATCTGCATCGTGTTGAACACGTCAGTGACCGGCACGCCGAGCTGCTTCGCCTTCACACGATCCAGATCCACGTTCAGTTGCGGCACGTTGATCTGATAGCTCGAGAAGGTCGGGCCAAGCTCAGGCGTTTGCGCCGCCTTCTTCACGAATGCCTCCGCTGCCTTGTTCAACTCCGCGTAGCCGAGCGCGCCGTGATCCTCCAGTTGCATCTTGAAACCGCCAAGCGTGCCGAGACCGAGCACAGGTGGCGGCGGAAACACGGCAACGAACGAATCCTTGATCGCGCCGTATTGCTGATTCAACGAGCCCGCAATCGCGCCTGCCGAGAGCTTCTTGTCGCCGCGGTCCTTGAACGGCTTGAGCGTGACGAACACGATGCCCGCGCTCGAACTGTTCGTGAAGCCGTTCACCGACAAACCGGGGAACGCCACCGCGCTTTCCACGCCCTTCTGCTTCAGCGCGATCGCGCTCATGTCACGGATCACTTTTTCCGTGCGATCGAGCGACGCGCCGTTCGGCAGTTGCGCGAACGCGATCAGGTACTCCTTGTCCTGCGCGGGCACGAAACCGCCCGGCACGATACGCGCGATCAGCACCGTTGCACCGACCAGGATCGCGTACACCGCGAGCATCGCGCCCTTGCGGCGCAGCACTCCCGTCACGCCACGGCCATAACCTTCGGAGCCGCGATGGAACACCTTGTTGAAGCCCTTGAAGAAGCGGCCCAGCAGGCGGTTCATGATGCGCGTGAGGAAGTCTTCCTTCGCGCCATGACTGCGCAGCAGCATCGCGGACAACGCCGGCGACAGCGTCAGCGAATTGAACGCCGAGATCACCGTGGAGATCGCGATGGTCATCGCGAACTGCTTGTAGAACTGGCCCGTGAGACCCGTCATGAACGCGAGCGGCACGAACACGGCGACGAGCGTCAGCGCAATGGCGATAATCGGCCCGCTCACTTCCTGCATCGCCTTGTACGTCGCATCGCGCGCACTGAGTCCGTTTTCAATGTTCCGCTCGACGTTCTCCACCACGACGATCGCATCGTCCACCACAATGCCGATTGCCAGCACCATGCCGAACAGCGACAGCGCATTGATCGAGAAGCCGAATGCAAGCAGCAGTGAGAACGTGCCGACAATCGACACCGGCACGGCGATCAACGGAATGATCGACGCACGCCACGTCTGCAGGAACACGATCACGACGATCACCACCAGCGCGATGGCTTCGAGCAGCGTATGCACGACCGCCTCAATACTCGAACGCACGAACTGCGTCGGGTCATAGACGATCTTGTATTCGACGCCCGCGGGCATGTCCTGCGCGAGATCCTTCATCGCGGCGCGCACTTCATCGGAAATCGCGAGCGAGTTCGCACCCGGCGCCTGATTGATTGCGAGCGCAACGGCCGGCTTGTTGTCGAGCAGCGAACGCAGGCCGTATTCCGACGCCGCGAGTTCGACGCGCGCAATGTCGCGCAGATAGGTCACGCCGCCATCGGGCGTGGTCTTCACGATGATGTTGCCGAATTCGTCCTCGGTCTTCAGACGGCCGCGCGCATTCACCGACAACTGCAATTGCGTGCCCGGCACCGAAGGCGACGCGCCGATCACACCGGCCGCCACCTGAATGTTCTGCTCGCGAATCGCATTAGCCACTTCGGTCGCGGTCAAACCGCGCTGCGCGACCTTCTGCGGATCGAGCCACACGCGCATTGCGTAGTCGCCCGAACCCCACAACTGGACCTGGCCCACGCCCTGAATCCGCGCGAGACGATCCTTCACGTTCAGAACCGCGTAATTGCGCAGATACGTCATGTCGTAGCGGTCGTTCGGCGAGATCAGGTGCACGACCATGGTGAGCGTAGGCGAGCTCTTGATGGTCGTCACGCCGAGCCGCTGCACGTCTTCCGGCAAACGCGGCAGCGCCTGGTTCACGCGGTTCTGCACGAGCTGGGTCGCGAGGTCCGGGTTCGTGCCGAGCTTGAAGGTGACCGTCAGCGTGAGATTGCCGTCGCTGTTCGCTTGCGACTGCATGTACAGCATGTTCTCGACGCCATTGATCTGCTCTTCGAGCGGCGAAGCGACGGCTTCCGCGATCACTTTCGGATTGGCGCCCGGATACTGCGCGTGGACCACGACCGACGGCGGCACCACTTCCGGGTACTCGGAAATCGGCAGCTTGAAGAGCGAAATCACGCCCGCCAGCAGAACCAATACCGATAGCACGCCCGCGAAAATCGGCCTATCGATGAAGAATTTGGATATGTTCATTGGAAGCTCTTGATGTTTGGAGCAAGCGGTTGGAGCACGCGCCGCGCGTTCAATGCCGCGGCGCGAACGCTCACGAGTTCTTGTCCGCTTTGGCGCGCTGCTGCGCGAGCGGCGCGCTGTTCGGGTCCTGGTCGGTCGTCATCGGCACCATGTGCGCGCGCACTGCATCGCCGGGCCGCACACGCTGAACGCCGTTCACCACAATCCGGTCGCCTGGTTTCAGGCCGCCCTTCACGACACGCAGATTGCCCTGCATATCGCCGAGCGAAATCTCGCGATACACGACGTGATTGTTCTGGTCGACCACCAGCACGAACTTCTTGTCCTGGTCGGTGCCGACGGCGGCGTCGTCGATCAGCACCGCCGGATGCGGTTCGCTGCCGCCCACTTTCACGCGCGCATACAGGCCCGGAATCAGCGTGCCGTCCTGGTTATCGAAACGCGCGCGCACGCGGATGGTGCCCGACGACGTATCCAGACGGTTGTCCACCGACTCGATCGTGCCGCTGCGCGAGTAGCCGCTTTCATCCGCGAGACCGAGTTCCACCGGCACCTTGCCGCCGTCTTTCGCGCGACGCAGGTATTGCAGATAGGTTTGTTCGTCCGCGTCGAACGATGCGTAGATCGGCGATACCGACACGAGCGTGGTGAGCGGCGCCGAGCCCGCACCTGCCGACACGACGTTGCCCACCGTGATCTCCGCGCGCGATACGCGGCCCGATACCGGCGCCGTGATCTTCGTATAGCCGAGATTGATGCGTGCGGTTTCGAGCGCGGCTTGCGCGGCCTTCAGGTTCGCACTCGCTTCGCGCGCGGCGTTCTGCTTCTCGTCGTAATCGCGCTTGGCGATCGCGTTGTCGGTGATCAGGCGTTGCGCGCGTTCCCAATCGCTTTGCGTGTAGCCCGTGCGCGCCTGCGCGGCCGCGAGCTGCGCTTCCGCGCGCGCGACTTCAGCCGCGTACGGGCGCGGGTCGATCACGAACAGCGTGTCGCCTTTCTTCACGAGCGCGCCGTCCTTGAAGTTAACGGACACGATGGTGCCTGGCACCTGCGAACGCACGTCCACTTTTTCTACCGCTTCTAGACGGCCCGAATAGCTCTGCCAGTCGGTGATCGTTTTTTGCACCACGGTGGCGACATCGACTTCCGGCACGATGGTCGGGGCGGCAGGCGAACTCGCGTCCACGCGAATTGCGCCGAATGTGCCGAGTCCGGCCAGCACGAGTACCGCTAGTGTGGCAACCGCCACGCGGCGGCGGGAAAGAGGAAGGATGGTCATGTGTAGCTCCCGGTATCGTTGATTAAAGTTCTGCTTGTTTCTGTTTCAGCGATGGGCGCGCGCATCGAAGCGCCACTGAAAAAATCGCACTGCCTCCTGCAAGGCGGGCGGATGATCGGCGAGCGCCGCATGCGAGACGGCCGGATAGCGGACCACCTGGGTCAGCACACCGGCGTCGATCAGACTGCTCGCGTATTTCTCCGCCTCGACATGCAGCACGTCGTTTTGCGCCGTCGCGATCAGCGTGGCCGGCAAGCCGGCGAGCCGCGACGATTCCAGCGGCGCCGCATACGGATGCATGCGTTGCGACGCCTGCGGCAAGTACGCGCGATAACAGGCCGCGCATTCTCTTGCCGTGATGTCCGAGCCGAGGCGCTTTTCATCGCCAAGGCGCGTGAGACTCGGGTCCAGCATCGGCCCGAACAAAGCTTGCGCGGAAATTTGCACGTCGCCGCGATCGCGCGCGATGAACGCGAGGCAATTGGCCAATTGGCCGCCCGCGTCATGGCCGGCCACGCCAACCTTCCTGCTATTGCCGCCAAATGCACGCGCCCGCGTCTGCACCCACAATGCCGCGCGATGTGCGTCTTCGGGCGCAGCGGGAAATGGAAACTGCGGCGCGAGCGAATAACCGACCGACACCACCAATGCAGGTAAATGTTCTGCGAAATAGCGCGACGCAAAGTCGGCCTGATCGATCGACCCCTTCGTAAAACCGCCGCCGTGAAAATAAAGCAGTACCGGCAGTGCGGTTTTCTTCGGCTGCCGGTACAAACGCAACGTGATGTCCTGCGCGTGTCCTTCTATCTGTACGTCAGTGACTTCGAGTGCCGTGCTGTCGGCCCCGGCCGGCGCAATGCCGGCGGGCACAAATGAGTACGGCGGTTTGAATGCTTCCATGTCGAGCCGCGCAATGCGCAAAGAACTTCAATGGTGCGAATTGTGGGTTCGGCAGACTCGTAAATAAATGCCTATAATCCGGCAACACAATTCGGCCCCTCTGAACAATCGAACCGATTGCTCGGCGGATTCGAATCCTGCTCAGTACGCCTGCCCCTTCTGGAGGTTTGCAATGGACCGGCTTCAGGCCATGCAAGTGTTCACGCGTGTCGTCGACACAAACAGCTTTACTCGCGCGGCTGAAACGCTCGACCTGCCGCGCGCATCGGTTACCACGATCATTCAGAACCTCGAAGCGTTCCTCGGCACACGGCTCATGCACCGCACGACGCGGCGCCTGTCGCTCACGCCGGACGGCGCGGCGTACTACGAACGCTGCGTGCGCATCCTCGCGGACGTGGAAGAGACCGAGGCCAGTTTTCAGAGCGGCAATAAAAAGCCGCACGGCAAGTTGCGCATCGACATGCCGGGTTCGATTGGCCGCCTGCTGGTGATTCCACAACTATGTGAATTCCACAAGCGCTACCCGGACATCGATCTGCAACTCGGCTTGTCGGACCGGCCGGTCGACTTGCTGCAGGAAGGCGTGGATTGCGTGGTGCGCGTCGGCGCGCTACAGGATTCCTCGCTGGTGGCGCGACGGATCGGCCTCTTCGAGGGCGTGTCGTGTGCGTCGCCGGAGTACATCGAACGGGCCGGCATGCCGACTTCGCTCGAGGACCTGGAAAATCACAAAGCAGTCAATTACTTCTCGAGCCGCACGGGACGCACGCTCGATTGGGCATTCCTGGTTGATGGTAAAGAGGTTGAAGTAAAAATGAAGAGCATTGTGTCGGTGAACGACGCCGATGCCTACGTGACCTGCGGGCTGGAAGGTTTTGGCCTGATTCAGCCGGCGCTCTTCATGGTGCTGCCGCATTTGCGTGCGGGCCAACTCGTAGAAGTACTGCCCGAGATGAAGCCTTTGCCGATGCCTATTTCGGCAGTCTATCCGCACAGTCGGCATCTGTCGCCTAAAGTCCGTGTTTTCGTAGACTGGATTGCGGAAGTGTTCGACCGTTGCCCACTACTGAGTGGCCGCGGCACGCTCGACGCAACCTGCTCGAAGCGCACGCTCGAAGAACGCGAGTCCGCTCCGGCACTCGACACACCGGTTATATCCGAATGGGTCGCGTGACTCAACTCAATTGAAGTGCAAATAGTGAAACAGTGAATTCCAACCGCGGCGCTAATGCCGCGGTTGTTGTTTCGGCCTGTGTTTATAAGGCTTGTCGTTCGATTGTTCTGGAATCGCGACAATTCATTTCGCGAAAGCGCAATTTATCGGCGCTCGCTCGAAGTCTACATTTCACCCTGTCGCAGCACCCGTCGTGCTGCAAATGAATCGACAGGAGTGAATCATGAAACGCAATCTTCTCGCAGGTCTTACTCTCTCGCTGCTCGTGAGCGCGCCGGTATTCGCACAGAGCAACGGCATCGGCCACGCAGGCAGCTATCAGACTCAACCCACCGCCTCGACGACGGCGACGGGCGGCAAGACGCGCGCCGAAGTGCAGGCCGAACTGGTTGCCGCCTATCGCGACGGCTCGCTGCCTTCGCTCAATCGCACGACGTATCCGAACAAAGGCTTGATCGGCCAGACGCAAGCCGCGCGTATCGCGCTGCAGGAAGGCGCGAACGGCGATGTCACGCGCGTGGCAAACGGTCAGTAAATTCTCAGCAATGCAACAAGAAGCTCGCCGAGATAGTTAGCCATCCGGATTAAATGCCGATAACGGCGAGCCGAACAGATCTCAGCACTTTATAAAGGAGCACACCATGACACCATCAGAACTCGACCACTGGAATACGGACTCCGCAGTATGGACGCCTTATCGCGCGCCGCAACGCTAATGCGCCGCGCCATTGCAACAAGGGCCGCAGTTCACATCGGGCGGCCCTTGCTGCAATCATTGGATTAGCGCTTCGGCACGCCTTCGCGCCATTCGCCCCAGTGCGTGACAATGTCCTGCACGAGCGGATTGCCCGAGCGATACAGGTTTTCCAGCGCAATCGTAAAGCCGCCTTGTGCTGAGTAGTTGAGCAAGTTATCGGCGCTCGTCTGTCCGTCATAAGGGCGGTCGAAGTCCGAGCCCGCACGCACTACAGCCACGCGGTTCAAATCGACCTTATGCACCGAAGCCGCGCGTTTCAGTGCTTCATACGTCGCATTGTCTTCCTGCTGCGTCGTGCAATACGTGCCCTTTCCATCGGTCAATATTTTGGTCCAGTCGCGAGCGCGCTGCCCGAGCAATGTGCCGGACCACCATGTGTCGCCGGCGAGCGTATCGCATTGAATGACCGTCGGCGGACGATTAGCCGGCGCGTACGAATACTTGGCGCGCGCGGCCTGCGCCTGCGCATTGTCCGAAAGCACAACGTTGCGCGATAAAGCGAATGCCGTATCGGCGAGTTGCGTATTGAGCTGGAATACTTCGGTGCGGTAATCGAGCGGCGGCTTTTCCGAGGGGCTCTTTGTATTGATCCCAAGATAGCCGGTGTTCCAGCCGGCCGGAATTTCGCGCCCGTCAATCTCCCATTGAATGCCGAAGTCGACGAGATATTTCGCCCACGCCGCCGAGCCCACCGTGCCCTGTTGAGGATCGATGCCGGCAATCCCCGCGACCATGAAATACGTATGCCGCAAATCGAAACGCGGCGAGAACGTCAGCGCCATGATGGACGCCGCGGCATTCGTGTGGCCCATGCCGGTCGTCATCACGCAGACGTCCTGGCGGTTGCAATGCACTGCCGGATAATCCGGCGACAAGCCGTCCACCGGAATATCGCGCCACGGTCCGAGCTTGTCGAGCCACACCTGGCCCTCGGGACCGAACATCGAGATGATCATCACCTTGACCGGCCGCCCGCGCGAGCCGCCGTCGCCATGCGAGAAAGCGTCGCTGTCGTCCGCGCTTGCGGGTCCGGAAGTAAAGGCTGCGCATGCCGCGAGTGCAATGACGGATAGCGCGCCCAATGTGCGAGTCAGCATCGTGATCTTCCTTTTGCTTGTGATGCAGTTGGGGAGAGTGCCGCTTCAAGCCGGAAGAAGTATAGATGCGACGAAATTATTGTCCACTACACGACACGTCGATTACGTTAATCGCACGAAGCTCTCCGCGAGTGGCGAGTCGCCAGTCGCGTGCACCAGAAAAAGGAAAATCACGCGCGCGGTACATCCGGTTCGAAAAACACCCAGCGCACTTGCGGAAAGGCGGCCTGCAAATCGGCCTCGATGATGTTGATCGCATCGACCATCGCGCGGCCGCTCGCATAGTCGATCATTTCGGCCTGCACTGCGACCACCACGTGACGTCCCCATTGCAGCGTGATCATATTGATGATGCCGCGAATTTCGCTGCGCGCGCGCAAATGCGCCTCGATGGCGCGGCGCACTTCGGGGCTCGCCGATTCGCCGACGATCATCGACTTCACCTCGCGCGCCACCAGTCCCGCGATCACCATCAGCAGCAAGCCGACGGCGATGGAGCCAAACGCGTCATAGACAGGATTGCCGGTCACGAGCGTGAGCAGCACCGCGGCAAACGCGATCGCGAGGCCCACCAGCGCGGCAATATCTTCGCCAGCGACTACCAGTAGTTCCGACTCGCGCGTTTCCCTGAACCATCGCCAGATGTTTTTCTCAGGATGCACGCGGCGGATTTCCCTCAGCGCGCCCCACAGCGAAAACGCCTCGAGCACCACCGACACGCCGAGCACCACGAGCGCGACATACGCGTACTGCAATGGCTCGCGCGCCATCAGCCGATGCACGCCTTCATAGACGGAAAACGCGCCGCCCACGAAGAACAGCAGTAACGCGACGAGCAGCGAATAAAAGTTGATCTCGCGGCCGCCGCCCATCGGATGCAAGGGGCTCGCCGGCCGGCGTGCCTGACGCAGGCCGAACAGCAGCAGCAATTGATTACCGCAGTCGGCGGTCGAGTGAATGGCTTCGGCGAACATCGAGCCGGAACCGGTGAACGAAGCGGCAGCGAACTTGCAAACGGCAATGCCAAAGTTGGCGGCCAGCGCATAAATAATGGCTTTCGGCGATTCTTCTTTCATCGTTATCGAGGGCGTTGTTCAATTTGCGAAAGGCTTTGGGCTTCCGGGAATGCGTATTATGGCCATGCCGCACAGCATGTCCAACAGCGGCGCGCCATGTGTTGCGCCGCGCCGTCAACGCAGTCTCCACGCAACCCTCATGCCCTCTCGAGCGCGGCCATCTCGCGCACGATCACCAGCAGCATCGACAGACTCGCGCCCCCCGTGGCGCGCAAATCGGCAAGCAAACGCGCATAGCGTTCCAGTTGTGCGCCCCGCCTGTCGCGCCAGGCTTGAACCAGCGTGTCGGGCGCGGCTGAGTCGTCGGCGCCGGCGAGCGCGCTCGTGGTGAGCGCGCGTTTGAGGCGCGCGAGTTCCGCCAATGCCGATGCGCGCGCGAGCATGTCCCAGTGCGACGGCGCGGGCAGCGCGGCCGCGCGTTCGCTGATCCAGTGGTAATTCAGCAGCGTGCCGAGCGCGAAATAAACGCCCGCCACGAGTTCGAGTTTGCGCTCGCACGTCGATGCCACTTCCGCAATGTCGAGCAGCGCAGCCGAGATTTCGCCACTGGCGATGCGTACCGCGAGGTCGCTGTCCACGCCCGCATCCACCAGCACGCGTTGTCGTTCGGACAGCGCTTCGAGATCCGCGGCCGGCAACAGCGCGGGCCATTGCGGCGCGAGACGCTGCGCGGCGTCGCGGCAACGCGCGAGCAGATCCGTCACGTCGTCGCCATTCACCGCCGGCGACGACAGATGCCGCAAGAACCACAACGCCGAACGTTCGACGAGCCGCGCGACTTCGACGAACATGCGCGCCTGCACGTCATCGGCGACGCGGTTATCGAGCGCGTCGATGCTGTGCCAGACGTGATCGAGGTCGAACACATCGCGCGCCATGATGCAGGCCCGCACGATGTCGCCCGGCCGCGCATCCGTCTCCTCCATCAGCCGGTGCACGAACTCGCAGCCGACGCGGTTCACCAGTGCGTTCGTGAGATGCGTCGCGAGGATCTCGCGACGCAGCGGATGCCGCTGCATCGGCTCGCTGAAACGCTGACGCAAGGGCTTCGGAAAGTATTCGATCAGCATGTCGCTGACGAGCGGATCTTCCGGCACGGGCGAATCGAGCAGCGCGTCGTACAGCCACATCTTGCTGTACGCGAGCAGCACTGCGCGCTCCGGCGTGGTGAGTCCTTGTTTCGCGGCTTGCCGCTCGGCCACGTCTTCGTCGCTCGGCAGAAACTCGATCCCGCGATTCAGGCGGCCCGCGCGTTCGAGAAAACGCATGAGGCGCGCTTCCGCATCGAGCAGTTCGACGCCGAAACGGCCTGCAATCGA
This sequence comes from Paraburkholderia graminis, assembly GCF_003330785.1. Lineage (NCBI taxonomy): Bacteria > Pseudomonadati > Pseudomonadota > Betaproteobacteria > Burkholderiales > Burkholderiaceae > Paraburkholderia > Paraburkholderia graminis. The sequence goes on from NZ_CP024935.1 coordinate 2,070,336, forward strand.
CAGCGCCTGCGTCTGGTAATAGTTGTCCTTCAGCACGAGCAGGCCGACTTCGTCGGTCATTTCGGCGAGCAGCGCATTGCGCTGCTTGTCGGTCATCTCGCCGTCGGCTACCACGAGCCCGAGCAGAATCTTGATGTTGACCTCGTGGTCCGAGCAGTCGACACCAGCGGAGTTGTCGATTGCATCCGTATTGATGCGCCCGCCGCGCTGCGCGAACTCGATGCGGCCGAGTTGCGTGAGCCCGAGATTGCCGCCTTCCGCCACGACTTTGCAGCGCAATTCGGCGCCGTTGACGCGGATCGCATCGTTCGCGCGGTCGCCCACTTGCAGATGCGTTTCGCGCGTCGCCTTCACGTAGGTGCCGATGCCGCCGTTGTAGAGCAGATCGACGGGCGCCTGCAAAATCGCGCGCATCAGTTCGGCGGGCGACAACGCCGGCGCACTGATACCGAGCACCGACTGCACCGCGGGCGACAACGGAATCGTCTTGGCGGTGCGCGCAAATATGCCGCCGCCCGCTGAAATCAGCGAAGGATCGTAGTCGGCCCAACTCGAGCGGTCGAGAAGAAAGAGCCGCCCGCGCTCGGCAAGACTCGTCGCCGGATCGGGATTCGGGTCGAGGAAAATATGCCGATGATCGAACGCGGCCACGAGCCTGATATGCGGCGACAACAGCATGCCGTTGCCGAACACGTCGCCCGACATATCGCCGATGCCGACCACCGTGAAGTCCATCGTTTGAGTATCGACGCCCATTTCGCGGAAGTGCCGCTTCACCGACTCCCACGCGCCGCGCGCGGTAATTGCCATCTTCTTGTGGTCGTAGCCGACCGAGCCGCCGGACGCGAATGCGTCGTCGAGCCAGAAGCCATATTCCTGCGAGATCGCGTTCGCGTAGTCGGAAAACGTGGCCGTGCCTTTGTCGGCGGCGACGACCAGATACGGGTCGTCGGGGTCGTGCCGCACCACGTCGCGCGGCGGCACGACGGTTGTGCCCGCAAGGTTGTCGGTCAGATCGAGCAGGCCGCGCAGAAACGTTTGATAGCAGGCAATGCCTTCGCGCATCCAGGCATCGCGCTCGCTTTGCGGCGGCGGGTTCTTCACGACGAAGCCGCCCTTCGAGCCGACCGGCACGATCACGACGTTCTTCACCATCTGCGCCTTCATCAGGCCGAGCACTTCCGTGCGGAAATCCTCGCGACGATCGGACCAGCGCAAGCCGCCGCGCGCGACACGTCCGCCGCGCAAATGCACGCCTTCAACTCGCGGCGAATAGACCCATATTTCGAACATCGGCTTGGGCTCGGGCAAGCCGGGCACTTGCGCGGGATTGAACTTGAACGACAGATACGGCTTCGGCTTGCCATCCGTATCGAACACGTAATAGTTGGTGCGCTGCGTCGCCTTGATGACGCCGAGAAACTGCCGCAAGATGCGGTCTTCGTCGAGATTGGGAACCTGATCGAGCGCGCCGTCGATCGTTTTCATCAAGTTCTCGATGCGCGCTTCGCGTGTGCCGCCATGCGCCGGATCGAAACGCGCGACAAACAATTCGACGAGCATTCGCGCAATCGCGGGATTGCCGGTCACCGCGCGCTCGATATACGCGTCGCTGAACGTGGAGCCGACCTGGCGCAGATACTTCGCATACGCGCGCAGTATCGTCACTTCGCGCGCGCTCAATTGCGCACGCAGAACGAGGCGGTTGAAGTCGTCGCTTTCTATCGCGCCGGTCCAGACCTGCTCGAACGCGTCTTCGAAAAGATCCTTCACGCGCTCGATGTCGAACTCCGCGTCGTCGGCGAGTTCAAGGCCGAAGTCGTGAATCCATGCTGGCGTCGAGCCGAGCGCCTCGATCAGATACGGCCGCTCTTCATCGACACGCACGCCGAGATGTTCGAGCATCGGCAAACTGCGCGACAGCGCGATCGGCATGCCCGCGCGATACACCTTGAAGCGGAACGCGCGCGGCCCGGCTTCGATCGGACGATAGAGGTTCATCGCGAGCCGCTCGCTGCCCTGCACGCGTTCGATCAACTCGATGTCGCGCACCGCCGTGCGCGCGGCATAGTCGTCGCGATAGCCCGGCGGAAACGAATCCGCGTAGTGTTGCAGCAGACGGTTGCCCTGCTCTTCGCCGAATGCGTCGAGCAGCGCATCGGCAAGATCGTCCTGCCAGCGGCGCGCGACCTGCACGAGGCGCGCTTCGAGTTCGCGCGTGTCGACACGCGGCATGCCGCCCGGCTTTGCATGAACCACGAAGTGAATCCGCGCGAGTGTCGATTCCGAAAGCAGCGGCGTGAATTCGACGCTCGCTCCGTTGAAGGCATCCGCGAGCAGATTGGCGATACGTTGCCGCAAATCGGTGTTGTACTTGTCGCGCGGCACGAACACGAGGCACGACACGAAGCGGTCGAAGCGATCGCGCCGCACGAAAAGACGCGTGCGCTGATGTTCCTGCAAACGCAGTACACCGAGCGCGGTATCGTAGAGCTGGTTTTCGTCGGCCTGGAAGAGTTCGTCGCGCGGATAGGTTTCGAGCACCGTCACGAGCGATTTCGCGAGATGACCTTTCGGCAAGAATCCGGCGCGTCTCACGATATTTGCGCATTTGCGCCGCACGATAGGAATTTCCGCCGCCGACAAAAAATACGCGGTGGATGTGTAAAGCCCGATGAAGCGCCGCTCGCCGATCACCTTGCCGTCCGCGCCCGTCAGCTTGATGCCGACATAATCGAGGTAGCCTGGCCGATGCACGGTCGCGCGCGAGTTGGCCTTGGTGAGAAAGATCGGCGACGCACTGGAAATGATTTCGGCGGCGGCCGGAGGCAATACGGTCACTTCCGATGCGGCCGCAGCGCCGTCAGCGCTTGCGCGCAATTCGTCGCGCATGATGCCGAGGCCCGAGCCGGGCACCGCGCGCAAGCCGTAGCCCGTGCCCTGTTGCACCAGTTCATAGTCGCGCTGGCCGAGAAACGTGAAATGATCGGCGACCATCCATTCGAGGAACGCACGCGCTTCCATCGCATCCGGTCCGCTCTCGCCGACCTTCATGCCTTTGATCGTGACGCGCGCGAGCTCGACTATCTTCGGCCAGTCTTCCACCGCGGCGCGCACGTCGCGCAGCACTTTCGCGATGTCGTCGCGCAGCGCATCGAGCTTTGCCGCGTCGCCGCAACGGTCCACTTCGAAGTGAATGAACGAGGCCAGTTGCGAGCGCGTGTCGGCGGCTTCTTCGGCGCCTTGCGTGACGCGCGCGATGTCGCCATCGGCGCCGCGCCAGATGCGAAACACCGGATGCACGACCGAATGCAGCGCGAGTCCCTGGCGATTGACCGCCATCGAAACGGAGTCGACCAGGAACGGCATGTCGTCGTTGACGATCTCGATCACCGTGTGATCGGAATGCCAGCCATGCTGTTCGAGAATCGGGTTATAGACGCGCAACCTTTCCTTGCCCGGCACGAAGCGCTGCGCGGTTTGCCAGTGCGCGAGCGCGGCGCCGTACAGATCGGGGATGGAGCGGCTTTGCAGATCGTCGGCGTCGACGAAATCGTAGTAGTGCCGCAAAAACGGTTCGACAATGTCAAACGCCGGCTCGGGCAAGCGCGCTCGTGCAAACTCGACGACATCGTTCAGCAAGTGCGTGACGGCTTCTTCGTTCTTTGCTTGCATGATGAACTCCCCCGGTTGGCGGCAATGTGGGAATTGCCCGGATCGGATGCATCGTCTGAGGAACGATTATGCACCTGCATGCAGCAGGGCGACCGGCGCCGCGAGTTAGGTTATACCCGCTGCCTCGGCTTATGCTGCAAGCGCGCAATTGCGCGCTTAACGCGGCTGGCCTATCGCGGCTTAACGCGTGGCCGTGCTCTCGACGGTTTCGTGGGCAAGCCATGCGCGAATTTGCTCGGCGACCCACGCGGGATCGTCGTGCGGCAGATCGTGACCGGCCCATGCATGCTCGCGATGCGGCGCGCCCCACGCCGCCGCGAGCCTTGCCGAACATGCGGGATCAACGAGCCGGTCGTCGCGCGACGACAGAAGCAGCAGCGGGCAAGCCGGTTTTGCCGTGCCGGCGGTAAAGCGCGCCGCCGCCCACAGTTGCCGCCATGCATTGCCGCGGCTCACCGGTGCGCTGCGGCGAATCGTGGCCCATGATTCAAGATCGGCCTGGAGCGTGTCGGCGTTATTGCACGTCAACCGATGAATAACAGCCTCGGCGCGCATCGCGTCGTGCCAATGCGTAGCAACTGTCATGAGACCCGGCCATGCCGACGGACGCAGCCGCTGATGCGCGCGGCTGAACGGACGCATGCTCGTGTTGATCAGCACAAGCCGCTCGATGTCATCGGGATGCCGCTGCGCCCAGGCGGTCGCGACCATGCCGCCGAGCGACATCGCCAGTATGTTGAACGGGCCCGCCGCGCCTCGTTGCCGGGCAGCCGCGCGCACGAATTCGACCATCGCGGCGACCGTCGACGGCGCGCGCAACTGCGCGAATTCGCCGTTGCCCGGCAGATCGAGCAGCAGCAGATGCGGCGCGCCGCCAGTGGCTTCGCGCAACGCGTCGGGCAGGCGGCCCCAATGACGCGTCTCGCGTGTCAGGCCGCGCAGCAGAATCCACGTGTTCATGCGGTGTGCGCCCTGTACCAGTGATCGATCGCGCTTTGCAGCAATTGCTCGCGGCGATTGCCTTGCGGCAGCCAGCGCTGCGACGAGAAAGCCGCGCGCGCCAGAAAATCCAGCAGGTTCGCGTGACGCCGCAACACGCGCGCCGTGCGATGCGCCTTCACCGGATTGAAGAAGCCCTGGCGCGAAAACAATTGGCGCGGGTTCTTCTTGATCCACAGCCATGAGCCGAGTTCTAGCGTCATCGGCAGAAAGACGTTGGGTGCGGGCGCGCGGTCGTACGCGAAGTCCCACAGGTCGCCGTGCAGCAGATATTGATGGCTTTGCGGCTCGAACGTGTAGCCATGATGCGGATGCGAGCGCTCGAACATCGTTTTCAGCACGTACATTTCCGGCAAATGCGGCATCAGCTTGCGAGTGCGTGCGTACGGAAACCAGATGCTGTCGCTCCAGCCGTAGCCCGAATGGCAATCGAGCGCGATGCTCAACGGCCGTGCCGCCAGTTCCGTTTCGACCACCTGAAGCAGCGCCGCGGCCTCGGCTTCCATAGGACCGCCGCGGCGTCCGCGATACCACGGCAGCCATGCGCCGACGCGCTGGCCGCCGGCGAGCAGCGGCACGCGTTCGTCGGCGTTTTGCGGCGCATTGCGCATCAGGTCGACGCCGTTCGGATTAGCGCGCGTGGCCGCCCACATTCCGCCGGGATTGACGATCGGCATGAAGACGAGACGGATGGACTGCAGTTGGCGGACGAGCAGTTCGTCCCATTCGAGCCGCGCAAGCAGCGCGCGCATGTAGTCGAGCACGAGTTGCGAGCCGATTCGCTCGAGCCCATGAATGCCGCCGAAGAAGCCGATGGCCGGCGCCTGCGGATCGGTCGAGCCGATGCTCGCGGTATGCACGCCGAAGCGCAGGCCGCGCACCGTCGTCTCGCAGACCGTGCGAATCGCGAAGCTCGCGCTGCCCTGATCGAGGATCGTCTTGAGATCTTCGTACTCCGCAAAGGTGTCGGGAAGGAAGCTCAAAGGCTGCATGTGGGCGTCGCGAGGAGTGCGGGATGTCAGGGACGGCACGGCGAATGACGCAATATAGCCTGGCTGCAAGTCAGCCAGCATGACGGCTGAGCAGATGTGAAACGCCGTCACACGCACGTCATTTGGCCGTCATTTGCCCGTCATTTTCGGCGCCACAAATTTGCGATTTTCGCCCCATAAAGCCCCTTTGCTTTAGTCGCCCACTCATCGCGTCGCGCGTTCTGCTGGAATAATCACGGGCTTGCGGCCGGAGTCGGGCCAGCTAACCCTTGGCCCGTTCTCGCCTTCCATGGAAACCGTCGTCGTCCTGCTGGTCTTGCTGTCGGCGCTGCTCCACGCGACGTGGAATGCGTTCCTGCATCTGTCGGAAGACCGCATCTGGCTGCTCGGCATGATGGCGATTCCTTACCTCGCCGTGAGCGCGGTCGGCGTGATCGTCCTGCCGATGCCCGCGCCTGCCGCGTGGCCGTATATCTTCGCGTCGGTCGTGCTCGAGTTCGGCTATCTGCTCGCGTTGATCCGCGCTTATCGAAGCGGCGACTTCGGCCAGATCTATCCGATTGCGCGCGGCCTGTCGCCGATGCTGGTGTTCGTCGGCGCGCTCGTGTTCGCTCATGAATCGCTGAAACCGCTCGCGGCGATCGGCGTCGCGCTGGTGTCGTGCGGCATCGTTTCGCTCGCGTTTCGGCGCGGCATGCGCTTCTCCGGCGAGAGCGTGCCGTTCGCGCTGCTGACCGGCTTTTTCATCTCCACGTATTCGGTTGTCGACGGAATCGGCGCGCGCGTCGCGGGCAATGGCCTCAGTTACATCATGTGGGTCTATCTGATCTGGAACGTGCCGCAGTTCCTGCTCGCGTGGCATTGGCGCGGCGGGGCGAAGGGGCTGTTCATCGGCCGCGCGGTGGTGCTCAAGGGCATCGCGTCGGGCGCGCTCGCGTTGTTCGCGTATTGCCTGATCATCGAGGCTTACCGCTATCTGCCGATCGCGATGGTCTCCGCGCTGCGCGAATTGAGCTCGATCTTCGCGGTGCTGATCGGCTGGCTGTTCATGCGCGAGAAGCTGACCGCGCGGCGCATCGTGGCGTGCGCGCTTGTTACGCTCGGGGCAGTGCTGATTCGCATCTGACGCAAATCCGCCGCGCCCGGTGAATCCGCTCGCCGGCCAAATTGGCTCCTACATTTTTATAGAAATGGCTCTGAAGCTCAGAGCCAAATCTCACTATAGTCGCTGCATGTGCCGCGCCTTGCCGCGCGGCGTCCGCCGACAGCGAGGAGCCACGTGATGAACCTGAAGAACGCAGAACTGAAGAGCCGCAAGGACGCAGCCACGCCGCGCGGCGTCGGCGTAATGTGCGATTTTTACGCGGCGCGGGCCGAAAACGCGGAGCTTTGGGACGTGGAAGGCCGCCGCTTTATCGACTTCGCCGCAGGGATCGCCGTGTGCAACACGGGCCATCGTCATCCGAAGATCGTGGCCGCGATTCGCGACCAGCTCGATCATTTCACGCACACCGCTTATCAGATCGTGCCCTACGCGTCGTATGTCGAACTCGCTGAAAAGCTCAACGAGCGTGCGCCCGGCGATCATCCGAAGAAAACCGCTTTCTTCACGACCGGCGCCGAAGCCGTCGAAAACGCGATCAAGATCGCGCGCGCCGCGACCGGGCGTCCGGGCGTGATCGCCTTCACCGGCGGCTTTCACGGCCGCACGCTGATGGGCATGGCGCTGACCGGCAAGGTCGCGCCGTACAAGCTCGGCTTCGGGCCGTTCCCGTCGGACGTGTTCCATGCGCCGTTTCCGAATCCGTTGCATGGCGTGACCACCGCCGATTCGCTGAAGGCCATCGACTTTTTGTTCAAGGCCGACATCGATCCCAAGCGCGTGGCCGCGATCATCTTCGAACCGGTTCAGGGCGAAGGCGGCTTCTATCCCGCGCCGGCCGAGTTCGTGCGCGCGCTGCGCAAGCTGTGCAACGAGCACGGCATTCTGCTGATCGCCGATGAAGTGCAAACCGGCTTCGCGCGCACCGGCAAGCTGTTCGCGATGCATCACTACGACGTCGTGCCTGACCTGATGACGGTCGCAAAGAGCCTCGCGGGCGGCATGCCGCTGTCGGGCGTGATCGGCCGCGCCGACGTGATGGACGCCGCGGCGCCCGGCGGACTCGGCGGCACGTACGCGGGCAATCCGCTCGCGCTGGCGGCGGCGCATGCGGTGCTCGACATCATCGACGAAGAGAAGCTGTGCGAGCGCGCCGTCGTTCTCGGCGATCGCGTCAAGGCCAAGCTGATCGAACTGCAAAAAGATGCGCCGCAAATCGCCGATGTGCGTGGCCCTGGCGGCATGGTGGCCGTTGAGTTCTGCAAGCCGGGCAGCGTGGAGCCGGACGCGGACTTCACGAAGCGCGTGCAGGCGCGCGCGCTCGAACGCGGCCTGCTGCTGCTCGTGTGCGGCGTTTATTCAAACGTGGTGCGCTTCCTGTTTCCGTTGACGATTCAGGACGCCGTCTTCGACGAGGCGCTCGCCATTCTCGAGGACGTCATCAAGGACAGCGTTGCTGTCGCAGCCTGAGGAAATCGACCGATGACCACGCTAACTTTGAAAGACCCGTCCCTGCTGAAGACCACCGCGTACATTGCGGGCGAATGGCAAGGCGCCGACGACGGCGCGACCTTCGACGTCGTGAATCCCGCGACCGGCGAGGTAATCGCGACGGTTCCGCGCATGGGCGCGGCGGAAACGCGCCGCGCCATCGACTCGGCGAACGCCGCGTGGCCCGCATGGCGGGCAAGCACCGCGAAGCAACGCGCGGTGGTCCTGCGCAAATGGCACGACCTGATGCTGGAGAACGCCGACGACCTCGCGCTGATTCTCACCACCGAGCAAGGCAAGCCGCTTGCCGAGGCCAAGGGCGAGATCCAGTACGCCGCGTCGTTCCTCGAATGGTTCGCGGAAGAAGGCAAGCGCGTGAATGGCGACACGATTCCGACGCCCGCGAGCGACAAGCGCATTGTCGTGACGAAGGAACCGGTCGGCGTGTGCGCCGCCATCACGCCGTGGAATTTCCCGGCCGCGATGATTACGCGCAAGGTCGGCCCGGCGCTCGCGGCGGGCTGCCCGATCATCGTCAAACCGGCCGAAGCCACGCCGCTCTCGGCGCTTGCGCTCGCCGTGCTCGCGGAACGCGCGGGCGTGCCGCGCGGTGTGTTCAATGTGGTGACGGGCGAGCCGAAAGCGATCGGCGCGGAAATGACCGGCAATCCGATCGTGCGCAAGCTGTCGTTCACGGGCTCGACGCCGGTCGGGCGTCTCTTGATGGCGCAGTGCGCGCCGACGGTGAAGAAGGTATCGCTGGAACTGGGCGGCAACGCGCCGTTCATCGTTTTCGACGACGCGGATCTCGACGCCGCCGTGGCCGGCGCGATTGCGTCGAAGTATCGCAACAGCGGCCAGACCTGCGTGTGCACGAACCGCTTCTACGTGCACGACAAGGTCTACGATGCCTTTGCCGACAAATTGCGCGCCGCCGTCGAACAACTGCAGGTGGGCCGCGGCACCGAGGCGGGCGTCACGCAAGGTCCGCTGATCAACGAAGCGGCTGTGCTCAAGGTCGAGTCGCATATTGAGGACGCGCTCGCCAAAGGCGCGCGCGTGCTCACGGGCGGCAAGCGTCATGCGCTAGGTCACGGCTTCTTCGAGCCGACGGTGCTCGCGGATGTCACCCCCGACATGAAAGTGGCGCGTGACGAAACCTTCGGGCCGCTCGCGCCGCTGTTCCGTTTTTCATCGGACGACGAAGTAATCCGGCTCGCGAACGATACCGAGTTCGGTCTTGCGTCGTACTTTTATAGCCGCGACATCGGGCGCGTATGGCGCGTCGCGGAAGCGCTCGAGTACGGCATGGTGGGGATCAACACCGGACTGATTTCGAACGAAGTGGCGCCGTTTGGCGGCGTCAAGCAGTCGGGTCTGGGGCGCGAAGGCTCGCACTATGGCATCGACGATTATGTGGTCGTCAAGTATATGTGTGTGGGTGGGGTTTGAAGGGGGGACGGCAGGCTGAGGCGTGCCGTTCTCGGACTGCTGCTGACAAAGTATCTGCGAAGCCTGGCCATGCGCCGGGCTTTGTTGCTTGATAGCTGTCTCATGTTCAGAAGCCGACGCGCATGCAGTAGGTACAGGAGATAGTGATGGCCGATGAGTTTGTGTCAGGGGCAATATCAGTGGACGCGCGGTGACGGCGCACGGCCCGCGGGGTAGCAACCACCAGGCACAGAGCCACGCCGACGCCTACCAGATCCGCTTTTTCAGCGTATAGGCGTACAGGCCGTACTGTGTGTTTGTCGCAGCGTCAAAATAGACGCCCTGCGTAATGCCGTCGTTGGTCTCGGTCCAGGATTTGCCGTAGTCCCTGCTGGCAAGCGTAATGTCGCGCGGCGCGCCTTCCCCGGTGGCATCGGTCGCATACACGAGTAGTACGCCGCGCTTGCCCACGCTGAGTCCGTCCAGCATCAGGCGTGAATCGAAGGTATGGATCTGTTCGGCCGTCTGCTTGCCGCGATTGCCCCATGCCGATAGCGCGCCGGTCCGGTGGCCATTCTCGTTTGGGTTCTTGATGAAGTCTCTCGGCGGCCCAATCCGCGACAGCGCATAGACCGCATAGGCGTCATCGGGCAGCACCTGCTCGGTCTGGAGTGAAACGATTATCTGACCGGGAAGCTTCACGTCAGGCTCGAACGCGTCGCTATCCCAATTCAGCCGCTCCACCATGGCTTCAGCTTGCACATCCTCCATTTCTTGCGGCACGTAGTAGGCAACACGCAGCGTGCCGTCCGGACCCAGGTCCACGGCGTCAAACGTCTTTCGCGGCGCGTCGTCTTCCGTTGCGTGCAGCGAAACCGTAATTGCTTTCCACGTGCGCCCGCCATCCGCTGTGCGCCAGACGCGCGGTCCCCAGCCAACTGCGTACCCCCGGTCAGGATCCAGGAACAGTAGCTGGCCGATATTGCGGTTCTCCGGCCAGTCAAGCTGTGTCCAGTTCTTGCCGCCGTCGCGCGAGCGCCAGAGCTTCGTGATATGCGGTGACAGGTCATTCGTCGCCTCAGCAGCCTTGTAGTCCATCCAGTCCGTGCTGATGTACTGCGTGCTCCAGTCCTTCGAATACCACCAGGACGCGTCCTGTCCCGGCTGCAGGAAGTAGCGTCTCACCCCTCCGTCGATCGTACCGCGGAAGAAACTAACGGTATTGCGGTTGAGGGTTTCCGCTGTGTTGTTCATCCAGGCTTCAGTAGGTTCCGCATATTCCGGATCTTTCCGCTGACTAACGGGCTTGAACGTAATTTCCGGATCAGCAATCTTGAGACTGATAACATCGTTGCCGTTTATCCGGGCATTGCCGCCCCCGTATGGTTTGTCGTTCTTCATGAACGTCGTTGAAATGGTCTGCCAGCCTGGGTTCGTCATGCTGTGATATCCGTAAGTTGCGATGGCGGCCAGGAGAAGGCTGCCGAAAATGAATGTCCTGCGCCTGGGCATCCGCATGTCACTTCCCGCCCATCAGCCGCCCCAGCGCCTTGCTCACCGGGTCGTCAATATCGGCGTTCGTGGCATCCCATGCCTCGCCGATGACCTTGCGTGCAACGACCTTGCCGCTGTCCCATACCTGCTCGTAAGTTCGCCAGTCGGCCCATTCTTCCAACGCGGGGCCGCCCGTGATCTTCGTCATGTCCGCAAGCTGCAAACCGGCCAGCCCGCCATCAAGGTAGGCGAGCGGATGTGTCTTGAACGCGAAGCTCTTGAACGTCTCGTCGTCCAGTTCAAGCGTGTATTGAGGAACGGTCATTTTGAAACTGCCGTTTCCCGGCTTTACACTGCGCATCTGGATTGCATTTCCCTGCATGTTTTGCGCAAGTCCTCTTTCCATGTTTCTTTGGAGGTAGAACCTCGCATTGTCTAGCCACTCCTGCCCATCTTTGGATAAGGTCGGCTTCAATTTCGCGCCATAGTTAGAACAGTAAAAGTAACCATAGCTGACGTAATAGCTGGGCGGCTTATGCCCGCAGCCGATGTGCCGCATCATGAAGTTGCTATGCCGGGACCAGTCGGAGGCCGTGCAGTCGGGCTGGATTAGCGTTTGCCGCTGGCGCAGCAGGCGTGCGGAAACTTCCTTGTCGGTCCACGGATCCCAGGACGTGGCAAACGCCTTCACCGTGGCCCAGGCACTGCCCGCAGTGACCTTCTCGACTGTCTCCGTGTATTCGCACTGCAACGGCCGGTAGTAGTACTCGCAATGCCCGATTATCGAATCCGCAGCAGGCGGTACATGATCGTCACAGACAGTACGCTCCACGCGAGCGCGCTTCGTGTATGACTTCAGCGTCATGTACGACTCTGCGTAGCCCACATCCTTCTCTTGATCTGCCATTTTTAGTTGCCCTTCAACCGGATCGAAACGCCTTGCGGTACATGACTCTGCGCCAGCGACGTTTCGCCATACTCATTGGTTGTACCTTCGGCAATCAGCTTGCCCTCGGAGAACATCTGATAACGTGTATTGGCGGCGGGAACGTCGGAGCCCGCCCAATGCACGACGAAAGCCTCGTCGAACGTTCCGGTGGATTGCGGCAGTGCCGGAACCACGGTTGACAGTCTCTGCGCGCCTTTTTTCTGGATCGTGATGAACTTGAGGAAAAGATCGAGCGGACCGCCCAGGGTGATGCTGCCGTCCTTCAACTGGATGAACGCGCCGCCTGACTCGAGTGTGAGTTCCTTCTTCGCACTGATGCGCACTGTGCCGTTGACGCTTGCCATCGTCAGGTCTTGTGCGGCGATCAGCGACATGGCATCGCTCTGTGCCTGCACTTCAACCGGGCCTTTGGCCGCAAAAATCTTGATGCCGAGCTTCTGCGCGAACAGTGAGATCTTCTCGCCCGCCGCAACCGTGAAGCGTTTCGTCACGCTCCAGTCGGCGTTCTTGCCGGCAACGGTTGAGATACTTTCCTGCGCCGCGAACTGCACACCGTCGCCCGCGACGATAGCCATTGATGCAGGCGTGCTCATCAGCAGCCCCGGCTTCTTCAGGCCGTCGAAAGCCTCCTTCATCTGCTGCTGTGCGGCCGTGTCGGCAGGCTCGGCCTTCGCGCTGCTGGCGGACGCAGCGAGTGCCTTTGCAAGTTCCAGCGCGCTCTCAAGCTGCGCAATGGTTTCCTGCATGTCGAGTTGCTTGCCGCTCGCGCCGGGGCGGTCATAGGTGGTGACCATGATGCCCTTGCCCGCGCGCAGCGCCCCCCAGCCCGATGACCTCAACTCATAGCCTTCGCCCCGATATTCGAGCTTGCTGTTGACCAGGTAACCCAGATTGAGTTGCGACTTGCCCGAATGCTCGGTGCTCAGCTTGATGCCTTCCTGACCTTCCCAGTCTTCCATGCGCAGCTTGTTGTTTGCCTGCGTGCGGATCATGTTGCGTGAGAGCCAGCGCCGGTCGTTCGTCACCAGGTCGCGCGCCTGGCTGTGATGGTGGAACGCGGTGATTTCGGGCTTGTCCGGGTCGCCGTCCCGGAAGGCAATCACGGCCTCGTCGTTGTCCAGCGCGACGAAGTGCATGCCGGTTTGCAGCTTGCCCGCGAACGGCTTTGCAAGCCGCAGCGGTACGCTCTCACCACCCTTGGGCCAGTTGCCGAAATCCGCATCCAGACGGACGATGTAATAGCCGGCGGCATTCAGATAGCCGTAGGTGTATTTGTCCGGGCTGCAGATACGGGCGCTGAGCGTGCCAGAAATGCGGGCCCATTTTTCGGGTTCGAGCGGGAGCCGGAAACGCCGGTCGGCAGGGATCGCCTTGAAGCTGTTCGAATACGACGTATCGCGCGCGCCGCTGTGCGTGACCTCGGTAATCACCATGCCTTTCGGCGCGTCGGGCAGGACAATATCCGTCTCCAGCACGCTTGCGCACTGCAACGCGAGTACGTTGCTTTCGCCCTCGTAAATGACCTGTCGAGCGATGGCCGCTTCGTGGCGCAACTGCGCTTCCCACTTGGCGCCGGTCTGGTCGAGATGATGCGTGCCGTAGACATACGGCTGGCCATACGTCGTCGGGTCCTGCGGTGCGACATTGGCACTGTCCCGAAAGCGCTCCCACGCGCTCTCCGGGTTGTAGTCGGCAACCATGAACGACTGCGGCACTGTCTCTGTGTGAGTCTTCAGCGTCGTCACCGCCTCCACGCCGCCCGCTTCGAGACCGGCCGCTTCGCGGTACGGCACGATCCGCCGTGGATCGTCATAGAGATAATGATCGATGTCATCTGCAAAGACGATCTGGTCACCGTATTCCGTTTCCACGATAAAACAGTAGATCCCCGCCTTCTCCATCAGCATGTGGACATAATCGAAATCGGTCATCTGGTGCTGGAAACGCCAGAGATGGACCGGATACTGACGGCGCAGACGGAACGATGTCTGGTGATCCCGGATGCCATGACGGCGCAACACCGCCGTGAGGATCTGCGGTGTGGTGACGCGCTGGTAGACGTGCGTGTCCGTAACCGCCTGGAGCCGTCCGAGGTGCGACTTCAGAACGAATTCGTAGCGGACATAGTCCTTCGTGGTCTGCACCGTCGAGAAGCGTTCGATGTACCCGGAAAACTTCCGCAAGGCGCCATCGTCGGCCACCACGGAGAAGCAGGCGTCAAGGTTCAGATAGTCAGCCCGTGCAAGCTGCTGCGGGTGGGTCAACTCGATGCGCACCTCGGTGGGCGCGCCCATCTTCTCGATTGCCGTGAACGACACGACCGACAGCGCCGCCGCGCTGTCCGTGCCAGGTACGTCGAGAAAGTACGCCTGGCGTCCCGTGACGCCCTGCCGTAATGGATCAAACTCTGCCACTCCCTGCTCCCTGAGAAGACCAGCGACGCAGCGTTAGCTGCCAAAGCTGTTAACTGACCATCTAAATTCATTAAGGTAAACGAACTTAATTCGGGATAGGCAAGCGGCAACAAATCTTGACAGAAGTCCGCGGCAGGCATCTCTAAGGCGCGGTAAGGGCATCAAGATGGCAATCGGTAAACGGACACACGCTGCAGCGCAGGAGTTGCAGTTCAGACATTTGCAGAAGATGCAGCGCGGTCCCGTCAGCCCTGCTTGCGCGCGCCCGATTGCGCGGCCGGCCCCACCGCCGACGTGGGGCTTGCCGGTATCGTCTGCTGAGGCGCTTCGTGTTTGATCGGCGGGGAATCCGCACCCATCAGCACCAGCTCGTTGCCGCTGGCCTCGATTTTTACAGGGTCGGTTTTCTTCCACTGCTTCTTCTGGATAGCGAGCTTCCACAATCTGTCCTGTGCCGGCTCCCGGAAGAATGCGACCACTCCGACGACCTGTGCATCCGGGTTCATCGGTTCGGCGAGGCTTGCGCTTGCGCCTGGCCGCAGCACAACGTCCTTCGTGGCCAGCAGGTCTGCCTTCAGTAAGTTCAGATCGTTAGACTGCAGCTCCGAATAATTCAGTTGTTCAAATGTCCTCGCATCCTTGAGCTGGTAGAAACGCACTACCGTCGAGAGCGATTGCCCCTTGGCGTCCGCATTAAGCAACGCACGGCTTGAGAGATCCACATTCATCGTTTTGACCTGCGTCGTAAACGCCCACTTTGCGGCGTCCACGGTTCCGTCACCGACGGCCTGCGCAGCACCGCACCCGCTCAACCCGACAGTCGACAGGATTGCAATCGCGAGACCGGCGCGGCGTGCCGCGCGTGTGATCTTTTTGTGCATTTCGACGACGCCCCCGTTCGTTTCGCTGCTCTTCATGCCGCGTCCCGCGCTCCGTTCCATCGACCAAGCTGCACGCGCGTGATACGCGCCGATGCGTCAGGCGCAGACTGGGGCGATGCTTCCAGTTGTGCCGTAAAACCCAGGTTCGCCTGACGCGGCTCGAGCGTGGGCCTGGGCATCAGGTCCGCGCGTACATGCATTTCGAGATCCGCTTCGCTCTCGTAGCCCAGGTAGAACCGCAGCAGCGTCATGATCTCGCGATGGGTGGACTGCCCCGGCACGAGCGATAGCACCGTCTCACGCGAAGCCGGCGTGATCACGACCCGCACGACGTTCGCACGGTCGTAAAAGCCGCGGCCGAGCAGGCACTGTTCACCGAGCGCAGCGGGCTCAAAGTCAGTGACTTGCCGCCAGACCGGATGGAATTCCTCAACCGTGATCGCGGCGTCCGGCACCGCATGCTGCAGCACGCCGGCCAGCCCTTCCGCGGTACGCGTTTTCTGCATGGCGAGGCCGAGCATCGAGAGGAGCCGACGCTTGTCGGCCACCTCTGCGAGTCTCTGGCGTGCGCCGTTGGATTTCTGCACTTCGTTGCCCACCGCCGCCGACTGGCCGGGAATCGAACTAGCTGCGCGCGTCGGTGCACTAAACCCGAAACCGGCGAAGCTGAGCAGATAGCGCGACACCGGGTCTGTGCCGTCCCGCCTGAAGCCGATCGGATATCGGTATTTGCGCGCGACACGATACAACTGCGTAATGATGCGATGGTGGAAGATGTCGAGAAACGCCGACAGAGGCTCCGCGCCGTCGCGGTGCTGCGCCACTTCGTCGACAAAGTACGCGGGCATGCGCGCATCGACGCCATAGAACCCAAGGAATGTCGTCACCACCGACGGCGGAGCTGCAGGATCGTCGATGTCATATCTGACCGCGTCGATCTCGCGGCCCGGAAAACCGAGTTGCGCACGCGAGCGGAACCGGATGGGGTCCGTAGCGGGCGAATCCGTCGTTCCCAGGGCCGGCATATCCGGTGCGGCCAGTTCGAGCAGTTCGCAGAAACGGATGAAGTTCATCCGCTTCGCCTGATCGAGGAGCGCGGGCATAAGCGGCGCAGTGTTCGCTGGTCCGGCCAAAGGCATCGGGCGTGCGTTCAAAACGGTGCCCCCTCGCCTTTCGTTTCGGGCCATTCAATACGGCGTCCCGTCGGTTGCGCCACGATCACCAATCTCGTGTAGAGGTTCAGCGTCGCATAAAGTCCGATGAAGCGGTTGAGCATGCTGCCGAAAAGTTCGAGGTCTCCGTCGCCGGCGAAGCGCCCTGCATCGAGAGTGACGGTGATTTCCACGCCGCGCATCAGTCCGCCCTTCACAAGTTTGCTGAGCGGCCGGTGCCGGACGTCGGTGATGGCGTTGATGCGCCGGCTGTTGAGTTCGCCGTCCGTCCAGTCGTAGAGCGCAAGCGAGCCGCGAAGAATCTCTGCGTCGAGC
This sequence comes from Paraburkholderia graminis, assembly GCF_003330785.1. Lineage (NCBI taxonomy): Bacteria > Pseudomonadati > Pseudomonadota > Betaproteobacteria > Burkholderiales > Burkholderiaceae > Paraburkholderia > Paraburkholderia graminis. The sequence continues at coordinate 2,087,251 of NZ_CP024935.1, forward strand.
AGCGACAGATAGTTCGGCGCAAGATGCGAGAGCACGCGCCAGTGGTATCGGTCGCCCGTAGGCGGATAGACCGGCAGCGTCGGCGCCGTGAGGTTGCGGATCGCGCCAATGTTGGTGAACCCGCCGCGCATGCGCGTAATGCCTGCTTCACGCAAAGCCTTGCGCGGCAGCATGCCGTTCGTACCCGTCACCGACAGCGTCAGCGTTTCGGTGGGCAGCGTATTCGCCTGGTCCCAGGCATGGCCGCCGAGCACGATCCAGGTATCGAACCGCCCGGACGGACCGCGCCGCGTTCGGGTGTGGTAGTAGCGCTCGGGCATGTCGTGACGCAGCATGCCGCCACGGTGTTTGAACGCGGCGAAAGGCACGTATTCGAAGCGCCGGCCGCGCTCGAAATACTCCACGCCGTCGACCGAATAGACGTCGATGAGCGAACCGTGCTCCGCTCGCGCGCGCACGCGGTATTCGGTCTCGTGCTGCGTGACCGTCACGGGTTCCGCGCCTACCGTGAAGAGGTTGATCACCGGCGTGCAATAGAGACGGATATTGTCCGCACTCAAACGCATGTCGTCCGGATACGGTCGCTCGAGCACGACTTCCACATCGACCGATGTAGCCGACGCGGGGATCGCCTGAAGATCGAGTCCGAACAGATCGACGAACATGAACTTTTCGGGGAACGTGAAATACTCGAGCAGCAGCTGATAGCCGCCGAACGCGTTATCGGCTTTGGGCCACAGGCGTTCTTCGGCCACAAAACCGGCGGGCGCGAGGCGCAGGCCCGGCATTGGGACCGGCGCACCTGGCCTGTCTTCGGGCCAGCCCGGTACACGCACATGCATGGCCACCGGCTTTGCCGTGAGAGCAGCATAAAGCGCGAGCGCGACGGGCCGGTCAGCATTGAGATACAGGCGCAGACGTGGCACCTGAAGCCGTGTGCGTTCCGTCTGCGTCTGAATGTCCAGACGCAGACGGATGACGGAGCGCCCATCCTCGCGCGCGTAGACCCCGGCTTCGCTCAGCGCGAGCGGATACATGTCGACCGCCTGGGTCGTGCGGTACACGCACTCGGTCGCGACGTTGCCCTCGCCCACCGGATCGGACGTGGCCTCCAGACCTGCCTCGAGCGTCTCGTGCTTCTGCAGCGCACCCTTTTCGGGGATGAGCTCGAGGATGGCGAGCGAGGGAATCATGCGCAAGTAGTGCGGCCACAGCATGCTGACGAGCCCTTCGGTCAGTTCAGGCAGTTCGTCATCCAGCTTGTGGCGCAGGCGTCCCATCAGGAAGGCAAAGCCCTCGAAGAGCCGCTCGATATGCGGGTCACGCTCGCCTACGCGGTCGAGGTCCAGTTCGCGCGCGCGATCGGGAAACGCCCGCGCGAACTCCTTGCCGGCTTCGCGCAGGTAGCGCATTTCTGCCTCGTAATAGCGCAGGATCTCGTTGTCTCGGGTGGGGTCTGTCATGGTCGGGGTAAGCAGTCGGGAACCGCATTCAGGCGTGCGTGGATTTTCACTCCGGTACGCTCCCCTGCGGGATCGGCACGGCAGCGTGCTTCGCGGCCGCCAGCGCGGCCTTTGGCAGCGGCGGCGGACCGGCGGTCACAGGCTGCTTCGCGGCAGGCGCCGAGCGATCAATGAAAATACGCGAGGGCAACGTGAAGCCCCTGAGTGCCAGCAGTTCGAGCGGACCCTTGCCGACATCCGTGCGAATCAGACAACTCAACGGATGCGTCATGATCAGCGGAGCTCCTTCGAGCGGCTCCTGTGTCGTGAGCGCCGCGGAGTCGGCGGTTGCGTCGACCTTTGTCATGCCCGGCTTGGGATCGACGCCTTCGGGTTTCGCCTGCCAGGTCAACTGGTAGGTCGCGCTGTCCACCGGTTCGACTTTTGCCCGCTCGAGCATGCGTACGAGCGCCCAGCGACCGGTGAACTCGAAGCTCTTGTTCGTACCTGCCATATCGGTCTGCCATTCGATCCGGGTGCCGGCGCTCTGCGGATTGTTCGACGGCCACGTCATCGTGTGCCAGTTCTGCACCTGGTTGTAGTAGTGGAGCGTCTGCGCGTCGAGCGTGAGCAACGTATCCGTCACGCCGGGCGTGGGCATGGGCTGCAGCGCGAATGTGTACTGCGGCTCACCCTGTGCGAGCAGGTGGCCGGCAATCTGCTGCAGTGTGTTGACGGCTTTGAGGAAGCCGGGATCGAATGAGCGCGCCGTGCTGCCCGCGCCTGTTCCGCCCGATGCCGCCACCCACTGGTCACCCTGTAACTGCAGGGCACCGGCGAGCTGGGTGGAGAGGAACGTGTTGATGAGACCACCCTGCGGGCGCACGAAGCGGGCAAGCTCGGGCAGCGAGGCATCGTTGGCCGTGCTGGCAAACGGATAGCGCCCCGCAAATGACCGGTTCCAGGCAGCGACGATCGTCTGGCGCCATGCGTCGTTCAGGCTCGCTTCAGCAGGTCTGAGCACGGTCTGCGTGGCCTGTTCGATAGGCTGTATGAAGAGCGCTCCGCCCATGCCCGCCCACTGCTCACCGAGACTGGCGGCAACGAGCTGGGCGTAGGAAAGCGTATCGGAGAGTTCCGAACCCTTGCCCTGGAAAAGCGACTGGGCGACCTGGCGCGCCTGGTCATCGGGGTCCGCACCGTCGCTGATCTGCTGCAGCTTCAGGCGCAGCGTGGTCACTCGTTCGGTGAAGCGCTCCATGCTCAGGTCGCTGCCGGCCGCGGGCGCCGCGTTGCCGCTAACCGTCTGGCCAACGAGCTTGAGTACGGGGCCGAAGGAAGCGTCTAGCGGACCGGCCGGATTCACCCGCGCGCTTTGTGAAGCGTCGTCCTTTTTGCCGAACAGGTTTTGCGCCTTGGTGACGAGCGCATCGGAAAGCGACGCCTGCTGCACGCCTGCCCCACCCTGCCATGTCAGCGACTTCATCAGCGCAATGAGCGGCGACTGTCGAGCATCGGCGATGAGCTTAAGTTGACCAACGGCGGCAGGCAGCGTGGGTGCCGCGGCGCACCGGATGCTGTTCATGAAATCCTGCCAGTGCTCGACGTAGTCGGAGAAGTAATGGGCGCGCAGGGCCGCGCGCAACGCCTCCGGAGTCTGTCCATCCGACGCCGAGCCGGGCTGTGCGCCACCGGTATTGGCGAGCACCCAGTCAGCCGTGACGCCGTTATGCTTCGCCGCTTCGTCGATCGCGGCCTCGATGGACCCTTCCCATGCCTGGCGCGTGAAGACGCCGGCTACCGTCGCGGACGTCGAGAAGAGACCGCGCGTATCCGTGCCAGCGGTCAGGGACGCGAGAGTCTGATCGGGATACTTGTGGCCCACCGAGTCGAGCACGCTCTGGTAGATCGTGTCCTCGGAGTTCTTTACGCCGATGATCGCGAGCAGCGTCTGGCGCGCGTTACCCACCAGATCCTCGCGCGGCTGGATGCGCCAGTCAGGATGAGCGGCAAAGTGCTGCGCCCAGAAGCCCATCAGCCGCTCGGACAGGTCGAGTTTTTCGCCGGATTGCAGGCCGGTGTCGACGTTCCAGTGATGCTGAAGTTGCGGCGTCATAAAGGCAGCTTGTGCGCGTTGCGGCTCGGCCATCATGAGATAAGTTTTGAGCGCCTGCTGGCCATCCTGCGCCATCTGGCTGCTCCGGTTGTCGAGCTGGGCCGTTGACATCTGTCCGAGGTCGACGAGTTGGCCTTCGATGTCCTGTTGGACGGGCGCGACGAGGAGCGGCTTTGCGGCGCGCGCGTAAGGCGTCCACAATGCGTTGAGTACGGCTCTGTCGTGGTTGAGACCGAAGCGGGTGAGCAGTGGGGTATGTTCCTGCACACGTGCCTCATGCAGGCCGATGCGCTGCTGCAGTCCAAGCAGTGCGCGCAGGCGTGCCGGGGTGTCGCTCGCACGGTTGAGCGTCTGCAGGGACTCTTTCGTGAGCATGACCTCGTGGGCGTTGTTCATGCCGGAGATGAGCATGCCGATGCTACAGAGGCCGATGGTGGCAAGCGCGATTGTGGAGACGATCGTCACCGGATTGAATAGAGTACGGCGGCCCGGCGTATTGCTCGCGGTGACAGCGAAATGGCGCCACAGCGGCAGATTTGCGCTGTCGGGAAGTCCAGAGGTCGTTGCACCAGCGATGGCCAGCGGGGCGAAGAAGACACCCGCGAGGGGTAACGCCCGCCGCTGCCGGTCGGAGAGCCGCGTGATCCAGCTCGCCAGCGGTGTCGCGCGCGTATCGAGCCGACGGGAGAGTTCCGATGCGTAGTCGTCGTTGCCGTTGGCGGCAAGCTGATGCACGCTGCGGTCAGCCATCCGGTCACGCAGATCTAGCAGTGACTTTTCTACGGCGGATACGCTGAGCGGACGGGTGAATTCGCAGCCGGTCACGGGCGTGCCGGTCCCATGCACGGAATCGATGCCGACGACGTCAACGACATAGACCGGAGCGGACCAGCGCAGAACCTCCGTGATGCGAGCAAGCTGAAGACCCCAGGCGGTCTTCCCTTGCGGACGGTCAGGCAAAGCACTCGCACCATCGAGCACGAGTGCGATCGCATCGAGCGGACGGCCGGGCCGCAGCCGCCGAATCTGGCGCAGCCACAGTTCATCCGGACGACCGTCGGCTCCGAGGCCGCCCCAGAGCAGCACAGCGTCGTCTGTCACCAGTGAGCCTTGGGTTGCGAGTTCCGGCATCCACGCGGTCACGGTCGAGGCGTCGCCCGCCACCAGCACCCACGGCTGGACGTAAGCGCAGCGAAACCACCGTTTCTGCTGCAGGTTCTGCTTCAGGTCTTTGGCCCAGGCTACGACCTGCTCGGCCCGATTCTTTGCGGCGTTAGCGGCGGGATCGGTCTTTTGCGGCGGTTCGGCACCCTGCTCTTTCGATGCCTGCTGGATCGTGTCCCGCTTCTGCTTGCGTCGCAGAAGAAGAAAGCCGACTCCGATGGCCGCGGCCAGCGCAGCAGGGACAAGAATGGTCCGATACCGGGTCGACCAGGCGATCAGATCGTCTATGTCGACCGTGAGGAAAACCACCCACGCCACGATTGCGATGACCGCGGCACCAACTAGAAGCCGTCCCACGATATGTTTCTTTTCGCTCTTCAAACCGTTGTTTCCTTTTGACGCAGGGGCGAGACCGTGCACAGATGAAGGGCTTCAGACTCGGGTTCGCGCCAGGCAACCAGTTGAGGCCCAGCACCGCGCATTGCTTCCATCGCAATCGCGAGTGCTATCCAGCCACTGGCCGGCCCCGGCGATCCCAGGAATTTGTCGAGCAGACGTTCGACTGCGGAATCTTTCGGGTCCTGCGTCAGCGCCGAGCGGATCGCAGTCGACTCTTCCTCTTCGCAGCGGGTGAACCACGCAAGTGCCAGACGTTCAGGGGGTATCTGGTAGTCCTTGATCTGTGCGAGGCCTGTTTCCAGCGTGTCGCGTGTCGTTGTCATGGGACGGAATATCGAACCCACGTGCGAGACACCTGGTTCAATAAGAAAGGCCGCCACGCCTTCACTGAACTCGTGCTCTTCGTCATCATCTGTCCAGAGTTGTGCGGCAATCACAAGCCGCGTGGCCGTATCGACCAGGTCAACCTGGCGGGTAATCCACTGAACACCATCCTTTGCCGATTGCACTTCAACGTGAAATCTCGTTTGCGGGGCCAAAAACGCGAAAACGCGCGTGACCCGCTGGCTCCATGCTTCAGCATGTGCCGGTGACGTGTCAGCCAGCATCAGCGTGACGATGACCTCTTTTCGGATCTGAAGTACGTTGGCAAAACGCACGGCGATGAGATGCAACAGTCGCGTGCGTCGGAACGCTATGGCGCGCCCCTTCGCCCAGTCGAATGTAACGCTTCGACCGCTGTTGGTCGGGATGTCGACCTTAGCATTGACGAATTTGTCAACTTCATTCGTGCTTGCCGGAAATACGGCTACGTCCACGATAGACAAATGGCGGCGGGTCCATTCACGCCACAGTTCTGCAAGCCGCTTCTGCTCCTTTTCGGACTCCTCCGCGTCGGTCTGCTCGTCTTCCCAATGGTCGAGCTTAAAACCGAACGTCAAAGCACAGGCGACCAGTGGCGCTCCAACGAGTGTGGCCCAGAACACGAGCGTATTTGTTGGCTTGCCGTGCGGCCACAGCATCAGTACGGCGCCTGCCGCGCTCGCCCCAATGATGGCTAACGTCGGCAACCATATGCGCAGGGAGATCGGTTTGGGATAGTCGATCTTTGTAAAAACGGGGATGGGCCAGGACATTAGAAGAATAAGGACATGAGGCGTGCTTACATCTGAAGCTGATTGATTTGTTTGCCGGCTATTTCAAGCAGAAGATCATCCAGAGATTTCCGTGGCGATGTCGCGTCGGAGCTGAATAGGCAATCATTGCTTGACGTCGCGCACTACAAAATACATTTGTTTTGTTTTTGTATTAAGCAAATATCCCCCGTGAATATTTTGAAAACTCCCGCTTCGCCCTAATCCATCAAAATTGAAGCTGACGCAAAAGAATTCCTGCTTGCCCTCCTTTGCGACGCTCCATTGCGCCAACGTCGGATCGAACGCGCTGCGTTTGATTCCACGATTGTCGCCTAAAGGTATTGCCCCGGATACCTTGTGAAGCCTATTCAAAAAAATCAAGGCCTGATCGGTATTGCTTTCTGCGTACCCGACGTTGGCGCCACGATACCTGAACATATATGTCGCATTAAAGCCTGCAGCATATTCACCTTCCTGAGTTACTTCATGCGGATTCAGGCTTCTAATCGCAACAGCGGGCGCAAATGCTTGCGCCAAAAGGCAACTCTTTACCAGATTTTCGTCCGGAGGTGCGCCGTACCCCAAGCTCCACATGGCCGTTAAGAAGGCGGCAGCAACGAATTTTTTCATTTATATTCCTTCGCGTGGGTGACGTCCAGATAGTCCTGACTGAATTTCCAGAAGATCGTACCGCCATAGGCTGATGTTGAGTCGTAGATGTGATCGTAGCGTCCAACTTCTTCTTTTTTGACTGTCACCTGGTGTGTTTTCTTATTTTTTATTTTCGTAGTCTTGTAAAGAATGACAAGATGGGTCGAATCCTGGATGTTATAGATGTTGTGGCTGGGGTCGGTGATCTTGATACCCTGCTTTACTTTGAAATGGTGAGCATAGTTCGTTTTAATGTCTGCTCCATCCCAAAAATAGGCGCCATTCGATTTGTCCGGACCACCCGCAAGCGCGTTGCGGGCAGCGCTGATAGCTGCCTGCATGCCCGGTGTTTTGGCAATTTTGTCATCCTTGGCTTTCATTAGCGCGCTATAGCGAGCATTACCATCACTTACTACAAATGAGAATGTACTGTCGTTTCGCGTGAACGTCGCCATGTCGGAATAGCCGCGCGCATCGCGTTGCCGCACAAGTACGCTGGCAATCGCCATCATTTCATCAGGGTTGTCCTGTAACGACGATTCACCGTAAGCCATTGCTGCAAGCAGCCTTGTTTGGGCATCGAGTGGCTGTGCCGCAGCAATGCCGCTTGCGGCTTGATCTGTGTTAGAGGGACTTAAATCGCTCATGCGTCCTTCCGTGCCGAGTCTTGGGCCATCCATGTAACAAGCTTCAGAGGAGATTGCCCCGATATTGTCGTCGTATCGCCACCAGAATATTCACCTCTTTGCGTATGCAGACCATCGTCACGGTAGAGATCGTAGTGGTATCCATCTACCGGCGTTGTTCCGTCCTTTAGCAGGCTGAAGCTTTGCCGGATGACTTCTTCGTCTGGCTCGAGAGAAAGAGGGAAAGCTGGTATCGGAATAGACATCGACGCTTTGCCTGCCTTCTGGATCGTGATTGTTTTGATGAAGAGATCAAGCGGGCCACCAAGTGTAATGCTGCCGTTCTTGAGCTGAATGAAAGCTTCACCGCTTTCAAGCGTCAGCTCTTTTTGGGCGCGGATGTAGACTGCGCCATTAACGCTCGACACCGACACATCCTTATTGGCGACGAGCGACATTGCATCGCTCTGGGCCTGAATCTCGATCGGGCCCTTCCCTGCAAAGATCTTGATGCCGAACTTCTGGGCGAACAGGGAGATCTTGTCGCCCGCCGCGACCGTGAATTGCTTGAGCACACTCCAGTCAGCGTTCTTTCCGGCAACGGCGGAAATATTGTCCGTTGCTGCGAGTTGCAGACCCTGGCCCGTGACGAGCGCCGCGGAGGCCGGTGTGCTAATCAGGATGCCCGGCTTCTTCAGACCGTCGAGATCGTCCTTGACCTGCTGCTGCGCATCCGTATCGGCGGGCTCGGCCTTCGCGCTACTCGCAGACGCTGCAAGCGCCTTCGCCGTGGCCAGCGCGCTCTCGAGCTGCGCGATGGTCTCCTGCATGTCCAGCTGCTTGCCGCTCGCAGCCGGACGATCGTATGCCGTCAGGTACAGACCCTTACCCGCGCGGTTGACCCCATACCCCGATGTCCTCAGCTCATACCCCTCCCCTCGGTACTCAAGCTTCTGGTTCACCAGATACCCAAGATTCAGCTGCGACTTGCCCGAATGCTCCGTACTCAGCTTGATGCCTTCCTGGCCCGCCCAGTCCTCCATACGCAGCTTGTTATTCTTCTGCGTGCGGATCACGTTGCGGGAGAGCCAGCGACGATCGTTCGTGACGAGGTCTCGCGCCTGGCTGTGATGGTGAAAAGCTGTGATTTCTGGCTTGTCCGGGTCCCCATCGCGGAAGGAGATCACTGCCTCGTCGTTATCCAGCGCGACGAAATGCATGCCGGTCTGCAGCTTCCCCGCGAACGGCTTTGCCAGACGTAGCGGCACACTTTCACCACCCTTCGGCCAGTCGGCAAAATCCACGTCAAAGCGAACGACGTAATAGCCGACCGAATTCAGGTAGCCATAAGTGTATTTATCCGGGCTGCAAATTCGCGCGCTGAGTGTGCCCGCGATCCTGGGCCACGTCTCCGGCTTGATTTCCAGACGGAAGCGCCGGTCCGCAGGGATGGCCTTGTAACTGTTGGTGTACGCCTTGTCGCGTGCACCGCTGTGCGTGACCTCGATGATCACCTGCCCCTTTGGGGCGTCCGGCAGCAAGACGTCCGTTTCCAGCACGCGTGCGCACTGAAGCTGGAGCACATTGCTCTCGCCCTCGTATACGACCTGCCGGGCGATCGCCGCTTCATGCCGCAGTTGCGCTTCCCATTTTGCGCCCTGCTGATCCAGATGGTTCGTACCGTAGATGTACGGTTGGCCATACGTGGTCGGGTCTTGCGGGGCGACGTTCGCCTCGTCCCTGAATCGCTCCCATGCGGACTCGGGGTTGTAGTCGGCGACCAGGAATGACTGTGGCACGGTGACCGTGTGTGTCTTGAGCGACGTGATTGCCTCGACTCCACCTGCTTCCAGCCCGGCAGCTTCACGGTACGGCACAATCAGTTGTGGATCGTACAGGTAGTGGTCAATGTCGTCGCCAAAGACCACCTGATCACCGTGCTCAGTCTCGACGATATAGCAGTAGATGCCCGACTTCTGCATGAGCATCTGGACATAGGCCAGATCGTCGACCTTGTACTGAAAGTGGAACAGATGCTTCAGGTACTGCTTCCTGAGACGAAACGACATCTGATAATCCCGGATGCCGTGGCGACGCATCACCGCCGCGATGATCTCGGGTGTCGACTGGTGCTGGTAGATCTGCGTATTGGTGACAGCGCCGAGACGTCCGAGATGCGACTTGACGATAATCTCTATTTTCGTGAAGTCCTTTGTCGTCTGAATCGTCGAGAAGCGTTCGATGTATCCCGAAAACTTTCTCGCGACGCCATCGTCGGGCACGATACTGAAAACCGCGTCACGGTTCAGATAATCGGCGCGTGGAAGCTGCTGCGGATGCGTCGCAATAATGCGCACTTCGCCGGGCGCCCCCATCTTCTCAGTCGCGGTGAAATTCACGACAGAGAGCTGTGCCGCGCTGTCGGTTCCCGGCACATCCACAAAATAGGCTTGCCGTCCGGCTATCGCCGTCAGGCTGGATGCGGACTTTCTCGCTTCGTCAAACAGGCTTGCCATCTTTTATCGCCCCCGCCGGTACAAAAACAAACAACAACAGCCAACACGGCTTCGCGCCGCGCCACCTGATCAGCACTGCTACGCGAGAAAATGACTGCGTAACCAATGGGTATTTGGGGTGAGTAAGATACGCGGCTTCTATCTGCCAGTGAAGCATTGATCGCGGCCGCAGACAACGTTTGTTGCTTTTGACCAGACTGTGACAATTGCCGCGTGTAAAGCTGTTTTTGAGACGTACGGCATGCTAAACATCACGGGTTAAGCGAAGGCGGAAAGGTCAGTCACCGAACGATGAGCGCAAGCTTCCAGAACAACATCCAGCAACACGTGAAGACCACGGCACACGATACGTTCGAGCAGAAGCAGGCGAACGACGAGCGAGCGCGCGTGAACGCATTGCGCATCGACCATCATCTCGCCGCCATCGACCTGCTACTCGGCAAGCAGATCGACGCCATCCTCCATCATCCGGCTTTCCAGATGCTCGAGTCTGCATGGCGCGGCCTGCAATTCCTCGTCGACCGGACGGATTTCCGTCGCAACGTGCATATCGAGGTGCTCGACGTCTCGAAAGAGACATTGCGTCAGGACTTCGAGGATGCACCCGAGCTGGTCCAGAGCGGCCTGTTCCTGCAGACGTACACCCAGGAATACGACACGCCTGGTGCTTATCCCTTCGCCGCAATCATCGCCAACTATGAATTCGACGCAAGCGCGCCCGACATTGCGTTGCTGCGCAATCTGTCGAAGGTAGCGGCTGCGGCGCACATGCCGTTCATTGGCGCGGTTTCGCCCGAATTCTTCGGCAGGACGTCGATGGAGGAAGTCGCGGGCATACGCGATCTGTCCGGACACTTCGAGCGCGCGGTCTATCTCAAGTGGAAGGCGTTTCGTGAAACGGAAGATGCGCGCTATGTCGGGCTCACGCTGCCTCGTTTTCTCGCGCGCTTGCCGTACGGATTCGACCGCAATACCGTGCGCGCTTTCAACTACACCGAAGACGTCCGCGGTGGCGGGAGTAGCGCCTTCCTATGGGCGAACGCGGCGTTCGTTTTTGCAGTGAATCTGGTGAGAAGTTTCGTGCGCAACGGCTGGTGCCTCCAGATACGAGGTCCTCAGGCCGGTGGCCTGATACCTGATCTGCCGGTCCATCTTTACGATCTCGATACGGGCCATCTGGGCAAGATCGCCTCTGACGCGCTGATTCCCGAAACCCGCGAATTCGAGTTCGCCGACCAGGGTCTCATAGCGCTTTCGTACACCAGCAATCACGACTACGCGTGCTTCTATTCCGCGCATTCGACGCAGAAGCCTGCTGTCTTCGACACGCGCGACGCTGCGGCCAACAGCCGTATCAATGCGCGCCTGCCGTACGTCTTCCTGCTCTCGCGTATCGCGCACCATCTCAAGTTGATCCAGCGCGAGAATATTGGCACCACGAAGGACCGCCGTCTGCTGGAACTTGAACTGAACACCTGGATCCGCTCGCTCGTCACGGTCATGACAACACCGGGGGACGACCTGCAAAGCTCGCATCCGCTGCGTGAAGCCCGCGTCGTGGTGGAGGACATTGAAGACAATCCAGGTTTTTTTCGCGTTGCACTCTTCATTGTTCCGCACTTCCAGATCGAGGGCATGGACGTGAGTCTGTCGCTCACGTCGCAAATGCCGAAGGCAAAGCGCTGAACCACTCATGAAATTCGCCACAGCACAACCGACCCATGATCTGCTGCCTGTCGCCCTGCGCGACGCGGCACGCACTGTCGTTGCACTTCGCAGCGCAAACCCACCCTCGCAGGAAGTCCTGCGCGAAGATTCCGACGCCCAGGTTGCCAGCCTGCGTGAGGAACTGCAGAGGCGTGGCCATCCGCAGGATGTGATCGATGACGCGCTCTATGCGCATTGCGCGCTGATCGACGAAGCGGCCCTGAACGGGCTCCACGGAACCGCGCGCGATGCATGGGAACGCGAACCACTGCAGTTGCGGGCGTTCGGCCGCAATGATGCGGGCGAAGAACTACTCCGGCGGATGGGTCAGCGCCTGCGCGACGCGAAGCCCGTGCTGCCTCTTCTGGCGATCTTCGCCGTCGTGCTCGGACTCGGGTTCAAGGGTCGTTATGCGCTGAACGAGGCCGAGGCGCGCATGAAGCTCATCGGTTCAATCGACGAACGTCTTGCGCGCGCCACGAGTGGCGGCGCAGACAGAAATGCGCCCGATCGGTCAGGCCCGCTGGTGGTGAACCCCTCGCGCTCGCGCCAGCGCCCGCTGTCACCGCTGGCGTGGGTTTTCGTCGCCTGTATCGCTGCGGGACTTGTCTGGCTTGCCATCGACCGGTGGCTGCTGTCGTCGATCGCCGGCATGGCGAATTGAGGCGCGCATGCGTACAGGACCAGGACTTTTCGAGCGGATCACGGGGCATTTTGCCGACGGCTCGACGGTGACCGATTTTTCACCGGAGGAACAGACGTTCTTTTCGGTGCGGGACAACATCGAACGCATCCTTAACAGCCGGCGTCGGTCGCTCGCGCACCTGCCGGACTTCGGACTCGATGACCTGTCGGAAATCTACCGGCATCTGCCCTCGTCGACACACAGGCTCCGCAATGCCATCGAGTCGACGTTGCTCAAGTACGAGCCACGCCTGAAGGCAGTCGAGATCGAAGTGCACGCTTCGGAGCCCGGCGTAATGGTCAGCTTCACGATGGCTTGTCGCCTGCATCAGGAAGGGCTCGTACGGTTCGACACGGTATTCACGCCTGACGGAAAGACCCGTCTGAAGATGTTGCAGGCAGCGCGCGAGCGGTACTGATCCGGTAGAACAACTTCAACTCTAGACGGAGATTGGCATGGCAATGATGCTGGCAGTTAAGGGCAACAAGACGACGACCGGCGGCGTGGTACTCGAAGGTGACGAGAACTTCTCCGACGAAAATGGCGCGCTCGCGAAAGATGGAGGACTTGCGTCGTGCGCACGCTGCGGACACAACGGTCCCATGCTCGGCACAGCGACAGGCTGGGGGTTGACGGGTGCAACAGCCGCCGTGAAAGACAACGATATCGTCGCATGCCAGTGCCCGCGCGGGACAAACCGCGTGATCGCCCGGTCCGAGTACTACGACGAATAGACCATTCGTAGCGACGTCATTTGGGCAAAACCGCCTCACCACGGATTTGTTGGACCATCTGGTAAACGACAAAGCCTGGCACATGGCCAGGCTTTGAAGTGGCTTGTCAGCAGTCGAAAACGGCACGCCGAGGCGTGCCTTTTTTTACCCATCGCGCGACGAACCTCGCCGCGCCGCCGTCAATCAGTGGCCGACATAAACCGGCGCCGAATACGAGCTCGAAGTGACCTCAGCCCGGCTGCCTGCTTGCGACGATCCATTGGTCGCCGAGCCATAGCCGCTCGTCTGAGCGGTGCCGTTCTGCGCGGCGACGCGCGCTTCGGCGGCCTGGATGTTCGCCGGGTAATCGTAGTCGTTCGACGTGGCCGGGTTGTAACCGGCCTTCTCCAGTTGAACCAGTTCGGCGCGAACCTGAGCGCGCGTGACCGGCTGGTTCGACTGGGCAAAAGCAGCAAGCGGTGCGGAAATAAGAGCGGCGATAACAGCAGCTTCGATCAGCGATTTCATGATGACCTACCTCCAGAGATTGTTTTGTCAGGCGCTGAAGGCGTTGTGTCTTCAGCCGATGAACACAGTCTAGGAGGCCGGCGACCTAGGGTAAACCCCGAATCGGTGAATTCACTGTTGCTGCGCTTGTGATAATCCTTCAACACGTGCATTAATTAGCGCTTTGGGTGGCACCAAACCGCCGCTCGCCTGCCGGTCGCTCCTCGGGCTTGCACCGAATCGCGCACGATAAGTCCGCGAGAAGTGCGACGGCGACTCGAATCCGCAGGCGACGCAAATCGACGTGATCGACATGTCGGTCTGTTGCAAAAGCTCGCGCGCGCGGCCGAGCCGCAGTTGCAGATAGAAGTGCGTCGGCGTGTCCTTCAGCGACGCGCAAAAGAGCCGCTCCAACTGGCGGCGCGTCACGCCGATTTCCTGCGCGAGCCGGTCGGGCGTCAGCGGCTCTTCCATGTGCTGCTCCATCACGCCGATCACCTGGATCAGCTTGCGGTTGTGCACGCCGTAGCGCGCGGCAATCTCCATGCGCTGATGGTCGGAGCGCTGACGGATGCGGCTCACCACGAACTGCTCCGACACCGCCGACGCGAGCGCCGCGCCGTGCTTGCGTCCGATCAGGTCGAGCATCATGTCGATCGATGCAGTGCCGCCCGCGCACGTGATGCGCCGCGCGCCGATCTCGAACAGTTCCTGACTGGCATCCAGCGACGGATAACGCTCGCGAAATGCCGAAAGCGCCTCCCAATGCACGGTCACGTTGTCCGCGCCGCCCAGCAGCCCGGCTTCGGCGAGCACGAAGCTGCCCGTGTCGATGCCGCCGAGCGTCGCGCCCGCGCGCTCGAGCCGCTTCAACGATTCGGCGAGTTCGCGCGTGTAGCAGGCGAGCGGCTCGAAGCCCGCCACGACGAAGAGCGTCGCCGTGCTGTCCGTGCCACCCAGATCACGCACGTCGCCGATGGCCGCGTCCGCGTTGATCGAAATCCCGTTGCTCGCTGCAACCGGCGCGCCGTCCAGACTGAGAATGCGCCATCGGTACAACTCGCCGCGAAAGCGGTTCGCCACGCGCAAGGGCTCGACGGCGGACATGAAGCCGATCGCCGAATAGCCCGGCAGCAGCAAAAACGATATTTCTTCAGGCATGTCGCGGGAATCCGGTGAAAGGCGGCGTGAAAGTGACAAGCCGTCGAAAGCAGCGAAAAGCGCAAGTGAACGTGCGGTTTCCGGCGAGCGTAGCAAGCAGACTGCGAGCGGACAAGGCGCGCCAAAATTGGTCCATAGCCGATGCCGTGCCGCAATGCCGCCGGAAGCTCGCTGCAATGCCGACGCCCGCTCGCGCATGCTGGTTTTCCCTCGTTGTCGCGTGGAAGCAAGAACGGGTCGCTGATGGTCGCTTTGGCGGCAATATGGGGCATTAACGTTAGTGCCATTCCAACCGCATCGTCGATGGACTCACATAGCACCTCACGCATCACTTAGCACTTGCCGGTGGGCCGCGCTTCGCATTCGCGCATCAAAGCGGCCCTTTCGAAAACGCGCTGTCAGACGTGCATAAGCGTCAATAGGGGAAGGTCATGAAGTCACGCATCACCACGCTGCTTGCACAGCTTACCCGGCTTGCCTGCCTCGCGGCCGCGGGCAGCGCCGCCGTCGCCGCGCTGCCCGCGTTCGCGCAGGACCCGCCCGCGTGCCGCGCGGTGCGTTTCGCCGACATCGGCTGGACGGACATCACGTCGACCACCGCGCTCGCCTCCACGGTCTTCGAAGGGCTCGGTTATCAGCCGGTCACCACCGTTGCTTCGGTGCCGATTTCGTTTGCGGGTCTGAAGACGAAACAGCTCGACGTGTCGCTCGGCTACTGGTGGCCGGTGCAGGAGAAAGCGATTGCGCCGTTCGTCGACTCGAAGGCAATCGACGTGCTGCAGCCGCCCAACCTGACCGGCGCAAAAGCAACCTTCGCCGTGCCCGGCTATGCGTACGACGCGGGCCTCAAGACATTCGCCGACATCGCGAAACATCGCGATCAGCTCGACGGCAAGATCTACGGCATCGAGCCTGGCAGCAGCGCCAACGCGGCCATTCAGAAGATGATCGCCACCAACAAGTTCGGGCTCGGCGGCTTCAAGCTGATCGAATCGAGCGAAGCCGGCATGCTCGTTTCAGTGGAGCGCGCGATCCGCGACAAGAAATGGGTGGTGTTTCTCGGCTGGGAACCGCATCCGATGAACATTCAGATCGACATGAAGTACCTGTCCGGCAGCGACGGCGTGTTCGGCCCAAACGACGGCGAAGCGCGCGTTTATACGTTGACGTCGCCCGACTACCTGACGCGTTGCCCCAACGCGGGCAAGCTCGTAAGCAACCTGCGCTTTTCGACGCAGCTCGAAAACGTGGTGATGCAATCGGTGATGAACAAGCAAAAGCCCGCCGATGCCGCGAAAGCCTATCTGAAGAAAAACCCGCAAATACTCGACGCGTGGCTCGCCGGCGTGAAGACCTACGACGGCAAGGACGGTTTGCCTGCGGTGAAAGCCTATCTCGGGCTTTGATTCCCGAAGCGTCGCGCATTGAACATCTACAGGAACTTGCACGCATGAACCATGAAGTCATCGTGACCTGCGCGGTCACCGGCGCCGGCGACACCGTCGGCAAGCATCCCGCGATTCCGGTTACGCCGAAGCAGATCGCCGAGGCCGCCATCGAAGCCGCGAAAGCGGGCGCGACCGTCGCGCACTGCCACGTCCGCGATCCGAGGACCGGACGCGGCAGCCGCGATCCGCAGTTGTATCGCGAAGTGGTCGACCGAATCCGCTCGTCGGGCACGGACGTCATCATCAATCTGACGGCGGGCATGGGCGGCGATCTGGAAATCGGTCCCGGCGAAGATCCCATGCGCTTCGGCGCGAACACGGATCTGGTCGGCGGCCTGACGCGCCTCGCGCATGTCGAGGAGCTGTTGCCGGAAATCTGCACGCTCGATTGCGGCACGCTCAATTTCGGCGACGGCGACTACCTCTATGTATCGACGCCCGCGCAATTGCGCGCCGGTGCAGCGCGCATTCAGGAACTGGGCGTAAAACCCGAACTGGAGATCTTCGACACGGGGCACTTGTGGTTCGCGAAGCAGTTGCTCAAGGAAGGGCTGCTCGACGCGCCGCCGCTCTTTCAGTTGTGCCTCGGCATTCCCTGGGGGGCGCCCGCCGATACGGCGACCATGAAAGCGATGGCCGACAACCTGCCGCCCGGCGCGCAATGGGCCGGCTTCGGCATCGGCCGCATGCAGATGCCGATGGTCGCGCAGGCGATGCTGCTCGGCGGCCACGTGCGCGTCGGCCTCGAAGACAACATCTGGCTCGATAAAGGTGTGCCCGCAACCAACGGCACGCTCGTGCAGCGCGCGGTGGAAATCATCGAGCGTCTTGGCGGACGCGCACTGACGCCCGCCGAAGGCCGGCGCAAGCTCGGCTTGCCCGCGCGCGGCGAACGGCAACTCGAACGGCGCGCAGCCGGCGAATACGCGTGATCGCGACAACCAGCAACGCATAGGCAAACAAGGAAACGTCAGCAATGGCAGTGATCGTCAACATCAAAACATTTGCCGCGATCGGCGCGGGCGTGATCGGCAGCGGCTGGGTGGCGCGCGCGCTCGCGCATGGGCTCGACGTGATCGCGTGGGATCCGGCGCCGGGCGCGGAAAAACAGTTGCGCGAGAACGTCGCGAATGCATGGCCCGCGCTCGAGCGCGTCGGCCTCGCGGAAGGCGCGTCGCCATCGCGATTGCGCTTTGTCGATACGATCGAGGCGTGTGTCGCCGACGCCGACTTCATTCAGGAAAGCGCGCCCGAGCGCGAGGAATTGAAGCTCGCGTTGCACGAACAGATCAGCCGCGCGGCGAAGCCCGACGCGATCATCGCGTCGTCGACGTCCGGGCTTTTGCCGAGCGATTTCTATGCGCGCGCTGTGAACCCGGAGCGCTGCATCGTCGGGCATCCGTTCAATCCGGTTTATCTGCTGCCGCTCGTGGAAGTGCTCGGCGGCGAGCGCACGGCTTCTGAGACCATCGACGCCGCGCTGCGCATTTATCGCTCGCTATCGATGCGCCCGCTGCGGGTTCGCAAGGAAGTGCCCGGCTTCATCGCCGACCGGCTGCTCGAAGCGCTGTGGCGCGAGGCGCTGCATCTGGTCAACGAGGGCGTCGCGACCACCGGCGAAATCGACGACGCAATCCGCTTCGGCGCGGGCATCCGCTGGTCTTTCATGGGGACCTTCCTCACCTACACGCTCGCGGGTGGCGACGCGGGCATGCGCCATTTCATGCAGCAATTCGGTCCCGCGCTGGAGCTTCCGTGGACTAAACTGATAGCGCCGAAGCTGACGGACGAACTGATCGACCGCGTTGTCGACGGCACCGCCGAACAGGTCGGCCCGCGCTCGATCAAGCAACTGGAGCGCTATCGCGACGACTGCATCACGAGCGTGCTCGCGGCGATTGGCGAGGCCAAGGCGCGGCATGGGTTGACGGCTGCGGATTGACAATTTGCGGATTGAAGATCGGCGGATCGGCGTCCGCCGATCGGTGCGAGCGCGACCGCAAGCCACGCCGCGCACGGGGCGCGCGACCCGATTCGCGCGTCGCACGCCGCACGCCGCACACAAACCCAAGACCACGGAGACCCGCAGCATGCCGCAAACCGCTTCTTCCCTGCCCTGCTATCGCGACACGGTCCGCGCGGAATGGGTCGACTACAACGGCCATTTGCGCGACGCGTTCTACATGCTGATCTTCAGCTTCGCGACCGACGAGCTGATCGACCGGATCGGTTTGCCCGACACCGTGCGCAAGGAACGCGGCCGCTCTATCTACACGCTCGAAGCGCACATCAACTATCTGCATGAGATCAAGCAAGGCACGCGCGTGCGTGTGGATATGCGCGTGCTCGCGCATGACACCAAGCGGCTGCATCTCTACCTCGAAATGTTCGCCGACGAAGGCGACACGCCGGTCGCCGCCGGCGAGCAAATGCTGCTGCATGTCGATACGAGCGGGCCGCGCTCGGTCGCATTCGACGCCGACGTCGCCGCGCGCGTAAAAGAACTGGCCGACGCGCAAGCCGCATTACCCGCCGCCGCCTACGCGGGCCGCATGATCGGCCTGCCCGCCGCCGCGCAACGCAGCCGGAGCCAACAGCATGCTTGAGCCGCAAATGGCGGCGTTCATCGCGCGAGCCGCCGCGCTGTATCCCGGAGGACATAACACGTCGGGCGCGTCCATCGCGCCGCCCGAGCAACGCGAAGCCTATGACCGTTACGCGGCCGCGCTCACTCCGCCGTTGCCGCCGGAAGTCGTCACCGAAGATGCGCAATTCCAGACTGCCGCGGGTCATCCGATTGCGTTGCGGCTCTATCGCAACCGTGCCAAAGCGGACGACATGCCGCGCGGCGTCGTGCTGTACTTCCACGGCGGCGGCTTCGTGCTTGGATCGCTGGACAGCCATCAACTGATCACGGCGCGCCTTGCCGCGGACACGGGCCTCGACTTGATCGCCGTCGATTACCGGCTCGCGCCCGAACACCGCGCGCCGGCCGCGCACGACGACTGCCTGGAGATCACGCGCGCCGCTCTGCAACGCGGGCTGCCCTTCAATCTTCCCGCCGACGCCGCGTTGCAACTGGCCGGCGACAGTGCCGGCGGCACGCTCGCGGCCAGCGTGGCGATGCGTTTGCGCGACGAGGGCATCGACGGCATACGCGGTGTTGCGCTGATCTACCCGATGCTCGGCACCGACCCGCAGCCGCCCGCACGCGATACCGAAGCGCACGCGCCGATGCTGACGCTCGCCGACGTCCACGCGTTTCGCGACATGTATTGGGGCGGAAGTTGTGGCGAAAGTCGGGGCGGAACTTGGGGCGGAACTTGGGGCGAAAGCGCGCCGTATCCCGAGTGGACGGTGCCGCTCGACGCCGCACGTTATGGCAGCCTTCCGCCTACGCTCGCGATCGGCGCGGAGCACGATCCGCTCAGAGACGACGCTCGCGTATTCGCCGAACGCATTCAGGCGGCGGGCGGACAAGCGCGGCTATGGATCGGCGCGGGACTCGTGCATGGCTGCTGGCGCGCCATCGAATCGAGCCCTGGCGTGCAAGCCATGCATGACGAAGTGTGCCGCTTTCTGTGCGCGAACGCCGGAGCGGCTTGAGCGGCTCATTCGCATGGGCCTTATGGGCGATCAATAAAACCGCGCCAATGCGCCGTCATCCAGGCACCATTGCGCGAGCCCTATCGGAATTGCATGGCTCTTGTCGCGCATGAATGGCCACATCGCGCATTTCCCCAACAGCATGGAATGTCTCGTCGTGCCGGCAGCCCTAGCGTGCCCGGTCGCTGCGCCATTGCGCGAACGTCAGCGGCCTGACGCCGCCTTGCGCCACTTCCGGCGACTCCACCTGGCTCCAGCAGTAGAACGCGTCGCCCCAACCGGGAATGGGCTGCGGCTTGAGCATTCTGAATTCGACATTCGACCGGAACGCAAGATGCGGCCAGAAGAGCGGCATGACCTCGCGCACGGCCATCTGCCTGAGCAACTCGGCCGGGCCGCTTTCGTCCGCGACGATTTCGCCTTGCGCAATCCAGTCGTGCTCCGCCCACGCGACGAACACGCTCGCCCTTCCCTCGCGATCGAACATCAGAATGGCATTCTGCTCGGGACGCCAGTAGTACTCGACGATGCCTTTGTCCTTCACGACCTGATCGATCACGCTGCGCGTGCGCGGATCGCAATACGTGATGCCGTTCTCGCCCAACGCGAGCCAACCGGCCTCGGAGCAATGGCGGCTCTTCGCGTCCTTCAGAAAATGCACGAGCCGGTTCGCCGAATCCGCGTCGGTCTTGCGCAGATATAAATCGACAATGCCCGCATTGAATGCCTTGACGGCGACGGTTTCGTCGGCGACGCCCGTCAGCAGGATTTTTGCGCAATGCAGGTTGGAGATGGACGACAGAAACTCGACGCCGCTTATACCCGGCATGTCGTAGTCCACCACGACCGCGGCTACCTCGGAGAAACGCGAATCGCGCGCCAGCACGTCGCGCTGCGGCGACGTTTCGACGAAGCGTTCAAAGCCCGTCTCGCTCAAACACGCGGAAGCCGGCGCGAACTCGAGCGAGTTTTCGCGCGCGTGCTGACGGATAAAAGCCAGCGCCGTTTGCGGACGCGAGAAAAACAGATTGGTGGAAACATCCGGGAAGAAACGGCGCAGCGCGTCGAGGTAGTTGTCGTTGTCGTCGACGAAAACAACCGTGGTCGGATAGGAGACGGGTGGTCGAATAAACTTGTTCATATTTTCACGTGGTTCGTCAGCTCCGCCGCAGGCGGGATCGCCGTGACAGGCTCGCCGGTCGCCGCATGCGCTCACGTGGAACATGCCGGGCGCGCCGCCGCTGCGTACACGCCGGTCTTTCTATCGCTGTTGCCGGGCCGGTTCCCGTTGATCCATATAGTACAGGGAGTACAGGGCTCCTGGCTGCAACAGTACAAAGTTCCGTGTGTTTGCAGCAGCGTATGCGGTCTGAATGAAACCAATGGCGATGCAAAAAACGCGGCGCGGCCAGCGCATTTCGTCGCGGCCGCGTCATGCCGCAATATGTACGGCTACGGTCGCGAGGCTACTTCGTCGAGATGATCGAGCAGAGCCGCGGGGTCGTCGTAGACGCGCAGCGCGCCGGCCCGTTCGAGTTCTTCCGTGCCGTAGCCGCCCGACAGCAGGCCCACGCCGAGCGCGCGGCAGCGGCGCGCCGCGAGCATGTCCCAGATGCTGTCGCCGACCACGACCGAATGTTCGATCTGCACGCCGAGACGTTCGGCGGCCGCGATGAAAAGATCGGGATCGGGCTTCGCGTATTTGACGTCGTCGCGCGTCACGACGACTGCTTTTGACGGATCGACGCCGAGCGCCTCGAGATTCACCGCCGCGGTTTCCATGCGGCCGCTGGTCGCCACGGCCCACGGCGTGCCCGCCTGCGTGAGCGCATCGAGCAGCTCGCGCGCGCCAGGCAGCGGACATACTTGCGCGCGCAACCTTTTATACGCCGCCGCATGCGCATGACGAAGACGCTCGCCGCGCTCGGCGCTGATGTCGCCGTGCGTCTCGCGCAGAAGCTGATTGGTGAAGAGACCGCCGCTCATGCCGATCTTTCGATGAATCCGCCACACCGACAGCGAAATGCCTTCGCTGTCGAGCGCTTCTTTCCAGGCCAGCACGTGTTGATAGACGCTATCGACGAGCGTGCCGTCGAGATCGAACAGAAATGAGGTCTGGATACGCATGGTGGGCTCCTTTCGATGGCTACCCGCCAATATGCCACGTCAAGCGCCGCGAGGCATCAGCGCGTCTTGCCGCGCCCGCCCTTGGCGCCCGTCGCCGCGCGCGGCGGCTCCTTGCTGGGCGGGGCGCCGCCGTTCAATTGCTCGATCCACGACAACGCGTCGACATACGAGAGAAACTGTTTCAGATAGCCCGGCGACAACTCGCGCATCAGCGACAGCGAGCGATGCACGAGGCTGCTCGAATTGAGCGGCCCGGCGTTGCCGGGCGCCGGTTGCAGCGACTGCCGCAACTGCTTGTCGGTGCGGACTTTGGCCCACGTCTGCCGGAAATAATCGAGTTCGGGGAGTTCGGGATAGGCGGCGTAGTTGCGCTCTCGGTGTTGCGGCGCGCCGTGCAATTCGGTGATGATCTGGACGAGCGGGCCTGCGCCTGTTGTCGATTCGGCTGTGCGGGCAGCGTTATCGGTTTTCATCGCGCCGCATGCGTCGGGCTCCGCCGCAGCTATTTGCCGCGCATACGCATCAAGCAACACGGCGAGCCTCTCGTCAAGCACGCGGCGAGTCTCGCCGCGCTGCGCGGCGGCACGCCGCTCCAACGCGTCGATGAAACGAAACCGCGGCGGATCGACACGATCGGCGCCGCGCTCGCGCCACGCGTCGAGCGTGGCGCGCGGCGTCTGTGCGTCGCCTGCGGCTTCAGTCATGGGATCGCTCGCGCTGTTATTCACGAGGCTTTCCCGCGGCCGCCGACAGTCTCGGCACCGGCGCGATTTCCACGCGACGGTTGCGCGCGCGCCCTTGCTCGTCGGCATTCGAACTGACGGGCTGGCCGGAGCCGAATGCCGCCGCGAACAGCGACGGCGCCGGCACGCCCGCCTCGATCAACGCGCGCGTCACCGTCAGCGCGCGCTGCGCCGACAACTCCCAGTTGTCCGCGAAACGGCGATTGCCTTCGCGCAGCCGCTGATCGTCGGTAAAGCCGCTCACCATCAGGATCTGGTCGCTCGCGCGCAGATAGGCGGACAGCGGGCCGGCCAAGCTCTTCAACAGATCGCGCCCTTGCGGCTGCAACTGGTCGGAGTTGAGCGCGAACAACACATTGCCGCTGATGCCGATGCGCCCGTTCACGAGCGTCACGCGCCCGGCCGCGAGCGGGCCGGCGAGCGCCTCTTCGAGCGTCTTGCGGCGCTGCGTTTCAACCTGACGCTGCTTGACCTCCTGCTCGAGCTTGTTCGACAGTTCCAGTTGCACGCCGATGACGGCCACCAGAATCAGCATGAACGCGCCGAGCAGCACGGACATCATGTCGCCGAACGCCGCCCAGATCGGCGTGCCCGGCTCGACGCCGCCGTCGATGTCCTCGCTCATCCCGCTCATGCCGCCTCGACTCCGTCAGCCGAGCGCCGCGCCGCAAGCTGCTGCAGATCTTCGACAATCTGCTTTTGCGACATCACGCTCAGATCGATAACTTCGCGCGCCTGCGCCACGTAGTAGGCAAGCTGTTCGTCGCTGCGCGTGAGCGACTTGTCGAGCGCCGCTTCGATTCTCTCCAGATGCGCGACGAGCTTGTCGTTCGATTCGCCGAACAACTGCACCGCCGCGCCGAACGCGTCGCTGAGGCTCGCCACTTCGACGGCGCCGCCCGCGATCTGCGCGGCTATCGTGCCGATCTTGTCGGCCTCGGCCTCGACCTTGTCGGTGAAACGCGTGCCGACGCGTTCGAGCAAATCCGCCGACGTCGCGACGAGCGCATCGACCGCCGTGCGCTGTTCCGTGGATGCATGGTTGACCGCGTCCAGCAGCGTTTCCAGGGTTTCGAGCAGACGGCTGCGCTCCTGCAGCATCGCCGTGTCGCGCACCATGCTGTCCGACAGCTTCTGCCGCAACTCGGCGACCACTTCGGCAGCGGCCTTCGGCGCCTCGGACGCCGCCTGCACGAGCCGCGAAATTTCAGCGATGGTTTCGCTGGCATGCGCCTGCGTCTGAGCCGAAATATCGCGCGCGGTCTGCTCGAGTGTGTCGCAAATCTGCTGCTGACGGTTGGCCGTCAGTTCGCCGGCTTGCTGCCATTCCTGGCTCAGAGCGCTCGCCATCGAGTCCAGCTTCGATGTCCATGCCGTAAGACGCGCTTCGTTGTTCTCTCCCGCTTGCTGCCATTCCTTACCGAGGGCGCTCGCCATCGAGTCCAGCTTGGATGTCCATGCCGCGAGGCGCGCTTCGTTATGTTCGCCGGCTTGCTGCCATTCCTTGCCGAGCATCGCCACCATCGAATCGAGCTTCGACGTCCACGCCGCGAGACGCGCTTCGTTGTGCTCTCCCGCCTGCTGCCATTCCTTGCCGAGGGCGCTCGCCATCGAGTCCAGCTTCGACGTCCATGCCGTGAGCCGCTCTTCGTTATGCTCCCCGGCTTGCTGCCATTTCTCGCTGAGCGTGTTCGCCATCGAATCGAGCTTCGACGTCCACACCGCAAGCCGCGCTTCGTTCTGTTCGCCCGCCTGCTGCCACTCCTTGCCGATCATGCCCGCCATCGACTCGAGCTTCTCCGTCCACGCCGCGAGCCGAGCTTCGTCTCGCGAGGCCAGTTGCGTCTGCAAGTCCGCATGCGACTCGCCGACGTTGCGCACCAGCGACGCCGAATGCTCCGCGAACGTCGCCGCCGCCGCAACCAGCGCCTGCTCGTGCCGCGCCGCCAGCGTCGCGCCCGACTGCTCGTGGCGCGACAGCGCGTCGTTCCACGTCTGCGAAAGCTTGCCCGCCGCGGTTTCGAGGCGCGCGGAAACGCCGTCGACAAGTCCCGCCGAGCGCTCGTCGAACGTCTGCGTGAAGCGCTCCAGCGAAGCCTGCAATTGCTGCGTCATTGCATCGTTCGAACGTTGCTGGCCGGCAAGCGCCTCGTTCCAGATGCCCGCGATCTTGCCGGTAGCCGA
The DNA here is from genome assembly GCF_003330785.1 of Paraburkholderia graminis. NCBI lineage: Bacteria > Pseudomonadati > Pseudomonadota > Betaproteobacteria > Burkholderiales > Burkholderiaceae > Paraburkholderia > Paraburkholderia graminis. The sequence goes on from NZ_CP024935.1 coordinate 2,112,182, forward strand.
CTCGAAACCGTTCGACAGCGCATCCAGTTGCCGCTGCACCGCCTGCGAGACGCTCTCGTGCAACGAGGCGCTTTCGCGCGCGAGGCCGGCCATCGTCGCCTGCATGACCGGTTCGAGCGCCGCGCCGGCAGCACGCGTGCTGTCCGCGACGCTCTGCTTCAACGACTGCTCGACCGATGCGGCGAGCCGCGTGTACGCGGCCTGCGCCTTGTTGTGAAACGTCTCCTGGCTTGCAAGCTGGCGCTCGTTGAAAGCGAGGCTGTGCTGCTCCATCGCGGCCATCATCGTTTGCAGACGGTCGACCAGCGTCGGCATCAGTTCCGCTTGCCGTTGCAGGAGCCGGAAGCTCTCGTCGCGCTGATGAGCCTGCGAATAGATGCGCAGGCTCGTGGCGATCCTAAGGTCGAGCTGTTGCGCCGCTTCGAGCCGCTCGCGACGGCACAACGCCGACAACAGGCCCAGCATCGCGGAACTCGCCACGCCCGCGATCGACGTACCGAACGCGAAGCCCAGGCCCTTCACCGGCGCGGCCAGCGAAGCGCGGATCGCGGCCAGATCGGTTGCGCTTTCGAGCGCCATGCCGGTGCCGCGCAAGGTCACGACCATGCCGAGCAGCGTGCCGAGCATGCCGAGCAGCACCAGCAAGCCGACGAGATAAGGCGTGAGCGCAGGCCCCGGCAACGCGACGCGCTCGCCTTCGATGCGAAGACGAACCGTATTGCGCAAGCCCGGATGCAATTCCTCGAGCCACGCGCCAAGCCGCGGCGGCGGCTCGGCGAGGCGCGCGACGGCGCGAGTGAGCGTCGCAGTCGCCGTGCTATAGCGCCGCAATTCGAGCGCGCCAGCAAGATAAATCGCGCCGATCAGCAGCGTGACGGCCAGCGCCAGCCAGTTGGACCCGACATAGCCGATGGCAATGCCGCACACCGCGGCGAGACCTGCCGCGAACACAACGAGATCAATACGATATCTGGACATGGCGTCCCGGTTAGCGAGTACGAAGGGCGGCAAGCAACCCTTCGACTGGTTGTAAACGAATATCCAGCTCGGCAAGCAGCACGCTTTGCATGTCCTTGCGGAACACGTCGAGCCAGGGGCCGGGCGCGCCGGGGGCGGCTTGTGCGCCATCGCCATCGTCCGGCAGCGGCTGTGCGCTGTCGCGCAGACGCTCGAAGTGTCCGGCGAGCAGCACCGGCAGATTGGCCAGCAGGCTTCGCTCGCGTTCGCCGAGCGCACGTTCCATCACGGCATCGAGCACCGCGAGACGGCCCATCGCAGGATTCCTGGCGGCAAGCAACGCGCGCAGCCGGCCGCGCAGATTGCCGACACCCGTTTCCATCGACTGCTGCATGGCCTGGTAGCGCTGACGAAAGAGCGCGTAGTCGACGGGCGCGGCCTGCGGCTCCACATACGCGGGACCGCGGCGCCTGGCGGTCGCGAACGCGCTGTCGCCGGTAATCGTGGCGACGAGCGCGGCCCGCGCGCGCGCGCATTCCGCCTCCTCCGCGCTGCCGAATGCTCGCGCGCCCGCGGCCGGCGTGGGCGGCGCGCCGCTGAGCGCCGACGACAGCGCGATCGCATCCGTCCAGCCGAGCCACTGGCTCAGCCGGTCGGATAGCGATTGCCGTGGTTCGGGAACGTCGACATTGGCGAAGCGCGCCAGCAGGCGAACGAGCGCCGGGCCGCTGAGAGCTGTGCGCTGGGGGGCTTGCAACATACCACCGGATGCAAAAAAGTCAGCAGTTTACACGCTGACGCGCACGACGGCTTCGCTCCCCATTACAACGTCCTCGCACGCAGACATCGTGGCGCTCGGGAATAGGCGTTCAAATCGCTCCGCGCGGCCGATGCTCGTCCGTATCGACGCAGCACACCAGCGCATCCGCATCTTCCTCGCCGACGCTCACATAGATGTGCCCGACCGAGCTGTCGAAGTACAGGCTGTCGCCCGGCATCAGCCTGAACGACTTGCCGTTCTCGAAGCGCAATTCGAGCTTGCCGGAGAGCAGAAAGACGAACTCCTCGCCCGAATGCCGGATGTACTCGGGAAAGTCCGATACGGCGCGCGCATGGATGTGCGCGCGCATCGGCATCATGCGTTTGCCCGTGAGGTTGTTCGCGAGCATCCCGTACTCGTAGTTCGGCGTGTCGTACACCTGCTGCTTGCCCGCCGCGGTGAACGACGGCTTCATCGCGCCGGCCGCCGGCTTGCGGCGCCGGCCGAAAATCGCGTCGAACTCGAGCTCGAGCGAATGCGCGAGTGCCGCGAACTTGTCGTAGGTCAGCGCGATGTCGCCGCGCTCGGCCTTCGAGATCGTCGATACCGCAATGCCCGAGCGCTCGGACAATTCGGCGAGCGTCAGCCCGCGCGCCTTGCGCGCCTGCCGCAAATGCCCGCCCACCAGCTTGTGATCGAGCGACGGCGGCGCTTCATGCGCGTGCGCCTTCGGTTGTTTCACTACGGCTACGGCTTTGACCATGTCACTGATTCCGCCTGGCTTCCTTGCTTCCCGCCTGTCCACAAAAATTTCTCGTATGCGAGAAACTATTTTTTTCTCGTATATGATAACTCACGTCGATTCCACCTTTATGTGGGGCCCGTATCGTGTCTACCCTTGCGCTTAGTCAGTCCCGTTTGACGAAGACCCGCGTCATCACTGCCACGACCATCGGCACGGCGCTCGAATTCTACGACTTCACGATCTACAGCTTCTTCGCGATCCAGATCGGGCAGTTGTTCTTTCCGGGCGCGTCGCCCGTCAATCAGTTTTTACTGTCGATCGGCGTATTCGGCGTGGGCTTCGTGGTGCGGCCGCTCGGCGGCGTCGTGATCGGCGCGTATGCGGATCGCGCGGGCCGCAAGAACGCGATGGTCCTCACGATCATGCTGATGGCGCTTAGCTGCGCGATGATCGCGTGCGCGCCCACTTACGCGGTCGCCGGCTTCGCCGCGCCGCTCATCGTGCTCGCCGCGCGGTTGATACAAGGCTTCGCGGCGGGCGGCGAGTTCGGACCGGGCACGACGCTGCTCGTCGAATATGCCACCGACAACACGCGCGCGTTCTTCGCGAGCTGGAATTTCGCGGCGACTGCCGCAGGCCTCGTGCTCGGCGCGCTGGTCGCGACGCTCGTCAATGTGCTGCTGCCGAAGCAGGCGGTGCTCGAATGGGGCTGGCGCATTCCGTTCGTGCTCGGCATCGTCGCGGCGCCGGCCGGCATGCTGATCCGCCGGCGCCTCGAAGAAACGCTGACCGCGCGCAAGCCCGGCGAAGCCGCGCCGAGCGGCGCGCTGAAGGCCGCGCTGACCACGCATCTCAAGCTGACGATTCTCGGCACTTTCGCCGAGTTGGGCGGCTCCGTGTCGGTCTACATCACCGCCTTTTTTCTGCCGAGTCATGCGGTGCGCGCGCTGCATCTTTCGTCGACGTCGGCGGTGATCTCCGGTATCGTCAGTTCGCTTGCGCTGTTCGTCGCCGCGCCGCTCGCCGGCATGCTCGCGGACCGCTACACCCGCAAGCGCGTGCTCGTGATTTCGCGCGTCGTGATGCTGTTGCTCGTGTATCCGGCGTTTGCATTCCTGAGCGCGCATCCGTCGATGACGGCGCTTTGCATCGTGTCCGCGCTGCTCGCCGTGTTCGTGTCCGGGCAGATCGTGCCCGTGCTCGTGATGATCCCGGAACTGTTCCCGAAGCATGTGCGTGCAACCGGAATTGCATTGACGTATGTTGTGAGCGCATCGTTTTTTGGCGGCTTCTCGCCGTTTATCGCAAGCTGGCTGGTCGCGCGCACCGGCAATCCGCTCGCGCCGGCCTGGTATGTGGCCGCCGCGTGCGCAATTTCGCTGGTGCCGGTAATCTGGCTGAAGGACCGCACCGGCGAAGCGCTCGGCTGACCAAGAAAGACACAATGAGCACAATGAGTGGAGACGATATGAGTCGAGACAACGATTTGCCCGGCCGTAGCGCGGTCGAGTTGCGCCGGATGATCGGCGCGAAAGAGATCTCGCCCGTCGAACTGCTGGAGGCGTGCATCGCGCGAATCGAGGCGGTGAATCCGGCGGTCAACGCGATCACCGCAACCGACTTTGTGGCCGCGCGCGCCGCCGCCAAACGCGCGGAAAAGCAGGTACTCGACGGCGAGCCGCTCGGCCTTCTGCACGGCTTGCCGCTCGGCGTGAAGGACCTCGAAAATACCGCCGGACTCCTGACGACTTATGGTTCGCCGATGTCGCGCGGCAACGTGCCCACGCAAGACGTGGTGCTCGTCGAGCGTCTGCGTGCCGCCGGCGCGATCGTCACCGCGAAGACCAACGTGCCGGAACTCGGCGCCGGCGCGAACACGCGCAATCCGGTGTGGGGCGCGACCGGCAATCCGTTCAACACAGCATTGAATGCAGGCGGCTCGTCGGGCGGTTCGGCGGCCGCGCTTGCGTGCGACATGCTGCCCGTGTGCACCGGCTCGGACACCGGCGGCTCGTTGCGCATTCCCGCTTCCAAATGCGGCGTGGTGGGCTTTCGTTCGACGCCGGGACTCGTGCCGAATTCGCGCAAGCTGGTGGGCTGGTCGCCGATCTCGGTGGTCGGGCCGATGGGCCGCAGCGTCGCCGAAGCGTGCTTGCAGCTCGCCGCTACCGTGGGCATCTCGGCGGGCGACCCGCTCAGCTTTGCCGCCGATCCGCTCAGCTTCGCCGCGCCCGCCGACATCGACCTCGCCACATTGCGCGTGGGCTGGACCGAAGACTTCGGCAGTTGCGACGTGGATGCGTCGATCCGCAACGTGTTTCGCGAACGCATCGCGCTAATCGCGCCGTCTTTCCGTTCATGCGAGGAAGTGAGCTTCGATCTCGGCGACGTGCACCGCTGCTTCGACGTGATTCGCGCGGAGAGCTTCGTCGCCGGTCTGCACGATGCCTATACGCGCGATCCGGCGCAACTCGGCCCGAACACACGCGCCAATTACGAGCTCGGCGCAAGCATGAGTCTCGCGGACAGCGCGTGGGCTCAAGCCGAACAGACGCGCATCTTCAAACGCTTTCAGGCCGCGTTCGAGCAGTACGACGTGATCCTCTCGCCGACCACGCCCGTATCGCCGTTTCCGTGGCAGCAGTTGTACGCCGCGCAAATCGACGGGCGCGAGCAGGACAACTATTACCGCTGGCTCGCGCTCACCTATGTCGTCACGCTGACGACGCATCCGGCGCTGTCGCTGCCGTGCGGTGTCGATCACGCGGGCATGCCGTTCGGCTTGCAAATCGTCGGGCCGTTTCATGGCGACCGCAAGACGCTCGCCGTCGCGCATGCGATGGAGCAGGTGTTCGCGCAGTCGCCTGCGTTGCGCCGTCCGCGACCCGATCTGTCGAAGCTCACGAAAGCGGACGCGTCGTTGAAATCGATCGTGACGTCGCCCCCTCTTTTTAACGACGCCGACGCGAACGGCTCGGGCCTCTCAGCAGTTTAACGATGACAACAATGAAGTTCGATACCGTCGTACTCGGCGCCGGCATTGTCGGCGTGTGCGTGGCCGTGCATTTGCAAAAGCGCGGCCGACAGGTCGCGCTGGTCGACCGCAAGGCGCCAGGCAACGAGACCTCGTTCGGCAATGCCGGATTGATTCAGCGAGAAGGCGTGTACCCGTACGCATTTCCGCGCGGACTGGGTGCATTGCTTCGCTATGCGCGCAACCAGTCGCTCGACGTTCGCTACCACGCCGATGCGCTATTTCACGCGGCGCCGTTTCTGTGGAGATACTGGCGCAACTCCGATCCGGCGAAACACGCCGCGATTGCAAAGTCATATTCGACGCTGATCGAACATTGCGTGAGCGAGCATCGCACGCTGGCCGCGCAAGCGGACGCGAGTGCTTTGCTGCGCCCCACGGGCTGGATCAAGGTGTTTCGCAGCAACGCCGCTCAGGACGCGGAACTGCGAGTCGCCGATCGATGGAGCCGCGAATACGGCGTCGAATTCGAAGCGCTCGACGCCGCCCACCTGCAGCACATCGAGCCCGATCTCGACAAGGCATTGCTCGGCGGCCTGCGCTACACGCAAGCGGATTCGGTGAGCGATCCGAACGCGCTCGTCACGGCCTACGCGAAATACTTCGAGGCGCTCGGCGGACGGTTCTTCACCGGCGACGCCAATACGCTGCGCAACGGCTGGGAGGTCACGACAAACGCAGGGACGATCGCGGCTTCATCGGCGGTGGTCGCGTTGGGGCCGTGGTCCGGCGTGCTCAGTTCGCGGCTCGGGTATCGGCTGCCGCTCGGCGTCAAGCGCGGCTACCACATGCATTACGCGGCACGCGCGGGCGCGCGCCTCAATCATCCGGTGCTCGACGCCGAGCGGGGCTATCTGCTCGCGCCGATGGCGCGCGGCATCCGCCTGACGACCGGCGCTGAAATCGCATTGCTCGATGCGCCGAAAACGCCCACGCAACTCGCCGCCGTCGAACCGATTGCACGCACGCTGTTCCCACTCGACAAACGCCTCGACGATCAACCGTGGATGGGCGCGCGGCCCTGCACGCCGGACATGATGCCCGTGATTGGCCGCGCCGAAAAACATCAGGGCTTGTGGTTCGCATTTGGTCACGCGCATCATGGACTCACGCTCGGGCCGGTGACCGGTCGCCTGATCGCCGAAATGATGACGGGTGAAGAAACGCTCGTGGACACGCATCCGTTCAGAGTGGACAGGTTCTAACGTCAAACGCGGGCAGCGCGCTTGCCGCTTCGTGCGGGAAGCGCGCCTGCCGCTTCATTTAGTGCAGCGGTTGCAGCGCGGTCCAGCGCGTCCAGCCGCTATCGCCTGCTACCGGGCTGATCCGCAATGCGCGCGAACCGTCGGCGAAAATGATCGATTCGGCATGACATGCTTCGGGGTCCGGAATATCGCGCGGACCCACAAAGCTCACGACATGTTTGAACGAAAGATTGCCTTCGCGCAATATGTCGAGATAGGCGGGCTCCTCGTTATCGAATGGCTGAGCGGTGCAACGGTTCAACAGCACAGCAGCGATTTCTGCATCACACATGTTCTCTCTCTCCTGACTGACTAACGCGACACCTCCCATGCCGGTGGCGTTCAAGCTCGTCATTTTTATGAAATCATTCTAGAAGTCATGGCCGAAAACGCCAGCCCTCTCGCGCATTCGTTATCTGGGCATACGCTTTCTCCTGAAGCGGTCCGCGTCCGATAATCTGCCGGCGCAATCGGCCGCGGTTCCAGGGCGGCCGAACAGATAACCTTGCAGCGCGTCGCAGCCCATCTCGCGCAGCATCACGGCCTGCTGTTCGGTTTCCACGCCTTCAGCCGTGACGCACATTCCGCATGCATGAGCCATTTTCACGAGCGCCTCTGCAATCGCAGCGCAATCCGTGTCGTCCGGCAAACCGGCGACAAACGAGCGGTCGATCTTCAGGCCATGCAGCGCAAAACGCTTCAGATACGACAGCGACGCGTAGCCCGTGCCGAAGTCGTCGATTGCGAGCGTGACGCCTAGTTTGGCCAGTGCGGCCATCGTCGCGCGCACGGTGGCATCGTCCGGCAGGAGAATGCCCTCGGTGATTTCGAGCTGCAAAGCGCAGGGGTCGAGCCCGCTGTTCGCAAGGCACGCAGCGACACGTTGCACGAGCCGCGCGTTGAACTGCACCGGCGAAATATTCACGGACACACTGACATCCGGCGCGATGCTCCAGCGCCAGTTCGCGACCTGTGCGCATGCCTGCTCGAGTACCCAATCGCCGATGTCTTCCATCAAGCCCGCCTGTTCGGCAATCGGGATGAATTCGGCGGGGGCCACGTCGCCAAGTTCGCTGCTGGTCCAGCGCAGCAATGCCTCCACAGCTATGGTTTCGCGCGACGCCGCCGCCACGACTGGCTGATACGCAATTGTTAATTCGCCCGCCTTGAGCGCATCGCGCAGCCGGTTCTCGATCGCAAAGCGGCGCTGCGCAGCCTCTTTCATATCGCGCGTGAAAAAGCACACGTTGCCGGGTGCATGGACTTTCGCGCGACGCATCGCGGCGCCGGCATCGCGCATCAGCAGCGCCGCATCGCGAGCGCCGTCGTTGGAGCGCGCAACCCCCACCGACGCACTCACGCGATACTCGCGCCCCGCGATCACGAACGGCTCGGCGAATAACGCGAGCATCTGTTGCGCGAAGGCAGCTAGCATCGGCATGTGACCGTGATGTTCGGTAACGATCAGAAACTCGTCGCCGCCGATCCGCGCAAGCAGATCGTTCGTGGCGAGCGCGCGCGCGAGCCGCTGGGCGACGCTGCGCAACAGGCGGTCGCCGAGATCGTAGTCAGCAATGTCGTTGATCCTGCTGAAGCCATCCACGTTGACCACCAGCATTGCCACACGCGCCGCCCGCGCGGACTTCAGAAGCTGTTGAGCGCGCCCTGTCGCGTACGCGCGGTTATAGACACCCGTGAGCGAATCGACAAACAAAGCATGCAGGAGCCGTCCATCCGCCACCCTTTGCACAGTAGGGCTTTTCAATGTTGCGTCGTCATGTGCGAAGTGCAATGGGACGCCGGAAGCGGTTGCCGGCACGGAAACTTGCTCGGTCATCATTACACTCCTATGCTAGGCATTACGCATTCAGCAGACAGCTTGCCGTTTTATGCATGCAGCTAAATTTTTATAGCCGTCAAGACTACGAGGTGTAGAGCTTTATCGCGCGAGAAAAAACACGCGCCGCCATGCGGTAGCCGTGCCTCCACGATATTCCCGCATAGGCCGCTTGAGAACGCGCCACGCCGGTGAACGCGTAAAGCAACGGCAAACGCTTTACCACACGCGGTATAAACCGCTGGGCCACAAATGAAAATTCATCAGCTACGCGCCCTCATCGCCATTGCCGATGCGGGAAGTGTCAGGGGTGCCGCGCGAACGCTCAATTCGTCGCCGGCGGCCGTAACGCAAAATATTCAGCAATTGGAAGAAGCGGCACACGTTCAACTCGTTGTGCGCACATCGTCCGGAGTGACGCTCACCGAATGCGGGCAAACCCTGCTTTTGCATGCACGGCTCGTCGCCGCGCAAATGGTGCGTGCGCATCAGGCGATGGACGCAATGCGCGGCGAGCCAAGCGGGCGTCTTTCGATTGCGGTGACCGCGTGGGTCGCATTGACATTTCTGCCCGAAACAGTCGCGCGCTTTCGCGCCAGAATGCCGGCAATACAACTGGAATTATTCGAAGGCTTACTCGCGATCGCGACACCGCGCTTGCGCGACGGCAGCCTGGACATTTATGTCGGGCGTCAATCGCCGAGTGTCTCTGCATGCGATTTCAACTATCAGCCGCTGTTCGCCACGAGCCGCGCGGTCGTCGCACGCCTGGGTCATCCGCGCGCGGAATCGCGTTCTCTCGCGGAATTGCTCGACGACGACTGGCTGGTTGCGCTCGATCCGGAAACCGAGGGGCATGCGCCCTATCAGATGTTTTCCCGCTACGGATTGCCGGTGCCGCGCAGCATCCACTTTCTCCATTCGCTCACCGTGGCGGTCGCACTGCTCAAGCGCACTGACATGGTGAGCATTTTTCCGTGGCCGCTCGTCGAACTCTGCGCGGCGCGCGACGGTTTGTGCGCGATCCCTTTGCGCGAAGAACTCGAAGACTCGACGGTCGGCATCATCACGCGCACGGGCGAGCCGTCCGATGCCGCGTCGCAGTGCTTTATCGATTGCCTGCTCGAAACGATCCGCGATGAATCGTGGGGCCGCACGACGGAGATTCGCCGCGCCATGCAATCGGTGGAAGTGCTGGTTTAGCGTGCCTCGCTCGCTTTAAATAAAAAACGCCGCGAGCCCAAAGCCCGCGGCGTCAATAACACTCGATCAGTAAAGAACGATCAGGCGGTCACGGCCACTCGCCGCGGCGACAGCGCCGACACGACGAACGCCACCACGATGTTCGCGACCAGTGCGATCAGGCCGATATAAACCGGATACACGGCGTCGCCGAGATGCAGTGCGAACACCGGCTTGAGCCCTTGCGAAATCGCGAGCGACGTGCCAAGCAAAATGCCGACGAGCCAACCGCTAAAGAGACCCGGCGTATTCAGGCGCCGCGTGTACAGCGAGAACACGATAGCCGGGAAGATCTGCAAGATCCACACGCCGCCGAGCAGTTGCAGGTCGATTGCATATTGCGTCGGCAGGAATACGATGAACAGCAACGCGCCGAACTTCACCACGAGCGACACGATCTTCGCGTTCGCCGCTTCGGCTTCAGGCGTGATATTCGGCGACACCAGCGGGCGCCACAAATTGCGCGTGAACAGATTCGCCGCGCCGATCGACATGATCGCTGCCGGAACCAGTGCGCTAATCGCAATTGCAGCCGCCGCAAAGCCGACGAACCACGACGGGAACAGCGTATTGAAAAGCGCCGGCACGATATCCGAAGCCGACTTCACATGCACGCCGGCCGCAATCGCCATATAACCGAGCAACGCGATCAAGCCCAGCAGCAGCGTATAAGCCGGCAGGAAGATCGCATTCTTGCGGACCGTTTTTGCCGAAGAGGACGAGAGCACCGCCGTCATCGTGTGCGGATACATGAAGGCCGCGAGCGCCGAACCCAGTGCGAGCGATGCATACGCGGTGAATTGCGTCGGCTTGAGAATGATGCCGGTCGCGCCGCCCTTCGCCTTGAAATAGGTATCCGCTGCGTCGAACACATGCGCGTAGCCGCCGAGTTTCGCGGGAATCAGCCACACCGCCGCGATCACGACGATGTAAATCATGATGTCCTTCACGAACGCGATCATCGCCGGGGCGCGCAAGCCGCTTGCATACGTGTACAGCGCGAGAATCACGAACGCGACGATCAGCGGCAATTCGCCGGTCACGCCGAGTCCCTTGATCACCACTTGCATGCCGACCAGTTGCAGCGCGATATACGGCATGGTCGCCACGATACCGGTCAACGCGACCGCGGCCGGAAACCACTTGCCGCCGTATTCGCCGTGCACGTAGTCCGCTGCCGTGATGTGGTTCTTCGCGTGTGCGATTTTCCACAACTTCGGCATCACCGCAAACACGAACGGGTAAACGATGATCGTGTACGGCAACGCAAAGAAACCATATGCGCCGACGGAATACACGAGTGCGGGTACGGCGATCACCGTGTAGGCGGTATAAAAGTCGCCGCCGACGAGGAACCACGAAATGACCGTGCCGAACTGCCGGCCGCCCAGACCCCATTCGTGCAATTGCGTGAGGTCGCCGCGTTTCCAGCGGGCGGCAAAGAAACCGATTACCGTGACAAGCACGAAGAATGCGATGAAGACGGTCATCGCCACCGGATTGACGGGGTTCAGGTCGCTCATTTGACACCTCGGTACACGACGTAAATCAGCAGCGAGGTCAACGGCACCCACAGGAACTGATACCAGTAGAAGAACGGAAAACCGGCGAACGACGGACGCGTGTCGTTATAGAACGGCAGCCACAAGAGCGCGATATACGGAAGCAAAAGAATGAGCCATAGCCATGACCGGCCGGCGGATGGGGAGGTCTCCATGTACATCTCCTAGGTCTATTATTGACACCACGCATCCGGACTTGTGATCCGGCGCGCGGAAATCCGGTAACGGGTATTCGTGTGAAATACCCGCGCAGTCATCTGCCGAAACCGGAATCTGCTTTTGCGCACTGCCGACGCATGAGCGCGAAAACGTCCGCAAGACGCAATGCGCCGCGGGGATGTAGTATTCGCCTTCGTAAGCGTCCTCACAAGCGCGCAACTACGTAAGCCGGCTACGTATTACTACGTAGTCCACTGGCCGTCTTTTCAACGATGAAACTCAAAGCCAAGATCGTCTTGCTGGCTATCGTGCCCTTTCTCGCGGCTATCGCCAGCATCGAAATCGGCGTGCGCCGCGAAGCGACCGCGCTCGCGCAAACACAGCACGCGACGACTCAGGCCGCGTACATGGCGAGCAAGGAAATCGAGCTCAAGCATTACGTCGAGTTGGCCACGTCCGCGATCGCGCCGCTTTACGAAGCCGGCGAAGATAACGCGCGCGACGACGCGCTGCGCCGCACGCGCGCGCTCGACGTGCTCGAGAAGATGGACTTCGGCAAGGACGGCTATTTCTTCGTCTACGACATGCATGGCCGTTCGCTCATGCATCCGCGCGAGCCGCATCTCGTGGGACGCGATTTGTCGGAACTGCGCGATCCGCAAGGCGTGCTCACCATCCAGAAGCTGCTCGCCGCGGCGTCGCAAGGCGGCGGCTATGTGCGCTATTTATGGCATCGCCCTTCGACGGGCAAGCTCGCCTCGAAACTCGGCTACGTGGTGCCGCTCGAACGCTGGGGCTGGATGATCGGCACCGGCATCTATCTCGACGACGTCGACACGACCCTCGCGCATATCGACGAGCGCGCGGCGATCAATATCGATCGCACGATGATGTGGATCGACGCGATCGCACTCGCGGGGCTCGCCGCTATCGCGCTGTGCGCGCTCGTGCTCAACGTCACCGAATATCGCAGCGCCGACGCGAAACTGAAGCGGCTCGCGCAGCAGGTGGTCGAATCGCAGGAGAACGAACGCGCGCGGCTTTCGCGGGAATTGCACGACGGCATCAGTCAGATGATGGTGTCGGTGAAGCTGCTGCTCGAATCGGCGCTCGCGCGTTTCGAGCGCAGCGAAACGCGCGTGCCCGCCGCGGAAGCCGCGTTGTCGACCAGTCTCACGCGTCTCGGCGACACGTTGCGCGAAGTGCGGCGTATTTCTCATGCGCTGCGCCCGTCGATGCTCGACGACCTGGGCGTCGCGGCAGCCATCGAGCAACTCACGCGCGAACTGAGCGAACAATCGGGCATTGAAATCGGCTTCACGCAGATCACGCATACTCACGCCGCGGTTTTGGCCGAGGCGGTCAACACCGTTCTGTTCCGCATTGCCCAGGAAGCGCTGACCAACATCGTGCGCCATGCGCGTGCGTCGAACGCGGCGCTCTCGCTGGAAGTGTCGAACGATGCCGTCGCGCTCACAATCGCCGACAACGGCTGCGGTTTCGATGTCGCGCACGCGTTTGTCGGCCGCCGCTCGGGCGTTGGGCTGCGCAATATGCGCGAGCGCGTGGAAGCGTTAGGCGGCACGCTTGCGCTCAACTCGCAGCCTGGCCATACGCTCGTCACCGCGCGTGTTCCGCTCGTCGCCGGTACAACGGAGCCTCATAAGCAGAGCCTGCAGGAAGTGTCTTCATGAACGATATCTCACATCCCATTGCCCGTCTGATTCTGGTCGACGATCATCCGCTCGTTCGCGACGGCTTGCGTGCGCGGCTCGAAGCAGTGCGCAACCTGGAGGTAGTCGGCGAAGCAGGCAATGCACAGGAAGCGCTCGCGCTCGCCGCGAGCCTGGAGCCTCACCTCGTGCTGATGGATGTCGGCATGAACGGAATGAACGGCATTGCGCTTGCCGGCATGTTTCATGAGCGATTCCCCGCGATTCGCGTATTGATGCTGTCGATGCACGACAACCTCGAATACGTCACGCAGGCAGTGCGCGCGGGCGCGAGCGGTTATGTGCTGAAGGACTCGCCGTCGACTGAGATCATTCAGGCGATTAGCGTCGTGCTCGACGGAAAGACGTATTTCAGCGCGGGACTCGGCGCCCGATTGATTCAGGCTTCGGCGATGCAATCGCCGGTTGAACGGCTCACGCCGCGTGAACGCGATATTCTCGATGCACTCGCCGAGGGTTTGTCGAGCAAGCAGATTGCTCAACGCAACGATCTGTCGGTGCGTACTGTCGAGACACATCGCCTGAATCTGAAGCGCAAGCTCGATATTGAAGGCCAGGCCGAATTGATCAAGTTTGCGGTCGAGAACCGGCGCACGAGCCGCTAATAAGAAGAACGTCTCGCTGCGCAACGAGTGGAGACAATCAGCATGATACTGAGACGATTCACGCAGCGGCCGGCGAGTGCATTGCAATGCGCGGCTTTATGTCTATCGTTGTTTTTGGTTCTGTCTTTGGCTCGCGGCGAAGAACAGCGAATCAATCGCGGACATGACCCGTTCTTTCAGATTTCCAAAGCCATTGACGGATGCCCAGCACCGCTCGGCCCACTCGAAACCGAACAGGAATGGCTCGCCGACAGTCATTACCGCATTGAACGCGGCAACAGTTGCTGGATAGAAGGGCGTTGCCGCTTACCCAACGCTTATCTGTACGACAAGGAAATTGCGGAGGCCGTGCAGCGGCGTCTCGCCAATATCAATGCCGCGACTCATTGGCGCGAACATTCGACGCTTTGGCTCACGCTGCAACGTCGCTTTGTCTATGTGGAAGGCTGCGTATCGTCTGGCTTCGACAAGCAGGCGTTCCTCAGCGAACTCGCGAAAACTGCGGACGTCGAACGCGTAATCGACAATACGACGACCAACCCGCGCGCCCCGCAATTGCCTTATAGAACACTTGCAGAACCGGAGCGCCCGGTACTCGATCCGGGCAACTAACCTGGCGCGCGGCGAACAGGCAGCGCCGCTCTGGATAGATCTACCGTACCAGTGCAAATGCCTCGCGGCTTGCGATTTCAGCCGCGCCGTATACACCGACCAGCGTGTAATCGGACGCTATGCACTCGAACGTGGACTCCAGAAACGTAATGACGAAATGACGCTTCGCCAGTTCCGGCAATGACACTGCGGCGAGTTCATCGACAAGAGAAGAGTTGATCACTTCCTGTGCGGCAAAAGCGGCCAGACCTTGCGACGCGAGCGGATGAATCTCGAGATCGCCATCGCCCGGTGGCCCTAGCCGATGAAACACCGTGTCGGGGAATAACACTGCGCAGAACGGATCGTCGTCGGGATCGAACGGACCGAACCGCTCGAAGTCGGATTCCGCAATCGGATAAGCGAGAATCACGCGGCGATCGCTCGCGACAATGAACGGCTCCGCTGCGTCGGCTGCGGGATGAGGAACTGAGTCCAGCAGGAGAACCCGATCCTCCTGCTGGGGCGATTCATGTACGCTCGTCATGTACTTCGCTGTGCCAGTGCAGTGCGCTTATGCGCTCGCCGCGGCGGACGCGACCGGTGCCGCAGCGGTCACTGCGGGTTGCGAACTTGCGGCTTTCTTGCGGCCCGGAAGTTTGCTCGCGGCTTTGCTTGCAGCTTTCGTTGCTGCCTTCTTCGCGGTGACTTTTCGCGCGGCGGTTTTCTTTGCAGCGGGTTTTACCGCAGCTTTTTTAGTGGCAACAGATTGACTACCCGCCCGCGCCTTTTTCGCCACAACCTTTTTCGCAGCCGCGGATTTCACTTTACCGGCCTTACCCGCCACCGACGCTGCGCCGCCGTCGATCAGAAACCTGCTGCGATCCTTCACCGATGCAAGCCATGCAGGCGCCGGGCCGCGTCCGCTCCAGGTCGCACCGGTTGACGGATTGCGATACTTCGGCGGTTGCGCGCCTTTCGGCTGACCTTTGGCTTTCGCGTTGTTAGCGGCAACGCTGCCCCACTTCGATTCGCTTGCGCCGTCGATGAGAAACACGCTGCGGTCTTTCGCGGTTGCAATCCAACCGGGCGCGCGGCCGTGTCCGGTCCAGGTCGCACCGGTTTTGTGATCGCGATACTTCGGAATCTTCTGTCCGGCTGCCGCGGCCTTTGCGTTGCCGGCATGGCCGTTAAGGCCCTTGGCCGCGCCCCGCGCTTTTGCTTGCGCTTCGATGTCGGCGGTAGTCAGGCCGTGCTTAAGCATCAATTCGCGAATCTGGTCGATTGCGACTTGCGCTTTCCTTGCAATAAGGGCGTCAGCTTGCGCCTGGAGCTTCTTAAGCTTTGCCTGGATTTGCTCTAACGTGGGCATTGAATTGCTCCTTATGTGGTAATCGAACGAACTATGCCATGAATAACGTGGGAACGGCATAGCCGGATGGCCATAAAAAACCGAATTCTGACTTGCTCTACGCGTGCGGAATACAAAAAGTTCTCTTCGATGCAATCGATAGACGCCTTTAGCATGCATTCGTTCTTTGCCTGTGCCACTTTTTATGGACTCTTTATTACGCGTTGCTTCTTTGTTTATTCCGACACTCTCTTTCTTTCCAATTGTTGCCGGACAGCTCAGGTCGGGGTAAAAACGACAACCTGACGGTCCGCAATGTATCTGACGCTGCGCAAAAAGCGATACTGCTGGCCATCGGCGGTGATCCGGTTAAGTCCTATGCGGGTCAGCGCGAGAATCTCGTCAGCCTGCTCGGCCTGTACCACGCCCTCATCGCGCAAATCTTCCAGAGAAGCGGACGGATCGCCGATATAAACACTGCGCACGTGCGCTCCAATTCTCATGAGAACGACGCTTTCGCCCTCGTCGAGCGCCAGTTCAAGATAGGCCGCCAGAATTCGCAGCGACTCGGGCGTGCAAGTCTGGGCCTGATAGATCGCGGCATTCGATGGCGTCATGTCGGTTCCCCGTCACCTGTATCGAGAAAAGGCGGCACTGTGCATTGCGGCAAGAGCCGCTTCTACTATAGGCAAGCATTCGGAGATTCAAAGGCTTCGAGTTCATTTTTTAACGCCGCAGTGGCCGTAACCGTGCGTTACCAATCTCGCAGCGCTGTTTCCCCTGTGTCGTGGGCGCGCTTCTACACTTCAGCCGTCCATCGAGACAAAGCTTTGGCAGCGCACTTCAAGTGCAAGGAGAAGGAAAATGAACAAGAAGATCGTTGGCGCAGCACTCGGTCTGGCAGTTCTCGCCGCATCGTCGGTTGCTTCTGCCCATGTGAATCTCGCCGTCGGCGTCGGCATTCCGGTCGGCGTCTATGCGCCGCAGCCCGTTTATGTGGCGCCTCCGGTTGCGTACGGCCCTGCCCCGGTCGCCGTAGCCTATGGCGGTTATCGCGCTTATGACGGCCGCGACGGGTGGCGCAAACGCCGCGAATGGCGAGAACGCGAATGGCGTCGCGAGCACTGGCGCGAGCATGAATGGCGCGAGCGGCAACGCTGGGGTTATTGAGGCGACGCTATCGCTTTGAGCGTTCGGGCGGGGCGGTCAGTACTTTCATCTGAAACCGGGCCATAAAGACATAAAGAGGCCGCCCGCGTGGCGGTCTCTACTCATTCCCGCATGAACGCATCATGCGATTCGCAGGCCGTGAGCCGGCAGCACTTCCTGAGTCGTCACGAAACGGTGCTGTTTTACCGCGTCATGAAAGAGCCGGTAGTCGCTCTTTTCGAATGCCTCGCTCCACACGGGCTTTTCGCCGGAGTCGTCTTCCGCGCGAAGACCGGTGGCTTTGTACTTCCATGAGCCGACTCCCTTCGGCACGTAGTCCGGAATGGCCTCTTTCAGGCCGGGAATGCCGCCCTCCTTCACGAACTCGCAGATCGCCCGCAACCGCTCGTTGTCGTCCATGATCCGGTTGGTATCGAGCAATTCGGTGAGCGTCGCTTTCACGTTTTGCGGCATGCCCTCTTCGTTTTCGAAGTCTTCGCGCCCGGCCACATACGCGCGAACCGCACGGCACGCCATGTCGGCGGCCTCGACAAACTCCGGCAGGTTGTGTCGCTGTATGAACATATTCCTGCCGTCGATGTAATGCCATTTCGCCCACGGCTGATCGGGATAATGCAACGCGGCGCCGTGGCCCACAGGTAGCGCAAGCGTCAGAACATCGGCTTCGACGTGCTGCACCAGGTGCTGCATGGCGAGTGTGAGATTCTCGAGCCAGCCCGTGCGCGTGCAATCTTGCGCCTCGAGAGAATGAACCCGGTTGCCCGGACTTTCGATGCCCGCGAACCCCTGATGCGCCCACGTATCCACATACGTATGCAGCGTCACGCCGAGACGATGCAAGCCCATCTCCGTGCTGCGCTGCCGGATAGCGCGCCGCACCACCTCGCGCGCGACCGCGCTGTCCGCGCGGCACACGGCTTTTTCGTCGAGCGTTGCACCCTCTCCTGCCGGCAGAAAATGAAACGGCGCCCACACGAGCCGGTTCTGGTCGTTCTCTGTATTCGCATAGTCGAAGGTCTTGTGCGCGGTGGCGAAGCGTTCGAACGTCTCGCCGCCCTGAAAGCGCAGGATGCCCGGCGTGGTTGCATCGTCGACATACTGGCAGGCATGGGCGACGGTCAGCGCCTGGCTCGGCGTCATTCCGCCAACTCGCGCGACGATATAGACCACGCCGTAATGAAAGTCGATATTCATGGCAGATGCTCCTCATGCACGATGAATGACTACAACAGCACTGGTAAACGAGCGAGTAGGCGGCGAGTTGAAAAGACGTCGTTCTTTATGCCCTACGCGGTGTTGTCGTGTTTTATTCCATCCTCTATCCGACTGCGGGCCACTGCGGGCCACTGCAGCCCATAAAAAAACCCCGCTACGTTATCCGTCGCGGGGTTGCGTTTCAGCGCACGTCGCGCCTTATTTGACGATGTCGACCAGTTCGACTTCGAACGTCAAGTCGCTGTTCGGCGGAATCGTGCCCACGGCGCGGCTGCCGTAGGCGGTGGCGGCCGGGCACGTCAGTTTTGCCTTGCCGCCCACTTTCATGGTTTGCACGCCCTGCGTCCAGCACGGAATCACGCGGTTCAGCGGGAACGTTGCCGGACCGCCGTGTTTCGCGGACGCGTCGAATTCAGTGCCGTTCGCAAGCGTGCCGCGATAGTTGACCTTCACGACATCGGTGGCGGCCGGCTGCGCGCCGGTGCCTTGCACGAGGTGTTCGACAACCACGCCCGAAGGCAGCTTCTCAGTAGAAGCGGCAGCCATCGCCGTCGACGAAAGTACAGTAGCGGCAAGCAGAGCAACGATAGATTTCAAAACGAATCTCCAGATGGGTAGTACGGTTCATTCTAGCGCACGGAATAGAGCGCGCTGCTAATCCAGCGGCAGCACCGCAACGTTATCGGCCGCCATATCGCCATGCGCGACGAAATCCGCCAGCGCCGTTTCCCGTTCGCGAACGTCGGCAAGCACGGCCGGATCGAGCCGCGCGACGATGACTTCTTCCCGTTCGCGGCTGGCTTCTTCAATCACATCGCCATAGGGACTCCAGACTGCGCTCGCACCGCATGTGTCCCAGCCGCCGGTCATGCCGACGTGATTCGACAGCAACACATACATCGTATTGTCGAACGCGCGTGCGGGGAACCAGATGCGCGACTGGTGATAGCCGGACTTCACGCTAAAGAGCCCGCTCACGAGATAGGCGTGCGCGCCGTTTACCGCCGCCATGCGCGCGTGCTCGGGAAAGCCCGAGTCGTAGCACACGCCAAGTGCGAGCCGCCATCCGTCGAGTTCGAGCATGCAGCCTTGCGTGCCCGGCCGGTAGATTTCCGCTTCGCTTCTATATAGATACTGCTTGTGATACGGCTTTGCGTCCTCGCCGCGGCAATCGAATACGAGCGACGAAATATGCAGGCCGTCCGCGCCGCGCGTGGCCGCGCCGGCAATTGCCGCAATGCCGCGTCGGCGGCAAATCTCGCGGATCGGATCGAGACGTGCATCGGCGAGTTCGAATGCGTATTGCGCGGGATCGCCGGCGATCAGGCCGGGTTCATAGCCGCTCAGGAACTTCTCGGGAAAAACCACCAGTCGGGCACCGCGATCGGCGGCAAGACCGGTCAATTCGACCGTCTTCATGATGTTTGCCGTCACGTCTCCGCAAACCGGTTGCGCTTGCGCGGCTGCAATTTGCAGGGGTGATCGGGGCAACGCTGCGAACTTGTTATTCACCGTCAACTCCGTTATGAATCGAGCGCAGGTTCAGCGCGTACCCGCTTGCCGATGGCCAATGGCGGGAGCCCGCGCGTCTGAAGCGAGGCATTTAAACATGGACCGCGGCGGCGTGTCAGCGCAATTCTCTTGAACCAGCGCTTTGCGCGCGCGGTCCACGTAGAAGAGGTACGGCGAAGTATCGTCCTGCGCAACCCGATGCCAACGAGCGCTTTCAACTTTCAATGAACGAGCCGGTCGATCCCGACAAGCAGGACAGTGCGCCGCCTTCGGCCGTGCCGGAGCGACCCCGCGCGCCACGGCCGCGACGCATTCCGCGCAGCCGCGAGCAACAGGCGCGGCTCGACGCTCGCGAGCCGGCATTCGAGCCGCTGCCGTTTTCCATCGACGAAGAGGCGGCGCGGCGCCCTTTCGCCGGGAAGCTGCATGCGTGGTTCGAAGCGCGGCGTTGGCAGCCGTTCGATTTTCAGCGCGAGGTGTGGCGCGAGATGGAGCGAGGCGCGAGCGGCCTGCTGCATGCAACCACGGGCGCGGGCAAGACGTGGGCCATCTGGTTCGGCGCGCTTGGCGCGTTCGCGCGAGCCGTACCTTCCCTTTCAGCGGCGACGCGTCGGCGCGCCACAAGCATGCAGCCCGAGCCGCTCACCGTCCTCTGGATCACGCCGATGCGCGCCCTTGCCGCCGATACGGCACGCGCATTGCAAAGCTCGGCGATCGAACTGGCCGTGCCGTGGACAGTAGGCTTGCGAACCGGCGATACGTCCACCGCCGAACGCGCGCGGCAAAACCGGCGCATGCCGTCAGCGCTGATCACGACGCCCGAGAGTCTGTCGCTGATCCTGACGAGACCCGATGCGCGCGAAGTACTCTCGCACGTAAAGCTCGTGGTCGTCGACGAATGGCATGAACTGCTCGGCAACAAGCGCGGCACGCAGACACAACTGGCGCTGGCGCGGCTCGCGCATTGGCGGCCCGATTTGCAGATATGGGGCTTGTCGGCGACGCTCGGCAACCTTCCCTTCGCCGCCGATGTATTGCTCTCCCCGGTCAGAACCCCGCGTGTCAGCGTGCACGGCAAGCTGCCAAAGGCATTGATCGTGGACACGGTTATTCCCGAGACCATCGAGCGATTTCCGTGGGGCGGTCATATGGGAATGCGCCAGGTCGAGGCCGTGGCCGATGCAATCGGCGAGGCGCAGACATCGCTCGTATTTACCAACACGCGCTCGCAATGCGAAGTCTGGTATCAGGCACTGCTCGAAGCGCGTCCGCAATGGGCCGGCGCAATTGCGTTGCATCATGGTTCGCTCGATCAGGAAGTGCGCGAATGGGTCGAGCGCGGCTTGAAGAACGGCTTGCTAAAGGTCGTTGTATGCACATCGAGCCTGGATCTCGGCGTCGACTTTCTGCCTGTGGAGCGCGTGTTTCAGATCGGCTCGCCGAAAGGCGTCGCGCGTTTGATGCAGCGCGCCGGCCGCTCGGGTCACGCGCCGGGACGGCCGTCGCGCGTGACCATCGTGCCCACGCACGCGCTGGAACTCGTCGAAGCGGCCGCCGCGCGCGAGGCAGTCGCGAAGCGGCAAATAGAAAGCCGCGAAACGCCGGACAAACCGTTTGATGTTCTCGTTCAGCATCTGGTGACAGTGGCAATTGGCGGCGGCTTCGACGCGCGCGATCTCTACGACGAAGTTCGCACGACGTACGCGTACCGGCATCTGACGCAAAGTGAATTCGATTGGGCATTAGGTTTCGTCGAAGGCGGCGGCACCGCGTTGCGCGCGTATCCGGACTACCACCGCGTGGTGCGCGAAACGACGGCCTGTACCGCGTGCCGCGCGAAGATCTCGTGCGGCGGCATCGCAACAACGTCGGCACCATCGTCGCGAACGGCACGCTGAATGTCGCGTATCTGGCGGGCGGCCGCATAGGCGCAATCGAAGAGTCGTTTATTTCGCGGCTGAAACCCGGCGATATTTTTACCTTCGGCGGACGTGCGCTCGAATTGATTCGCGTGCAGGACATGACTGCATGGGTCAAACGCGCGATCTCGGCACGCGGCGCGATGCCGCAATGGGCGGGCAGCCGCATGCCGCTCTCCTCGGAACTCGCCGAGGCGACGTTGACGATGCTCGCGCGCGCCGCCGGCGGCATCTATGACGAACCCGAGATGCGCGCCGTTCGGCCGCTGCTCGAATTGCAGCAGAAATGGTCGGCTCTGCCGCAGCCAGGTTTGCTGGTGGCCGAAGTACTCAAGTCGCGCGAAGGGCATCACTTCTTCTGTTATCCATTTGCGGGGCGCACCGCGCATATCGGTCTTGGCGCATTGCTCGCCTGGAGAATCGCGCGAGAGAAGCCCGGTACTTTTTCTATTTCAATGAACGACTACGGTTTCGAGCTGTTGTCCGCGCAACCATTCGACTGGGCCTCGGCATTGGAGAGTGGATTGCTCTCGGCGGAACAACTCGATCACGACATTCTGGCGAGCCTCAATTCGTCGGAGTTGTCTCGACGACGATTCCGCGAAATTGCGCGCGTGTCGGGGCTCGTGTTTCAGGGACATCCAGGGCAGCAGAAAAGCGCCCGGCAATTGCAGGCCTCCAGCGGCCTTTTCTATGAGATCTTCCGCAATCATGACAGCGGCAATCTGTTACTCGATCAGGCTGATACCGAAGTGCTATTGCAGGAACTCGACGCGAAACGCATTCGTAGCGCGCTAGAACGAATGAACGCGAGCCGCCTCGTTCTCATGCATCCGAAAAAACCGACTCCCTTTGCGTTTCCGCTTATCGTCGGACGCCTGCGCGAGAAAGTCAGTACAGAGAAGCTCGCGGATCGCGTACAGCGCATGCTTGCGGAACTCGAGAAGGCGGCCCGCGTATGAAGCCTGCGTCGTTGCCCGTTGAAATTGCCGGCCATCCGCTCGTGCTGTCGAGCTTGCGCGCGGCCTTCGATCCCGCGCTGCGCTGTCTTTTCGTCGCCGATGCGCATTTCGGCAAGGACGCCGTGTTTCGTGCGCGCGGCGTGCCGGTGCCCATCGGTTCCACTGCCGACAACCTGATGCGTCTGGACATACTGATCGCCGAATTCGAACCGTCCACGCTCGTCTTTCTCGGCGATCTGCTGCATGCACGCGAGGCGCACGCCGAAGAGATTCTCGATGCATTGCATGTCTGGCGCGCGCGGCATCCGAGATTGCGAATCGTGCTCGTAGAAGGCAATCACGATCGGCATGCGGGCGCGTTGCCTGGTACGCTCAATGTGGAACTTGTGCTGGAGCCGTGGCGCGTTGGACCGTGGGCGCTGTGTCATCACCCGCAGACCGTCGACGGCGCGTACGCGCTCGCCGGCCATCTGCATCCTGTCTATCGAATCGCGACGCGCAACGACTCGGTTCGCGTGCCGTGTTTTCGTTTCGGCGTACAAGGCGGCGTGCTGCCCGCATTCGGCAGCTTTACCGGCGGTGCGCGCGACGACGGCCGCGTGAGTGGAGAAAGGGTTTTCGTCGTGGCTCACGACAAGGTCATTGAAGTGCCGCGCTGAGCCTTTCACGCAACGCGCGACTCACGCGAGTTTCGTCATACCTGTCACGCCAGAACTCCGCTATTAGCAGAGCTAGCCAACACTTTCACACGCGATCTTTTCCGCAAGCACATGCACCATTCGCGGCGCCGGCATTCCGTTGTCGGCGATACACGCTCGCAAAGGCACGCTGCGCGTGCTTCGCAGCAAACAGCGAAGCGCACGCGGGTTTACGTGCGTTTGAGTAGCGCGAAGCTCGCCGTTTACTGGACGCTGAACCAGGCTGTCAACATTCTTTCGGTCTGCTTGGGTCAGCCGACAGCGCTTGAAAAAGCGCCCTTACAACACCAGGAGACAAGCCATGGCTCAAGTGTCGAGCAGCGCCATCGAAGAACTGAAAACCGCCATACGTGGGCAGCTAGTACTGCCCGACGATCCCGGTTTCAACGAAGCCCGCAGCATCTGGAATGCAATGATCGACTGCCGCCCGGCGATGATTCTGCGCTGCGCCGGCGTCGCCGACGTGCGTCGCGGCATCGCGTTCGCGCGCGCGAATGATCTGCCGCTCGCGCTTCGCGGCGGCGGTCATAACATTGCCGGCAGCGCGCTATGCGAAGACGGTCTCGTGATGGACTTCTCGCAGATGAAGTCCGTGCGAATCGATCCGATTGCAAGACGCGCGTATGTGGGACCGGGCGCAACGCTCGCGGACTTCGATCACGAAGCGCAAGCCTTCGGACTTGCAACACCACTCGGCATCAATTCGACCACGGGTGTCGCGGGCCTGACGCTCGGCGGCGGCTTCGGCTGGCTCAGCCGCAAATACGGCATGACGATCGACAACCTGATTTCCGCCGACGTGGTCACCGCCGAAGGCGAACTGCTTCGCGCCAGCGCCGAATCGAACGAAGATCTGTTCTGGGCGATTCGTGGCGGCGGCGGCAATTTCGGCGTGGTCACGTCGTTCGAATTCGCACTGCATTCCGTCGGACCGATGGTGTACGGCGGGCTCGTCGTGCTGCCGTTCGCCGAGGCGAAAGACGCGCTCGTCAAATATCGCGCGGCAGCCGCGCAGATGCCCGACGACCTGAGCGTGTGGGCGGTTCTACGGCTCGCGCCGCCGCTGCCGTTCCTGCCCGCCGAAGTGCACGGCAAGCCGGTGATCATCTTCCCGATGTGCTACACAGGGCCGATTGCAAACGGTCCTTCGGCGGTCGCGCAAGTGAAGACGTTCGGCACGCCCGTCGGCGAACATCTCGGCGAAATGCCGTATGCGATGTGGCAACAGGCATTCGATCCGCTGCTCGCGCCCGGATCGCGCAACTACTGGAAGTCGCACAACCTCGCCAATATCGACGATGGTCTGATCGACGCACTGCTTCAGTCGATCGAGAATCTGCCTTCTCCACAGTGCGAGATTTTCTTCGGGCAGATCGGCGCGCAAACGCAACGCGTGCCGGTGAATGCGACCGCCTACTCGAGCCGCGACACGCAATACGCGATGAACGTGCATGGCCGCTGGGAAGATCCCGCCGACGACGAACGTTGCATCGCGTGGGCTCGTGCCTTCTTCGAGCAGGCAGCGCCGTTCTCGCTCGGCAGCGTCTACGTGAACTTCATGACGCAGGAAGAAGCGGGCCGCGTCGCCGATGCATACGGCCCGAACTTCGAACGGCTCGTCGCGGTTAAGAGCCGCTACGATCCGCACAACCTCTTCCGTCATAACCAGAACATTCGTCCCGCCATGTAATGCGTGGCAGCGAATAAAGGAACCCGCGGAGGAATCCGCGCGAGTCTCAGCGCGGATTCCTCGCACCCGACGCATGAATGTCCCTCTGCGTGGGCGGCATGGATCAGGCACGGCAAATGCTGCTTTATCATTGATGCTGGCCCTCTTGGCCAACGTCACAGCATTACCTTTGATCCATAAACAAAAACCGCCTCGATAACGTAAAAGGACAACTATCATGCGCAGACGACAATTCATCACGACGGCCGGCGCGGCTTTCGCTACCGCGGGCCTCGGCCTTGCCGGTTGCACCACCACGTCAGGGTCGTCGGGCACGTCGGCGTCCGCGAACGCCAACAAGCGCGACACGATCAACGCGGGTATCGACTCCACGCTTTCGCGTCTCTACGCGAACGTCGGCGGTTCGCGCGAACTCGTGGCGAAAGCGCGCGGCGTGCTGGTGTTTCCGTCGGTGATCTCGGCGGGCTTCTGGGTCGGCGGCCAATACGGCGAAGGGGGGCTGCGCGTGGGCGGTCGCACGACCGGCTACTACAGCACGGTGGCGGGATCGTTTGGCTTGCAGATCGGCGCGCAGTCGAAGGCGCTTATCTTCCTGTTCATGACACAGGAAGCACTCGACAAATTCCTCAATAGCCAGGGCTGGGCAGCGGGCGCCGACGCAACCGTCGCGGTGCTCAAGGTCGGCGCGAACGGCGCGATCGATACGTCGACCGCCACAAGCCCGGTCGAAGCATTCGTGCTGACCAACGGCGGCTTGATGGCGGGCGTATCGCTGGAAGGTACGAAGGTGTCGCGCCTCATCATCTGATCGTCGACAAGCCACGCGGCCACTGTGCGGACCGCGTGGCGCTTCTGCATTACTCAGTGAGTCACTCAGTCACTCACTTAACCGGCGATAGTTACTCCGCCGCGAGCGTCATCTGCGCCACTTCGCAGCGCGGCCATTGACGCAACACGTCCGGCGCGAGCAGCAGTTTGGCCGCGCGAATGCCCGCGCCCATGACGATCTGCGCGCGCTCCATGACGGCGGCATCGACGAGAATGCGCCAGTCCTGCGGCAAGCCGAAAACCGTAATGCCGCCGAACTCCATGCCGCTCAGTTCGACCGCAAGCTCACGCTTCGCGAACGACAGCCGCTGCGCGCCGAGCGCCGCCTTCACCGCTCCGTTGATGTCGAGCCGCAGCGAGCCGAGCGAAACGAGCGCCGCATAGTGCTCGCCGCCGTCCTTCTTGTAGCGCACGACGATCGTATTCGCGCAGTCCTCGAGACCGAAGCCATAGCGCGCGCTGAAGGCGGCGGTGTCCGACGCGTCGTCGGTGACGGAGAAAACCGTGACGCCCTGTTGCGGCAACTGCGCGAGCACTTGCGGCGGCAAACGCGTGGCGAGTTCATCGGCGGGGATCACGTCCAACTGCTTTACGGCTTCGTGCGAATGCATGGCGATGGAGAGAAGTAGAGAGGAAGGCCATCGCATTCTAGCGGCATGCGCGCGGTACGGCATGCAATGCGGCGCGCGGCGGGGTGTGCAATGCGGCGTGCGGCCAGTGCGCTTGCTATAGTCACAGGCACAACGCTTGCGAACGACGGCCATACGGAGGCTGCGTCCGGCCGGCCCGAGCGGCTCGCGCGTGCGCACCGCCCGAACCAGTGAGACTTCGACCATGGACATCGACACGCTTTCCGCCGGCAACCTCCAGCACATGGCTCGCACGCAGGCGAACTGGGCGATCGGAGCACTCAAGCAGTTTTCCGAAGACCGCTGCACTGCGCTGGCAGCGAGCATCGCGTTCTACGCCGCGTTTTCTTTGGCGCCGACGCTCGTCATGGTGATCGCCGTGGCCGGCTGGTTCTTCGGCGCCGAGGCCGCGCGCGGCGAACTCTTCGACCACATCCACGGACTGCTCGGCGACCAGGCCGCGGCAGGCGTGCAGACCATCGTCGAAAACGCGCATCACAGCGGCAGCGCGGGCGGCGTGGCCGCGATCATCTCGTTCACGATGCTGGCCATCGGCGCGTCGGCCACTTTCTCTTCGCTGAACAGCGCGCTCAACGTCGTATGGCCGTACACCGGTCCGCGCACGTCGAGCGTGCTTGCGCTGGTGCGCGTGCGGCTGATCTCGTTCGGGCTCGTGCTGGGCGTCGCGTTTCTGCTGATCGTCTCGCTCGTGCTCGATACGGTGATCACGTATGTCGGCAAGTGGCTGTGGGGCGACTCGCCTTATGTGGTGATCGGCAATCTGCTGCAACTCGGTGTTGGCTTGCTCGTGCTGGCGTTCGCGTTCGCCGGCTTGCTGAAGTTTCTGCCCGACGCGAGCGTGCGTTGGCGCGATGCGCTGGTCGGCGGCGTGGTCGCGGCGGTGCTGTTTTCGGCGGGCAAGAAGCTGTTCGCGCTGTACCTCGCGCACGCCGGCATGGCGAGCTCGTTCGGCGCGGCCGGATCGCTCGCGGTGCTGCTGATGTGGCTGTACTTTTCCGCGGCGGTGCTGCTGCTCGGCGCGGAATTTTCGGCGGCGCGCGGCCAGCTGAACGATCCGCGCGGCGGTTGGGGCATGCAGTCCGACGCGCCGCCGGGCAGCCGCGCGAAGCTGGCGTCGGTGCTGGCGGCGTCGACGGTTCCGGGCGGCGCGGCGTTGCACGCCGGTTCGTCCGATTCGAGCGACGCGCGGGCTTCGAGGATTGGCGCTGTGTCCGCCGAAGCTGAACCGCCGCGGTTCGAGACACACGCAAAAGCATCGGTAGGCGCGAAGGCGCTCGGCGTCGGACGCTCGGTGCTTTCCGCCGAAGCGGGCGCGACGCATCTGGCGGCCGTTACGCTGCTTGGCGCGAGCCGCAAAGCCGTTGCGGCGAATCGCTACGTGCGCGAGCATCCGTGGAAGTCGGTCGCGCTGGCCGCGGCCGCCGGCCTCGCGGCGGCCCGCATGGCGCGGCACACGCGCGCGGACGACGACGGTCCCAAATAGCCCGGCGGTTACACAATCAGCGCCGCACCTTGTTGGTGCGTGTGGATCACAATCGCACCCGTCTGTCTACTCCCCTTTTCGGCCAAAATGCATGGCGCCGCTTGGGCGCGCTCCCGCCGCCGTCGCTTCGCTAGACGACTTCATTACATATCTATTACAAATAAATGCGGGGAGTAGGCACACTCAAACGTTCATCGTCAACGAAACAACAATAATGCGAATGCAACGAATCAATATTGCCGAAAAGGCAACAATCCCGGATGAGCTTTAAATACAAGGGTTTGCGCGGGTTGTCGGTTTTTGGCGACACTCTTTTTTTTCCAGTTCTTGCCGATTGACGCAGTGAGCTATTCTCCTTTCCGCAACAAGTAAACTAATCATCTGCGTGGAGAAATGGATGAAACGAATCGCACTGTCTACCCTCTCGCTGGCGCTCCTGGGCGCAACGGGCGTCGCTCACGCTCAGAGCAGCGTGACCCTGTATGGCTTGATCGATGAATCGGTCCAGTACGTTCACAACGCCAACCCGGCTAACAATAATCTGTGGCAGCTCGCAGCGGGTAACCTGCAGGGCAGCCGCTGGGGCCTGAAGGGCTCGGAAGACCTGGGCGGTGGCTTGAAGGCGATTTTCCAGTTGGAAAGCGGCTTCAACCCGAACAACGGCAAGATGGGTTCGTACGGCACGGGCACCAAGCTGTTCGGTCGCCAGGCATACGTCGGCTTGACGCAAGATGCATACGGTACGCTCACGCTGGGTCGCCAGTACGATCCGCTGGTCGACCTGGTTCAGCCGCTGACGGGTGACAACTTCTTCGGCAGCACGTTCACGACGCCGGGCGACGTTGACAACAACGACAACAGCTCGCGTACGAACAACGCAATCAAGTACGTTTCGCCGGTGTGGGGCGGCTTCCAGTTCGAAGGCATGTACGCACTGGGCGGCGTTGCGGGCGCCACCGGCGCAGGCCAATCCTGGGCAGGTGCAGCAACGTGGTCGGGCGGTCCGTTCAGCGTTGCAGCTGGCTACTTCCGCATGCAGAACGCGAACACGCTGACCAGCCGCGGCGTCGCTCCGGGCAACCAGGGTGGCACGTGGAACGCAGGCGTGACGTCTGACGGTACGTTCGACGGCTCGAACATCAACGGCGCGTACGCATCGGCCAAGCAGATCGACATCACGTCGGCGGCTGCACAGTACGTGACCGGTCCGTTCACGTTCAACGTTCGCTATAGCTTCGCGCAATACAAGCCGGACGCGTTCTCGGGCTTCACAGAGCAAGAGAAGTATCACGTTGCAGGCGCGTACGCTGGCTACCAGCTCACGCCGGCAATGCTGCTTGGTCTGGGCTACACCTACACGCACGGCGCAGGCGACACGTCGGCGAACTACCACCAGGTTTCGCTGGGCGGCGACTACTTCCTGTCGAAGCGCACCGACCTGTACCTCGTTGGCGCATACCAGCACGCAAGCGGTCATCAGCGCGATGCAGCGACCGGTGGCATTGTCAACGCCGGTGCATCGGTTGGCTCGTATGGCTACCAGGCCGGTTCGAGCAGCCAGGAAATCATCAGCCTGGGCATTCGCCACAAGTTCTAAATGGGCTTGACGGACTGCTGAAGCTTACGCAGTTCGAAACCAGCCACGGGCGCAAGCCGGTGGCTGGTTTTTTTTCGTCCGTAGGTTTTGTTGTGGCGGGCAGCGGTTGAGCCTACCGCTGCGCCTTGCCCTTTTCCGCCTGCGCCAGAGTCTGCGCCGGCTTGGCGTCGAATTCATGCTCGATGCCGTCCGCGCCCACCGGCGCGCGATGCAGCACCAGCGCCCGCTCGCGCTGCAACGTCGGCACCTGCTGCGACTCCTGCCAGTCAGGATCGGGAATCTCGCCGAACACCTGACGCAGCCGCTCGCCCCACGTGCGGTGAATCATCTGGAAGTAAGCGTTGTCGTGATCGATCGACACGAAGCGCGTGACGCGCAGCGTGTCCTTCTCGTAGACGAGCAGATCGAGCGGCAGCCCGACCGACAGGTTCGAGCGCACCGTCGAATCCATTGAAATAAGCGCGCATTTCGCGGCTTCGTCGAGCGGCGTGGACGGCGTCAGCACGCGGTCGATGATCGGCTTGCCGTACTTCGCCTCGCCGATCTGAAAGTACGGATTCACCGACGACGCCTCGATGAAGTTGCCCGCCGCGTAAATCATGAAAAGACGCGGCCGGTTGCCCGCAATCTGCCCGCCGAGGATAAAGCTGCAATTGAAGTCGACGCCGAATTCCTGCAGCGCCTCCGCCTCGCGCTGATGCACGGTGCGCACCGCCTGGCCGATCACGCGCGCGGCGTCTCCCAGGGTAGGCACGTTCCACAGCGTGGGCTGCGACGCATCGGCCGGTTCCGACAGTTCGTGCAGCACCGCTTGCGTGAGCGACAGATTGCCCGCGCCCAGCAGGACCAGCATGCGCTCGCCCGGCTGCTCGAACACCGCCATCTTGCGCGCGGTGCTGATGTGATCGACGCCCGCATTGGTCCGTGTATCGGAAAGGAACACGAGACCTTCCTCGACGGTCATCGCTACGCAGTAAGTCATAGTGAAACGTACCCGCAAAAAAAGACTGAACGACGCTATTGTAATGCGGCGCCGATGCGCCCTTTCTCGTATTACGGCGTCTGCGGTTATGTTCTTGATAGCGATGCCGCGTTGGCGTGGGCGAAGCGCCGCAGCGGCCCCTCGCCGGCTACTGCGGCGTGCTTGCGCTGACCGTCACCGACACGTTCAGTTGCTCCTCCCTACCGCCGATGCGCCGTCCGCGCACCGGCGCCGCGGCTTCGTAATCGCGCGCCACGGCGAGGCGGCAATAGATCTCGCTGGCAAAAGCCGCATGCGTGACGTCGACGGAAACCCAGCCGTCGAGCCACACGTCCACCCACGCGTGGCTCGCCGCGTGCGGCACGTCGCCCGGTTCGATATAGCCGCTCACGTAGCGCGCCGGGACGCCGCGCGCCCGGCAGCATGCGAGCATCAGATGCGCGTGGTCCTGACACACGCCGTTGCCGAGTTCGAGCGCCTGCGCCGCCGTGCTGGTCACTTCCGTCACGCCGGGGTGGTAGCCGACTCGCTCCACGATCCGCTCGGACAGCGCAATCAGGCTCGACGTGCTCGTGAGGTCAGGAACCGATCCGGCCAGTTCGCGGACCGCCGCATCGGCCTCCGTCAAACGCGTCGCGCAGGTGAAATGCTCGAGCGGAATCGGGCCGGCATCGTCGCGAAGACGGCCGTCGATGAGCGGAATCGTGTCGACTTCGCCGGATACGTGAAGGCGGATCTCGTTATGCGGCTTGTTGATGACGAGCGTGTGCAGCGCGTTGCCATAGGCGTCGACGGCCGCGTCGAGCTTGCCCGGCGCGTCGATGTTCCAGCGCCGCACGACCTGCGACGCGCCGCTTGCCGGCGTCAGCCGAAGTTGCTGGATCGAGTAATGGACAGTCGCTTCATAACGATAGGACGTCTCGTGGCGGATCGTCAGGTACATAAGCACTCCGTCAGGCGACTGGCAGCATCAGATAAGTACGCGCGACGAGATTGCCCAGCTCGAACACGCGAGCCAGGAACTGCGTCAGATACGCGTGCAGGCCGGCTTCGAAAATTTGCCGGATGTCGGAGTAAAGGAGTTCGGCGCGCAGCTTGCCGGCAAACCGTTCGCACTGGTTCGAGCCCGGCGTGCGCAGCATCGCCAGATTCGCGCAGACGCCTTCGAGCGAAGCCAGCAGCGAGCGCGGCATCTGCTGATTGAGGATCATCAATTCGACGACGCGCGCCGGCGTCACGACGTCGCGATAAACCTTGCGATAGATCTCGAGCGCCGACACCGAACTCAGGATCGACGTCCAGTAATAGAAGTCCTCCAACTGACGCGCGGCGTCGCGTGAATTCGGCTCGACGTCGGCAAAGCGCACGTCGAGAATGCGCGCGGTGTTGTCGGCGCGCTCCAGAAAAGTGCCGAGCTGCGTGAAGAAAAATGCGTCGTCCTGCAACGCGGTGCCGATCGTTACGCCCCGCGAAAGGTGCGAGCGAAACTTCACCCATTCGAACAACGCGCCGGGGTTGCCGGACGCCTGACCAGACGAAATGCGCTCGTTGAATTCGAGCCACGTATCGTTGATGGTCTCCCACCATTCGGTCGTCAACGTGCCGCGCACCGCACGCGCGTTTTCGCGCGCCGCATGCAGACACGAGTGGATGCTCGACGGATTGGTCGCGTCCGCCACCATGAAGTCGAGCACGTGTTCGCGCGTCGGCTCGTCATGACGCTCGGCGAAAGCGGCCTCGAGTTCGGAGATGCGCAGCACCGAACGTTGCGCGCGCGCCTCCTGTTCGGGCGTCTGCGGCAACAAAAGCGCCTTGAGGTTGATGTCGAGCATGCGGGCGGTGTTCTCCGCGCGCTCCATGTAGCGGGCCATCCAGAAGAGGTGATCGGCGGTGCGGCTTAGCATGACGGCGTTCCGTGTCTGATGACGCGAGATGTTGAGTTAAAGGCTCGCGCTGGTTATCCCGCTGGTTTCCTATGCGCCCGCGGCATCTGACAAATGCCCCGGCGCGCTGAGTTGCACGCGCGGCTATCGGGAGCCGTGCGGCAACCGCTTCAGTCGACCATCCACGTATCTTTGGTCCCGCCTCCCTGCGACGAATTGACGACGAGCGACCCCTCCTGCAACGCGACGCGCGTCAGTCCGCCTGCGACCATCGTGACGGTCTTGCCCGACAGCACGAACGGACGCAGATCGATATGGCGCGGCGCGATGCCGGCTTCGACAAAGGTCGGGCATGCGGACAGCGCGAGCGTCGGTTGAGCGATATAGCCCGCCGGCCGCGCGATCAGACGCTCGCGGAACGCTTCAATCTCGGCCTTCGTCGATGCGGGTCCGACGAGCATGCCGTAGCCGCCCGCGCCATGCACTTCCTTGACGACGAGTTCCGCCAGATGCGCGAGCGTGTACGCGAGATCGTCCGGCTTGCGGCACTGGAACGTGGGCACGTTATTGAGGATCGGTTTCTCGCCCAGGTAGAAGTCGATCATGTCGGGCACGTACGGATAGATCGATTTGTCGTCGGCGATGCCGGTGCCCATCGCGTTCGCGAGCGCGACGCGTCCCGCGCGATACGCGGTCAGCAAGCCAGGCACGCCCAACGCCGAATCGTTGCGGAACGCGAGCGGGTCGAGAAAGTCGTCGTCCACGCGGCGATAGATCACGTCGACACGCTTCGGTCCCTGCGTCGTGCGCATGAACACGTAGTTGTCGTCGACGAACAGGTCTTTGCCTTCCACGAGTTCGACGCCCATCTGCTGCGCGAGGAACGTGTGCTCGAAATACGCGGAGTTGTACATGCCAGGCGTGAGCACGACGACGACTGGATCGTCGACGCCTTCCGGCGACACCGAGCGCAACGTGTCGAGCAATAGATCGGGATAATGCGCGACCGGCGCGATGCGGTTGCGCACGAACAGCTCGGGGAAAAGCCGCATCATCATCTTGCGGTTTTCGAGCATGTACGAGACGCCCGACGGCACCCGCAGGTTGTCTTCGAGCACGTAGAACTCGCCGTCGTCGCCCGCACGCACCACGTCGACGCCGGCAATGTGCGCGTAAACACCGAGCGGCACATTGACGCCCTGCATTTCGGGCCGGTATTGCGCGTTGGTATACACCTGCTCGGCGGGCACGATGCCGGCGCGCACGATCTTGCGATCGTGATAGACGTCGTGGATGAAGAGGTTCAGCGCCTGCACGCGCTGACGCAAACCGGCTTCCAGCGTCAGCCACTCGTGGCGCGGAATGATGCGTGGAATCAGATCGAAGGGAATCAGCCGCTCAGTGCCGGAGAGATCGCCATTCACGGCGAACGTGATGCCGACCCGGCGGAACAGCAGGTCCGCTTCCGCACGCTTGCGCGCGATTGCTTCGTTGCCCTGCTTCTCTAGCCACCGCTCAAAGCGCGCGTAATGTGGCCGCACGGCATCGTCATGATGACGCATCTCGTCATAGCATCGCATGTCACGCCCCGCTCTTGTTGTCGGATAGAAGGCGAATGCGCTGCGCATTCGGTGTTCGACTTCATTCAAGCAAGCGCTATGCCATTGGGCTTTTAGCGCGGAATCCGACAGACATGCACATGAAGCGCGCATCGCAAAGCCTGGCGCCTCGCTGCCATCGTACTGCTGCGGCCCACGATGCGCTAGTAGAGTGCATGGATCGATCGGCGATGCACCACGCCGTTGTTCGCCATGAAAAAATCCCCGTGGATTTGCATCCACGGGGATTCAGACTACTTGCAGTGCGAGGCTCGAAATACGCTACGTCAACTGTAGCCGTGAGCGACGCATCAAGTGGCGCAGAAGCGCGATTAGCCTGCTGCAGCGTCCTTCAGCTTCTTCAGCGGGCGTGCCTTGATGCGCACGCTAGCCGGCTTGGCCGGGAACCAGCGCTCTTCGCCCGAGAACGGGTCTTTGCCGAAGCGCTTCTTCTTGGCCGGCACAGCTTGCACGACGATCTTCAGAAGACCCGACAGCGTGAATTCGCCCGCGCCCTTCTTGTGGACAGCGCCGAGGATCGTGTCTTCGAGCGCGGCCAGGACGGCCTTGGCAGCCTTCGGTTCGACGCCAGCGCGTTCAGCAACGTGAGTAGCCAGCGAGGCCTTCGTGAAGGTGTCCTTGATCGGCGACGGTGCGCTGGACGCCTTCACGGCGACCTTCTTAGCTGCGGAAGCTTTCTTCGCAGGGACTTTCTTTGCAGCAACCTTCTTGGTCGGTACCGGGGCAGCAGCCTTCTTGGCCACCTTTTTTGCGGAAGTCGGCATGTTTCTCCTACCTGTTGTGGTCAGTGAATTGCACGAAGCGCACACGGTATGCGCACGCTTCAACGCCGGATTCTACAAGCGCTCAAGCGATTTGCGCGACTCTTTTATGTATAACAGCGCAGGTTTGTTGCGCGGCGCAGACTGCGCAACACATTTTGAGCCTTGTTTCAGGGGCTAAACTGCTTCGGCGGAGCTGGCGGCGTCGATTCGTAAAGTGCGTTACAAGCCGTTTCAACCCATGTATAGCGGCATATTCTGCGTGACCGGCTTGTGCGGGACACACGATTGCCGCAACCTTTTTAACGCTTCGGGTAACTCCGCATTGGCCGCGCGATGTTGGCCGTTGCAACGCCATGACGTCGCGCCGCGGTCCAGGCGCGCTATCAGGCGATGCCTGGCAGGATGTCCGCGAGCTTCGTCAACGCTGCGTCGATATGCTGCCCGGCGATGCTGCCGTAGCCGAAAATCAGACCGGGCCG
This sequence comes from Paraburkholderia graminis, assembly GCF_003330785.1. Classification (NCBI taxonomy): domain Bacteria; kingdom Pseudomonadati; phylum Pseudomonadota; class Betaproteobacteria; order Burkholderiales; family Burkholderiaceae; genus Paraburkholderia; species Paraburkholderia graminis. The sequence goes on from NZ_CP024935.1 coordinate 2,147,453, forward strand.
CGGTTTTGCGCGCTGGTAAAACGGCGCGAGTCCATACAGACCAATCGACGCCTCGCTCGCCGCCGCCACCAGAACCTGCTCGGTCAACGGCGCCTTCAGGTGCGCGGCCAGGTGAATGCCGGCCGTCGGCACGATCGGCTCGAACCACGGCGCGAGATCGCCTTGCAGATGCGCGAGCAACGTCGCGCGCCGCGCCGCGTAGGTCTTGTGCATGCGCCGCAGGTGCTTGGCGAAATCGCCGTTGAGCATGAACGATGCAAGCGCCGTTTGTGTGAGCGTGCAGCCGTGCCAGTCCGCGATTTGCCGCGCCTTGAAAAGCGGCTTGTATAGCGACGCGGGCGGCACCACATAGCCGACCCGCAACTCCGGGAAGATGGTTTTCGAAAAGGTGCCCACGTAGGCGACGAGTCCCGCACGGTCGAGGCTTTTCAACGGCTCCATCGGCCGGCCTTCGAAACGGTACTCGCAGTCATAGTCGTCTTCGATGATCACGGCGCCGCGTTTTTGCGCCCATTCCAGCAGTTCGACGCGACGCTCGAGACTCATCGGCATGCCGAGCGGAAACTGATGCGACGGCGTCACATAGACGAGCCGCGCATTGTCCGGCAGCTTGCCGACGATCAAACCTTCGCGATCCACCGGCACGTGCGCCACCTGTGCGCCGGTCGCGGCGAAGCACGCATGCGCAGGCGGATAGCCAGGGTCTTCGATGGCCGCGACTTCGCCCGGACCGAGCGTGACGCGTGCGAGCAGATCGAGCGCGTGCTGCGCGCCTTGCGTGACGATCACCTCTTCCCAGTTGCTCGACACCGCCCGATTGAATGCGAGGTAGCGTGAAATCGCGAGCCGCAGTTCCTGTTCGCCGGCAGCGTCGCGGTATGTTCCGGGGCCGCGCGATTGCGCGCGCAGCGCGTGATTCACGCAGCGGCGCCAGACGTCGAACGGAAAGAGCGTCTTGTCGATCGCGCCGCCGACGAAATCGTAGGGCGACGCAACCGAAGGCCGCGGCAACGGCAAGCTGTCGGGCATCTGGTCCCACAGCGGTTGGGCGCGCACGGCGTCCTTCGTCGCCTGCTCGCGATCGCGCGACGAGTCGGCCGCGCGCGCATGCGGCGAGCGCTCGGTCGGCAAGCGCTCGAGCCCGTCGGCGACGAAGGTGCCCGAACCGGCCCGCGCGGTGAGATAACCCTCGGAGAGAAGCCGCTCGAAGACGTCGAGCGTCGTCTTGCGCGACACGCCCAGTTGCGTCGCGAGATCGCGCGTGGACGGCAGGCGCGTGCCGCCGGCGAGACGCCCCTCGAGTATGCCGGCGCGAAGTTGCCGATAGATCTGTCCGGAGAGATCGTGATGGCCTTCGACGGCGATGTGAATTTCCATTCTGGCTGCTACCTGCTGGCTACCTGTTATGTCATCGCCATGATACTTCCGCGAGACGTATGGCAAGCGCCAGTTGAACGCGCCGGCGGGCTTGTTACTGCGCCACCGCGCCGCTTCGTGCAGCGTGCTCTTTGGCGTCGTCACGCGAAGCGTCGCTGCATCGTTGATGCTCGCGCGAGAGCTTGCGCATCAGCGGCAACAGCAGCACGGCGACCAGCGCACCCGCGGCCGCGAGCCATCCCAGGCCGGTAAACAGCTTCGTATAGAGCGGCAACGATTCGAGCGGATGCATGTCGCCGGCCGGCATCTGCGCAAAATTCGCGACCACGCTGCCCAGATACTGCGACACGCCAGTCGCCACGAAGTACGCGCCCATCATGAAGCCGCTCATGCGCGCGGGCACGTAGCGCGCGATCATCGCAAGGCCGAGGCCGCTCACCAGCAGTTCGCCGAGCGAGTACAAGCCATAGCCGCCGACCATGAACCACGACGACACGCGCCCTTCCACCGCATAGCGGCCGCTTGCCGCGTAGACGAAGAAGCCGGCCGCCACCACCGCAAAGCCGACCGCGTATTTCGCCGCGACGGGAACGTCCTTGCCGCGCTTCGCGAGCCGCGTATACAGCAGCGCAAGCAGCGGACTCAGCAGCATGATCCAGATCGGATTGAGCGCCTGGAACTGCGCCGCGCTCCAGGTGAACAGCGTCGCGCCGAACAGCGAGAAGCGCGGATCGACATTGCGCAGCGCGAACAGCGTGAGCGACGTCGACATCTGCACATAGAACACGAAAAACAGGATCACCTGCGCCGTGAGGATCAATGCGGCCACCAGACCCGCGCGTTCGGAGCGCTCGCACTTGAGCAGCATGTAGCCGAAAATCGCCAGAATCGCGGGGCCCGCCGCGTACACGCAAGCCACCGCAATGGCCTTGTGCTGCAGCACGAACATCGCGATCGCGCCGAGCGCAATGCCGCCGAGCGCAATCGCGCCGACGCGCTTCCAGCGCACGGGCTCGGCATCGGGCGCGGAGCCGATATGCGCCAGCGTGCGGAACATCACGAAGTAATTCGCCACCGACAAAAGCATCCCCGCACAGCAGACGGCGAACGCGGCGTGCCAGCCCCAATGGTCCTTGATCCACGGCGTGGCGAGCATCGACACCGTCGAGCCGATATTGACCGCCATGTAGTAGATCGTGAACGCGCTGTCGATGCGCGCGTCGTCGCCTTCATAGATGCGCCGCACGAGATTGGCCGCGTTCGCCTTGAAAAGCCCGTTGCCCACGACGATCACGCCCAGCGATGCATACATGAACGCGAGCTGATCGTTCGGCAGCGCGAGCATCAGATAGCCGGCCGCGAGCACGATGGCGCCGAAGATCATCGTGCGTCGCGTGCCGAGAATCTTGTCGCCGATCCAGCCGCCGATCGACGGCGATGCGTACACGAGCGCCGTGAACGCGCCCCACGTGAGCGTGGCGTGGCTGTCCGCGAAATGCAGCTTGTCGATCATGAACAGCACGAGCAACGCGGCCATGCCGTAATAGCCGAAGCGTTCCCACATTTCGATCAGAAAGACCGTGGAAAACGAGCGCGTCTGCGAGACCTGCGCTTCAGGGCGTTGTGGTGAATCCATCGAGTACCTCTTGTTTCAAATAGTGGGGCTGTCGGCAAACTGCCGCGCGCCGTGAATCATCGGATTGCAAAAACGGCTGGACGGCCATGCGTTGTTCGGCTGCATGCGCAAGCTTGCGTTTCGTGTCGTGCGCCGGCCGCGCTCATATCCACAATGCATGGATGCGGACACTGCCTAAAGTCGCCGCACGTCTGTCTGAATCGAAGCGCGGCTTTTCGCGTCGCCCGTCGGATCGGCGGACCGGCTGTTAGCTTCTGGCAACATAGCGTGTTGTCTCGAAAAAGGCGTTGCGTTTGAAGCCGGGATCTCAGGCCCGCAGTCCCGGCAAGGCGCCATCAAACCATATTTGCTTATATCAAACAAATTTTGACGGGCTAATTTCCTCCTGCTATGGTCACGACAATTCATAAGAGCAATTCGGCACTCGAAGTAGGCAGCAAGATTCGCGCGTTGCGGCAACGGCTGAAGCGCACGCTGGACGACACGGCAACTGCGGCGGGTATCTCCAAGCCGTTTTTGTCGCAGGTGGAGCGGGGCCTAGCGTCGCCCTCCATCACGTCGCTGGCGGGCATCGCTCACGCGCTCGGGGTGACGGTGCAGTATTTCGTCGATACGCCCAGCGAAGAGCGTTCGGTCAGCCGCGGCGATCAGCTGAAGTTTTTTGGCTTCGCGGACTCGGCGAATCTGTTCGCCCGTTTGACGAACGTGACGGGCGGCCGCCAGCTCGAGGCGATCCTCGTGAAGATGCCGGTCGGACAAAAGCGTTCGGAAGTCACGACGCATGCCGGCGAAGAGTTTATGTATGTGATCGACGGCGAAGTGTCGTTGACGCTGGAAGGCAAGACCTTCGTGTTGCGCGCAGGAGACAGCGCGCATTACGAATCGACTGTGCCGCATAGCTGGGCGAATACCGCACGCGTGGAGTCGGTGGTCGTCTGGGTCGGCACACCGAGACTGTTTTAAAGAAGCAGGCTAGTTTTCCGGTTCATCCGGCAGGACAGCCTGCATTACTAAATGTAAGGATTCCTGCATGTCTGACAAACAACAAGGGCCGCCCAGGCCCGAACAAAGCAGATAGCAAGGCGCTTTAGCGCCGGCGCGTTCTTCTCCCGACCTTTCCTGCGATTCCGAACCGATGAAAACCCCGTTTGCTTACGCGACGGCGCTGAGTGCGCTCGTCCTTACCTTGACGTCTTCGCTTTCTTCTTCGGCGTTTGCCGTCACCGTGCCGGCCGGCGTCACGCTCGCCGCCAGCCAGGAAATGACCCGCCAGGTGCCGGGCGAAACCGAGTCGCTCGATCCGGCGCACATCGAATCGTGGACCGGCAACACCATCGGGCTCGACATGTTCGAAGGCCTCACGCGCATCGACGCGGCCGGCGCGATCGTGCCCGGCGTCGCGCAATCGTGGACGCGCACGGGGCCCGACACGTGGGTCTTCAAGCTGCGCCACGACGCGCGCTGGAGCAACGGCCAGCCCGTCACCGCAAACGATTTCGTCTATGCGTGGCAGCGCGTGCTCGATCCGAAGACCGGCTCGAAATACACGGTGCTGGTCGAGTTCGTGAAGAACGGCAAGGCGATTCTCGCGGGCAAGGCGCCGCTCTCGAGCCTCGGCGTTCGAGCAGCCGACCCGTACACGCTCGAAGTCACCACCGAGGTGCCCGCCGCTTTCTTCCCGCAACTGGCCGCGATGACGACAATGGCGCCGGTCAACCGCGACGTCGTGACGAAGTTCGGCGGCGACTGGACGCGGCCGGGCAATTTCGTCGGCAATGGTCCGTACATGCTGGCCGACTGGCAGCCGGGTAACCGGCTCGTCGGCGCAAAGAGCAAGACGTACTGGAACGCAAGCAAGGTCGTGATCACCAAAGTGACCTATCTGCCGATCGAAAACGACGAAACGGCAATGCGCATGTATCAGGCCGGCCAGTTCGACTACACGTATTCGATTCCGTCGGGCATCTATGCGCAGGTGAGCAAGCAGTTCGGCGGCGAGCTGAAGACCGGCCTGCAGATCGCGACGTACTACTACAGCCTGAACAACGAAGATCCGCTGTTCAAGGACAAGCGCGTGCGTCAGGCCCTGTCGATGGTCCTCGACCGCGATCTGCTCACGCAGCGCCTGACCGCCGACGGCGAGCTGCCCATGTACGGCCTCATCTCGAAGGGCACGCAAGGCGCGGATATTTTCAAGCCCGAATGGGCAAGCTGGCCGATGGCAAAGCGCGTCGACTATGCGCGCAATCTGCTGAAAAGCGCGGGCTATTCCGATGCGAAGCCGCTCACCTTCACGCTCACGTACAACACGAACGATCTGCACAAGAAGGTCGCGCTCTTCGCGACATCCGAATGGCGCAGCAAGCTCGGCGTTACCGCGAAGCTTGAAAACGTCGAATACAAGGTGCTGCTTAAACAGCGCCACGACGGCAAGGTGCAGGCTTCGCGCGATGGCTGGTTCGTCGACTACAACGACGCGATGTCGTATTTCGATCTGATCCGCTGCCACAGCGTGCAGAACGATCAGCGCTACTGCAATCCGCAAGTGGACAAGACCGTCGACGAAGCCAACCAGCAGCTCGACGACGCAAAGCGCACGGCCCTGCTCACCAAGGCGCACGACATGGCGATGAACGACTATCCGATGGTGCCGCTCTTTCAGTACTCGGCGGTGCGGCTCGTGAAGCCGTATGTAGGCGGCTACACGTCGACCAACTACGTCGATCAGCGCGCCACGCAGGACATGTATCTGATCAAGCATTAAACGCGGAGCATCGACATGCTGGCCTATACGCTGCGCCGCACGCTGTGGGCGATCCCGACGATTCTCGCCGTGATCACCGCGTGCTATCTGCTGCTGCATCTCACGCCGGGCGGGCCGTTCGACACCGACAAGCAACTGTCGGCGGCCGTGCTCGCGAACCTGAACGCGAAGTATCGGCTCGACGAACCGCTGTGGCTGCAGTATCTGCACTACCTCGGTTCGCTGCTGCACGGCGATCTCGGGCCGTCGTTCCGCTATGCCGACTGGTCGGTCAACGACCTCGTGTGGAAAGCGTTGCCCGTTAGCCTCGGCGTGGGCGGTGTGTCGGTGCCGATCGCATTGGTCATCGGCGTGACGCTCGGCACGCTCGCCGCCGTGCGGCGCGACCGTTTCGTCGATCACATGGTGATGGTGCTCGGCAATATCGGCAACGTGGTGCCCCCGTTCGTGCTCGGGCCCGTGCTCGTGTGGATCTTCGCGGTCCTGCTGAAGACGTCCGACGGCCACGGCTGGCTGCCTGCGGGCGGCTGGGGCGAAGGCGAATGGCGTTACCGCGTGCTGCCGATCGTGCTGCTCACGTTCATCAACGTCGCCGCCATTGCACGTGTGATGCGCGGCAGCATGATCGAAGTGCTGACCGGCGACTTCATTCGCACAGCACGCGCGAAGGGCTTGCCCGGCCGCACGATCGTTCTGCGCCACGCGCTGAAGCCCGCGCTCATGCCTGTCGTGTCGCTGCTCGGCTCGGTGTGCATTTCGTCGATCACCGCAGCCGTCGTCACCGAATCGGTGTTCGCGCTGCCGGGCCTCGGGCAACTGGTCATCAACGGCGCGATCAATCGCGACTACACGCTCGTGCTCGGCCTCGTGGTGCTGACCACGGCCGTCGCAGTGCTCTTCAATCTGCTGGTCGACCTCGCGTATGCGTGGCTCGATCCGCGTATCCGGTATTGATCATGGCCCGCTCTCTTCAACCGGCTGCCGCGGCGCTCGATCCGCTCGCGGCCATTGCAAACGCTCCGCGTTCGCGCGGCCCGCTCGCCACCGCCGCCGCGCGCTTCGTGCGCAATCGCGCCGCATTCGCCGGCTCGGTCGTGCTGCTGCTGATCGTGATTGCGTGTGTCGCGGGCCCGTGGCTGCTGCCCAACGGTCCCATCGACAGCGACTGGTCCGCGATCAGCCTGCCGCCCACGCTGCAAAACATGCACTGGTTCGGCACCGACGAACTCGGCCGCGATCTGCTCGCGCGCACACTGCAAGGCGGGCGCGTGTCGCTCGAAGTCGGCCTCCTCGGCACGCTCGTGTCGGGACTGATCGGCGTCGCGTACGGCGCGACCGCGGGCTATCTCGGCGGACGCGTCGACGCGGTCATGATGCGCATCGTCGACATGATGTACGCGATCCCCTACATGCTGATCGCCATTCTGATGATGACGATGTTCGGCCGCGCGTTCTATCTCGTCGTGCTCACCATCAGCGCGTTTTCGTGGCTCGACATGGCGCGCGTCGTCCGCGGGCAGACGCTGTCGCTGCGCTCGCGCGAATTCATCGACGCCGCGAAAGCGATCGGCGTGAGTTCGCGCTCGATCATCGCGCGCCATATCGTGCCGAATTTGTTTGGCGTCGTGGTCGTGTACGCGAGCGTCACCGTGCCGAACATCGTGCTCACCGAGTCGGTGCTGTCGTTCCTCGGCCTCGGCGTGCAGGAACCCATGACAAGCTGGGGCGTGCTGATTCAGGACGGCGCGCAGAAGCTCGAATCGATGCCGTGGCTGCTGCTCTGCCCGGCCGTGATGCTGTGCGTGGCGCTCTACTGCGTGAATTTCGTCGGCGACGGTCTGCGCGACGCATTCGATCCGAAGGACCGCTGACATGCCGCTACTCGAAGTCAAAGATCTCAGCGTGCGCTTTACGCGCCGCGAAGGCGCGCCGGTCGACGCCGTGCAGCGCGTGTCGTTTTCACTCGAAGCGGGCCGCACGCTCGGCATTGTCGGCGAATCGGGATCGGGCAAAAGCCAGACGGTGATGGCCATGCTCGGGCTGCTCGCGGGCAACGGCAAGGTGTCCGGCGAAGCGCGCTATCGCGGCGACAATCTGCTCGCGATGAAGGAAAGCGAGCTCAACAGGATTCGCGGCAACCGCATCGGCATGATCTTTCAGGACCCGATGACGTCGCTCAATCCGTTCCTCACCATCGAGCGGCAGATGACCGAGACGCTGCAACTGCATCGCAAGATGACGCGCCGTGAAGCGCGCCGCCGCGCGGTCGAAGCGCTCGAATCGGTGCGAATTCCCGATGCGCCGCGACGCATCGGCATGTATCCGCACGAGTTTTCCGGCGGCATGCGGCAACGCGTGATGATCGCGATGGCGCTGCTGTCCGAGCCCGAAATTCTGATCGCCGACGAACCCACCACCGCGCTCGACGTGACCGTGCAGGCGCAGATCATCGAACTGTTGCGCGAACTGAATCGCGAGCGCGGCACCGCGATCATCCTGATCACGCACGACATGGGCGTCGTGGCCGGCCTGTGCGACGACGTGATGGTGATGTACGCCGGCCAGACCGTCGAACAGGCGAGCGCCGCAGCGCTCTTCGCGGCGCCGACGCATCCGTACACGCGCGGCCTTCTCAACGCATTGCCGCGTTTGACGAGCGATGACATGAGCGACCGCGGCGACGATCGCCCGTTGCAAACCATTCCCGGCAATCCGCCGCTGCCTGGCGAAATCGTCGCGGGCTGCGCATTCGCGCCGCGCTGCACGTATTGCAAGGACGTGTGCCGCGAGTCGCGTCCGTCACTCGTTACAGCGGACGGTTATCCAGAAGCACGTCGCGCCTGTCATCGTCCCGTGAGCGAAATTCTGGAGGCACAACACGTATGAACGCGACTTCCATTGCAAGCGGCGAAGCCACGACGCTGCTCTCGGTCGAGCAACTGAAAGTGCAATTCGGCGTGCCGCGCGGCGCGTATCCGTGGTCGGGCAAGACCATGCTGCGCGCCGTGGACGGTGTGTCGTTCAACGTGCGGCGCGGCGAAACCGTGGGCCTCGTCGGCGAATCGGGTTGCGGCAAGTCGACGCTCGCGCGCGCGATCATCGGACTCGCGCCGGTGGCAAGCGGCAGCGTGCGCTGGCTCGGCAACGAAACGGTGCTGCCCGCCGCGCGACGCGACACCACGCTGTTGCGCCGCGACGTGCAGATGATTTTCCAGGACCCGCTCGCGTCGCTCGATCCGCGCATGACGATCGAACAGATCGTCGCCGAACCGCTCATCGCGCATGGCAGGAACCTCGCGCGCGCCGACGTGCAGCGCCGTGTTCTGACGATGCTCGAACGCGTCGGTCTCAACGCGCAGCATTTGCGCCGCTATCCGCACGAGTTTTCCGGCGGCCAGTGTCAGCGCGTCGGCATTGCACGCGCGCTGATCTCCGAGCCGCAACTCGTGATCTGCGACGAACCCGTTTCCGCGCTCGACGTGTCGATCCAGGCGCAGATCGTCAACCTGCTGCGCGATCTGCAACGCGAGTTGTCGCTGTCACTGCTGTTCGTCGCGCACGATCTCGCGGTCGTGAAAGCCATTAGCCACCGCGTGCTCGTGATGTACCTCGGACGCGTGATGGAGTTCGGCGACAAGCGCGACGTTTATCGCACGCCGCTTCATCCGTACACGCGCGCTTTGCTCTCCGCCGTGCCGGTGCCTGACCCGACGGTGGAGCGCGCGCGTCGCCATCTGCTGTTGCGCGGCGAGATTGCTTCGCCGTTGAATCCGCCGTCGGGCTGCGCATTTCGAACACGGTGCCCGGACGCGATCGACGCCTGCGCGGCGCAAATTCCCCAGCCCGTCACGCACGGCGCGAGCGCGACACGGGTGGCCTGCATTCGTGTCGGCGACGGCTAAAGCCAGCGGCCTTTAAGACAACGACCTCATTCACCGGCGCGGCGCTTACGTCACGCCGTGGGATTCGCTCGTCATGTCATCAGCATGACGAGCGATCAGCATGGACTGGCTAAGCGCCAGCCAGAGTTTCAATAACAACTGTCGAGACATTCCCAATGAAACATAACCCAACAAAAAACCGGTCAAAAAAGTCCGGACTCACTGCCGCGATCTGCTGTGCCTTCACCCTTCCCGCGCTCGCCATCGCGGCCAACGCGTACGCCGACGACAGCGTGACGCAGCCCGCGTCCGACGCAAGCAACGTTGCGCCTGTCGCGCAAACGTTGTCGTCGCCCGCGCAAGTGACGCAGGCTCAGCCCGCGAACAAGCGCCGCGCGGATCAGGGCGGCCAGCTTCGCAACGACCAGCCGGATACGACGAACGCCATCGTCAACGCCGAGGCTTCGCAAACCGTTCTTCCGCCGACACCGCCGTCGAGCCAGGCGGCAAGCAAGGGCTTCATCGCCGATAGTCATCTGAATCTGCAGTTCCGCAACTACGCGGACTACTTCCAGGCGCCGCCTAACACCTATCGTCATGCGTGGGTGCAAGGCGCGCAGGTCAACTATGAATCGGGCTTCACGCAAGGGCTCGTCGGCTTCGGCGTGGATGCGTCGCTGTTCGGCGCGCTCAAGCTCGACGGCGGCAACGGCGCGGGCAACATGGTGCATGTGGGCAAGAGCGGCGGCGGCTCGCAGCAGCTCGCGTGGGCCTATCCAGGCATGTACGACATCAAGGGACGCATCTCCGAAACGGTCGTCAAATATGGCTTGCAGGACGTAACGAATCCGTTTCTCGAACCGCACGACAACCGCGCGCTGCCGCCGACTTTTCTCGGCGTCTCGCTCGTCAGCAACGATCTTGCTCACACGACGCTCGAGGCCGGCAGCTTCACCAAGGTCGATGCACGCGGCCACACGAATCTGAGCAATCTGACCACTTCGTATGGCGGCACGCGCATCGACCGTGTCACGTATCTCGGCGGCACCTGGCACTATGCGAAGAATGGCGAGATGGCGCTCTACGTCGATCAGGCCGACGATGTCTGGCGTCAATACTATGGTTCGGTCGCGCAGTCGTTCGGCGACCCGACCACGATCAAGTGGAGCGGGCTCGCCAACATCTACTCGACGCACGACACCGGCGCGTCGCGTCAGGGGCACATCAACAGCAATGCGTATAGCCTTTCCGTGTCCGCGCAGCATGGGCCGCATGCGCTGTTGCTCGGCTATCAGCAGGTGCTCGGCGACCAGTTCTTCGACTATGTGAACGAGACCAACGGCATCTACCTGACCAATTCGATGGATGTCGACTACAACGCACCGCACGAGCAATCGCTGCAATTGCGCTATACGTTCGACGGAAAATACGCGGGCGTGTCCGGACTCAAGGCGATGTTGTGGGGTGCATATGGCTGGGGCGCGGACGCATCGGCGGGAGCTGCGGAGAACGCGTCGCCGAGCGCCGCGCTGCATGATCTGTACTGGAAGAACGGACAGCCGGTGCACGGCCATCATCACGAGTTCGGCTTCATTCCGAGCTATACGCTGCAGAGCGGCCGCTTCAAGGACACCAAGGTCACGTTCATCGCGATGTGGCACAACGGCAGCGATTACTACTCGGACGGTAACAACATGGAGTACCGCCTCGTGGTGAATGTGCCGGTGAAAGTGTTCTGAGCGCCGCGCGTTTGCGCTGCGATAGAAGGCGTCACGTTGCGCATGTCGGCACGTGACGCCGACCATGCGGGCGCGGCGCGTCGTACTTTTTATTCCTGCTCCGAGCCCGCAATACGCACGCTCGTCATCGCGCGCGAGAGGCCGTGCATGGGCCGGCGCAACGCGACGTCGAACGGATTGGTTTGCGGGCCGATCGCCTCGGCCTGACGGCGCAGCAACTCCACCACCATCGGCAGGCGGTCGTCGCTCAAACGCGCCGCCAGCGTGCCGACGCTCAACGCTGCGACGGCCACGCCGGTACGGTCGAGAATCGGCACGGCCACGCCCGCCATGCCGTCGAGCACGCCGCTATTGCGGCCCGCATAACCCAGCTGCCGCACGCGTTCGATCTCGGTGCGCAAATACACTTCGTCCAGCACGCCATAGCCGCGAATGCGCGGCACGTTAAAGCGGATGATTTCCTCGCGCTCCGCTTCGGGCAGAAACGCGAGAATCGCGAGACTCCCTTGCCCCACGCCGAGCGCCACGCGTCCGCCAATATCGCCGGTGAACGAGCGGATTGGAAACGGCCCTTCGCAGATGTCGAGACACACTGCGTCGAAACTGCTTTTGACGAGCAGAAAAATCGTGTCGCCCAAACTCGCGCACAATCTCAGCAACGCGGGACGGCATAGCGTACGCATGCCGCTCGGATTGCCCGCCTGGGCCGCGAGCGCGAAGAAGTTCACGCTCAGCCGATAAAGCTTCGAGCCCTCGTCCTGTTCGACGATGCCCTCCGCGATCAACGCCTGCAGGATGCGATGCACCGTGCCTTGCGTGAGCCCGACCGCTTTCGCGAGACGCGTGACGCGGGCGCCGTCCGGCTGCGCTTCGGATAACGCGCGAATCACGGCAAAGGCGCGCTCCAGCATTCCGGTGCCGGGCGCCGCACCGGTTTCATCGACGTTCTGGCTGAGATCTCGTTTGACGGCAGCATTCATCGTTCAGACTCTCGTTTATTCCATTGACCGGAACACTATAAGGCGTGTCGTCCGGCAGCGAAATGATGCCCGAGTTTCGTTCCGTGTTGTACGTTAACGTGGAGACGTAGGGATTCTCCCAAGCTCACGCAGCGGAACGATTCGGCGCGGTGCCGCCGCGAGTATTCCGACTACCGGAATTTTTACAAAACTTATATCGTCAACCGGAATTCGCAATTGACGCCCGGTAATTTGGCTGGCTAGAGTCGGCTCCATCGAGGCATTCAAAGGCCACACCCATGTCTTTCCTCACACTCACAGACGTCGGCAAATCGTTCGGCGAGCTTCAGGCGGTCGCGGACGTCAACCTGTCGGTGGAAAAAGGCGAGTTCGTTTCGCTGCTCGGGCCGTCCGGTTGCGGAAAGACGACCACGTTGCAGATGATCGCCGGCTTCCTCGAAACGACACGCGGACGCATCACGCTCGACGGCCGCGACATCACGCATATGAAGCCGAACAAGCGCGGCCTCGGCGTGGTGTTTCAAAGCTACGCGCTGTTCCCGCATATGAGCGTGGCGGACAACGTTGGCTTCGGGCTGGAAATGCGCAACATCGACAGGGCGGAGCGCAAGGAGCGCGTGCGCGAAGCGCTGTCGCTCGTGCGGCTCGATCCGCTAGCGCATCGTTTTCCGCGCGAATTGTCCGGCGGTCAGCGGCAACGCGTGGCGATTGCGCGCGCCATCGTCATCGCGCCGCCGGTACTGCTGCTCGATGAACCGATGTCGAATCTCGACGCCAAGCTGCGCGAGGACATGCAGTTCGAACTGCGCGGCATTCAACGCAAAATCGGCACGACGACGATCATGGTCACGCACGATCAGTCCGAAGCGCTGTCGATCAGCGACCGCGTGGTCGTGATGGAAGCGGGCCGCATCACGCAGATCGATACGCCGTATGAAGCCTACGAGCGGCCCGAGAATCGCTTCGTCTCGCAGTTCATCGGCAAGGCGAACATGCTGCCCGGCACGGTGATCGCGCGCGACGGCGACGCGATCCGCATCGACCTCGGACACGATCTGTGCGAAACCGGACGCACCGCGCAACTGCCGGCGCGCGAGCGTGTAATCGCCCCAGGCGACGCCGTGACGCTGTGCATTCGCCCGGAAAAACTGCGCCTGTGCGCGCCGGATGCGGGACGTGTAAGCGCCACCGTGACGAGCCGCTTCTTCCTCGGCAGCCAGTGGCTTTACCGGCTCGACAGCCGGCTCGGCGAAGTGCTGGTGTGTTGCCAGAACGAAGGCAATGAGCCGCTGCCCGAAGGCGCGGCGGTCGGCGTCGACTGGAACAGCGAGGCGATCCGCTTTATTCAACGGGATGCGCAGCATGGATAGCACGCTGCCCGCAACGGAAGACGGCAAGACGGCATCCGCAAGCGCAAGGCGCGCGCCGTGGCGCGCATTCGTGCCGCTCTGGCTGATGTGCCTGCCCGCGTTCCTGCTGTTCGTCGCGCTCGTGCTGGTGCCGCTTCTGATGACACTGGTGCTGAGCTTCTATCGCTTCGATCCGGCAAGCGGCCCGATCGCCGCATTCCAGTTCGGCAATTACGCGGAAGTACTCGGCTCGTCGTATTTTCACGCGATCTTTCTGCGCACGTTCGGCATTGCGTTTCTCGTCACGCTGCTGTGCGTCGTGATCGGCACGCCCGAGGCTTACGTGCTGTCGCGCATGCGCGATCCGTATCGCTCGATGTTTCTGCTGGTGATTCTCGCGCCGCTGCTCGTCTCTGTTGTAGTGCGCGCGTTCGGCTGGAGCATGTTGCTCAACAGCAGTGGTCTCGTGAACCAGGCGTTCGGTCTGATCGGCCTTGGACCGTACAAGCTCGAATACACGACGTTCGCGATTGTCATCGCACTTGTGCACGTGATGCTGCCGTTCATGGTGATTCCCGTGTGGACCGCCTTGCAAAAGCTCGATCCGCAAACGGAAAACGCCGCGCTCTCGTTGATGGCATCGCCCGCGACCACCCTGCGCCGCATCGTGTTGCCGCAACTCACGCCGGGCATTCTGTCGGGCAGCCTGATGGTGTTCGGTTTGTCGGCAAGCGCATTTGCGATTCCGGGCCTGCTCGGCGGACGTCGCCTGAAAGTGGCCGCAACCGCCGTCTACGACGAATTCCTCGGCTCGCTGAACTGGCCGCTCGGTGCGACCATCGCGCTGCTGTTGCTGGTCGCGAACCTGATCGTGATGCTCACTTACTACCGGGTTCTGGAACGCAGGTACACCAGAAGCCTCGGTTGATACAACGTACAACGGCTGCGCGAGAACATCATGAGAAAGAACGGTCCTGTTGCGCTGATTTTCCACACGCTCGTCATTGCGTTCGTGCTCGCGCCGCTCGTGATCGTGGTGCTGGTTGCGTTCACGCCCGACGAAACGCTCACGTTGCCGACGCACGGCGTGTCGCTGCGCTGGTTTCGCGCGATCCTCAATTACCCCGATTTCATCGCGGCATTCGTCAATAGCCTGAAGCTCGCGTTTGCATCGGCGACGCTCTCGCTGATCGTCGCGCTGCCCGCCGCGCTCGCGATCGGCCGCGCGCGCTTTCCGGGCCGTGCTTTTCTGAATGGCTTGCTGCTCTCGCCGCTCGTGATTCCCGGCCTCGTGCTCGGCATCGCGTTGCTGCGCTTCTTCGCGATGATCGGTGCGACCGGCTCGTTCACGTGGCTGATCGTCGCGCACATGATCATCATCACGCCGTTCGTGATGCGACTCGTGCTCGCCTCGGTCAGCGGCCTCGACCGCAGCGTCGAGCACGCCGCGCATTCGCTCGGCGCCGATCCGTGGACCACGTTCCGCCGCATTACGCTGCCCATGATTCTGCCTGGCATCACCGGCGGCTGGCTGCTTGCGTTCATCAACAGCTTCGACGAACTGACGATGTCGATCTTCGTCACCTCGCCGCAAACGGTCACGCTGCCGGTGCGCATGTACATGTACGCGACCGAATCCATCGACCCGATGATGGCCTCCGTGTCCGCGCTCGTGATCTTCATTACCGCGGGCGCGATGCTGCTGCTCGATCGCGTGTATGGGCTCAATCGCATTCTGATCGGCCAGCACTGATGTCTTCTTCCGCTCACGCTCTCATGCCGTCCAACTTGCCGTCATCTCACCCTTCAACGTCCGCGCGCGAGCCCCAATTCGTGCGCGTGGCCGAAACGCGGCGCGAACCGCTGCGCTTTTATATCGACGGCGATGAAGTCTCCGCGCTGCAAGGCGATACGTTGCTGACCGCCGTGCTGATGCAACAGCGCCGCGTGCGCGACAGCGAATTCAGCGGCGCGCCGCGCGCGGGCTTCTGTCTGATCGGCGCATGCCAGGACTGCTGGATGCGCACCGAGGAAGGCAAGCGCGTGCGAGCCTGTTCGACGCTCGTCACGGACGGCATGCGCGTGCTGACACGCAACCGTTCGGCGGATGCCGCAATCAGCGGAGACGCGCCATGAACGACGCTCGCCGCGTGGTGATTGTCGGCGCGGGACCGGCCGGCGTGCGCGCCGCCGAAACGCTGGTCGCGGCAGGCGTGCGCCCTATCGTGATCGACGAAAACGCGCGTTGGGGCGGACAGATTTATCGCCAGCCGCCCGCCAACGGCGGCTTCGAGCGCTCGAAGAAAACACTGTACGGTTTCGAGGCGCACAAGGCCGACGCGTTGCATACGACGATGGCCGCGCTGCTGCCGCACATCGACTATCGCCCGGACACACTGGCATGGGCTTGCGAAGCGGGCCGCCTCGATACGCTCGCCGCGGGGCGCGAAGTCAGCGTGCCGTTCTCGCATTTGATCATTGCAAGCGGCGCGACCGACCGCGTTCTGCCGCTTCCTGGCTGGACGTTGCCCGGCGTCTACACGCTCGGCGCGGCGCAGGTCGCGTTGAAGGCGCAAGGCTGTGTAATCGGCCGGCGTGTGGTGCTGGCGGGCACGGGACCGTTGCTGTATCTCGTCGCTTATCAGTATGCAAAGGCCGGCGCGCAGGTGGCCGCCGTGCTCGACACAAGCCCTTTTTCGCGGCAGATCGCAGCCGCGCCGAAACTCATCCGCGTTCCGTCGACGTTCGCAAAGGGTCTGTATTACGTGGGTTGGTTGAAGGCACACGGGATACGCATCGAGCGCGGCGTGCAGTTGGTCGGCATTCGCGGCGCACTGAATGTCAAGTCGATTGAATGGCGCGGCTCTTCTGTTAGTTCGCCATCCGAATCAATACAATGCGATGCGGTCGGCGTTAGTTTCGGCCTCAAGCCCGAAACGCAGCTTGCGGATCTCGCGGGCTGCCGCTTCCGCTTCGACGCGCTCAATCGCTGCTGGCTGCCCGAACTCGATCCCGCCGGACGCAGCTCCGTGCGCGGCATCTATCTGGCCGGCGACGGCGCGGGCATCGCGGGCGCCGACGCCGCCGAGCTCGCCGGACGCCGCGCCGCGTTAGCCTTGCTCGACGACCTCGGCATCGCGCATCCGCGCGGACCCGGCATGGCCGATGCCGCATCGCTCGAACGCGGCCTGCAACGTATCGCCGTCTTTCGCGCGGGCATCGAAACAGCTTTCGCGCCGCCCGCGAACTGCGCGGCGCAGTGGCTCGACGATATGACGGTGTGCCGCTGCGAAGAAATCGACGCGGGCACGTTGAGGCACTGTATCCGCGGCGGCGAGGCGAGCGAGATCAATCGCCTGAAGGCGCTCACTCGCGTCGGCATGGGACGTTGCCAGGGCCGCATGTGCGGCGAGGCGGCGCTTCAACTGCTTGCCGAGGAAACCGGCCGGCCGCTCGAAGCGGTTGGCCGTCTGCGCAGCCAGCCGCCGGTCAAGCCGATTCCGCTGTCGCCCGCGCTCTATGCGGACGACGTCGCGGAGATTCCCGAGGAGGCGCGCGATGAGTGACGCCGTGCACTACGACGTCGCGATTGCGGGCGGCGGACTTGTCGGTTCGTCGGCGGCATTGGCGCTTGCGAAACGCGGCTTGCGCGTGGCTCTAATCGAGCGGCGTTTTTGCGGCGCGCAGGCAAGCGGCGTGAACTACGGCGGCGTGCGTTGCCAGGGCCGTCCCGTCGAACAGATGCCGCTCGCGATGCGCGCGCGGCGCGTGTGGGACCGCTTGCCGGAATTGATCGGCATCGACGGCGAATTCACCGTGTCGGGACATTTGCGGCTTGCGCGCAGCGAAAGCGATCTCGCCGCGCTCGAGCAATGGGCCAGCATGGCGCGCGAATACGGACTGCATGCGCAGTTGCTAAGCGGCGAGTCGTTTCGGCGACGCTATCCGTGGCTTGGCGAAGCGGCGATTGGCGGCTCGCTGTGTGCGAGCGACGGTCATGCGAATCCGCGTCTCGTCTCGCCCGCGTTCGCACGCGCCGCGCGTGCCGCGGGCGCCGACGTGCGCGAGCAAACCGAACTGGGCGACATTCGTCACGACGGCCGACGCTTTCAGATGCGCGCCGGCAATGAAGAAATCAGCGCGGACTGGCTGATCAATTGCGCGGGCGCGTGGGCCAATACCGTTGCCGGCTACTTCGGCGAAAGAGCGCCGATGAAGCCGATCTATCCGAACATGTGGGTCACCGAGCCGTTGCCGCTTTTCATCACGCACAACCTCGGCGTATATGGCGGCGGCATCTATGCGCGGCAAGTGGCGCGCGGCAATTGCGTGATCGGCGGCGGACGCGGCAGTGGCGATGGCGAATACGGCCGGCCGTCGACGGAAACCACGCGGGCCGTGATGCGCGATGCGTGCGCGCTGCTGCCCGCGCTGCGCGAGGCGCTCCTGATCCGCACATGGAGCGGCGTGGAAGGCGAGACGCCCGACAACAATCCGATCATCGGAGCGAGCCGCGCGGTGCCGCGTCTTCTGCATGCATTCGGTTTTTCGGGCGGCGGCTTTCTGCTCGCGCCCGGTGTCGGCGAAGTGCTCGCCGATCTCGTCATCGACGGCGCCACGGCCACGCCTCTCGACGCGTTTTCGATTGGCCGCTTTGCGCAGCTTGCTACGTCATCCGTCGCATAGAACCACGCTTGAACACCACATTCACGAAACCTGGAGATCATCAATGAAACTGTTCCGAACGATCGCGGCACTCGCCGCCTTGTGTGCATTCGGCGCGGCAGCGCCTGCGTGGTCGCAGACCAAAACCATTTACATCGGCATGAACGGCGGGCCGATGGAAAAGGCTTATACGAGCCAGGTGCTGCCCGACTTCGAGAAAGCGAACAATGTGAAAGTGGTGGTCGTGCCGGGCACGTCGTCGGACATTCTTGCCAAGCTGCTCGCGAACAAGGCAAGTCCGCAAATTCATGTGGTGTTTCTCGATGACGGCGTGATGGCGCGTGCCGTGAGCATGGGCGTATGCAAGAAGCTCGACGATTCGCCGGTGCTCAAGGAACTCTATCCGTTTGCGCGCATGAAGGACGACATGGGCGCGGGCGTGCAACTCGGCATGACGGGCATTGCGTACAACAAGAAGCTGTTTGCCGAGAAAGGCTGGGCGCCGCCTACTTCATGGATGGATTTCGCCGATCCCAAGTACAAGGGCAAGGTGGTGTTCCAGTCGGCGTCGAGCAGCACGTTCGGCCTGCACGGCTTTCTCGCGATCAACCGTTTGATGGGCGGCAGCGAGCAGAACGTCGAACCCGGCTTCACGAAATGGGCAAGCACGGTGGGCCCGAATGTCGTCGAATACGTGCCGAACTCGGCGAAGATTTCGGAGATGGTGCAGACCGGCGAAGCGGGTCTCTTTCCGTTGACGCCGACTGCCGTCGGCGATCTCTCCGACAAGGGCATTCCGGTCGCTTACGTGAATCCGAAGGAAGGTCCGGTGCTGTTGCTCGTCGATCTATGCGTGGTCAACAACAACCCCGATCCGCAGCTTGCGCAAAAGCTCGCGCAATTCCTGCTGTCCGCGCCGGCGCAGACCAAAGCCGCCGAAGCGGGCAAGCAGATTCCGACCAACCGTCTCGCGAAGATGACGCCGGCAATGCAGCAAAGCCTCGGCAATCTGGAAGACCTCGTGCGCAAGGTGACGGTGGTGGATTGGGACACGATCAACGCGCATCGCGCGCAGTGGGACACGCGCTGGAACCGGCAGATCGAACGGTGAGCGCAGCGGTTCGTGCTTCGACATAAATGAAAAATCGCGCGCCTCGTTGCATAGAGGCGCGCGATTTTCTTGCGCGCGAATGCGTTTTAGAAGATGACCGACACCGCCACCGCAAGCCAGATCGCCGCTACGCCGCCGAGAAACAGATGTCGCGCAATGCGTATTTTCACGTCGCTCGTTTCGGGTTCGACGGGCGTCGTTGCCATCCACGGTACGAGCCCGAGGCAGCCGAAGCCGAGTAGCGCGAGGATGAACACGATCACGTCCGCTACCCGCCAGCCGGTCGGCTCATACATTCCCCAATAGCCGAGAAACGCGATACCGATCGAGAAGATGGTCGCCGACGCAGCGCTAAGCGCGGGCACCGATCCGATTGGAGCCGGCATGTTGACCTCCTCCGGTCATGGGGCTACGACTCACGACTCACCACTCACGCTCACTTTCACTACGTCACGAGGTACGCGTTTGCCTTGCCTCATACGTCTTCAGATGGCTATACGCGATGCGCAGCAACGACAAACTCTGCTCGCTCTTTTGCGCTTCGCCGCCGCGCGCGATCAGATCGCCGAGAATATGATCGGCCTCGGTGTGCGAGTGGTTCTCTACATCGCGCAACATGGAAGCGGTAAGCGGCGACGGCGTGAAAAGCATTTGCGTGGCACGCGCATCGAAATCCGGCGCCATCGTAAAGCCGTGATGTTGCGCAACGGCGCGGGCCTCGGCGAGCAGATTCTCGATCACGCGCTTGCCGTCCGGTGCGGAAAGAATCTCGCCGATCGAACCGCGCATCAAACATGTACTCGCCGCGAGCGTCGCAAGGAACACCCACTTTTCCCACATGCGCAGCAAGATGTTCTCGCTGACCACGACGTCGAAGTTCGCGTCGGCCATCGCGTCGGCAATCGCCTGCACGCGTTCGGAGACGCCGCCCGCCAGTTCGCCGAACGTGACCGCATGCGTGTCGTTCAGATGCACGATCTGCTGATCGGCGTTGAGCGTGGCCGCAATCACGCATTGGCCGCCGAGCACGCGCGCTTCGCCGAATCGTTGCGTGAGCACGTCGATATGACGCATGCCGTTCAGCATCGGCAGAATCACAGTCGATTCGCCGACGAGCGGTGCAAACGAATCGATTGCATCGTCGAGACTGTATGCCTTGCAACTCAGCAGCACGACATCGAACGGTTCGGCGTTCACGCCGGCCAGAATCGTCTTCACGTCACGCTGCGTAAGATCGCCGCGCGCGCTTTTGATCACCAGTCCGTCGCGCCGAAGCCTGTCCGCCCGGCCCGCGCGCACGAGAAAAGTGACGTCCTGTCCCGCCGCTGCGAGCCGTCCGCCGAAGTAGCCGCCCACGGCGCCCGCGCCTACAACCAGAATTCGCATCTTTGGCCTCTCGAATGAATGTCGTCGCTCGAAGCAATGTAGCAAAGATTGGCGCAATGCACCGGACAAGCGCACATGCTCACGGCTTCGCGCAGAGCGTGTTCTCGTATAACGCGAGCATGCCGGCCGCGTCGACGCCGACGCATGCCTTGCACGCGGGCCGCGAGTCCCACGCAGGCGCGGGCACCGGCATCGTGGACGGTTTCTGGATCGTCTGGCCGACGGCGATGCCTTCCGTCAACACGCGCACCGGACCGCTGCGCGTGGTGTACAGATGCGTCGCAAGCACATACGCGACCGCCGACGAGTCGTGCACATAAATGCCCTTTAACTGCGCGCTTTGCTGATGAAACGCCTCGTAGTGCCGCGATACGTCCCAGATGAACTGGCCCGCGGCGCCACCGCGATCGCGGATCGACGCAAGATACTCCTGGCTCATGATGGTGCGCTGCGTGACGTCGAGCCCGACGATGGCCACAGGCCACGGCGCGCCGAACACGATGTCGGCGGCGTCGGGGTCGCCGAGAATGTTGGCCTCGGCTGCGGGCGTCACGTTGCCGAGCACGCCCTCGGTGCCGAACGCGCCGCCCATCACGACTACCTGCTTCACGAGCGGCGCGATCTGCGGATCGTCGGCGAGCGCGAGCGCGAGATTGGTCAGCGGGCCGACGGCCAGCAACGTGACTTCGCCGGGATGCGCACGCACGCTGTCGATAATAAACCGGTGCGCGGGCCGCGGGTCGAGCGGTGCAGCCGGCGAGTCTCCCAGCACGATGTTGCCGAGGCCGTTGTCGCCATGAATCCACGCGAGCGGCTGCGGCGCGGCGCGTTTGAGCGGAGCCGCGGCGCCGCGCGCGACCGGCACGCCGGGCGCGAAGCGGCCCGCGAGAAAGCGCGCGTTATGCGTGGTCGTCTCGATCGTCGCGTTGCCGAATACGCTCGTCAATCCGAGCAGTTCGATATCCGGATGCAGCGCCTGGAAGACGAGCGCCATCGCATCGTCGACACCGGGGTCGGTGTCGTAAATCACCTTGTGCCTGCTCATAGATAGAACGCGTCCGGCAGTTGTTCGCGCGCGGTCGTGTCACGCGTCGCGCCATGCAGGTTGCCGAGTCGAATGCGCAACTCGGGGCCGCCGAGTTCAATGATCACCTGGCGGCACGCACCACAGGGCGCAATCGGCCCATCGGTGTCGCCGATCACGGCTAGCGCGGCAAACTGGTCGCGCTGGTAGCCCGCTGCAATCGCGCTGAAAAACGCGGTACGTTCAGCGCAATTGCACAAACCATACGACGCGTTCTCCACATTGCAGCCGTCGAATACGCGGCCGTCTTTCGTCAGCAACGCAGCGCCGACCTTGAATTTCGAATACGGCGCATAGGCCTTTTCTCGCGCGGCACCCGCGCGCTCCAACAGTTGTTCCATGTTCATGCGAGACGTCCTCGAATCAATTGAGCGTAATGAACATGCCCGCGATGGTCGCGCTCATCAGATTCGAGAGCGTTGCCGCGAGCACCACACGCAAGCCGTAGCGCGCGACTTCGGCGCGTCGTTCCGGCGCGACGGCGCTAAATCCGCCCGTCAGCACCGCGATCGACGCAAAGTTCGCAAAGCCGCATAACGCAAACGACAGAATAGCAAGCGTACGCGGATCGAGCGCCTGCAGGCCCGCTGCGCTCACGCTCGCGGCATCCTTCAGATAGGGCGACAACGATGCGTATGCAACGAACTCGTTGAGAATGATCTTCTGCCCGAGAAAATTGCCGGCAATCGCGGCCTCGCTCCACGGCACGCCGATCAGCCACGCGAGCGGTGCGAACACCGTGCCGAGGATGGATTGCATGGACAGATCCGGGTGGCCGAACCAGCCGCCTATGCCGCCCACCAGGCCGTTGAGCAATGCGATGAGTCCGACGAATGCGATCAGCATCGCGCCCACCATCACGGCGATTTTGAGTCCCACGGTCGCGCCGGAGCTCGCGGCTTCGATCACATTGGCGGGACGCTTTTCGTCGAAGTTCAGGTTGTCGAGATGAACGCGGCTCGGTTCCGTCGACGGATGAATGATCTTGGCGAACAGCAGTCCGCCGGGCACGGCCATGAACGACGCCGCGAGCAGATATTCAATTCGCACGCCGAGTCCCGCATAACCTGCGAGCACCGAGCCCGCGACCGCGGCCATGCCGCTCGACATCACCGCGAATAGTTCGGCACCCGTCATGTCGCGCGTGAACGGTTTGACGACCGCGGGCATTTCGCTTTGCCCGAGAAAGATCGTGGTGACAGCGGAAAACGATTCGAGCTTCGACACGCCAAGCAGTTTCTGGAAGACAGTGCCGAGTACGATCACGATCCAGCGCATCACGCCGAGGTAGTACAGCACGGAAATGAGCGCCGTCACGAAGATGATGGCCGGCAGCACGCGCACCGCAAACACAAAGCCGCCGTCGCCGAATACCTGAAACATCTTCGCCTGCACGAGTCCGCCGAACAGGAATTCAATGCCGGCATTGCCGTAGCCGAGCACGTTATTCACGCCGGTCGCGGCGGCCGCGAGAATCGTCTTGCCGAGCGGCACGAACAGAATGAATGCGCCAATGCAGAATTGCGCGAGCAACGCGCTACTTACAGTCCGTAAGCGAATAGCGCGACGATTGGTCGAAAAGATAAAGGCGATGAGCAGCAGTACGGCAATGCCGAGTACGTCGCGAGCGATAAGTGCCATGTCTCTTGTTCTTCATATGAAAGTGGCACTGATGCTAAACGAAACTGCTGCGGGAGAGAAATGTTTAAAGCGCGAATCAGTGAGATTTGGAAAAGAACACGACAGCGCCTTCTTGCGGCGTAAGGCCGAGGCTGAAATAACCTTCGAGCCGCTCAGCATCGGCGTCGTTCAGTTCGAAGGGCGCGCGAATGAAACCGGACACCACTGCATGGTCGTACCACACACTCATCCACATGCGCAGCGCCAGTACTTCCGGCGACACCAAACCCCATTCCTGTCGGGTCATGATCCTGCCTCCGTTGCGCAAACTGCCGTTTAGGCGGCCATCATGGCGATCCTCATGGCCGGCCGCTCGTCAGGCGGAAAGACGTGCCAAAGGCCGTCGCCGTGTCGAAAGAAAAACAGCGTGAGTGCGCCGGCCTCGCGTTGCGCCTCGACGCAGACGCAGCGCTTCATCCCACGACGCGGGGACGGTTGCAACTGCACGCGTGCCGATGCGGCACCTGTTGCGTCGAGCCACTTCTCGATAAGGTCACGCAATGATCGCTCTGACGCTGCCATTAGGTCCTCCGCCGGTTCCCATCATGCATCGTAAGTCGGCGGTGGCAACGCCTCCATCGGCGGCGGCGGAATGTCGGTTCAGGAATGCCTGTTTTTGGGCTCAGGTTTTCCTGACGCGTCAAAATTGCGCGTTCGTGACCTATTCGGCGACGAGTCCGTGTCTGATCGCATAGCGAATCAGATCGGCGTTATTGGCGAGGCCGAGCTTCTGCATGAGCCGCATCTTGTGCGTGCTGATCGTCTTCGCGCTGAGCGCGAACGCGTCGGCGATGTCATTCAGGCTCTTGCCGAGCGCGAGCATCTGCAGAACCTGAAACTCGCGATCGGAAAGAATTTCGTGCGGTGGCGCATCGCCCGAATAGGTTTCGAACACGATCCCCTCAACCAGCTTCGGATCGATAAAGCGCCCGCCTTCGGCGAGCTTGCGAATCCCCGCGAGCAACACGTCGGGGTTGCTGTCTTTCGTCACATAACCGGTTGCGCCCGCGCGCAGCGCGCGAGAGACGACTTGTGCCTCGTTATGGATGCTCAACACGAGTATCGGCAGCGATGGACGCTCGGCACGCACGCGCCGGATCAGATCGACACCGCTAATGCCGGGCATCGTCATGTCGAGCAGCAGCAGATCGACCTGACAGGTGCGCAGTTTTTCGATTACTTCGGAGCCTTGAGCCGCTTCGCCGGCCACCACGATGTCGGGCGTCGTTTCGATTATTTGCTTGAGACCTCCGCGCACCAAAGGGTGATCGTCGGCAATCAAAAGGTTGATCATGTCTGAAGCCCATCCTGAAGCGGTATATGAATCGAAACCGAAGTGCCGGTGCCCGGCGCGCTGTCGATCAGCAACGATCCGCCAATCAGACGCGCCCGCTCGCTCATGCCGAGCAGTCCGTATGAATAATCGCGGCGCACCGCCTCCTGATCGAAACCGCAGCCGTCGTCGCTCACATGCAGGTCCAACGCGGCCTGCGTACTCGTGAGCGTGACGTCCGCGCGCGTCGCGCTGGCATGCCGCGCGACGTTGGTCAGCGAAGCCTGCACGATACGGAACATGGCGGTTGCGTGCGCATCGGACAGTATGGGCTCGTTGCCGTTCAGGCGGAACTGGCAGGCGAGTCCGCTGCGCCGCCCGAAATCGTCGACGAGCCATTCGAGCGCCGACACGATACCGTAATTGAGCGCGGCCGGCCGCAAATGACTCGCGACGTTGCGCACCATCCAGATGGTTCTCTCAACGAGTTCACGCATATCGTCGGCTCTTCTCGCCACTTCCTGATCGCCGGGAAGACGCATCTTGAGCAGCGACACATCCATTTTTAGCGCAGTGAGAAGCTGGCCCAATTCGTCGTGAATTTCCATCGCGATGCGCTTTCTCTCTTCCTCGCGAATCGCTTCCATATAGGCGGAAAGTTCTCGCAATTGCTCGCGCGACTCGACCAGTTCCTGTTCGATGCGTTTGCGTTCCGTGATGTCGTTAAGGCCGACGAAGATCGCCGGCGCATCGTCGTAAGTCGCGACGCGCGCGGTGGCGATCGCCCAGAACATCGTGCCGTCCGGCCGCCTGAACTTGACCTCGGTATTGCGAAAGTTTCCTTCATGACGCAGTTGATCGACCAGCCGGTCGCGGTCGTCAGTGTCCGCATAAAGCTCGCCGATATTCGTGATGTGCGTGGTCACGTAGTCGACGCCGAATAGTTCGCGCAACGGTTTGTTGGTATAGAGAATGCGCCCTTCCGGCATCGACGTAATACAAAGCGGCACCGGACTCGTCTCGACAATTGTGCGAAAACGGAACTCGCTTGCAACGAGCCGCGCTTCGGCGCGTCTGCGCTCCTCGATCTGCGCTTGCAGCGTTGCATTCGCCCGCGCGAGTTCGTCGGTGCGCTGAGCGACGCTTTCTTCGAGACCGTCGCGCACGCGCGACAATGCACTTTCCGCCCGCTGGCGCACGAATACTTCTTCCTGCAATTGACGGTTCTGCGCAATCAGCTTCTGGTGCATGCCTCTTAACGCAAGATGCGTGCTGATGCGCGCCATCATCTCATCGACGTGAACGGGTTTTGTGAGGTAATCGACGCCGCCCGCGGAGAAGCCTTCGACCATGTCATCGCTGCCCGTTAGCGACGTCATGAAGATCACGGCGATATTGCGCGTGCGCTCGTCGGATTTGAGGCGCCGGCAGGTTTCGAAACCGTCGATGCCCGGCATTCTCACGTCGAGCAGAATCAGATCGGGCTGCGAGAATTGCGCCCGCTGAATCGCCTCCGGACCGTCGAGCGCGACCAGTACCTTGAAGCCGCGCGCGACCAAGCTTTCGACGACGACCGCGAGATTCGCGGGGTTGTCGTCGGCGATCAGAACAGTGGGCGAAGCGTCGCCAGGAAGAGTCATCTCGCTCATCTTACCGCCTGACGTTCGAGTTGCTCTTCGACGAGATGCAGCAGCGTCTTCGACTGATAGCCCTTCGCAAGAGAAAGAATCCGCGCGGTGAACGCGTGGTAATGCGGGGCATGTCTGCCGACGCGCTCGGCCCACAGCGCGATTTCCTGCATATCGCCGCGGCGCGCGAGCAAATGCAATTGCTGGAGTTCTTTTTCGGGCACGGGGACAAGCGGTGCAGTCGGTGCATCGAGCACGACCGCAGGATCGTTGGCTTGCGTGTAAGTCCATTCGAGGTCGAGCAAACGCGCGAGTTGCGCGAGCAGTTTGTCGAAGTCGATCGGCTTCGAAAGAAACGCATTCGCGCCGGCCGCGAGGCTGCGTTGTTCGCCCACGCCGGAAGGACTCGCCGATGTCGCGATGACCGGCACATTCGCGAAGCCTTGAATCTGCCGCAATCGGCGGGTCGCTTCGAGTCCGTCCATATCCGCCATCACGACGTCGGTGACGATCAGCGCGGGACGTTCGCTCAAGATCCTCGCAAGTCCTTGCCGGCCGCCTGTCGCCTCGACGATCTGGAAGCCGAGCCGGCCGAGATACTCGACCATGACCGCGCGGTTCATCGCGACGTCGTCGATCACGACCACCTTGCGGCGCGGCCCTTTGTAACCCGTCGCCATGCGCGCGTCCGTGCGGGCAGGCGCCGCGAGCGGCGCGACGACTGCCGCCGCGTCGAGTTCGAACCAGAACAAACTGCCGCGGCCAGGCTGGCTTTGCACATGAATCTCGCTGCCCATTGCGCGAAGCAACTGCTGACTGATCGTGAGGCCGAGCCCCGTGCCGCTCGCGCCGCGCTCCGTATGCATGATCTGTTCGAAAGGCTCAAAGATAGTCTGGAGCTGATCGGCATCCATGCCGATGCCCGTATCGCGCACTTCAAAGCAGACCTTGCCCGCCGCGCTCATTTCGATCAACAGGCTCACGCTGCCCTGATCCGTGTAATTGAATGCGTTGACCAGCAGATTCAGCAGCACCTGACGCAAGCGCCGTTCGTCCGCGCGCACGGCATCGGGCACATCGGGCGCAACGCGCCAGATAAACTCGACATGCTTCTGCGCAATCTTCACTTCAATGATCTCGCGAATTGCGTCGAGTGTGCCGGCGAGCGGCACATCGTTCATCTCGATGCGCAAACGGCCCGCTTCGACCCGCGCGAAATCAAGCGCGTCGCCAATCAGTGCGAGCAGATGTTCGCCGCTGCGTTGAATCACGCCGACGCCTTCGCGATGGTGCTCGCTCAGGCTTGCGTCGCGCCGCAAGATCTGCGCGTAGCCGAGAATGGCGTTTAACGGCGTGCGTAATTCGTGACTCATGTTGGCGAGGAACTCCCCTTTCGCGCGATTCGCCGCCTCGGCCGAGCGACGCGCTTCGCGCTCGGCGGCGGCCTCGCGCTCGTCGAGATAGGCGTGGTGCAGGCGCGCGCCCATCGAATTGAAGGCCGTCACCACGCGTTCCAGTTCGTCGGGCTCACGGGGCGCGCGCCGATTCAGTTTCAACGGCTGCGCGGGCTCGCGAAAATCGTAGTCCTCGACAGTATGCGCGAGTACCGCGAGATGACGCGTCACGAGCCGCGTGAGTACGTAGAAGATGAAAAGAGAAACGAGGAAGGTATTGGCGGCCTGAGTAACGAGAATGAGCAGCGCCGTGTGCGTGAGATCGTCGTAGAGATCGTTCAACGTCGCCTGCACATACAGCGTGCCGATGCGTTGCTCCTTGCCGAGCACGCGATAGACGAGCGGGTACTCGCGCGTGATTGCGGGTCCGCCTGCGGCCTTGCCGGCGGACACGAGCAGCGGCGCCGTGCCGCTTCCGGACTGACGCACCTGAGCCGTGCTGACGTCCGCGAGACGCACAATGCCGCCCAGTTCAAGCCGCAATTGCGCATCGTCTAACCGCCACAGCGCCTCTCCGAGACTATCGCGGTAGCTTTTATCGATATCCGCGAGACGGTTCTCGATCAGCGCAACACCGGCGCTGTAATCGCGTTCGATCTGCAGCGCGGTCAACAACAAGGTGAGCACGCAACTAAACAGAATCACGACTGCGAGAAGCCGGAGCACGACACTGTGCCGCAACCGCCTGAGCGGATACCGCCACTGTCCCATGAGGTCGACAGCCATATTGCCCCCGCAAGCATGGTGATGTCAGTTCGTGTTGCGCGCTCGTGCAGCGACTGCGGTTTTACGGCACCCGCCTTAAACAAGCGGTTATTACGTTATGACGCCATGCGAGAGCGTTGCCGGATTACGTGCCCAGCGTGCTGTATTCGACTCACGACGACAGGCGGATTCCGGTTGCCCCTGCCGGCTCGTGCACTGCGCGAAGCAGGAGATCGTCCACGCAATCGGCCAGTTCGCGAAGCATTGCCGCGACGTCGTCATCCAGTTCCGTATGATGAGACTTGCGCAATTCCCGCAGTGTTTCGCCTACTCGCCTGATCGCCTTCGGTCCGCTGTCGACCAGCGGCCAGCAATGCAGCAGATACCCCAGCGGCGTGATGCAGCGTCGTTCGCACCAGATATCGAATAGCCGGAAGCAGATCGAATTGATATGCTCCACCTCGTTTTCGCGCTGCGACAGATACGGAATCATTTCTGCTCATCCGGTTAGGCCATTTTGACCCGCTCATCATAGAACGAAGCGCATCGCACGGCAGTCAGTCAGCGCGGAGAATGCGCCAGGGGTATCCCGATTCGCGGGTAAGGAAATCCTGACCCCGCTCGCACATTGTCATTGCCCTAGCGGTTGCGCG
The DNA here is from genome assembly GCF_003330785.1 of Paraburkholderia graminis. Taxonomy (NCBI): domain Bacteria; kingdom Pseudomonadati; phylum Pseudomonadota; class Betaproteobacteria; order Burkholderiales; family Burkholderiaceae; genus Paraburkholderia; species Paraburkholderia graminis. The sequence goes on from NZ_CP024935.1 coordinate 2,176,818, forward strand.
CCACAATTGGCCACTGCATCCAGTACTCTTCCGGAATCTTTCGGTCTGCTGCGGAAAGATAGCGATTCTCCAGTTCAATCACTGTCCGCTCGCGCAAATCGGCCTGCGCCAACGCACCCTGAATGTACGGATGCGCATTGAACAGCCGCATATACGAGCCGTTTTTATAAGCCGCGATGAAGCCGCGCTCGATTGTCGATGCCAAAGCCGGATTCCGGCGAGCGACATAAAAGAGAAAGTCGGACCGGTACTTCAATAGCAAACGTTTTTCCACCGTCAATTCAGGGTCGATCCGATTGTGCGCTTCAATTTCGGGAAACGCCTCGATGAGTCCCCTGGGGTAATAATCTATTCGCCCGGCGCGCGTCATCGCGAAGAGTGTGTCGGTGCTCGACGTTTCGACCTTCAAACCGGCGTCGAGCAGAATGTCGGTGTCGACCCAGCCGAGCCCCTGGCCGGCCGTCAACTGCCGCAGATCGGCGAGGTTTTGAACGCGGTCGAATTGGGCTTGCCGGTCTTTTCTTATGACGAAGAGGCGATAGCCGATCAAGCCGCGATTCACCGGAATAGGAACCACGTTCAGGCCGCTTTCGGCGCGCCTGTCCATACTCGTCCAAAGAAGATTGATCGAATTGCCGTCGGCCAATTCGGCTAACGCGCGGCGGCGCTCCATCGCGACATCGGCCTGACGAATCGAGTAGGTGACGTTGGCCGTCTTCATGGCCAGATCCAATACCGCGAGTGCGAATGCCGCGTGCACCTCGCCGCCAGTGCGGATTCGCGGATACACGATCTCGAAGTCGGCTGTCGACATGGTGGGCGGGCGGCCGAGCATGCCGGCCGTGCCTAACGCTGCGAGTACAAAGTCCCTGCGCTGCATGATGTGTCGACGTCTGATGAAATGCGCGGGGCGTCCGCATCGACGCCCTGCATGTAAGCATCCTGTCACTGCAATGAAAGCTTTGCAATGAGGGGAAAGGCGGGCTAATAGCGAATGCGCTGGTTGCTATGTCAACGTTTTTCGATTGCTTATGCAGCGTTGCTTGGCTCGTTTGTCGCGGCACGAATGATGCTCCCCAGAAACACGAAAGTTCTCACGAGGAGTCGACGCCATGACGCTCTGGAGCCTTTTGCGTTCGCCCGCAGAACAGCAGATAGCCGGCATGCCGGTGCCCTGCGCCGTCGCGCTGCCCGACGGCCATCGTATCGGCGCGCGAGAGGCGCGTCTGTCGTTTGAGATTCGCGACATGCGGGCGCTGCTGCACCTGCGGCAGGGCGCGATCGGGCGGCTCGCGGAAGACTATGTGGAAGGCCGGCTGGAAATCGAAGGCGACATGCACGACCTGATGGCCGCGGCGCCGGCTTTGCTGCGCGGCGACCCTACGCACGAATCGCATGGATGGCTGGTCGATCGCGTGAGCCGCACGCGACGCGCCGTGTGGGAGCGCACGCATCATAGCCGTGCAAAAGACGCCGCGCAGATTCAGCACCATTACGACATCTCCGATGACTTTTACGCGCTGTGGCTCGATCCGCTGCGCGTGTATTCGTGCGCCTACTTTTCTTCACCGGATATGTCGCTTGCCGACGCACAGAAGGCAAAGCTCGATCACATCTGCAAGAAACTGATGCTGCGCTCCGGCGAACGTTTTCTCGACGTGGGCGCGGGCTGGGGCGCGCTGTTGCTGTGGGCCGCGGAACACTACGGTGTTGCCGCTACCGGCATTACGCTGTCGAAGAACCAGCATGCGTACGTCAACCGGCTCATCGAGGAAAAAGGACTGCAAGGGCGCGTCACGATGCTGCTGCAGGACTATCGCGACGTCGACGAATCCGCGCCCTTTGACAAGATCGCTTCGGTCGGCATGTGCGAACACGTCGGCCGCCCTAACCTGCCTTTGTACTTTGCCAAGATGCGGCGACTGCTTCGACCCGGCGGTCTGATGATGAATCACAGCATTACCGCCGGCGGCGTGGAAAACGGAGAAGTCGGCGGAGGCATGGGCGATTTCATCGACCGATATATTTTCCCCGGCGGCCAGCTCGTACACGTGAGCGTCATCATGGATGCGATGACGCGCGGCAACCTCGAAGCGGTCGACGCGGAATGCCTGCGCCCGCATTACGCGCGCACGCTCTGGCATTGGGCCGATGCGCTCGACGCACATATCGACGAAGCGCGCCGCATTCTCGGCGAGGACGCGGAAAAGATTATTCGCGCGTACCGGCTTTATCTCGCCGGGTCGGCAATGGGATTCGAGCGCGGCTGGACGTCGCTGTTTCAGATCGTTGCATCGCGTCCAGCAGAGCCGGCGACAATACACGACGAATCGGCCGGCCGCCTGCCGTGGACCCGCAGCGACTATCCATTCAATCGCGCGTACATCTATGCCCGCAACGCCGCGATCGATCAGGTGAATGAACTGGAGCACGCGAACGGCGGCGGGCAGATCGATTGAGGTGTCACGAATGCTCGACGGGAGACGTCGTTTCGCCGGGACTCGCGGCACCGCGCGATTCCGCGGCTGATTCCGCGGCCGATTCCGCGGCCGATTCGGTTTCCGGCCCCATCGTGACGAGCACGCTGCAACTCACCCTGTCGAGCAACAGGCCATCGGTTCTGCCGCCCCACCACCGTGCGAGCCGGCCGGCCCGATGATGTCCCACGACAATCAGATCGACGTTCAGTTCTTTGGCGAAGTAAGGAATCTGATCGAGCGGATCGCCGATCGCAAAGTGCCCGGTCGCGTGAATGCCCTTGGCGGCCAGCTTTTTCAAGCCTTCGTCGAGCACGCTTTTGACCGAATCGTTAATCATATCCACCGGTATCGCCGACGTAATATCCGCGCCTTGCACCCACGCGGAATTGTCGATGACAGAGAGCACATGCACTTGCGCCGCGAGTTCTTGCGCGAGACGGGCACCGTCCGCAAGCGCGTGCTGCCCTTCGCGGGTCCCGTCATAACAGAGAAGAATGCGGTTGAAGGCCGACATGTCGTTCCTCCTCTAAGAAAAACGAACCTGCGCAATTCAGTATATGCCGCTTTGCGGCATAAGCGAGGTAGACCGCAACGCTGCTGTACACGGCCTTCAACTACTCATCGCCTGATACATCATAATATGACATATAATAAAGGCGAGCGTGATCTGCGCAACATGTTGTCGATGCCGGTCGCGCTTTCCGTGGGAGGATCAAATGATCATTGGCAACGATTTCGAAATCGGCTTTCTGCTGGTCGCCTTTGCGCTGCTCGGCATCATTCTGATCGGCGCGTTGCTCGACACGCTGCACCTGCAGAGCCTGCATCCCCGGCTCATAGGCGCGACGGTCGGAGCGCTAGTCGGCTTCGCGCTGATCGAAGCCGTGCCGCTATTCACCTAGCCGATAAACGCGGCCGCAACATCTGAAGAACGCGTCGGCACGGCGGGGGTTACAGCCCCCAGATAATGTCCGCGCCGCGTTTGCGCGCCTCGCGCAACATATCCAGAAATGGCCATGCACGTTGCGAAAGCCCATTGCTCGGCTCACGCCGATTGCCAGGCGAGCGATGCAACGCCTCGAGCGCGACTTCCGCGCTGGCGTCTTCGGTAATGGCCGATTCCAGGCGGTTAATCGCGGCGGGCAATTCGTCGTGCATGATCACGCCCCGCTCGTTCAGACGCTTACCGATCAGCCCCAATAGATATTGGGCGAGGTCGCGAAGCATCACCACATCAGGTGACGCACTGGATTGAAAAGTGATCAGCATGATGGCTCCTTTTGCATACGCACGCAGCGCGGTTGAGTGCCGTTACGCACCCATCCCATTTATATCACAACGTGATTTAAATGACAGGTGAAATCGCGCCGCTAGCGCGGCTGGCGAATGGAGCCCAACGCCGTACTGATACGCTGCCCTGCTGAATCGGAACCGGTCATCGTCCGTCGGCGTGCGGGCCGTTTATATCATATTGAAATATAATCATGACCAGACGGTATTCGCGTTGCCCGGGGTTTCCCTGGTATCGTCGCACTCCAGCACAATCCACTCACTCGCCTTTTTCGCACCTTGTCCCGCTCTCTCGTCCTGCGCTGGCTGTCCAGCTTCGTCCCCGTACCAGTCACAGTGCAATGGCAGGAGCGCGCGCGTTCCTGTCTGGGCGCGCTGATCGGCATCGCGTTCACCGGCGGCTCGATGTACCTGCTGTTCGGACCCGGCGCGAACATTCCGCTGCTGGTTGCGCCGATGGGCGCTTCGGCCGTGCTGCTATTCGCGGTGCCGGCAAGTCCGCTGGCGCAGCCGTGGTCGATCATCGGCGGAAATCTGGTTTCGGCGACGATCGGCGTGACCTGCGCTAACGTGATTGCCGACCCGACACTCGCGGCCGCGCTGGCAGTCGCGCTGGCGATATGCGGCATGTTCGCGCTTCGCTGCGTGCATCCGCCCTCGGGCGCGGTCGCTTTGACCGCCGTGCTCGGCGGGCCGGCAATTCATGCGCTCGGCTACCGCTTCGTGCTCGAGCCGATCGCCGTGCAATCCGCCGCGTTGCTGGCCGCCGCCATCGCCTATCACGCCGCGACGGGCCACCGCTATCCGCATTCGGTGCGCGCGGCACGCGGCGCGCCGGGCAGTGCGGCCGACGCGTCGTCGCGCGCCGGCTTCACGCGCGCCGACCTCGAAGCGGTGCTCAGGCGGCGCAGCGAAATGCTCGACATCGATCCGGACGACCTCGAATCGCTGTTGCGCGAAACGCAGCTTCAGGCCTTCTCGCGCAGCTTTAACGAGTTGACCTGCGAGAACATCATGTCGCGCCACGTCGTGTCGGTATCGGCGGCGACGCGCGCGGTCGCCGCCTGGGCGCTGCTCAAGCGCAACAAGGTCAAAGCGCTGCCCGTGATCGACGCGGACCACACGCTGGTCGGCATCGTGACGCGTGCCGACCTCGTCGATAAAAGAATCTTTGGCCAGTTCGTGCCGTTCGTCGCCTATTTCGACGGCTGGCTGCGCGGCGATGCACTGCGTGCGCCGACCGTGGGCAGCGTGATGACGACCGACGTGTGCACCGTTAAAGTGAATGCGCCGATAACGGACCTCGTGCCGATGTTCGCGGACTACGGGCACCACCATATTCCTGTACTCGATGCCGCCGGACATGTAGTCGGCATGATTACGCAAGTCGATCTGATTTCCGGTCTTTATCGTCAGACCGTGGTGAAGGCGCAGCAGGCCGCGTAAGCACTGCGCCAAGCTATCCGCAGACGAATGGCACCGGTCGATTACATCATTTTGTGATATAATTTTTGTCTTCTTCAAGCAGGCAGACGAACAATGAAAGAACGGGCTCGCGGGCTGCGCAAAGCCGACTTTGAGCAACTGTCGGAGTTCCGCTATCAGATGCGGCGCTTCGAGCGGTTCTCGGAACAGGCCGCGCAGAGCGAAGGGATTACGCCGCTGCAGTATCTGTTGCTGCTGCACATCAAGGGCTATCCGGAGCGCGACTGGGCAACGGTCGGCGAACTGGCCGAGCGGCTTCAGGCGCAGCATCACGGCGTCGTCGCGCTGGTGTCGCGTTGCGAGGCGCTCGAGCTCGTGCGCCGCCAGACTAGCGAGACCGATCGCCGCCAGGTTGAAGTGCACATTGAAAAAGCCGGCGAGCGGGTGCTTGCGAGACTCGCGGAACTGCACCGCGCCGAGCTGAAATCGCTGAAAGGCGCGTTCCAGGTTCCCCAGATCGACCTCGACTAACTATGACCACGGACTCCCACAAGCGCGACTTCTCCGCGAACGCACGGCTGCCGGGCATCTTCGCGCTCGCTGCGTGCATCGGCGCGGTCAGTACGCTGGCAGCATTCGTGCTGCTCAATCTGATTCATCTGTTCACGAACCTGTTCTTCTTCGGCACGCTGTCATTCGCCGAACATTCGCCGGCGCATAACAGCCTGGGCGTTTGGGTCATTGGCGTGCCGGTAGTCGGTGGACTGATTGTCGGATTGATGGCGCGCTTCGGCTCCGAAAAAATCCGCGGTCATGGCATTCCCGAGGCAATCGAAGCCATTCTCTTCGGCAAGAGCCGGATGTCGCCGAAAGTGGCGGTGCTCAAGCCGCTGTCGTCGGGCATCGTGATCGGCAGCGGCGGTCCGTTTGGCGCCGAGGGGCCGATCATCATGACGGGCGGCGCGCTCGGTTCGCTGATCGCGCAATGCTTCAAGGTGACGGCGGCGGAACGCAAGACGCTGCTCGTCGCAGGCGCCGCCGCGGGCATGACCGCCGTGTTCGGCACGCCGCTGGCGGCCGTGCTGCTGGCGGTCGAATTGCTGCTGTTCGAATGGCGCCCGCGCAGTTTCCTGCCGGTCGCAGTGGCGTGCGCGGTGGCCGGTTTTGCTCGCGCGGCGTTCTTTGGCACGGGTCCGCTCTTCCCGCTCGAAACAGCGGCGCCCGATGGCTGGTCGCTATTTTCCTGCCTGATTGCAGGGCTTTTGTCCGGTGCGCTGGCGTCGGCACTGTCCGCCTCGCTCTACAAGACCGAAGATCTTTTCGGCAAACTGCCGATTCACTGGATGTGGTGGCCCGCGCTCGGCGGCATCGTCGTCGGTATCGGCGGATGGCTCGAACCGCGCGCGCTCGGTGTGGGCTATGACGTGATCGGCGATCTGCTGCATCAGCATATCGCGTTGCAGATCGCAATCGTGCTGCTCGCGGTGAAGGCGGTCATGTGGGTGGTCGCGCTCGGTTCGGGCACGTCGGGCGGCGTGCTCGCCCCGCTGCTGATGCTCGGCGCGGGGCTCGGCACCGTCCTCTCGCACTGGCTGCCGGGCAATGAGCCTGCGTTGTGGCCGCTCGTGTGCATGGCCGCGACGCTCGGCGCCACGCTCGGTGCGCCGCTCACCGCAATCGTGTTCGCTTTCGGCCTCACCCACGACAGCAACGCGCTGCTGCCGCTGCTGACCGCAACTCTCGTCGCGCATGGCTTCGCCACCGTGACCATGCGCCGCTCGATCATGACGGAAAAAATCGCGCGGCGCGGCTATCACATCTACCGTGAGTACGGCGTCGATCCGCTCGAGCGCCATCACGTGGATGAAGTGATGACCGCCTCGGTCGACTCGATCGATGCCGGCATGACAGTCGGCGCGGCGCTCGACACCTTCTTCGGCGCGAAGCAGACTCGCCGCGCGTATCCTGTCGTGCGTGAAGGTGCGGTAATCGGCGTGGCCGATCGCGCATTGCTCGAACAGTTCCGCGATGAGAGCCCCGATCTGCGGACTGCCATGAACGTGGAGAGTGTCTTCGAGCGGCGCTCGCCGGTGTTCGCGTTGCCGACCGAAACGTGTCGACTTGTTGCGACGAGACTTGCTGTGCACAGCCTCGAACGGCTGCCCGTCGTGGCGGATTCGAAGTCCATGCGTCTTGTTGGCATCGTCTCGCGCAGCGATCTCGTCAAGCCGTCGCTCACTTACTTCGAAGAAGAACACAAGAAAGAGCGGTTCCGTCGTCTGACGCCGACGCGCGCAAAGCGCCGCTTCGCTCCGATCGGCAAGGCCGGCTAAGCGCAACCGGCTAGCGCAACGATTCCGCTTCAATGCGAAGCGGAATCCGCACGATAGATCAGCAGGCCGTCAGGCTGCGCCTGCGCAGCCGGCGTGATGGTTGCGGTGTCAACGTGCTGCGCGCTCAAGATGTGGCACACCGGTTCGCCGTGCATCAGCAGGTAATCGGTAATGATGCGCCGGTGGCAACGCCACCAGACTGCTTCGGAGCACATGATCGCGCAACGTCGGCGATGCCCCAGTTCCCGCAGTTCCGCCAGTCCCTTCTGAAAAGCGTCCGTCATTGCGTAATCGGCGTAGTTACGAAACGCGGGATGCGTCCAGTAGTCGTTCACAGACGGACCTTCGTCCTTGCGGCGGCCGCGCCGCCCACCCAGTTCCTCCAGATGCACGTAGTCGATATGAGCCGGCGCCAGCGACTCCGGCAACGTATCGCGGTTAAACTGCGGGTTCGTTCGCGAACGCGGAATGCTGCGCACGTCGACTAATACTTCGACGTCCGAATTTTCCAGCAGACCGATGAACTCGGAAAGCGTGCGCGTGGAATGCCCGATCGTGAAAAACGGCCGCGTCATGATCACCTCGTGACTTCGCAGTATGCAAAGGATTATATTGCCAGCAAGGCGTTGGCCGATTACCTGACTCGCTGCACATTCAGCACGCATCAGCCATGCCCGAAACTGGCGACGTCAGCGAAACGCGGCACGGACATTGCGCAAAGCCCAGGCTTCTTACTGGCACTTTCAGGCCACTCACCGCTCGAGCTTCGTCATGAAAACGTTCCACTGCAACCGCTGCTCGCAACGAGTGTTCTTCGAAAACGTCCGCTGTGAACGCTGCGAGGCACTGCTCGGCTACCTGCCGCAACTGCGTGCAATCAGCGCGTTTGAAGATGCAGGCGAAGCGCGCTGGCGCAGCCTGCATCCCCAAGCGGACGGTGCGCTTTACAAGCAATGCCACAACTACGCGGTGGAAAACGTCTGCAACTGGATGATTCCGGCCGATTCGCCGGACACGCTGTGCCGCGCCTGCCAACTGACCCGCACCATTCCGAATCTCAGCACGCCGGATAACCGGCTCTACTGGTATCGTCTGGAAGTGGCGAAACGGCGGCTGCTTTACACGCTTGCCGAACTCGGTCTCGACGTCAAATCGCGCCGGCAAGATCCGCAACAAGGTCTCGCGTTCGAATTTCTCGAAGACAGTGGCGACGGTTCGCGTGTGATGACAGGCCACGACAACGGGCTTATCACGCTCAACATCGCCGAGGCCGACGACGCGCATCGCGAGAAAGTCCGCACTGCAATGGGCGAACCGTATCGCACGCTGCTCGGCCACTTCCGCCACGAAACCGGGCACTACTATTTCAGCCGGCTGATAGCGAACAATCCGCGCTGGCTCCCAGCGTTCCGCGAGCTTTTCGGCGACGAGCGCGCGAATTACGGTGACGCACTCGACAACTACTATCGTGTCGGCGCGCCGGCCGACTGGCAGGCGTCGTACATCAGTGCGTATGCAACGATGCATCCCTGGGAAGATTGGGCGGAGACATGGGCGCATTATCTGATGATCGTCGACGTGCTCGACACGTCGACCGCGTATGGCATCGCGCTGCTTTCCGACGATCCGCGCGAGCCCACGCTGACCGACCGCACGCCCGTTGAAAACGCGAGCTTCGATACGCTCATGAAGCGCTGGTTTCCGCTCACCTACGCCTTGAACGGCCTGAATCGCAGCCTCGGCATGCCGGACGGCTATCCATTCGCGTTGGCCGCGCCCGTCGTGGACAAACTGCGCTTCGTGCATCGCGTGATCGCGGAAGCGGGGGACAAATCGCCGGCTTCGCCGCCAGCACAGCACTAGCAGCGCCGGAGTCCGCGCTCACAGCCGCGCCGGCCTGCAGGAGTCGTCTAGGAGTTCCGTCTCAAAAATAAGACTGCTCCTAGATACCTGCCCGCTCAAATCTCTGAAAATCGTATTTAGCCGACGAGACATGCGTCGCAGTCTGATCCAGGCTGCCCGCATTTCCGCCGCTCGCGTTTTCCATTGATTACGACGGCCGCGCAGAACACCGCAAGCCGCTCACTACTGACCACGGCCATGAGCACACAATTTTCCCTCGATCGTTTCGAATCCCAGGTCCAGGCCGGCGACTACGACGCCGCGCATGAAGAGTTCGCCGCACTGCTGGACACCCTGCGGCAAAATCGCGGCGGGCTCGGTATCGAGCGCTTTGCGAAAAACCGTCCGAATCCCGCCGACGACGAAGCCGCGCGGCAAACGCTGCAGCGCATCGCGGACGCCTTCACTGCGCTGCTCTCGGCACCGGAATACGCGCTTGACGCCGACAGGATCAACGTCATGTTCTGCGGCCGTTCCTGGATCGATATGATTTTCGCGGTGAGCTCGTACGGTTCGACGGATCACATCGTCGAGAAACTGCTCGAGACGTCGCGTGACAGCGACGACGCCACGGCTCGCGACGTATTGACCCGCAAGCAACTCGTGCTCTACACGTCCGGCTCGAAGTACGACATCGATTTCGAGGAACTTCACAAGTGCGACCCCGTGCTTGCGACGAGTCTCGCCATTTCAATCGTCAGTGCTGCGGTACATATCTCGCCCGCCGCGCACGACAAGCGCGAACGTCTGCTCGAATGGCTTCCGGGAAAGGTCGACTTGGTGGAAGACCTGGACGATCTGCCGGCCAACGCGGTTTTCGGCTCGTATATGCACTGCAGCTATTCCACTTCGCCGAAGCGGCATGAGCTCAAGCGCAGCATCAGTCGTCTGGTACGCAAAAAGCTGGAGACCCTCGAGTTGTTGGGACCTGAATCCAGCGTTACCCATAGGCCAGTTAAAGGACGTAAGCCAATCATGCTTGTCGTGCTCGAATGGTTTTCCGGCGGCCATTCTATTTACCGGACGCATTCGCGCACCATGCTCGCGGCACGCGAACATTTCGAAGTCGTCGCGTTCGGCGAAGATCAGCACGTGGACGAAACCGGGCGCGCGGTTTTCGACCGTTTCATCGAGTTCGAGCATCCGGAGTTTATCGGCGACTGCATTCGGCAGATTCAGGAATTCGCCGAGCGGGAACGACCCGACGTGCTGTATATGCCGAGCGTCGGCATGTTCGCGCACACGATCTTTCTATCGAACCTGCGCGTTGCGCCGTTGCAGATTGCCGGACTCGGCCATCCCGCGACCATGCATTCCGCGCACATCGACTATGTGAGTGTCGAAGACGATTTTGTGGGCGACCCGGCGTGCTTCAGCGAGAAGTTGCTTCGTCTTCCGAAGGATGGACAGCCGTATGTGCCTTCAAAACTGCTGACGCCCATCACGGCATCCGTTCCCGAACGTCGCGACGTCGTGCATATCGGCGTGACAGCAAGCGCCATGAAAATCAACCCGGACTTTCTCGAGACATGTAGAGCGATCGTGCAGACAGCGCGTGTGCCGGTGCACTTCCACTTCATGACCGCCTGGAGCGAGAGCATCGATCTCGCCTACGTCAGGAAATCTATTCACGCAACGCTGCCCGAATCCGACGTGGACGTGTACGGCTCCCTCTCCTATCCGAACTATCTGAAAGTACTGAACGGCCTGGACATGTTCGTGAGCCCCTTCCCGTTCGGCAACACCAACGGTATCGTCGATTCATTCACGATGGGTCTGCCGGGCGTCAATCTTTGCGGGCCGGAAGTTTTCGAACATATCGACCGCGGACTTTTCGAGCGCGCGGGTCTGCCAGACTGGCTCACGACCTACTCCAAAGACGAATACGTGAAAGCCGCGGCACGTCTCGCAGAACAACACGACGAACGGGAAGCGCTGCGCCGGCGGCTGATCGAAGATAAAGCCGTCGAGCGGATCTTTAAGGGCCGCCCGCAGGCATTCGGCAAATCCGTACTCAAGCTGCTACACGAGTTGGACAAGCAATAAAGAACAGCAGGTCAAACGAGAGCCACACCGGCCTATAACCCGGTGTGGCTTTTTTATTGGCGGGCTCTCGCAACGGTTCAATACGCGACGTAAGGCCCGACGCCGCTCGGTGTGGCCTGCTGCTCGATGGCGGCGTACACGTTGCGTCCATAGAAGAACGGCAAGCCCCAATCGAAAATCGACGATGTCACGAAAGCGGGCCCTGCCAGCAGCGGCAATGCGGAGTCGCCGGCATAGGTTTGCGCAACGGCATCTGCATTGGCCACGCTGAAATTCACCGCGCTCGTCGCGCCGTTCGCGCCTTCGATCATCGCGCTCAACTGCTGTGTCGAAGACGGGCAGTAATACGCGTTGTTCCGACTCGCGCGAACCGGCAACACGCTGCTTCCGAAAAAGAGCCCCGTGGCGCGCAGCGAAGCGAGCGATGTAAGCGCGCGCTGAAATTTCCGCCGCTTTAAACGAGCAACGACGAGCGCGGCACATGAAAAAGCCGCGAAAGGTTCGCCGGATTTCGACGACCTTCCGCGGCCTGGCTTGCGAACGGCATCAGCCGTCCGCGAGCGGCAGACTACTGGGCAATTACGTCTTCTGCTGTTGCTGCTGCAAAAGCGAGCGCAATTCCTGCACGTTTTCTTCGACGCGTTTTGCGATCACCGCATACGACTCCGCTTGCGTCTGATACGCCGCCTGCGCGAGTTGCTGCATATCCGCGAGCGACTTGTGCAGGCTTTGCTGGATCAGCTCCGCGGTTTTTGGCGAAGGCGTGCTGCCGCTTGCCGATAGTTGCGTCGTCAGCGATTGCAACTCGGCCAGCGTCGTGCGCAACATCTCCGCCTGTTTCTGCGCGAGCGACTGCATGCCTTGAAACGCAGTCTGATTCGCCTGAACCAGTGCTTCGACGTCCTTGCGCCGTGCTTCCATGATGGCGGGCACGTCGAAGCCGGGCAGCTTGAACTGCTCGAGCATTTTGGTGAAATCGCCAAACGGATTGGCGGTATCAGGTCGGTCCATGCGAAATCCTCCTTTACGGTTGAACGATCGCCGGCGGCGCTGCGCCGCATGATTCACGCGACGCAAACACAGACACACACGCAGGCGCTCCCGGTGCGCCGCGCCCCTGCGGCCGCGCTGCGCGGTTGCGGGGTCGGACGGCACATTGCGTCCATCATGCGCCATCCGACGTCATTGCGCCAGCGCATGCGCCGTTCCACGCGCCGTGCGAAGTTCTTCGCGGCGCGTCTCCATCCGCATGAACACGCGCATCGGCAGCAAGAGTTCGTAAGTGTGCGGACACGCGTTCGTAACCCGCGGCGACGGTGTCTCGTCTATCTTTTCGATGAACCGGCGCACTGTCGCGCCGGCATTTGTCGAATGGGAGCGACGTGATGAAAAAACAGATATTGGGCGCGGCGCTGGCCGCCGCGATAAACCTCGCCGCAGTCGCGGCAACAACCGCATCGGCAGAAGAAAACGCGCCGCCGCCCGCGCACGCGCAAGGCGATGCGCCGCATGGACCTCATGCCGCGATGGAGCCCGCCGGTCCAATCGGCCCGATGGGTCCCGGCTTCGCAGTCGTCAACGATCTCGAACAGTTGCGCCGTCTCTATGCGCTGAGCGGACGACCGGGCGACATCGTCGCGGTCTATCACGACGTGCTGAACAAAACGCAGGACCCGATGCTGCGCCACTACGTGTACGACTCGCTCGCGCGCGAGCAGTTGAAGCCCGCCAATCCCGAGCAGGCAATCGCCACGTTGCGCATGAGCCTGTCGGAAGACCTCGCGGCAATCAACAAGATGCCGCGCCCGCCATTCGACCGCGCGCCGCAAAGCAAGCCCTAGCAAACACGCATCGGCAACTGGAAGCGCTACCGCAAACACGCTCGCGCCGACGTTCTTCGCGCAGCGTTGGTTCTCCCACATTGCTGTTCACTGGCCGCTTTTTCGTCTTCCCTCTGTTGATTAGGATAAGGACTGTTTAAACGTCAGTGCGGGTGAAGCATGCGCTATCCAGTCGATGTGGCCGTCGCCGCCGGGTTGCTGGTGTTCGTGCTGTGCTGCATCGTCACGCTCGCCTTGCACTGATCCGATCGCGTGTTCAGTTTCTCTCGCGCCACAGCGTGCGCATCAAGGCGAGCAGCACGTTAGGCGCGGTGCCCTTCTGACAATAGCCGTCGAAATTGTGTCGGCCGCGGCCGGTCTCCCGCACGTGTTCCTCATCGAGCGAAGTGAACGCAACAATGCCGAGGCTCGGCGTGGGCAGATAGCTGCGCAGCGCGCTTGCTGTTTCGTAGCCGTCGCGCCCCGGCATCATGATGTCGAGCACGACCACGTCGGGCACCCAGTCTTTCACGCACGCGAGCGCCTCGTCACAGCCGTTCGCCGAGCGCGCTTCCACACCTTCATACGATAGATACGTCGCAAGCGCTTCGGCCGCATCCTCGTTGTCGTCGACCACGAGGACACGCGGCACCTCGTGTAATACCCGCACCTGGCGGGCGCTCCACCTTTGACAGGTACTCGTTGTTGCTGACATGTATGGCGACCTGCGAGAGAAAAACCATCGCGATCCAGCAAGTGGCATACCAAATGGCCGTGAACGTGGCCGGTGAAGCGCGAAGCGCTAGCGCGCCGCGGTGGACCCGCGAACCACGAGATCGCCAGGCAGCACGAGCGAACGTGTGGACATGGAAGGATCGGCGAGACGCTGGGTAAGCAATTGCATGGCGATCTTGCCGATCTCATACACCGGCTGCGCGACGACGGTAATGCCCGGCGTGACGAGGTCGGTCCACGCGTCGTTGTCGAAACCGGCGAGCGCGATGTCCGTTCCAGGCGTCGCGCCGCGCGCGCGCATCTCGCGATACGCGCCGAGCAGCAACAGGCCGTTGCTCGCGACAATCGCATCGGGCCGCGTATCCGCGTCGCGCGCGAGCCACGCGCCGACATGCTCGAGCGCGCTCGCCGGGTTCGGTTCGACGAATTCCGCCAGCACCGGCAAACCGTGTCGGCCAAGCGCGTGCGCAAAACCATCGTGACGCTCGCGGCCCGTCGTGCTCGCGTTGCCGAATAGCCCGGCGATGCGCCGGTAGCCGCGCTCCACCAGATGCTCGACGAGGCGCGCCGCCGCGTCGCGGTTATCGAGCACGACGGCATCCGCGCTGCCCGCCGGCCCGGCGCGGTCGATCATCACCACGGGAAAGTCATAGGCCTGCGCCTTGAAACGCTGCGCCGCGTCGTGCGTCGGCGAATAGATGCAACCCGTGACGCGCTCCTCTTCCATCAGCCGCAGATACATGGCCTCTTTCTCGGCGTTTTCGTCCGTGTTGCAGAGGATCACGCGCAAGCCCTGCTGATAGGCGGCGTCTTCGACGGCGCGGCTGACTTCGGTGAAGAACGGATTGCGCACGTCCGATACGATCAGGCCGATGGTCGCCGTATCGCCGGAACGCAGACGCCGCGCCGCCGCGTTCGGCCGATAACCCAATTGCTCGATCGCGCCCAGCACGCGCTGACGCACCGCATCGCGCACCGGCCCATTGTTCGACAGCACGCGCGAAACCGTCGTGACCGACACGCCGGCGGCTTCCGCAACATCCTTGATTCGTAGATTCATGAAAGTGGTATCGATTCCTCGAATCGCTCGGTATTTTCCCTGGATTGCCCGACGACCTCGGCATTTGCCCGCTGTCGCCGGACACAGGCTGCTCGGCTCTTTCGAGCCATTCTACCTGCGTTCATGCCATTTCAAGTGAACTATGCCGCTTGCGGGCAACGCTTGACGGACAAAGTGGTATCGATTCCAATAACACCCACTTCAACGATTCGATTTCAGGAGACGCGATGCCGTCGCTGCTTACCGCGGAGCTGGTTCGATTGAACGCACGGGCCAGTTCGAAACACGACGCGATCGTACAGGCGGGCGAACTGCTGGCCGCGGCCGGCTATATCGAGCCCGGCTACGTCGACAGTCTTCACGCTCGCGAAACAGTCTCGAATACGTATCTGGGCAGCGGCGTCGCCATTCCGCACGGCATGCAGGAAGACCGCCATCTGATCCGGCGCACCGGCGTCGCGGTGCTGCAATTGCCCGAAGGCGTCGAGTGGCATGACGGCGAGCGCGCCAACCTGGTCGTCGCGATTGCCGCTCAATCGGACGAACACATCGCGCTGCTGCAACGGCTCACGCGTCTGATCGGCGACGCGGACAAGCTGCGCGCGCTCATCGACGCGCGCGATCCTGGCCTGATCGTCGATGCGCTGAACGGCGCCTCAGCCGATCCGGTGACGAGCGTCGTCGACAGTACGCCCGCCGATTTCGCGCAGCGCGTGGAACTGGTGCTCGACTATCCGCACGGGCTGCACGCGCGGCCGGCAAGCGCATGGGTGGCCACGGCGAAGCGCTATCAGGCCGCCTTGCGCGTGCGCAACGGCAAGCTCGCCGCCGATCCGAAGAATCTCGTCAGCCTGTTGCAACTCGGCGCGACCGCGAACGCGCAACTGGTGCTGTCGGCGCAAGGCGTGGACGCCGCCGACGCGCTCACGGCCCTCAAGCGCACCATCGAGGCGCTGTCCGCCGAAGAGCACGAGCGCGCCGCCGCGGCGCGCGCGCGTCGGCACAAAGCGCAGCCGGTGTCGTGGGAACCGGCCGATCCGGCGACGGTGTTCGAAGGCGTCAGCGCCGGGCCGGGCTTCTCCATCGGCCCGATCCGCGTGATGCGCACCGCGCAGCTCGACATTCAGGACCAACCGCAAGAAACCGTCGAAGCGACGCATCGGCTCGACACAGCTTTGCGCCTTACCGCCGACGAACTCGACGCGCTCACACGCGACACGACCGCACGCCTCGGCGCGGAAGAAGGCGCGATCTTCGCGGCGCACCGCGAACTGCTCAACGACACCGACTTGCTCGCCGAAGCCGCACGCCTGCTGCTCGACGGACACGGCGTTGCGTGGTCGTGGCATCAGGCCGCCGAACGGCAGGCCGCGCGCCTCGCCGCATTGCCCGATCCGCTGCTCGCCTCGCGCGCGACCGATCTGCGCGACGTCGCGCGGCGCGTGCTCAAGCACCTCGGCGAAAACGTCGCGACAGACACGCGCTTCGACACGCCCGCCATCCTGATAGCCGAAGATCTCACGCCATCGGACACGGCGATGCTCGACCCCGCCGTCACGCTCGGCTTCTGCACAGTGTCGGGCGGCCCGACCTCGCACACCGCGATCCTCGCGCGCACGCTCGGCGTGCCGGCGGCGGTCGCGTGCGGCGCAGCGTTGATGAACATCCAGGACGGCAGCGCCGCCGTGCTCGACGGCACGAGCGGCCGTCTGTATGCCGGCGTGTCGGCGCGCGACCTCGAGCGAGCGCGTCAAACGCAAGCCGAACTCGCGGAGCAGGCTCGACGCGCCGCGGCAAATCGCGCGCTGCCCGCCGCGACGCTCGACGGCCACGTGCTCGAAATCGGCGCAAACATCACGCGTCCGGATCAGGTGCGCGACGCGATCGCGAACGGCGCGGACGGCGTCGGCCTGATGCGCACCGAGTTCCTCTTTCTCGAACGCCACGATGCGCCGAGCGAGGACGAACAGTACGACTGCTATAGGCGCATGGTCGAAGCGAGCGGCGGACGTCATCTGATCATTCGCACGCTCGACATCGGCGGCGACAAGCAGGTGCCGTATCTGAATCTGCCGCACGAATCGAATCCGTTTCTCGGCGTGCGCGGGCTGCGTCTGTGCCTGCGCCGTCCCGATCTGTTCGTGCCGCAGTTGCGCGCGCTCTATCGCGCGGCCAAAACAGGCCCGCTGTGGATCATGTTCCCGATGGTCTCCACGCTGGACGAAGCGCGTCAGGCGCTCGCGCTCGCCGAGACCGTGCGCGCCGAACTCGACGCGCCGAAGGTGCCGCTCGGCATCATGGTCGAGACGCCGTCGGCGGCCGCGTTTGCCGATCACTTCGCCGCGCTCGTCGACTTCTTTTCGATCGGCACGAACGACCTCACGCAATATGTGCTCGCCGTCGACCGCGAACATCCCGAACTCGCGCGCATGGCCGAAAGCCTGCATCCCGCCGTGCTGCGCATGATCAAACAGACCGTCGACGGCGCGCGGCGTCATCGCAAGTGGGTCGGTGTATGCGGCGGCCTCGCGGGCGATCCGCTCGGCGCGTCGATTCTCGCGGGCTTGGGCGTCGATGAACTGTCGATGAGCTCGCGCGACATTCCCGCCGTCAAGTCGCGGCTGCGCGCGTCGCGTCTCGACGCATTGCAGGCGCTCGCGCGCCGCGCGCTGGATTGCGAGGACGTCGACGCGGTTCGCGCGCTCGAAGCCACCGAGATCAAGGCGGCCGCATGAACACGGTCGTCACCGTCACGCCGAACCCGGCGCTCGATCAGACCGTGCGCGTCGCGAATCTCGCGCTCGGCGAGGTCAATCTCGCGGCATCGCTCGAATTCAACGCGGGCGGCAAGGGCGTGAATGTCGCGGGCTGTCTCGCCGACTACGGCATTGCGACGATCGTCACGGGCCTGCTCGGTCGCGACGACGCAACCGCGTTCGACGCGATGTTCGCCGACAAGCAGATCGTCGACCGCTTCGTGCGAATCGCGGGGCGTCCGCGCATCAACGTGAAGCTGGTCGATACCGCACGCGATCAAACCACCGACATCAATCTCGCGACCTCGCTGCCGAACGCGGCCGACGTCGACGCACTGGAACGGCGCGTGATCGAACTCGCCGCGCCGGGCCGCTGGTTCGTGCTGGCGGGCAGCTTGCCGCCGGGCGTGGACGTGTCGTTCTATCGGCGGCTCACGCGCGCATTGCATGCGGCGGGCGCGCAGGTCGCGCTCGACACGAGCGGCGCGCCGCTCGCCGACGCGCTCGCGGCGAACGAGCCCGGCGCGCTGCCGGATCTCGTCAAGCCGAATCGCGCGGAACTGGAAGCCGCGCTCGACCGTTCGCTCGCCGACGACGACGCGTTGATCGAGGCCGCGTGGGAGCTGGCCGAACGCGGCGTCAAGTACGTGGTGGTTTCGCTGGGCGAGCGCGGCGCGCTCGGCGTGACGCGCTTGCAATCTGAAGCGCATTCTTCGCAAGCGCACTCCCAAGCAGCCGCAAGTGCCGGAGCCTATGAAGGCTGGCGCGCGGCGCCGTTGCGCGTGCCGGTGGCAAGCACCGTCGGTGCCGGCGACGCGCTCGTCGCGGGGCTCGTCGCGAGTCTCGCGGAAAAGCGTCCGTGGCACGAGGTCGGCCGCCGCGCCACCGCGTTCGCCGCGGGCAAGCTCGCGCGCGTCGGTCCGCATCTGCCGGATCGCGCGACGCTCGACGCGCTCGCCGCGCAAGTCGAATTGCGCACCTTCAGCGTCGCCGCGAACCCGCTGCGCGTGACCCAACATCAAGCCGTGTAAGCCAGGAAGAGCAATGGACAAGCTGATTGGACTGGTATCGTCCCCGCAACAGAGCGCGTCGCCGATGGTCGCGGCGCAGGCCTTGAACCGCGCGGCGCAAAAACGCGGCGCTTCGCTCGCCGTCGAAACGCGCAGCGCGCTCGGCGTCCAGCATCCGTTGAATGCGGCGCAGATCGACGCGGCGCACGCGGTGCTGATCGCAGCGGACGCCGATGAGCGCATCGACGAAACGCCGTTTGCGGGCAAGACGATTCACCGCGTGTCGCTCGACGACGCGATCCGCGAAGCCGATGCGGTGCTCGCACGCGTCGCCGCGAACGCGGGCGCGAATGTGGCTTCGAATACGGCGCAAGGCGCAGGCAATGCACGCGCCGCGCAAGGTGCGCAAGCCTCGCCACGCGCGCTGAAAATCGTTGCGATCACATCGTGCCCGACCGGCATCGCGCACACCTTCATGGCCGCCGAAGGATTGGCGCAAGGCGCGAAATCGCTCGGTCACGCGATTCACGTCGAAACGCAGGGCTCGGTCGGCGCGCAAAACACGCTGAGCGACGAGCAGATCGCAGTTGCCGACCTCGTCGTGATCGCCGCCGATACGCAGGTCGACAAAAGCCGCTTTCGCGGCAAGCCCATCTACGAAACCGGCACGAAGGGCGCGATCGGCAAAGGCGCGGCGTTGATCGAACGAGCGATTGCCGAAGCGTCCGTCGATGGCAACGCGCCCGCTTCGCAAGCAAGCGCAAGCGCAAACGGTCAAGCGGCGGCGGGCGGCGCGCTCGCCGATCAGGTCGCCGCAGCGAAGAAGCAGCGCTCGGCGAAAGCGTCGGGACCGTACCGGCATCTGATGACCGGCGTGTCGTTCATGTTGCCGTTCGTGGTGGCGGGCGGCCTGCTGATCGCGATTTCGTTCGCGCTCGGCGGCATCTACGCATTCGACGACGCGCACAAAGGCACGCTGGCGTGGGCGCTGTTCCAGATCGGCGCAAAGTCCGCGTTTGCGCTGATGGTGCCGGTGCTGTCGGGCTACATCGCGTATTCGATTGCGGACCGTCCGGGCATCACGCCCGGCATGGTCGGCGGCATGCTTGCCGCCAGCCTCGGCGCGGGTTTTCTCGGCGGCATCATTTCGGGCTTTCTCGCGGGCTACACGGCGTTGCTGATCAGCCGCAAGCTCAAGCTGCATCGCAACCTGGAGGGTCTCAAGCCGGTGCTCATCATCCCGCTAGTCTCGACGCTCGTCGTCGGTCTGCTGATGATCTACGTGGTCGGCACGCCCGTCGCGACCGCGCTGCACGGCCTCGAAAACTGGCTTCGCTCGATGCAAACCGGCAGCGCCGTCACGCTCGGCCTGCTGCTCGGCGCGATGATGGCCTTCGACATGGGCGGCCCGGTCAACAAGGCCGCGTATGCGTTCAGCACCGGTTTGATCGCAAGCCAGGTCTACACGCCGATGGCGGCGGCGATGGCCGCGGGCATGACGCCGCCGCTCGGCATCGCGCTCGCGACGTGGATTTTCCGCAACCGCTTCGTCGCCGACGAGCGCGAAGCGGGCAACGCGGCCGCGGTGCTCGGCATGGCGTTCATCACCGAAGGCGCAATTCCGTTCGCCGCGCGCGATCCGATGCGGATCATTCCGGCGTGCGTGATCGGCTCGGCGATCACGGGCGCGATTTCGATGGCGTCGGCGGTCGATCTGAAAGTGCCGCACGGCGGCATCTTCGTGCTGCCGATTCCGAACGCGGTCACGCATCTCGGCATGTATGTGCTGGCGATCGCGGTGGGCACCGTCGTCACGGCGCTCGCGGTCGGTGTGCTTAAGCGGCCGGTTCAGGTGGCGGCGTGAGCGGCGTGAGCGCTGTGAACGTCGCGAGGGTCGATTCGCCTCGACGGCAAAGCGTGCGTGACACGGGACGGCACGATATGACGCAACGCCTCAGCGAAATTTATCGCGGCTTCGATCTGCTGATCGAAGCCCTTCCCGCCGACGACATGCAACGCATTCGCGTACAACGCACGATTACGCGAAAGCTCGGCGAGCGCATGCTTACCGTCGATACGCGTTGCGACACGACTGCGTATTCGACTGACACCTCGCATGAATTGCTGACCAACGCCCTGCGCGATGCGCGCGAAGCGGTCGACCGTCTGCTCGGCGGCTGGCATCCGGCCTATGCGCACGCGCAGTCCCTGCATAAGCCGTCGGCGCATTAGCCCGTATGCGAGTAGCGCACGGCTCGTCGCGTTTGGCTAACCAAACGTGAACGCATACGCGCTCGCGCCGGCATCCAGAAACTCGATTTCAAACGTTCGATCCTGAACCGCGCCGCTTTGGCGCACGAGCTGGTAAAGCCGCTCTTTATCGACGACACCTACGCCATTCGCATCCGTGTCGGCGCCGTGCGAAGCACCCGGCGGCTTGCCGTCGAGCGTCACTCTGAAACGCACCGGCTTGCCGTCCGCCATCGGTCCCAATACCAGATGCAGATCGCGCGCGTGAAAGCGATAGGCGATCTTCGCGCCGCCCGCGCCGGATTGCGCGCGCTCGCCGGCAACGTTCCATTCGCCGTCGAGACTCCAGCTTCCCGTACGCAGCCGCGCGGGGCTGCTGTACGCGCGGAGCATGTCGGGCGCCAATGTTTCCGGCGACGCAAAACCTTCTGCCTGGCGATAACCGACGTACGTCTCGCCCGAGCGCAAATCCTGCGGATCGGCGGCGGCCTCGACGCCCGACGCTTTCGCGGCGCCAGCGGACGCGGGCAGTTTCGAATGCCCGGCGTCCGCGAGCAATTGACGGATGACTGCTTCCGACTCGTCGTATCCGCCTTCGCCAAAATGGTGATAGCGAATCTCGCCGCGCGCATCGACGATATAAAAGGCCGGCCAATACTGATTGTCGAATGCCTGCCACACAGCGAGGTTGTTATCGATGGCAATTGGATAGTCGATATGCAGATCGGCCGCCGCGCGCTTCACATTGGCGATGTTGTGCTCGAACGCGAACTCGGGCGCGTGCACGCCGATCACGACGAGCCCCTGATCGCGATACCTGTTCGACCACGCCTTCAGATACGGCAGAGTGCGCAGACAGTTGATGCACGAGTACGTCCAGAAATTGACGATCACCACTTTGCCGCGCAGATCGCTGGTTTTCAGCGGCGGCGAATTGAGCCAGTCGACGGCGCCGGACAGCGACGGCATCGTGCCTTCGGCCGGTAAGGAAAGTTTTGCGGCTGCGGGCGTCGGGTTTGTCGCGGCCGCGGGTTCTGCGGTCATGCTCACTTTCAGAAGCGCGCCAGCGTTTGGCTGCTCTGCATTCATGGCTTGCGAATCAGCAGCCTGTGAATCAGCAGCCTGTGAATCGCCGGCCTTTGAATCGACCTGTTGTGCATTCACCTTCTCCGCTTGAACACCCCGCGAACCCGCACGCGGCGACCAGCGCTGCACCAGTTTCTCTTCGATACCGGTCGTATTCAGCGACGGCAACAGCGCCAGCACGCGCGTATCGAAGCCGAGTGCAATGGCCGCAGCGGACAGCACCACGGCCGCGCCGAGCACCTGACGCACGCGCTCGCTCACCGCATACGAGCGCCTGAGCGACGCGACGACGCGTCCGCCGATTGCGAGCAGGATCGCAAGCGATGCCGCCGCGCCCGCTGCGAACGCGAGCAACGGCAACACGCCCGCGCCGCCTGGCCGATGCAGGATCACGCCCGTCATCACAAGACCGAGGATCGGTCCCGCGCACGGCGCCCACAGCAAGCCGGTCGCAACGCCGAGTACCACCGACGACATCACGCGAGGCTCGCCGCCGTCGCGGCGCACCGCGCCATCCAGACGATTGCCGAGGTTCACGAGCGGATGCGTGAGCCGCTCGGCCATCGACGGAAACAGCAGTGCCGCGCCGAACACGGCGAAGAACGCGAGCGCGATCCAGCGGCCGTATTCGTTGACGTGCGCGACCCACGCGCCGCCGGCCACCGCGAGGCTCGCGACGGCGGCGAACGTCAGCGCCATGCCGGCGAGAAGCGGCACGCCGTGACGCACGAACGACTGATCGACGCGCGCGAACACGAGCGGCACGACCGGAAGAATGCACGGACTCAGGATGGTAAGCATGCCGCCGGCGAAGGCGAGAAGTGTGAGCAGCATAACGGTGTCCTTTTTGTTCAATGAGCGTGTTACGGCATTCATGCATTGAACTACCGGGACGTATCGCGCTTGTGTCGGCGAACGCGGCGTTGTGCAAGCTCGTGTATCGGCCTGCTGCGTAGATACAGTGCGATACAAAACGCGTCCGGCGAGGCATGTGAGCGGCACACACACACGCACGCGCGGGTTTGTATCCCAACGTATCGCACAGTGGCGCGGACACAGAACGTTGCACAGGCAGCCGCAAGCGACACACGCCAGATACGTCCACGGCGTCCAATGACTATCCAAAGACATCGCGCTTGCCGATCAACCCTCGCGCGCACCGCGCCTCTCATGCAAAGGACGATTCCATCATGCACGCCCGACTCAAAACCCTCGCCACTATCGGCTCCTTCATCGCGCTCGCGTTGCTCGCCAGCGTGCTTGCGACACGCGGCAGCGCGCTCACTGCCGCCGAACGGAATACGCCGGTTGCGCCGCAAATAACCGGCATCGACACATGGATCAACGGCTCGCCGCTGACGCTTTCGCAACTGCGCGGCAAGGTCGTGCTGGTCGATTTCTGGACCTACTCCTGCATCAACTGCGTGAACACGCTGCCGTATGTGAAGAACTGGTATAAGCAGTACGGCAACCAGGGGCTGCAAGTGATCGGCGTGCACACGCCGGAGTACCCGTTCGAACGCGATGCCGGGCATGTGCGCGCTGCCGTGAAGAAGTTCGATATTCAGTATCCGGTCGCGCTCGACAATCAGTACGCGACCTGGAACGCGTTCAATAACCAGTACTGGCCCGCGGTGTATCTGTTCGACAAGACAGGACATGTCGTGTATAGCCACTTCGGCGAGGGCGACTATGCGCAGACCGAAGCGAAGATTCGCGAGCTGTTAGCGCAACCGGGCTGACGCGGTGCCGCATTGAAGTGTTGACGCCGCCATGCCCGCCTGCGAGCATGCGGCAATCGAAATCAATCAGCCTGTCGAGCGGCCCATGCGAGCACCCAATCATCTCAATGCACTGCGTGCTTTCGAGGCCGTCGGCCGGCATCTGAGTTATGTCGCCGCTGCGGAAGAACTGCATGTGACGCCCGCGGCAATCGGCCAGATGATTCGCGGACTCGAGGAGACGCTGGAAATCGAGCTGTTTCATCGCTCAACGTCGGGTGCGTCGCGCCTCGTGCTCACCGACGCGGCGCGCGCCGCCATGCCGGAATTGCAGGGCGGCTTTGAACTGCTCGCGCAGGCGGTCGAAAGGCTGAAGGCCAGCAAGGCGCGCATAACGGTCACCGTGACAGTGCCGCCAGCGCTTGCCGACAAGTGGTTTTTGCATCGCGTGGAGCGGTTTCAGCGCAAGTATCCGCGCTACGATTTGCGCATCGACCTGTCGCTGAAACTCGTCGACTTTGTCGCGGATAGAGTGGACGCCGGCATCCGCTACGGCACCGGTCAGTGGCCGGATCTCGCCGCGACCTTCCTGATGCGCGACGAGTTCTTCCCTGTGTGCAGCCCCGCGCTGCTCGAAGGCGAGCATCCGCTCAGAACACCGGCGGATCTCAACTACCATCCGTTGATTCACGACATATCGATGCGCGCGGCGCCCACGTTTCCCACCTGGCGATCATGGGTGCAAAAGACGGGCAACGCAGGGCGTGTCGATTGCGATCGCGGTCTGCAGATCAACGACTCCGCCGCCGCGATTCATACCGCTATCTCGGGCAACGGCGTCGCGCTCGGCAGAACGTGCCTCGTCGAGCGCGACATCGCAGAAGGCCGGCTGGTGCGGCCGTTCCCCGACGCGCAGACGTGCGAGCTCGCCTATTACGTGGTGCATAGAAAGGACAACGGCAACGAGCCGGCTGTGGTCGCGTTCAAGGAGTGGCTGCTTGCCGAGGCGAACGCGCGATAGCCGCGCGCCGCGTTAGTACTCTCTAGTCCGTCTTCGCGCCGCCCGACGCCTTCAGCGCCAGTTGCTTGCGGTATTGCTCCACAGGCAAGCCGCCCCAGCCCCAGTTATCCATATCGACTTCTTCGATCACGACGAACGTCGCTTCGAGCGGCTTGTTCAGGACATCGAGCAGTACATGGCTGACACCGCTGATCAAGCGCGCTTTTTCTTCGGCCGTGACGGCGGTTGCGCCAGGCTTGGTTCCCTCGCGCGTGACCTGAATCGTGACGATAGGCATGTCGTTCTCCGTGGCAAAGGCGGGCGCCGCGAATCGGCGCCCGTTGTTCCGCTGTTGTTAAAAGCCGCGCTTAGTGGCCGGCGCTCTGGCCGCCGTCGACGTGCAGGATCTCGCCCGTCACGAACGGCGCCGAATCCAGGTACAGCACCGCTTGCACGATGTCGTCCATTTCGCCCATATGACCCATCGGATGCAATGCGCCGAGCCCCGCATGCGTTTCCGGCGCGTGCATCGGCGATTTGATGATGCCAGGCGAGACCGCGTTCGCGCGAATCCCGGCTTTAGCGTACTCGATCGCGATGGACTTCGTCGCCGCATTCAACCCGCCCTTGGTCAACGACGCGAGCACCGAGGGCACGCCGCTAATCGCATGATCGGTGAGACTCGTCGTGATGGTGACGATGTGGCCGCTTTCGTGCTTTTCCATCTCGGCAATCGCGAGCTGCGTGATATTGAAGAAGCCGTCGAGGTTGACGCCCTTCACCAATGCGTAGTCTTCAGACGTATAGCTCGTGAACGGCTTCGCGACAAACACGCCCGCGTTGTTGACGAGCGTATCGACGCGCCCGAAACGCGTCACCGCCTCTGCAATCACGCGGCGCGCGGTGGCGGGATCGGCGATGTCGCCCGCCACCGTCGCGATGTTCGGATCGTCGAACGGTGTAATGCCGCGAGCCGTCGCAACCACGCGATAGCCGCGCTGACGAAACGCCTTCACCAGTTCCGCGCCGATGCCTTGCGATGCGCCAGTAACGATCGCCACTTTTTCCGACGTATTCATGTTGTGCTCCAGAGTTGTTGTCATGCAATTCAGAAATGAGAGCGGTTGCCTGGCCGGCTGCCGCTGTGTGCCGCGAGTCTTGCAGTGCGCCCTCGGTGACTGAACTATCGGCTTTGCGCAGGCATTAAACAAACGAGAAGATTTGCGTCGGCGGGAAAGAAAAACTACGGCGGTTCTGGATGCCGATGGCTAAACGGTCGTGCCGAACGCACCGGCCACCGTGACACGCCCGCCTGGCGGGCACGCGACATGCGGCGTGCAATCCAGCGCTGCGGCTTCGGCGGCCCGGTCATCGGCTAGTCGAATCGAATGCGGCGCGCAATCACGCTCAATGGCGAGGCGTTTATGAACAAGGTCTCTTCACCCGCCGCGGTGCCGAAAAAACACGGAAGGCTGCGCGGCGCTTTCACCACCGTGGTCAACGCAGGCAAGCGCTTCATGTCGGACCGCTGCCCGATGATGGCCGCGAGCGTCGGCTTTTACTCGGCGTTCTCGCTTGCGCCGACGCTGCTGATGGTGCTCGCGGTCGCCGGCTGGTTCTTCGGCGAGGACGCCGCGCGCGGACGTCTGTTCGAGCAGGTGCGCGGCATTATGGGCAAGGACGCCGCGGAAGCGATGCAGACCATCGTCGAACACGCGCATCGCGCGAGCGGCAGCGGCATTGCCGCCGTGGTGTCGGTCGTGTTGTTGATCATCGGTGCGTCGGCGACTTTTACTTCGCTGAACACCGCGCTCGACGTGGTGCTCGAGGCGGAGAAAAACGTCAAAAGCAAGGGCAGCATTACGTGGCTCGTGCGCACGCGGCTGGTGTCGGTCGGCATGGTGCTCGGCCTCGGCTTCTTGCTCGTGGTGTCGCTCGTGCTCGACACGGCGATCACGTTCGCCGGACACGCGATATTCGGCGATTCGCCGTTGGTCGTCGTTACCGCGATCGTGCAAACGGTACTCGGCCTGATCGTGCTGGGCGCCGCGTTCACCGCCCTGCTTCGGTGGATGTCAGACGCGCAGGTGAGTCTCCCCCATGCGGCGGTCGGCGGCATGACGGCGGCGATACTGTTTTCGGTCGGACGGCATCTGTTCGGGCTTTATCTCACGCATGCGGGCACCGCGAGTTCTTTCGGTGCCGCAGGCTCGCTCGCCGTGCTGATGATGTGGCTGTATTTTTCGGCGGCGGTGTTTCTGTTCGGCGCGGAGACGACAGCCGAACTCGCGGGACGCAATGAAGTAAAAGACGAGGAGAAAGACCGGCCATTGTCCGTAGGCGCGGCGCGCTCGCGCGGTTAAAACGCGCATTGCAAAACAAAAAGCGGCCTCGCGGCCGCTTTCGCTTGACTAGTGCTGCACGCCCCAGCGCCGCACCGTCACCCGTTCCAACGTATCGAACACGAGATGTTCGATCAACAGCCCGATCACGATTACCGCTGCAAGTCCCGCGAAAACGCGGTCCGTGTAAAGCTCGTTGCGATTCTGGAAAATGTACCAGCCGAGTCCGCCGTTGCCGGAACTCGCGCCGAATACCAGCTCGGCCGCGATCAGCGTGCGCCACGCAAACGCCCAGCCCACCCGCAAGCCGGCGAGAATCGACGGCAACGCGGCCGGCATCAGAATCAGCAGTACGTGGCGCATTCCCGTCAGGCCGTAGTTGCGTCCGGTCATGCGCAGCGTCGCCGGCACCGACTGGAAACCTGAGTACGTGTTGAGCGCGAGCGGCCACAGTACCGAATGCACGAGCACGAATAACAGACTGCCGGTGCCGAGACCGAACCAGAGCAACGCGATCGGCAACAGCGCGATGGAAGGCAGCGGGTTGAACATCGCGGTGAGCATCGACAGCAAATCGCGGCCCACACGCGTCGACACAGCCAGCGACGTCAGCACGAACGCAAGCGCCGCACCGAGCAGATAACCGCGCAGCAGTACCGACATCGACACCGCCGTCTTTTGCAGCAACTCGCCGGACAACACGCCCTGCACGAACGCGACGAAAGTCGCGCCGAAGGTGGGCAGCAGCAGATCGTTGTTGACCACGCGCGCGGCGATTTCCCACACGGCGATCAACACCAGCGCGATCAGCACCTTGCGCACCCAGCTTTGCGCGAAGACGCGTTTGCCGAGCGGCAATGGCGCTTCGAGCACGAAGTCGCCAGGCGGTTCGAGCGGGCGTTCGTATTCGTCGCGAATCGGCGGCAATAAAGTGGCGGGCGAACTCATTGCGCGGCCTCCGTCTCTTCGAACAACAGGCGATGAATACGCGCGACGCTGCGCTGAAAATCGTTGCGCCCGAAGCTGTCGTGCGAGTACTGATGACTGTTCAACTCGGCACGCACGCGGCCCGGATGCGGCGACAACAGCAGAATGCGGTTTCCCACGACCAGCGCTTCCTCAATCGAATGAGTCACGAACAGCAGCGTGAAATTGACCTCTTCCCACAAGCGCAGCAGTTCTTCCTGCATCTTGCGGCGCGTCAATGCGTCGAGCGCGGCGAACGGTTCATCCATCAGCAACACGCGCGGCTGCATCGCGAGTGCGCGGGCAATCGCCACGCGCTGCTTCATGCCGCCCGACAAGGTGTGCGGATACGCATTCGCAAACGCAGCGAGGCCGACCTTGTCGAGATAATGCAACGCACGCTCATTCGCTTCGGCACGCGCGAGCTTCTTCGCGACGCGCAGCGGAAAGGCCACGTTTTGCAGCACCGTTTTCCACGGCGGCAACTGATCGAACTCCTGGAATACGACGATGCGATCGGCGCCAGGACCGCGCACGATCTGACCGTCGAGCGAGATGGTGCCCGAGCTCGGCTCGATGAAACCGCCCACGGCCTTCAGCAACGTCGACTTGCCGCAGCCCGACGGGCCGAGCAGCACGAAACGGTCGCCGCCGTAGACGTCGAAGCTGACCTCGTGCGTCGCGCGGACAATGCGCTCGCGGGTGCGGTATTCGAGGCTGACGTTCTCGACTGCGAGCAGTTTTTCGCTGACGGCGGGACCGCTGCGCACGGCACGGTCAGCGCGTTCTGGAAAGAGTAGCGTGGGATTAGCCACCATCGGATCGCTCCCAGGTTGCGGACTGCGCGAGCGGCTCACTACTGCCCCGCAGTCCGCTGAAGTTAGAAACACGAAGCGTCATGCTTAACTGCCTGCCGCGGTTGCCGGGTCGTCGAAGAAATAGTCTTTCCACGACTTCGGCTCGTTTTTGATCGCCCCCACGCGATACATGAACTGCGCGAGACCGAGCGTGTTTTGCGGCGCGATCTTGAACTCCACTTGCGGATTCTTGATGATCTTCAGGAGCAGCGCGCGATCGATTTTCGACTTGTTTACGCGCAGATAAATATCGGCGGCGGCGTCCGGATTCGCGGCAATAAAACGCGATGCGTCGGCGAGTGCATCGACGAACGCGCGGTACGTTTTCGGATTGCCGTCGCGGAATTTTTCCGTCGCATAGAGAACCGTTGCGGAACTCGGGCCACCGAGCACATCGTAGGAATTCAGCACGATATGCGCCTTCGGATTGCCCGCAAGTTCCTGATCCTGAAACGGCGGATTGCCGAAGTGACCGGTAATTTCCGTGCCGCCCGCGATGATCGCCGCCGCAGCATCAGGATGCGGCAGCGCCTGCGTGTACTTGTCGAGACGGTTGTATTCCTTGTCGCCCCAGCGCTTCGCGGCCGCGTATTGCAACACGCGCGACTGCACCGACACATTCACCGCCGGCACCGCAATGCGGTCTTTCGCGCCGAAATCGGCAATCGTCTTGACGTCAGGATTGTTGCTCACCAGGTAATACGGCAGATTGCCGAGCGAAGCGACGCCCTTCACATTCTGCTTGCCGTGCGTGCGATCCCAGATGGTCAGCAACGGGCCCACGCCGGCGCCGGCGACATCCACGGCGCCCGACAGCAAGGCGTCGTTGACGGCGGCCCCGCCCGAGAGCTGCACCCAATCCACCTTGATGTCGAGGCCCTGCTTGCGCCCTTGCTTTTCGATGAACTGCTGATCGCGCGCGACGTTCAGCAGCAGATAGACAATGCCGAACTGTTCGGCAATGCGGATCTGTCCTTCGGCATGCGCGGGTATAGCGGCGCTCATGCCGGCCGCGCCGATAGAAACGGCGAGCAACGTCGCGGTGAAACGACGCTTGAAACGATTGACTGTATGACTGAAAGCGGTCGAATGAAACCTGGCGAACATCGAAACTCCGATCGGCGAGTGGCGTTTAAGTATTTGAGTTGTGTGAATGGCACGGCGCGCTGGTTGCGCGCAAAAGATCAGAAAGGCACGTCGCCTTCGATCGTCGTGCGATAAAGCTTGCGCCGCTGGTCATCCGGCGTGCCGGCCGCGAGGTGCATCAACGAACGGTTGTCCCAGAACACCATGTCGTGTTCCGCCCAGCGATGCCGGTACACATGTTCGGCGCGCACGCTGTGCGCGAAGAGTTCTTCGAGCAATTGCCGGCTTTCGTCTTCGGGCAAGCCGATTACACGCGTCGTGAAATGCTCGCTCACGAACAGCGCCTTGCGCCCCGTCTCCGGATGCGTGCGCACGATCGGATGCACGACCGGCTTCACTTGTGCGATCTGTTCGGGCGACAGATTCGGCCGCCACGGGCTGCGCTTTTGCAGTTCGGCGTACTTCGCGAGATACGTGTGTTCGGCCGTGCGTCCTTCGACCGCGCTGCGCAGATGCGCGGGCAAGGTGTCCCACGCGAGATGCATGTTGGCAAACAGCGTGTCGCCGCCTTCGGCCGGCAATTCCTGCGCATGCAGCAAGGAACCGAGGCTCGGCTTTTCCTTGTAGGACAGATCGGAATGCCAGTAATGCCCGGCATCGCCGAGACCAATTGGCTTGCCGTTTTCGACGATATTCGACACCACCAGCACTTCCGGATAGTCCGGCAACTGGAACTGATGCAGCACATGGATCTGCAGCGGACCGAAGCGGCGGCTGAAGGCAATCTGCTCGTCCGGTGTAATGCGCTGATCGCGAAACACCAGCACGTGATAGTCGAGATGCGCGCGATGAATGCGCGCGAAATCCGCCTGGCCGAGCGGCTTGCTCAGATCGAGTCCGAGCACTTCGGCGCCGAGCGGGCCGTCGAAAGCGCGAATCTCGATGGGCTGATCGGCAATGGCGCCGCCGGCGGCGTGGGAATCGTGAGAATGCTGGGCGGCGGTGGAAGCAAAGGCTGTCGTCACGGGAAACTCTTCGTCGTATCGGGTCGCAGTCAGATGAATGTACCGGCGCGCGCACCCGACGACAACGAAGCAAATCCGATACGTTTATCTGCTGGAGTGATAAACCCGATGTTTTAACGCGCGACGACGCGCACGAGCGATATTACGGCTCCATGTCAGAGCTGGCCCGGACGCGGATCGGGCACGAAGCCATCGCGATTCGGCATCGCGACGCGCGGCAGCGATGCCGCGTCGAGCCGCGTGTCCGCGGGCACAATGCCGTTCTGGTTCAGCAGAAACGCGCTGACCGCATAGACCTCGTCGGCGGAAAGGGATTCGGGCGCGTTGTACGGCATCGCGCGGCGAATATAGTCGAAGAGCGTCGTGGCGTACGGCCAGTAGCTGCCCACGGTGCGCTTCGGCTTCGCGCCCGACAACGTGCCTAGGCCGCCCACGAGCGGGTCGCCGAGACCGCCCTCGCCGCGCGCGCCGTGACACGCCGCGCATTTCGTGGCGAACACGCGCGCGCCGGTGGCCACGTCGCCGCTGCCGGCGGGCAGGCCGCGCCCGTCGGGTGCGATGTCGATGTTCCAGGCAGCGATGGTCGTTTCGTTAAGCGGCGTGCCGATGCCGTAGGTCGCGCTTGCATCGCGGGAATCGGGCTTGATGGACGAGCACGCGGCGAGCGTCGTCATGAAAACAAGCGCGGCGATGCGCGTCGAAGGGCGTTCACGCATTGCGCACCTCGCCGCTCGCATCCACGCGCCATTGCTGGATCGCGTTGTAGTGGTACTGCGAATTCAGGCCGCGCGCGGCGACGAGTTGCGCGCGCGTGGGCTGCACGTAGCCGGTGGAATCGGTGGCGCGCGAAAGTATCTCGGCCGGCGCGCCGTCCCAGCGCCAATCCGCTTCGAAACGCGTCAGCGCACGGTCGCGTGCCGCGCCATCAAGACGCGCGAGCCGCCATGACGCGCCGCCATCGGTGGAAACTTCGACTTTGCGGATCGTGCCGCGCCCCGACCACGCAATGCCGCTAATCGCGTAATAACCGTGCGTGGTGAGACGATGCCCCGGCGATGGCCGCGTGATGACCGACTTCGCATCCATCTCGAACACGAACTGACGCGCGGTGCCGTTCGCGAGCAGGCTCGTATATTTCGACGTCTCCTCGCGCGTTTGCAGCGGCGCGTCGACCACCTTGAGTCTGCGCAGCCACTTCACATTGGTATTGCCCTCGAAGCCGGGCACGATGAGCCGCAACGGATAACCGTTCTCGGGCCGCAAGCGTTCGCCGTTCTGCGCATAGACCACGAGCGCGCGCTCGAGTATGCGATCGAGCGGCAGGCTGCGCGTCATCGCGGCGGCGTCCGCGCCTTCCGCGAGCAGCCACGCGCCGCCGTTAGCGTTGCTTTGCACGGACCCGCCGCCGACCTCTTCCAGCAACGTGGAAAGACGCACGCCTGTCCATTCGCAACACGACAGCAGACCGTGCGTCAGTTGCACCGGCAAGCCGCTCGGACCATTCCATTCGCTGCCGGTATTGCCGGAACATTCGAGGAAATGGATGCGGGATTCAGCGGGCAGCCGCAGCAGGTCGTCCATCGTGAAGAGCTTCGGCGTGCGCACGAGGCCGTGAATCGCGAGCCGATGCTGATCGGCGTCGATGTCGGGCACGCCGCCGTGATGACGTTCGTAGACGAGGCCGTTCGGCGTGATCGTGCCATGCAGATCCGCAAGCGGCGTCATCGACGAAGCCGCGCCGGGCAGCGGCCATTGGCGGGCACTTCGGCGCACGACGCCGGCTTCGCGCGGCGACGGCACGCCATACGGATGCTCGAGCACCGGCGCGCCCGGCACACGGCTCGACGGCGCGGCTTCGAGCGGCCTGAGCAATTCGCCCGCGGCTGCCGCCGCGCCTTGCGACGCGACCAGACCGCCCGCCGCAAGACGGCCGAGCAGACGGCGGCGGCTACGGGAGGAAGGTGGATCGGGCGGCAGATTTAACGGCGTGTTGCTTTGGCTCATTGCGGCAGCGGCGCTTCATGGAGAAGTCGACGATGCTAGCAATGCGATGCGCCGCGGCAAAACGATCAATCGTGATATGCATTGCAGCGAATGCGGGCTTTCGCTTTATTCGCTACTTGCCACGCTCACTCGACCGTAGCCGGCGACGCCTTCACGAGATTGCGCAGCGTGAGCCTCGCCTCCAGCCCGCCGCCGGCGCGATTATGAAGTTCGAGCGTGGCATCCATCGCAAGCGCGAGTTGACGCGCGATCGCAAGGCCAAGCCCTGTGCCGCCCGTTTGCCGATTGCGCGATCCTTCGATCCTGTAGAACGGCTGGAACACATCTTCCAGCGAATCGGCGGGAATGCCCGGGCCGCGATCGAGCACGGAGATGGTGGCGTGCTTGTCCGGCGACATCGCGATCTCGATCTGCGCCGCGCCGCCGAACTTCAGCGCGTTATCCACCAGATTACCGACGATGCGCCGCAGCGCCTGCGGCCGCGTCATCAGCGGCATGTCGAAGCGGCCATGCAGTGACACGGCCTGGTCGGCATCCACGTAATCGCAAACGAGGCTGTCGAACAGCGCATCGGGATCGATGCGGCACGGCGTTTCGGTCGCGCCGTGCAGCGTGCGCGCATACGTGACGCCTTCTTTCACGAGCGCTTCCATCTCCTGCAAATCCTGGCGGAGTTTCGCGCCTTCGGCTTCCGCGTCCATCATGTCGACGCGCAAACGCATGCGCGTGATCGGCGTTTGCAGATCGTGCGAAATGGCCGCGAGAATCTGCATGCGTTCGGTGACGTACATCGCAATGCGTTCCTGCATGGCGTTGAAAGCGCGGGCCGCGCGCGCGATTTCGGAAGGCCCGGTTTCGCTGAGACGCCCGGCCTTGAGATCGGGGCCGAGCGCATCGGCGGCGACCGCCAACTCGTTGAGCGGACGCGTGGCCGTGCGCACCGCGAACCAGCAGCAGCCGAGCAGCACCGCGAGTTCCAGCAGCAGCACGAGCGGCAACCAGCGCGACAGCGGCGCGCCGGACATCGGCCGCATGTCGATGGTGAGCGGCGAGCCGTCGCTGAGCTTCAGATGAACCTGCAGCCGTTCGCGCTCGCCCGGCACCGCATTCACCGTGAGCGGGTAGTTGGTGCCGATGCCATCCGCGATGGAGCGCGCGACGCGCGCCGACAGGTTCGCATCCACCGGGCCGCCGCTCACGCCGGGGCCCAGCATGAACTCGTAACTGCGCCGCGCGAGACGCGGCAGCCATTGAGCGCGTTCGTTAGCGGGCAGATGATCGAGCAGCGCGACCGAACTCACGACCTCGCGTTCGATGTAACCCATCATCACGTTCGTCATGGTCTGGTCGCGTTCGGTCATGGTGAGCCAGAACGACAGCGCCTGCGCCGACGCGAGTCCGACGAAGAGAATCAACGTCAACCTCGCGAACAGCGTGCGCGGCCAGTGCAGCGACCGAAGAAATGTCATTGCGGGTCCCCGATCACGTTCACGGCCGCGGAAAACACATAGCCTTCGCTGCGCAGCGTCTTGATGTAACGCGGTTCGCGCGCCTCGTCGCGCAAGCGCTGACGCAGACGGCTCACCATCAGATCGATTGAGCGGTCGAATTGATCGGCCTGACGGCCTTGCGTGAGATTGAGCAGTTGATCGCGTGTCAACACGCGCTGCGGATTGTCGAGGAATACGCGCAGCAAGCGGTATTCGGCGCCGCTTAGCGCGACCATCGTGCCTTCGGCGTCGAGCAGATGACGCGCCGTGGTGTCGAGCCGCCAGTCGCCGAAGCCGAGCATTTGCGCGCTTTCGGTCACCTGCATGCCGGGCGGCAGCATGCGCGCGCGGCGCAGCACCGCGCGAATGCGCGCGAGCAGTTCGCGCACGGCAAAGGGCTTGGGCAGATAGTCGTCGGCGCCCATTTCGAGGCCGAGAATGCGGTCCGCTTCTTCGTTGCGCGCGGTGAGCATCAGCACGGGCACCGTGCGAAATTTGCCCGCGCGCAGTTCGCGGCATAGCACGAGGCCGTCTTCGCCGGGCATCATCAGATCGAGCACGATCAGGTCGGGTGCGCCCTGCTCGAGAGCGG
Organism: Paraburkholderia graminis; assembly: GCF_003330785.1. Classification (NCBI taxonomy): domain Bacteria; kingdom Pseudomonadati; phylum Pseudomonadota; class Betaproteobacteria; order Burkholderiales; family Burkholderiaceae; genus Paraburkholderia; species Paraburkholderia graminis. The sequence goes on from NZ_CP024935.1 coordinate 2,212,094, forward strand.
CGCGCATTTGCCGCCCGTTGGCCGCGAGCGAAACCCGCATGCCGTTCTTCTCCAGATAGCCGGCGATCAGTTCGCGAATGCCGCGGTCGTCGTCGACGATCAGTACGTGGTCGATCGTGTCCATGAATGGATCATCTCTTTTGACGTTTCACCTGCACCCGGCTCGCGCACAGCATCGAACACTGGACCGGATGCGCCCATTCGGCCGCCACACCGCCCGCGATGAACGCGATGATTGCAAGCAGCCGCTTCATGCGTCCTCCACGACGGAAAGACTGGCGCCGTCGGAAAGACCGGCATCCAGCGTATACGGATCGATCCCTTCCAGGCAACCGATATTGACGCGCCACAGCTTCGCGTCCCGGCGCGTCTGATGAAACGGATAAATACCGCAGTGCCTGCAGAAGAAATGCTTCGCGACGCGCGTGTTGAACTGATACAGCGTGAGCGCGTCCTCGCCTTGCGTGATCGTCAACCGGCTGGCCTCGAACGGCGGGCTCATCAGCGCGCCCTTGCGGCGGCACAGGCTGCAATTGCAGCGCGCGGCGGGCGCAAGCGGTGTCCTGACCTCGAATTTGACGGAGCCGCAGTGGCAGCTTCCCTTTAGCGTTTCGGTGTTCATCAGCATCTCCGTGACTCTCGATGCCTGCTTTATAACGCGCGTCCGACCGCGGTTTATGTCGCAATGTATCCGAACCTGTATCTGACACAAAACATTGCACCGGTGCGCTCTAGCTGGGTTGGCCCGCGTTCGGCCGCGTTCGCCCGCGTTTCGCCATTTCGCGGCGCGCGGCGTCGATCTATTTGTATCGCACTGTATATGCGGCGCCGCGAGATACACAGCATTGCAATACGCCGCTTCGCCGACACAAGCCAGATACCCGGCGCGACTCTAATCTCATCAACGACGGATTCGAGGCCACGCCAGATGTTGCGATGCGGACATCGCCGCTCTTCGGCAAGCCTCGCTGAAACCCGACGGATGCTTGGCTTCCTACCTATTCTGGAGAACGACATGAAAGTTTCGATGATCGCTTTGGCTCTGGCTGTTTCCGCTACGACGCTTCCGGCTTTTGCCGCCAATCCCGCCGCTGCCGTGAGCAACGTCGACGGGCAGCACACGCAGCAATGGACGCCGGCGCAGAACACTGCCGCGAAGAGCCGCTTCGAGGTTCGCCAGGAACTGGCGCGTGCGACGAAAAGCGGCGAATTGGCATCGCTGAACAAGATTTACCAAGGGAGCTAAAGCGGGCTGCTAAGCGGCCACGCTCTTGGTACTTTTCTCCTTATCTACCGACTTATTACCGACGAAATCGATCATGACCCAATCAGACAAAGTGCTGTACACCGGCAAGACCCACACCACCGGCGGACGCGATGGCGCGTCGCGCAGTTCGGACGGCCGGCTCGACGTCAAGCTCGGCTCGCCCGGCGCATCCGCGACCGGCACGAACCCGGAACAGATGCTGGCCGCGGGATGGTCCGCGTGCTTCATCGGCGCAATGGGTATCGCAGCTAAGACGCTCGGAGTCGCACTGCCCGCCGAAACCGCCGTCGATGCCGAAATCGATCTGGCAATGAACAATAGCGGCTATTTTCTGCGTGCGCGGCTCAATGTCAGCCTGCCTGGAATCGAACGCGAGACTGCGCAGAAGCTCACGGATATGGCGCACCAGACGTGTCCGTATTCGAAGGCGACGCGCGGCAACATCGACGTGGTGATTACTGTGGTTTGATGGCGACTGCGTGTGGCTCGCTGCATGACGCCGGCGCTCTTTGCGGAGCGCCGGCGTGTTTGTCTTTGGGTCTGCACCGCAGCAAGCGCGCTACCGTGCAACGTCTCCATCGTCGTCGCCGGTCACACCGAATTCCACGGGCGTCTTCACGTAGAACAGATGCACGTCCTCGGCGCGCAGCCGCTCGAACAACCTGGCCGCTTCGTCGCTCGTTACCGCCATCACGACCGATAACGGCTGATCCGCCAGCTCGAAAAAATGCGCCGAATGCACGCGATGATGGTGGCCGATGCCCTCGCTCGCCGGTATCACGGTCGCGCCGCGCAGACCGAGTTCGCCGGCGAGAACGACGAGCCAGTCGGCCATCGGCTTGCCGCGATGCCGCCGATCCTGCTGCGTGAAAAAAGTGATCTGATAGCCGTTCATGGCGACGTCTCCTGGATGCGCTGCGGCGCCGTGCCGTCCGATTGCGCCGCATCGGGCGCGGGCCACGCGTCGGCGCCGACGAGCGGCACGAAGCTCACTTCGCCAAGCGAGCTGCTTTCGTAGTCGTCCTCGCTGCGGCGCACGAGTTTGACGAGCTTCTGATAGTGCCGCTCGCGGCCGACCGGCATCACGATCCGGCCGCCGATCGCGAGCTGTTTGCGCCACATCCGTGGAATATGCGGGCCGCCCGCCGCGGCGATGATCGCGTCGTACGGCGCGTGTTCCGCGAGTCCCGCCGTGCCGTCGCCAAGATAAACGGTCACGTTGGAAATATTCAGCCGCGCGAGAATGTCGCGCGCCATCGCGACCAGGTCCGCGTGACGTTCGATTGAATGGACATGCGCGGAAAGCGCGGCCGCGACGGCAGCCGCATAGCCCGAGCCGGTGCCGATGTCGAGCACGACGTCGGCGGGCGCAAGCTCCGCGGCCTCGATCATCGTCGCGACGATCGCCGGCTGCGAGATGGTCTGATCGTTGCCGATAGGCAGCGGCCTGTCTTCGTAAGCGAGATCGCGCAGACAGTCGGGCACGAACGCTTCGCGCGGCACGCGGCGCATCGCATCCAGCACACGTGAATCGCAAATGCCGCGGCGGACGAGCTGCCGCTCCACCATCCGCTCGCGGGCCTCGTTGAAATCGCTCATGGCCACCTCCGTCTTGCAGCCGGCGCCCGTTCGTCTGCGTGCCGCGTTGCAGCAGAAACCGCAGCGCACGCATCGACACGTTTGCCGGCGAATGCGGGACCTACATTCAGTCTACGCGCAGAACGAGTCCGACAAAACGGGTGGCGAAGATGGCATTAAGCGGTGGACGTGCCCCTCAAACCGGCTCGGCCGGAATCTCGGGTTCGACCAGCTTCGCCAGTTGCATCAGCGATTCCTGCCAGCCGAGGTAGCACATCTCCACGGGAATCACCTCGGGCACGCCTTCCTGAAGGATCGAGACTTCGGTGCCGCACAGCACCGTGCGGAAGGTGATCGTCGCGGACATTTCGCCGGGGAGATTAGGATCGTCGAAGCGGTCGGTATAGCGGATTTTCTCGTTCGGCACGAGTTCGACGTACTCGCCGCCGAACGAGTGGCTGTGGCCGGTGCCGAAGTTGCGAAACGACATCTTGTAGGTGCCGCCCACGTGCCCTTCGAAGTGATGGACCTGGCAAGTAAAGCCATACGGAGGCAGCCATTTCGCGAGCGCGTCCGGTTCGAGGAACGCCCGATAAACGCGTTCGGCAGGCGCGCGCAGCACGCGGTGGAGTTTGATGGTTCCGGTAGTCATGGTAAGCCGCCTTTCGGTTGAGAAGTTGGACACACTGCTACGACGATTCGACGGCAGCGGAATCGACACGATGCGCGATAAAAATCGTCACGCGTTGTGGGTGCCGTTACGTCGGCCGGACACCGCGGACGGCTCGACTCGCCTGTGAGCGATAGACTACCAACACAGCTCTTGCAGGAGAATCTCATGCGGCTCGTCGACTGGAATATTCAGTGGGGGCGCGGCGTGGATGGCCGCGTCGATCTCGCCCGCATCGTGCGGGAGGCGCGTGCGCTGTGCGATTTCGACATCATGTGCATGCAGGAAGTGACGCGCGGCTTTCATGAGCCGCAGCAGATGGGCGGACTGGCCGGTGGTCCCAGCGCCGATCAGTTCGCCGAACTCGCCGCGTTGCTGCCCGGCATGACCGTGATCGACGCGATCGGCTCGGATCTTCCGGGCGTCGGTGGTGGCGTCGGTGGCGGCAAGCCGCGGCGGCAGTTCGGCAACGCGATCGTCACGCGTCTGCCGGTCAGGCAGGTACTGCGCCACTCGCTGCCGTGGCCCGCCGACCCCGCGAAGCCGTCGATGCTGCGCGTCGCGCTCGAGGCCGTGATCGATACCGACGTCGGACCGTTGCGCGTGATCAGCACGCACCTGGAGTTTTATTCGGAAACGCAGCGGCTCGCGCAGGTCGACAGGCTGCGCGAGCTGCATCAGGAAGCATGCGGGCACGCGCGCCGCCCGGCGCGCGCCGAGAAGCAGGACAGCCCGTTCGCCGACAGCGGCCGTCCGATGAGCGCGATTGTCTGCGGCGACTTCAACAGCGCGTTCGAAAGCGCCGCGTATCGCAAGATGCTCGAGCCGATTGCCGGCGCGCCCGCATTCGCCGACGCCTGGACGCTCGCGCACCGCAACGACGCACGCGCCGCGACGGTCGGCCTGTACGACCGCGAGCAATGGCCGGACGGACCGTTTGCCTGCGACTTCGTGTTCGTCACCGAAGGCCTTGCGCCGCGCGTCGTGAGTTGCGAGGTCGACGCGCACAGCCGGTCGTCGGATCATCAGCCGATGTGGCTCGAACTGCGCTGAGCGGCAACGTACGACGAAAGCGCGGGCCGCGCGCTAGATGCGCGGCAGGTCGTCGATGCATTTTTCGATGTGGCCGTCGGGGACGTCGGTGTCGATTCCGTCATGCCCGTTGGTGTGGGAGACGGCCACGATTTTCGGCCCGAGAAAGCGCGTGCCGCCGAGCGTGAAGAGCGACCAGACGGCGTCGCCGCGACGGATCGCGGCCACCACCTGGGCGACTTCGACAATCGAGGTCGGCGACAACCAGCTGCGCGTGGCGGGGTCGACCGTGGCCCAGCGCACATGCGTGATCCGGTCGTTCGAAGGGTTGATGCGCACAGCGTCGATACCGAATGTAGCCATGATATTTCCCCCCAGCACCCTGGCACTGACGATCCTAGTATGATGGTCCAAGCCGTCCGGCGGGGCAAGGGGCAGCGTTGCGGGGCTTCCGCGTCATTTGCCCGCGCCGGGAAACTCGCGGCAACCGAGCAACAACTGGTCGCCCGGCGCCGCGCCTGGCGCAAGCGCTGCGGCGTGCGTCCGGCCGTCGCCGCACTGCCATTGCGCGGTCAGATCGCTGCGGCATGACAGGACGCCTCCACCGGCGACGTCACCGGTCAGCATGTAGGTGCAGGCTGTGCGGCCATCGCATCGACGCGCGAGCTCGAGCGTGGCGTTGCCCTCCTGCTGGCCGCAGTTTCGGCCGTAGGTTCCCGCGACGATTGTTATGGTGTTCGATGGATTCGCGTCGGCCGCAGGTGAGTTGTAGCTGGCGGACGCCTGGAATGTCAGGGATGCCAGGCATGTGGCACTCACAAGCACTCTGGCGCGCGACGCAGCGAGTCGGCGGATTTTCATGAGCGGCCTCCGGGCGGCCGGACGGCATGGGTAAACCCATTTTAGACGCTGCCATGCGACACGCGGGTCCGCGAGACGACTAATCGAAGAAGACCAGCCAACGTGCGAAGGCGCGGCTCAATTGCCTGATTGCGGTGGCTCTGCCCGAGCACTTCGTAAATCCGGGGTACTGGCGAGCGGTCACCGGAACAACCGCTCCCACACTACCCCCACTGCACACAACCGCAACCCCAACCACCAACCCTCACCGCTGCCCGTAAATCGCAATCGTCACCCGCCGGTCTTTCTGCAGGCAAGCAATGACGGCAGGCGTTTCACCCGGCGGGCAATGGGAAACCGGCTGAGACGATCCCGCGCCCGAAGCGCGAATGCGCTCAGCGTCGAGGCCGTGCGCCACCAGATACGCCTTCACGGTTTCGGCTCGCGCCTGCGACAGCGCACGGTTGCTCTCGTCGGAACCGATACGGTCGGTGTGACCCACCACGTCGATGCGCGTCACGCCGTCTTCCTTGCGGATTTTCTCGATCGCGGCGTCCAGTTCGGCGCGGCCGCGCGGCAGCATCGAATTGAGGCTCGATTTCCCGAACGGAAACAGCGCCTCGCCTTCGAACGTGAACTGTTCGAGCGCCGCCGGCTTCGCCGCGACCGGAGCAGGCGCAACCGGTGCGGCGTCGCTCATCAAGTCCGCACACTGTGGATCGCGCCAGTACGTCGCCCTCACGCGCATGTTCTTGTCGAACTGCACCTGATATTGACACGACACCACCCGGTCGCCGCGACGGAAATCGAACAGGTAGTTCCAGACATGATTGCCCACGAACCACTCGTTAAAGTGCGGCGGCCCGATCAGGTCATAGAGCTGGTCCTTGTTGAGCCCGGTACTCACGTTGCGCAGGTTCGCCACGTTCACGAACGTGCCGCCGGCCGGCGACGCGGACGTGGCGTCCGGAAACTTCGGCGGCGTCTGCGGCACCGCGCATCCCTGCATGACGACGGCAGCCGCGAGGCACATCGAAAGCAGCATAGCTGGTTGTAATTTCATGATTCGCTTGTTGTCTTGTTTGAGGTTTCGCATCGGCTTGGCTACTGCGGCTAGTGCGCTTTCCGCGCCTTCCGCGCCTACCACTGATAGCCCGCGCCCATTACGGCGCCGTAGGTGCCGCGCGTGTTCGTCGAGACGGCCGCCTTGTAGACCCAGTGGTTGTTCTCCGAGATCGTGGAAACGCCGAGCGCCTGGCCCGACTGACCGCGATACACGCTGCCCGCAATCGACACCATGCTCTTGCCCGGCCCCGACGGCTGCGGCAGGCCGGCTACAGCCATCGCCGTGGCGGTGCCGCCGTCCGCGTCGCGGCGATACGAGTCGAGGTTGTTGCGCAGGCCGGCCACCTGGCTGTCCGTGTAGCTGTTCGCCTGTGACAGCGCGTTGCTCACGCTCGCGTTGAGCTGGCCGACGTTCACGGCATCGGTCGGCGCCGTGCCCGCCGCGACGTTGACGACCTGGCGGGTCGAACCTGCGGAGCCCACGGCAACCACGTTCGAGCGGCCGCCGTCGTCGCTGCCCGCACCGATTGCCGCCGATCCGCTGCCCGACGAAGTCGCGCCCGTACCCACCACCGTCGAGCCGTTGCCCGTCGCCTGCGAGCCGTTGCCGACCGCCGTGCTGTTCGAGCCCGAGGCGACGGCCCCGGAGCCGCCCGCGGACGAGTTCGTGCCCGTCGACGAGGGCGCCGTGCTGTTGCCGGTGCCCGGCGTCGACGTATAGCCACCGCCGTTATTGGTGGTGTTCTGGTTGATGAGCGTCGTGAGCTGGGAAGCGACGGCGTCGAGTTGCGAGACATTCACGGCGTCGGTGCCGAGGCGCCCAGGGGCCAGGCCCGTGATTTGCCGGTTGCCGACGTTGATTTCCCCCACCGACGATTGCGGGCTGCTCAACCCATACGCCACGTAGTTGCTGAGCGCGCCGACCGTGGTGAGCGAGCCGGCGCCGAGCGCGATGCTGTTCGCCATCGTCGCGCTGGCTCCCGAGCCAAACGCGATGGCATCCACGGCACTGCTGCGCGCGCCCGAACCGATCGCGACGCTGCCGACGTTGGCCGCGCTCGAATTCGCGCCCTGCGCAATCGACTGCGCGCCGCCCGCCACGCTGCCGCTGCCGAGCGCGATCGCATCGGCCTGCGCGGCGCTCGATGCCTGGCCGATCGCCACGCCGCCCGGCGCCGTGGCATCCACGACTGCGCCGTTGCCGATGCCCACGCCGTTGTCGCCGTTCACGACCGTCGTGGGGCCCACCGCGATGGACTCCGCGCCGACGGCGAGCGAGTCGGCCGCCGTCGAGTTCGCGTGGAAGTACAACTGCCCGGTCACGGCAAACGACGACAACGCGCCCGCAAGCTGACGCACGGTGACGGCGTCCTGCGCTTCAGTGCCGTCCGCGACATTGGTGAGCTGGCGATAGGTGTTCGTCGACGCATTGCCGAACGACACCGCACCGAGCAGCGTGCGATCCGACGTGTTGTACGGAATCGAATGCGTGCCGTTGGCAATCGAGCCGACGCCTGAGAGCACGGCGCGATCTGATACGGAGCCCGAACCAATCGCCACGCCGTCGTCGACGGTGACGCTCGACAGCGTGCCGAGCGCAAGCGAGTTGGCGTTCTGCGCCGAGGCCCCATTGCCCGCGGCGAGACTCGAGGTGCCGGCCGAGACCGCGGCCGGGCCGATGGCGACGCTGTCGGTGCCCGTCGCCAGGCTGTCCGCGAGCGTCGAGCTTGCGTGGAAGTACTTGATGCCCGCGCCGTTGTTGATGTTGTCGATGGCGGTACTGTTGGCCGTCACCTGCTGGTTGGTCGCGTAGAGCTGCGAGCCGTTCACGGCGTCCGTGCTCGACTGGCTCAACTCGCCCGCGGCCACGTTCTGGATCTGCCGCGTGGCGCCCGACGTGCCCACACTCACGACGCCCGCGGGTGCGCCGCCCGCGAACGTGTAGCTCACGCCGCCAATGGTCGCGCCCGACGTCGGCGTGGCGGCCGTGGTGGTGGAACCCGCACCCAGCGCCACGCTGTTCGCGACACTGGCGATGGCGTTGGAGCCGACGGCCACGGCGTTCGCCGCCGTCGATTGCGTGTTGCCGCCCACGGCGATCGCATCCGTGCCCGTGGCGACAGAATCGGCCAGCGTCGAATTGGCGTGGAAGTACTTGATGCCCGCGCCGTTGTTGATGTTGTCGATGGCGGTGCTGTTGGCCGTGACCTGCTGGTTCGTCGCGTAAAGCTGCGAGCCGTTCACGGCGTCCGTGCTGGACTGGCTCAACTGACCCGCGGCCACGTTCTGGATTTGCCGCTCGGCACCCAACGCGCCCACGCTCACGACGCCCGCAGGCGACGCGCCGGCGAACGAGTAGCTCACGCCGCCGATGGTCGCGCCCGAGGTGGGCGTCGACGTGGTCGTCGTGGAACTCGCACCCAGCGCGACGCTGTTGGCCACGCTCGCGTTGGCGCCCGAGCCGAGCGCGAGCCCGCGCGATGCGGCAGCCTGCACGACGGCCGTATCGCCGAGTGCAACTGAGCCCGCGCTGTTGGCCTGCGACGCGTTGCCGAGCGCGACGGAGCCTTGTCCGGTCGCAACGTTTCCGTTACCGAGCGCGATCGCGCCCTGGCCGTTGGACGTGTTGTTCGCGCCCATCGCGATGGCGCCGTTGCCGATGGCCGAATTCGGATCGCCGATCGCCACTGCGCCGTTGCCGCTCGCCGTCTGGGCTTCGCCGAGTGCGACCGCGCCCGTGCCGCTCGTGACCTGCGAATTATGGCCGCCCGCAATGGCGCCGGTGCCGGCCGCGGCCGCGACGATGTTGTTGGCGCCGAAGGCGACCGTCATCGTGGCAAGCGCCTGTGAGCCGATGCCCATTGCCGTTGCGCCTGCCGCCGACGCGACCGCCGTATAGCCGACCGCGGTGGCGTTGTTGGCGCTTGCCGTGGTCGCGCCGCCCAACGCCGTGGTCTGCACGCCGGTGGCGAGCGCGTTGATGCCGAGGCCCGTCGCGTTCAGGGCCGTTGCATGAACGCCCGCACCCAGCGCCGTCGCGGAGGTTGCCGTGGCGCTCGCGTTGAGACCGAGCGCCGAGGTGTTGTCGACGGTTGCATTCGCGCCCGCGCCGAGCGCGACGGCCGACGTGCCGGTCGCCCTCGCGAGATTGCCGAAGGCGCTGCTCGACAGTCCGGATGTCAGCGCGCCGACGCCCACCGCAACCGAACTGTTGCCGCTGGCCGTCGCGCCGCTGCCGAAGGCTTGAGCCGACGCGCCGCTCGCAATGGTGTTGTTGCCCATCGAGATCGCGAAGTTGCCGGTGGCCTGCGTGCCGGAGCCCGGTACACCTGCGGTGCCGCCCACGCCGATCGCAATCGCCCCAGTGCCCGACGCGCCGCTGTTCACGCCGACCGCGACGCCGGATGCGCCGCTCACCATCGCGCCCGAACCGACCGCGACACCGGCATCGCCCCCGGTGGTCGTGATCGCCTGATTGCCGATGGCGACCGACGTGCCGGCGGCCGCAGTCGACAAGGGTCCGAGCGCCGTCGCGTGATCGCCCGATGCCGTTGCCCCGGCCGCTCCCGCGAACGAAGAGGCGCCCGAAGCGTTGGCAGCGCCCGCCGCGACAGCGGCCGCGCCGGAAGCGTTGGCGAACGATCCTAACGCGGAGCTATTGGTATCGGACGCCTTGGCGCCGGGTCCTAGCGCACTGGAATTAAGCCCGGTTGCGCCTGCCGAAGTACCGTAAGCGGCAGCACCTTGAGCCGTTGCGCTGGACAGATAGCCCGTCGCAGTACTGTTGACGCCGCTCGCAACACTGGTGCTGCCGATCGATACGGCGCTGGCTCCCGACGAAACGGCGCCGAGCCCTACCGCAACGGTGCCCGTGGTGCTCGCCGTCGAGTTAATACCCACGGCCGTCGAATTGTTTCCGGAAGCCAGCGCGCCTGGCCCCAGTGCGCTCGCTGAGATGCCCGTGGCGATCGCCAGGTTGCCCAACGCCGTGGAGTTCTGCTGCGAGGCAGTCGACCCTATACCGATTGCGATTGCACTGGTCGATCCGCTCGCGCTGCCGCCGTCCAACGCAAACTGGGCATGCGCGCTCGGGGCGGCGAGGCCGCTGCCCAGCAGCACCAACGCCGCCGCGGCAAGCGATGGCATGGCACGACCACGGCTGCGCGCGTCGGTTGCGTCGCTGCTTGCAGCCGCGGCGCAGACATTGACGACGCCCGCAGACGCGCCTTTGCCCTTGCCGTTGGTCCGGTCGAGTTCGGACGCGGCGACGAAGGCGCCGAGCGCCGCGTTCCACACAGTGCGGTAAGTTCGATTCATAGATTTCCCTGCCTGTAAGCGGCGTGTTCCACACAGACGCATCACGCACTCATGGCAGCTTGAATCTGCATAAGTGCGATAAACGTCTGCCGAGCTAAATAAATAACCGTTTGTTATCGACGAATGAGGTCCTCGCCTCGAATAATTCGAGTCGAACGAATAACGTCAGACAGGGGCGAGCAAAAATACCGGCAATCCGATCGATTGCGTATTTTTTAAGCGCTGGTTGTCGTAATTCCGTTACCTGAATCAGGCGAGAACCCGGTGAAACATAGAGTAAGGGATAGGCCGATGGAAAAGAGAGCGGACAATATTGAACAATTGTCACTGAAATGTGACAAAGTTGAACGGGCATGCCGACAGTCACGGCTCGCCTGCCTGTCCGGGCGTCGGCAAAATCAAGAAACAGGCCGACGCATGTCACATTTGACGTTTTTTTGTGCAGCCGGATTAATGCGGACTGATTGTTTATCCGTAATTCTCGAACCGGTCGAAATGCGAATTCTTTAAGCGCAAGACGCAATTGGCGTACCGCGCCATATATCGCGGCGCGATCCCGGTTTGTCGCAAAGGTTTTTCAAAGCTATTGAAGATTCTTCAGGAAATGCCGGCGCGCGCATTTGGCGCCATCAGCGAATGACTGTTATTCAGGCGAGCCGGATTTTTTCGGCAATAGAAGCGTAAAGAGGGAACCGTGTCCCACTTCGCTCTCGACATCAATGTGCCCGCCGAGCGTGTCGATGACGTGCTTGACGAAGGCGAGCCCGAGCCCGTGTCCAGGCGCCGGATGATCCGACGGAAGCCGGAAGAATTCCGTGAACAGGTTGGGTATCTGATCGGCCGGTATGCCGCTGCCCGTGTCGGCGACGGTCACGGCCCAGCGCTCTCCGCGCTCACCTGCCGCCACTCTGACCGTCGCCCGCGGAGGGCTGAACTTGATGGCGTTGTCGATCAAATTGGCGAACGCGCGGCGCAGTAGCGGCGCATCGGCCACTACCAGCATGCCCGGCTCGGCGGCGAGGTGTACGGATGTCTGCTTCGCGCTGGCCTGCGGCCAGAGATCGTCGACGGCGTCGCCCAGCAGCAAGGCCAGATCGACGGTGCTCGCTGCGGGCGGCCGGCCTTCGGCACGCGCGAGCAACAGGAACTGGTCGGCGAGGCTGAGCGACCACTGCGCGTAGTGGCCCACGAGCTCCACGAAGCGTGACTCCGGCAGATCGCCGCCCGCATGGCGACGCTGCTCGATCAACGCAAGTATTGCGGCTTGCGGCGAGCGGATGTCGTGCGACAGAAAGCGCAGCGCCGAGTCGCGCTGACGTTCGGCGATGCGCATCGGCGTGACGTCGGCCACATGAAAGATGAGCGCAGCGTCGCGCGCATGCAGCGCGGGCACCACCGCGCACTTGATGAGCAGCGAACGTCGTTTTGCGTCGACAATTTCGATGCCGTCCATCTGTGCCGCAGATTCCACGCGCGATGCTGCGCTGCTCTCACTTGCGGCACGAGTAGCCGGCTCGGAACGCGCGGTCTCGGCAAGGCGTTGCAGCGCTTTTTGGACGTACTCGACGGCATGCTCGGAGGCCGTCATGTCGCGCACGACATCCGTCGCAAGCCGGCCCGCGGGACGCCGCGGCGAGTCTGGCGCGTGCGAGTCGGACTCGTACAGCGCGACGGCCTTCCGGTTCGCGAGCATGACGACGCCCGAAGACGCCACCACGAGCGTCGCCTCGGGCAGGCTGTTCATCCACTCGGAGATGAAAGACGCCGAACGCCGCAACCGCGCGACGACAGCGCTCATGACCATGACGCGGCGATGCAGCGGGTCGATCGCGGGCCGATGCATGGGCGGCTCGCCGGGGAAGCCAGGCTCTGCCATTGCGCGCGCCGCCGCCTCGCTCAGATAGCGTAATAGCGCCTCCTGCCGCCGCCACGCGCTGACCGGATAGGCCACGAGACAGGCGGCCACCGCGGTGCCTGGAAAGAAGAACACGTGCATGGTGTTGAGCAGCACGAGCGACGCGGCGCACGCCGCGAGTGCGAGCGCCGCGGCGGCGATCAACCCCGAGCGCGGTCCTAGCGTGAACTGCGCGGCGCACAGCAACGGCAGCATGCACAGACTGAACAGAAGTTGAGCGGCTGTCGGCGCTGCACGCACGAACGAGCCGCTCGCGAGCGCACTCGTCGCTTCGGCGAGAAACTCCACGCCCGACAGCAGATGCCGTCCGCGGCCCGGCGTGACGAAATGCGTGTCGGCGGCGCTCGCCGTCGGCCCGACGATAACGACCGCGTCCTTTAACGCGCTCGAAGCCACGCGGCCTTCGAGCATATCGACGAACGAATACGACGCGTAGGACCGCTCGCGTCCGAGCGGCACGTAACGGCGGCACGCGCTGAACCAGCGGCCGGCCTCGCGTGCCGGCGCTTCGCCGCATCGCGCGACAGGCAAACCACCGGTACGCAGCAGCGCCACGCTCATGTGCTCGTAGACGGCGGACGGTCGACCTTCCTGTAGATAGAAACTGCGCGTGGCGCCGTCGGCGTCCGGTGCGGCGTTGGCTTCGGCAAGCGCAAAGGCCGCCTCGGCCATCGGCGCGACGGGTTCGATGACTTCCGGCATGCCGGCTGTATCCGCGTCGCCCGAGACAACCACCACCGGCAACACGACGCGGCCATTGCGCTTCATCGCGTCGGCGAGTCGTTGGTCGCCGGCCGGCTGGAGCCTTCCGTGGTTGGTCATGGCCACGTCGAGTCCCACGGCTGCGGTTCCGGCGGCGGTCAACCGGTCGATGAGCGCCGCGTAGTCCTTGCGCGGCACGGGCCATCCGCCGAGCGCCTGCACGCTCGCGTCGTCGATGGCGGCCAGCACGATCTTCGCCGGCGACGGCCTTTGAAGGCGCGGCTGTGCGATGTCGAAGAAGAACAGATCGGCGCGGCGCAATACGCCCGACATCGTCAACGCCACACATACGAGCACGAGGAACACGCCGAGCGCGAGGCATTCACGCGCCATGTCGACGGGCGCGGGACTGTCGTCGGCGTGCATCAGCGTGCGCCCGCGAGATTGCTGACCGGCTGTCCAGTTGGCCGGACACGCTCACAGGCCGCCCGCTTCGGCCGCTTAGCCCGCTTACTCATAGGCGAGTCCGGCCGGCGCCCACTGCGCCGCCTGCATTGGTTGCGCAGGCGAATGATGGCTCGGCGCCGCGGGATGAAGCGTGCGCGCCGGCACGGCCTCGAGACGATAACCGTGCGTGTAGACGGAACTCAGCCGCAGTCCGTTTTCAGGTGCGAGGGCAAGCTTCTGACGCACGCGATAGATGTGCGTGTCGAGCGTACGCGAAGCCGGATCGAGTTCACGCCCCCACGTGCTGATGCTCACCACCTTGCGCGATAACAGCTTGCCGAGATTGTTGAAGAAGAATGCGATGAGATCGAATTCCTTCGGCGTGAGTTCGATGCGTTGACCGCGCAGCGACACGGTGCGCTCCACGGAATCGAGCACATACTCGCCCGCGCAGATGAGGCCGCCGTGCTCGTTGCCGCGCGTTGCGCGCCTCAGCAGCGCGTTCACGCGCGACACCAGTTCTGCGACGCGAAACGGCTTCACCAGGTAGTCGTCGGCGCCCGCTTCCATCGCGAGCACGACGTCGTCTTCGAGCGATTTGCTGGTCACGAACAGCACGGTAGGCGATGCGCCGAGCGTGCGGCGAATCCAGTAAAGCAGTTCGAAACCGGTCATTCTGGGCAGCAGCCAGTCGACAATCACCAGGTCGAACGGCTCCGAGCGCAGCAGGCGGACCGCCTGCTCGCCGTCACTCACTTCGACGATCTCGTGCCCGAGGGGCTCCACGACCCGCGCCGCGGATTTCGCGTGAACGGGATCATCTTCGACTATCAGCACACGCATGGGGTGTCATCCTTCATTAGCACTTGGGCGGCATGGCCTTCACGGTCGTTGCGCTGAAACCCGGCGGCATCTGCACGACGCATGCTCGTTGCACGACACGGTGTGCAAGCACGGGCGCAGCAGACCCGTCCTCGACATGCGAGGAGGCATTAACCGTTGGCAGCGAGACGCGAAGTAGCAGGCCGAAAATTGCTCAGCGGCCGGCGCAAGGAGCGCGTGGGAATGCTGATTGAAGTAGATTGACTACCTGTTTTTGGCCGTATCGATGGCCTGTTAGCCTCTGGGTGCTCATATTGCCGTGCCCTCACCAAGCCGCTTATTCGGTCGTTCGGTTTGTTCGGTTGCGCTATCGGTGCGTCCGCGTGGCACGGACTCTCCGACAATCGTCAGTATCTCTTTTCGAAAACTCTGCGAGCACTATCTTTTGTCCAATGCGGCAACACGCGTCACAGCGCTGTAACGGTTGGTAAGGCAAGTGCTCGGCGGGACTTTGGCATATGGCCATTTATTTGTCTACGTAAATCCACAGAATAACGACGTGTATTGTTTATTTAACAATCGGGGCAGGATTGAATGGTCTCGAGCAACTACCTGGCGTCGGCCTCGTGACCGCCAGATGACGGCGTGGCGGGCGTGCGTGGCCGACGTGTGTTTTAAACAACCGGACGCCGATGCAGAGCCGCCGGTGATGGCAAACCGTCTGGCCGGCTGGATTGTTTCGGCATTTCTGGAGCAGCATTGGCGATCTTCGGTGCGAATTGAATGAATTCCGCGATAAGCTCCGACTGATATTTTTTTGCCGTCGAATTACTTAATTTACAAAAACTGTCAATTGCCCGTTCTAAACGCTGTATGAGAATTACAACAAATGGGAAGGGCGATTATTTATCGTGTACTCGGCTTCGGTGTGCATCTCGTCAGCGATATCGGTCGATGATCTCAAAGAGTCGCTGACACGACGTGGCCAGGTGCTGCTCAGGCGCCGTCGCAACGCCGAGCAAAAGCCCCGGTAATGTCCACGACGGAGTCGCGAACCACACGGACAACGGCGATGGCGCCATGCCGACGGTCATCGCTTCGCGAACGATCCGCACGTCGGGCGCGCCATCGGGTAGTCGGAGAAGGACTGCCAGGCCGGCATTGACCCACTCCGCGTCGCGCATTCGTAACTGTTCGCATAGCGCGTCACGCTGGGCGGAATAAAGACGCTTGAGCCGGCGCACGCGCCGGATGTAGTGACCGTCACGCATGAATTGCGCTGTGGCGAGTTGAATGACTGGCGATGGTGCCGGGGCAAGCGTTGCGGCGACCTCGGCGAATGCGTTGGCCAGTTCGTTCGGCGCGACGACAAATCCAAGCCGCAACCCCGGGCTAACCGTCTTGCTGAACGAACCGATGTGAATGACCCGTTTGCCCTCGTCCAGCGACGCGAGCGCAGGTGCGGGCCTGCCTTGCAGTTGGAGCTCGCCGAGGTAATCGTCTTCGATGATCCAGGCGTGGCTCGAGGCTGCCCATTCGAGCAGTTGAAGCCGCCGCCTGAGCGACAGCGTCGAGCCGAGTGGCGCTTGTTGACCAGGCGTCACGACTGCTAACGCGGCGTCCGCGGCGTTCTCAAGGCCATAGCCTACGTTGAGGCCTTCTGCATCCACCGGCACCGGCACGATATTCAAACGCGCGAGCTCCAGGCCTTTGCGCGTGACCATGAAACCGGGCTCTTCCATCCAGACCTTCCTGCCTTCCAGACCTAACACTCGCAGTGCGAGGCCCAAGCCGGCGCTGTATCCGGAGGTGATAAAAATCTGCTCCGGGTAGCAGTGGACGTTTCTGGCGATGGACAGATAGCCCGCGATCTCTCTGCGCAGTTCGAACTCCCCTCTCGGATCGGGATAGAGCAGCGACGACAAGCATCCGGTCTTCAGCAGATTGGAAGAACGCGCGCGCGCAAAAAGCTGTTCGGGCAGACCTTCAAACGCCGGAATGCCGAGCTGGAAGATCGCCGGCCCGGCGTTCATCTCCTCATAAGCCCGCATAAAGGCGCCGAGCTGCGGCGCTTGCGCCTGAGTCGCCACCACGCGCGGCCGCGGGGCGACGCGGGTGCCGCCCGCCCCGAATGTTTCGATCATCTGCGCGTCGCATAACCGTTCATAGGCCGCTTGAACCGTACCGCGCGCCACACCGAGTTGCGCCGCCAGGTCCTGCCACGAGGGCAGCCGCGTGCCGGGTGCGAGCAGCCCGGCCTCTATGGTCCTGCTAATGCTCGCACGAATCTGTTCTGCGAGGGGCAGCTTCGCTGTCCGGTCGAGCCGAATTTTCAGGTCTGGATGCATGTTCTTGGTACACACGAAAATGGGGAATCTTGGTTCTTCTATTCGTACCATCGATGGTACAGAATATTCCCACCATAGCAGGTAGAAATGTGAGCCCAATAGGGAGATACCAGGCCATGCCCGATCGACCGATTCGAGCGGGTAATAATTCGCATATCGAACTATCTATTCACCCATAGGATTAACCATGACCAATGCAGTCATCGAATGTATCCTGAGCCGCAGCGCCGCCAAGTACTACGACACGGCTGCGACGTTGAGCGACGACCAGATCCGCGAACTCGTGCGAATCGGCACATCCGCGCCGACATCGTTCCACTTGCAGAACTGGCGCTTTATCGCAGTACGTACGCCCGAGGCCAAGACACGGCTTAGCCCGATCGCGTGGAATCAGCCCGCGATCAAAGATGCGGCGGTTACGTTCATCGTCTGCGGACAACTGGTCGATACCAGCGTCATACCGGAACGCCTCGCTCCGCTCGTGGAAGCGGGCGTCATGCCCGCCGCGATGGTGCCGGAATGGGAAAACCCCGCACGCGATCTGTACATGGCGCACCCGCAGCGCCGGCGCGACGAGGCGGTACGTACGGCCACTTTCGGCGCATCGGCGATGATCTATGCGGCCCGTTCATTGGGTCTCGGTTCGACGCCGATGATCGGTTTCGATGCCGAAGCCGTGCACCGCGAGTTCGGACTCGCCGACGACGAAGTGCCGGTGATGTTGTTGTCGATAGGCGCGGAGCGTCCGGGAAACTGGGCGCAAAAGCCGCGCCGTCCCGTGGCCGATGTGCTGGCGCTCGTCTGATGATTAGTAGAACCGGCGATGTGCGGGAACAGGTGGCCGATTCCGCCATTGCCTTTGTGAAGCTGCTGGAGAAAGCCGCATGAATATCCTGCACATCGATTGCAGTCCGCGACGCGAGTCGCACAGCCGGCAGCTATCGTCGGCAGTCGTCGACAAGCTCCTCTCGATCCTCCCCGACGCGAGTATCAGCCGCCGCGATCTGGGCTATGAACCGATACCTCACGCGGGCGCCGACTATGCCGCCGCGCTCGCGACGCCCGCGTCGCTGGCCGCGGCTGGACGCTCCGCCGACGCGCTAGTGCTCGCCGAGCAACTCATTGACGAAGTCGAGCGTTCCGATGTCGTTGTCATCGGCACGCCGATGAACAACTTCACGGTGCCGTCCGTTCTGAAGGCGTGGATCGATCAGATCCTCCGTGTGGGCCGCACGATGAAGTCGACACCAGCCGGCAAAGTGGGAATGCTTCAGGACCGCCCCGTGTTCGTCGCGATCGCTTCGGGTGGCGTGTTCGCTGGTGAGCGAGCCAATCAGCCGGATTTCCTGACGCCTTACCTCACCGCCGTACTCGGCTGCATCGGTCTCAATACAGTCCACTACCTGCCTTTGCAAGGCACAGCGTTTATCGATGAGGCTCGCGCCAACGAACTTCGCCGCTCGCTCGTCGCGACGATCGAACCGGCAATGGTCAGCCTCGTGCAGACCTCGCTTGAACAAGCGTCGAGCCGGTAACTTATCAGGAACGTTCGTCCTTGCGCGTCTCAATCGTGGAAAAGCTGTCGTCGACAACGATCAGCGTATGCTGGAGCGATCCTTGTTCGGGTCATTGCGCGGCCCAGGTCTGGGGCATCTGTGTCGCGCGTGTGGATGCCGTTTGCGTGCTGTCCGGTAAGCCGATACGCCGCGGGGATTCGATATTTCGTCCGCGTGTGTATCGATCGCAAGTGCCGCTCAATCGCCACCGCATGATCCTGGCTTCCGCAGTAGCTGGATTCCCCGAGAAACCATCCTTTTGAAAAGTACTAAAGTATGAGCACATGTATGAGTACATCGAGAAAGGTTGTCGTCGTTACCGGCGCCTCGCGCGGGATGGGCGCCGCGATCGTTCAGGCGTTTCTCGAACTCGACTGTGCCGTCGTTGCCACCTCGCGTTCGATCGAACCATCGGACGACGCGAACCTGCTGACGGTAGCCGGCGACATCGGCGACCCGGCAACCGCGCGACGTGTCATCGCCGAGGGCGTCGCACGATTCGGGCGGATCGATACGCTCGTGAACAACGCCGGCATCTACATCGGCAAGCCTTTTACCGAACACACCGCGGAAGACTATGCGGCGGTGATGAACGTGAACATGGCGGGCTTCTATTACATCACGCAGCTAGCGATCGCCGAGATGGAAAAGCATTCGAGTGGTCATGTGGTGAGCATCACGGCCAGCATCGATCAGGTCGCAATCAGCGGGGTCTACTCGGTCCTCGCGGCGCTGACGAAGGGCGGCATCAACGCGGCCACGAAGTCGCTGGCAATCGAGTACGCGAAGAAGGGAATTCGCGTGAACGCCGTCGCGCCCGGCAACATGGACACGCCGATGCACGCGCCTGAAATCCATGAAGCGCTGCGAGCTTTCAACCCCATCGGGCGCCTGGGTGAAACACGCGATATCGCCGACGCTGTCGTCTTTCTCGATTCGGCGCCGTTCATTACTGGAGAAATCCTGCACGTCGATGGCGGACAAAGCGCGGGCCACTGAAACGCTCTTCTCCATGCCGAAGCCTAACGGAGCCCTATGTCTCAAGTCGATTGGCTGAGCCACCTGCTGCAAATGATCACCATCACCGGCCGGCTGGAAGTCCGTTGCGCGTATGGTGCGCCGTGGCGCGTGGCCTGGCCGCAGGCCAGTGCGCAAGAGGTTCCCTATCACGTCGTGCTCAAGGGCCGGGCCATTATCGAGGACCCCGAGACAGACACGGCGCGCGAACTGGTAGCCGGCGATGTCGTGCTGCTGCCTCACGGCTCGGCGCACGTACTGCACGACGGCAGCGGACATGCGCCCCGACCTACGTGCGAACGCCGTGACTCCGCCGGTTTGATGTTCAGCGAGAACGACGGCCAGGGCGAGCGTCTGGACATGCTGTGCGGGCGATTTCTGATCGGGCCGCCTCATGATCGGCTGATTCGCAATTACCTGCCTACGAATGTCGTCGTCCGGACCCTGGAAGGTCACAGTGAAAAGGATGTGGGGTCTGCACCGAACCACCTGGCGAGTTTCGTGGGGATGATGCGCGAAGAGTCCACGGGCGACAAAGTCGGCGGATACGCGATCGTCAACGCCCTCTCCTCGGCGCTCTTCACGCTCGTGTTGCGCGAGGCGAGCGAATCGGAAGAAGCCCCTGCAGGCCTGTTGGCACTGGCCGGCAATCCACGACTCGCGCCGGCCATTTCAGCGATGTTCGCCGATCCCGCGCGGCCCTGGAACCTGCCTGAGCTAGCCGACTTATGCAGCATGTCGCGCGCCACTTTCATGCGGCACTTTCAGGACACGCTCGGGTGCTCGGCCGTCGATCTGTTGACCGATATCCGGATGAGCCTCGCTGCCAACGAGTTGAAGAAACCGATGATGACCACCGAGGCCGTGGCCGAGTCGGTCGGGTATCAATCGGTGTCGTCATTCCGCCGTGTATTCACCGAGAGGATGGGCATGACGCCGGGGCAATGGCGGCGGCTGGCGCGCAACGGCTAATAGCGGTCCCAGTGCCGGTCCCGAATCATCGCTTCGCGTCGACTTGATCCTTTTGGATACTTTATTGAGCAAATCCAGTCTCGAAAGCCGCATCGACGAGGGCTAAAGTGGAGGCTCCTAACCGCCTGACACAGCATCGACGCAACGCACGCTGATACGAGAGAGACCGACTTATGAGCGCACAAGCCTTCGAATTTGACGGACCGCACGGCTACCGGCTCGCCGGCAGACTGGAATTGCCGGACGGCCAGCCGCGTGGCTGGGCCATCCTCGCCCACTGCTTCACGTGCGGCAAGGACAGCCTCGCCGCCAGTCGCGTGGCACGAGCGCTCGCCGCTCACGGCATTGGCGTGCTGCGCTTCGACTTTGCCGGATTGGGTAATAGCGGTGGAAGCTTCGCCGACACGACTTTCGCCGCCGACGTGGACGACCTGGTTGCGGCGGGCAACGCGATGACCAGCGACGGCAAGCCGCCATCGATTCTGGTCGGCCATAGCCTCGGCGGCGCAGCCGTCCTGATGGCCGCGGGCCAGATGCCGGGCATTCGTGCGGTGGCCACGCTGGCCGCTCCGTTCGATACCCGCCATGTTCTGCATCAGTTCGCCCCGCAAAGCCTTGAAACCATCGAGGCGCACGGCGAAGCGGAAGTATTGCTGGCTGGCAGGCCGTTCGTCGTGCGCAAGAGTTTCGTCGACGACCTGGCGTGTCACAACCTCGAGTCGCGAATCGCCGGGTTGCGCATTCCATTGCTGGTGCTGCATTCGCCACTGGATTCGACAGTGGGCATCGAGAACGCCGCGCGTATTTTTGCGGCTGCGAAGCACCCCAAGAGCTTTATTTCGCTGGACAACGCGGACCACCTGCTGACGCGCCGCGCCGACGCCGATTATGCGGCCGCAATGATCTCGACCTGGGCCAGCCGGTATCTGATTTCCTGATTTGAATGACATGTGCTTTTGCGCTCCGGGTGGAGCGCAGGGACTCCCACGCCTGAACCTACCTTTCTACACACAGGAATCCTTATGAAAACCGAAATCAACATGACCAACGCCGTCATCGAATGCATTCTGAGCCGCAGCGCGGCCAAGTACTACGACCCGACCGCGACCTTGAGCGACGAACAGATCCACGAGCTCGTGCGGATCGGTACGAGTGCGCCGACATCCTTCCACTTGCAGAACTGGCGTTTTATCGCGGTACGTACGCCCGAAGCCAAGGCGCGACTGAGCCCGATTGCGTGGAACCAGCCCGCGGTCAAAGATGCAGCGGTGACTTTCATCGTCTGCGGCCAGTTGGTCGAAACCAGCGTGATTCCGGAGCGTCTTGCACCGCTGGTGGAAGCGGGCGTCATGCCTGCAACCATGGTGCCGGAGTGGGAAATCCCCGCACGCAATCTGTATATGGCGTACCCGCAGCGCCGTCGTGACGAGGCCGTGCGCACCGCGACTTTCGGCGCGGCGGCGATGATCTATGCAGCCCGCTCGATGGGCCTAGGTTCTACGCCGATGATCGGTTTCGATGACGAAGGCGTACACCGCGAGTTCGGACTGGCCGCGGACGAAGTACCGGTTCTGCTGTTGTCCGTAGGCGTGGAGCGAGCCGGAAACTGGGCGCAGAAGCCGCGCCGTCCCGTGGCCGAAGTGCTGGACCTGGTATGAAGTGAAAGACAGGCACAAGGTGTCGCCTGCTTGAATGGCAAACCCGCTTCGACCCGAAACCTGGGCGCGAAGCAAATCAACGGATGGTCTCCCAATGACCGTTCTCAATCTGTAAAACCAGCAATTAAGGATGACTACGATGGCAAGGACTACTACTTTAACGCCGGAACAGGTGCCGGCCGATTCGAAGCCGACGCTCGATGCGTTCACCAAAAATATCGGCTTCACGCCGAACATGATGTCGAGCTTCGCGCAAAGCCCGATCGCGTTCAACGCATGGGCCACGCTGCTCGGTTCGCTGAGCAAGGCACTCGACGTAAAGACGCGTGACAGCATCGGTCTCGTTGTCTCCGAGGTGAACGGCTGCAACTACTGCCTGACGGTGCACAGCTTTACCGCCGAGCATATGGCGAAGCTGCCGGCCGATGAAATCATTCTCGCCCGCAAAGGACATGCTGCCGACCCGAAGCGCGACGCCGCGGTTCAGTTTGCGCGCAAGGTCATCGAGACCCGCGGGCAAGTCAGCGACGCCCATCTGAAAGCCGTCCGCGATGCCGGCTACACGGATGCAAACGTGATGGAGATCGTCGCGCTGGTGGCCATGTACTCGCTGACGAACTTTTTCAATAACGTGTTCGATCCCGAGAAGGACTTTCCCCCGGTTACGCCGGCCGGCTCGATCTGAACTTTATTCCCTCGTCTGCGAGGGAATTGGGAAACAAGGCGGAAGAGCCGGTCATACGACGGCTCTGCCCCGCCGGCTTACCCAGGAGAACAAGCATGACACTCGATCATCCAATTTTCACGCGCTGGCCGGCGCGGCATCCTGATCGGCTCCAGCTCTTTTCGTTACCGACGCCCAACGGCGTGAAGGTCGGGATCATGCTTGAGGAAACGGGTCTTGCGTATGAGGCGCACCGCATCGACATCATGGCAAACGAGCACCATGACCCGGCTTTTCTCGCCCTCAATCCGAACGGCAAGATTCCGGCGATCTTCGATCCCGACGGTCCCGGTGGACGGCCGCTTGCATTGTTCGAATCGGGAGCGATCCTGATCTATCTCGCCGAGAAGACCGGGCAACTCCTTTCCACCGATCCCGTTACTCGCTACGAAACGATCCAGTGGCTGATGTGGCAGATGGGCGGTGTCGGGCCGATGTTCGGCCAGGTTGGCTTCTTCAACAAATTCGCCGGCAAAGCGTATGAGGACAAGCGCCCGCGCGATCGCTACGTCGCGGAATCAGCGCGGCTGCTCGGTGTTCTCGACCAACGGCTCGCGGGCCGCGACTGGGTAATGGGCGCTGAGTACAGCATCGCCGATATTTCACTGCTCGGCTGGGTACGCAACCTGATCGGCTTTTATGAAGCGCGTGAGCTTGTCGGCTTCGACCGCTTCTCGCATGTCGAGCGCTGGTTCGAGCGCGGTCTCGCGCGCCCGGCGGTGCAGCGCGGGTTGGCAGTGACCGCGGCCTGAAGCGAGGCTGTCGAAACGTTCTGTATAGCGAAGCATAAAGCCGCTCACATTCTTTTCAAGCGAGGATCTCCGTGATCGAAATCAACGCCGACGCAGAGGCGATCATCAAGCGGGCGATATTGTCATTCGTCGCGACGGTCAACGACGATGGAACGCCGAATCTTTCGCCGAAGGCATCGTTGACAGTCAGGAACGGTGTTCTCTACTTCGCCGATATCGCCTCGCCCGCGACGATACGAAACCTGAAACGCAAGCCCGCCGTCGAGATCAACGTAATCGACATCTTCGAGAGGCGCGGTTATCGATTCAAAGGTCATGCGTCGATCCTGCCGCCAGGCGATGACGAGTACTCGATGATCGCGGACTGGGTCCGCTCGACGAACGGCCCCGAGTACCCCGTCGATCACGTCGTCAGGATCGAAACGCTTTCGATCTCTCCGCTGCTGTCGCCGGCGCATGTATTCGCGGAGCCTGCTCGAACTCAGGATGAAATCAGGAACACTTACTATCAAAAGTACGGTGTTAAACGCATCGGCGAATAGGCGAATAGCGTGAGAAGTACTCGCGCAAGCCAGGAGAAAATCTATGCTATCGGTTGAGATCAAAGCCATTGAAAAGAACGACTTTGATATTTGGCTTCCTCTGTGGAAAGGCTATCAGCGATTCTACGAAGTGAATATCCCCGAGTCGGTGACGCTCGAAACATGGGCACGCTTCGTGGACCCGTTGGAGCCGATGCATGCGGCGCTTGCCATGATGGGCGAACACGCGTTCGGCCTGGTGCATTCCATCTACCATCGATCCACCTGGACAACCGCTAACTACTGCTATCTGCAAGACCTGTTTGTGGCAGCCGATGTGCGTGGCGGCGGCATCGGCCGCGCGCTGATCGAGCATGTTTATGCGGACGCGAAACGTCGCGGGGCGGCGCGTGTGCACTGGCTGACACACCGAACCAACGCTGCCGCCATGCGGCTTTATGAAAGCGTCGGACATCGCTCGGGCTTCGTCCAGTACCGGAAACTGCTCACCTGAAAATTCCCGTGCGGGATCTCATCAAGACTCCTGCGACACATCAAGCAACCACGCCTTCTTTGATCCTTTTGAGCATTTTATTGAGCAATTGCAGTCTCGAAACCCGCATCGGGCAAGCCTAAAGTGAAGGCTCCTAATGACCGACCCACAACCTGAATTGGAAACCCAAAATGTCTATTCCCACAGATCAGCTCCGTCTTCAAATCGCAGAGAAAAGCGCAGGATCGCTCTCTAGTCTGGCTCTACTCAGATGGGCGCTTGTCATCGTCTTTCTTTGGTTCGGCGCAATGAAATTCACCGCCTACGAAGCCAACGGCATCGCTCCGTTCATTATGCACAGCCCGATCATGAGCTGGTTGCATTCCCTGTTCGGAATTCAAGGGGCAAGCGACGTTATCGGCGTACTCGAACTGTCGACTGCGGCAGCGCTGACTATCGGAGCCTTCGTGCCCGTTTTCTCCGCATTGGGTGCAGCGATGTCGGCCGCGACCTACTTCATCACGCTGACTTTCTTCCTGAGCACGCCAGGCGTAGCCGAAGCGACGGCGGGTGGGTTTCCTGCAATTTCAGCCCTGCCTGGCCAGTTCCTTCTCAAAGATGTCGTTCTACTGGCTGCATCGCTTTCTCTCCTTGTGGCGTCCATTCAGGCCTCGTGGGCTAACGCTCAGAAGCCGTGACCTGGATGAACTTTCGATACCGCGATTAACGGTACCGCGCGAAGCATTCCACCCATGCAGATGAAGAGGAAAGCAAACGTGAACGAGTCCACTGAGATCGGCGACAGAATCGCCGACAAATCTTCGCAGCCCGACGAGCGCACTATCCGCGACTGGATGGGGCCGGAGGCTTTCGAGCATTGGGTCGAACTGCGGAGCTGGATCGACGCATCGTATCCCGGTGTTTTTGTGCCAGACTGGCTATATGGCGGCAAGAAGCGCGGTTGGTCGCTGCGCTACCGGAAGACCAAGGCGCTCTGCACGCTGTTGCCCGCATACAGGCTGTTGTCGGTTCTCGTGGTCCTGGGGCGAGCTGAACGGGAGAAGTTCGAGGCGCGGCGTTACTTCTGGAGCCCACAGTTGGTGAAGCTCTACGATGAAGCCCGCGCCTACCCCGACGGCAAATGGCTGACTGTCCCGATTTCATCCGCGGATGATCGGCATGAGGTGACCGAGCTGATGCGTATGAAGCGCCCTACGCTTTCACGCGATTGAATCGTACGTCGCGCAAGCCACGTTCTCTGTACCGGACATCATCCCGCGATCCGTACCGGTACTGTACCGGCAACGCTGGCTAGAATGGTCAAAATCTTCTAGCCTCGTTCCGGAGCCCGCCATGTCCTACCTCACGCTCAGCGCGCTGCCCGCCGGCATCCTGTTCGCGCTCGTCACCAGCATCACGCCTGGTCCGAACAACACGATGTTGCTCGCGTCGGGCGTCAACTTCGGTTTTCGCCGCACCTTGCCGCATATTTCAGGCATCAGCGCCGGCGTCGTGCTATTGATGCTGTCGGTCGGCGTCGGACTCGGCGAAGCCTTCGTGCATTTCCCGGTGCTGTACACGGTGCTCGAAGTGGCGAGCGTCGCCTACCTGCTATATCTCGCGTGGAAAATCGGCACGTCGGGCGAACTTAAGGTCAGGCAGGGCGAACGCCGGCCGATGAAGTTCTATGAAGCTATCGCGTTCCAGTGGGTCAACCCGAAGGCGTGGATGATGGTGCTGACCGCCGCCACGACCATCCATCTGAGCGAGAGCTACAGCATGAACGCGGTGGCGATGGCGGCGGTGTTCTATGTGATCGGCTTTCCGTGCATCTGCCTGTGGGCCGGGTTTGGCACCGCGATGCGGCGCGTGTTGTCCGACGCGAGGCGTCTGCGCGCTTTCAACATCACGATGGCGCTGCTGCTCGTGCTTTCGCTGTATCCGATCGCGCTGAAGCTGCTGGACGCAGCCCCCGCGTAAGCGTGTGAGAGGGGCGCCAGGCGATGCGCATCTAAACCGCCCCGCGTCCTACTCGCTCGATGAAGCGCCACAACGCATCGTCGGTCGAATAAGGGGCGTTGAAGCGAAACCATGCGCTCGGCGCGTCGTCCGGCCGGAAGTATGAGCCGGGCGCAAGCCAGATGCCGTGCTGGAGCGCGGCCGTCGCGACGTCGCCGGCAGACGCAGGATCAATCGGCAGGCGAGCCCACAGAAACAACCCCGCTCGCGGCCGATGAAACACTTCGAGCCCAAGCGAGTCGAGCCGCTCTTCGACGGTCGCATGCGCGAGCTTGAGCCGCTCGTTGACCGCTTCCACGTGACGCGCGTAGCGGCCCTCGAGCAGCACCTTATCGACAATCCGCTCGATCGCCTCCGACGACGTCAAGCCCACCGCCATCTTCGTGCGCGCCAGTTCGCGCAGCACCGCGCGCTCCGCGACCACGTAGCCACAGCGCAAGCCAGGCGTCACCGTCTTCGAAAAACCGCCCACATACAGCACGCGCTGCAAGCCTTCCATCGCGGCAAAAAGCGGCGCGCCGGACGGCGCCAGTTCGCGGCTCACGTCGTCCTCGATCACCCACATGCGCTGACGCTCCGCGATCTGCAGCAGGCGGAACGCCGCCGACATGCCGAAGGTCGCGCCGGTCGGATTCTGCAGCGTCGTGTTGACGAAAATGGCCTTCGGCTTGTGCTCCGCGACGAGCGCTTCGAGCACCTCGGTATCGACGCCCGCGGCTGTGCGCGGCACGCCATGCACGACGAGTCCGGCGAGCTTGAGAATCTGCAGCAGGTTGCAATAGCCGGGATCTTCCACGATCACCGCGTCGCCCGCGCGCAGCAACGTGCGCACGATCAGATCGAGCCCTTGCGTCGCGCCCTGCGTGAGCAGCACGTTGGACACGTCGACGGGCAGGCCGCGCCGGTCGAGCTGCTCGGCGATGCGCTCGCGCAACGGCGCGAAGCCGTAGGGATGCCCGTAATCGCCGAACCGCGCGGCAGGCACCCGGCTCATCGCGCGCAACGCATGCTGCAAACCGGTCTCGTTGATCCATTCATTCGGCAGCCAGCCGCCGCCGGCCTTGATCGGCACCGAATGGTCGGCGAATACGTCGGACAGAAGCCAGGTCGCGGTGAGGCTCGGCGGCTGCCAGTCGGTCACGGCCGCTCGCGGCGCAGGCGAGCGCGCCGCCACGCGATAACCGGAGCCGCGCCGCGCGACCACGAGCCCCATCGACACCAGACGGTTGTACGCCTCCGTCACCGTGAAGGTGCTCAACTCATGCGTCTGCGCGAGTTGCCGCACCGACGGCAGCAGCGCGCCCGCGCGCAGCGACTGCGCTTCGATGGCTTGCGCGAAGCCTTGCACGACCTGGTCGACGAGCGTGGGAGCGGCGCGCCGGTCGCGCTCGAGATTCAATTCGATCATGGTCGGGGATGTGGACTCGGAACGAAAAAGCCGGCCGCGACGCGCGGCCCGAAGCGGATCGCGTCGGCACAGTTACCGCCGATCCACCAACACAGTTAGCGCGACACCGCGTCAACTGTTTATGCCGCCATTAAACCGCGAACGCTACAGTTTTGGCTACGCCCAAAGGAAGTCCCCTTGGCAGACGCCCCGAAGCAACTATTCTTGGGGGACGCCCAAAGGAAGTCCCTCTTGGGAAACCACTTCGAGGAGAAACCCATGACTTCGCGCCCCGTCATCGACGATCTGTCGTCTTTCTGGATGCCGTTCACCGCCAACCGCCAGTTCAAGGCCGCGCCGCGCCTGCTGGAATCGGCGAAAGGCATGTACTACCGCAGCACGGACGGCCGCGAAGTGCTCGACGGCTGCGCGGGCCTATGGTGCGTGAATGCGGGCCACAGCCGCGACGAGATCGTCGCCGCGATCACGAAGCAGCTTTCCACGCTGGACTTTGCGCCGACGTTCCAGATGGGCCATCCGCTCGCGTTCGAAGCAGCCACGCGGGTCGCCGAGCTGATGCCCGAAGGCCTCGACCGCATCTTCTTCACGAACTCGGGTTCCGAATCCGTCGACACGGCACTAAAAATCGCGCTCGCCTATCACCGCTCGCGCGGCGAAGCGCAGCGCACGCGCCTGATCGGCCGCGAGCGCGGTTATCACGGCGTGGGCTTCGGCGGGATTTCGGTCGGCGGCATCGCGCCGAACCGCAAGACGTTTTCCGGCGCGCTGCTGCCGGCCGTCGATCATCTGCCGCACACGCACAATCTCGAGCAGAACGCGTTCTCGAAGGGTCAGCCGGCGTGGGGCGCGCATCTCGCCGACGAACTGGAGCGCATCGTCGCGCTGCACGATGCGTCGACGATTGCCGCGGTGATCGTCGAACCGGTCGCCGGCTCGACGGGCGTGCTGATTCCGCCGCAAGGCTACCTGCAGAAGCTGCGCGACATCTGCACGAAGCACGGCATCCTGCTGATTTTCGACGAAGTGATCACGGGCTTCGGCCGCGTCGGCAAGGCCACGGCCAGCGAATATTTCGGCGTGACGCCCGACCTGATCACGATGGCGAAGGCGATCAACAACGCGTCGATCCCGATGGGCGCGGTCGCGGCGAGCCGCACAGTGCACGACACGATCGTCAACGGCGGCACACAAGGCGCGATCGAGCTGTTCCACGGCTACACGTATTCGGCGCACCCGGCCGCGGTCGCCGCCGCCATCGCGACGCTCGACCTGTATCGCAGCGAGGGCCTGTTCGAGCGCGCCGCGTCGCTCGCGCCGACGTTCGAAGCCGCCGTTCACTCGCTGCGCGGCGCAAAGCATGTGAAGGACATCCGCAATCTCGGGATGATCGCCGGCATCGAACTCGAATCGCGCGACGGCGCACCGGGCGCGCGCGCTTACGAGGCGTTCGTCAAATGCTTCGAGGCGGGCGTGCTGGTGCGCTTTACGGGGGACATCCTGGCGTTTTCGCCGCCGCTCATCATCAACGAAGAGCAGATCGCGCATCTCTTCAAGACGGTCGGCGACGTGCTGGCCACGGTGCAGTAAGGCGACAGCGAACAACGGCGCGCAGGTCGCGCGCCGTCCGCCGTCAGTGATGCTGATGCGCGCGCGCAGCGCGTGTCTGCGCCGCCTTCTTCGCCGCGGCTGAACGTCCGGCTGCGCCTTTCGTCGCGGCAGCCTTCTTCGCCGCCGCCGAGCGGCTCGCGGCCGGCCGCTTGGCCGCCGCCGACTTCGCCTGCTTCGACATCGCCGAGTGCGACGCGCCGGCCTTGCTTTCGCGCTTCAGCACATTGGTCGAGGTGCGCGAGCGCTTCGCCGTCGACTCCTTGCTGGCGGTCTTTTTCGCGGCGCCCTTCTTGTGTCCCGCGGCGCTGTCCTTCTCCGCCTTCTTGCGGGTCGCCTCGCTCGTGCTGCCCTTCTTCGGCGCCTTTAGATCGACGCCCGCGCGACGCGCCTCCGACAATCCGATCGCAATCGCCTGTTTCGGCGAGCGCACGCCGTGCTTGCCGGCGCGCACCTTGTCCACCTGTTCCTTGACGAACTCTCCAGCTTGCGTGCTCGCCGACTTGCCGGCGCGTTTGTCGGCTTCCGCACGCTTGAGGGTTTTCTTCTCGGGCATGACAGTTCTCCGGTTGACTGTGGCCCATGCAGTGAAGCAATGGCTGTGCCGCAGCGCTGAGACACTTCGCCAGGACTCGCGCCGTTCACGGGGACGGCGTATGGTGTGGTCAAGGGCCGGCGCACTGGACCGGTCCGAATGGGAGACACTGATGAAGATCCCCACCGTGCGCGCAGGCGCGCATATCGAAGGCGTTCACTGGATCGCGGAATACGCGGAAGACGTCCACGAAATTCGCATCTTCCGCGAAGGGCAGGAAATCGACGTGCACGACGCGCCTTCGTCGCTGTTCGGCGACGAGGAGAACGCGGGCTCGAAAAGCACCGCCGACCATCGCGCGGTCGAAGCGGCGGTGCTGGCCTACTTGCGGCGCTTCGTGGCCGAGCACGACGCGGAGGAATAGCCGCCGAGGCCGAGGCCGACGGCGACGCCTGCTTACTCGCCGGGCCGCAGCTTTTTCACGTCGGCATCCGACGGCTGCACGCTCGCGCCGTCGATGTAGCGATACGACGTCATCACGCCCTTGCCGTCCTTCAGACCGGTGACGCCGACGTAAGCGCCCATCGTCGACTGATTGTCCTGCGCGCGATAGGTGATCGGCCCGAACGGCGTGTCGACGGCGAGACCCTTGAACGCGGCCGCGAGCTTGTCGGTATCCGCGGAACCGGCCTTTTTGATGCCCGCAGCGATCGACATCAGCGCCGAGTAGCCGACCACCGAGCCGAGCCGCGGGTAGTCGTGATACTTCGCCTGATAGGCGTCGACAAACTTCTTGTTCGCCGGAGTGTCAATCGAATACCACGGGTAGCCCGTCACGATCCAGCCGGCCGGCGCTTCGGCGCCCAGCGGATCGAGATAATCCGGCTCGCCCGTCAGCAGCGACACCACCGTGCGGTCCTTGAAGAGGCCGCGCGTATTGCCCTCGCGCACGAACTTGCCGAGGTCGGCCCCGAACAGCACGTTGAAGATCGCGTCGGGCTTCGCATCGGCGAGAGCCTGCGTGACCGCGCCCGCATCCACGTTGCCGAGCGGCGTGGCCTGTTCGGCGACGAACTGCACGTCGGGTTGCGCGGCGGTGAGGAGCTTCTTGAACGTCGCGACCGCCGACTGCCCATACTCATAGTTCGGATAGACGAGCGCCCAGCGCTTTTTCTTCAGCTTGGCCGCTTCGGGCACGAGCATCGCGACCTGCATATACGTGGAAGGACGCAGACGGTACGTGTATTTGTTGCCGTCGGCCCAGACGATCTTGTCCGTCAGCGGTTCGGCGGCGAGGAAGAAGATCTTTTTCTGCTTCGCGAAATCGGTGAGCGCGAGGCCGGTGTTCGACAGGAAACCGCCGAACAGCAGTTGCACCTGTTCACGCGCGATCAGCTCCTGCGCGACGCGAATGGTGTCGCCGGGGTTGCCGTTGTCGTCGCGCGAAACGACTTCGAGCTTTTTGCCGAGCACGCCGCCCGCGCCGTTGATCTGCTCGAGCGCGAGATTCCAGCCGTTCTTGTAAGGCCCGAGAAAGGCCGGCTGCGCCTTATAGCTGTTGATTTCCCCGATCTTGATGGTCTGCTGGGCATTGGCGCCGAAGGCGGCGAATGAAACAACCGTCGATAGCGTCAGGCGAGAGATCCATCGTGCGCGCGTGGTCATGCGTTTCTCCGTATCAATGGGATTGCGGGAATGCGTTGGTCTTCTAACAGGCTGTTCTATCAGGCGTTGCGGCGGCGTTCAAGCGGCCGGGCGGGCAGTGGCTCGTGCGTTCGTTCTTGCGCTTACTGTTGCGTTCGTTCTTGCCCTCACTCCGCGCTCGCCGTCGCGCGAATCCTCGCGACGCTTGCCGCCACATTCTGCCAGGCAGGCTTGCCGCCCGCGAATTGCTGCCGCAGATACGACACCAGCTCGGCGACCTGGGCGTCGTTGAAACTGTCGCGATAAGCCGGCATCGTACCGAGTTCGGGCCGCGCAGGCGAGCCGATGCCGTCGAGAATCACGCGGATCAAGTTATCGGGCGTCGCGCCATGCAGGTTCGTGTTGAGCGCAAGCGACGGATGCGCGCCAAACAGTTGCGGCCCGCTGCCGGTGTGATGACAGGCCGCGCAAGCGCCGTCGAACAGCCGCGCGCCGACGCTGGACGGCGCGCCGTTGATCGTGCTCGCCGCTTCGTATTGCCGCGCCATCGCCGCGACATCGACGTTCGGTTCCACTGGCGCGAGCGACGCGAGATACGTCGCCATCGCGCGAATATCGCTGTCGGGCAGCGCCGCGAGATCGGCGACGACGGGCGCCATCGGTCCCGCCGCGACGCCGTGCAGCGGCGCATGGCCGAAGCGCAAATAGCGGAACAGCTCGTCCTCGGTCCACGGCACCGGCGCGTTCGATAGCGACGATAACGCGGGCGCTTCCCAACCTTCCGCGCTGCCTCCGCCCATGAAGGCCGCGCCGCTTTTCTCGGCGCCGAACGCATTGCGCGGCGTGTGACACGCGCTGCAATGCCCGAGCCCGTTGACGAGATACGCGCCGCGATTCCATTGCGCGCTTTGCGTCGCGCTGGCGGTGAACGTGTTGCGCCCGAGGAAGAGGCCGTTCCAAGCCGCCATCAACGGACGCGCGCTAAACGGAAACGGCAGCTTCGTTTCCGGCGGACGAAAACGCACAGGCGTTTGCGACATCAGATACGCGTAGAGCGCGTTGAGGTCGTCGTCGGAAGTATTTTTGAAGGACGTGTACGGGAACGCCGGATAGAGCCGATGCCCGTCGCGGCTGACGCCTTCACGCATCGCGCGGACAAACGCTTCGAGCGACCATGCGCCGATGCCCGTCTGCACATCCGGCGTGATGTTCGTGCTGTAGACGGTGCCGAACGGCGTCTCAAGCGGCTTGCCGCCCGCGTTCGGCACGCCGTTCTTCGCGGTGTGGCAGACCGCGCAATTGCCAAGCGACGCGAGCACCTTGCCGCGCGCAATCAGCTCGGGCGCGAAGGCGCTCGCGAGCGGCGGCGTGATCGGCGCGAGAGCGGACGGCGCCAGCGACAACGCGCCGAGCCAGCCCGCCGCGCCAGCCGCGAACGCCCCTAGAAAACCGAGCCGCCAGCGCTTTTTCCTGCGCGCGGCGGCCTCCTCTGCTTGTGCATCGGCGAGCGCCGCGCGAATCGTTTCGGGCGTGAACGGCGGCCTGCGAAAACGCACGCCGGTCGCGTCGTACAACGCGTTGGCAATCGCCGCCGCGCCGGGCAGCGACGCGGATTCGCCCGCGCCCATCGGCGGCTCGCCGTGACGCGGCATCATCACGACGTCGATCACCGGCACTTCGCGAAACGTGAGAATCGGATACGCGCCCCACTCCTGGCTCGTCACCGCGTTGCCGCCGAACGTCACGCGTTCTTTCAGCGCGCGGCTCGTCGCCTGGATCACGTTGCCGTGAATCTGGTGACGCACGCCGTCCGGGTTGATCGTCGTGCCGTTGTCCTGGCCGACCACGACGCGCGTCACCGCGAGTTCGCCGCTTCGGCGATTGACTTCGACGTCGGCGACCCACGCGCACCACGCGGCGCCGAAGCCGGGGAATTTGCTGTGCACGTAGCGGGCGTAGGCGATACCGCGGCCTCGTGCGATGTCGCCTTGGTCGCTTTGTTCGCCTCGTTCGTGAGCCTCAGCGTCAGTGGCTTCGCGCACGCGCGGCTGCCAGCCCGCGCGCTCGGCCACCGCTTTCACGAGATCGGCCGCGCGCGGGTCGCGCAAATGCTTCAGCCGAAACTCGACCGGATCGGCGCCCGCTTCCACTGCGAGTTCGTCGATGAACGACTCGTGCGCGAAAGTGTTCGGCAACGCCGACACGCCGCGCAGCCACGACGCGCGAACAATAGGCGGCGTGTCGTCGCAGACGACGCGCATCGCCTCGTAGTCGTACGGCGGCACGGCCGTGCGGTCGCCCATCTCGAACACCTGCGGCTCGCCGGACAGCGTGCCGGTCAGCAACAACGCCAACGTGGGCGCATCGTTCGATGGATAACGCGTCGCGAAGTCGTAAGCCGCGAGCTCGCCCTCGGCGCTCAACGCGCCGCGCACGTCCATCAATTGCGCGGCGCCCTTCGGCTCCCACGCATGCTCGTCCTCGCGCGACAGTTGCACGCGCACCGGCGCGCCGGCCGCACGCGAGAGCAACGCGGCGTCGGCGGCGACATCGTCCGCGCAATTGCGGCCGTAGCAGCCGGCGGCATCCATGCGCACGATCTCGATGTGCGCTTCGTTCATGCCCATCAGCAACGCGAGGTCCGCGCGCAGCGAATGCGGATTCTGCGTGCCGGACCATACCTTCAACGCACCGTCGCGATAGTCGGCCACCGCGCACGACGGTCCAATCGACGCATGCATCTGAAACGGCCATACGTACGTGCGATTCAACGTGCGAGTGGGGTCGCGTGAAAGCGCGGCGTCGACATCCCCGCCGATTAAAAGCTCGCGCCGCTTCGCAGGATTCGCGCGCAATGCGGCTTCCACTTCCTCGCTGGTATCCAGCGGCGGCAAGGCTTCGGTGGTTCTCCATTGCACGTCGAGCCGCTTCGCGGCCTGCTGCGCGATTTCCTCGCGCTCCGCCACGATGCCGACGAAGTCGCGTATCACCACGACCTTGACGATGCCGGCCATGTCGCGGATCGACTCTTCATCGACACGCAGCAAACTGTTACCAATGAAGTTGCCCTGCGCGATGCCCGCATACGGCGGACGCACGACGCGCCCATGCAGCATGCCAGGCACGCGCACATCGTGGACGAAGCTCAATTCGCCCGTTGCCTTTGCGGGAATATCGACACGCGGCGCATGCTTGCCGACGATGTTGTATGCGGTCGGGTCTTTGAGCGGCGCGTCGGTAGTCAACTGGAGTTCGATGCGTTGCCCCGCGATGAGCTCGCCGTAGGCGATGCGCTTTGCACTCCCACTTGCATTTGCATCGTCGCGTTCGAACACGATGCCATCGCGCACATCGAGCTTTTTCACGTCAACGCCAAGCCGCATCGCCGCCTGCTCAACCAGCCATTGCCGCGCCTGCGCCGCGGCGTGCCGCAACGGCACGGCCGTTATCTGAAGCGTGGCGCTGGCAATCGTCGGCCCCTGATTCGGCGTCTCGTTCGTATGACCGAGCACGATCGACACGCGCGTCAACGGCACATCGAGTTCTTCCGCGACGATCTGTGCAAGCGCGGTGCCGATGCCCGTGCCGAGATCGACGTGGCCGTTGAACGCGATCACGCTGCCGTCGTCGCGCACGGCGAGGAACATGTCGGCGTCAGTGGGCATGAACGACGACCGCGAGCCCGGCTGACCGGCCGCCGGTTGAACCGGCGCTTGCGGCGGCCGCGTGACGATCAGCACGCTCTGCGCGTCGTAGAGTTGTTTGCGCGACGGCGGTGCCGCGCGTCGATCGACGCTGAAGTCCGGTCCCGTCATGCGCTCGCCTCTTTATCAGCGGTCTCTTGAACGCGCTTCTGCGTGGCGAGCAATTCAGCGGCGCGCTGCACGGCCCGCACGATTTCCACATGCGTGCCGCAACGGCACAGGTTGCGCGACAACTCGCGGCAAATCGTCTCGACGCTCGGATGCGGATCGCGCTCGAGCAGCGCCTTCGTCGTCATGATCATGCCGCTCAGACAATAGCCGCACTGCGCGGCCTGTTCGTCGATAAACGCCTGTTGCACCGGATGCAGCGCGGTACGCGTGCCGAGTCCTTCGAGCGTGGTGATCTCGTGCCCCAGCGCCACCTTCGCCGTGGTCACGCAGGCGCGCGTCGGCATGCCGTCGAGCAGCACCGTGCACGCGCCGCACTCGCCCAGGCCGCAGCCGAATTTCGGACCATTGAGCGCGAGGTCGTTGCGCAGCAGGTAAAGCAAAGGCGTGTCCGCGCTGGCGCAGACGACATGCGTCGCGCCGTTGACCTGCAACGCGAGCGGCGCCGGACCGTTCATGAGCGCGCCGACCGCGCTCTAAGACGCGCATTCATAGCACCACCGGCACTTCGGTCGCGGGCGGCGTATTGCGGCTGCGCCGGCAACGGATCAAGCCGTCGATCATCACCATGCCCACGCCTGGAATATCGCCGAGTTGCACGCTTTCGAGCAGCGTGTCCGCGGCCGTATGCTGCGCGCGGTCCATGAAGACGAGGTCGGCGGGACGGCCCACTTCGATCAGCCCCTGACGCAAGTTGCGTTGCCGCGCCGTGTTGCCCGTCGCGAAGCAGAACGCGATTTCCGCAGGCACGTCGGCGAGGCTCGAAATCAACGCAATCATGCGCAAGATGCCGAGCGGCTGCACGCCCGAGCCGGCCGGGCTGTCGGTGCCGAGGATGATCCTGTGCGGGCATTTGAGTTCGATCGCATGACGCGCCGTCAGCAATGCAATGCGTTCGTTGCCGTTATGAACGATTTCGAGCGCGCGGCTCGACTGCTCGCACAAGTCGCAAACATGGCGATAAGACAGCGACGTATGCCCGCCGTTGACGTGGCCGATCACGTCGGCGTCGGCCGCAAGCACCACGTCGCGGTCGATCAGCCCCGAGCCCGGAATCGACGGACCGCCCGTATGAATCGTGCTCTGAATGCCGTACTTGCGCGCCCACGCGACCATTTGCGCGGCTTCCTCGCCGGCCTTCACGCTGCCGAGACCGACTTCGCCCAGCAGCTTCACGCCGGCTTCGGAGAGCTCCTTGAAGTCCTCTTCGACCATGCCTTTTTCGATCACCGGCGCGCCCGCCATCACCTTGACGCCACCGCCGACGCCCGCCGCACGCATGCCTTCGAACGAACGCTGCGCGGTGATCGCAAGCGCCTTCACGCCGAGCACATCTTTCGGACGGCCAGGTAAATGCACTTCGCCCGCCGAGATCATCGTCGTCACGCCGCCGTTCAGATTCGATTCGATCCAGCCGAGCTGATTCTGACGCGGCGTCCAGTCGCCGAATACCGGATGCACATGCGAGTCGATCAGGCCAGGTGCTACCGTCGTGCCCTTGCAATCGACGGTAGTGCGCGCGCCTTCGAGGTCGCAGTCCGCTTCCTTGCCGATCGCGACGATCACGCCGTCGTCGATCACGAGCGTATCGGCGTCGAGAATCGGCTGATCGATGTCGCCGGATAACAGCAGGCCGATGTTCGTCACCGCGACCTTGCCGGACAATCCTGTCAACGTCTCTGCTGCCATCTGCCTCTCCTTTTGCAACGACGGTTCGATTACACGCTCAGATAAGCGCGCCTCACGGTTTCGTTCTTCGCCAGTTCGCCGATGCTGCCGCTAAAGCGGATTTGCCCTTTTTCAAGGACATAAGCGCGGTCGCTGACCATCTCGGCGAAGTGCAGGTTCTGCTCGGACAACAGAATGGACAGCCCCTCGCGCTTCAGTTCGAGGATCATGTTGGCCATCTGCTCGACGATCACGGGCGCGACGCCTTCCGACGGTTCATCGAGCAACACGAGGTACGGGTTGCCCATCAGCGTGCGCGATACCGTCAGCATCTGCTGCTCGCCGCCGCTCATATGGCCGCCGGGACGCTTCGGCATTTCGCCGAGATTCGGGAACAGGCGGAACAGCTTTTCCGGCGTCCATTGCGGCGCGCCTTCGCGCGGCGGCTGACGGCCCGCGTCGAGGTTCTCCATCACTGTGAGATCGGCGAACACGCGCCGGTCTTCGGGAACGAAGCCCATGCCCATGCGCGCGATCTTGTACGGCGGCAGCGCGGCGATGTTCTGTCCGCGAAACGTCACTTCGCCCTGGCGGCGCGGCAGCAAACCCATGACCGCTTTCATCGTGGTCGATTTACCCGCGCCGTTGCGGCCCATCAACGCAACCACTTCACCGCGTCCCACTTCGAGGCCGACGTCGAACAGAATATGTGCGCGGCCATAAAACGCGTTGAGGCCCGCGACTTTCAGCATCGGCTCGCTCATTGCAGGACTCCTTCGCCGGCGTGGCCGCCTGCCGTGTCATGCAGCGCCGCGTGTGGCTGAAACGTCTTGCCGGTGCCGAAATACACTTCCTGCACGCGCGGATCGTTGCGGATCGTCTCGCCGTCGCCTTCGGCAATCAGCTTGCCGCGCGCGAGTACGATCATGCGGTCGGCGTAGGCAAACACGACGTCCATGCTGTGCTCGGTGAACAGCACGCCGATCTTCTGCTCGGTAACGAGCCGCCGCGTCAGCGCCATCAATTCGTTACGCTCCTTCGGCGCCATGCCCGCAGTGGGTTCGTCCATCAGCAGCAGCTTCGGGCGGTTCGCGAGCGCAATCGCGAGTTCGACACGCTTGACGTCGCCATATGCAAGCACGCCGCAGGCGCGCTTCGCGTCGGCGGCCATGCCGACCTGTTCGAGCAGTGCGAACGCTTCATCGGCGTAGCGCGAGCCCGCGGGTTTCCACAGGCCGAAGGTTTTGCGTTCGCGCGAAACGAGCGCGATCTGCACGTTTTCGAGTACGGTCATCGAATTGAAGGTCGCGGCGATCTGGAATGTGCGGCCCACGCCGAGCCGCCAGATGTCGCGCGGACGCATGCCGACGAGTTCGTGTCCGCCGAAACGGATCGAGCCCGACGAAGGCGGCAACTGTCCGTTGACCATGTTGAAGCACGTCGATTTACCCGCGCCGTTCGGGCCGAGCAGCGCGAGAAGCTGGCCGGCTTCGAGCGTGAACGACACGTTGTCGACGGCCTTCAGTCCACCGAACGACTTCGAGAGGCCGGACACTTGCAGCAAGCTCATAGCCCCTCCTTGATCGCCGCGCGCTGCGAAGTGGGTGCGGTGGTTTTGCCGGCCGCGTTGTTGGCGTCGTTGGCGTTATCGTTGATGTCGTCACCGAAACGATCGCGAATAGAGCCAACGATGCCTTGCGGAAACGCGATCACGAGCAGCAAAATCGCGAAGCCCAGCAGCGCCTGCCAATAGTCGGTCTGCCGCGCGACGGTGTCCTGCAGCCACGTGAACACGGCCGCGCCCACGATGGGGCCGGTGAGCGTCTGCAAGCCGCCGAGCAGCACCATCACGAGACCGTCGACGGAACGGCTCACGCTGATCACCTCCGGCGAGATCGTGCCTTTTGAGAACGCATACAACGATCCCGCAAGTCCGCAGAACAGCGACGCGATCACGAACGCCGCCCACTGCACGCGCTTCACGTCGATGCCGATGGCCTCCGCGCGCAACACCGAATCGCGCGACGCGCGCATCGCATAGCCGAGCGGCGAAAACAGCATGCGCCGCAACAGCCACACGCCGATCACCGCGCACACGAGCGTCACGTAATAGAAGGCCACCGGCGACGAAAGCCAGTCGGCCGGCCACAAGCCGAGAATGCCGTTGCTGCCGCCCGTCACATCGTCCCATTGGAATACGACCGACCAGACGATCTGCGCGAACGCGAGCGTCAGCATCGCGAGATAGACGCCGGACAAACGCACGCAGAACCAGCCGAACACGAGCGCGCCGCCCACTGCGAGTAGCGGCGCGAGCAGCAACGCGGCTTCCATCGGCAGATTGAGTACTTTGAGAAAGAGCGCCGCGCCATACGCGCCGAGCCCGAAATAAGCGGCGTGGCCGAACGAATGCATGCCGCCCGGTCCCATGATGAAATGCAGGCTCGTTGCAAACAGAACAGCGATCAGAATTTCCACCAGCAGCACCGGCATATACGGGAATGCGTTGGCCAAGAGCGGCGCGAGAAGCAGAACCAGCAGTACGATCGCAGCCAGCCATTTGACGCGCTTGCCTGCGGGACGCAACGGCGCTTCGGGCGCCGCCATGCCGCGCACCGCAGCACTCGCGCGGCCGAGCAAACCCCAGGGCCGCACGACCAGCACGACCGCCATCACGACGAATTCCGCGACCAGCGTAAAGCGGCTCAACGACAGGCCGACGCCGAAAATCGTCACATGTCCAATGCCGATGCACAGCGCCTTGATCTCCGCGATGATGAGCGCGGCCACGAATGCGCCCGGAATCGAACCCATGCCGCCGACCACGACGACCACAAACGCATTGCCGATCGTCTCGAGATCGAGAGAGAGATTCGCCGACATGCGCGGCCCTTGCAGCGCGCCGCCCAGACCCGCGAGAAACGCGCCGACGAAGAACACGCCGGTAAACAGCCACGCCTGATTGATGCCGAGCGCGCCGAGCATCTCGCGGTCCTGCGTCGCCGCGCGCACAAGCGTGCCCCAACGCGTGCGCGTCAGCGCATACCAGAGCAGCAGCAACACGACCGGGCCGATCACGATCAACGCGATGTCGTAGGTCGGCAGCGGATGGCCGAGGAAATTCACCGCGCCGGCAAGATGCGGCGCGCGCGGCCCGAACAGATCTTCCGGGCCCCATAGCCACAACGCGGCATCGCGAAAGATCAATACGAGCGCGAACGTGGCAAGCAGATGAAATAGTTCGGGCGCCTGATAAATGCGCCGCAACACGATGACCTCGACCAGCGCACCAAGCACCGCGACGACGAGCGCCGCGGCCAGCACCGACAGCCAGAAGCCGCCCGCCGTATGTCCGAAGCGGCTCGCGATGCTGTACGCGATGTAGATGCCGAACATATAGAACGAGCCGTGCGCGAAATTGACGATGCGCGTCACGCCGAAGATCAACGACAAACCGGCGGCGACGAGAAAGAGCGTCGACGCATCGGCGAGTCCGTTGACCAGTTGTACCAGCAAATTCGAAAGCATCGAGACCCTCGGCAGCTTGCCGACCGCCCGCACGCGACATGCGCATGCCACTCGGCCAGCAGACGTTGCGGCGCGTGCGGCACCGTGCTCGCACGCATCAACGGCAGCACACTACCTGAAAGAAATCCCTTGTGGGGACGCGCGAAACAAATGCATGCACACCTCAGCGCAAACCATCCTCGCCCTTGATCTCGTTCGCCTGCAAGCCGCCGATGCGCGGCAGCGGCCGGCCCGACGCCGTCACCGCCACCGCGACGACGATTTCATTGGCACGCGGCGCGTCCGACACGCGCGCCTCGATCGCGTCGAAATGACTGCGCACGAAGGCGGCGTCCTTGTGGCCGAGCGGCACGTCGATTGCCGCGCCGAGCGTGCCCATTTTTTTCGCCGACGGCACGAGCGCCGCGCCCTTTTCGACGGCCGCGCGCAGCGGCGCGCCGAGCTTGGGATGCAAGATCGCGGCCGCGTGTTCGAGTTCGCCCGCCTCGCCGACAATCGCGGCCTTGCCGTAGCTCTGCGCTTCGCCGGGTTCGATACCGAGCGCCTCGACGCAGCGCTTGCCGAGCAGCGCGCCGAGTTCCTCGCCGGCGTCGATCAGCGCGTCGAGCTTTGCCTCATAGCGGCCCGCATACGGATTGTCGATCACCGCGATCGCCACCGCGCGGCGCGTGGGCGGATCGATGTTCTGGCCCATTTCAATGCGGGTTTCGTCCACTTGCACGACCAGCTTGCGAAGCCTGATTGCCATTTCGCTCTCCGAGATTCGATGTATGTGTTGCGACCTTCAGCGACCTTCAGTGAACATGCAGCGTGGTTCAGCGCAAGCCGTCCTTGCCCACAATCGCCTCTTTGGCGAGCCCGCCGACGCGCGCATGCACGCGCTGTCCCGTGCTCATCACGAGGATGAACACCACTTCGTCCGCGGCGGGCGCGCCTGGCACGCGCACTTCGATTGCGTCGAAGTGACTGCGCACATAGCTCGCGTTGACATGCGTGAGCGGCACGTCGAGCGCGGTGGATGGCGCGCCGACTTTTTTCGTCGACGGCACGATTGCGTTGGTCGGCACGCCGTTCTTTTCTAGCAGCTCGCGCATTGCATAGCCGCCCGGCACATGCCACAACGCGCCGTGTTCGAGTTCGCCGCGCGAGCCGACAATCGCGCCCTTGCCATAACTTTCTATCGACGCATGCGGCACCGCCATCGCCGCGAGCAGACGCTGCGCCATGTCGAAGCCGATCGGCTTGAGCGCTTCCATCGCGTGTTCGATGTTCGGCTCATAGCGGCCGGCGAACGGGTTCGTCATCACGGCGGCGATTGCGCCGCGTCTTAATGGCTCTGCCGGCGCGGGGCCGAATTCGTGAAAGATGTCTTCGACGTGCGTCAGCACGCGGCGTATTTCGAACACGGAGCCTCCGTTGTTGAGTGAGCGCGATGCATCGTCAGCAACGCGTGTGTGCCGTGCATGCCGGCCGTGCGCACGCGTCCTTGCAGGAACAACGCGGCGCCTTCTATCAGGCCGCGCTGGACCAAGCGCCGCGCGGCTTCCACGCCGCGAGCAAGCGCGAAGTCGATGAGCGGTTGCGGCAGCGCAGGGACATCCACGGTCACGAGCCGATCCCCGAGGTCGGTGTCATCCTTCAGCGACGACGCCGGCTTTCGCACGATGCCCGCATGATCGAGGTTCACCGCGTTGGCGATCATCGTCGCGGCCGCGTCCGCGCTCGCCGCGTCGCCTGCGAGGACGGTCACGCTGTCGGCAATGCCGAGGCTGAAGCTCCGCCCGCGCCAGCCGCTCGTCGCGATGCCGCGAATCGGCATGCTTGCGTCGATTGTGAGGTTGGCGTCGAGCGTATCGCCGTTTGAACGCTGCGTCTTCGTGAGCCACTGCGAGAGATCCGCGAACACGCCCACGCGATATTGCTGGCCTTCGGTCAAATGAAACGCGATGTCGCCGCCATTGTTGATAAACGCACGCGACACGCCTTCGCGTTTGAATGCACCGATCAGTTCGTCCGCGACGCTGCCTGCAACGGCTGCCATCGGCGTGATAAAGCGCGCGCGATGCGGATGGCACACGGCCCACATGCTGCGCGCCACGCGGCCTTGCAGCGGGCATTCGTTGAGCGGTGCATCGGCGCGCACGGGTTGCCGAAGCATCTTCAGTTCGCTGACCAGCTCAGGCAATACATCGACGAAACGCGTCCAGCACGCTTCATATGCGGCTTGCAGCGCGGCAGGTTCGCCGTCGGCGCTGAGAATCAGATCGATCGGGCCATGCTGCCAATGCCAGCGCGTCGCGTCGATACGGGTGCGGGTTGGATTCATCGCGTGGTTGTGGGCCGAATTGTTAGCCGCGTTAGTCGGTTAGCCCAGCATCGGCGGCATGGCGGGCGGCCACGGATTGTCCGGATTGCGCGCCAACGTTCGACGCGCGAGCGGCGCGCCTTCCGTATGTTCGGGACCATTCGCGAGCACGCTCTCCAACGAACGCACCGCATCCAGATGGCCGCCGAGATCGCGATAAGCGTCGTACGTCATCGTGAATTCGATCGGCGCGACGATCGCCGGCGTGGGCACGGTGCCGAACGAACGGTCGGGCATGCGCGACACGTCGACCATCACGGTGATGCCGCCGCCTGGCCACACATAAGCCGGCGCGCCGCCGCACGTCACGTTCACGAGCTTCTGCTTGATCGCACGCGTGAGCAGCACGGGGTTCTCGGTCGCGCCCGCGCGCAGACTGCCGCCCGCGCCGCCGAGAAACAGCACCGTGGCAAGCGACGGCTCGCAGTTTTCGCCGATGCGTTCCACCGTGCGGCGCACCGCATCGGGCATCGCCGCGACGCGCGGCACGAGCTCATGATCGAGTTCATACCACTGCGCGTGCTCGCCGGTAGTCGACACCATCAGGAGACGCATGCCGGGTTGAGCGACAGCGGGATCGAAGCCTTCGATAATCGCGAGCGGGTCTTGTATGTCGGTGCCGCCCCAACCGATGCCTGGATTGGCCACCTGAAAATAGCGTCCTGGCGTCGATTTGCGTCCGCGAATCTTGATGCCCGAGCGCGTCATGCCGAGGCAGCGCCCCGCCTGATGCTCGGTCAAGACGCCAGTGATGTGATCGTCGACGACCACGACCTCATCGACATGGCCGAACCATTGTTTCGCGAAAATGCCGATGGTCGCGGAACCGCAGCCCACGCGCATGCGCCGTTCCTCGACGCCGTCGACCACTGGCGCCGCGCCCGCGCGCACCACGAGGCTCGCGCCGCCGTCTATGCTGAGTTCAACCGCCTGCTTGTTGCCGAGTGCAAGCATCATGTCGCAGGTCACGCGGCCTTCTTTCTTGCTGCCGCCAGTCAGATGATGCACGCCGCCGAGGCTCAACATTTGCGAACCGTATTCCGCCGTCGTCACATGGCCGACGATCTCGCCCTGGCAACGCACGTTCGCCTGCTCGGGTCCGAGAAAGCGGTCCGTGTCGATTTTGACCTTGAAGCTGCAATAGCTGAAGATGCCTTCGGTGACGACCGTGACCATGTCGACGTCGTCGAGCTTCGAGGCAACGATGAAAGGCGCGGGCTTGTAGTCGGGATAGGTGGACGATGCGCCCACGCCCGTGACGAAGAGCGCGGCGTCGGCCGTATCGTCTCGCGCTTCTTCTTGAGATGCGCCGAATTCGACCAGGGCATCTGTGCTATCGGCTTGCGAGCGCGACAGGAATACGACAGGGTCGACGCGAATCAGCCGCCCGTCCGCATTCGCATAGCGATCGCATGCGCCGGTGCGCCCTTCGGAGATCTGACACAGCACCGGACAGGCATTGCATTCGATCTTGTTCGACGCCATACGCTCGCTGCGCGGCGCCGCCTTCTCGAGCACGGTGGGACCCGGCGTCGAGGCGATATCGCCGTCGACGCGTTCCGCACCGAAATCGACCTTCGTATGTTCTGTCATAGTGGGGTTCCATACGACGACATCACAATCG
Source organism: Paraburkholderia graminis (assembly GCF_003330785.1). Classification (NCBI taxonomy): domain Bacteria; kingdom Pseudomonadati; phylum Pseudomonadota; class Betaproteobacteria; order Burkholderiales; family Burkholderiaceae; genus Paraburkholderia; species Paraburkholderia graminis. The sequence goes on from NZ_CP024935.1 coordinate 2,257,058, forward strand.
GTCCTGCCCGGCTGACGAATAGCCCTTGTTTCAGGGCACTTTCGCGTGACTCGCATGTTTCCACGCATGATTCCATGTTGCGGTCACTTACCGTTCGTGTAGTATTCGCTACACCAAAGCTGTCTGAAATCTACCCGATCAAAATAGACTGCGCAATGAGTTTCCGGCCCGCAAGCGGATGGTGCGCCGCCGCATTCAAACGCTGACTCGAACATTGAACGCGGCCTCGTCGCCAGAGATTCAATTTACGCCGAAGCAGTTCACCGTGCATCGCTAGAAAGAGACTCGGCAGTCTGCAATGCGCACGGTATGATGAGGACGCCTGCATGCCGAACCAAGCGCGCAAGAGAGTTCAATCCCTTCAACACGCCAACGAAGAGATACCAGATCGCCATGAATTCCACTGCCGGCCGCAAGCCGGGCGCCACGGGCATCCGCGCGAAACAGGCGCAGGACACGCGCGCCAAGATTCTGAAAGCGGCAATCAAGGTCTTCGCGAAGCAGGGCTATGCGAGCGGCCGGGTGGAAAGCATTTCGAAGGCCGCGCGCTCGCACGACCGCATGATCTACTACTACTTCGGCAGCAAGGAGCAGTTGTTCGTCGAAGTGTTGGAGACCATCTACACGCAGTTCAACGAAGCGGAAAGCAAACTCGACCTCGACCTCGAAGACCCGGTTCACGGCCTCGAACAAATGGTCGAATTCGTCTGGCAGTACTATCTCGATCACCCTGAGTTCGTCACGCTGCTATCGAGCGAGAATCTGCATCAAGGCAAGCATGCGAAGAAGTCGTCCAAGCTGAAGGAGATTTCGGGCTACGCGATTTCAGTCGTGCAGAAGTTGCTGGACGCAGGCAAGGCGCAGCACGTTTTTCGCGCCGACGTCAAAGCACGCGACGTGTATCTGATGATCGCGTCGCTCGGTTATTTTTATAACGCCAATCAGTACACGTTAGGCGCGTTTCTCGGCGAAGCGCTGATGGACAAGGCAGCGCTCGCGCATTGGCGCGAAGTGATCAAAGATACGGTGTTGCGCGCGGTGCGTCTGCAATTGCCGGTTGATGTCGCGTCGAATGCTAGCTTGAATGCGGACACGGAGGCATAAGTAAAGCACTCGAGAGAGACAACCGCCCAATAAAAAACGCGCGCCGTAGCACAGGCGCGCGTTTCTTCATCAAACCATCGCCACAGCAAAACCCTCAAGTCTTCGCCGCCGCATCGTCTTCGCGGAACAGTTTATCGGCGAGATGAAACGCCGAGTTCGCCGCCGGCACGCCGCAGTAAATCGCGGTTTGCAGCAGCACTTCCTTGATCTGCTCGCGCGTCACGCCGTTGTTTTTCGCGGCCCGCAAATGCAGCGCGAGTTCTTCGCTGCGATTGAGCGCGACCATCATCGCAATCGTGAGCAGGCTGCGCGTGTGCCGCGGCAAACCTTCGCGCGTCCACACTTCGCCCCACGCATAACGCGTGATGAAGTTCTGAAACTCTTCCGTCAACTCGGTGCGGTTGGCAAGCGAGCGGTCCACATGCGCGTCGCCCAATACCGCGCGGCGCACGCCGAGTCCGGCTTCGTAGCGGTCTTCGTCGTTCATTTGGGCTCCGTCAAAAAATCGATCACAGCCTTCGTGAACGCATCGGCCTTCTCGATGTTCGAAATATGCGAGGCGTCCAGTTCGACGTAACGCGCGGCCGGAATCGCCTGCGCCAGTTCGCGGCCTTGCGCGGGCGTCGCGGCCACGTCGTGCGTGCCGCTGATCACGAGCACCGGCAGCTTGATGCCAGGCGTTTCGGGGCGCAGATCGGTCGCGTCGATCGCATCGCAGTTCGACGCGTAGCCTTCCTTGTCGGTATGCACGAACACGTCGCGAATCATCGCAAGCACGACGGGCTCGCGCTCGAAGTAATCCGCTGTGAACCAGCGCGGCAACACCGCGTCAGCGAGTGCCTGCATGCCTTCGCTGCGAGCGCGCGCGGCGCGCGGCACCCACACTTCCGGCGAGCCGATGCGCGCCGCCGTGTTCGCGAGCACGACGCGCTCAAAGCGGCTCGCATGACGCGCGGCCAACGCGACGCCCGTGAGTCCGCCCATCGACACGCCGCAAAAATGCGCGCGCGCGATCTTCAGCGTATCCATCAGGCCGAGCACGTCGCCCGCCAATTGTTCGATCGTGTACGGTCCTTTCGGCGCTTCCGAATGCCCGTGACCGCGCGTGTCGTAGCGCAGCACGCGAAAGTGCTTCGACAAGGCCGCGACTTGCGGCGTCCACATGGACAGATCGCTGCCGAGCGAATTCGACAGAATCACCCACGGCGCGCTGCCGTGACGATCGCCGTCGATCCGATAGTGAAGCTCGGTGCCGTTGACTGCGGCGTATGGCATGCCGGTTACTCCTTCGAAGTGGCGCGCTGCGAACGCGCGGTATGAAGCGCCAGCGCTGCGTCCACGTAAGCGTGCGCCTGGCCGACGTATTGAGCGGGATCGAGCAGTTGCTTAAGCCGCTCGACAGAAAGATGCAGGGTCACGGCGGAGTCCGCGGAGAGCACGTCGAAAAGCGTTTGCCCTTCGCGGATCGCCGCCTTCGACGCGCTCTCGACCAGATGATGCGCGTCGAGCCGGCCGATGCTGTCGCCGAGCGCGAGCATCACCGCTTCGCCGAGAATCAGGCCATGCGTGACGTCGAGGTTCGCGGCCAGGCGCGGCATGTTCACGTTGAGTCCGCTCGCGATCTGCCCGATGTTCGCAAGCGCGCCGCCCGCGAGCCGCGCGAGATCGGGCAACGCATCCCACTCGGCTTGCCAGCCGCCGAGCGCGCGCTCGTGTTCCTGCACCATGCCCGCGAACACCGTGGCGACGAGCCCCGGCGCGCGCGTGGCCGCCGTGAGCACCGCCGCACAGCCGACCGGATTGCGCTTGTGCGGCATCGTCGACGATCCGCCTTTGCCGGCCGCGGCCGGTTCCGATAGTTCGTCGATTTCCGTTTGCATTTGCAGCGAGATGTCGCGCGCGATCTTGCCGAGCGTGCCGATCAGCATGCCGAAGAACGATGCCGTTTCAGCGATGCGATCGCGCTGCGTATGCCACGGCAAAGTGGGCACAGCGAGACCGAGTTCCTGCGCGAGCGCTTGCGTGACCTGCGGCGCCGCATCGCGCAGACTCGCGAGCGTGCCGGCCGCGCCGCCGAATTGCAGCACGAGCACGCGCGCGCGCAATGCGTCGAGCCGTTCGCGATGACGCAGCAATGCGTCGAGCCATTGCGCGAACTTGAGACCGAGCGTGATAGGCAACGCCTGCTGCAACCACGTGCGGCCGATCATCGGCGTGGCGCGATGCGTGGCCGCGAGCTTCGCGATGGCGTCGCAGGTGGATTGCAGGCCGATGTCGAGCAAATCGAAGGTGTCGCGCAGTTGCAGCACCGTCGCCGTGTCGATGATGTCCTGACTCGTCGCGCCCCAATGCACGTATTTCGATGCTTGCGCGTCGGCGGCTTTCACGCGCGCGGTGAGTTGCTTGACGAGAGGAATCGCGAGATTGCCGCCGAGCGCGGCGTCGCGTGCGAGCGCGTCGGCGTCGAGTTGATCCGCATGGCACGCGGCTTCAATTGCCGCGACGGCCGCTGCGGGAATCACGCCGTGCGCGGCCGAAGCGCGCGCGAGCGCCGCTTCGACGTCGAGCATCCGTTGCAGTGTGGCGCGCGGCGCCCAGATGTCGTTCATCGGCTGCGTGCCGCAAAGAAGGCCGGTGAGCCGGCCGCTGGAGTCGAGCATGATGACGTCGATGATCGGATGATCTGGTGAATGTAGCACTGCGGGCAGTATGACGCGTTGCGCGTCACAGTGCCCGCAGTTGTCAGCGCGCTTAAGCCGCCCGCGCCGCCTGCGTGCCGTCGATCAGCGGCACGCCCGTGAGCTTCAGCAAGGCGTCGAAGTCGATGTCCGAGAAAATCTCGCGCACGACGAGGCCCTGGTCGGTCACGTCGATCATCGCGAGATCGGTGTAGATGCGGTCGACGCAACCGACGCCCGTCACCGGATACGTGCATTCCGCGGCGATCTTGCTTTCGCCTTGCTTGGTCAGATGCTCCATCATCACGTAGACCTGCTTCGCGCCGATCGCGAGGTCCATCGCGCCGCCGACGGCCGGAATCGCGTCGGGCGCTCCGGTGTGCCAGTTCGCCAGGTCGCCCTTCGCCGAGACCTGGAATGCGCCGAGCACGCAGAAGTCGAGGTGGCCGCCGCGCATCATCGCAAACGAATCGGCGTGATGGAAAAACGCGCCGCCCGTCAGCAGCGTGACGTGCTGCTTGCCGGCGTTGATCAGTTCGTCGTCTTCCTCGCCCTTCGCGGGCGCCGGGCCCATGCCGAGCAGGCCGTTTTCGCTGTGCAGGAAGATTTCCTTGTCGGCGGCAAGGTGGTTCGCCACCAGCGTCGGCACGCCGATGCCGAGGTTCACATACGCGCCTTCGGGAATATCCTGTGCGACGCGCTTGGCCATTTCATCGCGGGTCAGTTTCTTCATGTCGGTCTCCGGTTCAGGCTGCGGCGTCGCGCGGATTGGGTTGCGGGGCATGTGCCGCTTGCGGCACTTCGATCACGCGCTGCACGAAAATGCCCGGCGTCACGATGTTTTCCGGGTCCAGCGCGCCGAGCGGCACCACTTCCGACACTTGCACGATGGCGGTTTTTGCGGCGCTTGCCATGATCGGCCCGAAGTTGCGAGCCGTCTTGCGATAAACAAGGTTGCCCCAGCGGTCGCCCTTATACGCTTTGATCAGCGCAAAATCCGCGTGAAGCGGCGACTCGAGCACGTAATGCCGGCCGTCGATCAGACGCGTTTCCTTGCCTTCGGCGAGCTTCGTGCCGTAGCCGGTCGGCGTGAAAAATCCGCCGATGCCCGCGCCGGCCGCGCGGATGCGCTCGGCCAGATTGCCTTGCGGCACGAGTTCGAGTTCGATTTCGCCGGCGCGATAGAGCGCGTCGAATACATACGAATCGGTCTGACGCGGAAACGAGCAGATGATCTTGCGCACGCGCTTCGCCTTCAGCAGCGCCGCGAGGCCGATGTCGCCGTTGCCCGCGTTGTTATTGACGATGGTGAGTTCGCGCGCGCCCTGCTCGATCAGCGCATCGATCAGTTCCGACGGCATGCCGGCCGTGCCGAAGCCGCCGATCATGACGGTCGCGCCGTCGTGGACATCGGCGACGGCCGATTGAAGTGACTCGAAAATCTTGTTGATCATGTCGAATTTCCTTGAGAGGCGCTACGCGCGTCGGGCTCGCCATCGCGTTGTCTGCGCTGTTCCGCGAAGCTTGCAATGTTCTTATAGCGAACACTGATTCGATTAGCGAACGATTCGAAGATTATGGTTGCGCTTGCGCCGCATTGTCAAGGCGCGGACTTTCCCTTAATCATAGGTTCCCGCAAGGCGAAGTGCGCGCCACCTGGCCGTCGCGAGCCGCCGATTCTGATCGGCAGCAAAGAAAAACCCCACTATCGCGTTCGGCGATTCTTCCGCTACCCTTTATCGACACATCGAATACGAACAGCACCACGCGACCCTCGTCGAAAAGCATGTCGGACACGAACCTTGACCTGAACCTGATCCCCTACCTCGTTGCGATGGAGGACACGCGCAACGTGAGCCGCGCGGCCGAGCAACTCGGCGTGAGCCAGCCGCGTGTGAGCACGGCGCTCGGCCGGCTGCGCGAATATTTCGACGACCCGCTGTTTGTGCGCACGTCCAAAGGCATGGAGCCGACGCCGCGCGCGCTCGCGATTCTGCCCGCGGCGCGCGACGCGCTTCTGCGAATCGAAAAAGGCATGCTCGACGCGCAGGAGTTCGATCCCGACACGAGCACGCATACCTTTTCGATCGCGCTTTCCGACGTCGGCGAAATCGTGTTTTTGCCGCGGCTATTGCAGCTTTTCGCCGAGCGCGCGCCGCACGCGAATCTGCGTTCGGTGTCGCTGCCGCCCTCGCATGTGGAACGCGGGCTCGAATCGGGCGACGTCGATCTCGCGGTCGGTTACTTCCCCGATCTGTCGGGCAATAACTTCTTTCAGCAACGGCTCTTCACGCACCGGTTCATTTGCCTGATGCGCACGGGTCATCCGCTATCAAAAGCGCCGCTGACGCTCGCGCAATATGTCGCGTCGGGACATGCGGTGGTGCGCGCCGAAGGACGCAGCCAGGAAGTCCTCGAACAGTACCTCGTGAAAAAGCGCATCAAGCGGCGCGCGGTGCTGGAAACGCCCCATTTCATGAGCCTGCCGTTCATCCTCGCGCGCACGGACCTGATCGCCACGGTGCCGCACGCGATCGGCTTCGCGTATGTGTCCGAGCATGCGTCGATCACGCTCGTCGAACCGCCTCTGCCGCTGCCGCGCTTCGATTTGCGGCAGCACTGGCATCGCAAGTTTCATAACGATCCGCGCGGCACCTGGCTGCGTGGCGTGGTCGCCGAACTCTTCAACGACGCGCTCGACGAGTGGCCGAAATGAAACCGTCAGCTCCGCGACGCCTGAAGGGGCATCGGCACGTTATGCCGTAAACATGGAACAATGGCTGTACTCATGAACCCGCGCGCTCCACTCCACTCGAGGTCGACGCGCGATCGCGGAGGAGCGACGGATGACCAGCAGCAAGACAGAACAAACCACAGCCACGAATGCAACCGAGGCCGCGAACGGCCGCCCGAGCCGCGAGGAAGCGGAAGCAGCGGTTCGCGTGCTGCTGCGTTGGGCCGGCGACAACCCGGAGCGCGAAGGGCTCATCGACACACCGGCGCGCGTCGTGCGCTCGTATGAGGAGTTCTATGCGGGCTATCAGATCGACCCGCGCGAGATTCTCGCCCGCACGTTTTCCGAAGTAGACGGCTACGACGAGATGATCGTGCTGAAGGACATCCGCTTCGAAAGCTATTGCGAACATCACATGGTGCCGATCATCGGGCGCGCGCATGTTGCTTATTTGCCCGGACATCGCGTGGTCGGCATCTCGAAGCTCGCACGGCTCGTCGACGCATTCGCGAAGCGTCTGCAGATTCAGGAAAAGATGACAGTGCAGATCGCCGATACGCTGAACGACGTGCTGCAACCGGAGGGCGTCGGCGTAATCCTCGAAGCCTCGCATCAGTGCATGTCGACGCGCGGCGTGCATAAGGCGGGCGTAACGATGGTCACGTCGCGCATGTTGGGCACGTTCCGCACGGACCCGTCCACGCGGCGCGAGTTTCTGTCGATCGTCGGCAATCCTGGCGCGGTGGCGGTGCATAACACGTAAGCGCGGAGTCCATCACGCCACCTTCCGCGCGCCGAGCGATTGTCCAAACGTCGCGAGCATCACGGCGCCCAGCACACAGGCCACGCCCGTAAGCTGCGCCGCGCTGACTGGCTCGCGCAGCAGCAGCGCGGCCAACGCCAACGCGCTGACCGGCACGAGCGCGGTCATCAGGCCGGCTTCCGCGCCGCTGACGCGCGCCGCGCCTTCATACCAGAGAACGAAACCGGCCACCGTCGGCACCAGCGCGTAATACAGCACGCCGCCGAGAGCCGCGGCGTCGATCGGCATGTTCCAGGCTCGCTCGAAGCAGGCGGGCACGATCGAAACCGCGAAGCCGATGCCGCACATCAACGCCGACAGCGGCAGCGGTGCAACCGGCGTGCGCAGCTTGCGATTGAGCAGAATGAACAGCGCCTCGCAGACAATCGCCGCGAACACCAGCAGGTTGCCAACAATAGAGCCGCCCGCGTGCGGCGCGGCGTTGTCGCCGGCATACACGGTGCACGCAAGCACGCCCGCTGTCGCCAGAACGATCGCGCCGAGCAGCGCGGGCGACGGGCGCTCGCCCAACGCGAGCATGGCCACCATCGCCGATACTGCGGGCAAGGTGCCGGCGATCACGCCTGCATCGCCGGCAGAGGCGAGCTTCATGCCGCTGATCAGCAACACCGTATAACCGACGCTGCCCGCCGCGGCCTGCGCGATCACCAGCGCGGTGTCGCGCCGGTCGAGGCGCGGCCAGCGCACGCCACGCCAACGCATCACGAGCACAAACAACGGGAACGCAATCGCAAAGCGCAGCGCGGTCGCGCTGAACGGCGGCAAGCCGGCCGCAATGGACTTGCTGACCACCACCGTGCTGCCGACGCCGATCATCGCGAGGGCGCAGCAGATGTAGCCGACATACCGTGAATTCATCGTGCTTCTCCAGGACAAGGGACCAGCACGCAGATTAAGCATGCGGCGCGCGCAGGTCTTGAACGAAATTGCAGACCGACGCGCGATGGCCGCGTGCGCGATCCATCGAGTATCCTGATTGGCGAAGCATGCGAAGGAAGCACGCGAAGCCGCGCGGGAACAGGCTTTGCGTACGCGTCGGGCCAGGCAGCCGGCAATACCGGCGCAGCCAACTTGCCAACAACAAACAGGAGCCGCTTAATTGGTCGAGTTTCCGTCGTCGGCGGTATCCACCTGGGGCGGCGCGATTGTCTTCGTCAACGTGCTGTTGACGCGCCTCGGCGTGCCGATTCCCGCGGTCCCCGTGCTGCTGTTCGCCGGTTCCGCGATTGCCGCGGGCAACTTGTCGTTCTGGCCGGTGCTCTCCGCGGCCGTCCTGGGCGCGTTGATCGGCGACGGCGTCTGGTTCACCGCGGGCCGTCTTTACGGCCGCAAGCTGATCCGCGTGCTCGGCCAGATGCTGCCTGCCGTCGATGCCCGCGTCGAACAGGCGCGCGCGCTGTTCGAGCGCTTCGGCGTGCCGCTCGTGTCGATCTCGAAGTTCGTGCCTGGCCTCGCGCTGGTCACGCCGCCGCTGATGGGCACCACAGCCGTCGACGCCCGCATTTATGCGCTGTGGGACCTCACGGGCGCGATGGCGTGGGCGACGTTCTGGCTGCTCGGCGGCGCGGCGGCGGAGCGGCAGTTGCACATGCTGTTCGCGTTCGTCAGAGCACAAGGCGGGACCGTGATCGACCTGCTGATAGCCGTCGCGTTGCTGTATCTCGCGTACCGGCTCGTGATGCAGCGGCGGGCGCGGCGTGAGGCCGCTCTCATCGCCGATGGCGATGCCGACGCGGATGGCCAACGATCGCACGCATCGGGCCGCAAGCCGACGCCCAAGGTACTCGACGCCCGCCCGCAAGGCGCGGCGCTCGACGCCGCGTCGCCGATTCCCGGCGCGCTCGCACTCGATCCGCACTCGCCCGAACAGATCGACTTCGCACTGCGCGCCTACGACATGGTGATCTACTGCGTATGCCCGGACAGCGCCACCGCCGCCGAGATCAGCGTGCGGATGCGCAACTACGGCTATACGCGGATTCGCGCGCTGCATGGCGGACTCGATGCATGGCAGCGGCGCGGTTTTCCGGTGGGCTTGCTGCTCGCCGATGAGGTGTCGACGGGCAAGCTCGAGCCCTCGCACGCCGAATCGGGCGGCGACGCAGACAATGCACGCACCGCGGACAACGCCGTGACGCTGCGCGGTTTTGCGCCGCGACGCAGGGCCAACGCATGAGCAACGTCGGCGCGTTGGCCGAGCGTCGTCTCGCTTACGACGGCGAGTCCTCCGCCACCGATCCCACCGCCGACCGTCCGCAAGAAACGCGATTGCGTCCCGCCGCCTTCGCGAGATAAAGCTGCCGATCCGCGGCGGCCAGCAGATCGAGCGCGTTCGCGCCCTGCGCGGGCACCATCGTCGCGCAACCGACGCTCACCGTGACCGCCACGCTGCCGTCGCCGCCATGCAAGATGTCCTGCGCCTGCACGTTGCGGCGAATCTTTTCGGCCACGGCAGCGGCGCCATCGGCTGACGTGTCCGGCAGAATCACGGCAAACTCTTCGCCGCCATAGCGCGCGACCAGATCGACGGCGCGGCGCACCGTCGACGAAATGCATTCGGCCACGGCGCTGAGCGCCTCGTCGCCGCTTGCATGGCCGTACGTGTCGTTAAAGCGCTTGAAATGATCGATGTCGATGAAAAGCGCCGACAGCGGCTGACCCGTGCGCCGCGCGCGTCGCCATTCCTCGTCGAGCCGGTTGTCGAGCACGCGGCGATTGCTGAGACCGGTCAGCGGATCGGTGGCGGCGAGCCGCATCAGCGCGGCCTGCGCGCGCAGCTTGTCGCGCAGTGCAAACGCCAGCAGCCACGACACGATCACGAACACCGTGCCGAACGCGAGCGTCAGCGCGCCGGCGATCATCGCGCGGTGGCGCCACGGCGAGAGCACGTCGTCGACGGCGGGCGCGACGGCTGCGATCAGCGGCGTGCCCGGCACATGCACGAACGTGAACATGCGTTGCACACCGTCGACGGCGGAGCGCGCCACATACGAACCGTCGCGCTGCGCGGCCATGCGCAGGAAAGTCGGCGAACCGGCGATGCTCCCGCCGATGTCGCGCGGCGAGTACGGCTTGCGCGCGATCAGCGTGCCGTCGTCCATCGCGATGAACACGGAGCCGTGCTGGCCCACGCTGATCCGGTCGAGCAGACGCTGGAAATACTCGATGCGGATCGCGAGCAATGCGACGCCGGCAAAGCCGCCGTTTTCGTCATTGATACGCCGCGTCAGACCTATCGACAACTTGCCGTCGCGCAAGCGCGAGCGAAACGGACGCGACAGATAAAGTCCCACTGCCGGATTGCGCTGATGCACGAGGAAATAGTCGCGGTCGGTGAAGCGAACGGTCGGGCTGATCTCGCCGCTTTGCGACGCGATCACCTCGCCCTTCGCACCGACGACATATGCGCCGCCAAGGTAAGCGGCCGTGGTCGCGCGATCGAACAGCACCGCTCGCTGAAGGTCGGGCGGCAGATCCGCGCTCAGATGATGCTCGGCGCCGTCCACCATCGCCTGCAACGAAAGCGCGTAGATCTCGACGTTCCTTTCGAGGTCGCTGGAAATGATCGAGACGAGATTCTGCGACGTCTCGCGCGCATGGTCGAGCGCGTCGGCGCGGCCGTTGAGGAGCGTGAGCAGCGTGAGGCCCGCCATCGCGACGGCGACCAGCGTGCCGGCCAGACCCGCGAGCACCGGATGATTGCCCACGTAACGCGCGACGCCGGCTGCTCCGTGCCGCAAATTTCTGCGCCAGCGCCGTCGCTGCCAATGCGCTCGATGTGCCACCTGCGCGTTGCCTCCGTTGCAAGCGGGCCCGCATGAATCGACATCGGGCCGTTATGAGTTATTTACCTTCGGACGTTACCTTCGCGCGTCACAGTTTGCGCAGCAGCCCGGCTGCCGAACGCATCCGGCGCTTGCGCTCCTTGTGCAGCCACTGCAGCACGTCCGCTGCGTCGCCCGAGCCGGCGAACAGGCCGGCGTTGTCGCGCAGCAATACTTCGCTTGCGACAATATCGTTTAGTGTCCCGAAACGTTTTTGTACCTGCTTCAGACGCTTGAGCGTGCGCTTATGGCCGCCGCTCAGCACCGGCTCGAAGAATTCCAGCAGATAGCGGAGCTTCTTACCGGCTTTTCTTACGTCGTGAAAAGCCGCGTAGTTCGAGCGCTTTGCGTGGCGCGCGCGTTTCGCGCGCTTCATCAGCGAACGCTCGGACGCTGCGACCCGCTTGTTGGCAAACTTGCGCAGCGGCACGCGTTCATGTGCGGTATTGATGTCGGTGGATGCGCTCGTCAACGCGTCCCGCAGCAGATGTTTGACGTCCGCGTTCGTCAGCGTTTCGCGGCTCGTTGTGAGCGCATCGCCGCGCGCTTTCTCGAGCGTCGGCGCGACGCTGCCCGCGCCACTGTTTTCATGCCGGATCAGTTCGATCAGGATGTCCCAGTCGCGCGTCTTGCCGGCCGCCGTGGCCAGGTACTTGTAGAGCGCGCGTTGCCGGGTGTTTTCGCCCTTTTCGAGGAGCGGCGCGAAGGCCCACCACAACGAACGCAAGCGGCGCAGCGAAACGCGGAGTTTGTGCAGCGCTTCGGGCGATGGATCGTCGCGCACCGCATTGGCGTACGCGATCGCGTCGCTCACGAGCGGGGCCGCATACGATGCGAACGCCGCCTGCGCCGTCGGCTCGCTCGCGTTGGAACCGCTGGCCGCGGCGCCTGCGTCCGCTTTGCGGTTTTCCTTGTGACCGTCGCGCTTCATTGAAGCTCCCTGGAAAGTGCTGCGCGTTCCCAGCGTAGCAAAAAAGATTCCCGCATGCCGCTAGCACCCTGCCGCGCAGCGGCAAAACCGAGGCGCGATCCGCCAGCGTCGTCAGGTGCGAGCCCTTCTGTGCGAGCGCCGGCCGTTGTCATCGTACCGACACACGCGCCCAGCAGGATCGGTAGTTCCGCGACATTCTTCCAGGGGCACACGTCATGCCGGAGCTTTCATACCCGCAATCGAGCGGGGTCAGTGGCAAGGGGCGCAATCTTGGCCTCGTGGTTTTCCTCGCCGTCATCGTAGTCGGCATCGGCTATTGCAGCATGCAGCTCGTGGGCGACCTGCAACCCGTGCGCGAAGGTTCCATCCTGCCGTATCTGCTACTCGGCGTCGCACTGCTGATCGCGCTCGGCTTCGAATTCGTCAACGGCTTTCACGATACCGCGAACGCGGTGGCGACCGTCATCTACACGCATTCGCTCGCGCCGAATCTCGCGGTGGTGTGGTCGGGCACATGGAATTTTCTCGGCGTGCTGACTTCGAGCGGCGCGGTCGCGTTCGGCATTCTGCAACTGCTGCCGGTTGAACTGATTCTGCAAGTGGGCAGCAGCGCCGGCTTTTCGATGGTGTTCGCGCTGCTCATTGCCGCGATCATCTGGAACCTCGGCACCTGGTATTTCGGCTTGCCGTCGTCGAGCTCGCATACGCTGATCGGCTCGATCATCGGTGTCGGCCTGATGAATCAATTGATGCATGGCGCGAGCGGCGCGAGTGGCGTGGACTGGAACCAGGCGCTGGGCGTCGGCAAGTCGCTGCTGTTTTCGCCGCTCATCGGCTTTCTCGCGGCCGGCCTGCTGTTGATGATCCTCAAAGCCGTTGTGCGCGTGCCCGCGCTTTACGCCGAGCCGAAGGGCAAGGAGCCGCCGCCGTTCTGGATTCGCAGCCTGCTGATTCTGACCTGCACGGGCGTCTCGTTTGCGCACGGTTCGAACGACGGCCAGAAGGGCATGGGCCTCATCATGCTGATCCTGATCGGCACCGTGCCGACGGCGTATGCGTTGAACAAGGCCGTCACGCCCGCCGAAACGCAGACCTTCGTCGCGGTCGCCCAGCAAACGTCGGCCGCGCTCGCGCGCTACACGAACGGCGCGCCGCCGTCGGCCAATCCGCGCGCCGATGTCGAAGCCTATGTGCGTACGCATCAACTCACGCCTGCAACCGTGCCCGCGCTAAAACAACTGACGGATGTGATCGCGCAGCAGGTCGGCGCCTCGGGTTCGATGGCCGGCGTACCGCAAGGAATCGTCGATAACGTGCGCAACAACATGTATGTCGCGTCGGAAGCGATCCGCCTGATGAACAAGGCGAAGCAACCGGCGTTCGCACCGGAAGACGCGAAGGCCATCGACAACTTCAAGGCGCAAACGGATCACGCCACCAAGTTCATTCCGACGTGGGTCAAGGTCGCGGTCGCGATTGCTCTGGGCCTGGGCACGATGGTCGGATGGAAGCGGATCGTCGTGACTGTCGGCGAAAAAATCGGCAAGCAGCATTTGACGTACGGACAGGGCGCGTCCGCGGAACTGGTTGCGATGATGACGATTGGCGCGGCCGACATGTACGGTCTGCCGGTTTCGACGACTCACGTGCTGTCTTCCGGCGTGGCGGGCACGATGGCCGCGAACGGCTCGGGCTTGCAATGGGCGACGGTGCGCAGCCTCGTGCTCGCGTGGGTGCTGACGCTGCCGGTTTCGATCGCGCTCGCGGCGGGGTTGTATTGGGTGTTTCGGGCGGTGTTTTAAGGTGTTATGCAGCTTCGCTCAGACCGCAGTGGTTTAGCGCCGCTGCTGCGGTCTGAAGGCGCCGACATGATGCTGATGAGATTTGAGGCGATTAAGGCCCGCATTCGCCTCAAATCATGAGTCGATTAAAAGGCGCGCGCTTCTGAGTCGATCGCGCGCACGTAATCGACTCCCCCCTCAATAAACCTCAGGCACGATCATCGAAGCCGGCACCGGCTGGCGGCTGTACTCGTCGTGATAAACACGCGCGGGCAATTCGACACGCGGATGTTCGATCTCGTGATACGGCACCTGATTCAGCAGATGCTGGATGCAGTTCAGCCGCGCGCGCTTCTTGTCGACGGCCTGCACCACCCACCACGGCGCCTCGGGAATATGCGAGCGCTGCAGCATCACTTCCTTCGCCTGCGTATAGGCCTCCCAGCGGCGCCGGCTTTCGAGATCCATCGGACTGAGCTTCCACTGCTTCAGCGGATCGTGAATGCGGTTTTGAAAGCGGATTTCCTGCTCTTCGTCGGTGATCGAAAACCAGTACTTGACGATCTGCACGCCGCTGCGCACCAGCATCTTTTCGAACTCCGGCACAGAGCGGAAGAACTCTTCGTATTCGTCGTCGGTGCAAAAATTCATCACGCGCTCGACGCCCGCGCGGTTGTACCAGCTCCGATCGAACAGCACCATCTCGCCGCCGGCCGGCAGATGCGACACATAGCGCTGGAAATACCATTGCGTGCGCTCGCGATTGTTCGGCGCCGGCAGCGCCGCGACGCGGCACACGCGCGGATTGAGCCGCTGCGTGATGCGCTTGATCGCGCCGCCCTTGCCCGCGGCATCGCGTCCTTCGAAAATGACCACAAGGCGATGCCCCGTCTCAACGATCCAGTCCTGCAGCTTGACCAGTTCGCCCTGCAAGCGGAACAGCTCGCGGAAGTACATCTTGCGTGCTTCGCGGTTCTCCGGCGTGAAGGCTTCCGAACCGTCGAGTATGCGGTCGTCGACCTCCATCTCGAGTTCCTCGTCGTACGCGTCGATGAGGTCCTCCTCGAAACGGCGTTGCCGCTCAGTCAGCAACTCGGCTTCGGGTCTCGGGTCCTGCTCTTTCATTGCGGCTCTCCTGGCGACGGAAATGATCGGGCGCGCGGCGGCAAGCGCGACGCGGACGCGCCCGATTATCGGTGCGCCCGGTGTCAGCCGTGTTACCGTTCAGCCGTTTCATGATAGCGAGTTTTTCGCCGACGCCCGCGCGTCGCGCAACGGTTTCGCGAAGCTGAGTTCGTGGCCGTCCGGATCGCTGATATGAAAATAGCGCTCGCCCCAAGGCGCATCGGACGGCTCCAACGACGGCTCGAAGCCCGCCGCCAGCGCCTTGCGATAAACCGCGTCGACATCGGACACATAGACGATCACGCGGCCCCACCAATTCACCGGCGCACGCGGATCGGCGATCAGATTCAGATACGTGCCACCGAACTCGAACGACGTAAACGCCGCGTCTTCTCCACCGAATTTGAGCGGGAAGCCAACAGCCTGATAGAAGCGCACCGCTTGCTGCATGTCGCCGGTGGCGAGCGTAATCGCGCTGAGCGACTCGATGCGCGGCTCGGCATCGGACGATGGTGCAGGCACATCGGAAGGCGTGGCAGACGAATTCATGGTGGCTCACTCCCCGGGTAGCGGCCGCGAACGGCGCGCGAGTACCGGAAAGTGTCTCACACGGCACGGAAAAAAGACCCCGGGCTCTTTCGAGCGCGAGGTCTTCCGTTAATTGTGAGCGGCACATCTCAACCCATGCACCGCTCACACAATCCGCACAACGCTTACTGGATGATCCGCGTCACGCCACGGCCACGCGGATCGGCTGCCGGTTCGGGCGTGTTGTCGTTGATCTTGATCGCCTGAATGTCGCCGTTGAAATTCTGCGCCTTCAGCGTATAGCCCTTTGCTTCGACGGCCTTTGCAAGCTCGCCGTCGATCGGCATATACGGCTCCCAGAAAATCGTGTTAGGCGGCAGCAACTGATGATGGAAACGCATCGCGGCGACCGCTTCCGGCAGCGGCATATTGAAGTCGTAGACGTTGTTGATCACCTGGAAGATCGACGTGAAGATGCGCGAGCCGCCCGGCGTGCCGATGACAAGCGACACCTTGCCGTCTTTCGTCAGAATGGTCGGGCTCATGGACGAAAGCGGGCGCTTCTTCGGTTCGATCGAATTGGCGTCGCTGCCCACCACGCCGAACATGTTGGCGACGCCCGGCTTCGCGGAGAAGTCGTCCATCTCGTCGTTCAGCACGATACCCGTGCGATCGGCGACCACGCCCGAGCCGAAGTAACCGTTCACGGTGTACGTGTTCGACACCGCGTTACCCCACTTGTCGACCACCGAGAAATGCGTGGTTTCCGCTTTCTCCGGCATCGACGTGCCGAGTCCCGGCTGCACGCTCTTCGTGTCCGACGGCGTTTCCGTATTGACCTCGGCGGCGCGCTTCGCGATGTAGGCGTCGTCGGTCAATTGCGCGACCGGCACCTTGTAGAAGTCCGGATCGCCGAGATATTGCGCACGGTCCGCGAATACGCGCTTTTCGATTTCCGCGATCAGATGAATGTATTGCGGCGAATTGAGCGGCACCTCCTTGAAGTCGTCCGCGCGATCGGCTTTCATCTTCAGTAGTTGCACGAGGCCGATGCCGCCCGAACTCGGAGGCGGCGCGGTGTACACGCGGTAGCCCTTCCAGTCGGCCTGGATCGGCTGACGCCATACAGCCTTGTACTGCTGCAAGTCGGCCTTGGTGATGAGGCCGTGACCGCGCATGGACTCGGCGATCAGATCAGCCGTCTTGCCCGAATAGAAATCTTTCGCGCCCTGATCGGAAATCCGCTGCAATACGGCGGCGAGATCCGGTTGCTTGAAGTTGACGCCCTGCTTCATGTTGCCAAAGTAGGTGTCGAAGTTCGTCTTGCCGGCGAATTCCTTGGCCGCCGCATCGCGGCGCTCCTGCAATTGCTCGCTGACCACGAAGCCGTCGCGCGCATAGTGGATGGCCGGTGCGAGCACCTGCTTCCATTTGAGCTTGCCGAAGCGGCGCTGCGCCTGCCACATGCCATCAACGGTGCCGGGCACGCCCACCGCGCGATAACCGTACAGGCTCATGCCCTTGATGACCTCGCCCTTATCGTCGAGGTACATGTTCTTCGTTGCCGCCAGCGGCGCGCGCTCGCGATAGTCGAGAAAGTACGGCTTGCCGGCCACGTACAGCGTCATGAAACCGCCGCCGCCGATGTTGCCCGCTTCCGGATAAGTCACGGCAAGCGTGAAGGCGATGGCCACCGCGGCATCGACCGCATTGCCGCCTTCCTTGAAGATCTGTTCGGCGGCATCCGCGCTGTACTCGTCGGCGACCGCGATGGCGGACGCGGTGAGAACCGCCGGCTGCGCTTTGACGGGCGGCTTCGCGACGGCCGGCGTGGCCTCGAGAAAGCCGAAGGAAACAGACAACACAGTGGCCAGTGCGAACACGCTGGCCGACGATCTGGCGTTGCGGAACAACCTCATTGTTAATCCCCCAAGACGACTGTTTCACCTGACGATAACGACAGTTCCCTTGGGCTTATAACATGCGAAGCGCCTCTTTGCGAAGCCGCGCAAATCCGTAAGGCACCTGCTGCGGCACACAAAGAGGCGTACGGCTTCGATCAAACAGCAGCCGCGGGCGTGAGAACCTGCGAGGCCACTTCATCCACTGCGGCGCGAGCGAGCTTGACGATTTCGTCGACCTCGTCGCGCGAAGTCACGAGCGGCGGCGCGAAACCGAGAATGTCGCCATGCGGCATCGCGCGCGCAATCAGCCCGCGTTGCAACGCAGCAGCCGACACGCGCGGGCCGACCTTCAGCGCCGGATCGAACGGACGGCGCGCGTCCTTGTCGGCCATGAATTCGAGCGCGGCCAGCATGCCCACGCCACGCACTTCGCCGACGAGCGGATGCGAATCGAACGCGGCATGCAATTGCTCGAGCAGATACGCGCCGGTTTGCGCCGCGTTTTGCGTAAGATTCTCGCGCTCGAGAATATCGAGGTTCGCCAGCGCCGCTGCCGCGCAGATCGGATGTCCCGAGTAGGTCCAGCCGTGCCCCATCGGACCGAATTCCTGCGAAGCCTTGTCGATCACATCCCACACGCCTTCGCTCACAATCACGCCGGAGAGCGGCGCATACGCGCTCGTCAAACCCTTCGCGACGGTGATGAGGTCGGGCGTCATGCCGTAGTGCTGCGCGCCCATCTTCGAGCCGAGACGGCCGAAGCCGCACACCACTTCGTCGGAGATCAGCAGAATGTCGTGCTTCTTCAGCACCTCTTGGATCGCGGGCCAATAGCCGGCAGGCGGCGGCAGAATGCCGCCCGTTCCCATGACCGGTTCGCCGATGAACGCAGCGATCGTGTCGGCGCCTTCGCGCGCGATCAGTTGCTCCAGTTCCTCGACGCAATATGCGACGAACTGCGTTTCGTTCATGCCGGCCGGCGCATTGCGATACCAGTGCGGACACGTGGTGTGCTTGACGCGCTCGATCGGCAGGTCGAAGTATTGATGAAAACTCGGCAGACCCGTGAGGCTGCCCGTCACGATGCCCGAGCCGTGATAGCCGCGCTGCCGCGAGATGATCTTCTTCTTGTTCGGCCGGCCCTTCACGTTGTTGTAGTACCAGACGAGCTTGATCTGCGTTTCGTTCGCGTCCGAGCCCGACATGCCGTAGTACACCTTCTTCATGCCCTGCGGTGCCCAATCGATGATGCGCGACGACAGTTCGATGATCGTATCGGTCGAGTGGCCGACATACGTGTGATAGTAGGCAAGCTTCTTCGCCTGCTCGTAAATGGCCTCGGCAACTTCGGTGCGTCCATAGCCGATGTTCACGCAATAGAGACCCGCGAAGGCGTCGATAAAAGACTTGCCTTGATGGTCTTCAATGCGGATGCCTTTTGCGCCCGTCACAATGCGGCCCGGCAGCGCGCCGCTCGCATGGTCGTGAGCATGCGTCGACGGGTGCATGAAATGCGCGCGGTCGGCGCTGAAGAGTTGATCGAGTTGTTCGGGCTGAGTCATCAAATGCTCCTTCGTTGAATGCGTGAATGAGTTAGGCGGCCGCGGCGCTGCGAGCGGGCAGGCTTTGCGTCACCGGCAAGCCGAGTTGGCCGAGGCAGAAATAGCGTGTTTCCACAAAAGGTTCGAAGCCTTCGGCGCCGCCTTCGCGGCCGAGTCCCGACGACTTGATGCCGCCAAACGGAATCGGCGCACCCGTGAACTTCGCGCCGTTCACCGAGACCATCGCGAAGTCCAGGCGCCGAATCAGTTGAAAGACCGTGTTCAGATCGCGCGCGCAGACATAAGCGGCGAGACCGTACTCGGTGTCGTTCGCGCGCTCGATTACTTCGTCCAGCGAATCAAATGGCGTGAGTGCGGAAATCGGCGCGAAGTTTTCTTCGTCGTAGATGCGCATGCCAGGCGCGGCGTCGGCCACCACGGTCGGCTCGAAGAACCAGCCGCCGCGTTCGTGCGCCGATCCGCCAACCGTGATGCGCGCGCCCTTGGCTTGCGCATCGGCGACGCGCTGCACGGTCGTGTCGAATGCGGCTTGATGCATCAGCGGGCCGACGTCCACATCGGCTTCGAATGCCGAGCCCACTTTCAATGTGCGAACGGCGTCGCTGTATCGCGTGACGAACGTCTCGTACAACGGACGCGCAACGAAAATGCGATTGGCCGCGCAGCAATCCTGGCCCGACGTCTGGAATTTCGCGGCGATGGCGACGCGCACGGCCTGTTCGAGGTCGGCGTCTTCGGTGACGATGAACGGCGCGTTGCCACCCAGTTCCAGCGCCGTCTTCTTGATGCCCGCGTTTGCGACGGCCTGCATCACGAGCCCGCCGACGCGAGTCGAACCGGTGAAGCTCACCGAGCGCACGCGTGAATCCCCAACGAGCGTTTGCATCGCCATCTGCGGCTCGCCGAGCACCACGTTGAATACGCCCGCTGGAAAACCGGCTTCTTCGGCGAGTTGAGCGAGCGCGAGCGCGGAGAACGGCGTTTCGTGCGCGGGCTTCACGACGACCGTACAACCGGCCGCGAGCGCGGCGGCCGCCTTGCGCGTGATCATCGCGCAAGGGAAATTCCACGGCGTGATCAACGCGGCAACGCCCACCGGTTCGATCACGGTGCCGAGTTGCGCGCCGTCGATATGCGTGGGAATGGTGCGCCCATTCAGACGCCGCACTTCATGCGCGAACCATTCGACGAAGCTCGCGCCATACGCAATCTCGCCGCGTGCTTCGGCGAACGGCTTGCCCTGTTCGAGCGAGAGAATCGCCGCAAGGTCGTGCTGATGGCGCAGGATCAGTTCGTGCCAGCGCAGCAGCAGCGCCGAGCGCTTCGCGACCGGCAGCCAGCGCCACGCGGAAAAGGCGCGCTGTGCGGCGTCGACGGCTTCCGTGATCTGCGCCGCGTCGAGCATCGGCACATGCCCGAGCACTTCCTGATCCGCGGGATTGCGCACGGCGACACTTGCCGCGCTTGCGCTATGCACCCAGCGCCCGTCGACGTAACACAGCGATTTGAACAGAACCGGATGACCCAGCAACATGACGACCTCCTGTGTGCGATGTATGTCTGTCACTGTACGTTGAGCGGCCTCGCGGTTTTTTCGGTTCGCGTGCGCCGAAGCCGGCGTTTTTTCCGTAATGCGCGGCGGCGCGTGGTGTTTTTTCGGCAGCGTCGCCGCGTGCTTCAACTGTCGTCGCCGGACGATTCGTCGGCCCAGTCGGGCACACCTTCGGGCATGCTTTTCACGACCTGCGTGACGATGTACGTGAAGTACTTTTCGATACCCAGTTCAGCCGTGAGCAAGGAATCGATAAACCGCTGATAGTGGTCGATGTCGCGCGCCATCACGTGCATCACATAGTCGACGCCGCCGCCCGTCGCATGGCATTGCACGACTTCGGGCGACGCGCCAATGCGTTCCTCGAAACGCCGCATGTCCTGCGCGGTATGCCGCGCGAGCGTGACCTCAACCACCACGCGCGCGCCCTTGAACGCGCGCAGCCAGTCGACGTCCGCGCGGTAACCGCGAATCACGCCGCTGTCCTCGAGGCGCTTGACGCGCTCCCATGCCGGCGAAATCGACAGATTGATTTCCTCCGCGAGACGCGACTTCGTGATGCGTCCGTCGCGCGCAAGAATCCGCAGGATCGCGAGGTCGTAACGGTCGAGTTTCATCGCGCTCAGACGCTCACCGGTATGCCGCGTTCGACGACATCGGCGACCACCGCAACCGTATCGCCGATCCGCACGAGCCCCGGAAAATGCCGCGCCGCGAGCAGACCGCCGCGGCGCGCGCGATATTCGACCGGCGCAACGCCCGTGCGTGACGCATCGTAGATTCGCGCGATCACCTCGCCGCTTTCCACCATCTCGCCGAGGTCCTTGCACAATTCGAGAAGGCCATCGTGTTCGCTCGTGGTGAAGCAGGTGCCGTCGGGCATATCGAGCAATGTGGTGGTGCGTGCCGCTTGCTCGCCCGGTTCCTGAACGAGAATGCCCGCGTGCTGCAAAAATCCTCGCACGCCGCGCACTGCGATCGCGACGCTTTTTGCGCTGGCCGTGCCGCCGCCGCCGAGTTCCGTCGATACGAAAACCTTGCCCGCTTCCTCGGCCGCGGTATCGAAGAGTCCAACGCTGTCCAGTTCCAGCATACGCATCGAATAAGGAGCGCCGAATGCGCGCATCGCCGCTTCGCAGCGCGCCTGCTGCCGCTCGTCGGATAGCAGATGGATCGCGGCAAACGGCACGAAATCCAGCGTGCGGCCGCCGGCGTGCAGATCGAGCACATAGTCAGCGAGCGGCAGCAAATGGCGCTGAAAGTAATCGGCGATCTTTTCGGTGACGGTGCCGTCCGGCTTGCCAGGAAAACTGCGATTCAGATTGCCGCGATCGATCGGCGACGTGCGGCTGCCCGCGCGAAACGCCGGGTAGTTCATGAACGGCACGATAATCACGCGGCCTTTCACGTCCGCGGCTCTGAGCGTCGAAGCGAGTTGTGAAAGCGCGATCGGCCCTTCGTATTCGTCGCCGTGATTGCCGCCTGTGAGCAACGCGGTCGGCCCTTCGCCGTTGCGAATCACGGTGACGGGAATCATCACGGCGCCCCACGCGGACGCATCGTGCGAATGCGGCAGTTTTAGAAAGCCATGCTGTTCGCCGTCGACATTGAAGTCGACGGTCGGCTGAATAGGCGAGGCGCGCATATGCACTACTCCTTCACGAACAGCTTGCGCGGCGTATTGCAGAACGTCTCGACACCGTTCTCCGTGATCAGGATGCTTTCGGTAATTTCGAGTCCCCAATCGTCGAGCCATAGGCCCGGCATGAAGTGAAACGTCATGCCCGGTTCGAGCACGGTCTTGTCGCCTGGACGCAGGCTCATGGTGCGCTCGCCCCAATCGGGCGGATAGCTCGCGCCGATCGGATAGCCGCAGCGGCTGTTCTTTTCGATGCCGTATTTATGCAGCATCGCGAAGAATGCATTGGCGATGTCCTCGCAGGTGTTGCCCGGTTTCGCCGCGGCGAGCCCGGCCTCGATGCCTTCCACGACCGCGCGTTCGCCGTCGATGAAATGCTTGGGCGGCTTGCCGAGAAACACCGTGCGCGACTGCGGACAGTGATAGCGCTTGAAGCAGCCGGCGATTTCGAAGAACGTGCCCGCGCCTTTCGCGAACGGCGTGTCGTCCCACGTGAGATGCGGAGCGGCGGCGTCCGCGCCGGTCGGCAGCAATGGCACGATGGCCGGATAGTCGCCGCCGTAACCGTCCACGCCGCGAATGCCCGTCGAATAGATCTCGGCCACCAGATCGTTCTTGCGCATGCCCGGCTCGATTCGCTCGACAATGCGCTCATGCATCGCCTCGACAATACGCGCCGCCACGCGCATATATTCGATTTCACGCGGCGACTTCACCGCGCGTTGCCAGTTCACGAGGCTCGTTGCGTCATGCCATTTCGCGTTGGGCAGATGCTGGACGAGCGAGCGGTAAGCCGCTGCGCTGAAATAGTAGTTATCCATTTCGACGCCGATTCTCAGCGCGCCCCAGCCGCGCGCTTCAATCACATCGCGCGCGAGGTAGTCCATCGGGTGACGCACGGCGGACTGCACATAATGATCTGGATAACCAACTATATGGTCGTGCTGCATGAACACCGTGCGCTTCGCGCCGTTTGCGTCCTGACCGCGGCCGAACCATACCGGCTCGCCGTCGAGCGCAAGCAGCACGCATTGGTGCACGTAGAACGACCAGCCGTCGTAGCCGGTCAGCCACGCCATATTGGTCGGGTCCGACACGATCAGCAGTTCGATCCCGGCGGCCTGCATCGCCTTGCGGGTCTTGCCGATACGTGCGTCGTATTCCGCTCGTTCGAACGGCAGGCGTACAGCCAACGCCTGATCGCTCACATTGCGTTCCAGTTGAGTTGTCTCGGACATCGTCCCCTCTTAGCGCTCTACATCGTTACGAAAAACGGTTCCTGCGTTCGCGGCTCGCGCGCGCTGCAATGCGAGCGCGGCAATCGCCGTGTCCTGTGCGCCGGTGCCAGTCAGATCGCAGATCGTCACGTCCGTATCGCTCGTCCGGCCCACGGCCTTGCCCGCGATCACTTCGCCCAGCTCGGCAATCGAGGCGTCGGCCTTGATCGCGCGCGCATTCAGCGCATGATGCAATTCGCCCAGTACGCAGGTTTGCTGCACGCGATCGCAGATGTAGCGCGCCGCCGCCAATGCCGCCGGCGCGATCTCATTCTTGTGCTCGGCGTCCGAGCCCATTGCTGTGATATGCAAACCGGCGTGCAGATGCGCGGCTTCGATCAGCGGTGTGCGGCTCGGCGTCGTCGTGATCGCGACGTCCGCTTCGGCCAGCGCATGAGCGACATCGCGTGCGGCTTCGCAGCGCACGCCGAGCGTTGCGTTCATCTCTTCGGCAAACCGCTCTGCGTTGGACCGATTGCGAGCCCACACGCGAACGTGTTCGACGCGGCGCACCAGCATCAGCGCCTGCAATTGCAGACGCGCCTGTTCGCCCGCGCCGAGCACCGCAACTTGCGGCGTGTGCTGCTTCGCGAGCCAGCGCGCCGCGACCGCGCCGGCGGCTGCGGTACGCACCGCCGTCAGATAGCCGTTATCGAGCAGCACCGCTTCGGTCAGGCCGGTCTTTGCGGACAGCACCAGCATCAAACCGTTCAGGCTCGGCAAACCGAGCGTCGGGTTATTAAAGAAGCCCGGACTCACCTTGATCGCGAAGCTGTCGAAGCGCGGCAGATAAGCGGTCTTGACATCGACCTCGCCGTTTTGCGCGGGCAGATCGAGACGCAAGATCGGCGGCATCGCGACATCTTCCGTGGCCAGCGCGAGGAAGGCGGCTTCGACCTGATCGATTGCCGCGAGATCGAGCGGCACGAGTTCGCGAAGCTGCGCTTCGCCGAGCAATGTGATGGACGTCATGAGCTTTGATGAGAATGGGATTGCGCGGGCATCGCACTGACGATGCGGCGATGCAGATCGATGTCGATATTCGCGCCGGTCACGATGATGACCAGCGGGCCGCGTTCAGCACGCGTGTCGTGCAGCGAGCCGTCGAGCAGCGCGGCGAAGCCCACTGCGGCCGCGCCTTCCACGACGAGACGTTCATGCTGATAGGCATGCACGATGCCGCGCGCAATCGAGTCCTCATCGAGCAACAACGTGTTGTCGATGAGATCGCGCGTGAGCCGGTACGTATAGCGGTTTTCGAGGCCGATGCCGCCGCCGAGCGAATCGGCCAGCGTATCCAGCTCTTCGACAAGCACGGGGCGTCCCGCTGCGAGACTCGCATGCATGGCTGCGCCGCGCGCCATCGTCACGCCCGTCATGCGAATCGCGCGATTCGCGCTTCGGGCCGCGAACGCAACGCCCGCAAACAGACCGCCGCCGGACAACGGCACGACGATATGCGCGACGTCCGGCAACGCTTCGACGATCTCGAGCCCGATGGTCGCCTGCCCCGCGATCACGTTGAGATCGTCGAACGGGGGCACATAAGCAAAGCCTTCTTCGCGCACGAGCCGCAGCGCTTCATGTTCCGCATCGTCCTGGCTCTTGCCGACAATGCGCACTTGCGCGCCGAGCGCGCGCACGGCCTCTACTTTGTTGCCGGGCACGAGCGCCGACATGCAGACCGTCGCCTCGATACCGAGCGCACGCGCCGCATGTGCCACCGCACGCCCATGATTTCCCGTCGATGCAGTGACGACCTTGCGACAGCCCTGCTCGACAAGTTGAGCGAGCGCGTTGGTCGCGCCGCGCAGCTTGAAGCTGCCGGTGGGCTGCACCGTTTCGAGCTTGAGGAACACCGGCGCACCGGCAATGGCCGACAGGCTCGGCGATTCCATAAGCGGCGTGCGCAACACGCGCCCCTCGATACGGCGACGCGCGCGATAGACATCGGCCAGCGACAGAACAGCGGACATGAACTCGGCCCTGCACGAAAGGGTTAATTCGATGCCTGCGCTGCTTCACGACGACTAACGCGTCATGCCGGCTGCGGCCGCATCGTTTGAATGCAGCCCAGTCTAATGTTCTAAAAAACGATTTCTATTGTCCTAGTTCATTTCGCGCACACTGCGCGAGCCATGCAGCGTTTATGTGAAATCGTGCACCTGAGGATACTGCTCGAACACCTCGCGCATCGTGTCGAGCGCCGCCTTGTAGGTATCGTCGCTCACTTCCGCGCCGACACACACGCGCACTGCGTTCGGCCGGTCCGCGCCGCGCACGAGAAACGGATCGGCGGAAGTCACCGCGATGTCGCGATTGCGCAGTTCCCGCACGAGCCGCTCGGCCTGCCAGTGCTCGGGCACGCGCAGCCACGCGGACAGCGCTTGCGGATGCGCGCCAAGCACATAGCCGCCGAGCGTTTGCTGAAGCAGCGCCTGGCGTCGTCCGAGCCGTTCGCGCTGAACCTGCACGAGGCGCTCCGCTGTGCCGTCGACGATCCAGCGCGTCGCGACCTCGGCCATCGGCGACGTGGCCATCCAGCTACTCACGCGCAACACGCTTTCCGCGCGTAGCGCGAGTCGCCGCGGCGTGGTCAGATAGCCGATGCGCAAGCCCGTCAGCACCGACTTCGTCATGCTCGTGCAGTAGAACGACAACTCGGGGATGAGGCTCGCAATCGGCGTCGCGGCCTTGGCGGGCAACGGTCCGTAGACGTCGTCCTCGATCACGTACACGCCGTAGCGCTCCGCAATCCGTGCGATCGCCCGGCGGCGCGAGTCGGGCATCATCGCGACAGTGGGATTGTTCAGCGTGGGCGTGCAGACGAGCGCACTGATCCGCTCGCTGTCGCACATCTCTTCGAAATGCTCGGGATGGATGCCGTATTCGTCGATTTCGAGTCCCTTCAGCGTGAAGCCGAGCACGTTGGCCGAGCCGATCACGCCGTGATCCGTGAGGCTTTCGCACAGCACGGTATCGCCGGGACCGACGAGCGAGGCGAGCGCGAGAAAGATGCCGTGCGCCGCGCCGTTCGTCACGAGCAACGTATCCGCCGAAGCCGGCATGCCCAACGACGCGAGCCACGCCACGCCCGCCTGCCGATGATGCTCGAAGCCGGCAATCGGCCGGAATGCGCGAATCCACGGCTGGTCGTCGAGCGTGGACAGCGTCGCGCAGACCTTGCGCCACATCGCATCGTGCTCGGGCGTATGAATGATGCGCGCAATCGAAAAGTCGACCACCGAGCGCTCGGCCGTGTCGAGCATGTAGTTCGACATGGTTTCCGTGACGCGCGCCGCAACGAAACTGCCGCGCCCGACCTCGCAGCGAATCAGCCCTTGCCGCTCGAGCTCCTTATAGGCGTTGGTCACCGTCTGCACGCTGATCGCGAGTTCCGCGGCGACATCGCGTTGCGGCGGCAGCCGCGCGCCCGCAGGCAGCGACGCGCTTTCGATATCGCCCGCAATCGCCTTCACCAGCCGTTTGTACTTCGACTCCACGCCGTGCACCGCACGCACCGCATCACGCCACTGCCCAATCACTTGCATCCTCCGTCATTCGATGTCGCGGCTCGTGCGACGCGTTACTGCGCCTGTCCTGTCGTCGTATACCCTTGCCCGACAGCCGCGTATAAGCCCGCCGCGCCGCCTATTCCCGCTTCCCATACTGCCGCGAAACAGGCCCAGAAAATTATTGTCCTAGAGCAATCGGATTAAAAAATTGGCTTTGTATGCTGCATTCAAGGTTGCGGCGGAAGGCCGGGCAAGACGCCTAATTCATCACCTCATTCACCACATCATTCACCACTGCTATCAACGGAATCGATATGAAAGCGAAGCGCACTTCAGGATTGCTGGGAGCCCTCTGCGTCGCCGCGGCGACCCTGAGCATGGCGGCGCAACATGCGTCGGCTGAAACGACGTTGCAGCGCATCCAGCGCACCGGCGAAGTGCGTATCGGCTACGCGAACGAAGCGCCGTTCGCGTACACGACGCCGGACGGCAAGGTGACCGGCGAGTCTCCGGAAATCGCCCGCAAGATTTTTGCGCGGATGGGCGTGAAGAAAGTGGACGGCGTGCTGACCGAATGGGGCTCGCTGATTCCTGGCCTGCGCGCGGGCCGCTTCGACGTGATCGCGGCCGGCATGTACATCACGCCGGAGCGCTGCAAGCAGGTCGCGTTCGCGAATCCGCAGTATCAGATCCAGGACACGCTGCTCGTGCCCAAAGGCAATCCGAAGAATCTTCATAGCTACGCGGATATCGGCAAGCAGCCCGACATCAAGCTCGCGGTGATGGCGGGCGCGGTGGAACTCGCCAATTCGCGCGATGCCGGCGTGAAAGACGCCCAGCTCATGCAGGTGCCGGACACGACCGCGCAATTGCAGGCCGTGCGCGCGCGCCGCGCCGACGCCGCGGCCGGCACCGCGTTGACCATGAAGGGCCTCGCCGCGAAAGCCTCCGACCAGGTGGAAGCGGTTGCCAATTTCAAGGGCGACCCGAAGCACACCGGCTACGGCGCGCTCGCATTCCGCCCCGAAGACACGGACCTGCGCGATGCGGTCAACAAGCAATTGCACGATTGGCTCGGCACGCCCGATCATCTGCAAACTGTCGGCGCATTCGGTTTCGACAAAACCAATCTGACGACGCGCACCGCCGCCGACATCTGCGGCAAGTGAGCGAGTCTCGGGCGTGCCGGCCAACGCCGGCCCTGAATTCAAAAGCGTGTGCACGCGCACATGCCGTCATGCAAGCGAGGACCCGCCATGCGTGAACTGTTTCCCCTGCTGCTTCAAGGCACACTCGTGACGGTCGAGATCGCCGCGCTGGCCACGGTGCTCGCGATCGCGATGGCGTTTATCGCGACCGCAGCCAAGCTCGCGCCGTGGACGCCGCTGCGCTGGCTCGGCAATGCGTACGTCGAGATATTCCGCGGCACCTCGTTGCTCGTGCAACTGTTCTGGTTTTTCTTCGTGCTGCCGCTGCCGCCGTTTCGCATCGAAATGACGCCGTTTACGGTGGCTATCGTCGGACTCGGTTTGCATTACGGCGCGTACGGTTCCGAGATTTTGCGTGGCGCGTTGCGTTCGGTGCCCGGCGGACAATTCGAGGCCGCGCTCGCGCTCAACATGTCGCCACTCACCAGAATGCGCCGCATCATATTGCCGCAAGCGATGATCAATGCGCTGCCGCCCGCGACCAATCTGATGATCGAGTTGCTCAAGGGCACCTCGCTCGTGTCGCTGATTACGCTCTCCGATCTGACGTTTCGCGCACGGCAACTCGACGAAGCGACCTTCAAGACCGCGGAGATTTTCATGCTCACGCTCGTCATCTACTTCGTGCTCGCGCAGATTCTGGTTGCGTTGATGCGGCATTTCGAGCGCCGCGTGAGCCACGGCATTCTCCAGAGGGCCGCCCGATGAACAGCTTCTTCGACCTGCATTACGCGGAGCAGATTCTGCCGGCGCTGTTGCGCGCGTCGATGTACACGATCTTCATCACGTTGATCGGCTTTGCGATCGCGCTCGTGCTTGGCCTCGTGCTGGCCGTGCTGCGGCGCAGTCCGGTCAAGGCCGTGTCGCGCACAGTCGGCTTTATCGTCGAATTCATTCGCAGCACGCCGCTGCTGATTCAGGTCTACGTACTGTTTTATGTGCTGCCCGTGTATGGCATCACGATGTCCGCATTGACGGCGGGCACTGTGGGTATCGCGCTGCATTACGCGTGCTACACGTCGGAGGTGTATCGCGCGGGACTGAACGGCGTGGCGCGCGGCCAGTGGGAAGCGGCTTGCGCGTTGTCGTTGTCGCCGTGGCGCACGTATAGCGGCGTGATTCTGCCGCAGGCGATTCGCCCGGTGATTCCCGCGCTCGGCAATTACCTGGTGGCGATGTTCAAGGACACGCCGGTGCTGTCGGCGATTACCGTCGTCGAATTGATGCAGCAGGCGAAGAACATTGGCTCAGAAACGTTTCGCTATCTCGAGCCGATTACGCTGGCCGGCATCTTCTTTCTGTTAATCAGCATCACGTTCGCGCAACTCGTGCGGCGGCTCGAGTACGGTCTGAGGTTGCCATGACCGTGAGAACCGACGTCGACACCCCGACCCCGCCGCATTCGGCCTTATCCGTGGAGAACCCGATGAAACGAGACGATCCCGCTTCCGTACTCGACCCGCAGGCCGGCGCACCGGGCGAGGCGCCCATGGTGCGCTTCGCCGGCGTCACGAAGCGCTATGGCGCGCTGACGGTGCTCGACGAACTCGACCTGGATATTGGCCGCAACGAGAAAGTCGCGATCATCGGTCCGAGCGGTTCGGGCAAGTCGACGTTGCTGCGCGTGCTGATGACACTCGACCCGCTCACGGGCGGCATGATCGAAGTAGACGGCGAGCCGCTCACGCATATGCGCAAGAACGGCGAGCTGGTGCCCGCATCGCTGAAACATTTGCGGCGCGTGCGCAGCAAGATCGGCATGGTGTTTCAGAGCTTCAACCTGTTTCCTCACATGACGGCGCTCGCCAATACGATCGAAGCGCCGATGCAGGTACTCGGCCTGTCGCGCAAGGAAGCGACCGAGCGCGCACGCGATCTGCTGTCGCTCGTCGGCCTCGAGGACAAGTGCAATCACTATCCGTCGCAGTTGTCGGGCGGTCAGCAACAGCGCGTCGCGATTGCGCGGGCGCTGGCGATGCGGCCCAAGGTGATGCTGTTCGACGAAGTGACGTCGGCGCTCGATCCCGAGTTGTGCGGCGAGGTGCTGAACGTGATTCGCCGTCTCGGCAGCGAGCACAATCTGACCATGCTGATGGTCACGCATCAGATGGGCTTCGCGCGCGAATTCGCGGACCGTGTGTGCTTTTTCTCGCAAGGCAAGATCATCGAGCAAGGTCCGCCGCAGCAGTTCTTCAGCGCCCCGCAGCATGAGCGCACGCAGCAGTTCCTGCGCGCGGTGAAGGAAGCGGTGTAGCGTCAGCGCGGCGCTTATCGCGCCGCTTCATGCGGTCACGCGGTGCCGCGGCGGCCGCGTGCGATTTCATCGCCGGCGTCGTGCGGCAGGCGTGCGGTGACCGGAATCGACAGGAACGAGAACAGGCCAACCACCACGAACGCCGGCCAGAAGTCCGAGAACACGATGCTCGAATGGCCCTGCACGTTGTGCGAAATCTGCAGCACGATGCCCGCGATGGTCACGCCGAGCCCGAGCGAAATCTGCTGGATCACGCTGGCGACACTCGTCGCGCGGCCGACGTCGCGGCTCGGAATGTCGGCATACGCCAACGTGTTCAGCGAAGTGAACTGAAGCGACGGAAAGAAACCGCCGAACAGCACGACACACCAGATCAACCAGTGCGGTGTGCCGGGAAAGAACAGGCCGTAGACTGCAATCGCCACGCCCGCACAGCCCGCGTTGAACATCAGTACCGTGCGAAAGCCGAAGCGTCCGAGTATGCGTGAGGCCGCCGCCTTCATGAAGATCGAGCCGAACGCGGAAGCGCAGGTGATCGAACCCGACACGAATGCGGTCATGCCGAGACCTTCCTGCAACGCGAGCGGCAACAGAAACGGCACCGCGCCGAGGCCAATGCGAAACAGCGATCCGCCCGCCACGCTCGCGTGAAAACTGGGAATGCGCAACAGGCGCAGATCGAGCACCGGCGCTTCCACGCGATTCGCGTACAACACATAAATCACGAGCAGCACGACGCCGACGCCGCACATGCCGAACGACACCGGATTCGACACGAGTTCGCCGCCCACCAGCGAAAGCCCGAGCATGAAGAGCGACGCGCCGCTCGCGGACAGCAGAAAGCCGGTCCAGTCGAGCGGGCCCGGATGCGCCTCGCGCACATTGGCGATGTGCTTGTTCGCCAGCCAGATGCCGAACAGGCCGATCGGAATATTGACGAAGAAGATCAGGCGCCAATGCAGATACGTCGTGATAAATCCGCCGAGCGGCGGACCGACCACCGGCCCGAGCAACGCGGGCACCGTCAGATAATTGACCGCGCGTATGAAGTCCGACTTCGGCACCGAACGGAAAATGATGATGCGGCCGACCGGGACCATCATCGCGCCGCCAATGCCTTGCACGAAGCGCGCGACCACGAACATGCCGAGCGACGTGGACGCCGCGCACATCAGCGAGCCGGCCATGAAAATGCCGATTGCCGTGCGAAACACGGTGCGCGAGCCGAAGCGGTCCGCGACCCAGCCGCAAATCGGAATGAAGACGCCGAGGCCGATCACATACGCGGTGACGGCGAGCTTTAGCGTGATGGGGTCCTGACCGAGATCGCGGGCCAGCACGGGCAGCGACGTCACGATAACCGTGCCGTCCACGTTTTCCATGAACATCGCGCACGCGACGATCAGCGGGACGATGAAAGCGCCTAAAGCGAAGGGCATTGGCAGGGCGACGGGTGACAAGGCCGTCGGCGTAAAGCGTCGATTATGGCATTGCATCGGCGACGTATGTTGTTGCCGATGGTGCTCGTATAGACCTTGAACGACAAAGAGCCGGCATCGAGCCGGCTCTTTGTCGTGTGCGTCAAACGCGCTTAGCGAGGAGTCAGTGAGGACTCAGCGTGAAGCGCTGACGAGCGGCTGCAACTGCGGCAGGATCTCAGTCGTGGCGCGCGCCACGTCGTTCGGGAAGTCGATCTCGATCCACGGCGCGCCGGTCACGTCGGCCGTATCGAACACCTGGCTGCGCTCGAGCAGCAGGTCGCGCACGGCTTCCTCGTGCGGCAGGTTGGCCCGGCCGCTGTCGACATAACCCGCGACGATTTCCGCAAAGCGCCGCGCGGTTTCTTCGCGGAAACGGAAGAAGCCCACCGACTCGCCAATCGTGTCGTACTCAAGATTCACGGCAAGCTGCTTGCGCAACTCGACCGGCACGCCGTCTTTCAGACACAGTTTGACGGGCTCGTCGCCGGCTTCAAAGTCGCGGTCGATCAACAGACGGTTGACCGTTTCGCCCGCGACCAGCGCGGCCAGGATGCGCTCGTCGTAGAGCACGTCGGCGTCCATCAGCAGGACGTCGCCGCCGCGCGTGAGCGCCTCGGCCACCGTGTGCACCGTCAGCACGCTGCCGAGGTCATAGCGCGTGTTCAGCACGGTTTCGACCGCGTGCGGCCAGTTGATGCGCGCCAGTTCCGCCTGCACCGACTCGGGCTGAAAGCCGAGCGCCAGCACGACTTCGGTCACGCCGGCGGTTTCGAGCATCTGCAGATGCCGCTCGAGCAGGCTCAAGCCGTCGAACTGCAACAGGCATTTCGGGAACTGGGCTTCCGGCGGTTGCTGGAGACGCAGGCCGAGGCCCGCAGCGAGAATGATGGCACGCATGCGCGGTCCTTTGAAAAGATACGGAGTTTAATCGACAGCGGGAACGCGCCCAAGGGCACGCCGCCTTTGCCAGCTTCTTTCGCTGAAGTGCAAAACCAGCAGACCCGGCAAGCCTAGCAGGATTTCGCGCGCGCGCTTGGTCAGCGAGAGCGCGAGCGCCGCGTCGGGCGGCAAGCCGACCAGCGGCGCGAGCAGCAGATAACCGCCTTCCTGCACGCCGAGCGAGCCCGGAATCATGAAAGCCGCGCCGCGAATCGCCTGGCCCAGGCTTTCGAGCAGCAGCGCGTCGACCCAGTCGACGGGATGGCCGAGAAAGCGCAGCGCGAGCCACACTTCCACCGTGCCGACGATCCAGCCGGCGAGGCTGAGCGCGAAGCTCGCCGCGACCCGGCCGCGCTCGCGGTACATGGCCTGCACGGCGGCGTCGACGGCTTCGGCGCGGTTCATCAGCCCGGACCAGTCGCGCTTGCCGAACACTTTCGACAATACGCCGAGCAGCCGGCCGAACAGCCCGCGCCGCTGCGCATAGTAAAAACCGACGATCATGCCGCCGAGCACCGCCGTTGCGATCCACGTCGCGGTTTGCAGGTCGTGCAGCGCGCCGTGCGCGGCATAGGCGCCGAACGTCAGCAGCCCGAACAGCGCGAAGATGATTTGCGCGAGCGCCTGGGCCGTCGTGCTAACCGTGATGGCCGCGGCCGCGTCGCGCATGCGCATGCCGCGCTGCGACAGTTGCCGCACCATCACCACAGGCCCGCCGATCTGGCCGGCCGGCAGCAGGCTGTTCACGGATTCGCCGATCCAGCGGGCGAACAGCGCGTCGCGCACTGCAAGATGCTGCTGCGGGTGAGGCGCCCGCTCGCGGCCGCGCGGCAACAGGACGGAGATCGCGACCGCGTCGAGTGCGAGCGGCACGACGTGAAACGCCGCGACGAGCGCGAGCCCCCAGCCGGCCGCGAGCAGCGTCGAGGCGACCGAGCCGAAACCCTGCCATGCGAGCAGGCCGACAAACAGCGCCGTCCCGATCGACAGCAGAATCAGGGCCGCGCGAGTCATGCGCGGTCCTTGCGAGTACCGCGGGTATTCGCCTGAGTCATTTGACGAAACACCTGGCGGAAGCCGAAATAAGCAATCGCGTCTTTCATGTTGGAAATCAAACGGCGCCACGGACGCATGTTCGGGTCCGTGACGTATTCAAACGTGAGCGATACGCGCATTTCGTTCGGGCCGGCCGGCGTGATGCGATGGCGCAGCTTGTCGCCGTCGAAAAACACCAGGCCGCCCGGCGGAATTTGCACTGAGCCGGGTTGGTCCGGCACATCGGGATTGCGCGTATGCAATTCATAGTCGAGCCGGCACGACGATTCGTCGATCACGCCGAGCAGCAACGTGTAGCGGCGGCCGTCGTAGTACGAAGTGTCGTAGTGCCAGCCGATGTGATCGCCAGGCCGCGTGTAGTAATACAGCGCGTAGGCGTGCGGATCGTCGGCCGGCGACACTTGCAGCTTGTCGCCGCTCAGTTGTTCGAGCCAGCCGATCAGCTCTTTCGAGCGATACAGCTCGGCGATGAACGGCGCGAGGCGGTCGATCGTATGACGGCTCACGCTGCCGCCCTGCTTGTGGCCCGGCAGATAGTTGCGGTTGACTTCGTCGAGCAGCGCACGCGCGCTGTGTACGAGCTGCGCGGTGACTTCGGGCGCGAGGAAGTCCTCCATGTAGAGGAACGCGCCCTGATCGGCGAAGTCCTTGCGCAGCCGCGGAGTGTCGAATGCGCGCGTGCGGCTCGCGACGGCACGGTCGGCGTCCGGCGCTGCCGGGGCTGCGGGAACTGCCGGGGCTATGTCCAGCGCAGCCGCGGCGTGTTGTTCGGGAATCGATGCGCTCACGTCGTCTTCGGCGTGTGTACTCATTTGCCTGCCCACGCCTGAGTCGTTTCGGTGGCAGCCGCAGCCGCCGCGGACGGCTGCGCCGTGCGGCGCACCACGCGCCAGTAGTCGATCATGACCCACACCGCGAAGAGCGGCGCGCCGATCGACGCGGCGACGACGAACGGCATCGTCACACTCGTCAACGTGACGATGGGCAGCAGATACAGTACGTCTTCGGTCTCGAAGCCGCCGACGGCCGCCTGCTTCGTGCCCGCCTTGCCCGCCATTTCCTCGATACGCATGCGCAGAAAGAAAATCAGCGCGACCGCGACGCCCGCGACGGCGCCAAGCCAGCCGGCATCCACGGTGAAGCCGCCGAGATTCGACGCGCCTGCGCCGATACCCATGCCCATGAACAGCATGACGGTGACGAGCGCGTCCGAAGCCAGGTCGTAAAAATGACCGATCCGGCTCGTCTTGCCGCTGATGCGCGCAAGCTCGCCGTCGGTGTGATCGACAAAGTTTGAGAGCACGATCAGCACCGCGCCCGCATTGGCCCATGCGAAGCCGCCGCGCGCGAGGCACAGCGCGCCTGCGACGCCGATCAACAGACGCAGCGTAGTCAGATGATTGGGCGAAACACGCGTGTTCACGAGCGGAGTCACGAGCCGGCGGGCCAGCCGCGCGTCCCAGGTCTTGGGCGGCGGCACATTAATTGGAGTGTGCGGTGTTGAATTCATAACCCGGAAATATATACGGGATCGCGAAAGATTGCTTTCTTCGCGTCAGTTTCTTTGCGGTTTATCGGGCTCGCTAATCGTTTGCTAACCGTTTGCCGGTAATTTGCTAATGCTTTGCCGACGACTTGCGATGATTTGTCACCTACAGCGAATGAAGCAGGATTTGCCGAACCGCGATAAAGTGCGAGTCCTGCTGGGCCGGCCTCGCGCGATCGCACCAATGCGCAACGTCTTCGCGAGCTGCCTGCTCTGAGTTTATCGCCGCGCCGCGCGTTGTAGACACGCTACATCGACACTATATCGACACTACATCGCGCCAGATCGACTATGCCGCCGTCCGTGCCATGAAACGCTTTTTTTCTTCTTCCGTATCGCGTGCCTTATGCCGTGCCGTCCTCGCTATCGCGGCCGGCGCGCTGCCGCTCGCCGTGTATGCCGCCGCGCTCGACGCGCCGCTCGCCTGCAATGAAACCGGCCATCAGTTCATCGCCGATCTGGCCGGGCAGCAACTGATCGATCCGAAACCGACGCGGGTCGAAAGCAATTCGATCAACGCATTCTCTCCCGCGCAAGGCGCAGACCTCAGCGCATTCGGATTTCACGTTTTCGCGGTGGTCGGCTACGAAAAGGACGACCCGATGTTCCGCGTGGGAGACGGCGAGCCGGTCGCGCGCTCGGCCTATGGCGTGGTCGTGTTCGGGAGCGAATCGAAGGTGAAGAACGCGGTGACGTCGGCCGGCGGGACGGCGATCGTGCACCGCGTGGCGCCGCTCATCACGGCGATCTTCTGCAAGCGGAGCTGAGGCGGCGCATGGGCGCCCCGCGCATGGGCGCCCCGCGCATGGGCGATTCGATGCAGGCACGCGCCGCCTCGGGTGCGAGAGTTACAGCTTGATCGACGTCGGATCGGCCGTCAGATAGCCGACCGTCGCGCCGAAGCGGTCCTTATAGTTGGCGCGCACGAGCGGATCGAGCGTCGCTTTGACCTTGTCGTGCAGCGGACTTTCCCAATCGCCGACGTGCTGGAAGTTGCTCATCACGTAGGTCCAGCCGTTGATTTCATCGACCGCGTGCAGGCCTGTCGATTCCGCGCCGGCCGGACATGACAGCACGCGCGAGAGCGTCTTCGTGTCGACGTTGTACGCCCACAGGAAGTTGTTCACGTGCATGCCGCTGTCCTCGCCGATGAACAGCGTGCGCAGCTTCTCCGAAAATTTGAGGTTGTCCGGGTTTGCGATGCGCTCGGGATTCGCGGTGTTGCCGAGCGCGTCCGCCGTGGAGAGATCCTCGCCGACGAGTGCGGCGGGCGCCGCCATGTCGACCGGCACCCATTCGCTATTGATCGCGCCGCCGCTGCGATCGAGCTGGCCGCCCTTCATGTTCAGCGCGTAGACCGCGCCGGCGCTGATGGTTTTGTCGACCGCGACATCCGTCGATGCCGCATTGCCGCGCACCATCGACTTCTCGATACGCGACATCGCCGAATACAGCACCTTGTCCTTGATATTGACGGTCGTCCCTTCGAGCTTCGTGAAGCCCATGCTCGCGCCGGCAAGCGCCGCGTAGCGATGCGTCTCCAGGAAAGTCGCGGCCTTGTTCATGCCCGGCTTCACGCGAATCCAGTTGAACGTGCCGTTGAAATTGATCTTCGTGTACGACGCGTCGGCGGGATCGGCGGTCTTGACGTCCATGATGTCGGCCGCGGTCAGCGTGTTCGCGAGTGCCTCAATTTCGGCGCTCGTCGCGTGGCCGAGGTTGATCCACGACAGCGTCGCCGCGCCCGCCCCGCTCGACGACACCTGCGTCCATTTGGCGACGTACAGCGTGCCCGCCGACAGGTCCGCTTCGCGGTCCGCGATGAACATGAAGAGGCCGCCGTTGGTGGCGTCGTCGCCCATCAGCACGGTGCGCTTGTCCGGCATCACCTGAACCAGTTCGTGCGAGATGCGGCCGAGGCAGTAATGTTTCTTGATGCTGCCGGTGCCGTCGGGATTCACGGTCACTTCAGGCAGATGGCCGTAGTGATACGGATTCGCCGCGGTGTCGCTGCCGTACAGGTTGCGGCTAAAGCCCTTGAACTGGCTATTGGAAGAGATCGTCGCCGCGTCCGGCTCGTACTCTTCGCTCGACAAATGCGTATTCCACGGCGACAGGCTTGCGCCGCACGTGATCCACAAGCCATGCACCTTCGACGTATCCACGTTGTGATAGCCGACCAGCGTGAGCTTGCCGGTCGCCTGGTCCTGGTCGAGCGTGAGCACGGCAATCGGCGACGGCAACTGGCCGTACATCGACACGAGACTCTGATCGCGCGTGGCGTATTCGAATTGGACGACAGCGAACACCGCCTTGCCCTTGATGCCCTTGACCGTGGGATTGTCGAGGCGAATCAGCGAGCTGCCGTCCGGGCAATCGGAATAGAACTGGCGCTCCTTGCCGGCCACGGATTGATCGACGATCGGCTGATTGTTGATGTCGACGTAGCCGCCCGCGAGAATCGTCCCGCCCTGAATGTTCGGCACCATGTCGCCGGTGATGAAAAACGGCTGATACGACAGCTTGAACGCGCGGCTGCTGCCGTCGCTCAACTGCACCGTCAGCGTGGAGGCGACCGTGGTCTTTGCCATCGCCGCGGGGTCGGCCAGCGTCGGCGCGGCCATCGAACCGAAAGCCGCCGACACGAAGCTGGCAACCGGTTTGACTGTCGTCGCGAGATCGTTGCTGCTGCCTCCGCAGGCGCTCAACATGGACGCGGTGGCGAGGCCGCCTAACGGCAGCATCGGTACACCGGCAAACAGTTTCAGGGCCTTGCGGCGGGAGAGATCGAACGGCTCTGCCATGTTGTCGTAATCCTGGTTGTGGTGGCGTGGGTTGACTCACAGCCGGCACGACCCGGATCGAAACCATGGTTCACGCTCGCGCCGCTATGACGCGAGGATTCTATGAAGCGAATGTGAAAGTATATTGACAGCCGTTGGTAATACTTGCGGCGCCTACCCTGCGCTGCTCATTCCTTGCCCTGCGCTGCTCATTCCTTTGCGAGCGGGATTTTCAGCCAGGACGGCGGAATTCGTTTTCGACCCACGCCGAAGCGCTCGCCTTGCTCAGCTTGAAATTCGGCGCGACCTGCACTTGCGCGAGCTGCTCGCCGAAGGTGTCGAGCGCGGTCAGCAGCGCGTACGGCTCGTCTTCGTCGGGCACGATGTCGAGCGTGATGTCGAGCTCGTCGTTGCCGTCCGCGCTCGGCACACGTACGGCCTTGTGAAGCTGCGCGCGCAACTGCTGCTCATGACGGCGCAATACTTCCGACGCGGTTTTGACGAGCGTGTTGAATGCGCCGGTGTCGAGCGGCTTTGGGTCTTTCTTGTTGCGGCCCATCGTCCACGGGCCGACGAGCGCGGGTTCCGCTTCGCCGTCCTTGATCATTGCGACGGCCCAGCCTTCGTCGTCTTCGTTCTTGATGACGCGCGCGGTCCAGCCGTCGTCGCGCCAAAGACGGTCTTCGTGGACCACGTCCAGCTCGCCTTCGAGTTGCGCGGCGTCCGGTGCGGACGAGCCTTCCGTCGTGGAAAGAGCAGGATCGGACGATGGAAGGTTGGGGTCGGTCATTGCAGGTTCACTCACTTTCGCTGGACTAGTACACATGTCGAGCCTGCAATTCTACCTGCCTTGAGCGCGCGGAACGCCGCACTATGACGAACGGACAAGTCGAAGCGGGCATCTGGCGATGTGCGCGGCCGCTTGCAAAGCCTCTATAAAAGCCGCTCAAAAACGCAGCGACGTATCAGCTTGTAACGGAAGTGACGGCGCGAATGCGTGCTGGGTATACTCGGGCGTCCGCTTCTTGCTCGCGATTGAAATCGTGCTTGCAGCACGATTGTCAAACCGACGAAGAGCGGCTTTGTCGCGAAGCGTGCATTGCGTTGGCCGCTGCATTAGCAAGCGCATTGATTGGTGCACGGCGCACGTCATGCTTCGCCCGCCCCCAAGTTCCCGCGCCCGACCACGGACGCCGACGACATCGACATGAAACGAATCTTTCTGCTCGCTTCCACCACCGCTGTCATTGCGACACTCGCGGCTTGCGGCTCGTCCAGCGGACCTTCCGCGCGCGACCCGTCGCAGCCCATGATCTATGTGTCCTCGCAGCGCGCGCCCGCGTACGTCGCGAGTTGCCTGGAAAGCCGTTTGTCGCGAGTGCGTCTGTCGCGCGTCGGCACCGCGACCGAAATCGCAGTCGGCTCCGACTCGAACAATTCGTACTTCGTCACGCTGACGCCGTCGAACGCCGGCTCCGTCATCAAGGTGATGCATCCGGCCAATGCGCCCGACGATCCGCCGGAACCGGAAATGCGCTTTAACATTGCGCGATGCGCGACGTGAGGTTTGTGCGAGGCATGCTCGTTCTCATGTGATGCGCGCATGACTCGCGCTTCACGCGCCATGCCGGGAGATGAACTTTTAGTTCGGCGTCCCGGCTATTTTTTTGGGCGGGCATCTGCGAACATAGCCGCCCCTTCTTCTTCACGCGGCGCGGCGCGCCACTCATTCCGATGGCATCCAGCAACGCACATCATGCAACCGGTTTCGCGGCCGGCGCCATTGCCGCGGCGCTCGTCATGCACACGGGCGGCGGCCACGACGGCCTGTTTTATCTCGGCGTACTGATGAGCTTTATCGCGGGCGTCGCGGGAAGCACGGCGCCCGACTGGCTCGAAGTCGCCTGGTGGTCGCGCAAACGCAAGCTGTGGATCACGCACCGTACGTTGACGCACTGGGGCATCGGCTGGATCGCATCGCTCGCGGTTTCATACTTCCAGCTCGGGCACTCCATCTATGCGGCCGCAGCCTTCGGCTTCGCATGCGGCGGACTGATGCATCTGCTCGCCGACTGGCCGAACCCGCTCGGCGTACCGTGGATCGCCGGACGGCATTCGTTGAACCTATGGAATAGCGGACATTGCGATCTGATCGTGGTCGCCGCTTCATGGGCCGCGGCCTGGTTTATCGGTCGGCATGTGGGGCTGCCCGGCATGCGCGAACTCGACGTGCTGAAGCATTTGCGGTTCTAGCGGCGGGCTTCATGCCGAACGCGCATCGAAGCGCCGCTCGGCTCACGCGTCCCCCCACGCTGTTTAACGCATCGCTGCAGCATAGTTGGCCGGCGTAACACCGAGCAGGCGCACGAAAGCCCGCGTCATGTGACTCTGATCGGCGAAGCCGGCCGCAGCCGCCGCGTCGGCAAGCGATACGCCGCGCGCTATCAATTGCCGCGCCAGCACCACGCGCCGTTGCATCCGGTACGCGTGCGGCGGCAAGCCCGTTTCGTGCGCGAAAGCTCGCAGTAACTGAAAGCGGCTAATGCCCGCTTCATCGGCGAGATCGGCGAGTGTGAGCGGCGCGGCGGGGTCGTCGTCGATGCGTGCTTTCGCGTGCGCGATAGTCGCAACCGAACTCGTGCCCAACATACGCGCATGACCGGTTGCCCGACACGTTGCATGCGCGGACAGCAAATGCGCGACCAACTCGACCAGCGCCTGTTCACACGCGAGATCGTCACGCGCGGAAGGCTGCACGGCCATCGCAAACAATCGTTCGAACAAATGCTTGAGTAGCGGATCGTGCGCGACCGGCTGCGTGAGCTCGACCTCGCGGGCTTCGGTCGCGTTCAGTTCGGCTGCGGCGCTGACGAGCATCGACGGCTCGAAATACAGCATGTGCCACGCGCGGCCGCGCTCGTCGAGCGGACTGCCGTCGTGCACTTCGCCGGGGTTGACCATGATCGCGTCGTTCATGCGCGCTTCGACGGGACCGCGGCCGCTCGCCGACTTATGTCCACCGCTGACGATCACGCCCACGCCGAACCGGTCATGCGAATGTCGCGGAAACGCGCGCGCGGTTTCGGCGACGGTCGCCTCGACGCCGGCAATCGCGCAACGGGGCATGTGGACGCGGCCACGCGTCCCGTCGCGCGCGGGCATCAGCGCCGCCCTTCGTCGCCGCGCTCGCCTTCGCGCACCTTGCCTTGCGAGACGCTGCTGCCGGGCGGCACGCTATGCGTGAGCCACACATTGCCGCCGATCACCGAGCCGCGCCCGATCGTCACGCGTCCGAGAATGGTCGCGCCGGCGTAGATCACGACGTGGTCCTCGACGATAGGATGCCGCGCATTGCCTTTGATGAGCGTGCCGTCGACATCGGCGGCAAAGCTCTTCGCACCGAGCGTCACCGCCTGGTACACGCGCACGTGCTCGCCGATGATCGCCGTTTCGCCGATCACGACGCCCGTGCCGTGGTCGATGAAAAAACTCGGGCCGATCGTCGCGCCTGGGTGAATGTCGATGCCGGTCGCGGAGTGCGCGATCTCGTTGATGAAGCGCGCGAGCAACGGCACGCCGAGACGATGCAGCGCATGCGCGAGACGATGATGCGTCATCGCCCATACGCCCGGATAGCAAAGCAGAATTTCGGTGATGTGCTGCGCGGCCGGGTCGCCGGTGAACGCGGCCTGAATGTCGCTGACAAGCAGCGCGCGAATGCCCGGCAACTGCGTGCCGAACTGGCGAGCCACTTCGAAGGCGCGCTCGCGCAACTCGGCCTCCGGCGTTTGCGCGTGTTCCGGCAGAAATCGCAGCGCACGGCGAATCTGTTCGGCGAGCAAACGCAAGGTGCTTTCTAACGTATGGCCGACGTAGTAGTCGACGGTTTCGTCAGTCAGATCGGGCGCGCCATAGTGCGTGGGAAACAGCGCGGCACGCAAGCCGGCGACGATGCCGACCACCGCTTCGCGTGACGGCAACTCGCGAATGCCGAGCGGATGCCGCGTGCG
The DNA here is from genome assembly GCF_003330785.1 of Paraburkholderia graminis. Classification (NCBI taxonomy): domain Bacteria; kingdom Pseudomonadati; phylum Pseudomonadota; class Betaproteobacteria; order Burkholderiales; family Burkholderiaceae; genus Paraburkholderia; species Paraburkholderia graminis. Next base: position 2,299,312 of record NZ_CP024935.1, read on the forward strand.
ATGCAGTTCTTCACGCGACGCGCGCAAGTCCGCGACGATCTGTTCGAGGCCCCAGTTCTGGGAAGGCACATTAGGCATAAACGGACAGCGCCGTGCGGCGAGCACGGTATGGAGTGATTGTCCCGAGAGATTACCGCGTTTTGCGCGGGCTCGCGCAGCATTGCGCGAAGCGCGAATGCAAGTCCAGGCGCAACTGCCCGCTCAGATGGTCACGCTGCTCGCGTCGATCCAGCGCACGGCCCAATCGCGCGCATGGGCGATGGCCGTCGCTTCGTCGGGGAAGCAAAGGTCGGTTGGAAAAAAACGGTTGGCGACGAGCTCGCCGTCGCTCGAGCGCGAGATGACCACGTAAGGCTGCCACTTGCCATCGCCGGCGCGCGCCGGTGCGCAATTTAACAAATAGCCGCGATGTGTGAATGCAGCATCAAAGTGCATATGTCACCCGCCCTGACGGCCCCGTAGAATGTTTTAAGTAAGCCCGCGTTCATCGCGCCGCGTTTGCAAACAGCGGCAGCAATTCCACGCCGGAGTATGATCATACTCTGTAGAAAATGCGCGTTCATTAAAAAAAACGAAAGACGCGCGAACGCAATCGCCCTGCAAAAGGAACGGACCTTGCTCTCGGGGACCACACTTCCTGAAAGGAGAATGCATATGAACAGCACTATCGACAATTCCGCAGACGCGCCCAAAGCAACCGTCAAAAGCCACTCATGCAGCGCGGAACTGTATAACGACCGCACGCACGACAGCACCGTGGACACCGACGGCAAGAACCACGAAGCCGCGCGCATTGCGGGTCAAAGCCCCATTGCCGTCGACGAAATCACGACCAGCAACGCGACGCTCGTCAACAGCGTGGCGGAAGCGCTCGACGGCATGGCGGGATTCGACAGCCGGGTCGGCGGCAATCATCTGCTGCTTGCGCTCGAGCCTGGCTATACCGTCGTCGACAAAGGCATGGTCGAGCCGCAGGGAATCCATTCCGCAGAGGATCTCTTCGACTATTCGCGTGCGGGCGAGAATCGCGGTGAACGCGGCCGCATCCATTATGCCCTTAATCATTTGCGGCCTACGCGCGTGATCGAAATACATCGAGTTAGATAATCATGTGGTTTGGGCGCGTGTTTGAATCACGGCGATGAAGCCGAGCGGTCCGGAGATAACAGCGCGCACGCCGTTTAAATAGCAATGCGCGTTTTTTATCGGATGTCTTCGATTACGAACCGGTGGTTGCGAGACCTGCTCGCCGCCGGGCGTTTTTCTGCCATGCGGCCCGGTGCACAATCGGCGCACATCAACTCGACGGAGCGGTAAATGAAAAAGATCCTCGTGATCGGCGCCACCGGCACACTCGGCCAGGCAGTGAGCGCGGAGCTGAAGGCTCGGCATGAAGTCATCGAAGTGGGCGCGACGCGCGGCCAGTATCAGGTGGACAGCACGGACCCTGCGAGCGTCGAGCGGCTCTTTCGCGAGATCGGCAAGGTGGATGGCGTGGTCACGGCCATCGGCAAAGTGCATTTCGGACCGCTGCCGCAAATGACGAGCGAGCAGTTCTGGGTCGGCCTGCGCGACAAGCTGATGGGACAGATCAACGTCGTGCTCGCAGGGCAGAACTATGTGAACGACGGCGGCTCGTTCACGCTGACGAGCGGCATTCTCGCCGACGAGCCGATCCGCGAAGGCGCGAATGCGACGACCGTCAATCTCGCGCTGGAAGGTTTCGTGCGAGGCGCGGCGATCGAACTGCCGCGCGGCATCCGCATCAACGTTGTGAGCCCGACAGTGCTGAGCGAATCGATGGAAAGCTATGCGCCGTACTTCCGCGGCTTCGAGCCGGTCACCGCGCAACGCGCCGCGCAAGGGTATCTGCGCAGCGTGGAAGGCGCGCAGACAGGGCGCGTTTATCGCGTCGGTGAGTAAGCCTCGCGCTTGAGACCGCTTTAGAACGTTTGAGTCTGCATGCGAGCCGCGCGCGATGCGCGGCTCCGCTCAATGCTTCTGCTCCTTCACGCGCGAGACGATCTGCGTCGGGCTCACGAACTGCAGCGCGATCAACACCCAGATCAGCGTGATCGCCATGTAGATCATCGCCATCGCGTCGATGGATTGCGGCGCGCGCACGCCCGTTGAAAACACCGCGTAGTACAACGCGACCACGAGCGTTTGCGTCGCGGGTCCGGCAGTGAAAAACGTCAGCTCGAACATGCCGATGGTCCGCACCAGCACGAGCAGCGCGGCGGCGAGCATGCCGGGCACGAGCAGCGGCAGCAGCACGTAGCGGAAATAGCGGAATGTGTTGGCGCCGAAGATGCGCGCCGCCGCTTCCAGATTCGGATCGATCTGTTCGATGAATGGCGTCATCACGAGGATCACGAACGGCAGCGCGGGCACGAGGTTCGCGAGTATCACGCCGCTCAGCGTGCCGGCGAGGCCGACCTTGTACATCACGGTCGCCATCGGAATGCCATAGGTGACGGGCGGCACCATCAGCGGCAACAGGAATATCAGCATCGCGAGGCGCTTGCCGGGAAACTGCACGCGCGCAAGCGCATAGGCCGCGGGCACGCCGAGCAGCACTGACAACAGCACGACCGCGCCGACTACTTCGACCGTCACCCACAGCACGCTCGCCAGTTGAAAATCGCTCCACGCCTGCGCATACCAATGCAGCGTGAAGCCTTGCGGCAGCAAGGTGCCGAACCAGCGCGTCGCGATCGAGTTGACCGCCACCGTCGCGATCAGCAGCACGACGTTGACGAGGAAGAACACCATCGCGCCCCACACGATCACACGCCACACGCGGCCCGGCACGCTCGCGCGCTGCTTCGCGCGCTTGTGGGGTTCGCGGGCGTCGTCGCCCTGCTGCGTGGATGCGGACGTGGACGTCGACCACGAGCCCGGCGCGCCGCGATGTTCGCTCGTCATCAGCCTTTGCCTCCTGTTGCCGGGCCGCTATACGACAGGCGGCGCGCGCCGAGCATCGCGACGACCACGAGCAGTTGCACGAAGCCCATCACCATCGCAATCGCCGACGCAAGCGAATAGTCGTAGCTTTCGAACGCGGCTTCGGCGGCGGCAATCGACATCACGCGCGTCGGCCCCGCTGGCGCACCCAGCAGCACCGCCGACGGAAACACCGAAAACGCCTGCACGAACGAAAGACACGCGGCCATCGTCAAGCCCGGTATCAGGAGCGGCAAATAGATGCGGCGGAACTGCTCCCACGGACTCGCGCCGAGCGTGGCCGCGGCGCTCGCGAGCGTCGGATCGATGCCGGTCACATACGAGAGCGTCAACAGAAACGCGAACGGAAAGCCGGACACGATCAGCGAAATCAGCACGCCCCAGAAGTTATGCGTGAGCCGCACTTCGCGCGTATAGAGATGCAGGCCCTGCAGCGCCTGCGGAAACCAGCCGTTGGGTCCGAAGTAGGTGAGCATGCCGTCGGCGATCAGCACGGTGCCGAGCGTGACCGGAATCACCAGCAACGTCGTCACGAACTTCTGATAACGCGAATGCCGACGCAATGCGAACGCGACCGGCACCGACACGCCGACGTTGATCAGCGTCGCCGGCACCGCGAGTTTCAGCGTGACGATGATGGTCGGCCACATCGACGTGTCGGTGAAGAACGTCAGATAGTTGGCCCATGCACTGCCGCCGTTCATCGGCCGGAACGACAACGCAAGGCCGTACGCGAACGGATAGATGAACAACGCGACGATGACGAGCAGCGCAGGCGTAACAAGCCATGCCTTGCCGTCGCGCTGTCTTGCGCGAGCGGTGGGCGCGGTCGGCGGAACGGGCGCGGGATACGTCGGCGTATTCATGGTTGTGCCGCCTCGGCGTCGTAGACGAGCGTGCGCGACGGCGGCACGCGCAGGCTGATGCGCTCGCCCTCTTCGAATTCGCCGGCCACGCGCGCCCATAATTCGCCGAACGCGGTCTTCACGCGCAGCAGCGAACTGTTGCCGCCGTATTCAACGACAGTCACCAACGCGTCGAACGCGTTGTCTGCGCCAGGCGCCGCGCGCTCCATGTCTTCCGGACGCAGCGCGACGCTCACTCGCTTGCTGTTGAACCCGGCCATCGGCGTGCCGATCAGACGCACGCCGTCTGCGCTCACCAGAACGCCTTCGCCTTGCGTGCCTTCGAGCGTGAATTCGGCGACATTGCGATAGCCCATGAAACGCGCGACATGCAGATTCCGCGGACGCGTGTACACCTCTTTCGGCGTCGCGACCTGCTGCACGACGCCCTCTCTCATCACGACGATGCGATCAGCCATTGAAAGCGCTTCGTCCTGATCGTGCGTGACGTACAGCGTCGCGCGTTCGAGCTGACTGTGAATGCGCCGGATCTCCGCGCGCATTTCGATGCGCAGCTTCGTGTCGAGATTCGAAAGCGGTTCGTCCATCAGAATCAGCGGCGGCTCGATCACGATGGCGCGTGCAATCGCCACGCGCTGTTGCTGACCGCCGGAAAGCTGTCCCGGCAACTTGCGTTCGTGGCCGACGAGCTGCACGAGTTGCAGCGCCTCACGCGCGCGCCGCATGATTTCGCTTTTGCCGACGCCGCGCATCTTCAGACCGAAGCCGACGTTGTCGAGCACGCTCATGTGCGGAAACAGCGCGTAGTTCTGAAACACCATGCCGAAGCCGCGTTTTTCCGGCGGCAATACGTCGATACGTTTGTCGTCGAGCCAGATGCCACCGCCGCTCAACGGCTGCAAGCCGGCGATGCAGTTGAGCGCCGTCGACTTGCCGCAGCCCGACGGTCCCAGCAACGCGATGAACTCGCCGCGCCGGATGTCCAGATCGAGCCCTTGCAGCGCCGCGATCGACTGGCCTTCCGCATTCGTGAAACTGCGGCTCACCGAATCGAGCCGCAACTGTTCAAAGTAATGCTTCATGGCGGTTCCCTGATGCGCGCGACCTGTCACGGGTCGCGCGCGAATCGCACTGGCATGAGTGGAAGCGCGGGCTGTCCGCCGTGGCTATTTGGTTTTTTGCGCACCCACTTCCGTGTCCCACTTCTTGAAGGCCGCGACCATCGCCGCTGCATTGAGCGGCAACGCGTGCGGACGTTCCGCGAGCAGCTTGGCGTACTCGGGCCGACCGTACTTCTTCAGGACTTCCTGGCTATGCGCGGGCGCTTGTGCTTCGGTAACGCCCTTGATTGCCGGTCCCGGATAGAAGTAACCGTCGTCGTAAGTCAACGCCTGCTGCGCGGGCTCGAGCATGAAGTTCATCAGCTTGTAGAGAACTTCGAGCTTTTCCTTCGGCACGCCCTTTGGAATCACCATGAAGTGCGCGTCGTTCACCCACGTCATGTTGTCGAACGCCTGCACGCGAAATTCGGCCGGCACGATGCCGAGCGCGCGCGGGTTGATGTCCCAGCCCGTCACCGTCACCGTCATGTCGCGCGTGCCCTCGCCGAGTTCTTTCATGACCGCCGACGTGCCGCCTGGATAGTACGGAATGCACTCGTTCAATTGTTTGAGGAAAGCCCAGGTCTTGTCCCAGCCGTTGATCGGGTCCTGCGGATTTTTATCGCCGAGCACATAGGGCAAGCCCATCAGAAACGTGCGGCCGGGTCCCGAGTTCGCGGGCCGTGCGTAGATAAGTTTGTCCGGGTGAGCCTTGCACCATTGCAGCAGTTGCTCGGGCGTTTTCGGCGGATCGCTGACTTTGGCCGGGTTGTATTCGAGTAGCGGTCCGGCCGGCATATACGCGACTTCGAGGCCGAAGCCTTGCGCGAGCTCCTGCATCTTGCGCGGGCCGGGCGCGTACTTGTCGAGCACGCCGGGGAACTGCGCGGCGTTATCGGGCAGCAGCTTCGTCCACAGGTTCTGTTCGATGCCGGCCGCGAGCGCGTCGGTGCCGGTCAGCACGAGGTCGATGTCCGAGCGGCCGGCCCCCTGCATCGCCTTGATCTTGCCCGGCAACTGCGGCGCGGGCGCGTTCGTGTAGGTGATATTGGCGACGAGGTTCGGGTACTTCGCCTTGAATGCCTCGAAGCCCTTTTGCGTGAGTTGAAGATCGCCGGCGACGTCGACGATATTAAGCGTGACAGGATCGGCCGCAAACGCGGCGGACCCGAATGCGGCGCTCGCCGCGAAACATACCGACACCAGCCTGAGCGCCAACCTGTGTGAAACAGTCATTGCGTCTCCTCGCTTCTTGGTATGAGGTCCGCCGGTCGAGTGCCCCGAGCGTCTCTTTCAACCCTTGCAACATAGCGAAGCGGAACAGCCGATGTCAAGCAAATGTGCTTGCTGGCGCGTAGCACGGGATTTCGCTGTCTAAGGCCCGAAGGCCTTTGCCGTCAATGATTTGGCGAAGTTGTATAGGAGGGCAAACCCCGAGCCGCTGGTTTGTGGATGGAGGCAGCGGGCGTTTGTCAGGCAACTAGCCCTCCTGAGCAAACCGTGCGCGCGGCGTTGTGATTGTCATCAGCCGCCGCGCGCGCCTTGCGTGTTCACATACAGCGAGTAAAGCCCGTGGCTCGCCGCCATGAAAAGCCGGTTGCGATGACGCCCGCCGAAGCACACGTTCGCGCAACGCTCCGGCAATGCAATGTGGCCGATCGGCTCGCCTTGCGGCGTGAAGATGCGCACGCCGTCGAGTTCGTCGGTGCCCATGCCCCAACCGCACCACAGGTTCCCGTGGATGTCGACGCGAAAACCATCCGGCGTGCCTGGGCCTGCATCGATCAGCACGCGATTGTTCGAGAGCGCCGCGCCCTTGCCGCCGGCATCGGCATCGACGTCGAACGCACGGATCTTGCGCGGCTCGCCGCGCGATTCGACGATGTAGAGCAACGACTCGTCCGGCGAAAACGCGAGGCCGTTGGGTCCGAGTATGTCGTCGGCGACCACGCTCACTTCGCCCGACTGGCCGTCGATGCGGTACACGCAAGCCGGCAGTTCCGACTCCTGCTTCTCGCCTTCGTAGAAGCCGTCTATGCCGAAGGTCGGATCGCTAAACCAGATCGAGCCGTCCGATTTGACGACCACGTCGTTCGGCGAATTGAAACGCTTGCCGCGATAACGATCCGCCAGCACGGTGATCGAGCCGTCGTATTCGGTGCGCGTGACGCGGCGCGTCAGATGCTCGCAGCTCACGAGCCGGCCTTGGCGGTCGCGCGTATGGCCGTTCGCATTATTCGACGACTGGCGGAACGTGCTGACCGCGCCGCTCGTTTCGTCCCAGCGCAAGATGCGGTCGTTGGGGATGTCGCTCCACAGCAGATAGCGGCCATCGCCGAACCAGACCGGTCCCTCGGACCAGCGCGCGCTCTGATACAGGCACTCGACCGACGCCGACGCCAGGATCAGCGACTTGAAGCGCGGATCGAACACGCGCACGGAAGGATCGGGATAGCGTCGGCTGTTGTCGGTCATGCTGTCTCTACGTGGATGGATTGAGCGTGGATTGAGCGGTCACGGCGCGCGCTCGTATTCTCTTTCGAGCGCGAGCAGCGTGCGCGCGGCATCGGCGATCTTCGCATGATGTTCGGGTGGTGTCGAACTGAGCAGCGGCAGCAGCGGCCCCATGTCGGCGATCTGCGCGAACGTGACCGCGTCATGCAGCACGCGGATCAGCGAGATGTCGTCGCGCAAGGTTTCGAGCGGAAGGAACGCGTCGTACAGGCGCTGCGCGGTGTCATGGTCGCCGCGCTTCGCCGCGTGCAACAACGCGGTCACCATGCGCGGCGCAATGCAGCCGGAGCCCGTCGTCCATGCGGCGAGGCCGAACTCGCGCAGATGCACGAGCGCCGGGCGCTCGCCCATGCCCGATACGATCTTGCTCGCCGGCACATGTTGGAGCAGCCGGCGCAGGTACGGATCGTCAGCGGGATTCTTGCGGACGATCGCATACTTGACCGCCAGCAATGTGTCACGCTCGACAAGCCGCGCGAGCGTCTCGACTTCCACATAGTCTTCGCTCTTGATGTACAGCGTGAGCGGAATGCCGGCTGCATCGACGATGCGCGTCAGCCCCGCTTCGACGCCCTCCGACGTCGTGAAGCCCGCGAGCGGCAGCACCATCGCCGTGCGGTAGCGGGTCTGCGCGAGAATCCGCGCCTGATCAAGCATTTTTCCGTAGTCCGGGCCGATTGCCGGAATGACGCGCGTGTCGTCGCTCGTGCTCTCGGACAGCATATCCAGCAAGTCGCGATATTCGCTCACGGCGACGTGATACAGATTGGCGTTGCCGCCATAGAGCAGCGTGCGCACGCCGCCCGCCTCGATGTGGCGGATCAGCGCGGCGTTCTGAGCGGCGTCGAGTGCATGGTCCGCGCGGCGCGCCAAAGGCGGCACAGCCATGACCGACGCAGCGAGTTCGCTGTCTTCGAATGGGGATTCGTTCATGAGACGGGACGGGAGTCGAGTGGAGTGGAGTGGAATGGAAACAGGCTCCCAAGGTAGCATCGGCTGCGAGAAGTTGTCAAACAACTTTGCGAGCAGCAGCGCGGGCGCGAAGGGTTCGCGTTCGCGGCGAAATGCCCAAACGCAACGCATCGCCTTTTATATGACAATGCATGCGAGGACCGTGAATAGCGTGAGGAAGCGAAACTGCATCGCAAATCGGTGATTGCAGTAATAGCCGCGATTTGGCAAATGAGGTCGTTTTGCCCGTTTGATTGGCAGTCGTCGCAGCGCGGGGATGAGGCCGCGAACCGGCGGCTCAGCGCTAAACCGTTGCTGCGTGCGGCTCGCGGCGGCATAGGGGCTAGAGGACGCATAACCTGCAATCCGCGACGAGCGGATTTACTGCGGGCAGCAATTATGCAGAGGTAAAGCCCGGATTAATGCCGGCAGTCTCGTGCGGGGCTCTTTCTGTGCAACAGGCTTTTAGTGATAGATTGCGATTAAAGCAGCCGTAAATAAAAACCTGCGCAAATGACCTACCGGATATTTGCGAGTCTGAGAGAGTCGAAATTGTCGCTACATTTTATCGAGCAGATGGCGCCGCTACTGGACGCCGCCGACGAGGCGGCGTGGTTCGGCGCCGTCGCGGATCTCGCCGAGACGTGGGGATTCGACCGGCTTCTGATTGCCATGCTGCCGCGCCCGACCATTCGGCTGGAAGACGCGTATGTGCGCAGCACCTATGCGCCCGCGTGGCGCCGCACTTACGACGAGCAGGGTCTCGTGCACATCGACCCGACCGTCGCGCATTGTGCGACGCGCTCCACGCCGCTTGTCTGGTCGCCGGAAATCTTCATCACGGCGCCGCAGCAGTCCATGTACGAGGAAGCTCGCGCGCACGGTTTGCGCGCCGGCGTGACATTGCCGATTCACGGCCCGAATCAGGAAGCCGGCATGATGTGCTTCGTGAACGACGCAAATCCGACCGACACCTTCTGGCGTCATATCGACGTCGTGCTGCCCAACCTTGTGCTACTGCGCGACCTGGTGATCGACACCAGCCAGCGCCATCTGCATACGCACACGCAGACGCTGTTGCCGAAGCTGACGCCGCGCGAACGCGAGTGTCTTCAATGGACCGCGCGCGGCAAATCCACGTGGGAAATTTCGCATATCCTGAACTGCTCGGAAGCCGTGGTGAACTTCCACATGAAAAACATCAGGACGAAACTCGGCGTGAATTCGCGGCGCGCGGCAGCCGTGATTGCGACACAACTCGGGCTTATTGACCCGGGTTAAGCAAGGCCGCGGCGTCGCGGCTGTGCAGCACGCGCTCGGCGCGGCCGAGGTCCGCATCCGAGACGGTCTTGGTGAAATACAGGCCCAGCAGGATCGAGACCGGTGCCGGGATTTCCGCGCCGGATTCAAAGCGGCTGCCGCGCGACTGGGTGACGCCGAAACGCGCCCAGAAACGGCGCTGGCTCTCTTTTTTCTTTTTGCGGTAAGCAATGATCAAGACCCGGTCCACCGCCGTGGAAGGCTCCGCCGAACGCGTTTGGAGGCCGGTTTGCGGTTGCCAGTGATTGTCGAGAAGTTCCATTTTCGTGTCCCGTCGGTTGAGTGCTGTTGCTATCTCAAATTCTGCGTTATCCGATAAGCATGCACACCTATCCAGGTAGATAGGTGGCGGAACGATTCAGAATGCATAAGTTTTCCTGCGTATTGGTTTTCCCCAACACGTTCAGGAGAACGTCATGCAAACAGCAATCCGGATTGGAATGCGTCAAGAGTTCGACAACGAGGACATCAACGAGATGTACCGCCTGCGGGCGCGGGTGTTTCACGGCCGGCTGGGGTGGGATATTCCGACCATAGCGGGCATGGAGATCGACGGCTACGATGCGCTGGGACCGCATTACATGCTGATTCAGGGCGACGACCGGCGCGTGCGCGGCTGCTGGCGCCTCATGCCGACCGAGGGGCCGAACATGCTGAAAGACACCTTCCCGCAACTGCTGCACGGCGCGGCGGCGCCGGTTGGGCGGCACATCTGGGAACTGAGCCGCTTCGCGATCGACACGAGCGGCGAGGAGAAGTCGTTCGGTTTCGCCGATGTGACGATGCAGGCGATCCACGAGTTGGTCACGTTCGCGGACCGCATGGGCATCACGCGCTATGTGACGGTGACCACGACGCCAATTGAACGGCTGTTGCGCAAGACCGGCATTGAAATCAGCCGGCTCGGTTCACCGCTGCAGATCGGCGTGGAACGCGCGGTAGCGTTGGATATTGCCGTGAGTCCGAAAACGCGCACGGCTCTGTTCGGGCCGATGGCCGCGGCCGCTTAGCTCCTCCACCGCTTCGCTGCTCCGCCGCCTGGCTGCCGGCCGCCGGCCATCGCAACTGTCCACGCGCTGCTAACCCTGCTCGATCCGCGCGCGGCGGATCACGCGAAGCTCCCTACGAACCAAACATCCGTTCGAGCGCATTTTCCAGGTGCGCTCGCATCGCCTGCCCTGCCGCCTGCGGGTCTTTACGGCGGATCGCGTCGAGCACCGCTCTGTGCTCAGCCTGCACAAGGCGCTGCCGCTCCACGGTTTTCACGAGCGAGAGATTGCGCGACAGGTTCATGCTGAAAACAATCTGTTCCTCGATGAACGACATCACCGTGATGAAAAACGGGTTGCGCGACGCGCGCGCCACCGCGAGGTGGAACAGGAAGTCGTCGTGTGCGCCGATGCCGCGCGTCTCGATGATGCGTTCCAGTTGCTGCCACGCTTCTTCGATCGCGGCGATGTCGTCGGCGTCGGCTTTGAGTGCCGCGTGCTCCGCCGCGCCCGTCTCCGTGACGATGCGAAATTCATAGCAACGGCGGATGTCGGACAGTGTTTCGAGCGGCGCAAAACGCCGCACGTCGGGATCGGGCCGTCGCGCGACCGTCGTGCCCGAACCGTGGCGCGTCACGATGATGCCGTCCGCCCGCAGCCGCGCCAGCGCCTCGCGCACCGTGGGCCGCGAGGTCGAAAAACGCTCGGCCAGCGCGTGCTCGGTGGGCAGCCGCTGACCTTCCTTGTACTCGCCTTCGAGAATGCGATTCAGGATGTCGCCGTAGATCTTGTCGGGCAAGCCCGTCGTTTTGCGCTCGTTCATCGGCCGGGCGGATGCAGCTTGTCAGAGTAGGCTCCAATTGTAAGGCAAACCCTGGCGGCATTCGCCGCGTTTCGCGCTCTTGCAATCGAGTCAAAGGCCGCCGCGCCTGATCGCAAACGCGGGCCGGCCCGCGCGGCTCCACGTCAAAATTTGTGAACCGGTTGATTTACATCCTGTCCGAACGCAAGTCGGTGGATCATGATCGAAGTTTCGCAACCTGACGTGGAGTGGATATGTACACACGCATTCTTGTAGCGGTCGACGGCAGCCAGACTTCGCGCCACGCCTTCGAGGCGGCGCTCGCGCTCGCCAGATCGACGGGCGCTGTTTTGCAGCCGCTCTATGTCGTCGAAAATACGCCGATGTATTTCGAGGCGCCCGGCTACGATCCTTCGGTGCTTCGCAACCGGCTGATCGAACAGGGCAAGGAACTCGGCGTGGAGTTGGCGCGCGAAATGGACGCGCAAGGTGTGAAGGGCGAGATTGTCGTTAGCGAGGCGGCGTCGCTCGATGATGTATCAACCGCCGTGCTGAAAGCCGCTGCCGACTTCAACGCCGATCTGCTCGTCATGGGCACGCACGGCCGGCGCGGATTTCAACGGCTGATTCTCGGCAGCGTCGCCGAGCGCTGCGTGCGCCAGGCGCGCTTGCCGGTGCTGCTGATTCCATCGGCGGCAACGAAGCAGGCCGACGATCCGCCCGCGGATATCTGAAGTCGCCGCAACGGCGTGCGGCAGCATCAAGGCTGCCCGCCGCGTTGCAATGCGCGATGAGTCACGTGATCGTCCAGCAAGCGCCGCATCGTCGCGAGCAGAATCGCGCCGTCCACGGGCTTGCGCAGGAATCCGTCGAAGCTCACGAAGGCGGGCGGGCTCGGTTCTCCCGAGACAAGGATGAACGCGACGTCGGCGAGACCCGGCAGCGTGCGCAACCGGTGACATAGCTCGCTGCCCGACATGACCGGCATGCGCCAGTCGGCAACGACCACGTCGACCGGCGCGGCCATGAACTGCGCGAGCGCCGACTTGCCGTCGAGCGCCGTCTTTACTTCGTAACCTCCGGCGGCGCAGACGGCGCTCCATGCATCGAGCGCCTCGGCGTCGTCATCGACCAGCAGTACGGTTGCCATGTGCAATTGTCCTATCGCTTCGACGACCTGCTTCGCAACCCGCATGCCAACGCGCGCTGCCCGCTTGCGCGAGCCGGCGTGCCCGTAGGCAAGCCGCGAAATCAGGCTGTGAAACGAAGCCGGAAAGCGCGAGGCTGCCGCCATGCGGCATGGTTAATTGCCGCTCGCGACAACCTCGCGTGTTGCTGCCTGTTGTTGTTAACAATAGCAACTCAATCGCACCTCGGCAGGCAAACCGCTTGACGTTGCAACGTCAGCCGCGCGCGAGAGCAGCCGCGACGAGGCGCTGCTGTTCGTCGCGATGCGCGCGTATCGACGAGTGCGCGCCCGACGGACTTTCGCGCCGGCACACGTCGACAATGCGGCAGTTCGCCGGCACTGCCTGCTGGATTTCGTCGCGCACGAAATGCCATGCGCCGTGCTTCTTTTCCTCTTCCTGCGCCCACACCACTTCATCGAGTTGCGGGAAGGCGGCGAGCGCAACGGCAAGCTCGCTCGTCGGAAACGGATACAACTGCTCGACGCGGATGAGCGCGGTTCGCGTGTCGCCGCCAGCATCGCGCGCTGCCTGCAAGTCATAGAAGAACTTGCCGCTCGACAGCACGACGCGCGTCACGTCTTGCGGCGAAGCGACGCCGCTATCGTGCAGCACCGGAAGAAACGCGCCGCCGATCAACTCGCCGAGCGGCGAATGCGAGCGCGCATTGCCATAGAGCTGTCCTTTCGGCGACATCACGACGAGCGGCTTCGGCTCCGCGCTCAACGCCTGCTCACGCAGCATATGGAACCATTGCGATGACGTCGACGGCATCACGACCTTCATGTTGCCGCCCGCGCATAGTTGCAGAAAGCGGCTGACATACCCGGTCGAATGCTCGGGGCCGACGCCTTCGTGGCCATGCGGCAGCAGCATCGTCAAACCGGAGCGCTGGTCCCACTTGTACTCGCCCGCGGCAATGTATTGATCGATGATGACTTGCGCGCCGTTCACGAAGTCGCCGAACTGCGCTTCCCAGATCGCGAGGTGCGAGCCGGTCTGCACGCTGTAGCCGTATTCGAAACCCAGCACCGCCTCTTCGGTCAGCGGCGAGTTGACGATGTCGAACTCGCCTTGATGCACACCGAGGTTTTGCAGAGGCACATAAGGCTCGGTCGCGTTTGCGGTGTCGCTTGCCGCATTGCCCGCCGCATTGCCTTGCGAATGCCACACCGCATGCCGATGCATGAATGTGCCGCGACCAACGTCCATGCCGGAGATGCGCACACTATGGCCGTCGTCAAGCAACGTCGCATAAGCCAGGTTTTCCGCGAAGCACCAGTCGACGGCGGCGGCTTCATCGGCGACGCTCTTTTGCCACTGCGTGGTGATGTTGCGCAGCAACTCGTGCAGCCGGAACGCGGGCGGCGTGCGAGTCAACGCCGCGGTCAACGACTGCATGCGCGCGAGCGACAACGGCCGCGTGCGCTTTATCCGGTTGCCGTGAGACCGTGACGAAGTTCGCGCGGACGGCGGCGTCGTCTGAAGCTCCTTCAACGCTTCCGCGCGCAGCACGTCGAGCGGCGTCTCTTCGCCGATGGCCGCGTGATACAACTCGGTGACGGTCTGATGCGTCGCGATCGCCGCTTGCTGCAACGGCTGCGTGAGCGCGGGGATGTCATGCTCCGAGTGACCCAGACGCCGATAGCCGATCAAGTCGATGATCACATCGGCCTCGTGCTCCATCCGGTATTGCAATGCGAGCTTCGCGGCGCGCATCACTTCGTCGGGACGATCGGCGTTCACGCGGATCACGGGCGCGTCGATCATCCGTGCAATGTCCGTGCAATACGAATACGCTTCGGCGTCCATCCGGTTCGGCGTCGTGAAGCCGATCTGATTGTTCACGATCACATGGATCGTGCCGCCCAATGCATAGCCGTCCTTGCGTGTCATGTTGAGCGTTTCCATCACGATGCCCTGGCCCGCGAAGGCGGCGTCGCCGTGCATGACGAGCGGCAGGCAGCCAAAGCCGCGATGCTCGTCCTGGTACGCGCGCGCCATGCCGCTCACCACCGGATAGACGCTTTGCAAGTGCGACGGATTGGGCGCAAGGAAGATCGCGACATCGCCGTCTTGCGTCTTTCTCACCGTACTGGCGCCGAGGTGATACGGCAGATCGCGCTGCACGGCCGCGGCCTCCGAATCGGGATCGAGACAATCGACCAGCTTCGCCGGATCGAAGTCCATCACGTTGGCAAGCACATTCAGGCGCCCGCGATGCGGCATGCCCGCGAACACCTGCCGAACGCCATGAGCGGCAGCCTGATCGACGATTGCTTCAATGAGCGGCACGAGGCTCTCGCAACCTTCGAGCGAGAAGCGCTTTGCATGTTCGAATCGGGCCGCCACATGACGCTCCCACGTTTCAGCGGCCACGAGGCGGCGCAGCAGACGGCGGCGCGGCTCGCGCGCCGGCAACGGCGCAAGCTGCTCCGTCTTGAGCCATGCGGACAACTGGGCGCGGCGCTGCTGATCGCGGATGCCGGTCAGATCGAGGCCGATCGCGCCGCAATAGACGCGCCGCAATTGCCGCTCGAGTTCATGCACCGCAGCCGAAGGCGGCAGCAGCGGATTCTCGGCGCCGATCGGCTGCGCCGGATCGAGCCCATGAAACACAGGGTCGAGTTCGGGCACCTCGGGCACGGGCGCAAGACGCAGCGGATCGAGCGACGCCTGACGATGACCGTGCTGACGGAACGCGTCGATGAAGCGCCGGACCTGCAGCGTCCGCGCTACCGGCGACAGGTCGCCTGCCGGTTCGATAACCGCGCCGGCTGGCGAGCGTGAAAGAACAATCGATTCGGAAGAGACGTGGGACATGTTGGATAGCGTGCGGAAGAAACCGTTAATCGGATTCCGCTGTCCGCATGCGAATGCTCGGGGCGTACGCCCGCGACGGCAACGCGACGGTTGGCCGTGATCTTCGGCAGACAGCGAAACGGGAAAGAGCGCGATGCGGATGCGGGCTTGCAGCAGCGCTCGGTCTTCTATGTGTTATCGAGCCGGTCCGCGCGACCGGCTCGTGTCTCCGTCCGTTGCCTGCCTCGACTTCTACTGGGCCGACACGAGCCACGCACCCGCATCGCTCACATCGTTCGAGCGATGCGCATGCGAGTCGCGCGTGGCGCGACGTTGTTTCGACGTGGCGTCGTCGAGCTTGAAGGTGCTGACGGTCTGCGTGAGTTGCTGCGCCTGGTCTTGCAGAGCCTGCGCCGCGGCGGCGCTTTGCTCGACGAGCGCGGCGTTTTCCTGCGTCACCTTGTCCATCTGCGTGACGGCGTGGTTGATCTGCTCGATGCCTTCGCTTTGCTCCTTGCTCGACGAACTGATCTCGGCCACGATTTCCGTCACATGACGAATGCTCTTCACGACTTCGCCGATGATCTGTCCGGCTTCCTCGACCATCTTGCCGCCGGTGCCGACCTGACTCACCGAGTCGGCGATTAGCTCCTTGATTTCCTTCGCGGCAACGGCGCTGCGCTGCGCGAGGCCGCGCACTTCGCTCGCGACCACCGCGAAGCCGCGCCCGTGTTCGCCCGCGCGCGCCGCTTCCACGGCTGCGTTGAGCGCGAGAATGTTGGTCTGGAACGCGATGCCGTCGATCACGCCGATGATCTCGACGATCCTGCGCGACGACTCGTTGATGGCGGTCATCGTGCTCACGACCTGGTTCACGGCTTCGCCGCCGCGCACCGCGACATCCGACGCGCTCGACGCAAGCTGATTGGCCTCGCGTGCGTTATCGGCGTTCTGCTTGACCGTCGACGTGAGTTGCTCCATCGCGGCCGCCGTCTCTTCGAGCGAGCTCGCCTGATGTTCGGTGCGGCTCGACAGGTCCATGTTGCCGCTCGCCACTTCGCGCGTCGCCTGACTGATCGTGTCCGTGCCCTGGCGCACTTGCGCGACGATGCCGTGCAGATTGCCGGTCATGCGTTCGAGCGCGGTGAGAAGGCGGCCCACTTCATCGGTCGAATCGATGTGCAGATGATGCGTGAGATCGCCGGCCGCGACCGCTTCGGCGAGAACGACCGCACGGTTGATCGGCCGCGTGATGGTGCGCGTGATGAAGATGCCGGTGGCGATCGCGATCACCGTGGCGAACAGCGCGAGCAGAATCATTTGCAGCTTCGCGTTGTGCGCTTCGGCGACGGCTTCGGCGACATCGCGCGCCATCCGGTCCGCCTGCACGTCGACCATCTTGTCGACGAGAACGTAATACGCGTCCTGCAGCCGCGCCATGTCGCCCTGATAGACGTCGCGCGCGTCCTGCTGCTGGTTCTTGCTGACCAGATCGAAGAAGCTCTTCACGCTCACGCCGTAAGCCGAGCGCGCGTCGAACTGCTGCTTGAAGAGCGCCCGGGTTTCATCGCTCGTCAGGTGCTTTTCGAGCTCGGCGTAGGCTTGCGCATTCGCTTTGCGGATCGCCGCGTAGTCGTCCATGTACTGCTTGGCTTTATCGGGCGACGTGGTCAGCAGCAGATTGCTCAGAATGCCGTTTGCCTTGTATCCGTTGCTCTTGATCTGATTGCTGAGCGCGATCAGCGTATACCGATTGCTGACGATCTCATCCATCTTCGTGTTGGTCGACTCGAGATGCTCGATACCGACGACAGCCGTGCCGACCAGCAGCGCGACCATCAGCGCAAAGGCCGAGCCAAGACGAACCCCGATTTTCAAATTCGAAATCTTCATGTGTCTAATTCCTTCCCCAACCGCTCGATAAAAGTTGTCGCGAAGCGCGCGCAGTTCACCGCATTGCGGCGCCGCCCCGCGCTTCGGCGTGAACACATCCGCCTCGTCTCAAGGCGGTTCACTCGATGACGCCGACATGGGCACGTTGTAGTCCGCCCCTTTCTCGTTGCCGTCGCATTCTTCAGACAATATGACGACAAAAATTCCTAAACCTTGAGAGTCGTGTGCGCGAGAAAGAAAAAAATTCGTCAAACGTTTGCGAGTGCGCGGGAAAGTCGCTGGTTGACGCAAAACGTTGAGTAAGAGCTCGCGCGGGCGGGAAAGCGCATTCGGACGCTTCCGCGTTTGGAGGACGCAAGGCGCGGCGTTCTGACGTCGCTCAAGAGCCTTGAGCGCGGGAGCGCGTCATTTTGCCGCGAAACGGGGGACAGAGCCGGTGGGACAATCAATCATCACCTCCTGACATCGGCTCAGACATGTTGACCCCTACCGTTGTGATTCCCGCCCCGCCTTCGGCCCCGACTTCCGCCCCGAGTTCGGCCCCGGCTTCCGCAGTTCCGGGCGGCTCCGCCGTCACCTCGCCCGCACCGCGAGCCAGCCGCCGGGCGACGCCGCGTGCCGCCACGCGCACGCCCACCCGCAGCGCCGCGCGCTGCTCGAGCTGCTCGATGCGGCAGTTGTGCATGCCGCAAGGCTTGTCGAACGACGAACTCTCGAAACTCGAAACGCTGATCTGCTCGGCGCGCTCCGTGCATCGCGGGGAAGCGCTGTACCGCAGCGGCGACCGTTTCGACAACATTTACGCAGTGCGCTCCGGCTCGATGAAAACCGTCATGGCGCACCGCGACGGGCGCGAACAGGTCACGGGCCTGCGGCTTGCCGGCGAAGCGCTCGGCCTCGACGGCATCAGCGAAGACCGGCACGCATGCAGCGCGCTCGCGCTCGAGGACAGCACCGTGTGCATCGTCCCCTACACCGCGCTCAAGTCGCTGTGCCGCGAAATCGGCTCGATGCAGGAGCGCCTGCACAAGCTGCTCGGCGAGCAGATCGTGCGCGAGGCGGCCCAGATGATGGTGCTCGGCTCGCTGTCGGCGGACGAACGGGTCGCGGCCTTTCTGCTCGACGTGTCCGAGCGCAATGCGCAGCGCGGCTATTCGTCGGCGGAGTTCAATCTGCGAATGACGCGCGAGGACATGGGCAGCTACCTCGGCATGACGCTCGAAACCGTGAGCCGCACGCTGTCAAGATTTCAAAAGCGCGGCCTGATCGACACGCAAGGCAAGCACATTCGCATCGTCGATCTGGACGGCTTGCGGCAGGTCTAAACCCCGCGCACAGGGCCGGCCGCGGCCCTTTGCACGTTTTTCCGGCGGGTCTTTTGCCTTGGCATGGCAACTGCGAGCGGGTACAGTCTTTGTTTAGTCCGTCCCCCGCAAGGAGACCCGGCGAAATGAACCGCGATCCCCGCCCGCATCACCCGCTCGTTCAGCGTCTGATCGACGCGCGTCAAGTTACCGACGCTCTCTTCTCCATCGTCAAGCCCGAGTTTCTGTACGAAAGACCGATCCGCGAGCGGCATCGCATCGTGTTCTATATCGGTCACCTCGAAGCTTTCGACCGTAATCTGTTCGATCAGCGTCTGTTCGAACTGCCCGCTTTCGATTCCCAACTCGATCAGCTTTTCGCCTTCGGCATCGATCCGGTAGACGGCGGCTTTCCCACCGATCAACCGGGCGACTGGCCTTCGCTCCAGACCGTGCGCGAGTACGGCCTGCGCGCTCGCGAGCAGATCGACCGCGAACTGCGCGCGCTGACCGATTCCGCGCGCGTCGATGCGTCGGAGCAATTGCTGAATGTCGCGATCGAGCATCGGCTGATGCATGCGGAGACGCTTGCGTACATGCTTCATCAATTGCCGCTCGCACAGAAAGTGACCGAGCTGCGCGAGCCTGTCGTGACCGGTCCGGGGCGCGCGAACGGCGCGTCGCCGATGGTCCGCGTGCCTGCGGGCTCGGCCACGCTCGGGATGCGGCGCGACGGCGGCCGCTTCGGCTGGGACAACGAGTTCGGCGAATTGCAAGTGGACGTGCCGGCCTTTGAGATCGACCGCTATATGGTGACGAACGGCGCGTTTCGCGAGTTCATCGACGCGGGCGGTTATCGCGAGCCGAAGTGGTGGTCGGAGCAGGATTGGGCGTGGAAGGAAGCCGAGGGCATCGAGCATCCGGCATGCTGGTCGCGGCGCAGCGTCAACAGCGAACGTAACGGTGAAGACAGCGGCGAAGGCAGCGGCCGTCGCGACGAATGGACGTTGCGCACCATGTTCGACGACGTGCCCTTGCCGCTCGACTGGCCCGCGTACGTCAGCCACGCCGAGGCGAGCGCCTATGCGCGCTGGGCCGGCAAGGCGCTGCCCACCGAAGCGCAATGGCAACGCGCCGCGCAGGGCGCGCCGCACGCGGGCTCGGGCAACTTCGACTTCCGTAGCTGGGACCCTCGGCCCGTCGACGCTTATCCCGACAACGTGAGCGCATTCGGCGTGGAAGGCCAGTTCGGCAACGGCTGGGAATGGACGTCGACATTGTTCGACGGCTTGCCGGGGTTCGAGCCGTTTCCGTTCTATCTGGGCTACTCGGCCAATTTCTTCGACGGCAAGCATTTCGTGCTGAAGGGCGGATCGGCGCGCACCGCGCAGTGCATGTTGCGGCCGACGTTTCGCAACTGGTTTCAGCCGCATTATCAGTACGTTTATGCGGGGTTCCGCTGCGTTAAAGCGTGACGAATCACGCATAAGAGAACAAGCCTGCCGAAAAAACCGGCAGGCTTGCTTATGCGTCGCTTCCTACGCGCGCGACTCGATCAGGCGTTGAAACCGCCGTCGATCGTCAAGCTCGCGCCCGTGACAAATGCCGCTTCCGGGCTGACAACATAAGCGACCATCCCTGCGATTTCATCCGGCCGTCCATGACGCGGAAGCGCCATGAAGCCGTGCAGCATCGACGCGAAATCGCCGGACTCAGGGTTCATGTCCGTATCGGTCGGACCGGGCTGCACGTTGTTGACCGTGATGCCGCGCGGACCGAGATCGCGCGCGAGGCCCTGCACGAGTCCGCGCAACGCGGACTTGCTCATTGCATACGCGGCGCCGCCGGGAAACGGCATGCGTTCGGCGTTGACGCTGCTGATGTTCACGATACGGCCGCCCTCGCCCATATGCGGCAACACCGCCTTCACCGCGACGAAAACAGCGCGCACGTTGACTTGCAGCGTCCGGTCGAAGTCTTCGAGCGAGAACGTCTCGACCGGGCCTAGCGCGAGCACCCCCGCGTTGTTCACAAGAATATCGATCTTGCCGAATTTGGCGGCGACCTCGTCGATCGCGCGGCTCACCGCCGCGGCATCGCCCGCGTCCGCTTGCAGTGCGAGCGCGCGGCCGCCCTGCTGCTCGATGCTGCCGGCGAGTGCCTGCGCGGCCGCCGACGAACCCTTGTACGTGAACGCTACCGTCGCGCCTTCCTTCGACAAACGTTGCACGATTGCCGCGCCGATGCCCCGGCTGCCGCCGGTGACGAATGCAACTTTGCCAGTCAGATTTGCAGTCATGTCTTGCTCCAATGGGTGAGTGAGTGGAGAGCAGTATCGTCCTGACATTCCCCTTCGACTAGCGTGTGATCTAGACTATCTCTTTCAACTATTTGTCCGAAATCGCCGTGGAGCCTCTCAACCTGATCGAATCGTTTGTGCTCAGCGCAGAGCACCTGAGCTTCTCGGCGGCGGCGCGCCGGCTCGGCCTGACACCGGCCGCCGTGAGCAAGAACGTGGCGCGGCTCGAGACCTCGCTGGGTCTGCGGCTCTTTCAGCGCAGCACGCGCAAGCTCACGCTGACGACCGAAGGCGAGAAGCTGTTGCGCGAAGTCGCCGCGCCGTTCACCGCGCTGCAAGACGCGTTTGCCGGTGCTGCCGTCCAGGACGGCAGGCCGGCGGGCACGCTCAAGGTGAGTCTGGGACTGGCATTCGGCCGCGAATATCTGGTGCCCTTGCTGGGCGAATTCCTCGAGCACTATCCGGCGATCGTGCCGGATTGGCACTTCGATAACCGGCCCGTCGATCTGATCGCCGACGGCTTCGATGTCGCCATCGGCGGCGGCATTGAACTGACGCCGGGAATCGTGGCGCGCGAGTTGGCGCGCACGCATGTGATCGTGGCGGCATCGCCGGCTTATATGGCGACGCGCACGATGCCGAGGCACCCGTCCGAACTGAGCGGGTTCGACGGAATCGTTCGCCGCTCGTCGACAACCGGCCGGTTGCGCGCGTGGACGCTGCAGAACCATGTGGGCGAGCAGTACCAGGCGGAGTGCCGCACGCGCATGATCTTCGACGACCCCGAAGCGATCGCGCATGCGGCGATGCACGGCCAGGGCGTCGCCTTCCTGCCGATGCCGCACGCAGCGCCCTGGCTCGCAAGCGGCGCGTTGATGCGTCTCTTGCCGGCGTGGTACGCGGACCAGGGACCGATATCGATCTACTATCCGAACAAAAAACTGTTGCCGGCGAGGACGCGCGTGTTTATCGATTTCGTCGTCGATGCATTTCGAAAGCAGAAGCTGGCCGCGAAATTCGACGGCCGATAAGGCGGCGCGTGTCCGCCTATAACGCACATGCACGATTATCTGCCGTCATCTCAGCGAGCTTTCCGCACTCATGCTCAGACTCGTTTATGTGCTTGTTTCAGCAGCGCTCGCCGCGCCGCTGTCGGCTTTCGCATTCGGAGGCGGGAATCCCGAGTACGACCAATGCATTCTGAATTCGCTCGCGAATAGCCAGAGCAATTACGCGGCGCGCGCCATTACCAATTCGTGCATCGCGCTCTACAAAAACGGGGCACTGCTTTTGCCGCGTGAAAGGGCCTATCACGTGTGTGTCTTGCAGAATGTGCAGAGCGTGCGAGGCGCGTTTGCAGTCAACGAAATATTGCACGCGTGCCGTCGGCAGAATCCTATGTGACGCGATGCCGACTCACGTTGCGCAACCGCGCTTGTTCTAATCAACCCGCCGCCCTAAAGCGCGACGCTCTCGAGCCGCGACGCCAGAAACTCCACGAATAGCCGCGTGCGCGCAGGCAGGCGCCGCGTAGGCAACCATAGCGCCTGCAACGGCAGCGGCGACAGTTCATAGTCGGTCAGGATCAGTTCCACGCGACGCTGCTGCACCAGTTCGCCAATCTGCCAGTACGCGGCGCGGCCAATGCCGAGACCGCTCGCAACGGCATCGTTGATCGCCGCCGTGCTGTTGCTTTCGAAGCGCCCGCGCACCTGCACCGACTCCTCCACTCCGCGTTTGCTGCGATAGCGCCACAGCGAGGCTTCCGGTAATGACGAGCGGACCACGCAATCATGCTGCTTCAAATCAGCCGGCCGCAGCGGACGCCCGCGCGCCTCGAGATAAGCGGGCGACGCGAACGTCACCCGGCGGATGGTGCCGAGCCGCCGCGCAATCAGATTCGAGTCAGGCGTCTCGCCGATACGGATGGTGACGTCCGCGCCGCTTGTCGCCGGATCGTCGTACTCCTCGGACAGATCGAGCGACGCCGTGAGCCGCGGATAACGCGCGAGAAACGCCGCCACCAGCGGCGCGATATAGCGCGGACCGAAGAGCGTCGGACCGCAGATACGCAGACGCCCCGACACCGTAGTTGCATGCTCGGCCAGTTCGGCGCGCGCCATCGCGAGATCGGCAAGCACCTGCTTGATGCGCGTGTAGAACTGCTCGCCCGCCGTGGTGAGCCGGCACTGCCGCGTGGTGCGCGCGACGAGCAGCGTCCCTGCCTCGCGCTCGAGCACTTGCAGCGAGCGGCTGACCGCTTGCAACGACCGGTCGAGCCGTCGCGCGGCTGCAGTCAGATTGCCTTCCTCGGCAATTGCGACAAAAACTTCGAGGTCGCGCAGCGATCCATTATCCATTTTTTCGGGAGAAAGAGTCATTTTCCGCCCCGATTATCTATCAGATAAGCGCGAGTAGCATACGAAGCATCGTTCTCGCGGAGCCACCTGCGTATGCCATCGACCAATCAGAGTCCTGCCGCCGTTGCGACGCCCGCATCCATCGCGACGCGCCCTTATGCGATTGCCGTCGGCATCGCGGTACTCGGTTTGTACGCGTCGCAAGCGCTCGTCAACGATCTCGCCACGTCTGTCGGACTCGGCGCGTGGGCCAACATGGTGACGATGCTGACGCTCACCGGCTACGCCGCCGGCCTGCTGCTTCTCGTGCCGCTCGTCGACCTGTTGCCGAACCGGCCGCTCATCATCGCGACGCTCGGCGCACAAGTGTTGTCGCTCGCCGTGCTCGCCGCCGCTCGCGAGCCGGTGGCCTTCCTGGCGGCGTCGTTTTTCGTCGGGCTCACGTCGAGTGCGATACAGATGCTCGTGCCCGTCGTCGCATCGCAAGCGCCGGAGGCCGATCGCGGCCGCGTCGTCGGCGACGTGATGAGCGGCCTGATGCTCGGCGTGCTGTTGTCGCGGCCGGCGGCGAGCCTGATCGCCGGCGCGTTCGGCTGGCGCAGCTACTACGCGATCGACGCCGCCGCGCTTGCCGCCATGTCGGCATGGCTGTGGACGCATGTGCCCGATCGGCGTCCCGTTCATCAAAGCTCGTATGCCGCGTTGATCGGCTCGCTGCTGCATCTGATCCGCGACGAACCGGTGCTGCGGCGGCGCGCGCTGTACCAGGGTCTGTTGATGGTGTCGTTCAACCTGTTCTGGACGAGCGTGGCTTTGAAGCTCGCGAGCGCGCCGCTGCGGCTCGGCCATGTCGGGGTGGGTCTGTTCGCGCTGGCCGGCGCGGGCAGCACGATCATCGCGCCGGTCGCGGGACGCCTTGGCGACCGTGGCCTCGACCGGCAAGCGACCATCGCCTTCCACTCGATCGTCGTGCTGGCGAGCTGCATCGCGCTGCTCGGCGGAAGCAGCGGCCTGCCGCCGGCCGCTTCCCTCACGCTGCTCGTGCTCGCGGCGCTGCTGCTCGATCTCGGCGTGATCGGCGATCAGGCGATGGGGCGCCGCGCGGTCAACCTGCTCAACCCGCAGGCACGCGGCCGCGTGAACGGCCTTTTCACCGGACTCTTTTTCGTCGGCAGCGCAATCGGTGCGCTGCTCGCGGGGCCCGCATGGGCGTTCGGCCACTGGATGGGTGTGTGCATGGCCGCCGCGGCATTTGCGCTCGCCGCAAACGTACTGCATGTCGTGCAGACGGCGGCGCCGGCGCGCACGTCGCGCACGGCGCCTTCTGGTGCCGAGCCACGCCCTTGATATCGCACCTTTCCACTTGAGGACAAACCGATCATGGATGCAACCCGTTCTACTTCCACCTATTCGACGGTGAACGTCGACGGCGTCGACATTTTCTATCGCGAGGCAGGGCCGAAGGACGCGCCGACCCTTCTACTGCTGCATGGCTTTCCATCGTCTTCGCGGATGTACGAACCACTCATGCCGTTTCTCGCGCCGGAGTTTCGCGTTATCGCGCCGGACTATCCGGGCTTCGGCAATAGCGAGGCGCCGTCGCCCGAAAGCTACGCGTACACGTTCGACAACATCGCGCGATCCATCGAACTGTTCACCGAAGCGTTGAAGCTCGATCGCTACGTGCTGTTCATGGCCGACTATGGCGGCCCGGTGGGATTCCGGCTTGCGATGGCCCGGCCGGACAAAGTGAAGGGCATCGTGATTCAGAATGCCGTCGCGCATGAAGAAGGACTCGGACCGCTGTGGGAAACGCGCAAGGCGTTCTGGAAAGACCGCGCGCAACACGAAGCGAGCTTGTGGGCCAATCTCGCCTCGCCGGATGCGTTGAAGCTGCGGCACGTGGGCACGAGCCCGAACCCACAGCGCTACGACCCGGACAACTGGCGCGACGAAGAACAGTTTCTTGCGCGCCCTGGACAGGCCGCCATTCAGACCGACCTCTTCTACGATTACCGCACGAATCTTGAATCGTATCCGCGCTGGCAAGCGTGGTTGCGTGAGCATCGGCCGCCAACGCTCGTGACCTGGGGCAAGTATGATCCGTCGTTTACTGTGCATGGCGCACACGCGTACCAGCGCGACGTTCCGGACGCCGAAGTGCATGTGCTCGATGCCGGCCACTTCGCGCTGGAAGAGGCGAGCGACGACATCGCTGCGTTGACGCTCGATTTCATGCGGCGCGTGTGGGCACCGTGAGACAGTATGCATCGCGCATCACCGACTATCACCCCGCGGCTTTCGATTAAAAAATTAATGTAGCGCCGGCTTTATTGTCCTTGTCAGATAGCTACCACAGCACGCTTTCATGACAGGTAAATAACGAACAGCCCGCGATGCGCACTGCGTTTACCGATACGGTCCAGGAGAGCTTCACCACGCTCACGCCGACAGCCAAGCGCATTGCCACCTATATGCTGGCGAATCTCGACCGGCTCGGCCTTGAGACGGCCGATCAGATCGCGCAGCAAACGGGAACGAGCGGCATTTCCGTTGGACGCTTTCTGCGCAGCGTCGGCTATCGCAATCTGGATGACCTGAAGCGCGAGTTGCGCGGCGCACAAACGCGTCCGTGGTTCATTACCGACCGGCTCGACGAGTATCGCAGCGAGCGCCACGACGAACACTCGGAGGGCATGAGCCGGCAGCATGCGGCACTCGCACGGTCGCTCGATCTCGAAGTCGATGCCGTGCGCTACGTCTATCAGCTCGCAGAAAGCGAAGCATTTGGCCGCGTCACTCAACATGTTGCGACAGCGGACGCCGTCTATATCGTCGGCATTCAATCGACTCGCGGCATATCGAACGCGTTCTTCAGCTACCTCGAATATCTGCGCCCGCGTGTGTTCTATTCCGACGGCATGTCGGGTTCCTATGTGGATTCACTGAACTCCGAGTTCGCTTCGCCCTATCTGATTGTGACGGACACGCGCGCCTATTCGCGCATCGCACGCCGTTATTGCGAAGCCGCGGCGCAGCGCAACATCGCGTTTGCGCTCGTCACCGATCTCTATTGCCCGTGGGCGCGCGACTTCAATTGCGATCTGTTGCAAGTGAAGACGGATGTCGGCCAGTTCTGGGATTCCCTTGCGCCGCTCACGTGTCTGTTCAATCTCTTGCTGAGCTCGATTGTCGAGCACCTCGGCCCTGCCATCGACGAGCGTGTTGCGCGTAACCGCGAACTGCAACGCGAACTCGATCAGTTCGAATTCTGACCACCATGACCGACAAACATCGCCTGATACACATTACGCACGACACGCATCGCGTGGACATCGACCTCGTTTACGCGACGCCGCGCAACTTCACCGGCAAGCCGATTTACCGCGAAGCGCATTGCCTGCTGCTCGAACTGGCCGAAGCCGCATTGCGTAAAGCCGTCGAACTCGCGGAGAGCATAGGCATGAGCTTGCTCATCTTCGACGCGTACCGTCCGCCTCAAGCGCAAAAAGTACTGTGGGACTTTCTGCCCGATCCGACTTACATCGCGGAACTCGGCCGCGGCTCCAACCATAGCCGGGGCACGGCTATCGATCTCACGCTGATAGACGGCAATGGCGAACCGCTCGACATGGGCACCGGTTTCGATGAAATGGTGAAAGCCTCGGAACACTTTCACCACGGCCTGCCGCAACACGTGCAGCGCAATCGCCTGCTGCTGCTCGGCATCATGCACGCAGCCGGCTTTACGCACATCGCAAGCGAATGGTGGCATTACGAATTGCCTGGCTCGCGCGCGCTGCCGGTCATCGACAACAGCGAAAGCGGCCCATTGAAGTTGATGTGATTGGTTTCCGGCTGTCCATTTGCAGGTTCTCTTCCTTTAGATACGGAGCGAGTATGAATCTGGTTTTGCGCAATGCGCTGGCAGCAGTCGCGGTGGTATCCGCGCTGACATTTTCCGTCACCATGACAGGCAGCGCGCTCGCGGCGACGCCGAAAGACATGCTTGTCATGGCCACGACGCTCGACGAATTCTCGACACTCGACCCCGGCGAAGTCTATGAACTGGTGCCCGAGGAATACGTCGCGAATACCTATGACCGTCTTGTGCGAGTCGATCTGAAAGACCCGTCGAAATTCAATGGCGACGTCGCGCAATCGTGGAGCGTGAGCCCCGACGGACTCACGTTCACTTTCAAGATTCGCTCTGGCCTCAAGTTCCATTCGGGCAATCCGCTCACGGCCGATGATGTCGCGTGGTCGATCCAGCGCTGCGTGCTGCTGGATAAAGGCGCTGCCGCCGTGCTGCAAGGCATCGGCCTCACCAAAGACAATGCGCTGCAGAAAGTACAAAAGATCGACGACTCGACAGTCAGCATCACGACCGATCAGAAATACGCGCCCACCTTCGTACTCAATGTTCTCGGCGCGTGGCCCGCATCGGTGCTCGATAAAAAGCTGCTGATGTCGCATCAGAAAGGCAATGACTTCGGCAACGAATGGCTGCGCACGAACGAGGCGGGATCGGGCGCATACAAGCTCGTCAAATGGACCGCCAACGACAGCATCATTCTGCAGAAATACGACGATTACCGCATGCCGCTCGCGATGAAGCGCATCGTGCTTCGTCACGTTCCCGAAGCGTCGAGCCAGCGCCTGCTGCTGGAAAATGGCGATGCTGACGTCGCGCGCAATCTGAGTCCCGACGATCTCGCGGCATTGACGAAATCCAACAAGGCGCATGTGATGGCCGTGCCGCAAGCGACACTGCTCTATCTCGGTCTGAACGTGAAGAACCCGAATCTTGCGAAGCCGGAAGTACAGGAAGCAATGAAATGGCTGATCGATTACAACGGCATTCAGACGAACGTCGTGAAGACGACTTATAAAGTGCATCAAACGTTCTTGCCGGAAGGCTTTCTCGGCGCACTCAATAGCAACCCCTATCACCAGGACGTTGCAAAGGCGAAGGCACTGCTCGCCAAAGCGGGCTTGCCGAACGGCTTTAGCGTCACGATGGATGTGCGCAGCGCCTATCCGTACAACGAAATTGCACAGGCAGTGCAAGCCAATCTGGCTCAAGGCGGAATCAAAGTCGAGATCATTCCTGGCGATAACAAGCAGACGCTCGCGAAGTATCGCGCGCGTCAGCATGACATTTATATCGGCGAATGGTCCGCCGACTATATCGACCCGCACAGCAATGCGCAGGGCTACGCATGGAATCCGGACAACTCCGACAAGTCCTCGTACAAGATGCTCGCATGGCGTAATTCGTGGGACATTCCCGATCTGACGAAACAGACCAACGCCGCGCTTGCCGAGTCGTCCACCACAAAACGCGCACAGCTTTATCAGACGATGCAAAAGGACATGCTCGCGCATTCGCCGTTCGTCATCATGTTCCAGCAGGTATCGCAGGTCGCGATGCGCCCAGGCGTGTCAGGGCTCGAAGTGGGGCCGATCAACGACCTGGTTTCGTATCTGCACGTGAAGAAGCAGTAATCGCCTGGCGGCGCTGGATCATGTCGACAACCCTGACTCCTATCGACCGCATTCGCGCCGTGTCCGCGCGCCGCGCAAGCGTGCGTTGGACACTGCGCGTGCTGCGCTGGGCGCTCACGCTCGCCATCACGTTTACGGGCCTGCTTGCCGTGACGTTCGTGATTGGCCGCAAGGTGCCGATCGACCCTGTGCTCGCGATACTCGGCGATCGCGCGTCGGCGGCCGCCTATGCGGCCGCGCGTATCCAGTTGGGTCTCGACAAGCCGCTTGCCGAGCAATTCCTGATCTACGTGAATGCGGTATTGCATGGCGACCTCGGCATGTCGCTGCTGACGGCCAAGCCCGTGCTCGACGACATCCGCCGCGTCTTTCCCGCGACGCTCGAACTGGCGACGCTCGCGACCATCGTCGGCGTATTGGTCGGCGTGCCGCTCGGCGTCGTGGCGGCGACGCGGCATAACCGCTGGATCGATCACGTTGCGCGCTTCGTGGGGCTGATCGGCAGTTCCGTGCCTGTATTCTGGCTCGGCCTGATGGGACTGTTGCTGTTCTACGCGAAGCTGCATTGGGTGTCGGGTCCTGGCAGACTCGACCCGGTGTTCGACGGCATGGTCGACTCGCGCACAGGCAGCCTGCTCGTCGATTCGCTGATGGCCGGCGAATGGGACGTGTTCTTCAATGCGATCTCACACGTCGCGTTGCCTGCCGCGATACTCGGTTACTACTCAGTTGCGTATCTGAGTCGAATGACGCGCTCGTTCATGCTCGATCAGTTAAACCAGGAGTACATCACGACGGCGCGCGCGAAGGGCGTGCCCGAACGACGCGTCGTGTGGGTGCATGCATTCGGCAATATCGCGGTGCCGCTGCTCACGGTGATCGCGCTTTCGTATAGCTTCCTGCTCGAAGGTTCGGTGCTCACCGAGATCGTATTTGCGTGGCCCGGCATTGGCTCGTATCTGACGGGTGCGCTGCTCAATGCCGACATGAATGCCGTACTCGGCAGCACGCTCGTGATAGGCGCTACTTTCATCGCGTTGAATCTGCTCACCGACGCGCTCTATCGCGTGTTCGATCCGCGCGCCCGCTGATGCAAAGGAGACTACTTACGTGCGTCCTCCTCTCGAACATTCGACGCAGGACTGGCCGATGAATGCGCCGCGCCTTTCGTGGAAGCAATGGCTGCTCACCGACACACCCGCGTCGCGCAAGCAGGCCGCGTTGGGCCTTGCCTATCGACGCTGGCGGCGTTTTGCGGGTAATCCTTTATCCGTGTTCGGCTTTGCCATTCTGATGGTGCTCGTGATCGTCGCGATCATCGGACCGTGGATCGCGCCACATGATCCGTTGCGCCAGGTGCTCTCCGACCGCTTGCTGCCACCGGGCTCGGCATCGCATTGGCTCGGCACCGATCAGCTTGGGCGCGATATTCTCTCGCGCATCATCTATGGCTCGCGACTGACTCTGTCGATAGCGATCCTCGTGGTCGTGTTGGTCGTGCCAATCGGCCTGATGATCGGAACAACCGCGGGCTTCTTCGGCGGCTGGGTCGATAACGTGCTGATGCGCATCACCGATATTGCGCTCGCGTTTCCGAAGATCGTGCTCGCGCTCGCGTTCGCTGCGGCGCTCGGGCCCGGCGTGATCAATGCGGTGATCGCGATCTCCATCACCGCGTGGCCCGCGTATGCGCGTCTCGCGCGCGCCGAAACGTTGAGGCTCGTGCAGGCCGACTTCATCCAGATCGCGCGTCTGCAAGGCGCGTCGAATCTGCGCATTTTGCTGCGCTATGTGATGCCGCTGTGCATGTCGTCCGTGATCGTGCGCGCCACGCTCGACATGGCGGGCATCATTCTCACTGTCGCGGGTCTCGGCTTTCTCGGGCTCGGCGCGCAACCGCCGAGTCCCGAATGGGGCTTCATGGTCGCTTCCGGCCGCAACGTGCTGCTCGATTCATGGTGGGTCGCGACGCTCCCAGGTTTCGCGATCCTGCTCGTGAGCCTCGCGTTCAACCTGCTCGGCGACGGATTGCGCGACGTGTTCGATCCGCGTCACGGAGACTGACATGCGCAACGACAAAGCGGATGCACCGCTGTGTGAAATCGACGATCTGCGCATTGCCTTTCGCGCGCACGACGGCACGCTGAATGAAGCGGTGCGGGGTTTGTCGTTGACGTTGAAGAAGGGCGAGCGACTCGGCATCGTCGGCGAATCCGGTTCTGGAAAGTCGCTCACGGGCCGCGCGCTGCTCGGCTTGTTGCCGCCCGCCGCGCATTGCACGGCCAAACGGCTACGCTTCGACGGACACGACATGCTGACCATGCCGACGGACAAACGCCGCCGCTTCTGCGGCTCGCAGATGGGCATGGTGCTGCAGGACCCGAAGTATTCGCTCAACCCGGTCATGACCGTCGAGCAGCAGATGCGCGAAGCGTTCGCGCTGCACGAGCCGAAGCTTGGCCGCCGTGCAATGCGGGCAAAAGTCATTGCGGCGCTCGAGTCCGTGCATATCCGCAATCCTGAACGCGTCGCCCGTTCTTATCCGCATGAACTGTCGGGCGGCATGGGGCAACGCGTGATGATCGCGATGATGGTTTCAACAGGCCCGCGTCTGCTGATCGCCGACGAGCCGACGAGCGCACTCGATGTGCTCGTCTCGATGCAAGTGCTGGCCGTGCTCGACGAGCTGATCGAAAAGCATCAGACCGGCCTCATCTTCATCAGTCACGACCTGCCGCTCGTGATGTCGTTCTGCGACCGCGTGGTCGTGATGTACGCGGGACGTGTCGTCGAAACGTGCGCCGCACGCGATCTGATCCACGCGCAGCATCCTTATACTCGCGGGCTGCTTGCGGCGAATCCGCCGCTTGTCGACCCACCCGCCGAATTGCCCGTGCTCTCGCGCGACGCCGCGTGGCTCAGCGAGATCGGCGACGTCAGCGACATCGGCCAGCAGCAAGGAGCGTCGCTATGATCCGCGTCGATGCACTGACCGTGCGCTTTAAGACGGCTGCCGGACTCTTCGATGCGGTACGCGGTGCGAGCTTTCATGTCGAGGCCGGTGAAGTCTTCGGTCTCGTCGGTGAATCGGGCTCCGGCAAGTCGACTATTCTTCGCGCGCTGAGCGGACTCGCGCCGGCTGCCGAAGGGTCCGTGCACATCGCCGGAGCGGATCGCGACATGCGCGGGCGCCATGTGCAGATGGTCTTTCAGGACCCGTATGGCTCGCTGCATCCGCGCTTCACCGTCGATCAGACGCTGCGCGAACCGCTCAACATAAACGGAATCGGCGGCGAGGAAGCGCGCATTGTGAATGCGCTGCGTGAAGTCGGCCTCGATCCGTCGTATCGTTTTCGCTATCCGCATCAATTGTCGGGCGGACAGCGACAGCGCGTTGCGATCGCGCGTGCGTTGATCGTCGAGCCGCGCGTGTTGCTTCTCGATGAACCGACTTCCGCGCTCGACGTCTCCGTGCAAGCCGAAATCCTCAACCTCCTCAAGCGCCTGCATCGCGAGCGGAATCTCACGATGATTCTCGTCAGCCACAACCTGGCGGTAGTCGGCTTTCTGTGCTCGCGCGTGGCGATCATGCGCAATGGAGAGATCGTTGAAGAGCTTCCGATCGAGAAGATTCGTGCGCAGCAGGTCGAGAGCGAGTACTCGCGCACGCTGTTGCTCGCGACCGGCGGTTATCAGCGCAAGGCTGTCGAAGCATTGGGCGTGGACGCGTCTTTATGAAAGATCGCGTCGAAGCAGCCGGCTCGCGCTCGCACGCGGCAGGAGTATTTGTCCCGATTGCTTCGTGTTGCCCTGCTGTGCCGTAATGCGGACAGGGACCGTCGAGAAAGTTAAAGACGGAGCGTTATCAGTCTTCCTGGCGGCCGTTCGCGGACGCCATAGCAGTGACCTCATGCTTGCCGACAAAAAGGAGAAGACATGCGTTTTGCTAAGACTTTCACCCCTATCGCAGTTGCAGTTGCGGCACTGCTCGCCGTCGCACCGCTCGCCTCTCGCGCGGATACGGTCGTCAAAATCGGCTTTGCGGCACCGCTCACGGGACCCAACGCCAGTTACGGCAAAGACCTGCAGAACGGCGTCAAAATGGCGCTCGACGACGCCAAAGCGCAAGGCGTCAAGATCAACGGCCAGCCTGTCTCGTTCGAACTCGTCTCCGAAGACGATCAGGCCGACCCGCGTGTCGGCGTGCAGGTCGCGCAAAAGCTCGTGGATGGAGGCGTGTCGGTTGTCGTCGGGCACTTCAATTCCGGCACGACCATTCCCGCTTCGGATCTCTACGAGAAAGCGGGCTTGCCCGTCATCGATCCGGCGGCCACTAACCCTGTCATCAGCAGCCGCGGCTACAAGAACGTCTTCATGGTGATTTCGAGCGACGCGCAAAACGCCGGCACCGCAGGCGCCTATGCAGTGACGACGACGAAGGCCAAGCGCATCGCGGTGATCGACGACCGCACGGCCTTCGGTCAAGGCGAAGCCGATGAGTTCGTGAAGGCAGTGAAGGCGCACGGCGGCGACATCATCGATCGCGAATACACGACGAATCAGGCGACGGACTTCAAGACGCAGCTCACGAACCTAAAGAGCAAGAACCCCGATCTGATTTTCGTGGGCGCGCTCAATCCGCAAGCGGCCGGCATCATGAAGCAGATGAACCAGCTCGGCCTCAAGGCGCAGTACGTGGGCGGCGGCGGCGTGAAGGACGTCGACTTTATCAAGCTCGCGGGCAACGTGTCCGAAGGCGCAATGGCATGGGAGTACGGGCGCCCGCTCGACAGCACGCCAGTCGGCGCAAAGTTCGCCGAGCGCTTCAAGCAGAAGTTCGGCCAGGACGTGCTCTCGTATGCGCCGTTCGGCTACGACGCCGCGTGGACCGCGATCAAGGCGATGCAGGCAGCCAATTCGACGAAGCCCGACGACTACCGCGCGAAGCTGCAGAACATCAACTTCGAAGGCATCACAGGGCAGATCGAGTTCAACGCGAACGGCTCGCTGAAGACCGGTTCTTCCACGCTTTATCAGGTGAAGAACGGACAGTGGGTGACGGTGAAGACGGTTAGTGGGCTTTGAGGGTTGGGGGCGTTGTTGAGTGAGAGTGAGAGTCAACTCAACGACGCCTCGAACACGCGCCGATAGTTGCCGCCTAGTAGGTGTCCGGTTTCTGTTTGGGAGAAGCCGGTGGCGAGCAATGCTGCGCCCAACGCCGGCAGTTGTTCATAGCGCGCGAAAACCGGCGGCGCAATGAAGCCGAGCATGTCGGTGCCAAGGCCGACGTGTTCGACGCCCACCACATCCGCCATGCGCTTGAAGCCGTGCGCCATCGCATCGATGTCGTGGAATGTGCCGGAACTCGGCCACACGCCGATCACGCCGCCCGTGTCCGCGACAGCGCGCGCATGGTCGGCTGTGATCAGGCGGCTGCGCGCGCCCGGATGTCCTGCGAGCGCCGTGTGCGAGAGCACCAACGGCTTCGTCGTGACCGACGCCGCGCGCTTCACGAGATCGAACGTGCCGTGCGCAACGTCCACCACAATACCCAGCGCATTGCAGCGGCGCACGACATCCGCGCCGAAATCGCTCAAGCCGCCGTGAACAGGCGCCTCCGTTTGAATGTCGCCGAGTTCGTTCACACGGTAATGCGTCAATTGAAGGTGACGTAGATGATGGCGCGAGTACGCCTCGTCGACACGCTCCAGTTGCCCCTCGAGAAAGTCCGCGCCCTCGGCGGCGATGATCACGCGCGGTCTTTCTTTTTCCGTCGACGCCAGCATGCTTGCATTCGTCACGATGACGAGTTGCTCGCGATCGACCAGTTCTTTCGCGCGGGCGAATTCCGTTTGGCCGAGTCGATATAGCTCGCCGGGCTGCGGCTCGCGCCACGCCTCGAAGCGCTTGCGATCGGCCGAGACGTGGGTGACCAACGTGTCGGTGACGATGGCGAGGCAGATCACATTCATTCCGCCCGCGCGCATCGAGGCGCTGACGGGCGTCAATGGCCGATGGTCGCCTATGGCCGGATCGCGTGAGACGATCACATGGCCCGCATGACTGTGCATGTCGATGGTCAATGCGCCCGGGGATGCCTGCCATTGCTGCTGTTCTGAGCGCGAATCGGTGTATCCGGCGAAGCGGCCAGGCGCGCACGCTGCGAGCCCCAGCGCGGTGCTTGACGCGAGAAACGCACGGCGACTCATCCGCGAAACCGGCGGCTGGGTGACGCTCGCCGCTTCATCGACGCGCTCGGCCAGTTCGAGCCGATAACGCCAGCCCGCAGGATCGTCGACGAGTCGCATCAGACGGCCACGCACGGTGACTGGGTCTGCGTCGAGCGGGACCGGCTCGAGCGGAATGACTTCAATGCAAGTGAAAGGATCGCGTGGCACGCAGCCGCCGCAACAAGGTTCTTGCGCGGCGAGGAGGAAATAGTCGACGGTGATTGCGGTCGGGTCTAGTGGAATCATCCAGCCTGTTATTTCCACCATGCAGCGGTTTTGATCTATTGCCGGGTCATCTCGGATCATGGCCCATATCAATGAAAGTGAAATAGAGTCGTCGTCGGTTGGCAGCATTGTCATTAGTATCCGATTGATGGTCTGATGGCAGCATGCAGTTAAACGCGACGTATGCAAAGATTCCGTCGGCAGAGCCTCCGCTTTATTTTCGCGGTATATCCGCTATTCCATCAAAAACATTCGATGCACTTTACCGAGCCCTTTCATTCACGCAACAACCGCACGGCGCGGCTGGTGCTCTTTCTCTCCATCGCGAGTTCATGCTTTTCCGTAGCGCCGGATGTTCTGGCGCAAAACACGGTCACGCTATACGGCACGATCGACACCAGTATCGAAGTCACGAATCCCGGCTCATCATGGACGCCGCGCCTCGACTCGGGCGCTTACCGCGGCTCGCGAATCGGCTTGCGCGGCTCGGAGCAACTGGACTCGGACACACGCCTTCTGTTCGAACTGGAAAACGGCTTCAGCTCGGCCGACGGCACGTTGGCCACCGCGGGCACGATCTTCAACCGCCAGGCGTGGATCGGCATCGGCGCGCCGTGGGGCGAAGTGCGTGTGGGCCGTCAGTACTCGCCGATCTACATTCCGTTCAAAGGGCAACTCGACGCCTTCGGCGCAGGGACGATCGCCTCGGGGTTGAATAACCTGTCCAAAATCACGCCTTATACCGACAACGGCATCGCCTATCTGTCGCCCGACTTTCACGGCTTCACGACGACAGTCATGGTCGCACTGCGCGACAGCGGCGATGGCAACGGCAACGGCAACGGGCTATCCGGCGACTACGAAACGTTTGCGTACTGCAACGGACCGCTTCGCGTTTCCTACGCGCATCAGCAAACGCATGGCGGTACGACCTTGCGCGCGAACCTCGGTGGTGTCTCCTACCAGTTCGGCGCAGCGACCGCCTATGCGTCGTTCTTCAACGGCGACGGCGGTTCGCCGCGGTATCACGACGACGGCCTTTCGCTTTCGATGCGCTATGCGTTCTCGCCGCGCCTGCGCGCTTCGTTGGGCTATGCGTACGCACGCGATCGCTCGGGCGGCGACAACGACGCGGACCAGTTCAGCGTGGCGTGCGAATACGATCTCTCGCCAAAACTCACGCTCTACGCGAGCGGCGCGATGCTGCGCAACCACCACGACGCTACCTTCACCCTGCGCGGCGTCAACGTCACCGGCCTTCCCGCGGCCTATCCGGGTGCGCCGGTTCGCGGCGTGCAATTGGGAATGATCGAGCGGTTCTAGCCAGATATCGGCCGCGAGGCCGATTAAATGATCCAGCGAGGGCGACGGTATTTTCGCCAGTCGCGGTGGACGCGTTAATGTACGAGCGCCGTGAGGCGGACGCCGAAGTACCCGCGCCCGCCGCCACGCGCGAACGGGACTCCATCCACCAAAAACCCTCTTTCACGGATTGTTTATGCTTATCAAGAACGTTGCGGTCAGCCTGCCTTCCCGAATCGTCACCAATGACGAAGTCGCCGACATGATCCGGTTTCATTCCACCGGCTACGACGGGGACATCGACAGAGGCATACGCACCATCAAGACACTGCTCGACAGAAGCGGGCTCGTCAACCGGCGCTGGTGCGACAGCCACGAATCACCCATCGATCACGTGGCGATGGCCACTCGCAAGGCTTTGTCGGAAACCTATTTGCGGCCGGAGCATATCGAGCTGTTTATTTATGTCGGCATCGGCAGAGGGTTTCTCGAGCCGGGCAATAGCCACATGATGGCGAGCACGCTCGGCTTCATCAATGCGGAATGCTTCGACGTGGTGGACGCCTGCATGAGCTGGACACGAGCGATGTCGATTATCGACAGTTTGTTCAAGTGCGGTCAGTACAGAAACGCTATGATCGTGAATGCCGAATTCAATATGCTCGCAGGTGGTCCACTCTACCCGGGGAATTTTGCGTTGAAGAACCAGGCGCAAATCGAATACACGCTGCCGTCGTTTACGATCGGCGAGGCCGCCACCGCCACGCTGCTGGTCGCCAACGAGCCGGACAACTTCAATTTTGCCTTTCGGGGCAAGCCCCAGGTATCGGACCTGTGCACCATTCCGATTCCCGGCTATGAAGGCTTCTGCCATCCGTCGGAAAGAATTGGCAAGAACGGCGACATGCGTTTTACATCGTTCGGCCACGAGCTTCACAAGAATTCCGACGAACTGTCCGCGGTACTCGCTAAACTGCCGATTCCGAGGAAAGACATCGACATTGTCTTTACCCATGCTTCTTCGAAGGCAGCGTGGCACGGCTACGGAGAAAAGGCCGGAATAGAGGACAAGATGTATCACATCTATCCGGAAACGGGAAACCTCGTTTCGGCCTCTATTCCCGCCGCGATAGCGATGGCAAAAGACAGCGGAGAACTGAAGCGCGGCGACAGAGTGTTGTGCTGGGTTGGCAGTGCCGGCATGTCATTCAACGTCAGCAGCTTCAAGTTCTGAGGCCGGTTCAATAAAAGTTAAAGAGCGACATGAAAGCCATTTCAGGGGGCATCCGCTATCTCAACCGGGTCGTGTCCGATGCCGCGAAGGTCTCCGATTACAGCGTGTTGGCTGTGGGCCTGATCGGCACCGTTGGACATCCGGTGTACTGGTTGTGGTGGACGTTCATCGATCCGCAACCGAACGAGAACCTGCTGATGCGGGTTGTCGGCACCGTAAGCTGCGCATTGCTGCTCTTGCGCCGTTTCTGGCCCGCAAGGACAGCGCGCCTCCTGCCGTGGTTTTACTTCGTAACGGTAGCGTACACGCTACCGTTTTTCTTCACTTACTACCTGCTGTCCGGTCATTACTCGATGCTCTGGTCGATGGCGGAACTGGGCATGGTGTTCTTTCTGATCGCCATCTTTCCGTCTTTCGTTGCGTTGTCACTGAATCTTGCGCTCGGCATAGGCGCTGCTATTCTGTGCGCGCGAATCGTTATTCCGGAAGCCGTCCACGTCGACGCGCATCTCTTTCTCTACGCCTATCTGCCGGTTTTCACGTTTGGCATTTTCGCCGGCATCACCTTCTCATACAGCAATCTGAAGGGGATCGTCGCACAGGCGAGAACCGGAGCGCTTCGCGCGCT
Organism: Paraburkholderia graminis; assembly: GCF_003330785.1. Taxonomy (NCBI): domain Bacteria; kingdom Pseudomonadati; phylum Pseudomonadota; class Betaproteobacteria; order Burkholderiales; family Burkholderiaceae; genus Paraburkholderia; species Paraburkholderia graminis. Next base: position 2,337,793 of record NZ_CP024935.1, read on the forward strand.
TGCCGGGTCGATCGCTCATGAAATGCGCAATCCTCTCAGCCAGCTCAAGCATGTTCTCGATAGAGTAGAAGAAGTCTTGCCCGCGGCAATAGATCATGACTCGCCGCTGGCCGCATCACAGCGCCGGATTGCACTGCTGTATCGGCACCTGGCACACGGCCAGTTGTCGATCGAGCGCGGTTTGCGCATCATCGCGATGACACTTGACGAAGTCAGCGCGAAAGCCATCCGCCCGGAACAGTTCACGTATCTGAGCGCAGCGGCCGCAACGCGCAAGGCGCTGGACGAATACGGCTTCGGCGACCAGAACGAACGCGCGAGAGTCAGACTCGCGGTGCTCGAAGATTTCACCTTCAAGGTCGACGAAACGGTTTATCTGTTTACGCTTTTCAACCTGATCAAGAATGCGCTGCATCACATTGCGGCGCATCCTTTGGCCACGCTCACGCTGACGGTGGATCGGCAGACAGTAATCGTGCACGACACCGGTCCCGGCATTGCGCCCGAAATCCTGCCGCATCTTTTCGAGCCGTTTCGCACAGCGGGCAATTCCGCAGGCACGGGCCTCGGACTCGCTTACTGTCAGCGCGCAATGCGCGCGTTCGGCGGCACGATACGCTGCCGCTCCGAGGTCGGTCAGTTCACGCAGTTCACACTCGAATTTCCGCGCGTTTCGGAAAGCGAGGTCGCCGAGCACGAGCAGCAAATCTTTAATCGTGCCGCCCCGTTTTTCGACGGCAAACGTATTCTCGTTGTCGATAACGATGCAGACCAGCGCACGCGCGTTCAACGGGCACTGTCGAAGGTGAGCGCAAAGCCTGGCGACGCAGCGGACGGCGAGGCCGCGCTCGCCGCGCTCAGCGAGTCCCAGCCGTGGGACCTGGTGCTGATGGACATCAACATGCCGACGCTTGACGGCTACACGGTGACCGAACGAATTCGCGCCGATCGTCGCAACCCGAACTGCAATGTGATCGTCGTCGCTTATACGGCGGAACCGGGCAACGTGGCGCGATCTCTCGCGCGCCGCGCAGGCATGGACGAATTCGTCAGCAAGTCGGCGAGCATGGTCGAGTTGATCGGTGTTTTGCACAAGCTGTTCGAGAACGGTCATCGGCATGGCCGTACGCAGCGCTTCGATGGCTTCGTCGGCAGAACGATTCTGCTCGCGGACGACGACACCTACAGCAGACTGGTCGCGAAAGGCTATCTGGAGCGATTCGGCGCGACGGTCGTCGAAGCCGAGCATGGACCGGCCGTGCTGGCGCGCTTGCAGCAAGGCGTCGTTATCGACGCCATCGTGATGGATATGAACATGCCCGGCATGGGCGGCGTGGAGACCACCGCGCTGATCCGCGCGCGCTCCGATGCCTACGCGAGCGTGCCGATCATCGCGTTGACCAGTCAATCCGATCGCGAGGCGGTAGAAAGCTGTCTCGCCGCGGGCATGAACGAAGTGATGACCAAGCCCGCGCAAATCGGCGCGCTATATGCAGCGCTGGCGCGGCAATTTGCACGCCATCGAGTGAATCATGTGACGGCAGACACGGTGTCGTCGCCGGAGAACACGTTGCCTGCGGGCAAGCTCGCCGCGTTGCATGAAGGTCCGTTGCTCGACGAGAAACATCTTCAGGAACTGGTCGCGCTGGACTTGCTTGACCAGACATTCCTCAACGGCATCGAACAGATTCGCTCGACGGTGGCGCAACTCGCCGCGAGCGTTAGCGCGCGCGACTTCGACGCGACACGTGACGCCTTGCATGTGCTGCTCGGCGTCAGTGGCAATATCGGCGCAAAAGCGCTGCATCAGTTCGTGCGCCAGATTTATCCCCGCGTGCTGGAAGGCGAATGGCCTGCTGAGGCAGACTGGCTCGCGCGAATCTGCTCGTTGAGCGACCGGTCGGCGCCCGCGTTGCAGACATATTTTGCTTCGGCGAAGGCGCCTGAGAATCATCGCAAGACATTGAGCGACTAATGATCTTTCAAAACGCCTTGCTAACCGGCAGCACTAAACATACTTGCCTTTCAACTCACGGAGCCAACGATGACTGAAACGATAGCCATTCGACGCATCCATGCCGACGAAGCAATGGCCTGTGTCGATTCGCTCGCCGATCTGCTGATCGACTGCGTGGAAGGCGGCGCGTCGGTCAGCTTCATGTTGCCTATCTCGCGGCAAACCGCGCTTCACTTCTGGCAACAGGTCGCGAATGGCGTGGCCCGCGACGAGCGAATCCTGCTGGTTGCCGAACGCGCTGACGGCAAGATCGTCGGCACCGTGCAACTGATCACGGCGCAGCCCGAGAACCAGCCTCATCGCGCGGATGTCGCGAAGATGCTCGTGCACCGAGACGCGAGGCGTCGCGGCATTGCGGCTCGTCTGATGACCGCCGTCGACGACGAAGCGCGCCGCGCCGGCAAGTCCGTACTCGTGCTGGACACTGTGACCGGCGGAGATGCCGAGCGGCTCTATGAGCGCGCAGGCTGGCAACGTGTCGGAGAAGTGCCAAACTATGCGTTGATGCCCGACGGCAGCTTTTGCGGCACTACTTTCTTTCATAAGCAACTCATTGCATAAACGCCGTAAAGCCGTTCAATGAAGCGCGGCACTCACTCCTCGAACAGGTCCGGGCCGAACACCTCGTAATGAATCCGCGTCTCGGGAATATCCATCGCGCGTAATGCATCGTGCTGCAAGCGCATGAACGGAATAGGCCCGCAAATGTAGTAGTCCGCGTCGGGAAGCAGAATCAGATCACGCAACTCATCGAGATTGATAAAGCCCGCACGGTCATAGTCCTGACCCGCTATATCGGCGGGTAGCGGGTTCTCGTAATAGACCACCGCCTTGAAGTTCGCATACGTCGCGGCGGTTTGCCGAAGCCTGTCGCGCATCGCATGAACCGCACCGTTTCGCGCGCCATGCACGAATACCACTTGCCGCTGCGGGTCCTGAATCGCGCGCTTGAGCATGCTGACCATCGGCGTCAAACCGACGCCGCCGCTGATCAGCACGATTGGCGTTTTCGCGTGTACGTCGATATAAAAGGTGCCGTACGGCGCGGCGAGTTTGACTTCGTCGCCCACGTTCACATGCTCGTGAAGCAGCGACGACACATAGCCCGGCGGCCGCGAAGCGTCGCCCTCCTCGCGTTTGACGGAGATGCGATAGCTGCGCCCATTCGGCATGTCGGACAGGCTGTACTGGCGAATCTGTTGCAACTGCAACGAAGGGACATCTACGGCAATGCTGATGTACTGGCCCGGCTCGAAGTTGACGACCGGCTGCCCGTCCGACGGTTCAAGCACGAACGATGTAATCACGCTGCTCTCAGGCCGTTTTTCCTTGACCACGAACTTGCGCCAGCCCGTCCAGCCGCCGAGTTGTTGCGTCGACTTCTCGCGCAACTCGCTTTCCATTCCCATCAACAGGTCCGCGAGATTGCCATAAGCCTGTGCCCACGCGGAGATGATCTCGTCGGTGGCGGCGTCGCCGAGTACGTCCTTGATCGCGCCGAGCAAATGTTCTCCGACAATAGGGTAATGCTCCGGCCGGACATTCAGGCTCGCATGTTTGTTGGCGATATTTTTCAGCACCGCCGCGAGACTGCCGGGATTCTCGATGTTCTCTGCGTAAGCGTAGACGGCGCGAGCGAGAGCCTGCTGTTGCTGGCCCTGATCCTGGTGGGCCATGTTGAATACGTTCTTCAGTTCCGGGTGCGCGTTGAACAATCGTTTGTAAAAGCGCTTGATGATCGGCAGCCCATGCTGCGCCAGCACAGGGGCCGTAGCTTTTACAACGTCCTTCGTTTTCTGCGTAAGCATTTGCCTCTCCTTTCATGCGGTGCACGCGTCGCAAGCGTGCGAGAGTCCATGAATAAACGCATGTAGCAAACCGCGTGACAGCAACGCATCCGGTGAAAATTGGCGACGGCTAATCATCAGTTACACTGACCATTAGCCGTTTGATTGGGAACCCCACAAAAAGATGAATAGCTTCGATATAACCATTGAGACATATCTTTCAAACATTCACTTCGGCTTGCATACAACGCATGCAATACAGGCACTCGCCGATCTCTACACCTTCAAGGGTCTTCTGCTCATACCCGTGTTGTGGTGGATGTGGTTTCAATCCGGCGAGCGCAGTGCATGGCGGCGCGAAATGGTCATCGCAACGATACTCAGCGGCCTCGTCGCGCTTTTTGTAGGAAGAACCCTCACGCACTGGCTGCCGTTCAGAGTGCGCCCCGTCTACAGTTCCGAACTGAACCTGCACTTTGCGGCCGGCGTGTCCAAAGACGCGTTGCTGTCTTCGTGGAGTTCATTCCCCAGCGACCACGCGATGCTATGGATGGCCATCGCCACCGGCATCTTTCTGATCTGCAAGCGCATCGGCGTACTGGCGCTGATCTACACCGTGTTCTTTATCTGCGTCCCGCGTGCCTATCTCGGCTTTCACTATCCGACGGATCTGCTGGTCGGCGCGGCAATCGGAATCGCGATCACGTGGGTCATGACACGCGAAGCCGTTCGCGCGCGTTACGCGGGCCCGCTACTGCGATTGAGCGAACGCTACCCAGGCCCTTCCGCGATGCTGGCCTTCGTGCTCTGTCTCGAACTCGTCACCCAGTTCGACGAACTGCGCAAGCTCGCGAGCAGCGTGCTGAAACATGTATAACGCGTGCGACGCAGGCTTTAACTGCCGATAGAAACGTACAGAAGCACCATCGGCGCCTTCGATGCGCCCGGCGTCGGCGCACGCAGCGGCACGCCATACGTGCAGCGAAAATCGACGAAGCGCGACCATTGAAAACGCACGCCTGCGCCGACGCTAACGAGCGACCCATGAGCGGGTTCCGCGAGTTGATCGTCGCGGTTCCACACATGGCCCGCGTCGACGAACACAAACGGTTGCGCGGCCGCGCCGCTCGCACCGAACTGCAACGCGGGCGCGCGCAATTCCGTCTGCACGTTCCAGCCGCGATCGCCTAGCACGACGTACGGCTCGTAGCCTCGCACGCTGGTCTCGCCGCCGAGGCCCATTTCCTCGCTCGGCAACAGCGTATTCGGCGTCCACTGGAACGCGCCCCGCCCGGTCAACGTAAAGCCGCCCAGCACGATCGCGCGTTGCGCTGCGAGTTGCAGATACGCATAGCGGGCGGTCGCGCCTTGCCGCGCGGCGGCGAACGCGGCGTCGTTGTTAGAGCCGTCCAGTCCGCCAGGACTTCCCACGAGTGTCGCCGATAGATGCCCGACGCCCGCGTCGCCCGGCTGACTGACATCGTAGGTAAGCAGAAACTGGTGGATGTGTGTGTTCGAGTTGAACACCTGAAAGCCGCCGAATTCCAGATTGTTGTTGCTGCGCTTGAAGTCATAGCCGAACTGAACGAGCTGCGCGGTATTCGTCGTGGTCGGCAGACGCCAGTCGTAGCGGACGCTCATCTGCGCGGAAATGCCCGTTTGCCCGTAACTGTCCGGCAGACGCGGCGTGCTCTGTGCATAGACGCCGAATAGTTCGATGCTGTCGTGCCACGGCAGCGGCGCAATGTAGTTCAGCGCGTGAGCCATGAAGCGCGCGCGGTTCGGGCGCCCTTCAATGTCGGGGTTGCCGCTGAAGAAATCGTTGCTCGCCGTGAATTGATATGCAACATGCTGATCGAGCCCAAACAGATTGCCGTAGTCGATGCCGGCAAAAAAGCGGTCGCGGCCGAGATCGCGCACGCCCGCGTTGTCGTAGCCGGCGCTCACGCGAAGCGGCAGACGGTCGTCGGTCTGCAGGATGACGTCGGTTGAATTCGCCGCTTCGCCTGGCGCAAAGACCGCATCCACGCGTCGATAAGGATTGGCGTTGAGTACCGCGAGACCGAGCGAGACGTCCGACTGCAGAATCGGCGCGCCTGCTTCGAGCGGCATTTCGCGTTTGAGCAGATCGTCGGAGAAATAGCGGTTGCCATTCGTGCGCACCTGTCCCAGGCGAAACTCGGCGACCGCGATATGCACGACGCCCGAACTCACGTCCTGCTCGGGCACGTACACATCCACGAGCGGTTTGCCCGCGGCGCGATAGCGCTCCACCACGGCACGGCGCATGTTGGCAAGACGTCCGAACGTGAGAGGCTTGTCGAGATCGCTGTCGAACGAATGAAGAAATGCCGCGTCGAGCAGGGGCAAATCTTCGGCGGCAATGCGGGGCTGCGTTGCCGCGGCAGGAGCGCTCGCGCCGGCCGGTTGGAACACCAGTCCCTCGAGTCGGGGCACTGCGATCTGCGCGGCATTCTCTTCCGATGGAGCGGAAGGTTGCGACGGCGCACTACGCGGAGTGGGCGGCGTCGGCTGCGGCGCAAGGTCTCGCCATGCCTGCGCGAGCACGGCGGAAGAGTGAAGCGCCGCTGCTACGCAACACGCAATGCAACACGCCAGCAGCGAGCAGCGCATGCTGCCGACGCGCGCCAGCGCATCCGTCGATGAAATACGCCGCTTAACGCGCAAGCTGCGAGCGCAACACGGAATGCGGCGCATTGAACGGCATCGGGCGCACGCCGTCGGCGCGGCTTGCATACGATGTCGGCGAAATACTGTTCATCACGTCTCCTGTCCCGCGCGAGGCGCGCCGCATGCTAATAAGTGGATTGGGCTCTCGCGAGGCGGCCCGATTGTGCGCACGCCCGTATTATTGCAGCGGCTTTCAGGCGCACAATGGGGCACGGATCGCGCGATCTCGACCTATTGCGCCTAAAGGTCTGCGGAATTGGCCAAGGCATAAGCAGCGGCGCGCTGCAATGGGGCGCGAACCCAGGCTTTCCCCAATAGCAGCGAGGCGCCGCGCACAGGACGATGGATTGTCACTTCGCTCACGCAGCGCAGTGCTTCAATCCACTTGCGGTGTAGGCAGACGTTCTCTCGAAGCAGTAAAACGGTGCGATTGATAACGCAATGAGCAACAACGATATTGCCGATCAGGTTCCGGCTCTTGTCTGGACCGCGGACGCGCGCGGAATTGTCACCTATACCAACATCGCTTGCCGCAACTACCTCGGCAATCCCTTCGCGCCGAACACCACGCTGCATTGGGACCAGTTCGTTCTCGAATGCGACGTGAAAAAAGTGCTCGACGCCTGGCGCAGCGCGCTCACGGCCGGCGAAAGCGCGAAGGTCAACGCGCGCCTGCAGCGCTTCGACGGCAAGTACCGTTGGCACAAGCTGCGCCTTCAGCCCATTTTCGACGACGCGCGCGTCGTCACTGGCGCATGCGGCATCGCGATGGACATCGACGACTTCGTGAAGGCCGGCGAGGCCTATGAAATCGGCGAACGGCGTCTGCGCTTCGCGCTCGACGCGGCGCGCGTCGGCGCGTGGGAATGGGACATGGGCAGCCGCACGGCGCGCATCAGCGCCCAGCTCGCGCACATCTACGGGCTCGAGCAGCAGCAGGCGGAAGTGCCGTTGCAATGGCTCTTCGACAGAATCCCCGAAAGCCACCGCGCGTGGTTCGCGCGCGAGTTGACGGGGCGCCTGCACGAATGTGTGCCGTTCGAACTCGATTTCCCGATCGAACTCGAGGACGGACGCCGTTTGTGGCTGCGCACGCGCGGCGAAACGGACTGCGGCAGCGGCTCGGAAATCGAGCGCGTATTCGGCGTGACCTTCGACATCACCGAGCAGCACGACGCGCAAACCGAACGCGAACGCAGCGAGCAGCGCTATCGCGCGCTCGTCGAAGCGAGTTCGGAACTGACGTGGATTGCGGACGCGGCGGGCCGTAACCATCAGCTCGGCAACTGGCACTCGTTCGCTCCGCAAGAGGGCTTAAGCACAGGCTGCGAATGGCTCGATCTCGTTCATCCCGACGACCAGGACAGCGCGCGCGACAAGTGGTTGGGCATCGTCAAGGCCGAGCGGCCAGGCTCGATGACGTTCCGCTTGCGTCGGCGCGACGGCAGTTGGCGGACCATGTCCGCGCGTGCCGCGCCGTTGCGCGACGACGACGGCACGCTGCGCGAATGGTTTTGCATGGCAACCGATGTGACCGACGAACGCGCGGCCGCGGCCGCACTCGAAGAGCGCAACCTGCGTCTTCAGGTCGCGATGCGCGCCGCGAAGATGATCATCGGGTATCTGTCGCTGGATTCGTGGACGGTCTGCTGGGACACCGTCGACGCAATGCCCCGCGTGCTGGCCGGCCCGATTGCGCTGTCGTATGACGCGGCGCTGCATCGCGTGCACGCTGAAGACCGCGCCGCGGTGGACGCCGCGATGCGCCGCGTCGCGCTCACCGGCGAATTCGACGAGCCGCTCGAGTTCCGCATCGCGATGAACGGCCAGGAATGCTGGCTGCAAAGCCAGGCCGTGTTGCAACGCGACGCCGACGGCCGGCCGTGGCGCGTCATTGCGAGCGCGGTGGACATCACGCAGCGCAAGACGCTCGAACTCGCGCTGCGCGAAACGGATCGCCGCAAGGACGAATTCCTCGCGATGCTCGCACACGAACTGCGCAATCCGCTCGCGCCGATGCGCAACGCCATTGCATTGCTGCGCCGGCAGAAAGACGCCGGCATGAAGCCCGGCGAACTGGTCGGCATGCTCGGCCGGCAGGTCGATCATATGGCGCAACTCGTCGACGATCTGCTCGAAGTGTCGCGCATCACGCACGGACGCATCGTGCTTCGACGCGAGCCGCTCCTGCTCGGCACCGCGGTTTATGGCGCACTGGAAACCGTCTCGTCGATGGCGGCCTCGCGCGGCCAGCACCTCACCGTGCGCTTGCCGCCCACGCCCGTGTGGCTGCATGCAGACCCGCTGCGTCTGTCGCAGATCCTCGTCAACGTATTGAACAACGCGTGCAAGTACACGGACCACGGCGGCAGCGTGTGCGTGACCGCGCTCGCCGACGAGCGCTTCGCGACCGTCACGATCGAGGACAACGGCAGCGGCATTTCGCCCGATCTGCTGCCGCACATCTTCGATCTTTTCGCGCAAGGCGAGCGCACGCTCGACCGCGCGCATGGCGGTCTCGGCATCGGCTTGTCGCTGGTGAAGAAGCTGGTCGAACTGCACGGCGGTTCAATCGAGATCGCGAGCCCTGGTCCCGGCCGCGGCGCGACCGTGTCGATCAGGCTGCCGCTTTCGCATGCGCCGGAAACGGCCGCGCCGTCGCACGACGAACCGTCGGCGAGCGGTGCCTCGCATGCCGAGCGCGCTTCGCTGCATGTGTTGATCGTCGACGACAACAAGGACGCCGCCGACTCGCTCGCCCTGCTTTGCGAGAGCGAGGGCTATCACGTCGATGTCGCGTATGGCGCGCAGGATGCGCTTGCGAAAGCCGAGGCCGAGCCGGTGGATGCCGCGCTGCTCGACATCGGTCTGCCGGACACGGACGGCTACGAACTCGCCAGGCTGATTCGCCAGAAGGGCGAGACGCGGCCCGTGCTGATCGCGGTGACGGGTTACGGCCAGGCCGACGATCATCTGCGTGTGCAGGCGGCCGGCTTCGACCATCATCTCGTCAAGCCGGTCGACATCGAGTACCTGATGTCGCTGCTCGCGGAACTCTCGCCTGCTGCGGCGTCGCCGCACGCGGAGTGAGGCATCGAACGCAGCATTAAGCCGGGAGCGGTGCATCAAGCCACCCGCGCCGCCCCGACGCTCACATCACTTGCGTCCCTGAACTGTGATCGACACATACCGGTCCGGTTGCAGGCACGCGATCAGCGCGCGGCCCTCGCGGTCCGCGCAGTTCGTTCGCGGCTCGCTCGAGCCCACGCCCTTCGCCTGAATGATGCTGCCGTCCAGTCCGTGAGCGATCAGATAGTCGCGCACGGTGTTGGCCCGCGCGAGCGACAACGGTCCGTTGAGCGATTCGGGACCGAGCCTGTCGGTGTGGCCGACGACCTCGATCGCGCTCACCTGCTCGTGCTTGCGGATGCGCGCGGCGACGTCGTCGAGTTGCGCTTTCGCGGACGGCAACATCGTGTCAGCCGCTGACTTGCCGAACGGGAACAACGCATCGCTTTCCAGTGCGAAACTCTCGATCGTGGGCGCTTGCGCAGCGACGGCGCCCGTGTCGGCCGCCGCATTGTTGCCCGCTTCCTGGCCGCATTTGAACAGCAGAATGCGCGGGTCGCTGCGGTTGTCGTCGGCGGCGCGCACGCGGTCTATTTTGTCGATCGGCTGCACGCCCTTGTCGCCGCAAATGCGTTTCGCAACGTCCATGCAGGTCGACGCGCTTTCGAACAATCCGTGGCACTCGGCACGGTAGGTGCGCACGCCGTTGTTCGAGTCGACGGAATAGGCGTTGAAGGTCGGGCCGCTCGCCGCCGTGCATCCGCTCATGACGAGCACGGCGCTACTGAAAAGGCTTGCAAAAAAGAGTCGGTTCATCTGGTACTCCATAAACTGTGTGTGGCGAAGAATGCGTGGCGCGCGGCTGCGGCCCCGCGTTCACGACTTACCATTGCATGGCCGCGCCGACGCCGACCGTCGTGCCTCCGGGGCTCATGCCGACGCCGGCTTTCATCTTCACGTTCTCGGTGAGACGCGCCGTGCCGCCGATCGCCACCGCCTGATAACCGCGGAAGCCCGCCGTGCCGATGCCGAGCGACAATGTCTTGTCCTTGTCCACTTCCGGAATCATCGTGAGCGCGGTCGCCGCCGCGATGCCCGAATACGCATTGCGCGCCGTCGAATTGATGCCGTTCTGCAGTTCGTTCATGCGAGCGTCGGTGTAGGCGTTCGCCTGCGAAAGCGTGGCGTTCAACTGCTGGACGTTGACGGCATCCGTCGGCGCGGTGCCGGCTGCCACGTTGATGACCTGCCGGTTCGTGCCCGAGGAGCCCACTGCCACGACATTCGAGCGGCCGCCGTCGTTACTGTCGGAGCCGAGCGCCGTCGAACCTGCTCCCGTCGATGTCGCTCCGGCGCCCACCGCAGTCGAACCGCTGGCCGATGCCGTCGAACCGTTGCCCACCGCCGAGCTGTTCGTGCCGGACGCCACCGCGCCCTGCCCGCCCGCCGACGAGTTCGTGCCCGAGGGCGTCGGCGGCGTGGGCGTGCCGGGCGACGACGAGAAGCTGCCGCCGTTGTTGGTCGTCTGCTGGCTGATGAGTGTGGTCAAGCGGCTTGCCACTGCATCGAGTTGCGAGACGTTCACGGCGTCGGTGCCGGCCTTGCCCGCCGCAAGGCCGGTGATCTGCCGGTTGCCGATGTTCACTTCACCCGCCGACGACTGCGGCGTGCTCAAGCCATACGCGATGTAATTGCTGACCGCGCCGACCGTCGTCACCGATCCGGCTCCGAGCGCCACGCTGTTCGCAAACGATGCGCTCGAACCTGAGCCGAGCGCGAGCGCGTCGATTGCGGTGCTGTGCGCGCCTGAGCCGATTGCAATCGATCCGGCGTTGGCCGCGCTAGCGTTCGCGCCTTGAGCAATCGACTGTGCGCCGCTTGCAACCGAGCCGCTGCCGACCGCAATCGCATCCGCCTGCGCCGAGTTCGCGGCCTGACCGATTGCGACGCCGCCAGGCGCCGTCGCGTCGACGATTGCGCCGTTACCGACGCCCACGCCGTTGTCGCCGTTGACCACAGTGGTCGGCCCGACAGCGATCGACTCCGCACCGACCGCAAGCGAATCCGCCGCCGTGGAATTCGCATGGAAGTACAACTGGCCCGTCACGGCAAACGACGACAACGCGCCGGCCAACTGCCGGATCGTGACGGCGTCGTGTGCCTGCGTGCCATCCGCGACATTCGTCAATTGACGATACGTGTTGCCGCTCGCGCTACCGAACGACACCGCGCCGAGCAAGGTCTGGTCAGCCGTGTTGAACGGAATCGCGTGCGTGCCGTTTGCAATCGAGCCGACGCCCGACAGCACCGCGCGATCGGACACCGAACCCGAGCCCATCGCGACACCGCCAACCACCGACGCACTCGACAAAGTGCCGAGCGCAACCGCGTTATCCGCCACCGCCGAAGAGCCATTGCCGCCCGCGAAACTGCTCGCGCCGCTCGCCGCTGCAGCTATGCCCGCCGCCAATGCGTTGAGACCGGTCGCGCCATCGTTGTTGTAGTTGGCGCCTTGCGTGCCGCCGTCGTTGACGCTGTAGTAGTGCTTCGCGTTGGCCGTCACGACGCTGGCGAGGTTGTCGACTGCCTGATCGGTTGCGTAGAGCTGCGAACCGTTCACTGCATCCGTGCTACCCGAACTGAGCGTGCCCGCGGCCACGTTCTGGATCTGCCGCTCGGCACCTGGCGCGCCCACGCTCACCACGCTCGTCGGGTTCGTGCCGGCAAAGCTGTACACGGTGCCGCCGATGGTCGCGCTCGCGGTCGGCGTCGCGGTGCCGGTCCGCGAACCCGAACCGAGCGCCACGTCGTTCGCGTTGCTCGCCGTCGCGCCCTGGCCGAGCGCCGTGCTGCCCGCGCCCGCCGCGACCGTTCCGACGCCCGCCGCCAACGCGTTGACGCCCGTCGCGCCGTCGTTGTTGTAGTTGCCGCCCTGGGTGCCGCCGTCGTTGACGTCGAAGTAATGCGTCTTGTCGGCGGCGACGGTGGTGGCCAGCGCGTCGATCGCCTGATTGCTCTGATACAACTGCGAGCCGTTGACCGCGTCCGTGCTCGTCCCGTCGAGACGTCCCGCTGCGACGTTCTGGATCTGCCGCTCGGCGCCCGCCGCACCGACGCTCACGACGCTCGTCGGATTCGTGCCCGCGAAGCCATAGACCGTGCCGTTGATGGTCGTGCTCGGCGTCGGCGTTGCCGTGCCGGTTTGCGAGCCGGAGCCGAGCGCGACGCTGTTCGCAGATGTCGCGTTCGCGCCGGCGCCGAGCGCGAGGGCATCGATTGCAGTGCTTTGCGCGCCCGAGCCGATTGCGATCGATCCGGCGTTGGCCGCGCTTGCGTTCGCGCCTTGAGCAATCGACTGCGCGCCGCTCGCGACTGAGCCGCTGCCGACCGCAATCGCATCAGCCTGTGCCGAGTTAGCGGCCTGGCCGATTGCGACGCCGCCTGGTGCAGTCGCGTCGACGATTGCGCCGTTGCCGACGCCCACGCCGTTGTCGCCGTTGACCACGGTCGTCGGTCCGACAGCAATCGACTCCGCACCGATCGCAAGCGAATCCGCTGCCGCCGAATTCGCGTGAAAGTACAACTGCCCCGTCACGGCAAACGATGACAGCGCACCCGCCAACTGGCGGATCGTGACGGCGTCGTGCGCCTGCGTGCCGTCCGCGACATTCGTGAGCTGACGATACGTGTTGGCGCTCGCGCTGCCGAACGACACTGCGCCGAGCAAGGTCTGGTCCGCCGTGTTGAACGGAATCGAGTGGCTGCCGTTGGCAATCGAGCCGACGCCCGACAGCACCGCGCGATCGGAGACCGAACCCGAACCAATCGCGACGCCGCCAACCACCGACGCACTCGACAAAGCGCCCAACGCAACAGCATTGTCCGCGAGCGCGGAAGCGCCGTTGCCGCCCGCGAAGCTGCTCGCGCCGCTCGCCGCTGCCGCAACGCCCGCCGCCAGCGAGTTCAGTCCGGTCGCGCCGTTGTTGTTGTAGTTGGCGCCTTGCGTGCCGCCGTCGTTGACGCTGTAGTAATGCGTCTTGTCGGCGGCGACGGTCGTCGCGAGACTGTCGACCGCCTGGTTGGTCTGGTAGAGCTGAGAGCCGTTCACCGCGTCCGTGCTGCTCGCGCTCAGCGTGCCCGCCGCCACGTTCTGGATCTGCCGCTCGGCACCCGGCGCGCCCACGCTCACCACGCTCGTCGGATTCGTGCCGGCAAAGCTGTACACCGTGCCGCCGATGGTCGCGCTCGCGGTCGGCGTCGCGGTGCCGGTCTGCGAACCGGAGCCGAGCGCCACGTCATTTGCATTCGTCGCGACCGCGTTCGGGCCGATCGCGACGCTGTCGGTGCCGAGCGCCTGGCTGTCCGGCGCCGTCGAGTTCGCGTGGAAGTACTTGATGCCCGGCGCGCTGCCGCCGCCCGTGATCGCTGTGATGAGGTTCTGTACCGACGTATAAGTGTTGCCGCCGTAGCTGAGGTTGGTGGTCAGCGCGCCGGTCGTGCTGTTGTACGTGGTGCCGCCGCCGAGGCTCGACGCCACGGTGTTACCCAGGTTCGTCACCTGGCCGCCGATTGTGTCGATGGCGGCATCGGCGGCGAAAAGCTGCGAGCCGTTCACCGCGTCCGTGCTCGACGCGTTCACCCGACCGGCCGCGACGTTGGTGAGCTGACGCGGCGCCGCCGCGGTCCCGACGCTGACCACGCCGGCCGGTGCGCCGCCCGCATAAATAACGGTCGCGCCGTTGATGACGCCGCTGCCGGTCGGCACCGCCGCCGACGTCACCGACGAGCCCTGCCCGAGCGCCACGTTCGAACCGGTCACGCCGCTCGCGATGCTCGCGATGCTCGCGCCCTGGCCCAACACGGTGGAGTTCGCGACGCCGTTGTCGGTGGACTGATTGCCGACCACGAGCGACGCGGCGCCGCTCGCCGTCGCGCCGAAGCCGCCGGCCGCCGCGTTGGCGCCGGACGATACCGGCTGCGTCGACGTGACCGAGTTGTTGGACACGAACGGGCCGACCGTGCCGCTCGTCAGACTGTCGACTGCCTGGTTGGTCGCATACAGTTCGCTGCCGTTCACGGCGTCGGTGCTGGTTGCAGTCACGCGGCCCGCGGCGAGATTCGTCAGCGTCCGCTCGTTGCCCACCGAACCGATGCTCACGGTGCTGCCTGGCGTCGTGCCTTGCACGCCATGCGTGACGCCGCCCACCGTGACAGTGGCGGTGTTGACGGCCGCGCCCGTGACGCTGCCGGCGCCGAGCGCCACGGCGTTTGCATTGGCCGCCGTCGCGTTTGCGCCCAACGCAATCGCACCGCCCAGGTTAGCCACGGCGGAGTCGCCGAATGCGAGCGCGCTCGCGCCCGTCGCGTTGCTCGCGTTGCCGAGCGCGACGGCGCCCTGGCCGCTTGCCGTGTTGCCGTTGCCTTGCGCGACCGCGCCGTTGCCGGTGGCCGTGTTGTTCGCGCCCACCGCGATTGCGCCGTTGCCGTTCGCCGTATTCGGATCGCCGATCGCAACGGCGCCGTTGCCGCTGACCGTCTGCGCCTGACCGAGCGCCACCGCGCCCGTTCCGCCCAGCACGCGCGAGTTCTGGCCGCCGGCGATCGAACCGGCGCCGGCCGCCGCCGCGACGATGTTGCTGTCGCCGATGGCCACCGTCGACGCGGCCAGTGCTTGCGATGTAACGCCGATGGCCGTCGCATTGCCGCTGCTTGCGACCGTCTGCTTGCCCAACGCGACGGCGCTGGTTCCCGACGCCGTTGCATTCGTGCCCATCGCGATGGCATTCGCATTCGTGCCCGTCACTGCCGAGTCGCCTAGCGCAATCGACGACAAACCCGCAGCGCTCGCGCCGGAACCGAGAGCAACCGCGCGAATGCCGGATGCCGCGGCGCCTCCGACTGCGGCCGGCGAAGATGAACCGCCTTCCGCGACAGAGTCCGATGAGCCCAGCGCTATCGAATTAGCTCCGGTGGCCTGCGAGCCGTTCATCATGGCGAGCGAGTTGAGCCCCGAGGCGGCGGCTCCCGCGCCCAATGCGACTGCGTTCTGTGCGGTGGCTCTGGACACGGTGCCCGCGGCCAGCGAAGAGAGGCCCGATGCGACGACATCCGTACCGAGAGCAACGGCGCCGTCCGCCGTTGCGCCGGTCCCCGCGACGGTACGCGCGCCCAGATAGACGGCGTTCAAGCCACTGGCAATGGACTGAAAGCCGACGGCTACGCCATGCGTGCCCGAACCGTTGGCGACGTACCCAATCGCGACCGATGCGGCTCCGCTGCCCACCGCATGAAAGCCGAAGGCGTTCGCGTAGTCGCCGGTGGCAACAACGTCAGTGCCGATCGCATTGGACGATAGTCCGCTCGATCCGGTGCCGGCAGCGGTTCGCGATCCCAGATAGACCGCGTTGACACCGGTCGCGGAAGCTCCGGAACCGACCGCTACACCATTGGTTGTTGAACCGACGGCTCCGCTGCCCACCGCAACCACGCCCGACGCCGCGGCGCTTGCGTTCGCGCCGACTGCAACGCCGTTGTCGCCGGCGGCTTTCGCCAAGGCGCCGACGGCAGTCGACACATTGCCGCTAGCGAGGGCCTGGACGCCAATACCGATGCCGGCTGAGCCACTCGCGGTGACGTCCGTACCAATGCCGATCGCCGACTGCGCAGTTGCGCCCGTACCTGCCGCAGTGCGAGCGCCGAGGTAAATGGCATTAGTAGCCGCGGCAATGGCTTGATAGCCGACTGCCAGGCCATTGAGTCCCGTACTGCTGGAGGCATAACCTACCGCCGTCGCCCCGCCCGCAGTGGCCGAGGACTGAACGCCCATGCACGACGCGCTGCCGCTGAAAGAGTTGTACGGCGGTGCGGCGCAGTTCACCTGGGCCTGCGCTTGCGCGCCCCATCCGCCCACGCCCATTGCCACCAGCACGGTCAGCACGCGTGGATTGGCGTTGCGCTGCGGAGCGACGCGGCCTTCGCCGGGTTCATCGTTGCGCGCATCGCATACCGAGGCCGCCGCCCCCGACTTGCCCCTGCCGCGCGACGCGTCCAGTTCCGACGCCGCGACGAAAGCGCCCAGCGCCTTGTTCCAGATTGTCCGATATGCCTTGTTCATGTCGTTGTCTCGCCGAATAATTGAAATGCGGAGTTCTTAAGCGCGAGCGTGCGCTCGCCTCCCGTTTACTTAGGATGACTATTTACCGCGTTTAAAACATCGCTCAGTGGCGAACAGCTTTAGCGTTGATCTTTCGACGACGAATCTTCGGTGCAGGCGCAAAACATCGCCACACTATCAATTCGCATAGCTAAAGGAAAACGCGCGCGTCAACCGGACACTTCCAGTTTCAGACGACTAACCGCTGAGACGATTGATGAATTGCCGCGTTATGAAGGTCCGAACGGACACGGCACTGAGACGCGAGCAGCGATTGAGCGGCGGAACGCCAATTGCCGGCCTTGATATTGTTCTTTCGCCGGGCGTGCGCCCGACTTTTTTGCGCCTGGAATACTCATAGCTGCCAGCCCCCTGGATATGCGTCACTTCGTTTCGCCGGCGCCTGAGTGGTGAGCCACCTCATGCCGTGCACAAGCGCCGTTTATTCAAATGATTGAGCACTATCTGAGACGATGACCGACCTATTCGCTTTGGATGCGGCGTCTCGTCCGGGGTATCGTGTAACAAAAAGAAAGTTCTGTGCTCAAGGGAACTTTCTCATAAGACTTTTCATTTGTCCACGTAAAGTCTTTAACTATTTTCAGGTATTGCAAGATTTAACAATTGAAAGAAGCCGCCCCTATTAAGGCTGACAGCGAGGTTGCCTGGCAGTTGCCCGGAAACTGTGCAGCACGCCGTGATACGGCCATCAGCGGGGAATGAGCGGTAGCGGCGACGCCGTGTTCCTCTCGAATGTCATTCAAACGACTGAGCGAATATTCCTTACAGAATCGTTTCGTGCGCATACGCATTTTTTATGTATTTCTCGTTAAATCGATCCGGCCGGCCAATACTTTTTTGCTCGGATTCTGTGCAAATTCCGACATCGCTTTGCGGTCCACCAAAACCCACTGCGATGCCCGCGTATTGCCGGGCATCGCAGCGGTTTCACAACACGCTCATGAGAGCATGATTACCAGCGATAGCCGACGCCCGCGCCTGCACCTACTGCGCCGTGGCCCGAAACGCCGGTACTCACCGAACCTTTGACCATCCACTTTTGCGTCGCGACCGACACGCCGAGTGCCATCGCCGACTGGCCGCTGTAATTACCGGCTGCAAGCGAGACGACTTTCTCGCCAGGCAATACGGCTTGCGGCAAGTTCGCCATCGCGATTGCCGATGCCGAGCCCGCGTTTGCGTCGCGACGATACCTCTGCATGTCATCGCGAACGCTGCTGATGGCGCCATTCAATTGACGCACATTCACAGCGTCGGTCGGAGCCGTACCGTCTGCAACGTTGGTGATCTGACGCTCAGCACCCGGCGCACCCACCGAAACCGTGTTGTCCCGGGTTGCAACTGAATTTGCACCCAAGGCAACCGAATTGTTAGCGGTAGCCTGGCTGTTGGTGCCGATTGCAGTGGAGTCGGTGCCCGTGACTTTCGAGTTCGTGCCGATGGCGGTGGCACGCGCAGCCGTGACAGTCGAGTTAGTGCCGATTGCCGTGCCGTCCTGACCCGAGACAGTCGAACCGTTGCCCACCGCCGTTCCGTTCTCTGCCGATACCAGCGAGTTCCTGCCTACTGCGGTGGCGGAACTGTCGATAGCGGTGCCATTCGAACCGGTAGTCGAGATGGTGTTGACCGTGGTCGTGAGCGACGTCAGGTTAGTCGAGAGCGCGGAAACCTGCGATGCGATCGAGAAAAGCTGCGAGCCGTTGACGGCGTCGGTGCTGGTTGCGCTGATCTGACCGGCGGCGACGTTTTGCAACTGATGTTCCTGACCGACCGCGCCGATACTCACGACACCCGTCGGCGTCGCGCCCGCGAAGCCACCGAACGTGACTCCGTTCAGCGTGACGCTGCTCACGTTCGTAGCCGCGCGCGTGACAGCACCGGAACCGAGCGCCGTCGATTCGTTGGTCGAAGCGACGGCTGCGTTACCGATCGCGATGGAATTGTTGCCCGTCGCTTGCGTGAGCGTACCCAACGCAATCGCGTTGGCCGATGCGGCGTTCGCGGCAAAACCAATCGCAACAGAAGTGTTTGATGATGCGGTGGAAGACTGACCAATCGCAATGGCCGATCCTCCGCTCGCCACGCTCGAGTTGCCGATCGCCGTACTGCTGCCGCCGCTTGCCGTCGCTAAGGGACCAAGTGCCGTGGCGCTGTTGGTCGCGTTCGACCCCGTGCCTACCGCTACGGCATTCACATCGACTGCCGAGGCATTCTCACCAATAGCGATTGCGTTCTGGGCAGTCGCCTGTGCGCGGGCAATTGCAACGCTGCCGATACCCGACGCGACGGAATCTACACCGACTGCCGTAGCGTCAGATGCGTTCGCGCTCGCCTGGAAACCCACTGCCGTGCCGCCAGCGGCTGAGCTATTGGTACCGACCGCCGTCGAGAATTCAGAAGTCGTGTGTGCAAGAGCACCGATTGCAGTCGCGTCACCGGTCGTCGTGGTTGCCCCACCGCCGAACGCTACTGCTCTCGTGCCATTTGCAACCGAATTTGCGCCCACCGCCGTGGCATTCGTTCCGTTCGCCGTGACCGTATCGCCCAAGGCCGTTGCCGCACCGCCTTGTGCCGACACATTGATGCCGACAGCCGTATTCTGGCTCGTACCGTCCGCACCGGCGACTGCGGGAAATACGCCGCCCGTGCTCGCGACAGGCGCCGTGGCGCCACCGACGGTTGCAGTCTGACCAGCGTTTTCACCGCCGACAGCGAGGTTATCTGCATACGCCTGCGTCGCCGGCAGCAGCATTAGCGCCGTGAGTACTGCGAGTGACAGCTTAGACTTCAGCGGAGTACCCGCCACTTCATATCGGCTCTTGTTCATTGCGTTTCCCGTTCTGACTTCTCTAGTAGACGAAAGGGTTTCTCTTGCTCTCCGCGCCGCATATCGCAGGAATTCAAAGCCGTTTCTCACCGACAGTTGCGCGAGTAAGCACTAGAAACACCGTGTAAGGACTCGCGGAATTATGGGTAGCGCTATCGGCGCATCTGTTTGCCCGAGCGGCGAATTGCTTTGCTGGAGAGAAAATTCTTTCTTTATCCGCCAGGCATCTTGTCGACTGTCGCCAGGTCGTGCGATTTGTTGCCGAAGCGAATGGGCGTCGCCGGCAACGAAGCCTCCAACGCAACTTAATTTGAACTGAAACATGTATCTGATATTCTTCGCCGCTCGCTCGGCCTATTGATGGAGAGCCATCAACGCCGACCGGCGTATCCCGTCGCCGATAAACCTCCGAGAACGTCACCCGCAAGGTGTGTCCGCTTACACGATGCCGCTTCTCAACACCGCCCTGGCAGGCGCTCATCTTCTCGTTGTCGACGATCAGCCCGACCAGTTGCGATTGTTAATTGATCTTCTGCGCAATGCCGGATGCCGGATCAGCGTTGGATTTGACGGATCGCAGGCCTATCAGCGGGCACTCGCCATTTCGCCCGATCTGATCCTGATGGATGTGCGGATGCCGCGCATGGACGGATTCGCTGCTTGCCGGCTTCTCGCTGCGGACCCCCGCACGTGTGGGATTCCCGTCATCTTTCTTACTGCGGCGAGCGATCTCAACGAACGTATCAATGGCCTGGAGATTGGTGGCGTCGACTATGTACTCAAGCCATTCGACGCGGCCGAAGTGCTTGCACGCATTCGCGTGCACCTCGTCCGTGCAAAAAGTACTCAGCGTGATGAACAGGATGTGTCCGCAGCAGACACTACCGGCAATGGCGTACTCGTTCGCGCCGCCATTCAGCACTTGTCCCAAAGATTGAACGACCCGCCGACGGTCGAGCAGCTCGCACGCCTCGTGGGAACAAATGAAAAGCGACTGTCGCGCGCGTTTCGGGAGAACCTTGGGCAAACGGTATTCGAGTACCTTCGCGAAGAACGATTGCGGATTGCGCAAACGCTATTGAGCAGTACGCCGTTGAGTATCGCGAGCATCGCCGAGGAAATTGGTTTTTCCAGTGCAGCCAATTTCGCCACGGCGTTTCGCGAGCGATTTCATGTGACTCCATCGACGTATCGCGACGAGCGTCGCGGCAACGCAGAGGCTAGCCAGAACGAGCCTGCCGTCGATGCGGATTAATTCCATCATGCCGGGAGCCATCTGGCAGCGCATCGTGTTCTTGTGTTTTATCTGCTGGAGCACTCATTTATTCGCTTCAACGTCCAACACTACCAGCGCTAACGAGTCGCCACTGCCCGCTCTTGGCCAGATACAGGTCTTTGAAGATGTCTCGGGCACGATGACGCTCGCCGATATCAATGCCCTTTACGCAGAAAGTCCACTCAGCTTCGCCACTGCACAGCAGAAGAGATTAAAGCCGGGTTTCACGCACTCGGCCTGGTGGCTGCGCGTCGAGTTGAGCAATCATGCCGCAACAAACCTCGCACTAGTTCTCGCGCTTCTCGACGCGCGTCTAGAGCATGTCGACTTCTATGCGAGCCGTACCGATGCGGTGTCCCAGCCTGTTTCATCACGCTATCCGCTGATGGAGTTCTCGCTCGCGCCCGGCGAACGCTTGCCGGTTTTCATCCGCGTAGCAAGCGATACCGCGCTTACGCTCGAACCGGCGCTGTATTCGTCGGCGGCATTCGATGCATTGGAAAAACGCGCCGCGCTCTGGAATGGCGGACTGATCGGCGGAACTCTCGCACTCGCATGGTGTGCGCTGCTTATCGCCTATTTCTCCCGCAGCGGCCCGTTTCTCGTGTTGGCGGCTCTCTGCTTGATGACAGCGCTATTCGAAGCTGCGGAGCGCGGGTACACGAGAGTCTATCTATGGCCGCAGGCGACCGAGTGGAGTTCGAGAAGCGTCACGGTATTCGGATGCACTGCGGTGCTGCTGTTCATCGCTTTCATCTTGCGCATTGCACGCGACGAGAAAGCGCGTCTGCCCTGGCGCTACGTGCTGTATGTATTCGCGTCGCTCGAATGCATTGGGGCGGCGGGCGCCGCCTTCGGCAATCTGTTCGTCTTCGCGCAAGTCGGCCTGTACGTCAACGCAGTATTCGGTTTCGTCACAGTGGGGATGGCTGCAAGTCTCGCCCGTCAATCGACGCCCACCGCGCGGATCATGTTGCTCACCGTGATCTTCTCGCTGCTCAACTCTGCGTTGCGCGTGCTCGAAACGCTCGGATCGTTGCCGCCGGCTCTTGCATGGTTAAAGTCGGATATTCATCCGAACCCGGCGGTCGCGATCATTGGATTAGCGACGCATCTAATCGTGCTTGCCGCATGGGTCAATCACGTCGGCAAGCAACGAAGGGCGGCGAGAACCGAACTCGCGGACTGGCAAAGAACCGAACACGACCGCCTGCGCGAGCAAGTCGCGCGGCGCACATTGGAATTGAACGAAGCACTGCGTTACGCCGAAGAGAAGAACCGGCAAAAGATCGAAACGCTCGGCTATGTCAGTCACGATCTCCGCGCGCCATTGGCGACCATTTCCAGTTACGCCAGCCTTCTACTGAATAGAGCCGATTCGAAGCAAGCCACGCTGATACAGGCTATCGAGCGCAGTGTGAACTATCAACTGGCCTTGATCGACGAGCTAATTGGATACACGAAAGCAGAGTTGCAACCACTGGATATCGCACCGACCGCGACCGATCTGCCCGCACTTCTCGACGACATCGCCGAATACGCGGTCGCACTCTGTGCGCAACTGAATAACCAGTTCCACTATCAGGCGTTGACATCGCTACCGCGTCAATTGACGATAGACGGCCGCCGATTACAGCAGGTACTGCTGAATCTATTGTCCAATGCGTCGAAGTTCACACACGACGGCACCGTCATGATGACAGTGCGGGCGCGCCGCCATGAACAGCATTGGCACATGGGCTTTGAAGTCGCGGATACGGGCATTGGCATCGCCATCGAAGAACAGTCGAAACTGTTTACCGCCTTTAGACAGATACAGTCGGTGAACGGCAGTACCGGACTCGGCCTTTTCATCGCCCAGCGTATTGTCAACACAATGGGCGGTGAGTTGCGCGTTTCGAGCGCGCTGCAGCAAGGCACTTCGTTTTCATTCGAGCTCATTGTTCCTTTTGCAAAAGATCTCGATGCTTCGCAGTTGAGCGTCGTACCGTACACCTCCATCGGCTCAGCGCCTGCTCGTCCGCAGCCTAAGCGGTGGCTTGCCTCGGCTATTCCCCCGCGCAGCGATCGCCGCGATCTCGCAGTACTTGCAAAAGACGGGCGCCTCACCGACATCGAGCAATGGATTGAAACCATGCTCGCGATTCATCCCTCGTGTACCGCGTTTCTGACCGAAGTTCGCCGTTGCGTCGAGGCATTGGACTTTCCGGGCGCCGAAGCGCTTGCACTCGCGCCGCATGAACCAGAGAACATCTCGTGAAACTGCGCAAATGGCCAGGCCCCGCAGGCCGCCAACAATAAAACAGGAGCAGTACCGAATGATGTGGGCTATGCGCACCGGACGACGCACGATCATGGTCGCGGTGAAGGGTATCGTTCTCGCAGCGACTGTCGGCCACGCGCACGCACAGCCGACACAACCCGTAGACGACGCGAGCGTGACGGACGCCATGCCTCTCAGCGCGTTGCCGGCGATCACCGTGAAGGATGTACGAGAGGGATCGTCGGTCGGACTCGTCGGCAAGCGCACAACGACGGGCACAAAAACCGATACGCCGATCAACGAGGTTCCTCAAACCGTCAACATCGTCACCGCACAGCAGATGGAGATGACCGGCGCGACCGACATCAATCAGGCGCTGCGCTACGTACCTGGTTTTTCATCGTTCGGGTCGGACGGCCGCACCGACTGGTATGCGGCATTGCGCGGCTTTACGCCGACGCTGTTCGTCGATGGGTTGCAAACGCCTAATACCGCAACACTCGCGAACTGGCGTGTCGATCCTTATATGATCGAGAGCCTCACCGTGCTACGCGGGCCGACGTCGGTGGTATATGGAGCCGGCGACCCCGGCGCGATCGTCGATGCACAGACGCGGCAGGCTGACGGCGAGCGCATCCGCGAGATCGGCGTGCAGATCGGCAATTACGCACGCAAGCAGACGATGATCGACGTCGGCGATACGCTCGACGCCGACGGCAAGTACGCGTATCGCTTTCTCGGCGTGGCACGCGACGGCAATGCGCTGACCGGCCCGAACGCGGACCAGCGCGTCGCGCTCGCACCGTCGTTTCGCTGGCGACCAGATTCGAAGACATCGCTCACAGTCACTGCAACCTACCTGCAAGATCGCGGCGATATTTCATATAACTTCCTGCCCGCGCAAGGCACGGTACTACCGAATCCGAACGGCTCGTTGTCTCAGGACATTTATATGGGCGATCCGGCATTCAACCACTATCAGAAGAAGCAGGAATCGCTCGGCTATCAGTTCTCGCGCGATCTCGATCCGATCTGGACGTTGCGCCAGAACGTGCGCTGGATGCACTTGTCGGGTGACGATGGATCTGTCTTCGGCAACGGTCTCGCGCCTCACAGCACGACCACCATGACACGTTATGCAGGCTTGTTCCAGATGAACTACAGCCGCCTGGACGTCGACAACAATGCGCAAGCGCGCTTCGCGACAGGACCGCTCGAGCACACGCTGCTACTCGGCTTCCAGTACAACAGGCAGACGACGACCGAAAGCGTGTGGCTCGCACTCGCACCCTATCTCAATCTCTACAAGCCGGCCTATACGCCGGTCACGACCGCGATCTTTTCGGGTCCGACTTCGTTCGGCCATACCGATGCGCACACAACGATGAGTACATTGGCCACCTATGCGCAGGACCAGATCAAGGCGGGCCGATGGACACTGACGCTCGGCGGCCGCGAAGACTGGGTCGATATGCGCCAGGACGACCGCGCGAACAACTCGCAGATCAAACAGAATGTCAGCGCCTTTTCGGGTCGCGTCGGTCTCACTTATGAGGGCGACTATGGACTGTCGCCCTACGCAAGTTATTCGACATCGTTTAATCCGGTCATTGGCGTGAGGATGAACGGCGGTGGCTTGCCCAAGCCGACGCGCGGCCGGCAGATCGAGGCGGGTCTGCGCTGGCGACCCGCAGGAAAAAACGTGACGTTAAGCGCAGCCGTCTATCAGATCAATCAAACCAACGTCGTCACGCCGGCGCCGATCAATTTCGATCCGACCGGCACTTCGTTCGTGCAGACCGGCGAGGTCCGTTCGCGTGGCATCGAGCTGAATGCCGTCGGACAGATAACGCGGGAACTGTCGATGATTGCGTCGTATGTCTATCAGGACGTGAAGAACATCAAGGCCAACGATGCGTCGCTAAACAGGTGGCCCGTGGACGTTCCACGTCCACGGCAAATGGCGTCGCTATGGACGGACTGGACATGGCATACAGGCGCGCTCGCGGGTTTCGGCATCGGCGCCGGAGTCCGTTATCAAAGCGCGCTGGCGGGCGCACCGGACAACTCGCTGACGATTGCAAGCTACACGCTTTACGACGCCGCATTGCACTACGACACTCGCGACTGGCGGCTCGCATTGAATGTGGCGAACGTATTCGACCGCCGCTATGTGAGCGGTTGCCAGTCGTATGCAGTGTGCGTGTTCGGCAACGAGCGGACCGTGCTGGCCAGTGCGAAATACAACTGGTGATGGCGATGTGAGCGATTGCAGGCTCCGAACGCTATGCCTGCAAACGTCCTCACACCGTGACAACAATCTTCCCGAACTGCTGGTTCGACTCGAGATATCGATGAGCGTCGACGATCTGCTCGAGCGGGAAGACCTTGTCGATCACCGGCTTCAGCACGCCCGACGAAAGGCCATCGAGAACGAAGCGCTTTGCCCTTTCCAGACGCGCCGGATCGCTCACGATCAGCTTGTACTGGTAGCCATACACGGTCAGCATCTTGCCGAGGATCGCGAACAGCGGGAACGGCGTCGGTTCTGGACTCAGCGCGCCATAAGCGAACACGATGCCACGCTCGCACAGCGCATCGGCCACTTTCTCGAACTCCGGCCCGAGCACCGGATCGAACGCGACGCGCGCGCCCGCGCCGCCGGTGATCTCGTTGACGCGCGCGACCAGATCTTCCTGCTGCGTGACGATCACGTGGTCGGCGCCCGCTTCCAGCAGCGCGTTTTTCTTCGCGTCGGTGCGGGTCGTCGCAATCGCAATGGCGCCCACGCTCTTTGCCACCTGAATCGCCGCAAGCCCCACGCTGCTCGACGACGCCGTGATGATGACCGCCTCGCCTGCGCGCAATTGCGCGATGTCGACCAGTGCGCCCCACGCCGTTACATACTGCATCCACACCGCGGCGGCCTCGGTGAATCCTAGCGACGGTGGATTCTTCACCGCATGCGCCGCCGGAAAATTGCCGGTATCGCCATACGCGCCCCATCGCGTGATCGACATGGGCGGAATGATGGCGACCGCGTCGCCGACGGCGACATTGGTCACGGACGAACCGACGGCGCTGACGACGCCGGACGCCTCATAACCGAGCCGCGCGGGAAACACCGGCGACTCCACATAGAACCCGGAGCGGAACATGGACTCCGCTCTGTTCACGCCCAGCGCACGAATCTGCAACTGGATCTCGTCCGCGGCGGGCGGCGGTACTTCGACGTTATCGATCCGCAGCACTTCGGGACCGCCATTCTGATGAAAACGTACGACACGCGGCATGTTCGCTCTCCAACGAGTAAGTGACGAACTCACTATAATTTGAGCCGGCCGCACGATAAATGGCGCGTTCGCTCTGACTATCGAACCTAACTGTTTCTAATCATGGATCGTCTCACCAGCATGGCGGTCTTCGTCAAAGCGGCGGAAACGGGCTCGTTCGCCGCGGCCGGCGCGGCGCTCGGCATGACATCGCAGGCCGTCGGCAAGCATGTGCGGCTGCTCGAGGAGCGCTATCGCATGCAGCTCATCAATCGTACGACGCGCCGCCAAAGCCTCACCGAAGCCGGGCGCGCGTTTTACGAGCGCAGCAAGTCCGTGCTCGCCGAGATGGAAGCGGCGGAGGCGCTGGCCGCGAACCTGCAGGCCGCGCCGCGCGGCAAGCTGCGCATCAATGCACCGGTGAGCTTCGGCGCGCACAGCCTCGTGCCGACGCTCGCGCAATACATGCGGCAACATCCCGAAGTCAGTGTTGACCTGACGCTGAGCGACCGGCTGATCGACGTAATCGACGAAGGCTATGACGCCGTCGTGCGCATCGCGCCGATCGCCGATTCGAGGCTGATTGCGCGGCCGATCGGTCCTTATCGACTGACGATCTGCGCGTCGCCCGCGTATCTGGCTGAGCGCGGCACGCCTCTACGCCCTGAAGATCTGACGCAGCATGAGTGCCCCGGATTCTCTTACTGGGGTCGCGGGCCGTTACGTGAATGGCATTTGGTCGGGCCCGACGGCCGGCATGTGGTGCCGGTCAGCAGCCGCTTCTCGATCAACAACGGCCAGGCGCTGCGCAATGCCGCAGTCGAAGGCGCGGGCATCATCCTGCAACCGTGCGACATGCTGCGCGACGATCTCGCTGCAGGGCGCCTCGTGCGCGTGCTGCCGGACTACGAACCGCCGCCGCTGCCGATCCATCTACTGTTTGCGCCCGACCGCCGGCCCACGCCGAAGCTGCGCAGCTTCATCGACTTCGTCGTGGCGCGCTTCGGCGAGGGATAGATCGGTCGACGCAAGTAGCGGCCACTCTATTTCTTTCCGTCGATGACCGCCACCACTTCCTCGCGCGTGTACTCCTTGTTCGCGAGCGCGCCAGGCGGCGTCTTCGCCAGCACCGCGTCGAGTTCGTCGGGCTTCACTTCGAGCACCGGCATGCGAATGTCATGCGGCACTTTCTTGCCCGCGAGAATCTGCTGCGTCACCCAGAATGCGAACGACGACGCGCCGGGCGGAATGGTCACCGACATCGTTTCGTAGCCGCTCTTTTTCTGATCGGCCCACCACGCAAGTTCTTCCTGGCGGTTGCCAAGAATGATGATCGGCGTCGGCCGTCCGGCCGCCTTGATCGCCTGCGCCGCGCCGAAACCGTCGCCGCCTTGTGTGAGCACGCCGTCGATCTTGGGCAACGTCGGCAACACACCCGCAACCTGCTTTTGCGCGACCGTCTGCGTCCAGTCGCCATGCACCGAACCGACCACCTTCAGGCCCGGATACTTCTTCAGTTCGTCGACCATGCCCTGATGAATCTCGTCGTCGACGGAGACACCCGCGAGCCCGCGAATCTCGAGCAGGTTGCCCTTGCCGTTTAGACGCTTCGCCAGATAGTCGACCTGCATGCGGCCCATGCCCTGAAAATCGACGGCGATGCGATAGGCGCACGGCTCGGTCGCGATGCCGTCGAACGAGACGACCGTCACGCCCGCGCCGCACGCCTGCTTGATGACGCCGTTGAGCGCCGTGGGCGACACGGAGTCGACCGCGATCGCCTTGAAGCCCTGGAGTATCAGGTTCTGGATCTGCTGGACCTGCTCGGTCGCCTGGCTTTCCGCCGTGGTGAAGCTCGGCGCGGCCGCGACGATCTTTTGCTTGACTGCCGGGTCCGCGATGTTGGACCAGCTCTTGAGCATCTGCTGACGCCAGCTATTGCCAGCATAGTTATTCGACAGCGCAATTTTCATCGAAGAGGTATCGCCCGTCGCGACCTGCGCCGATGCGCCCGCGGATGCAGCCACGCATATCGCGGCCATGCACAGCGAGAGAGCCAGTTTTTTTATCTGCACGTCGTGTCTCCTATCGAGTATTCGATGTATTTGAAATATTCGGGCGCTTCAGCGGCCCGCGCCGCGCACACCCACATGAAGCGAATAGATGGAAGCCGTCGCCGCGATGAACAGGCAGTTGCGGTTCAATCCGCCGAAGGTCAGATTGGCTACGACTTCGGGTATCAGGATCTTGCCGAGCAGCGCGCCATTGGGCGCGTAGCAATGCACGCCGTCTTCGGCGCTGGTCCAGACGTTGCCGTGCTCGTCGATGCGCATGCCGTCCGGCACGCCGCTTTGCATCTCCGCAAAAACACGCCCGTTGCGCAGACCGCCTTCGCTCGTCACGTCGAATACGCGGATATGGCGCGGCGCGTTGTCGTCGTGCGAAGCAGCGGAATCGGCGATATAAAGTTTGCTCTCGTCCGGCGAGAACGCGAGGCCGTTCGGCTTCGCGAACTCGTCGCAGACCAGTTCCACCTGCGCGCTGTCGGCGCCGATGCGATAGACGTTACAACGACCAATTTCGCTGTCGGCGCGATAACCTTCGTAGTCGCTCAGAATGCCGTAGTCGGGATCGGTGAACCAGATGTCACCTTTGGAATCCACGACTACATCGTTCGGAGAATTGAGGCGCTTGCCTTCGAAGTGCGACGCCAGCACGGTCACGCTGCCGTCGTGTTCGGTGCGCGTCACGCGTCGCGTGCCGTGCTCGCAGGTCACGAGCCGTCCCTCGCGGTCGCGCGTGTTGCCATTGCTGTAATTGGACGGCGCGCGATAAACGCCTACGCCCATCCCCGGCGCCCAACGCATCATCCGGTTGTTCGGTATGTCGCTCCAGATAAGCAGGTCTGCCGCCGGGAAATAGACCGGACCTTCGGCCCACAGGCATTCGTTCGTGAGACGCGTCAGAAAGGCGTTGGGCTGAAGCAGCAGCCTGAAACGCGGGTCATGTACTTCGAAGTCGGTGCTTTTCATGTCTCCTTGCCCTTCTCTATTTGCTATTACTGCGGGCTTCAATTGCAACGCTTATTGCAAAGCCTATCGCAGCACTTTTCCGCCCGCCGCCACTGTCACCGAAATGATCAACACGCCATACACGATGGAGCGCACGCCCGCATCCGCGCCCACCGCATTGAGCGCCGCGTTCGTGAGAAAGAGGAACATGGACGCGCCCCATACGCCGACGATCGTCGCCTTGCCGCCCGTCACCAGCGTGCCGCCGATCACGACCACGGCAATCGAAATCAGCATGTACTCCACGCCCATGTCGAGCGACGCGCCGCCGGATATGGCCGCGAGCAGCAACGCGGTGAGCGACGCGATCATCGACGACAGCACGTACGCGAGGCAGCGTGTGCGATGCACGTTGACGCCCGCGAGCCACGCGGCCCGCGCGTTCTGGCCGATAGCGGAAAGCCTGCGGCCATACACGGCGCGATGCAGCAGCACCGCGAGCGCAATCGACAACGCGAGCGCGAGCAGCGCGATATACGGAATCTGCAAAACGCGGCCCGTCGCGAAAGCGCCGAGCGCGGGCGGTGGCGGCGGCAACTGGCGGCCTTGCGTGATCGCAATCGACTGAATGATGAAGCTCGACGACAGCGTCGCGATGATCGGCGGGATGCGCAAAAGGCGAATCAGCATGTAGTTGGCGACGCCGACAACGACGCCCACGCCCAGCACCGCGGCCACGCCCAACGCGATGTATCCGTTCGAGCTGCGCATCACATGCATGCCGATCACACCGGCGAGCGCGATGGTCGACGGCACCGACAGGTCGATGTTGCCGACGCCCGATGTGATGACGAGCATCTGCCCGAGACCGACAAGCACCATGAAGACGCCGTAGGTCAGCGCGGTCTGCGCGACATTGCTTGCGATGCCGAAGCCGAACACGCCGACAATGCCGAACCACACCAGCACCGTACCGACGAACGACCAGGCCCACGGCGCCTGAATGCTTTTGAGCCGCGCCCAGGCGCTGTCCTGAGAAGCGATCGGCTCGCTGGAAATTTGCGTTTTCACCGGCGTTCTCCGCGTTGCAGCAGCACGCGCAACGACAACACGACGATCAGAATCGCTCCCTGCATGCCGACCTGCCAATCCGCCGAGATGTTGAGGAAAGCGAGGAACGACGCCGCAAGCGTCAGCGTGATCGCACCGAGCACCGCGCCGACTACCGACACGCGGCCGCCGATAAATTCACCGCCGCCGAGTATCACCGCCGCAATCGACAGCAACGTATAGCGCAGCGCGAGATTGGCGTCGGCGGAAGTCGTCAGGCCGAGCAGCGACAACCCCGATAGCACGCCGAACACGCCCGCGACGCCGTAGAGCGTCGCCTTGCTGCGCACGAGCGACCAGCCGAAGCGGCGCATCGCGCGCGGATTGCCGCCCGCGCCGCGAACCCGCACGCCCGCCGACGAGCGCATCAGCAGCAGGTGTCCGACGATCGCGATCAGCACCGACCACACGATCGGCGCGGCGATGAGCGGCGTCTGGTAGCCCATTGCCGTGCCGAGCCACTCGGGACTCGTGCCGCCAGGCGACGGCAGCAGCACGATGGCGAGCCCGCTCCATACGAACGAAAGACCAAGCGTTACGACGATGGACGGAATCTGCCGCAACTCGATCAGCGCGCCGACGGCCGCATACGCGAGCACGCAACCGGCTAAAGCCAGCGCGCCGAGCCACGGTTGCTTCACCAGCAGCGTCGCGCCGATGCACGCGACAAGACTCACGAACGGGCCAATCGACAGATCCAGATCGTTGACGGTGATGATCGCGAGTTGCGCGAGCGTCGCGAGCACGATCGGCACGGCGAGATTCAGCAGCAGGCTGGAGCCGAAGTAGCTCATCACGGTCGGCTGCATGATGGCGATCGGCACCAGCACCGCGACCAGCGAAATTGCGGGAAGCATCGCGCGCAAACGCGCCTGCGTATTAGCGAATGTCATGCTGCCTGATCCTCGAAGCTCGCCGCGAGCAGCGCCTCTTCCGTGCATTCGTCGGCGTGAAGCACGCGCGTAACGGCGGCGGAGCGGAACACGTAAGTGCGATCGCAGTGCGAGAGTTCTTCGTTTTCCGTGGTGTACCAGATGAAGGTGCGGCCCTTCGCGGCTTCTTCGTGTACGAGTTGATAGATGTCGCGCTTGGTGCCGACATCGACGCCGCGCGTGGGATCGTCCATCAGAATGAGTTCGGCGTCGCAGGCAAGCGCGCGCGCGAACAGAACCTTTTGCTGATTGCCGCCCGAGAGCGAAAGAATGCCCGCGTTCATCGACGCGCCGCGTATGCCGATCTTCGCGCGCCACGCTTCGACGAGTTCGCGCGCCGCGGCGAAATCGACGAGACCGCGCTTGCGTTTTGCGCCGCCAAGCAGCCAGCGCAGATCGAGATTCTGCGCGATCGACCAGACGGGAAACACGCCGTCGCGTCCGCGATCGCCCGCAACGAATGCGACCTTCGCGCGCGCCGCGCCGTGACGTGTCGCGGCATCGTAGATGGATAGCAGCGCTTCGGTTTGACCTTGTCCCGCGAGTCCCGCGAAGCCGACGATCTCGCCGCGCGACGCTTCGATTACGGTGTGCTTCTTCACGCCGACATTCCAGCGAAAACGCGCTTCATCGCTGCGCGCATTACGCGCGCGCGCCGCGGCCGGCGACTTGTCGGCTTCGAGATGCTGGCCCATCGCCTGAATGATCGACGCGCGGCTCGACTGCGCGCGCGGCAGCACGCCGACGATGCCGCCGTCGCGCATCACCATCACGCGGTCCGCCACGCGCTCTATTTCGCCGAGCATGTGCGTGATGAGCAGACACGTAATACCGCGCTCGGCAGCCGCGCGCCGCACGAAGGCGAGCAACTGCTCGGCGGTATGAGCGTCGAGCGAGGAAGTCGGCTCGTCGAGAATCACGAGACGCACGGGCGTATCAGTGACCGTGAAAGCGCGCGCGATCTCCACCATTTGCTGCTGCGTGAGCGTGAGATCGGAGACGAGTTCGCCGCCCTTCAGGCCGTGATCCGGAAAAATTTCGTCGAGCTTCTCGCGCATCAGCGCGGTGGCCTTGCGTCGCCAACCGCGTCCATGCAAATGCGGATGCACGACGGTCATGTTCTCGGCCACGGTCAGATTCGCGCACAACGAGAGTTCCTGAAACACGCAGCGCACGCCCGCATTTCTGGCGGCATTCGCGTCGTAATGCGGCGCATCTTGCCCGTCCACTTCGATGCGGCCTTGCGTCGGCGCGTACACGCCCGCGAGCACCGACATCAGCGTCGATTTGCCCGCGCCGTTGTGGCCGGCAATGCCGACACATTCACCGGGCAGGAACGCGAAGTCGATGTCCGTGAGTGCGCGGACCCGCCCGAACGTCTTGCCGATGCCTTCGAAGCGGATCAGCGCGCGGCTGTCCTCCTGGCTGGATGTTGCGCCCATTCACCTGTCTCCGTGGGTGGCGTCTTCGTGCGCTTACTTCTTGTCGAGCAGAGCCACGGTTTGCGGCAACGTATAGGTCACATCGGCGATGCCGCCAGGCGGAATCGCGGCGAGCTTCGCGGGCAACTCCTGTTGCGAGATGGCGAGCAGCGGCACGTTGATCGTGACTTCCTTCGGGATCTTCTTGCCCGCGAGCACTTGCTGCGCGACCCAGAATGCAAAGCTCACCGCGCCCGGCGGATTGGACAGCGAGCGCGACTGATAGCCGGCCTTCGTCTGTTCGCTCCACCATTGAAGCTCGGGATACGTGCTGCCGATAATCATCGGAGGCGCGGGCCGGTTGGCCGCCTTGAATGCCTGCGCGATGCCGAAGGACATCTCGCCTTCGGTCGCGACGCCGTCCACTTGCGGCAGCGTCGGAAGAATGCCCGCGACGGCTTTCTGCGCGACGGACTGCGTCCAGTCGCCGTTGACCGATCCGACGAGCTTCATGCCCGGATGCTTCTTGAGCCCTTCGAGCACGCCTTCGTGCATGAGGTTATCGACTGAAATACCGGCGACGCCGCGCACTTCGAGAATGTTGCCCTTGCCGTTGAGCCGCGTCGCCAGATAGTCGACGCCCTGCTCGGCCCAGCCCTTGAAATCGAAGTTTACGCGATACGCGCAAGGCTCGTCGACGACGCCGTCGAACGAAACGACAACGACGCCTGCCGCGCACGCCTTCTTGATCGTGCCGTTGAGCGCAGTGGGCGACACGGCGTCGATCACGATCGCGTTATAGCCCTGCAAGATGAGATTCTGGATTTGCTGCGCCTGCTCTGTCACCTGGTTTTCGGCGGTGGTGAAGGCTGGCGCGGCGGCGACTTTCTTGTCGGCGACCGCCTGCTGCGAGACGGCGTTCCAGCTTTTGAGCATCGACTGCCGCCACGCGTTGCCCGCGAAGCTGTTCGACAGCGCGATCTTTTTCTGCGACGTATCGCCGGTTGCGACCTGCGCCTGCGCGGCGCCTCCCAACACGCACGCAACCACGGCCGCGGCGATCTTGACCTGCATTCCTTTACGGAACATCTTGTCGTCTCCTTTCATTCTGCTTGTCGGAGGCGCGACTCGACTTTGTCTACAGCACGCCTCTTGCGAACACGGCCGCTTGTGCGCGGCCGCTATACATTTCGGACAGTCTGCTTCGAACCCGTTCTGCGGTCAGGCCAATCACGGTGGCCAGGCCACCGGATCGCCGAGGCAGTATAACGACTGCCTTCGGCGCGTGCAATTCGATTTCCGTTACCGGTAACGGAATTGGCCGTCGGTATAAATGGCCACGTGGGGAAACGGCAAATCGGGCCGTAGGACACCATTGCTCATCGTCCCTGTGTCGTACTCGCCGGAACCGTACGCGCTGCGGCCAGACTCTGCCGACGCAGTGCTTCTGTCGTTTCGCCGGCGCCGTCAGCGCGCCAGCCGGGCGGCAGAATCACGTAGCAAATCGCGGCCCAGACGCTGCCCGCCGACGCGACATCGCGTGCAAGACTCACCCAGTGCTCGAATTCGACGACGAGCGGATTGCGTGAGCGCGTCGGTGTCGTGAGACCGTAGCGGCACGGTTCATCGGCGCGTTCTTCGACATAGGTGCCGAACAGCCGATCGAATATGACCAGCACGCCGCCGAAGTTTGCATCGAGATAATCGACGTTCGATGCGTGATGCACGCGATGCGCCGACGGCGTATTGAACACGTATTCGAGCCAGCCGAGTTTCGGCGTCCAGGTGTTATGCAGCCAGAACTGGTAGAGCAGATTGAAGCTCAGCGTTGCGAGCACGATTTCGGGACGTACGCCGAGCCAGACGAGCGGCGTGAAGAAGATCGCCGAGCCGGTCAGTTTGCCGGTCAAGCCGAGGCGATAGGCGGACGAAAGCGTCAACTGGTTCGGCGAGTGGTGAACCGCGTGCGTCGCCCAGAAAAAGCGGATGCGGTGCGACGCGCGGTGATACCAGTAGTAGCAGAACTCCTGTCCGATAAAGAGCACGAACAGCATCAGCGCGCTGTTGAGCGTGACCGTAAAGAGGCGGTGATCCCAGGCAAGGGCGAATATCGGCGTCGCGAGCGAAAGCGGCAGCAGCGCGAGCAGCTTGCGGCCGGCCACATCGGCGAGCGAAATCCATACTTCATACCAGTCGAAGGGCGAGGCGCTGTTTCTCTGTGTGCGGGTGAGCACGCATGCCTCGATCAGCGAGACGCCAATGATGAACACGGTAACGAAAAGCGCGATTTTTCCAGTAGTCGACATGATGGGCAGATAACGGTTGAGGTGGGACGCGTCGTCTGCGGGCAAAGCCGCTATCGCGTCGGGTGAAGCTAATGTAGTGGGCTGCCCGGCCAAAGACCACGCGTAAACCATGTCGCCAGATGTCACGAAATCGCGGCCGCGACGGCGAATCGGGCCATGCGGCCCGGCTGCCGGCGGCCCGCCGCGGGGGTGTAACACCGCGACATCTTTTACCGGGCGATTATTTCGCGAGGTCCTCTTATAGTTCGTTCCGCTGCCACGCCGCAGTGCGTGACTAACCGAACCGGGAAGGACACCTCATGAAACTCCGTTACCTCGCCGCAGCCAGCGCTGCGATGCTCATCGCGATCAGCACCATCAGCACGCCCGCCTTCGCCGGATGGTCGGGTCATGGCACCGCCTACACGCCGCACGGCACTTACAACGGCGCACACTACGGCTCCTGCACAGGCGGCAGTTGCACGCACGCCGGCGGCGTCGAGAATCCTTATGGCGGCATCGCCACCAACACCGGCACGGTCAACCGCACCGCACCCGGCCAGTTCTCGAATTCGGGCACGGCGACGGGCCCCAACGGACGTCAGGTGCAGCACTCGGGCGACACGAGCTGCGCAGGCGGCACATGCGACCACACCGGCGCGCTGAACGGCTCGGACGGTCACAGCGCCACGACTTCGGGCAGCGTGACACGCGACGCGCCGGGTCAGTATTCGTCGTCGGGCACGGTTACCGGCGCGAACGGCAATACGACCAGTCACACGGCATCGACGGACTGCGCCGGTTCAACCTGCAATCGTTCGGGGACGGTGACGGGCTCCGATGGCGGAACCGTCAACCATTCAGGCAGCGCGACACGCGTGGCGCCCGGCGTGGTGACGACGGGCGGCGGCACGACGGTCGTACATGGCGGCACGGTGACTACGGGCGGCACGGTTACGACTGTCGGCGCGACGGTTGCCGTGGGCAGCGTACCGGTCGTGGTGGCGCCGGCTCCGGTTGTCGTCGCGCCCGTACCGGTGGTTGCTGCGCCTGTACCTGTGGTCGTCGCGCCTCCGCCCGCTTATGTGCCCCCGCCGCCGGTCGCCTACGTGCCGCCGCCTGCACCGAAGACTGTCTACGTCGCGCCGCCCGCACCCAAGGTCGTCTACGTTGCGCCCCCGCCGCCGAAGGTCGTCTACGTTGCGCCGCCCCCGCCGCATGTCGTATTCATCGCGCCGCAGGCCCACACGCTGTATGTCGCGCCGCGTCCTGTGTATGTCGCGCCCGCGCCGCATCCCGCGGTGCTGGTGCCGGGCCACTGGGTCGGGCGCTTCTGGGTGCCGGCGCACTGGGCATAACAGCAAACGCGAGATCGATGAATCAACCCTGCCGGCCATAAGCGTCGGCGAAACCACGGAGTAGATGATGAAAAAGATGATCGCAGTGCTTCTCTTGTGTATTGTTTCTGCAGTGGCTTCGGCTCAAAGCGCACTGCCACCCGCGGATGCCCCGCGCGGCGAGCGTGCGATGCAGCAATTGCAGGCCCGCTTTGCCCGAGCGAACACGACGGGCGACGGCAAGCTGACGCGCGAGCAGGCGACAGCCGGCATGCCGATGGTCGCGAAACACTTCGACGAAATCGACACGCAGCACGCCGGTTATGTCACGCTGCCGCAAATCGAG
Source organism: Paraburkholderia graminis (assembly GCF_003330785.1). Taxonomy (NCBI): domain Bacteria; kingdom Pseudomonadati; phylum Pseudomonadota; class Betaproteobacteria; order Burkholderiales; family Burkholderiaceae; genus Paraburkholderia; species Paraburkholderia graminis. The sequence goes on from NZ_CP024935.1 coordinate 2,374,611, forward strand.
GCGCTCATGCAGCAGAAAGCAATGGCACGCTGAAAGGCAACGAGGCTGGGAGACGCGTCATGGATCAGGCGAACAGGATCATCGTGCTGGACGACGAAGCCGAGTTGCGCAACATGCTGCAACGGTTTCTGACCGGGCACGGGTTCCATGTGCGCGTCGTCGCCGACGGCAAGCAGCTCGACCGCTACCTGCAGCGCGAACCGTACGACCTGCTCGTGCTCGACCTGATGATGGAACCGGAAGACGGGCTGACGATATGCCGGCGGCTGCGCGCCGAAGGACAGACGCTGCCCATCCTCATGCTGACCGCGAAAGGCGATCCCGTCGACCGCGTGGTCGGCCTCGAAACCGGCGCCGACGACTACCTCGCGAAACCGTTTCTCCCCGATGAACTGGTCGCGCGAATCCGCGCTCTGCTGCGTCGCCAGAAAATGGCCGCGGGCGTACCGACCGTGACTTCACAAACGCTGCGCTTCGGCGAATACGAGTTCGATGTCGGCAAGCAAACGCTGCTGCATCGTGGCGAGCCGGTCGACGTGCACTCCGCGCAGATGTTGCTGCTGCACGCGCTCGGGTCGTCGCCGAACCGGCCGGTGAGCCGCGAGAATCTGCTTGCGCGGGCGCGCGGCCGCGACCACGACGCGCTCGATCGCAGCATCGACGTGCAGATTTTGCGGCTGCGTCAGATCGTCGAAGACGATCCGTCGAAACCGCGCTTCATCAAGACCGTGTGGGGTGTCGGCTATATGCTCGTTGCAGGCATCGACTCGTGAGCATCGCAACGCGTTCAAAGCGGCGCAGCAGATGGCTGCCGCGTTCGCTGCTGACGCGCAATATCGTTCTGCTGGTAGCACTCGTTGCACTGACGCAGGCGTGCTCGTTCGCGGTGCTGCTGCATTTCGTGCAGCGTCCGCGCATCGACCGCGCCGCGATCATCTTCGCCGATTACGTCAAGACGCTCGACGGCGTGCTCGCCGCGATGCCGCCCGACCAGGGCCGCGCCGCGGCCGCGCGCCTCGGTGCGCAGACAGCGGCGCCCGAACCCGATGGCGTCAAAGCGCAGCGCAGCCTGCCGCGCCTGTTCGGCACATGGCAACGCGATGTCTTCCTTCGCGCGCTGCAGCATCATCTACCGCCGGACATGCCGGTGCGCTGGCAAACTGGCAACGGCGGCGACGGCGAGCGGCTCTGGATTCGCGTGCACGTCGCCGGCGCGCCAAGCTGGATCGCGCTGCCGATGACAGAAGACGCGCAGGCGAGCGGCATCACCACGACGCTGATACTTTCCGTGGGCCTCGCGTTACTGGCCGCGCTGACGGGTTATCTGATCCAGTTGCACATCAACCGGCCGCTCAAAGATCTCGCTCGCGCCGCGCGGCACGTGAGCGCGGGCGAAGCGCCCGTCGTGCTGCCAACCGACGGTCCGACGGAAATCGCCCAGGTCAGCGGCGCGTTCAACCAGATGACCGAGGCATTGCAGCAGGCCGAAGCAACGCGCGCGCTGATGCTCGCGGGCGTATCGCACGACATCCGCACGCCGCTCACCAAGCTGCGTCTCGCGATGGCGATGGCGATTCCGCGCGGCGCCGACGACCCCTTCGTCGCATCGGCGGAAAGCTATCTCGACCACATCGACACGATTCTCCAGCAGTTCATGGACTACGCCGGCAGCGGCGAACGCGAGCCGCCGCGGCAGGGCGATCTCAACGCGCTCATCGGTCAGCTCGCCGCGGATTTTGCGGGGCTCGGACACGAGTTCGAACTGTCGCTCGGCGAAGTCCCCGAGTTCGCGTACCGGCCCGTGAGCCTCATGCGGCTTCTGATGAATCTGATGCACAACGCGATTGCGTATGGACGTACGGGCCTCGCCGTGCGCACATGGACCGAAGGCGATGCTGCGTGTGTCGCCGTCTGCGATCGCGGCAGCGGAATCGACGCCGCAGAAATGGAAAAACTCAAGACGCCGTTCAGCCGCGGTACGAACGCACGGACGCATTCGGGCGGCACAGGTCTCGGGCTTGCGATCGTCGAGCGCATCGCGCGTCTGCATGGCGGCTCGCTGCAGTTTCGTGCGCGTGAAGGCGGCGGTCTCGAGGCGCTCGTCACGTTGCCGCTGAACCGGCATTCTTCATAAGCAACGCGGGCCTACTCCGGCCCCGCGCGAACGATCCTGGCGAACGGTCCTGGCGACATCGCGCGACACAATTGCTGAATGGTGTGCGGAGCCGCTTCCTCCCATACTCACGTCTACGTGCTGCGGCACACCTCCCGACATTACCGGCGCCACGGTGCCACGACAGGATCGATATGCATACCTCACTCAAATCATTCGTTGGCAACGCTAAACGTGTAGCAGGCTCCGCACTCGTCGCAGGGGCGCTGCTTCTGACCGGCTGCGCTTCGGGCATCGCCGCCACGACGCAGACGAGCGCCGTCCCGCATGTTCGCGCCGACGTCATCTACGTGTATTCGTTCGGCGCCACGCCCAACCAGGTGAAATCGGACAGCGGCGGCATCGCGCAGAAACTCGGAGCGGCGATGACGGGCGAATCGTCGGAGCAAAAGCAGCTTCAGACCGCGAGCGATACGCGTGAACAGGTCGCCGACGAAATCGTGCGCGAACTGCAAACGCTCGGACTGCGCGCGGTGCGCGTGGACGGTCCTGCACCGATGAACGAAAACGCGCTCGTCGTCGAAGGCAGCTTCCAGACAATCGACGAAGGCAAGCGCCGCCGTCGCGTGCTGATCGGGCTTGGCGCCGGCAAGAGCGAAGTGAGCGCGTCGATCCAGATCCTGTACAAGCCGGCCGCCGGCACGCCGATCGAACTGCAAAGCTTTTCCGCCAACGCCGATAGCGGTCACATGCCCGGCATCGCGGAAACCGCTGGCGTCGGCGCCGCTGCTGCGCATGTTGCAACCGCAGCAGCGACAGGCACGGCGCTGCATGGCGCGTCCGAGGCGAAACAGGGCGGCATGAGCGGCGACGCGAAAAAGCTCGGCGATTCGATCGCGAAGCAGATTGCGGCGGTAAGCACGGCCAACGGATGGATGTCGGCCACACATATCGACTAACGCCAGTCTCCTACAACCGCGCCGCCGCATCCCGCAACGCCGTCCTCAACCCCTCCTCGACGACCGGATGATAGAAAGGCATCCCGAGCATATCGTCGACCGTGACCTTCATTTGCAAGCTCCACGCGAGCAGATGACCGATGTGTTCCGCGGCCGGGCCGAACCATTCCGCGCCGACAAAGCGCCGCGTCGCGCGATCGATGTACACCCTCGCCCGTCCGTGATTCTTCAGCATGACGCGGCTGCGCCCCTGGTCTTCGAAGCTCACTTCGCCCGCGACGAAACTATCCGGCGCGAGATCGCGATGCCGTGCCCCGACCATCGCGATCTGCGGATCGGAGAAAACGATGGCGAGCGGCGCGCGCCTCACCAGCGGCACGACATCGGGATAAAGCGCGGCATTGCGTCCGGCGGCGCGGCCTTCGTCGGCGGCTTCGTGCAGGAGCGGCAGAATCCCGTTCGCGTCGCCGGCAATGAAGACCGGATGGGCGCCCACTTGCAGCGTGTCGCGGTCGAAGCGCGGCACGCCGTGCGCATCCAGTTCGAGCGATGTGTTTTCGAGGCCGAGTTGCGCAACGTTCGGGCGTCGGCCGGTCGCTGCGAGCACGTACTCATACGTGTCCTCGACGTAGCTTCCGTCGGCGCGCGCATAGCGAATCCGCACGCCGCCCTCGACTGCCGTCGCGGCTTCGAGCGTACCCTGCGGCTCGAAGTGGAACGCTGCGGCAAACGTCGCGCGCGCTTCCGCCACGATCACGGGGTCCGTCAGCGGACCCACGCCGCCGCGCGCGCCGAACACGCTCACCTTCACACCGAGGCGAGCCAGCGCCTGACCGAGTTCCAGACCGATCACGCCCGGGCCCACCACGGCCACGCTGCGCGGCAGCGTCTGCCATGCAAACACATCGTCGTTCACGATGACGCGCTCGCCGACGCCACGAAGAATCTCGGGGACGACAGGCGTCGAACCCGTCGCGATCACCACGCTCGCCGCATGCACGAGCGTATCGCTGCCGACCTGCAACAGCCGGTCGTCGATGAAGCGCACGTGGCCGATCAGCCGGTCCGCTTCCGGCAACGCGTGCACGCCGTCCACGACGAAGCCGACAAAGCGGTCGCGCTCGCTGCGCACGCGCTGCATGACCGCCTTGCCGTCTATCCGCACTCCATCGACATGAACGCCAAACGGTTCCGCATGGCTCGCGGCGTGCGCGGCTTCCGCCGCCGCGATCAGCAGCTTCGACGGCATGCACCCCACTCGCGCACACGTCGTGCCGTATTCACCGCCTTCGATGATCACGGCCTTGCGGCCTTCGGCTTTCGCGCTGCGGTAAGCCGACAGCCCGGCCGTGCCTGCGCCGATTACGGCGACGTCTGTATGAATGGTGCGCATGACAGTCTCTCCTGTCGAAACTTGAGTGCCGCAGTTGCGGGTTACTTGACTGCGGGGAAGTCGATCGTCGTGTCGTTCACGCGATTCACGAGATTCGTGAACGTGATCGACGCGATGGCCAGGTTGATTTCGATGATCTGGCGGTCCGTGTAACCGGCCGCGCGCACTGCATCGAGTGCGGCCTCGGGCACCGTGCCGCGCGTACCGACCAGCGTTTGCACAAACGTCACCAGCGCGTCGCGCTTCGCGTCGCCGGTTGCAACGCCGGCACGCACCTGCTTCATGTCGTCGCTCGACAGACCGGCCAGCTTGCCCTTCAACGTATGCGCGGCCACACAGTAGTCACAGCCCACGTGCTCGCTGACGGCCAGCTTGATGACTTCGATGTCCGCCTTGCCGAGCGTGCCGGCATCCACGGCTGCATCGAATGCGAGCGCCGCGCTGAGCGCTTCGGGGCTGTGCGTGCCGATGGTCGCGTAGGCGTTGGGCACCTTGCCGACGGCCTTCTTGATCTTCGCGAACACTTCGGCGGCTGCGCCAGTTGCTTCTTCGGGGCGAATGGTGGTCAGACGGGACATGATTGACTCCTTCCTTCAGGTTGGCGGTTGAAACTGCTTAGCCATGTCGTATGGCATGGGAGTCAGTGTAGGGATGCGCGGCGAGTTCTTTAATGCCATACTTTCGCAACTTCATGCTCAAACGTCTCATATGGAACTGCTCGACCGATTGCTCTCGCTGATGCCGGTGACCGGACGGCTCGACGTACGGTGCCACTTCGGCTCGCCGTGGCGCCTCGATCATCCCGAATCGAACGAGTGGGAGTTTCCGTATCACGTGCTGTTGCGCGGCGAGGCTGTCATCGAAAGCGCTGCGGGAACGAAAGGCGAACCGGCGCTGCGCATGAAAGCCGGCGATATCGTGCTGTTTCCATCGGGCAGCGCTCATACGTTGCACGACGGCAGCGGCAGTCCGCCGCGACCGGCGCGCGAGCAGCAGAAGGACGGATTGACCATCGTCACGAACGGCAAAGTACGCGAAGGCGCCGATGTGCTGTGCGGGCGCTTCGTGCTGCCGGCCGTGCCGCAGCAACTGATGCGCGACCATCTGCCGGGCCGTTTGCTGGTGAGCAGCGTGAACGCGGACACCGGCGACGGAGCGGCGCGCGACGCCGCGTTCGCAGCAAGCCGGCTTGCGCGCGTCATCGAATTAATGCGTGAGGAAGCGTTCGAGCAGCAGCCGGGCAGCGCGACGGTCGTGAATCAGCTTTCGGGCGCTTTGTTCGCGCTGACCCTGCGCTGCGCGTCCACTACCGACGAAGCGCCGCGCGGCCTGCTTGCGCTTGCGCAGCGTCAACGCCTGCAACCGGCTCTCGCGGCCATGTTCGACGAACCGGGGAAGCCGTGGACGCTGCCGACGCTCGCCGAACTCTGTCACATGTCGCGTGCTACGTTCGCACGTCACTTCGACGAAGCGATCGGCCGTTCGGCGAGCGACGTGCTCACGGACATCCGCATGGCGATCGCCGGACGCAAGCTGGCGCAAACGGGCATGTCTGTCGCCGAGATCGGTGAGGCGGTGGGGTATCAATCGGAAGCCGCATTTCAGCGCGTTTTCAAACGGCAGGTCGGCATGACGCCAGCGAAGTGGCGTGCGCGTTCGTCGCGAAACGAGGTCGGAGAAGCAAGTCTGTAAAGCAGGTCTGTAAAGCAAGCGAATCCGCATATCGCAAGCGCCCTGGCGCAGTATTTGCATTCTGTCGCACCTGCACGACCCCGGCAGAACGACCGGGGCCCGACCAGGAGGAGACAATGCGCGATGACATGTATCACGCCGCAACCCCAATCGCCACGCGCGAGGCTTGCTGGCTTACGCCGTCGATTCAGAAGTCCCATGAACGCTCGGAGGTATTCGGTCTGAGCGAGTCCATGCGCCCCGATTACGACGTGCTGCCCGCCGGCGAACTCGCAATGAAGCTCGAGCAGAACCGCATCCTCTGCGCGCACGCCACGCCGGTGATGGAAACGCTGCATGAGCAGATTGTGAACACTCAGAGCATGATCGTGCTGACCGACGCCGAAGGTCTGATCCTTCATTCCATCGGCGACGACGATTTTTTGCGGCGTGCCGAGAAAGTCGCACTGCGGCCGGGCGCGAACTGGGCGGAGAGCCGGCAAGGCACGAATGCAATCGGCACGGCGCTGGCTGAACGCAGTGCGACTGTCGTGCATGGCGAGCAGCACTATCTCGCGGCGAACCGGTTTCTGACCTGTTCGAGCGTGCCGATTCTCGATCCGTATGGCGATCTCATCGGCGTGCTCGACGTCACGGGCGATCATCGCAGCTATCATCAGCACACCATGGCGCTCGCGAAAATGTCCGTGCAGATGATCGAGAATCATCTGTTCGCCAACACGTTCCGTGAGACCTTGCAGATTGCCTTTCATGGCCGCCCCGAGTTCCTCGGCACGTTGATGGAAGGCATCGCCGCGTTCACCTGCGACGGCCGCTTTCTGTCCGCGAATCGCAGCGCGCAATTCCAGCTCGGGCTGCCGCTTGCAGGGTTGCGCGCGCATACGCTGTCGTCGCTGTTCGGGCTCACGAGCGCGCAGTTGATCGACCGCCTGCGCATGCATCGCGACCGGCATCTGTCGCTGAACCTGAGCAACGGCGCGGTGGTCTGCGCCAATGTGCAATTCCGCCGCACGACGCTCGCCGACGAGCCCGCTCGCTTTCATACGTCGAACGAAGCGGCGGCGGGCAAGCGCAACGAGCCATGCGCGCCGCCCGCGAATCCGCTATCGACGCTGAGCCAGCTCGACACCGGCGATCCGCGGATCGCGGCGGTCATCACGAAGGTGCGCAAGGTGATCGGCAAGAACATCCCGATCCTGATCACCGGCGAGACGGGCACCGGCAAGGAACTGCTCGCGCAGGCCATCCACAACGATTCGCCCCGGCGCGCGGCGCCTTTCGTTGCGGTGAACTGCGCGTCGATACCGGAGACGTTGATCGAGTCGGAACTGTTCGGCTATGAAGAAGGCGCGTTCACCGGCGCGCGCCGCAAAGGCGCCGTCGGCAAACTGCTGCAAGCCAACGGCGGCACGCTTTTTCTCGATGAAATCGGCGACATGCCGTACCCGTTGCAAGTGCGCCTGTTACGCGTGCTGCAGGAGCGTCTCGTGAACCCGCTCGGCTCCGCCAAGTCGATTCCCGTCGATGTCGCGATCATTTGCGCAACGCATCGCGATCTGCGCGAAATGATCGCGCAGAGCCGCTTTCGCGAGGATCTGTACTACCGGCTCAATGGACTGGTCGTCAAATTGCCGCCGCTGCGCGAACGCACCGATTTGTCGGCGGTGATCAAGAAGATGCTTGATTGCGCGTCGGCCGAGAACGCTGGCGACCAGCCGCTCAGCATCGCCGGCGACGTGATGACGCTCTTCGAGCAATGCGCGTGGCCCGGCAACTTCCGCCAGCTCGGCAATCTGCTGCGCACCGCGGCCGTGATGGTGGATGCCGACGGCGAGATTCGCCGCGAGCATCTGCCTGACGACTTCTTCGACGATCTGCGCGCCGCGCGGCCATCGTCGACGCATGCAGCGGATGCGCTGCCGCTGCCCAGCGGGCGGCTGCATGACGTCGCCGCGAGCGTGATCGCGAATGCGCTCGCGCAGCATGGCGGCAACGTGTCGGCGGCGGCTCGCACGCTCGGCATCTCGCGCAATACGATCTATCGCAAGCTGCCGGCGCACGGCGCGAACAATAGCGAAGACGCCGCGTGAATCGCGCGCATTGCACTGCTCCGTTGTGCAACACGAGTGTGCTGGAATTGAACAGCGCGCGGGCATCGGCGGCTTGCTCGCGCTTTACGTGGGCTGCAAGCACACATGGATAAGTTCGGCATGGACCTTGCGTTTGAGCACGGGACCGCTTCACCGATGCGGTTTTTTAATCAAACGTCCTATCCAAGGAGACAGCCATGCAGTGGACTACCCCCGCCTACACCGATCTGCGTTTCGGTTTCGAAGTCACGATGTATATCGCCACACGCTGAAGCAAGCATGAAGCGCCGCCGCGCGCGTCACCGAACGTGTCGCGCGCGGCGGCCTGCCACAACGGACAAAAAGGCGTGCTTCGTATGACCGCTCAGAATATTGAACGCTGCATCGGTCCGAGGCCGAATTTGCGCCCGCACTTTCGCCTGCAACGGGAAGTCGCCGAAGACGGCTATGTGCTGCTCTCGCCGCAAGGCGTAGTCAGATTGAATCCGAGCGCAGGCGAAATTCTGAGCCGCTGCGACGGCAAGCGCCAACTCGACGACATCATCGGCGAGCTCGAGGCTATGTTCAACGCGTCGGATCTCGCCACGGACGTTTACCGTTTCATCGAACATGCGCGGCAGCGCGGCTGGGTGGAGTGATTTGCGGTTGCGTGCCGAATGGCGTTATTGACGCACACGCATGAAGCGCCCGGCGATTCTCCGTTGCTCGGAAGAACCGCCGGGCGCTTTCTTTCGTTGCCGAAGTTTGCGCTTGCGCGTTGGCTTTTCAGCGCTTCACGCTATTGCGAAGTGCCTGCACTGAGCGAGCTACCCGCGTTCAACGGTTTCGACGAAGCCCTCGCGCTCTCATCCGTCAACTTCGTCTTCCCGGCGCTGTAGCCGTTCGAATACAGCAGAAACGCCATGATGTCCGCGTAATCCTGCGGCTTCATCTTGCCCGGACGGTCCGCCGGCATGTTGTTCGCCATGTATCCATACACACCGCCGATGGTCAGCTTCGCATTCGAGGTCGGCGCGAACGACGGGCCGCGCAACGCCGGCGCGTTCAATCCTTGCAGCTCGGGACCGTGGCACTTCGCGCACGCGCTCGAGTACAGCGTCTTGCCATGCGCGACCTGCGCGCGATCGAAAGCCGGCGCGTCCGCGGGCACGGCTGCATCGACCTTGATGAAATGGCCGCGCTCGATCTCACGGCCGCCGGCTCGCATGATCGGCGATTTAACGTCGGCACGCCGAGGACCGTCGCGATAGAGAAACGCCGCTGCGTCGGGCGCACTCGCCTGCGTCATGCGCGGCAACGTCCAGCCGCGCGTCAGCGCGGCGAGCCTGCCGTCGGACTCCATCTTGCGCAACGCGGCGTCGATACGCGGCTGCAACACCGCACCGTTTTTGCCGAACGCAAATACCAGGTGCCAGTCCGCATACGCCGAAGCGGCTTGCGCGATATGAAAGCTCCGCCCGGGATGCGTGTTCGTATAAGCGACGACAGCCGGATACCAGACGATCGCGCGCTGCGCATGCCCGCTTGCGACGGCATCGACGGTAAGCTCGGCCGTGTTCTGCAGATCGAGCTTCACGTTGGGCTGTTGCACGGCGATCAACTGCGCGGGGCTCGCATAAGTGGCCGCGACGATTTCCGCGCCGCCCGCATGCGCCGCGGATTCCTGCATCGTCACGCTCACGTAACCCGAGCGCAGATAGGCACGCGAGAAAACGAGCTTGCTGCCGGAGCCGTCGGCGATATCCGAGCGCGGAAAGCCGGCGATCGCATCGCACTTGCGCGCGAGCGCCTTGTCGAGTTCCTTCAGCGATACGCCGTCGTCGTCGCTGCTCGCGAAGCCGCCTGGCGTGAGCGTAAAGGCGATGCCCGCGGTGCGAAACGCTTCGCGCGTCACGGCCTCGTCGAGTGCCGTCGACGGACTGCCTGGAAACGTGCAGACGCGCACGCCCGCGCTCGCGTGGCCGGGCATCAGAGCGCCACTCGCGAGCAATGCGCCGGCGAGAGCAAAAGAGTTGAGTCGAGTCTTCATGGTCTTGCTTCCGGAAAGAAGCGGCGCCGCCGCAGCCTGGTTGCTCGAGCGAATGTGCATCGGGCAGGACCGGCGCCGGCGCCGCGTGGGCATCAGCCGCGATTGAGTGCGAACACGTAGAGCGTGCCGCCGCGCGGGACCTTCTCCGCGGCCTTCGCCATCGGTCCGCCCCAGATCGGATTGGCCCCGCCGTAGCCGGCGAGAATCGCCACGTACTCCTTGCCGTCGACTTCGAATACCGACGGTTGCGCCACGATGCCGCTCGCCAGTTTCGGGCTTTTCCAGAGCACTTTTCCGGTCGCCGTGTCGAATGCGTACAGATGGCCGTCGAGCGAACCGCTAAACGCGAGACCGCCCGCGGTCGTCGCGACGCCGCCGTTCCACGGCAGCTTGCTCCAGAAACTCCACAGCTTCTTGCCGGTGCCGACGTCGATAGCCTGCAGTTCCCCGTAGCCCTTGCTGCCGGGCTCCGGCTTGATCTCGAAGCCTTCGCCGAGGTACGGCAGTCCTTCCATGTACGTGACCGACTTGCCGGACAGCGACATGCACGCATGCAGCGCGGGAACGATCGCGATGTGCTTGTCCGGATCGTACGAAACCGACCACCAGTTCTTGCCGCCGAGAAAGCTCGGGCACGTTTCGATCGTCGTGCCGGTCTTCGGATATTTCGCCGGGTCCTGGATCGGCGCGCCGTCCGCTGTATAGCCGGTCACGGAGGTGGCCTTGACGAAGGGCTTCGCGTAAATCAGCTTGCCCGTCGACCGGTCGATTGCGTGAAAGTAGCCATTGCGGTCCGCATGGATGATCGCGTCGTAGTCCTTGTCCTGATACTTGATATTGGCAAGCACCGGCGTGTTGACGCCGTCATAGTCCCAGGTATCGTGTTTCGTGTACTGGTAATGCCATTTGAGATCGCCGGTCTTCGGATCGAGCGCGAGCAGCGAATCCGAATACAGGTTGTCGCCCGGCCGCAGATCCGCGAGCCAAGGTCCGGGATTGCCGACGCCCCAGTACAGCGTTTTCGATGCCGCGTCATACGTGCCCGTCAGCCAGGCCGGCGCGCCGCCATGCTCCTGCATGCCGTCGGGCCATGTGTTCCCGCCCTTCTCGCCGGCCGCGGGCACCGTGAAGCGCTTCCACAGCACGTTGCCGTTGTCGGGATTCAACGCCGCGATAAAGCCGCGCGCGCCATATTCGCCGCCCGCGCTGCCGACCACCAGCGCGCCGTCGAGCGCGAGTGGCGCAAGCGAAAACGCGTAGCCGACTCCGGGCTCGAACATCGCCTTGCGCCATGCCGGCGATCCCGTTTGCGCATCGAGCGCGACGACCTCGCCGTTGAGCATCGCCACATAGACGTTCTTGCCGTACAGCGCGACGCCGCGATTGATCACGTCGCAGCAGGCGGTCTTGAACGATTCGGCGCTGAGCTTCGGTTCGAACTTCCACAGTTGCTTGCCGCTTGCCGCGTCGAACGCATAGACGTTGTCTTTCGGCGTGGTCACGAAGAGATAACGGCCGTTGACGATCGGCGTCGCTTCGAAGCCCTGTTGCAGCTCGGCCGGAAACTTGTAGCTCCAGACCTGCTTCAACTGCTTCACATTCGACGTGTCGATCTGCTTGAGCGGCGAGTGCGCCTGGCCGTTGTAGGTGCGGTAGTACGTGAGCCAGCCGGGATCGCTTTGCGCGGCGGTCAGCCGTTCGTAGGTGACGGCTGGATAATCGTCGGCCACCGCCGCCGTTGCGCATGACAAACCGACGGCCGCGGCGACGCTTATCGCAAGCGCTCCTCGCCGCATCGTCCGAATCGAACGTGCTTTCATCCTTGTCTCCTGGTGTCGACCCGAGCTTGAGTAAAGCGCTGCTCCGGTCACACATCACATGCTTGCTGTTGAGTTATCGACGCGAAGCCGGACGGCGACGCCATCGTCTGGGGAACGCAGTCTGGCTGCGAACCGTTCGAGGCAAGTCGCATGCCATTGCGGCATGGTTCCGGCGCAAGACGCGCCGGACTAAGGAGAGGAGGAAAGCTGGAGCGATCCGCGCGCTAGGTCAGCGTGATAAGGGCTGTTGCACGTTGAAGCAATCCATCGCCGATGTGTTGCTAAAAAAGACAGCGGGCGTTGGGTCGGAAGTGTGGGGAGAGCCGCCGCGCTTACGGCGCGAATCGCGTGAACACGTAGTCGCGATCCTTGACCTTCGCCGCGTGACACGCGAAGCAGGTCTGGTGTTGTGCGGCATCGACCGGCTGGCCGTTGACGAAGCGCCCGAAACCCCAACCGCCTGTCGATGCATAACGGCGCGAGTCCTTCACCATCACCTGGACCGTGGTGGGCGGTCCGGGAATCGTCGCGGTCGCGAACTCAGGCGACTGCTTGCGCTTGTATGCGAGCTTGACGAGGATCGTGCCGTCGGGATACGGCAGCGTCGAGTTCTCGATCGCCTTGATCGCCGCGGGGTTGCCGAGCACGACGCGCAGCTCGTCGAGCGGCGCGGCCTCTTCGGCCGGCGCGATCATCTGCCACTTGCGGTAGCCGTCGGGAATCGTCACCCCGTAGATCGGCGACGGCGCCGACTTCGCGGGCCCGGCCAGCGCGTGTTCCGCGACTGCGCCGAGCAAAAGCGCCGCGCTCAGCGCAACGTATGCGGTCCGTACTTTTCGCATCTGCATCGTCATGTGCCTGTCTCCGCTTCGTCCGCTTCGTCCGCTTAAAAACGGGCGACGTCGATGACGGCGTCGGCGAAGGCTTTCGGCGCTTCCTGCGGCAGGTTATGCCCAGTGCCGCCGCCGACATTGCGATGCGCGTACTTGCCGGTGAACTTCTTCGCGTATGCCGACGGCTCGGGATGCGGCGCGCCGTTGGCGTCGCCTTCCATCGTGATGGTCGGCACGGAGATAGTCGGCCCCTTCGCGAGACGTTTTTCCAGGTCGTCGTATTGCGGTTCGCCCTGCGCGAGTCCGAGACGCCAGCGGTAGTTGTGAATCACGATCGCGACGTGATCCGGATTGACGAACGAAGCCGCCGAGCGCTCGAACGTCGCGTCGTCGAAATTCCATTTGGGCGACGCGGTATGCCAGATCAGCTTGTTGAAGTCGTGACGGTTTGCGTCGTAGCCCGCTGCGCCGCGCTCGGTCGCGAAGTAGAACTGATACCACCACGCGAGTTCCGCTTTCGGCGGCAACGGCGCCTTGTTGGCTTCCTGGCTGCCGATCAGATAACCGCTCACCGAGACCATCGCCTTGCAGCGTTCCGGCCACAGCGCCGCAATGATGTTGACGGTGCGCGCGCCCCAATCGAAGCCGCCGAAAATGGCCTTGTCGATCTTCAGCGCGTCCATCAGATTAATGATGTCGAGAGCGATGACGGCCTGCTGCCCGTTACGCGGCGTATCTGCCGAGAGAATGCGCGTCGAGCCGTAGCCGCGCAGATACGGCACGATCACCCGATAGCCGGCGGCGGCCAGCAGCGGCGCGACTTCGACGTAGCTGTAAATGTCGTACGGCCAGCCGTGCAACAGGATCACGACGGGACCGTTTTGCGGACCCGCTTCTGCATAACCGATGTTCAGCGTGCCCGCGTTGATCTGCCGAAGGTTCTCGAACGAGGTCGCGCCCGCGCCCGCCTTCGCGCCAGTGGACTGCGCATGCGCGAGTCCGCTCAAACCAAGTTCCATCAGGCTGATGCCCGCGACGGTCGTACCGAGCAGACGGCGACGCCGGTTATTAATCTGTTCAGTCATGGCTATTTCCTTTTCTTTTGAATGAAAACTTGCGAGAGCCTGCGCGTTGCCAGTCCGGCCGGCGTGGAAGTATTAGACGCCTTCAAAGTATCCGCCGTATGTCCACGACGCACGCCAGTGCAACGTTATGTGTCGCCCGGTTGTGTAGATACATTGGGATACAAAACGGACATGGCATTCGATCCGGCAAAAGCTGAATAGAAGCGAAAGCAGAAATTTGTTTCTCAATGTGTATGAAGTCCAAAGCGATACACAGCCTTGCAATAGCCCCTTCCCACGACACAAGCCAGATACCTCTCCCGGTTCTAATGCATTCCAACGACGGACTCTGATCGACGCAGCACGGCAAGCCTCACTGCCGATAGCGGCTCGCAGATGCCCGTACGGATGCTTTCCATTTGAACTGTTCCAGGAGAACGACATGAAAGTTTCGATCATCGCTTTGGCCTTTACTGCTTTCGCCGCTTCGGCAATGACTGTTTCCGCTTATGCAGCGAATCCGGCGGTCAATTCCGCCACCGCAAATGCCGGCAGCTACGACGCGCAGCAAGCAACTCAGTGGGCACTGGTTCAGCCCGCAACGACAGCGAAGACGCGCGCCGACGTTCGTCAGGAACTGGTGCGCGCCCAGAAGGACGGCCAGCTCGCGGCACTCAGCAAGATCTATCAGGGTAGCTAAGTTTTTCCATTCAATCTTGGAGGTTTCATCATGATCAAGCGTCTCGTCATCGCCGCCGTTCTTTCCACCAGCGCCGCGATCGCCGCGCCGGTTTTCGCCAGCAGCGGCTACGGCCCCGCGCCCCACTACGACCCGCTGATCGGCGCACCGTCGTCGCAACGCGGCCAGAGCGCCGAGACCGTTCGCGCCGAACAAACCTCTCTGATGGCGAACGCGGACATCGACGCGCAATCGTACGGCGGCATGCACGACACGACTTCGCAGGCCGGCTCGCGTTCGGCGCCGCACGCATCGGACGCATCGAATACATCCATCGCGCCGTATGCACATCATTGAACGCGAGTCGACTGATCGATAACTTGCCGGCTCGCCGCGATGAGCGCGCCGGTTTCTCATAGCGTCAGGAAATAAAAATATGTCTTCAACACCGTTTTCTCCCGCTCGACGTCACGTGCTGGCCGCCTCCGTTGCAGTCGGCGCGATGGGGCTGATTCCCGGCTCGGTGTTCGCCGCCGCAGGCGACAGCAAGATCCGTCCGTTCAAGGTCAACGTGCCGGAAGCCGACCTCGCCGATCTGCGCCGGCGCATCGCGGCCACGCGCTGGCCTGGCAAGGAAACCGTCGCCGACGAATCGCAAGGCGTGCGGCTCGCCAGAATGCAGGCGCTCGCGAAGTACTGGGGCACCGATTACGACTGGCGCAAAGGCGAAGCCAAACTGAACGCGCTGCCGATGTTCATGACTGAAATCGACGGGCTCGATATCCAGTTCATCCACGTACGTTCGCGCCACAAAAATGCGTTGCCGCTCATCATGACGCACGGCTGGCCTGGCTCGATCTTCGAGCTGATCAAGGCCATCGGGCCGCTCACCGATCCGACCGCGTATGGCGGCAGCGCTGACGACGCGTTTCACGTCGTCGTTCCCTCACTGCCTGGCTTTGGCTTCTCCGAACAGCCGAAGAAGACCGGCTGGGGATCGGATCACATCGCGCGCGCATGGGGTGAACTGATGGCGCGGCTCGGCTATACGCGCTTCGTTTCGCAAGGCGGCGATTGCGGATCGGTGATCTCGCACCGCATGGCGATGCAGAAGGTGAAAGGGCTGATCGGTATTCACGTCAACATGCCGGCGACCGTGCCGCCGGACATCGCGACGCTGCTCACGCTGGGAGAACCCGCGCCCGCCAATCTGTCGCCGAAAGAGAAAGCGGCGTATGACTCGCTGAATGTTTTCTATCGCGACAATTGCGGCTATGCGCAGATGATGGTGACGCGGCCGCAGACCGTCGGCTACGCACTCGCGGATTCGCCTGTCGGCCAGGCCGCATGGATGTACGACAAGATTTCGCAATGGACCTATAGCGGCGGCGTGCCGGAACGCTCGCTCACACGCGATGAAATTCTCGACGACATCTCGCTCTACTGGCTGACCGACAGCGCGACGTCCGCTGCACAAATCTACTGGGAAGATCATTCGAACAACTTCAACGCGGTCGATATCTCGTTGCCTGCGGCGGTGACGGTCTTTCCTGGAGAGATCTATCAGGCGCCGCGTAGCTGGACCGAGCGCGCCTATCACAATCTGATCTATTTCAACGAAGTCGATAAAGGAGGCCACTTCGCCGCGTGGGAACAGCCGCAACTCTTCGCGACTGAGGTTCGCGCTGCGTTCCGCAGTCTGCGTTAGGCGGCGCGTGAGTCACGGCGACTGCATTGCGCGTGCATTGCGCGCACATTGCGCGGTCGCCGTGACGTTTGCATGCCACCAAGGAACGGTGCGAGTTCACGCCGCGAGAGGCAGCGTCAATCTCGCTTCGAGTCCGCCGCTATGGCGATTTTCCAGTTGCAGTTCGCCCTGCATCGCGAGCGTCAGACGCCGAGCGATCGCGAGTCCCAGGCCCGATCCCGGCGCACGCGCTGCCGTCTGCGGCGCACGATACCAGGGCGCGAATACCGCTTCCATTTCGGCCGGCACAATGCCCGGCCCCGAATCGACGATCGCGACGACCACGCGACGCGCATCGACGCGCACGCACAGGCGCACGTCGTTGCCATAGCGCAATCCGTTGTCGATCAGATTGACGAGCACCCGGCGCAGCGCGTGCGGACAGGTCACGACAGGATGGCCGACCTCGCCTTCGAGTTCGACCGAGCGGCCCATGTCCTTATAGTTATCGACGAGCGCGCCGAGCAGTCCGTCCGCATCGAAGCGCCGCAGCGGCGCGCCGGCGCAGCATTGCATCCGCGCGCAGGCGAGACTCGCTTCGACCAGCTCGTTCATCTCCGCGATGTCACGCTCTATTGCGCTGCGCAATTCTCCTTCGTCGACTCGCTCGCAGCGCAGGGCCATGCGCGTCAGCGGCGTGCGCAGATCGTGTGCATAGGCCGCCAGCACGTCGAGCAGTTCGGCGACGCGTTCGGCCTCGCAGCGCTGCGCGCCGTTGATCGCACGCGCGAGCCGCGCGACCGTGGACGGCCCGAACTCCGGCAAACTTTGTGGCAAGGTGCCCGTGCTGCTGCGTTGCTCGATCGCGGCGGCAAGCCGCGCGATGCTCGAACGTTGCTCGTAAGCATGCACGCCCAAGGCCGCCGCGAGCAGCGCGAAGCCCGTTGCGAGCAGCCAGAGAAGCGGCAGCAGATAGCCGCCGGCGCGGTACGGCTGTGCGTAGAGCATCGCTGCATGGGCCGCGGGCATGCTTATCGCTATGAATACGGCGAGCACGCGAGCCGTCCAGAGCAATAAACGTCTTGCCGCGCGAGTTCGAATTTTCAGCAGGGAGTTGGGCGAGGCTTCACGCGACACGGTCCAATGGATGAAGGTCATCTTCGTTCTCCTGGCACCGCCACGTCGGACGGCTTGGCAGAATAAGATCATGCGGGGCGGGGTTCGCACCATCAGACATGGGGTCGTCTACCCCCTACTAAGGTTTGCCCTCGTCATGCGGTGGTGTACTTTCGGTTAGCCGTGTCCGAGCGCGCGAGGCCGCTGGCGGCGGCCCGCACGGAAGGGATCATCGTCGGTAACGACAACGAGTTGTTCGGGCGCCCCGACATGCGGGCGCCCGAACAACTCATTAAGCTGACGTTTGTATGTGCACGGCCTGCAAGCCCGCCTGCTGCTATTGCGCCGCTTTCGCTGCCGCGATGATCGTGTCGGCGACCAGCTTCGGCTGGCTGACCATTACGACGTGGCTTGCATTAGCCATCGTGACGTGCGCGCCGATGTTCTTCGCCATCGCCTGTTGCAGATGCGGGTCAATCATGCGGTCCTGCCCGGTCACGACGAAATACGACGGCTTGCCGTGCCACGCCGCTTTCGTGACCTTCTCGCCGATACAGGCCGAGGCCCACGGACCTTGCGTCGCCGCGATCACACGGCGTTGCGGCAAAGGCACGTCCTGCGCGAAGTCCTCGAGTACGGCTTTCGTCGACAGAGTCAGATAGCCCGCCGAGTCTTTCTGCAACTCGCCGGCCCACACGGGCGCCGGCTTTCCTTTGGTGATGTCGTCGATGGACTGACCGCTGTCCGGCGCAAACGCGGCGACATAGACGAGGTTTTTGACCTTCTCTTCGTTGCCTGCTTCACTGATGACCACGCCTGCCCACGAATGGCCGACCAGCACCACAGGTCCGTCCTGCTGCTCGATCACGCGTTTGGTCGCAGCGACGTCGTCGGCCAGCGAGCTCAGCGGATTTTGCACGGCGACCACGTGCGCCCCTCGCGCTTCGAGTAGCGGAATCACTTTGTCCCAACTGGAACCGTCGGCGAACGCACCGTGCACGAGCACGACGTTCTTGCCCTTCAGATCCTGCGGCGGCGCGGCGTGCGAAGCCTGCAGCGCAAACAGGCCGCCGAGCAACAGCGCGGCACCGGCGAATTTCTTGAGAAGTCTTGTCATTTGTTTTTCTTCCGACGAGAGAGTTGACGACGCGCGCTTTACGCCCGGTTAAGCGCGCCGTCGCGTGAATCACGAATGCGCGTAGATCGGGCCGAGACCGACCACGTCTTGCTGCGAAGTCGACACGTGGTTCACCGACGAGTGCGAACCCGCCGCCGAACGGCTTTGCTCGACGCCGCCATATGCAGCGGATGCCGAGCCGTTCTGGGCGGCAATGCGCGCTTCGGCCGCTTCGATGTTGCTCGGATATTGCGTGTTGTCGCTGGCCGGGTTGTAGCCGGCCTTCTGCAACTGGACGAGTTCCGCGCGCACATCGGCACGCGTCAATGCGTGAGTCGATTGAGCGAACGACACGGCGGGAACGGCAACGAGTGCTGCAACGAGAAGGGATTGAACGAGTTTCATGAGCTTTCTCCAGATAAAGACGGCATATAAAGGTCAAGGTTCGGTTGAAACACGCGGCAGCAGGAAGCTGCGAACTAGCGTGTCACCCGAATCCGGCGCAGTGTTGCGAATCAACCTTGCGTGTAGACATTTAACCCCGCCGACGTATCTGCAATGTTTTCGCAAAGCCGTTTAATGCAACGGCGTTTATCTCGACACGGCGTGGATACACTGCGATACAAAAACCTCTGCGAATCGAATCAGCCGGCTACCGTATTCAACTCGCTGAACGACGGTCCGAGCGGCCGCACGCGCATGTCCGGGGCGAGATGTTCCCACGGCAGATCGGCCGGATCGGCGGCCATCGGGCCAGGCGCTTTGGCGACGAGAATCGCCTCGGCGATCGCTTCGAAATCCGCGCGAAAATGCACCGAACTCTTGTTGACGAGAATCTTCATTTGCTCCGGCTCGATGCCCGCCACGCGGAACAGATTGCGATCGAAGATCTGCATCTTCACGGAGCTCACGGCAATGCGCACGCCTTCTATCCGCAAGCAGGCGACCGGTCCCAATTCCCCTTCCATGCCGTTCAGCATCGGGCCGTCGAAGCGGAAGCGCCCGTCCGACAAGTGCTCGACTTCGAATTCGGCTTCGAGCGGCGAGTCGCCTTCCACACCGGAACCGCCGCCGAGCCGCAGCGCAATCTTCGCGCCGACACCCGCACGATGCGCCGCCGCCGCGGCTTGCGCGTCCCAGATCACGCCCACGGCCGCATCGGTCGCACCGTGGCGCAACAGCGCACGCACCATGCCCATGGTGTTCGAATCGCCGCCCACGCCGGGGTTGTCCTGCGTATCCGCGATGATGACCGGGCGCGTTGCGGACGCGCTCAGGCGGATCGCCTCGAGCGCGGCTTCATCGGGCGAGAGAAAGGGCACGTCCCAGCGCGCTTCTTCGCCGACGATCTTCGCGAACAAGGCATCGGCGGCTTGCGCGGCTGCTTCTTCGTCGAACGAATAGGCCCAGATCGTCGGGCCGCACTCGGGAAAATCCGCCGCCGGGAAACCCGGCGCGAACGACACCGAGACTACCGGCCGTTTCTCCAGCTCGGCGAGCATGCGATACATGTCGTTCGCGGGCTCGACGAGCGTGCACATGCCGTTCACGGGAATCAGGAAAGGAACGCGGCGCACCGCGCGATGCAACGGCCGCCGCTCGCGCATCAGGTCTTCGAGAATGCGCGCGGCGCGGTCGCCGGTTTCCGCCATGTCGACGTGCGGATACGTGCGATACGCGACGAGCGCGCTCGCGTGAGCGAACATGCGCGCGGTGACGTTCGCATGCAGATCGAGCGACACGACCACCGGCATCCGCTCGCCGACGATCCGCCGCACGCGCTCGAGCAACTCGCCCTCGCCATCGTCGTGTTGCTCGGTCACCATCGCGCCGTGCAGGTCGAGATAGATCGCATCGAAGCCGCCTTGTTCGACCGCCGCGATAATCTCGCCGCCGATGCGCTCGAAGGCGTCGGTGGTGACATGCGCCGACGCGCTCGCGCCGGCCCAGATCACCGGCTTCAACTCGCGGCCATTCGCTTCCATGACCTTGATGAAACCGCCGATCGGCACGTTGACGTCGCGCAGATTGAGCACGCTGGCGCCGCGCACCATCGGCGGGAATCCCTCGCCTTGAACGAAACTCTCGTACGACGCCTTGGTCGGCGCAAAGGTATTGGTTTCGTGCTGGAAACCGGCGATCAGGATTTTCATTGAAGTCACCTTGCTATGTTTGACTCGTGCGCGAACGCACTCGGGCGCATTCACGAATTAATTCGGATGCCTATTTGTCATGTCGTCAGAGATCTGAGCGAACGCAGCTTCGAAGCAGCTATTCCTGCTTGAGCGTCAGCTTGCCCTTGAGGATGAGAACGGCGGCCAGCGCGGCCGCGCAAGCCATGACGAAGAGTCCCGCATGCATGCTGCCGGTACCCGCCTTCGTCCAGCCGACTACTGCCGGGCCCCAGAAACCGCCCGTCAATCCGACCGTATTGATGAGCGCGATCCCGCCCGCCGCGGCCGTTCCTTCGACGAGTTGCGACGGGATCGCCCAGAACACCGTGTAGGCCATCCACAGGCAAGCGGTGCTGAGCGTCAGCGCGACAAGCGTGAGCGGCAGATTGCCGTCGGCAAGGATCGCTGCGATCAGGAAGACCGCGGCGCCCAGTGCGGGAATCGCGAAGTGATAGCGTCGCTCGCCGAGCCGGTCGGAACTGCGGCCGGCGAGATACATGCAGACGGCCGCAGCCACATAAGGAATTGCCGTGTACCAGCCTAGCCGCAGCGTGTCTTTCACGCCCTGCTCCTTGAGCAGCGTCGGCAGCCAGAAACTGATCGCGTAGATCGGAAAAATGACGCTGAAGTAAGCCAGCGCGAGCACATACACGCGCGGACTTTTCAGCACCGCCTTGAACGAATCCGCGCGATGCTGGGTCGGCGCGGTTTCGCCGTCGAGCAAGGCTCTTTCACGGTCGTTGAGCCAGCGTGCTTCGGCGGGCCGATCGGAGATCACGCGCAGCGTCAGCAGGCCAAGCACGATGCACGGCAAGCCTTCGACGAGAAACATCCACTGCCAGCCCGCGAGGCCGCCGACGCCGGCGAGATTCGTCATCAGCCACGCCGACACCGGGCCGCCGACAATGCCGCCCAGCGGTCCCGCGACGAACACGAGCGCAATGGCTCGCGCCATGCGCGCCGGTCCATACCAGCACGACAGGTAATAGATCATGCCCGGCGCAAAGCCCGCTTCGAATACGCCGAGCAGAAAGCGCATCGCGTAAAACGCGGGCACGCTGCGCACGAACAGCATGCACGCGGATGTGATGCCCCACAGCACCAGAATGCGGCTGAAGGTCTTGCGCGCGCCGACCTTCGGCAGCATCAGGTTGCTCGGCAATTCGAACAACACGTAGCCGATGAAGAAAATGCCCGCGCCCACGCCATACGCGGCGTCGGAGAAACCGAGGTCGGTCTGCATCTGCAATTTCGCGAAGCCGACGTTCACGCGATCCAGATACGCAAACATGTAGCAGGTCACCAGAAACGGCAGAAGCCGCCAGTTGAGCTTGCTGTACAGCGCGGCGGCGGGATCGCCGGCGGCCGATGGATGAATTGCTGACATGGTTGTCTCCGAATGTCTCACTGGACCCGTCGCAGGGGTTGAGTCGATGGTGGCAGCGCAAAAGTCGGCTAGCAAGAGCAACTAAGTTCACGTATCGTTGCCTCTTAAGCAACGCAACGGCGATCGCCATGAAAACGCCAATGCGGCGTTAGGAGCGGTGAAATGCGAGAAATCAACCAGCAGCGTCTACGCTATTTCCATGAAGTGCTGACTCATGGCACCGTTCGCGGCGCGGCCGAGCACATCAACACGTCGCCGTCGGTCATTACGCGGCAGATCAAATTGCTCGAAGACGAACTCGGCGCCGTGCTGTTCGAGCGACAGGCGCGCGGCGTGAAGCCGACCGAAGCCGCGATGCATCTGCTCGAATTCTGGCGCGGCTATCGCTCGCAACAGGAAAAGCTCGAAGACCAGTTGCACGCGCTAAAAGGTCTGCGCACCGGGCAGATTCAACTGGCCGTCAGCGAAGGGTTTGTCGATATCTTTGTGGACGATGTGCTGGCGCCGTTCTGCACGCGCTATCCCGGTCTCGAAGTCAGCATGACCATGCTGGCCGTCGACGCGTTGCTCGACGAGGTCGCGGAGAATCGCGCTCATATCGGGCTCGCGTATAACCCGCCGCCGCACGCGCGCATCGCGTATCGCGCGAGTTCGGCGCAGCCGGTCGTGCTGTTACTCAGAAAGGACCATCCATTAGCGAAACGGGGCGGCCCGGCGAGTCTCGATGACTTGCAGGCGTATCCGCTTGCGCTGATGCCGTCCACGTTCGGCATCGGCCATGTCGTTTCGATGGCGCAGGTGGCCGCGAACGTGTCGATCCGCCCAACGCTCGTCACGAACTCGTTGAGCGCGCTAAAGCGCTTCGTCACCGCGGAAAACTTCATGACGCTGGTCGGAGAATTTGCCGCGTACCGCGAACTCGGAAGTGAGGAACTCACCACGGTTGCGATCGCTCATCCGCTATTCGAGAGCGCGCAGGCGAGAGTGCTGGTCAAAGCGGACCGGCCGCTTGCCGCCGGGCCGCTGGAACTATTGAAATGGATCGAGGAACGCATGCCGATGTTCGCGCCGGTGAAACGGCCGGCGCGCCGGAAACCCATACGCTGAATCCAAAGGCTGTGTTCGTTCAGCCTCCGCCTTGCTCGCGCAGCGTCAGTTTGCTGCTGACCGAGGTCACGCCTTGTACTTTCTTCGCGGCGTCCACTGCCAGACCCTCCTGATCGTCGCTCTCGATCTGTCCGGCCAGCGTCACATGACCCGTCTTTGCATTGCCGAACACGGCGATGGTTGTGTCTTCAAGACCCTTGGTCCGGAACAGGGCTTTCTGGACTGTCTTCGAAAATGTACGATTAGCTGCCCGAACTGATTTCTTGCTCGGCGCCGGGTTGCTGGGAGACACGCTGCTGGCGGACACGCTGCTGCCCGATGCCGCTGCTGCGGCGTCCGCGGCGAATGCCGGCGTGTATGCGAATGCTGCTGCAGCTAACGCGAGGCCGCTGCTCACAACGAGATGTCGAAGTTTCATGATTGATCCTTTTGAGGTTGGAGAGAACAACGTTTTGGTTTTTTAGAACGATCACTGCAACTGGCTACGCTTGCGCCGTATAGACATTAGAAGCGCGGAATGTATCTGGTGTGTGTCGGCGACGTATCGGAACGTATCGCCCAGATACTGGCACGCGCGCGCCGCCATCACTGACACATTTTGTGCGCCGCATCCAACGCGCGAGCAAAAAGTATCAGCGCCTTCGACCTTTTGCAGTGGCCCGCACTCGACCGCGACTACTACAGTTCTCGTCACCGTACGTCTGCTCTGCTGCCAACCGCAGCGCCCGTATGGCGATGACAAGAACATTCCAAAATGCGGAGACGAGCATGAAAGCGATTCGATTGTTGACGGCCTGCACCGTGCTGGGCGCAGGCTTTCCCCTGCTGGCGGCGGCCCAGACCTGCAACGTTCCCGTGCTCAAGGTGCTCGCGCAAAAGAGCCTGGGCCTCACGGTCATGGAGAAGTCGCTGCCCGATTATCAGAAGCGCAGCGGCACCCGGATTGAAATCAATTACTTCGGCGAGAACGACCGTCGTTCGAAATCGCGGCTCGACGCGTCGACGGGTGCCGGTTCCTACCAGATCTACTACATCGACGAGGCGAACGTCGCCGAGTTCGCATCGGCGGGCTGGGTCGTGCCGCTTCTCAAGTACTACCCGAAAGACGCCGACTACGACGACTTTCTGCCCGGCCGCCGCGCGGTGGCAAGCTATAAGAACGTCGCGTATTTCGCTCCGCTCATCGGCGGCGGCGACTTTCTGTTTTACCGGCGCGACCTTCTCGAGAAAGCGCATATACCCGTGCCGAAGACGCTCGACGAACTCGTCGCGGCCATCAAGAAGCTCAATGCACCGCCGAACATGTACGGCTGGGTCGCACGCGGTCAACGCGGCTCGGGCATGAACGTGTGGCGCTGGGCGCCCTTCATGCTCGCCGAGGGCGGCACATGGACCGGCAAGAACCAGGCGCCGGACTTCAATTCGCCGGCCGCGGTGAAAGCCACGCTGCTCTATCGCGATCTCTTCAAATATGCGCCTCCGGGCGCGGCGACCTACGACTGGAGCAATGCGCTCGAAGCGTTCCGCTCCGGCAAGGTCGCCTTCATGATCGAATCGACGCCGTTCGCCGACTGGATGGAAGACCCCACGAAATCCAGCGTGGCCGACAAGGTCGGCTACGTCAGGCCGCCCGCACCGTTGCCCTCCGCTGCCTATGGCCACGGTCTCGCGATTTCGTCTGTCGGCGCAAAAGACGAATGCACGCGCCAGGCGGCCGGCAAGTTCATCGCGTGGGCGACGGGCAAGGACCAGGAGCAGGCGCGCCTGCGCGAGAACGTCTTTAGCGACTACAACCGCACGAGCACGATCAAAAGCGATTACTTCCAGAAGCATGTGAAGCCGCAGATCCTCGCCGGACTGAACGACACGAATCCGGTGACGAAGGTCACGATCTGGTCGAGTCCGCAATGGCCGGACATCGGCGACAACCTGGGCATCGCGCTCGAAGAAGTATTCACGGGCACGCAACCGGACGCTCAGGCAAGCCTCAACGACGCCGTTCAGTATGCCGAGGACGCGATGCAACACGGCGCGAAGAAGTAACGCCGACGCCACGCTGTTGGAGACGTCAATGTTCAATCGGGGCAAAACCAGCCTTCCGTTCGTGTTCCTTGGACCGCCTCTTGCCGTGATGGCGGTCCTCGGTCTCGTTCCCACCATCGCAGCCATCAATCTCGCGTTGAAGAACCGCGTGCTGCGCTATGCCGATAGCGACTACGTGTGGCTGCGCAATTTCGCGCGCCTGTTTTCGGACAGGCGCTTTGTCAACGCCATCGAAGTGTCGGCGATCTGGGAAATCGTCACCGTGCTCGGCGCGGTCGTGGTGGGCGTG
The DNA here is from genome assembly GCF_003330785.1 of Paraburkholderia graminis. NCBI lineage: Bacteria > Pseudomonadati > Pseudomonadota > Betaproteobacteria > Burkholderiales > Burkholderiaceae > Paraburkholderia > Paraburkholderia graminis. The sequence continues at coordinate 2,400,203 of NZ_CP024935.1, forward strand.
GTGATCGCCATCTATCTGTTCGAGCAGGTGCATGGCCGCATGCGCGCCGTGATTTCGCTGTTGCTGATCGTGCCGGTGCTTTTGCCGCGCGTGTCGGCGGCCTTCATCTGGAAGTTCATGTATTCGCCGCTGACCGGCATTCTTAGCTGGTTTCTCGGTTTGCTGGGCGTCGAGAACACCGCGTTTCTGTCCGATCCGCATCTTGCGTTGTATGCGGTGGCGCTTGTCGATATCTGGCAATGGGGACTGTTTTTCGCCGTGGTCGTATTGAAACTGCTCGAGACGTTGCCGCCCGAGCCGCTAGAAGCTGCGCGGCTCGACTATGCGCGCACCTGGCAGGTCTATGCGTACATCGCGCTGCCGATGCTGAAGGTGCCGATCATGAGCCTCGTGTTCATCAAGATGGTCGAATCGCTGCGCTCGTTCGATCTGGTCTATGTGATGACCAAGGGCGGCCCCGGCATCACCACGGAAACGCTGGACATGTATGCGTATTCGCAAGGCATCGGCTTGTCGGGCAAGGTCTCGTATGCATCGAGTATGGCCGTTCTGATGATGGTCGCGACCACGCTCATCTTCACTTTCATCTGGAAGCGGGTGAACAAATGGGAAGACTGATTTCGCGCAGCGCCGCGTGGTCGTTCGGCGTGGCGCTCGCGCTCGTTGCCGTCTTTCCGGTGTTGTGGGCTTTCCTCAATTCGTTGAAGAGCCTGCTCGATATCGTCACGCCGACGCCGCGCTTTATCTTCTCGCCGACGCTCGAGAACTACCGGCAAGTCGTGTCGAGTCCCGAGGTGCTGATCGGACTCGGCAATAGCCTGTCTATCGTGGGCTTTGCCGTCATGCTCGGCGCGCTGCTCGGCGTACCGGCCGCGTATGTCATCGCTCGCTATCACGTACCGGGAAAGCGCGACATCCAGTTCTTTCTGCTGTCGCTGCGATTCCTGCCGCCGGTGGCGGTCGCGATTCCGCTGATCGCTATCTGGGTCGACCTCGGTCTGTACGACACGAAGTTGTCGATGGTGGTCACGTATCTGCTCGTCACGCTATCGACCATCACATGGCTGTCCATTCCCGTCTTCCAGCGTCTGCCGCGCGAAGTGGAAGAGGCCGCCACGCTCGACGGCTACGGCCCCTACGCGGTGTTCTGGCGGATCGCCTTGCCGATCAGCGCGACCACGTTGATGGGCGGCATCGTGTTCAGCTTCGTGCTGGTGTGGAACGAACTGATGATCGCGCTCGCCCTCACGTCGTCGAGAAGCGCGACGCTGCCGGTCGTCGCATCCGCGTTCACATCGCTCGGACAGGAAGTGCCGTGGGGCGTGATCAACGCGTCGACGGTGCTGCTCGCGCTGCCTCCGATTATTTTTGTCGGCGTACTCGGCCGGCTGTTGAACTCAATGCTCAAAGGCAAGTAAGGAGACTCTTTTGAAAGCCCTCGTACTCGAAGAAGCACGGCAACTCGCGCTGCGCGATATCGACCTGCCGCTCGAAGTCGGTCCGCGCGACGTCAAGATCAAGATTCATACGGTGGGCGTGTGCGGAAGCGACGTGCATTACTACACGCACGGACGTATCGGACCGTTCAAGGTCGACGCGCCGATGGTCCTCGGCCACGAAGCATCCGGCACGGTGGTCGAAACCGGCAGCGAGGTGACGCATCTGCATGTCGGCGACCGCGTCTGCATGGAACCGGGCGTTCCGCAATTCGACTCGCCCGCCACTATGCGCGGCCTGTACAACCTCGACCCCGCCGTGCGCTTCTGGGCCACGCCGCCCATTCACGGCTGTCTGACGCCGTATGTCGTGCATCCGGCCGCTTTCACGTTTCGCCTGCCCGACAATGTGTCTTTCGCGGAAGGCGCGATTGTCGAGCCGCTCTCGATCGGCCTGCAGGCCGCGAAGAAGGCTTCGATGAAACCGGGCGATGTCGCCGTGGTCATCGGCGCGGGGACGATCGGCGCGATGACCGCGCTCGCCGCGCTCGCAGGCGGCGCGTCGCGCGTGATTCTCGCCGACGTCATCAAGGAAAAGCTCGCGCTGTTCGCCGGCAATCCCGCGGTGACGACCGTCGATGTACGCGAGCAGCGGCTCGCCGATGTGGTTCGCGAAGTCACCACAAACTGGGGCGCCGACGTGGCATTCGAAGCGAGCGGCAACGCGCGCGTCTACGACGACCTGTTCGATCTGCTGTGCCCTGGCGGCTGTGCGGTGCTCGTCGGCATGCCGGTGGACCGCGTGCCGCTCGATGTCGTCGCGATGCAGGCGAAGGAGGCGCGCCTTGAATCGGTGTTCCGTTACGCGAATGTGTTTCCGCGTGCGCTTGCATTGATCAGCTCGGGCATGATCGACGTGAAGCCGTTCATCTCGCGCAAGTTCGCTTTCGCCGACGGCCTGAAGGCATTCGAGGAAGCGGCGGCAGCGCGCCCGCACGATGTGAAGATCCAGATAGAGATGGACTGAGTCATGGCGAAGATCGTTTGCAAAGGCCTCACCAAGCGTTATGACGGCGGACCGCCGGTGCTGCATCCGCTCGATATGGAAATCGACGACGGCGAGTTCGTCGTGCTGCTCGGGCCATCCGGCTGCGGCAAGTCCACAATGCTGCGCATGATCGCGGGCCTTGAAGGTATCAGCGGCGGCGACCTTGCGATCGGCGACAAGGTCGTGAACGATCTGCCGGCGCGCGAGCGCAACGTCGCGATGGTGTTCCAGAACTACGCGCTGTATCCGCACATGACCGTGTACGAGAACGTCGCGTTCGGCTTGCGGCGGCTGAAAGTTCCGGCTGCGGAGATCGACCGCCGCGTGCGCGAAGTCGCCGCGATGCTGAATCTCGACGCCTTGCTCGATCGCAAGCCACGCGCGATGTCGGGTGGTCAGCAGCAGCGCGCCGCCATCGCGCGGGCCATGATCAAGACGCCTGAAGTGTTTTTATTCGACGAGCCGCTGTCCAATCTCGACGCGAAACTGCGTGCGCAGTTGCGCGGCGACATCAAGCGCTTGCATCAGCGGCTGAAGACCACAACGGTGTATGTGACGCACGACCAGCTCGAAGCGATGACGCTCGCCGACCGCGTGATCCTGATGCGAGGCGGACGTATCGAGCAGGCGGGCACACCGTCCGACCTCTACCATTTCCCACATACGCTGTTCGCCGCGGGCTTCATCGGCACACCCGCGATGAACTTCATGTCCGGGACCATTGAACGCACCGGCGACACCTGTTTCGTTCAGGTACAAGGTCAGCGCTGGACGCTTGCCGGGCCGCGCTTTGCGAAGTTGCAGTCGGGCCAGGCGGTGAAGCTCGCGATCAGGCCGAACTATCTGAAGGTCGCCTCCGCGGACGACGACATCGCGATGCTCAAGCTGCGCGGCAAAGTGGAACTGATCGAACTGCTGGGCGCGGAGGCGCTCGTCACGCTCGAATTCGCCGGCGAACGCCTCGCGGCTCTTGTGCCGGCAAGTGAATTGCCGGCGCTGGATAGCGTGGTAACGTTTCAGTTCAAACTAGCCGACCTGCACGTTTTCGACGCGCAGACGGAGCAGAATGTGTCCTTGCCCGTTGCTCACATGAGAGCGACATCGCCGGTTGATCCGCTGCATCGGACCACGGGCGTGCAAGGAGCGGCTGTACATTGACGCAATAAGACGCGGCCCCGAGACAGCCGCCAAGGAGAAGCGCGATGAATCCGGACCTCGAACTGGTGCACACGCGGCGCGACGAGTCGTTCCGCGCCTGGGTGCATGACTATCCGCACACGGTGGCGAAGTGGCACTTTCATCCGGAGTACGAGATTCACGTCATACGCGCGTCGTCGGGCAAGTTCTTTGTTGGCGACTTTATCGGCGACTTTGCGCCAGGCAATCTCGTGATCACCGGGCCGAATCTGCCGCACAACTGGATTAGCGAAATCGGCGAGCGCCAAACGGTGCCCTCGCGTGATGTTGTGCTGCAGTTTTCGCGCGATGCGATCGAACGCATGGCGGCCGCGTTCAATGAATTGCACCCCATTGTCAGTCTCGTCGACGACGCCGCGCGCGGCATCCAGTTTCCCGATGCCGTGGGTCTCGCCATCGCGCCGATGATGATGGAACTCGCCGCGTCGCACGGCTGCCGCCGCGTCGAACTATTGATGTCGATCTTCGACAGGTTGTCGTCGTGCAACGAGCGCACCTTGCTCGCAGGGCCCGCCTACGACGTCAACGCGCATCGCTACATGCAGTCCACGATCAACCAGGTGCTGTCGTACATTCAGCAGAATCTTCCGGGCACTTTGCGCGAGGCCGACGTTGCGGAACTCGCCGGCATGAGCGTGAGTACATTCACTCGCTTTTTCCGCCGTCATACGGGATGTACGTTCGTGCAGTACCTGAACCGTTTGCGCATCAACGAGGCGTGCGAACTGCTGATGTGTTCGACGCTCAGCGTGACGGACATCTGCTATCGCGTCGGCTTTAACAACCTGTCGAATTTCAATCGCCAGTTTCTTTCGACGAAGGGGATGCCGCCGTCGAAGTTTCGCGCGCTGCATCAACTGAACGAACACGTAAACGAACACATCAACGAACACATGATCGCGGCCTGACGTCTTGCCTCGGCAACACACGACGGCCGCCACAACCGGGACGACACTCTTGACTTTCCTTGGAATCGACCTTGGGACATCCGAGGTCAAGGTACTGCTCACCGACGACGAATCGCAAACGCTTGCCACCGGCAGCGCACGGCTTGAAGTCGAAAAACTCCATCCTCACTGGTCCGAACAGAGCCCGCAGTCGTGGTGGCATGCCACGCTCGATGCCATCGCGCAGGTGCGGGCGTCGAATCCGGCGGGCTTCGCGGCGCTGCGCGGCATTGGCTTGTCCGGCCAGATGCATGGCGCGACGCTGCTCGATCGCGCGGGCCAGGTGCTGCGTCCAGCGATTCTCTGGAACGACACGCGCGCGGCTGCCGAATGCGTCGAACTCGAAGCGCTGGTGCCCGAATCGCGTTCGATCACCGGCAACCTCGCCATGCCGGGCTTCACCGCGCCGAAGCTTCTGTGGCTGTCCAAGTACGAGCCGGCCGTGTTCCGCGCAGCGCACAAGGTGCTGTTGCCGAAAGACTATCTCGCGTGGCGGCTCACGGGAGAGTTCGTCTCGGACATGTCGGATGCGTCGGGCACGCTATGGCTCGACGTGGCGAAGCGCGACTGGTCGGACAGAATGCTTCACGCCACCGGGCTTTCGCGTGAACACATGCCGAGGCTCGTCGAGGGCAGCGACGCAGCGGCACAGTTAAACGATACGTTGCGGCGCGAATGGGGCATTGCGAACCCGGTGCTGCTGTGCGGCGGTGCGGGCGACAACGCGGCGAGTGCGATCGGCATGGGCGTCGCCGAAGCCGGTAGCGCGTTTTTGTCGTTGGGTACATCGGGCGTGCTGTTTGCGGGCACCGACCGCTTTGCGCCGAATCCCACGCAGGCGGTACACGCGTTCTGCCATTGCTTGCCGGACCGCTGGCATCAGATGAGCGTGATCTTGTCGGCGGCTTCGAGTCTCTCATGGTTGTCCGGCGTGCTGAAGACCGACGTCGCCGAGCTTGCGGCCTCGGCCGAAACCGCCGATGTACGCAGCGCACCGCTGTTCCTGCCGTATCTGAGCGGCGAGCGCACGCCTCACAACGACGCGAACGCGAAGGGCGTGTTCTGGGGACTCACCGGCGCTCACACGAACGCCGACCTCGCGTACAGCGTGATGGAAGGCGTGGCCTTCGCGATGGCCGACGGTTATGCGGCGCTACAGGGCGCGGGGACCACGCTGGACACCGCGTCGTTCATCGGCGGCGGCTCGCGTAGCCGCTTCTGGGCCCAGCTTTGTGCAACCGCTACGGGCGTTGCCATGCGCCGTCACCAGGGCGGCGATGTCGGCGGAGCGTTGGGCGCCGCGCGGCTTGCGCGTCTGGCCGTGACGAAGGAGAGCGTCGCGCAGGTGTGTACATCGCCGGCGACGATCGAAGTGTGCGCGCCTGACGCGGCGCAACGAGGCTTAATCGAAGAGCGGCTTGCGCGGTATCGCAGGATCTATGCGGCGCTTAAGGACGAGTTCTCCCGATAGGGATTCGTTACGTTCCAACTCGCTCAATGTTTTGTCAACGCAGCCGCGCTTCAATGACCAAGGCGCGGCTGCGGTATTCCACATGGCAAGGGTTCCTGCCAACACCACACTGTGGCCCCAACGCGGGCCACGGCTAAAGACTCCTGTCACCGAACGCCGCGAGAAGCATCGCGGCCTCCTCGCGAAGCTCCGCACACTGCCGCACCGCGTCGTCAGCGGGGTTCGCTCTTCCGATCGCGTCGAAAGCGGCCATCGCTACGCACAGTTCGTGCAGCAGGTCATCGGTTATGAAGGGGAGTTCGGAATCCATGCCCGCATTAACGACATTCCAACGGCCGACTTTAACGGCTAACTAGCCGGGCGCGTTTTTTCGGCGATATCGGCATTGCATGGGTGTCGCACACCGCTCCGCTAGAATGCGGGGGAACCCACATGTAAAACCGGCGCTCTCCCCTGCGCGACCCGAGTCAATAGATCGGCTCACCGACCAGGGCAAACCCGGCATCAAGGAAATCGCATCGATGTTCGGCATTCACCGGTCCACTGTTTTTCGTCTCCCGGGTCAGCGCCAGAGCCCAACAATAACGAGGTGAACATGCTGTCGCTGCGTAACAACAAAAACATCGCTGCATGGCACCTTGGACCGCGTGCCGTTTTTTATGGCGGCTTCTTCATCGCCATCGTGATGGTGTCGCTATGCGCCGCTTCGCTGTACCAGAGCCGGCAGGACGCGCTCGATCGGGCGCGCGAGACATCGCGCAACGTCGCACTGATCGCGGAGCGTGACATCGAGCGCAATTTCGAGTTGTACGGGCTTTCGCTTCAGTCGGTGGTTGACGGGCTCGGCAACCGGGACGTGATGGCCTTGCCGCCCCGTCTGCGAAACCAGATCCTGTTCGACGGCGCCACCGCCGCAAAAAATCTCGGCTCGATGCTCGTGTTCGATGCGTCGGGCAAGATCATCATCGACGCGGGGAACGACGCGCCGCGCACCGGCAACTTTGCCGACCGCGATTACTTCGTCGTGCAGCGCGACAACCCCAACGCCGGCCTGTACGTCAGCGCACCGTTTCATTCGCGTCTGCGCAATGGTGCGCCCAGCATCGCGTTGAGCCGCCGCATATCGAACCCGGATGGTTCGTTCGCCGGCATCGCGCTGATGGCGATCAACCTTCAATATTTTCACGACCTGTTCGGCGGATTGTCGCTCGGACAGCACGGCGCCATTTCGCTGATCGCGCGCAATGGTCTCATGATCATGCGGCACCCTTACGATCCGAAGGTGATCGGACGCGACATCAGCAAGGCCAGCACTTTCAGGCAGTTCATGACCGCCGAGGAAGGCAGCTTTTCCGACACGTCGTCGATAGACGGCGTGCGTCGGCTCTACTACTTCCGCAACTTCCCGCACCTGCCGTTGATCATCATGGTGGCCGAAGCGGAGCCGGACATCTACGCGGCGTGGCATCGGCGGGCACTCACAATCGGCTCGCTGATGAGCGCGTTCGCTGTGGGATTCGTCGCGCTGTCGTTCGTGTTGGGCACACAACTGCAGCGTCGGCTGCGCGCCGAATCGGAGCTGCAGTTGCTTGCCCGAACGGACAGCCTCACCGGTTTGCACAACCGGCGCACGCTTGGGGAGATTCTCGAACAGGAGTGGCGCCGCGCGAGGCGCACACACAGCGTGTTCTCGCTGCTCTTTGTGGATATCGACCGCTTCAAGGCCTACAACGACACGTACGGCCATCAGGCCGGCGATGATGCGCTGGCCGCGGTCGCGCGCTGCATCGGCGATAACATCCGGCGGCCGGCCGACACTGCGGCCCGCTATGGCGGCGAAGAGTTCATTGTCGTTCTGCCGGATACTCCGCCGCAAGGGGCGTCCGTTATCGCGGAGAAAATCCGCTCGGCGATCAACGAACTCGCTATCGAGCATGCAGGCAGCGAATATGGACGCGTGACCGCGAGTATCGGGTCCGCAAGCTGGTCGCCCGACCACGACGCCGATGTGACAACGGTCATCAAGGCGGCCGATGAAGCGCTCTATAACGCGAAGGCGACCGGGCGTAATCGTGTTGCTAGTTGCTCGGAGTAAGGTGCGGGGTGCGGCTTCTTTGGACGCCATGCAAAAAGATTGGTAGGCCGTGGCGGATTCGAACCGCCGACCAACGGATTAAAAGTCCGCTGCTCTACCAGCTGAGCTAACGACCCACTCTCAACACGCCCGTTCGCCGCGAGCGTTTTTCAGGCCAAGGCGAACAGACAGCCGATAGCCGATAGCCGATAGCCGATGCCGCCCGCGCTAGCCAATCTCGATTGTCCGGCTGGCGGTTCGCGGCCGCTCCTGCTTCGGCACAGTTAAAGTTAGCACGCCTTTGTCGAATTTGGCCAGCGCGCGGTCCGGATCCGCCTCCTCCGGCATCGGGATCGTGCGCACGAAAGCGCCGTATGCACGCTCGAGCCGGTAGCAACCGTCTTCCTCGCTGTGTACGTCCTGCTTTTTCTCGCCGCGCAACACGAGCGCGCCATCCTCGACACTCACGGTCAGATCCTCGCGCGCCATGCCTGGCAACTCGGCGGTCACGCGCAACACCTTGCCTTCGTCGACCACGTCGATGCGCGGCTGGAAACGCGACGAACTAAAGTCGCCGAACCATCGTTCGAGCGCGCCGCGACCCGCGAACGGATCATGGAAAAACTCCTCGACCGCACGCCACGGATCGCGCGGAAAAAGCCGCGAAATATCGGGCCACGCGGCACGCCACTGCTCGCTCGCCGGCGTATCCGGCGCACTGTCCGCTTGCTGCTTGCGCGCCGAGCCGCGAAGAAACTTGAAAGGGTTCCACTTTTTCGGATCGGTGTTCATCGCATCCTCCTTTACGTCTGGTACGAGAACCGCATATTCACCATAGCGCCGACGCCATGCCATCGCAAACATGGCGGACGTGGCGGAAGTGGCGGCATAACGCCGCCACCCGTTTTCTCCTGTCGTCGTTGCCAATGCGCCGGGTCAGTTCGTCCGCACTTCGATGCGGCGCGGACGCGCTTCGTCGTGACGCGGAATCGTCAACTTCAACACGCCGTCCTTCAGATTCGCATCGATCTTCGACGTGTCGAAGTCGGCGCCGAGCGAAAACGCCCGCGCAAACCGCGGTTCGCGAATTTCCGCGTGCTGCAGACGCAGCCCGGCCGGCGTCGGCACCATCGCCTCGGCCTCGATATACAGATTGCCATCGTGGACTTTCACACTCAACCGCTCCTTCGTCACACCCGGCAAATCGGCCCACAGCGTAATGCCCTGACTGTCCTCGGACACGTCGACGGGCGGCGTCAGCGTGACGCGGCTTTGCGCGCGCTCGTCGTCGCGGCGCGTCACCGCGGTTTCGCTCGCCGTTTCGCTCGTGGCTTCATCTTTTCTCGCAAGTTCGGTTGTGTCGCTCATGATTGCCTCCTTACTTCACGATCTTTGCGATTCGTTCTCACGATTCGGTTCTCACCCAAAACATCATTGAACGGTAATGGCGCGCGGCTTCGACGACTCGCGCTTCGCCACGCTCACGACCAGACAGCCGTCGACATAACGTGCGCTGGCCTTGTCCGGGTCCGCATGCTGCGGCAATTCGATCGCGCGCCGGAACCGGCCGGCAAAACGCTCCTGCGCATAAGTGCGCGTGTCGTCGCCGGCGGCTTCCGTCTGCGGGAATTCGCGCTCGCCGCTGATCGTCAGCAGACGCTTGTCGATCGATACATCGAGTTTCGCCGGGTCGACGCCCGGCGCGAACGCGACGATCTCGATGGACTCGTCCGTGCTGCCGATATTGATCCGCGGAAACGTGCCTAAACCCGCGGCGCGAATGCTCGTGGGAAAGCCGTCGAAGAGACTCGCGACCTGCCGTTGCAGGCGTTCGATATCGCCGGCCAACCCGGCGCTTGAGAAGAGATCGCTCATGGTGTTGCTCCTTCGCCCTGGGGCGAACCGGACCACGCGCTCCAGTTCGCCCGCCAGGGACATTCATCCACTGACAAACAAATCGAAACACGCAGCGCGTGCAACGCGACTGCTGAGCCGACAATAAAATAGGTCGGCGCCGAACGAATTTCAAGTACGGTTTTTGCAGAGTCGCCTAAGAAAAACACGGCGCGAAAACGCGTGAGTCACGCTGAAAAATTTTGTTACAAAGAGCCCGCTCGACACGCTCTTGAAGTCCCGCAACGAACCTCTATTTCGCTTTCCGCCAGGACACTGGCAACGGCTGCGCCCCAACGCGGGCGTCATCCATCTCGCTGTTCGCGCGCAGCCGGATTCCTTTTTGGTGATCTGTTATCGCACAGGAGATGGAAATGAAAATTCGTCCCCTCTACGACCGGGTTGTCGTCAAGCGAATCGAGCGGCAACGCACGACGGCATCCGGCATCGTGATTCCGGACTCCGCCGCCGAAAAGCCCGAACAGGGCGAGGTGATCGCGGTCGGTGACGGGCGTCTGCTGAAGGACGGCACCCGGCGTCCTCCCGAACTCAAGGTCGGCGACCACGTACTCTTCGGCAAATATGCAGGCCAGACCGTCAAGATCGACGGCGAGGAACTGCTCGTCATGCGCGAAGAAGACGTGATTGGCGTACTCGAAGCCGACGCGGCCGCGCAGCGCAAAGCCGCGTGATAAACGTTCAAAGACTTTTCCCGGAGCAACAAGATGAGTGCGAAAGATGTCAGGTTTCACGACAGCGCCCGTAACCGGATCGTCAAGGGCGTGAACGTGCTGGCCGATGCGGTGAAAGTGACGCTCGGCCCCAAAGGCCGCAACGTCGTGATCGAGCGCAGCTTCGGCGCGCCGGTCATCACGAAAGACGGCGTGTCGGTGGCGAAAGAAATCGAACTGAAGGACCGCTTCGAGAACATGGGCGCGCAAGTCGTGAAGCAGGTCGCGTCTAAAACCGCCGACGTGGCCGGCGACGGCACCACGACCGCGACCGTGCTCGCGCAATCCATCGTGCAGGAAGGCATGAAGCACGTCGCCGCGGGCATGAATCCAATGGACCTGAAGCGCGGCATCGACAAGGCGGTTGCGGCCGTGCTGGACGAATTGCTGAAGACGTCCAAGCGTATTTCGACGAGCAAGGAAATCGCGCAGGTGGCGTCGATCTCCGCGAACGCCGACGAAGCGATCGGCAAGATCATCGCCGATGCAATGGACAAGGTCGGCAAGGAAGGCGTGATCACGGTCGAAGACGGCAAGTCGCTCGACAATGAACTCGACGTGGTCGAGGGCATGCAGTTCGATCGCGGCTATCTGAGTCCGTACTTCATCAACAATCCGGACAGGCAGGCCGCGTATCTCGACGATCCGCTGATCCTCGTGTACGACAAGAAGATCTCGGCGATCCGCGATTTGCTGCCGATACTCGAAGCATCGGCGAAGGCAAGCAAGCCGCTTTTCATCATCGCGGAAGACGTCGAAGGCGAGGCGCTCGCCACGCTCGTCGTCAATTCGATGCGCGGCGTGCTGAAGGTCGCGGCCGTCAAGGCGCCGGGATTCGGCGACCGCCGCAAGGCGATGCTCGAGGACATCGCGGTGCTCACGGGCGCCACCGTCATCTCCGAAGAAACCGGCAAGCAGCTCGAGAAAGCGACGCTCGAAGATCTCGGCAGCGCAAAGCGTGTGGAAGTGCGCAAGGACGACACGATCATCATCGACGGCGCCGGTGACCAGCAGCAAATCGAGGCGCGCGTGAAGGCGATTCGCGCGCAGATCGCCGGGACCACCAGCGACTACGACCGCGAGAAGCTGCAGGAACGCGTGGCGAAGCTCGCGGGCGGCGTCGCGGTCATCAAGGTGGGCGCGGCGACCGAAGTCGAGATGAAGGAAAAGAAAGACCGCGTCGACGATGCGTTGCACGCGACGCGCGCGGCCGTGGAAGAAGGCATCGTGCCGGGCGGCGGCGTGGCGCTGTTGCGTGCGCGTGCGGCCATCGCGGACCTGAAGGGCGCCAACGCCGATCAGGATGCCGGTATTCGCATCGTGCTGCGCGCGCTCGAAGCGCCGCTGCGCGTAATCGCTTCGAACGCGGGCGACGAACCGTCGGTGGTCATCGCGAAGGTGCTCGAAGGCAAGGGCAATTTCGGTTATGACGCGGCCACGGGTCAGTACGGCGACCTCGTGGAAGCCGGTGTCGTCGATCCGACGAAGGTGACGCGCACGGCGCTGCAAAACGCGGCGTCGGTCGCCGGCCTCATTCTCACGACGGATGCAACCGTCGCCGAAGCACCGAAGGAAGAGAAGCCCGCCGCGGCGAACGCGCCCGAACTCGAGTACTAGCCGAGTACCAAGCAAAGTACTGAGCAGAGTACAAAGGAGAAGGTTCGGCTGCCATTGCCGGGCTCACGTCCGGCACGGCTCCAGTTCGGCTCCGCTGTCCGTTCGCGGCTGGCGGAGCCGCTTTTTGCATGAGCCGCAGCCGGTTTGCGTGAGATTCGAAACGATCGAATACGTATGGAACTGACGCTCACTATCGACTCGCGTCCACTGACGCTCGAACTGGACGACGTGGTGGCGGGCCTGCTTGCCGCTCGCCTGAACCTGCCCGCCAACACCGACACGCGCGCGGCGCTCTCGCGCTATCTGAGCGATGCCGGCGGGCCGTGGATGCTCGACGAAAATCACATGCGCAAGCGCATCATGCGCCGCCTCATACTCGACATCGCCGATCCCGCGCTGGTGATCCGCTATCTGATGATCGAGCAACCGCATTGAACGGCGCGGGTCTGTCTATGCGGCTATCGTTCCTTCCTTCGACGAAACGCCCACCATGCCGCCAGTCCCGTGAAGCAGGCCACGAGCACGACCAACACCCAGAAGCCGTGATGGTTCTCGGCAAACGGAATGCCGCCCACGTTCATACCGAAGAAGCCCGCGACGATGTTGATCGGCATCGCGAGAACCGTGACCAGCGTCAGCGTAAACAGCGTGCGGTTATTCTGTTCTTCGAGCCGCGAAATAATCTCTTCCTGCAATAGCCTGACGCGTTCGATCAGCCCGGCCATGTCGGAGAGCACCACGGAGAACTCTTCCGTCGACTCGCGCAAATCCTGTACGTCTTCCGGATGAAGCCAGCGCGGCGGTCTCGCGAGCAGGCGGAAGATCGCGCCCGGCTCCGGCGCGAGCATCCGTTGCAAGCGCGTCAGCATGCGTCGCATGGCGCCCAGATCGAGCCGGTTTTGCGTGGGCCGCTGCGAGAGAAAACGGTCTTCGATACGGTCGATATCGGCGCTCGTGCGTCGAACGATCTGCACGAGCAGATCCGCCTGATCGCGCATCAGATGAACCAGCAGTTCGACCGGCGAGCGGAAAATTTCGCCCTCTTTCACCGACGCGCGCAAGCGGTCCACCGAACGCAGCGGCTTGAGCCGCGCCGTCACGATGATCCGCTGATGTGCGTAGATCCACAGTGTCGCAATCTCGGACGGCGTGAACTCGAGGTTGAACATCACGTCGTTAACCACGGCGCGCAATGCGCCGTCGGCCTGCTCGATACGCGTGGAATGCGAGCCTTCACGCAACGCGTCGAAAAACGTCTCGGGCAGATCAAGTTGCGCGTGCATCCAACGCTCGGCCGCGCTGTGCGCGAGATTGAAATGCAGCCACAGAAATTCGTCCGCATGCGAAGCGCCGTTTTGCTGCGCGCGCAGCCATTCGAGCGCTTCGTCGGCGGAAATGGGCCGGCCCGGTTGCGTGGGCGAAAAGACGAAGCCGCACACAATGCCGGACGAATCCGAGCCATAAGTTTGCAGCAGAAGTTCAGATTTCATAAGTCTTTCAGACCTTGCTTTCCGCTTGCGGTTTGTGATGACACTCGCAATTTACCAGTCCAACATGAAGCCGCAATGGCCGTCATATTGCCTCAACTCGAGCGTCGCCACGACGCTCGCAACATTGAGCGATTGCTTCATAGTGAATATCAATCATCCGCAAACCTTTGCGGCCTCTTACCTGGGAGTAACCGCCCTACGGTCAAGAAGAAGCGCGCCGTTATTGCGTGTGGCGCCAGCGAAAACCGATTTCCAACCGTCTGCTGCTGACCCCGGATTGTCCGGGCATCCGAAGTCTTCAAATAGTTTTCGGCCAAACATGTGGGCGACTGGAGTCCCGAATCATGAACTTTCATAATCTGTCGGAAAAGGCGAAGCTGACTGCCGCGTTCGGTTCGCTTGCGGTCGTCGTGATGATCGTCTCCGGCATATCGCTGATCGCGCTTAACGACGCGAACGAGCGCTTCGCCGGGTTCATCAGCGGCATCAATGCGCGTGCGCAGATGGCCGAGTCGGTGCGAAACGCGGTCAGCGACCGCGCGATTGCAGTGCGTAATCTCGTGCTTGTTTCATCGCCGGCGGATATCGAGGTCGAGAAGGCCGCGGTGCTCGACGCGGAGAAGCGCGTCGAGAGCCGCCTCGACAAATTCAACGCGATGGTGGCCAGCGCGAAAGACATCAGCGAAAACGCGCGCACGCTCGCCGCGGAAATATCGCGTATCGAACAGCTTTATCGGCCCGTCGCGCTCGAGATCGACCGGCTCGCGGCGAGCGGACAGCGCGATGCCGCCATCGCCGACATCGCCAGCAAATGCCGTCCGCTGTTGACCGCATTGACGAAAGCGGCGAACGCGTACCTGGACGCCACGCATGAACGCGCCGTAGAAATGGCGAAGGAGTCGGCCGAGCGCCTGGCGCATGAGCGCAATCTGCTGATTGCCTTCTGCGTTGCCGCGATGGCGCTTGCAATCGGCGCCGGCATCGTCATCACGCGCGGTTTGATGCGTGCGCTTGGCGCCGAACCGGTCGCGCTCGCCGAAGTCACGCGGCGCGTCGCGGAAGGCGATCTGCGCGCGGTGCCTGGCGCCAGCAATGCGCCGGCAGGGAGCGTGCTTGCATCGATGGGCGAAATGCAGTCGAGCCTCGTTCGTCTGATCGGCAACGTTCGCCATGCCGCTGACAGCATCGCGACCGGTTCCAGCCAGATCGCGTCGGGCAACGTCGATCTGTCGTCGCGCACGGAACAGCAGGCGTCGTCCCTCCAGGAGACCGCATCGAGCATGGAAGAACTGACGACCACGGTGAAGCAGAACGCGGAAAACGCGCAGCAGGCGAGTACCTTGTCGGCCAATGCGTCCGACGTGGCGTCGAAGGGCAATGGCGTCGTCGGTGAAATGGTCGGCACGATGGGCGAGATCAGCGAAAACTCAACGCGCATCGCGGAGATCACCGGCATGATCGAAGGCATTGCGTTTCAGACGAATATTCTCGCGCTCAATGCCGCTGTCGAAGCGGCGCGTGCCGGCGAGCAGGGCCGCGGCTTCGCCGTGGTGGCAAGCGAAGTGCGCAATCTTGCGCAGCGTTCGTCGAGCGCGGCAAAGGAGATCAAAGATCTGATCAGCACATCCGTGCAGAAGATCCGCGACGGTTCGTCGCTCGCGGACAAGGCCGGCATGACGATGGCCGAAGTCACTCAGGCAGTCGCTCGCGTGACCGACATCATGGGCGAAATCGCGGCGGCCTCTGCGGAACAGAGCCGCGGTATCGAACAGGTCAATCAGGCGATCACGCAGATGGACGAGGTCACGCAACAGAACGCCGCGCTGGTGGAAGAAGCCGCGGCTGCATCAAAATCGCTCGAAGATCAGGGCCGGCAATTGAATCAGTCGGTGTCGTTCTTCCGTCTCGAAGGCGTATAAAGGCGGCTGCCGAACTACCGCTTCGCGGCGGTGACGAGTTGCAGTGGCGTCTCTATCGTTCGCGATAATTCGCCCTGCTTTCTCTGCTCCGTCACCGCCTTTAGCGCGACGTCCATGCCGAACACCGCTTGCCGGTCGGCGAACTGATTGACGGTGGCGAGTACGTGGCCGTCCGCGATCAACGGCTTGATCGCTTCAATCGCGTTATAGCCGGTGATGTACACGCCGCCCGTTCGGCCCGCGTCGCGAACGGCGTCCGCCGCGCCCATTGCCATGTTGTCGTTCGCACATAGCAAGCCGCGAATCTGCGGATGCTGGCCGAGTATTTTCGACGCAATGTCGCGGCCTTTGCCATATTCCCAATCGCCGGCCTCGGTCGCGACGAGCTGCATGCCCGCCGCGTTCATCGCTTCCTTGTAGCCGGCCGTGCGTTGCTGCGCGTTGCGATCCGCTGCGATGCCTTCGATGATCGCGACCTGATCGCCGGGCTTCAGCCGCTCGACGAGATAGTTCGCCACCAGCATCGCGCCCTTGCGATTGTCGGGGCCGACAAACGGCACAGAGATTTTCGCTGCGTCCTGCAAGGCGTCGTCGAGCGGATTGTCGATGCTGACCACGATGATGCCCGCCTTGATCGCGCGCGCGACCACCGACGTCAATCCTTTCGAGCCCGACGGCGCAATCACGATCGCGTTCATCTTCGCGCGGATCAGGTCTTCGACAATGCGGACCTGTCCCGCCGTGTCGGGCTCCGTCGCGGTTCCGCGCACCGTCAACGCGAATTGCGACGCGTAGTGCTGTTGATAGTTTTTGGCCGCGTTCGCCATCGCGGCGGTGAAGGGGTCGCTGAGCGACTTCAGCACGAGCGCGATCTTCGGCATGCCGCCTTCCACGGTTGCCGCGCCGGCCGCACGCGTGAGACCGGCCGCAGCCAGTGCACCGGCGATCAGCACGCGGCGGCGCATTCTCTGCGTCATCGTTTCTCTCCTTCGTGGCGGCGCCCGTCAATTGCATGAACGCCAACGGATGAACGCGGACCGATAGGACCGCAAGCGGCTTGCCTGTTCGACATCAACGAGCTTTCAGCACGAGCAGCTCGGATGCGATCTGCTCGAATAACGGCCGCTTGTCGACGTCTTCGCTCAGGCAACCGTCGCGCAAGCTCGCGAGCTTCACGGCGACGTCTGCTTGCACACGCGAATCGCTCCAGTCGCAACACGTCATCAATTCCTCGAGCAGGCAACCATATGCTCTCACTTCGAGACGCTCCAGCGCCACGCCTGCTTCGCGGTTCTCCGTCGAATAGAAAGAAGCCGCGCCGAAGTCTCCTAACAATACACGTGCCTGGCCGTCATGCAGAATGTTATGCGCGTACAGGTCGCCGTGCATGACGCCTTGCCGATGCAAATGACTGGCCGCCGATGCAATGCCGTGCGCCATGTCGACCACGTCGGCTGCGTTGAAACGCACGTCGGCCGCGTAGATGTCGCGCGTGCACGATTCGAAGCTCGGCGGCCCCGCCAGATTGCGGTATTGCGGGTCGATCAGTTCCATCACGAGTCCGTGCGCGTTGTCCGGATGGTCCTTCACTTTTCCGGCTACTGCGATCAGGTTGGGATGATCGCCGGATCGAATGCAAGCGGCCATTTCGCAGTCGGGCAAACCATCGCTCGTAACGGCGCCCTTGAACAGCTTGACCGCGACGCGCCGCGCGGTGTTCTCGTGCGTGCGCAGTTCCGCGCGATAGATCACGCCCGAAGCGCCCTCGCCCAATTGCTCATGCAAACGCAGATCGTTCCAGCCAATTTCGGCGATGGGCGTATCGTCCAAAGCCGCCGCTTCGAGTGCTTCGCCAAATGGGTTGCCCGCATAGGCGAGCCATGCGAGCCGCGGCATATGAAATAACCATGCCGGCAATTCATCGAGTCGATTGGCGGCAAGCCGCAGCAACTCGAGCCGCGAACACGCAGCCAGTTGTTCGGGAAGAAAGCGCAGACGATTGCCTGCCAGCATCAATTTCTGCAAATGCGTGCAGTGACCGATTTCTGGCGGCAGCGCGTCGACCTCGTTGTCGGTGAGAATCAGCCAGCGCAGACGCGGCGGCAACGCAGTCCCCGCGACGGTGCGAATGCGATTCGCCTTGAAGCCGATCATGCTCAATTGCGGGCATTGTCCGAGCACCGGCGGCAACTCGGTGAACGGGTTGTTCGACGCAAACAGAATGCGCAGTTTGCGTAGCCGCGCGAAATCGTCGGGCAAGGTGGTGAGCGCGTTGCCGGAAAGATCGAGAACTTCGAGCGTGTCGGCGAGATCCAAAATCTCGCGTGGAAATTCGCTGAGCCCGCACGCAAGTTTCAAGTGGCGTGTGCCCGCGAGTTGGCCCGCTCTCAGTTGTTCAAGTGTCGTGGTCACAGTGGTAGAAATATCCGGTGGCTGCGGTCCGTCGTGCTGGTAGGGTCGATTTTACTGGGTGACGTGCGGCGCGGCTTGCGGCGTGATCGCGATCGCTCACCCTCTGCTGCACAAATCCTTCATACTTGACGACGAAAATACGCAGGAGCAGACAAGTGACTTACGCCTACAAGCTGATGGATTCTCCGGTCGGCCAATTGAAGCTCGTCGCCCGCGGCGATCGGTTGACCGCCATTCTGTGGGAGAACGACAAGCCGAACCGTGTGCGGCTCGGTGAGTTGGTGCTCGCCGACGATCGACCGATCCTGCTCGAAACCGAGCGTCAGTTGCACGAGTACTTCGCGGGCAACAGAGACGCGTTCGATCTCGCACTCGACTTTCAGGGCACCGAGTTTCAGAAGAAAGTGTGGGCCGCGTTGTTGACGATCCCATTTGGCCAGACACGTACTTATGCGCAGATCGCCGCGCAGATCGGCAATGTCAACGCCGTGCGTGCAGTGGGTGCCGCTAACGGTCGGAATCCTGTTTCGATTGTGGCGCCGTGCCACCGCGTGATAGGCGCATCCGGCGACCTCACGGGCTTTGCGGGCGGGTTGGCGAACAAGATGCTGTTACTCGCGCTGGAAGCAGGGCAAACGTCGCTTGAAGCCGGCGCCGATGTGCAAACGCAAGTCACTGCAGCGACTACCAAAGCTGCCGCAAAACGCTCACGCGCTGCGGCGCCCCGCGGCATGCAGGGTTCGTTATTCGGCAATTGACGGCATCGGCGGAATGCGTGGCAGAAGCTAGAGACAGGCACGTTCAGAAGTTCGAGAAGAACGCCCGTGCCGCGAGCATGCAAGAGCCCGCAACCAGTTCTCCATGATAAGAACGCAATACCGCTGACGCGCCGCCGTCCGTGGCGCCTGCAGCCACCGCTTCTTTCGCAACGTCGGCCTTCGCGTTCGCAAAACCGCGCTTGAGCGCCGCGAATGAATCGTCGGCTCCGGTGACGGGCGAGTCGACATCCAGCACCGAAGTGAGTCCCGCCGGCACTTTCGCGTTGAGCCAATACGCCTGCTCGATGCGTGCGTTGAAGAAGTACACCATCGGATCGGCACCGCCTCCGCACAGTAGCACTGGCGCCTTTGGCACCCAGTTACGCAAATCATTACGCTTGAACGCCTGTCGCAGTGGATGCAGCGGATTTGCCGCGGGCTCGACGCTTGGCGTTGCGTTGGGGAACGCGCCATCACGATTCGCCGCGGCGTCTTCGAGAAGCGCGCGGCGATAGCTGTTGCGCACGAGATGGGCGTCGCCGAAACCGGCTGCGAATAGCCGTGTCAACGGAGGTGGCGTGAGAGCCGGCGATGCGGGCGGCGTCATCGACTGAAACTGCGCGGCAGGTGGCGTGCTGCTGAAAAGATGCGACGGCGGCAACTTTCGCTGCGAGAAAATGGTATCGAGCGATTGCGCGCTCGGCAGCAGTTGTTCGATGTCGGGTGCGTAGGCGGCTTCGAAGAAGTCGTCCGGCTTGCGGTACAGGTTCTTATAGGCATGCTGATAACCGGTCACGACCAATGTCGTGAAGAGCGTCGAGCCGAGACTGACCTGGCCCGCGCTGATGGCGTCGGCAGTAGCGGCAAGCGCATACGGGCCCGAGCCTGGCGCGGAGGCTGTCACGCTAACGCCCGCTGCCTGCAACGCGCGATGCGTTGCGAGCGCAACGAAACCGCCTTGCGAATAGCCGGTGATGAACAGCTTGCCGTTCTCGCGAATTGCTGCCCGTTTGCCTTCGTCGTTGAGCACGACGCGCGCCGCCCGCAGCGAGTCGATCATATCGGCGGACTGCTGGTCGGCGTTCAGATAAGGATGGTACGGAAGATCGGAGCCGGCATAGCCCGCATAGTTGCTCGCCGCGACGATGTAGCCGTGAGCGGCGTACATCGCGGCGACGCTGAGGCCTTCGCCCGCGCCGCCGTTCTCTGGATCGCTTTGCGTCACGTCGGCGAGGTTGTACTTGCGATACGCGGTGGTGCCGTGCGCATACAACATCATGGGACGCGGCCCGCTGCACGTCGCGGACTCGCCGTGCGGGATCATCAGTGCGCCGCTCGCTGTTGCCGGTTCGCCGGCGGCGCCGATGGTGCGATAACGGTAATAGACGATCTGCACGCCGCAAGCAGGCGCGCCCGCCATTTGCATGAGTTGCTGTCCGGAGGGGCTTGATGAAAGCAGCTTCGACAACGCTGCAGCATTCAACCGCGAGGTGACCCGATGATCGAGCAGTTGGCCGCGCGCGCGGCATGCTTTATCGCACGACGAGTCGGCTTGCGCTGGGCCGCCCGCGGTCAACGCAATACATGACAGCAGTGCGAGGGCTGCGATGCGGGTGGGTTGTGGCATGCGGGGTTGCTCCGGGACATGGATTGGCGAGTGGATCGTCGAGACTCGTCGATTGGCGATTCACACGCGTCAATATGCCCGGTTGGGGCTGATGGGACAATATCGTTTCGCGGTTTTAGGGTTTGGGCATGGGCGGGGTTGCGTCGTATTAGGCAAGAACAGGCGCGAAACGACGCTCAAATGAAAAGCCCCGCCGAAGCGGGGCGCGCGGTCCACTCTATTGCCTGTCGCTCAACACCTTTCTCACCGCCGCGCAGTCTGGGACCTTGGACCTTTCCATGTCATCGGGACATGCGAGCCATTTATAAAACTCGAGCTCTTGTGTCGCGATCTTCGCGCGGCATGAGGAGACCTGAAAATCCGTGTCCGGCGTGTAATCATTTCGCCATTCATTGAATGAATACGCGATTACGGAACAGTCGGACTTAAGTTTGTCATTCCAGATCTTATAGTTCTTATCTAGCTCAGCCCGCCCGCCGTCACTAGCGAGCGCTCTTATGCTTCGATACAGCTTTTCCGAGTCGGAAAGAATTTTATCTGTATCCCTTTTTGAGCAGGCCAGAAAATCGTCGCGTGTTTTTGCGTCGTTGTCGCAGGCGGCATTCGCTAATGCCGAAGCTGAAATAAAGATAGCTGTCGTGGCTAGGGCTAGTCTAGTGATCCGCATTATAATCTCCCGAAGCGAATAAGCGACCCTCAGCGCGGCGACGTTTCACAAGCCCGTGCGGTTGCTGCCCGCCTGCCCATGTGTATTCCATGAATTTCGCCGGCACGCGGTCATACTGGCCGGTGTTTACAAGACCAAGCAGGCCATCATTATGGTGGCGCAAATTGTAAACGAAATCGACCAATGCATCGTATTCGTACTGAAACAGCGGAACATTTATTTTTTGGTTTACGATTCGCTGCGGATCCCGTAAATCCTGGTGCATTAATTGATGCGCCTGTACGACGGTTATACCGTTCAGAAAAGGAGCTTCCGAGGGTGCGCCCGATATCGGTCCCATGTGGACCAGGTGTCCGAAGCCAATAGTCGTATTTCCTCCGCCGCCCGCACCATCGTTGTCATATAAATGTGCGCGGAAAGCCTCCCACGTCTCAATAAAGCCGATTCCCGCCTGAGATATTTCCCATGGCTTGCACAGCCGGTCAGTCTGCACATTCACACACGAATTGGAATTTGTATTCGTTACCGCTGTTGCAAGTGCGTCGGGCATCAGACCTCCTGCCTGTGACCATAAGTGTTATCGGCGACAAGTGCGACGTTGAGACCGTAGATCGACAACCCGGACGTTGTCCGGATCACATAACCGCCGCGCTCGCAACGTGCGCCACTCGTCGCGAATGCATACGTCCTGCCTTCGCCATCTTCCTGATTCGGCATTCCCATACTCCCAAGAAACCAACGGAAAGACCGGTCGCGTCGCGGCCGGTGACAACGGAGCGATGTTGCGGCCCCGATTGACCATGCTCGCGTGGCACTTGCGCAGTGCGAAATAGGACCGGTCTGAAAAGTTGGGGAACGTGGGACGGGAAGATAACGGCAGTACGCCGTGACGGTTCACTGATTGATTGACGACGAATGCAGCCTGAGATGGCCAGACATTTCGACGGTGGGAGTTTCCCTTGAATAGTCGGGGCCCGCGCAAGGTGGGCTTTGTTGCTGCTGGCCCTATGTCTTCAATAAGGGCGACGATACGCGACCTCTACGCCAGGTAGTTGTCGCCGATGCCGGACCTGGGCGCCGACCTAAACGCACCGCAACCCTGACTCATCCCCCCGACGACCACCCACCGCCGCCAAAAGAATGCCCACCACCGCCGCCAAAGCCCCCGCCCCCGCCCCCGCGGCCAAAGCCTCCGCGCGACGTCACTGCGGCAGCATGCATCGACATTGACGCTCCCGAGCCGCGAGTGAGAATGCGCTGCGCAACAGTGGCCTGCTCGGTGAAAGCAGCGTGCGCGGGAGCCGGCTCGAGCGCCCTCGTCGGATGACCACCGGCATCGTATTTCAACGCAGGCCTCAGCGGTCCTGACTGCGCACTCTGCTGAGTCTGACTACCGTCCCCATGGTAGACCGTGCCCGAACGCGTGTAGTACGGACCGTACCAGTGCGCAATCACACCGGTATGCGAACCTCCCGCGCTTCCCGCCACACCATTCGTTGGTGAGCTGGCGACCGCATCGCTCGCCGGCACGTCAGCGGTCTGCGTAGCGATCGGCGCCTCTCTGCAATCCGCCACCATCGTCCAGTCGGCGAGGCAGTCCTCAAGTGTCTCGTAGCTCGCACGCGTAACCGGCACGCCTTCATCAAGTTCGCTGTCGTCATCGCTGCTGGAGCATGAATGCACAAGTGTGCCGCCAGCCAATGCGGCACAGGCGCCAATCAGCAGCAACTTGGGCAAGCCCGACTTTTTTTGTTGAATGAAGTAAGCACCCGTATGAGCCGGCGCTTTTTGCGCGCGATCAGCCGAGTGAGCAGCCGTCTGAGCCGGCAGCGCGT
Source organism: Paraburkholderia graminis (assembly GCF_003330785.1). Taxonomy (NCBI): domain Bacteria; kingdom Pseudomonadati; phylum Pseudomonadota; class Betaproteobacteria; order Burkholderiales; family Burkholderiaceae; genus Paraburkholderia; species Paraburkholderia graminis. The sequence goes on from NZ_CP024935.1 coordinate 2,423,325, forward strand.
GTTGCGCGCGTTCACCCAGGCCGAAAGCGGCCACATCGCCACTTTTCCGAAAGAAGTGCGGCACGAAATAGCTGGTGTTTTTCGCGATGGGCCCGGCTTCTTCACGAACGCATAAGCCGCTCGGAACATCGTCGACGATCCACACGCCCAGTGTCGTGTACAACCCGCCGAAGCGCCGCGCGGGGCAATAAGCCTGATACACGAAGCCTTCGTCGCCGTACTGCCCCGGATTGTGAAAGCGGCCCTCCGGCGTAACCAGCGTCAGGCTTTCGCCTTCACGCGAATAGATAGGCTTTGTCGCATGCGGGCGTCCGTCAAAAGATGCCTCTTCGAAACTCGCCTCGAGCAAGTTCGGATGTCCCGGAAACAATTCCCAGAGAATCGGAAGTATCGCCTTGTTCGAAAGCACGGCCTTCCACGGCGGCTCGACCCAATGCATGGTGCCGAGGCCCAATTGCGGACCGTATTCCGACTGCGCCATCCATTCCCACGGATACAGCTTGAAAGCAACCTCGATCCGCTCGTTGTCGGCATCGTAAAAGCGGCCCGCGCTATCGGTGCCGATTTTCATCACGTCCACGAGCTTGACCGACCAGCCCGCCTGGACCGCAGTGTCCATCAGATATTCGACGTTGCACACATCTTCCTGGCTGTCGAACGCGCAGGCGAAGTGAAGCAGTTTCGCTTTCCGATAGTGCTTGCGAATCCAGCGCCAGCGCGCAATAAGCGCTTCGTGCAAGCTATTAAACTGGTCCGCCTTCGGCTGAACGGACTCCCTCCAGGACCACTGCGCGAGGCTCGATTCAATAATGGACGTCGGCGTGTCGGCGTTGTACTCGTACATCTTCGGCACGCCGTGTGCGTCGAGTGTCATATCGAAACGGCCGAACAATGTCGGTTCGTCGCTATCCCACGACTTGCGAATCAATTCGGCGAATTCCGGCGCGATCGCCATACGCGAGAAGCGATCGTGATCGATCACATGCTGCACGGCCTCGAGGCAGCGTGAATTAAGCTCACGCGCGGCCGCGTACAGCGACTCGATCTGAGCCTCGCTGAATTCGTATGCCGCGTCTTCGCGCCAATAGTAAAACGTATTGCGGTCGACTTTGCGCGGCTGGTTATGCTCATCGAGCGAATGAAAGTGAAAGCCAATACGCTCGAGTTCGGTTGGCCAATTAGCGCGTGGGATCTGTTTCGTGCGTTTCATGAACGGGACTTATTGCTCCAGCATGAATTGGTCGAAGACCAGGGAATTGTCGGTCCGGCATGGCGACCAATCCGTGAAATGTGCCGATAACGGCGCCCACGCATGCGCCGCTGCATTCAACACGGTTTGATGATCGAGCGCGTCGGATTCAATGACACCGCGTACCGGGTTCTGCAAGATCCATTGCATTGCAGCCGCAATGCTCGACGCCACCTGCAGGCTCGTTGCGGAGTTATATGGCGCGACGGTCCGTGCGCGGTCTATATCGAGTTGCGAGCCGTACCAGATCGCGCCGTATCGCGGACTCATCAACAGCACGCCGAGTTCGTCCATGCCGGATTCGATGTCGTCCTTCATCACGCGATGCGTCGTGATGCGTCGGGCGGACCGGTCATCGAGCCATTGCATCGACAGACTCGTCGCCTCGGTCGGCCGATACGCATAATAGACAGTCGGCCTGTAAGCAGACTCACCGCGAGACTCGCACGTCAGATATTCGGCGATTGAAATGGACTCATTGTGCGTAATCAATCGTGCATTGAACGGCCCGTGAGTCGGCGACCACGAGCGCACCCATGTGCGGTGTCCGGGTCTATTCAGCGCGATGGCCGCACCGCCGCCATCAGCGTGACGATACGCCGTAGCGGGAAGGCGAGTTTCATGCGTGCCCCAGCCGAGTTCGGCGTCTTGCAGGCATTCAGTGATAAATCCCTCTGGCGACCACGTATTGGCGAATTCGAACGGCTCCGGCGGCCGTGCATGCTGGCTGTCGTATTCGCTCACCTGAACGACGCGAACGTCGAGCGCCCTAGCGAGGCCAGCCCATTGCCCGCGTGTGAACGGCATATCGGCGAGCACATCGGCCCTTCGTGCGAGCCGAAGCAACGCCTCCTTCACGAGCGCCGACACGAACCCCGGATTTGCGCCATGCGCGACCAATGCGGTAGCACGGTTTTCACGGCCTTTTGCAAACTTCAGCAAGCGAACTCTGAGCGCATGGTTAGTGAGAAACGATGAATCGTGCTCTTCATAAGCCCACGGTTCGATCCCACTATCGAGATAAAAGGCGCCGCAGTTCTGAGCCAACTCGATGAGATCGCAACTGCTTACGCTCGGCGCGAGATTAAGGATAAATCCGCCAGGCGAAAGCTTCGGCCCAAGCAACGAAATGTAATTCGACTCGCTAACCGTCGCCTCGACCGCTTTCAACTTATGCCGCCGTATGATCGACAGACGCGCTTCGTCCAGCACCCTGTCCACGACGACGATAGGTACTGACGGAAACACGCGTTCGAGCAAAGGCAAAACCGCTTGACCGATGCAGCCGAAGCCGACGATCAGGATTTCTGTAGGAACCATTTTTCTAGTTGTGGGCCGGCCCGATATAAGCGAAGACAGCCATCTTAATCGCTCGTCATGCCGGATGAACAGACGAAGTCAACTGCGAGAAGTTTCCCGTGCAAGGTTCGCTATTTACTGCGCATAACCGGCGAAATTTCTGAGCGCGCCGTAAGGCGCATTCTCGCGCTCGCTTCGTCCGATCGCCCTAGCCCAATTCGCAACACCACCTTCCCCAATCACAAAGCCCGAAGTCGCGCACCCGCCCACTTGCTTTTCCCCGCACGCCCCGCCGCCAAACCCGCCGCCTCCCCTCGCCCATCCGACTGAACCTGGAACGTATGAATCGACGCCTCCAGCAGCCTGGCCTGCTCGGTCAACGTCTGCGCGACCGCGGCGGCCTGCTCGACGAGCGCGGCGTTCTGTTGCGTCACGCTGTCCATCTGCGAGACCGCGTCGCCGACCTGATCGATGCCTGCGCTCTGCTCCGACGCAGCCGCGGCGATGTCGCGCATCACGCCCGAGAGCCTTCCAATCGCCTCGCTCGCCGCCTGAATCGTGGTGCCGGTTTTGTCGACCAGTTCGACGCCGTTCTCCACGCGCCCCACCGCGCGGCTGATCAGCGTGCGAATTTCCTTCGCGGCGGCCGCGCTGCGCTGCGCCAGCGTGCGCACCTCGCCCGCCACCACCGCGAAGCCGCGCCCTTCGTCGCCCGCGCGAGCCGCTTCGACGGCTGCGTTCAGCGCGAGAATATTGGTCTGAAAGGCAATGCCTTCGATCACCGAGATGATCTCCACCATCTTGTGCGATTCCGTCGATATTTCCTGCATCGTCGACACCGCTTCGGCCGCCATCTGTCCGCCATGCGTGACGATCTGCTCGGCGCTCGCCGTCAGTTCGCTCGCCGTCTGCGCGTTCTCCGACGTCTGCCGGACCATCGCGGTCATCTGCTCCATGCTGGCCGCGGTCTCTTCGAGCGAAGCAGCCTGGCTCTCCGTCCGCGCGGACAGATCCGTATTACCGGCGGCAATCTCGCGCGCGCCCGTCGCGACCTTGTCGGCCGCGCCGCTGATCTGCACGATGGTGTTCGCAAGCGCGTCGCGCATCTGCCGCATGGTGTGCAAAAGGCTCGAATCGTCGCCGGTGCGAATGTCGATCGGAATGACGAGATTGCCTTGGGCGATTTCACCGGCGACATGCGCGACGTAGGCCGGGTCGCCGCCAATCGTGCGTTGAATGCTGCGATTCGTGAACGCGACGAGCGCGGACAGCAGCAGCGCCACCGAGGCGAACATGCCGCCAAGCACATAGAGCGACTGCATGAACGCGGCGTCGATATCATCGACATAAGCGCCGGTCGCGATGATCCAGTCCCACGGCGCGTAACGCACGACGTAACCGATCTTGCCGGCCGCGGCGGACGGCGGATTGCCTGGATGCGGAAACACATAATCGACGAAGCCGCCCTCCGGCGCCTGCGCCACCGCGGCGAAGGTCACGTAGTGATGACGGCCGTCGGCATCCTCGACGCCTGCAAGGTCCTTGCCGTTCGTCGCGGGTTTCATCGCGTGCATGATCATGCGCGGCTTCGAATCGAGCACGAGGAAGTAGCCGTCTTCGCCGTAACGCACGTTGCGCAGACGCTCGAGCGCCTGCTTGCGCGCGTCGGCCTCGCTCAGCGCCCCGCTTTGCGCGAGCGACGCGTACTCCTTCACGATGCTGAGCCCGACGTGGCCCACGTTCACGAGGTCGTGCTTGCGCTCTTCGATGCGCGTCTCGCGCGACAACCACGCCGCCGACACCGACACGGCGAGCAGCGCGAGCAGGCTGACGACGAGCGGCAACCAGAGCTTCTGCTTGAAATTCAATCGGTGCATGCTCACGTCCCTGTTTCGTCCGGTTCAGGAAGGTCGATGACCGGCTGCACGAACCGCCGATGATTCCGGCCGCCATGCCGCATCACACGACCACTCGACCTGTTTATCGGCAGCGACAAGGGCGGCATGTGTAGAGACAAACCCTTTCGGTGCGCGCCCTCAGTTGAAAGCGCGCATTGCTGCGGACGCGACGCAAGCCGCTCGACGTTTTCGCATGAAGCAAACCCTTAAGTTCCATCAAGCGCTGTCGTTTACATGGCATGCGGCGGTTATTCGATATTCGCGTCGCATATTGAAACGTCAACAGTTCGCTCATCCGGCAGTTTCTTTACCGGATAAGAACATTAGAAAATAGTCCCTACTCGAAATGAAAAAACTCTTCGCCAGTTTCGCTATTGCCGGCACTTTGCTGACCACGGGTTGTGCAACTGTTGCGCCAATGTCGCCAACCACGGCCATGAGCTCCGTCGATACGAGCAAAAACTCCTACGCGTTGATGACGGTGACGCTTAAAAACGCTTATCACACGAGCTATCAGCCGAGTCCCATCGTCGTGCACATGGAGCGCGGCGCCGCGGATAGCCGCGCCGACCGCCTCAATTTCAAGTTCGACGATCAGGCGACCACGACGAGCGACAACGGTAATCACTATTTCGTCCGAATTCCGCTCGCGCCCGGAAAATATGTGATGCGCGGCATCACCGGACAAAGCGGCATATTCCCATTTCACGGCATGTTCTTTACGCCGCTTCACGAAACCGTGGAAATCAAACCCAATTCGATTGTGTACCTTGGCCACGTCGACGCCACCGTGGTCGAACGCAAGGACGGTGAGTTGCGCGCGGGGCCGGTTATTCCACTAATCGATCAGGCAGCAACCGGCTTTAGCGGCGGCACCTGGGATATTCGCGTCAGCGACGAGTTCGATCAGGACGTGGCGGAATTCAAAAAGGATTTCCCGGCGCTGACGAACGCTTCGATCGAGCGCGAAGTTCTCCCCGCGTGGGACAAGCAGAAAGCGACCGAATGGTGGGCCAATCACTAAAGCCTTTGCCTGATCGATGAACCGCGTGCGAGCGCGCTGCTGGTTTGATGCGCTCGCACGCTTTCCTCTGCACAAAAACCCACCACCAATAGTTTCAATTAAGGGCTAACCCGTATAATGACGAAGTGGTCAGACAACTCGGCTCACGGTTGTCTCGATCTCGCGCGGTCCCGCGCTCCATCGTCAATCGTTCTCCTGCCCAGATCCGTGACTACCACTGCCGCTGCTGCCGCGCTGCCCTTCCGGAACGCCCTCTTCGCGATGCTCGGCATCGGTCTCGTCAACATGCTGGTCGCGCTCGATCAAACGGTCGTCAGTACCGCGCTGCCGTCGATCGTCGCGGAACTGCACGGCTTCGAGTACTACGCGTGGATTGCGAGCGCGTATCTGCTGGCGTCGGTCGTGACGGTGCCCGTGTTCGGGCGCCTCGGCGATTACTTCGGCCGCAAGCGCTTCGTGATCGCCGCGGTCATCACGTTCACGGTGGCGTCGGTGCTGTGCGGCGTCGCGAACGACATGCTGTTTCTCGTGATCGCGCGCGGCTTGCAAGGCGTGGGCGGCGGCATGATGGTCGGCACGGCGTTCGCGTCGATACCGGACCTGTTCCCCGATCCGCGCGCCCGCGTGCGCTGGCAAGTGGTGATGGCTGCGGCCTACGGCATCGGCACCGCCGCCGGGCCGTCGCTTGGCGGCTGGATGAGCGAGCATCTCGGCTGGCGCTCCACGTTTCTGATCAACCTGCCGGTGGGCGCCGCGGCGCTGTACTTCATCTGGGCGCATCTGCCGAGCTTTCAGCGTCCGCATGAAGGCGAAGTCAAGATCGACTGGCTCGGTGCGGGACTGGTGGCGGCTGTGTTGGGCGGCCTTCAGGCGTTTATCGAAGCCGTGCCGAAAGACGGTCTGACCGCGGGCAACGTGACGCTCGCCGTGTGCGTGGTCGTCGGCGCGATCGCGTTGTTCGTGTGCGAGAAGCGCGCCACGCATCCCATCATTCCGCTCGATCTCTTCAAGGACTCGCAGCTCGTCACGCTGTTCACGCTCGGCATGCTGTCGGGCTTCGTGATGTTCTCGCTGATCTTTTTCGCGCCGCTGCTTCTGCAAGGCGGGTTCGGTCTTTCTCCGCAACAGGCCGGGCTGCTTGCCACGCCGATTGCCGCATGTATCGCGCTTGGCAGCGTGCTCAATACACGCATCGTTATTCACATGAAGAAGCCGACGCGCATTCTTTCCATTGGCTTCGGGCTGCTGTTGTTCGCGTCGATCGGCATTGCGTTCGCGAACGCGGATACGCCGCATCTATGGCTTGAATTGCCGATGGCCGCGGTCGGCGTCGGACTCGGCTTCATCCTCAACAATCTGAATGTGTTCGGCCAGGAGATTGCGGGCCGCGAGCGCTTCGGCATCACGACTGCGCTGTTGCAGTCCACGCGAATGGTCGGCGGCATGTTGGGCACGAGCATCGTCGCGACTGTCGTGCAGCATCACTATCGCGATGTGGTCACGCGCACGATGAGCGTGCTCGGCGAGCCGGCGGCTTCGCAATGGCGGCCGCGTTTCGTCGATCTGCGTATTTTGATCGACGACGCTTCGCGCCTGAAGCTGATCGCCGACATGAAGCCGTCGGGGCTCAACACGCTCGCATTGATCGACACGGCGCGCGATGCGCTCGTGCAGTCGATTCACATCGGCGTATGGCTGACTGCCGTCGCGGCGCTTGCCGCCGCGTTGCTCGTGCAGCGGATTTCGCATGTCGTGTTCCGCCGCGGTTGAACGTTGGCTCGAAGCATAAGCATCGCGCTTTGTGCCTCGAGCTGGCGGAACACGTGGCCCGCCTTACTGCGGGCCGAGCTTCCTGATCAGCGCGTCGAGCTGCGCGAGTTCTTCTTCGGTGAGATCGGTCAGCGGGGCGCGCACAGGACCGGCGTCGCGCCCGACGAGTTTCGCGCCCGCCTTCACGATACTCACCGCATAACCCGCGCGACGATTGCGAATCGCCAGATACGGCAGGAAGAATTCATCGATCAGGCGCGACGTGGTCGCGTGATCGTCCGCGGCAATCGCGCGATAGAACTGCATCGCGGTCTTCGGAATGAAGTTGAACACCGCCGACGAATACACCGGCACGCCGAGCGCCTTATACGCAGCGGCATAAACTTCCGCGGTCGGCAGGCCGCCGAGATACGAGAAACGGTCGCCAAGGCGACGGCGAATCGTCACCATCGCTTCGATCTCGCCGACGCCGTCCTTGAAGCCGATCAGGTTCGGGCAGCGATCCGCGAGCCGTTCAAGCATGTCCGCGTTCAGCTTCGAATTCGCGCGGTTGTACACGATCACGCCCATGTTCTTCACCGCGTTGCACACCTGCTCGACGTGCGCGGCAATGCCTTCCTGCGAAGCCTCGGTCAGATAGTGCGGCATCAGCAGCACGCCGCTCGCGCCGAGGCGTTCCGCTTCCTTCGCATATTCGATCGCCACGCGCGTCGGGCCGCCTGCGCCCGCGAGAATCGGCACCTTGCCTTTGCAGGTCTCGGTCGCCGTGCGGATCACGTTCGTGTAGTCGGTCTTGGTGAGCGAAAAGAATTCGCCCGTGCCGCCCGCCGCGAACAGCGCGGTCGCGCCATACGGCGCGAGCCATTCGAGCCGCTCGGCGTACGTGTCGGCGCGGAAGTCGCCTTGCGCGTCGAAGTCAGTGACCGGAAAAGACAACAGGCCTTCGGATACGATCGCTTTGAGTTCTTGCGGTGAAGTCATGATTGGGTTGCGTGAAGATCGTCAATAGTGGAATGAGCGCGCCGCTCGTTCGCGTAGTTCACGTGGTTCGCGTGGCGCGCAAGCACGCATCAGCGCACGAGGCACGGACGCTTGTTGTCGAATGTCCAATTAGGAATCAGGTACTGCATCGCAACGCCGTCATCACGCGCGCCCAGGCCGTGCTGCTGATAAAGCGCGTGCGCTTTCTCGAGCTCGTCCATATCCACTTCGACGCCGAGGCCCGGCTTCTGCGGCACCTTCACCTTGCCGCCGACAATCTGCAACGGCTCGCGCGTCAAACGCTGGCCGTCTTGCCAGATCCAGTGCGTGTCGATCGCGGTGATCTTGCCGGGCGCGGCGGCCGCGACCTGCGTGAACATCGCGAGCGAGATGTCGAAGTGGTTGTTCGAATGCGAGCCCCACGTGAGGCCCCAGTCGTTGCACATCTGCGCGACGCGCACCGAGCCTTGCATGGTCCAGAAATGCGGATCGGCAAGCGGAATATCGACGGACTGCAACTGGATCGCGTGACCCATCTGGCGCCAGTCGGTTGCGATCATGTTGGTCGCCGTCGGCAAGCCCGTCGCGCGGCGGAATTCGGCCATCACTTCGCGGCCGGAATAGCCGTTCTCCGCGCCGCATGGGTCTTCTGCATACGCGAGCACGTCGTGTTTGTCGCGGCACAGGCGCACGGCTTCGGCGAGCGACCACGCGCCGTTCGGGTCCAACGTGACGCGCGCGTTCGGGAAGCGTTCGGCGAGGGCGGTCACCGCTTCGATTTCGGCGTCGCCCGACAGCACGCCGCCTTTCAACTTAAAGTCGTTAAAGCCATAGCGCGCTTGCGCGGCTTCGGCGAGGCGCACCACCGCTTCCGGCGTCAGCGCTTCTTCAGTGCGCAGGCGCTCCCAGTCGTCGCGCCCTTCAGCGCCGCTTGCGTACGGCAAGTCGGTCTTCTTGCGATCGCCGATATAGAACAGATAGCCGAGCATTTCCACTTCGTCGCGTTGCTGGCCTTCGCCGAGAAGCGCCGCAACCGGCACGCCGAGATGCTGACCGAGCAGATCGAGCAACGCTGCTTCGAGCGCGGTCACCGCGTGAATCGTCGTGCGCAGATCGAACGTCTGCAAGCCGCGGCCGCCGGCATCGCGGTCGGCGAACTGCGTGCGCACTTTGTTCAGGATAGCTTGCAAATTACCGATCGACTGGCCGACGACGAACGGACGCGCATCGTCGATCGTCTTGCGGATATTCTCGCCGCCCGGCACTTCACCCACGCCGACACGACCGGCGCTGTCGCGCAGAATCACGACGTTGCGCGTGAAGAACGGACCGTGCGCGCCGCTCAGATTCATCAGCATGCTGTCGCGGCCCGCAACGGGCACGACGCGAAGTTCTGTGACGGTGGGCGTATCGTTTGGATTCGAAGGTTTCGTGGACATATCAACTGGACCTGGTAAGTGAATGGGCCTGACGGTGACGAGCGGTCAGTGTGCGTTGCCTTGCAGCGGATCGCGCAGGGCGTTGCCGTCGCCGCGCCGGTTGCGCGCGAGGAACGCCGCCGCGGCTGCGATCAGCGACGCCACGCCGAGGCCATAAAGACCGCCGGTAATCGAACCGGTGTGCTGCTGCAAATAGCCGAAGGTGGCGGGCGCGAAGAAGCCGCCCAGATTGCCGATGGAATTGATCAACGCGATCACCGCGGCGGCGACGCGTGCATCCAGATAGCCTTGCGGAATCGGCCAGAACAGCGAGGCGGCCGCCTTGAAGCCGATCGCCGAAAAGCAGATTGCGACGAACGACAGAACCGGATTGCCCGACGTCGACGCGAACAGACCGCACGCAGCGATCACGAGCGCGACGGCCAGCCACGCCTGCTGGAAACGCCACTTCGCCGAGAGCAACGCGAAGCAGTACATCGCGACCATCGCGATGAGCCAGGGAATCGCGTTGAGCATGCCGACTTCGAAATCGGACAGACCGCCGATCTTGCGGATGATGGTCGGCAGCCAGAACGTGGCCGCGTAAATCGTCAACTGGATCGCGAAGTACAGCAGGCAGAACAGAACGATCTGCGGGTCCTTCAACAGCTTGATGGCCGGCAGATGCGCGCCGCCGTGCGCGACGCGCTCGGCCTGTTCAGCGGCGATCGCGCCTTCGAGCACGCGTTGCTCGTCGGCCGTGAGCCACGACGCGTCGCGAATGCGCGACTTCAGGAAGATCCAGCTCACCGCGCACAGCGCGATTGAGAAGCCGCCTTCGATCAGGAACATCCACTGCCAGCCGTGCAGGCCGAGTCCGCGAATCGACAGCAGGCTGCCGGTGATCGGACCGGACACCACCGACGCGATCGCCGAGCCGGACAGGAAAATCGCCACGGCCTTGCCGCGCTCTTTCTGCGGCAGCCACTGCGTGAAATAGAACACCACGCCGGGGAAGAAACCTGCCTCGGCCACGCCGAGCAGGAAGCGCAAGACATAGAACGAGGTTTCGTTGGAGACGAAGGCCATGCACGCCGCGACGACGCCCCACGTGCCCATGATGCGAGTGAGCCACGCGCGCGCGCCGTACTTCTGCATCAACACGTTCGACGGCACTTCGAACAGCGCATAGCCGATGAAGAAAAGGCCGCTGCCGAGGCCGTACGCCGCCGCGCCGATGCCGAGGTCGGTCTTCATGTGAGCGTTGACGAAGCCGATGTTCACGCGGTCGATATAGTTCGCGATGAACATGATCAGGAAAAGCGGCAACACGTGCCGCTTGACCTTCAAGACGGCGGATGCGAGAGGATCGAGTGCCGTGGTGAGAGCAGAGTTCAAGGGAGTCTCCGGTGTCGGCCGTCGGGCGGCCGTGGTCTGACGTCGCGTGCGGTTTGACAGGTCTGCTGAGGCCCAGTCAGGCCGCACGAGATATGTTGTCTGATGACAGTCTACAGCCGTTCGGAGTGGGTTTCCAATGTGGTGTTTACCCTGCGTTTCGCCGTGAGTACGCTTGGTTGCAGCGTCGGCTGGGGTTTGGTCCCAACGGAAATGATGGCTCCTCGGCAAAATAAGACGTCTGATGTCTCGTCGCGTATCAACCGTCAAGAATTGGCCCGGTTAATTCCCGCGCTTCACCCAACGCGTCATGGATTTTCGCGACAGACGCTATGATGGCTAATGTCCAGACGTCACCAGACGTCGCGCGCGCACGCGAGGCGCGCGTTTTCAGCCGATGATCAACCAGCCACAACACAGAAATGAGCAGCCTGACTGAGAAAGTGGTGGCCACCCTTTCCGATGAAATCCGTCGCGGCGTCCTGAGACCCGGCGACCGCATACCCACAGAAGTCGCGATGATGAAGCAGTTGTCCGTGAGCCGCTCCGTCGTCCGCGAAGCGATCTCGCGCCTGCAGGCGGCACGGGTGGTCGAAACGCGCCACGGCATCGGCACGTTTGTGCTCGCGCCCGCCGCCGAGAAAACCATGGAACTGCCCGCCGCCGATCTGTCGAGCATGCTCGACGTGATGGCGATCATCGAATTCCGTATCGATGTGGAAGCGGCGTCGGCCGCGCTCGCCGCAGCGCGGCGCACGGAGCAGAGCCTGAAGCAGATGCGCGCGGCGCTTCTGCGCTTCGAGTCGGAACTCGAGCGCGGCAGTACTGACACGCTCGCGCATGACGTCGAGTTTCATTTGCAGATTGCGCGCGCAAGCGGCAATCGTTATTTTTTCGACGTGTTGAGCCAGTTAGGAAGCGGAGTCAGTCCGCGCACGCGCCTCGGGTCAGCGGAGATCGCGAAGCTCGATCAGATCGAAACCCTGCGCAACGTGCTCAACGAGCATCAACTGATTTATCGCGCGATCGAGCGTCAGGACCCCGACGACGCGCGCGCCGCCATGCGCATGCATCTGAGCAACAGCCGCGAACGGCTGCGCCGCGCGCATGAGTCGAGTGAGGCGGAGAGTAGGGGGCGGTGATGCGGCGAGGGCCGACCGTTTCGACTTACGGCAAGTTTGTGCAGCAAGCTGCTGCACAAACTTGCCGTGGTTTCATGTCGCAACCGGCGCCTCCACCTCCAACCCCATCAACGCGGAACTCAGCGATTTGCCGTGCGCGTCGAGCGCCAGCGAACGCGTCACTCCGCCGCCGAGCGCATCGCCGAGCACAAAATTGAATGCGGCAATGGCGGGCAGTTCATAGCGCATCACATTGCCACGCACGACGTCGCCGAGATGCGCTTTCACGCGCTCCGGCGTCAGCACGGCGCGCAAATGCTCGTAGTGCCGCGCGTCGTAACAGATGACCGAAATGTTCAGCGTGTTGCCCTTGTCGCCGGTTCGGGAATGAGCAAGCTCACGTAGTTTCATCTCACGCCTCCACCATGGTGAACGTCGGCTTCACCTGCTCGCGCGGCAACAGCACCGACTGAACCGCAACCACTTCGCGCGCCGACTTCGTCACGCCGCCGCCGCCGGCCGGACCATTCGTGTACAGCGTCTCGACTTCATTGCCGATTCGCACGGCCTGCGCGAGCGATGCAGTGCGTCCGGTCACGCGCGCCCGCACTTCGTACGGCTCGCCGGAACCAGCCGCGAGCGTTTCACCGTGCAACGCATTCACACCGATCAGATCGAAGCGCAATTCATGCGTCTGCACGCCGGTCAACGCAAGCCGCTCGCGCACGATGTCGAGCGCGAGGCGAGCACGCGCGAGCGCACCCGGACCCGCATACGAAATCTGCCCCTCGCCGATGAAACCGTCGAAATAAGCCACCGACACTTTCAACGTATCGGTGCGCGGCGCGCCGTTGCCGCCGCTCACGCGCACGCGGTCTGGGCCTTCCTGTTCGATATGCACGGCCGAAAAGTCCGCGACCACGTCCGGTTGCAAATAGCGCCGCGGGTCGTGAATCTCGTATAGCAACTGCTCCTTGCAAGTCGCCTCGGTCACGCGTCCGCCCGCTTGCGCGAGCTTCGTGATGACCACCGCGCCGTCCGGCCCGACTTCGGCGATGGGAAAGCCGAGTCTCGCGAGCGCGGGCACGTCCTTGAAACCTGGGTCAGCGAAGTAGCCGCCGGTGATCTGGCCCGCGCATTCGAGCAGATGGCCGATCACCGTCGCCTGCCCGAGCGTCGGCCAGTCGTCCATGCGCCAGCCGAATTCGTGGATCAGCGGCGCGACGAATAGCGATGGATCGGCCACGCGTCCGGTCAGAACGATCTGCGCGCCGGCCGACAGCGCGTCGACGATCGCGCCAGCGCCGAGATAGGCGTTCGCCGAGACAAGCCGCGTGTCGTAGTCCGCGACGCGCTCGCCGGATTCCTCGAAGCGGTAGTCGCCGCTGCGCACGGCGTCGAGCACATCGTCGCCCGTGATCGCTGCAATACGGATGCCGCCGAGGCCGAGCGAGCGCGCGATTTCGGCCGTCTTGCGCGCCGCCGCGAGCGGATTGGCCGCGCCCATGTTCGAGACGATGCGCACGCCATTGCGCGACGCCGCGGGCAACACCGCGTTCATGCGCGTTTCGAGCAACGGGTCGTAGCCGAGCTCGGGATTTTTGCTGCGCGCCTGTTGCGCGATAGCGATGGTCCGTTCGGCGAGACATTCGAACACGAGGTAATCGAGCGCGCCATGCTCCGCGAGTTCGACTGCGGGCTCGGTGCGATCGCCCGAATAGCCGGCGCCCGCGCCGATCCGGACAACACGTTCATGCTGAGTGACTGTCATGCTGCTCACACCTGTTTGCGTCAAGCTCACAATGAGAATATCCCCAACGCGACGCACGCAATCGTCATCACGATGCTCGCGCCGAACAACAAGGGGAACGTGAATCGCTGATGGTCGGCGAGATCGATGCCGCACAAGCCGACGACCAGAAACGTCGCGGGCGTCAACGGGCTCACCGGGAAGCCGGTTGTCATCTGTCCGAGCAGCGCGGCCTGGCCGACCTGCACGGCGGGCACGCCAAGCTGCCCCGCCACTTCGGCGATGACCGGCAGGACCCCGAAGTAAAACGAGTCGGGATCGAACAGCATGCTAAGCGGCATCGACAGAATGCCGAGCGCGACCGGGATGTGGCTTGCCATCGCGGGCGGGACAAAGCCGACCGCGGCTTGCGCCATTGCCTTCAACATGCCGCTGCCCTGCATGACGCCGGTGAAGACACCGGCGGCGAGCAGAATGCCGGCCATCATCAACGCGGCGCGCGCGTGCGCGTCGATCCGTTTGCGCTGCATGTCGACGTTCGGGTAGTTGACCATCAACGCGACGCACAGGCCGACCATGAACATGATCGCGGGCGGAATTTTTTCGCCCATCACGACCATCGTGCCCAATACGACGAGCGTCAGCACGATGTTGAACCAGAAGTTTTTCGGACGACGCAAGGCCTGCTCGTCGGCTGTCAATTCGCGCTTTGGCATCGGCACGGAACCGCTTGCGGCGGTAAGACCGAGCCGCTTTTCCTCGCGGCGTCCGAGCCAGAATGCGACGCCGAATACGAACACGAGGCCGATCGCCTGCACCGGAATCAGCGGATTGAACAGCGATGAGATGGGCAGATGCAATGAAGCGGACGCGCGGATCATCGGGCCGGTCCACGGCAGAAAGTTGATGCCCGCGGCCATCGACACCGCCGCGGCCAGCACGCGCCGGTCCATCTTCAGACGATCGTAAAGCGGCAGCATCGCCGGAATGGTGACGAGAAAACAGACCGCGCCGGAGCCGTCGAGATGAATCAGCAGCGCGAGCAGCGTCGTGCCCATCACAATGCGCGTCGGCCGCGTGCCGACCGCGCGCAGAATGCGGTCGATGATCGGGTCGAGCGTGCCCGCGTCGGTGATGGTGCCGAAATAGAGAATCGCGAACACGAACATGCCGACGACGGGCGCAAGGCCCTTCAGTCCGTCGATCACGAACTTGCTCGTTTGAAAACCGAATCCGCCGATCAGCGACGCGGCGATCGGCACGATGATGAGCGCCACCAGCGGCGACATGCGTTTCGACAGAATGGCGCCGAGCAGCACGACGATGGTGGCCAGCCCCAGGAATGGCAGCATGTGCTTGTCTCCGATGTTGTTTTTTACTGCGATCCAGCGTAATTTCCATGCAGCGATAAATCAATTGAAATGAATTGATCGCAGCAATTACGGGTTGATATGGATCTGAACCTCCGGGACATTCGCGCTTTTATCGCCGTCGCGCAAACGGGCAGCTTCACGCAGGCGGCCACGCGCCTGCATCTTTCGCAGCCGGCGCTGACCGTACAAATCCGGCGGCTCGAGGAAACGCTGGGCTTGCGGCTTTTCGACCGCAACAGCCGCAAGGTGGCGCTGACGCCGACCGGCCGGGACGTGCTGCCGCTTCTGCAGAAGTCGCTGCACGACATGGAGCATGTGCTGATCGACGCGCGGGCGCTCGGCGACGGCGCAAGCGGCACCGTGCGTATCGCGTGTCTGCCGACGTTCGCGGCGAGCTCGCTGCCCGAGCTGGTGCAGGCGCTGAAGGAAGCGGTGCCGCGTGTGAGGTTTCAGGTGCGCGATGTCGTCGCGAGCATGGTCAATACGCTGGTGCGCAATGAGGAGGCTGACATTGGGCTGACGGGCGGCGAACTCGACGACGCGAATCTCGAAGTGCTGCATGCGGGCATCGACAGGCTCGTGGTTGTTTGCCCGAAGCGGCACGCGCTCGCTAAACAGCGGCGCAAGATCACGCTCGCCGACCTTGCCGCGACGCCGCTCGTGCTGACCGCGCAAGGCACGAGCGTGCGCGCGGTTGTCGATAGCGCGTTTGCCAATGCGCGTTGCGTGCCGGAGATTGCCTGCGAGCCGACTTACATGATGAGCGCGGTCGCGATGGTTCGCGCGGGGCTCGGCGTGACGATACTGCCGGCGTCGGCGCGTGAAGTGCGAGCCGAGCCGGAGCTGGTGGCGCGTCCCGTCGACGATCCCGCGTTCACGCGGCCCATTGCGCTCATCAAGAAGCGTGGCCGAACGTTGCCGCCTGTGACGGAAGCCTTCGTTGCGATGCTGATTGCGAAGCTTGACGCAGTGTGAAGCGCGGTCCGGCCAGCTAAATCTCGTAGGCTTGTTGCTTTGCGTGCCGCGATGCTGGCACGCTGGCGTATCCAGCCGCCAACCCAGTGCAAAAAACCGGAGACAGCCGCGATGACCTCTTCCGCCGACCCACACGACGACGCTCTCGAACATTTCGAGGCGCACGGCGCGCCGCCGCTGCCGGCATCGAACGACTCGGGCTGGATCGAGCACGAGGGCGCGCGCATCTGGTATGCGGCTCATGGCAAAGGCGCGCCGGTGATTCTGCTGCACGGCGGCCTGGGCCATAGCGGCAACTGGGGTTATCAGGTGCCGGCCCTGCTCGATGCAGGCCACCGTGTGATCGTGATCGACAGCCGCGGTCACGGACGCAGCACGCGCGATGCGCGGCCATACAAATATGAGCTGATGGCTTCCGACGTGCTCGCGGTCATGGACGCGCTGTCGGTCGAGCGAGCGGCAATCGTCGGCTGGAGCGACGGCGCTTGCGTGGCGATGGTGCTGGGCATGGCGGCGCCCGAGCGCGTCGCGGGCGTGTTCTTCTTCGGCTGCAATATGGACCCGAGCGGCACGAAGGAATTTGTGGCGACGCCGGTGATCGATCGGTGTTTTAGCCGTCATCGCCAGGACTATGCGCGGCTATCCGCTACGCCCGACAACTTCGATGCGTTCGTCGCGGCCGTCAGCGAAATGATGAGGACCGAGCCGAACTACGCCGCGCCTGATCTCGCTCGTATCCGCGTGCCGGTGCTTATCGTGCAGAGCGAACACGACGAGTTCATCAAGCCGGAGCACGCCGAATATCTCGCGCGCAGCATTCCCGGCGCGCAATTGCGCGTGCTGCCAGGCGTGAGTCACTTCGCGCCGCTGCAACGGCCTGTGCTGTTTAATGAAGTGATGCTCGGGTTCGTTGCGCGCGTGCGTTCGTGAAGTTTTCGCGAAGGCCGCCTTCACGGCACATACCTGTCCGCATCGCGCAGGCCCCAAATTTCACGATGTGACACGCGCCCTTGCTTCGTAAAAAACCGTGGTGCGTGGCACAAATCCGCCATTTCGCAATGCCGCCCCGCGTTGCACATCGCGAAACAAAGCGCGTAAGTGACTGTTTTTACGCTACATTTTTCCTTCGAACCAACCATCTAACTCCGGCTTGCGGCCCCGACTGCTGACGTAGACTCTTTTACAAGAGCACGCGGTTCATGCGGTGCAGTGAGTTGGATGGGACGAAACGCAATCTGACGACCCCTCGCACTCCCACCCATGACGCCGCCAACGCACCACGGTTTTTTATTGGCAATTGGGAGACGAAAAATGAAAGGCTTTCGCTTTGGATCGGCTCAGGGAGCGTTCTATATTCTGCCCGGCCACGACGGTTGGGAAGCAACCTACGGCAACGACAAGCTCGGCGAGTTCTCGAGCCCGCAACAGGCGGCCGACGATCTCGCGCGCGGCTTGACCTGCCCGCATCTGTCGGAAGTCGATACGTCGACGCTGGAAATTCCCGAGAAACTGAGCGACTGGGAAATCGTTCACGTTTGAGGGACCGCATGACGCGCGTCCGCTTGATGGAGCCAGAAACGACGATGGCGCTCGAGAGCGCCATCGTCTTGCTTACCGCTTACTTTTGGGCGTGCGTAGGTGCGTGCACCCGTGCTTTGGCGCGCGCGTCATTCCGCACGCCCGTCAGCATATCGCCCAACACATCACGCGATCGAGTCGACGATCTGGTTCAGCGTCGCGCTCGGGCGCATGGCCTTGCTCGTCAGTTCAACGTTCGGACGGTAGTAACCGCCAATGTCTACCGGCTTGCCTTGCGCTGCGCGCAGTTCGTCGAGAATCTTCGCTTCGTTGTCGGCCATTGCCTTCGCCACGCCGGCGAACTGAGCCTGCAACGCGGCGTCTTCGGTTTGCGCGGCCAATGCTTCGGCCCAGTACATCGCGAGGTAGAAGTGGCTGCCGCGATTGTCGAGACCGCCAACCTTGCGCGCCGGCGACTTGTCGTTATCGAGGAACTTGCCGGTTGCCTGATCCAGCGTCTTGGCCAGAACCTGCGCCTTCGGATTGTGATACGCGTTGCTCAGATGTTCGAGCGACGCGGCCAGCGCCAGGAATTCACCCAGCGAGTCCCAACGCAGGAAGCCTTCTTCGACCAGTTGCTGAACGTGCTTCGGCGCCGAACCGCCCGCGCCCGTTTCGAACATGCCGCCGCCAGCCATCAGCGGGACGATGGACAGCATCTTCGCGCTCGTGCCCAGTTCCATGATCGGGAACAGGTCGGTCAGGTAGTCGCGCAGCACGTTGCCGGTGACCGAGATAGTGTCCTTGCCCGCGCGGATGCGTTCGAGCGAGAACTTCGTTGCGTCGACCGGCGTCATGATGCGAATGTCGAGACCGTTCGTGTCGTGGTCCTTCAGATACTGCTCGACCTTCTTGATGATCTGCGCGTCGTGAGCACGAGCCGCGTCGAGCCAGAACACAGCCGGCGTGCTGGTAGCGCGCGCGCGGTTCACGGCGAGCTTGACCCAGTCCTGCACCGGGGCGTCCTTGGTCTGGCACATACGCCAGATGTCGCCGGCTTCCACCGCCTGCTCGATCAGCACCGCGCCGCTGGCGTCGGTCACGCGGACCACGCCATTAGCCGGAATCTGGAACGTCTTGTCGTGCGAGCCGTATTCTTCGGCGGCTTGCGCCATCAGGCCGACGTTCGGCACTGTGCCCATCGTGACCGGATCGAATGCGCCGTTCTTCTTGCAGTCTTCGATCACTGCCTGATACACGCCCGCATAGCAGCGGTCCGGAATCACCGCCTTGGCGTCGTGCAGCGCGCCGTCGGCGCCCCACATCTTGCCCGACTCGCGAATCATGGCGGGCATGGATGCGTCGACGATCACGTCGCTCGGCACGTGCAGGCTCGTGATGCCCTTGTCCGAATTGACCATGGCCAGTTGCGGACGCTGTTCGTACTGAGCCTTGATGTCGGCTTCGATCTGCGCGGCGGTTTCAGCCGGCAAATCCTTCAGGCGCGCGTACAGGTCGCCGATACCGTTGTTCGGGTTGAAGCCGGCTTGCGCCAGCGCGTCGGCATGCTTGGCCAGCACGTCTTTGTAGAACACCGACACGACCTGGCCGAAGATGATCGGATCGGACACCTTCATCATGGTGGCCTTCAGGTGGACGGAGAACAGCACGCCCTTCGCCTTGGCGTCGTTGATTTCCGACTCGATGAAGCTGCGCAGCGCGTTCTTGCTGAGCACCGAAGCGTCGATGATCTCGCCCGCCTGCACCGGCGTCTTTTCCTTCAGGACCGTCTTCGTGCCGTCGGCGGCCGTCAGTTCGATCTTCACCGTGCCGGCCGCTGCGATCAGCGCCGACTTTTCGCTGCCGTAGAAGTCGCCGCCGCTCATGTGCGCCACATGCGACTTGGAGTCCGCGGACCACACGCCCATCTTGTGCGGATGCTTGCGTGCGTAGTTCTTGACCGACAGCGGCGCGCGGCGGTCCGAGTTGCCCTCGCGCAGCACCGGGTTCACCGCGCTGCCCTTGATCTTGTCGTAGCGCGCCTTGACGTCTTTTTCAGTGTCCGTCGTGGCGACGTCCGGATACGGCGGCAGCTTGTAGCCCTGGTCGCGCAATTCGGTGATCGCGGCCTTCAGTTGCGGCACCGAAGCGCTGATGTTCGGCAGCTTGACGATGTTCGCTTCAGGACGCGTGGTAAGTCCACCCAGCTCCGCCAGATCGTCGGAACCCTTTTGTTCCGCGGTCAGGTAGTCCGGAAATGCAGCGATGATCCGGCCAGCAAGCGAAATATCGCGCGTTTCAACGATCACGTCGGACGAGCGCGTGAACGCCTTGACGATCGGCAGCAGCGAATAAGTCGCCAGAGCAGGCGCTTCGTCGGTGAGGGTGTAGATGATCTTCGGCGGTGTGGACATGTTTGATGCTTTGCTAGGTGAAGTGAGAGACAGAGCGTGGGAAGCGCTGAGCCAGCGAGTTGCGACGAAGCAGCAAAACGCAGCGCGACCCGCGGCACTACTTTTTACGGCCCGACCGTGAGTATATGCGTGTTTTCGTCCGTCCGCTGCTAAACAAACAGGCCGAAGAAGCGGGTCAAACTAGCCGGATGCCCGCCAGATAAGGGTTTCAACGATTTGCCCTAGGCCGAAAGACATATGTCTTATAGATGACTCAGCACCCACAAGCTCGCGATCAATGAGAATCGCTCTCAACTATCGCCGCCCACCGCGCCTGGATGATGTAATCGGCCGCTTAACAGTCGGCGGAATGTCCGACCGCACCTTCAATCGCACCTTCGACCGCATCGCGCTCGCGGTAGCTCTGCGCCATCGCGACCACCACCTTGCGCGGTCCTTCGAACGGATCGCGCGCGTGCGCCGTCAGCATGTTGTCGAGCATCAGCACGTCGCCGGTCCGCCACGGAAACACGATGCGCTGTTCGTCCAGCACGCCGCGAATCTGCGCGAGGGCGTCCGCTTCGAGCGGCGCGCCGTCGCCGTAATAGACATTGCGCGGCACGTTCTCGATGCCGACGGAATCGATCAGCGCCTCCTGCATGTCTTCATCGAGCGACGAAAGGTGGAACAGGTTTGCCTGATTGAACCAGACGCGCTCGCCCGTGCGCGGATGCCGCGCGACCGCCTGGCAGCGCTCGCGCGTGCGCAGAAGCAGTTCGCCGTCTTCGCTGTTGCGCCATTCGCATTCGATGCCGCGAGCGCGGCACACGCGCTCCACCACGCGCGGATCGTCCGAGCCGAACGCTTGCTGCCACGGCAAGTCGAGTCCTTGTCCGAAGTTGCGCACGTAAAGCAGTTCGCGGCTCGCAAAGCGCGCGACGAGCGCCGGATCGAGTGCGCGGTAGATCGCGCGGCTATCCGCGATCGGCGTCGCGCCGCCGGAACGGGCGGCGAGCGCGCAGTGAAACCAGATGCGCAACGGCCATTCGCACGTGTACGATTGTTCGTTATGCAAAGGAATCGAACGATGCGGCGGATATTCCGTCGACGTGTACACCGCCCCCTCAACCTGGCTGCGCGGCGTCGACGCAAATTCATAACCGATCAGCGGATGCCCGAACGACGCCGCGAAAGCCTGAAACGCGTCGATCGATTCGACGCGGAAGCCGGTGAAGAGCACGCCGCCCGCGCGCTCGAGGTGTTCATCGACGATTGCATGCAGCAGCGGCGCCGCCTCGTGCAGCGACATAGTGGCGGCGCCCGCGCGCGGCGAAACGACGGCCGGCAGCCCCGGCTCGATGGAGAGATCCGCGAGCGAGGGCCGCGGCATCGAAAGCATGGTCATACGAGTCCTCTTGCAGAAGCGGCGCGCCGGCTGCATCCAGAGCCGCATACGAGCAACCGTGCCGACGATACGATGACAATCTAACGCAAACGCGAATCATTCTCAATAAACATGTGAAATAGACTTAAACTCCAACACCCTCGGCTGAAGAGAATGCCGAACAGCGTCGACTTCGCGGCCGAGCTGCCTAGCGGCGGATTCGAATCTGGTACAACTGAGAACTGCGCGGCGCTTTCGCCGCCTGCCCAAACTACCGTGGCGAGCGGATGCCGCGCGCTGCACACAAAAAGACCCACTACGTTCTTGCTGGAGTAAGTCATGGCTAATGCCTACCTGCAGGTAATCGCGCATTTCTTCGCGAAGCCCGGCCACGGCGACGCGATCGTCAAGCATCTCGCCGAACTCGCCGAGGCGACCCGCGCCGAGCCGAAGAATCTCTACTACGAATTTTTCCGCTCGCCGCTCGAGCCCGATCATTTTGTGATCCTCGAACAGTACAGCGACGCGAACGGACTCGCCGAGCATCGCGAGACTGAACATTTTCAGCGTCTTGGCTTCGGCACGATCATTCCGTTGCTCGAGCGGCGCGAGGTGTCCAGCCACATGGTGCCGGGAGACGCAGCATGACGAACGCATTCCGTTTTCAAACGGTGCCGACGCTCGTCGTCGAATTCGGCGTGGCGCGACGGCTGGGCGCTTTGCTGCGCGCGCAATTTCCCGCGCTTCAGTCTGTGTGCGTGGTGACCGACGGCTTTCTGCACAAGAGCGGCCTGCTGAAGCCCGCACTGGCGGACCTCGCGGCGCATGGCTGGAACGCGACAGTCATCGACGACGTCATCGCCGATCCGCCCGAACATATCGTGCTCGAAGCGACAGCGCGGGCGCGCAGCGCCGGTGCCGAGATCGTGCTGGGGCTGGGCGGCGGCTCGTCGATGGACGTGGCCAAGCTCATCGCCGTGCTCGCGCCACAGCAGGAGCAGCCGCTCAGCGACATGTATGGCGTGAACAAGGTCACGGTGTCGCGCTTGCCGCTCGTGCAGATGCCTACGACCGCGGGGACCGGCTCGGAAGTCACGGCTGTGTCGATCGTGACCATCGGCGAGGCGAAGAAGATGGGCGTGGTTGCCCCGCAGTTGATCGCGGACCTCGCCATTCTCGACGCCGAACTCACGCTCGGGCTTCCAGTGGCCGCAACGGCCGCGACGGGCATCGACGCGATGGTTCACGCGATCGAAGCCTACACGTCCGCGCATTTGAAGAACCCCATCTCGGACATGCTCGCGATCAAAGCGCTGGACCTGCTGTCGCGCAACCTGCTGCCCGCCTGCGAAGACGGCAGCAATCGCGGCGCGCGCGAGGCGATGCTGCTCGGCGCGACCTTCGCCGGACAGGCGTTTGCGAACTCGCCGGTGGCCGCCGTGCATGCGCTCGCGTATCCGATCGGCGGCATTTATCACGTGCCGCACGGGCTTTCCAACGCGCTCGTGTTGCCGCATGTTTTGCGCTTCAACGCTGAATCGGCGGCGACGCTTTATGCGGAACTCGCGGATGTCGTTGTGCCGGGCGTAACGGGCAGCGCTGAAAGCAAGACGAATGCGCTGATCGAAAAGCTCGAACAGATGATCGCCGCCACGGCGATTCCGGCCCGATTGCGCGATGTCGGCATCGAGCGCGAAGGCCTTCCGCGGATGGCCAGCGACGCCATGTTGCAAACGCGCCTGCTCGTGAATAATCCGCGGCCGGTCGCTGAAGAAGATGCGCTGGCGATTTATACGGCTGCGTTTTGACGTTGCGTTGGGCTTCGCGGTTTGGCTGTGGGTCTCGCGCGCTTAGCGCTGTAAGTGCGTGCGCGCGCCGTTACGACGGAGCTGGGCGTTACGTAGCGTGCGCGGGAACATCGGCGCGTGGACCTTTTGTTTTCAGATCGTTTTTGGCATTTAATTCTATGCGTGGCGCCGAAACATTGTTTTGATGCCTCGTTTGTGCGATTTCGCGCCAGGCTCAGCCTATGGCGCGGAGCTTGCAGATATGTCCCCGTCAATAGTCGTTCAACGGGGACATCATGATCAAATTTGCCAGCCGCACTGCTATCGCCGTCGCGGCATCGACATTACTCGCGCTCTACGGCTGCGGTTCCACGCTTAATACGCCGACCAAGAGTCCGCTTACGCCCAACACCAGTGGACTCGGTGGCGGAGGACTTGGTGGGACTTCGGGGAGTTCGGGCGGGTCGGGGACATCTGGAAGTTCGGGCACGTCCGGTAGTTCGAGTAGTTCGGGGACTTCGGGGACTTCGGGTACTTCGGGGACTTCAGGCACTTCAGGCACTTCAGGCACTTCAGGCACTTCGGGTACTTCGGGTACTTCGGGTACCTCAGGCACCTCGGGTACTTCGGGTACTTCGGGTACTTCGGGTACTTCGGGTACCTCGGGCACTTCCGGCACTTCGTCCGGCACAACCTCAGGCACTGGCACTTCAGGCACTTCAGGTACTTCCGGCACCTCCTCGACGCCGATAGGCCAGGTCGTCATCAACGCCAGCAACCTCATTACCGCTGTCGGCACAACCGTCGCCGATACCGGCAGTAAAGTCACCGGCACATCCGTGCCCGGCGTCAACAACGCAACCACCGCGGGCCTCGGCAACGCCGTGACCGATCTTGGCAATGCCGTCAAAGCTCTCGGGGACGGCAGCGCCGCCGGCCTCGGCACGTTGGGCAGCTCGGCCAATCCGCTCAACCCGACACTCGGATCAACGTCAGGCGTCGTGTCCAACGCGGCCGCCGCGGTGACGTCGCTCGGCAGCGCGGTCACGAGCCTCGGCAGCGGACCGCTCGCGCCGGCTGCGCCGCTGACGTCGACGCTCGGCAGCGTCGTCGGCGGCGTCGGAAGCGGCCTGAATGCAGTCGGCTCGGGGCTCGGCACCACGCTGGCCGGCGCGCCCGTGCAACAGGTCGAGACTCAACTCAGCTCGGTCATCAATCCGATAACGGTCGCGGTGTCGAACACGACGCAGACAGTCGGCAATGCAACGGGCCTCGGCTCGCCGCTCAACGCGCTGCTGAACACGGTCGGCAATGGACTCAACTCCGCGGGACTCAGCGTGTCGGCCGCGACCGGCGATCAGGTCGGCAAAGACGTCGGCGGAGTCGTGAGTCAATTGGGCAAGACAGTCACGACCACCGGCGGACTGTTCACGGGAGCGACGACAAATCCGCTCGCGCCGCTTACCGGCGTGCTCGGCCCGCTAGGCGGCGCGACCGCAAGCGGCAGCGTATCCATCCCGCCGTTGACTGGCCTGATCGGCAACCTCGGCTCGCTCGGCGGCAATGCTGGCGCGAACCCGCCGGGCAGCGCTGCGGGTCTGCTCGCGCCCGTAACCGCGCTTCTCGGCACCGCGGGCTCGCTCGGCGGCGCGGGCGGTGGGACGGGTAGCACGGGCGGCAGCGCAAGCGGCCCGCTTGCCCCCGTCACGACGCTTCTGGGATCGCTGACATCGGCAGTCGGCGCGGCCGGCGCGACCGGTGCAACGGGTGCCCCGGGTGCGGCCGGCGGTTCGCAAGCCGGCGCGGCCGCGAATCCGGTCACCGGCCTCATCACCGGATTGACAGGCGGTTCGAGCGGCACGTCGTCAAACACCAACCCGCTTGCGCCGGTGACCAACCTCGTCGGCGGATTGCTCGGCGGCGTCGCCCCTGCGAAGAAATAACCAGTAGCCCGAAGCGGCCGGGACCCAAAACAAAATAACGCCCGGCCGCCGCTTATGTCATGACGACGAGGATGACATGACCTCCAGCATCGAGACCTTTGCGCGTGCCGACGATCCGGCTCCGCGCTCGGCAACGCGGTTTTCCGTGGGCTTATTGGGCATGCTCGCCGGCCTGCTGACGCTGTGGCTCGTGCGCGATAGCAC
This sequence comes from Paraburkholderia graminis, assembly GCF_003330785.1. Lineage (NCBI taxonomy): Bacteria > Pseudomonadati > Pseudomonadota > Betaproteobacteria > Burkholderiales > Burkholderiaceae > Paraburkholderia > Paraburkholderia graminis. Next base: position 2,448,807 of record NZ_CP024935.1, read on the forward strand.
CGCGCTGGACGGCGCCACGCGCAGCACCGTGGCCTGCCTCGCGATCATCGCTACCGTGGGTGCTTACGAGCTGCTTGTCGCGCGCGTCTATTTGCGTCCGAGCGCGGGGCTCACGCGTCGCGCGCTACGGTCGCTCAACATCGCGCGTGTCGCAATGCGTCTTGCGTCCCTGGCCTGTATCTATGCAGGCATCGGCGGGCTTTACTGGCTATTGCCCGAATACCACGGTTCGTTCTATCACCCGTTCTGGTCGCTGATTGGAACGCTCGCACCTTATGTGGCAGTCGCCGCGCCGTTTTACTTCGCGTGGATGGACACGCATCAGCGCGAAACCGACGACGCCTATCTGCTGCTCGCGCGTCTGCTGTTACGCGGCGAACGTCCGTCGAACTGGCGGCCCCTACGCGAAATGCTGGCCGGCTGGATGGTGAAAGCGTTCTTCCTTCCGCTGATGACCGTCTATCTCTCGACCAACGCAGCCCAACTCAACGCTTCGCTTTCCGCCGCATTGAACGCGCCGTTCTCTCTCGCAACGTTTCGCTTCATGTACGACCTCTCGTTTGCAATGGATCTGATGTTCGGCACGGTCGGCTATTTATGCACGCTTCGCATTCTGGACAGTCATGTGCGCAGCGCGGAGCCGACCACGCTTGGCTGGCTCGTTGCGCTCATCTGCTATCAGCCGTTCTGGTCGCTGATTTCCAGTCAGTACATTCGCTACGAAGGCTCGATGTTCTGGGACAACTGGCTTATTTCGATGCCGGTATTACGGATAGTCTGGGGCTCTGTGATCGTGGCGCTATTGCTGTGCTATGCCTGTGCCACGATGTCTTTTGGCTTGCGCTTCTCGAATCTGACCAACCGGGGAATCATCACCTCCGGACCTTATCGCTTGACAAAGCATCCTGCCTATATTGCCAAGAACCTGTCGTACTGGATGGTGAGCGTGCCGTTCATCGAGCCTTTGGGTTGGCAAGTCGCACTCATGCATTGCGCAGCACTCGTTGCAGTCAATCTTCTCTATTTCGTGCGGGCGAAAACAGAAGAAAAGCATCTGATGAACGACCCCGACTATCGTGCATACGCCGAATGGATCGCGAGAAACGGCGTCTTTGCAAAGATAACGCGCGCGTTCCGATAGAAGACGCAGGAGGCAATTTGACCGGACAAAGAACTTTTACTAGCATCGTCAGCCACGCAACTCAACGACTGCGTCCTGCACACAGTCAATCAAGCTGGCCGATGCTAGAAATTCCCCTCTCCGACGCCGATTGGGCGCGAGTCCAGAGTCTATTTCCGGAGCCTGTTGCCACGCGCGGGCGCCCGCGCCGAAGCGACCGCGAGATTCTCAATGCAATACTCTGGTTGCAGCAGAGAAATGAAAAATGGCACCGGCTGCCCGCAACGTTTCCGCCACAGCAAACGTGTTATCTCCGGTATATGGCGTGGAAGAAGTCGGGCGTGCTCGATCAGGTGAACGAGCGCTTGCCTGAGTGCAATGCGGAATACGCTGACGGCTGCGATACGTAACGCATTATCAGGCGGCGCGTGAATGCACTGCCGCCGCCGCACGCGGAAAAGATACGCCGATATGCACACCCTTGCCGCCCTCGCCCGTGTCGAGTGTGATATTGCCTGCATGTGCGTCCGCTATTTCGCGCACGATGGCGAGTCCGAGACCGGTGCCCTCCGTATCCGTCGACGCGCGAAAGAACGGTTCGAATATGCGGCTACGGGACTCGGCGGGAATGCCTGGACCGTCGTCGACCACGCTAACGGTGACGCTATCGGCATCGGCTTTCACTGACACGGTGACATGCCCGCCCCTGCCGGTATAGCGAATCGCGTTCTCCACGAGGTTCGCAATTAGCGCTTGCAACAGGCCGCGGTGTCCTGCCACTGGCGCGCTATCGCAAAGCTCGGCGCCCAGGTCGATCTCGCGGCCTTGCGCGAGCAGCGCGAGATCTTCGACTACTTCGAGGGCTAACGGCACGAGGTCGACTGTCTCGACAACGACCTGACTGTTGTCCGCCGCCTCTGCTTGCGCAAGCAACAGCAACTTGTTGGTGAGCCCGACCATCGACCGGTTACTGCGATGCATGGCGGCGAGCGCTTCGTCGAGCGCGGGATTGACGCCGCCCTGTTGCCGCGCAAACTGCAATTGCGTGCCGAGCAACGTAAGCGGCGTGCGCAACTGATGCGCGGCGTCGGCGATAAAGCGGCGTTGCGCGGCAACCTGCACGCCAAGGCGCGCAATGCATTGGTTAATCGCCTCGACAATGGGCCGCAATTCAGTGTGCAAACGGTCTACGCGAATCGGTTCGAGTTGCATCGGGTCGCGATCGGCAACCTCTTCTTTCACCTTCATCAGCGGACGCAGTTCGAACGTCAAGCCGATGCACACGAGCGCAACGGCCAGTGCGATCATTTCGATCTGCCGCACGAGTTGCGGTTGCCATAACTGCTCGGCCATCGCGTCACGCGAACGCACGGTCTTGCCGACGGTGACGCGCACGCGGCGTGTCGCGCCGTTGTCGTACATGAGCCGCACGATTCCCACAGCACGCACGTCCTGGCCGTAGAGCGTGGTGTCGTAGTGGTCGGGCGTATCGGCCGCTTGCGTGGGGCGCGGCGGAAAGTCCGGCGTGCCCGCAAGCAAATGCCGACCGTCGACATTGACGCTGTAAAAGACTTGATCGCGATAGGGCGACGCAAAAATTTCAAGCGCCGCAGGCGGTACATCCACGCGCAAAAAGCCGTCTACCCATTCCACTTCGCCGGCAATCATTCGCGCGGAAGAAATGAGCTGATTGTCCTGCACGAGATCGGCGGTTTGGCGCGCATTGTCGTAGGCCGCCTTGCCGGTCACGAACACGTACAGTGCAAGCGGCACCAGCAACCACCATAACAAGCGGACCCGCAAACTATTGGTCATCTTCTTTCTTGCGCAGCAGATAACCGAGTCCGCGCAGCGTGACGATAGCCGCAGAACTGCCGTCGAGCTTCTTGCGCAATCGCGAGATGTAGATCTCCACCGCGTCTTCGCTCGGCTCATCGGCGAGCGTGAAAATGGCGTCGACGAGCGCGGGCTTAGTCACCGTTTTGCCGAGCCTCAAGATGAGCGTTTCGAGCACCGAGCGCTCGCGCGGCGTCACATTGAGTGGCGCGCCTTTCAGCGTGAACTGGCGCGTGTCGATGTCGAACGCGAGATCGCCGCACACCACTTCGCTTGCCTTGGACGGCGACTGCCGCCGGATCGCCACCTTGATTCGCGCGATCAGTTCCCGCACTTCGAATGGCTTCACGAGGTAGTCGTCCGCACCGGCGCCGAGCAATTCCACTTTTTCGTCGATGGAACCGCTCGCCGTCAGAATCAGAACCGGCGTGGCGTCTCCTCGTTGACGCAGCCGGCGCAGCACGTTCTTGCCCGACAGCTTCGGCAGATTCAGGTCGAGCAGAATGACGTCGTAGTGATTCGACTGCAGCAAACGGTCTGCCGCGTCGCCGTCCTGCACGGCGTCGAGCGCGAATGCCTCCTGCTCGAGCATCTTCGCGAGCCAGTGCGCGAGCGTGGGATTGTCTTCGATGAGCAGCAGCTTCATGGCGGGAACGGCAAAAGTCAGGGCGTCGATTGTGCCGTAAAAAAAAGGGCTTTGCGCGTATTGCGAGCCGATGTGCCGCGCAGCGCGCGACGCACGCCCCGCGGCACTTCGGGGTTAACACTCATGGTTTCCCTACAGCGCCGAAAGCTCGCAGAAGGTTTTCAATTTCTATAATCGCCGTCATTCATCCAAAAAGCGCCGCGCGCAACATCGGGCGGCGACTAAACCCAGGAGACTGCCTCATGCGTACCTTGCGCCAGATTGCCGCCGTGTCCAGTGTTGCGTTTGCCCTCGCCGCTGCTTCGACCGCCGCTCATGCGGAGAAAATCACGATCATGGTCGGCGGCGCCGCCAAGATCATCTACCTGCCGGCGAGACTCACCGAGCAACTCGGGTACTTCAAGGACGAAGGCCTCGACGTCGAAATTCTTTCGCAGCCGGCCGGCGTGGACGCGGAAAACGAACTGCTCGCAGGCGCGGTGCAAGGCGTGGTGGGCTTCTACGATCACACCATCGACCTGCAGAGCAAAGGCAAGGAAGTCGAGGCGCTGGTGATCTTCGGCCAGGTGCCCGGTGAAGTGGAGATGGTTTCCACGAAAGCCGCGGACACCTTCAAAAGCATGGCCGACGCAAAGGGCAAGACGCTCGGCGTGACGGGCCTCGGCTCATCGACGAGTTTCCTCACGCAGTACCTCGCACAACGCGCGGGCGTGCCGTCCACGCAATACACGCTGCTGCCGGTGGGCGCGGACAACAGCTTCATCGCGGCGATCAAGCAGAACCGGATCGACGCCGGCATGACCACGGAGCCGACAGTCTCGCAGTTGCTGAAGACCGGCGATGCAAAAGTACTGATCGACATGCGCACGCTCGAAGGCACGCGTGCCGCGCTTGGCGGCACCTATCCGGCTTCCAGCTTCTACGTGCAACGCGCGTGGGCCGAATCGCACAAGAGCGACGCCGCCAAACTCTCGCACGCTTTCGCAAAGACGCTGAACTTCATCGCCACGCATAGCGCCGAAGACATCGCCGCGAAGATGCCGAAGGACTACTACGGCAGCAACAAGGATCTGTATATCGGCGCATTGAAGGCCTCGCTGCCGATGTTCACGAAGGACGGCAAGATGCCCGCCGACGGCCCAGAGACCGTGCTGCGAGTACTTTCCGCATTCAATCCTTCGGTGAAGGGCAAGCATATCGACCTCGCCAAGACCTACACGAACGACTTCGTGGCGGCGCCGGTCAAGACCGCGGCGAAGTAACGCCGATCAACAACAAGAGAACTGCGAGGCATCAGCCGATGAATCAACCCATGTCACGCGAGACGCCTGCGATTGAGTTGCGCAACGTGTCTTGCCGTTTCATTTCGCCGGACGGCAAGGCCACCGTTGCGTTGCGCGACTTCAGCATGTCGGTGGCGCGCGGCGAGTTTGTCGCTATCGTCGGCCCGACGGGTTGCGGCAAATCCACGACGCTCAGCATGATTACCGGCTTGCTGAAGCCCACTACCGGCGAAGTTCGCGTGATGGGTGCGCCCGTTGACGGCATCGATCCGCGCATCGGCTTCGTGTTCCAGGCGGACGCGGTGTTCCCCTGGCGCTCGGTCATCGACAACGTCGCGGCCGGTCCGCTGTATCGCGGCCGCTCGAAATCCGCCGCCTACGACGAAGCGAACGAATGGCTGCGCCGCGTGGGCCTCGACAAGTTCAGCAAACATTATCCGCATCAACTTTCGGGTGGCATGCGCAAACGCGTGGCGCTCGCGCAGACCTTCATCAACCGCCCCGAGATCCTGTTGATGGACGAGCCGTTCTCGGCGCTCGACATGCAAACGCGCACGTTGATGCAGGATGAACTGCTGCAATTGTGGGGCGGCGCGGGGTCGGTGGTGTTCGTCACGCACGATCTCGAGGAAGCAATTGCACTCGCCGATCGCGTGTTCGTGCTGACCGCGCGGCCCGCCACGCTGAAGAAGGTTTACGAAATCGACCTGCCGCGTCCGCGCGTCACGTCGGAAGTTCGCTACGACCCGCGTTTCATCGAAATCTCGCGAGACATCTGGCACGACCTGCGCGAAGAAGTGCAGATCGGTTAATCAAGGAAAGGCAAACATGTCGACAACTCCTCAACAGACCATGCCCACGGGCATCGACACTGCTTCGCTCGAACACGTCGAACGGGTCGCGCAAAAACGTATTCGCCAACGTCAACTACTGGTGATTTCTCTGCGTATCGCGGTGCTCGTGGTCGTGCTCGGCGGTTGGGAACTGTCCGCTCGCCTGAAGTGGATCGACCCGTTCTTCTTTTCGATGCCGAGCGCGATTTTCGATCAGATCGTCGACTGGTTCGTGAACGGCACCTCGCAAGGGCCGCTTCTCACGCAGGTCTGGGTCACGCTTGAAGAGACCGGACTCGGCTTCATTATCGGTTCGGTTGCCGGCATATTCTGCGGCATCGTGCTCGGACGTAACAAGCTGCTGTCGGACGTGTTCAGCCTGTACATCAAGATCGCGAACTCGATTCCGCGTGTAGTGCTGGGTTCCGTGTTCGTGATCGCGTTGGGCCTCGGCATGGCTTCCAAAGTCGCGCTCGCGGTGGTGATGGTGTTCTTCGTTGTGTTCGCGAATGCGTTTCAGGGCGTGCGCGAAGCGGATCGCTACATGATTGCGAATGCGCAGATTCTTGGCGCGTCTCGTCGCCAGGTGACGACGTCGGTTGTGATTCCCTCGGCATTGAGCTGGATTCTCGCGAGCTTGCACGTGAGCTTTGGCTTTGCGCTCGTCGGCGCGGTGGTCGGCGAATTCCTGGGCTCGAAGCAAGGTATTGGCCTTTTGATTTCCACTGCGCAGGGCGCGTTCAACGCAAGCGGCGTGTTCGCGGCGATGATCGTGCTCGCCGTCGTCGCACTCGCCGCGGACTATCTGTTGACGGCCGTCGAACAACGCTTGTTGAAATGGCGCCCCGCCGCAGTTTGAAGTTCAGTCGCGTCGCCGTGGTGTAAAAGCACGGCTTGGCAGTAAAAGAAATGCCGTTCGGTCGCCGACCGAGCGGCATTTTTTCTTTGCATCGTTGAGTTGTTGCAAGCGCCGCGCGCGTGCGGGCCTTTCCATGGGACGCTTTCACTAGCGCGCGTTTTGCGCTACGTTTGCAAGCTCACGCATGACAAGTTCAGTCTTGCGTACTTCCTGCTGGAGCGATGCACATGGACGACGTCCCATTCGGCAAAGCGGCACAACAGCAAACCCCTGCGCAGAACGACCCGATTCGCCACGTAGTCGTTCTGCTCATGGAAAACCATTCCTTCGATCAGATGCTCGGCTGCCTCGACGAAGTCCACAAGGATCTGGACGGCGTACGCAACGCTGCGGCGAAAACAAATGACGACGGCAAAGGCCACGTCTTCTCACCTCGTCCCACGTACGCGCGACAAATGAAGCTCGATCCGGATCACCGGCATTCGGCGGTGTTAAGGCAGATCGACGGGGACAACAGCGGCTTCGTACGCTCCTTCACGGACGATTATCCCAAGAGCAGTCTTGCCGCGCGGCAAGACATCATGGGCTACTACCCACGCGGCTTCCTGCCGGCGCTGCATACGCTCGGCGAGCACTTCACCGTTTGCGACCGATGGTTTTCGTCGATGCCCGGCCCGACCTGGCCTAACCGCTACTTCGCGCTTAGCGGCACTTCGAAAGGACGGGTCGGTATGCCGTCCGGCCTCGATGCACTTAATCCGAAGTGGTACACCGAACAGGACCAGGACACGATTTTTGACCGCCTGAACGAAGCGCAAAAACGCTGGCGAGTTTATTTCTACGACTTTCCCGCGTCGTTGCTATTGAAGAATCAGCGGAAGCCCGAGAACCTCGCGAATTACCGCTACTTCGATACGTTCTTCCGCGATGCCGCCGGGGCCGAAGACGCATTTCCCGAGTTTGCACTGATAGAGCCGAAGTACTTCGGCGAGGCCCAGAACGACGATCATCCGCCGCACAACATCATGAAAGCGGAAAAGCTGATCGCGGATACCTACAATGCCCTGCGCTCGAACCAGCCGTTGTGGGAAAGCACTTTATTTGTGATTCTTTACGACGAGCATGGCGGCTTTTACGATCACGTGGTGCCGCCGCCAGATGCGGTGGCGCCAGACGAGCATACGAACGCGTTCGACTTCAAGCGCCTCGGCGTGCGCGTGCCCGCCATTCTCGTTTCGCCGTGGTGCGATAGCGGCGTCTGCCATGCGCAATTCGATCATTGCAGCCTGCTGAAGTATCTCTGCGACAAGTGGAAGATGGCGCCGCTCGGCAAGCGCACTGAAGCTTCGGCAAGCGTCGGACTCGCAATCCGCACTACCGGCGCGGCGCGTACCGATACACCGCAGTTCATTCGCGTGAGCAATCAATCGCTCATTCCCGAGCACGTCGAACTGGAAAAGAAGTCGTCGAATAACAATCAGCAGGGGCTGCACCATTTCGCGGACTTTCTTCACGCGGAACTGGATCGATTGACGACGGAGGCGGTCGTGTCGGCGACGAATGTCGCGCGTGCGCAGAACGGCTGGGTGCGCATGAAAAGCGCGTTAGGTTCGGCGATGATCGGCGTCGGACAGTGGCTTAGCAAAGACTTCTATCAGGCGCGCGATCAACGCGACGCGCGCACGAACCACGCATTCACACGGCTGTCGGAAGGCGCGCATGAGGCTCATCAGGCTCCCGATACACGCGGCGATTGAGAGCGCATATAGGCTCGATAGCTCCAGACGTTTATCTCATTTCCAGCAACGAAGTTTACCGAAATGCGCCATTACTCTCTCCAGTTTGCAGACCTACAATGTAATCACTGGCTGCGAACAACAAGGTTCGTAGCGCAATAAAGACCGAACTGGAGGTAGTTAATCATGAAATCGCTCATTCAAGCCGTTGTTATCGCCACTGTCCTGGCCGCTCCTGTCGCTTCGTTCGCGCAGTCCAATGAGCCCGTGACTCGCGCCCAAGTGCGCGCCGAACTGGTTCAACTGGAAAAGGCAGGCTACGAGCCGAGCCGTGCCGACCGTTACTATCCTGCCGATCTACAGGCTGCACAAAACCGCGTTGCCGAACAGAACGGCACCGCCCAGCCGGCGATATCGAGCTACGGCGGCGCAGTTTCCGGCTCATCGCAATCGGGCCGCACTGGGTCCGCTAATGGCGCGAAGTCCATTTACTTCGGCAACTAAGAAGGAACGGTTCGCGGTTTATCGCGCCGCCAGGGCGCATCCCGTTTGATCCGTTCCAAACGAACTGGCCCGCGACCGGTCATTCCGATCGCGGGCCAGTTCGTTATGTGTTACCTCCGTCATCGGCTACCGATGACTTCGCCTGGATCGCACCGGTCCAGGCGCTTTTTTGCCAATGCCGACAGTTGTGCGTGCAACGAGCCGATTGGCGAATCAGTCGCGAGCGATCAGATCGCCCACTTGGCCGCGGCCCGTGACGAGGCAGCTCGACAGGAAATTTTCACCCTGGCTGCTTGCGCCGGCTTCTCCGAAACCCTTCTTGAACGCGTTCGCCTTGACGAGTTCCGCGCCCTGATGGCACGTGATCGTCCCTACTTCACCGGCCTGCGCGCGCATGAGCGCCCGGTCGGCCAGCAGATAGCCAAGCAACAGCACCACCGCAATATTGAACGCCTGTCTCATGGATCGTCTCCTCCTTCGAGGAGACTAACGCGAACCCTCTGCGCGCGGTGTTAGGGGTTTCCCGATTCTCGCGTGTCTTCTGATGCAGGTTAAATCGCGCGATCACAGGGAGGCCGCGTCAGAAGCGCGCTTCGATGTCCCGAATGCGCTGCTCGATTGATCGACGCACCAATGTATTGGACGAAACTAAAACCAGCGACGACGCGATGATCCCATACACCTTGTTTCGCCGCACCTTCGAAACCTGCTGCGGATCGAGCCACGCCTTGTTGTCCACGAGCAGCAGCAGCGTTTCGAGGCCGATCAGAATCGGCCACAAACATGCGAGCCGCAGGCGCACGGAAAAAGCGGGAATCGCGAGTGTGTAATCGAGCGCCTCACGGAAATGATCGAGCGTCTTGCGCAACAATTCGACCATCAGCGGACGCGCGCGCAGCGAATTGGCCGGCAGCAAAAGATCTTGCGGGCTAAGGCCGTGCTGTTCCAGCATCTTTTGCGGAAGGTAGCAGCGACCAATGCGCAGGTCTTTGCCGCAATCGCGCAATACGTTGGTCATTTGCAGCGCCTTGCCGAAGCGCACACCGCGGGCGGCCATGATGTCCGGCCGCTCCTTCAGCGTGCCGGGCATATGCGCGTAGGTCGTCGTGGTCCAGAATTCGCCGACGCAACCCGCCACCAGATACGTATAGCGGTCGAGCTCACCATATTCGCGCAGCGCCGCGATGCGGCCCGAGCGTTCGTCGGGGAACGTGCGCAGGTCGAATTCCATGCCTTCGGTCAACGTCGACACAATCGCGCGCACGGCCTTGCGGTCCGGCTCGCTCAATTGCGTCAGCACGTCTAGCGCGGGACCGAGCGATTCGAGCAGCAGCTTCTCGTCCGACTGGCTCTGCTGGCCCGCCACTTCAGCGGCCATGCGCTGAAACAGCGCGCCGTCGTTTGCCACGCCGTTGATCTGATCGCGCAATGACAGCAGCAATTGGAGCCGCTGTTCCGGCGCGATCAGTGAGGTATCCGCGATGGTATCGGCGGCACGCGCGAGCAGATAGGCGAGGCCGATTGGATCGCGCATGCCCACCGGCAACACGCGAAGCGTAAGGTAGAACGAGCGTGATACGCCTTTCAGGAGCGGACCGAGAAGAAAGGCCCGGGTCGGAGTCGGCATGGGTGCGATGTCAGTATTGGCAAAATTCAGGCGGTGGGCAATTGTATACGGCAAGCCGCGCTAAGATGCGGGATAGCCTGAATCTCGTGCCGACAATGAGCAAAAACCAGAATTCGACTCTTGAACCCAGCGCCACGCGTACTCGCCGACCCAGCCTGCGGCTCACTTATGTGATCGGCAGCCTCGACCGTATCTTGCGGCGTCGTATGAGCGAAGCCCTCGCGCCGCTCGGCTTGACCCTCGCGCAATTTACCGCGCTCTCCGTGCTTGAAGCGAAAGGGCAAGCGTCGAACGCGCAGCTTGCCGAGCGCTCGTTCATCACCCCGCAATCAGCCAACGAAGTGATGAACGCGATGGCGAGCCGCAACTGGGTGAGCCGCGAGCCCGATCCCACGCATGGCCGCATCGTGCTGCTGCAACTGACCGACGAGGGCCGTACCGTACTGCGCCAATGCGAGCAGGCGGTGAAAATCATTGAAAAGCAGATGCTCGAAGGCATCGAACTGGAAACAGCCGGCACGGTGCAGCGCCACCTCGAAAGTTTCGTACGCAATTTGCGCGGGTAGCGTCGGCAAGCAGTGGCGTCTGATAATGGCGATGACTTCATGCCGCCGCGCCCGATATGCCACGTCGCACGTACTTCTTTTGTACTTTCGGGCGCTTGCCGAACACAACTTTTCAATCTTCGCTGCTTCGTATTCACGCCACTGCGGGTAAACAGCGGGAACGCACTTTGCTGACGTAGTTAGCTTAAGCAACGCACTGACGTCAGCGAGCGCCGCTAGTCGCAGTCCAACCACACACGATAATGAACATTCACGAATCGCCGCCCCTCTCTCGCACTAACGTCGAAACGGGCGTGCCCGGCCTTGACGAGATCCTGGGCGGCGGTCTCGTGCGCGGCGGTGTTTATCTTCTCGAAGGCATGGCGGGCGCCGGCAAGACGATCCTGTCGAGCCAGATCGGCTTTCATCGCGTAAGCCGCGGCGAGAAAGTGCTGTACATGACGCTCATCGCCGAATCGCATGACAAGTTGCTCGCGCACCTGAAAGGCCTGACTTTCTTCGACGAAAAAGCCGTCGCGCAGCAAATGCTTTTTGTCTCCGGCTATCACGAACTGATGCAGGACGGCCTGGACGGCTTTCTGAAACTCATTGCGTCGAGCATTTACGATTACCGGCCGAGCCTGATGATCATCGACGGCTTTCGTAGCGCGCGCGAGTTCAGCGAGACGGAGCTGTCGTTGTCCAAATTCATTCATGAACTCAACGCTCTCGTCGCGGCAATGGACTGCACGACGCTGCTTCTCGCGCCGCTGTCCGGCAACGAGCCGCATCCGGAACATACGCTTGTCGACGGTCTGATCGAACTCAACCGTTATAGCGACGGCATGCGCCGCGCGCGCGAAATCGAAGTGCACAAGATGCGTGCGCGCAATCATCTGATGGGCAAGCACTACTTTCGCATCGCCGAAAGCGGGCTTCTGATGTTCCCGCGTCTCGAAGCGCAATGCGCCGCGCCGAGTGGACCGGTCGATCTTAAAGCACGGGTCGGTTTCGACTTGCCGCATCTCGATGTCATGTTCGGCGGCGGTCTGTCGCAAGGCTCGACCGCGACGTTGATCGGACCGTCGGGCGTCGGCAAGACGATGCTGAGTTTGCAGTTTCTCGCAGCGGGCGTCGCGCGCGGCGAACGTTGTCTGTATCTCGGCTTTTACGAAGGACCGCAACGGCTCCTCGGCAAAGCCGAGGCCGTTTCGATCCCGCTGAACGAAGCGTATGAAGACGGCCGTCTCCTGATTCAATGGCAGCCCGCCATTGAACTCGCCGTCGACGAAATCGCCGCGAAGGCGCTCGCCACCGCGAAGAACATGGGGGCGACGCGCATGGTGATCGACGGAGTGGAAGGCTTCCGCGATTCCGCGTTGCGCGTGGAGCGCTTCGGGTTGTTCCTTAACGCGTTGCTGCATCAATTGCGCGAGGCCGGCATTACGACGCTGGTCATAGAAGAAATGCCGCTCCATTCCGATCACGGCCATTCGAGAACCACGCGCGTTTCGGCACTCACCGAGAACCTCGTGCTGCTCCGTTACGCTGAGACAGACGCGGGACTGCGGCGCGCGATCTCCATCGTCAAGCAGCGCGAAAGTGCACATGATCCGTCCACGCATGAGCTGGTGATCTCATCGCAAGGGCTCGATGTTATCGAAAGCCCGCTCAGCGCCACGGTTTCTTCGGCATCAGGTCTGTCCGCGACGTTGCAGCCGCGGCGACCGGCGTAGCACCCATGAAAACCATTCTGGTCGTGGATGACGAATTCGACATCCTCACGGTATGGCGGCTGCTGCTCGAGCGCCACGGCTATACGGTATTGACCGCATCGAATGGCGCCGTCGCGCTCGAGCAAATACGCAGAACGAGGCCCGACATCATCGTATCGGACTGCATGATGCCGGTCATGTCGGGGCTGCAACTGTGCGCGGCGCTTTACGCCGATCCCGAACTGCGCGACATTCCGATCATTCTATGCAGCGCGGCCGCGGATATTCCAGTGCAACCCAATCCGTCTATCGAATACGCGCGCAAGCCGATCGCGTTCGACGCGTTGCTCGCAATGCTCAAGCGGATGTCGGTGTAGCGCTTCTCTTACTGCGGCTCACCACCGCCTTGCAGCGTCAAACCGACTCCACCACCAGCGCGCCGACGTTTGCAATCGCCGCGTTGTTGCGCGCGGCGTCGCCCGCAGTGCCGGTCAAATAGACCGCCACAAGAATCGGGCCGCGTCCCGGCGGCCAGAAAATCGCCACGTCGTTCGCGGTGCCGTGATCGCCCGTGCCGGTCTTGTCGCCCACGCCCCAATCTTTCGGCAGCTTTGCGCGCAGACGCGCGCCGCCGGTCTCATTGCCCGCGAGCCACGCGAGCAATTGCACTCTCGATGACGACTTCAAACGCTCGCCAAGCAGGAGTTCGCGCATATTGCCGAGCATTGCATTCGGTGTCGTCGTATCGCGCGGATCGCCAGGCGTCGCCTCGTTCAACGTCGGCTCATTGCGGTCCAGCCGCGTGATGCCGTCGCCGAGACTACGCGCGAATGCAGTCAGTGCAGCAGGACCGCCGAAGCTTTGCAGCAGCAGATTAGCCGCGGTGTTGTCGCTGAGCGTGATCGCCGCCTTGCACAACTCCGCGATACTCATGCCCGCGTTGCCGGTGCGCTCGCGAGTGTGCTTCGACGTCGCCGGCGAGTACGGCACCAGTTCGCTTTCCGGATAGACGATGCGCCGCTGCAGATCTTCTTCGCCGCGATCGACACGCGCGAGGATCGCCCCCGCGGCGAGCAGCTTGAACGTGCTGCACATCGGGAAGCGCTCGTCCGCATGCAGGCCGGCGTGCAGTCCCGAGGTCGTGTCGACGATCGACACGCCGAGCCGTCCACCGCTTTGTGCTTCGATCTCTTCGAGCCGCGCGCGAATCGCATCCGCCTTGGCGAACTGTTGCCGCTGCCGCGCTCCATTGATTGCCTTGCCCGATTCCGCGTTCTTGGCCCACGCGCCGCTGTTGCCGAACGCAACCCCAGCTATCGAAACGCCCAGCATCGCACCCGCGAATTTTCTTCTCGTGATCATTGCCGCTCCTTGTGTGAAGCCGCAACTATCGGTTTTCCCGCCGCCGCTGACAAACGATGATAAGTTAATGCGCTCACAAGAAAAACTTATGCCTCGGCCATGAGACCTTATCTTCCGCTTAACGCGCTGCGCGCTTTTGAATCGTCCGCCCGGCACTTGAGCTTTACTCGCGCGGCACTCGAACTGAATGTCACCCAGGCCGCTGTCAGCCAGCAGGTCAGATCGCTCGAAGAACGTCTCGGCACCACGCTATTCAAGCGCTTGCCGCGCGGTCTCGCGATGACCGACGAGGGTCTTGCATTGCGTCCCGTCCTGACTGACGCATTCGATCGCATCGAAGCCGTGCTCAAGCAATTCGAAGGCGGCCACTTTCATGAAGTGCTGACGGTCGGCGTGGTGGGTACGTTCGCGGTCGGCTGGCTCATGCCGCGGCTAAAATCGTTTCGAGAGGCTCATCCCTTCGTCGAATTGCGGCTGTTGACGAACAACAATCTCGTGGATCTCGCGACCGAAGGCCTCGACTTCGCAATCCGTTTCGGCGACGGCACGTGGCCCGGTTCGCTCGCGACGCGCCTGCTCGATGCACCGCTCGCGCTCTTATGCACGCCGGAAATTGCAGCGCGTTTGTCGACGCCCGCGGATCTCGCCGACCAGACGCTGCTGCGTTCCTATCGCGCGGATGACTGGAGCAACTGGTTCGCCGCTGCGGGCATTCCACCGCGGCCCATTCGCGGACCCGTGTTCGATTCTTCGCGATTGATGGTCGAAGCGGCAATGCAGGGCGCGGGCATCGCACTCGCGCCTGCGCTGATGTTCGATCGAGAGATCAATACGGGCCGCCTCGTGCGTCCGTTCGATGTCGAAGTCCATGCCGGCAGTTACTGGCTCACATGGCTAAAGGGCAAGCCGATGACGCCCGCGATGCTGCTGTTCAGTCAATGGCTCGTCAAGGAAGCGGCCACACACACGCCGGATTAGCACAAGCCCGTGCGACGATAGCCGTTCATCGCGGGGCGCTCGGCTTGCGGCGGGAATACATTCCACGAGCCGTCGTCGTGACGGAAGAAGAAGATCGACAGCAGGCCGCCCGGACGCAGCGCCTCAACGCGCACGAAACGCTGATGCAGTGATGCGCGGTGGCAGAACTCGACCACTCGTGCCGGCATCGACGGCGTAGGTGCAAGCCATTTGTCGACGGCCCAGTGCAAGGTCTTTTCAGCAGCAGCCATGATGCTCTCCTCGGTTCCTTCACTCATCTCTTTCGATAACTCACGCCACTTGCGCGGCAAACTGCCTGTTCTTCGCGCCGGCCTCGACGAATGCCTTCACGAGGCACATCAGCACGTGCATGCCGGTGCGCGGATGGCGCAAGCTGCAATGCACCTGTTCGCTGCGGCTTTCGCCAAGCAGCACCCACGCGCAGAAGTGTTCGCAGTTGTTGGTCAAGAGGCGGTAGCGGTTCTCGCCGAGACGTGAGCGCGCGCGGCGCACTGCTTCTTCGCCGAGGTAGCGCGCGCCGAGCGTCGCTCTGATCGTCAGCGGATGCCCGGCGGCGAAGCGGTCGAGTTCGACTTCTTCAACCGGGCCGCGATGCGCCGAACCGGCAAAGCCCGCGTAATGAACCACACGGCCATTGCCCACATAAATGCCGTGATGTTCGTAACCGCAGCGGGTGGAGACCAGATGCGAACCGATCGGCAAGTCGATGGTGGACGACGGTTCATCGGCCGCATCGCTTGTCGTCTGAAGAGAGTTCGTGTTCATGGCTTGCCTCGTTTGTTTCCAACACTGTTGCGAGGTCTTTTGCATCATCCGGGCCATGCGCTCGGAAGCCCTTGTTTATAGGGCTTTGCGCGAAAATGCGCGGCTTTTAACGACGCGAGTGTGTGCGCTGAACCGACAGAAATCGGGTCGATGTGTTGGCGATTCCCGATCTTTTGTCACGTCACGAGCTGTGCTTTGGAGAGCTTTTTGGAAGCCTCGCGATGCGTTGAGAAAGTGTTGAGCGCCACACCGGTTGCGGCGCATGGACGTTGGCTACCGCCCGACCTATCGCTTTGCACGCGACTCGCCTAACACGCTCCGAGCGGACCGCAGTCCCACGCCAGTCAACGCATTACCGAAGAAACGCAGGACGCCGCTTATGAATTGGCATAGCGCTTGCACTATCTCGCCCAGATCCATAAAAACCGCGCGCGTCGCGCACGCGGTCAACCGGAGAACGACATGGCTTCTATTTCTGTGAACGATCTTTCGCTGAACCTCGCACTCGACCGCAAAGCAATGGCGGCGATTCGCGGCGGAGGCGGTGCGCCGTGGGTCTATGGATGGATTCAGCCTTATGTGCGGGAAACGCCGAGCATTGGGCCGGTCGTGAACCTGTACGAGGTGTCCAACAACTTCTATGCTAACCAGATGATCAACCAGTTCCAGTCGGTCGACGTGCGCAATACCGGCGCGAACTCGAACATTAGCGTCGCTCCCGACGCACGCAGCAGAAACGATATGGTGTAGCCGTTGTGACTTGCGCGAGCCAATTCCGCTGGACGTCGTGCGCGCGTTCCGACGCGGGATGCGTGCGCGAAGTCAATGAAGATGCCTGCCTCGACGACGCCGAACTGGGACGCTGGGCCGTCGCGGACGGCATGGGCGGGCACGCGGTCGGCGACCTCGCGAGCCGCCTCGTGATCGACGCGCTAAACCGACTCGCGCCGCCCGTCAGCATGAAGGCGTTTATCGCGGACGCACGCGCGCATTTGCAGGTCGCGAATCGTCAGTTGAGAGAAGAGGCCGCGCGCCGCCAGGTGCAGCGCATCGGCAGCACTGTCGTCGTGCTTCTCGCGTGCGATCGCTTTTGCGGCTATGTGTGGGCCGGCGACAGCCGCCTCTATCTCGTTCGCGACGGACAACTGCGCCAACTCACGCGCGACCACAGTCAGGTTGAAGCACTCAAGTCGCTCGGCGTCATTACCGATGAAGAAGCGCGGCATCATCCCGCGCAGCATATGATTACGCGTGCCGTGGGCGCGACCGATCTGCTCGAACTCGACGACGATGCAATCGAAGTCGCGGACGGCGACATCTTCCTGCTGTGCAGCGACGGCCTGAGCAACGAGGTCGACGAGGCCGACATGCTGGCGGTGCTCAACACAGCCGCCCACGCCGACGCGCCGGATCTACTCGTGAGCCTCGCGCTCGAGCGCGGCGGCCGGGACAACATCACGGCAGTCGTCGTGCGCGCGGAAGATCCTTATGCCGCCGACAAAACGCTGCTGAATCCCGCGCCATGACAGAGCGGACATCGTCGCTTTATGTCTCGCCATCGTCTTCTTCGCGCTCGTCTGCGCCGTTCCGGTCCAAAGGCACAACATTGCGATTGCGAAACTCCTTCGAATGAAGCCCGTGTTTTTTCAGCAGCATTTGCAGATGCGAGCGGTTCATGTCAATACGGCGCGCCAATTCCGCGACGGTGCCGTTCACTTCGCGCAGTCCGCGTTCGAGAAAGGCTTTCTCGGCGTCGTCACTCGCCGCGCGCTTCGCGTCGCTGAGCGACATGAGATTCGCCACGCTGATCGGCTGCTGTCCCGAGCCATTCGCGACGCCTTGCAAGGCCGCCGCCGAACCGGGCGCGGCGGGCCGCATGTCGGTCGGCAAGTGGTCGACATCCGCCATGTCGCCGGCAAGACACGAGATGCGGTACATCACGTTACGCAATTCGCGGATATTGCCGGGATAAGCGTAGTTGAGCAGAAAGTCCCGTAAACGAGGGGTTAATCTGACTGGTCTGCGCTTGAGCGTGCCGGCAGCTTCGTCGCCGAACCATGCAATCAGCAGCGGAATTTCATCGCGCCGTTCGCGCAGCGGCGGCAACGTGACGTGAATCACACTAAGCCGGTAGAACAGATCTTCCCGGAATCTGCCTTCCTCGCTCAGCTTGCGCAGATTGCGATTCGTTGCCGCGACAATGCGCGTATCCACCGCAATGGTTTCGTCGGAGCCGACGCGTTGAATCTCGTGCGCTTCGAGCACGCGCAACAGTTTCACCTGACCGGCGAGCGGCAACTCGCCGATCTCGTCGAGAAAAATCGTACCCGTGTGGGCACTTTCGAATTTACCTTTGCGGTCATTCGAAGCGCCCGTAAACGCACCCTTGCGATGCCCGAACAATTCCGACTCCAATAGATTGTCCGGAATCGCACCGCAGTTCACGGAAATAAATGGCTTATCCGCACGCGAGCCGTTGGCATGAATGACCTTCGCCATCAGTTCCTTGCCGGTGCCGCTTTCGCCGTCGATCAGAACCGGCAAGTCTGTCGGCGCGGCCTTCTCGGCAATTTCCAGCGATTCCAGGAGCCGCGCATTGTCGCCGAACGTCCCTTCGAAAATGAAGCTGCGCGCGAGCAGTGCCTGCCTGCGCGCCCCGCGCGACTGCTCGGCGCGCTGCTCCGGCTCCGCCGACGTCGCGGCCTGCACGAAGCGCTCCTTGTGCGAAAGTTGCATGACTTCATCGCGCAGCGACGTGGCCTGCCTCAACAGCTTGTCGATGTCGGTGCGTTCGAGTCGCGACGACCATCGCAGCGTCGAGCGCAGAATTTCAATCCGCTCGATCAAACCCGCATACGAAATCGCCGGACTGATGTCTTCAATCTGGTCGAGTATCTTCATCATCACGCACTCAGTTGTTTCTGCACGAGTTGGTAGTACATGCCACCGCGTTGCAGCAGTTCTTCGTGACGGCCCTGTTCGACAATCGCCCCTTCATAAAGAACAAGGATCTTGTCGGCACGCATGATCGTACTCAGCCGATGCGCGATGATCACCGCCGTGCGGCCTTTCAGAATGTCATGCATATTGCCGAGAATGTTGCTTTCCGACTGCGAATCGAGCGCGGACGTCGCCTCGTCGAAAACGAGCAGACGCGGATCGTGATACAGCGCGCGCGCAATGCACAGCCGCTGAATCTGACCGCCCGACAAACCGATTCCGCGTTCGCCGACAATCTGCTCATAGCCCAGCGGCATCTTGCTGATGAACGCGTGCGCGTCGGCCATTCTCGCGACTTCTTCTATACGGCGGCGGTCAGGCGCATCGTCGCCGCTTGCGATGTTCTCGGCAATCGTGCCGGAAAAAAGCAGATTGCTTTGCATCACATAGCCAATTTGAGCGCGAAAATAGGCTTTGTCGACCACGCTAAGGTCATAACCGTCGATCGACATCTTGCCTTCGCTCGGCGCATAAAAGCCCACCAGCAACTTCGCGAGCGTAGTTTTGCCCGAGCCGCTGCGCCCGACAATCGCGACCAGTTCGCCGGGCTTGATGTCGAAGCTGATGTTCTCCAGCACATAGGCGGAGTCGTTCTCGCCATAACGGAAGTACACGCCGTTCAGGCTTATTTCGCCTTGCAGCTCGGGCAACATCACGCGTGAGGGCAGATCTTCCGGCTTTTGTTCCGGCTCGATGTCGAGCACGTCGCCGAGCCGTTCCATCGCGACGCCCGCATCGTTCAGCATGCTCCATAAGCCGACGAGTCCCATCAACGGGCCTAACACGCTGCCCATGAATGCGTTAAATGCAATCAATTGGCCGATTGTCATTTCGCGCGCAAGCACGAGATTCGCGCCGACCCATAGAATTGCAATCGTGGTGGCGGCGTTCAGCAATTGGCTGCCGAGCCCGACAAGAATATTGAAAGCGTGCGCACGGTACTGCACTTCCAGTGCTTTCGCGTATTTCTTTTCCCAGCGCAAACGCACGGGCCGCTCGATGCCCATGCCCTTGACCGTCTCCACGCCGGCCAGCGCCTCCATGAGAAACGACTTCGATTCCGTCGACGCCGTGAACACCTCGCGCGCATAGTTCTTGATCTTCGGCGTGGCCAACGCGGTCAGCGCCATGATAGGAATAACGAATCCGATCAACACGAGCGTCATCTTCACGTTGTAGACGAACATGATCGTGAAGTAGATGAACACCATCAGCAGGTTCAGTGCGGTCGTCACCGTCGATTCGGTGAGAAATGCGCGAATGGTCTGGTTCTCCTGAAAGCGCGCGAAGATGTCGCCGGTTTTGCGCTTGGCAAAAAACGAGAACGGCAGCGACAACGTGTGCTTGAAGAACTGCGACATCATCGCAAAGTCCATATTGCGCACCATGAAATTCGCGAGATACGCGCGAATCGACGACATGAGCTGCGAGAACACATTGGCAATGATGAGCCCGCCAATCAGCAGATGCAGCAGGCTCACGTTCTGATGCACGATCACACCGTCAAGAATATTCTGGATGATGAGCGGCGGAATCACACCCAGCACCTGAATCACGAATGTGGCGAGAAACAGGTGCCCGAGAATTTTTCTGTACGGCTTCAGGTAGCCGACAAAGCGTATCCACGGCGAACGCGCCGCCGACATTTGCACGAGTTGCGGCCCGCCCGTAAACAGCAGACATGTGCCGCTCCAGCCGCGCTCGAAGTCTTCGACCGTCAATTTGCGAAAGCCGAGCGCCGGATCGGCGACCCATACATATTCGGTAGAGAGGCCGTACACCACGACATAGTGATAGCCTTCCCAATGCACGATGAACGGCAAATCGAAACCACGCAGCGAATCGAACGTGCACTGCACGCCACGCGCGGTGAAGCCAAGCGATTCGCCCGCGCGCGCGAGACTGTCGAGCGTCGCGCCTTGCGTGGTCACATTCGCGAGCTCGCGCAATTTGCCGAGCGTCATCGGAATACTGTAGTGGCGGCAGATCATCGCGAGACACGCGGCGCCGCAATCCATTTCTTCCGCTTGCTCGACCAACGCGAAGCGCTTGATTATCTTCTCGCCCAACGCGGGCTTGCTCTGCAAATCGAGCATGAGCGGCAGCTTGCGGCGTTGCTCGAGCCGCTTTTGCCGCTGTAATTCGCGATCGCCATAACGAATGCGTTCGTCCAGTACTTCGCGCAACTTGGGATTGCGTTCGAGGATGAAATGCACGGTGCGCTCGGGAATCACCAGCAGCCGCGCGTCTGTCGACGCAATGACCGAAGCCATTTGCTCCTGGCGCATCAAGCACGCTTTTTCGCCGAATATCTCGCCTTCGCCGAGCGTGGCGAGCGTATAGTCGCGCCCTTCTTCGTGCCGGACAATGCGTACCTCGCCTTGGCGTACGACGTATAAGCGCCGGTCGTCGCGTGCGTCCTGCCGCAGGATTTCCTTGCCCGCCGCCACGCGTTTAACGCCGACGCTACGCACATATTCTTCGAGTTCAGCCTTGTTCAGTTTGCCGCGCAAATCGAATAGCTGCGCGACAAAGCCACCCGCCGAATTGATCGCCACATAGCTCGCGACAAACGCGAGCGCCGCCTGATTGCCGGCCATGACGGGCTCGATTGCCGCGCGCGGAATAAACAGCAATTCCGTTTTCGCCGACGCCCGCACCGACGCCTCATGCACATAGGTACGCAGCATTGCAATGTCGGCGAAGATCTCGCCCGACTTGCGCACGCCCATGCTCGTTTCCTTACCATGCTCCTCGACGAAGATGCGTACCGAGCCCGAGCGGACTATATACAAACCGTCGGCTGTCTCGCCTGTCGAGCACACGGTTTCGCCAAACGAATAGAAGCGCGCTTGCGCATATTCGGCTAGACGTTCGATCTCATCGCGCGAGAAAGGCGACAGTATCTCCACCGAGGCAAGAAATTCGGCGGCGGACGGCGCGGTCTGGGGTGCATCCATAAGCGTGCGGACCTCGGTTCTACTTCTGACGGTGGCGCCCGGTTAGCGCGCTTCGATCACATGCTCCTGCGCACGCGCGATCAGCCAGCTTTCGCGCAAAAGGCGCCTGACTTCAGCGGCCACGTCGGCGTCGAGCGTCGCTGGGTATTTCGCGGTCACCGCGAAGATCTCGAAGCACGAGCGATCCGCCGATGGAAACGGCCCGAGCAGATCGCCCACCGCCGCGTTAAAGATCTTTGCCTCGATGTCCGGCTTTAACGAGCCACGCAGTACTTTGCCGATCACACCGCCCGCTTCTCGCGTATCGGCAATCGAATGCTCGCGCGCCATGTCGGCGAAACTATCGGGATCGTCGCGCAGATACGAGATCATTTCTTTCGCCTTGCCCTCGCTGTCGAGCACGATATGGCTCACTTCGATTGCATCGAACTTCGGCGAATTGAGCGCGAAGTAGTCTCTGACGGCCGCTTCGTTGCCGACCTGGTCGAGCATCTTCTCCTGATACAGGCCGTCCGTGATGAACGCCTCGAATTCGTCGAGACTCACGTTCAGCACGTCGAGATACTGGTTCATATCCGTCGCGCGATGCAGCCCTCGCACGCGGCGAAACTGATCGGCGCGCTCCTGAATGTCGTCGGCGGTGACGACGATGCCCTGCTTCTTCGCCGCGTGCACCGTCAGCTTGTCGCGCACTATCTGCTCTATCAGGCTTTCGAACTGGCCAGTCAGTTTGAGAAGCCGGATGAACTCGCCCACATCCACGACTTCATCGTCAATTCGCACTATTGCGGTCATGTTGTCCGCTCCTTTGGTTGATATGTGATCCGCGCGGTCAACCCGCCACCTGTCTGAACGGATCGAGGCCGAGGTCGATCAGCCGCCGCTCGCGCACGACGATTTCCGCGCTCGCGGTCATGCCGTAACGCAACGGATAGTGCGTACCGGCGATCTCGTAGTAGTTTTTGTCGAGCGTGACGCGGCCTTCATAGACCGGCTGCTTGTCCGTCAATGACGGCTTGGTGGCCGGCGAAATATAGGCCAGCGTGCCGTTGATCAATCCATAACGCTGATACGGAAATGCGTTGAACTTCAGTTTGACCGGCAATCCTTCGTGAAGAAACGCGCGATCGTGTTCGGCGATTTCGATCTTCAACACCGGCTTCGCGTCTTTTGGCGCGATGCCTCCGAGCGGCGAATTGGCCTGAATCTTGTCGCCTCGCTGCGTCGACGTGACATCGGTAATCACGCCGGAAACGGGCGCGAGAATCAGCAGAAAGTTGTCCTTGTCGATGTTCTCGAAGCGGATTCGCGCGGCGGCTTCCGAGACGAGCCGTGCGCTTTGTAGTTGCAGCCGCACCTTGCCTTCCGCGTCGGCGACGTCGCGCACTGCTGCGTCGTATTGAAGCTGGAGATCCGTAGCCTGCTGGCCGCTCGTTTCGAGTTCCGCATTCGCCTTTGCGTACTCGTGACTCAAGCGGAAATCCAATTCGGCGAGCTTCGATTGCGCAACACGGTATGCGTTGTCCGCTTCCATCGACGCCGTTCTCTTTTGCTCTACCTGCAATTCTGCAATACCGCCACCGCCCGGCTGCGCGAATAGCCGCGAATAGCGGTCGAGTTCCTGGTGTGCGGCCTCGCGTACCCGCCGCGCGTTGTCGAGCGCACTGCGCGCTTCGTCGAGTTCAGCCTTCTGTCCTTCGGCGAGCTTGGTGGTTCCTTCCGAAACACGGTTTTCGTGCAGACGTGCTTCCACTTCCATTTGCGCCTTTAATGCCGCGGCTTTTCTCTCCATCAGCGCTTTCTTCTGCGGGAACTGCTTCCAGTCGCGCTCGGCGTCTTCGAGTTTTAATTGCGCCTGCAACGCATTGCTTGCGGCCTCGATCGCGCCGCGCGCATTCAATCGCGCGAGTACATCGCCTTTCGACACGGGCTGGCCTTCCGCGATATAGAGGTCGGCCAGTTCGCCGTCGATAGGCGCATAAATGCGGCGCACTTCCGATTCCGGCGATAGCGTGCCCTGTGCGCTGACGATCACGTCGGCACGTCCCACGAACGACCACAGCAAGCCTGCGACCACCAGCGCGACCATCGCCCAGATCAGCGCACGCGCGATCCGCACGGGCTCCGCAGTGAGTATCGCAATGCCTTCGACACTGTGGTCTTCCAGCGCTTGCGCCAGCGACCTAGGGTAACTGTCGCGCTTCACTCTGCTCGCCTCCAATTAACGCCAGCTTCGCTTTTAGCAGCGCCGGATCCAGCACCATGCGCAACTCGGTCAGCGAGCGGCGCTGCAATGTTGTTTCCGCTTCTATATCGGCGAGCAAACGGTCGAAATCCGCGGGATATTCCGCCTTCAACTGCGAATAGATGCGCATACCCTGCTGTGCGGCCGTTTGCGCATCGGACAGCAAGCGCGCCTCGTTGCGAAAGCCCGGCGAGATGCCTGCTTCGAGGCGCTGCGTGCCGCCGATCGGACCGCTTGCGCGATACTGCTTCCACAGGCTCTGTGCGCGCAGCATCAGATCTTGCGCGCGTGCCAGTGCTTTATCGTGCAACGCGGCGACGTCTTTCTGAATGGATTGGGCGAACCACACATCCGTTGACGGATCGAGGCTCGCATAGAAAGAAAGCAGACGCTGGTCGTAATCTTTTCCGTTGCGCGTTTTCTGCAAGTCGTTGTACTGATCGAGGAGTGCTTTCTTGTGGGCAAACTCGGCGGCCAGTACATCGGACCACGGCCCCGTCGGCATCGACTGCAATCCGGTCAATGCCTGTTGTGCGTCGCCGCGCCGCCACGCAGCGGCGATTGCGTCGTGCCGCTGAACGACATCGGCCGATGGCAAACGCGTCGCGGCCAGTTGCCGATATTGCTCCTGAAACGGCGGCGTACTGAAACGCGCGGTTTTCATCAGCGCGAGCAAAGTACTCAATTGACGGCCAAGCGCGGCTTCCAGCAAAGCCGTGTATTGGCGCAAATCGTCGCGCACGCGGTCGAGTCCCGCGAGACGCGGATAGCGCTGCGCATAATCGTCGAGTACCGATGGCAATGCCGCCGGTTTGTCGCGCGCCAACTCGGTGCGAATCGCGCCGTCCAACCGTCCGATTGCCGCGAGATAAACGGAGTCGTCGCTCTCGAGTTTGCGCAAATGGCTCATGGCTTGCGCGTACGGTTCTGTAAAAACCGGTACATATGACGCGATTCTGTCGAGCGCGCGCTGATGACTCTTCGGATCGTCGTCCCAGCGTTGCAGCAAACCGCCGATAGCCGCTTCGTCCTGATACATGCGGATCGGTGCCTCGACACCGCCGCGCCCCGCGACGAAGCGTTCGAGATCGCCCACCCATTGCAATTCGCCGAGAAGCGAAAGTGCGTCGGCGTTATTCGCGGTCAACGACTTCATCTCGGCGAGTTGCGCATCGGCCTGATCGAATTGCGACTTTTGCAGCACGTTGAGCCAATCCGGCAGCTTTGCCTTCAGCAGCGCTTCGCTTGCAAGCGCGCTCACCTTCGTGTCCGCCGGATGAGTCACCAGGTAGTTCTTCGCGGATTGCACAGCACTCGTATAGTCGCCGCTCGCCAGCAGGTTCTTCAGTTCACGTTCGGAGGAACCGCGCATATAAAGTGTGAAGGCGACGGCGCCGAGCAACACGACGCCCGCGCCGCCCCACATGGCGAAGCGTCGCATGCTCGCGCGATCGTCGCCTGCGAAAGCCTTGCTCAACTCGCTTGCGATGAGGCGCCAGCGCCGCTGCTTGCGCCTGGAAACGCCGGCGACGCGGCCGCCATTCGATTCATTCAGGGCGCTGTCCGCACTATGCGATCCGTTCGCACTTTTTGCCGATGCACCCGCCGCTCCACCGCTAGTCGGCGGCGTGCGTCCCGCATGTCCAGATGCAACGTGCGCCGCCTCGTTGATTTCGTCCTCGCGTTGCCTCGCTGGGTCGACGCAGAAGATGTCGAGAAACGAATGGGCCGCGCCCACGAAGGTCGTTTTGTCGGCGTCGACATCGGCGACATCCGCGAGTTTGGCGACTGAGGGATTGAGGAGCAGCTGAGTCACGGTCGGCTCGACTTCGGGCGGTTTTTGCAGCGTCACCCTGTAGACGAAGTGGTCGCCGCCAAATGCAACGACGTCGCCATCGGCAAGCGGCAGCGCGGATTCGCCGAGCCGTATTCCACCGACGAATGTGCCGTTCGTGCTGCCGAGATCTTCGACGTAAAGCTCCGCGCCCTTCAGAAAGATGTGCGCATGCCGACGCGAGATGTAATTGACCTGATGCGGATACCGGTCCTTGTAGCGAGAAAAGACTTCGTCCGCTTTACTGACGAGAAACGGAAACGCCTGCACTTCAACCGGCTGAAGCCCGAGATCGCCGCGCTGCGGCACGAGTAGCAGGCGCGGCGCGACCACCGCGCTGCTTTTCGCGACGATGCGGGCGCGCGGCTCGATACTCACGCGATAACAGAGATCGCCGCCAAAGCACAGTTCGTCCCCTGCGCGCACGCGCGCCGGCGTCTCGCGCACGGCAACGCCGTTGACCGTGGTGCCGTTCTTGCTGCCGAGGTCCGCGACATAAACCGCGCCGTGCTCGATGAACACGCGTGCATGACGGCGCGACAGACGCGCGATCCACTCGGCGGGGTAGTCGTTGAACGGCGCTTCGCTGCGCCCAATGGCGAACAGGCTATCGACAATGCGGATCGCGTCCAGTGCCGGGCGTTGCGCGGACGCAAGCGGAGACAGCAGCACGTCGAAAGCGGTTTCGACTGTCGCGCGCTTCTCGGCAATGGATATTTCGCCGTCGGCCATTTTATCCGGATCACTAATCGTTTACCCGCTGCTGCGAGAGCGCAACGGAGTCAGCACGAAGGACGACGGCGAGAGAATCTTGTTTGAAAGAACCGGCGGAAACACGGTTCCTCAACGATTGTAAGTCACGCATTGCGAGTGTCAATTCCCGGTCGTCGGTGATAAGCCGCTGCACACGATATGAGAAACCGCAACGGGTTTCACATGCGCGCCTGAGCGGATTAGCTCAATGCTCCTTTACTTCTGCTCTGCTTCTTTTCTACTTCTCTTTCAATTGCGCCTGCACATCGACATTCGGCCAGCCGCCGCCGAGCGCCTTATAAAGCAGCACCGTATCGGACAAAATCAGTTGATGATTCGCCAGCAACGACAACTGGGCCTCGAGCAGCGTGCGCTCGGTTTCGAATACTTCCAGTTGCGACACCACGCCGAGCCGCAGTTGCGACTGAATCTGATCGGCCACGATTTGCAGACGATCCACCTGTTGCTGCAATTCAACGCGCTGCGCCTTATGCGCGTTCAGATTCACCAGCGCGTTTTCCACTTCCTCGAACGCGCCCATTACAGTCGCACGGTACTGCTGTTCCGCCACCGTCGATTGCGCCTGCGTCACCTTGACGTGTGCGCGCACACCGGGATCGAGCAGGGGAATGTTGATGCTCGGCATGAAGCCGTAGGTGAACGATTTCAGCAAATCAGTCAGCGCGAAACTCGCCGTGCCGCCGTGCCCGGTCAGACTGATGGTCGGCAATTGCGCGAGTTTGGCCTGACCCACGAGGTCATACGCCTCGAGTACTCTGAATTCCGCGGCGACCAAGTCTGGGCGCCGCGCGAGCAGTTGTGCGGGCAGACCGTCGGGCACTCCCGGCGATTGCACGCGCTGTTGCAGATGGCCTTTGGGCAATTGAAACTCACCGGCAGGTACACCGGTCAGCGTGCACAGCGCGTTATTCGCGAGGTCACGCGAGCGACGCAGTTCAAGCAACTGATTCGTCAGGCGATTGATTTCCGCCTGCTGCCGCAGCACCTGCGTCTGCGGAACAAGTCCGCTGCGGCGCTGGCCTTCGTAGATCGAGAGAATCTGGCGATTGGTGACGAGTGTCTTTTGCTGCTGTTCGATCTGGTCGTCGAATTGAAGGATCTGGAAATAGGTACTCGACACGTTCGACACCAGTTCGAGATAACCCGCACGCCAGTCGGCTTCGCTCGCGTGGAATTCGGCTTTCTGTGCCTGCACGCCCTTTTCCACTTTGCCCCAAATGTCGATGTCCCAGTTCACCTGCGCCGCGACGTTGTATTGCTTCGCGAAGGTCTGTCCGGTTGTTTTCTGGAAACTCGCGCCGGCGCCGAGGTCCATGGTCGGCAACGCGCCGGCCTTGGCTTCGCCGATCTGCGTGCGCGCGACGTCGATACGCGCAGCCAGTATCTTGATGTCGAAGTTGCCGCCTATGGCTTTGGCAATCAACGAGTCGAGAGCCGGATCGTTAAAGCCTTTCCACCAATCCGGTTCAATGGTGGCCGCCGCGGAAACCGGCGCGCCGCTCTGTCCCGTCCAGGAAGTCTTGCCAGGCGTATCGGGCCGCTTGTAGTCGGGCATGCCGACGTCGACGCAAGCACACAGTGAGGCCGCGCAGATCGTTGCCGCGCACAACCCGCGCAACGCCGCCGTTGTCGAGTGGTTGAAGAAGCGCTGAACCATCTTTGAATCAGGCAACGCTGACACGATTTTCTCCGATGACGCCGACTTCACTGCACAATCCGCGCGCACCATTTAAGTAAAGCATCTCCGACGCCGCTTCACCATCGAAGCGGCGCATGACAAAAGCTCGGGAGATGTGCGGTAAGGAAGTGTCGCGTGAAAAGAACGATTGGGTGCGCGAACTTTTTGAGGACCGCAGCTAGCGGACGCGCCGCTTACGGCATGTAGATGTTGTTGCTCGCGGTCACATGCGGGTTGAGGTTGGTCGTCGCGCCCTCAATGAACGCGCCGTTGCTGCCATTGACGCTCTGGATATTCATCGTCGTGCTGATCAGTTGAGTGGCGTCGACGTTCCTGCTGAAGTTCGGCGCATAGATCGGCGCGAAATTCAGATACGACGGCGGTAACAGGTGGCCGGTGCCGCCGCGCACGGCGCTCATCGCCTTGCTGTCGAGTTGTTCGGTGATGGACAGGTCTTTGATCGTCAGCGTGTTCATGGCAAATCTCCGGAACGGAAGGTCACAGTCTTGCGGTTGGTTTCGAGCAACTTGTCTACTCGAACCTAACTAACGCATGGGCTGTGCCAGTTTCGTTTCCCTATCCAAAGAAATTTATGGAAGTGCCGTGAATAAAGGCTTTGGACAATACGTCGACCGGGCAATACAGCGTGTGACCAGAAAGCATCAGCGTCGATGTGATGGATCGCGGCCAACAGCAGGTGTGAAATGGTTGGCTGCGGCGTAACATCGGCGCTCGCTAACGTCAACGCGCGATGACCGTGATCTTCTTCGAGTACACCGGCGGGTTGTGCGGAACGTGCGTGTCGTCGCCCATCAGAAGCTGCAATGTATGTTTGCCGGGCGGCAGTTGAATCATCGTCTCGGTTTCGCCCGCGCCGAAATGCAGGTGATTGCGATCCGAGGGTATCTCCTGGTCCATCGGCGGCAAGTCGGTGTCGATGAGAAGATGATGATGTCCCGTGTTCGGATACTTCACGCCTTTCGGCGCCACGCCCATATAGCGCAAACCGAACCACACGCGAAACGGCTTGTTGGCCGTAACCACCTGGCCGTCGTTGGGATAGCCGATATAGGCATGTGCGCCGGAAGGCGACGCCGCCCCGGCCGCCACGGCGAAATCCGCCGCGCCCCATGTCGCCGACGCCACCAGCGCCGCGACTGCAATGAACTTATACATGAAGGTTTCTCCGTCCTGAGCAGGCCGCGATGAACGCGCTAGTCTTTCTGCACGGTGATGGTGATCTTTTTCGAGTACACGGGCGGCGCATGCGGCACGTGATTGTGGTCGCCGAGAATCAGCTGCAACGTGTGCTTGCCTGGCGGCAACTCGATACGCGCGTCGGTCTCGCCCGCGCCGAAGTGCAGGTGATTACGGTCCGACGGAATCTCCTGATCGAGCGCGGGCAGGTCCGTATCGATCAGCAGATGATGATGCCCGGTGTTGGGAAACGCGACGCCTTTCGGGCACACACCCATATTGCGCAGGCCCATGCGCACCCAGAGCTTGCCGCCGTGAATCACGGCGCCGTCGGGCGGCCAGATGATGTACTCCTCCGCACCGGCAGGCGATGCCGTGGAATCCGCGAATGCCACCACCGGCAAAACCATGCCGACAATCGACACGGCGAGCACCGTCCGCGAAATCGCACGCAATGCACATAGGCGCAGCGTGCTTCTGGGACTCGGGTTGGGAACAGCGGGGACGTCGGTTCTTCGCATGGCGCACTCTCCCGAAGAGCGGTCGTGACCATCTCGACTGCGCAAGGCAGCGATGGGTGATTGTGCTTGATCGCGGGGCGCGCGATGCGCCAGCCGCGTAGTTAAAACGACCGTGCCACGTTGCTTTGTGAATTAGCTTAGGACGTAACTTGCCAAAAAGATACGCCACACTCGTTAACCGTATAGCGCACTCGGTAAAAGTGTTGGTTGTTGCCCGCCATGCGCGTGCTATGGTTGTTGATACGTTGCAACGCGGATGATCGAAAGCGCGTCGATGCTTCGCTTTTCGGGCGGGGGTATCGGCGAATCGCAACGTATTCCAGCGGCAATGCGGTGCGCGAATACCTATGTTCTGTCCGGAACAAACAGGATGCGAAGATGTGGCGAATATTCCTGCTGATGTGGATGGCCGGGGCCATTCTGGTGGATTGCGGCGGTGCATTTGCCGCAACGCCGCGTGAGAGTGCGAGCGTGACAAATTTAGCCGCACCGGCTAATAGCGTGATCGCGCCGTTCGGTCCGCAGCACGACCATGTTGGCGCTTCACGCATCGCGCTCGTTATCGGCAATGGGGCCTATGGTCCCGATGCGTCGAAAGTCATAGAGCGAAACGCGCCGCGTGATGCTCAAGCGCTGGGCAAGCAATTGCGCGCGCTCGGCTTCGACGTCGTCGTGCTTGCCAATGCAACGCCGCTGCAAATGCGGCGAGCGATTGGCGAATTCCGCGAGCGTCTGCGTGCGGGCGATGTCGGTCTGTTCTATTTCGCCGGTCATGGCATGCGGCTCGGCGGACAAACGCTATTGGTTCCTGCCGGTCTCGACGTGCGTTCGCCGGCCTCGCCAATTCGCGAGGGCATCGATCTAGATGACGTGTTGCAGGCAATGCACACGTCGCGCAATGCACCATTGAACATTGCGATTCTCGACACCTGTCTCGACAATCCATTCACGCGCGATGTCGCGCAGGCGGCGCCAGCACTGCCGCCGAACACGGTCGTTGCCTATGCAACGGCGCAAGGCGGCTTTGCGGCCGACGGCTCCAGCCACGGCATCTATACGCAAGCGTTACTGCGCGCACTCGACGAGAAGCCCACGCAGCCTTTGATGAGCCTGCTCGCGAGAGTCGCCGCGGAAGTCAAACACGCGACAGGAGGGGAACAGCAACCGTGGGTTGAGTCGTCGTTGCCCGGTTCAACCTTAACGACGAGCAACGTAAAGGTTAGGGATACGCGACTCATCGCCAGTAACGAGCAAGTCGTCACACTGCACAGCCGAGGCATTCTGCCGAAAGACAGCACCGAGCAATACGAAATCACCTTCTGGAATTCGATCAAGGACAGCAATTACCCCGCGGATTACGAAGCGTATTTGAAGGCCTATCCGAATGGGCGCTTCGCCACGCTCGCGCATGCGCGAATCGATAGGTTGCGGGCGGCGTCGGCGAATGCGCCTGCGCCGAACCCGTCGACACAGCAGGTTGCGCCGTCAGTTGCGCCGCCGCCCACAGCGCGGCCGGCGACACCTGCTGCGCCCACTGCATCGGCCGCGCAAGAGCGCCCGCGTGCCGCTTCCGCACCGCCAGCCGCGAGCACCACTCCACCGCCAGCACCGCCCGCTGCAGCCACCGCGCAAAAGCCTGCAACGCGTGCGCCAGTAGCAGGCGAAAGCCGCGACTGTGCCACGTGTCCGATCATGATCGCGTTGCCCGCAGGCTCGTTCTCGATGGGCAGCAACAGCGACGATCCGTCCGAGAAGCCGGTTCATCACGTGACGATTGGTGCGCCGTTCGCTATCGGCAAATACGAAGTGACAGTCGAGCAGTGGAATGCCTGCGTCGCGGCGAATGCATGCCCGAAACTCTCGCCGGAAACGAATGCCAATAAGTCAGCTCCCGCGCGCGACGTGAGTTGGGACGACGCGCAGCAGTACGTGAAGTGGCTCACGCGAACGACGGGCAAACCGTACCGTCTGCCCACGGAAGCCGAGTGGGAATACGCGGTGCGCGGCGGCACGACGAGCGCGTACTGGTGGGGCGATCAGATGCGCAAGGGCAACGCCAATTGCAAGGACTGCGGCGAGCCGTGGCACAAAGAAGGTCCCGAAGCGGCAGGTTCTTTTGCACCGAATCCGTACGGCCTCTACGACATGAACGGAAGCGTATGGGAATGGACCGCCGACTGCTGGCATAACTCGTATCAGTCAGCGCCCGTCGACGGCCGCGCGTGGGAAAACCCCGGTTGCGACATGCGCGTGATTCGCGGCGGCTCGTGGCGTGAAGGCGGCGGCTACATGCTGAGCGCGACGCGCTTCAAATACAGCGCGGGCGTGCGTCAATCGCAAGATGGTTTCCGCGTAGTCAAAGATCTGAAGTGATCCGCCGCGCCGGCAATTAACTCATTGCATCAAGCTCCGCAGCGCTCGCTCGACGAAAACATCATGGCGTATGCGGCTTCGTGGTGATCGGCGCGAAGTCCGCCACGATCCGCTCGCGGCCGTATTTCGTCGCTATTTGCGAGAGCCGTGTGTCCAGTGCGCGCAGATAGTCGGCGCGCGATTCGGCTTCCGGGCGCGGCTTATCGAAGAGCGGCGCGGGCGTGATCAGCAACACGACCATCTCCGAACCGAACGGCTTTGAAATGACCCAGTCGCCCCCGCTGCCGACCGTCGCCGAATAGTGCGGCGGCGCCTGGTTGTCCTTCGCGCGCGGACTCGGCACCATATGAACGACATTGCCGTCGAGCTGGTAGTAGTCCAGATTCACATACGAGTCGTAGCCGGGCGTGCTCACGTCGACAACCAGTGGATCGCCCTCGTTCAATTGGCCGCTCGGCGGCCGCACCTGCAAGCCCGCGACGTGCCCCGCTTGCCAGTTCTGCGTCCAGTAGGGCGCAAGCGCCTTGACGGTGTCGCATTTGTCGTCCGCGACCGGATCGACGTCGAGCTTTAGCGTGTCCACGCCGGGTAGCGCTGTGAGGCCGTCTTTTAGTCGCGCGACGCCATAGCGTTGCGAAAGATAGCCGCGCACCGTCAACGTGTGGTCCTGCGTCGACGCGGATAACGCCGAGCACGGCACTTGTGCGAGCGTCGGAGCGACCGCTGCGAGTGTCAGTGCGGGCTTGGGTTTGGGTGCAGCAGGCGGGGTGGGGGCTACTACTGCCGCTGAAGCGGTCGCCGATGGGGACGTTGCTGTGGTCGGATTCGTTGTTGCTGCACTTGCGGTGCTGGTCGCCGCTGTCGCCGCTGCCTCGCTCGCTTGCGTCGCCGACGACGCCGCTTCCTCCACCCGCCCCTGCGACGCGCTCGCAGCCAACTGCGTTTCGCTATGACGATTCGGCGCCGAGCGCCACGCATACACGGCCACGGCCGCTGCGCAAATCACCGCGAAGCCGGCGAGTCCCGCCTTCGCCAATGTCCCCGACTTTTCCGCGCGCGCCTCGTTGTCGAACTCGGCGATGAAGCGCGTGACGCTCGGCATGCGCGTCGCGCGGTCGAAGGAAAGCGCGGCCCGTAATGCACGCCACTGCGTCGCGTCGAGATTCGGCGGACGCTGCAGCTTGAATTCGGCATTGCGCGCCTGCGTCGCGGACAAGCGGTCGAACGGATGATGCCCCGTCAGCAACTCATACGTGATACAGCCGAGCGCATAAATATCGTCGCGCGGATCGGGCTCGCGATGCTCGATCATCTCCGGGCTCGCATACGCAGGCGTCAACGCGCCGAGGCTGCCTGGATCGAACACGGTTGCATCGCTTTCTTCTTCGGGCCGCTGAAACACGCGGGCAATACCGAAGTCGATGACCTTCACTTCGGCATTCGTCGTGAGAAAAACATTGGCGGGTTTGAAATCGCAATGCACGAAGCCGCGTTCGTGTGCGTACGCGAGCGCGCTGCACATGCCGCGCACGATCGGCAGCGCGGCGCGAACCGGCATGCCCTGATAGCCCGGCGTGCGCAGCAACTGGCTGAGCGGCTTGCCCGACAGGTACTCCATCGTCAGATAAACGATGGGGCCGTCGCGATCGAAGTCGTACACCGTGATGATGTTGCGATGCGCGAGCACCTGCGCCTTGCGCGCCTCGCGCTGCAACGCGACGAGCGAATTCGGATTGCCGCGGAACTGAACGTTGAGCACCTTGACGGCAAGGTACGGTTTTCTGTCGGACGCCTCGAGCTTGCGCAGATCGAGCGCCTTATAAACCGTCCCCATTCCGCCGACGCCGAGGCACTCTTCGAGAACGAAGCGGTTATTCAGCGTATCGCCGATACCTTTGATCTGGTCAAAGCCTGCGCCGTTGGGCACGTTCGCGCTACTCGCGGACGCGCCCGTGCGCCCCGCGCCGGCCGGCACCACTGAGGGCATCTCCACCGTAGTCTGTATGCCGGTTTCCTCGCCGCCGGCCGCCACGTTCGATACACGCAGTTGCTCGATGCGCCGCCGCACTTCGATATAAAGGTCCTCCGGCAGCGGCGCTTTACGATGCGCGGCGCCAAGCGTCTCCAGCAGCTGCGTCGGACCGAGGCCTTCGGTCACCAACGTGCTGTCGAGTTGAGCGACGAACTCGTCACGTGACAGCTCGCCGTTCTGGAAGTCGTGAATCACACGCGCAAGGCTAGCCATGTTGTGCGAATTGCCGCCGTTGCCGTGAGCCCCGATCGCGTTCGACCAAGGCTCTGCCGGCCGTTAGGAAAGCTGTCGTAACCAGTTACATGTGCCGCTTCGATACTAGCTCCCGGCCTGTTCTTTCGCAAACCAGGATTGCCCCGCGCGATGCGCGGCTCGCGCTTGTCGCGCGCCGTCCAACATAATGCGGCGGGTTGTCGGGTGAATGCCACCACTCGCCTTGCTCGTCGCAGCTTCCACGGATAGGAAAAGACGCGCGGCTTAGCGCTGCAAGCCTTATCCATAAAGGCACCATAACTTTTATTAGGAACCTTGAATAAATCTGGCACAGGCCGTGCATCCTTGAATCGGGCAGGCAGATTAAAAACAGATTTCCTATACTCATAGTGCGACGAGACCTCAGCACATCTGACGACACCCGCGAGCGCACGCCGGATCATCGCACCGGCCAATCGCTCGACTTTCGCGGCGAACACATCATGGCCAAGCTTCTCATCAACGATCTCGCAGACAACGTCGAACTCGACCGTGAGGCGATGGCCGCCATTGTCGGCGGCGCACGCATTGGGGCGCGGCTCTCGAGCGCCGCGCCGCTCGTGCCGACCGCGACTCGCGTCGTCGAATATCCGCCCGGCTTTCCCGCGGCGCATCAAACCATCGTGAAAGTGGCGGCGACGCGCAATACACGGCACAGCTAGATTCGCGTTTATCAAGGCAGTACAGCGGCACGCGTCATCGACGCGTGCCGCTTTTGTTGTTGCCGCGAGGCGTTTCGGGACGCGTGCATCTCGTGCGTCGTTCGGCGTACACGCGGCCCAACAGTTCGGGTGCGTTCTGTCTGCTGTGTCCATACATCTGGCCGCTGGTTTTGCATCGTCGCGCTTTGCGATTAAAGGCCGCGCAATGCACATCCTTGCCTGGCCTGGCATCGGCGGACGCGTTGCGGATCGGCTCTTTATCGCGTGCAAATTGGCATATCCCTTGCAGAAACATGAGCGAGCACTCCGCCGTGCTCGCCCATTCACCTCAAGGAGTATCGCCATGAAATCCACCGTCATCATCAAGGACCTGCCTCGCGGCGCCGAGGCCGCCCACGAAGAAGTCACGCTCAGCGCCGAGCAGTTGAAGCTGGTGCGCGGCGGCCGTTCCGTCGTCGTCACCGTCGACGGTGGCGCGCTCGGCCATGTCGACGACTTCTCGATCAACACCGCCATCTTCGAAGGCCGCATCAAAGGCACTTATCTGTAGGACGCTCGAGATGTCCTCAATTGGAAACCGCCGCGCCACGTCATTGCGCTCGTGACGCGGCGGCGTCCATGCGCGCCGCCACACATCGTCCCTTGCATTCTGTGTCGATCGATATATAATGCGGTTCTATATCGATTGATACAAAACCACCGACGCAGGCGGTAAAGGACATTCATCATGGCGCGACCCCGCGGATTCGACGAGCAAGAGGTGCTCGAAGCAGCAAGCGCAACGTTCTGGCTGAAAGGCTACGAGGCGACGTCCACGCGCGATCTCGTCAAATGCACGGGTCTCACGCAGCCGAGCCTTTACAACGCCTTTGGCGACAAACGCGGGCTGTATCTGCGCGCGCTCGAGCACTACCTGGATCATTCGCTGCGCGAGCGCATCAAGCGCTTTGAAAGCACCATGCCGCCTGCCGAGGCCATTACCGGCTTCTTCGAAGAAACCATCGAGCGGTCGGTGTCCGATCCGCACAAGCGCGGCTGCATGCTGGTTAATTCGGCGCTCGAAATTTCATCGGAGGACGAAGCATTTCGTCAGCTCGTTGCAACCGAAATCGCCGAGATCCGCGAGTTCTTTTATCGCTGCCTGGTGGCGGCGCAAAAGAGCGGCGCGATTGCCAAAACCGTTTCCGCCGACGAAACCGCCACTCATCTACTCGCCACAATTCTAGGCATGCGTGTGCTGGCACGCGTCGATCCGCAGCGTGCCGTGCTGACGAGCGCGGTTGCCGGCGCGCTGAAGCTGCTCGGCTTGCCGGCGCTGCCGGCCAAACACGGCGCGTCAAAGACACGCGTCTAACCTAACGAGCGATCCCTTCGCACTTTCACCGACATCCGGCGCGGCGTCATGCACGTTGGCCGGTAAAGGAACCGTCATGTCCACAGCGCCCTCCTTGTCCTCGTCGAGCTCGACATCGCTCGACGCCCGCGCGCTCTTTGCCACTTTCGCCGGGCTTTCCGGCAGTCTCGTTGCCATCGGCCTCGCGCGCTTTGCGTACACGCCGCTCATTCCGTCTCTGATCCAGGCGCACTGGTTCACGTCGTCGCAAGCAGTCACATTGGGCGCCGCGAATTTCGCGGGCTATCTGATCGGCGCGCTGATCGGCCGTCCGCTTGCGTCCGCGTTATCGAACCGGACCGCGTTGCGCATGCTGATGGCCGTGGTGACCGCGGCGTTCTTCGCGTGTGCGTATCCGCTGTCGATAAGCTGGTTCTTCGTGTGGCGTTTGCTGTCGGGGATCTCCGGCGGCGCCATCATGGTTTTGGTGGCGACCTCGATTCTTCCGCATATTCCCGCAGCGCGCCGTGGCTTTGTCAGCGGCATGATCTTTCTCGGACTCGGGCTCGGCATTGCTGCGTCCGGTACGCTGATTCCCGAGCTGTTGCACTTCGGCCTGCAAACCACATGGCTCGGGCTCGGCGCTGTTGCACTCGTATTGACAGTAGTGAGCTGGTTCGGCTGGCCGTCGACGAATCCGCCCGCTCCCGCCGCGGCGCCCGCTCATCATCATGGCGCGCAGACCAGCACGCTTGCGCTTCGCGTGCTGTACGCGCAATACGCCGCGAACGCACTCGGACTCGTGCCGGCGATGATTCTTCTCGTCGATTACGTGGCGCGCGGTCTGGGCCGGGGCGCGGCAATCGGCGCGAACTATTGGGTGTTGTACGGGCTCGCCGCCATCGCGGGGCCGCTGATCGCGGGCAACATTGCGCATCGTATCGGTTACGGCAAGGCTTATCGCGTGGCTTTGTTGCTGCAGGCAGTGGCCGTCGCGATGATCGCGCTTTCCGGCAATGCGTGGGTGCTGGCACTGTCGACTGTCATTCTCGGAGTCTTCACGCCCGGCATCGTGCCGCTCGCACTCGGCCGCATTCATGAACTCGTGCCGCACGACCACACGGAACAGCGTGCCTCATGGAGCCGCGCGACGACAGCGTTCGCTCTCTTCCAGGCGCTCGGCGGGTATGGCTACTCGTATCTGTTCTCGCACTCGCATAACAACTACGCGTTGATCTTCATGTGCGGCGCCGCGGCGCTTGGCGTCGCGTTCATCGCTGATCTGATTGTTTCGCGGATCAGAACCGCGGGTTCTTTAGCGGCGTGACACTGCGTATGTTCCGCGTTGGGCACATGCCTTGCTCCTCAAAGGTGACGATGCTGTCCGGTCCGTCTTCTCTTTGCGCGCTCACTATGTAAGTGCGCAAAGCCGCGGACAGGAGAGCTTCATCAACCAAGCGGAGGTCATACATGTTGGGAACTATTCTTCTGGTTGTGCTGATTCTTCTTCTCCTTGGCGCGTTGCCGACCTGGCCGCATAGCCGTTCGTGGGGCTATGGGCCAACGGGTGGTCTTGGCGTCGTGCTGATCGTCGTGATCGTGCTGCTTGTCGCCGGCGTGATATAACGATTGCGGTGACACGTTCACATCAGTAAGTCAAACGCAGGCCCGGCCGCCGGATTGCGATGCAGTGAACTGCTCGCAGATCCGGCGGCCTCGCTACATCTGAAGCTAGACGAATGCGCTTTTCAGCGCCGAGGAATTGCGATGGAAAAGTTACTCGCCAATCAGTTTGCGTTGGTCACGGGCGCGAGCTCCGGCATTGGCTATGGCGTTGCGCGAGCGCTTGCGGATGCGGGCGCGTCCGTCGCGCTGAACTATCACTCGCATGCGGAATCGGCGGAGAAGCTCGCTGACGAGATCAACCAGTCGGGTGGCACCGCGTTCGCAGTTAAAGCGGACGTATCGAATCCGGCCGATGTCGATGCGATGTTCGACGCGTGCCGCGCGCGCTTCGGCACACTGGACATCGTCGTCGCGAATTCGGGTTTGCAGAGGGACAGCGCTATTGCCGATATGTCGATGGAAGAATGGCAAACAGTGCTGGGCACCAATTTGACGGGACAGTTTCTCACTGCGCAAGCCGCTGTCAAAGAGTTCCGGCGACGCGGGCCGACCTCCGCATCCAAAGCACTCGGCAAGATCATTTGCATGAGTTCGGTGCACGAAGTCATTCCGTGGGCCGGGCATGTGAACTACGCTGCGTCGAAAGGCGGGATTCAGATGTTCATGAAATCGCTCGCACAGGAAGTCGCGCCCGAGCGCATTCGCGTCAACTCGATTGCGCCCGGCGCGATTCGCACGAAGATCAATCGCGACGCGTGGGAGACTCGCGCGGCAGAGCAAAAGCTACTGCAATTGATTCCTTATGGCCGCGTGGGTGAAGTCGAAGACATCGGCAAGGCGGCCGTGTGGCTCGCATCGGATGAAAGCGACTACGTTGTGGGCACAACCTTATTTGTCGACGGCGGCATGACGCTCTATCCTGGATTCATCGACAACGGCTAGACGGTGGTGCAGCGTTCACGCGCTAATCACACGAATATCGCGGACACCTCAGGCACGGCCCATGCTGAATGCTCTCCGTATTCCAACTCGATACGAAAGGAGATACATCATGCCTTACCTACTCGGCTGGCTTCTCGGTGTTCCGGTGATCGTGCTGGTCATTCTGTACCTCATCTTCCATTGATCATTCGAAACACGCTCCACGGCGCGGCCCTTCTGTGGCCGCGCGTCTCTTTCACGTAATGCCATACATGCGTTCGGGCCCGAGCGAGCGTTCGTTGCGACGGGGTAGCGCCGCGGTTTCCGCTCAGGCTGCTTCGGTAAAAGCAGCGTCATACCGGTAGCGGCTTGTGGCCGCGCGTGGACGCCATAAGATCGGCGATCCGGACGGTTCTCCCGGGCGCGAATGCACCCTAAAAATATACCGGGACGCTCGCTGGATAGGCTTCCTAAAGCGGTGTGCCATGCGGCGACTAACGGAACGTTCTTCCGATAGAATCACGTCTGAACGAACAATCTTCCGAGTCAGCCCATGAACAGCCGGACCCGCGAGCTGGACAATCAGGACCGCAGAATCCTCCGCGCGTTGCAAAAGAACGCACGCGTGAGCAATGCGGAACTGGCCGAACTCGTCGGCATGTCGACCACGGCATGCTGGAACCGCACACGCCAACTCGAAACCGAAGGCTACATTCGCGGCTACGTTGCGCTGCTCGATCAGCAGAAGCTCGGCTTGGCGGATATCGTTCTGCTCGAAGTCACGCTCGATCGTCACGACGACGACGCGCTCGCGCGTTTCGGCGCGGAACTCGCGACACTCACCGAAGTACTCGAGGCGTATCTCGTCTCCGGTGATTACGACTATCTGGTCAAGGTGGCTGTGGACGGCACGGCGGGTTATGAGCGCTTCCTGCGCGAGAAGCTATACAAGATCGCGGGCATTCGTCATAGCCGCTCGATGTTCGCGCTGCGCTGCATGAAGAGCATTCCGTCTGTGCAGGTTTAATGCGCGCTGAGGAGTCGTTGCGAGCGCTTTGCGCTGTTGTCCGGAGGCGCCGGGCGGGGCTGACCGTTAGTTGCGTCATGGGCGCAATAACAAGCGCTGCAAAAAGAGCCCAACAGTGGGTTTGCTACGAAGCAAGCGGCGTCGACGACCACGCAACACACGCCGCGTAGCCGCGCGGCGCGGCTATCCATTGCGCGGCGATCGCACGCATATCATCGGGAATCGAGCCGCGCAGCGTCACGCGCTGGCCCTCGCGCGGCAGCACGCTCAAATGCTGCAACCCGCGCGCGATGCCCGCGCCTGTCGTTTTGACGAGCGCTTCCTTGGCGGTCCATGCATCGTAGAACGCGGCCATTTGCGCGGAACGATCAAGGCGCTCGGTCCACGCCGCCTCGTGCGGATCAAGCGTCAACGTGACGATGGAGCGCCAATCGAACGTATCGCTGCACTGCTCTATATCGACACCCACGCGCCGCGCCGACGACATCGCGATCAAGCCACATGCGCCCGCGTGCGACACGTTGAAGTCGAATGCCGTCGAATCTGCGAGACGCGGTCGCCCGTTTGCATCGACCGTGAAGCGCAGAGCGCGCGCATCTTCGCCGATATGTTGCGCAAGCAACTCGCGCAACGCAGCGCGCGTTGTGGCGAAGCGCAGCGCGTCTTCGGCGCGGCGGAAGCTGCGTGCTCGCGCGCGCTCGTCGTCGGAAAGCGATGCGAACACCGCGGCGTCGAGCGACGTGTCGAATGACAGATCGACACGCCACAACGACAGGTCATGCGGGCCTTCATGCTGCAGCGGAACGGGGGCGATAAGGGCGGACATCGCAAGAGTCGAGGCGCAATGGAATTACCGCGACTCTACACGATGGTCCTTTTATAAAGCACCGCGCCGTTAAACCCGTCTGGTTTCCTTCGGCACGCCGAGCAGCAATGCAATCCCGCTTGTGAACAGCAACACGGTCAGCAGATAAAGCGCGTTGTCCATGCTGCCGGTATGCGTCTTGATCTGCCCGATCACCCACGGGCTCACAATGCCGCTCGTAATGCCGATGCTGCTGATCAGCGCAATGCCGCCCGCCGCCGCGGTGCCCGACAGATAGCTCGCCGGCACCGTCCAGAAGATCGGCAACGCGGCGAAAATCAGCACGGCGGCAAGCGAGAGAATCGCGAGCATCGCAGGAAAACTACTCAAATGCAGGGTCAAAAGCGAAAGCGCGATGCCGCCGCCGATCGTGCATACCGCGAAGTGCCGGCGCCGTTCTCCGCGCCGATCGGAATGGCGAGCAATCAGAATCAGCCCGACCGCGCCGACTGCATTCGGAATGACGCTGTACAGACTGATCGCGAGAACATCGCGAATGCCGAAGTCGCGGATCATCAACGGCATCCAGAAATTGAGCGTCAACGATGCGCAAGTCAGCGAGAAATAGATGAACGCGAACAGATAGACGCGCGGATTACGCAGCGCCTGCGTGAACGAG
The DNA here is from genome assembly GCF_003330785.1 of Paraburkholderia graminis. Taxonomy (NCBI): domain Bacteria; kingdom Pseudomonadati; phylum Pseudomonadota; class Betaproteobacteria; order Burkholderiales; family Burkholderiaceae; genus Paraburkholderia; species Paraburkholderia graminis. The sequence goes on from NZ_CP024935.1 coordinate 2,490,556, forward strand.
CGCGATGAATGCGATGCGTGCGACGGCTGCGATAAAGCCGCGCGGTCCTCGTCGCGTTGCGCGATCAATTGCGCTTTCTCATCAGCGGTGAGCCATTGCGCGTGCTGCGGACCGTCGACGAGATAAACCGCGGCAATCAGACCGAGGATAAGCGCGGGCGCCCCTTCGATGATGAACATCCACTGCCAGCCGAACAGGCCGAGCACGCCGCCCATATCGCGCATGATCCAGCCCGACACGAGCCCGCCGAGCACGCCCGCGACTGCCACGCCGGCGAAAAATATCGACAGCACCGCCGCACGCCGCCGCGCCGGATACCAGTACGTCAGATACAGCACGATGCCAGGAAAGAAGCCCGCCTCGAACACGCCGAGCATGAAGCGAAGCACATAGAAATGCGCGGGCGTCGACACCATCATCATGCCGACCGACGCCAGGCCCCACAGCAACATGATTCGCGTGAACGTGCGGCGCGCGCCGAACTTCGCAAGCAGCAGGTTGCTTGGCACTTCGCACAGTACATAGCCGATGTAAAACACAGCGGCGCCGAGTCCGTACATTGCGTCGCTGAACCCGAGGTCGTGCTTCATCTGCAACTGCGCGAAGCCGATGTTGATGCGGTCCAGAAACGACACGACGTAGCAAAGAAACAAAAATGGAATGATGCGCAGCGATACCTTGCGGTATAGCAGATCGTCGTGCGCAGCGGCGCTTGAACCAGGCTCGAGCGCTGGCGAGAGGGACTGACTCATCGGTTATCTCCAGACATGAGGCGTGATGGGTCCAACGGACCCGCGGGTCCGGCGTCTTGATGCGCCGCGTTGTGGTTGTCGCTGAAGTGCGCGTGCTCTGATCAGGCCGCGAGCGGATGAACTTCGCCGCCTTCCGGCGATACGTCCGCCACGCCTTCGCGCGCGTGCCGGATTGCTTCGAGCAGCGTCGCGTGATCGCCGATATGGTTCGCGAGCAGCAGAATGAGTTGCGCATTCGCCGACTGACTGCGCGCATCGTCGAGGCCGCGATGCATGTCGATCAACGCCTCGTAAAAGTCATCGGGACGCGCGAGGTTCGGTTGCGTGATCAGTGCCATGATGTGTCTCCGGATTCTATTTTTTGCTGCGAACGCGGGGCGTTCTTTCAGGCCGTGCCTTGCACGCATAACGCGCGCTTTAACGCATGCTCGACAGCAAGCGGTTCGAGTTGCCGCCAGCGCGCGCACACATGCTGGTCCGGGCGGATCAGATAGAACGTGCCGGGTCGCGCGTCGTAGCGCGCGCTCGCGAGACCCTCGGTGTCGCGCAGAATCTTTGCATCTGCGATTGCTGCCAGCGGCGTTTCGCTGCGCGCGATCACCACGAGCTTCAACGGAATAGTGCTTGTACGAAGCGCTTTCAGCGCAGTTTCGGTCGCGGCGTCGATGCCTTGATCGCCGCAAAAAAGCACGCCTGTGAATTGCTGACCGAGATGCTGAAGCAGCCACGCCGATTCGCCGGCCGCCTGCACCGGTGCATCGACACATGAGGCGCCCGGCACCATGGGGCCCTCGAATGTGTCGCTATCCGGCGTATTCAGCGGCGAATCGCTCAACACCGCCGGCACCGACAGCCGACCACTGTTCGTCAGTTGCCGCGCAAACGGATGGTGACGCGCGAGCTTCAGCACGGCATCGCGAAACACGCGGCTAACCGGGCTCTTCGGCGTGATGAAGTCAGTAGAACGCGTGGAGTTGCGGATGTTCTCGTCGGCGGCAAATTCGCGCTCGCTGGCATAGGTGTCGAGCAACGCATCCGATGCGTTGCCCTCCAATACCATTGCCAGTTTCCATGCGAGGTTCTCCGCATCCTGCACGCCGCTGTTCGCACCGCGTGCGCCGAACGGCGAGACGCCATGCGCGGAATCGCCCGCGAACAGCACGTTGCCGTGCCGGAAGCGTTCCATGCGCAAACACGAAAACGTGTAGACGCTGACCCATTCCAGTTCGAACTTTGCATCCGGTCCGAGCAAGGCACGCACACGCGGAATCACGCGCTCGGGCGTTTTCTCAAGCACCGGGTCGGCGTCCCATCCAAGCTGAAAGTCGATTCGCCACACGTTATCCGGCTGACGATGCAGCAACACCGATTGATTCGGATGGAATGGCGGATCGAACCAGAACCAGCGCTCGGTCGGAAAGTCCGCTTCCATCTTCACGTCGGCGATCAGGAAGCGGTCCTTGAACGTCACGCCTTTACTATCGAGTCCCATCAGATTGCGGATCGGACTGCGCGAACCGTCGGCGGCGACGACATACCGGCCACGCAACGCATATTGCCCGTCGGGCGTTTCCACCGTCAGCGTAACCGACGCGTCGCGCGCGCCTGGCGTTCCGCACTGCTCGATACCGACCACCTTGCTTTTCCAGCGAATCTCGATGTTTGGCATTTGCTGCGCGCGTTCGAGCAGAAAGCCTTCGACGTAGTACTGCTGCAAATTGATAAACGCCGGACGATGATGACCTGCTTCGGGCTGCAGATTGAACGAGTAGACGAGTTCATCCTTGAGGAACACTTTGCCGACATTCCAGCTAATGCCCTTGTCCACCATTCGCTGCCCGCATCCGAGGCGATCGAAAATATCGAGTGAGCGCTTCGAGAAGCAGATCGCGCGCGAACCCGTGGACAACGAGCAGTCGTCGTCCACGAGTATGACGGGCACGCCCTGCTGCGCGATGTCGATTGCGGTGGCAAGACCCACCGGCCCCGCGCCGACCACGATCACCGGATAGACCGTCTGCTCCGCGCCGTTTCGCGCGTCCTGTTCGCGGCACGGCTGATATTCGAACGACAGCGTCTGGTAGTTGATGCTCATGTTGTGTCTCCGTCCTGCTCCGCTTTGCTGTGCTGCGCTTGCCTGTTCTTTTGTATGCGATGCCGTCAGGCTTGCAGCGCGTCCCACATTTCCTTGTCGCGCTGCGCGGTCCAGATGCGCGGATGCGTGATGCCGCTTGCTTCGTCGAAAGCGCGCGAAACGTCGAACGGCAAGCAATGTTCGTAGATGAACACGTGGCCGAATTTCGGGTCCATCGCCTTGCGCGTGTGCGCCATCGCGGCCTTCAGATCGAGCTTCTGCTCGACCGCTTCACGGCCTTGCTGCAGCAACGTGGTGACGAAATCCTTCGTGTAATCGAGACCTTTGTTGACGTCTTCCGGCGTGGTCAGCGCGGGGCCGCGGCCCGGCACGAGCTTTTCGGCATTGAGCGCGCGCAGTGCTTCGAGTGTCGCCGGCCATTGCTCGAGTTGCGCGTCGCCGCAATAGCACGCCGCGTCGTATTCGACGAGATCGCCGGAAAACAGCACCTTTTGCGACGGCAGCCACACGACCGTATCGCCCTTCGTATGACCCGCGCCGAGATGCGCGATGCGCACTTCGAGCTTGCCGAGGAACAGCGTCATTTCCTTTTCGAACACGAGCGTCGGCCACGTGAGGCCCGGCACCGTTTCAACGCCGGCAAAAAGACGCGGAAAGCGTTCGATCTCCGACTTCATGTCCGCTTCGCCGCGCTCGACGATCATCTCGTACGTGCCGCGGCTCGCGATGATTTCCTGCGCGCCTTCCTCGAAATACGCCGACGCGCCGAGCACGCGCACCGCGTGATAGTGCGAGAGCACGACGTATTTGATCGGCTTGTCGGTGACGCTGCGAATCTTCGCGATGAGGTCTTGCGCCATGGCCGGCGTGGCGGTCGTGTCGACGATCAGCACGCCGTCGTCGCCGATGATCACGCCCGAGTTCGGATCGCCTTCGGCCGTGTAGGCGTAGGCGTTCTCGGACAACTTCGTCCACGTGACTTTTTTGACTTCCAGATCGGCCTGCGATGCAAATGCCTTTGCCATGCTCGTCTCCCTCAAAAGTTGGATGTGAGGCGAGACGGCCGGCTGCGCGCTGCGGCGCGGGCTGGCGGTATTGAAGGTTGTCTCGCCCCGTTTTTGACTCTGTGACTGCGCCGGTGTGTCGGGGTGATTGCATCTTATGGCCGCGCCTGTTTATTTGTCAATAGCGAAATGTATCGCTATACGCAAATCACCAAACGCCTAACATTGAAGCGTGGACGGTGACAGTTCGCAGTCGCGGTTCGGTTAACATGGACCCTTTTTACGGACGAGCGCAGGCGTGAGCAAAGCAGCGAAAGCGGCCCCCGGCAAAGGCGCGAGCGGTACTGAAATAGCGGAAGGCGGCAAGACGCAGCGCGGCATTCAGAGCGTGGAAGTCGGCGGCCGGCTGCTGCTCGCGCTCGCGCAGGCGCGCATGCCGCTCGCGCTATCGGACCTCGCCATCGCCGCCGACCTGGCGCCCGGACAGGCCCATGCTTATCTCGTGAGCCTAAGCCGGCTTGGTCTCGTCAAGCGCGACGAGCTGTCGGGCCGTTATGAACCGGGGCCGTTGTCGCTGCGGCTGGGTCTGTTGCATCTGGAAAATCAGCCGGCGTTTCGCGCCGCCGTGCCGCGGGTGGCGGCGCTCGCCGAAGCAATCGGCTTTAGCGTCGCGATCTGTATCGCCGGGCCGCAGGGGCCGACCATCGTTCGCTATGAACATGGGGGTTTTCCGCTGCACGTGAATCTGCATGTCGGCACGGTCATGTCGCTGCCGGCGACGTCGACGGGACGCGTGTTCTGTGCGTACCTGCCGCGCGAAACGCTCGACGCGATGTGGGCGAATCAGTCGGGCGCCGACCAAAGCGCGACGGCCGCGCCGCGCGACGCCGCGTTCCAGACGTCGCTCGAGAAGATTCGCGCGCGCGGCCTCGAAAGCAGTGTCGATGCGCCGAGTCCTGGCATCAGCAGCCTGAGCGCGCCCGTGTTCGATCCGGACGGGCGCCTCGCGCTGGCATTGACGGTGATCGGCTCGACCGGCTCGATCGACGTGGCCGCCGATGGCCGCATCGCCCGCGCGTTGCTCGGCGCGGCTCGCGAGATCGGCGCCGAGCTTGCCGCCCAACCCTCACTGCTTGCATCGTCCGCATCGTGACCGCTCGTACTGACAACCCTTCTTCCACGCCGCTTTCCGCGCCTGCTTCCACGGCTGTTTCCACGGATACAAAGCCGCAGCGCGGCATCCAGTCGCTCGACAGCACCGGCGAACTGCTGGCCGCGCTCGTCGCGGCAGCGCGGCCGCTGACCTTGCGCGACCTCGCCGCCGCAGCCGGCATGCCGCCGGCGAAAGCGTTTCCGCATCTGGTGAGCCTGCTCAAGACCGGCTTGCTGAGCCGCGGCGCGTCCGGCTGTTTCGAAGCCGGGCCGCTTGCGCTGGAGCTTGGCTTGATCAGCCTGCAGCGTCTTTCGCCGACGCGCGAGGCCGAGCCCGAAGTGGTCGAACTGGCGGCATCGACGGGAATGAGCGTCGCCATGGCGGTGCTCGGTCCGCTTGGACCGACGGTCGTGCGGCTGGAAGAATCGCCGCGGCCCTTGCATGTGAGCTTGCGGGTGGGCACGGTGATGTCGCTGGTGAACACGGCGATCGGGCGCGTTTTCGCCGCCCATGTCGCCGACGACGTGCGTGCCGGGCTGCTCGCGCAGGATCACTTGCGGCTCGCAGGGGCGAACGAGGCCGATGTTTTCGCCGGCAAAAGCGCGCCGCCCACGCTGAACGCAAGCTATGCGCAGCGTCTCGCGCAGATTCGGGCCGACGGAATCGATACCGCGCTGAGCCGGCCCGTGCCGGGCATCGACACGCTCGCGGCGCCCGTGTTCGACCACACGGGCAGCATTTGCCTCGTGCTCGCGCTGATGGGACCGAGCGGCAGCTTCGACAGCGCCGCCGCGGCCGGCCCGGCGCAGACGCTGCGCGCGGCAACGCTGCGGTTGTCGCGGCGGTTTGGCTGGATGGGCTGAATCAAGGGTTTCTGCGCGGCGTCGGCCGCGTCGTCGGCGGCCTCGGTCCGGTAATCGTTTTTTTGAAAAACGGCGGTTTGTAATCGTTTCGGCAGAGAAATAATCGAAACGATGCGGACGGCCGGGGTCCAAATAAGCGTTTTTTTGGAAAAAGCGCTGTTTGTAATCGTTTTGAACGTGGAATAATCGAAACTGATGCAGACGACCTGCTTCCCGCCCTCTCGAGCGCACCCGGATCGACCCCATGCCGCACATCGGATATCAATGGCTGGCCAACACGTACGGCGTCGTACCGGTCCACCCGTTCGCCGTTCAGAGCGAAATCGGCCGGACGCGCTCGAGCGCCACTGACGGCGACATCAGCCGCGAGGTCTATCCCGCCGCCTATCGCCCCGTTTCGAGCCCGACCGATCATCTGACATTCGCCTTCCGCCACGAAGGCATCCATCTGGAATTCCTCGCGCGGCTGTTCGCGCTGAAGTCCGTTCGCGGGGAACTGGAAGCGTGGATCGCGAGAGAACCGACCGGCGCGTATGCGCGCCGCGCGTGCTTTTTTTACGAATGGCTGCGCCCCGAGCGTCTTGATGCGCAAGGCGCGTCGCGAGGCAATTACGTCGATGCGCTGAACCCCGACGAGTTCGTCGTGGGCACGACCGTCAACAACTCGCGCTGGCGCGTGCGGGACAATCTGCCGGGCAATCGCGACTTCTGCCCGGTGATCCGGCGCGCGGAGTCGGTGCGGCGCGCAGAAACGTACGACCTTGCGTCGCCACTGGCCGAACTCGAAGCCGATTACGGCGTGGACCTCATCATGCGCAGTGCCGTCTGGCTGACGGTGAAGGAGAGCCGCGCGAGTTTTCTCATCGAGCACGAACAGGACAAGGAGGATCGCATCCGCCGCTTTGCCGCGGTCATGGAAAGCGAGTGCGGCCGGCATGCCAATCCGTTCGATGCCGAGACGCTCGTTGCCCTGCAACGCGGCATCCTGGGGAAGTCGGCGTTGCGCTATGGCATTCGCCGCTCGCCGGTCTATGTGGGACACGTCGCGCGCTATGAGCCGGTGGTCGATTACATTGCTCCGCATTGGCAGCAGGTCGAAGCAATGCTCGCGGGCTTGAGCCAGTTTCTTCAACGCACGCAAGGCGGTGCGCCGATTGTTCGCGCGGCGGCGGCATCGTTCGGCTTTGTCTATGTGCATCCGATGGCCGACGGCAACGGCCGCATCTCGCGCTTTCTGATCAACGACGTATTGCGCCGCGATGGAGCCGTGCCCGCGCCGATCATCCTGCCTGTGTCCGCGACGATCACACAAAGCACGCGCGATCGCGCCGCTTACGACAAGGTGCTCGAACGGTTTTCGCGCCCGCTGATGAAGCACTACGCGGATCAGTACACGTTCGGGAAAACGGAAACGGCCGACGACGGCGTCGAGTTCAACCTGCACTTTCGCGCCTACGACGACGCGCTGCCCGCGTGGCGCTACCCGGACTTCACCGCCCACGTCAGCTATCTCGCGGATGTCATCGACGTGACGCTGCGCCACGAGATGCGCAACGAAGCGCGCTTTCTGCATGCCAACGACACGGCGCGGCGTGCGATCAAAAATTTCCTGGAAGCGCCGGACAACGATCTCGACAGCATCATTCGCAGCGTCCGGCAAAACGGCAACAGCATTTCCAACAGCTTGCGCAAACGCTATCCGCTTCTCGATGAGCGGCCGAATCTGGCCGCGCAAATCGTCAATGCGATCACCGAAGCTTTCTCCGAAGACAACATTCCCTAATCGCCCGTTTGCGGTCCATGCGACGACAACCTCGCCTTCGCATGCCGCATCTTCTCCAGCGTCTTCGGACCCGCTTTGAGTGCGACGCCGATTGCGAGCGCGTCCATGATGCAAAGATGCACGAGGCGCGATACGCCAGGCGTATTCGGATCGATGGGACTCGGCACGCGCAGCAGCAGCGCAATATCCACGAGCCATGCAAGCCGCGAGCCGACATTGGTCAGGGCGATCGTCGTCGCGCCGCGTTCCTTGGCAATCTGAATGCTCTCGTTCACCTCGACGCTGCGGCCCGAATGCGAGATGGCAAAGGCGACGTCGCCTGGCTCCATCATCCCGGCGTAGAGGCGCTGCAAGTGCGCGTCGGTAAACGCAGTGGACGCGATGTCGAGCCGTAGGAACCGCAACGCCGCATCTTGCGCGACGAGACCGGACCCTGAGCCGACGCCGAAAAAGAACACGCGCCGCGCGCTGGACAGCGCTGCAATCGCGCTTTCGACCACCGCCGGATCGAGCGCGCCGCGCGCGTGCGTGATGCCGTCGACGGCGGCTTCGCCTACCTTGTCCATCAGCGTCTGCACGTCGTCGCTGCGCGCAATGGCCGCCGACGAATATGGCATTCCGCCCGCCACGCTCTGCGCCAGTTGCATCTTGAAGTCGCGCAGACCATGCGCGCCGATCGCGCGGCAAAAACGCGTGACCGAAGGCTCGGAGACATCGGCGCGCTGCGCGAGTTCGGTGATGCTCGCGCGCATCGCGAAGTCCACGTCGTTCAGCACCATGTCCGCGACCTTGCGTTCTGCGGGCCGCAAACTGGCGAGTGCGCTGCGGATATGGGGAATCAAGTTCGGTGCGGACACCCGGTGTTCCTTAAGGGTTAAATGAATCCGCGTCGCTCGCAGCTTCAATCGGCAACACGCGGTTCAGACCAGTCTGCGTCCACTCTCCGTATCGAACAGATGAATATGAGCAGCCGGCAAGCGCAACGCGACGCGCTCGCCGGGCTCAACCTTCGAGCGTTGACGCGTCGTCACGCACCACGTGTTGCCGCCTATTTTCCCGTACAAATGCGTCTCGGCGCCAGTCGGTTCGACCACCTCGACTTCCATGATTGCGTCGGGCGTCTGCGTGATCGTCTCGATGTGTTCGGGCCGCACGCCCAACGTGACTCTCGCGCCCACGTTCGCCGACAGCGGCGCGCCTTCGAGCACGATCTCGCCACCGTCCGCGAGTTTCAGCGCAAGTCCCTGCGAGTGATCCACTACGATGCCTTCGGCGAAATTCATCGACGGCGAGCCAAGAAAGCTCGCGACGAAAAGATTGGCCGGGCGGTCATACAGTTCGAGCGGACGCCCGATCTGTTCGATCCGCCCCGCGTTCATCACGACGATGCGGTCGGCCATCGTCATGGCTTCGATCTGATCGTGCGTAACGTAAATCACCGTGTTTTTCAGGCGCTGATGCAGTGCCTTGATCTCCGTGCGCATTTGGACGCGCAGCTTCGCATCGAGATTGGACAGCGGCTCGTCGAACAGAAACAGCGACGGCTCGCGCACCACCGCGCGGCCCATCGCGACACGCTGACGTTGACCGCCCGATAACGCGCGCGGCAAGCGGTCGAGGTAGCCGCCGAGATTGAGCATCTTCGCCGCGGCCTCGATTCGCGGCTTGAAATTCGCCGGCGACTCTTTACGAATGCGCGGCCCGAACGCGATGTTCTCGTAGACCGAAAGATGCGGATACAGCGCGTAGCTTTGAAACACCATCGAGATATTGCGCTGCTGCGGCGCGAGATGGTTCGCACGCGTTCCGCCGATCATCAGATCGCCGCCGCTGATTTCCTCGAGCCCGGCCACCATCCGCATCAACGTGCTCTTGCCGCAGCCCGACGGGCCGACGAGCACGACAAACTCGCCGTCGTCGATATGAAGGTCGATGCCGTGCACCACCTGCGTGTCGCCGTAGCGTTTGAAGATGCCGCTCAGTTGCACTGCTGCCATGCTGTCCTCGTCGTCTGCAGGTTTCGCTCAAAGCGATTCGAGCGTCAGTTCTTGCGCCATCAGCCGGTTGCCTGCCATCAAGCCACCGTCGACGGGCAGCGCGACGCCGGTAATCACGCGCGCCATAGGCGACGCGAGAAACAGCACGGCATCGGCGATGTCGTCAGGCGTGGCGAAATCGCGCAACGGATACCACTTTTTCAAATCTTCGAAGACCTGCGGGTTCTTGTCGACGCGCGCCTGCCATGCCTGTGTCTTCACCGTGCCCGGACACACGATGTTCGCGCGAATGCCATAGCGGCCCAGTTCGAGCGCGAGCGCCTTCGTGTAACTGATCAAGCCCGCTTTGGCCGCGCTATACGCGGGATGCCCGAGCGCGGCCATGCCATTCACCGAGCCGATCAACACCAACGCGCCCTGCTCGCGCTCGATCATCGACGCGCGCACGGCTTCGACCGTGTTGTATGTGCCGTTCAGGTTCAGATGAATGTCGCGCTGCCAGCTTGCGGCGTCGGTGGTGGCGAGCGTGAGGCCCTCGGCTGCGCCCGCGTTGGCGACCAGCACGTCAACGGGTCCGCGCTTCGCCACCGCCGCGGCGACGGCTTGTTGCACCGCGGCGGCGTCGCCGAGATCGACTGCAATCGGCGTGACCTGCGCACCGAGCTGCTTCGCCAGGCGATCGAGCGCGGCCCCGTCGATGTCGAGCGCCAGCACCGTATCGGCTTCCTCCACGAAACGCTTGCACAACACGCTGCCGATGCCACCGCAAGCGCCCGTCACTAATACGACTCGATTCATTTTGCCCTCGCTTTTCCACACGCCCGGCACTTCGCAGACCGTGTAAATTTCTTACAGCGCGACGCACCGCACAAGCCGCTTCGTCCCGGATATTGGGTAACGGGCGCGCAGCCCGCATCGAGAATATCCCTGTTTTACAGGCATCTTATGCACAAACCGCGGCGAGAAAAAATATCGCAGACCCTACGTGACAACGCATTTTTAGCCGTGTAGGATTTTTTCAAACAATTCAACCCACAGCAGCCGGCGACGGCAGCGGACCTATGAGGAGAGAGAGATGTCGTTGCATGCCCGTGCTTCCCTCGCGCTTGGCAAAGTCGCCGTGGCGCTCGCGTTTGCAGGTATCGCCGTGTCGGCTCAGGCCGACACGGTTCGCGTGACCGTCGCGCATTACAGCGACGCAACCGCGCCGTACTTCGAAAAGATGGCTCGCAATTTCGAAAAGGCCAATCCCGGCACCACCATCAAGATCGAAGACGTGAACTGGGATACGTTGCAACAGAAACTGCAAACGGACATCTCCGGCAACGCGAACGCCGACCTCGCGATTGTCGGCACGCGCTGGCTGCTCGACTTCGTGAAGGACGACGTGGCCGAACCGCTCGACGGCTATATGGACGCCAATTTCAAGGGACGTTTTATCGGTCCGTTCCTGGCACCCGGCGAAATCAACGGCAAGGTGTACGGTTTGCCGATCGCCGCGTCCGCACGCGCGCTGTACTACAACAAGGATCTGCTCGCGAAAGCCGGCTATCCGGACGGCCCGAAAACATGGAACGACGTGATTGAGGCATCGAAGAAACTGAAGGCGCAAGGCATTGCCGGCTTCGGTCTGCAAGGCAAGGAAATCGAAACGGACGTCTATTTTTACTATGCGCTGTGGACGAACGGCGGCGAAGTAGTCGGCAAGGACAACAAGGCGGCGTTCAACTCGGCGGCGGGCGTCAAGGCGGCCACGCTGTATAAATCGCTGATCGATCAGGGTCTGACGCAACCGGGCGTTACCGGTTACAGCCGCGAAGACGTACAGAACCTCTTCAAGCAAGGCCGCGTGGCGATGATGATTTCGGCGCCGTTCCTCGCGAAGCAGATCAAGAAGGAAGCGCCTAACCTGAAGTACGGCATCGATCCGATTCCGATGGGCACTACGCACGCCACTTACGCAGTCACGGACTCGATCGTGATGTTCAAGAACTCGAAGGTGAAGAAGTCCGCGTGGAAGTTCCTCGACTATCTGTTCACCAAAGAACCGCGCGTCGAGTTCACGACAACCGAAGGTTTCCTGCCGACCACCAAGGCGGAATCGTCGGACCCGGCGTTCAATGATCCGGATACCAAAGCATTTGTCGCCTTGCTGCCCACTGCGCGTTTTGCACCGACCGTGACCGGTTGGGAAGACACCGCGAAGGCCGTGACCGACGCGATGCAGTCCATCTACCTGGGCAAGGCCAAGCCCGCCGATGCGCTGAATGCGGCGGCTACGCAAGCCAACAAGTCGCTCGGCCATTGATCGGGGCGACGCTCTGACGTCGCGGTAAGCCGTCACTATCCGGCCCATTCCGACGCGCCCGCATGCTTCATGCGGGCGCGTCTCACGATCGAGCATGTATGAGCCGTTCCGCATCTTCGCGTCTGCAAGCGCCGTGGTTACTGATTGCACCGAGCCTGGTGCTGGCGCTTTTTATCATCAGCTATCCGATCTTCAACATCGTGTGGCAATCGCTGCATGAGGTATCGCGTTTCGGGGCGATTCGCGACTTCACGGGCTTGCAGAACTTCTATTCGATCTTCAGCGACCCCACGTTCCTGGCGGCCGCGCGCCGTACGATCGTGTGGACCGTGTTCGTGGTGGGCGGCACAGTCGCCATTTCGGTGCCTGTTGCACTGGTGCTGAATCAGGACTTCTATGGGCGCGGCGTCGCGCGAACCATCGTCATGCTGCCGTGGTCGGTTTCCCTCACCATGACCGCGGTTGTCTGGCGCTGGGCGTTTAACGACGACTACGGCATGGTCAATGTCACGCTGCAACGCCTCGGCTTGATCGGCGGCCCGATTCATTGGCTCGCGACCCCGGAACTCGCGTTTCCCGTGGAAATCGCGGTGGGCATTCTCGTGTCGATTCCATTCACGGTGACGATTCTGCTCGGCGGATTGTCCTCGGTGCCCGGCGACATTTACGAAGCGGCGCGCATCGACGGCGCGAGCGCGTGGCAGCAGTTTCGCAAGCTGACGCTGCCGTTGATGCGGCCGTTCATCAACATGACCATTCTGTTGAACGTGATCTACGTGTTCAACTCGTTCCCGATCATCTGGGTCATGACGCAAGGCGGCCCGGATAACAGCACGCATATTCTCGTCACGTATCTGTACGAACTCGGCTTCAGGCTCGGACGACCCGGCGAGGCCGCGGCCGTGTCGCTGATCATGCTCGTCATGCTGTTCGTTTTCTCGATGGCGTATTTGCGCATGCAGCCGGCAAAAGAAGGAGAACCGTCATGACGCTCAGCACGAAAACGAAACGCTCGCTGTGGTGCTGGCTCGCGTTGTCGCCGCTGGTGATCGTGGTGCTGTTCCCGTTTGCGGTGATGCTCTTCACCGCACTCAAACCTGCTTCGGAGATTTTCGTTTACCCCGCGCGCTGGTTGCCGGTGCATTGGCAGTGGAGCAACTTCGCCGATATGTGGCAAGCGGCCAATTTCGGCGTGGCGCTGCGCAACAGTGCGGTTATCAGCTTGCTGTCGACATTGCTCGCACTCGCGGTGAGCTTGCCCGCCGCTTACGCCTTGGCGCGCTTCCCGTTCCGGGGACGCGGACCGTATCGCCAGTTCCTGCTCGTCACGCAGATGCTGTCGCCTATCCTGCTGGTCGTCGGGCTATTCCGGCTTGCCGCCATGATCCCTTATGGCGACGGCAATCTTGTCGATTCGAAAATCGGCGTGATCGTTTCGTATGCGGCGTTCAATATTGCGTTCGCCGTATGGATGCTCTCTTCGTATTTTCAAACGGTGCCGCGCGATCTCGAGGAAGCGGCGTGGCTGGAAGGATGTGGACGAACGCGTGCCGTTTTCAAAGTGTTCCTGCCGCTTGCCGTGCCGGCAATTGTCGTCACCGCGATCTTCACGTTCATCAACGCGTGGAACGAATTCGCCGTTGTGTATACGCTAATCCGCTCGCCGGAAAACAAAACGCTCACCGTGCAGGTCACCGACATGGTCGCCGGCAAGTATGTGGTCCAGTGGCATCTCGTGATGGCCGCGACGCTGTGCGCAACGCTACCGGTTTCGGTCGTGTTTGCGTGGTTGCAGCGGTATCTGGTGAAGGGCCTGGCTTTGGGGGCGGTGAAGTAGTACGTTTTTGCCCACCGCGCCGAGGTTTGCAATCTTCGGCGCGGTCATGGTGATGCTGGCAATTAGTGCGTGTTCCGCTGAGCCCGCTTGCCGTTATCCTTGTGCTTATTCCGCGCCGCGCACAATGCGCAGATCGCGTTCTACTGCGTCGCCCAAAGCGTCGAGCGCTTTCTTGTAGTCGTCGCGTGAATACGCTGCGACTGCATCTTCATACGACGGAAACTCGATCACCACCGTCCGCTCCTTCAAGCCCTGCTCATGAACTTCGTCCGCGACGCCGCGCACGAGGAACTTGCCGCCCGCAGCCGCTACTGCCGGCCCGGCCAACTGACCGTAGGCGGCCAGCTTCGACGGATCGTTGATCTTGCGATACGTGGTGACCCAATACCCCTTGCTCATTTGACGCTCCTCGTTAGTGACGGTCATGAATGCAGGAGCGTAACAGAGAACGCCCCGGAGAATACGCGGCGGCCAGTCATGGCCCTATTGCGTAAAGGACTATCGGCGCGGCGGGCCGATCCGAATGTTTGCCCTGCGAATCGCGCCACATGTCCGAAAAAGATGGCCCAAAAAGTTGAACCACGGCGCATGACAAACGGCCAACTTGTATGGAAACTCTTCCCTGCGATCCACGCGACGTGTCGATGGCTGGCCGCTCGTGTTTGAAACGCAGCGACCGCTGTTCGCGGTAAGGCAACGAGTCGTCGTTTATCATGAACCTGTGCCTTTCGATGAAGATTCAGTTTTAGATATGACCAATACCGGAAAGACGTTGATCATCGGCCTTGTGCTGGCTGACCTGGTGATCTGCGCCTATTTGCTCTATCCGCGCGAGGAAAAGAAGTCGGCTGCCGCGCCCGAGGCCGCGCTGACCGCACCCGAGATTACCGATTCGCGCCCTGCCGAGACCCACGTGATTGCGGGCAGCATTGCTCGCCCGGCGTCGCCGGAGACATCGGCGAAGGCTAATAGCAACGCGCCTGGCGGCACGAAGGTGAGCCGCGTGGACGTGCGGCCGTCGCCGGCTCCGACCCCGACCGTTGCGCCGCAGCCTGCGCTGCCGGCGGCACCGGCGTTGCAGGGCGTTCCGAACACCAGCGTCGCGAACGTGCCCGCGGCGGACATGCAAACGCAGGCGCAGCTCCCGCAGGTTCAGCAACCGACGCAGCCGATACAGCAGCAACCGGTGCAAGCGCAGCAACCCGTGCAAACGCAGCAGCAGGTACAACCGCCGCAACAAGGGCAACAACCGCAACACGCAAACAACACCAGATCGAAGACCGCGCAGCGCGCTGCCGAAGATTCGCGTGGTCACGATGACCTGCGCCGCCGCGGTTCAAGTGACGTTGGTGCGTTGATGACGGAACTGCTCGTGCGCGAGTCGGCGAAACTCGATCCGTCATTGCCCCCGCCGCCGCCGACCGCTCCGGTCGAACTCAATCGCCGCAGTTCGAACCCGGTCGCGGACGCGATGACCGATCAACTGGTCAAGGAATCGGCACGAGTGGCGCCCGCGTCCGGCGCGCAAAAGCAGCCGGGCACGCAGTAGACGCGGAGCGCGTTGTACGCTCGCGCGTCTGGATGGAATTCGGCAGATATGCGTTCTCCCGATCCCATCCACTCGCGCCCACACGCATCGAGCGCCTTCACGACTCCGTAATCCCCGCAACGGCGAACTGCCCACATTCCAGTGGTTATCGCCGCGCTACCGCTCACGCAACCGCATCATCGACAATCGGTTCGCGAGCCATGAACCAGTAGAACAGCGCCGCGCACCCCGCAATCGCGCCGCCTGAAATAAACGCCAGCGCATACGAGCCGGTGCGGTCGACAATAAATCCCGCGACGACCGGCGAAAACGCGCCGCCGAAATAGCCGCCGAAGTTCTGGATCGCGCTGACGGAGGCGATCATCGACGAAGGCGCGATGTCCGCCGCGAGCGCCCACGCGGAACCCACCACGGCCGCAATGAACGCCAGCCCGACGGTGAAGAGTGCAAGCGTCACGTTCAACGTATGGCTAAACGGCAACGCAATCGCGCATACAGCGGCGCCCACCGCGCAGCATGCAATCAACAGACGCTTTGCGGCAATCGGCGAAGCGATCTCGCGGTCGACCATCTTCTTCGCCAGATAGCCGATGGCAATCTCGCCCAGCGCGCCGCCTGCCCACGGAATACCCGCATACACGCCAAGCTGTGCGAACGAAATATGAAAGCGGTCGAGTAGATAGAGCGGCAAGAACACGAGGAAAATATTCCACAGCCAGATCGTGCAGAAGTAGCCGAGAATCATGCCCCACACGCTGCGTCGCGCGAATAGCGAACGCCACCGTAGCGATGAATTGGCGAGCGAGCGTTCATGCCCGCCGCCGCCCGCCTCGATGTACTCGCGTTCATCTTTCGAAAGACGCTTGCTGTCCACGGGGTTGCGATACAGCATCAGGAACAGCAACGCGAAGGCAACACCCACCGCGCCTGTCACATGAAAGAGCGAGCGCCAGCCGAATGCGACCATCAACGCGACGAGTAGAGCCGGTGCAATGGCCGGTCCCCATTTCGAAGACGAGTCCCACACGCCCGTCGCGAATCCTCGCTCCTTCGCGGGAAACCATGCAGCGGTAATTTTCGCGGATGTCGGCCAGCACGGCGCCTCGCCGACCGCGAGCAACGCGCGCATGACCAGTAGCCCCGAAATGGAACCGACCACGCCAGTGAGCCATGTGGCGACGCTCCACCAGATCATCGCGAGTGCGTAAGCGCGCTTTGCGCCGAAGCGGTCAATCACCCAGCCGGCCGGCAATTGCATGACGGCATAGGTCCACGCAAACACACTGCCGAGCAGGCCGATTTGCGTGCGAGTCAGTCCGAGTTCTGCAATCATGCCCGGCGCTGCGATCGAAAGACTCGCACGGTCCATGTAGTTGATGATCCCGCCGATCAGCAGCCAGATAAGCACATGCCAGCGGAAATTGAGGCGAGCGGGCCGCACCGCGGCGGCCGTGAGCGAACCAGTGGGCTTGTCCAAAATCGTGTCTCCGTCCAGATGGCCATGAACGTTGATAAAGGCCATTCGTCGTTGTCGATATGCATCGTGCCGCAGAGCGCGGCACTTGTATGCAGGTGCTGAAGGACAAGTGTACGGATGCAGGCGCGAGAGCTCCAATGTCGAAACCGCATGCCGTGATAGCGTTTTCGTTATTGCCGCGGTTCGCGACGCACTAAACTAGCGGGCGGCGCATGCACCGACTCATCGTTGAATACCCATTGGAGACCAAGTGAAATTCGACACGACAACTGTCCGGCTGATCCTTGCCATTGCGGAAGAAGGCAGCATCTCGCGCGCCGCGGACAAGCTGAACCTGGCAGTCGCGGCGGCATCGCGGCGCGTGTCGGATCTCGAAGAGCAACTCGGCGCGAAGCTCTTCCAACGCGTGCCGCACGGCGCGGAAATCACCGAGTCGGGCGCGAAGCTGATCGAGTACGTTCGGCAGATCGACAACCTGATTGATCGCATGGAAGGCGATGCACAGGCGCTCAATCATGGGCTCGAAGGGCGCATCATCATCGGTGCACCGAAGGCAGTCGTCATTCAGTTTCTGGCGCGTGAAATCGCCGGGATTCAGCGCAAGTATCCGCGCATCGCGCTGAAAATCGTCGAGGAAAACAGCAAGATCGTGCAGCAACTGCTGCGCGACAAAGTGATCGATGTCGGCATCTACGAGAAGAAAAGCGGCTTTCTCGATCTGGACAAATGCGCGTATCGAGAAGATCGCCTCGTGCTGGTTTATAGCCGCGCGCATTTTGAATTCGGCAATGGACCAGTGGGCATCGACGATATTCTCGATCTTCCCATTGTGAGCCTCGGCAAGGGCTCGGCCGTCCTGTCCGCCGTGGAGCGCGCGTATCGCAGCCGCGGCCGGCTGTTTCCGGACAACCTGACCGTCAACGGCTTCGACACCATGCTCGCGATGGTGCGTCACGGCTTAGGCGTCGGCTTCATGCCGCCTGATGTGTTGCAGAGCTTTCATCCCGAGGCATCGCTCGCATCGGTCGAACTCGACGGAGACTGGTCGCGGCGCAGTTACGTGCTGTCCTGCGTCGAAGGGCACGCGCAGGAGCAAACGCTGCGCAACGTCGTCGCGGAGTTGCTGGCGGGTGCCTAGCAGTCTAGCGGTCTAGCTGGAGCACACGCGCGCGACGGTTTCGCGATCCGCGAAACCAGCCATGACGCGGCGATTCTTGCGGCAACGCTTCTGCCCGGCGACAGTGGAGTCACAACATGACTCACCGACCAGGAGGAAGCCCGACATGACGCAATCAACGCATCTACCGCTGCAAGGCATACGCGTGCTCGACGTGAGCCAGGTCATGGCGGGGCCGTTCGCCTGCATGATGCTGGCCGACCTCGGCGCGGACGTCATCAAGGTCGAGCCGCCCGAGGGCGACCAGACGCGCAGTTCGATGGGCTTCAAGATGAAAGGCCCCGACAGCATGGGTTTTCTCAACCTCAACCGCAATAAGCGCTCCGTCACGCTCGATCTGAAAAGCGACGAAGGGCGCGAGATGTTCTACAAGCTCGCGAAAACCGCGGATGTCATCGTCGAGAACTATCGGCCGGGCGTCGTGCAGCGTTTGCGGATCGATTACGAGTCCATCAAGGCGATCAATCCAAAGATCGTCTATGTGAGCATTTCCGGCTTCGGGCAAAGCGGGCCGTGGGCGTCGCGGCCCGGCTTCGATCTGATGGCGCAGGCCATGTCGGGCGTGATGAGCGTGACGGGCTACAAAGGCGGCAAGCCCGTGAAAGCCGGCGTTCCGGTCGCGGATATCGGCTGTGCGATGTTCGCGGTGTTCGGTCTGCTGTCGGCGTATATCGGCGCGCAGCGAAGCGGTGAAGGCCAGCATATCGACGCGTCGCTGTTCGATTCGATCATGGCCTTCTCGATCTGGGACATGTCCGACTATTGGGGCACCGGCGTCCCGCCGACACCGCTCGGCACGAGCAACAAGATGAGCGCACCCTATCAGGCCGTGAAGGCACGCGACGGTTACTTCGTGATGGGCGCAACCAACCAGAAGCTATGGACCCGGCTGTGCGAAACGCTGGATCGGCACGATCTGATCAATCACGCGGATTACGCGAGCGTGTCGCTGCGACTGAAAAATCGCGAGGCGATGATCGAAGTGCTGGAACAGGAGTTCGGCAAGCGCGACAGCAGCGAATGGGTCGATCTGCTGCTCGCGGCCGGCATCCCCGCAGGACCAATTCTTTCGTATCCCGAAGCATTTGCAAGCGAGCACGCGCAGCATCGCAACATGTGCATGGAGATCGACCACCCGAACGAGGGCAAGGTCAAGAACATCGGCTTTCCGGTCAAACTGCTCGGCACGCCGCCGACCGTGCGCCGCCATCCGCCGCTGCTCGGCGAGCACAACGACGAGATCTTCGCCGAAATCAACGGAGCCGCGTCATGAGCGAACCGGTTCGTCTGACCGTTCACGCTTCGGGCGCGGCGGAAATCCTCATAGACAGACCCGAGCGGCACAACGCGATGACGCTCGACATGTACGAGTCGCTGCTTGCACTCGTGGCGCAATGCGAAGCGAACGACGACGTGCGCTGCATTCTGCTGCGCGGCGCAGGCGGCAAGTCGTTCATTTCCGGCACGGACATCGGCTATTTCAAGGACTTCCGCGACGGCCGCGATGGGCTCGCATACGAAGCGTTCGTCGAGCGCGTGATCGACACTATCGAGCGAATTACCATGCCGACCATTGCGGTGATAGACGGCTGGGCGGTGGGCGGCGGTCTCGCGCTCGCGACGGCCTGCGATTTTCGCGTGTGCACCGACGCTTCGCGCTTCGGCGCACCGATTGCGAAGACGCTGTCGAACACGCTGTCGTCGCGCAATATCGCGCGGCTTCAGGCAGCCTTCGGCACACCTCGCGTGAAGAAGATGCTGATGCTCGCCGACTATCTGAGCGCCGACGAAGCGCTCGCGTGCGGATACGTGCACGAAATCTGCGGGCGAGACGCATTGCAGGAAGCGGCGCACTCGCTCGCGCAACGTTTGATTGCGCTTTCGCCCGTCACGCAGCACGCGGTGAAAGAGAGCCTGCGCCGCATCGTGATCGATCAGCGGCTCGACGACGAGGATCTGATCGAAAGCGTCTACGGCAGCAGCCGTTTCAGGGAAGCGGTCGCGGCGTTCACGTCGAAGTCATGACGGCGTAGCCGCAGTCGCGATACCTTCGCATAAGAGACTCGCTCGAGGCGCCGCAACAGCGGCGCTTTTTTTATGCCTTTGTTTCGCACGAGCGTCCACCGCGCCGGGCACGTGGCGTCACGCCAGGGTTTTCATCGACAAAAATTCCTGTTGCCAAACTTTTTGATGTCGTAGTATCCGCATTGACAACATATGTTGTCGCTTATGCCGACGGAACACCGCATGTTGTAGACACAACGCGTGTTCATCGTCAATCAATGCGGAGAAAATCATGGTACGTCGCGTCTTCCTCATGTCCCTCGTTGCGGCCGCGCTATTCGGCAGCGCGCTCGCCCGCGCGGACACCAAAGAACTCGTGGTCGGCACGGACACGTCGTTCATGCCGTTCGAATTCAAGCAGGGCGACAAGTACGTCGGCTTCGACCTGGACCTGTGGGCCGAAATCGCGAAAGACCTGGGCTGGAAATACAAGGTCCAGCCGATGGATTTCAGCGGCCTGATTCCCGCGTTGCAGACGCAAAATATCGACGTCGCGCTGTCGGGCATGACGATCAAGGAGGAGCGCAGGAAAGCCATCGACTTCTCCGACCCGTACTACGACAGCGGCCTCGCCGCGATGGTCCAAAGCGGCAACACGAGCATCCGGTCCATCGACGATCTGAACGGCAAGGTGATCGCGGCGAAAACAGGCACGGCCACTATCGACTGGATCAAGGCGCATCTGAAGCCGAAGGAAATCCGCCAGTTCCCGAACATCGACCAGGCGTACCTAGCGCTCGAAGCGGGCCGCGTCGACGCCGCGATGCACGACACGCCCAACGTGCTGTATTTCGCGAGCACGGCCGGTAAAGGCAAGGTCAAGGTCGCCGGCACGCCGGTGAGCGGCGACAAGTACGGCATCGGCTTTCCGAAGGGCAGTCCGCTCGTCGCGAGCGTCAACGCGGAACTCGCGAAGATGAAGGCCGACGGCCGCTATGCGACGCTGTACAAGAAGTGGTTCGGCTCCGAGCCGCCCAAATCGTAATCGTTGCGACGTCCCGTGCGGCAGTTCCCGCCGCGCGGCAGACGCACACCTAAGGAGCGGTTCGTGGAATTCGATTGGACAGTTATCTGGAGTGCGCTTCCAGATCTGATAGACGGCGTGGAGCTGACTGTATTCATCGCCTTCGTGGGCTTGATCGGCGGCTTTATCGTCGGTGTCGTGGCGGGCACATGCCGCGCCTACGGCCCGCTTGCGCTAAACGTGATTGCGCAGGTTTACGTCGAACTGATACGCGGCACACCGATTGTGGTTCAGGTGATGTTTCTCTACTTCGCGTTGCCGTTGCTTGCGCATTTGCGAATCGACGGGCTGACCGCCGCCATCATCGCCATTACGGTGAATTCGGGTGCCTATCTTGCTGAGGTGGTGCGCGGAGCGTTGCTGTCGATCCCGAAGGGCTTGATGGAAGCGGGCCTCGCGATGGGACTCTCGACGCCGCGCGTGCTGATGAAGATCATCGGGCCGCTCGCATTTCGACGCCTGATTCCGCCATTGGGCAATCAGTGCATCGTCAGCTTGAAGGACACGTCGCTGTTTATCGTGATCGGCGTCGGGGAACTGACGCGCAAGGGTCAGGAGATCATCGCCGGCAACTTTCGCGCGGTGGAAATCTGGTCCGCCGTCGCGGTCATTTATCTGGTCCTGACCGGTGTCATGACGCTGTCGCTGCGCGTCGTCGAAAGAAGGATGCGAATTCTATGAGCATGATCGAATTTCAGCGCGTCTCAAAGAGCTTCGGCCATCTGCCGGTGCTCAACGACATCAATCTTCGCATCGAGAGTTCGGAAGTCGTGGTGGTCGTCGGGCCGTCGGGCTCGGGTAAGTCGACCATGCTCCGCTGCATTAACGCACTCGAAAAAATCAGCGGCGGCGAACTGCTCGTGGACGGCTTGAGCGTGAAAGGCAATGCGTCTGACATCCGCGCGATCCGTCTGGAAGCGGGCATGGTGTTTCAGCAGTTCAACCTGTTTCCGCAGATGACCGCGCTCGAAAACGTGATGTTCGGCCCGATTCAGGTGCGCGGCGCATCGCGAGCCGAAGCGCGCGATCAGGCAATGGCGCTGCTCGACAAGGTCGGGCTCGAATCGCGCGCGAATCACTATCCGTCCGAGTTGTCCGGCGGGCAGCAGCAGCGCGTCGCAATTGCGCGCGCCCTGGCGATCAGGCCGAAGCTAATGCTGTTCGACGAGCCGACTTCGGCACTCGATCCCGAGCTTCGTCATGAAGTGCTGAAGGTCATGCAGGATCTCGCGACGGAGGGCATGACGATGATTGTCGTCACGCACGAGATCGGCTTCGCGAAGCGTGTCGGTACGCGCCTGTTGTTCATGGACAACGGCGGCATCGCGGAAGATGGCGCGCCGGGCGAGCTGATCGACAACCCGCCCACGCCGCGCTTGAAGGACTTTTTGAAGCACGTCGGCTGAAAAAGCCCGGCCTCGATTCGCCGAAGCAAGCGCCGCTCGCGCGGCGCACCAGGCTTTCGCGGCCTTCACCGCACTACGCTACTGCGTGCTGCTTAGTCGTAGTGGCGATGCTTATGACGCTTCTTGCCCGAACGATAACCGCGCGAATAGTCGTCGGAATACGAGTTCGAGCGCGAGATGTTGCCGCCGAGCGCCGCGCCCGCGCCGCCACCCAGGGCTGCGCCGACGAGGCCGCCGCCACGGCCGCCCATTGCATTGCCGGCCGCCGTGCCCGCACCGCCGCCCAGCGCGCCGCCGACGATCGCACCCGTGCGCTCACGGCGGTTCGACGTCACTGCGCCGCCCGCGCCGCCGCCCACGGCGCCGCCGATCACGGCACCCGTGCTGCCGCCGACCGCGCCGCCCAGTGCCGCACCCGCAACGCCACCGAGCGCGCCGCCCAGCGCATTGTTCATGTCGCCGGCCACAGCCGACAAGGAAGCCGCGCTCGCGAGCGCCGCGACAGCCACAATCTGGAGGATTTTTCTGGACATAAAAGGTCTTTGGTTTTTACGAGACGGCGCCGAGTATAACCGGTGACATGAAAGCCCTCTGTAACCACTGCACGGCTTACCGGTAAGACGTGTAACAAATGATGTAGCGCCGTCATTTTTACCTTTTTACTGTCCGCCCGCCTCAGCGCTTGCGCTTCTTTTTTAGCTCGATCGTTTCGAACAATTCGTAGTTCGCGGTCGGCGTCTGATCGGCGCCGGGCGCATGGTAGTAGTTCATCGTGATCGTCGTCTCGCCGCCCGCGTGACCCGGATCGTGATCGAACACGGCGATGCCGTAGCCCGTGCCCGTATCGCGTTGCGCGGACCAGATCGCATCTTCGACGGCATCGGCGCTCGCACGAACGAAGGTGCCCGCGGTCGTGCCCGGCACCGGACGATTCGGCCGCGTGAAGATGCGCGCTTGCGGCAGTCCGGTGCCTGCATCGACGCCATAGACATCGAGCGGCGCGCTCGTGCCGCCGCCGCCGAGGATCAGGTGGATCGTGCCCTGGCTCGTATCGAACGTGGACGCGCCCGCAGAGATCGCCGACATCACCGGCTTTGGCTGCAAGGTATCGACCGGATGGCCCGTGGCGATGTCGGTGCCCTTGTGGTGATTGCAGCCGCGCACGGGGTAGCTGCGCTCGTAGTCGTGATCGTGGCCGCACAGCACGAGGTCCACGCCGTAGCGGTCGAAGAGCGGCAGCCACGCCTCCCGAATGCCTTTGTCGGAACCGTTGCCTGTCTTCGACGAACTCAGCGCGTCCTGGTGCATCTGCACGACGATCCAGTCGATGCCGTGATCGTCGGCCGCGTGGCGCAGTGTCTTTTCGAGCCAGCGCGTCTGTTCGCCATCGCTGTAGCCTCGCACATAAAACGAGGTGCCTGGCTGGATCGGCGGATTGCCGGTGCTTGCGGCCGGCACGAGCGGGGCCGGTCCGGCGACGAAGGCGGCGGCGTCCTGATAGACGACGTCGTCGGCATCGAGCGAAATGAACAGCACCGAGCTTACGCGGAAGCTGTACCAGCGGCCCTGAAAACGCGTGTGATTGTCGGGCAGCGCATAACGCGCGAGATACGACGCGAAGCCTTGCTCGCCGTTATGGAATTCGATTTCATGGTTGCCGGGGCACGGCATCCACGGACGATTCGCCGCCGAGTTCTGGCAGTTGTTGCCGAAGTCGCGCCACACTTGCGGCTGTTGCGTCGGGTTCAGGTTCGCATAGCACAGGTCGCCGTTGAGCAGATGAAACAGCGGCTGAAAGCGCTCCACGGCCTGCACCGCGAAGCGGCTTTGCGGCGACGACAGCACCCAGCCGGTGTTCGGCGTCGCGAGATCGCCATAGCTCGTGAAGCGGAACGGCGCGCGGCCGCGCGGCGCGGTGCGGAAACTGCCGGTGAAAGGCTGCGCGGCATTGCTGTCGTTCTCGGCCGTGACCTCGTATTCATAGCTCGTGTCGGGCTTCAGGTCGCGCAGGCGCGCGTGATAGCTGAACACGACGTCGCCGTTCAGGCCGTCGGTGTAAGTGGTCTGCACGCCATGCACGATGTGCTTCGCGTCGCCGATGCGGCCAATGCGCAGATGCGGCTTCACGGCAGCCGCGAGCGACGTCCACGACACGGTGACGTCGCTCGAAGGATCGTTGCCCCACGTCAGATGGATCTGCTCGGGCGTGCCGTCCGGCGTGCTACTCGCGGCGCGTGCCGTCGACAGCGCGTTGGCCGCGCCGGCAAGACCCGATGCGCCCGCGAACTTCAGAAACCCGCGACGCGAAACGATGGATGCGCCCTGATCGGCTGGCGAGGCATTAGCGTTCTTTGTATTCGACATGTCTGTGTTTGTGGATAGGAAGGACTGGCGGCTTTGACCAGTGATCCTAGTCGCGAAACGGTGACAGTTGAATGAAAAGGGCTAACCGCTAATGAGCAAGCGACGGGAAAATGATGCGCAAGCGGCTAACGCTTTGGCGGCTGCGGACTATTCGCGGGATTGGTGTCGAACTTCGAAACGCTTTCAATGCCGCGCGGGCTGTCTACGCTGGCGAGTTTCAATAGTTCGTTCTCCATCGCATCGGCGATCTGCTTGTCGTAGATCTGCTCGCCCTTCACATAGACCGTGAACGATCGCAGGTACTTTGCTTTCTTCTCCGGATTCCGGATCGTTTCGCGCGTCCACTGATAGAGCGAGTACTTCTCGGTGCCGAGCCGCTCGGCCTCGCTCACGTAGTCCGCGAATGCGTCGTACTGGCATTTCAGCGTCGCATCATGCCGATGCAAGATACGCTGCAGTTCCGCGTGCGCCGCGCCCGAAGGGTCGGTGCGCAGCGCATCGGCAAGTTCCGGCGATACGGTAAGCCGTAGCTGGAATTTCAAGGTCGAATCCACATTTGCCTCGCCGTTCGCTGTTGGATAAGAACCCTCGCGTTTGCAATACAGGCCGTGGCTCAGGACTGGTTCACGGAGCGCACGGACTGCACGGGCAGCTTGTCGTCGATACGCGCGATCTCACAGCCTTGCACCGGTCTGCCAAGCAGGAAGCCTTGCGCATGCGTGCAGCCGGAGCGCCGCACGAAATCGAGCTGCTCCTGGGTTTCGATGCCTTCGGCCGTGGTCGGCATGCCGATCTCGCGCGCCAATGCGACGATCCCTCGCACCACTGCCGCGGATTCGCGCCGATGCACTGACTCCTTCACGAACGAGCTGTCGATTTTGAGCTTGTCGAACGTGAAGCGCACGAGTGTCGACATGGTCGAAAAGCCGGTGCCGAAATCGTCGAGCGCAAGACCGATGCCCAATGCACGCAGCCGCGAGATGTTGCGCCGGGTCACCACGTCGTCGTTCAGAAGCACTGTCTCCGTCACCTCGATGTTCAGGCGCTCGGGCGGAAGCCGCGTCTTGCGAAGCACGCCCGCCACGATCGACGCAAACGCCTCCTCGCGCAATTGCACCGGCGACACGTTGACCGCGACCGGCACCTTGTCGCACCACATGACCGCTTCCTTGCACGACTGCAGCAACGCCCACTCGCCGAGCGCGAGTATCAGCCCGGTACGTTCGGCAGTCGGAATGAAAGCGGACGGCGAGAGCTCGCCGCGCGTCGGATGCGTCCAGCGAATCAGCGCTTCGCGGCCCGTCACTTCGCCGCCCGCGAGGTCCAGGATCGGCTGATACTCCATGCGCAGTCCGATGAACGTGCGCAACGCGCCTTCCAGGTCGCTGCGCAACAGGCTCAGGCTTTCGTCGGAGACATGTTCGTGTGCGTCGAAAATCAGATAAGCGCTCTTGCCGCTGCGCTTGACCGCGTACAACGCGCGGTCGGCGCAAATCAGCAATTGCGGACCCGTGCACGCGTGCTCGGGGTACAGCGCCACGCCCACGCTCGCGCCGATATGCACGAGCGCTTCCGTCAGCACGAAGGGGCGCGCCAGCGTCTTGACGATGCTGTCCGCGATGAGCCGCACATCGCGGGACGGCTCGGGCGCTTCCGAGATCACCACGAACTCGTCGCCGGCCAGGCGTCCGACGATGTCGGTGGCCGGCATCACTTCACGCAGGCGAACCGCGGCTTCCTGAAGAATCTGGTCGCCCGCGGCGTGGCCGAGACTGTCGTTGATCGCCTTGAAGCCGTCGAGGTCGATCAATAGAACAGCGAACAATCCGTCGCGCTGCGCCGCGCTGACCGCCGTGCGCTCGAACAGCAGTTCGTTGATGCGCGCACGATTCGGCAAGCCGGTGAGGCTGTCGTGATGCGCGAGCCGCTGACTGCTTTCGCGCGCGAGCAGCAGCGCAACCGTATCGCGATTACTGCGCAGCGCAACCGTGAGAAAACCGGCGGCGCAAAACGGCGCCTGAAACAGAAGCACGAGTTTTCCGGAGCCCGGCGACAGCGCCGCGCCGACGCCCAGCAAACCGATGATGAAGACGATCTGCAGCATCACGAGCCGCGGCGTGGCCGCATTGCGTCCCGCGAGTCCGCCGACAACGCCGACCGCGCAAACATTGCCAAGCAGGAAAAGCGTTGCGTCTCCGCTGATGTTGCACAGCAAAGCGCCCAGGCCGAACAACGCGCTCCACAGAACGCTTGCAAACAGGAAGGCGGCGGTAGGTGTGGGCAGACCCAGTGCGCTGCGGCGGCGGCACGACCAGATGAGCGCGAGCCGCACGATCAGCAGCGCGACAACGGCGCCCGTCCACGTCGCATACAGCAAGCTCGGGTGCAGATAGTAAGCGGTCGCGCAGACGCTGATTTCGCAGATGGATGCGAAGACGATGGACGCGGTGCGTGTGAAAAGATTGGCGAGAAGTATCTGGCGGTTCTCCGCGCTCAGATTCTGAGCCGAAGACACGAGCCACCGGAAAAATGGAGACCTTGGTTCGCTAAAAGCCATGACCCGCGCATTTTTAGTGGTTAGTGGTTCGAAACCGGCAGCGTGCGTACCGATTATCACGTAAACGTTCGGCAAAAGGTTAATTCCGCCAAATAGTGGCGCGAATCCGCTTTCCCACTTGCTGGGTATATGCCCGACAGAAAACGGCTTGGTAGGCCCTTTACGGAGACCCGTATCGACGAGATTCTCTATTTCGGCCTTTCGTAAGGTTAACCCCGATTTAAACGCAAACCAACAAAAGGGAAATTCTGTCTGCTGCGTGTAATAAAAGTGCAACCCAATCGATGCCATCGTCAAGCTGCGGTTTGACGGTCGCATCGCGCGCGCCTGAAAGGAGAACAATTTGGTCCTGGAACTGGAGCAAGTCAGTGTCGTTTCTGGCGGGCAACCGTATCTGTACGGCGTGGATTTGCGTCTTGTGCCAGGCGCTATCAATGTGCTGCTCGGTCCGACCCAGGCGGGAAAGACCACGCTGATGCGCGTGATGGCGGGACTGGACAGGCCGAACGCGGGCCGCGTGCTGGTGGACGGCCAGGACGTGACAGGCGTCAGCGTGCGCCAGCGCAATCTGGCGATGGTCTATCAGCAGTTCATCAATTATCCGGCGATGACCGTGTTCCAGAACATCGCGTCGCCGCTCCAGTTGCAGAAGACCGATTCGGCGGAAATTCGCCGGCGCGTGCTCGAGGTCGCGGGGAAACTGCATATCGAGCATCTGCTCGAGCGGCGGCCGAGCGAACTGTCGGGTGGTCAACAGCAGCGCTGCGCACTCGCGCGTGCGCTCGTGAAGCGCACGTCGCTCGTGCTGCTCGACGAACCTCTCGTGAATCTCGACTACAAGCTGCGCGAGGAATTGCGCATGGAGTTGACCACGCTTTTCGCGGACGGCAAGACGACCGTGGTCTATGCCACCACCGAGCCGCTCGAAGCGCTGCTGCTCGGCGGCTATACCGCGATCATCGACAAAGGCCGCGTGCTGCAATTCGGTCCGACGCTCGACGTCTACAACGCGCCGGTCAACGTGGATGCAGCAGCCGTCTTCAACGATCCGCCGATGAACATGCTGACGAGCGAGCTCAACGGCAACGGCCGCGCGCGTCTGCCGATCGGCGTCGACGTTCCGCTCCGGCAAGGCACCGCTGCGAACGGCGCATGCCGCATCGGCATACGGCCAGGGCACTTGCGCCTTCACGCGAAAGCGCCGCATGCAGTCGCTGTTCCCTGCCGGCTCGAACTGGCCGAGTTGAGCGGCTCGGAAACCTATCTGCATTTGCGCACGCTGACGGGCGGCATCGACCTCGTCGCGCAGTTGCAGGGCGTGCATCAGATCGAGCTCGGCACCGAACTCAACGTTTTCATCGACCCTGACGAACTGTTCGTGTTCGGCGCGGATACGAAACTGGTATCGAGCCCGGAGGCCGCTCATGGCGCGCATTGAGTTCCAGAATCTCGCGCACGCGTATCGTCCGAAGCCCGCGACACTCGACGACTACGCGCTGCAGCCCATGAGCATGGTGTGGGAAGACGGCGGCGCTTATGCGCTGCTCGGGCCGTCGGGCTGCGGCAAGACCACGCTGCTCAATATCGTGTCGGGCCTCGTCAAACCGTCCGAGGGCAAGGTGCTGTTCGACGGACGCGACGTGACCGCGCTCGGCGCACGCGAGCGCAACATCGCGCAGGTGTTCCAGTTCCCGGTGATCTACGACACGATGACCGTGTTCGACAACCTCGCGTTTCCGCTGCGCAACCGCAGGATGCCCGCCGCCGAAGTGAAAAAGCGCGTGCACGAAGTCGCGGAAATTCTCGACATGACGCGCGATCTGCCGCACAAGGCCAGCAATCTCGCGGCCGACGCAAAGCAGAAAATATCGCTTGGGCGCGGCCTCGTTCGCCAGGACGTCGCGGCGATTCTGTTCGACGAACCGCTGACCGTGATCGATCCGGCGATGAAATGGATGCTGCGCCGGCAGTTGAAAAAGATCCATCAGCAACTGAAGCTCACGCTGATCTACGTCACGCACGATCAGGTCGAGGCGCTCACTTTCGCCGATGAAGTCGTCGTCATGACCAACGGCCGCGTCGTGCAGAAAGGCGGCGCCGATGCGCTGTTTCTGCGGCCGGATCATGCGTTTGTCGGCTACTTCATCGGCAGTCCGGGTATGAATCTTTGCCCGATCGAACTCGACACCGACGGCGCGCGGATCGGCTCACAGCGTCTCACGCTCGGCGCCGCCACCCTCGCGGCGCTGGGCGACGCGCATCAGCAGGCAAAGAGCCCGCTTACATTGGGCATTCGCCCCGAGTTCGTGCGGCTCGCCCACGAAGGCGAAGCCGGCGCCGTCAAAGTCGAGGTGCTGCGCGCGCAGCAACTCGGCAACTATCAACTCGTGACCGCGCAATGCGACGGCCATCTCTTCAACGCGAAACTCGAGCCGCATGTGCGCGTGGTGAACGGGCCCGCCTGGCTGCGCGTGGCCGCGCCAGAAACGGTGTTCTTCTGCAATGACGAAAGAATCGATGCACGTAACGCAGAAGGAGCCGCGCAATGAACAAGCCCGTCAATCAGAAAGCGTGGCTGCTCGTAATACCCGTGTTCATCTGCGTGGCCTTTTCCGCGATCTTGCCGCTGATGACGGTCGTCAACTATTCGGTGCAGGACATCATTAGTCCGACGCAGCATGTGTTCGTCGGCACCGAATGGTTTCGCAACATCATGACCGATCCCGATTTGCGCGACGCGCTCGGCAGACAGATCATCTTTTCCGCTTGCGTGCTGCTGTTCGAGATTCCGTTGGGCGTGGGCCTCGCGCTTTCGATGCCGGCTTCCGGATGGCGCGCATCGGCGGCGCTCGTCGTGCTCGCCATGCCGTTGCTGATTCCATGGAACGTCGTCGGCACGATCTGGCAGATTTTTGGGCGCCCGGATATCGGCCTGCTCGGTTACTGGCTCAATAGCCTCGGCTTCGATTACAACTACACGGCAAGCCCCACGGCCGCATGGATCACCGTGCTGGTGATGGACATCTGGCACTGGACGCCGCTCGTCGCGCTGCTGTGCTACGCGGGCTTGCGCGCCATTCCCGATGCGTTCTATCAGGCCGCCGAAATTGACGGCGCGAGCCGCTTCGCGGTTTTCCGCTACATCGAACTGCCGAAAATGCGCGGCGTGCTGATGATCGCCGTGCTGCTGCGGTTCATGGACAGCTTCATGATCTACACCGAACCGTTCGTGTTGACGGGCGGCGGCCCCGGCGATTCGACAACTTTTCTCAGCCAGTACCTGACGCAAAAAGCGGTCGGCCAGTTCGACCTCGGCCCCGCCGCGGCTTTCTCGCTGATCTATTTCCTCATCATTCTGCTGCTGTGCTTCATTCTCTATAACTGGATGAGCCGTGTAGGCAAAGGCGGCCCCGCTGCGGAAGGAGACGAACATGCAGGATAAGCGCCGCTGGATGCGCACGTTGGTGCTCGTCGTCTATATGCTGTTCGCACTGATTCCGCTTTACTGGATGTTGTCGATCTCGCTGCGCACGAACGAAGAAACCATGTCGACGTTCGCCACGCTGCCGCAGCACATCACGTTCGACAACTACAAGATCATCTTCACCGATCCCTCCTGGTACTGGGGCTACATCAACTCGATCATCTACGTGCTGATGAACACGGTGATGTCCGTGCTCGTCGCGCTGCCCGCCGCTTACGCGTTCTCGCGCTATCGCTTTCTCGGCGACAAGCACATGTTCTTCTGGCTGCTCACCAACCGGATGACGCCGCCCGCCGTGTTTTTACTACCGTTTTTCCAGCTCTATTCGAGTGTCGGTCTAACGGACACGTATATCGCCGTCGCGCTCGCGCACATGCTGTTCAACGTGCCGCTCGCCGTGTGGATTCTCGAAGGCTTCATGTCGGGCGTGTCGCGGGAAATCGACGAGACCGCGTACATCGACGGCTATACGTTCCCTGCTTTCTTCGTGAAGATCTTTCTGCCGCTGATCAAATCGGGCGTCGGCGTTACGGCGTTTTTCTGCTTCATGTTCAGTTGGGTCGAACTGCTGCTCGCGCGCACGCTGACATCCGTCAACGCGAAGCCGATTGCGGCCGTGATGACGCGCACCGTATCGGCGGCCGGCATGGATTGGGGCGTGCTGTCGGCGGCGGGCGTGCTGACCATCGTGCCTGGCGCGCTGGTGATCTACTTCGTGCGCAACTACATCGCGAAGGGCTTCGCGATGGGGAGAGTCTGATGTTCACGTGGATGTACTGGACGCCCGAGGTGGCGATCTTCTTCGTCTGCATCGTCATGATGCTGGCCGGCATGACCGTGTGGGAACTGCGCTCGCCGACGCATGAACGCAAGGGCTTTCTGCCTATCGCGACCACGCGCGGCGATCGCCTTTTTATCGGCCTGCTCGCGGCCGCGTATGTGAATCTCGCGTGGATCGGCATTAGCGCCGAAGGCTCGACTTCGTGGCCGGGCTCGCTGGCTTCGCTACTGGTTCTGCTCGCGATCATGTGGAAAGGTTGAATAGAAACGAAACGCACGCAATGAGCACTCGCAATTGCCGGTTCCGCTGATGCCCCAAGCGGGCGCCGGAAAGATCGAAGGGGCACGAAGGACACAGGAGAAGACCATGCAACAGAGGAGACGGATCGTCGCGCTCGCAGTGGCAAGCATCGTGTCGGGTGCCTTTGGGAACCAGGCTATGGCGGGCATACCTGAAGCGCAGAAGTGGGTCGATAGCGAGTTTCAACCTAGCACGCTCTCGAAACAGCAGCAGATGGACGAAATGAAATGGTTCGTCGACACCGCGAACAAACTGAAGTCGCAAGGCGTCAAGGAAATTCACGTCGTGTCGGAAACGATCGACACGCATATCTACGAATCCAAAACGCTCGCGAAGGCCTTCACTGAAATCACCGGCATTCAGGTGAAGCACGACATCATTCAGGAAGGCGATGTCGTCGAAAAATTGCAGACGTCGATGCAATCCGGGCAAAGCATTTACGATGGGTGGATCTCGGACTCCGATCTGATCGGCACGCACTATCGCTATGGCGTCATCATCCCGCTGTCCGATTACATGGAGGGTGAAGGCAAGCAATACACGAATCCTGGGCTCGATATCAAAGACTTTATCGGCACCAGCTTTACGACCGCGCCGGACAAGAAGCTCTATCAACTGCCCGATCAGCAGTTCGCCAATCTTTACTGGTTCCGCGCGGACTGGTTCGCCCGCAAGGACCTGCAGGACAAGTTCAAGGCGAAGTACGGCTATGAGCTGGGCGTGCCGGTGAACTGGTCCGCGTATGAAGACATCGCCGAGTTCTTTACGAATGACGTGAAGAACATCGACGGCGAAAAAGTCTACGGCCATATGGACTACGGCAAGAAAGACCCGTCGCTCGGATGGCGCTTTACCGACGCATGGCTTTCAATGGCGGGCGAAGCCGATAAGGGCATTCCGAACGGCATGCCCGTCGACGAATGGGGCATTCGCGTGACGCCGGACGGTTGCCATCCGGTTGGCGCATCGGTGTCGCGCGGCGGCGGCACCAACAGCCCGGCGGCCGTCTATGCGACGACCAAATACATCGACTGGCTCAAGAAATACGCGCCGCCCGAAGCGTCCGGCATGACCTTCAGCGAGGCCGGCCCCGTGCCCGCGCAAGGGAAGATCGCGCAGCAGGTGTTCTGGTACACCGCGTTCACCGCGTCGATGTTGAAACCCGGCAACGTGACGAACCCGGACGGCACGCCGAAGTGGCGCATGGCGCCGTCGCCGCACGGCGCGTACTGGAAGGACGGCATGCAGAACGGCTATCAGGACGTCGGCTCGTGGACCTTCTTCAAGTCGACGCCGGCCAATCAGCGCGCCGCCGCATGGCTGTATGCGCAGTTCGTGACGTCGAAGAGCGTGTCGCTGAAGAAGTCGATTGTCGGTCTCACGTTCATTCGCGACTCCGATATTCATAGCGACTACTTCACGAAGAACGCGGACAAGTACGGCGGTCTGATCGAGTTCTATCGTAGCCCGGCACGCGTCGCGTGGACGCCGACCGGCAACAATGTGCCGGACTATCCGAAGATGGCGCAGCTCTGGTGGAAGAACGTGGGCACCGCAGTCGCTGGAGAAAAGACGCCACAGGCCGCAATGGATAACCTCGCCAAGGAGATGGACCAGGTGTTGTCGCGCTTGCAGAGAGCCGGCATGAAGGCATGCGCGCCGGAGATGAATGCGGCAAGCGATCCGTCGAAGTGGTTGTCCGATCAGCACGCGCCGTGGAAGAAGCTCGCCAACGAAAAGCCGAAGGGCGAGACGGTCAAGTACGATCAGTTGCTGTCGGCGTGGAAGGCGGGCAAGGTGCGGTAAGCGGCTAACGTTGCGATCGGCAATCCGCAGTCAGTTTGTGAAAGGGCGGCACGATTGATTGTGCCGCCCTTTCCTTTCTTATTAGCGCCGATTGAAGACTTTAAGCTACTCGTTCGCCATCTCGACTAGCTTTGCAA
The DNA here is from genome assembly GCF_003330785.1 of Paraburkholderia graminis. Classification (NCBI taxonomy): domain Bacteria; kingdom Pseudomonadati; phylum Pseudomonadota; class Betaproteobacteria; order Burkholderiales; family Burkholderiaceae; genus Paraburkholderia; species Paraburkholderia graminis. Next base: position 2,524,474 of record NZ_CP024935.1, read on the forward strand.
CCGTGTTCATGTTGCGCGCGGTTCCCGTTTTGGCTGCGGGAATTTTGAGCTTCGTGTCGGCCATTCCGTTGTTGTAGTGCACGTAAATCTCGCGCGTGCCGAGCGCCATTTCTTCGTCGCGCTGGCCGCTTGCGTGAGCGAGTGCATCGGCGGGCGGCGGTGCGTCGAGAAAGATCGCGACCGTACGATTCGCTGGGGCCGACTTGAACGGATTCGCCGCGAGTATTTGCGCAAGTTCCGCGCTCGTGCGCACCGCGACGCCGACCGGCTTGCCCGCATACGCTTCGAGACAACGCTCGAGCCGGCTCTTCACCGACGCTTCGGCAAGCTTGCTGTCGAACACGACATTGCCGCTCGCAATATACGTGCGGACATTCGTGAAGCCAACGGACTCGCACATGCTTCGCAATTCAGCCATTGGCAGTTTGCCGGTGCCGCCGACATTCACGGCGCGCAGCAGAGCGATATATCGGGTCATCAGTTCGTTTCTGTTTTATTGAGCGTTGCAACGAATGCTTTTACATGAGCGAAGCGGCTCGCGCGATCATCAGCAAACCCATGCCGACGATTGAATACCCAATACCTCGCGCGACAAGCGGACCACGCGGCGCGAGACGCTCGAGCGTGATCGCCACAGTAAGCGCGGCCATCGCAAGAAGATCCATCACGCCGATCGCGACGAGCACCGCGGTGAAGCTCGCGCAGCAATAGCAGCAATGAAGCCCGAGACGCAGGCCGTATCGTAACGCGGCATCGGAACGCAGCGGCAATGCAGCGTGGCCGCATTCCTGTGGCTGTTGGCAGCAGTCGAGATAATGCGCCTTCCATGCGGAGGATTGCAACGCGCCTGCGAGCAGCACCATTACACCGGCTATAACGGGCACAGCATGCGAAAGCGCCGGCACCTGCATTTGAAGTTCGACGAAGGCTGCGCCGAGCGCGAACACCACCGCGCCCAACGCAGTCCATACGGCGAAATAGCCGATGCCTGCGAGCCAGGTCAGCCATGTGAGCGCGGGCGCCCGCGCGTGCGTCACACTACAGAGCGCTTCGCGATAACGCCACAACACAGGCGCGACGGAAGGCAGCATCATCGCGGTCATCATCGCGATCCACATGCCGACGAACGATGCCGCGACGCGCAGCCACGTCTTTCCGCACATGGGCATCCACATCATCGACATGCTCCAGCCGCCGCGCATCGGCAACTCGCCCATTGCCGACATCGACAGGCAAGCCGCGATGGTCGCGCCCGCACTGATCGCGAACAGCAAGCCGCAGACGCTGTAGAAAACAGCGCGCGCAGAGCATCGCGCGCCGCTTTCGCCGACGCTAACGAGGTCCATCACGCGCCTCAGCGCTTCTCGTATTCGTCGTGACGGCGCCACCAGATGCCCGTCTCGTTGCGCCCTTTCGGCGCGCGGTCGAGCCATTGGTACATGCCCCACAGTCCGTCGAGTCCGCGCGCATAAGTCGAGTACGTGTGGTACACGTGGCCGTCTTCGAGCACGAACGCGCTGAGTCCTGGCCGGTCGCGCGCATACGTCGACGGGTCGGTTCCGCAAGTCTCCGCAAACTGAGCGACGGGCTCCGGCGCCGGCACGGCGTCCATTGCGTGACGGCCGCGCTGATAGTTATATTCGACGGTGCCCTCGCGCTGCTGCTGCTCGGTGAACGAGATGTTGAAGTCGAAGTTGAAGTCGCTGCCCGCCGACGACGCCCACGGAAATGTCCATCCCATGCGCCGCTTGTATTCCTGGAGCTTTGCAAGCGGGGCGCGCGAAATCGCCATCAGCCTCACGTCGTGATTCGCGAGATGAACCTCGAAGCCGTCGAATCCGTCCGCAATCGACGAGCACGACGGGCAGCCCGCCTTGTAGTCCGGCCCGAACATGAAGTGATAAACGAGAAGCTGCGAGCGTCCTGCAAACAGATCGGCAAGCGTTGCACTGCCTTGCTCGGTTTCAAATCGATACGTCTTGTCGACGCGAACCCAGGGCAATTCCTGGCGTTGCCGCGCGATCTCGTCGCTGCGCCGCGTCAATTCTTTTTCCGCGTTGAGCAGATCGAGGCGCGCGGCCAGCCATTCTTCGCGTGTCCCGGTCTTATGTGTCGTGGTCATGGCTCTCTCCGTTCGGTTTCCTTCGTCGTTCGATCGCTTTCGATACGACGTACTGGTTAGCGGTCGTGCTAGATTAGTACCGGGATTCCTGACCGTGGGAGTGACAAGTGTGGCGCGATTTCAATGAAGACCGATCCGCTCATTCAAGCCGCGGCGCAGGCACTCGCGGCCGGTGATCCGCTCGGCGCATTGAAGCGCGTCGCCTTGCGCGACGACGCGCCGGCGCTCGCCCTTCGCGGCATCGCCCTGGCGCAACTCGGCGATCTGATTCGGGCGAAGGCGCTCGTGCGAAGTGCCGCGCGCGCGTTCGGCGCCCGGCAAGCCGTCGCGCGTGCGCGATGCGTGGTGGCGGAAGCGGAGATCGCCCTCGCCTCGCGCGATCTTGCATGGCCAGCCAAAGCGCTCGGCGACGCGCGCGCGATTCTCGAAGCCCACGGCGACCGCGCCAATGCCGCGCATGCAGCGTATCTGGAGGTGCGGCGGCTCGTGCTGATCGGTCATATCGACGACGCCGAGCGCCTGCTTGGCGCGCTCGATCCCACACCTTTGCCGCCTGCGTTGCGGGCCGCGCATGAGCTGGTCGTGGCAGGCGTCGCGCTGCGCCGCTTGCAAACTGCCGCGGCTCGCGTCGCATTCGCACGCGCGAAACAGGCCGCCTATGAAGCGCGTATTCCCGCGCTGATCGCCGAAGTGGAAAGCGCTTCGCACACGCTGAAGCTGCCGGCCGCGCGTTTGATCGCAAGCGGCGAAGAGCGGCTTTTACTGCTCGACGAAGTGGAAGCGTTGCTCGCGTCAGAGGCGCTCGTGGTCGACGCATGCCGTCACGTCGTGCAGAAGACCGGCGCGATCGTCTCGCTGACGCGGCGGCCCGTGCTGTTCGATCTCGCGTATCAACTCGCCGAAGCGTGGCCCGCCGATGTCCCGCGCGACATGTTGATCGCGCGCGCCTTCAGGACGAGCCACGCCGACGACTCGCATCGCGCGCGCCTGCGTGTAGAAATGGGCCGCTTGCGCACGATGCTCGGCGCGCTCGCCGAAGTGAGTGCAACGCGGCGCGGCTTTGCGTTGATGCCGCGTCACGGGCATCGCGTTGTGCTGCTCGCGCGTCCCGTCGAAGAAACTCACGCGGCCATGCTCGCACTGCTCGCCGATGGCGAGTCGTGGTCGAGTTCCGCGCTTGCGCTCGCACTCGGCGCAAGCCAGCGCACCGTTCAGCGCACACTCGATTCGCTCGCGGCCGCAGGCAAGGCGCAGTCTTTTGGCCGCGGACGCGCGCGCCGCTGGATGGCGCCGCCCGCATCCGGATTCGCGACAACGTTGTTACTCTCCGCGCCGCTCGCGCTCAATTAGGATGACAGCATGAATCGATCAAACGCCACCATCATCCGTGAATACGGTCCCTTTCCGGACGTCGAGCAAGTCGGCGGCGTCACATATGACGGCCAGCATGTCTGGATCGCGGCCGGCAAGACGCTGAACGCATTCGATCCCGCGAGCGGTGACACGCTGCGCAGCATAGAGATCGCCGCCGACGCGGGCACGGCCTTCGACGGCCAGCATCTGTACCAGATCGCCGAAGGCCGCATCCACAAGATCGACCCGGCCAGCGGCCGCATACTCTCGACGATTCCCGCGCCTGGCGGCAACGGCGCTTCAGGACTTGCGTGGGCTGAAGGGTCGCTGTGGGTCGGCGAATATCGCGAGCGCAAGATTCATCAGGTCGATCCCGAGACCGGCGCGGTGCTGTCCACCATTCAATCGAATCGCTTCGTGACGGGCGTCACGTGGGTCGACGGCGAGCTTTGGCACGGCACCTGGGAAGACGACGCGAGCGAGCTGCGTCACATCGATCCGCGTACCGGCGAAGTTCTGGAAAGCCTCGAGATGCCGGCGGGCGTCGGCGTGTCCGGTCTCGAGTCGGACGGCGGCGAGCAGTTCTTTTGCGGCGGCGGCAATAGCGCAAAAGTGCGCGCCGTGCGCCGCCCCGAACGCGAGACCGGCGAAGTCAGATAGCAGCAGTCGCGGCGTGCGGCATGCTGCGCCGCACCGCATGTTCACGCATGCCGATGACCATGATCGCCGCTGCTCATCGACTGCGGCTCGTCGTATTCCTGCGAGATGTCCTTGTTCGTGTAGTCGCCCAGACGCGATGCAGCAATGAGGCTCAGCAGCCCGCAAACGAACACATAGATGGCAATGGCGTAGCCCGAGTGATAGTAAGCGAACAGCGCCGTTGCGATCAGCGGCGCGGGACCGCCCGCGATCACCGACGCCAGTTGATAGCCGAGCGACGCGCCGCTATAGCGCAGCCGCCCCGTGAACGACTCGGCGATCAATGCGGCTTGCGGCCCGTACATCATCGAGTGCGGTACGAGCGAGAGCACGATGGCCACGAAAATCCACGTCGGATCGCGCGTGTCGACCATGGCGAAATAAACAAAGCCGAAGAGGCCCGCCGCGGCCGCGCCGATCATGTACATGCGGCGCCGCCCAATCAGATCCGACACATGGCCGAACAGCGGAATAGTGCCGAATTCCAGCACGGAAGCGACCAGCACCGCCGTCAACAGCAGATCGCGAGACGCGCCGAGTGTCGTTACGCCATACGTGAAAACGAACGCCGTGAAGATATAGAACGGCGCCTGTTCAGCCATGCGCGCAATCGCCGAAAGAAGAATGTCTTTCGGCTGACGGCGAATGACTTCGAGCATCGGCGTCTTTTCGATTTTGCGTTCCGCGAGGAGCTTCGCGAAGATCGGCGTCTCGAGAATGTTCAGTCGAATGTAGAGGCCAATTGCGACCAGAACAATGCTCAGGAAGAACGGCACGCGCCAGCCCCAGGTCAGGAACGCGTCGCCGGCAATAGCGCTCATGGCCAATACCGCGAGGTTCGCGATAAACAGCCCGGCCGGCACACCGAACTGCGGCCACGACGCGACGAAGCCGCGGTGCGCGTTGGTGCGCGCCCATTCCATCGACATCAGCACCGACCCGCCCCACTCGCCGCCGACGCCCACGCCCTGAATGAAGCGCAGCACCGTGAGTATCACCGCGCCCCAGATTCCGATGGACGCATACGTCGGAACAAACGCGACGGCGAAGGTCGCGAGTCCCATCAGCAGCAGCGTGACGATAAGCGTGGCTTTGCGGCCGATACGATCGCCGTAATGCCCGAAAATGGCTGCGCCTACCGGCCTCGCGATAAAGCCGACCGCGTAGATGAGAAACGCCTGGAGTGTGCCGACGAGCGGGTCCGATTGCGGAAAGTACAGCTTCGCAAATACCAGACCCGTTACCGTGCTGTAGAGAAAGAAGTCATACCATTCGATCGTCGTGCCGATCGTGCTGGCGATAACGGCGCGGCGCAGTTGGCGCCGTGCGTCCTCGTCGGAGAGGGGCACCGCCCCTGGTTGCGTGGCAGTCATTTCGCACCCCCGATTGAATGCGCGACATTGCTGTATTGACATGTCGCGCGGGGGGAGGTTCCGGCTTGCCATCGCATCGCCCGATTGTTGGCCTCACGCCGCTGATATTGAGCGCTTGCCCACAAAGCGCGCGACGTTACCCAGTCGCATGACCACATGTGTTAGTTCGCCCACGGTTGAACCTGTCCCTCTTGCCTAAAGTCCACTCAGAAGCACGAAATCAAAAGAACAGAAACACATCAAGCATCAATCATTAGATGCGTCGGGGAGACAGTCATGAACACCAATACAAACCGCATGCGGGCGGCCGACACGGCCGCGCCGACATGCGCGAACGCTGACCTGTGTGTGCCGATTAAACATGGCACCACACGGCACTGTCTTCTTCCCCGACAACACCACTTCTTCGCAGCGAACTCTTCCGCGACTTGTGCACTTGCATCACGCGACTGCCACGGGTTGCCTCCATGACGTTCGCCCGCTGCCCGCACGCCTAAGACAGGCGTCAATCCAAAAATTTTCTTGCAGTACCTGCTACATATCCGCGCCGATGTAGCGGGATAACCACGCGCGTCCTATGGGAGATCAATTATGAAACGCAACCTTATTGCAGCAGCAGTCCTCTCGTTCATTTCCGTCGCCGCTTTCGCTACCGGTACAAGCTCCACTTCGAGCTCGACGTCGGGCGGCTCGACCACCGCCGCAGTGATCGGCTTCGGCCACTTCACCGCCACCGATGCCGGCGCCGCCAACGGTCACGCGTCCGCCACGGCCGGTTCGGGCTATGGCGTCACGGGTAACACGACGAATGCAACGACGAGCCACATCAACACGTCGCAAGCAGGCGGCTTTGGCTTCGGCGGATCGACAGCCGGCGGCCTCTCGGGCGCCGACGCAGCGGCCAATGCATGGAGCAAGCTCGGCAGCGGCTGGCACTAAGCAACTCATTCGAGGCGGTGCATGGGCCGAGTGCGGCCCAATGGGCACCGCCTCATTTGCACGCCGCCTCGTTTGTAGTGAAGAAGGGTTTGGGGAGAACAAAAGTGAACAAAACTATCTTGCATCTGGCATGCGCCATTGCGCTTTGCGCCGCGCACGCCGCTAACGCCGATACGACCGCCGATTCGTCGTCGGGCTCCGTATCGGGTTCCAGTTCGATCGGCATCGGCCAGGGCGGCGGCTCGAGCCTGAACAACATCGGCACATCGTCGAACTCATCCGCCACGACGAACTCGACGTCGACTTCGGTAGGCGGCATTGGGCGAGCCACCGCTTCGGGCGGCTCGTCCAACGTGAACGTATCGGTCACGATGCCGACGATGACTGCGTCGACGGGAGCTCTGTCGGGCAGCGGCACAGGCGCCGACACGACCAGCAAAGCTTCGGCAGGTCCGGGAACGAACGCGTACGACACGCGAGCGACGGTCGACTACAACCAGAGTTCGTACTCCGTGCGCACGACGCCGAGCATCGCCGCGCCCGCACTGACGACGACACTGTCGGACACCTGCATGGGATCGACCAGCTTCGGCATCTCGGTGACGGGCTTCGGTCTGACGGGCGGTACGACACAAGTCGATCAGGCTTGCGTCCGGCGACTCGACGCACGCGAATTCCGCGCGATGGGCCTCACCGACGTCGCGCTTGCATTGCTGTGTCAGAGCGACGCGAACCGCAAGGCTGTCGAATCGACGGGCCATCTCTGCCCCGGCACGACCGCGCCTCTTGCACGCACGCCCGACGCGGCGCAATACTCAGAGGACGAAAAGTATCGCGATCCGATTGTTCGCGCCCGGCTCGGTCTGCCTGTGGCTGCAACGAACGAACGCACGGCGCCGGTGAAGGCCCAACCTGCAGCGGAAACGCGCAAGGCGCCATCGCTCAACGTTGGACACGACGAACTCTCTGATGGAAAGCCGGCATCGCCCGCGAGCGACAACTTCAAGGTTTCGCTAATCAAATAGGGCTTTCTTTGCGCATGGCAAAGTGGACCGAAGAGAGAACAGTCGAGGCACTGTATGAAGAGCCATTTGGTATTCGCGATGCTGACGCTCGCCGCGGTGACTGGTGCGAATGCGCTGGCCGCGGCACCGCCGGCGAGCGTGTGGGCTGGCGAGCCGGGCGGAGTGTCGGCAACGTCCAGCGTGTCGGCTCCTGCATTGCTGCAATGGAGCGGCGCCATTCCCTTAAGTACTGCAGGCGGCGAAAAATGCCTGCTCGTTGCTCGTCGGCAATCGCATATCGTGGCGATCGAATTGTCGCCGCTGGTCGTCGGACCTGGCGTAATCGGCTGGGCACCGAATGGAATCGGCACGAGTACCGCGAGCTCAGAGCAGGCTAATGCCGCTACTGCACGGGACGGCAATCCGCCGCGCTTCAGCAATCCGGCGACTGCTGCGATCACGGCATCGAATCATGCGATGCCGCGACAAAGCGTTACGCCCGAAACTTTTTCGAAGTCCGGCTCGTGGCGCAATAGCAGCGTCGAAGCCGACCGGAAAGCCGCGGCTGCGAAAGAGTCGGTGGAAGTAGTGACCGTCAAAGGCAAAACATACAGAACCTATGGTCACTTCAAGACTGCGCCGAAAGAAGTTCCGACTGCAGTCTCCGAGGAAAAGGTCTGTCAATAACGGGCCGTCGCCGTGGCGGCTAGTTCAGTTCTTGTTGTCGTTGCGCGATGTCTTGCGCGGCGAGTCACGCCGCCGCCGATGCACGCAGCCGATTGACCAACTGGTTGTCCTTGCCCTCTACGCGCGGCGTCAAGCGCACATCGAACACGATTTCCTTGTACGCGTCAGTCTTGAGACCCAACGCCTCGCCGCCGGTCTTCTCGACCACATGGGGAATAAGTTCTTCGCGAGTCGCATAGGCGAAGTCGTCCCACATCAGCGGATCGCCTTCGATATTGATCTGCGTAGTGAGCTTGCGGTGTTGACTGCTTGTGACGAAGAAGTGCACATGCGCCGGACGATTGCCGTGACGGCCGAGCGCGTCCAATAGTTGCTGCGTTGCGCCATGCGGCGGGCAGCCATAACCGACCGGCATCAAGGTGCGGAACTCATAGGTTCCGTCCGTACCGGTCTTTACTGCACCGCGCAAATTGAAGTCGCTCTGTGTCCCGGTCGGATCGAAGTGCGAATAGAAGCCTTTCGAATTCGCGTGCCAGCACTCGACCACCGCACCCGCGACAGGCTCGCCATCGGGCCCAGTGACAGTGCCGCGAATGACTAGCGGGCCCGTTTCGTTGTCTGGATCGAGGTCGATTTTCGACACGCTGTCGCGCACAGGCGCACCGGCCACATACAGCGGACCTTCGATAGTACGGGGCGTGCCGCCGTCGAGTCTGGCTTGCCTGTCGGCAGCATCCATGCGGATGTCCAGGTACTTTTCGAGGCCAAGGCCGGCAGCAAGCAAGGCCGCTTCGCCATCTCGTCCCAGCTTGTTGAAGTAGTTCACGCCAGTCCAGATTTCATCCGGCGTCATGTCGAGATCGTCAATAGCCTTGAACAGGTCGCTTAACAGACGATGTGTGATCTGTCTCGCGCGCTTATCGCCGCTATCGCTATTGAGATTCGCGGCCGCCGTCAGCAGGTCTTGCACTTCCTGTGTTGCAAATACTTTGATACTCATGATTCTGCCTCCATGTTGTATTGGGAAAGCGGCGTGGGGGCGCGTCGGTACATCGCGCGCTTTGTCGGCCTCACGCGTCGCCGGTACGAACGGAAGAAGGATGACGGCACAACGGCGTGACGGAAATCTTCATATACGGATACAACGGCAAAGCCATCAGAATGTCGTGAAGCTCAGCGTTGCCTTCCACGTCGAACACGCTGTAGTTGGCGTACTCGCCTGCAATGCGCCAGATATGGCGCCACTTGCCACTACGCTGCAATTCCTGCGAATAACTCTTCTCGCGTGCTTTCAGTTCATTTGCCTTATCGGCCGGCATGTCGGGCGGAATGCTGACATCCATGCGTACGTGGTAGAGCATTGTCGTGTCTCACTCTTTCAGGGAATTACTGTGTGATCTTCTCGGACCCGTCGCGGGTAAAGCGCTTTATCCTGTCTTTGTCCAGTTCGATGCCGAGGCCGGGACCATCCGGCACGGTCAATTCGAAATCGCTGTAATCGAGCGGCTTTACGAGAATTTCCTCGGTAATCAGCAACGGACCGAAGAGCTCGGTTCCCCATTGCAGATTCGGAATGCTCGCAAACAGATGCGCCGATGCAATCGTGCCGACCGCACCTTCGAGCATCGTGCCGCCATAAAGCTCTATACCGGCGGCGTCCGCGATAGCAGCGACACGCTGTGCCGCGAAGAGTCCGCCGCTCTGTTCTATCTTGATCGCGAATACATCGGCGCCATCGTTCTTCGCAATGTCGAAAGCGCTCTGCGGACCCTGGAGTACTTCGTCGGCCATCAATGCAACGGGGAAGCGACGCATTAGCCGCTTCAGCGCTGCCGCGGAGTTCACCGGTTGCTCGACCAGTTCGCATCCCGCCTCGGCGAGTGCAGGAATGGCCCACGCCGCCTGCGTTTCGCTCCACGCCATATTGACGTCGACGCGCACTGCGCCGCGATCCGCCAATGCTTTCTTGATGCGCGCTACGTGTTCGATATCCACCTTGGGATCTCTTGCGCCGATCTTTAACTTGAAGGTCTTGTGCCGGCGCAATTCGAGCATCTTCTCCGCTTCCGCGATGTCCTTTTCGGTGCTTCCCGAAGCGAGCGTCCATGCAACCGGCAGACGATCGCGGCAACGCCCGCCGAGCAGTTCGCTGACTGGCACGCCAAGACGCCGTCCATGCGCATCGAGCAACGCTGTTTCGACGGCGCTCCTGGCGAAGTGATTCACTTTGACGAGCTTACTCAAATGCGCCATTAAAGCCTGAACACGCGAGGCGTCTTTGCCGATCATCGCGGGGCCCAGGTATGCGTCGATTGCGAGCTTCATCGACTCCGGGCTTTCAGGTCCATACGCCATGCCGGCAATCGTCGTCCCTTCGCCAGTACCGACACTGCCGTCGCTGCAATAGACCGTCACGAGCATCAGCGTCTGGCCGTGCATGGTGCCGACTGACAGCTTGTGCGGCCGGATCGTCGGCAAGTCGACGAGGCGCGTTTCGATACGTTCGATTGTCGGTTGAGTCATGGCCAATGAAGTGAACTGATAGCTGCGTCACAAGGTAAGGTCGCCCGCAACGCCGGTCAAATAAATCAATATCGCGCGCCGCATCCATATCGCTGATTTGCCTATTAATGCCGAGGGTTTTCACGGACAGCTCATGCACCGAATTCATATCGCGCATTTTTGGCTCGAATTTGACCGGTGTCATGGCGGCTTATATCGTTCGACGCATGCCGTTTCCGTGTCGATTGAAAGCGCCGCGCCGTCTTCGAGCAATTTGAAGCGGGTTAAAAACCTTCGTTATCCGAATGACTATGAACCCTGACGCCGTGAATCCCGATCTGAGCGCGCCGACGCTCGCCGCGAGGCCCGCGCCCCGCGACGTGAGCAACGTGCAGCGCGCCGTCACGACTGCCGTGCTTGGGCAGATCCTCGAGTGGTACGACTTTTTCCTTTACGGCACCGCTGCGGCGCTCGTCTTCGGCAAGCTGTTCTTTCCTGTCGGCACCGATCCGTTGACCGGCACCATTGCTGCATTTGGCGGCTTTACCGTGGGCTTCATCGCACGGCCGATAGGCGGCGTACTGTGCGGCCATATCGGCGACCGCTACGGCCGCAAGGTCGTGATGATGCTCACGCTTCTCACGATGGGCTCGGCCACGATGCTCATGGGCCTGTTGCCCACATATCACCAGATCGGTATCGCAGCGCCGGTGCTGCTCGTGCTGTTGCGCATCTTGCAGGGGCTCGCGGCGGGCGGCGAATGGAGCGGCAGCATTCTGCTCATCCACGAAAACGCGCCGCAATCGAGGCGCGGCGCGCTCGCCGCGTGGAGCCCATGCGGCGCCGCGCTTGGTTTTGTGCTGTCGACCGCTGCGTTCCTGCTGGTCCAGAATCTTCCGTCCGGCGACTTCCAGAGCTGGGGCTGGCGCATACCGTTCGTCGCGAGCGCGGCACTCGTCGCACTCGGCTTGTGGATGCGCCGCTCGGTCGGCGAAAGCGCCGCCTTCGCGGAAGTCAAGGCGACGCGCCACGCAAGCCGGATGCCGGTGATCGAAGTCCTCAAGCAATGTCCGCGTGAAGTGCTCACCGTGTTCGGCCTGCGTTTCGGCGAAGGCGGCGCGTCGTACATCTTCTTCGCGTTCTCTATTGCATACGGGCAGTTCCTCGGCATCAAGTCGAGCTGGATCCTGGGCGGCCTCACCATCTCCATGCTGCTGATGATCCCGGTCTCGCTGCTGTCCGGCCACATCACCGACAAGGTCGGGCGCAAGCCGGTCTACCTCGTGGGCGCGATCGCGATGGTGCTGGTCGCATGGCCTTACTTCTCGCTGTTGGGCTCGGGCGAATACTGGAAGGTCATCGCCGCGCTGCTGCTGGCGAACAGCCTCACGCTGGGCATTCTGGAAGGCGCACAGCCTGCCTTCATCAGCGAAATGCTGCCGGTACACCTGCGCTTCTCGGGACTTGGCATTGGCCGCGAGTTGTCGTCGGTACTCGGCGGCGGTCTCTCGCCGATGATCGCGACCGCGATGCTGGCTCACTATCGCAGCGCCGTGCCGGTTGCGATCTATCTCGGCGGCCTGGGCCTCGTCACCGTGATTGCGACGCTGCTCGCGCGCGAGACCTTTCCCAAAGCGATGCGCAGCGCCGCGCATCAGCGATCCGAATGACGCATCACTTCATTGACCAAGAGGTACTTCGCATGCAAGCCCTTCATAGCGGATCGATTAGCCGATCGATTAGCGAATCGATTATCGACTCGCAGAACGACTACCCCGAATACGCCGCGCCCCTTTCGCTCGACGCGCTGATCGACGAGGTCGAGCGCCGCCGCGATGAATTCGATGCACTCTCGCATGTGCCGCGCGATATGGTCGCCAAGATGAAACGCGCAGGCATTTTTCGCGCGAGTACGCCGAAGCGTTTCGGCGGCGACGCACTGCCGCCGCCGCGCTTTCTCGAGATGCTCGAGCGCATCGCCATTGCCGATGGCTCCACCGCATGGGTCGCCGCGTTCGGCTCGGCAAACACCTATCTCGCGTCATTGCCCGTTGAAACGCAGGCTGAAATTTATGCGTCCGGGCCCGATCAGGTCTTTGCCGGCGGGCTGTATCCGCTGCAAAAAGCCGAGCGCCTGGAAGGCGGTTACCGCGTGTCCGGGCAATGGCGCTTCGCGAGCGGTTGCAAGGGCGCGGATTGGATCGGCGTCGGCATCGGCGGCGCTCCCGCCGGCGCAGACGATAAAAACGCGGGTAAGCCGTTCACCGCGGTCTTTCCCGCGAGCGAAGTCGAAATCGTCGAGAACTGGAACGTGGTCGGCATGCAGGGCACCGGCAGTCACGACTTGCGCCTGAAGGACAAGTACGTCGACGAGCGATGGACCTTCGTTCGCGGCGGCGTCGCGCTGATCGACGAGCCGTTGTATCGCTACCCTGCCGTCAGCTATCAGGCGCAGGTGCATGCCGCCGTCAACGTCGGCCTCGCGCGCGCGGCGCTCGACCTGCTGGCAGGCATGTCGGGCGTGACGAAGACCACCACGGGCGCGCCGCGTCTCGCCGACCGCGCCTACTATCGCTCCGGCCTCGCGCAAGCGGAAGCGCAGTGGCGCAGCGCCCGCGCGTTTTTCTTCGACACCGCGGAAGCATCGTGGCGCACCGTGCTCGCAGGCGACCCCGTGCTGCCCGCGGAAGCGAACCTGCTACGCCTCTCAGCGACGCACGCGGCGCATACGTGTGCCGACATCGTGATGCAGGCGTACAAGATGGCGGGCGTTGGCGCGATCTACCGGGAGAGCCGCATGCAACGGCTCGTGCGCGATTCGATCGTCGTGACGCAGCACGCGTTCCTCGGCGAAGGAACCTACGACGCATCGGGAGCCGTCTTCGTCGGCATTCCGCCTGTGACGCCGTATCCCTGAGCCGTGAGAGGAGCGATGGCCATGACGCACGACGAACAACGCACGCAGTTCCGCAACGCGATGGCGAGCCTCGCGGCGGCGGTCAACGTGATCACCACCGACGGTCCGCACGGCAGATGCGGCATCACGGCAAGCGCGGTCTGCTCGGTGACGGACTCGCCGCCGACCATGCTCATCTGCATCAATCAGTCGAGTTATGTGCACGACGTGCTGCACGGCAACGGCCGCGTATGCATCAACGTGTTGGGCGCGCAAGGCCAGGAGCCGGCGCGCGTGTTCGCGGGCATGACCGGTTGCTCGATGCAAGCGCGCTTCGATCAATGCGCGTGGCACGCGGGCCGCCTTGCGGTCCCCGTGCTCGACGATGCAATCGCCACGCTGGAAGGCACGATCATCGACAGCAAAACGATGGGCTCGCACTCCGTGATCTTCGTGCGGATCGAGCATATCGATCTGTGCGGCGAAGGCAACGGCCTCGTCTACTTCGGCAGACGATTCCACCTGCTCACAGGCGAGGCGGCATGACGATGCAAGTTTGCCTTTTCGTGATCGGCGCGCCGCGCATGCAGCCGCTGCTTGACGGCGCCGCGCTGCAACGGGCGGCGGAAGGCATCGAAGGTCTGAGCAGGCTCATCGTTCACGAACCGCTGGCGCAGCACGTCGACCCGCGCATCGCGGCCTCGAGCGATGCGCCGTCGTCCGTACTTCAGTGGTACTTCGACGATCTTGCGCCGCTCGAAACCGCCTGCGCGGAAGACGGCGCGATTCATCGCGCGTTGCAGGCTGCGGCGAGTCACGCGTTGAGCCGGCAATCGTTCGCGCAGCAGGTCATGGCGGTGCGCACGCATAAAGCCTCTGCGCGATCCAAACCGCAACGCTGCACCTATCTGGTCGCCTACGAAGGCATCGCCGACAACTTCAACGCGTGGCTTTCGCATTACCTGGAGCATCACCCGCCATTGATGCTGCAACTGCCGGCGCTGCGTGAGCTGGAAATCTACACGCGCATCGACAGCAGAAGCGGCTTGCCCTTTGCACAAGCCAACGCGATGCAGCGCAACAAGGTCGTATTCGACGATGCCTCCGCACTCGCGATCGCGCTTGCCTCTCCGGTCCGCGACGCGATGCGCCGCGACTTCCACGCGCTGCCGCCTTTCACGGGCGCGACGCCGCATTTTGCAATGCGCAGCAACTACGGTAATCTCGGGACACACTGACCGGCGTCGCGAGATGCGCGTTGCCCCCTTTGTCCGCGAGCGAAGCGCATGACCAAGCCGCATGTCGGCATCGCCGATCTGAACCTGCTGCGCGTTTTCCTTGCGATCTGGGATCTGCGCAGCCTCACTGCCGCCGGTGATCGCCTGGGTTTGACGCAGCCGGCCGTGAGCCACGCGCTGCGTCGTCTGCGAAATCTTTTCGAAGACCCGCTGTTTCTGCGCACGCCCGGCGGCATGGTGCCCACCGATGCCGCCTACCGCCTTTATCCGCCGCTCGCCCAGGCGTTCGCGATCATCAACGACGCGGTGCAGCAGCTCGCGAAGTTCGACCCCGCCACGGCGCAGCGCGTGTTTCGCGTGTCGATGTCCGACATGTCGGAGTTTTATTTTCTGCCGCCGCTCGTCTCGATGCTGGATCGCGAGGCGCGCGGCATTCGCATCGAAGTGGCGAATATCCCTGTTCAATCGGTGAGCGCCGCGATGCGCGCCGGCGAGATCGACCTGGCGCTCGGCTATGTGCCCGGACTCGACGCAGGCTGCGTGAGCCAGACGCTGTTCGTCGACGAACATGTGTGCGTGGTGCGCGCGGGTCATCCACTGCGTAAGACGAAGCCCACACGCGAAGACCTCGCCGCGCTGCGCTACGTGTATGCGACCACCAACGCGACCGGCCACCGCATGGTCGAGCAGTGGCTCGACGAACTCGACGTCAAGCGCGAGGTCGTCGTGCGACTGCCGCATTTCGTCGTCGCGCCGGAGATCGTGATGAACACCGACCTCGCCGTGATCTTTCCGAAGAGCATCGCGCGCCGGTTCAATCGCGGCAAGGCGTTCCGCGTGCTGCCGTTGCCGTTCTCCTTGCCGCCGATCGAAATCAAGGTGCATTCGCATACGCAGTCCGCGTCCGACCCCGGCATTGCCTGGCTGCGGGACGCGCTGTTCGCGATGTTCCATCAGCCGCAAGCCTGACGCGCGGGGCCCGCCCGGACTATTTGCCGCGCTGATATTCCCCGCCCTTTTCGGCCGATTTGACGCAGTTATCCGGCGCTTTGAAACTGTCCGCTATGCGAAGCCCGAGAGGCGCGCGCCACCTACCTACCCAGCGAGCAGACATGTCCACGGTTCAATCCTCCTCGGCAGCCGAACGTATTCCAGCGACGCCGGATCGCGCACTCAGACGTATCGTCGTCGCGTCCGTCGCGGGCAATGCAATGGAGTGGTATGACTTTTTCGTCTACGGCACGGCCGCGGCGCTCGTGTTCGGGCAACTGTTCTTTCCGGCCAACGCGGACCCGCTGGTCGGAACGCTCGGCGCTTTCGCGGCGTTTGCGATGGGCTTTGTCGCGCGGCCGCTAGGCGGCGTCGTGTTCGGACATATCGGCGACCGCTACGGACGTCGCGCGTCGCTGGTCTGGACGCTGCTCATCATGGGCGTCGCGACGTTCGGAATCGGCCTGTTGCCGACCTACGATCACGTCGGCCTATGGGCGCCCGCCGCGCTTGTCGGCCTGCGTCTGCTGCAAGGCATTGCGTCGGGCGGCGAGTGGGGCGGCGGCGTGCTGATGATCAGCGAAAGCGCACCGCCCGAGAAACGCGGCTACTACGCGGCGTGGAGCCAACTGGGCGTGGGCGGCGGCTTCGTACTTTCGTCGGCGGCATTTCTCGGCGTTCAAGCGTTGCCGCACGATCAGTTCATTTCGTGGGGCTGGCGTCTGCCGTTTCTCGCGAGCATCGCCATCTTCGCGATTGGTGTCTACATCCGCCACAACCTGCCGGAGAGCCACGATTTCGAGGAAGCGAACAAGGCGGGCAAGACCGCGCACATGCCGGTGATCGAGGTCATCAAGCGTCACCCGAAAGAGATTCTCATGGCGATGGGCTTGCGCGTCGCGGAGAACGGCGGTGCCTATATCTTTCTCGCGTTCTCATTGGTCTACGGAAAGTTTGCCGGTATCTCCAACTCGATCATGCTCACCGGTGTGATGCTCGCGATGATCATCGAGATGTTTGCGATGCTTCTGTGGGGCAAACTCTCCGACCGCATTGGACGCAAGCCCGTCTACATGATCGGCGCGGTGTCGCTCGTGGTCATGGCGTTCCCGTTCTTCTGGCTGCTCGACACGCATTCGACACCGCTGATCTGGCTCGCGCTGGTGCTCGGAACGGCCGTCTGCCACGGCGCGATGATCGGCACGCTGCCCGCGCTGGTCGGCGAATTGTTCAGCACGGAAGTGCGCTATTCAGGCGTTGCACTCGGACATGAGGTCGCGTCGATTTTCGCGGGCGGGCTGTCGCCGCTCATCGCGACGGCGCTGCTCGTGCGGTATCACGCTTACTGGCCCGTCGCGTTATTCCTCATCGGCCTAGGTCTCGTCACCGTCGTGACGCTCAGGTTCACGCATGAGACGCGGCGCTAACCTCGACTCATCGTTTTTGAAATTGTCATCGGAAAGCATCATGCAAGCTCAAGCCCTCAAGGTCCGCGTCGACGCCCTGTCTGAAGAAGCGCACGGCGTGCGCTCGTTCAAAATCTCGCGCCTCGACGGCATGGACTTCGAACGCTTCGAACCGGGCGCGCATATCGACGTCACGAGTCCCTCGGGAATCACGCGGCAATATTCGTTATGCGGCGATCCCGAATGCGTATCGTCCCAGGTTTTCGCGGTTAAAAAAGAAGAGCAGTCGCGCGGCGGATCGCGCTCGCTGCATGAGGAAGTGAGTATCGGCACAGAACTGCAAGTCGGTGCGCCGCGCAATCTGTTCCAACTGAACGACGGCGCCAGCGAGCATATCCTGATCGGCGCGGGCATCGGCATTACGCCGTTGCTCTCGATGGCCTATCGCCTCGCTGCACGCGGCGCGCGCTTCACGCTGCACTACTTCGCGCGTAGCGAGGCACATGCCGCCTTCATGACGCTGCTCACGCGCGCGCCGTTCGACTCCCATGTGAGATTGCACTTCGGTGTGCGGCGCGACGCGCTTGCCGCTGAACTCGACATCTGCGTGAGCGAAGCGGGCGCCGACGCGCATGTCTACACATGCGGTCCCGCGCCGTTCATGGACCTCGTGGTCGACACCGCGCAAAAGCGCTTGCCCGCCGATGCCATTCATCTCGAACGGTTCAAGGCCGAGCCCGCAAACGAAACGGGAACCTCGCTCGCGAGCTTCCAGGTACAACTGGCGAGCACGGGTCAGACCGTGAAGGTGGACGAAAAAACATCCATCGTCGATGCCCTCGCGACCATCGGCATTGAAGTAGACACATCATGCGGCGAGGGCGTGTGCGGCACTTGCATGGTCGACGTAATAAGCGGCGAACCGGAGCATCGAGATCATTGCCTGAGCAAGGCGGAACGCGCGAGCAACAGCGTGATCTGCTGCTGTGTATCGCGCTCGCGTACGCCGGTGCTGGTGCTCGACTTGTAGCTCTGCGACCTGTACTTCTCACATCTTCGTGAAGCCGGCGAGGATGTCGGTGATGAGACCTCGCATCCAGACAATGCCTTCGTCGTCGTTGAAATGCTCGTGCCAGTGCATCGTGACGGCCGCTTTCGGCACATGCACCGGCAACGCGTAAATGCGGAAAGCGTCGCCGCGATTCAGGATATGCGCGAGCCGCTCCGGCAACGTCGCCAGCAAATCCGTTGCAGCGAGCACGCCAGGCACCGCCACGAAATGCGGCAGCACGAGCGCGACATTGCGCCCGACGCCTTGCGAACGCAGCGCATCGTCGAGCGCATGATGACTGTGTTCGAGCGAATTGATCTGCACATGCGATGCGGTCAGGAACTGCTCGAGCTTCAACTCATTTCCGCGCGGCAAATCCGGCCGGTTGCGCGTCATGCAGACATACGATTCCTCGAACAGCAACCCATGCTTCGTGCGCGGCAACAACAGCGGCAGATTGCCAATGGCGAAGTCGAGGCGGCTGGAACGCAACGCCTCTTCCATCTCTTCCACGCGCATCGGCTCGACCACCAGCTTGACGCGCGGCGCGGCTTTCTGGAGCGCGGCACATAGCGCCGGAAGATACGCCATTTCGCCTGCATCCGATAGTGACAGACGAAACGTGCGCGTGCTCGTCGCCGGATCGAAACGCTCGGCGTATCGCAGCGCCTGCCGCACGGTATCCAGCGCACGTCCCACGATGTCCGCGAGTTCCAGCGCAACGGGCGTCGGTTGCATCCCGGCTCTCGTGCGAATGAAAAGCGGGTCGTCGAAAAGCGTGCGCAGTCGTCCGAGCGAGTAGCTGACTGCGGGCTGCGACAGCGCAAGCCGCTCGCCCGCTTTCGTCAGACTGCGTTCCTCCACGATGGCCTGGAAAACGCGCAGCAGATTCAAATCGATGTGGTCGATGGAGGTCATGGGGACTCGCGTTAAATCGGCCGCGTTTATCGGGCGACCTGTTTTTAATCGATTTGACGCATGATCTTCGCAAAGCGAGACTGATGTCAACGAGACGATGCGCTCACGTCGCAGTGCCTCTCCCTTCTCAGCCACTCAACCTCCCCACGATCACGATGAGTACGCCGACCTATCAAACCATCGACACCAGCGCGCTCGCGAAGCGCGCGGAAGCCGACCGCATCGCGCCTTCGCTTTACTACGATCCGCAACTGTTCGAAGAAGAACTTGAGCGCATTTTCTACAAGACGTGGGTGTGGGTCGCGCATGACAGCGAGTTGCCAAAGCCAGGCGACTTCGTGACGACGACGATCGGCCGGCAGCCGGTCATCGTCGTACGCGATAAGACGGGCGCGGTGAATGTGCTGCAGAACCGTTGCCGTCATCGCGGCGCGACCGTGTGCGAAGAGCACAAGGGCAATGCAAAAGGCTTTACGTGCCCGTATCACAGCTGGTCGTATGCGCTCGACGGCACACTGCGCGCGCTGCCCTATGGCGACGGCTACGAAGGCGTCTGCGAGAAAGGCGATCTGCCGCTCAAGAAGCTGCGCGTCGGCGTGTACCAGGGTTTGATTTTCGCGAGCTTCAACGAAAACATCGAATCGCTGGAAGACTTCCTCGGCGGTGCAAAACCGTGGATCGACCTTTTCATGAAGCAAGGCGCCGGCTATCCGATCAAGGCCAACGGCGAGCACAAGTTCAAGTTCAAGGGCAACTGGAAGATTCAGCTCGAGAACACGACCGACCTGTATCACTTCCCCGTCGTGCACAAGTCGTGGATGAAGTCGATCGACGACGAAACCGCCGCCGCCATCACCAGCTTCATGACGAGCGAAGACGCGTTTTGCCGCTCGCTCGGCAATGGCCATAGCCTCGCGGTGCTGGTGCCCGAGATCGTCGATCTGGATAAGGACGACGGCGCGCCGTTGCCCGAGCGCTTTAACGAACTCGCCGCGCAACTCGCGCACAAGCACACGCCCGAAGAAGTGCGCCGCATTGTGCGATCGCTGATGGGCGTCGGCTTCAATCTGAATCTGTTCCCGAACCTCGCGTTGTCGATGGCTTTCTTCCGCGTGCTGCGCCCGATCTCCGCGGAAGAAACGGAGATTCGTCACGTCGCGCTCGCGATGGACGGCGGCCCCGAAGAAGCGAACCGCGTGCGGCTTCGCATACACGAGCACTTTCAGGGGCCGTTTGGCTTCGGCAGTCCCGACGACGCGGAAGCATGGGAACGCGTGCAGCGCGGCTCGTACGCGGGCCCTGACGTACCCATTCTCGTGAACCGTGGCCTCAACCGCGAAACGACCGCGCCGAACGGCGAGAAGACTGCGCACGCAACCGACGAAACCGGCATGCGCGAAGCCTACCGCCAATGGCGCGCAATGATGGAGCAAGCATGATGGACGAGCGCAACGCACTTTTCTCGCACCAGACGTTTGCACGCGCGATCGAGTTTATCTGGCGCGAAGCCGAGCTTCTCGACCGGCGCGACTATCACGCGTGGTTGCAGATGTGGGACCCGAAAGGCGTTTATGTCGTGCCGATCGATCCCGATACGACCGACTACGCATCCACGCTCAACTATGCATTCGACGACCAGCACATGCGCGAATTGCGCGTGCAACGCATGACGTCGGGCTACTCGGCATCCGCATCCGATGCCGCCCGCACGGTCCGCACGGTATCGCGCTTCACGCGGTCGTCGGAGAGTGCGGACCTCGTTGAAGTGAAGTCTTCGCAGATCATCATCGCGTACAAGCGTGGCGTGTCGACGATCTTCGCGGCCGATCTCACGCACAAGATCAGCATGGCCGACGGCGAGCCGCGTCTCGTCGAGAAAGTCATCCGCCTGATCAATTCGACGGAAGCGCTGAACGCGATCGGCTTCCTGCTTTGATGTTCAATCGCGCATCGGCACATGCATGCGCCGATGCGCTTTCGCCTTTTCATCATGCCGACACTCGAAGTTTATTTGCCGCAAGGTCACAGCGACGACCGAAAGGCATCGCTCATTCATGGCCTCACGCAGGCTACCGTCGATGCCATCGGCGCGCCCGCCGAGTCGGTGCGGATTCTATTGTCGGAGTTGCCGCTGTCCAATATCGGGCTGGGCGGCAAGCTCACGCCAGCCGCGTTGCCGGTGATCGTCGCGATACTGATCGCGGGCCGCACCGACGCGCAGAAGGAAGCGCTGATCGCACAGCTTTGTGAAACCAGCGCCGCTGTGCTTGACGTGCCGTTGCAATCCACACGCGTGATGATCAAAGACATTCCGAATACGGATTTTGGTCTTGGCGGTAAAACCGCTCGCGCTTTGGGCCGATAGCGACGCGATGCACGCGCGCGGCTCACCAACCCGCTGTCACTTCAAAGGACACGATGACCGACACCCGAGAACTACCGTTGCGCGTGCTGTTTTGCTGCGGCGTCACGCAGAATTTTTTCGACCTGCCGCGCGACGAAATCGGTGAAGTATGGCAAGCCTACAGCACCATGCTCGCCGCGATTGAAGCCATGGACAACGTACGCGTGCTCGGCGTGATGGACGACGACAGGCTGGTCGTCGGCAACGCTGACGGCGCGCCGTGGACCTTCTACATCATGGCCGATGTTGCCGACTTCGACACCGCCGTTGCGGTCTGCAATCTGTATCGCACGACGCCTGTCGGCCGATACAACCTCTGGCGCTACGGCAAGATCGAAGCGCGTGTAGGTCGCCCACTGACCGCGCCGCCTGTCTCCGCCAGCAAAGATATATGACGCGATGATCGACATCACTCTCGAACGACTGCAGGCGCGCCTGCACGCACTCGAAGCGCAAAACGCCGTGCGCAACACCATCGCGCGGTATATGGCACTGTGCGATGTACCGGCACGCGCGCTCGAACACGAATCACTCGCGGCACTATTCACCGATGACGCCGTGTGGGAAGGCATCGGCCCGCAGTATGCGAACAAGTTCGGCCGCTTGCAGGGACCGGCGGACATCGTCGCGATGTTGCAACGCTATCTGCCGCCCACGCCGCACTTCGCGACCAACGTTCATTTTCTGACGAGCGAGCATATCGAAGTAGACGGCGATACAGCCAAAGGCCGCTGGGTCATGTTGCAGGCTTCCGGCTATGTCGGTGCCAACGCCGAGCTCATCTCGGCACGCCTGGAAGTGGATTTCACGCCGTCGCCGCGCGACAACGATAACTGGCTGATTCGCCACTTCCGCACCGAGCGTCTCTTCAGTGCGCCTTGGCACGTCAACCCCGTTCAAGGAGCGTGCGCATGAGCGCTTTCCTGCAACAGTTCGATCTCATCGCGCAACCGCGCGCGAATGCGCCCACGATCGCGATCAAGGACAGCATCGACATTGCCGGCTACTCAACAACCGCTGCAAGCCGCGCGCTCGCCGATACGCCGCCCGCCTCGCGTCACGCGGAAGTTGTGCAGCGCCTGCTCGATGCAGGCTGGCGCATCACGGGCAAAACGAACATGCACGAGCTGGCGTTCGGCATGACCGGCATTAACGACTTCAGCGGCACGCCGCGCAATCCGCAAGACGCGGCGCGCATTCCGGGCGGCTCGTCGAGCGGTTCGGCATCGGCCGTTGGACTCGGGCTCGTCGATGCCGCGCTTGGAACGGATACGGGCGGGTCGGTGCGCGGTCCCGCTGCATGCTGCGGCGTGACCGGACTCAAGCCGACGTTCGGGCGGGTGTCGCGCGAAGGCGTGTCGCCGCGGGTTACAACGCTCGACTGCGTCGGTCCCTTCGCGCGCGACATGAAGACGACTATCGACGTGATGCTCGCCATCGACCCATCGTTTGAAGTCGACCGTGCGCGCCGCGACGCAAGAACCGCGCGTATCGCCATGCTCGATGTCGAAGCCGATGGCGAAATCAGTCGCGCCATCGCGGCCGCCGTGACACGCAGCGAACTTGGCTCGCATGACGTGCGGCTGCCATCCATGCGCGATGCGTTCGCGGCAGGTCTTGCGGTCATCAACGCGGAGACATGGCGCGCGTTCGGTCATCTCGTCGACGGCGGCAAGCTCGGCGCGGATATCGAAGCGCGCCTGCGCGCCGCGGCGAACACCAAAGCGGCTGATCTGGATTCGGCCGAACGTATCCGCCACATCTTCACCGATGAGGTCGACCGCGCGCTCGAGCAAGCCGACGTGCTTATCCTCCCGACAATGCCCGCGCTGCCGATCACGGTCGAAGCGGCGCGTGCCGGCACGTCGGTGATCGGCATGTCGTCGCTTATCCGGCCTTTCAATCTCAGCGGACATCCGGCGCTCACGTTGCCGGTTCCGATCGTCGGGTCGTCGCTTAAAGCGGGATTGCAGGTCGTGGGTCGCACGGGCGAAGATGAAACGGTGTGCGCGGTTGCGGCACATATCGAAGCCATGTTGATGCGCTGAGCGCGTCGAACGCACATTGAGGAGCCGCGCTTATGTCCAGTAGAGTCGTGCTCGTTACAGGCGCTGCGAGAGGATTGGGCGCAGCGCTCGCGCGCCGCTTTCTCGATGCCGGGTATCGGGTCGCGTTAGGCGACATTGCCGTCGACGCCGCTCAAGCGCTCGCCCGCGAACTGAGCAGCGATGGATCGCGTGCGTTTGCGATCAGGCTCGACGTCACATCGAAGGCGGACTTTGAGGCCGCACGCGATGCGATGCTCGAGCGCTGGGGCGCGATCGATGCGCTCGTGAACAACGCGGGTGCATCGAAAATCGTTCCGGTCATGGACATTACGGCCGAGCAGTTCGATCAGGTCATCGACGTGAATCTGCGCAGCGTGCTGTTCGGCTGCCAGGTTTTCGGACAGCACTTCGCGACAAAGGGCGCAGGGCGCATCGTGAATATCGCTTCGCTCGCGGGACAAAACGGCGGCTCGGCGACCGGCGCGCATTACGCCGCGGCAAAAGGCGGCGCTCTCACGCTCACGAAAGTTTTCGCTCGCGATCTCGGCCCGCTTGGCGTGACTGTCAATGCTATCTCGCCGGGTCCGCTCGATCTGGCCATCGTCCATGAAACCGTACCGGCGGAGAAGCTGGGGAAGATCATCGCAGGCATTCCGGTGGGGCGCCTCGGCTCTGCAACTCATATCGCGGACGTCGCCGTGTTGCTCGCATCGCCAGATGCCTATTTCACCAACGGTGCTTGCTGGGACATCAACGGCGGGCTTTTCATGCGTTAAGCGTTGAGCGTTAAGTGGATCATGGGCTGGCCGCCTGGTCTCGCAACGCCTTTTACTTGACATCTAAACTATCTAGACCTAAATTAACCCCACAGCAAAGTCCACAGTGGGGAACAGCATGCGCATCGTCTGTATCGGCGGCGGCCCGGCGGGGTTGTACTTCGCCCTGTTGATGAAGAGCCGCAACCCGGCGCACGATGTCACCGTCGTGGAACGCAACCGTCCATACGACACTTTCGGCTGGGGCGTCGTCTTTTCGGATCAGACGCTCGGCAACCTGCGCGCCGCCGATGCGCCAAGCGCCGACGCAATACTGAACGCGTTCAATCACTGGGACGACATCGAAATCCATTTCGGCGGACGCAAAGTGCGCTCGTCCGGTCACGGCTTTTGCGGCATCGGCCGTAAACGTCTGCTGAATATCTTGCAGGTGCGTTGCGAGGAACTGGGCGTGAAGCTCGTCTTCGAAACGCAGGTCACTGACGACACCCAGTACGAAGCCGACCTGATCGTCGCGTGCGATGGAGCGAACAGCGCCATTCGTCAGAAGTACACCTCGGCCTATAAGCCGAACGTAGACATGCGCGATTGCCGCTTCGTGTGGCTCGGCACGCGGAAGTTATTCGACGCGTTTACCTTCGCATTCGAAAAGACGCAATTCGGCTGGTTTCAGGCACACGCCTATCGTTTCGACGACGAGACATCCACGTTCATTGTCGAAACGCCGGAGCGCGTATGGCGCGCCGCCGGACTCGACGAAATGAGCAAGGAAGAAAGCATCGCATTCTGCGAGAAGCTCTTCGCGAAGTACCTGGACGGCAATCCGCTGCTCTCCAACGCCGCGCATTTGCGCGGCTCATCGCAATGGATTCGCTTTCCGCGCGTGGTCAACGAGGAATGGGTGCACTGGCGCAGCAACGCAGACGGCACGCAAACGCCGGTCGTGCTGATGGGCGACGCCGCGCACACCGCGCATTTCTCGATCGGCTCGGGCACCAAGCTCGCACTCGAAGATTCGATCGAACTCGCCAACAGCATCGGCGCGCATCGCGACGATCTGCATGCGGCGTTGGAGCACTACACGCAAGTGCGCAGTGTCGACGTATTGCGCATTCAGAACGCCGCGCGCAATTCGACGGAATGGTTCGAGCACGTCGAGCGCTATACATCGTTCGAGCCCGAACAGTTCGCGTACTCGCTGCTCACGCGCTCACAGCGCATCTCGCACGAGAACCTGCGCGAGCGCGACGCGCGTTATGTGTCCAGTTTCGAAGACTGGCTCGCGCGACGTTCGGGCGTCGAGCGAGCGCCGCAAAAGCATTCGGTCCCGCCCATGTTCACGCCGTTCACGTTGCGCGGCGTCACGCTGAAAAACCGCGTGGTGGTGTCGCCGATGGCGCAATACTCGGCCGTCGACGGAATTGCCGGCGACTATCACCTGATGCATCTCGGCGCGCGCGCAATGGGCGGCGCCGCGCTCGTCATGACGGAAATGACCTGCGTGTCTCCCGAGGCGCGCATCACGCCAGCGTGTCCCGGCATGTACGCGCCCGCGCATCTCACCGCGTGGAAGCGCATTGTCGATTTCGTGCATCGCCAGTCCGATGCGAAAATCGGCATTCAACTCGGCCACTCCGGCGCAAAAGGCTCGACGCGCGTCGCATGGGAAGGCATCGATCAGCCGCTCGACGAAGGCAACTGGCCGCTCATTTCCGCATCGCCGCAGCAGTATCTGCGCGGCGTCAGCCAGCATTCGCGCGAAGCAACACACGACGACCTGCGCGAAATCGAAGCGCAGTTCGCGCGCGCAACGCAAATGTCCGCGGAAGCCGGCTTCGACTGGCTCGAATTGCACTGCGCGCACGGCTATTTTCTGTCGAGCTTTCTGTCGCCGCTCACCAACCGTCGCACCGACGAATACGGCGGCTCGCTCGAAAATCGTCTGCGTTATCCGCTGCAAATCTTCAGGGCCATTCGCGCGGTGTGGCCGCAAGACAAGCCCATTTCCGTGCGCATTTCCGCGAACGATTGGGTCGAAGGCGGCACGACGCCCGACGACGCCGTGCAGATCGCGCGCGCATTCAAAGCCGCGGGCGCCGACATGATCGACGTGTCGTCGGGTCAGGTCAGCAAGGAAGAAAAGCCCGTCTATGGCCGCATGTTTCAGACGCCGTTCGCCGATCGCGTGCGCAACGAAGCGGGCATCGCGACCATCGCCGTGGGCGCGATTTCGGAAGCGGACCACGTGAACAGCATCATCGCCGCCGGCCGCGCCGATCTGTGCGCGATCGCGCGTCCGCATCTCGCCAATCCATCGTGGACGTTGAATGAGGCCGCGAAAATAGGCTATTTCGACGTAACGTGGCCCAATCAATACATCGCCGCGAAGTCGCAACTCGAACGCAACCTGGAACGCGAACGCGCACAGGCTCTGGCCAATGCAGGTTTGTCGGCGCAAGAGCGCGCACAGCGCGCGGAAGGAACCACGTGAATTCAAACCACTCGTCACTCGCGGAACAGCATGCTGTCGTCACTGGCGGCGGCAGCGGTATCGGCGCCGCTATTGCCGAAGCACTGCTGCGCGTCGGCGCGCGCGTCACCTTGATGGGCCGCAATGCGGAGCGGCTCGAAATGCAGCGCGAAAAATGCCACGCATTGGGCGATGTCGCGAGCATCACCGTCGATGTCACGCAAGAAGAGTCCGTCGCGAAGGCTTTCAGTAAAGCGGGCGCGGTGGACATACTGATCAACAACGCGGGTCAGGCCCAAGCCGCGCCGTTCACGCATACCGACATGACGCTATGGCAGCGCATGCTCGACGTGAATCTCACCGGTGTCTTTCTCGGCACGCGTGCAGTGTTGCCGGGCATGCTCGAACGCAAGAACGGACGCATTGTTAATGTGGCGAGTACAGCGGGGCAAATCGGCTATGCGTATGTGGCCGCGTATTGCGCGGCGAAACACGGCGTGATCGGTCTTACGCGCTCGCTTGCACTCGAAGTCGCGACCAAAGGCATCACCGTCAATGCGGTTTGTCCCGGTTACACCGAAACCGAACTGCTGCATGCGTCGCTCGAGCAAATCACCAGCAAGACTTCGCGCACGGAAGAACAGGCGCGCGAAAGCCTGCTTCGCTCGAATCCGCAGCATCGCTTCGTGAGTCCCGAGCAGGTTGCGAATGCGGTGCTGTGGTTATGTCAGCCTGGCTCTGATGCGATCACGGGGCAGTCCATTTCCATCGCCGGTGGAGAAGTGATGTGAGCAAGTCATCCAACGTCAAGAAGATTGCCCCCGGCGACGCGAAGGCAGCAGAAGCCAAAGCGCCGCGCAAAGGCGTCGCGAAACCCGCGGAGAACGTCGTGGATCTGGAAATGAGCACTGGCGCCGACAGTCACATGGGCTTGCGTTTGTGGCTGCGCATGCTGACCACGACGAACCTTGTGCAGGCCGAATTGCGCAAGCGTCTGCGTAACGAATTCGACACCACGTTGCCGCGATTCGATTTGATGGCGCAACTCGAGCGTCATCCTGAAGGGTTGAAGATGACCGAACTTTCGCGTCGGCTGATGGTGACGGGCGGCAACGTCACTGGCATTACCGATCAGCTCGAGAAAGAAGGCCTCGTCTCGCGCGATAACGATCCGAACGATCGCCGTTCGATTAGCGTGTGCCTCACGCCTGCGGGCCGCAAAGCGTTCGACAGGATGGCGGCCGCGCATGAGCAATGGGTTGTGGAGCTGTTCGGCGGCTTGAGTCTCGAGGAGAAGTCGCGCACGCATCAGCGGCTTGGTAAGTTGAAGAAGCATCTGCTGGATAGTCTGAAGGACTAAGGCCTCGCGCATTCAAGGAGGACACACGCATATGTCACAAACAAACGCCGACGCGCTATTAGCAGGCAACCGCGTCACACTCGCGAATTACGAAGCGCGGCACTTCGGCTGGTCGGTCGCGAACAAAGTCGCGACGATCACGCTCAATCGCCCGGAGCGCAAAAACCCGCTCACGTTCGAATCGTATGCGGAGTTGCGCGACCTGTTCCGCCAGCTGGCGTATGCGACCGACGTGAAGGCCGTCGTAATCCACGGCGCAGGAGAGAACTTCTGCTCGGGCGGCGACGTGCACGACATCATCGCGCCGCTGATCGACCTGCCGATGCCCGAACTGCTGCTCTTCACGCGCATGACGGGCGACCTCGTGAAAGCGATGCGCCATTGTCCGCAGCCGGTGATTGCCGCCGTCGACGGCGTGTGCGCCGGCGCAGGCGCGATTCTCGCGATGGCGTCCGACATGCGCCTTAGCACCGCGCGCAGCAAGCTCGCCTTCCTGTTTTCGCGGGTCGGTCTCGCCGGTTGCGACATGGGCGCTTGCGCGATCTTGCCGCGCATCATCGGTCAAGGGCGCGCCGCCGAACTGCTTTTCACGGGACGCTCGGCGAGCGGCGACGAAGGCTATGCATGGGGTTTCTATAACCGGCTTTGCGAGCCCGCCGAGCTTCCTGAAGAAGCACAGAAACTCGCCGCCGATCTCGTCGCCGGTCCGACATTCGCGCACGGCATCACGAAGAAGATGCTGCACCAGGAATGGAGCATGAGTATTGACGAAGCGATCGAATCCGAAGCGCAGGCACAGGCCATCTGCATGAGCACTCGCGATTTCGAGCGCGCATATCAGGCGTTCGCTGCGAAATCGCGCCCTGTGTTCGAGGGAGATTGACGTGAGCGCCGATAAGCACATCGATTTGCATAGCGCGCTCGCGTGGCCTTTTTTCGAGCCGCGTCATCGTGAGCTGGCTGCGGGCATTGAGGCCTGGTGCCGCGAGAATTTGTCCGATGCCGAACACACGGCAAACGTCGAGCGCGATGATGTCGATGCGGCGTGCCGCCGGCTCGTGCGCGAACTCGGCGCAAGCGGATGGCTTAAGTATGGCGTCGGCGGCGTCGCTTACGGCGGCCACGGCGACACCATCGACACGCGCGCGGTCTGCCTGCTGCGCGAAACGCTGGCCAAACATTCGGGCCTCGCAGATTTCGCACTCGCGATGCAAGGCCTCGGCTCAGGCGCGATCTCGCTCGGCGGCACGCATGAGCAGAAAACCCGCTACTTGCCGCGCGTGGCGAACGGCACCGCGATTGCGGCCTTTGCGTTGTCCGAACCGGAGGCGGGATCTGACGTCGCCGCCATGTCGCTGGCTGCGCGCGAAGACGGTGACGCGTACGTACTCGACGGCGACAAGACGTGGATTTCGAACGGCGGCATCGCCGATTTCTACGTCGTGTTCGCACGCACCGGCGAAGCGCCGGGCGCGCGCGGCATCAGCGCGTTCATCGTCGACGCGGATACGCCGGGACTCGAAATCGCCGAACGCATTGACGTCATCGCGCCGCATCCGCTCGCGCGTCTGCATTTCGCGGGCGCACGCGTACCGCGCAGCCAGATGCTCGGCGCGCCTGGCGAAGGCTTCAAACTCGCCATGCGCACACTCGATATTTTCCGCACGTCCGTTGCGGCTGCGTCGCTCGGATTCGCGCGGCATGCGATGGCCGAGGGACTCGCGCGCGCCGCGTCGCGCAAGATGTTCGGCCAGACGCTCGCCGACTTTCAACTGACGCAAGCGAAGCTCGCGCAGATGGCGTTGACCATCGACAGCAGCGCGCTCCTCGTCTATCGCGCGGCCTGGTTGCGCGATCAGGGCGAAAGCGTGACACGCGAAGCGGCAATGGCGAAATGGCACGCGAGCGAAGGCGCGCAACAGGTCATCGACGCCGCCGTGCAGCTTCATGGCGGTATGGGCGTGCAAAGCGGCGTGCCGGTCGAAATGCTGTATCGCGAGATTCGCGCGCTGCGCATTTACGAAGGCGCGACGGAGGTGCAGCAATTGATCGTCGGCCGCGATCTGCTGAAGGCGCACGCAGCCGCAAGCGCCGCCGCTGGAGAGAGCGCGAAATGACCACGCACTTCGAAAGGCCCGTACGTATCCGCTTTTCGCACTGCGATCCTGCGGACATCGTGTTCTTTCCGCAGTATCTGGTGATGACGAATGCGCTCGTCGAAGACTGGTTCAACGAGGGCTTGCACATCGACTATGCGCAGATGATCGCCCAGCGCCGCATCGGGTTGCCTATCGTCAAACTCGACTGCGAGTTTTCACGGCCGAGCCAGATGGGCGAAACGATCATGTTGACGCTCAGCGTGAGCGCAATCGGCCGCCGCTCGATCAGCATCGACATTCTCGGTCATTGCAACGGCGAGACACGTTTCCGCGCGAAACAGGTACTCGTGACGACGTCGCTTGAAAGCGGCCGGTCGATCGACATTCCCACCGACATCGCCAACGCACTCGCGATGTTCGCTCCCCAGCCCGAATTCAGCGAGGCGCAACGCTCATGAAAAAAGCACTTCTTCCCGCTGGCTGGATCAAGCCACGCGGTTACGCAAACGGCGTCGCGGCAACCGGCACGCAAGTGTTCATTGCAGGCCAGATCGGCTGGGACGAACAGGCGCAATTTCAGACCGACGACTTCGCCGGCCAGGCGATTCAGGCGCTCAAAAATGTACTCGCCGTGCTGCACGAAGCCGGCGGCAAACCCGAGCATCTCGTGCGAATGACGTGGTACGTCACCGACAAACGCGCGTACCTGGACTCATTGAAGGAAATCGGCCGCGCGTTTCGCGAGTTGATCGGCGACTACGACATCGCGATGAGCGCGGTGCAAGTCGTCGCGTTGATCGAGGACGAAGCCAAGGTCGAGATCGAAGCCACCGCCGTCATTCCGCAGTAAGGACACGCAAGCTCTCGTCAACTGAAGCGCATGGAGCCGGCTCGATACCGGGGAGACCACGATGGAACCGTCAGCACACGTCGATACTTTCGCGCGCGACAATCTTCCGCCGCAGGATCAATGGCCTGTTTTTCTGCTGGACAACCCCGACGTCGCTTATCCGGCGCGTTTCAATTGCGCAACGGAGTTGCTCGATGGCACGATCGAAGCAGGTCACGGCGAGCGTCCGGCTGTTTGGTCGCTGGTGGACGGCGAGCCGCGCGCCACCACGTATAACGAGTTGCTCGCGATGGTCAATCGCAGCGCGCATGTACTCGTCGATGAAATGGGTTTGCACCCTGGCAATCGCATTCTGTTGCGCGGGCCTAATACGTTGCAGATGGCGGTCGCCATGCTTGCGTCGCTCAAAGTCGGACTCGTTGTCGTGCCGACCATGCCGCTGCTGCGCGCAAAGGAATTGAAGCAGATCATCGTAAAGGCGCAGGCGAGCGCCGCGCTTTGCGATGCGCGCCTGACCGAAGAACTCGCGCGCTGCACCGATCCGCAAGACGAATTCTATTGCGCGGAGTTAAAGCAAACGCTGCTGTTTCATGACGACGCAGCCGATTCGCTCGATACGCTCGCCGTCAATAAGCCCGACGACTTTACCGCATGCGATACCGCAGCCGACGACGTCTGTCTGATCGCGTTCACGAGCGGCACGACAGGCGCGCCAAAAGGCTGCATGCATTTTCATCGCGACGTATTGGCGATGTGCGATCTGTTTCCGCGTCATGTGTTGCGCCCTTCCGCCAGCGATATTTTCTGCGGCACGCCGCCGCTCGCTTTCACATTCGGGCTTGGCGGCTTGCTGTGTTTTCCGCTGCGCGTGGGGGCGTCGACGGTACTGATCGAGAAACTCACGCCCGAGACGTTGTTGCAGACCGTCGAGCGCTTTCACGCGACCATCATGTTCACCGCACCGACTTTTTATCGGCAGATGGCGCCGCTCATTCCGCATCATGACGTGTCGAGCTTGCAGAAAACCGTGGCGGCCGGCGAGGCATTGCCTGATTCGACGAGGCGTTTATGGCACGACGCGACGGGCATCGACATGATCGACGGAATTGGCGGCACCGAGTTAATCCACATTTTTATTTCGGCGCAGGGCAGCGAGATACGCCCGCATGCCATTGGCCGCGCGGTGCCGGGCTACGTCGTGCAAGCCGTGGACGACGCGATGCAACCGGTCGCGCCAGGCACCATCGGCAAGCTCGCGGTGCGCGGGCCGACCGGCTGCCGTTATCTCGCCGATGAACGGCAATTGAAATTCGTGCGCGACGGCTGGAATCTGCCGGGCGATTCAGTTTATATCGACGCAGACGGCTACGTGTTCTACCAGGCGCGCGCCGACGACATGATCGTTTCAGCCGGCTATAACATCTCCGGTCCGGAAGTGGAAAGCGTGTTGCTGCAACATGAAGCCGTGGCCGAATGCGGCGTGATCGGCGTGCCGGACGACACGCGCGGGCAGATCGTGAAGGCGTTCATCGTCGTCAATCCCGGCTATACAGCCGACGACAAACTCGTCGCACAGTTGCAGGAATTCGTGAAGAATACGGTGGCGCCGTATAAGTATCCGCGCGTTATCGTGTTCGTCGATTCACTGCCGCGCACTGAAACAGGCAAGCTCAAGCGGTTCGAATTGCGTACGATGGCGTAGCCCTCTTCCTCGCAAATCTTACGAGACGTCAGGAGACACACGCATGGCCGGCTCTTTCATCGAAGTTGTCGCCCAGGACGGCGGCCGTTTCAATGCCTACGTTGCGCGTCCGGCGCAAGGCTCGGGCCCTGGGCTCGTTCTGCTGCAGGAAATTTTCGGCATCAACGAGACCATGAAGGCGACGGCCGAGCGCTTCGCCGAAGAAGGCTATGTGGTGCTGGTGCCCGATCTGTTCTGGCGCATCAAGCCAGGCATCGAACTCGGTTATGGCGACGCCGACATGAAGCAGGCGCTCGACTATCTGGCGCAATTCGACACCGACCTTGCCGTCGACGATATCGCGGCCACCGTTGCCGCGTTGCGCGCGATGCCCGAGCAGGCCGGCAAGGTTGGCGCGGTCGGCTACTGCCTCGGCGGCAAGCTCGCGTTTCTGAGCGCGGCGCGTACCGATGTGGATTGCGCGGTGAGTTACTACGGCGTGGGCCTCGATGCGTATCTGGACGAAGTACCGGCTGTGCGTTGTCCGATGGTGTTTCACTTCCCCGGGAACGACGCGATGTGTCCGCCGGAAACGCGCGAGCGGATCAGCGCTGCGTTGCGCACGCGTCCGCAAATCGAGCAGTACGTGTACCCCGGTTGCGATCATGCGTTTGCCGCGCCTGCGCGTCCGCAATACGACAAGCCTGCTGCAATGATGGCGTATTCGCGCACGCTGGCGCTGTTGCGCAAAGTACTCGGGCCTGTCTACGATCTCAACGCGTTGTGGGAAGCGCATTGCTATCACGAGTTCGCGACGCGCGACGTGGAAGCGGTCATGCCGACGATGGTCGCCGAGCCTTACGTCAATCACGTTCCGACGATGACCGGCGGTGTCGGTCATGACAATCTCAAGCGCTTTTACACGCATCACTTCGTTAACTCGAATCCGCCCGACACGAAGCTGATTCCGATTTCGCGGACTATCGGCGCGGATCGTATCGTCGATGAATTCATTTTCAGTTGCACGCATAGCTGCGAAATCGACTGGCTATTGCCGGGTGTTGCGCCGACGGGAAAGTACTTTGAAGTGCCGATGCTGGCTGTGGTGTGCTTCCGCGGCGACAAGCTTTATAACGAGCATATCTACTGGGATCAGGCGAGTGTGCTGGTGCAGGTGGGCTTGCTCGATCCCGAGGGATTGCCGGTGGCGGGGATTGAAAGCGCGCGTAAGTTGCTCGATGAGAGCTTGCCTTCTAATGAGTTGATGGGAGCGAAGTCGCGCGTGTGACTCTTTGTTTCGTGCAAGGGTGCGGCTAGAGGCCCGCCTCTGCACAATAGCCCTATGATGTGACGTTCCATTGGCCACCGTTTATCGACCATGCTGACTGTCCATCATTTGAATAACTCGCGCTCGCAACGCGTCTTGTGGCTGCTCGAAGAACTCGGCGTTCCGTACGAGATCAAGCGCTATGAGCGCGATCCAAAAACGATGCTCGCGCCGCCCGAGTTGCGCGCGGTGCATCCGCTCGGCAAGTCGCCGGTCATTACTGATGATGGGCTGACCATTGCCGAGTCGGGCGCGATTATCGAATATCTGGTCGACAAGTATGGACAGGGGCGCTTTGCGCCAGCGGCCGGCACCCCCGAGCGTTTGCGTTACACGTACTGGCTGCATTACGCGGAAGGGTCGGCGATGCCGCCGTTGCTGCTGAAGCTGATCGCGCTGCGTATCGCGAGTGCGCCGATGCCCTTCTTTGCGAAGCCGATCGCGCGAAAGATCGCGGGGACGCTGCAATCGAGTTTCGTCGATCCGCAGTTGAAGCTGCATCTTGGGTATATCGAGGAGCAGTTGAGTAAGAGCACGTGGTTTGCTGGCGATGAGTTTTCTGCCGCCGATGTGCAGATGAGTTTTCCGCTTGAGGCGGCGACGGCGCGCGGTGGGATGCGGCTGCCTGCTGTGACTGCGTTTTTGCAGAGGATTCATGCGCGCGCGGCGTATCGGCGGGCTTTGGAGAGGGGTGGGGAGTATGGGGTTGTGGGTGGGGGGTGATCGGGTGACGAGCCATGGCGCGGAATGCATCGTTGCACTAAACTCCCGCGATTTCAAAAAGAACAAAGGACACCCGCAGGATGATCAAGTCAGTCCATCAATACCCGGAAGACTACGACCCGCACGGCGACAATCCGCCGTTGACCGCTGCACAGCAGGAAGCGGTCAGTCGCCTCACGGAAGCAGATCTGCATGCCATAGATGCTGCAACCATTGCTAACATTGTCGACAACTGGCGGAAGGTTGCGAGAGTCGTGGGTACGACTATTAGCGAATTCGCCGACCAGTCGTTATATCCGGGTTTGGGCGATGTCTTTTACGCGCAGCGGATAAGGCTGATGGTAGAGAAGGGTCTTGTCGAGGCGGTCGGCGATCTGAAGCGCATGGGCTATAGCGAGGTCCGGTTGCCGCGGTCGACAAGTGGCGAGTGCACGAGTGAGCGCTGATGCGCCGCCGCACGCAGTGCATGCTATCCCAGCCGTGTGCGCGAACCGCGCAACAACCTAGGAAGTGATGCGACTGCGCCGCTGCCTGCAGCGCTCGGTTGAGATCGGCACCGGCAACCCGCGTGATGAAGCGCCGCGTGCGTCGGGAGTACGGTGGTACGAAACGGGAGACGGGAAGCCGTCGCCCCATGATTAGCGCGCCAGCAGTTTTCTGGCGACAAAGGGCGACTTCGGTCGCCCTTTGTCGTTTGACCACAGATAACGGTTTTTCAGAGACGTCTGATTGGACCGAATCACCCCACAGCGTAAAACGCGTGAAGAGCTGAAATAGCTCCAGATCGCGGCCAGCCTGACCTTTGCAGTCCTGACCTATCGAGCCGCGTCTCCGACAAATCAACAAGGAGGCCAGGTCCATGGCAGACCTGCAAGACGCGCTGCGTGCCATAACCGGACGTCAGGCGTACTTTCTCGACGTGCCCGGCACGGAGAGCGCAGCGGCGCTCTCGGTCGTCTCGTTCACGGCAACCGAAAAGATGGGCGCACCCACCGAGGTGCGCATCGAGTTGACCCACCCGCAGCAGCTTGCACGCGCCGACTATCTGAACGTCGACGCCACGTTTTCCATCGTGCCCGACGATGGCGCTACACGTAAGTTCTCGGGATTCATCGCGCGCTTCTCCACGATCCAGACTACCCGTGACTACGTGAAGTACCAGGTCGTGCTCAGATCGCACTTCGCGCGACTCGAGGCAGTGACCCGCAGAAAAATCTTCCAGCACGCGAGCACGCCCGACATTATCGCGGCGGTTCTGTGCGGTCATGGGCTGAGGGAGCACCAGTTTTCATTCAGGTTGCGCGGGCAATACCGCAAGCATCTGTTTCGCATGCAGC
The DNA here is from genome assembly GCF_003330785.1 of Paraburkholderia graminis. Classification (NCBI taxonomy): domain Bacteria; kingdom Pseudomonadati; phylum Pseudomonadota; class Betaproteobacteria; order Burkholderiales; family Burkholderiaceae; genus Paraburkholderia; species Paraburkholderia graminis. Next base: position 2,560,727 of record NZ_CP024935.1, read on the forward strand.
ACCAGATGAGCGACCTTGCCTATGTCCACATGCTCGCAGAGAAGGCCGGAATTTACTGCTTCATTGTGGAGACGCAATACGGCGACGAGATCGTATTCGCGGATGACGTCGATCACTATATCTACGACCCGCGGCTGATCGTGCCGTACCGCGAAGCGGCCGGCCTCGAAGCGGGTGGCGTGGAAGCGGTGACGTCGCTCAGGACACACACCGTCACGGTGCCGCAGTCGTTCATGGTCGCGGACTACAACCCGGAGCAGGCCTGGGAACGCTTTCGCGATGAAGCGAACGTCGCACCGCAGGACCCAACCACTTACGGCCAGCCCTACATCTACGGCACCCACCATCTTGACCAGGCGGGCGCGAAATGGGAGGCGCAGCTACGCCACGAAGCCGCCATCGCCTGGCAGATTGTCTATGAAGGGCAAAGCAATATTCTGGCGTTGCAGCCGGGGCGCGTGCTGGAAACGGATCTTGTTTTGCCCGATGCACCGAAAGGCCAGGTCATTGTCGAAGTCACGCATAGCGGCGCGCGCGATGCCTCCTATACGAACAGCTACCGGGCGATTCCGGCGGACCGGCGTTTCCGGCTGAAGCTCGAGCCGCAGACGTGGGCCAAAGTGACCGGCACGCTTTCAGCGCGCGTCACGAGCCCGGACAAATACAAATACGCGTACATCACCGCAAGCGGGCACTACACGGTGCGCTTCGATTCCGATTTCGAAACGTGGCCCAACGGTGGCGAGAGCGTACCGCTGCGGCTGGCTAAACCGTTCGCGGGCAAGGGTCAAACCGGCATGCACTTCGTCGCGCTGGACAACGACGAGGCCGTCATTTCCTGCCGGGACGGCGACCCGGACAAGCCCGAAGTCATCGCGTTCCACCATCACAGCCAGGCGCGCGACCTCGTCACAAACGACCGGCGCTGGCTCTCGCGCAACGTGATCCGCACGCAGGCGAACAACAAGCTTCGCATGGAGGACTGGGCGGGCCAGGAAGGCATCAAGGTCAGCACGGACCACTCGGGCAAGTCGCAACTGAATCTCGGCTACCTCGTCAACAGCAAGCTCGAGCAAAGGGGCGAAGGCTATGAGCTGAGGACATCGGGCTACGGGGTGAATCGCGCGGGCAAGGGACTGCATCTGAGCGCATATGACCGCCCTGCTGCAACCGGTCAGCAGCTCGACATGCAGGAAACCATCGCGCAGCTTGAGAGCGCGCTGGAACTGGCAAAGGCGCTGGCCAGTTCGGCCAGCGGTGCAAAGGCCGAGCCTGCCGACACCGATGCGCAGCAGCAGATGAAGGCGGATTTCGACGGCCTGAAGCAGCCGGCGCTGCTGATGAGCACGCCTGCATCGGCGGGCATTGTCGCGGGTGGCGGCGTGCAGCTTTCGGCGCAGGACAGTATCTCGGCTGTCGCCGGAAAGAGTGCCGACTGGAGTGTGCTGAAGCGCTTCACGGTCGCTGCGGGCGAGAAGCTTTCGCTATTCGCGCAGAAGCTGGGCATCAAGATTTTTGCGGCCAAAGGTGCGGTCGAAATCCACGCGCAGGACGGCCCGATGTCGTTCATCGCCGACAGAGACCTGAACGTTGCCAGCGTCAACGGCAAGATCAATCTTGCAGCGGCCAAGGAAATCATTCTGGAATGCGGCGGCGCGTTCATCCAGTTGAAGGACGGCAGCATTACGCTCGGCGGTCCGTTCGACCTGTTCTTCAAGACCATCACTGTGCAGAAACAGGGCAAGGCGTCGATGAATACGCCCATGCCGTCCATACCGCGTGCAGCGCCCGTCGCCACAGATCTCGAGTTCCGGCATGTCTACCCCGACGGCTTGCCGGTCGCGGGATGCAGCTATGTGGCCTGGATCAATGGCCGCTCGCAGCGGGGCATGCTTGACGCCGACGGCTACATGCGCCTGAGTGGCGTGCCCGCTGGCACCGATGCGAAGGTCAGGTATCTGGACGACCCGAATCACCATGGCACCATTCACAGCGTCGCCGCAGATGAGGACCTGCGCGAACTGGTGCCGTCGGCCGGGAGCAAGGCATGAGTACGCTCGGCGACGTGTGGGACGATGCCGTGAGCACCCTGAACTGGCTCAGGTCGCTTGCCTATGGGGAATTCGCGGAAGACAGACCCACGAGCGTGATCGTGGCCGACATGCTGGCGGCGATCATGGTCCCCGGCGCTGTGGTCGTGACGAGTGCGCGCGATCTCGCGGCGGTGAGCCTGCGGCTCGGCAGACGGTATGAAGGCACATCGACTGACGTTGAGAACGCCGCCCATCCGGAGTGGCAGGAGTGGGTGATCCTGGTTGCATCGGCGCTGGGCGTGTTTGGCCCGGCGATCTGTGCGGCGGTGGGTGGGCTTGCGGGAGCAATGGTTGGCGACGAAGCCGCCGCCGTGATCCGCACGGTATGTCTGCTGCTGATCGAACGGAGCGGTCTGGTGCTCGAAAGGGTGGTTGGCTTTTTGGCACGCTTCACGAAGGGCAACATCGTCAGGCTGCTTGATAAGATTCACTTCGCCGACTATGGCGACCCGCTGGTAAAAAACCTCGACAGGTTTTTCCGGTGGGTGCTGGAGAAAATCAGGTATGCGAAAGGACTTCTAAGCCGGATCGAATACATCGGGCGGGCGCAGGCAGCGTTAGCCGAACTCGAGCGCATGGAGAAGCGCTTCTATGCGGTACAGACCCACGCAGTGAAGCAGGTTCCGCAGGCGCTGGCGAAACTGGACGAGGCGTTGCAGAAGCTGCTGAAGGACACGTTGCCGCCGACGTATCATCCGGCCTATGCGGGCGTCCCGGCTCCGAAGCCCGAGGTGGTGACGCCGCCGAAGGTGCGCGTGAGCCCGGGCATAGGCGGGCCAGCGAAACTGTTGCCGATGCTGCGCGATGGCGCGGAGGCAGCGGGCGGTGCGGCGCACGGCGGTGAATCGCCGAAGCCGCAGGAAGCTCAGACGGAAAGCAGTAACGTGCATCGCGACGATGTCGCAAAGATGAGTAGCGCGCGGAAGGGTATCTTTGGCGAGCAGGTCAGCGACGATTGGATGAAGGCGCGGAAGTTCACGTCGGAACTGTCAGCGGACCGGCAGATGCGCCTGCTGGAAGAGAAGCCGACGGGCCGGGGTATCGACGGCGTGTATAGGAACAATGAGCCGCCACCGCCATACGTGATTACAGAGACGAAGTTCAGGACCGGAGGAAACTTCAGCCCGAGCCAGTTGCCCATGACCAAGGGGTCGGGCAAACAGATGAGCGGACCTTGGATTGATAGTCGGTTGGCCGATGCCGTTGGCGGTCGGACCAAGGCGCGCACAATACTGAAGGCCGACTACGAAAGTTGGCTGATCGTGGTGGATGAAAACGGGCGAGTAGTTGATATCACGAAGCTCGACCCATACGGCAATGCGTTGCTGGATGCTGCCGGTAATCCTGTCAAAGTGCCGTTAAACTGAGCGGCGCAACGTGAACCAAATGCAGAGCAAAGGTATCGTGATGGACCAACTATTCGACAAAACTAGGCGTGAATCCCTGCTGCCCGAAAGCTACTATCGCGCAACGCTTGCGTTCCATGAGGCCGGTTTAACCGATCCTGAAATCGACCAAATACTGGCGTCGCCAGACAGGTCCCCTGAGCATAAGGGCAGACTGTCTTGGAGTCGGTCTGATGACGCGCTGAAGATCGTATTTTTGCGCTACTCAGCGGGCGAGCCTGTGGGGTCACTTAAATCTGATGCCCGCCGTTGCTTTGACGCATTCAAGACCCACTATCTCGCATATCCCAAGTATGGACGGCTGAAACTCTGGGAGCGGGACGCCTACCAGTACGTGATGTGGCTGCTGTCGCTGGCGGTACTGCTCGGACTGAAGGAGTGGGTGCCGACCATTGCGACGTGGATTAGCACTGATGCCGACGACGGTCAGGACGCGCTGGTAAGTCGTCTGTTTGGACAGTTTGGTATCTCACTGCCCGGCGAATCGCTGGTTCACGAAAAGCCCTACGCCGATCTGCTGCGCGCGACGGAGACGCACGGCGAGGCACAGCAAAAGGCAACGGCCGACTATCTGAAGCACTGGTACGGCGGGATGAAGGACTGCTACTGGTACGACCGCCATAAGCGTCTTGACGCTGGTTTCTTCGGCTATTGGGCCTTCGAAGCCGGGCTAGTGACGCTGCTATGGAACATTGACGACAGCAGCTATCGCGACATGCGCTTCTATCCGAAGGACCTGGTGGACTTCGCGCGCGAGCAGGCGACGGCTCCGCGGGGCGAAGTCCAGAAGCCGCACATCTCACGCAGGACCGGCGAGCGCTGCCCGCACACGGGCCGCTGGGGCGTGCTGGAATCGCCGGGAGCGTTCCTCCAGGAGCACATGTTCAGGGAAGGCGATGTGTTCCCCGAGGGCATCGGTCGCGACCGTCGCGAAGGGCCAGTGACATGGATCGTGATGTCGCGCGAAGACGGCGGGCCCACTCGCATCGAATGAAGTACGCCTGACGCCTGACGCCGAGCGAACGTGCGAACGTGCGAACGTGCGAACGTGCGAACATCGAAAGACGTCGCCATTCTTCTGTTCACCGCCAGTCTGGGTTCTGATCCGTGCAGACCGTGCCGAGGCCGTCGACGTACGCCCCACCCGCCCAGGAATTCGTAGTTGTGACGCAAAACTCGCGGGTGCTAGACTGAAAAACCCCTCGCCCTCAACAACTTGCCAATACGTTGGTCAACATCCGGTTGATCAACATCGCGCCGGGCGGCGGGCCCGTCCGGCATCGCATTGAAACAGCCCACGTTTGCTCGAAGCCGCCGGCAATTTCAAACGATCGCGGCACAGGAGCCCTCGCATGACCCATTCCATCCACGGCAATAAACGCTGGCTCGCGCTCATGGTGCTGTGCCTCGGTGTGCTGATGATCGTGCTCGATACGACCATCGTGAACGTCGCATTGCCTTCTATCGCCGCGGATCTCGGCTTCACGGAAACATCGCTCGTGTGGGTCGTCAACGCGTACATGCTGACGTTCGGCGGCTGTCTGCTGCTCGGTGGACGGCTCGGCGATCTGTACGGTCATCGCAGATTGTTTCTCGGCGGCATTACGCTCTTCACCGTGGCATCGCTCGCGTGCGGCCTCGCCAACTCGCAGATCCTGCTGATCTGCGCGCGCGCCGTGCAGGGCCTGGGCGGCGCTATCGTATCGGCCGTGTCGCTGTCGCTCATCATGAATCTGTTCACCGAGCCCGGCGAGCGCGCGAAAGCGATGGGCGTCTATGGCTTCGTCTGCGCGGGCGGCGGCAGCATCGGCGTGCTGCTCGGCGGATTGCTGACCAACCTGCTGAGCTGGCACTGGATCTTCCTCGTCAATCTGCCTATCGGCATCGCCGTGTACGCGCTGTGCGTCGCGCTGCTGCCGTCCGCGCGCGGCCACGCGCATGGCGAACGACTCGACGTCGCCGGCGCCGTGTCGGTCACCGTGTCGTTGATGCTCGCCGTCTATGCCGTGGTCAACGGCAACGAAGCCGGCTGGACGTCGGCGCAAACGCTCGGCTTGCTGCTCGTCGCGCTTGCGTTGCTCGCCGCGTTCCTGATCATCGAGTCGCGCGTGCAGCATCCGTTGATGCCGCTCGGCCTGTTCCGCTTGCGTAACGTCGCGACCGCGAATGTCGTCGGCGTGCTGTGGGCCGCGGCGATGTTCGCGTGGTTCTTCATTTCCGCACTGTATTTGCAGCGCGTGCTCGGGTATCGGCCGCTGCAAGTCGGGCTCGCGTTTTTGCCGGCGAACCTCATCATGGGATTCTTTTCGCTGGGACTGTCGGCGCGCGTCGTGATGCGCTTCGGTCTGCGGATTCCGCTCGCGGTGGGTCTGCTGGTTGCCGCGTGCGGTCTTGCGCTGTTCGCGCGCGCGCCGGTGGGCGGCAGCTTCATCGTCGACGTGTTGCCCGGCATGATGCTGCTCGGCTTCGGCGCGGGCATCGCGTTCAATCCCATGTTGCTCGCAGCGATGAGCGACGTCGATCCGGCCGATTCCGGGCTCGCGTCGGGCATCGTCAATACGTCGTTCATGATGGGCGGCGCACTCGGCCTCGCGGTGCTCGCGAGTCTCGCGGCCGCGCGCAGCGGCGAGATGCTGTCGACGCAAAACGCGCTCGCCGCGCTCAACAGCGGCTATCACGTGGCGTTTGCGTTCGGCGCGATCTTCGCGGCGGCGGCGGGCGTGATCGGCGGTGTGATGCTGCGCGCGGGACGGCCGGGCGCTGCGGATGCTGGCGCTCATGCGGATGCGGGTGATGGACATGGCGTGGCCGCTGCCGAACGTCCGCGTTCGGCGGGGAATACGGCGGCGACGGAGAACGTTTGATCGGACGCGTCGCGTGGTGCGCGACGTGATGCGCGGAAGGCGGCTCGCTGGCTGCTGAATGCGGTTTGGCTGTCGCGCTCACGCTTAGTCGCAGTAGTCCCAACGCACGCGCCGCTTGCATCGCGTGCATGAACTGCAAAAGCGCAAGCCCGATCAAACGCACGCGTTCGCAGCTAGCTATGCTGGCTTCATGCTGACATGAGAGCCGCTATGAATCCGGTAGGAAAAGCGCTGTGGTTTATCGAAAGCCACTTTGCCGAAGAACTCACGCTCGACGACATCGCCCACTGTGGATGCGTGTCGCGCTTTCACCTCGCGCGTGCTTTCGAAGCGGCGACGGGCGTGCCGGTCATGCGCTACGTGCGCGGGCGTCGCTTGAGTGAGGCTGCGCGTCGGCTCGCGGACGGCGCGCCGGACATACTGACGGTTGCCATCGACGCCGGTTACGGCTCTCACGAAGCATTCACGCGCGCGTTTCGCGAGCAATTCGGGCTCACGCCCGAAGCGCTGCGCGCGCGTGGTCATCTCGACAATCTTGTCATCGTGGAGCCGATCAAAATGGACGAAACTCTTCTCACGCATCTGGAGCCGCCGCGCTTTGAAGACGGCAGGCCGTTTCTCGTCGCGGGTCTGAGCGAGCGCTATACGTGCGAGAGCGCCGCCGCGATTCCATCGCAGTGGCAGCGCTTTAACGAGTACTTCGGCAAAGTGCCGGGCCAGGTGGGCAACGTCGCGTATGGCGTCTGCTACAACGCGGACGATGCCGGCAACATCGACTACCTGTGCGGCGTCGAAGTCGGCGACTTCTCGGCCCTGCCCGCCGAATTCAGCCGCTTGCGGATTGCCGCACAGCGCTATGCGGTGTTCAGCCATCGCGAGCATGTGTCGACGATACGACGCACGTGGAACACGATCTGGAACACGTGGCTGCCGGCATCGGGACACCTTCCCGCCGATGCGCCCAACTTCGAGCGCTACGACAAGAAGTTCGATCCGGTTAGCGGGATGGGCGGGTTGGAGATCTGGTTGCCTTTGAAGGCGTGATCTGGGTTGGTTTGTGGATGGGCGCGTTCGGCGGGGATTTTTATGCTGCCCGCCGTTGTCTTTGCCGTTTGCTTTTGCCTTTGTCTTTGTAACTCAGTGAGGCGCGGCGGGCGGCTGCGGCGTCGAGTCCACTCTCAATGCAGCGGCGTTTTTCGCGGATGACGTTTTGCCGCGTTTTCCGTTTGCCGCAGCCTCCTGCGACGCGCCGCCTTTCTGCGCTGCCTCCGCGAGCAGATTCGCCGCATGGCGCGCGGTGATGCGGCTGTGCGGGACGCCCTTTGCATCCAACGCGATGACCTGAAAAAGCTCGCGGTCGCATTCGAGTTCCTGCTGATATTGCTCTGCCGTGTCCACCAGCAATTCGATCAGCTTCTGGCGACGCTGACGCTCGTCGCGCGTGAGCGCAGGATTCCTATGTATCGACGACGCGAGTGTGATCAGTGTGTCCAATTGTGTCAGGCTCCGGTCGCAGAGGTCGAAAGCTGACAGGGCGAGCTTTTCGTACTGAAGGGCGTCGACGGGGGGACGGGTGGGCGTCGTGGGTTGAAGCTTGAGTGACTTTTTGGTCATGGTGCGATCTCCCTGTGTTTCGGTAGGTCGCCCGGGCACTCGGTTTAGCGTGGGTGAGCGGGCGCGAAGTAGGGTTGACAGACCGGGACATAAACAAACCGGCGAGCCTTGCGGCTCCCCTACCAAGGCCCGCCCATTGAAATATAGACGTGCAGAGGTAGACGCACGACCCGCGTGAGCGGGTGTGCGGTTTATGCCGCAGGCTGTCAAACCTGGCCGCTGAGTGTTTCCCAGCGACTGGATGATTATAAGGGAGGCAGGCCAGGACATTGCCGAGCAAATGAATGGAACGCTCTCATTGGGGAACCGAACAAGGCGAGCAGGGTTCGGATTATTAGGAAAGGTCACTCGCTCGTGTAGTCCGCGCTTGTGGGATAGTCTGGCGGCGGAGGCTGGAACTGTTCTGAAGTGCACGGAAATTTCACACGCTCTCTCAGTGGGCGGCGATGAGCATGATCTGACGCCTTGAAACCCAGATTTTCTGGCATTCGACCTCGTTCTTATATTTTTCGCTTCTTGCTGCTTGGGCTATTGTTTGGGATGGCGGGTAATGGGCTATGGGACGTGTTTAAACCAGGAGCGGACAGTTACCTAGATACACTGAGGAGTCAGCGCCATTCGCTTATGTTTATCTTCGGGACATTTGTTTTGAGCTTCCTGTTGATGCTTCTGCCTCTGGACAAAATACGCTTAAAACTGGGGCGGATAAAATAGGCGCCGCTCTTGACAGATTAGCCGACGGGAGAGCCGATGTAAGGAAAAACGTCGTGCACGCCAGACAGCGGTCGAACCGTCGCAGCACCAAATAACCGGCGAGGCAAATTTGGCCTATAAGTTTCCGCTGTCGACGTCTCGTGAGAGACAAATAAGACTACGACGGCTGATCGCAAGCGGACTGCGAAAAGACCGGTGTCCCGTTCTCAATAGTTAAAACAGAGACCTGCTTATCCCCGAGATGTTGCGTCAGGACACCAGTGGGAATGTTTTTGCACGCACGATCATCTACATATTCGGTCCGCGCCAGGACGAGCGCGGGAGCACTGAATTTCTGTAGAGCGGCGATTCCTAGCTGCGGCAGTTCCAACAACTGCGAGGCAACCAACAGCAATCCGACCGGGGTCAAAAGTGAAATTGCATCGGGTAGGACATTCCGACGGCGGTGCTCGTCGTTACCTTGCGATAGACGTTGGCGGGAGAGGCCCGTACGCAACATTCTTCCAATAATTCTCGGCCACGACGCGAACAACAATAGCACCGCACAGACCGATATTAACGCGCTACCGAACTGGAGCATTCGAAAGATGCTGTATGGTCCTGACATCACACCAACAAAGATTGGAAAGTACTTCGCATCCGCATGGGTCAGCTGCCGAACTGCCGCCGCTGCGTCGCTCCGTCCGAGCCATAAGGCAACGGAAAAAAGACTCGCATAGAGCAACTTTCCCAGTGTACCGCTCCAAGTTAGCTTGGCTATGGTTCTAATTGCAACCAAGCCGTGTCTAAAAGCCCCCAGCCCGATAATCCACTCCGTAGCGATCATGAATGACATTGCTGACTCGGTCGGCTTCATGAACGCACCCAGTACCGTCCCGGCCAACGAGAGCATGAGCGCAATGCCATAAAGGAACGGGACATCGGGTGGAATGCGTGCCAACCTCTTCACGAACCGCCGGGCGCGAATGCCATGGATCACATATAGCGTGCGAACCGGCCTTAAATATTCTTTCCATTCTCGGTACAACCCAACCGCGAGGAATAAGACCAGTCCGGCTCCGAGCATCTTCCCACCGTTCGCCGGAAAATAGTGCAGTACGAGCAATGCAATGATAATGAACAGTGCACCACGTGCCCTGCCATTGCGCCACAATAAGGAAACGACCTCAAGCAATCGAGAATTCATTTAGTACTTTAAAATTGGTCGTACGGAAAAGCTCGCGGCCTTAACCCAACTGCATACGGACGCGAAGCGAGTGTCTTTGCCAAGAAAAGCTTGACACCATCTATTTGACGGCCCGAATGCTCCATACTTGAGCGCTGGCTCACGTTTCGGTCGGCAACTTTGCGGCGCGATCTCAACCGTGAGCCGGTCTGAACTGAAGCGGCCATCTTGGTTCGTATATCAATCGTCTAATGTCTGACGCTCTTCCGATCTGCAGCCGTCAGCAGAGCGTCCCGATATTCTTGGCATCAACTCGGGAAAACGGCAGCGTGCGCTCGTTATTTTTCGTTGAATGGCCGCTACGGCATGATGCGAGAGCGAACGCTAAACTCTACTCCTTAACTCCACAGATCACCTATCCCCCCTTGACCACCCACCTCCGCCCCGCCACCACCTCCGACGCCCCGCTCATCCTCCACTTCATCACCGAACTCGCGGTGTACGAAAAGGCCGAGCATGAAGTCGTCGCCACCGTCGCAGACATTGAAGCAAGCCTGTTCTCCGACGCATCGACAGCAACCGCGCTCATCTGCGAAATGAACGGCGAGCCCATCGGCTTTTGCGTCTACTTCTTTTCTTACTCGACGTGGCTCGGCAAGAAAGGCCTGTATCTCGAAGACCTGTACGTGTCGCCGAAAGCGCGCGGCAGCGGCGCGGGCAAACTGATGCTGCGCCACCTCGCGGCCATCGCATGCGAGACCGGCTGCGGCCGCTTCGAATGGAGCGTGCTCGACTGGAATGCGCCCGCCATCGGTTTCTATGAATCCATCGGCGCGAGCGCGCAAAGCGAATGGGTTCGCTACCGGCTCGCCGGCGAAGCGCTCAAGGCATTTGCCGCAGGCGACACGTCGAACGCTTCGCCCGTGGCAAAAAACGTCCCGCCCGCGACGTAATGGCAGGTGCGAAGCTCGGGGTCGTCGCCGAAATGCCAGCGGTTGTTCGAGTACACGCGGCTGTCCGCGTACGCCGCCACCACTTCGCCGATAATCAGATCGTGACGCTGGCTGTCGTCGGGAATCACCTTGCACTCCATCCACGCGATGCAACCGGCCAGCATCGGCACATCGATTTTTTCGGCGGCGAAAGTTCCGAGTTCAAAGGCTGAGAACTTGTCGACTTCGAGCCCCGCGTTCGTGCCCACGGCCAGCGTCTGCGCGGCGAACTTGCGGCTCGGCAATTGCAGCCCGAACACGCCGCTCGCTTCGATCAATTGACGCGTGAGCGTGCGGCTGTCGACCACCACAATCACCTTCGGCGGGTCGAAGTCAAGCGGCATGGCCCACGAAGCCGCCATCACGTTCGAGCGCCCGCCATGCGCGCTGGTGATGATCGTCACAGGTCCATGATTGAGTAACTGCGTGGCCCGCGGCAATGCCACGGGTTCCCGGGTAGCTTGCATACTTGGTTTCTGCCCGAAGGTCTGGTTTTGTCAGGGCGGCAGCCAGCAAGCCGCCGCCCTTCATGCGTCAATGCGGCGCTTTGCCATTGGGGACGGCGTCCACCGGCTTATGCTGCTCTTCCCCGAGGCCGGGGAAAAACGCGTTCCATGCGGCTCGCACGCCGTTCGCCGCAGTGGCCTCGGCGTCGATGGGCTCATCGGCGCCTTTGGCCTCGGCTGCGGGTGCGGCTTCGGCGCCGTCGGCGGTGGCCTCGGCGTCGGCTTGCGCCTTGCCGTCAGCCGCCTGCGATGGATCGGCGGACAGCCCGCGCCAGTGCGTGAACGCGTCGTCCGGCTTGTCGGTCCACTCGCCCTCGCCGAATTTCGCAAAGGCCGTGTCCCCGCTCGTCAGTTGCACCTCGTACCAGCCGTCGCGCGCGGGCGAGTGAGCGGCCAGTTCAAACCACGGGGTCGGTTCGATTTCCTTCATGTCATCTCCACTCGGATAAATCGTCATAGAAAACACACCAAAGGGAAGCTTCATGCCCGGACTGCACAGCCATCCGGCGACGCGCACCAGACGGCGCGCGGAACATGATGCGGGCGATCGGTCGACATCGCGTGTCCGGTGTCGCCGCGCATAAACGACACGATAGCGCGACATGGGCCGCGCGGACAAACCCAAAAACTTACGCGCGCCGCCGACGCGGTTTTTCGATGCCCGCAGCCAGTTCCGCGAGCACGCGGACGGCCGGCGTGAGCTGCTCCGCGGCGGTGTTGCCGTAGCCGATCACGAGGCCGTTGGTGCCCGCTCGCTGCTCCAGCGCGAAGCTGGACAGCGGCCGCGGGGCCAGGCCTCTGGCGAACGCGCGTTCGGTCAGCGTGTCGTCGTCGATGCCGGCCGGCAAGCGCAGCGTCAAATGCATCCCGCAGTCGCCGCCCAGAATTTCAGATGCGGCGAAGTGCTCTGTAAGCGCTTCGCGCAATGCCTGCTGCCGCTCGCGATAAAGCCGCCGCATGCGCCCAAGGTGCCGCCCGAATTCACCGCCTTCCATGAAATGCGCGAGCGCAAGCTGTTCCAGACGATGCCCGCCGCGCAGCATCTCGTACAGCGCGACTTCGGCATGCGCGGCGATGGCGGGCGGCAACACCACGAAGCCGATGCGCAGCGCCGGAAACATCGTCTTGCTGAACGAGCCGACGTAGAGAACCGGCGCGTCGTCCACGAGCCCTTGCATGCTTGCGATCGGCTCGCCGGAGTAGCGGAATTCGCCGTCGTAATCGTCCTCGATCACCCACGCGCCGCAGCGCCGCGCCTCGGCAATCAGCTCGAGCCGCCGCGCCACGGACAACACCGCGCCCGTCGGATACTGGTGCGCGGGCGACGTGTAAATCAGCTTCGGCGGATGCGCGGCCCACGCGCCGGGCGGCACGCACATGCCTTCTTCGTCGACGGGAATCGGCTGAACGCGCACGTCGCCCTGTCTGAACGCGGCCTTCGCGCCGCGATAGCCGGGGTCCTCGATCCACGCGACGTCGCCGGGATTGGTGAAAAGCCGCACACACAGGTTCAGCGCCTCCTGCGCGCCCTCGGTGATGATCACCTGCGAGCCCTCGCAGCGCACGCCGCGCGCCATCCGCAAATGCGCGGCAATCGCGTCGCGCAATGCCGGCTCGCCGGCCGGCGTGCCGTAGCCGAGCGCGAGCGGCAACGCGCGCTCCATCGAACGTTCGAGTGCGCGCCGCCATGCGGCTAGCGGAAAGCGGTCCAAAGCGGGCGTGCCGGGCGTCAGCGGCAACGCGCCATCCATGTAGGTGCGCGTCGCCTTGAATTCGCCGACGCGAGCCGCGTAGGCCACTTTCGGCGCGGCGGGTCGCGCGGGCGGCTCGGCGCGCGCCGCGCGGCTCGACAGCGCGGTCACGCGCGTGCCCTTTTTGTCGGCGACCACATAGCCGACCGCGGCGAGGTGCTCATACGCGATGACGACGGTGTTGCGCGACACGCCCATTTCCGCCGCCAACAGCCGCGACGACGGCAGCAGCGATCCGGCCGGCAGGCGTCCGCCGAGAATGGCCTGCTGCAGGCGCTCGATTAGCTGCTTTTGCAGCGGCGCGGTTTTCCCGGCGGGGTTGCCAGTGGCGCTGCGGTCGCTGTTGCCACGGTTCGCGGCCGTATGAGCAAGCGGACCAATAATCTCGATCATGACGGCTGGACCTATCGAATTCGATTGAGCTGGATCTTTTTAACATACCACGATTGCCGTATCGTTCTTCCATGATTTCGACGATCAACGACAACCACGACGCGAGGAGTGCACACATGGAACCGCAACGTAACGCCTTCGACCAGCCGATCGGCGCGCCGCTGCCCGAGTGGCGCGGCGCAAAGCCGCCAGGGCGCGCGCAGTTGGCGGGCCGCTATTGCCGGATCGAAGCGGTCGACGTCGACGCCCATGCGGCGGATCTGTTCGAAGCCTACGATTCGGCCGACGATGGCCGCGACTGGACCTATCTCGGCGTCGGCCCGTTCGAGAGTGCAGAGGCGTATCGCGAACATTTGGCGCGGCTCGCCGCATCGGCTGATCCGCTGCACTACGCGGTGATCGACAGCGCGAGCGGCAAGGCGGTCGGCACCTTCGCGCTGATGCGCATCGACCCGGCCAATGGCGTGATCGAAGTGGGACACGTCGTTTATTCGCCGCGTCTGAAGCGAACGCGCATCGCGACCGAGGCCATGTTTCTGCTGATGCAATATGTGTTCGACGAGCTCGGCTATCGGCGCTTCGAATGGAAGTGCGATTCGTTGAACGGACCGTCGCGCGCGGCGGCGCTGCGTTACGGCTTCACGTTCGAAGGCATCTTCCGTCAGGCGATTGTTTATCGTCAGCGCAATCGCGATACGGCGTGGTTTTCGATTATCGACAGCGAATGGCCGGTGTTGCGGCCGAGTTATACGCGTTGGCTGAGTGATGCCAATTTCGATGCCGAAGGCGGGCAAGTGGAAAGGCTGGCGGATTTGATTGCGCGGGGAAGAGCGGCGTCTGATTGAGTCCCGCTGATATCAGTTCGAACGATGAATTTTTGAGCCGGCTTTCGCGCCGGCTTTGCTTTTACATCGCCGCGCCTGGCTCGCGCTTGAACATGATGGTCGGCTGACCTTTATACGTCGTGCGAAGCTGCTCGCGATAGCCGGCCTTGTGCGCGACTCGCAGCGACGCTTCATTCTCCGGCGCGACGATGCATGCGGTTGCAGCGCCCGGCCATTTTTGATCGGCCCATTCCAACGCGGCGCGCACGGCTTGCGTCGCGTAGCCTTTGCCGTGCATCGCCGGACTCAAAGCCCAGCCCATTTCCGGCGTGCCCGCCAATGACGGCTCGATCTCGCGCTGAAAATCGGCGAAACCCACTTCGCCGACAAAGCGCCCGGTGTCCGTTTCGCGGACTACCCAATAGCCGTAATCGAGCAGCGCCCAGTGACCGGCATAGCGCAGCAGACGCGCCCACACTTCCTCACGCGCAAAAGGCTTGCCGCCGATGTACCGGACGACCTCGGGATCGGACCACATAGAGAAGCTGTCGAGGAAGTCGTCGCGCGTGTGTGGGCGGAGGGTGAGGTGGGGGGTGGTGAGGGTGGAAGGAGGCGTGGGCATTTGACTGAGCGGCGGCTCGGCGAGTGAGCTTGAAGATTGAGAAGTTGAACGTTGACGCTCAAAGACGTTGCGCTTGCATCATCGCAGATTCCTCGCGTCGCCAAATTATCGCGGCGGTTAGTTGCCGCCCGCGGCTCACGCCAACTCCAAAAACCGCCCCAAACAAGGATTACGATTCGCCGGCGACCACGCCAGCACCTGCTCGACCAAAGGCGCATCCACGAGCGGCTTGAACACCACGCCCGCAAGCTGCGCCTTGCGCATTGAAGCCGGCACGAGTGCGACACCCACGCCTTCATCGACGAGACTCAGCACCGTCTGCTGCAATTGCACTTCGAAGCGGATGTCGGGCTCGAAGTCACCCGAGCGGCAATGCTCGAGGATCGTCGCGCGCAACGTGGGCGCCACTTCCTCGGATGCCAGCACGAACGGTTCGCCGGCCAGTTGCGCGATCCTGAGCCGCCGCGCGCGGGCTCGCGGATGACCACGCGATAGCGCCACGCACAACGGCTCGCGCAGAATCGTGCGCGTCGCGAGTCCCTTGCCCGGCACATGCGGAAACATGATGGCCGCGTCGATATGCCCGGCCACCACCTGCGCGGCGAGATCGTTCGAGACGACCTCGCGCAGACTCAAAGCGACTTCGGGATACGCCGCGCCGAATGCGCGCGCATAACCGGGCACCACGTTATAGGCCGCGCACATCGTGAAGCCGATGGCGAGCTTGCCCGCTTCGCCGGACGCCGCTGCCTGCGCATTGCTCACCGCCTGCTCGACCGACGCGAGGATCGCCTTCGCATCGGCGTAGAAACGCTCGCCCGCGGCGGTCAGCGTGACGCTGCGCGGGCTGCGCTCAATGAGCGTCACACCGAGGCTCGCTTCCAGCGCCGCAAGTTGGCGGCTCAACGGAGGCTGCGACAAGTTCAGGCGCGCCGCCGCACGCCCAAAATGGCGCGTCTCGGCAAGCATCACAAAATAGCGCAGCGGCTTGATGTCGATCACGTTGGTATCCCCCTTTTCCAACGATGCATAAAAGGTATCGTCGAAGGCAAAAAACGGTATTTGATTGTATCAACGCAAATCACTACGCTGACGGCTCGCCCTTCTATCCGCGTTTATTGCCCGCGCGTTCCACACCGATGTTAGCCACTCTCGAGATTCTGCTTCCCGTCTTCGGCCTCATATTCGCGGGCTTTGCGTGCCGCCGTCGCGGCGTGCTCGGGCCCAACTCGGCATCGGAACTGAATCGCTTCGTGGTCTGGCTGGCGTTGCCGGCGCTGCTCTTCGACACGATGGCGCGCGCCACGTGGGAGCAGTTGTATCAGCCGGCGTTCGTCGTCACGTTTTCCGTTGCATGCGCGGGCATCTTCGCGCTGATACTCGTGATGCGCCTGCTGAACGGACGGCATCTCGCGGACGCGAGTGTCGATGCGATCGCCGCCTCGTATCCGAACACGGGCTATATCGGTTTTCCGCTGGGCATGATCGCGTTCGGCCAGGCGAGCCTCACGCCCACCACCATCGCGACGATCCTGGTCGCGTGCGTACTGTTTGCGGGCGCCATCGTGCTGATCGAAGTCGGCTTGCAGACGGAGCGCACGCCGCACAAACTCGGCCTGAAAGTGCTGGGCTCGCTGGCGCGCAATCCGCTGATCGTGTCGCCGATTGCCGGCGCGCTTTTCGCCAGTCTTCATGTGCCGTTGCCGCCGAGCGCGGAGACCTTTCTCAAGCTGTTGAGCGGCGCGGCCAGTCCGTGCGCGCTGGTGAGCCTCGGCTTGTTTCTCGCGGAAAAGCGTCCGTCCGAATCGGGCACGCGCGGCATTGCGTGGCTGCTCACGCTCGTCAAGCTGATCGCGCAACCGGCGCTCACATGGTGGCTCGCGGCGCGCGTCTTTCGCCTCTCACCCGCGCTCGTCGAAATGGCGGTCGTGCTCGCCGCGCTGCCCACCGGCACCGGCCCGTTCATGCTGGCCGAGTTCTATGAACGCGAGGCGCACATCACATCGCGCACCATTCTGTTGTCAACGGTAGGCTCCGTCGTGACGCTCTCGCTGCTGTTGCTATGGATGGGTCATCGCGCCTGAATCCAAACGCACGCGCACCCACAGCCGCAAAACAACGCGCGCTTTTCCAGCCACGCCGCATCACACGCTAAGATTGAGGCCGCCGGGCCCGCGCGACGCCCGGCGCGACAAGACAGTTTGCCTCGGAGAATCTGATGCCTGAAGAGTATGAAGTGCATGGTCCGCACGACCATGCGGTGCAGCACGCCGGTCACCACGACGCGGACTCTTTCGGGAGCCGCATGGCCGTGATCACGGCAGTGCTCGCGACGATCGGCGCGCTGTGCGCCTATCAAAGCGGCAACAGCGAAAACCTCGCGCTGTACTACAAGAACGAAGCCGCGATCAAAAAGACCGAAGCATCGAATCAATGGAATTACTATCAGGCGAAGGGCGAGAAGCAGAACCTTGCGGAGCTGGGCGCGGCGCTGTCCGCGGGTCAGTCGGACGAACACGCAAAGTTTCTCGCGGACGTCGACAAATATAAGCAGCAGAAAGAACCGATCCGCGCCAAAGCCGAAGAGATCGAAAAAGAAGTCCTCGATAACAATGCGAAGAGCGAAGTGCTGCTGCACGGTCACCATCGCTGGGCGCAAGCTACTACGCTGATTCAGGTGGCTATCGCGCTGTGCGCAATCACGTTGCTGACACGCAAGAAGTGGCTGCGCAATCTGTCTTTCGTGGTCGCGGCCGTGGGTGTCGCCACTGGCGCGCTCGCATTTTTCTCGGCTTGATGGGAGCTTCGTGTGATCGATAGTTCAGCCGTTCTCGGCGTGTTATCCGTGTATGTGGCCGGCGTCGTGATTCCAGGACCGAACTTCGTGGCCGTCGCGCATAAGGCAGCCTCGACCACGCGCACCGAAGCGCTCGCGGTCGTGGCGGGCATCGTGCTCGTTAATCTGTTCTGGGCAAGCTGCGCGATTCTCGGCGTCGGTATCGTGTTTGCGGCGTTTCCGTGGCTGGCGTTTGCCGTGAAGGTAGCCGGCGCGGCTTATCTGATCTGGTTCGGCGGACGGTTGATCTTCAAAGCCTCGGCGGGCAACTCGCAAGAGATCGCGCAAGCGCCTGGCGGCAGCCTTCGTCAGGCGTTCGCGCAAGGCTTCGCGACCAATATCGCCAATCCGAAGTCGGTCGCGTTTTTTGCCGCGGTGTTTTCGTCGGCGGCGCCGCCGCACGAGAGCGCCGGCACGTTCCTCGCGATGCTCGGCATGGTGTTCGTCGTGGCAAGCAGCTGGTATGGCTTTGTCGCGCTGACGTTGTCGCATGCGCGAATTGCATCGGCGTATCGGCGCAGCAAGGCGTGGGTCGATCGCGTGTGCGGCGGCGTGATTATCGCGTTGGGTGTGCGGCAGTTGATACGGTAGGGGGTTGGTGGGGGCGTATGTTCGCGGACCTCGCCGCATGACGCCGCGCCGCGTCCGCCCCAGTTTATGCGCACAAACTACGGCGCCCTACTGCATCGCCGAGCGGGCGCGCTCCAGCAGCAACTCACGCTCTCGCAAATTGCGCGTCATCGCCGCGGCGCGTTCGAACTCCGCGCGCGCTTCGTCCAGGCGGCCGAGTTTCGCGAGCAGATCGCCGCGCACACTCGGCAGCCAGTGATAGTTCGCGAGCGTGGCATCGGCGGCAAGTGCATCGACTATATCGAGCCCGGCCGCCGGCCCGAACGCCATGCCCACCGCGACCGCGCGATTCAATTCGACGACCGGCGAAGGCGCCACCTGCGCAAGCGCGTCATATAGCGCGACGATCTGCGCCCAGTCGGTTTCTTCCGCGCGATGCGCGCGTGCGTGACACGCGGCCAGCGCGGCTTGCAGCGCATACGGCCCGCTCGCGCCGCCAAGCGCATGCGCCGTGTTGAGCGCAGCCAATCCGCGACGAATCAGCAGCGGGTCCCAACGGCTGCGATCCTGGTCCAGCAACAGAACCGGGCGGCCCTGCGCATCGGTTCGCGCATGCATGCGCGACGCCTGAATCTCCATGAGCGCCACAAGGCCATGCACTTCGCTTTCATCGGGCACGAGACCGCTCAGCACGCGCCCGAGTCGCAGCGCTTCTTCGCTGAGCGCCGGGCGCATCCAGTCGTCGCCGGCCGTGGCCGAATAACCTTCGTTGAAAATCAGATAGATCACTTGCAGCACCGACGCGAGCCTCGGCGCGCGCGCGTCGGCCTGCGGCACCTCGAACGGCACTTTCGCCGCCGACAGCGTGCGCTTCGCCCGCACGATCCGTTGCGCGATGGTCGGCTCGGGCACGAGAAACGCGCGCGCGATTTCGTCCGTCGTCAGACCGCCGAGCAGGCGCAGTGTGAGTGCGACGCGCGCGTCCGTCGACAACACCGGATGACATGCGGTGAACACGAGCCGCAGCAAGTCGTCGCCGATGTCGTCGGCACGCGCCGCATCCAGCGCATCGACGAAATCGGGCACCAGATGCGCCTCGAGTGCGTCCATGTCATGGCCCAGTTCCTGGCGCTTGCGCGCGTGCAGCGCTTCCTGCCGCAAGCGGTCGAGCGCGCGATTTTTTGCAGTCGCCATCAGCCACGCTCCGGGATTGTCGGGCACGCCCGCGTCCGGCCAATGTTCGAGCGCGGACACGAGCGCGTCCTGCGCCAGTTCTTCGGCGAGCCCGACGTCGCGCACCATCCGCGCGACGTGGGCGATGACCTTGGCGGACTCGATCCGCCAGACGGCCTCGATGGCACGATGAGTGGCCAGTTCCGTCACAGGCTCAGCCCGCCGCCTTGGCGTTCGGGTCCATGTAGATCAGCTCCCAGATATGTCCGTCGATGTCCTCAAATCCGTGGCCGTACATGAAGCCGTAGTCCTGCGGCGCGCGCGGCACGCTGCCGCCCGCTTCGACTGCTTTGGCGACCAGCGCGTCGACTTCGCCCCGGCTTTCGCACGACAGGCCGACGAGTGTTTCCGTACTTTCTTTCGGATCGCAAAGCGATTTACGCGTGAACGACTTGAAGAGGTCTTTCACGAGCAGCATCGCGTAAAGGTTTTCACCGAGGATCAAACATGCGGCCTGATCGTTGGTGAATTGCGGATCGAAGCCGAAACCGAGCGCGCTGAAAAATGCCTTTGACCGTTCGAGATTACCGACGGCGAGATTCACGAAAATTTGCTTGTGCATGATGGAATCCAATAATCGGTTCGCTGCGGCTCAGCGGCAATTTAGCGGCGGCCCGCTTCCAGTTCACGGAAACGCTCAAGCTCCGGACCCGGCTCGAAGTCCTCGAGTTCGAAGAGTTGCCGCACTTCGATTTCACCATCGGCGTTTTCGCTGAACGGTGCGGGAAAACGCCGCGCCCATTCCATCGCTTCCTCGCGCGAACGCACCTGGATCAGCGTGTAGCCGGCAATCACTTCTTTGGTATCCGCAAACGGACCGTCGATCACCGAACGCTGGCCGCCGCTGTAGCGAATGCGCCACCCTTTCGAAGTCGGCTGCAAGCCGGTGGCGTCGAGCAGCACGCCGGCCTTCGCGAGTTCTTCGTGATACGCGCCCATCGCGGCCATGAGGGACGCTTCGGGCATTTCGCCGGCTTCGCTTGCGGCGGTTGCCTTCACCAGGATCATGAATCGCATCGCGGTTACTCCTTTGTCGTGATGTTGTAGAGAGCGTGCGGCGCCTTGGCCGCTCTTACTCACACGACGAGCAATGCACGAACGATTCGACAGCTATGATGCGTCGCCTAGGGAAAACCCCGAGTCAAAAGCCGTCGCTCGCTTACATGAAGCACGGGCCGAGCTTGCGTACCTCGACGGTGCACCACGTCGCCGCCGGACAGGCTTGCGCAATCGCCACGGCTTCTTCGCGCGATTCGCAATTGAGCAGGTAGAAGCCGCCGATCATTTCCTTCGCTTCGGCGAACGGGCCGTCGACCAGTTTCGGCTGGCCGCCGCGCACCTGCACGCGCACGGCGTCGCTGGAGGATGTGAGCGCTTCGGCCGCCAGCAGTTTGCCGCGCTCCTTGAGATCGGCGCCGAAGCGCACCATCTCGTCGTAGACTTCGCGGCCCTTGGCCTCGCCGCGTTGCGCGCGTTGTTCGGGGGGTTCGACGATCAGCAGCATATAAGACATGGCGTCTCCAATGAATGACGCTGCGGACCGTCAGCCCGGCAGTCGTATGACACAAATGGACGCGCTCATGCGAGCGCGGAAAGCCAGTCTAACAAGCGCGGATCGTTCCGGTAAACCTGCCTTGGTGGGTAATCGGCCGTCGGCCGTTGAGTTTTACGAAGACTCGTAATAGATGGACGGCAGGCGAATTGAGTTTCGCTGTGCGCGTGGCATTGCGCCGATTTGAAGCGGTTGCGAACGCGCTAACGTCTGCTTCAAACTAAGCGGCAGTCGGAAGAAGATTGAGCACTTCAATGTGACGCAGCACAACGATCAACAGACGCAAAAAAAACGCCCCACGTGGGGCGTTCTATCGTCTTCAACTTACCGACTCAAAGCACCGCTTCCGCGATCGCTCTCGTCCGCGCGGACCGCATCAAGCCTTCGATCATGCGCGCCTGGGCGTTCGCAATCTCGCTCAACGACGCCACCGAAAGTTGCGCATCGAGAATCGCCAGCGCCGTGCAGAGTCGCGCGTATTCGTCGTCATTCAACTTCCATGCGCCGGTTCGCTGCTCGCGCTCGTCGAGGTGAACCATCGCCGCGTGTCCGCTCTGAATATCGTCGAGCGTGTCTTCGCCGAGGCCGAGACGCGCGAGTTCCTGCGACACCAATAAATGCCGGCTCAACATCATGTGTAGATCGCGCGAACCGTGGCCGCGCTGGAACGCGTCGAGCGACGCATAGCACTGCAGGATCATCGCGGCGGTAACGGGCTCGTGTGCGCTGCGGCTGTGAGTGAGCGCACGCAATAGCGGCGACATGGCCGGCGCATTGTGTTTGCGGACTCGCGCTTTACTGGACATAGATTCAACCTCCTTCGCTAACTCTCGGCTTCGTCGCCACATCGGTACGATTTTCCGGCGACGAATGCCGCCGATGCGCCGGCGGCTCGACAGCCTCTAATGTGAGTCTGTGTAAGCATGATGGCAAGCCTTTATTAAGACCGGCTTAAACGGCGAAATTCCCGGTCGTGCGCCGCAAGTACAAAAAAAAACCCTGTTCCCGCGAGAGAACAGGGCCGGACAGGATGGAAGTCGTGCTTGCGCGTGGATGCTCGCCGACCTTTAACCATCGAAACTAACCAAGCTGTTGCTGCTTGTGCTGCTACTGCGAAAAGCAAAACGTTTGCTGCCTGCTTTACCGCTACTGCGAAGACTTTTGTTGCGACGTCAACTGCTTGTGTTATTGCTGCTCAAGCTATTACCGGTGCTGCAAAAACTGCAAACTGCAACTTGAAAAAAACGATCTGCTACTTCACCTGCCACTGCGCCATTTGCTTCTACTTCCTACTGCTTTACTGCCCTGCCGTGTCGACTGCCACGGCAAACTGCCATCAACGGTACGGTTCAAAACAACGCGGGGGAAGACCGCGTCGATGGGCTCGGTGATTTGTCGCTCCATGAAAAACAGTTTATGCGAGCGAGCGCTCGAGCAATTGGGCAAAAGGAAGGGCATTGCCACGCCTGTTTGACGAATGGACGTAACAATCGGGGACGCATGTGGAAGAGCACTGCGGGGAACGACGCGAACGGACACCGCCGCGCGCAAGTCAGAGCAACTCGGCGCGAATCAGAGCAACTCAGCGCAAGCGGACACAGCACAACGAATGCGCACGCAGCATCACGTAGACGCTGCATGCGCAACGATCAATCGACATCAGCGCGCGGCAAAGTCGCTGATCGTCAGCAGGACTTTTTCGCCCGGACGCGCCAGCATCTTTCTTTCGGCCACAGCGGTGATGCGCTTGCGGCCATCGGCGAAAGTTTTCAGCATGCGGTCTTCCGCGGCGCCGCGTTGCAGCCAGAAATACTGCTCCAGTGCTTCACGCGTGACGGCGCATTCGAGTTCCCGTCCTCGCGCCGAAAGCTGGAAAATCACCGCGCGCCCGTCTGGGGAGACGCTTGGTTCAAGCTCGATAATCTCCATGGCCCACCTCGCAAAGTTGCTTATGCCGCCCGTCGTATTCAACGAGCGACGCCGAACAAAACTGAATAGACACGCAAGCCCGCATCGGTCTTTCGGCTGATGAATCCGCTACTGCGCCGCCGCTACCTCAATCGTAAGCGAACGTGAAAACGCGTGCATGTCAGCGTGCCCCAACCGAAGCGCAGGCGAAACTGCACGCGCGTTCGTCAGCTCGGGCATACGTGGCGTCGCGCTCATCCACCGCGAGCGTTTCACACAGAAGTCATGCAATAGCGTACTCAAACCTTCGGACATCGCGTGTGTCCCGCCGCGCACTCCGCGCGACGCGGACGCAATCGCGAACCAGGAATGCGGCGGCCGCAATTCGTGGGACGTCACACCACGCGAATCGCGGAAACGCAGGCAGCCCGTGTCGGGATAGAAGACGAGCGTCGTCACGTCGCCCTCGATTGCGCGCGTCAGAACTTCGGTTCTCGGGTTCAGCATTGTTCGTCGTATGCCAGGTGGCGCCGTCTGTCGGCGTTTCGGCGTGTCGCGCCGCGAGGTCTCGACCTGCGCGCGTATCAATCCGCGGGTAAGGGCAAAAGCAAGGCACATGCCAATCTGTGTCGAACGCGCCGCGTCCGGTTTCCGTCGAGCACCATAAAGTGCAAACGTAGCGCGGTCTGCGAACGGCGAAGCATCGGCGGCGCTTGATGCGTCGCGGGTAAAGCCGCGGTGGTGCATCGTGTTGTCGACAGTCGCGTGAGCCGCGATACACGTCGATCAACTGCGCAAGCGAGCACGTTCACACGCCGATGCATGGTAAAAACGCGCTGGCAGCATGACAATTCGCGCCCATTCTTACTAACGGCCCGCGCGCCGACTCCCGACGACATGTCCGACCACCAACCTGCGATAACCCTGCGCCCCGCTTCCGCCGACGACGAAACTTTTCTCTTCGAGTTGCGCAAGGCGACGATGACCGAGCATCTCGCGCGCGTCGGCGAACCCGCGGACGACGCCGAGCATCGCGCTCGTTTGCTGCATCGTTACGACGCGGCGCGCGTGATTTGCGTCGACGGCACGCCTGCCGGTTTGCTCAAGGCGCATCGTTCCGATACCGAATGGCGAGTCGTTCAATTGCAGATCGCGCCGGCACTGCAAGGGCGCGGCATCGGCGAACGAGCGCTGCGCACGGTGCTGCGCGACGCCGACGCCGCGACCTTGCCCGTCACGCTCAAGGTGCTCAAGGGCAATCCGGCGCGGCGTCTTTACGAACGGCTCGGCTTCGAAGTCGTGAGCGAAGATGAAAGAGAGTTTCACATGAGGCGCTCGCCACGGGCGTCGGCGGAAACTGAAGCAGAATGAATGGCGGATAAGAACTGACTCCGCACGAGCTGACATGACCATTCACGAACGCGCGTGCCGACAGATGCGTTGATGTGAAGCTGATCCCAAGCTGATCCGACGAATATCGGCCCGCACGCGTCACATGTTCGTATACGAACTGCACCATCCTGGCGCGGCGACCTGCTTATCGCCGAACAATGTACAGCCGCCGTAGGCATCGGCGGCCTTGCCCTGAAACAGCGAACATGTGCTGCATTTCTGGTCCGCTGCGTATTGCGGATACTTCGCTTTGTCGACCTTCGACGCGTCTTCCTTATA
The DNA here is from genome assembly GCF_003330785.1 of Paraburkholderia graminis. Classification (NCBI taxonomy): domain Bacteria; kingdom Pseudomonadati; phylum Pseudomonadota; class Betaproteobacteria; order Burkholderiales; family Burkholderiaceae; genus Paraburkholderia; species Paraburkholderia graminis. The sequence goes on from NZ_CP024935.1 coordinate 2,585,441, forward strand.
GCCGAGCGCTTGCGCTTGCGGGTCGGTCTCGCTGAGTACATTTGCGTTTGCGCTGGCGGCGAAGCCCACGCGCGACATCATGAGCGAAGAGCCGGCGCTCACACTCATCAATAGAAAATGGCGGCGCGACGTTTTCATTGTTGTGCTCCGATGGTGGTCATGGCGCGTGTCATCGCGGGGATGAATCAACTGCAACGATTCTAGCGTGAGCGGCCATTCGCACGCACGCAACCACGCATGCTTACGATTTGAATGCACGCCGAGCGCTCGCGAACGCGACTCTCGTTTTGCGTTTATCCTCTTTGCTCGTTTCTCGCAGTGTTCTCCATCGCAATCGTTTGGTCCCATTCGGAGTTGAGCATGCAATACCGCAAATTCGGCCGCACAGGGCTGACTGTTTCCCGCCTGTGTCTCGGCACCATGACGTTCGGCCTGCAAACCGAGGAAGACGCTTCGCGCCGCATTCTCGACACAGCCGCCGATGCCGGCGTGAACTTCATCGACACCGCCAACGTTTATCCGCTCGGCGGCGGCGAGGACAACGCGGGACGCACCGAAGAAATCGTCGGGCGCTGGCTGAAGGGCAAGCGCGATCGCTTCATCCTGGCCACCAAGGCAGTCGGCAAAATGGGCCCTTCCGCGTGGGATCAGGGCGCGTCGCGCAAGCATCTGCTCGATGCCATCGACGCCTCGCTAAAGCGTCTCGGCACCGACTACGTCGACCTGTATCAACTGCATTCCGACGACGCCAACACGCCGCTCGACGAAACGCTCGAAGCGCTGGACGTGATCGTGCGTTCGGGCAAGGCGCGCTACATCGGCGTGTCGAACTTTCTCGCGTATCGGCTCGCGCGCGCACTCGGCCGCGCGGACGTGCTGCGCGTCGCGCGCTTCGTCTCGGTGCAGCCGCGTTATAACCTGCTGTTCCGCCAGATCGAACGCGAACTGCTGCCGCTCGCCGCCGAAGAGGAACTCGCCGTGATGCCATACAACCCGCTCGCGGGCGGCTTGCTGACCGGCAAGCACAAGCTCGATGCAGCGCCTGCGTCGGGCCGCTTCACCGAAAGCGTCGGCAAGGCGGGCGCGATGTATCAGGAGCGCTACTGGCATCACCGCGAATTCGAAACGATCGAGCGGCTCAAGAGCATTGTCGAGCCGACCGGCGAATCGCTCACGCGCGTTTCGCTCGCGTGGGTTCTGGCGAATCCACTCATCACGTCTGCGATTATCGGTGCGAGCCGCGCCGAGCAACTGAGCGACACGCTCGCCGCATCCGAACTCGTGCTGGACGACGACATCAAGAAGCAACTCGACGAAGCGAGCGTCGAATACCGTTGGGGCGATGCGGCGCGTTAAACGTGGCAGTCAGTATGGCGAGTGATCGCGAGCCGCAACACGCGCGCTGCGATCATCGCCCGTATCTGAGCACCGTGCTGGCGGCCGCGATCACATGGTCCTTCATGGCGGCGAGCAGCGCGTCTCTCGTCAGACCGGCCGGCAACGCATCCGGCGCGAGATCGAGCGCGTAGATCTGCACGACATAGTGATGCGGCACCTCGCCGACCGGCGGACACGGCCCGTAATAGCCTGGGCCGCCGGTGCGGTTCGTTCCGGCGACGCTTCCAGGCGGCGGCGCGGCTCCCTCGCCAAGCGCGGTCACCGAAGACGCAATGCCGTATAGCACCCAATGCACGATGCCGAGACCTTTGGCGCCATCGGGATCGAAGATCGTCACTGCATAACTCTTTGTGCCGGCCGGCACGTTGCGCCATTGCAGCGCGGGCGACACATTCCCGCCGCCGCAGTTATTCGCGCTTGCCGCATGCGTCGATTCGAGTGTGCCGCCATCGGCCAAACCGGGCGAGCTCAATGTGAAAGCCTCGGCCGCATAGGCGTGAGCAACGGCGAACGTCAGCATCGCGCCGACGCTCAACGAAATCATGCGCCGCGCAGCGCCAACGTAAGCCCGTCGAATCATTGTTGTTTGCTCCCGGCGATTCGCGCCAGTTGAGATCTATTTGAACTTCCCCGTGCGTGCATTCGCTTCGGGCAATTGCCGCGTTTCGCGCACCGACCGCGGATGCCATAAGCGCGCGCCGCCTTCAATACCCGCATCGTTCGAAACGGTTGCAACGTTCGCGGGCAAATCGAATGTCAGCCGCGCCGCGTTGCCGCCGCCAATCCATAGCTTGTCGTAATTCACGAGCGATTCGAGAATGCCGATCACTTTGTGAACACGCTTATTCCAGCGTTTATTCCCGGCTTTTTCGCGTGCTGCGTCGCCGATGTACTCGTCGTAAGCCACGCCTTTCTTGCTGACTGGATGATGCGCGAGTTCGAGATGAGGCATCAACTCGCCGTCGCGAAAGAGCGCGGTTCCCGCGCCGGTGCCGAGCGTCAACACGAATTCGATGCCCTTGCCTTCTATCGCGGCGAAGCCCTGCATCTCGGCGTCGTTGATCATGCGCGCGGGCAAGCCGCCCAATTTTTGCGCGAGCAGATCGGCAAGCGCAAAGTCGCGCCATCCTTCCACGCCGAAATGCGGCGCGGTCAGAATGCGGTTGTTGCGGACCACGCCGGGAAAGCCGATCGACATCAACTGCGCCGGCGCCTTCGCGATCAATGGCTCGACGAGTTTTGCCAACGCATCGACGAGTTGCTGCGGCGTGCACGGATGCGGCGTCGCCACGCGCAATCGCTCGGTTTGCATCTGACCGTTTGCGTCGATGATCGCCGCTTTCAGGCCAGTGCCGCCGACGTCGATTGCAAGAATCCGTTCGTTACGCGTTGCTGCCTTGTCTTTCGATGCCGCCATGTTGCCCCCCGTTGATGTGGTTTTACCGAGCGCGTTCACTTCTTTTCGATTGCATTGGTCTTTAATGGCCGCCACGCGCGGCCGTCGCGTGCGAGCAGCGCATCGGCTTCGGCGGGCCCCTCACTGCCGGCCGCATAGCCGTGCACGGGCATCGCGCCGCCCGTCTTCGGATGCAGCACATCGTCCACCGCGCACCAGCTCGTCTCGATGCTGTCGGCGCGCTGAAACAGCGTCTCGTCGCCGAGCATGCAGTCGTACAGCAGCGTTTCATAGCCGACGTTCGCGCGCTCCGCGAAAAAGTCTCCATAGTTGAACGAAGAATGCACCGGGCCGATCTGCATCACCGGGCCCGGCGTCTTGACGTTGAAGTCGAAGCTCGTGCCGTGCGCGGGATCGATACGCAGCGTCAGCACGTTCGGCGTGAGCGCGTCGACGGGCGTGTCGCGAAACAGACGGAACGGCACCGGCTTCAGTTGCACGGAGATTTCAGTGCGCCGCACGGCGAGCCGCTTGCCCGTGCGCAAATAGAAAGGCACGCCGGCCCAGCGCCAGTTTTCGACGAACACGCGCGCGGCCGCATACGTTTCTGTCTTGCTGTCCGGCGCGACGTCCGGTTCCTCGCGATAACCCACGCCCGCAGCGCCCTTTTCGTATTGACCGAACACGACGTCGTTCGGCGTGAGCGGCAAGATCGCGTCGAAGATCTCGGCTTTTTTATTGCGCACGGCTTCGGCGTCGAACGAATTGGGCGGCTCCATCGCGACCATGCCGAGCAACTGGAACAGGTGGTTCGGCACCATGTCGCGAAACGCGCCGGTCTGCTCGTAGAACTTACCGCGTCCTTCCACGCCGATCGTTTCAGCCGCCGTGATCTGCACGCTGTCGATATATTCGCGCCGCCACACAGGCTCGAATAACGCGTTCGCGAAGCGCACGGCAAGAATGCTTTGCACCGTGTCCTTGCCGAGAAAATGATCGATGCGATAGATCTGCGATTCCTTCGCATGCGAAAGAATGTGCGCGTTCAGATCGCGCGCCGATGCGAGGTCGGTGCCGAACGGCTTTTCGATCACGATGCGGCGAAAGCCGCTGTCCTCTTTCAGCAAACCGGTCTCGCCCAGATGTTCGACGATCGGTTTGAAAAAGCGCGAGCCCACGGCCAGATAAAAGATCACATTGCCGCCGGGCGCCTGAGCGAGCGTTTGCTTCAGACGCGCGAAGGTGTCGGGCGTGTCGAAATCGCCGGCCATGTAGGTGAGGCGCTGCGCGACCCAATCCCATGCGCTGTCGTCGAGCTTACCGGCGTGGAAAGTGCTGGCTTTGTCGGCGGCGAATTTTTGCAGCGACTGGTGCAGCTCCTCGCACCATGCGCTCGTTTCGCGCTCGCCGTGATTCACGCCGACAATCTGCATGCCGCCGTCGAGCAGGCCATCCACGGCGAGGTTGTAGAGCGCGGGCATCAGAAGGCGCTTGGTGAGGTCGCCGCCCGCGCCGAAGATGACCAGCGTGCATGGCGGCGCCGGACGCTTGCCGGCGGGCGACGGCGGCTCGCCGTGCGCGCTTGCACTCACTTTGCAACTGCGCGGCGCGGCAAGGTTGCCGTTGGCATCCGCGTTCGGAGAATTAGCGGCTTGGGGATTCGATGGAGTCGACATGGGATTCACTCGAGTAAGCCAATGAAACGGACGTGGCAATAGAGAGAAGACCGCGCCCGCCCCCACACAGTTCAACAACGGTCACGCGCTATTTGACCGCACTGCTCGCCAGCGCGGAAACCGTTTCAGGTTCGACCGCGGGCTCCGTGGGCCGCGCCGGAGCCGACGGCGCTGCCGGAATCGGCGCGCGCCCAGGCTCGCCCGCAAGCGGCACGCTGCCCGATGCGGCCATCTCACGCGGTTGCAGCAGCAATGCGACAAGCCCGGTCCAACCGGTTTGATGCGAAGCGCCGACGCCGCGCCCGTTGTCGCCGTGGAAGTATTCGTGGAACAGAATCAGATCGCTCGAACGCGGGTCCGCTTGCAGCAACGGGTAGGCGCCCATGACCGGACGCTCGCCGTCACGGTTCTTGAGGAACAGCGTGGTCGCGCGGCGCGCGAGTTCATCGGCGATTTCGGACAGCGACAAGGTCTTTCCCGAGCCCGTCGGATATTCGACGCGGAATTCGTCGCCGTAATAGCGGTGAAATTCGTAGAGCGATTCGATCAACAGATAATTGACGGGCATCCACACCGGACCGCGCCAGTTCGAATTGCCGCCGAACACGCGCGTATCCGATTCAGCCGGCAGATATTTGACCGTGAAGCTGTTGCCGTTGTGATCGAACACGAACGGATGATCGCGGTGGTATCGCGACAGTGCGCGCACGCCGTGATCGGAGAGAAATTCGCTTTCGTCGAGTGCGCGCCGCAACAGCGCTTTCATCCGATGTCCGCGCAACACCGACAGCAGCAGCGCATTGCCCTTACCCGGCTCGTTCCAGCGCGAGACGAGTTTCGCGAGATCCGGCCGATGCTTGAGGAACCACACGAGCCGCTCGCGCAATCCGGGCAATTCGCCATGCAGGCGCTCTTCGAGTACATGCACCGCGAAAAGCGGAATGAGCCCGACGATCGAGCGCACGCGCATTGGAACACTGGTGCCGTCGGGCAGGCGCAGCTTGTCGTAGAAGAACTCGTCCTCGCTGTCCCACAGTCCGGTATCGCAGCCGTCGTCGCAACTCACGGCTTGCGCGATATACAGGAAGTGCTCGAAGAACTTTACGCCGATGTCGACAAACACATGGTTCGCATACGCAAGTTCCAGCGCGATACGCATGAGGTCGAGTGCGTACGCGGCCATCCACGCGGTGCCGTCCGCCTGATCGATGTGGCCGCCCGTGGGCAGCGGCGACGAACGATCGAAGATGCCCACGTTGTCGAGCCCAAGAAAACCGCCCTGAAAGATGTTGTGACCGTCGGCGTCCTTGCGGTTCACCCACCACGAAAAGTTGAGCAGCAGCTTATGAAAAATGAGTTCCAGAAAATCGCGATCGGGCTTGCCGGTGAGCGCGCGGTCGATCTCGTACACGCGCCACGCGGCCCACGCGTGAACCGGCGGATTGGCATCGCCTAGCGCCCACTCGTAAGCGGGCAGTTGTCCATTCGGATGCTGATAGCGGTCTTTCACCAGCAGCAGCAATTGACGTTTCGCGAAGGCGGGGTCGATTAACGCAAACGCCGCCGCATGAAACGCGAGATCCCACGACGCGTACCACGGGTACTCCCACTTGTCCGGCATCGACACGATGTCCGCATTGCACAGGTGCATCCAGTCCGCGTTGCGTCCACGTTTGCGCGCGGCCGCCGGTTGAGGCTGCAACGGATCGCCTTCGATCCAGCGATGCACGTCGTACCGGTAGTACTGCTTCGACCACAGCATGCCCGCGAGCGCCTGGCGCTGCACGAGACGCGCGTCCGGGTCGTTCATGTCGCGTTGCAGCGCGCCGTAAAATTCGTCGGCTTCGGCGATACGCTTTGCAAAGAGTGCGTCCGCGTCGAACGGCACTTCGTCGGGCGTCGCCTCCGGACGCCAGCGCATATACACGACCGCGCGCCCATGCGGACCGAGTTCGATTGGCGCATGCGCGCCCGCCTTCGTGCCGCGATCGCGACGCACCGCGTGCTGATCGCCATGCACGAGGTAATCGTTGAAGCCGTCCTTGAACGGACCCTCGCCTTCCATATTGAAGAGGCGCTTTACGTTCGTGTCGTTCTCGCAGAATAGCCACGCGATTTGCGGCGCGTCCTTCGACCACGCGGTGACGACAATCGGTTCATGTCCATGCTGATGGCCGATCAACTGCGCGCGGCCTTCGTGGTCCGTGCCTGCGGCAAGCGACGGCTTGTCCGTGTTCGGTTTCCACGACCACGAATTGCGCGCCCAGATTTGCGGCAGCACATCGAGCGATGCGGGTTCGTCCGCGCGATTCTCGATTGTGACGCGCATCACGATATCGTCGGGCGCGTGCTTCGCGTATTCGACCTGCACGTCGAAGTAACACAAGTCGTCGAACACGCCCGTATCGAGAATTTCGTACTCCGGCATGTCGCCGCCGCGCCGCGCGTTTTCCTCGATCAGATCCTGATACGGATAAGCCGCGTGCGGGTACTTGTACAGCATGCGCATGTACGAATGCGTCGGCGTGCCGTCGAGATAGAAGTACAGCTCCTTCACGTCCTCGCCGTGATTGCCCTGCGCGTTCGTGACACCGAAGAGCCGCTCTTTCAGGATCGGGTCTTTGCGATTCCACAGCGCAAGCGACACGCACCAGCTCAGCGTGTCGTCGCCGAAACCGGCAATGCCGTCCTCGCCCCAACGGTATGCGCGGCTGCGCGCATGGTCGTGCGGAAAGTAGTCCCACGCAGTGCCGTCCGCGCTGTAATCCTCGCGCACGGTGCCCCATTGACGCTCGCTGAGGTAGGGGCCCCAGCGCTGCCAGTGGGCACAATCCGCCGAATGCAGACGTGAACCTTCAACAGTGGCGAACAGATTCGCAGCGCGCAGCGGTGGCATGACAGCTTCCTTGCGTCGGGCTTGGCGGTGGGACACACATCGTAGCGCGGTTTACGCGATGTGGCGATCCAACCCGGCAAGCAAATGCTCGACGCGCAGCAATTCGCCGAGCGACCACGCCTGCCACGGCGTGCCGGCGGGCGCGTGCGGCAAATCGCCGTCGGCGATTTCGGAAAGGTGATCGAGCCCCGCGTGATCGAGATGCGCATACAGCGGATCGAGAAAACGCGTTCGAGCTTCGCGGCGCGTTTCGTCAGTGTTGCCGCGCACGCGCAGCCACGCTTCGACGAATGGACCGAGCAGCCACGGCCACGCCGTGCCCTGATGATAGGCGCCGTCGCGTTCGTAAGGGGCGCCGCTGTAGCGGCCGCGATAAGCCGGGTCCGACGGCGCAAGCGTGCGCAAGCCGAGCGGCGTCAGCAATTGCGCTTCGACCTGATCGACCACGGCGCGCGCCGCCGCGCCTTCGAGCAACGGCAACGGCAGCCCGCCGACCGCGAAAATCTGATTCGGACGAATCGCGCGGTCCACTGTGCCGCTGACATGATCGACGTCGATGTTATCGAAAAGCGCCTGTGTCGACGGGTCGACGAAACGCTCGCGGAACGCCTGCCATGCGCGGTCGGCCGGTTGTTGCCATTGCGCATTCCACGTTGCTGCAATGCGCAATGCGTTGATCCACAGTGCCTGCACTTCGACCGGCTTGCCGATGCGCGGCGTCACCACCCAGTCGCCGACCTTCGCGTCCATCCACGTGAGCTGCATGCCTGCGACGCCCGCGCACAACAAACCGTCCTCCGCCGATGCCTTGATGTTAAAGCGCGTGCCTTGCGTATAGCCCGCGAGGATCGCGTCAGCGGCGGCCTGGAGACGCGCCCTGGTTGCCGCGCCCGCGTGATCCGTCGACAGATAGTCGTGCACGGCGACGATGAACCACAGCGACGCATCGACGGAATTGTATTCGGGCGTGTCGCCGTAATCGGGGAAACGATTGGGCAGCATGCCCTCGGACAACGTGCCCGCCCATTCGAGCAGGATCGCCTCGGCGGCATCCAGACGGCCCGACGCGATCAGCAAGCCGCGCATGGCGATGAACGTGTCGCGGCCCCAATCGGTGAACCACGGGAAGCCCGCGAGTATCGTGCGGCCCTCGTTACGCTGGACGACGTAGGCGTCGGCGGAACGTTGCAGGCGCGAGCCGAATGCTTCGCGGCGTTGTTGTTCGGTTTCGGCGAGGGTTTCTGCTTGGCGCGATGCGGTTACGTGTGTTTGTGTCGCATCCGATGCGCTGAGAATCATGACCGCTTGCTCATCCGCGAGATTGAAGCTGAATACGCCGGGGGTCGCGAGGTCTTCGCTGAAATCCAGGCCGCGCTCGCGCTCGCGAACGTAGCAGAAGTTGCGATACCAGTCCGGCGCGTGCGCGTAGCTGCCATTCGTCGCGGCATGAATGCGCGGCAGATCGCCGTAGGGTTGCCAGCTTACGTTGCGCGCGTCGTCGCTGATTTGCGCGCCAAAGTTGAACGCCGCGTTCTCGTGATGCAGCGCGTGATAGTCGCGGCCGGACAGCAACGGCCTGACCTTCAGCGTAAGCGCGCCTGTTGGCGTCGCCGCTTGCGGACGTTCCCATTGCCAGCGCAATACCGTTTCGCACGTCGCCTTGCTGACGAACACTTCGGCCGTGATGACGATCTGCGCATTGAACTGAAAGCGCCACGTCGGCCACGGCTCCGTGCCGAACGCCAGCAGATTCGCGCTCGCATCGGGATACAGCAGGTCGGGCATGTAGCGCTGCATGCTGAGCGGATAGCGCTCGCCGTCCGCTTCGAGCCAGGCTTCCACGCCGTTGACCAGCACGACGCGCCCGCCTGGCGCGCGCGTGGCCGCCAGCAGCAATGCGTGATAGCGGCGCGTGCGCTCGGTGCCCACGGTCCCCGACGCGAAGCCGCCGAAGCCGTCTGCCTCGAGCCATTCGTCTTCGAGCCGCGGCATGTCGAAAGGTCGTTCAATGCGTGTCATGGCGTGAGTGATCTTGCGATGGAAGGCATTAGCGTGTCCATTCTCCTACTTATCACTTTCCGGTTCCTTTCGAAGAACTCACAAACGCGAGTCATTTTTCCCACTCGCAAACGTTTCACAATTATTTCTTGAAAGGGTTGGAGACTGCATCCGCTTTCACAAAACCGGATGCCGACATGAGAAGAGACAAACGCCTCGTGAGTGCCTTTTTCGTTGCGCTCGCAACGTGCGCATTAACGTGTGCATTAAGCGGCTGCGGCGCGGATGACTCCGCATCGGCCAATGCGTCTTCTTCATCGAATGTTGATGCGTCGCTCGATGCGCCATCTTCCGCGGCATTGTCCGCAGCCGCTATTCCGAATGCATCGTCGGCGCTCGCCGCGAACCCCGCTCTCACATCCGACGCCATCACGCAGAACGTGCAAGCCAGCCTCGCCGCCGACAGCCAGCAAGTCGCGCCCGTCATGCGTTATGCACCGGGCGACAGCGCGAACAGCAACTGACCGATTCCCCTGGCGCGCGTGGCGCGCTATTCTTCCCCCCGCAGAAGGTGATATTCCATGACATCAAATAGCCGTCGCCGTTTCCTGCAGACCGTGGCTTCGTCCGCCGGCGCTGCCGCTGCGCTTACCGCGCTGCCCGAGTCGATTCGCAATGCGTTGGCCGTTCCCGCGTTTTCGCGCACGGGCACGATTCACGATGTCGAGCACATCGTCGTGTTCATGCAGGAAAACCGCTCGTTCGACCACTACTTCGGCCATATGCGCGGCGTGCGCGGCTACAACGACCGCTTCCCGATTCCGCTGCCGAACGGCAAGCCGGTCTGGTATCAGCCGTCGAAGGCCGACCCCACGAAGCCTGTGCTGCCCTTCCATCTGGATACGTCGACCACAAGCGCGCAATGCGTGGGCGACCTCGATCATAGCTGGTACAAGACGCATGCCGCGATAGACGGCGGCCGCTACGACCAGTGGCCCGCGACCAAGACCGACATGACGATGGGCTACCACCTGCGCAGCGACATTCCGTTCCACTATGCGCTCGCCGATGCGTTCACGATCTGCGACGCGTACTTCTGCTCGATGCCGGGACCGACCCATCCGAACCGCTCGTATCTGATGAGCGGCACGGTCGACCCGACGGCCAAGTTCGGCGGACCGCTGCTCGACAACAACGACTGGGTCGACGGCGACGGCCCGCCGAACTATCAGTTGCTTTCATGGACCACGTACCCCGAGCGCCTGCAAGCCGCCGGCATTTCGTGGCAGATCTATCAGCAGGGTCTGACCGGCGCCGATCCGCTGAACGGCAACTACGGCACCAACATCCTGCAAAACTTCAGCAACTTCATCAACGCGCAGCCTGGCTCGCCGTTGTATGAGCGCGCCCAAACCGTACGCACCATCGACGATCTGAAGGCCGACGTGCTCGCGAACAAGCTGCCGCAAGTGTCGTGGCTGTGCCCGCCCGCCGCGTACTCGGAGCATCCGAAATACACGCCGGCGTATGGCGCCGAATATACGTCGCAGATTCTGGATGCGTTGACGTCGAACCCCGAGGTGTGGAGCAAGACCGTGCTCTTCATCATGTACGACGAGAACGACGGCTTCTTCGATCACCTCGTGCCGCCGCAACCGGCGACGACCGCTGCGCAAGGCAAGTCGACGGTCAGCACCGAAGGCGAAATTCACAACGTGGTCAACCCGGGACGCGGCGGCAGCTATACCGCCGATGGCCTGCCCTACGGCCTCGGCCCGCGCGTGCCGATGACGATCGTCTCGCCGTGGAGCAAGGGCGGCTTTGCGTGCTCGCAGGTGTTCGATCACACGTCGGTGATTCGCTTCATCGAAACGCGCTTTGGCGTGTATGAGCCGAACATCACCGCATGGCGTCGCACGGTGTGCGGCGACCTGACGACAGCGTTCGATTTCCGCACGCCCGACTCGCGCATTCCGCCGCTGCCCGACACGAGCAACTACAAGACCATTGCCGACAACCAGTGCGCGACGCAGCCGAAACCGACCGTGCCCGCGACGCCCGGCTCGATTGATCCGCAGGAAAGCGGCATTCGTTTCGCGCGCGCCTTGCCGTATGAATTGCATGTGAACGGCCACGCGGACGCGAAGCAGAACGCGTTCGAAATTTCATTCGGCAATACCGGCGACCAGGGCGCGCATTTCTATGTGTACTCGACGAATCGCACGGACGGTCCGTGGCGTTACACCGTTGAAGCGGGCAAGTCGCTCAGCGAGTCGTTCGATCTGACATCGACGAACGGCGTCTACGCTTTTCAGGTGTTCGGTCCGAATGGTTTCGTGCGCAAGTTCGCGGGTAACGTCGGGAGCAATGCGCAGGCAGAGCAGCTTGCGGGTGGCCATCACAACGGCAAACCGGCGGAGCCTGAAGTGAAGGTGCAATACGATGTCGCGAACGGCAACGTGTTCCTCAAGTTCAGCAACAAGGGCGGCAGCTTTGCGCGTTTGACGGTGACGGACAACGCGTATGGCGCACGTCCGCGTCCGGTGATCGTGCCGCCAGGCGCGCATGTCGAAGAGGCTTGGGTGCTGGCAGCGAGCCATCACTGGTATGACTTGACGATAACCAGCAACGACGACGACAGCTTCTCGCGCCGCGTTGCGGGTCATGTGGAGAATGGGCGGCCGAGTATTAGCGATCCGGCTGCGATTGCGCCGGTGTTGGTGGCAAGTTAAGGCGGGTTAGGTTGAGGCTGCGGTTGCGGTTGCGGTTGCGCGTGCGTGGTGTCGGCGCGTCTGGCCGCAGCCTCTGTTGGTTGCAAGCAGAGTTCACACGAAGCTGCTGTCATCACGCCCCCAACAACACCCCCGTTCTAAACGCCCGCGTCCCCGTCACACGCCCCAGCGGCGCGCCCGCCGTCACAAACCGAATCGCGCGACGCATGTAAAACACGCCTTCCGTATTGCTCGTCAACGTAGTGGTTTCGTCCGTCAGCGGATCGACAATATCGAACAACGGTTGACCGACGCGAATCGTCTCGCCGATCTTCGCGCGATGCACGAGAATGCCGCTCACGGGCGCATAGAACTGCTCGCTTCCGGCAAGCGGCGTCGCAGGCGTCAACAACGGCGGCAGCGGCTTCGCTTCCAGCCGAATCGCCTTGCGCCACATGAGATAGTCGACGATCGCATCGGCGTCGTGCTGTGCCGCTTCGTATGAAACGTCGCGCTGGCCGCGGCATTCGACAGTCACCGCAATCGTGCCGGTAGGCACCGGCTTGTCGGCGGGCATGTGTTGCTGCAACTCCCACCACAGCAGGCTATGCGTTTCGTCGAACGCCTCGCCGCCTGAGTTCGTCGCCAGCAGCGACGCTTCTGCGCCAAGATAGCGCGCGAACGGTTCGACTTGAGGCCACGCCGCCTCGCTCGTGTAGAGATGCATCGCGGCCTCGAGCGAACAATGCAGATCGATCACGACGTCTGCATCGAACGAGAGCTTCAGCATCGCCAATTGCAATGACTCGAACTCGGTCATCGGCTTTTGCGCGGCGAGTTCGTCAGCAATCAGACGACGAACGATCCGCACGTTTTCGGCGGCGTCCGAACCTAGCGCTTCGCGCGCTTGCGCGACAAGTTTCGTCAGCCGCAGAAAATGCCGGTTGAAGTTCTTGCCGCTTGCAAGGTCGAAGCGCCCGATAAATTGTCCGAGTACGTACTGCCCGAGTCCGACGGGATTAGCCACGGGCACCAGCACGATCTCCGCATTGAGCGCGCCCTGCTTTTCAAGTTCGATCAAGCGACGCTTCAATAGAAGCGTGGTCAGCATCGCTGGCGTTTCGTCGGCATGCAGCGACGACTGGATATAAATCTTCTCGCCGCTGCCTTGCGCGCCGAAGTGAAACGATACGAGTTCGCGCTGGGTGCCGATTGCCGGCGAAATGAGCGGATGCGATTGCTTGTTCATGAGAGACGAGCGTGGAGTTAAAGAGCGGAACGCGCGGGCATCAATTGCCGTACGGGTCGAAGTCGAAGTACTTTTTCGCGATCTGCGCATAGGTGCCGTCTTTCAGCATCGCGGCAATCGCGGCGTTCATCGACGCCTGCACTGCCGTCTCGTCCTTGCGCAAGCCGATGCCCGTGCCGCGATCGCCCATCGAAAGCGGTTCGCCGACAAACGCAAAGCCCTTGCCGGACGGCGTGCGCAGAAAGCCAAAGTCCGCTTCCACCGAGCCGAGCAGCGCGCCGTCGAGTCGTCCATTCTGCAAGTCGGCGAACACCTCGTCCTGGCTCTTGTACGCGACGACATGCGCGCCGAGCGGCGTCCAGTTCTTCAACGCATAACCTTCGAACTGCGTGCCCGATTGCACGCCGATCTGTTTGCCCGAGAGCGCCTGCAAGCCCGCGGCGAGCGGCGAGCCTTGCCGCGCGATCAGCCGCGATTTGAACTGAAAGAGCTTCGACGTAAATAGAATCTGCTGCTCGCGTTTCTGCGTGATCGCCATCGACGAAAGAATCGCGTCGATCTTGCGTGCCTGCAGCGCGGGAATCATCCCCGAAAATTCGAGCTCGACCCATTGGCAACGCGCTTTAATGCGGCGGCAAACTTCATTGCCGAGATCGACGTCGAAGCCTTTGAGGCTGCCGTCGGGCGACTTCGAATCCATCGGCGGATAGCTTGGGTCGATGCCGAGGCGCAGCGTGTCGGACCCGGCGGCAAACGCGCCGCTGCTGAGGGCCAGCGCGGCGCTTACGATCATCATCAGAGGCAGTTTCATAGGAGCGGAAGTTGTCGAAGTGGACGGAACACGGCGAGCCCATCGTATGCCGCTGCGCCGCTTCATAGAAGTCAGCTTCGGACTATCATGATCACCTTTGCCGATCGCTGGCAGTGAACCACGGACGCTCCAATGGCGTTGACGATCTCTCAACTGCGCGCCTTCAAGGCCGTCGCCGAACATGGCAGCTTGCGCGCGGCCTCGCGTGCACTCGGCGTCGCGCAAAGCGGCATCACGCAGCAGTTACAGAACCTCGAATCGATGTTGGGCGCGACGCTCTTCATCCGCACGAATCGCGGCATCGCGCTCACTGCGCTCGGCCAGCGGCTGTTGCAGCGAGCGGGCGCGATTATCGGCGAGTGCGAGCGCGCCGAGCAGGAGGTGCAGCAATTGCGCGGCGACTACGCGGGCGAGGTCACGTTCGGCATGACGACCGAACCGTTAGTCGATGCATTGGCGCCCGTGCTGATGCAGTTCCGCACGCGCTTCGAGCGAGTGGCGCTGCATCTGCGCACCGGCACATCGCGCATGATGATTTCGTGGATTCGCGAAGGCACGCTCGACTTCGCAGTCGCGCTAGTGTCGAAGCACACGGATACCGCTGATCTTTCCGTCGCGCCGCTGTATCGCTCCGATCCAGTGATCGTCTGCCGCAAGGGTCATCCGAAGGCGCTGGCTCGCTCGCTTGCCGATCTCGCCGATTGCACATGGATCGCCACGCGCTCGCCGAATCTCACCGACGATCCGCAAGTCAATCGCCTGAATCATCTGTTCGAAAGCCACGGTTTGCCGCCGCCGAAAATCGTCGCGACCGTCGAAGGTTTGTACGAGACGCTGCATCTCGTGGGCGCGACGGATTGCCTGTCGCTGGAGTCGTCGATTGTCGCAACACTGGGCGCGTTTGCCGGCGCGCTGACCACGATCGAGGTCCGCGAGCGCGCGATCGAGCAAACCGTCTGCCTGTTGCAACGCGCCGCCATTCCGCTCACGCCCGCCGCGCAGGAACTCGCCACGATGATCGCGTCATACACGCGCACCGTGCGGGCGCGTTGATGGAGGCGCTGCAAGCAGGCTTGCCGCGCTGCGACTAGAATCAAAGCCCCCTTCTTCGCGCGAACAACTTTCGAGGCGTCAGTAAAAAGAAAGGCGCGAGGCTATGTCGCAGACCATCAACAGGAGTTTTCCCACATGATGAATCGAGACAATCCCGTCTGGCTGATCACCGGCTGTTCGACCGGCTTTGGCCGCGAACTCGCGAAGCTGGTGCTCGAGCGCGGCTGGCGCGCCGTGGTCACGGCACGCGATGCATCGAAAGTAAAAGACATTGCCGAGCCGCACGGCGAGCGCGCGCTCGTTCTGCCGCTCGACGTGACGAACCGCGCGCAGATCGCGGAGGTCGTCGCACAGGCAAAGCAGCGTTTTGGCCGCATCGACGCGCTCGTGAATAACGCCGGCTACGGCTATCTGGCGGCAATCGAAGAAGGCGAAGACGCGGAAGTGCGGGCGATGTTCGAGACCAACGTGTTCGGTCTCGTCGACATCACGAAAGCCGTGTTGCCGGTCATGCGCGAGCAGCGTAGCGGTCTGATCGTCAACGTATCGTCGATTGGCGGGCTCGCGAGTTTCGCGGCGACCGGCTATTACCACGCGACGAAATATGCGGTGGAGGGTCTGTCGGAAACGCTCGCCGCCGAGGTCAAGCCGCTCGGCATCGACGTGCTGATCGTGGAGCCCGGTCCGTTCCGCACGAATTGGGCCGGTGCGTCGATGAAGCAGTCGGCCACCGTCATCGACGACTACGCGGCCACCGCCGGCGAGCGGCGCAAGCAGACGGAAGCGCGCAGCGGCAACCAGGCGGGCGATCCGGTGCGCGCGGCGCAAGCGATTATCGACGCCGCGCTATCGGACAAGCCGCCTCTGCGTTTGCTGCTCGGCAAGACCGCGCTCGAACTCGCGCGCAAGAAGCTCGACTTCATGCGCGGCGATTTCGATGCGTGGGAAGCGACCACCGTGGGCGCCGATTACCCGGACGCCTAGAACTCGACGAGCGCGAAGTCTTCCTTGCCCACGTCGCACAGCGGGCAACGCCAGTCGGCGGGAACGTCGGCCCAGCGTGTGCCCGGCGCGATGCCCTCTTCGGGCAAGCCGGCGGCTTCGTCGTAAATCCAGCCGCAGATCACGCAGACCCACTGCTTGAAGTCGTCGGCGGAAGCGGGGTTGGCGGCGTTGGCGGCGTTGGTGGCATTCGCCGATGGCGAATCCGGCGCGCTTTGCTGCTGTGAAGCCGGCGTCTCGTCCAGGCTGACGACGAGCGGCGCCTCCGTGCTCGCGCCGCTTGCGCTGCTCGCTGCGAGGCGCGCCTGCAGGCTGTCGAGCAGGCGTTGCGCTTCGTCTTGCGTGAGGTCGATCCAGTAGGGATCGCCTGCGCCGTCGTTGAGCCGTTCGGGGGAAAACTGGATCTCCAGCGCTACGCCCTTCTTATACATGACGGCGTTACACGACCAGATTCAGCACGATGGCCGCGATAAGCGCAGTGCCGCCGATCAGGCCGAGCAATTGAAGCAGAGTGAGGGATTTGCGCGATGCGGTGGGGAGTTGTTGCGTGGTCACGAGACGGTCTTCGGAAATCGGAAAAAGCGAAATGGTACACGGGTCGCGCAGCGGCGCATGCCGATTTGCGCAAACCCGTGTGTGATCTTGGGCAAGCGGTGGCTCGCCCGATTGGCGAGCAGTTGCCATTATCGCAGCGCGAACGCGCCGGATTATTTACGGCGCGGAGATGAACTCATTCGCGGGCAGGCGCAAAGCCGCCCGCGATAGGCCGCCCCGCGCTTCCGCTCAGCTTTTCGCCAGCGGGCTGCCGTGACGCGAGTCCCAGAAGCGGATCACTTCGGTATCCCCGGTGCCCGCGCCGACCACCTGATCCGGCGAGCCGCATTCGCGCAGCAGCGCGCGCAGATCGTTGATAACGGGAAACACCTCGTGATTCCAGTCCGCGCCCTGCGAATCGTGCGCGCGCTGCTCTGCTTCGACGATTTCGCGGTCTTCCTTGAAGATGCGCTCGGTGAACCACACCAGCAGCGGCCACGCGAGGTTCAGTGCGCCAGGAATTCCGGGCTTGCGAATCGACAGCAGCCCGAATGTGCGATTGGTGCGCTGCTCGCGATCGAGCGGCACATAGACGATCCACAGATCCATCACGAGTGTCTTCTCCGACGTGCGAATCTGCAGCGTCTGATACGGATACTCGGTGCGGATCGTCATCACGTCCTTGTCGTTGTCGCCGCCCGTTTTGCGGCTCTGGCCGAACACGATAGCCTCGCCGATCGGCTGCTGGCCGGCCATGCGCGCAAACGTATAGTCGACCTCGACCCAGCCTTCGCCGCGCCGCCGCCCGAGCGAACGCGCGCGCATCTGTCCCATTTGCCGGCGATGCAAAAACTGATGGTTCATGTCCATCAGATTCTCGTGCATGAACGAGTAGTGGCAATTCACCGGACGGCCGAAGCGCCGCGTCTTGTACTTCTTGTCCGACACGGAGCCGAGCGTGGGCAGCGGCCGAACCTCGGCCATTGCCGGGTCGCCGGGGAATACGAAGATCAGTCCTTCCACTTCGCGGCACGGATACGAGCGCACGCCGTTCGGCAAACGCTCGCGCCCGAGATAGGGCACGTCGATGCATTTGCCCGAGCAGTCGTAAGTCCAGCCGTGGTAACCGCAACGAATCGATTCGCCATCGACCACGCCCTGGTGCAACGGCACCTGCCGATGCGCGCAGCGGTCTTCGAGCGCGAACACTTTGCCGGACTCGGTGCGCGCGAGCACGATCGGATCGCCCGCGAACGTCACCCCATGCGTCTTGCCGCGCTTCACCTCATGTGACCACGCGAGCGGATACCAGTAGTCCGGGTGAATCCCGACGCGGCGCAGGTCGCGAACCGGCGCGTCGTTGGCGGCCTGGCCCTGTGTGGGAGCGGCTTTTGGCGATGCCGCATGCGTTGGCGACGCCTCGACGGTGTTTTGTTCGAGCGGGGGAACAGCATGCATAGTGTGGAGCCTCCGTGCACGTGCGGATAGAGTAGGAGGCCGCGTGTGGCGGCCGTTATCGCCGTCAGTCTACTCGAACCGGGCGGAGCCTGGGGCGGGCGGGACATCGCGCCGCGCCCGGCGGCCGGGTGCTCGGGGGTGTCGCTACGCGTCGTCGCGGGCTATCAGGCCGGTGCGGCGCTGCACGCCCCACGAGCGTCCGCCGCGCAAAAAATGCAGCCAGCCGAGCGCCGCACCCAGGTGCCGCAGCAACTGGAAAGTGAACGGCTCCGCGATTGCCGCGAGCATCGCCATCCCCATGCCGGCACGGCTGCGCGTGCCGGTCCAGCGCCGGTAAAGATGGATGCTCCACAGGTAAAAGGCGAGATCGATCGCCGTTTTGACGCCGATCACGCCGAAGATCGACGCGACGATAGCGCCGTGCCCGCCCAGCAAAAAAGCGAGCAGCAATCCGAACGCCGTCAGGCCGTAGATCGGCTGCATCGTGTCGAGCGCCTTGACGGGCAGCATCAGCATGCCGAGCATTCCATAGCGCGGATTGCCGGTCATGTCGCGATTCCAGTACTGCGTTTGCAGGAAGCCCGCGAACCAGCGGCGGCGCTGGCGCAGGAAACTGGCGAGGTTGTCGGGCGCATCCGTGTGCGCATGCGCGTTGCCGATCACGCGCACGTCCCAGCCGAGGCCGTGATCGACGGAATGACGGCGCAGCCGGTGAATCAGCTCGTAGTCTTCGACCAGACACTGCGGATCGAAACCGCCGACGTCCAGCAGCGCCTCGCGTTTGAACGATGCGAACGCGCCCGACACGAGCAGCAGACTGTCGGCGCGCATCCACGCAAAACGCGCGATGAAATTGCGCATGTATTCGTAGGTCTGGAACCATTGCAGCACGCGGCCCGACGCCGATTTGCCGCACACCGGCACCAGAATGCCGGCCGCGGCGACGAGCTTCGCGTCGTTCGCAAAAGCGGCGCGCATCGCGTAGGTGGCGTCGTCATCGAGCAGCGTGTCGGCGTCGACGGTCATCACGGTTTCCGTCGTCATCAACGTGATGGCGGCGTTCAGCGCGCGCGCCTTGCCGCCGTGCGGCATGCGCAGCCAGAACAGATTCGGATGCAGCGCGCTCGGTGCGCTCAGCGTGCCCTCGGCAGGCGCGGTGAGACCGAAGCGTTCGGTAAGGAGCGAGTGCGTTTGATCGGTCGAGCCGTCGTCGGCAATGACGATTTGAGCCGGGCCGTGCACCTGCCGCAGCAGCGCCGCGATCGTGACCGGCAGCACGGCCGCCTCGTTATGCGAGGCGACGATCACGCCCATGTCCGGCAGAGCGCGCCGATCGTAATCGGGCTCGAGCGGCGGCACACGGCGCATCAACGGCAAGCTTTTCCAGGTGACGAACGCGAGCAGCAACGTGTCGTAGATCACGTAGGCGATACCCGTCGACCACGCAACCACGCCGTGCAGAAAGAATGCACGCGCAAACAACAGCAGCCATGCAGCGACGACGGCCGTATGAATCAGCGTGCTCAACCACGTCGTGCCGCGCGGCACGATGCGGGGCGATGCAAGCGCGAACGCCTGTTCCAGGGTCTTTTTCAAAATTGCTAAGCGTCGATGGTTGCTGCCGTTTCAGAAAATGAGCGATGCGGTTGTCACGGCACCATGCGCCTCAGAACCGATTTGCGATCGATCCACTCGTGCTTCAGCGCGCCGCCGATATGCATGGCGAGCAACGCGTACAGCGCATAGCCGAGCCACGTATGCAATGCGCCGAAGCGGTCATGCAGCGTCTCCTTCAACGCGGGCTCGAGGTTCATCACGTAGCCGATGCGCGGCCAGGGAAACAGATCGAAGAGCCGCATGGGATGCGTGGCCGCGTCCTTCCATGCCGAGTCGTGCAGCCAGCCCGAGAGCGGCAGCGCGATCATCAGGAAATAGAGAACGAAGTGCGCGACATGCGCGGCCACTTTTTCCCACGACGGAAATTCGCGCGGCAGCGGCGGCGGCTTGTGCGATACGCGCCACAAGATCCGCATTAGCGCGAGGCCCAGTACCGTGATGCCGATGGACTTGTGCGTATTGATCACGGGACGCACCCAGTCGTCGGGCAACGAGTCCGCGCTCAAGGCCAGCACCACGTTGCCGATGATCAGCAACGCGATGAGCCAGTGCAGCGCGATCGCCGTGCGCGTGTATCGCGGGGCCGCCGAAGCGTGGGTCTGGTTGGCCAGACGTTGAGTGTGCGTATTCATGAGTGATGTGATCGGCGAGGGAATCGTTGCAATGTCTTTGTAATGGCGTGGTCAGCGAGTTCAGCGGCTTAAGCGACGCACCATTCAGGGACAAGAACTGCTGAGTGTGCCGTTTTATTCCATGACGTGCTTAATGATGTGTTTCGGTTTATTTCACGCCGGCAGGCGTCGGCGAGTTTGCGCTAGACCCGAGAACTTCGTGGCGCAAGAAAAATATCTCTGTGGCGTGCAACCCGCGATAGCCCAATTCAATTGGCATCGGCGGAAATCGCATCCTCTAATAAAAGCCCTGTGTTTGGCTGCATTCACCTATCGACCGTCGCTTAACCGGAGACATCAATGTCGCAACCCGAGCCAAATGTGGAAGAAGTGGTGAGAAGCATCGCGGAGGAGACCGATACGCCGACCGAGACGGTCTCGAAGATGTACGCGGACACGTTGGCCGACTATCGCCATCAAGCCAAGGTGCAGGATTACGTGCCGCTCTTCGCGGCGAGGAAAGTGCGCGACCAGCTTCGCGACGCGTCACATCGCAAGCATTGAATATCGCGGCGCGTGTCATGCGATTCGTCGGTTGATTTAGCCTGATACATGCGGCGATATACGCCGCGATACCCGCGCCATTGCACGTAAAACACCGCTTATTTTTTCCCGCTGCTAGACTGAACTCCGTTCAACCGACCGGGGGATTGGCATGCGTGTGGCAATCGTTGGCGCGGGAATCGCCGGGCTGAGCACGGCATGGTCGCTCACCAAACTGGGGCATGATGTCACGCTGATCGAGCAGGGCTCGATCCCGAATCCGCTCGCCGCATCGGGCGACCGGCATCGCATGATTCGCCGGGCATATGGCGAAGCCGACGGCTATGCGCAGGCCATCGCCGAAGCGTTCGATAGTTGGGACATGCTATGGGACGATCTCGGCGTTTCGCACTATGCAAATTGCGGCGTGCTCGGTATTTCGCAGTTTGCCGGCGATGGCGCCGAGCGGTTCCGCATCGGTCTTGACCGCATGGGCTTCGAGTACGAACGGCTTGATTCGCGCGAGGCCGCCCAGCGTTACCCGTTTCTCGATGCCGCTACGTTTCGCTACGCCTACTTTGATCGCGACGGCGGCACGCTGTTTAGCGAGCGCATTGCGCATGATCTGAAAGCATGGCTCCGCATGCGCGGCGTCGACGTTCGCATGCACACGAAGGCCGTGGCGATCGATCCGCAGAACGCGAGCGTGCGCATCGAAAGCGGCGCGACGGTTCACGCGGACCGGCTCGTCGTGACGGCCGGTGCGTGGACGCTGCGGCTCTTTCCGTCGCTCGCGGAAAACCTCTCTATCTATCGCAACGCCGTTGCTTATCTGACGCCGCCCGCCGATCTCGACGATGCGTGGTCGAACGCGCCGGCAATCGTCGACATCGGCGGTTCGAGCGACGGCTATGTATTGCCGCCGAGCGACGGTATTGGTCTGAAGTTCGGTGCGCGTGCATTCAAACGGTCGGTGCCGGATGCAGAAACCGACCGCATCGCCGGGCCCGACGAAGGCGACCGTTTGCGACGGCTCTTTGCGCCGCCGTTTAGCCGCATCGATGAATACACGGTCACGGAGGTGAAGACCTGCGCGTACACGTTCACCGCGGATGAGCGGTTCTTTTCGAAGCGCATCGGCAAGACGCTCGTGGTGTCGGCGTGCTCGGGGCACGGCTACAAATTCGGCGCGGCCGTGGGACAGCGAGTCGCGCATGCGCTCGAAACCGATGACGACACCACGCTCGTTCAGTGGCTCAGAGCGGAAACGGTGTGAGGACGTTGTGAGCGACGGCGCTTGATCTTGCGCTGAGTGAGTGCATGGTTCCAAATTCTGCGCATGCGCTGGAGCTAACAATCGCGGCCCGATTTTCTTATGCTGACGGTTTGCGTCGATATAACAAAGGAGCCGCGCATGTCCGACACGATTCAGATCCGCCCCGTCAAACAGGACGATTTCAATGCATGGCTGCCGCTATGGGACGCGTATAACGCGTTTTACGGCCGCTCCGGCGAGACCGCATTGCCGCGTGAAATCACGCAACTTACGTGGGGCCGCTTTTTCGATGCATACGAGCCGATGCATGCGATGGTTGCGGAACGCAATGGGCAGTTGGTCGGCATCGTGCACTTTCTGTATCACCGGCACACGACGCTCGCGGGACCGATTTGTTATTTGCAGGACCTGTATACGTTGGAATCCGAGCGCGGCAAAGGCGTGGGGCGCGCGTTGATCGAGGCAGTGTATGCGCGCGCGAAAGCAGACGGTTCGCAGCGCGTGTATTGGCAAACGCACGAGACGAATCACACGGCGATGAAGTTGTACGACGCGGTGGCGGATAAGTCGGGGTTTGTGGTTTATCGGAAGCAGGTGTGAGCAACGCCCCGCTGCTTTAGACATTCACGCGGCTCGCCCCAAAACAAAAAGCGCACCACCCAGTGCGCTTTTCATCCCCGCAATTACGGCCTCACATCACCGCCCACCTAACCCGCCCTCAAGCCTCCAACTGCTCGAGCACCTTGCCCTTGGTTTCAATCCCGAGAAAATGCACGGCCACCGCCGCAAGAAATGGCACAGCCGCGAGAATATAAAACGCGATCTGTAAATTACCGCCGATCATCGTCTTCGACACAATCGCCGGCGCGAAAATCGCCGCGACTTTCAGCCATGCGCCGCCGACGCCGCAACCCATCGCGCGGATGCTCGTCGGGTACAGTTCCGGCGTGTACACATAAGCGGTGATGAAGCCGCACGCGAGAAAGCCGAGCGACAACGCACAGCACGTCGCCACCACATACACCGACGAATCGTGCAACACGCCCGCCATCAGCAGCGAAACTGCGCACGCCAGAAACGACAGATTAATGATCGGCTTACGCCCCACCTTGTCCACCAGCAGCGCGCAAGTCAGCGACCCCACCACGCCCAGCACCGAAGCCGCCACCGCAAGGTTCAACGCCAGTTGCAACGGCGCGTGATAGATCGTGCGATAGATGGTCGGCAGCCACGTCGACAGACCATACTGAATGAAGCCGCAGGTGATCCACAGCATCGCAACGGCCAGCGTTCGCTTCAAATACGCCGGACCAAACAGATCGCCCATGCGGCGCTTCGGATGACGATTCGCCATTGCTTCAAATTCGGCCGAATGGACAACCGGCGGCAACGGGCCCTTCGCGGCACGCTCGAATGCATGGACTGCTGCATCGGCATCGGCCATGCGTTCGCGCTCGGCGAGCCAACGCGGCGACTCAGGCACGAGCTTGCGCAACACGAAGAACAGAATCAACGGCATGCCGCCGATAAAATACATCGCCTGCCAGCCGAAACGCGGCACGATCCACGCGCCGAGCGCATTTGAAGCCAGCAACCCAACCGGAAAAACAATTTCATACAACAGCACGAAACGACCGCGCCCATGCGCACGGCTAATCTCGTTGATGTAAGTCGCGGCAACCGGCAATTCGCCGCCGAGTCCCAAGCCCTGAATCACGCGCAACACGACAAATGCCGCGAACGTCGGCGCAAATCCGCACGCAATGCTCGTGACACCGATAATCCCCGAGCTCAGCGCAATCGCTCGAACTCGCCCCTGACGCTCGGCATACCACGGGAACACGAACGCGCCGATCAGTTGCCCGACCGAACCGGAGCCGATCAGAAAGCCGATTTCCCACGGCGTCAGATGCCACTTCGCGATCAGCACCGGCAGCGTGGCCGCAATCGCGATCACGTCGAAGCCGTCGAAGAACGTGGCGAGCCCGATCAGAATCCGCGCGCGCACCTGCATCGCGTTCTTCGGCAGTCGCTCGAGCCGCGCGATGATCGAGCCTCTCGTGACAGGGCCCGAAACGCCTGCGGCGCTGCGGTCTCCAATGGTGTTGTCGATGGTTCTCATGCCGTGGTGCCGTCCGTAGATGTGGTTAGGCAAGCGCCGTTGAGGCGTCGGTCAGTGTGGCAAGGTCGATGGTCCGGCCTTGATTCATCCACTTGCGCGAGAGCTTCAGTTCGCGCGGAGTGTTGATAGCGATCACGCCGCGAATCGCGCCGTCTTCCAGATGAAAAAGCGTCGCGCGCTTGCCCGGCAAATCGCCGCGTATCGCGAGTTGCGCATCGGCGGGAATGTCGCCGAGAATCTGCAGATTGACGTCGTATTGATCGGACCAGAACCACGGAATGTCCGCGTATGGTTCGAACTTGCCGAGCAACGCCTTGGCCGCGCCAATCGCCTGGTTCTGCGCATTGGCCCACGATTCGAGACGCACGCGCCGCTTCAGCCACGCGCTCGGATGATTCGCCACGTCGCCGCAAGCGAAGATGCGCGGGTCGTCGGTCGCGCCGAAATGATCGACCACGATGCCGTCTTCCACCTTCACGCCCGCCGCTTCGGCCAACGCCGTGTGCGGCGCGAGACCGATGCCGGCGACCGCGAAATCGGCGTCCAAAGTCGAGCCGTCGGCGAAGGTTGCACGAATGCGATTGGCGTCGTTCGGATGATCTTCGAGCTTCGTGAGCGCGGCTTTGAGGCGCACGTCCACGCCATTTGCACGATGCAGGTCGAGCAGGAAGTCGGAGACCATCGGCGGCAATGAACGGGCGCATAGACGCGGTGCGCCTTCCACCACGGTTGCATCAACGCCGAGCTTGCGCGCGGTCGCGGCCACTTCGAGACCGATCCAGCCGCCGCCCACCACGAGCACACGCTTGCTCGCACGCAGCCGTTCGCCGAGCGCAACGGCTTCGTCGAGCGTGCGCAGATAAGTCACGTGCGAGGTCTTCACCAGCGCATCAGGCAAGCGACGCGCCGCGCCGCCCGTCGCGATCACGAGGCGGTCGTATTGCACTTCACGTCCCGCTTGCGTGCGAACAACACGCTTCTCGCGATCAATCGACGTCGCGCAATCCGGCTGCCACGCTTCGATCTTCAGCGCGTCGAAATCGTCGGGCTTGACGAGACGCACGGTGTCGATAGTTGCTTCGCCGGAAAGCACGGCTTTCGAAAGCGGCGGACGTTCGTACGGCAAATGCACTTCGTCGGCGATCATCACGAGGCGGCCGTCGTAGCCTTCCTTGCGCAGCGTCTTCACGACCCAGCCTGCCGCCTGGCCGCCGCCGATCACGACAATCGTGCGCGGCACTTCAAGCTCGGCGTGCGCGGCTCGCGCTTTTTCAGTAGCAGCGTCAGTCATTTTTGCGCTCCGTCATGAACTTGCCTTCCGGCGCCTTCGCGTTTTTCTGCCGACGCGTATTGCCGTCGATGCCGCCGTCGATCGCCCATTCGGCGAACACGGTCGGGCCCGGTTCGAAATCGCGCGGCTGCCATTCGGGCGTGAGCTGGTCTTCGTCGGCGTAGTACTCGATCAGGCCGCCCGCGGGATTCTGGAAGTACCAGAAGTACGCCGACGAAACCGGATGACGTCCCGGCCCAAGTTGCGTATCCCAACCGCAGCGGCTGATGTGCATGCCGCCGCCGAACACTTCATGGATGTCGCGAACGGTGAACGCGACGTGATTCAGACCGCGCTTGCCGTTCGGCAACGCGAGCAGAAAAATGTCGTGATGGCCGCCGTGCGGCGCGCAGCGCATAAATGCGCCGCGGCCCGGATAACGGTCCGACATTTCGAAGCCGAGCAGTTCCTGGTAAAACTTTTCCTGTTCGGCCAGTCTGTTCGTGAAAAACACGACATGACCCACTTCGACGGGTTCGGCGCGCTCGTAAATCGGCGACGGCTGATCCACGCGCAGCGTTTGGCCCCACACGTTCGAAGGCGAGCCGTGAATATCGAGCGCACGTTTGCGCGTCACTTCAACGCGAATCGCCATGCCGTTGGGATCAATGCAGCCGACTGCATCTTCGGTTTCGAAATGGCCCGGCTGACCCGCAAAGCGTCCGCGCAATTCGTCGAGTTCCGCTTTAGTCGCAACGCCCCACGTGACTTCGCGCAGCGTCGGACCTTCTTCGAATGCGGGCGGCAGCGACGGATCGTTTGCATCGACGGCAAGAACCGTGCAGCCGTTGAGCGTTTCGAAGCGCGCATGGGTTTCGTCGTGCGCGACTTCCTTCAAGCCCCAGTCCGCGAAAAAGCGCCGACAGGTAGCGAGATCCGTCACGCCGTAGATAATCTGTTCAATGCCGAGAATCGTCATAACGTGCCTCTTGCGTATCGTGTGTCTTCAGTCAGCCCACGCCAGCGGCGCGTCGTTCAAGCCCCAGTAGAGGCTCTTCTGCTGCATGTATTCGCGGATGCCGAGCCGGCCTTTCTCGCGTCCCATGCCGCTCTCTTTCCAGCCGCTAAATGGCGTCGAGATCGAGAACAGCTTGTAGGTGTTGATCCAGATCGTGCCGGCTTCCAGCGCGCGGGCGATCCGGTAAGCACGCTTGTAATCGCGCGTCCAGATGCCGGCGGCAAGGCCGAACACACTGTTGTTCGCTTCTTTGACCAACGACGCTTCGTCGTCGAACGGCATCGCGACCAGCACAGGGCCGAAGATTTCTTCCTGGCAGATGCGTGCGTCGTTGGTGAGGCCTTCGAGAATCGTCGGCTGAAAATAGGTGCCTTGTTCGCGACCATCGCCGACCGGACGCTCGCCGCCGCACAGCAGGCGTCCACCTTCTTCAAGACCGAGCGCGACATAACGCTCGACCGTTTCGCGATGCGCCTGCGTGATCAGCGGACCCATTTGCGTTTCCACGCGCGACGGATCGCCGACACGCAACTTGCGCGCGCCTTCTACCAGACGCTTCATGAACGCATCGTAGATAGAGCGCTGCACGAACAAACGCGAGCCCGCGATGCACGCCTCGCCCGACGAGCTGAAAATGCCGTACAGCACGCCGTTCACCGCGTGATCGAGATCGGCGTCGTCGAAAACAATGGTCGGCGATTTGCCGCCGAGTTCAAGCGAGACCGGCATCAGCTTGTCCGCTGCAATGCGCGCGATGCCTCGGCCTACTTCGGTGCCGCCGGTGAACGACACTTTCTTCACGAGCGGATGACGCACGAGCACGTCGCCGATCACCGAGCCCTTGCCCGGCAACACGCTGATCACGCCCTTCGGCACGCCCGCTTCCTCGCAGATGCGCGCGAGCGCCAGCGACGTCAACGGCGTCACTTCCGCGGGCTTGAGCACGACGGCGTTGCCGCCTGCCAATGCGGGCGCGAGCTTTTGCGCGTCGGACGCAATCGGCGAATTCCACGGCGTAATTGCAGCGATCACGCCGATGGGTTCATACACGCTCATCGTCAGATAATCGCCGCGCGAAGGCGTGACTTCTTCGTCGAGCGTTTCGAGGCACGCCGCGAAATAGCGGAAGGTGTTGGCCGCGCTTGCCACGAGCACGCGCGTTTCGCCAATCGGCTTGCCGTTGTCGCGACGCTGCAACTGCGCGAGCGCTTCGTGACGCGCCATGATCAGATCGGCGATGCGATACAGGATCAGCGCGCGTTGATGCGGCTTCAAACCGGACCAGTCCGCGCGACGCCATGCGATATCCGCGGCTTCCACGGCTTCGCGGGCGTCGTCGGCGTTCGCCGTGGAGATTTCCATGTTGACCGACTGGTCCGCCGGATACAGGCTTTTATACGGGTTGCCGCGCCCTTGCCGCCATTCGCCGCCGATAAAAATATCGCCGGTCGGCACAAGGCTGGTATCGAAGTGAGTCATGTCGGTCATTCCGGTTTGCTTCGGCTATTCAACTATTCGGCCAAGGTCTCAAATCACGCAGCGCGCCGCGCGATTGCGTAACGCGCGAATCGCGCTGTACGCGGTCAACGCAGATGTTTTCGGGTTGTCGGGCAACGGCTTGCCGCACATTTCCAGCGACATCTCGCCGAACGCGCCACGCGCGAGAATCCGATGCACGTTGCGCGTCACATTCGGATCGGCAATCAGGCGAACGGTCGTGTGATCGAGACCGAGACCAGCGAGCGCAATCGTCGCGGCAACGTTGGCGTTCTTCGGATAGAGACGCGCCGCTTCGCGCGCGCTGCCTTCGAAGATCACCTGCTCGACTTTCAACGCGTTCAGATCGCAGACCTGTTCCGCGGGCGTGCCGAGCCAGCCGGTCGGCGGCTTGCGGCCCGTGTACAACACTTCGTCGAGGCCGCCGAGCTTCGCCGCGGCCAATGCATCCACGCCGCCGATTGCGCCCGAGAGCAACGTCAGCGTTGCGTCGCCTTCGTCGGCTGCTGCGGACAACGCATCGAGCAACGTCATATCGGATAACGCACCGATCGACGCGACCGCGCAATCCGTGCCGGCCTTCAGCAGCGGCACAACGTGATCGACCAGTGCGCTGTGTCCCGCGCATTCCAACGCGAAATGCGGGCGGCTGCTCAATGCGGACACTGAAGCCACCACGTCCACCGTCGAGCCGACCACTTCGCGCACCGAAGCCATATGACGCTCCGGCACGATCACGTGCGACACGCGCACCGCCGGATCGGCGGCGACCGAGCGGTACACCGCCTGGCCGATCGCGCCGAAGCCGATCATCGCGACGTCGACGGGAGCGTGGTGCCCCGCGTAGCCCGCATCACGCATGTTCCGGCTCCTCTTTCTTGACCGGCGGCCCGGCGAACGCGGTGGCGAACGAGCCGACCGACAGCATGTCCACCTCGACCAATACCGGACCGGTCTTCGCCATGCCTTCGCGAATGATCGCGTCGGCTTCATCGAGCGATTTGATGCGGTAGTGCGTGAGCTTCAGGCTTTCGCAGAACTGCGCGAAGTCCGGCTGATGCAGATCGACATAGCAGCGGCGGCCGCCGTATTGCGCGTCCTGAATGTTGCGGATCACGCCGTAGCATTGATCGTTCATCAACACGATCATCACGTTGGCGTTTTCCTGCACGGCCGTCGCGAGTTCGCCGACGTTGACCATCAGGCCGCCATCGCCGACGAGGCACACGGTTTTTGCAGCGCTACCTGCAAGCGCCGCGCCGATGCCCATCTGCATCCCCTGGCCGATACCACCGCCGAGTGCGTGCACGCCGGCGCGCGGCGAGAAAATCTTCAGCATGCGGTTGCCCCACGTGCTGTTCGAGATCGTGACGTCGCGCACCCAGTTGTAGTCGCGGCCCACCGCTGACTGCAACGCGTCGACGAGACGCTTGTACGGACCGAGACCCTTGCCTACATCGGCGACTGCGCTTTCGCGCGCCGCGGCCAGATCCGGTCCGAATGAAGGATCGACCTTCACGCGTCCTTCGAGCAGCGTCGCGAGTTCTTCGAGCACCGCCGATGCATCGCCGTGAACGAACATCTCGTTGCGATAGCCGCGGTTATCGGCGAGCGCGTCGGCGTCGATGCGATACAGCGGTTGCGGCAATGCGAGCTTGTACTTGAGCGTTTCATTGCCGCGCAGACGCGAACCGACGACGACCAACGCATCGCAAGTCTTATAGAAACTTTCGACGGCCGGATGCACGTTAAACGCGCCCAGCGTCGCGGGATGATCTTCGGGCAACACGCCGCGGCCCTGCACGCTCGTCACGACGCCGAAACCAAGCGTGACCAGACGCTCGACGGCATGCGTCGCATGACGCGCGCCGCCACCGAGCCACAACAGCGGACGCTTCGCCTTCGCGAGCTGCTCGGCGAGTTGCGCGACGCGCTCGCTGCAATGCGTGAGCGTGGTGATATGCGGCGCGGCCATGTCGGCGGGCCATTCGATTGCGGCGGCCTGAATGTCGATGGGAATCTCGACGCTCACCGGACCGCTCGGCGCGGTTTGCGCAACGCGCACGGCTTCGCGGATGGTCGGCAGCGCGGTCTCCACCGAACGCACGCGATACGCGGCCTTCGAAATGGACTGGAGCATCGACAGTTGATCCGGCGCTTCGTGGATGTACGCAAGATCGCGGTCGAGATATTCGGTTTCGATCTGGCCGGTCACATGCAGCAGCGCGGTGCCTGCGGTCAGTGCTTCGACCATCGCGCCCGCTGCATTGCCTGCCGCCGTGCCGGTGCTCGTGAAGGCCACACCGAGTCCGCCCGATACGCGCGCAAGACCGTCGGCCATATTCACAGCGCCCGCTTCGCCGCGTGCGCCGACATAGCGAATCTTGCCGCGGTTGTGGATCGCGTCGAGGATCGGCATGTTGTGGATCGAGATCACGCCGAACGCGGTTTTTACGCCGCACTGCTCGAGAAAAGCGGCGATCAGTTCGCCAACGGTGGTTGTGTTAGACATGTCGTGCAACGCCTCCAGAAACATCGATGTGACTGCCCGTCGTATAGGACGACAGCGTCGTAGCCAGATAAAAGAGCGCTTGAGCGGCTTCTTCGGGTTTGCCGAAGCGGCCTAGCGGAATGTTTTTCTTGCGCGCGAGTTCGGCGGTCCAGTCGTCCCAGCTCTGGCCCGGCTGCGCTTCTTTCGCATAGCGTCGGCGCCATTGCCCCGATTCGACGATGCCGATCAGAATCGAATTGACGCGCACACGCTGCGGCGCGAGTTCCACCGCGAGCGACTTGATGAGGTTCTGCACCCCCGCACGCGCCGACGAAGTCGCGACCATATGCGGCTCCGGTTGCAGCGCGAGCAGCGAATTCACGCAGACCACGGCCGCGTTGCCCGCGCCGCCGTTGGCTGCATCGCGCAGCATCGGCAGAAAGGCGCGCGTGGGGCGAATCACGCTGAAGTATTTGAGGTCGAGCTCTTCGCGCCATGCTTCGTCGCTCGTATCGGCGAAGGTCGACACGCGGCCCTGGCCCGCGTTGTTGATCAGCATGTCCGTGCGGCCGAAGCGTGCTTGCACCGCTTGTGCAAACCCGTTGACGTCGTCGGCATTCAGCACGTCGCAGCGGCGCGCGAGCAATCGCGCGGCGGGAAACTGCGCGTTCAAGGCGGCCTCGGCTTGCGCGAGACGTTCGGTATCGCGGCCGCAGATGGCAACCGATGCGCCCGCTTTCAAAAACAGTTCGGCGCACGCAAGGCCGATGCCCGACGAGCCGCCGGTCACCACCGCTACTTGCCCGCTGAGATCGATTTGAATCATTTGAGTCCCAATGCCTTCATGTATTTGCTGCCCGCATTCGAACCGTTGCCCGGCCGGTAATTGAGCCGCTGCGAAAGCTCGTCGGCTGCGCGGCGCACTTTGTCGACCAGACCGCTGTCCAGCAGCGACGCGTCGATCTCCTGGCGCGGAATCGTCGTCGTGATCACGGCGACGATGCGCCCCGTGTCATTGCGCACCGGCGCGCTGACAACCGAAATGCCGCGCTCGAACGACGACTCGCTGATCGCGAAACCGCGCCGCGCGTCGTCGCGAATCCGTTCGTAGAGGTCGTCTATCGTCGCGGGCGTCTGTCGGGTGAAACGTTCAAGTTCCGGCTCGGGATAAAGCTTTTTCAGTTCGTCCAGCGTCATGTCGCCCATCAGGACCTGACCGTGCGTCGTTGCATATGCGGGCAGGCGCGTGCCGACGTTGACCTTCACCGAACTGAAAATCGGCGCGTGGCTCTGCGCCTTTGCGACGAAAACGACATCGCGTCCATCGCGAATCACAATGTGCGCGGTGAGACCCGTTTCGTCGCGCAAGGCTTCGATGATCGGCAAGCCGAGGTCGGTCAATTCAAGCGAGCTCAGATATTCGAAGCCGAGGCGCAACACGGCGACGCCGAGTCGATAGTTACGGTCTTTATCCGCGCGTTCGAGAAAGCCGAGCGATTCCAGCGTTTGCAGCAAGCGGAAAACTGTCGTGCGAGGAATCTTCAGGCGTCGCGACAATTCCGGCGCGCCGAGAACCGGCTCGCGCGGTGAGAATTCGGTGAGGATCTTCAAACCGCGTTCCAGACCGGGCACGCGGTAACTGCTATCGCTGTTGCTATCGCTGCTGTCGTTGCGGTCTTCTTCCGCGTCGCGCTCGTTGAGGGTGTCGGGCGTCATTCATTGGCTCCGTTGTCCGGCGCTTGCGCGGCAGAACGTGTCGATGATCGCGGTGTACGCGGCGCTTGCTTCGATGTAGCCGGCGTGCCCCGCGTGTGGCACGACTTGCAGTTGGGTATCCGCGGCGAGCGCGAGTCGCTCGCAGGCCGCGGGAGTCGTAATGGTGTCGTCCGCGCCGACCGCGATATGCAGGCGGCCGTTATAGCGGCCCTTCAAACGCGCGAGGTCGCTGGCGAGGTCCGCGTTGGCGAGCAGATGCGTGGCCTGCGCGTAGCCGTGCGGAATCACACGCGACATGTTCCAGCGCACCCATGCACGCGCTTCGTCGCTTGCATGCGCGGACAACATATTGGCGCTGCGCTTTTCCGCGAGACCTTGCGGGCCGAGTTCGTTGAGCATCGCGAGCCGTTGATCGCGCTTCGTCTCGCGCACTTCCGCGGAAGCCGCGCCGTAGCCGCCGGCCGGCGACAACAGCAACAGACCCGCCACACGCTGCGGATGCATCGCGGCAAACGAACCGGCGATGATCGCGCCGAGCGAATGACCAACCAGCACGCAACGTTCGATGCCGAGCTTTTCCAGCCATTCGTAGAGCAGGCTTGCGTAATCGGTGGCTGCGGGAGAAGCGGCGGCAACCGGCGTCGATTCGCCATAACCCGGCGCGTCCCACGCCAGCACGCGACGGCTCGCGCTCAATGCCTCGAACTGCTGCACCCACGAAGCCGCGCCCGAGCCGATACCGTGCAGCAACACGAGCGGCAACGCATCGCTCGTCTCGCATGCTTCGCGATAACTCAGCACGCGCTGCGATGCCAGTTCGACCTGCCGCGCAGGAAAGCGCGCAACGCGTGCTTCGAGCGTGGCGTGTGAAGCTGCGGCGGTAGCGGACGAGACTGCGGACATGATTTCCTTCGCGGGTGTTTTGACGAAAAGCGCTTAGCGCTTGAGCGCGGCGAGCGGCGAATCCGGCGGATACGTCGGCGTGATCGGCTTCGGCGAACCGAGCATCACGCACATCAGCGCGTCTTCTTCGCCGATGTTGATCTCCGTGCGATACACGCCCGGCGGCACCGAAATGAGATCGCGCTCGCCGAGCACGGCTTCCCACGTTTCGCCGTCTTTCTCGCAGATCACTTTCATCTTGCCGCGCAGCACGAAGAAAATTTCTTCGACATCCATATGAATATGGCTCGGGCCGATGTTGCCGGCCGGAATCACCATCGTCGAAAACGTGAAGCCGCCTGCGGGCACTGTGTTCGAATCTTTGGCGACACCTGTGCCGCCCGTGCCGACGTAGCGCATTTGCGCACGGCGATACTTCGGGTCGAAGTCGGCCTGGAATTTCAGCGCGTCCCAGTCGTAGCGACGCGTTTCAAAGCGCGCGACGCGGCTGTCGAGCCACTGCGCAAAGCTCGCGTCCGCGGGTTGGTCCCACGATTTGCGTTCGATATCGGCGTCCGCCATCTCTTTCTCCTTTCGATTCGACAAGATCAATTCATCACGAAGCCGCCGTTCACCGGCAGCAACTGGCCGGTCACGAAGCGCGCGGCATCGGACAAGAGGAACAGCACCGGCCCAGTCACGTCGTCGGGCACTTGCGCACGCGTCAGCGCGCGGCCTTGCAGGTAATACTGATGACGCTCGGCGGGCACATAAGCGGTCGCCTCGACTTCGGTGAGGCCGGGCGCAATCGCGTTGACCGTCACCTGATGCGCGCCGAATTCGCGTGCGAGCGAGCGCGTCATCGAGATCACGGCGCCCTTGCTCGCCACGTACGCGAGCAACTTGGGCGCGCCCCACATCGCCGTATCCGACGCAATGTTCACGATGCTGCCGCGGCCCGAGTCGCGCAGATAAGGCAGCGCGGCGGTGCTCATCAACCAGGTGCCGCGCACGTTCACATTCATTACGGCGTCCCAGGTATTGACGGAAAGCTCGTCGGCAAACTTGCCGCCCGAGTTCGTGATGGCCGCGTTGTTGATCAGCGCGTCGATGCCGCCGAGTTGCGTCGCCGCCTGGTCGGCGAATTGCGCGATGCTTTCGGGGTTGGCCAGATCGAGCGGAAGGTACGTCGCCGCATGGCCTTCAACAGCAAGCGATGCCGCCAGCGCGCGTCCTTCGTCGTGCAGCACATCGCCGAATACGACTTGAGCGCCGGCTCGCACCAAGGCCCGCACGAACGCCGCGCCGAGACCGCGCGCGCCGCCCGTCACGAGGACGCGCCGGCCGTTGAGCATCGCGGACGCGTCGTTATGCATGGTTCTGGCCCGCTGCTTCGGTTTGCGCGGCTTGCGCCTGATGCGCTTCCAGCGCAGCAAAATCCTGTTGCGCGCGCTGGCGCAGCATGCGCCGCACACGCGTCATGCCCACGTCGTGCTGATAGAGAAACTCACGCTCGCGCGCATTCGGCGCCATGCTTTCGAGCACATAGCGGTCTTGCTCCAGCACGGCCCAATGCAGACCTTCCAGCCGATTGCGATACATGAAGCGCCACGCGTCGCGCTGCCAGCCCTGCACCTTGCGGGTCCGCCAGAAATAGACCTGGCAGTTGTTTTCGTCGACGGGAACCGCGAAGCCGATGATCCCGAAGTTGCCGCCGGGGCCGAACTTCTTCTTGTACGGAATCGCGAGGCGCATCCACAGGCAACCGGTTTCGCCGAGTTCGACCCAGTCGAAGTTCACGTCGCGCTGGCCGACCTTTTCGAACATCAAACCGGTTTCGGTTTTGCGCACGCGCATGTCGGCCTGCTTGTCGCCTTCGGCCATCGAGTGCGAAGTCGCGTGCAGGTAGGCGCCGTGCATCGGGTCCATCACGTTGTCGATCGCGTACTGGTAATTGCACTTCCAGTTCGACATGCAGAGGAAGCTCGCGTATTCGTCGCCGACGAGTTCTTCCGGCAATTGCAGCGGCGCGGGTTCTTTGTGAGCGTCGTCGCCGAACCAGAGGAAGATCGCGCCCGCGTGTTCTTCGGCCGGATACGACTTCACGCACTTCTGGCCTTCGAGCGGACAGTTCGACACGGCAGGCACTTTAGTGACCGTACCGCCACCGTTGATTTCAATGCCGTGATACCAGCACGCGACGCTGCCGCCGAGATTCCAGCCGAGCGACAGGCGCGCGCCGCGATGCGGGCAGCGGTCTTCGAGCGCGTGGACTTTGCCTTCCTTGTCGCGCCACAGCACGATCTGATCGCCAAGGCGCGTGATGCCGATGGGCGCATCGCCGACTTGCCAGCTCGGCGCGACGGGATACCAGTAGTTGCGCAGACCGCGGTCCAGATACGACTGGATGGGATCGGCTGCGGGTTGACTTGTAGCGGGGGACGTCATGAAGAGACTCCGGATGCGAATGCGGACGCAGTGAGCGTGGTCGAAAGAGCGCGCTTATTCGGCGAGCAGACGAAATTCGGCGGCGAGGCGTTCGGCGTTCCACGCATTGCCTTCCGGCGTGCGAAAGCCAATGCCATTCAAACCGTCGACGACTTCCTGCAACTCCACCGCGCCGGCTTCGAAAACTTTTTCGAGTGCATCGCCGAAGTCGTTTTCGTATTGCGTCGGCTCGGCCTTGCGCGTTTGCCAGATGAAGTTTTCCGTCTCGCCCGGCTTCTCGATCACGCCCTTGCCGGCGACGTTGTTCGGCTGCGGCGCGAGCCACGGCTTCAGGAAGGGATTGAAGTTCACGGCTACTTCTCGCATGTCATTCCACCTTGATCTGGATTTCTTCACCGGCGAGGCGCACCGAATACGTCTTCAGGTCGCGGCCACCGGGCTCTTTCAGGCACTTGCCCGTCGGAATGTGAAACACGGCTTCGTGCAGCGGGCATTCGACCGTGTCGCCGTCGATAAAGCCCTGCGTCAGCAGCGCGTATGCATGAGGACAGACGTTTTCGAGCGCATAGAGCGCATCGCCCACCTTGTAGATGCCGATTTCCGTGCCGTCGAGCTTGAACTCGAGCGGCGCGTCGTCGGACAGGTCGCCGGCATGGCCGGCGCAGCGCCATTGTTCAGTCATTTCTCGCCTTCTCCTGAAGCTCTATGTTCCATATAAGGAACATCAGTTCGTGTATGGATAATTATAGGAGTGACTCTAGCCGCGACAAATAAAAATCTCAAGCGTTAGGGGAAAACACTGACGGTCACTGACCACGCCCGGCATTGCTCCGACCGGCACACACGGCCACAACGCTTTGCCGGCGCGGTTTCGGCCGTAAAACCAGCGCATCCGACGAAGCCCAGACTCGGGTTTCTACGGACACCGAAAATTTATTTTGACCACTTTCGAAGTCACTATACTTTCCATAGGCGATACACACGCCCATAGGTGGAACATAAAGCGCGGCAGATTTGGCGGCTCGACCAAAGCTGCATCAACCCAAAAAGCAAGCGATCAGGGACGACGAAACTGGCCCGAGCCACGCGTCGTGTGATCAGGAGAACCAACGGTGAAGCACATCATTGCAGCCGGTTTGACGGCAATCTGCGTAACGACAGGCGCATGGGCGCAGAGCAGCGTGACGCTGTACGGCAGCCTGGATGCCGGCATCGCGTACATCAGCAACGTGGGCGGCCACGCGAAGTGGATCGAGGAACAGGGCAACATGCAGCCCGACCGCTGGGGCCTGAAGGGCGTCGAAGATCTCGGCGGCGGCCTGAAGACGATCTTTCAGTTGGAGAACGGCTTTTACACGAACACCGGCGCGTTCGCGAAGGCGGGCACGCTGTTCAATCGGCAGGCGTTCGTGGGTTTGAGTTCGGACAAGATCGGCACGCTGACTTTCGGCCATCAGACGCCGTTCAGCTTCGACGTGCTGGGTCCGCTCAGCACCGCCTACCTCGCGGCGAGCTGGTATGCGTTCCATCCGGGCAATATCGACGAACTCGCGGACACGGGCGTCGTGCCGTTCGACAACTCGGTGAAGTTTCGCTCGGCCACATTCAACGGCTTCAGCGTCGGCGCGATGATGGGTCTGGGCAACACGACGAACTTCTCGACCGGCAAGACGCTGAGCTTTGCGCTTAGCTATGCGAACGGTCCGTTCAAGGCCGGCGCGGCGTATGCGAACGAGCACAACCGCACGCCGTCGATCGTCACCACGGGCATCACCAGTTTCCAGGGCGTGCCCGCCGCCAGCTACAGCGCGGACAAGGTGCAAAACATGGGCGCGGGCGCGTCATACCAGTTCGGCAAGCTGCTCGTGCACGGTCTTTACACGCGAGTGAAACTGGAGTCGGCCGGGCACTCGGACACCTATCAGAGCTACGACGTCGGCGCGAATTATCAGTTCACGCCGTTCAACAGCGTATCGGGCGGCGCCGCGACCACCACGCTCGCCGGGCACCGCTGGACGCAGTTCGAGATCGGCGACATCTACGCGTTGTCGAAATCGACGCAACTGTATGTGAATGCGCTCTATGAGCGTGCGGGTTCGAATACCGACGCTGCGTTCTTCACTGCGGGCGTGTCGAGTGGCCGCAACCAGACGATCATTCTGACCGGCATCCACCACTCGTTCTGAGCGGAAGATCGGAACCTCGGAACCTCCGAACTAGCTCGCCGTGACCGGTTTGCGGCGAGCCTGCGACGCGGTAGGGTCGTCCGCGCGCGGACGATAGCCCAGCCGCTCCGACAATTCGAGCGCGGCCTGGCACACGGCGCTAATGAGCGGCTCGCGCTCCTCGCTCTCGCCGAGATCGGAACGCGGAATGGTGACGGTCAACGCGGCGGCGATCTTGCCGCTCTGGTCGCGCACCGGGGCGCTCACTACTGAAATGCCCCGCTCGAACGACGCCTCGCTCAGCGCATAGCCGAGCGCCGCGCTTTCGCGCACTCGTCCGTACAGTTCTTCGACAGTCGCGGGCGTGCGTTCGGTGAATCGTTCGAGCTGCGGTTCGGGATATAGCTGACGCAGTTCGTCGAAAGTGAGATCGCCCATCAGCACCTGGCCATGCACCGTCGCATGCGCGGGCAGGCGCGTGCCGACGTGCACCTTCACCGAACTGAACATTGGCTCATGAGTTTGCGCTTTGCCGACGAACACCACGTCGCGCTGATCGCGAATCAGCAGATGCGAACTCAAACCGGTGACGTCGCGCAGACGTTCGAGAATCGGCGTGCCGACGTCGGTCAATTCCAGCGAGTTGAGATATTCGAAACCGAGCCGCAGCACCGCGACGCTCAGCCGGAAATAGCGGTCGCCGTTGACGCGTTCGAGAAAGCCGAGCGCTTCGAGCGTCTGCAACAGACGGAAGGTTGTGGTGCGCGGAATGCCGATGCGCCTGGACAATTCGGGAGCGCCGAGCACAGGTTCGCGCGCGCTGAATTCGGCGAGGATACGCAGGCCGCGCTCGAGGCCCGGCACGAGATAAGTCGGGCCGCCGGCGCTGTCTTCGTCCACGGCGGCGTCTTGCGCCGAAGGCATGACATCGTCCTGCGAAACCGGCGCTGCCGCAGCGCGGGGCCTGGTCTGCTTGCGTGCCGCTCCTGTCTGCTCTTCTTTTGCCATCTTGGCTGCCGTTTTTCTGCTGTTCATCGAGGTCAGATCAGCATGATAGCGTCTTTGCGGTGCTATGCTTTGATGCGGTCCGCTGCGCGAGGCCTCGTAGCCGCGCCTTCGTTCCGCTCAAGCGTCCGGAGACTACGCTCATGCCTAATTCCGTGCAGATTCAGGTTGCCGATTCGCATCTCTACCCTGGCTGCGCGGTGCACATCGCGCACTTACCGGAGCCGGCGCGAGCGGCCGCCGCGATCGTCGAATTCGCGGACGGCTCGGGCGCTCATGCCACCTGTCATCTGCGGGCGCACGACGAACTCGAACTGACCGTCGACGGTTACGCGACCCAACAGCGCCATCCGGTCAATTCAAGGCATTGGCTGCTGTTTGCCGTCGATGCAACGCACAACAGTTGGCGCGTGAAGCGCCGCTTGCCTTAGTTGCCGCTTAGTTGCCGCTTAGTTGCCGCTTAGTTGCCGCTTAGTTGCCGCTTAGTTGCCGCTTAGTTGCCGCTTAGCTGCAAACCCCCGCCGCACCATCAGCACGATCGTAGCTTTCGCCGGCGTCTTGCGCGCCGCCCCGAGCCGCATTTGACGCTCGTCACGCCCACCTGGGAACCGACCGATGACAGACCACGACTCCTCGCCGCCGAACTCCAATAGCGCCGACAGCGCCGATCACCCCGCCCATGCCGCGGACGACCCTCTTAATCCCGAGCGCCGCCGTGTACTGACGGGCCTTGCCGCCGTCGGCATCGGGCTCGCGCTGAGCGGCTGCAAGACCGAAGAGATGGCGAGCGCCGCCGGCCCGCGCAGCGCGGCGGATATACGGCTCGATGCCGCACTGCGCGACCAGGTCAAACAGATCGTGGTGATCTACGCGGAGAACCGCAGTTTCGCCAATCTCTACGGCAATTTTCCAGGCATCCAGCATCCACTCGACGCCGTCGCCGCCGAGCGCTATCTGCAACTCGACCGCGACGGCAAGACGCCGTTGCCGCGCCTGCCGGCCATCTGGGGCGGCCTCGTTCCGCAAGCCCAGGAAGTGGACGGCAAGCGCTACATGATCGGCCAGAAGGACCTCGGCAATCTGCGCAACGGGCCTTTTCATCTCACCGACGCGCAAGGCGCGCCGCTGCCCACAGGTGTGATCACGCGCGACCTCGTGCATCGCTTCTATCAGAACCAGATGCAGATCAACGCGGGGCGCAACAACCAGTTCGCCGCGTGGGGCGATTCGGGCGGCCTCGTCATGGGCCATTACCGCAATTCCGCCGATACCCTCAAGCTCTGGAGTCTCGCGCAGCAATACACGCTGTGCGATAACTTCTTCATGGCCGCGTTCGGCGGCTCGTGGCTGAACCACATCTTTCTGATTTCGGCGCAGGCGCCGTTCTATCCGGACATCCATAACAGCCCGGCGAAGAAAATGGTGTCGGTGGTCGAAGGCGACGATCCGACCGGCGTGCGGCTGAAGCCCGCGCCCGACTCGCCGGCATCGGCATTGGACGGTCCGCCGAAATACGTCAACGACGGCGCCTTCACCGCCGACGGCTACGCGGTCAACACCATGGCGCCGCCGTATCAGCCGAGCAACGTGCGCCCGGCGGAAGGCGGCGACCCGGCGTTCGCGGATGCGTCGAATCCGCGCGTGCTGCCGCCGCAGCATTACGCGACGATCGGCGACCGTCTCTCGGACAAAGGCGTGGATTGGGCGTGGTACAGCGGCGCGTGGCAATACGCGCTGGAGCATCAGGACACGGGCGCGGTGCCCGACTTCCAGTATCACCATCAGCCGTTCAACTACTTTGCCAACTACGCGCCGGGCACGGCGGCGCGGCGCAAATATCTCCGCGATGCGGGCCTCGGCAGCGAGCCGTCGACGAACCGTCTGATCGCGGACATCGACGCGGGGCGTCTGCCCGCCGTCACGTTCTACAAGCCGCAAGGCGATCTGAATATGCACGCCGGTTACGCGGACGTCGAGTCGGGCGACCGGCACATCGCGCGCGTCATCGAGCATATTCAGCGCGGTCCGCAGTGGGCCAATACGGTCGTGATCGTCACCGTCGATGAAAACGGCGGCTGGTGGGACCCGGTCGCGCCGCCGAAAGGAGACCGGTGGGGGCCGGGCTCGCGAATTCCCGCGCTGGTGATTTCGCCGCTTGCCAGAAAGGGCTACGTCGATCACACCGTGTACGACACGAATTCGATTCTTCGGCTGATCAGCCGCGTGCACGGACTCGCGCCGCTCGATGGCGTCGTTGCGCGCGATCGCGCGTTCGCCCGTAACGGCCTTGTGCCGCCTGGCGATTTGACGGCGCCGCTGGACCTCGCGTGAGCTCGTCGAAGGACGCGCGCGCGAGCTGCGCGTTCGTGTCGCAGGCGGGCGTTTGCGCGTCCATCCAGGCGTGTTTCCGCGCGGGCTTCGGCGTCGCTTTTTAACGCCGAAACTCATAGCTTCGCCTTGAATAACCGGTGCCGCGACATAGACTGTTAAAGCAATTCTTGGCACTTTGCACGGAACTGATATGCGCCTGACTATCCTTATCAACGGTTCCGATCCCACCGTCAGTCACGACTACGCTGTTCTATGGCTCGACACCGACCAGCACCGGTGGTCGAGGGAAGCGCATCAAGGGATCGATCTGCCCCCGTGGGGCGAACTGCACGACGAAGACGGCGTGACGACACTGTGCGCGCCGAGTAACGACGCGCCGCTTTGCACGCTGCGCGGCTTGCACGTCGACCGAAAGCAGCGTGTGAGCGCGGCGCAAGGCGACGCCGCCTGGACCGCGATGCACAATCGCGCGCCGACGAGCGGCTTCTGGCGTTTGCAAGCGGTCGATCGTCAAGACGTGCACGCTGAAAATAGCGTGTTCGGCAATTAATTCCCGCAGCTCTTTCTGCTCGGTCGAAATTCCACGCGCGGGTCGTTGAGGCTCGCGCGTGGAATTTTTTGTTCACGTGTCGGCGCGAAGTGAGCATGAGGTGAGCGCAATATGAGTGCGAGCGCACCAAA
The DNA here is from genome assembly GCF_003330785.1 of Paraburkholderia graminis. NCBI lineage: Bacteria > Pseudomonadati > Pseudomonadota > Betaproteobacteria > Burkholderiales > Burkholderiaceae > Paraburkholderia > Paraburkholderia graminis. The sequence goes on from NZ_CP024935.1 coordinate 2,627,296, forward strand.
CGCGTTTCCGCGACGCATGCCCTTAAGCCGGCCTTAAGTTTGCGTGCGTAGAGTTGGAAATCCACGCATTCGGGTCGCTGCAAGGCGGCCCATTTTTTTTGCCCGCGCGAATCGCATTGCATCGCCTCATGCGTGCGCGCGACGCTATACTTTGCGCCCCTTACCTCTCCACCGTTCGACACATGAAGAAGTGGTTCGCCTGTCTGCTCGTCGCGTTTGCCGCTCACGCGAATGCAGCGCCTTCCTGTACCCAGTTCACACCGAATGCGCAATGGCCCGTTCTGACGAATCAGAAGATGGCGGCCAAAGCGCGCATGCTTTGCTATAGCGATTTCGCCGTCATGCATTCCGGTATCACGCATGGCCCTTTGTGGTCCGCGGAACATCTGACGCGCGACCATATCGAAGCCGCGAAAGACATGGTGCGCACCAACAAGTTCTTCGAAGACGCGCGCTTGCCCGACGGCGAAGGCGCGACGCTCGCCGACTACAAGCGCAGCGGCTTCGACCGCGGGCATATGAGCCCCGCGGGCAATCGCTGGAATCGGGACGCGATGGCACAATCGTTTTCGCTTGCCAACGTGGTGCCGCAAAATCGCGAGAACAATCAGCGCTTGTGGGCGCGCATCGAAACGTCGGTGCGTAAAATCGCGATGGCGTATGACGACACTTACGTCGTGACAGGCCCGATGTTCAGCGGACAGCAGTTGCAGACTATCGGCTCCTCGCGCGTGTTCGTGCCGACGCAGTTGTTCAAGGTGGTCTATGTGCCTTCGCGGCAACTCGCGTTCGCGGTCGTGGTCGACAATGTATCCACGAACCGCTATGACATCAGGACGATTCACGAACTCGAGGCAGTATCGGGCATCCGCTTTCCGGGCATTCCGGAGAACCTCAAAGATCAGCGACCGGGAGGACTCAAAGGTGTTTAAACCCTATTCGAACGACGACGACGTGCTCAACATCCAGGGCGACGCCATGACCGTGAGCAACGGCACGACGCGCGTCGTACTCAACGGCACGCTCGAACTCACGCAAGATCAGCGCGGGCTGAAGGCCGCGCTTGCATTGAAGCAGGCGGTGGATGCGATCGTGGCGGCGTTGCAGGCGCAGCCGGCGCTGCCCGCGAAAGTGAAAGAGGAACCAGACGCGAAGCCGGGCGTCGTCGATAACCCGTTTCAGTAACGTCTAAAGCGCAGCGTAGTCGCATGCCGATATGTTTCCGCGACTGCCCCGCAGTTACTTTTTGTCACCAGAGCATCGTCAACTGCTGTCTTCCGGACTGCGTTAAACCGGCAGCGCTGAACAATTCAGCCGCGATCAGGAATCCAAACAGGAATCCACCGGTTCAACAAGGAGTCAAAACCATGAAGACGCTTTTCGCCGCTCTCGCTTCCGCTCTGCTCGTGTCGACCGCTTTCGCTCAAACGGCGGCACCCGCAGCGTCTCAATCCGCGCAGCCCGCGCAAACGCAGCCCGCCGGCCAGGCGAATCTGAAGGCGAGCACCGCCGTGCAAACCGGCGCGTCGGACGACAGCGCGGCCACGGCCAAAGCGCCTTCGGCAACGACTGCAACGACCGCGAAGTCGCATGTGAAGACGTCCTCGAAGCACGTCACGAAAAAGCATAAAGCCGTGAAGAAGACGCCGGCCGATTCGAGCGCTGCGAAAGCGAAAACGAAAACGGACGGCACGCAGCAGACCAGCACCGCGCCGGTGAACGCCGACGGCGCAAAGACCGGCACGACCAAAACGCAATAACACGTGTACGGTTTCGGCGCGCACCGGCCACGCATGTATTAAAAGCTAGAAGCAGATAATCGAAGCCGGGCGAAGCCGTTCAGGGAGGGGCGAATCGTATGATTCGCCCTTTTTTCATGGGGTTTTTCAGCGGGGCAATGGTTGTGATGGCAATCGCGCTATGCCTGCACATGCGCGCACGCCATTAATCCTGTTTCGTGTTCGACTGCGCGAACTCGGCAAGCCTGCGTGCATCGACGATTTCTATTTCCGCGTAGCCAAGCCTCAACGCGCCCTGCGTTTCAAACTGCTTCAACACCTGATTGATGGTTTGCCGCGACAGCGCGAGCATCATCGCGAGATCTTCCTGCGGCACGCCGATAACACGCCGCATGACGCCCGCGTCGCCATAGCCGCCCGCCATCAGCAGCAAGCGCCGCGCGACGCGTTGCGCGGCCGGCAGCAACGCGGCTTCTTCTATTGCATCGAAGGCGAGACGCAGCTTTTGCGTGAGCAGCAAGCCGAACGTGTGCCAATAGGCCGGCGTGCGTTCGAGCAGCGCGGCGAGTGCGGCGCGCGGCACATGAAACAGTTCGGTTTCGCGCTCGGCATACGCGTCGTGCGTTCGCGGACGATCATCGAACAGCGCGATCTCGCCGAACCAGTTCACTGGCTCGATGACAGCAAGCAGCGCTTCCTTGCCGCTCACACTCGCGGCGCCGATCCGCATCAGACCGCTTAGCACGCAATAGAGGCCGTCGTCGGCATCGCCGCGCGTGAAAAGACGCTCGCCGGCTGCGAGGCGCTCGACTCGTCCGCCGTCGGTCAATTGCGTCTGCAACGCGGCCGGCGCCGAGCGAAACCATGCGCTGCGTGCGAGCCGCGTGGCAAGCTGAGTGGGAGAAAGAGCTTCGGTCATTGAATATGAATCGCGCCTGTGCCGATTGCCGATTGTCGGCTACCCGATGGTTTCAAATTTCGATCGCCGCGATTATGCTGACTTTGACCGAGGAGCGGCATCCATGAGAACGCTGACGCAACAGCTTACGCAGTATGCGGCTTACCATCGCGACCGGCGCAACATCGCCACGCATTTCATCGGCATTCCGCTGATCGTGCTGGCGTTGGCGGTGCTGCTGAGCCGCCCGTCGTTTGTGCCGGGCGGGTGGCCGTTCGCGTTATCGCCGGCGTGGCTGTTGTTCGTCGCGGCCACGCTCTATTACCTCGTGCTCGACGTGCCGCTCGGTTTGATGATGGCCGTGGTGTCCGCGCTGTGCATCGCATTCGGCGAGTGGATCGCCGCGCAGTCCACGTTGGCCTGGCTCGCAACGGGTGTTGGGCTCTTCGTGATCGGCTGGGTGTTTCAGTTTATCGGGCACGTTGCCTACGAGCATCGCAAGCCGGCTTTTATCGACGATGTAATTGGCCTCCTGATCGGGCCGCTGTTTGTGTTGGCCGAAGCACTGTTCGGCATCGGCTGGCGGCCTGCATTGCGTGAGGCGATAGAACGCGAGGTGGGGCCGACGCGCATCAACGAAGACCGCGCCGCGGCACACCGATAACACGCGCCGCCTTGCCTCATGAACCGTGCGGCTTCAGTCTTTTAATCTTTCAGCCGAAGCGCAAGAACCGCATGCTATGCAGCGCCGTCAGCGCGACGGCGATCCATATCGGCACATACGTGGCCAGTTGCGCGGCGCTCAACGTTTCGCCGAGCAGCGTTATCGACACCAGCACCAGCAACACCGGCTCCACGTAGCCGAGAATCCCAAACAACGCGACCGGCAACAGACGGCTTGCCGTCAGATACGAAGCCAAGGCGAGCGTGCTCAGCAGGCCAAGCCCCGGCAGCAGCAGCAACCACATGTCGATGCGCCCGGAGATAAGCGGCAACGATCCTCCGCTGACGACAAACGCGACCGCGGCCGGCAGCAACAAGATCATTTCGACGGTGAACACCGCAAGCGAATCGTATTGGATTTTGCGGCGCAACACGAAGTACGGCGGATAGCCGAGCGCGACCAGCAACGTCGGCCACGAGAATGCGCCCGTCACCCACAATTCATGACCGACGCCGACGGCCGCGCTGACGACAGCGGCCCACTGCAAGCCGTCGAGGCGCTCGCGATAGTAGAAGCGCCCGACCAGCACCATTACGAGCGGCAAGAGGAAATAGCCGAGCGATACTTCGAGCATGCGCCCATGCAGCGGCGCCCACAGAAAGACCCACAACTGCGCGCCGAGCAGCGCGGCGGCCGCGATCATCGCGAGGCCGAGCGTGGGTTGCGTCACCATCCGGTAAAGAAGCTGCCGCAGAATCGGCATGCGTTTGCGCAACGCGACAAGCAACAGCGCGCCAGGCACGGTCCACACGATACGCCACGCGAAAATGTCGAGGCCGCTAAGCGGCGCGAGCAGCGTCGCGTAAGCCGACAGCAACGCGAACATCGCACAGGCGCTAATCGATAAGGCAATGCCGCGCTTCGGCGAATAGGCGTTCATTGCGCGGCCCGTCGCGCGGCATGGCGGCGCATCGCTATAGTTGTTGTCATTCGATGTGAAAGTCGGTGAGCGGCAGCGCTTACGTGCCGCTGTTTCTGCTTTTATCTGACGATGCAAGCCGGGCATTCTAGCCGGATTATCGACGTGGCATTCGCGGGATCGTTGCGCGCGTTCTGCGCTTTTTCGCGTTGCAGCGGCAAATTAATCCGTGCACATCTCGCGTCGATGAACTAGAACATAACTTCACGCGCGCGGGCGGTAACGCCCGCGCGTCTGCATCCGCAACGCAGCACGCCGTCGCTCAAGCGCGAAACTTGCTTCGGGATCATCCTGCAGCGTTTGCAACATCCACGAGCCGGGCCGGCTTTGCCGGACCTGCTTCCTTCGCAGCACGCATCGCACACTCGCACGCGTGCCGGCGTCCCGCACGAATCCCGCAAACCGAATGTGACTACTGGAGCCAGCATGACCCAGCCAGCCATCTCGCACGACGCATCGCCAGATCTACGCTCAGCTTTCGCCGCCGACGTCCGCGCCGGCCTCACCCATTCGCCGCAGAAAGAGTTGCCCTCCAAGTATCTGTACGACGAAGTCGGCTCCGCGTTGTTCGAAGTGATCACCGTGTTGCCCGAATACGGCGTGACGCGCGCGGAAGAGCGGCTGCTCGCGAAGCACGCCGCGGACATCGTCGAGCATCTGCCACATGATGTGACGGTCGCGGAACTGGGCAGCGGAAGCGGCCGCAAAACGCGGCGCATTCTTGAAGCGCTGTGTAAAAAGCGCCCCACTTCTTACTGCCCGATTGAAATTTCGCGCAGCGCGTTGCAGTTGTGCAGGCGCGAACTTGGCGACATCGAGCGTATTTCGATTGTCGGTTACGAACGCGATTATCTGGCCGGTCTCGCGGAAGTCAGCAAGAAGCGCGCGGCCGACGAGCGGCTACTCGTGCTGTTCCTCGGCAGTACGATCGGCAATTTCGGCCGGCTTGCGGCGACGCGTTTTCTGCGCGACATCCGCAACATGCTTGCGCCCGGCGATGCGCTTCTGCTCGGCACCGATCTCATCAAGCCAACGCCCACATTGATTGCCGCTTACGACGACGCGATCGGCGTGACGGCGTCGTTCAACCTGAATCTGCTCGCGCGCATCAATCGCGAACTGGGCGGCGATTTTCCGCTCGACGCGTTCGAGCACGTCGCGCGTTTCAATCCGGACGCGCGCAGCATCGAAATGCATTTGCGCGCGAAACGCGACGTGACCGCGCATATCGCGGCCGCGAAGCTCACCGTCACGCTAAAGGCAGGCGAGACGATCTGGACCGAAAGCAGCCACAAATATCGCGCCGATGAAATGCCTGCGATCGCCGACGACGCGGGTTTCGCGTGCAGCCATCAGTGGGTGGAAAACGAGTGGGGATTCGCGGAGAGCCTGTTAGTGGCGCGCTAGGCCAGGCTGGGCGCTTAAGGCTTTTCATAACGCTGCGGATTTTTCAACGCAGCCAGTCGAAGCGGCGCGCGATGCTAAAAACCGCGCGCCGTTTTTTGCGTCAGACGGCGCCGCGGTTGAGCCTCTTACCGCTCAATGCTGCTCGAAACGCTCATAGCGTTTTTCCGTCGCGCGTTCTTCGCCGCTCACTTCGGTCACGCGCGCAGCCGGCGGCCCATGCCGCAGCCACGACAGCATCCGGTCGACCTGATTCGCCGCGCCCTGCAACATGGCTTCGACGGAGCCGTCCTCGAGATTCGCCACCCATCCCTTGATGCCGAGCGCGTGCGCCTGGCGCACCGTCGCGTGACGAAAGCCGACGCCCTGCACAGTGCCGCGCACGCGCACGTAATACGTTTCGATCCGCTCATCCAGATCCGGGGCCATGCCGTTCTCTCCTCACAATCTTTCAAGCCGGCATTCTAGTCGGGTCGCGGCGACCCTGCTTGGGCGACAGCGGCCGCGCGCGCCACGTACAATCCCCCGACTGTCACGCAGGAAACGGAAACAGAATGACCGAACACAATCGCGATCTCGTGCTCGTGACCGGCGCATCCGGCTTCGTCGGGTCGTCGGTGGCGCGCATCGCGCAACAGAAGGGCTTCAAAGTGCGCGTGCTGGTGCGCGCCACCAGTCCACGGCAAAACGTCGAATCGCTCGACGCGGAAATCGTCGTGGGCGATATGCGAGACGAAGCGTCGATGCGCAACGCGCTGCGCGGCGTGCGCTACCTGCTGCACGTCGCCGCGGATTACCGGCTGTGGGCGCCTGACCCGAGCGAGATCGAGCGCTCGAATCTGGAAGGCACCGAGGCCACCATGCGCGCGGCGCTGAAGGAAGGCGTCGAGCGCATCGTGTACACGAGCAGCGTGGCGACGCTCAAGGTGACCAACTCCGGCAATTCCGCGGACGAAACCTCGCCGCTCAAAGCCGATCAGGCCATCGGCGTGTATAAGCGCAGCAAGGTGCTGGCCGAGCGCGCGGTCGAGCGCATGATCGCCGAAGACGGGCTGCCGGCTGTGATCGTCAATCCGTCCACGCCGATCGGTCCGCGCGACGTGAAGCCGACGCCGACCGGACGCATCATCGTCGAGGCGGCGCTCGGCAAGATTCCCGCTTTCGTGGACACCGGCCTGAACCTCGTGCACGTCGACGATGTCGCCGCAGGCCACTTTCTCGCGCTCGAACGCGGCAAGATCGGCGAACGCTATATTCTCGGCGGCGAAAATCTGCCGCTTCAGCAGATGCTCGCGGACATCGCGGCGCTGACCGGCCGCAAGGCGCCCACCATCAGCTTGCCGCGCTGGCCGCTTTATCCGCTTGCCGTGGGCGCGGAAGCCGTCGCCAGGTTCACGAAGCGCGAACCGTTCGTGACCGTCGACGGACTGAAGATGTCGAAGAACAAAATGTATTTCAGTTCCGCGAAGGCCGAGCGCGAACTCGGTTATCGAGCCCGGCCGTATCGCGAGGGTTTGAGCGATGCGCTCGAATGGTTCCGGCAGGCCGGCTATCTGAAGCCGTAGCGCAAGCATTTTGTTACAACGTCGCTGTGGTTGCGAAAGGTAAAAGCCTGCGCGCAGCAGTTAAAATCGTGGGTCTTACCAGAGAAACCTCGCATGAATCTTCACGAACAGCTCGGCGCGCTGGAAGTGGGCGTCGATCAGCTCATTCAGGCTGTCGTGGCCCCGCCGGCCGAGAATATCCCCGAGACACGCAACGAGAACGCCGCGCATGAGGTGGCGGAGCAGGCTGCGTCCGTAGCGGACGAAGCGCAAGCAGAAGCGGTTGATGCGGAAGTTGATGTTGCGGTGAACGAAGCCGCCGCAGAGCCGGTTCCGCCCACGCTCGAAATCAATCGTCCGGCGCAGAACGAAATCACCATGACGATCGGCGGTCAGACCGTCGCGCTGCGTGCCGAGCAGATCGGACAACTGATCGAGGAACTGTCGAACGCGCGCGCGTCGATGACGCCGGAGCCGCCGCCAGGCATTCCGCCGGGCTGGCGTTTCGTGTCGACGAAGAATCCGGTCATGGCCGTGCAGAAGCAGTCGAACGGCGACCGTCTGCTGGTCATGCGCCATACCGGTCACGGCTGGGTGCCGTTCACTTTTTCGCCGGACATGGTGATTCAGCTTTATATGCTGCTCACGAAGGGCTAAATGACGAAGCGGCGCTTGTGCGCCGCTTTTTCGTTACCGCCCTGCACTGCTTCGTGCGGCCCGATGCGGGCCGCACCCATCTCAACGTTCCTGCACCGGCGCCTGAACCCGCGCCTTCCATTGCCCGCCTTTCCCGCGCCAGTAGCGCACCGCCGACGCGAACGTCGCGCCGACATAAAACAGCGCGATGAGCGGCAGAAACGGCGCCCACAGCGGCGAGCGACGGTAATAGCTGAGCATCGGCGCATACGCGCAGCACATGGCCGCCCAGGCGAGCCATGCGGGCCAGCCGGTCGGCCCGAGCACCAGCGCGGCGACGGGCGGCACGAGGTAGATGACCGTCATGCCGGCGAGCGTGCCCGCAAGCAACACCGGCGAATAATGCAGTTGCGTGAACGCTGTGCGCGCAATCATGTTCCAGATGTCGCGCCAACTGTCGTAAGGACGCAGCGACACGCTGCGCGCCGCCACGTCGAGCCGGATTGCATGACGCCCGGCGCCGCGATGCTTGATGCGCGCCGCCAGACTGCAATCGTCGATCAATTCAGCGCGGATCGATTCGATGCCGCCCGCTTCCTCGAGCGCGCTGCGGCGCACGAGCATGCAGCCGCCCGCCGCGGCCGCCGTGCGATTACGCGGGTTATTGACCCACGCGAACGGGTACAGCTTCGCGAAGAAGAACACGAAGGCCGGAATCAGCGCCTTCTCCCAGAACGAATCGCAGCGCAGGCGGACCATCAGCGAGACCAGGTCGCGGCTTTCGATGTCGGCGCGGGTCACGAGTTGCGTGACGGCGTCGGGCGGATGACCGATATCGGCGTCGGTCAGCAGCAGAAAATCCGCGGGCAAGCCAAGCGTGCGCACCGCCTCGATGCCTTGCGACTGCGCCCACACCTTGCCCGACCAGCCCGGCGGCAACGGCTTCGCGCTGAGCACGGTCAGGCGGTCCGGGCATTGCAGTTGCAATGCCGCCGCGCGCGCGGCGTCGGCGGTGCCGTCGGTGCTGTGATCGTCGACGACGATCACGTGAAACTCGCCGGGGTAGTCCTGCTCGAGCAGCGTCGTGACGGCTTCGGCAATGACGTCGACTTCATTGCGGGCGGGCACCACGGCGGCCACCGCGGGCCACGCGTCGCGCGGCGCGGGCGTGAGCGGCGCGGCCGGCCGCGCGCGCCAGAAGCCGCCCCGAGCGAACAGCAGCACGGCCCAAATCAGCAGGGACAAACAGGAGAGAAAAAACAGAATTACCGCCACCAGGCCCATTAAGCGTTACCCTCGATTTCCAGCAAGCGTCGCAATCATTTTTAATGTGGGCGCGAAGCGCTCCACGGGACGACGTAGTTTAAGGGTTCCGCCAAAGCGATGCAGCGTGCAATTATTGCCGCCTGAATTATCGGCGCGCCGATTGAAAGTGCCGCGTGCGCCCAACACTGTGGCGGGGCCGCCAAAGCAAAGCTGGCCTGATAGCGTTAGAATGCGCGTTTGGTTTTGCTGTACCCGGCACGTCGCCGGAGCTCAAGACGCTAACTAATTAGATGGTCGCGGCGATAAAGTCAGAATTTCCGGCTTCTTCGAAACCCGCGTCAGTCGGAGTCCGCCAACATATGCGAGTCATCCTTGCCCAACCCCGCGGCTTTTGCGCGGGCGTTGTTCGTGCAATCGAGATTGTCGATCGGGCGCTGCAGCAGCACGGCGCGCCCGTGTACGTGCGCCACGAAATTGTCCACAATCGCCACGTGGTCGACAATCTGCGCCAGAAAGGCGCGCGTTTCGTCGAAGAACTCGATGAAGTGCCCCAAGGCGCCGTGGCGATTTTCAGCGCGCATGGCGTCGCCCAAACGGTCGAACGCGACGCGGAAGCGCGCGGCCTCGACGTGCTGGACGCGACCTGCCCGCTCGTCACCAAGGTTCACGTGCAGGGGCGCCAATATGTGGCCGCCGGGCGCACGCTGATCCTGATCGGCCACGCCGGGCATCCGGAAGTGGAAGGCACGATCGGCCAGATTCCGGGCAAGGTCCTGCTGGTGCAGAGCGAAGCCGAGGTCGAGCATCTGAACCTGCCGGTCGATACGCCGCTCGCCTATGTCACGCAAACCACGCTGTCGGTGGACGACACGCGCGGCATTATCGACGCGCTGCTGCGCCGGTTTAACGACATCGTCGGGCCGGATACGCGCGACATCTGCTACGCGACGCAAAACCGCCAGGCCGCGGTGCGCGAGTTGAGCAAGCAGGTCGACGTATTGCTGGTGGTGGGCGCAACCAATAGCTCGAACTCGAACCGGCTGCGCGAAATCGGCAGTGAAAGCGGCGTGGCGAGCTATCTCGTCGCCGACGGTTCGGAGGTGAAGCAGGAATGGTTTGCGAATGCGCAGACCATCGGCATCACGGCCGGCGCTTCGGCGCCGGAAGAAATGGTCAAGAACGTAATTGATGCGCTGAGCGCAATGGGGCCCGTCGACGTCACGACGATGGCGGGCCGTGAAGAGAAAGTCGAATTCAAGTTGCCATCGAAGCTGATGCAACCACTCGCGGCACGCGAAGTTTAAGGAGGACGTCTTGTCTATTCCGCTGCTACAGAAAGTCCGGGTCGGCGCATACATCATGCGTCAGCACCTTTCCGGCAACAAACGCTACCCGCTCGCACTGATGCTGGAGCCGCTGTTCCGCTGCAATCTCGCCTGCAATGGCTGCGGCAAGATCGATTATCCGGACCCCATCCTGAATCAGCGTCTGTCGCTGGAAGAATGTCTTGGCGCAGTCGACGAATGCGGCGCGCCGGTGGTGTCGATTGCAGGCGGCGAGCCGCTCCTGCACAAGGAAATGCCGCAGATCGTCAAGGGCATCATCGCGCGCAAGAAGTTCGTGTATCTGTGCACGAACGCGCTGCTGATGGAAAAGAAGATGGACGACTACGAGCCGAATCCGTACTTCGTCTGGTCGGTTCACCTGGATGGCGATCAGCAGATGCATGACCATTCGGTGTCGCAAGACGGCGTGTACGACAAGGCGGTCGCGGCCATCAAGGAAGCGAAGCGCCGCGGTTTCCGCGTCAACATCAACTGCACGCTGTTCAACGACGCCGTGCCGGAGCGCGTGGCCGCGTTCTTCGACACGGTCGGGCCGATGGGCGTCGACGGCATCACCGTGTCGCCGGGCTATGCGTATGAGCGCGCGCCGGATCAGCAGCACTTCCTGAACCGGGACAAGACCAAGCATCTGTTCCGCGAGATTTTCAAGCGCGGCAACAACGGCAAGAACTGGTCGTTCAGCCAGTCCGCCATGTTCCTCGACTTCCTCGCCGGCAACCAGACGTACGAATGCACGCCGTGGGGCAACCCGGCACGCACCGTGTTCGGCTGGCAGAAGCCGTGCTACCTGGTCGGCGAAGGCTACGTGAAGACCTTCAAGGAATTGATGGAAACTACGGACTGGGACAAGTACGGCACCGGCAACTACGAAAAGTGCGCCGACTGCATGGTCCACTGCGGTTTCGAAGCGACGGCCGTGATGGATACGGTTGCGCATCCGCTGAAGGCGCTCAAGGTGAGCTTGCGCGGTCCGAAGACGAGCGGTGCTTTCACCAAAGACATTCCTTTGGACAAGCAGCGCCCGGCCGAGTACGTGTTCTCGCGCCACGTCGAGATCAAGCTGGAAGAGATCAAGGTGGCGGGCAAGGGCAAGAAGGTGCAGACGGCTACGGCTGCGCACTGAGCGTTGAATCGAAATAAAAAAGCGCGGTGGCTTTAGAGGCCACCGCGCTTTTTCTTTGCAGCTTTCTTTGCAGTGCAGTTATCCCGCGCTGCGCGCGTTATGCGCGGTCAGGAACTTGATCAATCCGTCGACGCCGCCTTTGGCCAGTTGATCGGCGAACTGCGTCTGATACACCTGGATCAGCCACGCGCCCATCATGTTGATGTCGTAGATCTTCCAGCCGGACGGTCCCTTGGTCAGCCGGTAGTCGATTGCGTCGTCGCCGCCATTGCTGAGCACGTGCGATTGCACGACGATGTCTTTTGCGCCGCCCGGCGCGTTGACCGGCAGAAACTTGAACTTCACGTCCTGATCGCGCAACTGCGAAAGCGACGAAGCATAAGTGCGCACGAGCAACAGCGTGAACTGTTCGTAGAGCTGCTTCTGCTGTTCGGGCGTCGCCGTGCTCCATGCCTTGCCCACCGCGATACGCGTGGTGCGCTGAAAGTCGGTTGCCGGCACGAAGCGCGTCTCGACCAGTTGCGTGATCTTCGACATATCGCCGCCGCGTGCCTGCGGATCGGCCTTCATTGCCGAGACCGTGCCCTCGACGGCACTTTTTACCACGGCGTCGGGCGCAGTTTGCGCATAGGCAGCCGTCGACACAACGGCCGCAGCCAGAAAAGCAGATAGATAACGTTTCATACGCTCAGGCAACCTGGAAAAAGTGTGCGCCGCCCGCTAGCCGCGAAGCAGCGAACCAGCAAGCACAACGGATAAGCAAGCTGGCGGCGAAAGCTGGATAGACCAGTATACCGAGATTGCGTTCCCGCCCCATCGAGCGATGCCGGCGAGCAGTGCCATCCAACGGCGCGTCCGGGAGCCGCATTTGCTACCGCCCTTGCTGCCGGCCATGCCGGGCACGCCGGCGATGCCGACGCGACTACGCGCCGCCGACGCGCATTGCCGTCGAATGCGGTCCGGTTTGCTCCGGCTCTGTATACTTGTGCACTTTCCTGAAAATGCCACCCGTGATAAGGCCAGCTCCGCCTACATGCTGAAGTCATCTATCGTTCGCCTCGTCGCCTACTCGGTGCGTCATCCGCTGCGGATCATCGCACTGTCGATCGTGCTCGCCGTCCTGAGCGGGATCTATGTCGCGCATCACTTCAAGATCAACACGGACATCAGCCGTCTCATCGAAACGGACAAGCAATGGTCAACGCTCGAGCATGCGATGGACCAGGCCTTCCCCGATCGCGGCGAAACGGTGCTGGTCGTCGTCGAGGCGCGCGCGCCCGAATTCGCCGACGCTGCCGCGAATGCGCTCACAGCCGCTCTGAAGGCCGAGCCGAAGGAATTCGTCGCGGTCTCGCAGCCCGCCGGCGGGCCGTTCTTCGAACACAACGGCCTGCTGTTCCCGTCGACGGAAGAAGTCATGTCGACCACCTCGCAACTCGTGCAGTCGCGCCCGCTCGTGAACACGCTCGCGCACGACCCGAGTCTCACGGGACTCGCCGGCACGCTCACCACGAGCCTCTTACTGCCGCTGCAAATCGGCCAGGTGAAGCTCTCGGACATGAGCCGCCTGTTGTCGCAAAGCGCCAACACGCTCGATCTTGTGCTGGCGGGCAAGCCCGCTGCCTTCTCGTGGCGCGCGTTCGTCGATAAGAGTGCGGCCACCAATCCGGCGCGCGCATTCGTGGTCGTGCAGCCGGTCGTGAACTACGATGCGCTCGAGCCGGGCGCAAGCGCGTCGAAGGCGATCCGCGATACAGCCGCTTCGCTGCACCTTGACTCGCGCTATGGCGCGAGCGTGCGCCTGACCGGCGAACAGCCGCTCGCCGACGAGGAATTCGCGTCGGTCAAGGACGGTGCGGTGCTCAACGGCATCGGCACGTTCGTCGTCGTGCTGGTGATCTTGTGGCTCGCGCTGCGCTCGGGCCGCATGATCGCCGCGGTCTTCATCACGCTCTTCGTCGGACTAGCGATCACCGCGGCGCTCGGCCTCATGATGGTCGGCGCGCTGAACATGATCTCGGTTGCGTTCATGGTGCTGTTCGTCGGGCTCGGCGTGGACTTCGGCGTGCAGTTCGGCGTCAAGTATCGTGAGGAGCGCAATCGCGACGACCGGCTGTCCGCCGCCCTCGCCCATACCGCGCACAGTATCGGCGTGCCGCTCACGCTCGCGGCGGTCGCCGTCGCGCTCAGCTTCTTCTCGTTTCTGCCGACGGCGTATCGCGGCGTGTCCGAGCTCGGCGAGATTGCCGGCGTCGGCATGTTCGTCGCGTATCTGACCAACATGACGTTGCTACCGGCATTGCTGAAGATCTTCAATCCGCCGGGCGAGCCCGCATCGCCTGGCTTCAAACAGCTTGCTCCCGTCGACGACTTCCTTGCTCGTCACCGCAAGCCCGTGCTGATCGGCACGTTGATCGTCGTGATCGGCGCGACGCCGCTGCTTACGCGTCTGCACTTCGACTTCAATCCGCTGCATCTGAAAGATCCGCATACGGAGTCGATGGCCACGCTGTTGTCGCTGAAGGATTCGCCCGAGGCCGCGGTGAACAATGTGCATGCGCTTGCGCCGTCGCTTGCCGACGCCGACCGCATGGCCGAGCGCTTGCGCGCGTTGCCCGAGGTCGGCCGCGTGACGACGCTCGACACGTTCGTTCCGGCGCAGCAGCAACAGAAGATGATGCTGATCGCAAGCGCCGCGCAGCAATTGCTGCCCGCGCTTCAACAGCAGCCCGCGCCGCAAGCCACGGACGCCGTGCGCGTCGCGGCGCTCAAGCGCGCGTCGAACCAGCTCTCGCTCGCCGCCGACGATCACCCCGGCCCCGGCGCGGCCGAAGCCAAACACTTGTCGGACACGCTGCAAAAGCTCGCCGCCGCCGATGCCGCCACGCGCGACCGCGCCGAAAACGCGATGTCCGAGCCGCTCCGCATTGCGCTCAAGCAACTCGAAAACCTGCTGCAGCCGACCGAGATCACGCGCGACAATCTGCCGAAGGAAATCTCGAAGGGCTGGGTCTCGAAAGACGGCCGCGCGCTCGTCGACATCGCGCCGAAAGTAAAACCGGGCGCCGATCCGAATGACGACGTCGCGCTCGCCCGCTTCGCGCATGCGGTGAAGAAGGCCGAGCCGGGCGCGATCGGCGGGCCGATCTCGATCCTGCATTCCGCGGACACGATCATCAAGGCGTTCCTGCAGGCTGCCGGCTGGGCGCTGCTGTCCATCGCGATCCTGTTGTGGGTCGCGCTGCGGCGCCTCGGCGACATGTTGCGCACGCTGGTTCCGTTGCTCGTGTCGGCGCTCGTCACGCTCGAATTGTGCGTGGTGTTCGGCATGCCGCTGAACTTCGCGAATATCATCGCATTGCCGCTGATGCTCGGCGTCGGCGTGGCCTTCAAGATTTACTTCGTGATGGCGTGGCGCAATGGCCAGACCGGCCTGTTGCAGTCGAGCCTGACGCATGCCGTGCTGTTCAGCGCCGCGACCACGGCGACGGCGTTCGGCAGCCTCTGGCTATCGCATCATCCGGGGACGTCCAGCATGGGTCGCCTGCTGGCGCTTTCGCTCTTTTGCACACTCATCGGCGCCGTGGTTTTTCAACCTGTGCTGATGGGCAAGCCGCGCCCACGTCGCGCGAAGCACCAAGGAATATAAGCATGAAACTGCGTACCACTGTGCTGGCGTTCGCCGCCACCGGCCTCATATCGGGCTGCGCGACCGGTCCTGAGCGCAAGCCAGGCGATCCGTTCGAGCCGATGAACCGGGCGGTGTTCAACTTCAACGACGGCCTCGACCGCTACGTCGCGGTGCCCGTCGCGAAGGGCTATCAGAAGGTGACGCCGCAGCCGCTGCGCACGGCCGTGAGCAACTTTTTCTCGAACCTCGGCGACCTCAGCAACGCGGCGAACGCGCTGCTGCAATTGAAGATCACCGACGCGACCGAGGACATCATCCGTTTCGCGTTCAACTCGACGTTCGGTCTTGGCGGCCTGCTCGATTGGGCGACGCCCGCCGGCTTGCCGAAGCATCACCAGGATTTTGGACTGACGCTTGGGCATTGGGGCATTCCGTCGGGACCGTATCTGGTGTTGCCGCTGTTCGGCCCGAGCACGGTGCGCGACAGCATGGGGCTGGTGGTGGACGTGAAGTTCAATCCGTTGAACTACATGGAGCCGGCGGTGCGTAATCCGCTGTATGTGCTGCAGTTCGTGAGCGTGCGCTCGGACCTGCTCGGCGCGACGGATCTGCTGCAACAGGCGGCGTTGGACAAATACTCGTTCGTGCGCGACGCGTACACGCAGCAACGGCGGGCGCGTCTGCGCGGCACGAGCGATAACGCCGCGCCGCTGCCGGAATACGACGATGAGGGCGACTCGGGCGCCGCGACGGTTCCGGCGAAAGGCGCTGCGGCAGGCGCGCCGGCCGCGCTGCCGAACTACGCGGACCCTGGCGATACGGCGGGGACGCCGGATGCGGCGTCTGGTGCGGCTACGGGCGCGCCGGCGGGGGTGCCGGATTACACGGACCCGGGGGAAGCGCCGGCGGGTGGTGCGGGTGGTGCGGCGACGGGAGCGAATAGTGGGGCAACGGCACCGGCTGCGGCTTCCGCGCCGGGCACAACCACGCCGGCTCCGCAGTCTGCGCCTGCTGATAATAAACAGCCGGCTTCAGCGCCCGCCGCGCAATAAGGGCCATCGGCGAGTCATGGTCCGAGGTGGGCGGGGATAGGCAAGCAGTCCACTTATAAAGTGCCGCAGGCAGTCGGGCGGCAGATGGGTGTGCTCAGGCGGGCGAGGATAGCAGAGCAGTCGGATCGAAGTGGCGGCAGGTGGGTGCGCCGCCGCAGGTGGGTTTGCCGCAGGTGGGTTTGCCGCAGGTGGGTTTGCCGCAGGTGGGTTTGCCGCAGGTGGGTTTGCCGCAGGTGGGTTTGCCGCAGGTGGGTTTGCCGCAGGTGGGTTCGCCGCAGGTGCGTTTGCGGCAAGTAGGCGTCATAGCTGAACGTCGCAGATAAGCACTGCGCGGATGGGCGAGCAGCGGCTGGCCGTGCCAGAACTGTGCGGATGCGGCGCGGGCGACCGGGGCAAAACTACTGGCCCAGCCGCCCTCACCGCGCGCCGTCAACCACGCGCATATCCAACGCACGAGCCGCGCCAAGCGCATGCCGCGCCTGCACCAGCGAAACCCGCGCCGCACGAGCATCGACGGCCACCTGAATCAGCGCGCCAATCTGCGACGGCTGCCTCAACAGCTCACGCAAAATCGGCGCGAGCGCAGTGCTACCGTCGTCGCGCAGTCCGGCAGTCGCCGCCGACGGCAACGTGCGCCACGCCGGATCGACAATCGCGCGGCACACGGCGAACGGCAAGCCACGCGCCGCGGCCATCGCGCCGGCCAGATGCGACTCCATATCCACAGCCAACGCGCCCGTCGACCGATGAAGCGCGCGCTTGTCATCGGCGGACATGAGCGGTGCGGCCACCGCGGCCATTGGACCGCGCCGCAAACGCGACGCGAGCGGCGCGATTCCGAGCGCGGCGGCGAGCCGGTTGGCCCAGGCGGCATCGGTCGGAACACGGCCGAACGGGCCGACGACTGCGTCGGCGATAACCAGCGCGCCCGGCTTCAGATCCGGCGCGAGACCGCCCGCCGTCCCGAAGCTGACGATGCCCGAGCAACCGCGTGCCACCGCGGCGCTCAGCGCACGCTCGAGCAGATCGGCGCGTGCCGCATACACGACTTCGACGCCCTCGCCGCGCGCAATCCGCGCCTCGAAGGCCATGCCCGTCACGACGATCACCGGCAGATCGCCAGAGCCGGAGCGTGAGCCGGCATCCGCATCGGCGGACCGCCCTGTTGAACGAACCATCCGTTACATCCCGACCGCGACGCGCGTGAGCCCGTTGCGCTTCAGATGACGGTAGCGCGCCAGCGCCCACAGCGGGAAGAACTTGCGATAGCCGTGGTAACGCAGATAAAACACGCGCGGGAAACCGGTCGCCGTAAAGCGCGTCTCGTCCCACAGACCATGCTCACGCTGTTCGCGCTGCAAGTACTCGATGCCGCGCGCCACAGCCTCGTGATCGACCTCGCCCGCCGCCATCAAACCCATCAGCGCCCATGCCGTTTGCGACGCCGTGCTCGGCGCGCGCTCGTAGCCGCGATAGTCGAGCTTGTAGCTCTCGCCGCCCTCGCCCCAACCGCCGTCTTCGTTTTGAATCGACAGAAGCCATTGCGCGGCGCGCCGGATACGCGGATCGTCGTGCGGCATGCCGGCCGCGTTCAGCGAACACAGCGCAGTCCACGTCCCGTAGATGTAGTTCAGACCCCAGCGGCCGTACCAGCTGCCGTCGGCTTCCTGCTCCTTCAGCATGTAGTCGAGCGCGCGTTGCGCCGGTTCGCTGTTCTGCGGGAATTCGCCAAGCTGCGCGAGCATCGACAGGCAACGGCCCGACACATCGGCGGTCGGCGGATCGAGCAATGCGCCGTGATCCGAGAACGGAATGTTGTTCAGGTAATACTGCGTGTTTTCGGGCTCGAATGCGCCCCAGCCGCCGTCGCTGCTCTGCATGCCGACGACCCATTCGCGCGCACGCGCAATCGCCTCACGGTCCGCGCCCGAGTGCGTGAGCGCTTCCGAGCGATGCATCGCCATCGCGACCACTGCCGTATCGTCGACATCGGGGTAATACGCGTTGTTGTACTGGAACGCCCAGCCGCCGGGACGCACATTGGGCCGGCGCGAAATCCAGTCGCCGCGCACATCCAGAATTTGCAGCGGACGCAGCCACGCAAGGCCGCGCTCGGCCGCCTGCTCGGCGCGCGCCTCGCCCGTCTCGAGCAGCGCATGCGCGGCGAGCGACGTGTCCCATACCGGCGACAGACACGGCTGGCAATACGCTTCGTCGTCCTTGATGACGAGCAGCTTTTCAATCGACCGGCGCGCGATCGCACGATTCGGATGATCGGCCGGATAGCCGAGCACGTCGTACATCATCACCGAGTTGGCCATCGCGGGGAAAATCGCGCCGAGGCCGTCTTCCCCGTTCAGACGCTGATCGACGAACGCCACCGCCTCGCGCACCGCGCGCTCGCGCGTGGCTTTGGGGAACAGGCCGTCGACCGCTCGCAGCACGGTATCCACGACACGGAAAAAGCCGAACCAGCCGACGTGCTGATGCGGCGCGCGCGCCGGCATGCCGGTGTTCACCGGTGCGCCGCGGAACAGTTCGTCGATGCGCACGCGGCGCGGATTGCGCGCGAGCGGCCGCTTGGCGTTGAGCACGAGCAGCGGCACGATGACCGTGCGCGCCCAGTACGACACCTTCGACAGATGGAACGGGAACCACATCGGCAGCAGCGTGATTTCGACGGGCATCATCGGCACCGCGCGCCATGACACCACGCCGAAGAGCGCGAGCAGGATGCGCGTGAACACGTTCACGGTTTCCGCGCCGCCGTGCGCGAGAATCGCTTCGCGCGCGCGGACCATGTGCTCGGCATCCACGGGATCGCCGATCATCTTCAGCGCGAAGTACGCCTTCACGCTTGCGCTGATGTCGATGGCGCCGTCGGTGAAAAGCGGCCAGCCGCCGTTCGGCAACTGGATGCGGCGCAGATAGCGCGCGATCTTCTGCTCCAGCTCCACGTTCGGCGTCTCGCCGAGGTAATGGACCAGCAACACGTATTCGGCGGGGATGGTTGCGTCCGCCTCGAGTTCGTAGACCCAGTGGCCGTCCGGTTTCTGCGCGGCGAGAATGGCATCGGTCGCGCGCGTGATGGCGGCGTCGAGCGAAGGAGCCAACACGGCGGATGCTTCGGCTGCGGCGGCTGCACTGTTCGCCGCGGCCTGCGCGTTCTGCGCCTCGCCGGCGGTTTCGGGCATGGCGGCGCCCAGCGCGTGGGCTTGAGATAAGTCGTTCATCAGCGTTCCATCGGTTGATTCAGCAGCGTATCCGCGGCCTTCTGGCCGGAGCGGATCGCGCCTTCAATCGTCGCGGGCAGGCCGGTAGCCGTCCAGTCTCCCGCGAGCATCAGATTATTCCAGCGAGTGCGCGTGCCCGGACGCAGCGTTTCCTGGTCCGGCAGCGCGGCGAATGTCGCATTCCTGTCGACGACGACTTGCCAGTCCGGCATCGGCGCGGCGGGCAGATTGGCCGCCTGCGCGACATCGGCCCACACGCGCACCGCAAGCTCTTCGGCGGGCGTGTCGATGAGCGATTCCGCGCCGTGGATCGTCGCCGAAAGACGCCCGTCGAACGCGAACAGCCACTGCGCCGTTCCGTTGACGAGGCCGGTCACGGACGGCAAGCCGAACGGCGGCTCCACCGCGAAATACACGCTGACGGTCGCGGTAAAGCGAGTCGGCGTGCGCAGACCCGGAACCAGCGTCTGCGCGACGTCCGGCGGCACGGCGAGGATCGCCGCATGGTTCGCGTCGAGCGCAATGGTTTCATCGACGAAATTCAGTGCCTTTACGCGGTTCGAATTCGACGTTGCGCTCGCGCTCACGTTGGCGCTTTCGGCGAACACGAGGTTTTCGAGCCGCGAACCCAGTTCGATGGTCGCGCCGCCATGCTGCAGCAGGCGCAACGCCGGGTCGACGAAAGCATGGCTCAGGCCGTTGCGCGCAACCAGCGGACGGCACGCCAGACCGCCGGCAATCAGCGTCTCGCGCACCATCGCCGCGGTGAGTTCCGCCGACGCCTCGCGCGGCTCGACGCCGAGCATCGCGCGAAACAGCGGCGCCAGCAGACGGTCCCACAGCGGACCGTTGCTGCGCATGGTCTGCGCGACACTGCGGCCGGGCTTGGCGAACAACAACGGCACCACGCTCAGGTAATCGCCGGGGCCGGTGTTCGGCACGCGCGCGTTCGGGTCGAAGACCCACCACGGCAGCCGTCCCGGCGACATGCGCACCGTCCAGCGCGCCCGCGTGGCGAGGTCGACGAAGGGCAATTCCGGCAGCGCCGGCCCCGTGAGTTCGTCCGCCGAGCCGATCGCCCGAAGGTAGTTCAGCGTGGCCGCGTTGCCCGACATGATCAGGTGATTGCCGCTGTCGATCGTCGCGCCGAGCTTCGCGTCGTAATACGAACGGCACCGGCCGCCGGCCTGCGCGGCCGCTTCGTGCAACACGACCCGCGCGCCGCGCCGCTGCAACTGCACGGCGGCGGCGAGGCCGGCGAGGCCCGCGCCGACCACATGTACGAGCCTCGGCATCGGCTCAGAAAAGCGCGTAACGCGCGACGATCCACAGCAAGCGCAGTTTCGGCTTGCTGACCTTCGTGCGCGGAATGTCGAAACCGCGCTCAAGGGTCCGCTCGAGCAGCACGCGATACACGCCGGACATGATGCGCGGGGCGCGCACGTGGCTGCGCGGCTCGTGGTCCATGATCGCGTCGGACGCGGCGAAGTGTGCCTTGGCCCGCTCGGCAAGCGTCGCGCAGACGCGCGGCAGCGACGGGTCGTCGGCGATCTGCGCCGGGTTTTCGACGGCGATGCCTTCGCGCGCCAGCAACTCGCGCGGCAGATAGCAACGGTTGATGCCGGCGTCTTCGTCGATGTCGCGAAGAATGTTCGTGAGCTGCAGCGCGCGGCCCAGATGGTGCGCCAGCAAACGGCCCGGCTCCTCCTGCATCCCGAATATTCTCACCGATAGACGGCCCGCCGCACTCGCGACGCGGTCGCAATACAGGTCGAGCGTGGCTTCGTCGGGCGCGCAGATGTCGCCGGCGGCGTCCATCGCCATGCCGTCGATCATCGCGTGAAAATCCTCGCGCTGCAGATGGAACGTGTGAATGTGCCGCGTCAGCGCGCGCAAAGAAGCGCGCGGCGCACCCGCATAGCAGGCGTCGATGTCGGCGCGCCAGCGCTCGAGCGCGGCGGCGCGGTCGGCGCGCGGCAGATCGCTGTCGGCGATGTCGTCGACGGCGCGGCAAAAAGCGTAGACCTGATACATCGCGTCGCGCTGCGCGGCCGGCAGGATGCGCATTGCGAGATAGAACGAGCTGCCGGATGTGGCGGCAGCGGCGTCGATTTCAGTATCGTCCACGACAAGATTGGAAACAGCCAAGACGATCTCCGCAGGAGGGCGCCCGCTGAAAGGCGTTCAGGAATTTTTTATGCCTCGCCGCAGGGCGGGCGGTCCGCGCGCGCGGACACGCGCGAAACAGACGGCTGGGATGCCGGAAACGGCGAAAAGTATATCAACGTTTGTCGGACGACGCAGTTTCCGCTGCTGTATACGGGGGCGAGCCGCCAGATCGCCCGGCGACAGACGATGTCACGTCAACGCCACCGAGCGGTTGCGTCCTTGCCGCTTGGCGCTGTAGAGCGCCGCGTCGGCCTCGTTGATCAGCACCTCGTAGGCGGGCAACCCTGGGCGCGCGGCCGCGCCGCCCACGCTCGCCGTCACGGGCACGCTGGTGCCCTGCACTTCGACCGGCGTATCCGCAATCGTGCAGCGGATTTTTTCGGCGACGCGCATTGCGTCCTCGAGCGGCGTGCACGGCAGCAGCAACGCGAACTCCTCGCCACCGAAACGCCCAAACGTGTCCTGCGCCCGCACGACTCCGGCGACGCGCTGCGCCATCACGCGCAGCACCGTATCGCCGACGCCGTGACCGAACTGGTCGTTGATCTTCTTGAAATGATCGAGATCGAACAGCAGCACCGACATGTCGCCGCCGTAGCGCTGCCAGCGCGTGTATTCGTCGAGCAGACGCGCCTCGAAATAGCGGCGGTTGGCAATGCCGGTGAGTCCGTCGCGATCCGCATATTCCTGCAACTTCGCGACGGCCTCTTCGCGCTCGCGCTGCACGATGCTCACGTGCGTCACATCGGAGATCGTCACGCACACGGCCACCACTTCGCGCTCGCGCGTGAGCGGCATGAACGTGCAGTCCTGCTGCATGTAATCGACACCGCCCGTGATCGGCCGGTCGTGATCGAACTTGAACAGATACGGGCGCTGCTCCCACGAACTGAACGCGAAACTGCCCAACTGAAACACGCTTTCGATCTTGCGCGACAACCACACGCGCGGCAGTTCCGGAAAATGGACGAACAGCGACTTGCCGACCACCTGTTCCGCCGACAAACCGCTGTGGTCCTGCATGAACCGATTCCACATCAGCACGTTCATGTCGCGATCCAGCACGAAAATGCCGAAGCCGACACGCTCCACGACCAGGTCGCTCAACGATTGCGCGGGCGAGCTCATAGGCTGGACAGCAACGCGTCGAGTGCGTCGTTCATGTGGCGGATCGATTCTTCCGCCATCAGCATCACGAGATGCGCGCGGAAGCTCTGGTCTTCGAGCGTGAAATTGACCTCGACGAGCAGCGCGACTTCCCATTGCAGCACGCCCGGCTGGAACACTTCGTCCAGCGTCATGGCGTCGCCGAGAAGACCGGGCGCGGAGAACACCGGCGTGCGGCCGAGCTGGTCGAGGATGCATGACACGCACGCGCCGGTCAGCACGTTGGCGACGTCGAACATCAACTCTTTCTGGCTCACCGATTCGTAGGCCGAGCGCGAGTACGGATCGCTCACGAGCGCACACAGATCGTCGACGCTGTCGCTGCGGCAAATCACCAGCGCCTCGCCCTTGATGTCCGAGCGGAAACCCTGGCGCACCGCGCTCACCGGGTCTTCGATCCCGGTCATCTCGCGCAGCGCCTGCGCCGCCTCGCTGACCGCCACCACCCTCACGCGCGGCACCGACAACTCGATGAACGAATCGAGCAGCCGGGCGAGACGCGTCGCGGCTTGACCCATCGCCAGATTGGCGACCTCTTGCAGCGCGTCGCGCTGATCTTCGGTGAGGACTGGCTCAGACATACAACCCGTACTCCTTGAGGATGGGCAGTACCGCCTCGGGCGTCACGGGCTTGGCGATGAACGCCGCGGCGCCGAGCGCGCGCACGCGCGCCTGGGCCATCGGCTGAATATCGGCTGAGACGACGATGACGAAGGTATTCAGATCCTCATGCTGCAACGCCTCGAGCACCTGATAGCCGTTCATGTCCGGCATGGTCAGGTCGAGGAACATCACCGAGGCCTTCCCTTGACGATACAAAGCGAGCGCTTCGCGTCCGTTCGTGGCGTAGGACACGTCGACGTCCCAGTCCGGCGGCAATGCCTTGGTGAGCACCTTGCGGGCAAGCAATGAATCATCGGCGATCACGATAGGCAAAGGCATGGCGGACGAAAGACGGAATGAGCTCGTGCGTGTTAACGGCGGATAGCGGGATCTCTTTAGGGAGAAGTCTGACGGCGCGCGGCGAACCGCGCCGATGCTGGCGGGAAAGCGGAGAACGGCAAGACGTGGAGAAGGCGCGGCGACGCGCGCCTAGCGTAACCATTGCTCGCGCAGGAATGCGCGCGTGTGCGGCGGACGACGGCTATGACCGGCATGTGCTGAGCCTACCCCGTATATGAATCGGCGCGGCTCGCTGAACCTGGCTGATTCCGTGCCGCGCGCGCGTGGTTTCCGCGAACGCCGGCACTCACGCGCGTACGCATGATCCGGTGCCCTCGCGGCGTATGCGTTCGAACATGGCGGACGCACTTTTTATCGTGCGTCGATTCTCGAAGTAAAGCAGCCGAAAAGCAATACACGGTATTCGCGTCGCGCTAACAATATCTTCCTTGGTTCGAGGCTTTTCGAAAACATACGCGCCGCATAATAATCGTTTTTATACCGTTTATACTTTTGTGTACGTTTGCGCTTCTCGATTTGTCACTGTTTTAAAAGGGCGACGAATTACGCATTAAAGCGGCAAGCTCAGTTCATAACGGTAACTTCTACCGCCGTTCTGCGACTATGCTTCTCGTATCCTTTCTTTTTCCGCCTTGAAACACCGAGCGTTTATTAATGACACAAGACCGGTTCGACCCGCATCGAGCGAGCCGCCTTTCCGCTGACGGGCAGGGCGAGGCGGTATTTCCCGCCGTGCCGGAGCAGAATTTTCAGGTTCGGCGCATGACTTTGATCGCGCTGCTTGTCGCCGCGGTCGTGCTGCCGTGCCTTTACGTCGCGGCCATGGCGTTCAGCGACCTGCGCACCCGCGAAGCCGACGCCACCGACATGACCCTGCGCACCGTGCGCGTCGCCGAGGAACACGCGCTGAAAGTGTTCGACATGAACGAAACGCTCGACACGCGCATCGTCGATTTGACGGAAGGCCTCGACGACGACGGCATTCGTGCGCGCGCGGCGGTCATTCACCAGAAAGTGCGAACGATGGGCGGCGGCTATCCGCAAGTGGCCGCCGTGTCGATTTTCGGCCGCGACGGCGCGTTGCTCGTCAGCAGCCGGTTTTATCCCGCGCCGGTGGTGTCGATCGGCGAGCGCGACGATTTCGTCGGCCTTCGCGAGGGCCGCGACCTCGAACATGTATCGAAGGTGATGACGGGGCACGTCGCCGGCGAGCAGGTGTTCAACACCGGCGTCGAACGGCGCGCGCCGGACGGCACGTTTGCGGGCGTCGTGTCGGTCGCGCTGCGTCCGAGCTATTTCGACGCGTTCTACCGCGAGCTGCTCGGCGGCAACGACGGCCTGCCGATGACCATGACGCTCGTGCGCGCCGACGGCGCGGTTCTCGCGCACTATCCGCGCCGCCCGCGCGAGCCGGCGGCCGTCGCGGCGGATTCGCCGTTCGCCCAGGCGATGAAAGAGGGACGCCGCGCCGGCGTCACGCGCATGCATTCGAACGTCGACGGCGACAACATGATCGTCGCGTTCCGGCACGTCGGCTCGTATCCGGTGTACGTGATGTGCGGCTATCGCGCGTCGGCGATGTGGGCCGCCTGGTATCGGCATCTCGCGGTGCTGTTTCTGACGATATTCACGCCGTCCGTCGCGCTCTGGTGCGTGATCTGGCTGTCGTTGCGGCGGCTCGGCGCCGAAGAAGAAGCGTGGGCGCGCTGGCAGGCGGAAGCGTCCATGCGCCGCTCGATCGAATCGGCATACCGGCAGTCGCGCAAGATGGAAGCGCTCGGCACGCTGGTCGGCAGCGTCGCGCACGACTTCAACAATCTGCTGATGATCCTCTCGGCCAACGTCCAGGTCGCGCGGCGGCGCGGCGCGGCGGGGCTCGACCGCGAACTGTCGGCGATGGAACGGGCGCTGAAAAGCGGCCAGTCGCTCACGCGGCAGTTGTTGGGCGTCGCGCGCAAACAGCCGCTTCGCAACGAAACCGTCGCGCTCGAACGGTGGCTGCCGGCGTGCCGCGATCTGCTGCGCGCGTCGCTCGGCGCGAAGGTTTCCCTGGTGATGGATATCGGCGTCGATATCTGGCCGATGCGCGTGGACGTCGCCGAACTGGAACTCGCGCTCATCAACATCGCCGTGAACGCGCGCGACGCCATGCCCAACGGCGGGCGCTTCACCGTGCGCGCGACCAACATCACGTTCCGTCATGAAGACGGCTTCCCGCTGACGGGCGATTTCGTGCAGTTGTCGCTGGAGGACACTGGCGCCGGCATGGCGCCCGAGGTGCTCGCGCGCGCCTTCGAGCCGCTTTTCACGACCAAGGCGAAGGGCATGGGCACGGGGCTGGGCTTGCCGCAGGTGTTTGCGTTCTGCGAGCGCTCGGGCGGGCTGGCCGCGATCGACAGTGCGGTCGGCGCGGGCACCTCCGTGCGGCTCTATTTGCCGCGGGCGACGGAAGAAGCGACCGTCGACGGCCCGATCGAAACCGGCGCCGACGACCCAGCCGCGCAGCACGCGCTGCGCATTCTGCTGGTCGAGGACAACGAGGAAGTGGCGGCCGGCACCGAAGCGCTGCTGCAGATGATGGGCCACCACGTCACCTGCGTATTGAATGCGGACATGGCGTTGGGCCTTCTGGACGACGCCCACACGCGGCAAATGCGCACCGGTGAGCCGCTGCCGTTCGACGTCGTGCTGTCGGACATCCATATGCCGGGAAGCCTGAACGGCATCGATCTCGCCGAGGCGATCAGGGCGCTCGACTCGAGGCTGCCGGTCATCCTCGTGACCGGCTACGCGGAAGAGCTCGATCGCGCGCGGCACGTCAACGTGCGGGTGCTTTCCAAACCGTTCGACATCGCGCTGCTCGAAAGCTTGCTGAAGACAATCCAGCATGAACTCGCTCAGAGCGGCCTCGATCCAGCGGCGCATCACGTCCAATAAGCGGTTCGCCGGCGGCTTTTTGCCTCTTCCTCCCGTTACGCGGAATTGTAAAAAGCGCGGTTGACGCGGCCACGGCGGGTCGACAAAGCGTTTCGCTCACGCCCACGGCGGCGGGCGGGCCGCGCATCGCCGCGTTCCGGCATGAACGTTGCGGCATCCGACAGGTAATGGGGATGGCGCGCGCTGCGCTGTCCGTCGTAGCCAAACGGGAGGCAGCCATGCGACATACCGTGATTGGTTTATTCAACACCTACGCTGAGGCCGAAGCCGCCCGCGACACCTTGGTGCAGACCGGTTTCGCGCGGGAGACGATCGAATTGCAGGCAAACGCGGAGCCTTCGGTCGGCTCGGCCACCGACGAAGTCGCCGGTTCGGGCGTGCTCGCAAACATTGAGCGGTTTCTGGCGAGCCTCTTCGCGAGCGGGCCGCGCGCGCCGGAGACGGCGCGTTACAGCGAAGCGCTGCGTCGTGGGGCGGTGCTGGTCGTCATCGACGCCGCCAGCGAATCGCACGCGGAACTCGGTCGCAACACGCTGACGCGGCTCGGCGCGACGGACATCGGCGAGCGCTCGCCGGATTGGGGCACGCAAGCCGGCACCGAAACCGCGCGCGAACATTCGCTGCTCGACGAACTGGGCATCGGCACGCCTACGCCCGGCGCCACACGCGGCTCCGAGGTCGGAACGACGGGCGTCGGGAGCCGGGACACGATGACATCCCCGAGAACCGGAACGACGACGCCGCCGACCGCTGGCGTGGCGACGCCCGGCAGCGCGGCTGCGAATGCCGCCGCCGCGCGGTCGGATGTAACGGCCGACCCGCTGTATTCCACGCCACCGCGCAGCACTGACGCCGAACCCTTCGTGCCGCCGCCGCTTGGCGAGCGGCCGACCGCCGATCCGCTCGGCGAACCCGTGCGCGATCCGCTGGCCGGCGATGTCGGACGCAGCGCGATTGCCGCGGGCTCGGCGCCGGGTTCGGGCGCGGTGATGCAGCCGTCCGAAGTCGTGTCGGGCACCGCTCAGCCGACCGCGGGCCTGAGCGGCCAGATTCCGAACGAATATCTGGAATACGAAGAAGACTTCCGCACGCATTACGACGAGCAGTACGCCGCCGACGACTCGCGTTATGAGGACTATGTGCCGGCTTACCGCTACGGCGCGGAGATCGGCAAGGACGTGCGTTATCGCGATCGAGCGTGGGATGACGTCGAGCCGGAAGCGCGGCGTCACTGGGAATCGACGTCGGCCGAGAACAGCACGTGGGAGCGCTTCAAGCTCGCCGTGCGTCACGGCTGGGAGCGCGTGACCGGGCATCATCACGTGTGAACCTGCAGCGGCGCGCCGTGAAGCGATGGCGACGCCGCTGCATTTGATATCGGCTGATGTGGGCAGCTTGTCTTGCGAAGCGTAGGTGCCGGCGTTAGGCGGCGGTATGCCGCTTCACCCACGTCACGTAGCGGTCGACGAAACTTTGCAGGAACTTGCGCGTGCCGTCGTTGAGAATTTCGCCCTTCTCGTTGATGACCGCCGGGTCGTGCTTGATGAACACCTCGGGCTGGCCGAGCGTGGCGACGTCCAGATAGGCAAGCACATTGCGCAGATGTTGTTGCGCGAGAGCCGAACCGGTCGCGCCGACCGACGTGCCGATCACCGCGCCCGGCTTGTTGCCCCAGGAATTCTTGCCCCACGGGCGCGAACCCCAGTCGAGCGCGTTCTTGAGCACGCCGGGAATCGAGCGGTTGTATTCGGGGGTGACGAACAGCAGGCCATCGGCGGCTTCCACGCGCTGCTTGAGTTGCCTGGCAACTTCGGGGAAGTCGGCGTCGTACTCCTGGCTGTAAAGCGGCAATGAGCCAATGTCGATGAATTCGAAAGTGAACTCGGGCGGCGCGAGAGAAATGACGGCTTGCGCCAACTGGCGGTTGAACGACTCGCGGCGCAGGCTGCCGACGACGACTGCGATATGTAGGGCCATGATTCGCTTCCTTGGATTAGGCGCTCGAGGCGCGAAGGGTACGAACTGCTCATCATAGGCAAAAAGCCCGACGCCGGTGCGTGGTCGAGCGCCAGAGCGGTGAATCGGCGGAAAAGTGTGGCGGGTTTGCGCTAGGCCGGTGGATAAGCCACGGCCAGCAAAAGTTATCCACAGATTTACTGAATAACCTTGTGGATAACTGGTACTTTTGCCTTGTCAATCAAGCCTGCCTCCGGCCTATGCCATTTGGAGGCAGCAAGCATTCACGGAGGATCAGCCATGAGTCTGGATCACGCCGGAAAATCGCACGATGAAGCAGTCGCGGCTCGCAAAAAGGAGAAGCCGCGCTCGCTGGAACAACCGGGCGGCGAGATGGCCGTCGACGGCACGCAGGCGGACGCGACGCATAGCAGCGGGAAGCTGTCGGAGCGCGGCAAAGATGTGTGGCGGACCGGCGCCGGCATGGACGGCAGCGGGAAGTCGTAGCGGTCTGTTGTGCGCTGTGCGCTGGGCGGCGTGGGTTGCCGCGCTGGTGTTGGATGTGACAAGGGCGCCTTTTAATGGGCGCCCTTTTTTGTTTGCGTCGGCTCGGGGTTCGTGTAGCCGGCGCCGGCCGATCAGTTGCCGAAGAACACGTTGCAGTAGGACGCCGGGCCGTTGCACTGCGACGGAGCGGCGGCCTCGGCTGCGCCCGAAGCGGCGGCGAACAGTGCGATGGAAGCGATCAAGGCGGACAGAATGCGTTTCAT
The DNA here is from genome assembly GCF_003330785.1 of Paraburkholderia graminis. Classification (NCBI taxonomy): domain Bacteria; kingdom Pseudomonadati; phylum Pseudomonadota; class Betaproteobacteria; order Burkholderiales; family Burkholderiaceae; genus Paraburkholderia; species Paraburkholderia graminis. The sequence continues at coordinate 2,656,773 of NZ_CP024935.1, forward strand.
GGTGCTACTCCTCAGGGTGTTGGCAGCGATCTCGGTCGATCGACGGACGAAGAATAGCCATTCGGTGTCTGCGTAAAAATGGGGAAGACCGGAAGACATCTTTTCGCTTTTTGAAATGATCGGTGCCGGCGCCGAGCGTTCTTTGGGGCCGCGCCGTTGCCTGCCTGCGTTTGCCGGCGGCCTTACGGCTTTCGATATCAGCACGGCGTGCGGTTTTCGATTTCCGCAATAATCAATTTCCGTTCGTCATAAACCGGCGGCGCGGCGCGACAGAACCCTTTGAATCACTCGATGGGGGAATCGCGCATGTCCATTACTCATTCGCTTGGGCCGCAACCTACGGCAGAATGGCGCACATCTTCGAACCTCGTACGAGACAGACGCCCGGCTTATGAGCGACAACTATTCAAACGACACCCTGCGCGTGCCGCGAAATGTGGCGCGGAGCGTTTCGTGGCGCAAGTGAGCGGCGCCGCACTCGACGATCGCGCTTACCTGACGCGACTTCGCCGGGACCTGGTGCGTTTCGCCCGCCTCCAGTTGCGCGATGCCGCCGCTGCCGAAGACGCCGTCCAGGAAGCGCTGGCGGCCGCCTGGACGCAGAGCGACCGGTTTGCCGGGCAATCGGAGCATAAGACGTGGGTATTCGGCATCTTGAGGCACAAGCTCGTGGATACGTTGCGGGCCCGGCAACGCACGGTGAATCTCTCGGCGCTGGAGTCCGAACTCGAGGACGAGGCGCTGCTGGATCGCGAGTTGTTCAAGGACAACGGCCATTGGTCGCAGCAGACCAAACCCCGACCGTGGCCCACACCGGAAACGGCGCTGCGTCAGCAACAGTTCTGGACTTTGTTCGAGATGTGCCTCGAGCATCTGCCTGAGCACATCGGCCGCGTTTTCATGATGCGCGAATTTCTCGACCTCGACACCGACGCGATCTGCGCCGAATTGCAGATGACCGCGAACCATTGCAGTGTGCTGATTTATCGCGCGCGACTGCGCTTGCGGACGTGCCTGAGCGAGAAGGGTCTATCCAGCGAGGACGCCAATGGGGAAGTGTAAGAACATCACTCGCCTGTTGTCCGACGCACTCGACCGTTCCTTGACGACCGGCGAGTGGGTCGCGATCCGGCTGCATTTGCCGACGTGCAGCGGCTGCCGCAACTATCGCAAACAGATCCGACTGCTGCGTGAAGCCGCCCACACGATGAGCGGCATTTCGACGTCTGGCGCGGCGAACGGCGACGATTGAGGTCGCGTTGGCTTGCCTCGCCTTGCGGGGTGATGCCCGTTGCGACTGCCAGCGTTACCGTTCGCTGGGCGGCGTGCTCCGATAGCGCTCGAGGAATTGTGCGTGCGCGGGTTCGTCGATTGAGACGGGGCTTCGTTCATCGCGCGCCGGATGTTTCGCTAATTGCGCGCGCGTACGTATCGGCCGATGCTGGAAATTGCCGCCGCAGTTCGGGCACACGTTGCGCAACGTGGTGAGTGCGCATACTTCGCAAAAAGTGCATTCGTAGGTGCAGATCATCGCGTCGGACGCGTTCGGCGGCAGCGACTTGCCGCATCCTTCACAGGACGGTCGTAGTTCAAGCATTCGGACTCCGCATCAAGTTCTTTCGGTTCGCGCGCTGACGAACCTGGCTAGCATTGAGCGCAGCGCCAGTGTAGGTGGCATGGCGTTTCCGCAACTGACAGCGCTGCGTCAATTGCTGCCAGTGTGATTGCGTTCGCAAGTTGCGTTCGTGCTTTGCCTCGCGACTGGAGCAGGCAGCAACGGCGTCAGACGAACAACGCCGCTACGTTTTCGGGTGGCCGGCCTATCACGGCTCGTCCGTTCCGCACCACGATGGGTCGCTGCAGGAGGATCGGATGCGCGGCCAATGCTTCGTATAACTGAGCGTCCGAAAGCGTCACATTGGAAAGACCCAGTTCCTTATATTCGGGCTCCGAGTCGCGGATCATGTCGCGGACGGGACAGCCGAGTTGTCGATTCAGCTCATGCAATTCGGCGACTGTGAGCGGTTGCTTCAGATATTCGATAATTGTTGTGGGTTCTTCGTCGCGGTTGTATTGCGCGGTGACTAGCTCGCACGTCGAGCGGGACTTTGAGCAGCGGGGGTTGTGGTAGATGGTGATCATCGGGCGGTGAGTAAAGGAGGTGGGTGAGCCAGTCAGTCGTTTCGTTCCGGGGATGGGGCTTGGCCTGATTTTAGCCGCTCGGGTTGGAGAGGTTGGGGTTTGTGGGCGTGGGTTGGGTATCGGTGGTGCGAGGCGCGGACCGCTAACGACGCGAGCGCCAGGAGATTTGTGCGGATCCGGGACGCTTCGGGGCGATGGTTGGCGGGGCTTCGCTAGATGCGTCGTTGAGCAACTTTTCTAGGCGGCTAATGCGCGCAGGACTGTCTTGCAGCGATTGACTGTCCGTTTGTGCGATAGAGCAGGCGGTGTTTCTTGGTCGTTCGCTGGGGAGTCCCCGACGCTTGTGCCTTGCTGCACGCCGCTGTCAGTTTTTGTTCTGGCGGCTTTTGCGATCCGTGACAGAGACGCCGATCGCGCGGACCGCGGTTTATGCGCATAAACTGCCCCGCGCTGGCGTTAGCTCTAGCCTCACCCAAGACAGTTGTTACGTCTAGTTCGCAGGGTTGGTAGTCAGGCTTCGCCTCGCACGGGACACTGCGTTCTGCATGGTGATCGTCAAGTCGCCGCTCGCCCCTCGAACGCGCGGGCCCACGGACCTACTAATAGCGTCGACCCACAAAGACACGCACAAGCACTCCGTGATAGACGCGAGTTTATGCGCATAAACCGCTCCGGGCGCTTCGGAACGAACCCGCTGCATTTGCGCCCACGCCCCACGCTGCCAATCCCACGCGCGCGTCTCGCGTCTCATGCCTCGTGCCCATGCTTATCCGCAATACGAGATCGCACGGGCAAGCCGACGCATGAGTCCACCGTGGCACGCGTCGCATTCATCGCCAGCGCACCAACCGGTCTTTGGAGACCAGCACGATGTCGACGGGTAGTAGGCTCATCCGCACAGCACAAGCCGCGAAGCATTTTTCCCCAAGCTCCAACTCGCCACGCTTCACCGCATCTTTATGCGCATAAACCTAACCCGATCGGCCATTTCTATCTCTTTACACAAGAAACGATTGAAATGCGAAATCATCCAGGTAAAATCCTTTTGCGTCTAAAAAAGGAGGTGAACATTGGCAGCGGAAATCATCGCGGTAACTCAACAGAAGGGCGGTGTCGGGAAGAGCACAATCGCGATGCACCTCGGGGCAGCTTTTCATGAGAAGGGCAAACGGGTCCTCGTCGTCGACGCCGACGGTCAGAACACTCTGATCCACTGGGCGAGCGCCTCATCCGACGGTGATACCGGCATCCCGTTCCCCGTTGTCAACCTCTCCGAAGCCGGGAGCCAGATCCACCGCGAGATCAAGAAGTTCGTGGCCGACTACGACATCATCGTCGTCGACTGCCCGCCTTCCATTACGGAAAAAGTGTCGGGCGTTGTGCTGCTGGCGGCGAGCGTCGCCGTCATACCGACGTCGTCATCGCCGGCCGATTATTGGTCGAGCATCGGCCTCGTCAAACTCGTTCAGCAGGCGCAGGTCATGAACGAAGACCTGCGCGCAGTATTCCTCTTGAACAAGACGGAAGAGAAACGGATGCTCACGCGTGAACTAAAGCGCGCGTTGGAGGAGCTTGGATTTCCTCTCCTTAAGACCCAGATCCCCACGCGCGAAGCCTACAAGCAGGCGATGGCGTTGGGTCAAACAGTGCTACAGATGAGCGATCGAGGCGCCAAGCTCGCCGCGATCGAAGTACGGGCGTGCGCGAATGAGATCGCCGCCTTGCTCCCGTGAAGTTTATGCGCATAAAGGACCCTGAATGAAACCCTCCCAATTCGCCAAAGGCTTTCAAGCACGTCCTGATACGACCAGCAGCGAGAAACGAACTGCACTTGACCGCCTGAACGCCATCGACGGTCTGGTGAAGAACAACGTCGCGAAGTCCCAAGACGGGACGGCGCGGACCTTATCGTCCGTGATCCCGCAGGCACACACCGACCTCCACACCGTTGATACGGAGAACGAGTCCGCCGCCTATCGCGCGTGGAGAATGGAACACGGGTACCGCCCCGGCCAGGTGATCGAACTCGCGTTGAAGACCATCAAGCCGAGCCCGTTCAATCCGCGGCATTTTTATCTGAAGTCGTCGATTGCCGAACTTGCCGTCAACCTGGCGAAGCAAGGGCAGCAGCAGGCAATTCACGTCATTCCCGACTACGACAATCCCGGCACCTACTTCGTCAGTGACGGTGGCCGACGCGTGCGCGCGCTGAAGGAAGCAAACAAGGAATCGGTGAAGGCGATCGTTATCGACCTGCCGATCGGAATCCAGAGCTATAAGCTCGGCTACGACCTCAACGTCCAACGCGATTCGCAGACCGTATTCGACAACGCAGTCGTCTGGAAACGCTTTCTTGAAGATCGCCATTTCCAGAGCCAGAAGGAACTTGCCGAGCACCTTGGCCTCGACGAGTCGACGGTTGCAGTCGCCTTGTCGATCGCCAAATTGCCGGAAGCGGTCATGCACGAGATGGTCGCGCGGCCGGATCGTTTCGGCTCCAACATGGCTTATCAAGTGGGCCGCTACCACACCGCGCGCGGTGCCGACGCGACGCTGCGCCTCATCAACAAAATCATCTCCGACGACCTGAGCACGCGGCAGGTCGCCGACATCGTCAAAGGCAGGGCAACCACGCAGGAAAGCACCAAGCCTGCGGGTCGCCAGCGCTACGCGCAACGGCTGGAAATCAAGCTGGACGGCGTATCGGTGGGCGACCTGAAGTCATACGGAGATGATCGGATCGAGTTGCGCCTGAAGGGTCTCACGCGTGAAAAGCGCGACGACATTCTTCGCCAGATCGAGAAGATGCTGAAGTAATAGACGCGGAACAAAGCGCGGAACAAGGCGCAGAACCAGGCGCGGAACGAAGCGGCGGCACAACGGCGCAAGCCAACCGCCGCCGCCAGCAATCAGAGCGGGATGCGGCGAGGCGCGGCGCAATCAGGCCGCGCGCGACTGACTCAGCGTAAAGGCGAGCAGATCGCCATCCGTCGGTTCGCCCCACGTCTTGCGAGCGAGCCAATCGAAGAAAGCGGTTTCCACAATCTTCGAGTCCAGTCCCCGGCGGCGCCAGTCGTCGCGCATGTGAGCGCCGAGCCCCGGCAATTCTTCTTCCTCGAAAGACTGCCGCGCAATCTCGCGTTCCGACTCGCCCTGCTCGTCGTAGAGCTCGCGCGCTTCCCGGCGGCGATACGCGGAATACTCGCCCAACAGGCGCGCCTTCAGGTCGTCCGCGGGCGCCGCCACCGCAGCCTTCGCGCTGCCGACGGACGGCACGGCTTCGACCGGCGGTGCGTAGCCCTTCTTCAGCGCGTCCTTGAAGAGCGCCGGCGCGCTGCGGACCGGCGGCAACGACGTACTACGCATGCGCTGCTCGGTCATCTGCAGCGCCGCGCGGATACGGTTCTCCTCGCTGTCCGCGTAAAGCGTCTGAGCCTCTTTGAGCGGGATGCCGATCTTGACCATCCGGTCGACCAGCGTGCTGTCGAATACGTTCGGATGCTCATCGAGCGCGAGCATCGGCTGCTTGCGCTCGGTCACGCGGAACTGGATTTCGGCGACGCGCCGGCCTTCGCGGTGCTCGATCAGCTCGACGAAAATGTTCGTGACCGCATTAACCTCGGCAATCGCCGGGCGCAAGTAGTCGCGCTTGAAGTACTTGTACTCGCGCTTCGCTTCGTCGCCGGCTTCCGTGTCGGGCGTGCCCGACAGGATCGGGCGCCACCATTCCCACGATTCGCGCATCGTCAGATGGCTCGGATTAGTCAGATAGCGCACGCAGATTTCGTACAGCGCGAGACCCGCGCTGCTGCGCAACTGGCTCTGGAATTGCAGGCTCAGGCGCGCATACTGGACCGGATCGAGCAGCTTCTTCTTGATCTTCGGCGCGAACGAGAACTCCACCCAGACCCGCCGCGTAGTCGGATCTTCGAGAATTTCGGCGTCGGCGATCAGCGTGGAAATGCCCCACTTGCGGCCGGGCTTCTGGCTGGACGTGCCGGTGCTCCATTCGACCTGAACCGACACCATACGGCGCAGGTGTTCCTTGACGAGCGCGGTGTCGTTGGAATCGAACGCGGAATTGGCGACGATGTCGGACAGCAACGCGCGGTAGGTATCGCCCGATTCGTCGGCCTGTTGTGCAACGGCGAGCAGCACGTTGAACAGCTTGCGCGTCAGCAGCGTGATCTTGCCGCTCTTGGGCTGAATGGCGATCGCCTCGACGGCCTTGCGCAACTCCGCCGAGCTCGGGCTGACTACATCGGTTTTCTTGGCGCGCTTCGTGGCCATGCGTCTGGTCAAGGAGGGATTTGGCGAGAGCATACCGACTGTGGTGATACGCGTCTATAGCGCGGCTCTCACCGTTGCGGGTGAAGGCAGTTTACGCGACGCGGCTCACCTCGGGCGACTCCCGAAAACCCTCACCTGACCATTTGACGCGAGATTCCGGCGATCCTTTAGCGTCGCGGCTTGGGAAAAAACCCGCGCTTTTTGTGCGGACGGAAAGGGGAACTCGATCGTCCCGAATCTTCTCACCTTAAAAATTTTTGGGTTTTGGACCGCAACGCTTGTCGTCCACGGTCGCGGCGCTGGTAAGCCGGACGCAGACAGATCGACGACGCGAATACTGCGATCTCGACGGGCAAGCGCACCCTTTACCTATGCGTTCGCGGAGCGCCGCGGCCAGCGCAGTCCAGTTGTCCGGCGGCGCATGCGATCAGTAGTGCCCGTAGCTTCCCGCAAAAGCTCACCATTAAGTGCGTTCAGCGCTCCGGATGACGCGGGTTCCAGCAACCCAGGCTATCGGTACTGCTTCAAAACAGTCCCGGAAGTTCTCACCTTTGGTATCGGCGATGCGCTGGCGCAGTTGCCAAACCTTCCTCCCGAAAAGCCTCACCTTTCGGCTAACTCAGTAATTTCCCCTTTATTGTCAGTGACTTACGTCGAACACAAAAGAACCACCATGCACCGCGCGCGGCTCTGCATCTCCCGTAAAACCTCACCTTAACGCCGAATTGTCACTGTCCAGGAGCCTTGGTGCAGCGCAAGACGCTCCCGAAAACGCTCACCGTTCAGATCCAACTCGCTCTGGCCCGATGAAGATCAAGCCCCGTCCACAGGACATTTGCGGACCATAAAGTCGGCTGCTTTCCTGCATTCGCTCACCTTTGGGCGAGAAACGCGGCCGAAAATCTCCCGAAAAGCCTCACCTTTGCCTGTCGGCGCCTGGATTTTGAGCACCCGTGGCAAGCCCCTAGTTGCAGGTCCCGTATTTCCTCACCTTTTGCATAGGGCAGTCACCGCTCACCGCCATGTCGTGGCAAAAAGCATCACCAATGCCGCCAACGCTCCCGAAAAAGCTCACCTACGCCAGTCGACTGTACAAAATCAAGGCAAAACAGCCTACCGATCCCCGTAAAACCTCACCTTGCATCCGCGTTTTCTCCTGTCTTCGCTCACCTCGAGGTTTTTGGACCCCCGAACAGGGGCAAAAACAGCGTGTTGCGACCGTCCTGTAAACACTCACCTTGGCTCCGCCGGCGCGAGGGATTGCTTTCTAGCGCAGCCGGGCGCTCGCGAATGATAAGCTCCCGCAAAATCTCACCTTGTGCCGGCACTCACTGCAAGGACGCTTCCCGAACCCGCTCACGATGTTTCCCGCACCGGCTCACCACTGTCCCCGAACCTCATCACTCGTGCGTCCCGCAGGATCTCACCTGGCTTCCCGGAAAGCTTCACCTTGCCGCCGGGAAACCCGCGCCAGGTAAGGCTTTGCCTTGGCGTTAACGTTTTTAACCTAGGTTCAAGGGTGTTTACTTTTATTACTCTCTAGTCTCGAACCCGCGAGTCCTCCGGAAAGAGCCACATCCCCAACCACCTTCCCAAGCTTGCGCATCGTGAAACAGTGCCTAATGAAAGAAAAAGTGGATATTCAGCCGACAGAACAAAGACTTACATGACGTTCTTCGTTTTGTTTCACGGAAAAAACCAGCACGCACGACGCAACGAACAGGAAGCGCAGGCTACCCAGCATAAAAAGGCTCTGCCACAGCCAGTAGACAAAAAATCGTATCGTCCGATACGTAACTTGTTATGATCGCTACACTTCACGACTCGCAGAGGCCTAAATGAACCTGGACGACGAACGTCGAGCCCTACGCGAAGAGCTGGACGCGATGCGAACCAAAGGCGCTCGACGGCAAGAACTCTCACTGCACGCCTGCAAGCGGCTGTTCTTCGATCTCGGCATACGTCCGTCGATGGCAGCCGTCCGCGATCTAACCCAGACCGGCAGCGCCAGCGACATCCCGAAAGACATCGACCACTTCTGGGAGCGCATCCGCAACGTCTCGCGTGTGAAGATCGGCGGCGGCGCAATCCCGAAAGCTTTGGAAGAGCGTGCCGGAGAACTCTTGGGCGCACTCTTTGAAGAAGCGGTCGCACAAGCACGCACCTCATTGGATGCCGAGCGCGACGAAGCACGCGCCCAAATCGCAGCAGCCGAGCAGCGTGCGCGCGACGCGGAAATCCGCCGCGACGCCTCCGAAGAAGCCATCAAGCGCAGTGAGCAACGGGCGGAAGCCGCGTGGGAACGCATCCGGGCGCTGGAAGCCGAGCTCTCCGCCGTCGCCACGCACGGCACCGCCCATCAGGAAGGACTTCAGGCAGCGGTGCGCCGGCTCGAACACGAAAATCAGACACTTCAGCAACGCGTCGACACCGAGCAGGCGACAAACGCGACGCTGCGCGATCGCATCGACGCCTTACATGTCGAGCTGCGCCAGAGCACCGAGCACTATGCCCAGCAGATCAAGGACGCCGTCGCGGAAGCCGAGCGCCGGGTCAAGCCGATGCTCGTCGAACTGGATTCGTTGCGCAGCATGGCCGCGACCTATCAGTCGGGTGTGCGCGACGCCAGCCGCAAGGAGTTCGAGTTCATTCAGCAACTTGCCGCGGCGAAAGCGCGCGGCGACCGGCTGGATGCGCAAATGCGCGAACAATCGGACGAGATCGACGCGCTGACGAAAGAACTCGCGAGCCTGCGCAGCCAACAGGGCATCGATCCGGCGATCGGCGGTTTGCTGTACTCGCTCGTGCAAGCCGGCCGTCTCACCAGCGACGAGTTGCGCACGATCGGCACCGCAGCCGATGGCCACGTGAGCTTGCCGTTGCGTTGTCCTAAATGCGAAGAAGGTGAGCCGGAACTGTCGCAAGTCGATCACCAGTTCGAATTGCAATGTCCGGAATGCGATCACTCGTCCGGGCCGGGCGATTCACGGCTGGAAGCCGTGAGCCGGTTTTTGTCGCGCGGCTCTTTGTCCGCTCCGGCCTGAAGCAAGGAGCCGAGGAGCCCGAGAGCCCGAGAGCCCGAGAGCCCGAGAGCCCGAGAGCCCGAGAGCCCGAGAGCCCGCAAAGGTGAGGAAATTCGGGACCTGAAACGTGAGAAGTTTCAGGATTCGGCCGAGCCTGCTTTCCTCGTAAAACGCCTGTCGGTGCGAGCTTCGGGCAGGAGCGGCGCGGCCGGATCGGGTTCCTCGGTGACGCGTGAATTCTGCTGTTCCATCCACGTTTGCCACGCGCGATACAGACGATTCGCGGACACGGCCTGAACAAATCCGAGCCATTGTCCGACCAGCTCCGCTTCCACGCCGCTCTCGAACAGATCCGCGGCAAACGTGTTGCGCAAGGTGTGCGGACTGGCGCGCGAGGTACGCGACGCCGCGATGCCCGCCGCGTCGACGAGCGCATCCACTGCGCGAAGCATCGTGGCTTTATGCATCGGCCTGCCGGAAGGAGACGCGGCAAAAACGAGATCGCCAGCGAGCCCGACCAAACGCCGCTCGGCCAGCCAGGCGTCGAGAATCGCGGAAGCGAACGGCGCGAGCCGTGTCCGCCGGACCAGCATGGGATTGGTCGAATCGATCGTGATCCACGGCGAGCCTGGCGTCGCGCAACTAACCGTAAGCGCGGCGGCCTCGCCCGTTTTCAGTCCGCCGCCGAGAAACACCGCGATCAGCGCGCGGTCGCGCCGTTCTTTCCAGCGCTGCGCGCGTGAGAGCGCCTGCACGGGCGAAAACAGATGCGCGATCAGCGCGGCGCGTTCGGCGTGATGAAGGAATCCGGTCGGCTCGTTGTCGCGCGCGTTGCGCCACGCAGCCTCGCCATCCTGAGCGATGAAGCGGGCAGGATTGGTCGACGATGCCTCGACTTCGCGCACATGATCCAGCACCCGCTCGATAAGCCGCAGATAGCGTACGCGTTGCGGCTTGCGAATCTCGAGCCCGGCGACGAAATCGGCGATGGTCTGCGTATCGACGGTGACGAGACTCTTTTGGCGCGCCCTCAGCCACTCGAGGAAAAGCCCCCACTGCGCCTGGTACACCTGCGCCGAGGAGCGCCTGAAATGCTGCCGGGCGAGCCACGCGTCGAACGCGACTTGCGGATCGCGGCGCCAGTCTTCGCGTTGCTGATCGAACAGATCGGTGGACGATTGGGGACGCGGCACCGGATCGGACAAGTGAGGAGGCGACATGCGCTATCTATCGGTTAGTTGCGCATATTGTAGACGCGGCGCAAGCGCAGCCGGCTTAATCGCCCCAGGCTTGCACTCGCTTGTGGACAGCAGCGCCTTCGGAGGTACGTTGCGCGGCGCGGCGAGCGGCTTCCTCGTAAGCCGAGACAGCAAACGCGAACACGGCGGGCAGCGCGGTCGACATGCCGAAGTCCACGGCCTCGTCAGTCTCGGGATAGGGCAAATCCGACGGACGTTGAAACAGACCGAGCATGAGCGCGTCATGCCGGCTGGCAAATCCGAGGTCGGCGAGCGCCTCGGCTTCAATCGCGTGAAGCAGGCGCCAGGTGAGCGGCACTTGCTGCACGATATAGCGCCCGGCGATGTTGCGGACGATACGTTCGAGATCGCGCGCCGCGGTTTGATAGCGCAGCGCAGCCAGAGCGTGGTCGGTCGGGGCGGTTTTCAGGTCGTTCATTATCGGCTCCAGTCGATAGCCTGTACTGTACAAACATACAGTATCCGGCGCAACCTCGCGCAAGCCCCGATTCCGCGTAGACGCCTCTTGCTGCTCGATACCTCAGCCGTGAATCACCACCAGCAACGCCTTCGCCTCGCCTTTGCCGGCATTGCGGATAGCGTGCGGCTCATCGGCGACGTAGCGTGCCGTGTCCGCGGCCTTGAGCCGTTTTGTCGTCCCGGCCGCCTCGATTTCAATCGACCCCTGCAGCACCGTGAGATGCTCGCGCGTGCCGGGTTCGTGCGCATTGGACACGAGCGCACCACCCGCCTGAAGCGTCAACTCGTACCACTCGAATTTGCCGGCCAGCTCGATCGGCCCCCACACGCGCAACTGGTATTTCGCGTCGTGTCCGCTTAACGTAGGAATCTCGTGCGGACCGGCGACGGCGATCGCCTCGGGCGTCTTTTGCGGCGCGAACAGCGAATCCAGGCTCACGCCAAGCGCATTGGTCAGCCGCCAGGCGACTGCGATCGTTGGATTCGCCTTGTCACGCTCAATTTCGGAGAGCATCGATTTCGACACGCCTGCCGCACGCGACAGATCGTCGAGCGTCATGCGCCGCTCGGCGCGCAGGCGCTGAATCTGTTCGCCGACGCGCGGCGGCGCCGCGATTGCCGGCGCCGCGATCGCACTCGGAGTGGGTGCCGCGCCGGCCGCCGCACGGCGAATACCCGAACTTGCCATTTCCTGACCCATCGTTTAGAGTTGTTCGATATACCGGATTTTAGTTCGAAAAAACGAAAATATCCGATAAAACTGACAACCGACTATAGCAGGCCGTTGCCTGTTCGCCCACGTCGGTCTCACCCATTCAGGAGCCCGGTTCATGCGTGACTCATTTCTCGCCCATCTGCGCGGCACGCTCGAGCAGATTCGCGCCGACGGCTTTTACAAGAGCGAGCGCGTTATCGACAGCCCGCAATCGGCCGATATTCGTCTCGCCGACGGCGCCGAGGTGCTGAACTTCTGCGCGAACAATTATCTCGGTCTTGCCAACGACGCTCGCCTCATCGACGCCGCGAAGCAAGGGCTCGACAACGACGGCTTCGGCATGGCGTCGGTGCGTTTTATTTGCGGCACGCAGACGGTCCATAAGCAACTCGAGCGGGCGCTCGCCGCGTTTCTGCAAACCGACGACTGCATTCTCTACTCGAGCTGTTTCGACGCGAACGGCGGCCTGTTCGAAACGCTGCTCGACGAGAACGACGCAATCATCAGCGACGAGCTGAATCATGCGAGCATCATCGACGGCGTGCGGCTTTCGAAGGCCAAGCGCTTTCGCTACAAGAACAACGATCTCGCGGACCTCGAAGCCAGACTGAAAGAGGCGGACGCGGCCGGCGCACGCTTTAAGCTCATCGCGACAGACGGCGTATTTTCGATGGACGGCATCATCGCCGACCTCGCCGGCATCTGCGATCTGGCCGACCGCTACGGCGCGCTCGTGATGGTCGACGACTCGCACGCCGTCGGCTTTATCGGCGAACAGGGACGCGGCACGCCGGAACATTGCGGTGTGCTCTCGCGCGTCGACATCATCACGGGCACGCTCGGCAAGGCACTCGGCGGCGCATCGGGCGGCTATATCGCCGCGCGCAAGGAGATCGTCGAATTGCTGCGTCAGCGCTCGCGGCCGTATCTGTTCTCGAACACGCTGACGCCGAGCATCGCGGCGGCGTCGCTGAAAGTACTCGAACTGCTCGCCAGCAACGAAGGCGCGCAACTACGCGCCCGCGTGCGCGAAAACGGCGCGCACTTTCGCGAGAAGATGAGCGCGCTTGGTTTCACGCTCGTGCCGGGCGAACATCCGATCATTCCCGTGATGCTCGGCGACGCGCAGCTTGCTTCCAGAATGGCCGATGCGCTGTTGAAGGAAGGCGTCTACGTGATCGGCTTTTCATTCCCCGTCGTGCCGAGAGGCCGCGCGCGCATCCGCACGCAAATGAGCGCGGCGCATACGACGGAACAGATCGACCGCGCCGTCGATGCGTTCGCGCGCGTCGGCCGTGAGCTTGGCGTGATCCAGGCGGAGGGCGCATGAAGGCACTCGCAAAACTCGAACGCGCGCCGGGTCTCACGCTGACCGATGTGAAGCTGCCCGAAGTCGGCCATAACGACGTGATGATCCGCATCACGCGCACGGCGATCTGCGGCACGGACATTCACATCTGGAAGTGGGACGACTGGGCGCAAAAAACGATTCCGGTGCCGATGCATGTCGGCCACGAATATGTCGGCGAAATCGTGCAAATGGGCGAGGAAGTGCGCGGCTTTTCGATCGGCGATCGCGTGTCGGGCGAAGGCCACATCACTTGCGGCTTCTGTCGCAACTGCCGCGCGGGACGCCGGCATTTGTGCCGCAACACGGTGGGCGTCGGCGTGAATCGCGAGGGCGCGTTCGCCGAGTATCTCGTGATTCCGGCGTTCAACGCGTTCAAGATTCCGCCTGAAATCTCCGACGACCTCGCCGCGATCTTCGATCCGTTCGGCAACGCCACACACACGGCGCTGTCGTTTAACCTCGTCGGCGAAGATGTGTTGATTACCGGCGCGGGGCCAATCGGCATCATGGCCGTGGCGATTGCGAAGCACGTCGGCGCGCGCAACGTCGTGATTACCGACATCAACGATTACCGGCTCGACCTCGCGCGCAAGATGGGCGCGACGCGCGCGGTGAACGTGTCGCGCGAATCGCTGCGTGACGTGATGGCGGACCTGCACATGGCCGAAGGCTTCGACGTCGGCCTCGAAATGTCCGGCGTGCCGAGCGCTTTTACGAGCATGCTCGAAGCGATGAACCACGGCGGCAAGATCGCGCTGCTCGGTATTCCGCCGGCGCAGACCGCGATCGACTGGACTCAGGTGATTTTCAAGGGCCTCGAAATCAAGGGCATTTACGGCCGCGAGATGTTCGAGACCTGGTACAAGATGGTGGCGATGTTGCAAAGCGGGCTCGACTTGTCGCCGATTCTCACGCATCACTTCAAGGTCGACGATTACCAGCAAGCGTTCGCGACCATGCTCTCCGGCGAAAGCGGCAAGGTCATTCTCGACTGGACGGCCGCGTAAGCATCACGACGCTTGCCGTCTCACACACGCCCGCGATGCGCTCACGCGCCCGCGGGCGTTTTGCCGAATTCAGCCTGAATTCGTACGTGAATGTCGTCGCCCACTGCGGGATACCACGTCGCGAGGCCAAACTTCGCGCGGCTGAACTGTCCTTCCGCGGAAAAGCCGAGCGTGTCTTTTTTCGTCAGCGGATCTCGTGCGAAACCGTTGAACGTGACATCCAGCGTGACGGGTTGTGTTACGCCGTGAATGGTCAGATTGCCCGTCAACGTGCCGCGAGATTCGCCGGTGCGCTCGAACTTCGTACTCACGAACCGAATCTCCGGATAGCGCTCCACGTCCAGCAGGCTTGCGCTTTTCACCATCTTGTCGAGCAGCGGCACGTTCGTGTCGATGCTCGCGGCGTCGATTGAAACCGACACGCTGCTTTTTTCGAGACCGCCTTCATTCCAGTTCAGTTGCCCTTTCTTGCGATCGAAGCGCATGGTGAAGCGCGAATACTTAAAGTGTTCGACGTCGAACGTAATGCTGCAATGATCCAGGTCGAGGTCGTAGCGCCCGACCGGCACGCGCGCTTCGTTCTGGCTGACCGAATGCGTCAGCACTTGCAGCGGCGTGCAGGCCATTGATGTAAGCAGCATTGCGGCGAGTAAAGCGCGTACGGCAATGCTGCGGGCAGTGAACGCATTCATCAAGTGAGTTCCGGTTGTTTGCTGGCAACCAGGATAACAGGTGCCGCGCACGTCGTGCAAAAAGCGGCAAGACTTGACGAGGGAGAATGATCGTTCTACCCTTCGCACATGGCTACGGATACTCTCATGGAAAAGGCATCGGCGGCTGGCGCGCGTGAGCGTCTGCTGGACGCTGCCGAAGCGTTGATCTACGCGGGCGGCATTCATGCAACCGGCGTGGACGCGATCGTCAAGCAGTCGGGCACCGCGCGTAAGAGCTTCTACACGCATTTCGAATCGAAAGACGCGCTCGTCGCGGCCGCGCTCGAGCGGCGCGACGAACGCTGGATGAACTGGTTTGTCGAGGGCACGCAGCGGCGCGGCAAGAGCGCGCGCAAACGGCTGCTCGGCATGTTCGACGTATTGCGCGAATGGTTCGCGTCGGAGGACTTTCACGGTTGTGCGTTTCTGAACGCGGCCGGTGAGATCGCTTCGGCGGAAGACCCGATTCGCATCGTCGCGCGCGAGCACAAGGAGCGCTTGCTGACTTTCGTGCGGACGCAATTCGACGAGTTCATCGCCGAAAGCAAACTGGACGCGAGGCGCGCCGCCCGTTTGTCGCGGCAGTGGCTCGTGTTGCTCGACGGTGCGATCGCCGTTGCGCTTGTGAGCGGCGAGCCCGATGCGGCGCTCGACGCGCAGGCCGTCGCTGTCACCTTGCTCGACGCTCAATCAGCCGGCAACGGGAACACGCCCGCACGCAACAAAACTTCAAGCCGACCTTCACGCAAGTCCCCGCCGACGAGGCGACCCGCATCCTGACTGCCCACCTGACCAAAAGCGAGGTATCTCATGACCGATCCGATCGAAACCCGTCCGCCGCTGCCGCCCTTTACGCGCGAAACCGCCATCCAGAAAGTTCGCGCCGCGGAAGACGGTTGGAACACGCGCGACCCTGAACGTGTGTCGCTCGCCTATACGCAGGACAGCGTGTGGCGCAATCGCGCGGAATTCACGCATGGGCGCGCGGAAATCGTCGGCTTACTGCGCCGCAAATGGGCGAAGGAACTCGACTATCGCTTGATCAAGGAACTGTGGGCGTTCACCGATAACCGCATCGCCGTGCGCTTTGCCTACGAATGGCACGACGATTCCAACAACTGGTTCCGCTCGTATGGCAACGAGAACTGGGAGTTCGACGAGCATGGATTGATGGCGCGCCGTCACGCCAGCATCAACGATCTGCCGATCCGCGAAGCGGACCGTCTGTATCACTGGCCGCTCGGCCGCCGTCCCGACGATCACCCTGGCCTTTCCGACCTCGGTCTATAAACACTCTGCCTGCAACGTGAAAACGCGTGAAAACGCGGCGCGCGTCTTTCACCGCTTTGCCATCGGTCCTCCATTAGAGTTGTGCTGACGCTTGACGGCACGTCTTGTGCCCGCAAGCCCGAGTGCGTCCTCAACATCGCACGAGTGGCTTGCGGTACAGTGCGCGACGGGCGGCACGCACCGATATGAGAACAGCATCGCGCCGGCGTTCGACTGGCGATGGAGAGGACATGCATCTTCGGCAGATCAGCAGGCGGATGACCACGCAAATCGGCAGGCACAACAGCCAGCACAAAAGCCAGCACACCGGCCAGTTCAAAACGCACTTTTGCCGCGCATTGTTCGCGCTTGCCGCGAGCGTCGCCGGCACATCGGCGGCGCATGCGGGCAACTGGTGCGAGGGCGGCGTATGGGTCGACGCGATGCTCGGCTCGTATCACATCAATCCCGACCCGGACAAACACTTCGAGCAGTTCAACCCAGGCCTCGGCGTCGAGTGCTGGCTCAACAATCAATGGGCGCTGACGGCGGGCGGCTTTCGCAATTCACTGCGCCGGCCGTCGTATTACGGCGGCGGCGTCTGGTCGCCGGATTTTCTGCACTGGGGCATTGTCCGCATAGCGGCGATGGGCGGCATCATCTCCGGCTATAACTATGGCAACTGGGGACTCGGCCGCGATCACACGATCGGACCCGTGCTCGCGCCGCTCATCATGGTCGAATACAAGCGTGTCGGCGCGAACTTCATCGTGATTCCGCCGATCCCTTCCGACGATCTTCCCTTCACCATCGGCTTTCAGGTGAAGGTCAAGTTTTAGTGCTTATTCACCTTTCAGTGAGCGCCGCTTTCGTGAGTCCCACTCCCCGAGACATCGTCCGGGAAAAAGCCCAGGAAGGTAGCGCCCTCTGCTTCCCAAGCCGACGTTCTCGATACGACCGCATCAACTGAATCCAATGCGTTCGCCGTCTCACTTCGGTTCGAGACAAATTGCCAGGAACTTGCCGTGGCCGTCTTGACCATTTGCGCCGACTCAAGAGCGCTTAAGAGACTGGATCGGTCTGGCGTGTGAACAACGAACCCTTCGTTGCTCAAGGCCGCACTGCTGATTCCGAGCGTTGTGCAGAGGGCGGCTTTCGCCCAGACATCGGCAGCATCCGTGTTGCGCGACTCAGCGACTAGCGCGGCGATCTGCGCGTCGACAATTTGTCCTTGACGCAACAGTGGCGAGCTCGCACCCGTCCAGGCCTCTGGCGGACATGCTTTCTGCGCTGGGTCCATGGAAATGAACGGGTTAATTTCCGCAGGATAAATACGGCATACCAGAGGTCGACTCTCGTAAGCTCCGCATCGCATATCTTCCAGCAGGTTCGGACATGGACCATCGAATGCTGCAACGATGACAACGACCACTCGTACGGGCAGAGAACCGCTTGTAGCCGCAAACGAGCGCCGGCGCTTATGTGCCGCGACCAGATTGTCTTCCGGCGGCTCTTCCGGCCACGGCAGCGCTTCAACAAATAGCTGAACGTCGTGGCCTCGCTTGAGCCACGCGATTGCTTCGGATACGGTCAGCGGCAACCGAAGGTTGTGACAACATTTGCCGCACATCGTGCAGTCGAAGTCGATATCCATCCGTCAAGCTCCTTTGGCCAAATCATTCTTCCCGTGTTGCGTTTGATAGTTCGGACGTTGTCGCGCTATCCAACACGGTCGATGTTGGGCTTAGTCGGGGCTGCCGCAAAAACCTGACACTGCTTTTCAAAAAAATTGTTATGCGGTGGCATCACCGGAATAGCCGACCCAGAGACGCTTCGCGAGAGCCTGTCACGGCTCTCCAGTATCATTGCACCCTTCCACCATTCCCACCGCCCTGGAGCCTCTCGTGCCCGCGCGTTTGTTCCGCTCCGCGAAAGCCGACCGTAACCGTTTCATTGCGCTCTACATCAGCATGGCCATTGGCTTGCTCGTCGCAGCCGGTCTGTTCGTGTACGAAGCGAAGATCATTGTCGCCGACGGTCTGCGCGACGAGGAAGCGTTCGCCGTGCTCGGCGCCGCGAATCGCGTGCTGCACGATCTCGAGAACGCGGAGACCGGCCAGCGCGGCTATCTGCTCACCGGCGACGAGGCCTACCTCGTGCCCTATCGCCAGGGCATTCGCGATCTCGACGACACCGTTTTGCGTTTGCAGCAGACAGCAGGCAGCGACGAAAAATCGCTCGAACTCGTGCGCCGTGTCGAGCATGCGAAGACCGACAAGGTGGTCGAACTCGCGCGCACGATCGAACTGGCTCGCAGCGGGAATCGTGCGGCCGCCATCCAGCTCGTGCAGACCAACGAAGGCAAGGCGTATATGGATGGCCTGCGCCAGGACCTCGGCGAACTGCTGAACGAGTGGCGCGAAAGGCGCAAGGTCGCCACGCAGGATGCGCATCGGCGCCTCGTGTTCGGAAGCGCCGCGCTCGTTGCCATTGCCGTGCTCGTGTGCTGCCTGATGGGTTACACGGTGTATGTCCAGCGTCGTGCGTTCGCGAGGGTGCACGCGTATTCGAACATGCTCGATCAACAGGCCGCGCAGGATACGCTGACGGGACTTCCGAACCGCCGCCGGCTGCTGTCCGCCATCGACGCGCTCTCGGGCAACGAGGCCGAGTCGCGCCGAATCGCGCTTCTGTACCTCGACATAGACGGCTTCAAGAAGGTCAACGACGCGATGGGCCATAGCGCCGGCGACGTGTTGCTGCGTCGGCTTGCAGAATCGCTGCGGGCCGCGACGCGGCAGAGCGACATGCTCGCTCGTGTCGGCGGCGATGAGTTCGTGCTGCTCGCAACCGATTGCGGCGACGACGCCCAATTGCGGGAACTCGCCGAGCGCCTTGTCTCAGGTGTGCGAGCAATCGGCGACAAAGAGTACGGTGGCCGTTTTGCGATTGGCGTGAGTATCGGCATCGCCACGTTTCCCGACAGAGTGCAGAGCATCGCGGGCTTGCTCGACGTCGCCGATGCCGCCATGTACGCGGCCAAACGCAGCGGGCGTTCGACCTATAGCTTCGGCAATTCGCCGGCTGCGGGGCTGTCGAATGTCATCAAGCTGACGCGATAACGTATCGCGTGAGTCCGCACGTTGCTTGCGGATATCGCCAAAGGTGAGCCGTTCCAGGATGGTGAGGAATTCCAGGAGACGGCATCACCATCGACGTCTTCAATGCAAAGGTGAGATGTTCCAGGAGATGACGCGACGCCTGCAATGGTGAGTCGTCCCAGGATTCACGCCGCACCTTTGCTGCATTTCACCCGACAGCGTGCGTAAAGGTGAGGAGTTCCAGGAGGTCGCCGCAAAGGTGAGATCGTGGATGAGTCCAGTACTGTGCGCGACGAAGTGGCGGGTTTTCTTTCTGAACCGGAACGGTCTCGGCATCGACACGAGCGATGCACGGCAAAGCATGAAGCTCGCTGTTCAGCGACGTAGACGCGCGTATATAGCCGGCCTCACGATGGCCAAGAAAATTCGCGGCGAACTCGCGAACAAGACCGTCAACGTCATCATGCTCACAACCGAAAGCAGCCCGGCAATGAAAGAACGCCGCAAGGCTGCGGCGTCAAGGGCTCGATCGTGAAGCCGTTCAAGGGCGACGCGGTGCTGGAGACGTTTCATAAGCTCGCGAACTGACGCTTGCGCGCCACGCCGTCAAAGGTGAGGGTTTTCGGGAGCGGTTCGGCGCGTGAGTTCCGCGCTTGATTCGCACGCGTTATCGTCGCGGAAATGGGCGAAATCCGCTAAATGTCCGCCTGGTGCGGAGGCCAAAGCTGTGTCGTCCCGGGGCTTCATCCGCTCTAAGGTGAGGGAATTCGGGAGCACTTCGACGCTGCGGCGATCCGTGAGCGACTGGAACGCATGTGCCTCACCGTCCATATCGAGTCGGACGGTTCGCGGTTTGCGAGTCATTTTTTCACCGCACCCCACATCGACGTCTTACCTGGGTATCCCGATCATTCGCGTGCTTCTAAAGGTGAGAGTTTTCGGGATTCGCCTCTTTCGGGGTCGTCGGCCCACGCCCAGCATGGCTTTGCGGGCGGTCCGCAAGCGCTTAAGGTGAGGGTTTTCGGGAGTTGTGAAACTGCTCCCTCCCGCTCACCTTCGGCCGCTGCGTGCGAAGGGTGAGGATTTTCGGGAGCCCGCTGTTCTGGCGCAGGTGGCGAGGCAAGCCGCAGCAGCAGCGCGATAAAACCACAGCATATCAAGCGCAATTCGCGCGACGCGCCGCTGCAAAAAGCACACGAATCATCGCCGCGCGGGTCCAAAGGTGAGACTTTTCAGGAGCCGCGATAGTGACTGTGCACCCCAGCGCATCAACAGCGCATCACGCCCGCTTCCCAACCTCGCGAATATCAGCCACCGGCGTTTCGCCGAATGCATCGCTGAACGCATAGTCGAGCAATTGAGCCGCAGCTTGCTCGGGCGTCGAAAGCTGACCGTTGCGCTTCAAGTCCTCGAACTTCTCACGCATTGGAAACTGTTCGACGCCGGTGCTGCGGATCTCCGCCTGCATGTTCGTATCGATGACGCCCGGCGCGAGACTGCAAATACGCAGCGCGCGAGTGGCATCGAGTGCGACGGCGCGCGCGTGGTGATCCAGCGCCGCCTTCGTCGCGCAGTAGATGCTCCAGCCGGCGTAAGCGTTGCGCGCCGCGCCGCTCGAAATATGCATGATGCGTCGGTCGCTCACATCGGGGCTTGCCGCGGCGAGCGCGCTTGCGAGCATCAACGGCGTGGCGACGTTCAGGCTCACTGCGCTGGCAATGGCCGCTGCGTCCTGCGCGTCGATTGGACCGATTGGCTGCACCATGCCCGCGTTGTTGATCAGCAGCACAGTGTGCGCGCCGCTGACGAACGCGCGCAGTGCATCGGTCGCCGTCCATTGCGCAACACGCGACGTGTCAGCGAGTTCGAGTTCAACTTCATCGAGCAGCGCGGGAAAGCGCTGTTTGAGCGACGCATGACGCGAGCGTGAGAGACCGAGCACCGCGACATCGCGCTCAAGCAGTTGCGCGGCGAGCGCCGCACCGAGGCCGCGCGTATGGCCGGTGACGATCGCGCGAATGGGAGAAGAGGGATTCATGTCGTTCCTTGAAAATAGCTCATGCAGGCCGTTATCTTCTCACGCATGTTTCGCACGCGCAGCGGCGCCGCTCGCGCGCTTTCAGGCCGCGCGAAAGCGCTCGCGGTATTGCATCGGCGTGACGCCGATTCTCTTCACGAAGACGATCCTCATGCGATCCGCGGTGCCGAAACCGCAATCGTAGGCAATCGCTTTCAGCGCGGCGCCGCTGCTTTCCAGCAGCTTGCGCGCGGCATCGACACGCGCGCGCTCGACGAATTCATGCGGCGTCACGCCGGTTTCCTGCACGAACACGCGCGCGAAATTGCGCGCGCTCATGCCGGCGACATCGGCGAGTTGCTTGACTGTAAAGCTCTCGTGAATGCGCTCCATCACATGCGCCTGGACTTTTGCAACCGGCGATGTTTCGTCGACGGGCGCCGTGAGATACGGACTGAATTGCGACTGTCCGCCCTGGCGCTGTGCGAACACGACGAGCCGCTTTGCCACCGCGAGCGCGATATGCGCACCGTGATCTTCGGCGACGAGCGCGAGCGACAGATCGATACCCGCAGTCACGCCCGCGGAAGTGACCAGTTGCCCGTCGCGCAGATAAATGCGGTCGTAGTCGACGCGCGCTTTCGGAAACTGCGCGGCGAGTTGGGCCGCGTGCTGCCAATGCGTCGTGACGTTGCGCGCGTCGAGCAGACCGGCATGGCCGAGCGCGAAAGCGCCCGTGCAGATGGAGCCGTAACGGCCGCATTGCGGCGCGATGTTGGTCAACCAGTCGAGCAAGGACGCCTCGGGCGGAGCGCCTTCGGGGAGCGCGGGGCCGCCCGCGACTAACGCGAGGTCGAACGGTTTGCGAGCGCGCGCGAAGACGGCGTCGGCGATCAGCGTCATGCCGTTGGACGCGCGCAGCGGTGCTTGTTGCGCGCTCAGAAGCGTGACTTCGTAGCGCGCGTCCGGCGCGATGAAGCGGTTCGCTTCTGAGAAGACGTCGACGGGACCGGCGACGTCGAGCGCCTGCACGCCAGCAAAGATCGCGATCGCGACGGTGGGCATCGAATGATTCCTTTCACGATAAGCAAACCGCGGCAGTGAACGCGGTGCGATTGGCAGCGTTCTACGGCCTCGCGCGATTGTTGGGGAAAACGCGGTGGCCCAGCATACCAAACGCGCTTTGACGCTGCACGGCGAGGCCAAACAGCCTCGCATAGTCGTCGCGCAAGCAATGATTCACGCGCCGCATATGGGATGATTAGCCACTGACCGAACTTCCGGCGCCGCGCCATGGTGATTAAAAACCTTCTCCGCAAGCTCGACCTGACCACGCTTCAACTGTTTCTCGCCGTCTACGAGGAAGGCACGCTCACGCGTGCCGCGGAGCGCGAGGCCATTGCCGTTTCCGCTGCGAGCAAGCGGCTGCTCGAACTGGAACAGGCCGTGGGCGCGACGCTCTTTCAGCGCAACGCGCGCGGCATGACGCTAACGCCGGCCGGCGAAACGCTGCTGCATCATGCGCGGCGCGTGATGCGCGACATCGAAAACATCGGCATCGAACTGGCTGGCCATGCAAGCGGCGTACGCGGCTATGTGCGGATGATGGCGAACCTGTCTGCCATCGTCGAATTTTTGCCTGAAGATTTGCGCGCGTTCCAGTTGCTGCATGAGCGCGTGAAGCTCGACCTCGAAGAGCGGCCGAGCGGCGGCGTCGTCGAAGCGGTGGACGATAGCCTCGCCGATCTCGGCATCTGTTCCGCCGATGCCGACACGCGCGAGCTGCACGTCGAGCACTATCGCCGCGATTCGCTGGTGCTCGTGATGCGCGGCGATCATCCGCTCGCCGCGCGCACGAGCGTGGCGTTTGCCGAAACGCTCGACGGCGATCACGTCGGCCTGCACGCCGCGAGTTCGATCAATGCGCGAACGCATATCGCCGCGCGCGTCGCCGGCAAGCCGTTGCGCTTGCGCATCCATGTGCCGGGCTTCGACGCCGTTTGCCGGATGGTGCAGGCGGGAATGGGCGTCGGCGTGTTGCCGCGCAAGGTCTATGAACTCATGGGACGGCCGCTCGGGCTCGTCGGCGCGCCGCTCGAAGACGACTGGTCGGAGCGCAGCCTCGTGCTGGTCGTGCGCGATGTCGATGCGCTCTCGCCCGTGAGCCGTTTGCTGTTCGATCATTTGCGTTCGATAGAAGCCTCCGAAGCCACGCAAACGCCGGCGGCATGAATCTGCGCCGCGCTTGAGCGTTCGTCGTTCGCGAACGGTCGTTGGCGAATTGCGGTTGGACGCCGCCGCCGCACGCCTGCAAGCTGTCTCCCAACAGAAAACCACTTCGGAGACAGCACATGGGTGGACCCCTTCAAGGTATCCGCGTCGTTGAAATCGGAACGCTGATCGCCGCGCCGTTTGCCGCGCGCCTGATGGCCGAGTTCGGCGCGGACGTCGTCAAGATCGAAGCGCCGCAAACCGGCGACCCGCTGCGCAAATGGCGCAAGCTGCACGAAGGCACGTCGCTCTGGTGGTATCTGCAGTCGCGCAACAAGAAGTCGGTGTGCGTGAATCTGAAGTCGCCGGAGGGCGTCGAGATCGTGAAGCGGCTCGCGGCCGAGGCCGATGTCGTCATCGAAAACCTGCGTCCTGGTGCGCTCGAAAAGCTCGGCATCGGCTGGGACGTGCTGCACGCGATCAACCCCAAACTGACGATGGTGCGTATCTCCGGTTACGGCCAGTCGGGTCCATATCGTGACCGTCCGGGGTTCGGCGCCATCGGCGAAGCGATGGGTGGCATTCGCTACACGACGGGCGAGGTGGACGGCGCGCCGGCGCGCGTCGGCGTGAGTCTCGGCGATTCGCTTGCGTCGCTGCATGGCGTGATCGGCGCGTTGATGTCGCTGCTGCGCGTGAAGACAGGGCAGGGCGACGGGCAAGTGGTCGACGTGTCGCTCGTCGAAAGCGTTTTCAATCTGATGGAAAGTCTCGTCCCCGAATACGATCTGCTCGGCCACGTTCGCGAGCGAAGCGGCGGGGCGCTGCCTGGCATCGCGCCGTCCAACACCTATCCCACCGAAGACGACGGCTATGTCGTGATCGCCGGCAACAGCGATCCGATTTTCCGGCGCCTCATGCAGGTGATCGGCCGCGCCGATCTCGCCGACGATCCCGCGCTCGCGCACAACGACGGCCGCGCCAAACACTGCGCGATGCTCGACGAAGCGATCGCCGCATGGACCTCGCATCATTCCACCAACGACGTGCTGGCCGCGCTCGAACGCGCTGAAGTGCCGGCGGGGCGCATCTATTCCGTCGCGGACATCGTCGCCGATCCGCACTACCAGGCGCGCGACATGTTGTTGCAGGCGCAACTGCCGGGCGGCGCCTCGGTGAAGATGCCGGGCATCGTGCCGAAGCTGTCGGAGACGCCAGGCGAAGTGCGCTGGCAAGGCCCCGCGCTCGGTGAACATACGGGAAGCGTGCTGAGCGAACTCGGCTTCGCGAGTGAAGAGGTCGAGCGGCTGCGCCGCGAAGGAGCCGTGCAATGACACATGCAACGACACATGCAACGAACGGTGCAACGAACCGCGAATTGAACTCACAAGTCGCCGACAAGCTCATCGTGCAGGAAGTCGCGCCGCGCGACGGCTTGCAGATCGAACCGACGTGGGTCGACACCGCCGACAAAATCCAATTGATCAACGCGCTCTCGACGGCGGGCTTCACGCGCATCGAGGCCGGCTCGTTTGTCTCGCCGAAAGCCATTCCTGCGTTGCGCGACGGCGAGGCCGTGTTCCAGCAGATCGAGCGGCGCGCGGGCGTGATCTACGTCGCGCTCGTGCCGAATCTCAAGGGCGCCGAGCGCGCGCTCGCCGCGAAGGCGGACGAACTGAATCTCGTGATGTCCGCGAGTCAGACGCACAACCGCGCCAACATGCGCATGAGCTGCGAGTCGTCGCTCGCGGCGTTTGGCGACATCGTGCGTCACGTGAAGGGCGCGGGCGTGCTGTTGAATGCGTCCGTCGCGACGGCGTTCGGCTGTCCGTTCGAAGGCACGATCGACGAGGACCGCGTGGTCAGCATTGTCGATACGTACCGCGAGATGGGCATTGAGGGCATCACGCTCGCCGATACGACCGGCATGGCGAATCCGCGCCAGGTGGCGCGGATTGTCGAGCGAGTGCTGCAACGCGTGCCGTCGTCGGCGCTCACGCTGCATTTTCACAATACACGCGGACTTGGGCTCGCCAATGTACTGGCCGCCTACGAAGCCGGCGCGCGGCGCTTCGACGCCGCGTTGGGCGGTCTCGGCGGATGCCCGTTTGCGCCCGGTGCGTCGGGCAACATCTGCACTGAGGACCTCGTGAATCTGTGCGACGAAATGGGTATTCCCACGGGAATCGACCTCGAGAAACTGCTTGCGCTGTCGCGAGCGTTGCCGGCTTTGCTGGGCCACGACGTGCCCGGGCAAGTGGCGAAGGCGGGGCGCAATCGTGACCTGCATCCCGTGCCGGACTACGTGCTGCAAATCTGACTTTCCCTGATCCACTAAACGACCGGACGGTACAGCCGAATCCGGCATTGGAGACGAATCATGAGTGACCTCGGCGCAATCGCAACCGGCGGCCGTGAACAGAGCGCGGACGGCGCGGCGGCCATCATCCGCAAAGTGGCATGGCGGCTGATGCCGCTCATCATGATCTGCTATCTGTTTGCGTTCTTCGACCGCATCAACATCAGCTTCGCGAAGTTTCAGTTGCAAAGCGATCTCGGCTTGTCGGACACCGCATATGGTCTCGGCGCGAGTTTGTTCGTGATCGGCTATGTGTTGTTCGAGGTGCCGAGCAATCTGTTCCTCTACAAGGTCGGTGCGCGGCGCTGGATTGCGCGCATCATGATTTCGTGGGGACTCGCGACCGCGGCGATGGTGTTCGTCAACACCGAATGGCAGTTTTACGGCCTGCGCTTTCTGATCGGCGCGATGGAAGCCGGCTTCGCGCCGGGCGTGCTCTACTACCTCACGCTATGGTTTCCGCCGAGCTATCGCGGACGCATTACGTCGATGCTGTTTCTCGCGTCGGCGTTTTCGGGGCTGGTCGGCGCGCCGCTGGCGGGGCTTGTCATCGGCCATATGAACGGCCTGCTTGGCATGCCGGGATGGCACTGGCTGTTCCTGCTCGGCGGCCTGCCGTGCGTGCTGCTTGGTTATCTTGTGCTGAAGCTGCTGAAAGATCGCATCGACGATGCAAACTGGCTGTCGCCCGCGGAGAAGTCATTCCTGTCTGAGCAGATTGCGCAGCAGAGCCGTCATCCTGAGACTGGGCATTCGTTCATCGGCGCGATAAAGACGCCGGGATTTCTCACGCTGGGGCTCGTCTATTTTCTGATTCAGGTGGCGTCGTATGGATTGAATTTCTGGGCGCCGCATTTGATCCGCGTGGCAGGTACGCATAATCCGACGCTGATCGGTTTGCTGACAGCCGTGCCTTATGTGTGCGGCGCGATCTGCATGGTGGTTGTGGGGCGCTTGTCCGATGCAAGCGGCGAGCGTCGCAAGTTCGTGTTCGGTTTGCTGGTGATGTCGGCGATCGGATTCTTTGCGGCCGGTTTCTTCGACAAACAGACGGGCTTCCTGATCGTCGCGCTTGCGGTGATGGGCGGGGGCGTGGTGGCGTCGATCCCGGCATTCTGGGCATTGCCGCCGAAGCTGGTGACGGGGGCGGGCGCGGCGGGCGGCATCGCGTTGATCAACACGCTCGGACAGCTTGGCGGGATCGTGAGTCCGATCATGGTGGGACGCGTCAGGGATCTGACTGGGAGTACGACGCCGGCTTTGTATGTGATCGGGACGATGAGCGTGATTTGTGCGTTGATTGTGTTGCGGGGGTTGCCGGAGTCGCTTCGGGCCAGGGATGGGGTGCGGTAGGGCGTTTGAGGTGTAGTGCGTTTCTATGTGGGGAGACGCGCACTTTGGTGCGCGTCTGGGCAGTTGGGGCGCGGCGTCCCGCGCCCTGCTTTGCCCTGCGGTGTCTCAATCAGTGATGCCACTCACGCGCAGTCCTTCGGGGACAAGAATCGGATGCTTCTTGTAGATGGGGATGAGGGCTTCTTCGAACACCTTGTACATGATCTCGCCCATAGCCCGTTTGAACTCCTGAATCTCGATAGCAGAACAGTTGTCCTGAACGAAGACGACTGCTTCGTCTAGCGCGCCGTTCACTTGCAATAGTCGGTCGCTTACTTGCTGCGCGATCGCTTGATCTTGAATCATAGAGGTCCTGCTCCTTCATGCTTGCGCAGTTGATAAAAAATCGAGAACGATACGCTCGAGTTGGCACAATGAGCCCGTAGAACTTCTCGAATCAATCACCGCACCATTTGCCCATGACCTACCGCGCCATTACAGTAACCCTTGACGACATAGGAGGCGTTGTTTTTGAGAAAGACAAGAGTGGCGGCACGGTCGCCACAATGTTTAACGTAACGATCGCTGGAAGACGTCAGTACTCCGTGAAGATGGACGGCAAGCCGAGGCTTGAAAGCGGCATGGTAGTGACTGCGGTACTGCGCGACCCGGATAACTGGCAGACACTGGTCGGCTGGCTGGATCACTCGACTGGGCAGATCTGCGGCGTCAATTCGCCCGCAAAGTCTTTGGGTTCGTTTGTCGTTATTGCCGTTATCTCAGCCGCTTTTTCAATTAAGTGGTTGGGTGAAGTCCTCAGTGGAGGCGCCAATACGGTCGGAACCGTCGTTTGCCTTCTCGCGGGTTTGGCGATGAATGCATGGGCGCTCTCCCGTTGGCGGAAGTCAGCGACGGTGTACAAACTGGTGAGGCCATGAAGTTGCATCGCTGCCACTGCGTTGCGCCTGGGGTTTTGCCACCTTCCGGCGCGGAATGGCAGATGTCATCCATAGGCTATTCGAGACAGCGATTGGGAGAATGGCCGTTTCCCTGCACCGCAGCGGGCCTGTGGGGAAACGTAGGTGAACAAATGTTCGAACGACAGCGAGGAATGCATTTTTCCGCGCAGGCCGCGATGAAAGCGTACCAAGGGCAGAGTACTCAAACCCACCCTCCCTGCCCATACATCACCCGCCTGCAAATTCAGCCATCGCATCAACCACTTGCGCCGACTATAAGAACGTTGTCCACAGCCCTATGAACAATTTACGTGGATAACCCCGCTCCCCCCGCCGCCTCTTCCCGCGACTGAACCTGCAACACCGCATCGCGCTTATCAAGCAGATGCTGCCGAAGAATCGCGCTGAGCCTCTTGCCGTCGCGCGCCTCGAGCGCCTTCAGCATTTCATCGTGATCATGAATCGCGCGATCCCACTTCGGAATCTGAAAATTCGAGCGAAAGCGCAGCGCCTGCAAACGCCGGTTCACCGACACATACGTCTGGCGCAGCGCCGAATTGCGCGCGGCCTCGTTGATCTTGTCGTGAATCGCCTGATTGCGGCTGTAGTACCCGGCCAGATCGTTCTGCGCGCGACAAGCGAGCATTGCGTAATGCAATGCCTTGATTTCGGCGAGCTCGGCCGCCGTCATTCGCTCGGCCGCGAGTTCGCCCGAGAAAGCCTCGAGACCGCTCATCAGTTCGAAGGTCTCGCGCAGTTCGGCTTCCGACATCTTCGACACCGACGCGCCGCGATTCGGCGAAATCTCGATCAGCCCTTCAGCGGCCAATACCTTGAGCGCCTCGCGCAACGGCGTGCGTGAAATGCCGAGCGTTTCGCACAACTCGCGCTCGTTCAACTTCTTGCCCGGCTCCAATACGCCTTCGACGATAAACCGGCGAATGTGCTCGACCACCGTGTCGTGCAAACGCTGACGCTCCACTTTCGGCAACACTGCCGAACCCGCCGAACCTGCTTCAATTTCAGAATTTTGCATACAAACGTCCTCAGATGCCTCTCTGCCGCAATTTTATCGGATCACCGCCGACAACGATACAGCGCGGGTAAACACCTGTGCCCGCACGCAATTTTCGCCTTTCGCTCGCGCAACTTCGTCTGATATAGTTTTTTGCATGCAAAATTCAATCGGAGGAGCGTAATGCTGAAGTTAGATTTCCACCCCGCTGGCCGTCACTTCCTGCAGATCCCTGGGCCGAGTCCCGTGCCGGATCGCATCCTCCGGGCGATGAGCTATCCCACCATCGACCATCGCGGGCCGGAATTCGGCGAACTGGGTTTGAAGGTGCTCGACGGAATCAAGAAGATCTTCAAGACGCAGCATCCGGTCGTGATTTATCCGGCGTCCGGCACCGGCGCATGGGAAGCGGCGCTCTCGAACACACTGAGTCCCGGCGATCACGTGCTGATGTACGAGACCGGGCATTTCGCGACGCTCTGGAAAAAGATGGCGGAGAGTCTCGGCCTGAAGCCTGAGTTTCTCGGCCTTCCGGGTATCGAAGGATGGCGGCGCGGCGTTCAACCGAACCTGATCGAAGAACGGCTGCGCGCCGACACGCAGCATTCGATCAAGGCAGTGTGCGTCGTGCACAACGAAACGTCGACTGGTGTCACGTCGGACATTGCTGCCGTGCGCCGCGCAATCGACGCCGCTGGCCATCCCGCGCTGTTGCTCGTCGACACGATTTCGGGCCTCGCCTGCGCCGATTATCGCCACGATGAGTGGGGCGTCGACGTGACGGTGTCAGGCTCGCAGAAGGGCTTGATGCTGCCGCCGGGCATCAGCTTCAACGCGATTTCGCCGAAGGCTCTGGCCGCCAGCAAGCACGCAAAACTGCCGCGCAGCTTCTGGGACTGGAGCGACATCGTCGAGATGAACAAGACCGGCTACTGGCCATACACACCGAATACGAATCTGCTCTACGGCCTTCACGAGGCAATCGACATGATTCTCGGCGAAGGGCTCGACAACGTCTTTGCGCGTCACGAGCGTCTTGCCGAGGCGACGCGTCGCGCGGTGCGTGCGTGGGGGCTTGAGATTCAGTGCGCCGATCCTTCCGTGTATAGCCCGGTGCTGACCGGCGTGATGATGCCCGAGGGTATCGACGCCGACGCGGTGCGCAAGCTCATCTACGAACGGTTCGACATGTCGCTCGGCACGGGCCTCGGCAAGATGAAAGGCCGCATGTTCCGCATCGGCCATCTGGGCGATTGCAACGATCTGATGTTGCTCGCCACGTTGGCCGGCTGCGAAATGGGCATGCGGCTCGCCGGCGTGCCGCTCGACGAAAGCGGCTTGCCGGCCGCGATGGACTGGTTGAGCGAGCCGACGCAAGCCTCGGGTTTGAGGGCGGCAGCGTAAGCGAGGCCGCATCAATAACAACAAGCAGGCATCAACGAAGTCAGTTCCGTCATGAAGCCGCGCACAGAACGCGGCCCCGAACAATGCGATGGCGAGGCGGCGCGTGCCGTCTCGCGACGACGAAGCGCGCCATCTCAGGAACGCCGTCGATACATGCAAATGGAGAGAGACGATGAAGCGGTTTCGTGTGACCAGTGCGACCAGTATCGTTCTATTGATGCTCTGCATCATGTACTTCATCACTTACCTGGACCGCGTCAACGTCAGTACGGCGGCGGCGGGCTTCGGCAAGGAATTCCATCTTTCGCATACGGAAGTCGGCCTGGTGTTCTCGGCTTTCGCGTATCCGTATCTGCTTTTCCAGATCATCGGCGGATGGGTCAGCGACCGTTTCGGCGCTCGACGCACGCTGCTCGCGTGCGGCGCGGTGTGGGGCATCGCGACCTTGCTGACCGGTTTTGCCGGTGGCCTGATCTCGCTGCTGGCGGCGCGCGTGCTGCTCGGTTTCGGTGAAGGCGCGACCTTTCCTGCGGCGACGTCCGCGATGGCGCGCTGGGTCGCGAAAGAAAAACGCGGTTTCGCGCAGGGCATCACGCATGCGGCGTCGCGCGTCGGCAATGCGGTCGCGCCCGGCATCGTCGTACTCGTGATGGCGAACTGGGGATGGCGCGAATCGTTCTATATCTGCGGCGCGTTCAGTCTGTTGTGGGTCGTCGTGTGGGCTTTGACGTTCACCGAGCATCCGAAAGACCATCCGCGTATCACGAAGGAAGAACTCGAAGTGCTGCCCGCGCCGAAAGCAAAGTCGGCGGGCGTGCCCTGGGGCAAGCTGTTTCGCCGCATGGCGCCGGTCACGATCGTCTACTTCTGCTACGGCTGGACACTGTGGCTGTTCCTGAGCTGGATCCCGCAATATTTCCTGCACAGCTATCACCTGGAATTGAAGAAGTCGGCGATCTTCGCTTCGGCCGTGTTTCTCGCGGGTGTGGTCGGCGACACGCTCGGCGGCATCGTGACCGACTTCATCTATACGCGCACGGGGAGCCTCAAGCGCGCGCGTAGCTGGATGGTGTCGGTGTGCATGTTCTTCTGCCTGCTGTCGCTGATTCCGCTGATGTTCACGCACCACCTGTATCTGTCGATGGCGTGTCTCGCGTCGGGCTTCTTCTTCGCCGAAATGACGATTGGACCGATGTGGGCGATTCCGATGGACATCGCGCCGGACGCCTCGGGCACCGCGAGCGGCATGATGAACACGGGCTCGGCGCTCGCGGCGATCATCTCGCCGGTGGTAGGCGGCTTCCTGATCGACTATTTCGGCAGTTGGGAATTGCCGTTCGTCGGCAGCATGCTGTTGATGGCGCTCGGTGTCGTGCTCGCGTTCCGCATGCAGCCGGAAAGCAAGTTCGCAGGCAATGCCGCGGACAAGGGGCAGGTTTCCACCAGCATGGGCGTGTGAGCGATGCTCAAGTCCCCTCACGCCGACGCAATGAAGCCGGGCGCCTCGCCCCTCAGCCGCCTGCTTGCCGATGCCCGCCGCGATCATGCGACGCTCGGCAAGCCGCAGCCCAACCTCACGCCCGCCGACGCCGACGCGGCCTATGCGATCCAGCATGAGATTCTGGCAATCGGCGGCGCGCGCATCGGCGGCTGGAAGATCGGCGCCAAGTCGCCAACGGGCCCGATCCAGGGCGCGCCTCTGCCGCGCATCGACTTGCATTCCGACGGCTCCACATTGCCGCGCGCGGCCTTTGCGCCCTTGGGCCTGGAACTCGAAATCGCCTTTCGCTTCGGCCGCCGCTTCGAGCCTTCGGCAACGCCTTATAGCGAGGCCGACGTGCACGCGGCAATCGGTTCGTTCGGCGCGACGATTGAAATTGTCGCGAGCCGTTTCGCCGCGTGGCCCGACATCGACAAGCTCGCGCAACTCGCGGACTTGCAGAACCACGGCGCGCTGATCGTCGGCGAATTCATGCCGTATCACGACGATTTTCCGTTTGCCTCGCCTGCGCTGCGCTTCGATTTCAACGGACGCGATGTCGTCGAACTGACGCCCGCCAACCCGGCCGGCGATCCGCGCCGCTTGCTCACGTGGCTCGTCAATCACGCGACATCGCGCGGCATTGCGGTGACGCCGGACATGGTCGTCACCACGGGTTCATACACCGGCATGTTCTTCCCGCGAAGCGCGGGCCTCGCGCACGGACGCATTGAAGGACTGCCGTCCGTGAGCGTCACGCTGTACTGAACCTTCGCGCGACGCACGCGACGCACGCAATGCACGCAATGCAACAACCATCGACGTTATGACGAATCCCACTTCCGCTTTGCTGGTCAAGCCGATTCATCTTGTGCCGTCCGCCGCGCGTCTGACGAGTCCGCTCGCGCAGCATCTGCGCAAAGCGTTGCGCGGCGACGTGCTGTTCGATGCGGCGAGCCGCGGCCGTTATGCGACCGATGCGTCCATCTACCAGATCATGCCGGTCGGTGTCGTGGTGCCGCGAGATCAGGACGATTTGCGCATCGCGCTGGACATCGCGCGCAGTGAAAAAGTGCCGCTGCTCGCGCGCGGCGCCGGCACGAGCCAATGCGGACAGACTGTCGGCGAAGCGCTCGTGATCGACACGAGCAAGTGGCTCAATAACATCGTCGATTTCGATGCGGACGCACGCACGGTTACCGTCGAGCCAGGCGTCGTGCTCGATCATCTGAACGCGTGGCTCAAGCCGCATGGCTTGTGGTTTCCCGTGGATGTATCGACGGCAGCGCAATGCACGATCGGCGGCATGGCGGGCAACAATTCGTGCGGCTCGCGTTCGATCGAATACGGCAACATGGTGCACAACGTCGAGGCCATCGACGCGATTCTCGCCGACGGCAGCGAAGCGCGTTTCGCATCGTTGCGACAAGTGCCGCAAGGCGCACGCTTGCAGCAGATACTCGAAGGCGTGAAGCGGATCGCGGAGCGCGAGCGCGACGAAATCGCGGCGCGCGTGCCGAAAGTGTTGCGCCGCGTGGCCGGCTACAACATCGACCTGTTCGATTGTCAGAACCCGCGCGCTTATACCGACGACGGCGTCGCCAACCTCGCGCATCTGCTGGTCGGTTCCGAGGGCACGCTCGCGTTCAGCCGTCAGTTGACGTTGAAGCTCGCGCCGCTGCCCGCGCACAAGACGCTCGGCGTGGTCAACTTTCCGACCTTCTGGCAGGCGATGGATTTCACGCAGCACATCGTCAAGCTGAAGCCGGTCGCGGTTGAACTGGTCGATCGCACGATGATCGATCTCGCGATGAGCAACCCCGCGTTTCGTCCGGTGGTCGCGAAGGCGCTGGTCGGCGAACCGCAAGCGGTGTTGCTAGTCGAGTTCGCCGGCGAATCGCGCGACGCGCAACTCGAGTCGCTCAGGCAGCTCACCGAATTGATGGCCGATCTCGGCTTGCCTGGCTCTGTCGTCGAAATGCCGGACATGAATGCGCAAAAGGCGCTGTGGGAAGTGCGCAAGGCCGGGCTCAACATCATGATGAGCATGAAGGGCGACGGCAAACCCGTGTCCTTTATCGAAGACTGCGCCGTGCCGCTCGAACATCTCGCCGAATACACGAGCAAGCTGACGGAAGTTTTTCATCGGCATGGCACGGAAGGCACCTGGTACGCGCACGCAAGCGTCGGCACGCTGCATGTGCGGCCGATTCTCGACATGCGCCGCGACGGCGCCGTCAAAATGCGTGCGATCGCCGAGGAAGCCGCGGCGCTGGTGCGCGAATACAAGGGCGCCTATTCGGGCGAACACGGCGATGGCCTGTGCCGCGGTGAATGGGTCGCGTGGCAATACGGCCCGAAACTGAACGAGGCGTTCAGCGAGATCAAAACGCTGTTCGATCCGGACAACCGCTTCAATCCCGACAAGATGGTGCGTCCGCCGAAAATGGACGACGCGCGCTACTTCCGCTTCGCGCCAGGCTATCGCGAACGGCGCATCGACACCGCGCTCGACTGGTCCGCGTGGAATGTGGAACGCGATCCGCTGACGGGCCGCGAGAGCGCGCCGGGCAGCGGCAACGATCTGTCGGGCGGTCTCGCGAGGGCCGTCGAAATGTGCAACAACAACGGCCACTGCCGCAAGTTCGACGCGGGCACCATGTGCCCGAGTTATCGCGTGACGAAAGACGAGCAGCATGTCACGCGCGGACGCGCGAACACGTTGCGCCTCGCGATCTCGGGACAACTCGGCGAAGCCGGCCTTGCCAGCGACGA
Organism: Paraburkholderia graminis; assembly: GCF_003330785.1. Lineage (NCBI taxonomy): Bacteria > Pseudomonadati > Pseudomonadota > Betaproteobacteria > Burkholderiales > Burkholderiaceae > Paraburkholderia > Paraburkholderia graminis. Next base: position 2,691,654 of record NZ_CP024935.1, read on the forward strand.
CGTCAAGGACACGCTCGATCTCTGCGTATCGTGCAAGGGCTGCAAGCGCGATTGCCCGACCGGCGTCGATATGGCGAAGTTCAAGATCGAGGCGCGCGCGGCGCGCGTGAAGCGGCACGGACTGACGCTGCGCGACAAGCTGGTTGCCTTCATGCCGCGTTACGCGGCAACGGCGAGCCGCGTGCCGGGCCTCATCGCATTTGCCGACAACGTGCCGCTGCTGTCGACGTGGTTCAAGCGTTCGGTCGGCTTTGCAAGCGAACGGAGCTTGCCGCGTTTCGCAAAACCGTTTCTGTCGAGCGCGAAGCCGACTGTGAACGCGCGCGGCGCGGCGTTGAACGAAGTGCTGCTGTTCGTCGATACGTTCAATAACAACATGGAGCCCGACAACGCGCGGGCCGCGCAGAAGGTGTTGGAAGCCGCGGGCTACACGGTGCATTTCAACACGCGGCAAGGCGAGCGGCCGGTCTGCTGCGGGCGCACGTTCCTGGCCGCAGGACTTGTCGATGAAGCGAAGCACGAAGCGCGGCGCATGCTTGATCTGTTCAAGCCCTACGTGGAGCGCGGCGTGCCGATTGTCGGACTCGAGCCTTCGTGCCTGCTGTCGTTGCGCGACGAATTCCTGCACTACGGTTTCGGCGACGAAGCGAAGCGGCTCGCGAAACAGGCGTTTCTCCTCGAAGAATTCCTCGTGCACGAGCAACAGGCCGGGCGCTTGCAGCTTGCGCTGAAGCCTTTGGCGACGCAGCAGGCGCTCGTGCATGGCCATTGCCATCAGAAGGCATTCGACGCCTTTACGCCCGTGCAAACCGTGTTGAAATGGATTCCTGAACTGACGGTATCGACGGTGGAATCGTCGTGCTGCGGAATGGCCGGCAGCTTCGGCTACGAAGCGGAGCACTACGCGACTTCGCAGGCGATGGCCGAGTTGTCGCTACTGCCGGCAGTGCGCAAAATGGACGCCGGCACGATCATGGTCGCCGACGGCACGAGCTGCCGTCATCAGATTCATGACGGCGCGGGCGTCGAGGCGATCCACGTCGCGCGCGTGCTGGCGATGGCGCTGCAATGACATGACGCGCGCGCTGCGCTGGAGCCCGCTGCTATCAGACCGCCGACATAGCCTGCCGGTACGCGCCCGGCGACACACCGACGCCTTCGCGGAAACGATGGCTCAGGTGGCTCGCGTTCGCATAGCCGCATAGTCCGGCGACTTGCGCGAGCGGCAGCGCGGTGGTGCGCAGCAGCGTCCGGGCGCGCTCGAGCCGCTGCTGCGCGATCCATGCAGCGGGCGGCAATCCGAAGGACGTGCGGAACATCCGCGCCAAGTGAAACTCCGACAATGCGGCGACACTCGCGAGTTCGCCGAGCGTGAGCGGCTCGGCGAGATGGCTCTCGATGTAATCGCGCAGACGCCGCCGCGTCCCGACCGACAAGCCGCCCTTCAGCGCGACGCCGCTGCGCCGCACGCCTTGCGCCTGCAGCAGCAGACTCAGCACTTCATGCGCGGTTTCGTTGGTGCGCAGCAAGCCGTCGGCATCGTCCCAATGCTCGTTGGCGAGCGACTGACATAACCCGGCAATGCGCGCATCTTCGAAATACGTGCGATCGGCAAGCGTCAGCTCGCGCGGTTCGCGGTCGAGTTCCTGCACGGCGCGCTGCGTGAAATGCTCGGGCAGAAAATACAGGTGCATGAAGTGCATATGGCCGCGCACCCACCAGCGCGATTCATGATCGCCGGGCAATGCGCACAGCCGGGACGGCGCACCATAACGCCCCGGCATTTTCTGACGCTCCGTGCGATAGCCGCCGTCCAGATAGCACGACAGCGTGTGATGGCCTGGGCGCTCGTAGACGGTTTCCGCGACTTCGGTGTCGCGCGTCCAGACGGCAATCGCGAGACCGTCGCCGAGCCACGCGAAGCGGTCCAAATTCGCATTCGAGGTGCCGAGCGTGTGACATACCGACTGAATGCCGAACGGCGTTTCAGTGGCGTCGATCACGGGGACGGGCGGGCTCGTGTTCACGGAATGGGCGGGTGTCTTTCTTGCGAGGAATAGTGCAAGTATACGACCCGCCGCGCATGACGACACACGCCCCGGCGACGCGCGCCAAAAAATGCGCAATCCTGGACAAGTGCCGCGAGCCGCGCCGACGCATAGTCGAACTCCCGTATCCGCTGCTTGCAGGCTTGACCATGAATCTCTTTCTTTATGCCATTACCGTCCTGATCTGGGGCACCACGTGGATCGCGATCAAGTGGCAACTGGGCTCGGTGCCGCCGCCGGTGTCGATCGCGTGGCGCTTCTGGATCGCGGCGTTGGTGCTGTTCGCGCTGTTGCGCATCATGCGCCGGCCGATGTGGCCGCCGCGCGCCGCATGGCGCTTTCTGTTCGCGCAGGGGCTCGCGCTCTTCTGCGTCAACTTTCTGTGCTTTTACTACGCCGAACAGGTGGTGCCGAGCGGGCTCGTCGCCGTCGTATTCTCGACGGCGCCGCTTCTCAATTCGATCAACGGACGGCTTTTCATGGGGCGCCCGTTGCAGCCTTCGGCGATTGCGGGCGCAATGCTCGGCCTCGTCGGCATCGTGTGTCTGTTCGTCCAGCAGATGAGCGGGCATCTCGGCGATCACGCGGCGTGGCTCGGGCTTGGCATCGCGTTTCTCGGCACCTTGTGTTTTTCGGCGGGCAATCTGCTGTCGAGCCGCATGCAATCGATGGGCTTGCATCCATTCGCCACGAATAGCTGGGCCATGCTGATCGGCGCGAGCATGCTGACAGTGGGCAGCGTCGTGGCCGGTTTCCCGTTCGCGATCGAGCCCTCCGCGCGTTACGTCGGCGCGCTCGCGTATCTCGCGATTTTCGGCTCGGTGATTGGCTTTACCGCGTATCTGATGCTGGTGGGGCGCATCGGCCCGGAGCGCGCGGCCTATTCGACGGTGCTCTTTCCGATCGTGGCGCTCGCGGTGTCGACGGTATTCGAAGGCTACCAGTGGTCCGCGTTGGCCGTGGTCGGATTGCTGCTCGTGGTGGCCGGCAACCTCGTCGCCTTCGACATGACCCGGCGCATCTTCGGGCGACGCGGCCATTGCACGAACATGAAGGCGTAAGGACATAACGACATAGAGACGACGACGCACGGACGCCGCGTTCATCAAGGCCATCGGTGAGCTATTTCGGGAGCGCTGCGAACCTCAGCGCGCGGGCCCGTGCGGCGAATCGCTTCGGGCTCGTCGCGCGGATCACGAATAGACGGCAACGCGCGATCGGTATATAACAAACGTGAAAGGATCGCTCGTTTACCGAAGCTTCAACGGGGAGATGCATCATCATGACGCAAGACGTAACGCCCACGCCCAAGCCGCCCACCGGCGACCGGCCCGATCTCGACAACCTCGACGCGGCGCTCAGTCACGTGAATCAGCAGGTGTCATCCGGCAGCATTGCGTCGGGTGCCGCGAAGGGCATTCTGTACAGCCTGATCGAAACGCTAGGCACGTTCGTCGGCGATCCCGACTTGCCCGAGCATGCGCGTTCCGGTTACGAAGGCTTGCTCGAAGCCGCCCGCGAACTGCGCGCGAAGCTCGAGCACTGAGCGGACTCTCGCGGCTCGCCGCTTGACCCTTGAGGATTGCGGCCGGTTATCGCGATAGAGCCTGTTTGCGGGCCGAATCCGCTTCTGTGATAAAAAGGCGCACTGTTTCCAACATTGCGCCTTTTCCATGTTCTCTGTGTCCGCTATCGCGTTATTAGCCGTCGGCATTGTCGTCGTGCTCATCACGCCGGGCCCCACCAATACGTTGCTCGCGTCGGCCGGTCTGCGCCAGGGCGTGCGGCGCTCGCTGCCGCTCATAGCCGCCGAACTCGCCGGCTATCTCGTCGCCATTTCCGTCTGGGGACGCTTTCTCGCACAGGCCGCGCACGCGCTGCCCTGGCTGCCCGCGCTGCTGCGCGTGGCGGCGGGGACGTACATCGCGTGGCTCGCCGTCGATATGTGGCGCGCGGCCGTCGCGTTGCCGGACTCGACGCAAAAAGCGAGCGGCACACTGCGCCTGTTCATCGCGACGCTGCTCAATCCCAAGGCGCTGCTGTTCGCGGGCACCATCTTTCCGGCTGCTGCTTTCGTGCTTTGGCCGGCGTATCTGCTGTCGATGCTGATATTCGCGTGCCTTCTCGCGCCGATCGCGCTCGCGTGGATTGCGTTCGGCGCGGCACTCGGCAGCGGCAAGCTCGGCTGGCTCGATCCGGCGAAGATCCAGCGCGGCGCGTCGGTCGTGCTCGGCGTGTTTTCGCTGACGCTTGCATGGTCGGCGTTGCATTGACGGCACGCGCTGAAGGCGTGCCTATGCGCTCGCTTTCACTTTCGGTTTCACGTCTTCGGCTTCGGTTTCCGCTTCGTCCTCGCCCGCGCTGAGCGCTTCGCGCCATTCCGGCGCCGCCGACGTGATCTGCAGATGCGGCGTGCCGTGCCAATCTGCACACCGTTGCAACGCGCGTCGCAGATCGCCCGCGAGCCGCGCGCTCGGCCGTACGCCCGCTTCCATGTGCACCGATTTCAATTCGAAAACACCTTCCGCGCGGTGCGCTTTCGCATCGACGCGGCCGACCAGACGCCCGCGGCTCAGCAGAGGCAGCACGAAGTAGCCGTATTTGCGCTTCGCTGCCGGCGTATAGCATTCGATCGCGTAGTCGAAGTCGAACAGCGCGGCCACGCGTTTGCGATCCCACACGACCGGGTCGAATGGCGAGAGCACCGTCGTCACCGTCGATGCGAGCTTGCCGCTCGCGGCGTCGTCGAGCATGGGGCCGAAGTCGCGATGCACGAACGTGTCCTGCTTCCAGCCGGGCACCTGCACAGGAATCAGTTCCCCTTGATCGGCAAGCGCATGAAGTTCGTCGCGATACGGACGGCGCGGCAGCCGGTAGTAGTCCGCGACCCAGTCGGCCCGCGCGACGCCGAGCGCGCGGCACGTGCGGCGCAGCAGTTCGTCGGCGACGGCCTGTTGCGGCGGCAGATCGCGAGCGTCGTCCCAATGCGGCAACACGCGTTCCGTGACGTCGTAGACGCGCTGAAAATTGCGCCGCTCGGCCACCATCAATTGCCCGATGGCGAACAGCACTTCCAGATGACGCTTCTCCGGCTTCCAGTCCCACCAGCCGTTGCCTTTGCCCGACTCGCGAGCGAAATCCGCCGAGCGCACGGGGCCCGTTGCTCGAATGTGTTCGAGCAGTGCGTCGATGTCCTTGCGATGTTTGTGGTGCCAGTCGGCCGCGTATTTCCAGCCCATGCCGCTCGGGTCCAGCATGCGATGGCGCAGCAGTCCGTAGTCTTCGATCGGCAGAAAACAGGCTTCATGCGACCAGTATTCGAACAGCTTGCCTGCGGCGAGATGTTCGTCGAGCCATTGCTGCGGATAGGCGCCGAGCCGGCTAAAGAGCACGAGATAAGGACTGCGCGCGACCACATGAATCGTGTCGATCTGCAACTGCGCCATGCGGCGGATTGCTTCGAGCACGTCGGCTTTGGTGGCCTTGCGGCGCGGCGGCGACAGCAGACCTTGCGCGGCCAGGTGGAGTGTGCGGGCGGCGGAAAGCGAAAGAGTCTTCACGCGGACGTCGTTCAGTAAGTGACTGCGATGAAGCGGGCAGAAAGCCCGCCTGAATCAGCAGACGCTACTGTAGCGTGAATGCGTCGGCGCCGTGGTTGACGGCGTGACGAGCGAAGCGCCGCAGTGACGAGCGAAGTGCCGTGCAAGACGAGCGGCCGCGTTGCTCGCTCCGACGATTACCAGCCGCGGCCGTGATGCTTGTCCCAGCCGCGATGACGGCCGTGATCGTGATGCCAGCGGCGCTCCCGGTAATAGTCGTCGCGATAGCCGTAACCGTAGACCGGCTGAGGCGCATAGACGACCGGCGGCGGCGCGTACATGACCGGCGGCGCGGCATAGACGGGGCCCGGCGTGTTGACGAACACGCCGACGTCGACGCGAGCGGAAGCGGCAGTCGATGCGCAGGCGGCGGCAAGTCCGAAGGCGGCGAAGACGATCGCGCGTGTGTTCATGCTTTTCTCCTGTCTCCCAGCAAGACAATGGCTGTTTCGACGGTCGGCATTCACTGTCGAATGGCTGACGTCTATCTTACGAGGCAGAAAGAAAAGCAGGTGCAACGAGTTGCAGGCGTGTGTAACAGGGGATTACTTCGGAAGCCATTACTTCAGGGGCGCCGCCGCCACGTGTGGCGGCGGCAACGGCCCTTGCATGAGCGCCCGTTCAGGCCACCGAGGCGACCGCCTCGTCCGCGGAAACGGCCAGCAGTTGGTGAATTTGCGCGACCACGGCCGCGCCTTCGCCGACCGCCGCCGCCACGCGTTTGGTCGAGCCCGCGCGGGCGTCGCCGATCGCGTACACGCCTTTGACGGTGGTCGCGAGGTCGCAAGCCGACGCGCCGTCCGCGCCCGTGCCCGTCAACACGAAGCCCTTCTCGTCGAGTTCCACGCCGCAGGTGCGCAGCCAGTCGGTGTTCGGGTCCGCGCCGGTGAAGAGGAACAGATGCCGCGTGTCGATCTGCTCCGTGCCGTCGGGCAGGGGCTTTTTCAGGGCGACCGCCGCGAGTCCGCTTTCGTCCGCGATGAGCTGGCCGATCTCCGAATTCGGATGAACGACGACGTTCGGCAACGAGCGGATACGGTCGATCAGATAGCGCGACATGGTCGCCTCGAAGCCGCTGCGCCGGATCAGTACGTGGACCTTGGCCGCGTGCGTCGCCAGATAGACGATCGCCTGGCCGGCCGAATTGCCGCCGCCCACCAGCACGACTTGCTGGCGCTTGCACAGCTTCGCTTCGACGGGCGACGCCCAGTAGTACACGCCGCGTCCCTCGAAACGGTCGAGTCCTTCCAGCGCGGGGCGCCGGTACACGGCGCCGCTCGCGATGACGATTGTCCGCGCGCTGATATGGCCGCCGCATTTGAGCTCGAGCCGGTACGGCGCCTCGCCGCAATGCAGCGCCTTCACATGCACAGGAATGGCGACGTGCGCGCCGAACTTCTGCGCCTGCACGAACGCGCGGCCCGCCAACGCCTGACCGGAGATGCCGGTCGGGAAGCCGAGATAGTTTTCGATTCGCGAGCTCGCGCCCGCCTGGCCGCCGGGCGCGCGGCTGTCGAGCACGATCACCGAGAGACCTTCCGACGCCGCATAGACCGCGGTGGCGAGTCCGGCCGGCCCCGCGCCCACGATCGCGACGTCGTAGACCATGCAGTCGTTCAGATCGGGCAGCAGGCCGAGCGCGGTCGCCAGTTCCGGCATGCTCGGATGGCGCAGCACCGAGCCGTCGGGGCAAATCACCAGCGGCATGTCTCCGTCCTGCGCGCCGAACTGCTCGACGAGGCGCAACGCGTCCTCATCGCATTCGTCGATCGTGGAGTGCGGATGGCCGTTGCGCGACAGGAAGCCTTGCAGCATCACGAGCCGTGCGTCGGTACTGCTGCCGATCAGGATCGGCCCGCCCGCGCCTTTTTCGATCAGCGATACGCGCCGCAGAATCAGCGCGCGCATGATGCGCTCGCCAAGCTCGGCTTCCGCCACCAGCAGCGCGCGCAGCCTCTCCGGCGGAATCAGCAACGCCTTGACGTGAGTGAGCGCCATGCCGTTGACGAGCGCGTGACGCCCGGACAGTTGACCGACCTCGGCGAGGAAATGCCCCGGCCCGTGTTCGCCGATCACCACTTCACGGCCGATGCCGTCGCGCTGGGAAATCTTCACGCGCCCTTCGAGCAGCACGAACATGCCCGGGCCGGTGTGGCCCGTCTCGAACAGCAGCTCGCCAGCCTGCCATTGGCCGACTTCGCCGAACTTGCGCACGCGATCGATTTCCGCCGCGGTGAGCTCGGGAAACATCTGGTGCATGCGCGTCGACAGATTGGAAAACGGTGCGTCCGCGACTACCGCATCGGGCTGTACTTCGGGTTCTGCAGTGGAAAGCATCGAACCGCTCCCTCGATGTTCGTTGATTGACTGAACGAAGGCGCGACGGCGCGCATCCGCCAGCGCGCGCGCTAGCGAAGGTGCCGCGCGCGGCGTCAGACCGCTTTCGGCGCGATATGCTCGACGGCGGCTTCGGGTGGCGGCATGCCGGGCAAGCCCTCGACGGGCCGGCCGGAGTCGCGCCAGGCTTCCATGCCGCCGCGCAACGGCAGCACGTCGTCGAAGCCCGCTTCGTTCAACTGCTTGGCCATCCATGCGGCCGAAATTTCATTCGGGCACGAACAGTAGATCACCAGTTTCTGATCGCGCGGATAAGTGGCGACGATCTGATCGAGCTGCCGTTCGTCGGCGAATTGCGAGCCGGGAATCACGAACGGATCGAGCTTGCGCTTCTCGTGCGAGCGGATGTCGAACAGCACCGGCGTGTTGCCCGCGGCGACCAGCTCGGCGAGCTCGTCCACTTCGATGCGGGCGGACGCGAGCTTGTTGATCAACTGACGACGGCGAATCCAGCGGTACACCGCATACAACAGCAGCAACGCGATGGCGACCGCGCCGGCAGTGCGCCCGAGACGCCCGGCGGCTGCGAACACCATGTCGATCTGACGCGCGAACAACGCGCCGACGATGAGCCCCGTGCCCGACCACAACGCGGCGCCAATGCTGTCGTAGGTGAGGAACGTGCGGTAGCGCGTGCCCATTGCGCCCGCCATTGGAATCGACACGATCGACAGGCCAGGGACGAACTTGGCGACGGCCAGCACGCGCACGCCCCAACGCCCGAAAAAGCGCTCGGTTTTCTTGACGCACGTGTCACGCGACAGCGACAGACGGCAGATCGTTTTCAGCGTATTGCCGCCGTACAGCCGGCCCGCCAGATACCAGGCGCTGTCGCCGATCAGCGTCGCGAAGATCGACAGCACGAGCACCGGCAGCAATTCCGTGCCGACGGACCCCGGATGCATTGCGGCCATCGCGCCGAACAACACGAGCGACGGCATGGCCGGCACCGGCAGGCCGATGGAGGCGGCCAGCACGTTCACAAAGATGAGCGCCGGGCCATATTGCTCGACGAGGTCATGTAGCATCGACTTACATCCGCGGCCTTTTCAGGCACGGCGCGCAGTAGGGAAGCAAAGGAGAATGGAGCGATTATGGACCATTTTCAAGACGTGCAAAGCCCTTGAAATGCCCCGGTTATTCGGGGTTGGAAGCGGCGTTGGAAGCGCTACCGCCGCGCGGCCCGGATTCTAATAATCAAAAACGATTAAAGCTCGCGCGCTCTGAATAAAATCGGCGCGCGAAGACTGCGGGAAAGGGCGAGCAACAGAGCGGCGAGCATCAGAACCGCGAGCAACAAACGCCGACTGCAACGCCGGCGAAAACCGCTGCCTACGCGACGCCCACCACAAGGCGCCGCGCGTTTGCGTTATTGACGATGATTGTGCTGCTCGCCGGGCAACTCGGCGCCGTGCGCGCGAATCGCGGCAATCAGTTCCGCCGGCGTGATTTCGTAGCGGACTTCCCGATGGATGCCTGGCTTGCGCTCGTCGACTTCGACCAGAAGGATGCCTTTGCCGTCTTCTGTCGATTCGAGGCGCAGCGTGCGCAGTTCACGCCCGGTTGCGTCGTCGTATTCGGTGAGCAGGGCCATTGACCCGGAGGACCCGGTAGTGCGCATCGAAGTTGTCCTTGTTCCGTTGTTGATCGAATCATTGTACGGGCAGCATGACGCGCCGTCTGTCGCGCAATGTTGACGCTTTTGGCGATTGCCGGCGCCTCTGCCTGCAAGCCCGAGCGCCGCCGTGCGCGTGGCCTTGCGGGCCGCGCGCCCACGCAGGCGATGACGTTCGCAGTGACAATGAGTTTAACGGAGTCGTCGCGACGACGGCTGCATTTTTCCTGCCCCGTCGCGGTGCAATCGTTCTTCGACGTTGTCATGCGCGTGACGCGCGGTACGGTTAGACGCGACGCGCAACCGCGTGCGCGCTGATCGGCAAAAACGCCCGATGCAAAGCGCACCTGAAGAGATCATGAGGCGCGTGTCGCAGCGTGGGCAGGCAATGCCATGAGCGCCGCGACGCTATAGCGGCCGATTACGCTCTGCACGTCCTTCACGCATGCGCTCCAGCTCCCGCATCTCCGAGGCGCGCAGCGGCGCGTCGGCATCGAGAAAGAACTCGTCGAGTTGCGGCGGCGCGATGGCGGTGCCGCTCAACATCGCATGAACCTGTCCGCGATGATGGATCTGATGCACGAACACATGCGGCAGCACGTTGCCGATGCGTTCGCGTTGCACGCCGATCGACGGACCCCGGTCGATTTGCACTTCGCGCTGCAAGTCGTCGGCCGTCAGCGATTCGCAGAAGCTCAGCAGCGCGTGGTCGCTGTCCGCCTGAGCCTGCCATAGTTGCGCCGCGTGCGGATAGGGCACTTCGTCGTCGAAAATCGTGAGGCCCTGGCCGCCGTCGATCAGCGCGTCGAAGTAGTAGCGGTCCACCAGCAGAATGTGATTCAGCGTGAGCTGCAACGACGGAAAGAAGCTCACCCGGTGCGCGGCGAACGCTTCGTCGCTCAAGCTCAGACACGCGCGGTAAAGGCGCAGGTTGGACCACGCGTTGTTGCGCGCCATATCGCTGAAATGCTCAGACAGCGCATCGCGCGGCGCAGCGCCTCGCGAGTCGGAACGAACCATGTCTGCCTCCGTGGATGGTGTGCGCACATCGACCTCTGCGCCTGAACAGCATAGACCGCGCACAAAAAAAACGGCCCGTCTTGCGACGGGCCGCTAAACGCCGTTGTTACTTGGGTCAGTCCGCCCCATGCATTCATCGGGCACTGACGCATGCATCGTGGGTCGCCAATTCATCGCTGTCGAGGTGGGAGTAATGCTGATCTATCCGATCAATGCGTAAGGTCAATGCGTGAAAGGTCAATGCGTAAAAGGTGCCGGATGCGTCGCGCATCATCTTCAAAAAGACTACACTGCGCCGGTATAGGTCAGCAGACGTGGTTTGCCAAAGATCGCAGCGGTCTGCCTGCGCGAACCGCAACGTACTTGGGCCGATGCAGAAAATCCTTGATCGTACTCAAGAGTCACTCGCTCAGGCGTTTGCCTCGCTCGCAAAAAACGCGAAGCGCCAGCGGCGGGTTTATCTCGCGACAATCGGCTCATTGATGCTGATGGTGGTGATCTTTTCGCTCCTGCTGGCTGTGGTCGCGGGGCTGAAGCAACTGGAATACCGCCGGACGTTCGCGACGCAAAGCGCCACCGACCTGTCGCTACTCCTGCATCGCAAAGAGTCGTTCTTGCGGCGCACCGAATTCACTCTCGACTATTACTACAGCGCGACCCAGGTGCGGCGCGCACCCGAAGCGGTGGAGCGATCCATCGCGCAGACGGGCGCGGCGCGCGGCAAGGTCGACCGGGTCGACGCGGAATTCGACATCGTCATCGGCCAGGCAACGCGCGCGGCGTGGGGTGCGCAGTTCGGCGACAAAGTCTGGCGGCTGTATGAATCCGCACAATCGACGCTGGTCACGCAGCAGGCGTTCGAACTCGCGCAGCACGCGACGCTGATCGGCCTCGATGAAAATTACGCCGTGATTTTGCCTTCGCTCGCGGATTCGGCAACCGACGTTGGAGCCGGGGCCACGCGGGCGCCGCCGCCGCAAGAGGCGGTAATCGGCACGTTGCGCGACACGATCGAGCATGAGCTGCAAGCGCAAACAGGCAAGCGCGTGCCCGGCAAAGGCGAGCACGTGTGGATCGGACCGTATCGCGATCCGCTGCGCAACACGCCGGTCATCTCGGTGGTGAGTGCCTACTACGAAGGCGACAAGCCTGTCACGCTGATCACCACAAGCGTTTCGCTCGACGTGCTCGCCGCGCGCCTTGCGCCGCCCGGCGGCGCGGGCGCGACTTTGCTGATGGGCCCTGACCGGCGCATTCTCGTATCTTCCGCCGCGCTCAGCGCGCAAACCGGCGCGAGGCTGCAACGGACGATAGCCGCGACCCCGTCTCACGCCTTCCACTTCGGCCGCGAAGGCGCGATTTTTCACGAGCCGTTGATGCCGGGCTTCGGCTCGCTGGTCGGCTACGTGCCGTGGGGCGCGCTCGCCGTGGCGCTCGGCTGGCAACTCGGCGTGATCGGCGGGCTCGCGTTGCTGGTGCTGCTGGCTATCGCGCTGACCGCGCGCTTCTTCGGACTGCGGCTTCTGCGCAGTGCGTTCGCCGAGACCTCGCGCGCGCTGGAAAGCGAGACGCTCAATCACATTCTGGTGAGCGCGACGCCGGTCGGACTGTGCATCGTCCGGCGAAGCGACTGTTCGATATTGACGGCGAATGCACTCGCCACCGAACTCCTGGGTATCGAGCCGGGCACGAGCCGCCTGCCGCCGCATATTGCCGCCGAGTTTCTGACGAAGGTGCCGGAGCAGGTTTCGGCGGCCGCGTTGGCGCGGATTGCCGCTTTCGTCGCACCGGCGAGGCCCGTGCAGGAAGTTCAGCCGGCGCCTTCGCAAGCGTCCTCGGCGCCGGTTCAGACGGACAGCACGCCCGCCCGCTTCCTGCAGTTCACCTATGCGCCCGCTCGTTATGCCGGCGAGGACGTGTTGTTCTGCGCGATCCTCGACGTGACCGCGCAGCACGAGCTCGAACAGCAACTGCGGCAAGCGCAGCAGACGTCGGAAGCGATGATGCGCGCGCGCACGAATTTTTTTGCCGCGATGAGTCACGAAATCCGGACGCCGTTGAATGCGCTGCTCGGCAATCTCGAACTGTTCGCGCGTACGCCTGGGCTCGACGCGCATGCGCAGCGGCTCGCCAGTCTGAACGTGGCGGGCGATGCGCTGCGCCGCGTCGTCAACGACATTCTCGATTTCTCCAAGATCGATGCGGGCGAAATGCTTCTGGTGCGCGCGCCCTTTGCGCTGCTCGACGCATTCGAGAACATCGCGCTTTCGTATGCGTCGATGGCGGGCGATCGGCGCGTGCGTTTCTATTCGCTGCTTTCGCCCGCGATCGATCGCACGGTGATCGGCGACAGAATGCGGATCGCGCAGGTCATCAACAATCTGTTGAGCAATGCATTCAAGTTCACGTCGAGCGGCAAGATCACGCTGCAAGCCGAACTCGCCGACGATACGCCAGGCCACCCGGTCCTGAAGTGCCGCGTCTCCGATTCGGGGCCCGGCATGAGCGAGGAACTCGTCGGGCGGCTTTTCAAGCCGTTCGTGCAAGGCGAGGCAGGCGCCTCGCGCGGCGCGGAAAGCACCGGCCTTGGACTCGCGATCTGCGCGCGGCTGTGCGAGTTGATGGGCGGCGCGGTGTCGGCGGAAAGCGTGGTGGGCGTCGGCAGCGTATTCAATGTATCGATTCCGCTGGTTGCGTCGCCTGACGAAAAACCGGCGCCTCAGCCGGCAACGCGTGGACCGCTGCTCGCGCTGTTTCCCGATCGCGAGGTCGTCAATCTGCTCGACCGCTGGCTCGAGCACTTTGGCTGGAGCGCGCACGTCGTCTCGACGCTGGCTGACGCGCAGAACTGGCTGCGGACGAACTGCGCAATGGCGCTGATTGTCTCCGACGCATACGATCTCGAGGCGATCGCGAGCTTGCGCGCGTTGCAGCCGCTGAGCGCCGTGTGGATCACTCGCGAGGGCCCGGCGCGACCGCGCGCGCGTGATGAGGGCGTGCTCGAAGTGACCGAATTCAGCGCCACGGCGATTCGCAGGGCCATCGAGCAGGCCGTCGACGGCGTGCCTGTTGCTGCGGTGTCCGCATCGGCGGCAGCGGCGGCATCCGAGATGGACGCATCGAACGCATTGGACGCGGCGCCTGCTCCCGCGCCTTCCGTGGCGACGCATCCGGCGTTGCAAGGACTCAGGGTTCTGGTCGCCGAAGACAATCCGCTGATCCAGAGCCTGATCGCCGAACAGCTTGCGACGCTCGGCTGCGTGCCGACCATCGCGCCAGACGGCGAACAGGCGCTCGCCACGTTTCAGGCGAAGCGTTTTGACGCCGTGCTCACCGACATCCACATGCCGGCGATGGACGGCTATCGACTGCTTGCCGCGCTGCGCGAGCGGGACCAGCAGGTGCCGGTGCTTGCCTTCAGCGCGGTCGCGGAGAATCAGGAGGCGCATAGCTGGCGCGAGCGCGGCTTCAGCGGTCATGTGTCGAAGCCCGCTTCGTTGAGCGAACTCGAGACTGCGCTGGTCGCGGTGGCGCCCGTCGCGAAGGACAGCGCGGCGCGCACGACAGGGCCGGCGTCCGCTGCCTCGGCTGCAAGCACACTCACCGTCGATGAGAGAGCGCGCTACACCGCGATGCTCAAGGAGCATTTGAAGAACGACTTGCCGCGGCTTCTCGCCATCGTCGATGAAGAAGACCGGGAGGCGCTGGCCGGCTGGGCGCATAGCGCGAGCGGCGCGTTCGTGATCGTGCAGGAGCCGGGATTCGTCGAGGAATGCAGGCAGTTGCAGCGCCTATGCAACGAAAGCGAGAGCTGGACGACGGAGATGGACGAGCGCGCCGTGTCGCTGCACGAAGCGTTGTGCGATCGCTATGGCGTCGACGAAGCGTCGGCGCATTGAGTCGGCGCATAGATTTAAAGAGAGAAGTGTTCATTTTCACGAATGCAGTGATTGAAGCGGCGCCCTTGCCAAGGGTCCGACGGACAAGGGCGCGCTTGCAGTTCAGTCAACGCAGATCCGGTTGATGGACCGGACTTGCGTCCGATCCATCACGGCACTTACCACTGATACGAAGCACCCACGCCGAACGTCGTGTCACCCGAACTGGTGCCCGCGCCGGCCTTCATCTTCAGGTTGTCATTGATACGCGCCGAGATGCCGAGCGCCACAGCCTGCGCACCCTTGTACGAACCGCCGCCGATACCGACCGCGATCCTCTTGTCCTCATCGACGTCCGGGATCATCGTCAGCGCGGTGGCTGCCGCAATACCCGAGTAAGCGCTCCTGGCGACCTGGTTGACGCTGTTCTGCACCGAGTTGATCTGCTGATCGACGTAGGTCTTTGCCGTCATGCCGGCCGGCAGATTGCCGATCGCGTCGTTCAACTGACCAAAGTTGACTGCGTCGTGCGTCGCCGTACCGGCTGCGACGTTGGCGACCTGGCGCTGGTTCGTTGCCGAGCCCACCGACACCGTGTTGTCGCGGTCTGCCACCGAGTCGGAACCCAGGGCAACCGAACCCTTGCCGGTCGCCTGAGTATTGGCGCCGATCGCAGTTGCACCTTCACTGCTTGCGTTGGCATTGTTGCCGGCTGCAATCGACTGCTTGCCGCCGGCATTGGCGCTGGCACCCATCGCAGTCGAATACGAGCCAGTTGCGCTAGCCATCTGCGTGTCCTGGTTGCCGTCTGCTGCAAACATCGGGTTGCTGGCTGCTTTGGCAATGTCCGTCGCCGTCGAGATCGCTGCGTTCATCTGGTCGACGTTGACTGCGTGGTTACCGGACGTACCTGCCGCCACGTTGCGGATTGTCGTGCCGCCCGCAGCACCGTTACCCATCGTCACGCTGCTGTAGTTGGTCGTACCATCGGCGTTGTGGTCGTACGTGACTGCCGCGTTGGTCGTGCCGTTCGGGTTGATGATGCCCGAGGCCTTCAACTGAGCGAGGTTCACTGCGTCCGTGTCGGCCGTGCCGGCTGCGACGTTGGTGATCTGGCGTTCGTTGCCCGCCGAGCCGACCGACACCGTGTTGGCACGATCAGCCGCCGAGTTCGAACCCAGCGCAACCGAGTTCGTCGCGAGAGATTGCGCGTTGCCGCCGATCGCCACCGATTCCGCGCCCGTCGCCTGTGAATCCGGCAACGTCGTGTTGGCGTGGAAGTACCTGGTAGCGACGCCGCCATTGGTGATGTTGTTCAGCGTGTTGTTGATGTTGGTGATGTCCGACGTGTTCTGCGTCGTACGGCCGTCCAGATTGGTGAGCGCATCACCCACGTTGTTGACGGTCGTGCCGCCGACGGAGTACGCCGGGGCCGCGATTGCGCCCGTCGTCGTGTCGTAGGTCGAACCGCCGCCCAGCGACGACGCTGTGCTCGTGCCGATCTGGTTCACCTTCGCGTCTTCCGACTGCAACTGGCTCACGTTCACCGCATCGGTCGGATTCTGACCTGCTGCCACGTTCGTGATACGACGCTCTGCACCTGCCGCGCCTACCGACACTTCGCCGCCGGCTGCCGTGGCTGCCGAGATTGTGCTGCCGCCAGGGTTGAAGCCAGCCGTCGCCAGCGTGGTCGAGTTGGCCACCGAGTTGGACCCAAGTGCCACCGAGTTCATCGTCGTCGCCTGTGCGTTGCCGCCGATCGCCACCGCATCCGTGCCCGTTGCCGACGAGTCCGCCAGCGTCGAGTTAGCGTTGAAGTACTTGATGCCGCCGCCGCTGCTGATGTTGTTGACGACGTTCGTCAGGTTCGAGACGTTCAGGTTCGTCGCGTACAACTGCGAACCGTTCACCACATCCACGCTCGTGGCGTTGAGCGCGCCTGCTGCTACACCGGTCAGCGTGCGCGAACCTGCCGTACCCGTGAAGTTCACCACCGTGCCGCCGGTATCCTTCGCCACCGTGACGTTGCGCGACGTTGCGTCCTGCTGCACGAGACCGACCGTACCGTTGTTGATGTTCTGCGTCAGGCTGCCGATGTTCGTCGTGTTCTGCGTCGTACGGCCATCCAGATTGGTGAGCGCGTCACCCACGTTGTTGACGGTCGTGCCGCCCACGGAGTACGTCGGGTTCGTGATTGCGCCCGTCGTCGTGTCGTAGGTCGAACCGCCACCCAGCGACGCCGCCGTGCTCGTGCCGATCTGGTTCACCTTCGCGTCTTCCGACTGCAACTGGCTTACGTTCACCGCATCGGTCGCATTCAGACCTGCTGCCACGTTCGTGATGCGACGCTCTGCCCCTGAAGCGCCTACCGACACTTCGCCGCCGGCTGCCGTGGCTGCCGAGATTGCGCTGCTGCCCGGGTTGAAGCCTGCCGTCGCCAGCGTGCTCGAGTTGGCAACCGAGTTGGAGCCCAGTGCCACCGAGTTCGCCGTCGTCGCCTGAGCATTGCCGCCGATCGAAACTGCATCCGTGCCCGTTGCCGACGAGTCCGCCAGCGTCGAGTTAGCGTTGAAGTACTTGATGCCGCCGCCGTTCACGATGTTGTTCACCGTGTTGCTCAGGTTGTTCACGTTGTTGTTGATCGTGTTGACCTTCGCGTCTTCCGACATGAGCTGGCTCAGGTTCACCGCGTCCGTGGCGTTCAGGCCTGCCGCGACGTTCGTGATGCGACGCTCTGCACCTGCCGAGCCCACGGACACTTCGCCGCCGGCTGCCGTCCCTGCCGAAATCGCCGTGCCGCCGAGCGGCGTGAAGCCTGCCGTCGCCAGCGTCGTCGAGTTCGCCACCGAGTTCGAGCCGACCGCTACCGAGTTCGCCGTCGCTGCCGACGCTCCGGCACCCAGCGCGGTGCCGGAGCTACCTGTCACCACGCTGCTGTGACCGACAGCGACTGCGAATGTGGTTGCCGACGTGTCGGCACTATTACCCAGCGAACTTGACTGACCACCCGATTTTGAGTCTCCGCCAATTGCAATCGAATTGTTGAGAGTCGCCGCATTGGTGGCGCGTTGACCGATCGCGATATTGGCAATGCCAGTGGCGGTTGCATTCTGGCCGATTGCAACAGCAGCCGTACCGTTGGACATACTTAGCTGGCCCACGGCAATCGCACCACCGGAGGATGCGGCCGCGGCCCCACCGATCGCGATCGCCTCGGAGCCAATCGCCGACGAATCCGCCAGCGCCGAGTTCGCGTGGAAGTACTCGATGCCTGCGCTGAGCTTGTCGCTTAACTTGCCCAGGGCTGTATCGACCGTAGCGAACGCCGAACTCACGTTGTTAGCCGGGCCCGACGTCCCATCGATTGCATTCGCTTGCGGCAGCGCGTAGCCAGGCGCAACGATCGTGCCGTTCGCCGCCATCGTCGTGCCTAGCGCGGCCGCCGTGGTACTTGCCGTACCGTAAAGCTGGGAACCGCTAATAGCATTCAGGCTTGAGGCTGTTACTGCTCCTGGCGCCAGGCCGTCCAACAACACGTTGGTGTCAGACACGCTCATTGTGAGCGTGTTCTGGGTCATCGTGCTGGCCAGGTAGTACGTTATGTTTCCAGCCTGGAGCACGATGCCGGAAGCTCCAGACGGCGAGCCGGATTCGAGGAGGGCATAGTAGTCGCTGGAGGGCACGTACCGGCTTGAACAGCCACTAGCAAATGTCGAATTACTGGAGACCTGGTCTTTTCCAATGTTGTCATACAGACACAGAACGCTTGCAGATGCTGGCAAAGAAAAAATCGCAAGCGCAATGCCCGCCGAGCCGCCTAACGAGCACGAAATAGCGCTCAGCCTACTTTTACAAGCGGGTTTCGAATTTTTGCTTTTTCCTTTTGCATCTTCCTGCGCAGCCACCCAAGTGCCGGTTGACTCGTTCCAAACCGAGCGAAATGCTTTATTCATTTAAAACCCCTTATTGAACAAATATCGTCACGCGTTCTGTCGCTGCTCAACTCAGGCTTGGGAGTGGACGTGACGATTACTGCGCTCGGCTCGTCACGATTAAATCGCACAAAAATCAACTGAATCGCACACCGATTCACGATTTTTGCGACGACTGCTCGTCCACTATGGATTTGAATTCAGCTCGATAGCTAAGTCACACCCCGTCTCAAAATTGCCGGCAACAACCGAACTTTATGAGACTTGAACGATGGCTCAATAGGATTATTCCTAAATACCAGGGAAAATTGAGAAATCAGCGGTGACGGAGATCAAGAAAATGCAAGACGCAAGAATGTGGCGCGGACGCTTTTAGGAATTGTCCTAACGAAAAACACTGCAAGGTGTGATAGCGCCGAAATGCTTGAATAGTCGCCTCAATTTCAGCAAGCGAAAATGTCAGCGCCGGACATGTGCATTGAATGTCGGAAAATATTGGTCGTATTAGATTTAATAGAAACGCCGCCGCCTTCCCCGCTGCATGCAATTATTAATGGTCACAACGGGACTTTTTGCATCGCCCGTTTTAATCCATTCGCATTTGATTCGGATAATTAGTCCGCCCTGAATAACGGGGACGTCATGGAGAAGGCAATTGCCCATTCAACCGATTCGCGATTCTCGAACGGTGTCGCGAACATCGGGTGAAGGCCGCGGCACGGCACGGCCCGAAGCTGCGGCAAAACGAATTGCTCAGGATGGGCTATCGAGCCAGTGCTGAGGCGTCGACGCTCAGCCCGGCCGTCGCGCGATGAAGTCGATTTCCACCAGCGCGTCACGCGCCAATGCCGTTACGCCGATGCACGTCCGGGCAGGCAGCGCGTCGGCGGGAAAGTACGCGCGATAAGTGTCGTTCATCGCCCCGTAGTCGCGCTTGAACTCGGTGAGGAAAATGCGCACGGCAACCACGTGTTGCAAGCCGAGTTCGAGACCTTGCAGCACGAGCACGAGGTTGTCCATCACGCGCTTCGTCTGCGCGACCACGCCTTCGGGAAGCGGCGCGGCGTCGTCGGTGGGCGAGGTCGGCATCTGGCCGGTGAGGAAGACCCAGCCGTCGGTTTCCACGGCGTGGGAGAACGGGCCGACTGGCGTCGGCGCGCCGGGGACCATCCAGAAAGCGGGGGTAGGGCTCATGGAGATTGCACCTCACGGCTGCGAATGTGGGTTGATACGATAACCGATCAAAAGTCGCGACGCGTGGCCGACGCCGATGTCTGGACATCGTGGAATCACTTACTGATTGACGCGCTTCGCGAACGTCGGGATCGCGTCGGCCATTGCTTTTGGCTGCTCAGGCGCCATCGCGTGACCTGCGTTGGGCAACACGACACAGTCACCCGCTCTCCGAGCAAGTTCTCGAGCACTTGCGAAAATCGGCGAGGCGCCACTGCGTCGTTCTCGCCCATCTCCGGCGCCGTCGACCGCTTTGCGCACACGGACACCAAGAGAATGATTGCAGCGAGAGCCTGTTTTCTGGAGGTAGTGACTCAATTGAATTTGCTATTCGAAGCCGGATATGACATGACCACTAATAGGTAGTGATACTAACGTTCTACACGGCCAGCGCAGAAACTTGATGCCATGACTGACTAGTTCATCTGCGGCTGCTCGAGCCCGGTATTGTCGAAAATCGCGAGCGCATGCTCCGACTTCAGGAACGCGAGCTACCGAGATTCGCCACCGCGTGGATCGCGATTTTGCAGGAGAAGTTAGCGCGCTTGACGAGCAACGAGCCGTGGAAAGAAGATGTCGTCTGGCTCGCAAACGAGACGGGCGACTCGCCGCGCCAGATGCTGATGGGCGGGTTCAGGACCAGCAGTCCCCGAACCCGCCCAAGCCCTTCTTAAACCAGCCCCGTCGTGTAATAAACGGCGATCACGAAGAACACCGCCAGCGTCTTGATGACCGTCACCGCGAAAATGTCGCGATACGACTGACGGTGCGTCAACCCGGTCACCGCCAGCAGCGTGATCACCGCGCCGTTATGCGGCAGCGTGTCCATGCCGCCGCTCGCCATTGCGACCACGCGGTGCAGCACTTCCATTGGAATATGCGCCGCCTCCGCACCCTTGATGAACACGTCCGACATGGCCGCGAGCGCAATGCTCATGCCGCCCGACGCCGAACCGGTGATGCCCGCCAGCGAACTGACCGACACGGCCGCATTGACGAGCGGATTCGGAATGCTCTTCAGCGCGTCGCTGACCAGGACGAAGCCGGGCAACGCCGCGATCACGCCGCCGAAACCATATTCCGACGCCGTATTCAGCGACGCCAGCAGCGCGCCCGCCACGGCGGCCTTCGTGCCGATCGCAAAGCGCTCGCGCACGCGGCCGAACGCCGTAACCACAACCATGACGATGCCGAGAAGCAGCGCGCCTTCGACAGCCCAGATCCCCAGCACGGTTTTGATCGTCGTGGTGAGCGGCGTGTGAACGCCCGGCAAAATATCCGGCGCGACGGTGTACGACGTGCCGTACGCGTCGGGGATCCAGCGAGTCAGGAAGAAGTTGGCGACGCCCACCAGAACCAGCGGCGCAATGGCCAGCAACGGATGTGGCAATTGCTTCGACTCGACGCGCTCCGGCTCGTTGACGAGTTCCGTGCCGTAGCCTTCGCCGGTTGCCATCGCCGAGCGGCGGCGCCACTCGAGATAGGTGAGACCCACCACGATGATGAACAGCGAGCCGATCACGCCGAGCGCGGGCGCGGCCCACGACGTCGTCTTGAAGAACGTCGTCGGGATGATGTTCTGAATTTGCGGCGTGCCCGGCAGCGAATCCATCGTGAACGAGAATGCGCCGAGTGCGATGGCGCCGGGCATCAGGCGCTTCGGAATATTGCTCTGGCGATACAGTTCGGCGGCGAACGGGTAGACGGCGAACACCACGACGAACAGCGAGACGCCACCGTAGGTGAGCAGCGCGCACACCGCGACGATCACCGCATTGGCGCGGGAGCGGCCGATATAGCGAATCGCGGCCGCCACGATCGACTCCGAGAAGCCGGACAGTTCGATGACCTTACCGAACACGGCGCCGAGCAGAAACACCGGGAAATAGAGTTTGACGAAGCCGACCATCTTCTCCATGAAGATGCCCGTGAACACGGGCGCGACGGCGGCGGGATCGACCAGAAGGACGGCGCCGAGCGCGGCGATCGGCGCGAAAAGGATAACGCTGTAGCCGCGATACGCGGCGAACATCAGAAACGCCAGCGCGGCAAGGACGATGACAAAGGACATTGAGTCTCCAGAAGCTTGGTTTGTTCTACGTGTACGCCGTCTCCCGCTGACGACGGCATGGCGCCCGCGAACGCAGGTTCCATGCCATGCGGCCGGCATCGGCTCGCGCGCTGACGCGGCGGGCCAAAAGCCGGCAAAACCGGGAGACGTGGCGCCGCCGATTGTACCCAAACGTCTCCAAACGGGGACGTCAATCGTGCTAAGTGTGTCCGGTATTGACACGAAATCCGCATGGCGATGGGCTTGTCGGCGATCTCCACCTTGAGATAAGCTTGTCCACGAAAAGAGACAAGCGACAAATAGAACGATAGCCGGAGACAGCGACAACATGATGAACGACTGGGCGGGACTTCCCGCCATCTACGGCGACGTGCTGCGCCGCGCGATGGATTCCCTCTTCCGCACATTCGAGAACTTCAGCGAAGGCACGTTTATCGTCGACGCCGACGCGCGCGTCGTGTGGATCAACAAGCGCTATGCGGCGCGCTTCGGCTTTGCCGACCCCGAGCAGGCGATTGGCCGCGATTGCGAAGCGGTGATTCCAAACAGCCTGATGCGCGAGGTCGTCAAAACCGGCAAGCCGATTCTGCTCGACATTCTCGAAACGGACCGCGAGCCGCTCGTCGTCACGCGTCTTCCGCTGAAGGACGACGCCGGTGCGACGGTCGGCGCCGTCGGCTTCGCGCTGTTCGACGAGTTGAAGGCGCTCACGCCGCTTTTTTCCCACTATTCGCGCGTGCAGGAAGAATTGATCGCGACGCGTCAGTCGCTCGCGCAGGCCCGCCGAGCCAAGTACACATTCGGCAGCTTCGTCGGCACCAGCGCGGCCAGTCTGGAAGTGAAGCGCCAGGCGCGCCGCGCGGCGCAGCTCGAATCGCCGGTGCTTTTACTGGGTGAGACCGGCACCGGCAAGGAATTGCTCGCGCATGCGATCCACGGCGGCTCGGCTCGCGCGAATCAGCCGCTCGTGACCGTCAACGTGGCGGCGATCCCGGACACCCTGCTCGAAGTCGAATTCTTCGGCGCGGCGCCTGGCGCCTACACGGGCGCGGATCGCAAGGGACGGGTCGGCAAGTTCGAACTGGCGAACGGCGGCACGCTGTTTCTCGACGAGATCGGCGACATGCCGCTGCCTTTGCAGGGCAAGCTGCTGCGCGTGCTGCAGGACAAGGAGTTCGAGCCGCTCGGCTCCAACCGGATCGTGCGCGCCGACGTGCGGATCATCGCGGCCACCTCCGCGGATTTGCCGGCGCTGGTCGCGGCGGGCCGTTTCCGCGCCGATCTGTTCTATCGACTGAACGTGCTGACGATTCATGCGCCGCCGCTGCGCGAGCGCACGTCGGACATTGAAGCGCTCGCGTACGCAATGCTCGAGGACCTGTCGACGCAGGCACGCGGCGGCAGCCACTACGAATTGCAGGACGACGCATTGCGCCTCCTGTGCTCGTATGCGTGGCCAGGCAACGTGCGCGAGTTGCGCAATACGCTGGAGCGCGCGGTGATGCTGTCGGACAGCGAGCGGATCGACGCGCGCGCGCTGGCGCCGTTCATCGGTTCGGGGCAGAGCGGCGCGCAAGGCGCGACGGCGCAGACGCCGGACGGCTCATCACAGACGGCTGCGAGCGGCGCGGATGCGGCGCGCGAGCCATCGTCATGGAGCGACGCGATGGCGGCGTTCGAAAAGCGCTTCCTGAGCGATGCGTTGCGTGCGAACGGCGGGCGCGTGATCGAGACCGCCGCGCAAATCGGCATGGGGCGCGCGACGCTGTACAAGAAGATCGCGGCACACGGCATCCAGGTTTGAGCGGAGCGGGCCTGCATCCTGTCACGCAGCGTCATGGCCGCGTGGCACAATCGCGTGATCGAAAAACAAGACGTGATCGGGGTTTCACATGAACCGGAGCTTCTCTTTCCTTGCGCGCTATCTCGGCCTGATGCTGGCTGTGTCAGCCGGCGCCGCGCTGGGCGGCTGCGGCAGCAGCGCGCCGCTGTTTCTGTCGGAC
The DNA here is from genome assembly GCF_003330785.1 of Paraburkholderia graminis. Lineage (NCBI taxonomy): Bacteria > Pseudomonadati > Pseudomonadota > Betaproteobacteria > Burkholderiales > Burkholderiaceae > Paraburkholderia > Paraburkholderia graminis. Next base: position 2,715,450 of record NZ_CP024935.1, read on the forward strand.
GGCCGCCCGACGACGCTGGTCGAATGCCCCGCGGGTTCCGACTCCTGCGCGCAGCAGGCGGCCGCAAGCTGCAGCGGCGGTGCGTTCGACACCGTGCGCCAATCCACGAGTAACGGCACGCTTAGCCTGATCTACGCCTGCCGCGCGAAGTAACGCGATGCGCGCCGCGTCATGCGGCGCGCGGCCGGACTTTCACTGTCTTCTGCGATTCGCAACCCGTCGACGGGCTGCGCTCGCCTTCCTTTAAAAAGCGGCTTAATCCGCGCGCCGTTGTCTGCGCTCTCCTCATTACTGAGCGTACGCGTTTCCCGATACGTGCATCCGCGTCATAAATATATGCTTCTAATGCGGCGAGACGAAGGAAGTTCCACTATGCGCGCCGCATAATGAATTTCGATTTGACAAGATTTATTCCGAACGGATCGACAGCAATAAAAAGTCACTGTATTTTTTCGCACTGGAGTGAAGTCGGTGCGGAAGGTAACGGAACCCTGAATTAAGCGGCAGTATTCTATTTTCACAGGTTCGCTAACGCATGCGATCAGCAGCTTTTGCCGGATAGGGAGGCCAATCGGCAAAAGGCGGGAAGAACTTGCCGACCAAGAAAAACAGGCTTTGAGAGCGGCACAATCTGTGCTTAACGTTGCGTTTCGAATTAAGTCAACGAGCATTCCGGGGAAACGAATGAATCACCATCAACTCGAAAAAGACATCCGACATCTAGAACACGTCATTTCACACATTTCCGCTGAAGACCGAATACCGCTGTCTTATTGGCGCAATCGCATCGATTCGGTTTCCGGCGCGGTTCGCGTGCCAACGCAAGTCAATCGCATCAAACGGCTGAATGCCGCGCTCGCCGCACTCGAGGAGCGCCAAAAAGCCTGAGGCGATAGCCTCTGCTGTCGGCAGCGGTTTTTCGCCTCATTACGATCCATCGACGAAGCCAGGCCGGACAACATCGATATGCAAGCAGTGGGATTTTCATCGCCTCGGCTCGCGGTGCTCACGGGTACGTTGCAGGGCTATGTCGAACGAGGCGATGTGGCCGGCGTCGTCGCGCTCGTCTGGCGGCGCGGCGCAACCGCTTACTTCGAGCCGCTCGGCCTGCGCGACGAAGCCGCGTCATTGCCGATGGAGCGCGACACGCTGTTTCGCATCGCGTCGATGACCAAGCCGGTGACGAGCGCCGCCATCCTCATGCTGGTGGAAGAGGACCGGCTCACGCTCGACGCGCCGATCGCGCAGTGGCTGCCCGAATTCGCCGCGCCGCGCGTGCTGCGCGACCCCGGCGGCCCGCTCGATCAAACCGACCCGGCGCGCAAGCCGCTGACCGTGCTCGACCTGCTGACTCATCGCGCGGGCTTCGCTTATCACTTCACGGCGACCGGGCCGCTAGCCGAAGCCTATGCGGCCGCCTTCAACGGTCTCGACGCGCGCGCCGATGTGAACGCGTGGCTCGCGCGCATCGCCGGATTGCCATTGATGTTTCAGCCCGGCTCGCGCTGGCACTACAGCGTCGCCACCGACGTGCTCGGCGCATTAATCACACGAGTGACCGGCATGCCGCTGGGCGAGTTTTTCCACACGCGGATTTTCGAGCCGCTCGGCATGCGCGACACCGCTTTCTCGGTGCCCGAGCCGCAGCTCGCACGGCTCGCCACCGCCTATGGCGTCGATGCCGGCACGCGGCGGCGCGTGGTCGAGGATCACGCGTCGGCGAGCCGTTGGGCGAACCCGGCGCGCTTTCAAAGCGGCGGCGGCGGGCTCGTTTCGACCGCGCAGGACTATCTGCAATTCGCGCAGTTGCTGTTGCGGCGCGGACGCGTCGGCGACACGCGCTTGCTGTCGCATCGCTCGGTGGATCTCATGCGCTCCAACTTTCTGACTCGCGAGCAGCGCCGCCTGCCGGCGTTCGGTCATGCGATGTGGGCGGGTCAGGGCTTCGGCCTCGGCTTGTCGATCGTCGACGATCCCGCGCAGCAGTTGCCGCAAGGCTATCGTTCGATCGGCTCTTTCGGCTGGCCCGGCGCTTTTGGCACGAGCTGGTTCGCCGATCCGGTGGAAGATCTTATCGGCGTCATGCTGATTCAGCGCCGTTCAATCGATCCGTTTCCCATGGCAGTCGACTTCGAACGTCGCGTGTACGATGCAATTGACGATTGAGCGCGCGCCTCGCCGATGGTCCGCCGCTCGTTCAAGCGCCGCACGATGACGGGCTTTCTCTTTCCAGCGTTTTTTGGTCTGATAGCGTCCGCATGTCGGTCCGCCACAATCAATGGGAGCATTTCGTCATGGCCTCTTACAAGCAGTTGACCGCTCAGCTCGAAAAGCTTCACAAGGAAGTTGCGGCGGCTCGCGAAAAGGAGATCGCGCAGGCGATCGCCGACATCAAGCAGAAGATTGCCGAGTACGACCTGACGGCCGAGGAACTCGGCTTCGCGAAAACTCGTACGGCGGCGAGCAAAGGCGCTGCGGTCGCCAAGTATCGCAACCCGAAAACCGGCGAGACGTGGAGCGGGCGAGGCCGTTCGCCGGGCTGGCTTGCGGGCAAGAATCGCGATCGTTATCTGATCGACGCGTAGAGCGCGATTGCGCCATCCATCACTCTCAGGTGACGATGCCCGCGGCTTTTTTCGCACCGCTGCGCAAGTCCCGAAAACGCTCACCTTTGCTTCAAATTCCCGATTCGACTGGTGAATAGAAACCGGCGGCTTGCACCTGGCGGCATTGCTTCGGTGAGCCTGGTTTCTCTGCGGCGCGCACCGGCCGCGAGGTGAGCCCGGCGCAAGCATCGGGTCTCACCGACGCGCCGCAAACCCGCGCCAGCCTTTGCTGGCGGGCATTCCCAGGCTGTGCGAAGAATCCGGCGAAGCTCCCGCTGCGTCCGTCGGCCTTTCACGGATAGGCGTCGGCGCGCGGCTCGCGCGGTATCGTCGGTGCAATAAGCACTTCGCGGATGCTCACCTTTCGCTGTCCTCCACGCCTCGTCGCTGCTAGTCCCGAAAACCCTCACCTTTGCGCGCGTCGTCACCGGCAACGCGATGCGTCGTAACGTTCGTCCGCATTCGTCGGGACAAACCCGGAGTTGAGTTCGCCTCATACCCCGGATCAAAACTCATCGATACATGGTCGCGGACGCCGAACGCCACAATCGGTCATCCACTTAACTCGACGGAAAGACCATGAGCGTATCGGCAGACAAACAACTTTTTATCGGCGAAGGATTCGAAGGGCCGGGCGTGAACCTCGCGCATATCAACGTGCTGGTCGGCCCGCGCAACGGTCCCGCGGGGCAAGCGTTCGCGACGGCGCTGGCGACGCCTTCGGCGGGTCACGCGCCATTCGTCGTCATCGCGCGGCCGGGCGTGCCGACCAAGCCGTTGACGCTCTACGTGAACAAGGCGCAGATCGGCAGCGAGTTTCACGGCAACGCGACGTGGGGCGCGTCGCAGGCGGGCATCGCGAAGGCAGTGGCCGAGTCGCTCGAGAACGGCACGCTCCCGGCCGAAGCGGAGAACGACTGGGTGGTCGTGTCGGCGAACTGGGTCAATCCGGCCACCGACGACCTCGACGCCGTCTTCGAAAACAACTACCGCGCGTGCAGGAACGCCATTGTCGCGGCGATGAAAGGCCTGCCGCATCGCGACGAAGTGTTCGCGGCCGCGCGCGACGTCTCGAATCCCTTCTACACGCCGAAACAACGCTGACCAAACGGTGACCACACGCGGAGCGCGGCGCCGACTGCACGCGCCGCATCCGAACTACAAGGAGACAGGTTTCATGGAATACATTCGCCTCGGCCAATCCGGCCTGAAGGTTTCGCGCTTGTGCCTCGGCACGATGAACATGGGCACGCCGCAGTGGAAGCCCTGGATTTTCGACGAAGCGCGCAGCGAGCCCATCGTTCGTCACGCGCTCGAGGCCGGCGTCAATTTCATCGACCTCGCCGATTTCTATTCGACAGGCGTCGGCGAAGAAGTCGTGGGCCGCATTCTGAAGCGCCTCGCGCGCCGCGAGGAAATCGTCGTGACGACGAAGGTCGGCTACGACATGGGCGTGTATCAGAACGCCGGCGGCCATTCGCGCAAGCACATCATGGACGGCATCGACGGCTCGCTCGCGCGCCTCGGCATGGACTACGTGGACATCTACATGCTGCATTTCTTTGACGTGAACACGCCGGTCGAGGAAACCATGAGTGCGCTGAACGATATCGTTCGCGCGGGCAAGGCGCGCTATATCGGCGTATCGACCATGTACACGTGGCAGTTCGCGAAGATCATGCAGGTCTGCGAGCGCAACGGCTGGCATAAGCCGATCAACATGCAGTTGCAGTTGAATCTGGCGTATCGCGAAGAAGAGCGCGAGATGATCCCGTATTGCCAGGATCAGGGCGTCGGCGTGTCGGTGTTCAGTCCGCTCGCGCGCGGCCTGTTGACGAGCGACGCCAACTCGACGCGCAATCAGACCGACTTCTTCACCGCGCAAATGTACGGCGATAACGTGTCGCGCGAAATCGCGGCGTCGGTCGCGCGCGTCGCCGCGCGGCGCGGCGTGTCGGCTGCGCAAATCGCGCAGGCTTGGGTGCTCAGGCACGAAGGCGTGGCGAGCATGCTGGTCGGCGCGGATACGCCGGCGCAGTTCGACAGCGCGCTCGCCGCGCTCGGCACGACGCTCTCCGACGATGAGTTCTTCGAACTCGAACGCAATTACACACCGTGCGATCTGATCAACGATTACACCGCCGGCAAGCGCATTGCGCGCGAGCCGCGGCTTGCGCAAGGCGCGTTCGTCGAAAACCTGGAGAAAGCGGCATGAGCGAACTTCTTCGAACCGGGCATTACATCGGAGGCGAGTGGTATGAAGGTGCAGAGACCTATCCGGTCCGCAATCCCGCGACAGGCGAAGTGATCGCGCAAGTCGCGAAGGGCGGCGCGGCAGAGACGGTGCAAGCCATCGCCGCCGCCGAGCGCGCACTTTCCGCGTGGCGCTTGTTGACGGCGAAAGAGCGTGGCGCGCGCGTCAGGCGTTGGGGCGAGTTGATGCTCGAGCATCGCGATGCGCTTGCCGAGCTGTTGACGCGCGAACAAGGCAAGCCGCTTGCGGAAGCGCGCGGCGAAGTCGGCTATGCGGCGAGCTTTTTTGAATGGTTCGCGGAGGAAGCGAAGCGCGCCTATGGCGACGTGATTCCGAGCCCGAATCCGAACGCGAAGATCGTCGTGACGCGCGAACCCGTGGGCGTCGTCGCGGCCATCACGCCGTGGAATTTCCCGCTCGCGATGATCACGCGCAAGGCCGGTCCCGCGCTCGCGGCCGGTTGCACGATGGTGCTCAAGCCATCGGAAGAAACGCCGTTGTCCGCGCTTGCGCTCGCCGTGCTGGCCGCGAAAGCGGGCATTCCGCCGGGCGTGTTCAACATCGTTTCCGGCGATGCCGTCGCGATAGGCGGCGCGCTCACCGAATCGGACGTGGTGCGCAAGCTGTCGTTCACCGGCTCGACGCGCGTGGGCAAGTTGCTCGCGAAGCAGTCGGCGGATACGTTGAAGAAGCTCTCATTGGAGCTTGGCGGCAATGCGCCGTTCATCGTTTTCGACGATGCCGACATCGACGCCGCCGTGCAAGGCGCGATGGCTTCAAAGTTTCGCAACACCGGGCAAACCTGCGTGTGCGTCAATCGCTTCTATGTGCAGGACGGCGTCTACGACGCGTTCACGCAGGCACTCGCACAGGCCGCGCGCAAGATGCGCGTGGGCGACGCGTTGCAAGGCGACGTCGAACAGGGTCCGCTGATCAATCAGGCTGCGTTGAGCAAGGTCGAAGCGCACGTCGCCGACGCATTGCAGAAAGGCGCCAAGGTGTTGACCGGCGGCAAGCGGCACGCGCTGGGCGGCACCTTTTATGAGCCGACGGTTCTCGTCGATGCATCCAGTTCGATGCTGATCGCGCAAGAAGAAACCTTCGGGCCGGTCGCCGCGTGCTTTCGCTTCAAGACCGAAGACGAAGCCGTTACCGCTGCCAACGCAACGCCGTTCGGACTCTCGGCCTATCTGTACACGCGCGATCTGGCGCGCGCGTGGCGTGTCGGCGAGGCGCTCGAAAGCGGCATGGTCGGCATCAACGAAGGGATTCTGTCCACCGAAGTCGCGCCGTTTGGCGGCGTGAAGCAATCGGGCCTTGGCCGCGAAGGGTCGAAGTACGGACTCGATGAATACACCGAGCTCAAGTACATGATGATGGGCGGCTTGGGGCGCTGATCGTTAGACCGTTGGCGGATGTCGTTACGCGGCATCCGCCGCTCAGAACAATCACAGGAGACAAGATGAATAATCAGGATATCCAGGCAAGTGCGCTCGGCCTCGCGCCTGCGTTCCCCGCTGCGGCGTCGTCCGCGACGCGCGCCGTTTCCATTGACGACGTGCCGCTGAACGCGTTTCACGTCAAGATTGCGGGCCTCACGTTCGGCGCGCACTTCACCGAGGGCTTCGCGCTCGGCACCATCGGCTACGCGCTCGCCGCGATGAATCGTCAGATGCCGATCGACGCCTTCTGGATGGGCATGATCGGCAGCTCCGCGCTGATGGGCATTTTTCTCGGCAGCCTCGTGTTCGGCTGGCTGTCGGACCGGCTCGGCCGGCAGAAAATTTTCCTGATGAGCTTTGTCATCATCACCGTGGCTGCGTTCGCGCAGTTCTACGTGCACTCGCCTTTCGAACTGTGCTTGCTGCGCGTGCTGATCGGCTTCGGCATGGGCGGCGACTTCGCCGTCGGACATGCGATTCTCGCGGAATTCTCGCCGCGCAAGCATCGCGGAACATTGCTTGGATCGTTCAGCGTGATATGGACCGTCGGCTATGTGGTCGCGAACGTGCTGGGCATGCATTACGCCGATGCGTCGCCCGATGCGTGGCGCTGGCTGCTCGCCTCGGCGGGAATTCCCGCGGTGATCGTGCTGATCGCGCGCATGGGCACGCCGGAGTCGCCGCGCTGGCTGCTCGGCAAGGGCCGCGTTGCGGAGGCGAAGTCGGTCGTGCTGAAGCACTTTGGCGAAAACGTGACGCTCGACGGCGTGCACGACGAACACGCGCAAACGGCCAGCGGGTTCATGCGTCTCTTCGAAAAAGACCTGATTCGCCGGACGATTTTCAACTGCGCGTTTTTCGTGTGTCTCGTCATTCCGTACTTCGCGATCTACACGTTCTTGCCGACCATCCTGAAGGCGATTCACCTGAACAACGATTCCGGCGCGGATCTGCTGCTGAACGGCTTTCTGGTGCTTGGCGCACTGATTGGGATCTGGCTGACCATCAAGCTGTCGCGGCGACTCTTCCTGATCGGCTCGTTTGCGGTGACGTGCGTTTCGCTGATCGCGTTGAGCGTGCTGCCGGAATCGGCGACGCTCGCGATGATCGTCGCGTTCGGCATTTTCACGCTGACCATGTCGGCGTTCTCGAATCTCGTCGGCGTGTTCCCGCCGGAGTGCTTTCCGACCGAAGTGCGCGCGTGCGGCGTCGGTCTCGCGATTGCGTGCAGCCGTCTCGGCTCGGCGGTGGGTACGTTTCTGTTGCCGCTCGGCATTGCCGGCTTCGGGTTTCACGTCACGATGATGGTGCTGGCGGCGGTGCTGCTCGTCGGCATGGTTGTGTCGATTGCGTGGGCGCCTGAAACGAAGCATTTGACGTTGAACCAGGCCAGCGGCGGGTAGGGGGTATTTGCGGCGAGCCGGGAGCCGGGAGCCGGGCACCGGAACCGCGAACCGCGAACCGCGAACCGCGAACCGCGAACCGCGAACCGCGAACCGCGAACTGCCCGGCGGCCGCCGCCAAGTTCCGCTCGCCACGGCGACCACTACGGCACGAAGGCACGACCGCCCGCGGACCACTGCAACGACCTAACGCACTCTCCGCCTCCCCAATCCCCCTCCCCAGACAGCCGCCCCTCGCGGGCGGCTTTCCCACGTCCGGCGTCCCGGCGTGTATCATTCGTTCCCTGCGCTGTTCTGCGCTGGCGATTATCCGTATTGTCGAACGCTCGTTCCCGACCTGTTTTCCGACGCGGCCCGGTTGCCATAGTGATGCGGGTTCCCGACCCGACTCCCGCAGCTCGACGCCGCCGCGCCACGCGCGGCAGCCCGGAAGCCAGCCGCTTCCGAAGACCGCCGAACCCCTATCCGTGACCGCCAGACCCGATGTCAGTCTCCGAACTCAAACGCCGCCGCACCTTCGCGGTTATTTCCCACCCGGACGCGGGTAAGACCACGCTGACCGAAAAACTGCTGCTGTTCTCGGGCGCGATTCAGATCGCCGGCACCGTGAAGGGCCGCAAGAGCAATCGCTACGCGACATCCGACTGGATGGAGATCGAAAAGCAGCGCGGCATTTCCGTCGCCAGCTCGGTGATGCAGTTCGAGTACGGCGACGCGGTGATCAACCTGCTCGACACGCCGGGCCACGAAGACTTCTCCGAAGACACGTACCGCGTGCTGACCGCGGTCGATGCCGCCGTGATGGTGATCGACGGCGCGAACGGCGTCGAAGCGCAAACGCTCAAGCTGCTCGAAGTCTGCCGCAGCCGCAAGACGCCGATCGTCACGTTCATCAACAAGCTCGACCGTGAAGTGCGCGAGCCGCTCGACCTGCTCGACGAAATTGAGCAGCATCTGGGCGTGGCGGCGGTGCCGTTCACGTGGCCGATCGGCATGGGCAAGGAATTCCAGGGCGTCTACGATATTCAGCGCGATCAGGTTCGCGTGTTCCGCGCCGGGCAAGATAAGGCGGGCGGCGACGTCGAAACGCTGCAGGCGCTGAGCAGCGAGGAAGGCGAACGCCGCTTCGGCCAAAGCTGGGTGAAGGCGAAGGAAGAGATCGATCTGATTACCGGCGCCACGCCCGATTTCGACCGCGAGCAGTTTCTTGCCGGTCAGCAGTCGCCGGTGCTGTTCGGCTCCGCGATCAACAACTTCGGCGTGAAGGAAATTCTCGACGCGCTCGTCGACCTGGCGCCGCCGCCGTCGATGCGCATGACCGTGCAGCGTCCGGTGATGCCCGACGAGCCGAAGTTCACCGGCGTCGTGTTCAAGGTGCAGGCGAACATGGACCTGGCGCACCGCGACCGCGTGGCGTTCATCCGCGTGTGTTCGGGGCGTTTCGAGCGCGGCATGGCCGTGAAGGTGACGCGTTCCAACAAGACATTCCGCGCGAATAACGTGGTGACGTTTCTGTCGCAGCGGCGCGAGACGGTGAGCGAGGCGTATCCGGGCGACATCATCGGTATTCCGAATCACGGCACGCTGAGTCTCGGCGATACGTTGACCGAAGGCGAGGCGCTGCAGTTCGTCGGGCTGCCGTTCTTTGCACCGGAAATTTTTCAGACCGTCGAAGTGGTCGATCCGATGCGCGCCAAGCAACTTGGCGAAGCGTTGAAGCAACTCGGCGAGGAAGGCGCGATTCAGGTGTTCCGTCCGGAAGTGGGCGGCTTGATGATCCTGGGCGCGGTTGGGCAACTGCAGTTTGAGGTGGTGTCGCACCGCTTGTCGACTGAGTACAAGGTCGATGTGCGCATGGCGCCCGCGCGCTACCGCATGTCGCGCTGGGTCACTTGCGACGATCCCGCCGAACTGCGTCGCTTCACCGATTCATACGCGGCGCGGATCGCGCTCGACGCATCCGACGCACCGACGTATCTCGCTTCGCATGTCTCGGAAATCGAAGTCGCGCAAAAGGCGTGGCCGAAGATCGTGTTCAACGAGTTGCGCGAGCATTCGGGCGCGCCGTTCAAGAAGGCGATGTAACGCAGGTGGGCCGCGAGCTCACAGCGGCTTACGTAACAAACTTACGCAACAACAAAAAGCCGCGTGGTGCAGTCATGCCCACGCGGCTTTTTCCATTCGATTGCGGGCTCATTGCCGGCATAGGCGCTGCCGCCGGACACGGCTCCATCAGCCCATCTTCAACACTTCTTCCCGCAGCCAGGCCGCAAACGCCTGCACGTATTCAAGCGCGGCGTGCTGCGGCGCGACGTCGAGCCAATAGCCGAACGGGCCGGCCACTTCAACGTCCGAGAAGCGTGCAAGACTGCCGTCCGCGAGTTCCTCGACGATCATGTTCCTGTCGACGATAGCCAGTCCCGCGCCCTTGCGCGCCGCGCGAATCGCCTGTTCGAGCGTCGAGAATTCAATGCCGTTTTCCGCGTAACGCGCGGGCAGCCCCGCCGTGGCCAGCCAGTTCGGCCATAGGTCGAGCCTTGCGTCGTTGTGCAGCACATGCAGCGCGGGCATGTGTTCAAGCAGCCTGTCGAGCGGCTCGCCGAGCAACCTCGGCGCACCCACGAGCACATGGCGCTCGGTCATCAGCAGTTCGGAATGCGTATCGGCCAGCGCGTGCCGGCCAAAGCGGATGTTGCAATGACAGTCCGTGGTGGGCTCGGTGCGGATCGACAATTCGACGTCGGGCATTTCGTCGGCCAGCGAACCGAGCCGCGGCGAGAACCACTGCGTCGCGAACGTGGGCGGCACGGCAACCACGAGACGGCGCCGGCCCTTGGCCGCGGTGATCTGACGGAAGCCGCGCTCGATCGTATCGAATGCGTCGGACAGGCAAGGCAGAAACTGCACGCCCACCGGCGTCAGGCGGATGCCCTTGTGGTCGCGCTCGAACAGCTTCGCGCCGAGCGATTCCTCGAGCAGCTTGATCTGCCGGCTGACGGCGCCTTGCGTCACGCACAGTGCGCTCGCCGCGCGATTAAAGCTCATGTGGCGCGCGGTTTCCTCGAAAAAGCGCAACGCGATGAGCGATGGCAAGCGTCGCATACATCACCTTCTGATTCTTTGACATCCGGGGCAGTGCGGCCGATGGGAAGGCGCGCGGATCGTCTGCGATTGTCGCACTGAAGCGCGGTATTTTGCCTGCGCACGCTAAAAAAATCCCGGCGCGCGGTCGCGTTAATCAAGCGTCGATTGACGGCGGCCAAGGCTTGCGTTCGAGAAGCACCGCGCGATCGCTCCACTTCGCCTATCCTGACGAAGACGCGCGCGTCGACGCCCGAGCGGCGCGCCCTTTCCATCTGCGGAGCGCCTGTGACCGTTCGCAATCTCGACGCGTTGTTCCGACCGAAATCCGTCGCCGTGATCGGCGCTTCCGAGCGGCCGGGCAGCACCGGCGCGATGGTGTGGGCGCGGCTCCTGGAAGGCGGCTTCGACGGCCCGCTGTGGCCCGTCAATCCGAAGCACCACACGCTCAACGGCCACGCGGTGATCGCCGATGCCGGCGACTTGCCTCAAGCGCCGACCGTCGCGCTGATCTGCACGCCGCCCGCGACCTGGCCTTCGATCATTCACAAGCTCGGCGGTTTGGGCACGCGCGCGGCGATCATCGTCGGCGAAGCACGCTGCGACGATGACCGGCTCGCGTTGCGGCATGCGCTTTCGGCGGCGCGGCCGCATCTGTTGCGGATCGTCGGGCCGGGTAGTCTCGGCGTCGTGTCGCCGGCGCTGCGCGCGCATTTCGGCGCGCCGTCGTGCACGGTGAAGGCGGGCGGCGTCGCGTGGGTGTCGCAATCGAATGCGCTGACCAATGCCGTGCTCGGCTGGGCGCACGCGCGCGGCCTCGGCTTTTCGCACGCGGTCGCGCTGGGCGGCGAGGCCGACGTCGACGCGGGCGACGTCCTCGACTATCTGGCGAGCGATCCCGGCACGCGCGCGATTCTGCTCGAACTCGACAGCGTGCGGGCGGCGCGCAAGTTCATGTCGGCGGCTCGCGCCGCGGCGCGCAACAAGCCGGTGCTCGCGCTGCGCTCGGGCCGCGCCGATCCGGCGGATGCGCTTTACACCGCTGCGTTCCGCCGCGCGGGCATGGTGCGCGTGGACGCGCTCGACGATCTGCTCGACGAAATCGAGACGCTCGGCGTGGGCCGCGTCGCGGCGGGCGCGACGGCGACGCTGATTACGAGCGACCGCGGCCTCGCAACATTGGCCTGCGACGCCTTCGCCGCCGCCGGCGATACGCTCGCGCCGTGGCCCGACGAAGCATCGCAGGCATTGCAGCAAGCGTTGCCGAACGTGATCGGCGGCAATCCGCTGCAACTCGGCGACGACGCGCGTCCCGAGCATTTCGGCACCGCGCTAAAGCTGCTGGCGCAACATCGCGGCACCGGCACAGCTTTCGTCGTTCATGCGTCGACGCATAGCGCGCCGGTCGACGAGGTCGCGCAGGCATTGATCGCGAATCAACGGTTCGCCTATCGCGGTCTGCTCGCCTGTTTCTTTGGCGGCGTGGACGCGGCTACGCGCGATGCGTTGCACGCGCAAGGCATTCCGGTTCACACGACGCCGCAGCGGCTCGCCCGCGCGTTCGCACGTCTCGTCGATTATCGGATGGGGCGCGAATTGCTGATGCAGACGCCCGAGGGTTTGCCTGCCGAAGTCCCCGACGCAATCGACGCCGCGCAAGCGCAGGTTTGCGCGGCGCTCGCGGCAGGTGAGCACCAACTAACCGGCGAAGCCGCGGCGGGCCTATTGGAGCGGTTCGGGCTTCGGGTCGAAAACGAAGCGGGCGGCGCGCATGAGGCCAAGCCGATAGTCGGCATCGCGGTCGCGCTTCACGACGACGATAACTTTGGCCCGGTGTTCCGCTTCACGGCGCCATCCGCCGATGGCGTCTCCGAGCCGTTGCGCGTGTACGGCCTGCCGCCGTTGAACCCGGTTCTCGCACGCGACATCGTCACGCGTTCGCCCTATGCGCGGCTCGTCGCGCCCGAGCCGGCGCTCGCTGCGCTCACGGCGCTGTCGCACGCGGTGTGCGATGTGAAGGAGATCGTCGGATTGTCGTTGACGCTCAATGTGTACGACGACCACGTCGCGGTGCTTGAGCCGATCGTCAGCATTGCGGCGAAACGCAGCCGGCTTGCGATCGTGCCGTATCCGCGCCGTTTCGAAGAGACGCTCGACTGGGAAGGTCTGCGTGTGACCGTGCGGCCGATTCGCCCGCAAGACGAGGCCGCGCATCACGATTTCGTCGAAGCGATGACGCCTGAGGATCTGCGCTTGCGGTTCTTCGGCGCGGTCGGCAGCTTCGATCATTCGCAGCTCGCGCGCATGACACAGATCGACTACGACCGCGAAATGGCGCTGATCGCGACCGTGCGGGACGAAGCCGGCGTTTCGCGCACGCTCGGCGTGGTGCGGGCGGTTGCCGATCCTGATAACGAAACGGCCGAGTTTGCGGTGGCGATCCGCTCGGATCAGAAGGGGCGACGGCTCGGGCGTTTGCTGACGGACCGGATCATCCGGTATGCGCGGGCACGCGGCACGCATTGGCTGGTGGGCGAGGCGCTGCGTGAGAATACCGCGATGATCGCGCTCGCGAGGGCGAGCGGCTTCACGATGACGCCGACGGAAGATCCGGGCGTGGTGGGGTTTCGGATGGCGCTGGATGACTCTGGCGAGAGCGAAACGCCGTCTATCCGATGACGAAAGCACACATAGGTTCGGACGTTTCTTCAAGTTCTTCGGCTGAGAGTATCCCTACAATCTTACGACGCGGTTACGTTCCGACTTCAATTGCTGGAACGCCTGCCGTGCGACGCTCAGCGTTCGCGTGAGAAATTTAGTTAGCTCTCTTAAAAGGTCAACGAATGAATAAGAAATGTATCCGCGAGCCAATCGGGCGCGGGGTGGCGCCGAATTATCGTCTGGCGCTGCTGCCAGCCATGTTCATGGCAGTCGTGGGCACTGCGTGGGCCGTGGACGGCGGTGTCGTAGCGGCGGGCGCCGGCGCGATCAAGACGCAAGGCAAAACGACGACGATTTCGCAGTCGAGCGACAAGATGATCGTCAACTGGAAGAACTTCAACATCGGCAAAGATCAGTCGGTGATTGTCAATCAACCGGGCGCTACATCGGCTGTGCTCAACCGTGTGACTACCGCGAATCCGACCCAAATCGACGGCACGCTGAAGGCTAACGGGCGCGTGTTCGTGGTGAATCCGGCCGGGGTTGTGTTCGGCAAGAGCGCGAAAGTGGATGTTGGGAGTCTGGTGGCGTCGACGCTGGACATGCATGATCAGGAGTTCATGGACGGCGGGCAGCCGTACGGAGGCAACTATCGGAGCCTCAATCTGTATCCCGGCCAGGCAGACGGACGTGTGACGAACAACGGCAAGCTCGTTGCGCAGGGAGCGGTCATTCTCGTTGGCCCACAGGTAACCAATTCCGGCGTGATCGTGGCGAAGGATGTCACGTTGGGTGCGGCGAATGGCGCCGCAATGGTGATGAACGATTCAAGCCTGCGGGTGGTGCTTGGGAAACAGGCACAAAATGCGCTCGCAGCGAATCACGGTTCTATTACCGCGAACGGCGGCGACGTCCTGTTATCCACGTCCGCCACGGGTGCCGTTATTGGTACCGTTATTCAGAACACAGGTCGCATTGAGGCAACAAGTGCATCTGCGAGAGAAGGCGGCACTATCAGGCTGTCTTCTATGGACGGCGGCAAGATCAGCGTAAGCGGCCGTGTATCGGCTGACAATCGAATCGAGATCAGTTCCGAAGGCCAAGGCGGAGTGCTCGCTCCGGCCGGCACCTTCCTCGACCCATCCGTTGCCCGCGCACGCGTGTATTCGGCGCCTTCGACACACGACGTGACGGTTGAATCTGGCGCAAAGCTGGCGTCAAAAGGATCGGTGAACATTAGCTCTTATGGCGGCAAAGTCGATATGAACGGCGTTATCAATGCTGGCAGCGATGTCAATATCGATTCCACCGTTATGAAATACGGCGACATGGGTCCCGAAACGGCTGATGGCGTGATTACCACCAACGGCCGGATCAACGCTCAGACCGCGCAATTGATGAGCAACAGTATCAACATCAATGCGCCCATTAAGACAGTGAACGGTGTGTATGTGGAAAGCTACAGCGGCGACGTCAATCAGCGAGCCAATGTAACGTCGACGAACGGCTCCATATACTTACTGGCTGGAGGCAACATAAAACAGGCCGATAGCGTCAAAACCTCTGCGGCCCACACGGTTACGTTAGACACCGATTCGAATTACTGGTCGTACAGGTTGCGGTCGAACGAAATTCGAGCAGCGAATATCGCGGCTGAAACGATCAATATTCGAGGTGGCGATATCAAACTCGCCGGCAACCTCAACGCGGATAACGACATCTCGGTCAAGTCCAAAACGTACAGCCCGTCGTGTCCTTCGGGCATGTCCTGTATCGCGGTGCTGACGGGCGGCCATCTCGCTCAGGCGGGTAACGTCATCAGCCGCGACGGGAACGTGACATTGGATGCGAGCAGCTCCATTTCACAGCAATCGAAGTCGCGCACCTCGGCGGGCAAGGTTGTCACGTTAGATAGCTTCGCTGTCGACACGGGCAAGATCGACGCCGGCAAGCAGATCAACGTCAACGCTTATATTGCGCGCCTGGGTGGGAAGCTGACTGCGCCGGAGATCAACCTGCCGGACAACACGGAGAACGTTAAAGGTAACGTCCGGATTCTGCCGGAATCGGCGAGCCTGTAACGCTCGGTTGACGTGACGATGCGGATGCGTCACGTCTGTCCTTCGCGCCAGTTTTAGCAATACGTTCTGACGTCACTGCCTTTTGAAAATCGCCGTTCAATCCCGGCCTCTGCGCCGCGCGTTTAGCCCAGCATGGCTACCGTTAATCGGCGTGACCGCCTGGCATGCGTCCGTCCATGCCTATGAACCGACTAGCACGGGTTCGCTGCTTCGGCAAAATCCCGAACTCATACGAGGAGCCGGAGCGGAGCCCGGACTAGATCGAGCTATCCCAGCGGAGCCATCGGCTCCGGTCGCAACCGCGCGGGACGACGGCGAACTGTCGTTCCCCGTCACGGCGTTCGATTTCGGCAGTGCGCTGTCCCCGGAGGAGCAACAACGCGCCGACGCGTTCACCACACCCTGGCGTGGACGCAATGTAACCATCTCACAGCTACATGCGTTGCGCGACGCGCTCACTGCCGTGCTCTACAACGGCGGTGACTCACTTGTTCGTGTGATTCTTCCGCCGCAAACAGTGACGGACGGTGTCGTCCACTTCGAGATCGTGCGCGGCCACATTGAGTCGCTCGATGTTGAGAATACCTCTAACGTGGTCACTGAACGGCTGAGAGAGATTCTCCATACGTCGCGCGATGGACAACCTTCGTTGCGTGAAATCGAGCGTAACGTGCGGCTGACTGAAGAAGTCCCGGGAGTCGCGTCTGCAACGCCGACCTTGTCGGCCGGAAGTGAACCGGGCGGCACAATCGCCACGGTCGATGTCGAGCCGGGCGACCGCTTCTACGGCGCCGCTGCGATCGACAACGCCGGTTCCAGACAGGCGGGTTGGCGCAGATTCGGCGTAACAGGTGGCATCAACAATCCGCTGGGACTCGGCGATCAGTTCCAGGCGACAGCCTATCTGACGCCTCGCTTCATGCAGACCAAAGCGGGCGAAGATGGCCATACCCGCCTGGGCCGTGTTTCCTACGACCTGCTCACGGGCGTAGGTGCGAGTCGAGCCGGTATCGCATACTCGCGCGTCGACTACAAACTCGGGGAAGCGTTCGCGGGCCTGGGAACGGGTTCCGCCAATGTAATCAGTCTCTACGGGACGAACCCCGTGATTCGCTCAGGCACCGTGAGTCTCGACGTGGGCGCCAGTCTCAACTTCAAACGATCCAGCGACGAAAAGTTCGGCGAAATTCTTCGCACCGACGAGCGCAGCGTTCTTGCTTCGGTGCGCGTCGACGGCACCATGCTCGGGCAGCTCGACGAGCGCCGGAACGCGATTCAATACAGCGCGATTGTCAGTCGCGGTACGGCGAAGCAGAGAGAATCCGACTACTCGGGCAGTGTTGCTGCGTTGAGCGGGCGACGATTCGACTTCTATAAGGCCGAGCCGGCGCTCGCCTACGTGCAGGCGATTACGCCGACCATTCGCGCGTCCGTTCAGATGCGCGGGCAATGGGCGAGCCGCAGTCTCGATAGCTCAGAGCGGCTCGGGCTTGGTGGTCCATCGGCGGTACGCGCCTATGATCAGAACGCGGCCTCGGTGGACGATGGGTTCGTGTTTTCCGTCGCCGCGAGCAAGTCCTTCAGCAGTATTCCCGGTACATCCCTGCAAATCTTCTACGACGATGCACGAGGGAGAACGCGCGGCGACGGCCCCATACCCGGTGGCAGCGTCAGACTGCAAGGCTACGGGATCGGCGCAAATTTCAGCGGCAAACGCGTGGCCGCGCAACTGAGCTACGCGATGCGCGCCGGGCATGCTCCGGCGCACACAGCTCGTCAGCAGACGTGGGTCACGGTTTCCACAACGTTTTAGGGAATAGCGCGCGATTGCGCTGGCTTGTTGCCGTGCGCCGACTCGTTAAAAACGCCGTTCAACCGGGAGGCTGAACGGCGTTTTTACGTTAGAGAACGTCAGCGTGACAATTGCGCGGTGAAGATCTCATCAGCGATAGATCACCGCGAATGGTCGAGTCACGACGTCTTGACCGAAACCGACACTCCAGACCGGATGGTTGGAGCCCGCCCAGATCGGGGGTGCAGTCGCCATTTGCAACCTATAACTGTCGAGGCGAACGAACGAGTAATACGGAATGCCGTCGTCCCAGTACTGGCCCATCGTGAACACTGTTTTGCCGTCCGGTGAGTAGACGAACGGGAGAGACCAATTGTCCGGAATCCCATCGGTTATCGCTTTGAACGATTTTGCGCCGACATCATAAACAAGCGGTGCGATTCCTTGCTTATTCGTTCCAAGTAGAACCCGGTTGCTGTCGAGCACGTGGAGATCGTGAACACCGGCATCGGCGGGGGTAATTGGCTGCAGAACATTGTATTGGCCAGACTGTGTATCGAGGTTGGCAATGAACGGAACGAGCTGATTTTCGGTACTCGGATCGGCGAGATACAGCGTCTTCTCGTCGGGCGTCAGACCAACCAGCAACGCTTGCGAATGCGTTGTCCCGACAGGGTAGCTGGCAATCTGGCTGTGCGAGTTGATATCCACCACGGCGATCGACTGCGCGCTACCGGTTCCTGCGTTCTTGACCACATAGAGCCGCTGGCTGGAGACATTACGTTGTGCCGCGATTCGCTTAGCCCCCGCAATAGGCAGGTTCCAGGCGACATTCAGGGTGCTCATGTCGTAGGCGCGAAGTCCAGTAGTACTACCCTGCTGCCATATGACATAGGCGTACTTGCTGTCGCCGGACAATTGCATGTCCACGATTTCTTCGGCGATCGTTTTCTGAAGCTTTAGCGTATCGGAGTGCGTATCGATGTAGCCAAGCATTGTGCTGTGGTTTTGCCGATTGACCAGCGTGTATGCGACTTTGTTGCCGTCGGGCGTAGCCGCGAAATGACGAACCACGAAGCCGTCCGCATTGGGAATGGTCAGGTAGTCCGCAGCATAGTCGAAAGTCTTACTATCCTGGATCACTACGATGGGCGGATCATTAGCTGTATATACAGAATAAATTTTGCTTCCCGGTTTTCCGTAATACGCTTGCACGAGGCTGACGTCGCCCGGGCTCAAAACGCCAAAGCCCATCCAATCGGGGTTGCAGTAGTTCATTACGGAATGCAGGTCCCAAGGCCCAAAGACCACGCCGTCTCCTCTCTTGGGTTCTTGCAGCACCTCAGGTTGATTCTTGCACCATTCAGGCGTCTCTGGTCGATCCTGTTCATGAGCAAATGCCAATAGGTGGCCGAATTCGTGCACGGCAACTATTTTGACGCACGCTTCCAGATCATCCCAATTCCAGCAGAACAACTGTTTCAGACAGTTTCCTGAGTCATCCTTTGTTGCGCATTGAGTTTCCCACTGGTTAAAAGCCATCCTTAATCGGACGTCGCCTCTGCGGCCGAGGCCTGCTTCCCCTGGGCTAAGCGTTCGAGGACCACCGTCCGCGAAGGCCACTCGAACGCCCAGGTAAGTCGGCGAGGTGTCATAGTCGGGGCACTGCGTCCAGTCGGCAAACGTGACGTCGGAATTTGCGTCCCAGGCACTGGTGACAGCTTCCCTCACCCAGTTGCGTTGTGTTTCATTCCCGTCTGTCGCGTTCTCCCAACACACGTTGATCCGGTGCGAGTTCCAGATCAACGGAGGAATGGGATAACCCCCCAGCGAAGCGCTGCCCAGCTGAGACGCTCTAAATAACATTGGGGCATTCGTCGAGGCGCGCGCAGCAGACGACAACTTCACCTCCGTGAACTTCGGCGTCTGCAGAGGTGTCTTGCTCGCGCTTTTCGCCGTGTTTGCTCCGGTAGACGTGGGCTGGGACGACACACCGTCGCCTGCGCCGCATGCAGCCAGAGATGCCGCGAGCGAGCCGGCCATGAGCCATCTAACGATGTTTCTCGTCAGGCTCCTTCTAATATTTTTGATCATCAGGATAAAAGGATTGTGAGTGAATAGGATTGTTCTTGTTCGAAACACTCGCGTTTCAGATCGTCCGATGCTTCCTCGACTTTTTCTCATGTCCCCATCAAAAGTCTAAGAGTCGATTGGGATCCTAACTAAGTAGAGGCCACGCAACCTGGCTTTCGGCAAACTCGTAGAAGGTGAGTCATCCCTCCTGCGGCTTACTCTCAACTGTGATAGTTAATTTCGGCGATTTGTAAGCGAGCTGACGAGTTTGTAATATCCGGGGCCATGTGACAAGAGTCACCCATTCGCTACAGCCGAATTTGTGTAATGGCGGAAGTTTCCGCTCTCTGCATTCCTACGCGCGTAGGGCGCGACTGGCTTTTTCTGCGTGTTTTGTCGGCGTATGCCGTCAGAAGTGCGAGCAGCGGATCGGACACGAGACATGAGACGCCGCCCTACGAGACGCAGCGCGGCGGTTGCTTTCGCGTTGCGGAAAGCGCACCAAAGACGGAGATGAGAAGGCAATTGCAGAGCAAGCCGCGCAGGTGCTCGCTAGGATAATGATCTGTACAAGACAAGATCAGCAAGCCGGCACCACCGCGCTGGTGCCCGGCCAACAATTATTTAGGCAGGCAACTTCCCCGCCGCCTCATCAACCTGCGCCCGCGTCACCGCCAGCTCTTCGAGCCACGCATCCGCATACACCGCACCGGTTTCACGCTCCAGACGCGCGATCGTCGCCGCGCAACGGTTCGCATCTTTCGGCGTCGCGATAAACGACTTCACCGACTGCCCCGCCTTGAACGCATCGAACAGCGGCACGCGAATGTCGTCCGGCAGCGCGCGCGTCGTCCATTGGTACGGCTTGCCGTTGAAGGTGAACGACGGCGGCAGCACGCGCTCCTTCTTGGCCGCCGGAATCAGGCCATAGGTGCGCGCCGCTTCGCCAATCTGTTCCGGCGAAAACAGCTCGTCCGGGCTGATGTCGAATTGCTGGATGAAAGTCTCGATGCTCTGCATTGCCGCCGCGCGATCGTCGCGGCGCTTCTGCGCATGAGCGACGATGTCGCGCAGTTCGTCGGCTTCTTCCGGTGTGATCGTGAAGCTCGATTGCTTCTGCTGGAGTTCGGAAAAACGCTGGAATTCGGAATCGGTCAGAAGTTTCGCCATTGCTTATCGATGGATGCGCACGAATGACTTCACGCGGCGTCGTTTTTTGAGAGGGCCGCCATTCTAAACCATATGCGCAAGCGGCCCGCTTCTAATCAAACTTGCCGCGGCGAATTCCATCGACCACACGCCGCAGACACCGCAACTGCACTTCCACCACACCTCAAACCGTCTGCTCGCGAAACATCGAAAGCGCCTGCACCGTTTCGCGCAGCAGCGTCGTTGCGGCCGCGAGCGTGGGCGCGACATATTCGTCGATACGCTTCAGATACGGGCAGGTGAGCGCCGCAATCGCCTGGCCGGACGGACCGAGAACCGGGAACGTGACGTCGGTCACGCCGAACGTCTGCTGGCTGTCCTTCTGCGAAAAACCGGCCGCGCGAATCCGCTCGCACGCGGCTTCGAGCGCCTCGCGGTCTATCGTCACTTCGCCCTTGACCTTGGTGTGCTCGGCAAGCATCTGCGCGCGCTGTTCGACGGTCTGGAACGCGAGCATCACGCGGCCCGAGCCGGTGTCGATCAAGCCGACGCGCGAACCGAGCCGCACCGACATGCCCCACGTGCCCGGTCCATCCACTTGCGCGATGACGAGCAGATTGCCGCGGTCGTACACGGCCAGATGGCACGATTGTTCGGCGGCATCGGCGAAACGTTGCATCAGCGGCAACGCCTCGGAGATGAGCCGGTTCATCGGCGGATGACGATGCGCCAGCGCATACAGCTTCAGGCTAAGCGAATAGCGGTCGCCGCCCGTGGAGCGCACCACGTATTGCCGCGCGACCAGACGCTCAAGCATCCGATACATCTCGCTCGCGTTGCGCCCGAGCAGCTTCGTGATCTCGGCGCGCGTGAGCCCTTCCTTCTGCTCGGCCAGCAACTCGAGGATGTCGAGGCCCTTGTCGAGCGCGGGCGCGCGATAACGGTCGGCATCGTCCTTGTCTTCTGCGTCCATCGTGAGCGAGTTCCGTGAGCTGTTCTCAGTAAGTGGCGCTTGAGTGTAAGTGCCGCAGCGCGCTCCGTGCGCGCCGATGCGTCCAGGGAAAACACGGACGGTTGGTGCAGTGCACTTCGCTTGACTTCGAAAAGTCCGTATATGAATAATACGTTCATTGGTGAATGAGCGCACGCCAAGATTCGCACAGAGTCGCCAATGCACATAAGAAAGCGCAGGACGAAGTGCCGGCATCCACGACCGGTTCACGCAGTTCAACAACGCATATCAGGAGACACAGTCATGTCGTTCGCGAAAGAGCAGAAGCCGGCTCGCCAATTGTTTTCCCGTTCGTTCCGTCAGTCGCTCTTCACGGTGGCCGCGTCCGCGTGCATCGCCGGTTTGAGTCTGGGCGGCGCTGCGGAGGCCGCCGAGGCAGGCAAGGTCGGCCTCGGCCTGCCGCTGCTGACGTCGCCGTTCTGGCAGTCGTATAACAACTATCTGCCGAAGTACGCGAAGGAGATGGGCATCGACATCCTCGCGCCGGTGAATTCGAATGGCGATCCGGTGCAGCAGATCACCGACATGAACAACCTGTTGAACCTGGGTGCGAAGGGCATCGTGGTCGGCCCGCTCGACTCCGCCGCGATCAGCCGCGCGCTCGACGCCGCGACGGCGCGCAACGTGCCGGTCGTCGCCGTCGATGTCGCACCGACGCAAGGCAAGATCGCGATGGTCGTGCGCGCCGACAATCACGCGTACGGCGAGAAGGCGTGCAAGTACATCGGCGAACACGTGAAGTCGGGCAAGGTCGTGCAGATCATGGGCGACCTGGGTTCGGTGAACGGACGCGACCGCTCCGAGGCATTCCGCTCATGCCTGAAGGGCTTTCCCGGTTTGAAGCTGCTGGAAATTCCGGCGAGCTGGAAGGGCGACGTCGCGGCTACCGGACTCGACAGTCTGCTTACCGCGAATCCCGACGTGAAGGCGATCTACATGCAGGCGGGCGGCGTGTATCTGTCGCCGACGCTGCAAACGCTGCGTCGCAAGCAGATGCTGTTTCCGGCCGGCGACGCAAAGCACGTCGTGATCGTCAGCAACGACGGCATTCCGCAGGAATTCGACGCGATCCGCCGCGGCGACATCGACGCCACCGTGTCGCAGCCCGCCGATTCGTACGCAAAGTACGGCCTCTACTACATCAAGGCGGCGTTGGCCGGGCAGACCTTCAAGCCGGGCCCGACCGATCACGGCAGCACGATCATCCAGCTCGCGCCGGGCATCCTCGAAGACCAGTTGCCCGCGCCGCTCGTCACGAAGTCGAATGTCGACGACAAGGCGCTGTGGGGCAACACCGTCAAATGAGCGGCGACATGAGCGGCGACATCAGCGAGCGCACGTCACGCGCGCGAATTGCTTCGGTGGTCGAAGCATTGTCGGTCACCAAACGCTACGGCTCGACGGCGGCGCTGAACGACGTGAGCATTCGCGTGATGCCCGGCGAGTCGCATGCGCTCGTCGGGCGCAACGGCGCGGGCAAGTCGACGCTCGTGTCGATCCTGACCGGCTTGCGCAAGCCCGATACCGGCGACGTGCGCTTTAACGGCGAGCCCGCGCCGCCGCTCGCCGACCGCGATGCATGGCGCGAGCGCGTGGCCTGCGTGTATCAGCATTCGACGATCATTCGCGACCTGTCCGTCGCGGAAAATCTGTTCATCAACCGGCAGCCGTCGCGAGGCGGCGTGATCGACTGGCGAACCATGCGCCGTGACGCGCGCACCTTGCTCGACCACTGGAAGATCGACGTGCGTGAAGACGCGCGCGCCGGCGACCTGAGCGTCGAGGCGCGGCAACTCGTCGAGATCGCGCGGGCGTTGTCGTACGGCGCGCGCTTCATCATCCTCGACGAACCCACTGCGCAGCTCGACGGCGACGAAATCAAGCGGCTCTTCCGGCGTATCGAGGAATTGCAGCGCGAAGGCGTGACCTTCCTGTTCATTTCGCACCATCTGCAGGAGGTGTACGAGATTTGCCAGGCGGTCACGGTATTGCGCGACGCGCGGCATATCGTCAGCGCGCCGGTTTCCGCGTTGCCGCGCGAACAGTTGATCGAAGCGATGACGGGCGAACGCGGCGGCCTTCTGGTCGCGGATGCGGCGGCGCGCGAACCGTTGCGCGCCGACACCGCGATTGCGCTGCAAGTCGACCGGCTCAGCGGCGCGGACTACGAAGACGTGTCGTTCGCCGTCAAGCGCGGCGAAGTCGTCGGCTTGACCGGCGCGACGAGCAGCGGCCGCACAAGCGTAGCCGAAGCGATTGCCGGCTTGCGCGCGGCGAAGCGCGGCACGATCAGCGTGGACGGCGTGAGCCTGCCGCCCGGCGATGTGCCCGCAGCGCTCGCGCACGGCATCGGCTGCGTGCCGAAAGACCGCCATCACGAGGGGCTCGTGTTGACGCAATCGATCGCGGAAAACGCGTCGATGACGATCGCGCGGCTCTTCGGCAAGTTCGGCATCGCGACGCCCGCAAAGAAAAACGCGTTCGGCCAGAAGATGATCGACGCGCTCGGCATCGTCGCGCAAGGACCGGAGCACGTCGTATCGGGCCTCTCGGGCGGCAATCAGCAGAAGGTCGTGATGGCGCGCGCACTCGCCACCAATCCCAACGTGCTGGTGCTGATCGACCCCACGGCGGGCGTCGACGTGAAATCGAAAGAAGCGCTGCTCTCCGTCGTGGATCGCGTGCGCGAAGAAGGCAAGGCCGTGCTGGTCGTGTCCGGCGAACTCGACGATCTGCGCACCTGTGACCGTGTTCTGGTCATGTTCCGTGGCCGTATCGCCGCGGAATTTCCCGCGGGATGGCAGGACCAGGATCTGATTGCATCCGTTGAAGGAGTAAGTCTCCATGAAGAATAGTGTGCCCAGTCCCGCGTTCGGCGCGGCGCAGGCCCAGGTCCACGCGCAAGCGTCCGCATCCGCATCTGCATCGGCTTCGCGCGGCAAACGCGGACGCTCGCAACTTGCCCGCTTGCGTGAGCTCGCATTGTTGCCTGCGCTCGTGCTGCTGATCGTGATCGGCGCGTTCGTGAGCCCGAGCTTTCTCACGCGTGCGAATCTGATCAGCGTGCTCGGCGCGTCGGCGGCGCTCGCGCTTGTCGTGCTCGCCGAATCGCTGATCGTGCTGACGGGCAAGTTCGATTTGTCGCTGGAATCGACGGTCGGCATTGCGCCGGCCGTGGGCGCGATGCTCGTGATGCCGGCCGCCTCGGCCGGATTCGGCACGCAATGGCCCGCCGCGGCCGGCTTGCTGGCGATTCTCGCGGTCGGCGCAGTAGTCGGCGCGATCAACGGTTTTCTGGTGGTGCGTTTGCGGCTGAACGCCTTCATCGTCACGCTGGCCATGCTGATCGTGCTGCGCGGCATGCTCGTCGGCGCGACCAAGGGCGGCACGCTGTTCGACATGCCGCCGTCGTTCTTCTCGCTCGCGACCACCATCGTGCTGGGCTTGCCGTTGTCGGTGTGGCTCGCCGCGGTGGCGTTCGCGATCGCCGCCTTCATGCTGCGCTATCACCGGCTCGGCCGCGCGCTCTATGCGATCGGCGGCAATCCGGAAGCGGCGCGCGCGGCGGGCATTCGCGTCGAGCGCATCACGTGGGGCGTGTTCATTCTCGGCAGCATGCTGGCCTCGGTCGGCGGCCTGATCGTGACCGGCTATGTCGGCGCGATCAATGCGAACCAGGGCAACGGCATGATCTTTACGGTGTTCGCGGCAGCGGTGATCGGCGGCATTTCGCTCGACGGCGGCAAGGGCACGATGATCGGCGCGCTCTCCGGCGTGCTGCTGCTCGGCGTCGTGCAAAACCTGCTGACTCTGGCGCAAGTGCCGTCGTTCTGGATTCAGGCGATCTACGGCGCGATCATCCTCGGCTCGCTGATGGTGGCGCGCCTCGCGAGCGGCGAAGGCCAGAACTAACACAACGCTCATTCAACGGCCTGACGGAGAACTCATTTGACGAGCCGCCAACAAGAAACCGATCCGCGACTGATCCTGCTCAGTCCGGACGACAACTGCCTGATCGCGGCGGCG
This sequence comes from Paraburkholderia graminis, assembly GCF_003330785.1. Classification (NCBI taxonomy): domain Bacteria; kingdom Pseudomonadati; phylum Pseudomonadota; class Betaproteobacteria; order Burkholderiales; family Burkholderiaceae; genus Paraburkholderia; species Paraburkholderia graminis. Next base: position 2,741,030 of record NZ_CP024935.1, read on the forward strand.
CGTCTCGACGCCGGCACGCAGGTGCAGATCGAAGGCGAAAGCGTCACGCTCTCGCGGACCATCGAACTCGGGCACAAGGTGGCGCGCCGCGATCTGGCGAAAGACGACAAGGTGCTGCGCTACGGCGCCGTGATCGGCCACGTCACCGAAGCGGTGCCGCGCGGCGAGCATCTGCATACGCACAACCTCGAAAGCGATTACCTGCCGACGTACACGCACGACGCGGGTCATCAATTCGTCCACCACTGATTTGCGCATCACGAGGCGGCCTCGCGCCGCGCTGGAACGAACATGACTGAGACATCCGTAGCAAGCGCCTCTGCGCAACAGCCGACGCTGCAAGGCTACCTGCGCAGCGACGGCCGCAAGGGCATCCGCAACGTGGTTGCCGTCGCGTATCTGGTCGAGTGCGCGCATCACGTGGCGCGCGAGATCGTCACGCAGTTTCGCGAGCCGCTCGACGCGTTCGGCGAGGCCGGCGCGGCGCATGAAGCGCCGGTTCATCTGATCGGCTTTCCCGGCTGCTATCCAAACGGCTACGCGGAGAAAATGCTCGAGCGGCTGACCACGCATCCGAACGTCGGCGCGGTGCTGTTCGTGTCGCTGGGATGCGAGAGCATGAACAAGCACTATCTCGTCGATGTCGTGCGCGCGAGCGGCCGTCCCGTCGAAGTGCTGACCATTCAGGAGAAAGGCGGCACGCGCAGCACGATTCAGTATGGCGTGGACTGGGTTCGCGGCGCGCGCGAGCAGCTCGCCGCGCAGCAGAAGGTGCCGATGGCGCTGAGCGAACTCGTGGTCGGCACGATTTGCGGCGGCTCCGACGGCACCAGCGGCATTACCGCGAATCCGGCCGTGGGCCGCGCGTTCGATCATTTGATCGATGCGGGCGCGACCTGCATCTTCGAGGAAACCGGCGAACTCGTGGGCTGCGAGTTTCATATGAAGACGCGCGCGGCGCGGCCCGAACTCGGCGATGCGATTGTCGAGTGTGTGGCCAAGGCGGCGCGTTATTACTCGATTCTCGGCCACGGCAGTTTCGCGGTCGGCAACGCGGACGGCGGCCTCACCACGCAGGAAGAAAAGTCGCTCGGCGCGTATGCGAAAAGCGGCGCGTCGCCGATCGCGGGCATCGTCAAGCCGGGCGATATTCCGCCGACCGGCGGCCTGTATCTGCTCGACGTGGTGCCGGACGGCGAGCCGCGTTTCGGCTTTCCGAACATCAGCGACAATGCGGAAATCGGCGAACTGATTGCGTGCGGCGCGCATGTGATTCTGTTCACGACCGGACGCGGTTCGGTGGTGGGCTCGGCGATCTCGCCGGTCATCAAGGTGTGCGCGAATCCCGCGACATATCGCAATCTGTCCGGCGACATGGACGTCGACGCAGGCCGCATTCTGGAAGGGCGCGGCACGCTCGACGAAGTGGGCCGCGAGGTGTTCGAGCAGACCGTGGCGGTGTCGCAAGGCGCGGCGTCGAAATCGGAAATGCTGGGCCACCAGGAATTCATTCTGACGTACAAGACGTTCGAGCCGGTCGGGCCCGCGTGCCTGCCGTCGAGCGTGGCGGCGCCGCGTCGTGTTGTTGCGGTCGAGCCGCAGTAACGCAACGCAATAAGGCAGCGCAAGAACCGCAGTGAAGAACCGCACTGAGCGTCGGCTCGCGGTGTGATAAAAAGCTCATTCGACAGAGTGTGACCAGGATGGAGACGGGTACATGACCGCAACGATCGGTTCGAAGGTTCGGCAGCGCCGCCGCGTCGGGCGTAGCGCGCTGGAATTAACCGGCTTGAGCCTCGGCAGTGCGCCGCTTGGCGGCCTCTATCGCGATCTGTCGGATGAAGAAGCGCATGCCACCATCGCGGCCGCGTGGGACGCCGGCGTTCGCTATTTCGACACCGCGCCGCATTACGGGCACACCAAGGCGGAGCATCGTCTGGGCGACGCATTGCGCCGCTATCCGCGTGGCGAGTATGCGCTGTCGACCAAGGTAGGCCGCCGCTTCGTGCCGCGCACGACGCCCTACGACGGCAAGGAAGACTGGCAGAACCCGCTGCCCTTCGAGGCGATTTACGACTACACGCATGACGGCATTCTGCGTTCGTTCGAAGACAGCCAGCAGCGGCTCGGCATCGTCGACATCGACATTTTGCTGGTGCACGACATTGGCCGCGTCACGCACGGCGACAACAATCCGCATTACTGGCGGCAACTGACCGAAGGCGGCGGCTTTCGGGCGCTCGACGAACTGCGCTCGGCCGGCGCGGTGAAGGCCGTGGGACTCGGCGTGAACGAAAGCGCCGTGATTCTCGACGCGATGGCCGAGTTCGATATCGATTGCGCGTTGCTCGCGGGCCGTTATACGCTCCTCGAACAGACGACGCTCGACGACCTCCTGCCGGCGTGTGAACAGCGCGGCGTCAGCATCCTGTTGGGCGGCGCTTTCAACTCGGGCATTCTGGCGCGCGGTGTCGAAGGCGATCTGAAATTCAACTACGGCGAGGCGCCGCGCGAAGTGATCGAGCGCGTTGCGCGGCTCGAGGCGGTGTGCCGCGCGCACGGCGTGCCGCTCGCCGCCGCGGCCTTGCAGTTTCCGTATGCGCATCCGGCGGTCGCCACCGTGCTGACCGGCGCGCGCAGTACCGACGAACTGCGCGAGAACGCGGCGTCGTTCGAGTTGCCCATCCCGGCGGCCTTGTGGTCCGCCTTGCGCGACGAGGGCCTGCTCGACGCCCGCGCGCCCGCGCCAGAGGACTGAACAGAACATGCGTATCGATGCCCACCAGCACTATTGGGACCCCGCCCGCGGCGATTACGAATGGCTCACGCCGGAACTCGAGATTCTGTACAGGCCGTTCGGCCCGGCGGATCTCGCGCCGTTGCGGGAGCAAACCGGCATCGAGAAAACGGTGGTCGTGCAGGCGGCGCCGACCATCGACGAAACGCGTTATTTGCTGGACATCGCGCGCAACGAGCCGTCGATTGCCGGCGTGGTCGGCTGGGTGCCGCTGCTGCTGCCCACCGCGCCGGCTTTGATCGGCGCGCTCGCGGACGAGCCCAAGTTCAAGGGCGTGCGCCCGATGCTGCAAGATCTGCCCGACGACACCTGGATCGCGAATCCCGATCTCGCGCCGGCCATCGACGCGCTGATCGCACACGACCTCGCTTTCGACGCGCTGATTTACGCGCGGCACGTCGAACACGTTGAAACCTTCGCGCGACGCTTTCCGGCGCTGCGCATCGTGGTCGACCACGGCGCGAAGCCGCCGATCCGCTACGGTCAGACGGGCTGGCAGACCTGGGCGGATGCAATTACGCGGCTCGCCGCGTTGCCCGGCGTGCACTGCAAGCTGTCCGGACTCGCGACCGAGGCGTCGCCAGGCTGGACCGAAGACACGCTGCGGCCCTGCGTCGAGCATCTGCTGGCCACGTTCGGTCCCGCGCGGCTGATGTGGGGCAGCGACTGGCCGGTGCTCGAACTCAACGGCGATTATCTGCTGTGGCATTCGGTGGCGAACACGCTGCTTTCGTCGCTCGCCGACAGCGAGCGCGAAGCGATTTTCGGCGGCAACGCCGCAGCGTTTTATCGACTGTGATGTGACCCAAGCAAACAGACCAACACAGGTTAAGCCCATTCAACTGGAGTCGTAGATGACGCAAAGACTGGCCGGCAAGACAGCATTGATTACCGCAGCGGGACAAGGCATCGGGCTCGCGACCGCGGAAATGTTCGCACGCGAAGGCGCGCGTGTGATCGCCACGGACATTCGCATCGACGGCCTCGCCGGCAAACCGGTCGAGGCGCGCAAGCTCGACGTGCTCGACGGCGAGGCGATCAAGGCATTGGCCGCCGAAATCGGTCCGATCGACGTGCTGTTCAACTGCGCGGGCTTCGTGCATGCGGGCTCGATCCTCGAATGCAGCGAGGAAGATTGGGACTTCGCGTTCGACCTGAACGCGAAGGCGATGTACCGGATGATCCGCGCATTCCTGCCAGGCATGCTCGAGCGCGGCGGCGGCTCGATCATCAATATGTCGTCGGCGGCGTCGAGCGTGAAGGGCGTGCCGAATCGCTTCGCGTACAGCGCGTCGAAGGCGGCGGTGGTCGGGCTGACCAAATCGGTCGCCGCGGACTTCATCACGCGTGGTGTACGCTGTAACGCGATTTGCCCGGGCACGGTGTCGTCGCCGTCGCTCGAACAGCGAATCGCCACGCAGGCCGCGGCGCAAGGCGCGACGCTCGAAGCCGTGCAGGCCGCGTTCGTCGCGCGTCAGCCGATGGGCCGCATCGGCAAGCCGGAAGAGATCGCCGCGCTGGCGCTGTATCTCGCGTCGGACGAGTCGGCGTTCACGACTGGCCATGCGCATGTGATCGACGGCGGCTGGTCGAACTGATTCATGCGCGCCTGCCTGAGCCGGCGCGCGTTGACGTACCAACTGAACACCACTGAAACCCAGAGGAAAGTGCAACGATGAAACTGCTTCGTTACGGGCCGAAAGGCCAGGAAAAGCCGGGCTTGCTCGACGCGCAAGGCAAGATTCGCGATCTGTCCGGCGTGGTTGCCGACATCGACGGCGCGGCGTTGACCGACGCAAACCTCGCCAAACTGCGTGCAGTCGACGCGGCCTCGCTGCCCTTGGTCGAAGGCAATCCGCGCATTGGTCCGTGCGTCGGCAAGATCGGCAAATTCATCTGCATCGGCTTGAATTACGCGGATCACGCGGCTGAATCGAATCTGCCCGTGCCCGCCGAACCGGTGATCTTCAACAAGTGGACGAGCGCGATTTCCGGTCCCAACGACGACGTGGAAATTCCGCGCGGCTCGAAGAAAACCGATTGGGAAGTGGAGCTCGGCGTGGTGATCGGCAAGCCCGCGAAGTACGTGGACGAAGCGAATGCGCTCGACTACGTCGCCGGCTATTGCGTGATCAACGACGTGTCGGAACGCGAATGGCAGATCGAACGCGGCGGCACGTGGGACAAGGGCAAGGGCTTCGACACGTTTGGCCCCATCGGCCCGTGGATGGTCACGCGCGACGAAGTCGCCGATCCGCAGAACCTGGGCCTGTGGCTCGAAGTGGACGGTCACCGCTATCAGAACGGCAACACGAAGACGATGGTGTTCGGCGTCGCCAAGCTGGTTTCGTACGTGTCGCAGTGCATGAGCCTGCAACCGGGCGACGTGATTTCCACTGGCACGCCGCCGGGCGTCGGCATGGGCGTGAAGCCGAATCCGGTGTATCTGAAGCCGGGGCAGACGATTCGCCTCGGCATCGAAGGTCTCGGCGAACAAACGCAGAAGACCTACGCGGCGGAGTAAAACGCTCGCGGCCGACGCGGGCGCGGGGCGCATGAGCCTCGCGCTTTCAACGTGAACTTCGCGTCAACTTCACGTCGTCGACTTCAATTCGCCGGTTCGTGGTCGCCGTTCTCGCCGATCCGGTTGACCGTGCCTTGCGCAACCGCCACGAGTTTCTCGCGGTTGCCGTCCATCACGAAGATGTTGCACTGGCAGGTCGCCTGATGGCGGCCTGCATACACCACTTGCGCCCTCGCAATCAGCGTCCCGTTCACGGCCGGACGCAGATAGTTGATCTTATATTCCCCCGTCACGACCTTCGGCCCGAGCGAGAGCGCACCGGCAAAGGTCAGCGCGTTGTCGGCGAGATAGCTGATCACGCCGCCATGCACGAAGCCGTGCTGCTGCCGCAGTTCGTCGCGGATCGGCAGGCTCAGTGCGAGTTCGCCGGTGCCCGTGTACATCAGCTCGGCGCCTAACAGCATGCTGAACGGCTGGGCGTGCAATGCGCCGCGCGCCCGGTCGAGTAGGTCAGTCATTGTGTTTCCTTCGAGGAAGGCCCGCGGTGGCATCGCGCACGAGGGTGCGCTCGTCGGTCCCTACCCACTCTAGGAAGCGCCGACGCACGCCGTCAAGGTGAATCGGAAATATCCGGGCGGCATGCTTGTGTCGGTCGACAGAAATTCAGACGATGGCCGACGTAAACGCACCGTAAGGCGAACTTTGACGAATTTGATCTTCAGCCAGCTTTGATGCTGCCGTTAACCCTGACGTAGCTCCCGTTATTCTTTGCCTTCAGGTGTTCACGATGTTCAGCAAGATCAAGGTCGCATCCGGCCTGTTATGTGTCCTGGCCGCGTTCTGCGTTTTCCAGCTTGTCACGGTGGGGTTGGGTTTCTGGTCGTTGACGCGTACCCATCACGACGTTGGCGACCTCGCGAATATCGCGTTGAAGCAGGTCGATGCCGTCAACGAAACGACGCAGCATCTGATGGACGCGCGTATCAACCTGTCGCGCGCCGGTACGCGGATGGTGCGCGGCGGCGCGGAGCCGACGGACATCGTCCAGCATGCCCGCGAGCAGCTCACGGCCGCCGAGCAGTCGTTCAACGCGTTCTCGAGCGCGCCGAAAACCAGCGACGAAAACGGCGCGCGCGCGGCGGCGCTTGCCGAGCGCTACAAGAAGCTGCATGGCGCGCTCAGCGAGCTCGCGCAGTTTCTCGACGCGAACAACATTCAGGCTTTTCTCGATCAGCCGACGCAGTCGTTCCAGGACGCCTATCTGACCGAGCTCCATAACTTCACGCAGTTCGGTAACGCCGCGAGCCGCGCGTCGCTGGATTCGATCGACACGCGCATGGCGACTTTCCGCGTCGTCAGCATTGTGATTTTGCTGGCGCTGGTCGGCGGAACGTTCGCCGTGCATCTGGCGTTGCGCCGTGGCGTGGTCGCGCCGCTCGAGGAAGCCGGCCGTCACTTCGAGCGCATCGCTCAAGGGCGCCTCGATCAGCCGATCGCCGCGCGCGGCACGAATGAAATCGGCCGGCTGTTCTCGGGCCTGGCGAAGATGCAAGCAAGCGTCGCTCGCACTGTGCAGACCGTGCGCGAATCCGCCGATTCGATTCACCTTGGCGCCGATGAAATCGCGACCGGCAACGCCGATTTGTCCGCACGGACGGAGAACCAGGCGGCATCGCTGGAAGAAACGGCGTCGAGCATGGAGGAATTGACCGCCACCGTGCGTCAGAATGCCGACCACGCGCGTCAGGCCAATGCGCTCGCCGAGACCGCTTTGGAAGCGACCTCGCGCGGTAGCGAAGTGGTCGACCAGGTCGTCGACAAGATGCGCGGCATCGCGCAAAGCTCGGACAAGATTGCCGAGATCATTTCGGTGATCGACGGCATTGCGTTCCAGACCAATATCCTCGCGCTCAATGCGGCCGTCGAGGCGGCGCGCGCGGGCGAGCAGGGCCGCGGCTTCGCGGTCGTGGCCGGCGAAGTGCGCGGGCTCGCGCAGCGCAGCGCGCAATCGGCGAAGGAGATCAAGACGCTGATCAGCGAGTCGGTTGCCGAAATCCAGGGCGGTTCCGCGCTGGTCGAGCACGCCGGCGAGGCGATGAGCAACGTGTCGGCGTCCATTTCCCGCGTCACGCAGATGATGGCGGAAATCAGCGCGTCGTCGCTCGAACAGAGCACGGGCATCGAGCAGGTGAATCAGGCCGTGGTTCAGATGGACGAGATGACGCAGCAGAACGCGGCGCTCGTGGAAGAGGCGGCGGCAGCGGCGGCTTCGCTGCATCAACAGACGCAGCAATTGAAGGAGGCGGTTTCCGTCTTCGAAATTTCTGAAGCTGTGTTGCGGACACAACAGTTCGACGCAATGCCGGTCCAATCTGCGCAATTTGCGTTGTCGCGAATGCGCGCGATTTAAATCGTCTGCGCATAAAAATCAGGCAGCCGCAAAAAGAAAATGGCCCGCAAAAGCGGGCCATTTTTTTGTCAGGCGCAAGCGCCTACGCAAAGCTCAAAGTACCGTGGGTACTTAGGCCGGCGTGATGTTCGCAGCTTGCTTGCCCTTCGGGCCTTGCTTCACTTCGAACGACACCTTTTGGTTTTCTTGCAGGGACTTAAAGCCGCTGCCTTGAACTTCCGAAAAGTGCGCGAACAGGTCTTCGCCGCCGTCGTCCGGCGTAATGAAACCAAAGCCCTTTGCATCGTTAAACCACTTCACAGTACCTGTTGCCATTTTTAATCCAGTAAATGTTGTGTATTGCATTCGCGACCGCTACTTCTCAACCCGAGATCGAGCGCGAAGTACGAGTTGTATCACGTCTTTATGACGGACGCCAATCAACCAGTATTCGGGTATTCCCAGGTTTGGGGGTTTTTCCGGTGTCAACGGCGCAAAAAACGCATTACTCGAACCAGGGTAAACCCTTGGTATTAAGGGTTGCCCCGGACTGGCCTGCCCCGGAATTTTGGCGCTTCAGGCCGGTAACGCGTCGAAAGCGGTGGCGAGGTGATAAGGGGTGGTCGACGGCATGTCGGCGCGCGCCACTTCACCGGCCGAGGTTTTGCATTCGAACCAGCCTTGCGGCCGCAGGAAGCGCTGCTGGAACAGTTCGATTTGCCGCGGCAGCGCGGCGCGTACGGCCGCATCGTCGTGGCTCGCGAGTGCACGCAGATATTCCGTCTGCGCCCAGATGCGCTGGATTGGGTCTTTGACTTGTCCGTCTTCATTCAGCGACGCATACACGCCGCCGGTTTCCTGATCCACGCCATGACGTTGCGCGAAGGCGAACGCGCGCGGCAACGCTTCCGCAAGCCCGGAGCCGTCGAACAGTTCGCGTGCCTGCGTGACCAGCCACAACCATTCGAACTGATGGCCTGGCTCCAGGCGATTGTCCGGCGCGCCGACCGGCAATTCGGCGATGCAGCCCGACGGCGCATGCACGAAGTGACGAGCGACGGCGCCGGCGAGGCGCCGCAGCGCGGCGTCGAAAGCGTTGTCGCGCGTGGCCTCGCGGGCGGCGAGCCACGCTTCGGTCAAATGCATCAGCGGATTCTGGATCGGCGTGCCGGTCACGTTCGCGAAGTCGGCAGTGAGCGCGGCGTTGAAGAGATCGTCGTCGGCGGTAAAGCGCGATTGGATCAGCGCCGACGTTGAATGCACGATCTCGAGCGCGTCGCGATTGCCCGAGCGGCCGGCATATTCCGCGCACGCAAAGACGACGAACGCATGCGTGTACAGGTCTTTGACGGTGTCGAGCGGTGCGCCCTGCGCGTCTACGCTGTAGAACCAACCGCCGTGTTCCGTGTCCTGAAAAGTGCGCGTGAGCGAATCGAACAGGACCTGCGCGTGGGCCGCATCGCCGGCCTGCGAGAACACGAACAGTTGACGCGCGCACGCCATTGCCCGGTAACGCTCGACGGGCGCCGGACGGTGGTCTTCCGCGACGAGCGCTTCGTACGGCAACCTGAGCGCGGGGTTGAAACCGGGCCCGCGCCACATGGGCAGGATGACGCCGTTGAAGTGGTCGCGCAGGCCGGCGGCGAGCGCGATCGTCGAGGCGGCGTCAGAGTGGGTGCTGGGCATAATCAAATTCAAGCGCGGGTTTCAAGGCGCCCGTGAGAGCGGGCCGGGTTCGGCGGCAGCGCGGCTGCGGCGTGCGGCCTGCCTCGCGGGTACGACAGGAGCGGCGGGTGCAGCAGGAGCGGCGGAACCAGCAACGGCACGCGGCTTAGCATAATGCAAACGGATGCGAGCCGGCACCCAAAATCGGCAGCGAAAAGGCTTAATAACTTCAAGAAGGAGAGAAGACGATGCTCGGCAACTTTGATCTCATCTCCCGTCTGGTGCTGGCCGCGGCGCTCGGCAGCGTCATAGGCTTCGAGCGGGAGCGCCTGTCGTGGGCCGCGGGCTTGCGCACGCACATGCTCGTGTGCGTCGGCTCGGCGCTGATCATGATCGTGTCGGCCTACGGTTTCGCCGAGGTGCTCACCGGCGAACACGTCGTGCTCGATCCTTCACGGATGGCGGCCCAGGTCGTCTCCGGAATCGGCTTTCTCGGCGCGGGTTCGATTCTGCTGCGCGGCGAAATCGTGCGCGGGCTGACGACGGCGGCCAGCCTCTGGTCGGTCGCCGCGATCGGTCTTGCGGTCGGCGGCGGGCTCTATACGGCGTCGATTGCGGCGACCGTCATCATTCTGATCATCCTCGCGGGCATCAAGCCGCTTGAGCGGCGCTTCATCACCGTGAAGCAGCGGCGCCAGGTGACGATGCTCGTCGAGCGCGGCACTCTCACGTTTCACTCGCTGCACGACGAGCTGGGCGCGGCGAGCCCGCGCGTGAAGCAATTCGTGATGCAGCAGAGCGACGAAACGCCCGAATGCGACGAGGTGATGATCACGCTGCATCGCGTGTCGAGTGTCGAATACGAGGCGATTTGCACGCGCTTGCGTCAGTTGCAGGGCGTGAGGGAGTTCCGTCAGGACGACGCGTCGGGTTAAGCGAAAATCGTCGGCGAATGGCTTCGGCGGCGGTGGGCGCCATGCGACAATGCGGTCTCGAAAAATTCCAATGGCATTTGACGAGCGGTGCCGGCGCCCGCTCCCCGGCGACGGCCGCTTTCTTCTCTATGGCAGATTCCGCAGTAACCAAGCAGTCCCGGCCTGAGCGCGCCGCTTCGAAGAAGCGTCGGCAGGCCACCGTCCCAACCGAAACCGAAAAGAAGCTGGCGCGCGCCGCGCGCTCGGCGCAACGCCTCGCGCAACTGAGCGACGTCGCGCGCGACGACAGCACGCTCGACCTGTTCCCCGACGACCCCACCCGCGCGACGCTGGAAGCGATGAATATCGACATCCGCCAGGGCACGCTGCATGGCTTCGAGCTGCCCGATGTGGTGCTCGCGGCGGTGGGCGCTTTGGATGCGTCGGCTGAGGGTGTGTCGATGGATGGTGGTAAGGCGGCGCGGCGGACAGGTCGCGGCGGGAAGAGTGACGAATCTGAGGCGGTGAGCGCGCAATTGACTGGGCTGGAGATCGAGCCGTCGGCGGCCGTTGCGTCGGATGCGGCGCGCGAATCGTCGGCTGTGGATTCGGCTGACGGCGATAAGCTGGCCACTTCGGCGCTTACGCCGGCCATGGCGGCCGCGACCGTCGCGCGCAGCGTGACCGCGCTGCGTCAGGCCGTGGAGCCTGGCGGCGTGAGTGTGGACTCGGCGGCTGGTGACGGCGCAAGACAGGGGAACGCCAAATCCGGGCAGCGGTTGGCTTCGACCGAGCGAACGGAAGCGGCGCTGCCTGGCTTGGCGGATGCGACTGCAGCGAGCCCCCGCGGCGGAGCGCCTGTAGCGCTGGAGTCTGGGCTTGGGTTGGCCGCAGGCGTGGCGTCGTCCAGGGCGGCGGACGCGCAAGCGCGTCGGACGGCCGCGTCGACGGACAGATTTGCGAGCTCATTTGCGGACGAGACGAAGCCATCGGCGATTGGATCAGCGCGCGACGCAACGGCAACTGCAACCGCAGGCATAGAAGCGCCGGAAACCAAACGCATCGGCACCGCGGCCGCGTCGGCGCACGATACAACGTCAACCGCAACTGCAGCGAAAGAAGCACTCGACACTAAACGCACAGTCACCGCGCCCACCTCGGCGCGCGATACGACACCGACTGCGACCGTGGCCCCCGAAGCGCCAGAGACTAAACGCACCGCCACTGCACTGACGTCGGCGCGCGGCGCAACGTCAACCGCGACAGCAGCGACAGAAGCCCAACGCGCCGAACCCGCCGCCGCGCCCACCGCACCGGAACTCGACCGCGCGCGTGCAACCGCCTTCGCGGACACCGTCGATGCGCTGTACGGCGTGATCGCCGACCAGCGCCGCGCGGCAACTGACCACTCGCGCCGCATGAAATGGATGCTGTCGATCGTGGTCGGCGCGCTGCTGATGACGGTCGCGATCGGCATCACGCAAACGCTGCTTCTCATGCGCCTGACACGCGAGACGACGGCGCAGCAGCATCGCGTCGAAGAGATGATGCAAAACCAGCAGGCCGCGATGGCCAGTCTGCTCGACACCCAATTGGCGATGGCCAATGCCGCCGCCGCCAAGGCCGCTTCCCCGGCCGTGATGCCGACGGCGGGCGCTGCAGCGGGCGCAGCACCGCAGCAAGCCACCACGACGCCGACAGCGAACGGCAAGCGCGCCGTCCGTACTCAACACGCGCACAAGCCGAAGACCGCCACGCGCTGATCGTCCGCGAGTCCCCGCCGCGCCGGCGCAATGCCGGCCGCGCCGTTATTTCCACCGCCTCGCCCGGATAGACGCCGTAAGGCGGACGCCGCCCGTCGTCCGCCGCAAGCGCAATTGCGCGCTCTACACTCTGCCTGCTGCCGCGAAGCCGAATCGGACACGCCAGCGCCTCATCCGACCCGAGCCACATGCCGACGAGCGAACACAAATATTCCATCGACGACCTGATCGCCGCGCTTCTGCGCGATCAAGGCATACACGACGGACACTGGGCCTTGAACATCGAGTTCTCGGCCACCGGCGCCGCCGTCAAGCCGCAAGACCAGCCGACGCGCACGCTGCCGGGGCTGATCGTGTCCGTCAACAGCGCGACGCTGGTGGCGGCTGACCCGTCGGCGGAAGGCTCCGTCGACGCCGCCGCCGTCAACCCGCGCAAAAGCGGGCCGTCAAAGCGGCGAGCGGCCAGCCCGAAAGCAGGGCCGACGACGCTGTAATAAGCGCTGACGGCGACAAACGGAAGGCGGGCAAAAACAGGGATGTTGTAATGTTGCAACGCAATATGCCCGCAGATGCGGCCAGGCGTCGCACCTCCGATTTATTGCTGCGCTGCACTAGCTTTTGCCTAGGGAAAACCCTATAATTCTTCTTAAGGGAAAACCCCTAGCAAATGCAGCAATTAACCGGGAGTCGCCATGAGCTTCATCTTTGCACTGTTTCAAAAGGTCAGCGACCTCTTTGCGTCGCCCCACCTGCCGCTGGACGCAGACTATTCGTATGCGGCACGCGCCCGCGAAGCCGAGCGTCAGCGCAAGGCGCAAGCCACGCTGTTCGGCATCAAGCTGACCGACTAAGAGCAAACTGTTCGGCCCGCGCGCGTTAAAGCGCCGGGTGCGCACCTCGAGTGCGCGCGCATCATTTCAAGCCACTGCCCGCGAAAGCGTGCCGTGGCTTTTGTTTATTCGGCGCCTGGCGCGCCGCTTCAGCGGGTTCGCTGCCGTCTTATATTTCCCCGCCGAAATGAATGTAACGGCGGCTGACGTGATTGCGCCGCGCAAAGCGCGCGCTCGGCCCCGAGAGCCTTATTGCCCGCAGGTCTCAGCCGAGAAGGCGCTAACGCCATCCGTCCCTATCTTTGAAATGTGCGCTTACAAGTGCTCACGTCTTCATGCGGTTTGCGTCGTTAAAGTGGTTTTCAAGCGCACGGCGGCGTGTGCAGGCCCAAAACCCGGCCAAATGCAGCGCGGCGCCGGCTTGATCCGAACTTTACGGGAGAGAACCATGAAAGCCTTCAACAAGACATCGCGGACTATCGTCGCGGCATTGCTGGCCGGCGGCGCCATGCTGGTAGCCGGCGGCGCGTCCGCTCAGGAACGCGTCATCGTCGAACACGGCCCGGCGCCGGTCGTTTATGGTCAGCCGCATATGATGCCGGTCGGCGTGTCGATCGACATCGGCTGGCACGGCGATCGCTATTACGACGGCCATCGCTATTGGCAGCACGACGAGTGGATGCGTCATCACCCGCACGACTATGATCCGCGTCACCACGGCCGCGACGAGCACCGTCCGCCTGCGCGCTACTAATTCGCGCATGAACCTTCGCGCCGCCTGAAACGGCGCGGACCTGGCAAAGCCGGCTCTTCCGCGAGGAAGGCCGGCTTTGTCGCGTTCGGCATGGAGCGTGCTCGGCCTGCGCTATGCTTTAACGCTTTATGGATTGTCAGCGAGGTAGCGGCGTGAGCAAGGCAGCAAAGGCAGTGATAGGCGTAGTGGGCACCGGGTTGATGGGCGTCGGCATCGCGACGCAGAGCGCGTTGCACGGACACCGGACGGTCGTCCATGACGTCGACGCGGCTCGTCTCGCGAGCGTCGTGCCGAAAGCCGAAGCGGTGCTGGACGAACTGATCGACGCGGGCCGCATCGGGCCGGAGGCGAAGCAGGCGGCGCTCGCGCATATCGAGACGCATGCCGCGCTGGACGTAATGCGTTCCGCCGATTTCGTCATCGAAGCGATTCCAGAAGTGCTGGAACTGAAGCACCGCCTATACGAAAAGCTGTCGACGCTTCTCGCCGACGACGCCATCCTCGCCAGCAACACAAGCGGCTTCCCGCCGGATCAATTGGTCACGCCGTTGCGCGCAAAAGAGCGCTTTGTCATCGCGCATTTCTGGAATCCGCCGCACATGATTCCGCTCGTCGAAGTGGTGCCGGGAAGCGCGACCGCGCCGGACGTCACCGCAAAGACCGCGGAATTGATGAGCGCGATCGGCATGGAGCCGGTGGTTCTGACGAAGGCGATTCCCGGATTCGTCGGCAACCGTCTGCAGTTCGCGGTATTGCGCGAGGCGCTGAACATCGTGCGCTCGGGCGCGGCGACGCCGGATGTGGTCGACCGCGTCATGAAGGCGTCGCTCGGGCGCCGCTGGGGAATCGTCGGTCCGCTGGAGGCGGCAGACATGGGCGGGCTGGACACCTTCCTCGATATATCCACGCATCTGATGCCCGAGCTCGCGAAAGACGAAGACGTGCTCGATCTGCTGCGTCAGCAGGTGGACGCGGGGCGCGTCGGCGTGCGGAGCGGCGCCGGGTTTTATGACTGGGACGAAGCGCATCTCGCGCAGGTGAAGGAAGGGCGCAAGCGGGTGATTGGGCGGGGGTAGGGTTACGGCGATGCCGCTGACTTAAGGCATATAAATCGCAAATACAGGCTTAAGCCTGTATTCGCAAATTACAAGCTAAAACCTGTTAAACGTGCGCCGCACCGCCCGCCCGACTCTGCGCTATAACTACCCATCATCCTTCCAACACGCGCCACACCCATGTCCCACTACTTCTACGACCCTGCCGCCGGCCACAATCTCCCGCACGATCCGTTCAAGGCGATCGTCGCGCCGCGTCTGATCGGATGGATTTCTTCTCGCGACGCCGACGGCACGCTGAATCTCGCGCCGTACAGTTTTTTCGGCGCGTTTGCGACTTTTCCGCCGATTATTGGTTTTTGCAGCGAGGGCCGCAAAGACAGCGTTTCCAACATCGAAGCCACCGGCGAATTCGTCTGGAATCTCGCGACGAAACCGCTCGCCGAGCAGATGAACCGTTCGTCCGCGCCGGTTGCGCCGCATGTCGATGAATTCGAGCTCGCGGGGCTCACGCCTGCGCCGGGGCGTAACGTGCAGGTGCCGCACGTCGCGGAATCGCCGGCCGCGCTCGAATGCAAGCTGCTGCAGGTCGTGCGGCTGCATACTCTCGACGGCAAGCCGATGGACAACTACCTGTCGCTCGGGCAGGTGGTCGGCGTGCACATCAACGAGGCCTATCTGAAGGATGGATTGTTCGATACGCACGCCGCGCAACCCATCATGCGCGCCGGTTATCGCGCGGATTACGCGGAGATTGGCAACATGTTCGAGATGTTCCGGCCGACCGCGTAACAGCAGGCCTCTGCAAACGCGGCGCGCTCGCAGCCCGAGCAACCTACAGCCCGAGCAATGCACAGCAGAAGCACGCTTGGACCGCGCCTTCGAGCGCGGCTGAGTCCCGCTCCGAGCGCGCCTTCAAGCGCGCCTCAGCCCCACCTCAAGCGCGCCTCGAACCCACTCAATCCCGCCCGCTCTCAAGCTTAAACACGCTAACCACTTGCGCCAAACGCGCCGCATGGTCGCGCAATTCCGCAGCCGCCTCTTCCGCTTCCCCGACAATGGTCGCGTTCTGCTGCGTCGCTTCGCCGATCTGCGTGACGGCGAGATTGACCTGCTCGATGCCGCCCGACTGCTCGCGCGACGCCACGCTGATCTCGCCCATGATCGCGCGCACCTGGCCGACCTGCTGAACGATGCCTTGCATCGTCGAGCTGGCCTGCTCGGCAATCTGGAAACCGCTTTGCACGGTCGCGGTCGATTCGGCGATCAGACCTTCGATCTCCTTCACCGAAGCCGCGCTGCGCTGCGCGAGCGCCCGCACTTCCGAGGCGACGACCGCGAAGCCCTTGCCGTGCTCGCCAGCGCGCGCCGCCTCGACGGCTGCGTTAAGCGCCAGAATGTTGGTCTGGAAAGCGATGCCTTCGATCACGCTCGTGATTTCGGCGATCTTCTGCGACGAGCGGCTGATGTCGCCCATCGTCGACACCACGCGTTCGACCGCGCGTCCGCCTTCGAGCGCCGCGTCCGCCGCGCGCGTGACCAGCGTGTTCGCTTGCGACGCGTGATCGGCGTTCTGCTGCACCGTCGACGTGATCTGCTCCATGCTCGCCGCGGTTTCTTCCAGGCTGCTGGCCTGCGTCGCGATGCGCGAGGCGATGTTGCCGCTGCCCGTGGCGATCTTCTCGGTGCCTTCCGACATATCCGTCGACGCGCTGCGCACCTGCGAAACGATGCGCGCGAGACCTTCGCCGATGCCGTCGATCGAGCGCATCAGGCGGCCGATTTCGTCGGCGCGTCCGCTTGCGCCCTGGGCGACGCGCACGCTCAGATCGCCCGACGCGAAGCGCTCGGACGCCTTGACCGCTTCGTCGAGCGGCCGGCTGACGAGGCGGCGCACCGCGAACAGAAACACGACCGCGAACACGCCGACCAGCACGAAGCCAGCGATCAGGAAGTGATTGCGCGTCGCGTTGACTTCGGCCATCACTTCGTCGCGCGGCGCGACGCCGCCCACGAGCCATTGCCATTCCGGCACGGTGATGAACGAAACGAATTTGTCGCGCGCGCCTTGCTCGCCAAGCGTGGCGTCGGCGGAACTGTATTCCAGCCGGCCTTCCTTCATGTCGAGCATTTGCTGATACGGCGCGTTCGCGTTGTCCGCGTTCTGGCCGGCGGCGGCCGGATGCACGACCAGCTTGCCGCGGTCCGCGCCCTTCGACGCGTTGACCACGAAGTAGTAGCCGCTGTCGCCGATCTTCAGCTTGCGGATGCCGTCCTGGACCTGCTGGATTTCCGGATCGACGTTCACGCCGACAAACAGCGCGCCGATCACGCGGCCGCTCGCGTCCGTCACCGGCCGGTATTGCGTGATCCAGCGCTTGCCGAACAGCGCGGCGAGCCCGGTATAGGTCTTGTTGGCGACGACGAGCGCATACGCCGGTCCGTTGCGGTCGAGCAGCGTGCCGATTGCGCGCGAGCCGTCCTGTTTCTTCAGCGAGGTCGTCACGCGCACGAAGTCGTCGCCGGTGCGCGCGAAGATCGTGGCGACCGCGCCGCTGCGTTCGAGAAACTGGTCGGGGATAGTGAAGTCCATGTTCAGTACCTTGTCGCCGGCTTTGAACGTGGGCGTGGCAACGCCGTTGACGTCGATCTTCTGCGTTTCGTCGAGCGTATAGGTGCTGGGCAGGAAGCTCGCGAACAGCGACGTCGAGCGGTCCACTTCGGCGGACAGCGCCTTGTCGAACAAGCTGATCATCGCGGCGATCGAGCGATCTTTTTCGGCGATGCGTTCAAGCACCTGGTCGCTGACCTGCTTGCCGGCGCTGCGCGTGAGCGCCCACGTGAACGAGGCGAAAATCAACGCGACCAGCACGCACGAAAGTACGGCGAGCCGCGCGCCGACGCTGGCGCCGCGCAAAGAGAATGATTTCATGGACGTGTGCGGAGTAAGAAGGACAAACGATGCACGGCGGGCGCGCAGGCACCCGCCGGCATCGTGTCTGGTTTACGGCCGCCGATAACGCTTCCTTTAGCGAACTGGAAGCATTTCGTAATACTGCGGCGCTTCAAAGCGCCTGTTTGCACGTCTCAACGCACCGTCTGACAGCGCCTGAACACCCCGTCGGCCTGTCAGCGCTTCGTCGTCCACGTGCGCAGCAACAGCGCGTTTGTGACCACGCTCACGCTCGAGAACGCCATGGCCGCGCCGGCCAGCATCGGATTCAGCAAGCCGAAGGCGGCGAGCGGAATGCCGATCAGGTTGTACACGAATGCCCAGAACAGGTTTTGCTGGATCTTGCGCCACGTCTTGCGCGAAATGTCGATTGCGTCGGCCACGAGCGCCGGGTCGCCGCGCATGAGCGTGATGCCGGCCGCGTGCATCGCGACGTCGGTGCCGGTCGCCATCGCGATGCCGATGTCGGCGGCGGCGAGCGCGGGCGCATCGTTGATGCCGTCGCCGGCCATCGCGACGATGCCCGCGCTGCGGATCTTCAGATCGCGGATCACGCGCGCCTTGTCGTCCGGCAGCACATGCGCATGAAATTCGTCGATGCCGAGTGCTTGCGCGACGCTCGCCGCGCTGCCGCGATTGTCGCCGGTCACGAGCACGCTTTTCACGCCCATTGCCGCGAGCCGCGCGACGGCCGCGCGCGCGGTCGGTTTGACGGTGTCGCCGAATGCCATCAACGCGAGCGCGACGGGCGTCGACGGATCGAGCTGCATGAGCCAGGACACGGTATTGCCGGCCGCTTCGAGTTCGCGGGCGCGCGCGGCGACTGGCGGCGGGAGTTCGACGCCCAGTTCATCGAGCCAGCGCGTGCTGCCGAGCGCCAGCTTGCGGCCGCCGACTTCGGCTTCGACGCCGCGGCCGGCCACGGCGCGCGCGTCGCTCGCAGTCAGCGCGTGCGCGCTGGATTTCGCCGCCTCATACGCGCTGACGACGGCCCGCGCGAGCGGGTGATCGCTTTGGCGCTGCACGGCTGCCGCGAGCGCGAGCGCTTCATCGCGAGCGATGTCGCCGACCGGTTCGAACGCCGTCACCGAAGGCTGCCCGATGGTCAGCGTGCCGGTTTTGTCGAACGCGACGAGATTCACGCGATGCGCGGTTTCGAGCGCCTCGGCGTCCTTGATCAGCACGCCGTGCCGCGCCGCGACGCCGGTTCCGGCCATGATCGCGGCCGGCGTCGCCAGGCCGAGCGCGCACGGGCAGGCGATCACTAGCACCGCGACCGCGTTCAGGATCGCCGTTTCGCCGCCGGCGCCCGCCAGTAGCCAGCCGATCAGCGTGAGCGCCGCAATCGCCAGAATCGCCGGCACGAAGATTTCGCTGACGCGGTCGACGAGCCGCTGGATCGGCGCCTTCTCGGCCTGCGCGCTTTCGACAAGCCGAATGATCCGCGCGAGCGTCGTTTCCGCACCGGTCGCGGTGGTGGACACGGCAATCGCGCCTTCGCCGTTGATTGAGCCGGCGGTCACCGCGTCGCCAGTCTGTTTGGCGACGGGCAGGCTTTCGCCGGTAATCAGCGATTCGTCGATGTGCGTGCGGCCTTCGAGCACCGCTCCGTCGACCGGAACGCGTTCGCCCGGCCGCACGATCACGACGCTGCCGACCGTCACTTCCGCGAGCGGCACTTCGCGCTCGCCCGCGCCGACGCGAATGCGCGCGCGCTCGGGCCGCAGCGCCTGGAGCGCGCGGATTGCGTCGGTGGTTTGGCGCTTCGCGCGCGCTTCGAGCCATTTGCCAAAGCGCACGAGCGTGATGACGACCGCCGACGCTTCGAAGTACAGATGCATCGCGTCGTCTGGATGACGCGCGAGTTGATAAACGCTGATGCCATACGCCGCCGACGTGCCGAGCGCGACCAGCAAGTCCATGTTGCCCGCGCCGGCGCGCACCGCGCGGTAGGCCGCGCGATAGAAGCGCGCGCCGAACACGAACTGCACGACCGACGCGAGGCCGAACTGCAGCCAGACCGGCAGCATCGCCTCTGTGCCGAACCATGCGGCGATCATCGGGACGATGAGCGGCAGCGTCAGCAGAGCGCAGACGAGCACGGCCGCGAGTTCGCGGCGTGCCTCGCTGCGTTTGCGCTCGGCGGCGGACGGCGCGGCGGCGCCGGAAGCGCCGGCAGCGCTGGACGGGCCGGCATCGACTGATTCCGGCGCGGTGTCCGGCGGCGCGACCAGCGCGGCTTCGTAGCCGGCTTTCTTGACGGCGGCGATGAGCGCGTCGGCAGTGACCGCCGCGCCGGTCGCCGCATCGCTCATCAGATTGACGCTCGCGGTCTCGGTCGCCAGATTGACGGACGCCCCGGCGACGCCCGGCACCTTCGCCAGCGCTTTTTCGACGCGCATCGCGCACGACGCGCAGGTCATTCCGCCGATTTCCAGCTCGGCGGTGTGGATCGGATCGGCGTCGGCAGGACGGGCAGCAGCGGCAAGTTCGGTCATGGTGATGAAGGCTCGTGGCGGCATCGGCCGCATGATGAAGCCTAGTATCGACCTTCCCATGATGGGAAGGTCAAGCGCAGTCTCGCCACGCGCCGGGCTTTGCGGCAATCAGCGATTCACGCCTTTGCGCTTGCCTGGTGAGCGCGGATACGATACAACGCGATGTTGTCGGCGATGCAACGCGGACTGGCTGCGCTGGTTTTGGGAGACCGCGCGAGCACTGTTGCCCTCACGCCGGCGTCTCCCTTTGGACAGCACGTTCCGCCCTCTGAACGAATGATAAAAAATCGCCGAGCAGTGTTTACGAATTACTGGACCTGCGCATCGCTCGCAGGCCTCGCATTTTTGGCTGGTTGCGCGTCGACGCCGTCCACGACGCAAAAATCCACCGGCTGGATCAAGGACGAAGTCGCCGATTCCTATGTATTCGGCTATCCACTGGTGCTGATGGGTGTGGCGCGCGACGCGGCCGTCGGCACCGAGCCCGGCCAGGCGCCGCTCAATACACTGCGCCATGCGCAGGCGCTGCCGCCCATCGGCGCGGCGAATCCGATGCAGCCGAGCCTCGACACGCTGGACTCCACCGGCTGGCTCGACGTCGGCAGCGAACCGGTGATTCTCGCGCTGCCCGACTCGCGCGGCCGCTATGTGGACGCCCGCGTGCTCGATATGTGGACCAACGTGGTGTGGTCGACGGCCGACCAGTTCGCGACGCGCGCGAACGGCATCAAGGCGCAGGCCATCGCGTTCGTCGGACCGGGTTGGCAGGGCGATCTGCCGAAAAACGTCAAGCGCGTCGACGTGCCGACCCGCAACGCATGGGTGAGCGTGCGCGTCCAGTCGAACGGCACGCGCGATCTGACGGCGGTTCGCAAACTGCAGCGCGCGATTCGCGTGGCGCCGCTTTCGGTGTACGCGGGCAGCACGCGCTCGGCGTCGATTGCGCCGCCGCGCAGTAATGCCGATGCGCCCACCGGCGCCATTGGCGCCGCGGGTGCATCCGGCACGCCCGCCGCGCAGGTCGCCGCGCTCGACGCAAACGGCTTCTTCAACCGGCTCGCGCAGGCGCTGCCCGACAACCCGCCGACGCCGGCCGATCCGCACGCGCTCAAGTTTCTCTCCGACCTTGGCGTGACGCCGGGCCAGCCGGTGAAGCTGCCGGGCGCATCGGACGCCATTGCAGCGGGTCTTGCCGACGGCCACGAGCGCGTGGTCACGCCGCCGTCCAACCTGCTGACGGGCAACGGCTGGAGCTGGTTCGGCGACGGCGTGGGTAGCTACGGCCCCGACTATGCGCTGCGCGCTTACGCCGCTTTCGCGCAGCCGGGCATCGGCACGAAAGACGATGAAGTGCGCGCGGTCGTCACTCAGGACAGCGACGGTCACGCGCTCAACGGCGCGAATCGCTATGTGATTCACTTCGCGCCGAATCAGTTGCCGGTGCGCGGCTTCTGGTCGATCACCGCTTATACGAAGGACGGCGCGCTCGGCGAAAGCGCGCCGGCGCGTATTGCGGTCGGCGATCGCAACGGCGCGCGCCGCAATCGCGATGGATCGCTTGATGTCACGGTCTCGTCGACGCGCGGCAAGAGCGGCAACTGGCTGCCGGCGCCGCGCGCCGATCTGCAACTCGTGCTGCGCCTTTATGCGCCGAAGCCTCAAGCCACCGACGGCACCTGGCAGCCGCCCGCCGTCGTGCGTCAGTAACTTGCGCTTCGCATAGTCGGCAAGATTCGAAGGCCGGCAGCGCGCGTCCGTCACGACTTCGCGGTCAATGACGGACGCGCGGTTGTAGAGCGCCGGCGATTGTGTAAGCACGGCTTACATTTCTATCCGACGAAAGATTCACGACTTATACTGCCGCTTGCGGGATTTTCGTGTCGCGGCCGGCTTGCCGCCGCATTACCCAAAACCGAGCATGGCAAGCATCAATAAAGCATCACTCGCGTCTTCCATGCAGACCATGCGCGATGTCGCGCAGTCGCGCCGCACACGTCGCGTCATCACCGGTCTGCTGATCTTCATCGTAGTGTTCGGACTGCTGGGCTTTTTCGCGGCGCCGCCGCTGATTCGCCATATCGCCGAACAACAGCTCAGCAAGCAACTCGACCGGCCCGCTACGATTGGCCGCATTGCGCTCAATCCCTATACGCTGAAACTCGAAGCGGACCGCGTGCATATCGGCGAGCGCGGCGGCGCGGGCGATTTCGTGGACATCGAAAGGCTTATTGTTCAGCCGTCGTGGAGTTCGCTGTTTCGCGCGGCGCCGATTGTCGATGAAATACAGCTTGATTCGCCGCGTTTTCATATTGTTCGCTACGACGCGCAGCGCTTTAATTTCACCGATCTGATCGAGAAATTCTCGAAGCAGCCAAGCACGCCCGACAGCAAGCCGACGCTCTTCTC
This sequence comes from Paraburkholderia graminis, assembly GCF_003330785.1. NCBI lineage: Bacteria > Pseudomonadati > Pseudomonadota > Betaproteobacteria > Burkholderiales > Burkholderiaceae > Paraburkholderia > Paraburkholderia graminis. The sequence goes on from NZ_CP024935.1 coordinate 2,763,578, forward strand.
CGTGTCGAACATTCGTCTCGAGAACGGCCAGATTACGTTCGACGACAAACTGCTCGGCGCGACGCATGTGATCGATCAATGGAAGCTCGGCATTCCGTTTATCGCCACGTTGCCGTCGAAAACCGATATCTTCGTCGAGCCGTTGCTGCGCGCGCGCATCGACGGCAGCCCGCTTGCCATCGACGGCAAGACGAAACCGTTCGCCGCGTCGCGCGAGTCGGAAGTGTCGTTGCGCTTCGAAGGGCTCGACGTGCCGCGCCTCATTTCGTATGTGCCGACCAAATTGCCGGTGATCGTGCAGGCGGGCAAGCTCTCGACGGATCTGAAGCTCAACTTCGTGATGTCGAACGACGCGCCCACGCTGCGCGTCGCAGGCACCGTCGATCTGAACGATGTCGATGTGCGGGACGCAAGCAAGGCGCCGTTTTTCGCCGCGCGCGCGGTGCATGTCGCGGCGCGCACGCTCGAGCCGCTGAAGAGCGTCTATCACTTCGACGACATTCGTATCGACGCGCCGATTGCGAATCTCGCGCGCGACAGGAACGGAGCGCTGAGCGTCGAGAAGATGTTCGCCCCCGCGCCGGCGCCTTCGGCTGCCCCCGCGCCTGCGAAGAATGCGGCGCAAGCCGCCAGTTCGCCGGCGCCTGGCTCCGCAGCGGCGGCACCGTCGGCTGCATCTGCGGCAAGCGGCGCGCAGAACAACGCTCAGCACGAAGCGCAAAAAAGCGCGGACAAACCCGCACCGCCGCTCGACCTCTCGATCAAACGCTTCGTACTGAACGACGGCACCGTCAACGCGCGCGACGAAGCTACGTCGCGCCCCGTCGACGTCGGTATGGAAAAGCTCGCGGTCACGCTGACCGATTTTTCGACGCTCGCCACCGCGCCCGCGCACTACACGCTCAACACGAACCTCAAACGCAGCGGCGGTTCACTGGGCGTCGCAGGCGCATTGAGCCTGGCCGCCAAAACCGCGAGCGCCAAACTCGATATCAAGTCGCTGAATCTGCCGCTGCTGCAACCTTATCTCGATGCGGCAACCGTGGCGCAAGTTACCGACGGCACGCTTTCGACGACCGCCAACATCGGCGCGAACTGGTCGAAGTCGCCGGCCGCGGTGATGGTCGCGGACTCGCAGCTCGATCTGCAATCGCTGAAATTGACGACGCGCGGCGCGAAGGCTCCTGTGATCTCGCTCGCGCAGGGCAGCGTCAAGGTCAAGCAGGTGGACCTGAACGCGCGCACCGCCGATGTGACGAGCGTCGACACGACCGGCCTCGCCGTCGACGTGCAACGGCTGAAAGACGGCAGCATCAACCTTGCGTCGCTCGCCGGTCCGCATGAGGCGGAGCCGAAACGCACGGCCATTCATGCTGTGAAGAAGGCGCAGGCGGAAGGTCCGGCATGGCACTACAAGATCGGCGAGCTGAACGTGAAGGACGGCACCGCCAATTTCACCGACAACACCACGCCGCAGCCGGTCAAACTCGGCATCGCGCCGCTGCAACTGAAAGTGCAGCAGATCAGCGACGACCTGAGCCGTCCGCTGCCCGTGGAACTGCAAGCCACGCTGAACAAGAAGGGCACGCTTGGCCTGAAGGGCGACGTCACCGCGACGCCGCTCAAGGTTGCGGTCAAGGTGAACGCGAACCGGCTGGACGCGGCGGCGTTCGAACCGTACTTCGGCAGCCAGTTGAATGCGACGATTGCGAGCGCGCTGCTCAACGGCAGCGGCGATCTTGCGTTGACTCAGGCGAAGTCGTTGAAGGCGACTTATCGCGGCGATGTGGCGCTCGTGGACGTGCGCATGCTCGACAAGGCCACCTCCGATCCGTTCGCCGGGTGGCGCTCGCTCGCGCTGACCGGGCTGAAGGCGGATTACGACGAGCGCGGCACGTCGGTGGACGCGGAGCGCGTCACCTTCACGAAGTTCTATGGACGCGTGCTGCTCGACGCGCAAGGCAAGCTCAACCTGAACGATGTCGTCGCGCATCAGAGCGGCGCGGCGCAGTCGCTTACGCGCGACAAGAACGCCAAGGACGGCGCGGAGCCCGTGCCGTTGACGCCGCCGACGGCCTCGGCCGTGGTTGCCGCGTCGGCACCGATCGTGGCGTCAGCGTCCGCGCCGGCGTCGTCCGCTGCGGCTGGTGCGGCTGGTGCGGCTGGTGCATCTGCCACGCCCACCACCGTCACTGCCGCGACGCCGCCGCAAAGTCCGGTCAAGCTGCATTTCGGCCAACTGGTCTTGCAGCAAGGCCGCGTGACCTACACCGACAACTTCATCAAGCCGAACTTCACGGCGAACCTGGTTGGCATTCAGGGCACCGTCGGCGCATTCGGCACGCAGTCGACCACGTCCGCGCCCGTCGACATCGCGGCGAAGCTGGCCGCCAATGGCCCGCTGTCGATTCGCGGCACCGTCAATCCGCTGATCGCGAAACCGGCGCTCGATCTGACCGCGAGCGCGCACGACATCGAGCTGACCAATCTCACGCCGTATTCCGCGAAATACGCGGGCTATCCGATCACCAAGGGCAAGCTGAACGTCGATCTTCACTACAAGCTCGAAAACGACCAGTTGAACGCGGACAACCATTTGTTCATTGACCAACTGACGTTCGGCGATCACATCGAAAACGACACGGCGACCAAACTGCCGGTGCGGCTCGCCATCTCGCTCCTGAAAAATTCGCGCGGCGAGATCGACGTCAATCTGCCGGTGTCCGGCTCGTTGTCGAACCCCGAGTTCAGCATTGGCGGCCTGATCTGGCATGCGGTGCTGAATCTGCTGCAAAAGGCGGTGACCGCGCCGTTCTCGCTGATCGCGAACGCGTTCGGCGGCAGCGGCGAGGAACTCGGCTACGTGGAATTCGAACCGGGCTCCGCGCAACTCACCGACGCCGACACGAAGAAGCTCGAGACGATCGTGAAGGCGCTCGGCGCGAAGCCGTCGATCAAGATGGATCTGATCGGCCGCGTCGACCCGAAGATCGACGAGCCCGCGTTGCGCATGCGCTACGTGGACCGCCTCGTCAAGCAGCAGAAAATCAAGGACGTGGTGGGCAACGGCGAGAGCGTGGACCTGTCGAGCGTCACCGTCGATCCGAAGGAATACGACAAGTATCTGACGAAGGCCTACAAGTCCGCGGACTTCAAGAAGCCGCGCAATTTCGTCGGCCTGACGAAGTCCTTGCCCGACGACGACATGAAGAGCGCGCTCGCAGCAAACGCGCCCATCGACGAGGCCAGCCTGCGGCAGCTTGCGCAGCAGCGGGCGCAAAGCGTGCAGCAGTATCTGGATGGCAAGATCGACAGCAGCCGGGTGTTTGTCGTCGCGCCGAAGCTCGACGCGGACGGCATCAAGGACAAAGGCGCGACTACGCGCGTTGATTTCGGGCTGAAGTGAGTAAGGTCACGTGCGCGGCGGCGTAATCGCGTCGCTCAGGCGGCGCGCGTCGGCGTCTTCAACGCGGTCTGCTCGATGACGCGCGCGAGCGTGTCGAACGCGGGCCCGATCTTCTCGTTCGGCACGCACGCATAGCCGAGCAACAGCCCGCGCCGCGCGGGCGGATCGCTGCTGTAATAGGTCGCGAGCGGCCGCACGATCACGCCGGCGTCGAATGCGGCCGCCGTCACCGCACGGTCGTCCGCGTGATCCGGCAAGCCCAGCACCAGATGCAAGCCCGCTTCGTCGCCCATCACCGGCAATTCGCTGCCGAAACGCGCGGTGATCGCGTCGATCAGAATTTGCCTGCGCTCTCCGTACAGCGCGCGCATGCGCCGAACGTGCGACGTGAGGTGGCCGTCCATGATGAAGTCGGTCATGACGGCTTGCTGCATCAACTGTCCTTCGCGATAAAGCTCCGCGACGCCCATGCGAAACGTATCGACGAGATGCTCCGGCGCGATCATGTAGCCCATGCGCAGACCCGGAAACAGCATCTTGCCGAGGCTGCCCACGTAAATGACCTGACCGGCTTCGTCGAGACCTTGCAGCGACGCAAGAGGCCGGCTGCCGTAGCGAAACTCGCTGTCGTAATCGTCCTCGATGATCCACACGTTGTGCTGACGCGCGTATTCGAGCAACGTTCGGCGGCGCGCGAGGCTCATCACCATGCCGAGCGGGTATTGATGCGACGGCGTCACGAGCGCGAGACGTGGCGGCTCCCGCAAATCCTCCTCACGCGGATTGAGACCTTCATCGTCCACGGGCACCGGCACCAGCGTGATTCCCGACGACTGCAACACGCTGCGCGCGCCCCAATAGCACGGCTCCTCCACCCAGGCGCGATCGCCGACGTCGGTTAACAGACGCACGGCGAGATCGATGGATTGGTGAATACCCGTAGTGATGATGATCTGATCCGGCGTGCAATTCACCGAGCGCGCGACGCGCAGATAGTCCGACAACGCGCGGCGCAGCGGACGATAGCCGCCGCCGGGCGCATACGTCAGCAGATCCGGATTCGCTTCTTTCCACAAACGCGCTTGCAGGCGGCTCCACGTTCGGGCCGGAAATTCCGCGACGTCCGGCACGCCCGGCATGAAGGCGCCCCATTGTTTCGCCGAGACCCCGGCCTGGCCGATCAGACGCCGCCCCCGATTGGACAGGTCGTTCAGATCGCGCTTCGGCGGTTTGGTTTGCGTGCCGACTGCCGCACCGGCCGTAGCGCCAACCGCCGCCACCGCCGGCTTTCGGCGCGCGTTGACGGCGGCGCTGTCCGGCTGCGTGTCGGCGACATAGGTGCCGCTGCCCGTGGTCGAGATCACGTAGCCTTCGGCGGTCAACTGGTCGTACACATGCAGCACCGTGTTGCGCGCGATGCCCAGGTCTTCGGCGAGCGTGCGCGAACTCGGCAGCTTGGTGCCAGGCGGCAACTGACCGGTGAGAATGGCCTGCTGCATCAGCCGCAACGTCTGCCGGTAGAGCGGTTCCGAGGCCGCGCGATCAAGCCTGGCGGCGAGCCAATCCGACAAGATGATCGTATCCAAGTGGTTCTATCCGGAATAATGAAATGGTTCCATATTGTAGAACCGTAACGGTCTATAGTGGGCCACGCAATTGATGCAAGCCCGCTGTTACGCAAGAGCAGCCGGCTCGACCGCAGAGGAGACTACGGCGATGAAAACGGATGAAGTGATCGTCAGCTTTCGAGGCGTGCGCAAGACGTACGACGGCGAAACGCTGGTCGTCAAGCAACTGGATCTGGACATCTATCAGGGCGAATTCCTGACGCTGCTCGGGCCGTCGGGTTCCGGCAAAACCACCTGTCTGATGATGCTCGCCGGTTTCGAATTTCCCACCGGCGGCGAGATCTGGCTCGACGGCACATTGCTCAATACCGTGCCGCCGCACAAGCGCAACATCGGCATGGTGTTTCAGAACTACGCGCTGTTCCCGCATCTCACGGTCGAGCAGAACGTCGCGTATCCGCTGACCGTGCGCAAGGTTTCCGCGGAAGAGCGCGCGCATCGCACGAATAACGCATTGAAGATGGTGCGCATGGAGAGCTTCGCCAAGCGCTATCCCGCGCAGCTTTCGGGCGGACAGCAGCAGCGCATTGCGCTTGCGCGCGCGCTGGTGTTCGAGCCGAAACTCGTGCTGATGGACGAGCCGCTCGGCGCGCTCGACAAGCAATTGCGCGAACACATGCAGTACGAACTGAAGTCGCTGCACGAGAAGCTCGGCGTGACCTTTGTCTACGTCACGCACGATCAGGGCGAGGCGTTGACCATGTCCGATCGCGTCGCCGTCTTCGATAAAGGCATCGTGCAGCAACTCGATACGGTGGACCGTCTTTACGAATCGCCGTGCAACGAATTCGTCGCGAACTTCATCGGCGACAGCAACAAGCTGCGCGGCACGATCGCGAACGTGAACGGCGAATATTGCGAGCTTCATCTGGCTGACGGCACACGAGTGACGGGCCGCAATATCGGCGGCGCGCGGGCGGGCACGCCGGCCATCGCGTGCATCCGGCCGGAACGCATGAAGCTCTCGGCGGGCGGCAATGGACATGCCAACGGCGCTGCGCGGCCTGGCGCCAACGCGCTTGCCGGCGAAGCGCGCGGACTCATCTATTTCGGCGATCACGTGCGGATGCGCTGCGGTTTGCCGCAGCAGGACGAGTGCTTCGTCAAGGTGCCGCTCGGCACCGACGCGCTCAACGCGTTCGCACCCGGCGCGCCCGTCGCGCTCGAGTTCGCGCCGGAGCATCTGCGGGTATTCGCGGGGGCGTAAGCGCGGCAAACGCGAGCATGATTGCATCAGCGGGGCAGTCAGCAGCACATAAGAACGTCGCATGGACTCATGCTTGAAACCACCACCAAAGGAGAGCAACACACCATGAGCAAGATCGGGAAATCGCGCTGCGCCATCGCTGTCGGTGCTGTGGCGCTCGCGCTGGGCGCGGCGCAGGTGAATGCGGCCGAACTGACGGTCGTCAACTTCGGCGGCGCCAACGGGGACGCGCAAAAGGCAGCGTTCAACCAGCCGTTCGAATCGCAGACCAGCAGCAAGGTGACCGCCGTCGAATACAACGGCGAGCAGGCCAAGGTCAAGGCGATGGTCGAGGCCAAGCATGTCAACTGGGACGTGGTGGAAGTGGAGTCGGGCGACATCGGCCGCGGTTGCGACGAAGGTCTGTATGAAAAGCTCGACTGGTCGAAGATCGGCAAGAAGTCGGATCTGATTCCTGAAGCGCCGCAAACTTGCGGCGTGGGCTTTTTCGTGTGGTCGACGGCGCTCGCGTATAACGCCGACAAGCTGAAGAGCGCGCCGTCCGGCTGGGCCGATTTCTGGGACGTGAAGAAGATTCCGGGCAAGCGTGCGATGCGCAAGGGCGCGCGCTACAACCTCGAGTTCGCGCTGATGGCCGACGGCGTCGCGCCGAAAGACGTCTACAAGGTGCTGGCGACGAAGGAAGGCCAGGACCGCGCGTTCAAGAAGCTCGACGAGCTGAAGCCGAACATCCAGTGGTGGGAAGCGGGCGCGCAGCCGCCGCAGTTTCTCGTGGCGGGCGACGTGGTGATGTCGACGGCGTATAACGGCCGCATCGACGCCGCGCAGAAGGAAGGCAAGAACCTCAAGGTCGTGTGGAACGGCAGCATTTACGACCTCGACTATTGGGCGATTCCGAAGGGCTCGCCGAACAAGGCGCTGGCCGAGAAGTACATCGCGTACACGCTTTCGTCGAAGCCGCAGCAGGACTACGCGCACCACATCGCTTATGGTCCGGTGAACGTGGCGGCGATCAAGGGGCTCGACGCGAAGACGCTCTCGAATCTGCCGAACTCGCCGGCTAACGGCAAGAACGCGGTGCTGCAGAACCTGTCGTTCTGGACCGATCATGGCGACGAGCTGGAGCAGCGTTTCTCGTCGTGGGCTTCGAAGTAAGCCGTGAAGTGATGCGATGACGCGCGCGCGTTGGAGCGATCCGCTGCGCGCGCGGGTGGATGGACTGGAGCCGGACTAACGCTGCTCCGGTCCGCAGCTTTGCAGGGAGACCAGGTGTGACTACGATGACGATCGCCGCCGATTCCACGCCGGAATCAACCGGCCGGCTCAAGCGCGAACTGAAGGCCGCGGAAGCGAAAAAGCGTGCGATGGCGCTGCTGCTCATCGCGCCGCTCGCGATTTTTCTGCTGCTGATCTTCGTCGTGCCGATCGGCGCGTTGCTGACCCGCGCCGCGCAGAATCCCGAAGTCGTGAACGCGTTGCCGCATACGCTCAGCGCACTGCATGCATGGGACCGCAAGACGCCGCCGCCCGATGCCGCATACGCCGCACTGGCGACCGATCTGACCGCCATCGCCGATAGCGACGGCATGGGCGCGCTCGCGCGCCGGCTCAATGTGGAAATTCCTGGTTATCGCTCGCTGGTCGCCAAGTCGGCGCGCGCGATGCCCTTCGTCGACGACAACAGCAAGCCGTTGCAACTGACGCCCGCGCAATTTCACGCGAAGTTCGCCGAGCTCGACGAACGCTGGAACAACATCGCGTACTGGCAAGCCATCGCGAAGAACGGCAGTCCGTATTCGCCGTTCTACGTGCTCGCTTCGCTCGATCACAAGCAGGACGCGTTCGGTCACATCATTCCGACCGATCCCGACCAGCAGATCTATCTCGCCGTGTTCACCCGCACCTTCGTGATCGGCGCTGCCGTTACGTTGTTCGCGCTGCTGCTTGGCTATCCGCTCGCTTACTGGATTTCGACGCTGTCGGAGCGTCGCGCGAATCTCGTGATGATCCTCGTGCTGATTCCTTTCTGGACGTCGATCCTCGTGCGCGTCGCGGCATGGATCGTCATCTTGCAGAGCGAAGGTCTCGTGAACAAGGCGCTGGTGGGCAGCGGCCTGCTGCACGATCCGCTCGCGCTGCTGTTCAACCGCACCGGCGTCTATATTTCGATGACGCACATTCTGCTGCCGTTCATGATCCTGCCGCTCTACAGCGTGATGAAGTCGATTCCGCCGACGTATCAGCGCGCGGCCGTTTCGCTCGGCAGCCATCCGTTCGCCGCATTCTGGCGCGTGTATGTGCCGCAGACTTATCCCGGCATCGGCGCCGGCGCGTTGCTCGTCTTCATTCTGGCGATCGGCTACTACATCACGCCGGCGCTGCTCGGCGGCCCGAACGACCAGATGGTCAGCTACTACGTGGCCTACTTCACCAACGTGACGATCAACTGGGGCATGGCGTGTGCGCTCGGCGCGCTGCTGCTTGCCGCGACGCTGGTGCTGTATGTGATCTATGGACGCTTCACGCGTTCATCGCTGAGCCTCGGCTGAACGGAGTCTACCGACATGAAACTTGCCAAGCCCCTGTTCGCGCCGCACACGTCCTGGGTGGAGCGCGCGTGGTATTTCGCGTTGCGTGCGCTTGCCGTGCTCACGCTGCTGTATCTGATCCTGCCCGTGCTCGCGATCGTGCCGCTGTCGTTCTCATCGAGTACGTTCCTCGTCTATCCGATTCCTGGTTGGTCTCTGCGCTGGTATCAGAATCTCATTGCGTCTGATGAGTGGCGTATGGCGGCTAAGAATAGCTTTATTGTCGCGCCGTCCGCGACGGTGGTCGCGACTGTGCTTGGCACGCTGGCGGCAATCGGCCTCACGAAAGCCAACTTCCGCGGCAAGGGCTTGCTGATGGCAATCCTGATTTCGCCGATGATCGTGCCGGTGGTTGTTGTCGGCGTCGGCATGTATCTGTTTTTTGCGCCGCTCGGACTCGCCAATACGTATGTCGGGCTGATTCTCGCGCATGCGTCGCTCGGCGTGCCGTTTGTCGTGACGACGGTGGCCGCGACCTTGCAGGGCTTCAACTACAACCTCGTGCGCGCGAGCTTGTCGCTTGGCGCAAATCCGGTGAAGACGTTCTTTCGCATCACATTGCCCGTGATTGCACCAGGCGTGATTTCCGGCGCCTTGTTTGCGTTCGCGACGTCGTTCGATGAAGTCGTCGTCACACTCTTCCTGGCAGGCGCGGACCAGACGACGCTGCCGCGCCAGATGTTCACCGGCATCCGCGAAAATATCAGCCCGACGATTGCAGCGCTCGCCACCATTCTGATTATTTTTTCGACGTGCTTATTGCTGGCGCTGGAATGGCTTCGTGGCCGCAATGCGGCGCGAGCGGTTCGGGCGTAAATGCGGCGCGAGCAAATATCCGGTAACTTCGTTGATGCAACATGAGAATCGACAACTCTTGACACCGTTCTAAGATTCATCCCATTCCGCGGGCTTCTGCGTCTCGTCATACTTTTATCCCTTGATAAAAAGATGCGCGAGGCGCAGATAACCAATGAAAACCCCGCTAACCGTGCTTGTGTGTGCGCTCACACTGACAGCTTGCGCGGATCACGCCGCGCGCGCACGGCTCGGCATTCAAGACCCCACCCTGCTTCAATCCGGCATTGGCGCCTCGCAAGACGAGGCGGCAGGCGCCGCCAACCCGCAATGGATCAACGCATACGCGCCCGCTGCCAGCGGCGGCACGGCGCTCGCGTCATTGCAAGCGCGGCTGAACCGCTTGCCGCCTGAACAGAACGGCTATTTCCGCGCGAAGGCGCAGTGCTGGATCAGCGCGGGCCAGGAGGCGCGGCAAGCCGGCGACCACTGGGGTTTCGTCGAGGAGGCCATCGGTCAGGCGGCGGTCATCACCCTGGGCCTTGAAAATGGCACGTCGTTATCGGCTGCCAATCCGGCGCTGCGCACCGTCTCCGTGGTGCGTCCCGATCTGTGGAAGATCGTCAATACCATCAAGTCGGACCCGGTCACGGCTTCGTGTCGCGAAGCGCAGCAGCCGCTCGCATGCGCTGAAGTCCAGCTCATGCAAGCGGGCCATGATGCATGGGTACGCAACTTCGCTCATGCCGAAAAGCGTCTGCCGGACATTCAGGATAACTTGCGTAAATCGGCCGAGAGCGCGCTGCAATGCAAGCAGGCCGTGCCCGCGAGCGCTGCGGCGCAGAGTCCGGCAATGCCACGAACGGTCACGCTGCGCGCCGACTCGCTGTTCCGTTTCGACGGCGGCAACGATGCCGCGATGCTGGCCGCCGGCAGACGCGAACTCGACAAAGTGGCGCGAAGCATGAAGACAACGGCCACGCTTCGCGAACTCAGGATCACCGGCTACACCGACCGTCTCGGCGACAACGCCCATAACCAGAGCCTGTCGCTGCAACGCGCGCAAACGGTAGCAGCGTATCTGCGCGCTCGCGGCGTCACCGTGCCAATCGCTATTCGCGGGCTTGGCAGTGCGAAACCGGTGGCGCAATGCCGGCAAACCAGGCGCGATGAACTGGTGCGATGTCTCGCACCGAACCGGAGGGTGGAGATCGAGTTCGTCGTCGCGCCTTCCTGATCTGCTCAGGTTGCGCACACGAACGTCGTACCCCGCGGACGCCAACGGCTTATGGCTGCCGGGAGGTCACGAGAGGGCCGTCAGAAGTCCATGATCGCCCCAACCGGAAATGGAAGTTTTTCAGGAGAAATGCAACACATGTCGACTATTCTGATTATCGATGACCACCCAGCGTTCCGGATGATTGTCCGGTTGCAGCTCATGCAACTGCTTAGCGTCGAACAAGTGGTCGAGGCGGACAACGGCCAGACCGCTGTCGAGATGGCTCGCCAATACAAGCCCGACCTCGCGATACTCGACCTGGACATTCCGCGCATCAGCGGACTCGATGTGATTCCGCGTCTGAAGCTCGTGCATCCTTCGATTCGCCTGATGGTGCTGTCGGGCCACGACGCGGCGACCTTCGCGCCGCGCGCAATGCGTTCGGGCGTTCACGGCTTCGTCGGCAAGTCGCAGGACATGAAGGAAATCTTGCGCGGCGTCGAAGCGGTGCTCGCGGGCTATACGGTTTTTCCGGTCGGACCCAACGGCGCGAGCATTGCGCCGGGCATGGCGCCGAGCGGCGAGGAAGGCCGGATCATGCTGCTGTCCGACAAGGAACTCGTCATTTTGCAGATGCTCTCGCGGGGCATGTCGAACAAGGCGATCGGCGACGCGCTCTTCATGAGCCATTCGATCGCCGCTATCTTGATGCACTGATCCACGAAGGGATCGATCTCGGCGCATTTCTCGAAGGATGGTGCGTAGCGATGCGCAACGATCTCGACCGTCTCGGCAGTCTGCAAGACGAAGGCGACTTCGACGATTTACCGCCGCTATTGCACAGGCTCAGCGGGGCGCTAGGACTTGTCGGCGCCCACAGTTTGATGGACGCATTGCGGCGCGTACCCACCACGCGATCCGAGCCCACTTGCAAATTAATTGATGCGCTTGCCGCACGCATGCGAGCGCTGATCGAGCAATTCGAAGGCGTGCGTGACGAACACCGGAGCGCACGACCATGAACAGGCCGTTGGCCTTGATCGAGGGCGCGCTTGCGCTTCCCAGTTCGCGTCCGCTGTCCGGTTTGCCGCCGCCTTTCGGCTCGTGGCGACGGTCGGCGTCGTACACACAGGAACGCGTCCCGCAACCGGCAAGGCCGGGCGTGCCGCAATACACGCCAAGGCCGCAACCTCGCCGACGGAATCCCCCGAACAACAGGTTCCGATTCTTCTACAAGTTGCCGCAGCGGCCCAATTCGGACAGCCGTTTCGACGAGCAATTGGCAGAAGCGCGGCATTATCTCCAGGCGGACTACGTGCGTCCGCATTCGTCGCGTTCGGATCGGATGCTTGGCGCCGCGATCTTCGTGGGCTGCAGCATTGCGCTCGCGTGGCTGCTGGCGACCTGTTCCACGCATGACGTCGCCGATCAATTCGCAACAGCGGCAAAGCCGTCTGCAACGTCGACGCGTACTGGCCGCGTGACAGTTCAGCCATTAGCAGACGTCCAACCAGACGCACTCAAGCCGATGCCACGCGTGGCAGAAGCGCCTCAACGTACTGCGCAGGCGCAGGCGCAGGCGTCATCGTCAGTGACGGCTCGGTCACCGCAAGCCGCATATCGCGTCGACACAGCGAGTTCGCCGCAACAACGTGCCGACTCGCAGCGTAACGCCGGTACGCAACGCCATATCGCCGCGGACAACCGCTTGGCAAAAGCGTATCGCACTGCGACAACTACAGCGGCACTGGCGAATCGCGTGGAAATCGAAAGACTGCGTCGCGGATCGAACCATTCGATTGATTCGCTGGCGAACTCTTCGGTATCGAGGGGACAGGGGCAACCCGAGCGGCCCACACCGCGAACTCTCGCAAACGACTCAACCGAGAGCGCGGCATTGTTCGATTGGGCCGCTCAACAGCGGCGCGCAAACGCCAACACACGTGCAACGTCGCCGGCATCTTCGCAAGCCGACTCCGACTGGAATGCTCACATGACGCAGCGCCGGATTACCGACAATCCCGCCGCTTTCCAGGCCGACCGCGCGCAGCCATAAGCGCTAAAACCATCGACGAAAAAAAAGCCCGACCAAGGTCGGGCTTCAAAAGTCGGCTGCGCCCTCCACAGGACGCAGCCCCTGCAAAACAGCAAGCTGTTTGCGTCGTCGCGAGCCTTAAGCAGCCAGCAGCGAACGCAGCACGAACGGCAGAATACCGCCGTGCTTGTAGTAGTCGACTTCGATCGGCGTGTCGATACGCAGCAGCACCGGCACGCGCTTCTCCTGGCCGTCCTTGCTGCGAATCACCAGCGTCACTTCCTGCTGCGGCTTGAAGTCCGCGCCGAGGCCTTCGATGTCGTACGTTTCTTCGCCGGTAATGCCGAGCGATTGCACGCTGTCCGAGCCCTTGAATTGCAGCGGCAGAACGCCCATGCCGACCAGGTTCGAACGGTGAATCCGCTCGAAGCTGCGTGCGACCACAGCCTTCACGCCCAGCAGTTGCGTGCCCTTCGCCGCCCAGTCGCGCGACGAGCCCGTGCCGTACTCTTCGCCCGCGAACACGATAGTCGGCGTGCCGGCGTCGATGTACTTCATCGCTGCATCATAGATGGACAGTTGTTCGCCGCTCGGCTGGTGAATCGTCAGGCCGCCTTCCACGCGCGAACCGTCTGCCTTCGCCGGGATCATCAGGTTCTTGATCCGGACGTTCGCGAACGTGCCGCGCATCATCACGTCGTGGTTGCCGCGGCGCGAGCCGTAGCTGTTGAAGTCGGCCTTCTGCACGCCGTTTGCCTTCAGCCACTTGCCTGCCGGCGAGTCTTCCTTGATCGAGCCAGCCGGACTGATGTGGTCGGTCGTGACCGAGTCACCGAAAATGCCCAGCGCGCGCGCGTTCTTCACGGCGGCGATGCTGTCGGCCGGCGTCATCGAGAAGTCGTCGCCGAAGAACGGCGGCTCTGCGATGTACGTCGACTTCGGCCAGTCGTAGACCTGACCTTCCTCGCCTTCGATCTTGCTCCACAGGTCGCCCTTCTTGGTCAGCGACGAGTAGTTCTTGCGGAACGCTTCCGCGTCGAGCGCGAACTTGAGCAGGTCGTTGACTTCGTCGCTGGTCGGCCAGATGTCGCCGAGGTAGACGTCCTTGCCGCCCTTGCCCTTGCCGACCGGTTCGGTCATCAGGTCGCGCGTGATGTTGCCGGCGATCGCGTAAGCCACGACCAGCGGCGGCGAAGCCAGGAAGTTCGCGCGGATGTTCGGGTGAATACGCGCTTCGAAGTTACGGTTGCCCGACAGCACGGCAGCCGCGACGATGTCGTTCTTCGTGATCGCTTCGTTCAGTTCCGGCGTCAGATCGCCCGCGTTGCCGATACAGGTCGTGCAACCGTAAGCGGCCAGCGTGAAGCCGAGCTTGTCGAGGTACGGCAGCAGGCCGGTCTTCGTCAGATACTCGGTGACGATACGCGATCCCGGAGCCAGCGACGTCTTGATGTGCGGAGCGACCGTCAGGCCAGCTTCGACCGCCTTCTTCGCGAGCAGGCCGGCAGCCAGCAGCACGCTCGGGTTCGACGTGTTCGTGCACGACGTGATCGCGGCGATCAGCACGTCGCCGTTCTTCACGTTGACGCCGTTGGTCGTCGTGTATTGCGCGTTCAGATCGTCGGGCTTCTTCGCAAAACCGTTTTCGGCAACCGGCTTCGAGAACAGGTCGCTGAACGTCGACTTCACATGACCGATTTCGATGCGGTCTTGCGGACGCTTCGGGCCTGCCAGCGACGGCGCGACGGTGCCGAGATCCAGCGTGACGACCTTCGTGTAGTCGATGTCGCCGTCCTTCGGAATACCGAACAGGTTCTGAGCCTTGAAGTAGTTCTGGAACGCCGAGATTTCTGCGTCCGTGCGGCCCGTGCCCTTGAAGTAGTCGATGGTTTTTTCGTCGACCGGGAAGAAGCCCATGGTCGCGCCGTATTCCGGCGCCATGTTGCCGATCGTCGCGCGGTCCGGCAGCGACAGCGAGCGCGTGCCTTCGCCGAAGAACTCGACGAACTTGCCGACAACCTTTTCCTTGCGCAGCAGTTCGGTGATGGTCAGCACCAGGTCGGTTGCCGTCACGCCTTCGCGCAGCTTGCCCTTCAGGTGCACGCCGACCACGTCCGGCGTCAGGAAGTACACCGGCTGGCCGAGCATGCCGGCTTCAGCTTCGATGCCGCCCACGCCCCAGCCGACCACGCCGATGCCGTTGATCATCGTCGTGTGGCTGTCGGTGCCGACCAGCGAATCCGGGTAGTACACGGTGTCCGTGCCGTCGGCCTTCTTGTGCACGCCGCGTGCGAGGTACTCGAGGTTCACCTGGTGAACGATGCCGACGCCCGGCGGCACGACCTTGAACGTGTCGAATGCCTGCATGCCCCACTTCATGAACTGGTAGCGCTCGTTATTGCGCTGGAATTCCAGTTTCATGTTCAGGTCGAGCGCGTTCTTTTCGCGGAAGTGGTCGATCTGCACCGAGTGATCGACGACCAGATCGACCGGGACCAGCGGCTCGATCGACTTCGGATTCTTGCCCACGCGCTTCGCGACGCCGCGCATTGCGGCGATGTCGGCGAGCAGCGGCACGCCGGTGAAGTCCTGCAGCACCACGCGCGACACGACGAACGGGATTTCGTCGACGCGTGCCGCCGTCGGCTTCCAGTTCGCCAGTTGCGTGATGTGTTCTTCGGCGATTTTCTTGCCGTCGTAGTTACGCAGCACCGATTCCAGCACGATTCGGATCGAAACCGGCAGGCGGTCGATCTTGATGTTCAGTGCCTTGCCGAGTTGCGGCAGGGAGTAGAACTTGCCTTTGCCGGAACCGCTGTCGAATTCCTTGAGCGTTTTGTGGAGGTTGTGGGCCATGGTGTTTTCCTTGGTTTGATCGCGGAACTACAGTACTTAACTTGACTAGATGACGTACAAATCGACGTACTCATTGACCGGCATGGCTTCGAGCCGCGCCTGATCCAGCGACACGTCGAGGATCGCCAGTTGTTGCTTGACCGGGAAGCGGCGCGCGAGGTTGGTCCTGAACTTCTCGACCAGCAACGGAATTCCGTCTTCGCGACGACGCTTATGACCGATCGGGTATTCGACTACGACTTCGTCGAACTGCGATCCGTCGTTGAATTCGATCGTCAGTGCATTGGCGATCGAACGCTTCTCGGGATCGTGGTAATCCTTCGTGAACTGCGCGTCTTCGACGCATTGCATTTTGGCGCGCAGGACATCGATACGCGCGTCTTGCGCGATCGAATCTTCGTAATCGGCAGCCGTGAGGCGACCGAAAATCAGCGGCACCGCGATCATGTACTGAATGCAATGATCGCGGTCGGCCGGGTTATTGAGCGGACCTTTTTTATCGATGATGCGAATCGCGGCTTCGTGCGTGCGGATCGTGATCTTGCGGATGTCGTCCACATGCTTGCCGTGCGCGACGAGCTGCGCCTGCAACGTCATGGCCGCTTCGACGGCGGTCTGCGCGTGGAACTCGGCCGGAAACGAGATCTTGAAGAGCACGTTTTCCATCACATAGGAGCCGTACGGGCGCTGGAATTTGAACGCGTTGCTCTTGAAGAGCACATCGTAAAAGCCCCACGTCTTCGCCGTCAGCACCGACGGATAGCCCATCTCGCCAGTTTTTGAAATGAGCGCGAGACGTACGGCGCGCGAGGTCGCGTCGCCGGCGGCCCATGATTTGCGCGAGCCGGTGTTCGGCGCATGGCGGTACGTGCGCAGCGCTTGCCCGTCGACGAGCGCCTGCGAGACCGCGTTGATGAGCTCGTCGCGCGTGAGGCCGATCAACTGACCGACGACCGCCGTGGACGCGAGCTTCACCAGCAATACATGATCGAGCCCGACCTTGTTGAAGGAGTTTTCGAGCGCGATACAGCCTTGAATTTCGTGCGCCTTGATCATCGCGATCAACACGTCTTTCATCGTCAGCGGCGCTTTGCCCGCTGCGATGGCCGTACGCGAGAGCCAGTCGGCTGTCGCGAGAATTCCGCCGAGGTTATCCGATGGATGACCCCATTCGGCGGCAAGCCAGGTGTCGTTGAAGTCGAGCCAGCGGATCATCGCGCCGATGTTGAACGCGGCCTGAACCGGGTCGAGCTGGAACGGCGTGCCCGGCACCTTGGCGCCGTTGGGGACGATCGTGCCCGGCACGATGGGTCCCAACAGCTTGGTGCAGGCAGGGTAGGTGAGCGCCTCGAGTCCGCAGCCGAGCGTATCGATCAGGCAATGACGCGCGGTTTCCAGCGCGAGCGCGCTGTCGATCGGATAGTCCAGAACGTAGTCGACGATATCGACCAGGACTTTGTCCGGGTCGGGTCGCACGTTGGAAATCGGAGCGGACATCGAGAGCTCTTCCTGATGACGACAGTTAGTTCGTCTTGTTGATCGCGTTCGATTGCGTCGGAGCCGGCGCGCCCTGCACCATGGCTGCCGTCTTGCACTCGTCGGCGAGACGCGAGCTGTCCTTGTCCGAGAACAGCATGGCCTTCGTCGGGATCACGACGAGGTCCATGCCGGTGGCGGCGTCGTGGAAACGGTCTGCGCCCGTGGTCGTGGACTGACGCGGCAGATTGTAGTTCTTGTTCGCCCAGTGAACCGTGACGATCTGGTCACGCTTCATGTCGCCCTTCAGATCGAACGACAGGCCTTCGTTGCACGACCATTTTTCCGCGCCTTCCGGGATCGGATCGAGCTTCGCTTCCTTCACCGGGTTTGCCTTGCGCTTGATCAGACGGCGCGGCTGCGGCTTCTTGGCCACGGCCTTGGCGGCGGGCTTCGTGGTGGTCGCCGTTTGCGCGGCGGCGTCAGTCGCGACGGTCAGCATCGTCGTGGACAGGGCGCCAATCACGGCGGCGATCATCAACTTGTTCATGGAGAACCTTTCTATCTAATTTCAGTTAAACGGTACGCGGTCTACCGGTCCTGGCGGCCGCGGGGTTGAACTGCAGCGCCTTGAAGCGCACAGCGACCGCTATTTTCGCTTATTTAGCGGCACGTACTTCAAATTCTCAGGTCCGGTGTAATTCGCGCTCGGACGGATGATCTTGTTGTCGATCCGCTGCTCGATGATGTGCGCACTCCAGCCTGCAGTGCGTGCGATCACGAAGAGCGGTGTGAACATGGCCGTCGGCACGCCCATCATGTGGTACGAAACCGCGCTGAACCAGTCGAGATTCGGAAACATCTTTTTCACTTCAGCCATAACTGTTTCAAGACGCTCGGCGATATTGAAGAGCTTGTTGTTGCCCGCTTCTTTCGACAGCTTCTTCGCGACTTCCTTGATGACCTTGTTGCGCGGGTCCGAGATCGTATAGACCGGATGACCGAAGCCGATCACCACTTCCTTGTTCTCGACGCGCCTGCGGATGTCGGCTTGCGCTTCGTCCGGCGTCTGATAGCGCGACTGGATTTCGAACGCGACTTCATTGGCGCCGCCGTGTTTCGGGCCACGCAGCGCGCCGATTGCGCCGGTAATTGCCGAGTAAATGTCGGAACCCGTGCCCGCGATCACGCGCCCGGTGAACGTCGACGCGTTGAACTCGTGCTCGGCATACAGATTGAGCGACACATGCATTGCATCGACCCACGACTTCGGCGGCTCGACACCATGCAGCAGATGCAGGAAGTGGCCGCCGATCGAATCGTCGTCGGTTTCGACTTCAATGCGCTTGCCGTTGTGCGAGTAGTGATACCAGTAGAGCAGCATCGAGCCGAGCGACGCCATCAGCTTGTCGGCGATGTCGCGCGCGCCCGGCAGGTTGTGATCGTCCTTCTCCGGCAGCACGGTGCCGAGCACCGACACGCCGGTGCGCATCACGTCCATCGGATGCGCGGCCGCGGGAATCCATTCGAGTGCGGCCTTGACGTTCGCGGGCAGGCCGCGCAACGCCTTCAACTTCCTCTTGTAGGCGGTGAGTTCGGCTTGCGTCGGCAGCTTTTCATGCACGAGCAGATAGGCGATTTCTTCGAACTCGCAATTGCCCGCGATGTCGAGAATGTCATAGCCGCGGTAATGCAGATCGTTGCCGGTCTTGCCGACCGTGCACAGCGCCGTATTGCCCGCGGTCACGCCGGACAGCGCGACGGATTTTTTCGGTTTGAAGCCGCCTTGTACGCCGGCGGTTTGCGTTGTCTCGCTCATCTGCCGCTGTCTCCTGTTTGCGTGCTCATTGCTTCACGTCCCCGAAAAGCGGCGCGGCATCTTGCGGGATCGCGCGGCCGGTGGATCGCGCGCGACGCAGCACCGACCAGTAATAGCGGTAGCTCGCGCGGTCGTGCAAGGTGTCGCGATGGCGTGTGGGTCCCCATTGAGCGGACTGCGCGGCCAGCAGAATTTCGGCGGCGGTGGCGATTTCCTCGTCGCGCGGCACGAACGCGCTCACGATGGCCTCAATCTGCGCGGGATGAATGCTCCACATGCGCGTGTAGCCGAATTCGTTGCGAGCCCGCGCGGCGTCGCTCGCGACCACGCTCATGTCGCGCACTTCGGTGCTGACGTTGTGCGACGGCACCTTGCCGTGCGCATGGCAGGCCGCTGAAATCTCCAGCTTCGCGCGCCGCACGAGCGGATGATCGAACTGGCCGGGCGAGCGCATGGCCGTGTCCGGAATCGCGCCGTTGTGCGCGGAGACGAAATCCATCAGGCCGAAGCTCAATGCCTCGACGCCCGGCAACGCGGCGAGATCGAACACACGCGTGAGCGCGCCATGCGTTTCGACGAGCAGTTGCACCGGGATGGCTTTTGCGATGCCAAGCTCACGCCGCGTGGCTTCGATGAACGCGACCATTTCGGCTGCGTCCAGCACATTGCGGATTTTCGGCAGCGTGATGAAAGCAGGCGCTCGCTTCGCCGCGCGCAGAATCAGGCGCACGTCGTCACGCCAGTACGGGTGATCGTAGTCGTGAATCCGCACGCCGACGCGTCCGAAGCGGTCATGCTCGCTGCCGATGAGCGACGCGACCAACTCCGCATGCTCCGCTTCGCGGCCGACTTGCGCGCCGTCTTCGCAGTCGAGCGTGATGTCGAACACGGGACCGAGTTGCTGCTGCAACGCGAGCGATTTCAGCATCAGCTTTTCGCTGCCGGCGTAGTGATCGCAGGCAGGCAGCACAGCGGGCGGCACTTCGCCGTCAAACAGCACTTCGGCGGGTGTGAGGGCGCGCATCTTCGGCGTCAGGGGCGTGGGTTTTGTTGAGGAAAAACCGATTCGGGCGCGCTCTGTCCGGTCGTACAGGCAGACCGGCAAAACGCGCTCGGATCGGGTGCGAATCGACTGGTCTGCTCGATTCGCACGAAAAAAACCGGAACCCGCCGCGGTGACGCTACGGAGTTCCGGTTGGTCTGCATCAGGTGCTTAGCCGAGCAGATGCTGAACGCCTTCGCGTTCTTCCAGCAGTTCCTGCAGCGTGCCGTCCATCTTTTCGCGCGAGAACGCGTCGATTTCCAGGCCTTCCACGCGCTTGTATTCGCCGTTTTCGCAGATCACCGGCACGCCGTAGACGATGTCTTCGGGAATGCCGTACGAGCCGTCCGACGGAATACCCATGGTGACCCACTTGCCGTTCGTGCCGAGCACCCAGTCACGCACGTGGTCGATTGCAGCGTTAGCCGCCGACGCCGCCGACGACAAACCGCGTGCCTCGATGATCGCCGCGCCGCGCTTGCCGACGGTCGGGATAAACGTGTTGCGGTTCCATTCGTCGTCGTTGATCAGCTTGGTCAGGTTTTGACCTTCTGCAGTGGCGAAGCGGAAGTCCGGGTACATGGTCGGCGAGTGGTTGCCCCACACGGCCAGCTTTTCGATCGAAGCGACCGGCTTGCCCGACTTCGCGGCCAGTTGCGACAGCGCGCGGTTGTGGTCCAGACGCAGCATGGCGGTGAAGTTCTTCTTCGGCAGGTCCGGTGCCGACTTCATCGCGATGTAGGCGTTCGTGTTGGCCGGGTTGCCGACCACCAGCACCTTCACGTCGCGGCTGGCGACTTCGTTCAGCGCCTTGCCTTGAACCGTGAAGATCTCGGCGTTTGCCGACAGCAGGTCTTTACGCTCCATGCCCTTCGAACGCGGACGCGCGCCGACCAGCAGGGCGACGTCGGCGTCTTTGAATGCGACCTTCGGGTCGTCCGTGATCACGACGCCCGACAGCAGCGGGAATGCGCAATCATCCAGTTCCATCACGACGCCTTTGACGGCGCCTTGCGCTTGCGGCAGGTCGAGCAGTTGCAGGATCACCGGCTGATCCTTGCCGAGCAGATCACCATTGGCGATGCGGAACAGCAGGGAGTAAGCAATTTGACCTGCGGCGCCGGTGACGGCAACGCGCTTTGCGGGCTTAGCCATTGAGAAATCTCCAGGACGATGCGTTAGACGCTAGGGAAAACGCCATTCTATATGCGCGTTCAGCGAAGCGTTGTTAAACACGGCGGAATTCGCTGTTCGCGGGAGGCTCGCTGCCGGCCCGTTAATTGCGGGCCGAAAGCGGCGCTGCGGCAAGACCGCCATGCCGGAAACCGGTACTGCTGAGCTCTCTCGAGCCGGCGCTTCGCCCCTGTTCCGCCGACATATCAAACGGGGAAGCGGCCGTTTCTTCAGAGCGGGAGCGGTCATTGAGGCGCCGGGGCAGCCGCTGCACGGTGCGGGCTCCTGCAAACAGCGCGTTTCGGCAAGCGTCGGACCAACGAACGGCGGCGAATCGAAACCCTGGACTGCGTGGGAACAGCATGGTGCAGAGTGGCTGCCAGTGCGTGGCGGCGCTGCCAAACCGGATGCAGCGCAGAGCCGTCAAAACGCCCGCAAACCCTTGCTCGACAAGGAGTGTAGGAGTCGGCAGAGGCAAAGTCAACATTATCTTATGTCTTATATAAGACACATCTATTGCCGGGGAAACGCTGGACGCGAGCCAGCGCTTTATGATGAAATGCGCGCATGAATTCGAACCCGGCCAACACCACGAATCCCGGCGGCCAGGCGGCCGCGGGCGAAGGTGCATCCGCGGCCGTCCCCGCTGCGTCACCCACTTTCAGCCCGCTGTACCAGCAGATCAAAGGGCTGATCACGCAGAGTCTCGAAAGCGGTGAATGGAAGCCCGGCGAGATCATTCCTAGTGAAGTCGAATTAGCGGCCAGATACAAGGTCAGCCAGGGCACGGTGCGTAAAGCGATCGACGAACTCGCCGCCGAGAACCTGCTCGTGCGCCGCCAGGGCAAGGGCACGTTCGTTGCGACGCACAACGAAGATCGCGCGCAGTTTCGCTTTTTGCGGTTACTTGCCGATGACGGCGCCGAACATCCGCACGTTAGCCGCCTGCTCGAGTGCCGGCGCTTGCGTGCATCGGCGGACATCGCGCGGCAACTTGACCTGAAGCCCGCCGATCCCGTTGTGCTGATCAAGCGTCTGTTGCAGTTCGACGGCGAAGTGACCGTGCTCGATGAAATCTGGCTGCCAGGCGCCGTGTTTCGCGGGCTGACGCTGGAGCGGCTGTCGGAGTACAAGGGTCCTCTTTACGCGATGTTCGAGACGGAGTTCGGCACGCGCATGATCCGCGCCACGGAGAAAATCCGCGCGGTCGCCGCCGAGCCGTCGGTGGCCGATCTGCTGCAGGTGCCGCCCGGTTTTCCGCTGCTGTCCGTCGAACGCGTGTCCTACACCTATGGGGATCGGCCGGTCGAAGTCCGGCGAGGTTGGTATGTCACAACCGGGTACTACTATCAGAACGATCTCAGCTAAATCGGGCTGGACCGAGCTGGATTGAAGGCGCGGCGTCCCACACGCGCGCCGTTTGACGGCGCCTTTATTGCGCGCGCTGCAATGGACCTGTCGGGGTTTTCGCTGCAGCGCGAAATGAAAAGGCGCTAAAATTGCGGATTGGTGTGAACTACATAGCAGGGGGTCTAGCATGGCTGAAGCGGTAAAAAAACCGAGGCCGGAGTTCCGGAACATCGGTATCGGGCAGATATTGACGGCGTATCGCCTGCCTCTTGCGGGGCGCGTGTCGATTCTGCATCGGCTGAGCGGCGGCCTGCTGTTCGTCGCGTTGCCGTTCCTGCTGTACCTCTTCGACCAGAGCCTGACTTCCGAGCTGAGCTTCGAAGTCTTCAAGGGCTTTCTCTCCAACCTCATCGTCAAGCTCATCACGCTGGTGCTCGCGTGGGCCTACCTGTTCCATTTCTGCGCCGGCGTTCGCCACCTGCTGATGGACACCAACCATGAAGCCGTCACCAAAGAGAAAGGCAAGCAGACCTCGATCGTGGTGTTCGTGGTGTCGTCGCTGCTGACCATCGTGTTCGCGCTCAAACTCTTCGGAGCATTCTAAACATGGCAGCCAATAACCGAATCGGCTCGAAGCGTCTGGTCGTGGGCGCCCACTACGGTCTGCGCGACTGGCTCGCGCAGCGCATCACCGCGTGCGTGATGGCGCTCTACACGGTGATCCTGCTCGCGTGGTTCTTCGGCGCGCGCGACTTCTCCTACGAAGGCTGGGCGTCGATCTTCGCCACGCAATGGATGAAGCTCGCCACCTTCGTCACGCTGCTCTCGCTCTTCTATCACGCGTGGGTCGGCATCCGCGACATCTGGATGGACTATGTGAAGCCCGTGGGCGTGCGTCTGCTGCTGCAGGCGCTGACGATCGTCTGGCTGCTCGCGTGTGCGGGCTACGCCGCGCAGATTCTCTGGAGAGTGTAAAAGCATGGCTGCAATCAAGAATGCCCTGCCGCGTCGCAAGTTCGACGTGGTTATCGTCGGCGCGGGCGGCTCGGGAATGCGCGCGTCGCTGCAACTGGCGCGCGCGGGTCTGTCGGTGTGTGTGCTCTCGAAAGTGTTCCCCACGCGCTCGCATACGGTCGCCGCGCAAGGCGGCATCGGCGCGTCGCTCGGCAACATGAGCGAGGACAACTGGCACTACCACTTCTACGACACGATCAAGGGCTCCGACTGGCTCGGCGACCAGGACGCGATCGAGTTCATGTGCCGCGAAGCGCCGAACGCCGTCTACGAACTCGAACACTTCGGCATGCCGTTCGACCGTAACGCGGACGGCACGATCTACCAGCGCCCGTTCGGCGGCCACACGGCGAACTACGGCGAGAAGCCCGTGCAGCGCGCGTGCGCCGCGGCTGACCGCACCGGTCACGCGCTGCTGCATACGCTCTATCAGCAGAACGTTGCGGCCAAGACGCAGTTCTTCGTCGAATGGATGGCGCTCGATCTGATCCGCGACGCCGACGGCGACGTGCTCGGCGTGACCGCGCTCGAAATGGAAACCGGCGACGTCTACATCCTCGAAGGCAAGACCACGCTGTTCGCCACGGGCGGCGCGGGCCGCATCTTCGCGGCATCGACGAACGCGTTCATCAATACCGGCGACGGCCTCGGCATGGCCGCGCGCTCGGGCATCGCGCTGCAGGACATGGAGTTCTGGCAGTTCCACCCGACGGGCGTGGCGGGCGCGGGCGTGCTGATCACCGAAGGCGTGCGCGGCGAAGGCGGCATTCTGCGTAACTCGGACGGCGAGCGCTTCATGGAGCGTTACGCGCCGACGCTGAAGGATCTCGCGCCGCGCGACTTCGTTTCGCGCTCGATGGACCAGGAAATCAAGGAAGGCCGCGGCGTCGGTCCGAACAAGGACCACGTGCTGCTGGACCTGTCGCACATCGGCGCCGAGACGATCATGAAGCGTCTGCCGTCGATCCGCGAAATCGCGCTGAAGTTCGCCAACGTCGACTGCATCAAGGAACCGATCCCCGTTGTGCCGACCATTCACTACCAGATGGGCGGCATTCCGACGAACATCCACGGTCAGGTGGTCGGCACGGCGCGCGGTCACGAGGAGCCGGTCAACGGTTTCTACGCGGTCGGCGAATGTTCGTGCGTGTCGGTGCACGGCGCGAACCGTCTGGGCACGAACTCGCTGCTCGACCTCGTGGTGTTTGGCCGCGCGGCGGGCAATCACATCGTGAAGCACGTGAAGGAAATCAAGGACCACAAGCCGCTGCCGGCCGATGCGGCGGACTTCGCGCTGTCGCGTCTGGCGAAGCTGGAAAGCTCGTCGTCGGGCGAGTATGCGCAGTCGGTGGCGAACGACATCCGCGGCACGATGCAGAAACATGCGGGCGTGTTCCGCACGTCGGCGCTGCTCTCGGAAGGCGTCGAGGCGATCCGCGAAGTGGCGGCGCGTGTGGACAATATCCACCTGAAGGACAAGTCGAAGGTGTTCAACACCGCGCGCGTCGAGGCGCTGGAAGTGGCGAACCTGATCGAAGTCGCGCGCGCGACGATGGTCTCGGCCGAGGCACGCAAGGAAAGCCGCGGCGCGCATGCGCAGAACGACTTCGAGCATCGCGACGACGAAAACTGGCTGCGCCATACGTTGTGGTTCAGCGAGGGCGATCGCCTCGACTACAAGCCGGTGCATATGCAGCCGCTGACGGTTGAATCGGTGCCGCCCAAGGCGCGGACCTTTTAAGGCACACGCACAAGTCAAAGGACCCACAATATGGCCAAGCGTACATTTGAAATCTACCGCTACGATCCGGATAAGGACGCAGCGCCGCGCATGCAGACGTACGAGATCGAGATCGACTCGCACGAGCGCATGCTGCTCGACGCGCTGGTGAAACTGAAGGCGCTCGACGAAACGCTGTCGTTCCGCCGTTCGTGCCGCGAAGGCGTATGCGGTTCGGACGCGATGAACATCAACGGCAAGAACGGTCTGGCATGTCTGACGAACCTGAACGATCTGCCGCAGAAGATCGTGCTGCGTCCGCTGCCGGGACTGCCGGTGGTGCGCGACCTGATCTGCGACTTCACGCAGTTCTTCAACCAGTATCACTCGATCAAGCCATACCTGATCAACGACACGCCGCCGCCGGAGAAGGAGCGTCTGCAGTCGCCGGAAGAACGCGACGAGCTGGATGGTCTGTATGAGTGCATTCTGTGCGCGAGCTGCTCGACGTCGTGCCCGAGCTTCTGGTGGAATCCGGACAAGTTCGTCGGTCCGGCGGGTCTGCTGCAGGCTTATCGGTTTATCGCCGATAGCCGTGATGAGGCGACCGGCGAGCGTTTGGATAACCTCGAAGATCCGTACCGTCTGTTCCGTTGCCACACGATCATGAACTGCGTCGACGTCTGCCCGAAGGGGCTCAACCCGACGAAGGCGATTGGCAAGATCAAGGAATTGATGGTTCGCCGCACTGTCTAGAGTGAAGTGAATAACCCACGCTTCGTGTCGTTGGCTGCCCGAAAGAGCGGTCGGAGCGCCGCGGAGCGACCCGGCAAGTATTGACATGAACGATGCATCGCATCAGTCCGATCCTCTCCGCCGCGCGCGTCTTCGCTGGCGCGCGCGGCGGGGCCTGCTGGAAAACGATCTGATCTTTGAACGTTTTTTCAGCCGATATGAGCATGACCTCAGCGATGCCGATGTGGGCGCACTTACGCGCCTGCTCGAGCTGAGCGATAACGACCTGATGGACTTGCTTCTCGCGCGCAAGGAACCTGAAGGCGAGCTTGCCGACCCCGATGTGATTCGGGTCCTGGAGCTGCTGCGCAACGCTTGAGCGCCGCGAGTGCGTTGTTCCAGGCGTGCAATTATCGAAACCCTGTTTACATACTTCGATTGAGGATGTGCTATGACCCCGTCAGATGTTAAAGCCACGCTATCGTTCAGCGACAATTCGCCGAGCGTTGAAATGCCGATTTACAAGGGCACTCTCGGCCCGGACGTGATCGACATCCGCAAGCTGTACGGCCAGACCGGCAAGTTCACGTACGACCCGGGCTTCATGTCGACGGCGGCGTGCAATTCGGCGATCACCTACATCGACGGCGATAAGGGCGAACTGCTGTACCGCGGCTACGCGATCGACAACCTCGCGCAAAACGCCGACTTCCTCGAAACGTGCTATCTGCTGCTGAAGGGCGAACTGCCCAACACGGAGCAGAAGGCCGAGTTCGTGAAGACCGTCACGAATCACACGATGGTGCATGAGCAAATGCACTTCTTCTTCCGTGGTTTCCGTCGCGACGCGCACCCGATGGCCATTCTGGTTGCCGCAGTCGGCGCGCTGTCGGCGTTCTATCACGACTCGCTGGACATCAACAATCCGCGTCACCGTGAAGTGTCGGCCATTCGCATGATCGCAAAGCTGCCGACGCTGGTCGCGATGGCGTACAAGTACAGCATCGGCCAGCCGTTCGCGTATCCGCGCAACAACCTGTCGTACAGCGCGAACTTCATGCACATGATGTTCTCGAACCCGTGCGAGGAGTACGAGGTCAACGACGTGCTGGTGCGCGCGCTCGACCGTATCCTGATTCTGCACGCGGATCACGAGCAGAATGCGTCGACGTCGACCGTGCGTCTCGCCGGTTCGTCGGGCGCGAATCCGTTCGCGTGTATCGCAGCGGGCATCGCCTGCTTGTGGGGCCCGGCGCACGGCGGCGCGAACGAAGCGGCGCTGAACATGCTGGAAGAAATCGGCTCGGTCGACAACATTCCTGAGTTCATCAAGCAGGTGAAGGACAAGAACTCGGGCGTGAAGCTGATGGGCTTCGGTCACCGCGTCTACAAGAACTACGATCCGCGCGCGAAGCTGATGCGCGAAACCTGCCACGAAGTGCTGAACGAACTGGGCCTGCACGACGACCCGCTGTTCAAGCTCGCCATGGCACTGGAAAAGATCGCGCTGGAAGACGAATACTTCGTGTCGCGCAAGCTGTACCCGAACGTCGACTTCTACTCGGGCATCGTGCAGCGCGCGCTGGGCATCCCGACGTCGATGTTCACGTGTATCTTCGCGATGGCGCGTACGGTTGGCTGGATTGCGCAGTGGAACGAAATGATCGCCGATCCTGAGCAGAAGATTGGCCGTCCGCGTCAGTTGTTCATCGGCGATACGCCGCGTGAAGCGAAGCCGATCGGGCAACGCTGAGCGGGTTGAGTCTGCCTGGCCTGTAGTGGCTGGTTCGCTACGGGCTTGAGTGGGCTTCAACGCTTGAGATAGAAAACGCCCCAACGGGTACACCGTTGGGGCGTTTCCGTTTTCGACGCGTATTGCGATGGGTGTTGCGTGCGGCGAGCCGTTCGTCCTGGAAGCTCATTCGCGCCGCTGCCGCCTTCCCGACCTCTCGAGCGAAGGCGGACGCATCTGCAAATTATGCGGCGTCGCGGCTGCGTCTTCCGCGGTCCGGCCATGCGTCTCGAAGAAGCGTCGATACGCGCTCGGCGTCATGCCGCGCGCCGACAGAAACTGTCGATTGAAATTGGCCAGATTCGCAAAGCCGGCCTTTGCTGCGATCAGCGCGATGGGCCATGTCGTGTCCGTCAGTTGACGCGTGGCATAGCCGATCCGCAGACGGTTCAGATAGCGCCCGACGCTTTCGCCGAGATGCCGCACGAAGTAGCGGTGCAACGAGCGCTCGGACAGGTTCGCTACCTCGCACAGTTCGGTGATCCGCAGCGGCTCGTGAAAGCGCCGGTCGAGCAGATCGAGGACGCGGTTCAGCCGCTCGGCTTCGGACGCGCTTGCGCCCGGCGTGACGGTAACGCCTCCGACGGGGCGACGCGTTCTTGCTTCTGCTTCACCTCCCGCTCCCGCCTCGACGGAATCGGCCGGTCGGCCCGGCCCGGCAAATCGCACGGCGCTATACGTTGACGCACCGCCTCGCTTCGTTGCACTCCGATACGCCGCCGGCGACGCCAACGGCTCCGAAGCGCCTTCCGCAAGCCGCGCGAGCACGTCGAGCACAGCGCCAAGCCGCACGCGCGGCGACGGGTCCAGCAACGCCTCCATTCGTTCGCGCATCGACGCAGCGGCCTCGCTCGGAAAGCGCAGCCCCGGCGCGGCGCGCCGCAGCAGCGTGCGCAGCGACGCGAACTCCGGGCAGCAGTCCGCGATTCGCCGCGCCCAGTCGCCGCTGAACCACACGACGATCGCCACCTGAGGCGCGCTCGCGTCGATCGGCGCCGTCGACGCCCACGTATGCGGCATGTCGGGCGGCACGAGCACGAGATCGTCGCCGCTGTAGTCCGCGATGTGATCGCCGATAAAACGGCGGCCGCGGCTATTCATCGTCAGCGTGAGTTCGTATTCCGGGTGGTGGTGCCACTCGAACGGTATCTGCGCGAGCTGCCGATGGTAGACGCGGATCGAGCAGCCGTCCGGAATGGTGACGCGTTCGTATTGAGGTTTCACGATAGGCAGCCTGGCCGCACTCGGGAGCCGGAAACGGCGGCGAATGTCTGGATTGTATCGGTATGTGGCCGTAAAGCATGCTTGGCGATGGCCGAACATCCTTAATCTGCAAGAAGGCCGAAGCACACAGATCATCTCAAGGAGACAACCCATGCCGCTCGTCATCGACAATCTTCCCGAGGCTATTCGCAGCAACAAGCGCACGTTGCGCGCCGCGCTGCCGAACCACCAGCAAGTGTTCGAGCAGGTGGAAGGCGCGATCCGCCAGCAGATCGACGCAATTCACCGCGACCGCGCGCAGGGGCGCGATGCGATTCCCGTGTTCGATTATTCGTCGATTATGTCCGGCGCTGTCGATCAGGTGACGATCGCCAGCATCAAAACGCGCGGCGCATGCGTCGTGCGCGGCGTTTTCGACCGGCAGCAAGCAAGCGAATGGAACGACGAAATCGCCGAATACGTGCAGCGTAACGACCTCGACGCCAAGCTGGCGCATCGCGCGGAAGACAAGTATTTCGGCAACCTGGCGTCGAGCAAGCCGCAGATTTACGGCGTCTACTGGTCGAAGCCGCAAACGGCCGCGCGCCAGTCGCCACAGCTAACGAATACGCGCGTGTTCCTCAACCGCCTGTGGACGTCGGAAAGCGAAGGCCGGCGGCACTTTGATCCCGAGCGCGTGCCGGTGTACGCGGATCGGATTCGTCGCCGGCCGCCGGGTTCCGAGTCGCTCGGTTTGTCGCCGCATGTGGATGGCGGCTCGGTCGAGCGCTGGCTCGACACGAATTTTCAGCAGGTTTATCGGCATGTGCTGTCAGGCAACTGGCGCGCGTATGACCCGTTCGACGCCGCGTATCGGCCGGACGTGCAGGAAATTCCGTCGCCGGCGGTGTGTTCGATGTTCCGCACTTTCCAGGGCTGGACTGCGCTAACGCCGCAAGGCCCCGGCGACGGCACATTGCAATTGATCCCGATCGCCAACGCGATGGCTTACGTGATTCTGCGAGCGTTGCAGGACGACGTTCCCGACGACGAACTGTGCGGCGCTCAACCCGCCCGCGCGCTGTCGATCAAACCTGAATGGCACGGCCTGCTGCTCGAAGCAGTCACGCCGATTCCGCACATGCAGCCGGGCGACGCGGTGTTCTGGCACAGCGACGTCGTGCATTCCGTCGAGGACGCGCATCGCGGCAGCGGCTACAGCAACGTGATGTACATCGCATCGGCGCCGTGGTGCGCGAAAAACGAGGCTTACCTGAAGCGTCAGTTGCCGAGTTTTTTGCGCGGCGAAAGTCCGCCCGACTTTCCCGCCGACCACTTCGAAACGGACTTCGCCGGCCGCGCTCAGGAAAGCGATTTGACGCCGCTTGGCCGCGCGCAACTCGGCTTCGATCTTTCGCGCTAAAGCATCGGATGCCCGCCGGCGACGACTCGGTTTATTCGCTTGCAGACCAGAGCCGACTCCGGGCGGGCGCGTCGCGTCACCGCCAGGCGCTCATGCCCGGCGCCGCACGATTCCATAAATGACCAGCAGCACGATCGCCCCAATCACCGACGCCACCCAGCCTGCCGGCTGCCCCGGCTGATACCAGCCGAGCGCACGTCCGACGTAGCCCGCAATCAGCGAGCCGGCAACGCCGAGGATGATGGTCATGATGAGACCCATGCGGTCGTCGCCTGGCTTCAGCGCGCGCGCAATCAATCCGACGACCAGCCCTACGATCACTGTACCAATGAAGGAAAACATGCTGACCTCCCAAAGAGTGTGAGTACTTCAGTCTTCTTTACTACGAGCTGCCGCTTTCCCGGCGACGCTTTTCGGAGCATACGCGAGACGCGGGATAGGGCCAAAAAAGGCGCATTGGTTTGTGCATCGCGTGCGCCGTCGCAACAATCGCGCCCAGGTCCAGGCGCGACTACGACGTCCGGGAATGTCCCGCACTTGCCGTTGAGCACTGCGTTGGACTGTCGGTGATGCGGCTATCGATTGTCGGCTCGACCTGGCCGCGCGATAGGCGAATTGCGTTCGAGCCCGACGGCGTGGAAATCGTCGCGAAATCCGGAGCCGCCGCCGCAACGTCGGACGAAGCACTTAGCGCTACTGTCCCTCAGCGCGCCAACTCGTCCGTCTCGTCCGCAGCGTAGATGATCTGCGTGCCGTTATCGCCGAGCCACTTTGCGAAGTCGTCCGTCAAGCCCCCGTCGGTGACAAGGTAGTCGATTCGGTCCATCGCCCCGAACGCCGCGAACTCGCGTTTTCCGAACTTGCCCGAATCGGCGAGAAGGTAGACGGTCTTTGCCGCATCGATCATCGCCCGCTTAACGTGCAGGTCGATGAAGTCGGGGTACGAAATACCGGATTCTTTCGACACACCACCGGCAGCCAGAAACAGCTTGTCGACGAACATGCCCTGGAAAAAGGCCGACGCCTTTTCCCCTGAGACCGCAATGGTTTCCGGCTTGAATTCGCCGCCCGTCAGCATGATCCGGTTGGTAGGCTCCGCGCCGAGAATGATCGCGATATTGAGCGCATTCGTCACGATCCGCAGGTTCTGACGATCAAGAAGATTTTTCGCAAGTTCGGTCGTCGTCGCACCGCAATCCAGAATAATCGAGTCGCCGTTTTTGACGAGGCTCGCCGCCATCCGTCCGATCAGCGCTTTTTCCGGACTTGTCGGAAGGATGTTGGCCCGATCGACAAAATGCCGCTTCGGACCCGCCTCCGACGTGACCAGGCGGACGTTGCCGTGAACGCGTTCAACGCGTCCCTGCTTCTGCAGCTCATCAATGTCTTTTCGAATAGTTGGCATCGAAACGCCAAACTCGCTGGAAAGCTCGGAAAGCTTTACCAGCCTGGCGGCCTGCACTTTCTCAAAGATCTTCTCTGTTCTTGTCCGTTGGTCCATTTGCTCATCCCGCGAAGCGTCGGTGCGGCTTCACAACACCCGTCGATATTGTGCCCTAAACGGCAGCAGTATGGCCCGGCCAGGGGTTTTCCCGCTTTCCATCTATTTCTCTTTGACTTTCGAAAGAAAGTAACAGAAACTGAATCTCAAGCAAACGGGAAGTTCGGGAGTTGGGAATGGAAAACCCCTACAAGCAGTCTGGCGACGCCCTACATCGGCGGGCGCAGGAAATCCGTAAAAAAATCTGCGTGATGAATTCCGCTGCAAAGAGCGGCCACACGGGCGGCGACATGTCCGAGGCCGATGTGCTCGCGGCGCTGTACTTCCATGTGCTCCGCTACCAAGTTCAGTCGGACGGCACCGTCAAATGGCACGACGAATTCATCCTCAGCAAAGGACACGGCGTAGGCGGCCTCTATTCCTGTTTTGCCGAACTCGGCTGGCTGGCTGACGAAGAACTTCTCACGTATCTCAAGGACGGTTCGCGTCTGCCGGGACATCCGGTCAGGCAAAAGCTGCCGTCGCTGGTGACAGTCAACACGGGCGGGCTCGGACACGGCTTCCCGATCGCGGCAGGGCTCGCGATGGCTAAGCGGCGTCATGCCGCTAACACGCAAGGCTCAGTCGGCCGCGTTTTCGTTCTCACAGGCGACGGCGAACTGGAAGAGGGTTCGAACTGGGAAGCCGCAATGGCGGCGGCGCATTTCGAACTGGCCAATCTCGTGGTGATCGTCGACCGCAACCGGCTGCAACTGGCGGACTTCACCCACAACATCATGGACATGGACCCGCTCGACGAAAAATTCCGGGCCTTCGGCTTCGAAGTGCACGACGTCAACGGCAATCAGGCCGACGCCATCTGGAAACTGATCGAAAGTCTGGACTACGAAAACGGGAAGCCGAAAGTCCTCATCGCTCATACGATCAAGGGCCGCGGCGTGTCGTTCATGGAGAACGTGCCGGCATGGCATCACAAGGTCCCGGACGAAACGCAACTGAAGCAGGCATTGGAGGAACTGGACCATGCGTGAGTACGCCGATTTGCGGGACGGTGCGGTCAGCGCGCTCGGACGGTTGACGGCCGAAGGCCGCGACATTGTCGTGATGGTCGCGGACTCGACGTCCACGTCGAAGATCAGCCCGTTTCTCGAGACGTACCCCGAACGGGTCATCAATGTCGGCATCGCGGAACAGAACATGGTCGGTATGGCCGCGGGCCTGGCCCTGGGCGGCCATGTCGTCTTCACGGCCAACGCGGCGCCGTTCCTCGTGGCTCGCGCTAACGAGCAGGTGAAGAACGACGTCTGCTATAGCGCAACAAACGTGAAGATGCTGGGCCTGAACGCCGGTGTCGCCTACGGCCCGCTGGCGTCGACGCACCATGCCATCGACGACATATCCATCATGAGCGGATTCGGCAACGTGCAGATTCTTGCGCCGTGCGACGGGATCGAAGTCGTGCAGATGATCGAATACGCCGCGGCCGTCGAAGGTCCCGTATATATCCGGCTCGATAACGCGAAGTTCCCGATCGTTCACGAGGCGAGCTACCGTTTCGAGCCTGGTCGCCCGGACGTGGTGATCGAGGGCAGCCGCGTCGCGGTGATTGCGTTGGGCTCCGTGGTCGGCGAGGCGCTCGAAGCGTGCGAGTCGCTGAAGGCAGAGCATGGCATTGCGCCGACGCTCGTCAACCTCTCTTCAATCCGGCCGCTCGATGCCGATGCGCTCGCAAAAATCATTGCGGCTCATGACTCGATTGTCACCGTTGAGGAGCATTCGCTTCATGGCGGCATCGGCGCGCTTACCGCTGTGCTGATGGCGCGGCGTCAGCTCTCGAAACCGCTGACCATGCTCGGCATCACCGAAGGCGAATTCGCAAACTACGGTACGCGCAAAGGCATCCGGCGCCATTACGGAATCGACGCGGCAGGTATCGCCGACGCAATTCGCGCCCAGTGCGCGCATTGAACGTATAGCAAAGACCTCAAGGAGACACTGGAATGGCAATTCAGTACGACATGTCGCTGCGTCATGGCGTCGACTTCGACTTCCGGCTCGACGGCAAGGTCGCCGTCGTCACAGGTGGTCTGGGCGGTATCGCGATGGCGACGAACGCAGCGCTTATCGCTAAGGGTGCCCGCGTTGCGATCTTCTATCCGAGTTTCGAAGAGCCGCGCGTGCAGGCGGCGATCGAAGAACTCGGGGCCACTAACGCCCGCGCGTTTCCATGCGACGTCGCTAACGAGGCCGACGTCGAAAAGGCAATGAAGGCTGCGCTCGGCCACTTCGGCGATCTTCATCTGCTCGTCAATGCTGCCGGCTGCATCACGCTGACGGCAGCCGAAGACATCGGTGTCGACGAGTGGCAAAAGCAGATCGGCGTGAACCTCACGGGTCCGTTCCTGTGCGCGAAGCATTTCGCGCGGCATGTTCTCGCGAGCGGCCACGGAGGCAAGATCGTCAATATTGCTTCGCAGGCTGCAACCGTGGCGATCGACAAGCATTGTGCGTACACGTCGGCCAAAGCCGGGTTGATCGGTATGACGAAAGTGCTGGCGAAAGAATGGGCGTTGCGCGGAATAACAGTGAATACCGTTTCGCCGACCGTTGTACTGACGCCGATGGGCGCAGCCGCTTGGGAGGGCGAAAAGGGCGAAGCGATGAAGAAGCTAATACCCGTCGGACGCTTTGCGTACACGGATGAGATTGCCGCGGCCATTCTGTTTCTGCTCTCGAATGGAGCGGACATGATCACCGGCGCTGACATCATGATCGATGGGGGATACACCATCTGCTGATGCAGTTCGAGCGCAGCCGGTCCGAGGCTGCAACACGTTAAGAAAGAGATCAATCTGGAGACAAAAAATGCTGAAGAAGATCGCACTTGTTGCTGCCGTCGCTGCTTCGTTCGCAGCGGTTCATTCCGTCGATGCACTCGCCGCTTCGAAAGGAACCATCGCCATTCTGGTGAACGCGCTCGACAATCCGTATTACGCCGCCGAAGCCAGGGGCGCCGACACCGAGGCGAAGAAGCTTGGCTACGACACCATCGTGCTGTCGCACGGCGAGGATGTGAACAAGCAGAATGAACTGGTCAATCTGGTGATCGGCAAAGGCGTGAAGGGGATCATTCTCGACAATGCGGATTCGAACAGTAGCGTCGCCACGGTTCGCACCGCGCAGGAAAAGAAGGTGCCGGTCGTGCTGATCAACCGCGAGATCCCGAAGGATGGCATTGCCATCGCACAACTGAGCCACAACAATCTGCAGGCGGGTACCGAAGTCGCGCAGAAGTTCGTGGAAGCGATCGGCGAAAAGGGCGAATATGTGGAGCTCACCTGCAATCAGGCAGACAAGAATTGTGTGACCCGTTCGCAGGCTTTCCACCAGGTGCTTGACCAGTATCCGGACCTCAAGATGGTTGCGCGTCAGGATGCGAAGGGCGCGCTGCTGCCCGGCAAGCAGGCAATGGACTCGATCCTGCAGGAACATCCGAACATCAAGGGCGTGATCTGCGGCAACGGGCCCGTGGCCCTCGGCGCGATTGCGTCGCTCGAGTCCGCCGGCAAGAAAGACGTTGTCGTGATGGGTATCGACGGCAGTAATGACGAGCGCGATTCGCTCATGCAGGGCAAGTTGAAGGCAAGCGTCATGTTGCAGGCGCAAGGCCTTGCGATTCACGGCGTCGACCTGCTCAACAAGTACATCACGACGGGCAAGACCGGCGAACCGGAGCGCCAGCTCACGCGCGGCATCCTGATCACGAAGGACAACGCGTCGCACGTCAAAGACTTCTACTACAACAAGTAAGCGCGCCAGCTTTTCAAGTAGGCGGGTGCGGCCGGCGCTGCACCTGTTGACGTGTCGTCAGGAGAGGTTGTCATGGTTTTTTCCCCATCTGTAGCCAGGTTCGCGCTGGTGGTCGTCGCTCTCGTTTCAGTTGCCGGGTGTCACGTCGTGACGGATACCGAGCTGGCCCAGATTCGCAGTCAGGGCCAGCATCAAGGCCCGGACCCGGAAAAGATCCTGAATGAACAACTGATTCCGTATGCGGACAAGAATGCCAGGCCCGCTGCACAGGTGATCGGCGCTGCCGGTCAGAACTTCGATAACGCCTGCAAGGAGTACGGCTTTCGCCAAAGCGCGGCTTTCCCATGCAACTTCTGGATACGCGTGCAGGGCAAGGTTATCAAGGTCGACACTTCGTCGCGCGTTGGGAAGGTATTCGTCGATGTCACGCCCGCTTCGGGCGGCGAGCCCGTCCATGTCGCACTCGAGACGGGGCCGGTCGTGATCGGTACTGGCGTGCGCGACGGATTCCCCGGCGTCAAGTACAGCGACTTCGACGATCAGACGCGTTTCGCCGTATTCGGACAGGACCTGAACAAGCTGGTGGTCGCGCGAGCGCAAAAGTCGCTCAAGCCTAAAGTGGGCGACACGGTCGACGTAGCCGCGGTATTCAGCAGCTGGAGCGAACCGACGGGCGAAATCCGCGCAATTCCGGTGACCTGGAAATGAACCAACCGCACACCATGAATCCCGCCAACGTGATCGAGACGCGCGGACTGTCCAAGGTCTATCCGGGCACCGCTGCGTTGGTCGAAGTCGACTACAAGGTGCGACGCGGCAAGGTCAATGTGTTGATCGGCGAAAACGGCGCCGGCAAATCGACGCTGATGAAGCTGCTCGCCGGTGCCGAGACGCCGACATCGGGAGAGATATGGGTCGATGAAAAGATTGCCCACATCACGGACGTGCGTACCGCCGAAAAGCACGGCATCGGCATCATCTTCCAGGAATTGAACCTCTTTCCCGATATGACCGTGGCGGAGAACATCTTCGCCGGGAACGAGTTGACGAGTTCCGGCGTGATCCGCACGAAGGACGAGAACCATCAGGCGAAAGTACTGCTTAACCGTCTGCAGATTCCAATCGACCCGCGCATGCGACTCGGCGATCTCTACGTCGGGCAACAGCAACTGGTCGAAATTGCAAAGGCGCTCTCCAAGCACATCAAGGTGCTCATCATGGACGAGCCGACTTCCGCGCTCTCGAAGACGGAAGTCGAGATTCTCTTCAAGATCATTGCGCAGCTCAAGGAAGAGGGCGTCACGGTCATTTACATCTCGCATCGTCTTGAGGAAATCATGGCGATCGGGGATTGCATTACGGTATTGCGTAATGGGCGCCTCGTCGCAGAAGACGACATTGCGAATATCGACATTCCCTGGATCATCGAGGCGATGGTCGGATCGTCGAAGAAGCGTTTCGCATTCGAGCAGCATGCAATCGGCGAGGAAGTCCTGAAGGTCAAGGATCTTGCGCTGAAGCGCTCGAATGGCATCTACGCGGTTGACCATGTTTCGTTTTCCGTCAGGGCCGGAGAAGTCATTGGAATTTACGGCTTGATGGGCGCCGGCCGCACTGAACTGCTCGAGTCTTTACTCGGCGCGCAGCCGCTGGCTCTCGGCGAAATAGAACTCGCCGGCAAGGCAATCGAAGATCTGCCAATTCCGAAACGGATCGAGGCGGGCATTGCGCTCGTACCCGAAGACAGACAGAAGCAGGGGATGGTGCAGCTCATGTCGATCCTCGAAAACATGACGCTGTCCAGTCTGTCCAGATTTACTCGCCGTCTCGCGTTCGGTGCACTGCGACGCGACCGGCAGCTCTCTGCGTCCAACGATATCGTCAAGCGCCTCGCAATCAAGGCGTCGTCGGTCGATGCGCCGATCACGTCGCTGTCGGGCGGAAACATGCAGAAGGTGGTGATCGGCAAGGCATTGCTGACGTCGCCGAAAGTACTGCTGATGGACGAGCCGACGCGGGGAATCGACGTAGGTGCAAAAGAGGACGTGTACAAGACGATCAGCGTGCTCGCGCAGTCAGGCATTGCAGTCGTGTATGCGACCTCGGAACTGGACGAGGCAATGGCTGTTTCCAATCGGGTCTTCGTGATGGCCAGCGGCAAGCTGACGGCGATCATGGAACGTGCACAGTTTGACAGCGAGCGCATCGTGCGCGCGTCAACGCCCGCGACAGCCGTAGTGTGAAGCACCTTGAGGTGGAAACCATGACTACTCAGAACAGCAGCACTCCTTCGATTCAACCGGTTCACGGCAAGCACAACCGGCAATCCGCTTACATGGCTTCGCGCATGGCGGTGAACCTGCTCAAGCTGCGAATCTTCATTGCGCTCTTTGCGATCATTATCGTGTTCTCGCTTGCAACCGAGAACTTCCTGTCGACAAGCAACATGCTGATCATGGCGAAACACGTGACTATCGTCGCGATTCTGTCGATCGGCATGACGCTTGTGATTCTGACGGGCGGCATCGACCTGTCCGTGGGTTCCATTGTCGGAATAAGCGGGATGGCGGCGGGCTATCTTCTGCTCGAAGGCGTGAAGATCGGTCATCACGTCGTGTTCTTCAACCCGTGGGGCGTGACGCTGATTGCATGCGCGCTCGGCGCGATCATCGGTGCGGTGAATGGTTATCTGATAACGGCGCTCAATGTCGCACCGTTCATCGCAACCCTCGGCATGCTGTATGTCGTACGCGGCGCAGCACTGCTCGTGAATAACGGCAGCACGTTCGCCGATCTCGGAGGCAATCCGGCTCTGGGCAATACGGGCTTCGAATTCCTCGGCAACGGCACAATTCTCGGCCTTTCCATGCCCGTGTGGATTCTCGTGATTCTTGCTGCCATCACCATCTTTGTTGCGAGGCGCACGCCGCTTGGCCGGCGCATCTATGCGATCGGCGGCAACGAGCAGGCGGCGCGCTTCTCGGGAATCCGGACCAACCGCGTGAAGCTGTTCGTGTACATGTTCTCGGGATTCTGTGCGGCGATCGTCGGACTGGTCATCACTGCGCAGTTGCAGACCGCTCACCCATTGACCGGCCAGACGTTCGAGCTGAACGCGATTGCCGCGGTCGTATTGGGAGGAACTGCGTTGATGGGTGGCCGCGGTACGGTCTTCGGTTCGGTCGTCGGCGCCTGTGTGATCAGCATTCTCGGCGACGGCATGGTGATGTGCGGTATCAGCGATTTCTGGCAGATGGTGATCAAGGGCCTCGTGATCATCTTCGCTGTGGTCATCGATCAGTTGCAGCAGCGCCTGCAGAGCCGCATGGTTTCGCTCACCGCGTGAGCGTCGCGAGTTGAGCCGTCTTCTGGAAAGCAACATGCAATATGTTCTGGCAATCGATCAGGGCACGAGCGGTACAAAAGCACTCGTGTTCGATGCGGAAGGGCAGGTGCACGCTCGCGGTTTCGTGGCCGTACCGTGTACGCATCCTCGCAACGGATTCGTCGAGCAGGACCCGCAGCTGATTTATGAGTCGGTACTGCAAGCGGTCTCCATTTGCCTCGGTGAATTCAAAGGCGACCGGAAAGAGATAGCAGGTGTCGGCATCTCGAATCAGCGTGAGACGGTCGTGCTGTGGGATGACGAAGGTCGCCCGATCGTTCCGGCAGTGTCGTGGCAGTGCCAACGTTCTCTCGCGATATGCGAGCGTCTGAAGCAGGAAGGCAGGGCACAGGTCATTGCAGAGAAGACGGGACTATTGATCGACCCGTACTTTTCGGGAACGAAGCTCATCTGGCTTAACGAAAACGATGAGCGGGTGCGCGCGCATATCGCCGCCGGCACCGCTCGCTTCGGCACGGTCGATAGCTGGCTTCTGTACCGTTTGACAAACGGCGACGTGTATCGCACCGATTACACGAACGCGTCGCGAACCATGCTGTTCAATCTTGCAGGACTTGAATGGGATCGCGAACTGCTCGCCGATTTCGGTTTGCAGAAACTGCGGCTGCCTGAACTGCGCCCGTCGGCATCCGATTTCGGCGCGAGCGATTTCAACGGCATTTTCGATCGACCCATCCCAATCGTATCGATGATCGGCGATTCCCATGCGGCGGCTGTTGGCGAAGGCTGCCTCAGTCCCGGCTTTGCCAAGGCAACAATGGGGACGGGCTCCTCGATCATGATGAACGTGGGTGGCAAGCCGTTGCCAGCGGACCACGGTCTCGTGTCGACGCTTTGCTTTGCCACCGAACAGCGGGTGGATTACGCGCTGGAAGGCATCGTCATCAGTGCGGGGTCAACGCCTTCGTTCCTCAAGGAAAAACTGCGCATCGTAAAGGATTTCGCGGAAGCGGAAGAGGCGTTCACGGAATATGACAACGGCGGCGTGTTTCTTATTCCGGCTTTTTCGGGAATCGGTTGCCCGCACTGGAAATATCCAGGCGGCGCGCAAATCGTCGGGCTGAATTTCTCGACGTCCTGGCAAAACGTCGTGCGCGCAGCTTATGAATCGATCGTCTATCAGATCAGGGACGTGATCGCAGTCATGGAGCGCGCTGCCGACGTCCCGTTGCGCGAACTCTTTCTCGACGGAGGACTGGTTCAACGGCCATTCCTTCTTCAATACCTTGCGGACACATTGAACCGGCCGGTGAGCACGCTGACGCTGAGCGAGATATCGGCTGCGGGCGCAGCAGCGCTTGCCGCGTTGAAGCTCGGGTTAATCAACTCACTCGACGCCTATCGCGAGACTCGCGTGGTGGCACGACGCGTTGAACCAGGGCCAGGCGTCGAAGCGGCTGCAAGAAATCACGAGCAATGGTTGCAATGGATACGACGGCTTTAAGCTCCGTCGATTAGTGGAGATCGGCATATGGCATTCCAGCAGCGTTTCGAAAACAAGGTGGTGGTTGTCACTGGCGGCAGCCGGGGTATCGGATTGGGCATTGCCAGGCGCTTTGCGCAGGAGGGCGCGAAAGTGTGCGTGTCGGCGAATGAAAAAGCCGTGCACGACGCTGCCGCGCAGCTACGCGATTCCGGCTTCGAGGCCATCGCCGTGCAAACCGATGTCACGAGCAAGGAACAGGTTGTCGCGCTCTACGAGGAAGTGGCGGCCACGCTAGGTGAGGTTGATGTTTCAGTCCAGAACGCGGGCGTCATTACGATCGCGAAGCTGGAAGATCTGACTGAGAAGGAATGGGACAACGTACTTGCGGTGAACACCAAAGGCGTTTTTCTGTGTTGCCAGGAAGCGGCGAGACGGATGCTGCGTGCCGGGAAAGCGGGCCGTCTGATCAATACGGCATCGGGACAGGCCAGACAAGGTTTCGTCTATACCCCGCACTATGCAGCCAGCAAGTTTGGCGTTC
Organism: Paraburkholderia graminis; assembly: GCF_003330785.1. NCBI lineage: Bacteria > Pseudomonadati > Pseudomonadota > Betaproteobacteria > Burkholderiales > Burkholderiaceae > Paraburkholderia > Paraburkholderia graminis. The sequence goes on from NZ_CP024935.1 coordinate 2,804,743, forward strand.
TGGGCATCACGCAGAGCCTCGCGAAAGAACTGGCGCCAACGGGCATCACAGTGAACGCGTTCTGCCCCGGCATCATCGCGACTGACATGTGGTCGTATAACGACGAAGCGTGGGGCAAGCTGCTTGGCAACTACAAGCCTGGCGAACTCATGGCCGAGTGGGTCGAGAACATTCCCATGAAGCGTGCAGGTAGCGACAAGGATGTAGCAGGTCTGGTCGCGTTCCTGGCGTCCGATGACGCGTCGTACATCACGGGGCAGACCGTGAACGTCGATGGCGGAATGTTCATGTCCTGAGGCCGCGTTCGCAGGTCGCGAGACACGTTGCCTCGCGACTTTCTATCGGAATCGGTCCGCGAGTCTCAAGCAGTCTGCAATAGCGAAAGCTTATTCACTGTCTCGCCGCAGGCGCGCGCCACTTCTGCGCCCTTCACGACGAAGTGCTCAGTGAAGAACTTCACATGCTCTTCCCCGTGGTGGAAGTGGTGCGGCGTCAGCACGGCAGAGAACACAGGAACACCTGTTTCGAGTTGAACCTGCATCAAGCCTGAAATGACTGCTTGAGCGACGAATTCATGGCGATAGATGCCCCCGTCGACAACAAGTCCGGCCGCAACGATGCCAGCGTATCGACCGCTCAGTGCCAGCCGTTTCGCGTGCAGCGGGATTTCGAACGCGCCGGGTACTTCATAAAGATCGATGTCGCCGCTCGCATAACCAAAGTCCTCGATGACCTTAAGGAAAGAGGTTTTGCATTGGTCGACGATGTCGCGGTGCCAGCACGCCTGGACAAAAGCGATGCGACCGCGGTTGCTGCCGGAAACGAATGCTGCTTGTGCTTCGATCGAGTGAGATGTGTTCATGGAGTTCAGCCTGTTTTGTGTGAACAGGGCGAAGAACAGCCGTCTCCCGCCAGTGCGGGCATTGTGGCTGTTCTGTTCTCTTTCATCCGGACTATACCGTCGGCCCCGGAATCCAACCGGGTCTGCTGACCTCTGTTATCGCAGCAATATCGAAACAGAGCGCTCGCGGGCTACGTCTGCAAAAGACGATTACCGCCGGTGGGGAATCGCACCCCGCCCCGAGAACGTGTTCTTGAAGAACGGTGCGTAAATTACCACGTATCCGGCAAATCTGCTGCGCCACCCGCACCACATTTCACTGCGTGCCTGCCTGAAATTGTTGCCCTCCAGGCAACATGGTGTACGCATTCGCGATGCTACTGGCGCTCGTCCTCGCTGACTACTATCTGTCACACGCTCCTTCGAAATGCAGGCAATACGGAGCGCGTGACACTCGTAGTCGTGCTCGTGAACCGCGTCGCGCGGTGCAGTGCGGCTCACCCCACTTAATCAATTGGACTATTGAACATGAGCGAAACAACTCGCAATGTGCGGCCGGTTATCGCCAACGTCGGCAAAGAAGGGTCAGGCGAACTCGTGTCTTCCCGCTACGGCGTGCGCGTGGGCGACGTTGACGTCGTGCTGATCAGCGATGGCGTTCTGCCGCTGCCCACCTCCACCATGTCGACTAACGTGAGCGAAGCTGACCGCAACGAATGGTTCGATGGTCGTTTCCTGCAGCGCGATATGTTCGACTGGGCGCTAAATATTGCGCTCGTGCGCAGCGGCGACCGCCTGATTCTGATCGACTCGGGCGTGGGCGATGGTTTCGAATACTTCACGCGCGCCGGCCGCTCGGTAATGCGCCTGGAGTCGGCGGGTATCGACCTGTCTGCGATTACCGATATCGTGATCACGCACATGCACATGGACCACGTCGGCGGCCTGAACGTTGCCGGCGTCAGGGCCAAGCTGCGCCCGGACGTGCGCATTCACGTGTCGGCGAAGGAAGTAGAGTTCTGGAAAAATCCGGACTTCAGCAGGACGGTGATGCCGGAAACTGTTCCTCCGGCGCTACGCAAGGCTGCTGCGACGTTCGCGGAACTCTACCGCGAAAACATCGTGCAGTTCGATCAGACCGTGGAAGTTGCCAAGGGCGTGTCGGCGCGCGTGACGGGTGGACACACGCCGGGGCATTGCGTCGTGGACGTCGCATCGAACGGCGAAAAACTGACGTTCGTGGGCGACGCGATTTTCGAGGTCAACTTCGACCATCCCGACTGGCAAAACGGCTTCGAGCACGATCCTGAATTGGCTGCGGATGTGCGTATCGCGCTACTCAACGAAGCCGCGGAAACCGGCGCTTTGCTGGCCGCAGCGCACGTCGCGTTCCCATCCATCGGTCACGTTGCGAAGACGGACAACGGCTTCCATTTCGTGCCGGTGGTGTGGGACTACTGATCGGTGCCCGACGATCAACCATCGCCGTATAGATTGCACTGACGTTTGTCAGAAAACCGCCACGAGCGCACAAGGCTCACGGCGGTTTTTTGCAAACGGTCACTTGCCCTGGTGTGACCGCGGCAGATCAATGCGGTGCCGTTGATACCGGTTGCACGCATCTTTCATCCTTCAACGGAGCGCATCATGAGAGTGAAGAGTTTGTTGCCCGCAATTTTATGCACGTCGATGGCGCTGGCGGTCATCCCCGCGATAGCCGGCGCCGAGCCGTTCACGATCAGGGTCGATGACCTGCGTGACGGGCACTTTTCGAACGAGCAGGTGTACGGAGGCTTTGGCTGTCACGGTAACAACGTTTCGCCGCGCATTTCATGGGCTCACGTTCCGCGCGGCACGAAGAGCATTGTCGTGACCATCTTCGACCCTGATGCGCCGACTGGCGGGCTCGGCTGGACGCATTGGGAGATCGCCAATATTCCACCTTCCGAGTCGTCGCTCGAAAAAGGCGCTTCCGGCAATCCGAAGCTCTTGCCGGCAGGCGCCATTGAGACGTTGACGGACTTCGGCGAATCCAGATACGGCGGACCGTGTCCGCCTAAAGGGGAATCGCATCGATATGTCGTGACGGCGTCTGCTCTCGACGTGGCGCAAATCGATGTCGCCCCGGCGGCGAGTCCCGCAGTCGTCGCCTATCAGATGCATGGGAAAGTCATTGCTCAGGCGAAGTATGTCGCGAGATATCATCGCGCGTCGACTAACGATTAACGACTGACGGGTGCAAGAACCAGGATATCGGCAACCGTTCCTGGCAGCTCGGCTGCCGGTGGAACGGTTGCCGTATTTCAAATACAAATCCTCTGCACGCCGTTCAATTGCACGATGCTCCGCTTATCGAGCGCAGGCTGATTGAGTTGTTCTCGTGCATAGATTCTTTCCGAAGCCGCGAGCCGATAGCGAGGCAAGTCGTCCGGTCCGGGCTGGATATGCAGCATGTGCTTTGCAACCAGACCTTCAACTACGTCTATCGCATTCGAAAGATCGCCCGTTCCATTCGTTCCGTTCGCCACCGCCGCGAGAACGGCATCGAGCGTTGCCGGCTGTTCAAACGACGACAACCGGCGGAAAGCGCACCTCTCCTCGTCCGACAGCAGCGCGTAACTCCATCCAATCGATGCGGCGAGACTCCGATGCCTCGCAGGCGCATTGCGGCATCCCTGCCATTGAAGACGTGAGCGGGTTCCGAGCAGCGTCATGGTGCCGGCCAGTCCAAACGTCGCGACGCGCGCCGCAGCAAGTTCGATTGCAAGCGCAACGCCTTCCAGTTCGCGGCACATCTCCGAAATGGCTGCATAGCTCTTGCTGGTCTGCGGGAATCTCGCGCCCGCTTCCAGAGCGCGTTGAATGAATACCTGCACGGCGGGATAAGTATGCGCATGTTCGATCGAAATCACCTCAGGTCCCGGCGGGACTTCGAGCGCAGGCAGGCGGCAGACGTGTTCGTATTTCACTCGTAGCGCCTCGCGACTTGTCAGCACGAAATAGGTCGCGGATGAGACCGCGAGGATTTGCGTTGTGAGCGACGTCACCTCGTCGATGACATGCTCGCAGTTATCCAGAATGATCAGCGCGCGCCGGGTGCAAAGATAATTGGCGATGCATGCGACGGGTATGTGGTGAAGATCGCCTAACCCAAGCAGACGAGCGAGCGTGAGCGCTACCGTATCGCCATGAGTAACTTCGCTCAAATCGGCGACGTGGATCTCCGAAGGAAACACTCCGGACAGTCTCTTCGCGAGAGCAATGGCGACTGTCGTTTTGCCGATGCCTCCCGGTCCCACAATAGATATGAGCCGATGTCTGCTCAAGTCGGACGCAAGCGTTCGCAAGACCTCGTCGCGACCTTGTGGGCACGCGGATCCTGGTGCGAAGTCGCCGGAATGTACTCGGGGACAAGGTTCAGCAAACCGGGAGCTGGATTCGACAACGATCCGTTCACGCGTAAGCTGACCAACAAAGCAGTAGCCGATGCCCTGAACGTTTTTAATGTAGCGCACACCGTCTTCGCCGTCGCCTAGTGCTTTGCGTAATCCAGCAATGTTCACGCGCAGGTTGCTTTCGTCCACGACGATATTCCGCCACGCATGCGACATCAACATGCGCCGCTCCACGACCTGTCCGGCGTTCTGAATAAGCGCAATAAGAATATCCAGCGCGCGGCTGCCTATTTGCACGAATGAACCTGACCGTTCGAGACGCCTCTCCGCCGGAAACAGTGTGAACGGACCAAACGATATGGCCTCGCCGTAGTCCTGCCGGTCGGTATTTGTCATCACGCCGGAACGCAAAAAATCTTCCTTGGCATTCATCTTCTCAGCAGACTCCGGATTGCGCGATTCAGGTGCATTGGAATAGACCCATCACCCCGGTCTCTCCGCGGCGAAACATTGCGTCACAAGCAATCCTAGTTGCGCCGCCCAGAACATGGAAGACGCCGGCGGGATATCACAGTGTTGCCGCCAGGACAACATCGGACCATCGAATGATTAGCGTACTAGCCCATTCACCGGACCTCATCTGCAGAAGCTGTTGATTGGGCATAGAGTGCCAGCGAGACCTGGTTTCGAACGAGGTTTGCGCCTCCGCGTGTGATCTGCTGGTGAAGCGAGAAGATAAGAGAAGAGAAGAGTTGATGCGGCGAGAAGCGAGAAACAACATCCAACTGTGAGACATGCCATGACAAAGATATCGGTTCCCATTATTTGCCTCGAATGCAACCCGGACGGAAGCTCCGTAGGGAATTCCGTTCTTTCTTCTGTTTTGCTGGATCTTCGACCCGACGGCGACGGAAGGTATAGATCCGAGTGCTCGCGCGGTCATCAGCAGATCGTGGCATTGCGGCAGCAGAAGTTCGAGATTCTTTTTGAACTCGCCGCTTACGCGATACGCGATGGACACTATCGACAATCGGTATCGTCCTGCACCGCGAGTCTCGAAGCCTTTCACGAATTCTTTCTGCGCGCGATGGCGTACGAGAACGGAATAAAGAAAGAGCGTTTCGATGCCGCGTGGAAGCTGCTGGGCATTAGCCCGCAGAATCGCCAGGAAGCCTACTTGCTGAACTACCGGAACTTCTGCGCGCGGCGTCCCGTTCTACTCAGCCACCAACAGAACGACTGGAAAGACTCGGTCATGCAGAAAGGAAAAATGCCGACGCGCGAAGAATGCGTGAAGTTTGGCCAGGCCGTATTGCATGTATTGCAGACGGCGGTGGGAGACACGAGGGTTGCCTTTCCCAATGGCGTAAAGCAGGCAATGCAGGAACACGCGGCTGCGGCTGAACAACACGCGTCCAGATCAGAAGCGCCGTGGAGCATTCGCACCATCGTGAATCTTGCCAAGGAGGATGGCGAACATCCCCATGCGACGCTCGAAGCCGAGCTCGCCAGAATGAATTGACGACATTGAAGTCGTCGATTGTTGTCCCCGAGACAACACGGTGATCTCCTTTGCGTGCCTACTGCCATTCGAACACCAAGTCTACGATTTGTCGTGACGGCGGGCGGCAGATGAGTCGGCCGCCGCGATCATTAGCGATCGTCGCGCAGCGCAGCAGGGCTCGGTTTGTCGTGAGTTCCGGTGCACATCGTCAACTTGGCAATTTAAAAACTTAGGGCAAGAATCATGTCGCAGAAGATCTTGATTGTGGGTGCCGGCTTCGCCGGAGTGTGGGGCGCGCTTGGCGCGGCTCGCGTGCGCGACCGTGCCGGCGCAACGGCTGGCGACATCGACATTACGCTTATCTCGCCGAAACCCGAGTTGGAGATCCGGCCACGGATGTACGAAAGCGAGCCGCATCTGATGTCCGCGCCGCTTTTGCCTCTCCTTGACGCCGTCGGTGTGAACTACGTCGAGGGCAGTGTCGACGAAATCGCTGTCCGCGAGAAGACCGTGCGTGTGATAGCCGCGAGCGGCGCAACCCGCACGCTCGGTTACGACCGGTTGCTGCTCACGAGCGGCAGCAAGTTAAGCCGGCCGTCGATTCCAGGGCTCGCCGAGTATGCATTCTCGGTCGATTGCATGGAGGATGCATCGGCACTTGAAGAGCATCTGAAGGAACTCGCGAAGCTGCCCCATTCAAGCGCTCGAAATACCGTTGCCGTGGTGGGATGCGGCTTTACCGGCATCGAGATCGCAACCGAATTGCCTAAACGAATGCGCGCGCTATTCGGCCCGGATGCGGCGATCAAAGTGATCGTCGTCGGTTCGCAGGCCGACATCGGTCCCGATCTCGGACCTAACCCGCGGCCTTTCGTCGCCGAGGCATTCGCTTCGCTGGGCATCGAAGCGGTATTGGGCTCGAGTGTCGTATCGGTCGACGCGAGTGGCGTCCGAACCGCCTCGGGCACGCATATCGAAGCGCACACGGTGGTGTGGGCGGGCGGCATGCGAGCGAGCACGCTTGCAGCGCAGGTTTCGTCGCGACTCGACCCGCTTGGCCGTGTCGAAGTCGCACCTGATCTTCGTGTGGAAGAAGCGCCCGGCGTGTTCGTCGCAGGCGATGTGGCGCGAGTGCGTAGCGACGATCAAGGGCACTACGCGTTGATGTCCTGTCAGCACGCAATGGTGATGGGCAAATTCGGCGGTCACAATGTCGCGGCCGATCTGATCGGCGAATCGACGCTTGCGTATACCCAGCCGTTTTATGCGACTTGTCTCGATCTCGGCGAGTGGGGCGCGGTCTATTCAGAAGGCTGGGACCGCCAGATCAAGCTGACGCATGCAGAAGGAAAAGCACGCAAGCAGATGATCAATACGCAGTGGATCTACCCACCGGCGCCGAATCGCGCCGATGCGTTCGCGGCAGGCGACCCGCTGGCGTCATTTGGCTAATGCGTTAGTACGTTAGTGCGTTCGGGCATCGCGGTTAGTCGTTCACAATGGCTCCGGGCGGGGGCGGCATGAGTACTCGTCAGGCGCGTTTTTCCCGTCGGAGCGTCCGTGAGCGATTCGCTGGTGTTCGGTTATGTCGTCGTTCTGATCGACGTGGCACTGTGGCGTTTCAAAGTGCCGAAGCAAGACGTTTCGCGTCTATTGCTTCGGCTCGCGATCTTTGCCGTGTTCACGGCGAGCATTTTCACCGCGGGCCTCAGCCCCTTCCGACAGGCTACGCATCTTGAAGCGTCGCTGCTTCACGAAGCGGCGCAGGCCCTGAAGATATTCTGGTGGCTGACCGGTGCCCGCCTGTTCACGCTTGCTCTCGACGCCCTTCTGCTGCCGCAGACCTGGCGCAAGCAGAGACTGTTTCAGGACGTATTCGGCGCCGTGGTGTTTCTTGCCGCGGCAGTAGCCGCGACGGGATTCGTTCTGGAAATACCCGTTCGCGGCCTGATTGCGACGTCGGGCACATTGGCCGTTATTCTTGGTTTGGCTATTCAAAGTACTTTGCACGATGTCTTTGCGGGCATCGTACTGAATTCCACGGAACCGTACCGCGTGGGTGACTGGATCTCGATTGACGGCGCCGAAGGCAAGGTGATCGAGATGAACTGGAGAGCAACGCATCTTCTCAATTCGCACGGCAATGTAACCATCGTTCCCAATGCCGCGGCGGCAAAGGCAAATATCACCAATACGAACCGGCCGCACGCTTTGCATGGCGTGACGGTGTCTCTGGAAATTTCGCCCGACGAGCGGCCTGCAACGGTGATTGCAGCGCTTGAATGCGCACTGGCTGCGGCGCGTTCCATTCTGCCGACACCGGCTCCCTTCGTGCAGGCGAGAAAATCGACGATACATTCCATTCAGTACGAAGCAACGGCTTTCGTGGATGACACCGCGAAAAAGACGCCATTGACGAACGAACTGTACGACCTCTGCTATCGACACCTCACCGCCGCGGGAGTCGCTTTGCGGCCACCAGGCGTGCCATCTGTCACGGCCATTGTGGCAAACGCCGAGGAGCGCCTGCTTAGACGCATCGAACTGTTCGCCGCCATCAGCGACGACGAGTTGAAGATGCTTTCCAGTTGCATGGTGCGGCATGAATACGACGCGGGGCAGGTGATCTTCACGCCGGAAGTGGTGCCCGACAGTCTCGCAATCGTCGACTCGGGCGTGCTCAGTGTTTCAACGGAGCAATCTACCGGGGCGGTCGAAGTGGTGCGTCTCGGGCCCGGCGATACGATGGGCGAGACCGGACTACTCGCGGGTTTGCCGGTTCAGGTGAAGATCGTGACGCTCACCCGGAGTGTCATTTACAGATTGAGTAAAGACGCTGTGACGCCTCTATTGAGGGATAGTCAGGAAGTGACTCATCGAATGTGCCGGCTGCTTTCCCAACGGCAAGACATGTTGCACAAGATGGCGATGAAGAACGCCGCTCATGCAGACGATGAGCACGCCAGCTTCCATTGGCTTCTGGATAAGATTCATCGGCTGCATGCGTTGAAGTTCTGATTGTTAAGCGTCGTTAAAGGAAACGGCTATTTTTAGTTGGGTGTACGTAGAAAGATAAACGGAGTTTTGCAGCGCTTAACTGGGCCGATAAACGCGTCGTGGTTACTCTGAATACTCGACCGGTAAGCAAGCCAATTCCCTTATCTCCCGGTCGAATAATTCCTGGACTTGAGCCATGACTAAAGACTTGGGACACGTTTCCCCCGACGCAAAACGCCGCAACCTGCTGATTGGCGGAATCGCCGCAACGTTGACGACAACGGTGGCATCGGCTGCCGGCGAACAGTCAGGACCCGGCGCGGCGGTCGCGTACATGTCGTCCGCAAACCATACCGGTGACGTTATCCGCACCCGGGACGGAGTGAGCCTGTACTTCAAGGATTGGGGCGCGAAAGACGCTCCCGTCGTCACGCTGAGTCACGGTTGGCCGCTCAACTCGGATAGCTGGGAAAACCAGGCCTTCTTTCTGGCGTCGCACGGGTTTCGAGTCATCACACATGATCGCCGCGGACACGGCCGCTCGAGCCAACCGTGGGACGGCAACGACATGGACCACTACGCGGACGATCTCGCGACAGTCATCGACACCCTCGGCCTGCGCGAGATAGCCGTTATCGGGTTCTCGACCGGCGGGGGCGAGGTCGCGCGTTATGTGGGCCGGCACGGTACGTCACGCGTATCGAAGATCGGATTGATTTCAGCCGTGCCGCCGCTGATGGTTAAGACGCCCGGCAATCCGACAGGTGTACCTATTGAATCGTTCGATAGCGTTCGGGCTGCGATGATCGCCAACCGCTCGCAATTGTTCAAGGACATTCCCGCCGGTCCGTTCTACGGCTTTAACCGGCCGGGCGCCAAGGTGTCGCAAGGTCTGATCGACGCGTGGTGGCGTCAGGGAATGAGCGGTGGTTTCAAGAACGTCTACGAATCGGTCAAAGCCTATTCCGAAACTGATTTCACGGCGGATCTGCTGAAGTTCGACCGACCGACACTGATCATTCACGGCGACGACGACCAGGTCGTTCCCGTGGATGTTGGAGCCCGTTCGAGCAAGAAACTCGTGCCTCACGCGATCCTGAAGATTTATCCCGGCGCGCCGCATGGATTGACTGATACCCACAAGGACCAGCTCAATCAGGACCTGTTGTCTTTCCTGCGAAGCTAGTTTGCGGAAAGCGTGATTCAAAGCAACCAAGGAGTGAGCCGTGACAAAAGACGATATCCGCAAACACGCTTTTTCGATGCCGCTGCACAATCCGGCATACCCGCGTCCGCCGTTCCGGTTCGTCGACCGGGAGTACTTCATTATTTCCTACGAGACGGATATCGAGGCGCTAAGAGCCGTCGTTCCCGAACCTTTGAAGGTCGATAACGCGATCGTTCATTACGAGTTCATTCGTATGCCGGATTCGTCGGGGTTTGGCGACTATACGGAGAGCGGTCAGGTCATCTCGGTTCTGGACGAGCAGGGCAGAAAGGCGAACTACACGCACTCGATGTATCTGGACGACGAAGGTCCGATCGCCGGCGGCCGGGAAATCTGGGGCTTTCCCAAGAAGCTCGCTTCGCCGCGGCTTTCGATTGATGGAAAAGACACCTTGCTCGGAACGCTCGACTACGGCACGCAGCGAATTGCCACCGGCACGATGGGCTATAAGTATCGTCCGCTCGACGCCGCTGCCGAGCAACACAAGCTCGCCGACACACCCAACTATCTGCTCAAGGTAATACCGCACGTCGACGGCTCGGTTCGAATATGCGAACTCGTCCGCTTCTTTTTGCGCGACGTTCAGGTAACCGGCGCTTGGGAAGGGCCGGCTGCGCTCGAGCTTCATCCCCACGCGCTGGCTTCGGTCGCGGACCTGCCCGTTCGCAAGGTAATCGGCGCGCGTCACGTCGTCGCCAATCTCACACTCGATGTGGGCGAGGTGGCGCACGACTACCTTGCCTCCGTCGATCCGATGAAACTCGTAGTGAACCAATAACTCTCCCGGAGGATATATGGCATTGAAAGACAAAGTGGCGCTCGTCACGGGCGCGGCGAGCGGAATTGGCGAGCAATGCGCACGCAAGCTGGCCGAGGACGGAGCGACGGTCGTCGTAGCGGATCTGAATCTCCCGAGCGCAACGAAAGTGGCGGAAGACATCGTCCGCAGCGGTGGCCGCGCGGTTGCTCTCTCCATGGATGTGACGAACGAAGAGGTGGTCAATGCGGGCATTGCCGATACGGTAAGCCGATTCGGCAGCATCGACGTATTGGTGTCGAACGCCGGTATTCAGATCATCAACCGGATCGAGGACTACTCGTTCTCCGACTGGAAAAAGATGATAGCTATTCATCTCGATGGCGCATTCCTCACTACTAAGGCAGCGGTGAAGCATATGTACGCATCGGGTAAAGGCGGCGCCGTGATCTACATGGGTTCCGTGCATTCGCACGAGGCATCGCAACTTAAGTCGGCTTATGTGACGGCCAAGCATGGGCTGCTTGGGCTTGCACGTGTTGTCGCGAAGGAAGGCGGCCCGCACGGCGTGCGCGCGAATGTCGTGTGCCCTGGTTTCGTCAGAACGCCGCTGGTGGACAAGCAGATTCCTGAGCAGGCGAAAGTGCTGGGAATTTCAGAGGCGGAGGTCGTGAAAAACGTGATGCTGAAGGACACGGTGGACGGCGAGTTTACGTTGCTCGCCGATGTCGCCAATACGGTCGCGTTTCTCGCCGGCTTCGAATCGAATGCGCTGACCGGCCAGTCCGTCGTGGTGAGCCACGGCTGGTTCATGCAGTAAGGGGATAACCGTGAGATCGAGTCAGCGCAAAGAGTTGCAGCAGCCGTCTCCTTTCAGGCTGCCCCGGTACGATGAAATCGGACTTGTGCTCCAGGGTGGCGGAGCCCTGGGTTCGTATCAGGCCGGCGTATACGAAGGGATTGCCGAAGTGGGTATTGAGCCCACCCGGATCTCCGGCATATCGATCGGCGCGTTGAACACCGCGGTGATTGCGGGGAACGCGCCGGAAGACCGGGTGGAGGCGCTACGCGGATTCTGGAACACGATAAGTCAACCCGCGGATGTTTTCTCGCATGTCCGTTCCCTGCTGCCCGTCTATCCGGGCTGTGAAGACATGGCGCGCAAGTGGTCGAGCGCGTGGGCGGCAACGCGCACGCTGGTCGAGGGACAGCAGGGATTTTTCTCGCCGCGTATGCGCACGCTTGCGGCCGATCTCGTGAAGAGGCGTCCCGACGAAGTCAGCTATTACGACACCACTGCGTTGCGTGAAACGCTGATGAAGTACGCCGACTTCGACCGGATCAACGATGGAGGCATCCGCGTTTCGGTCGGCGCTGTCAACGTACGGAATGGCAATCTCGTGTACTTCGACAACTCGACGATGCGACTGAAGCCGGAGCACTTCATCGCGTCCGGCTCGCTGCCGCCAGGGTTTCCCGCCGTCGAGATCGATGGAGAGTTTTACTGGGACGGAGGGCTCGTCTCCAATACGCCGCTGACGGAAATTATCAGGGAGAGTCAGCACAGAGACACGCTCGTTCTGCAGGTCGATTTGTGGAGTTCGCGCGGCAAGTTGCCAGGTGATTTTCTCGACGTCAACGAACGCGTCAAGGACATTCAGTATTCAAGCCGTACGCGGGCCGTCACCGCCTTCATGGCGCAGAACCAGAAGCACGCTCAATTGATCAAGGCACTGCTCGAACATATCCCCGATTCCGTGCGCCGCGATCATGCGGTCATTCAGGAAGCGCAGAAGACGGCGGATGGCAGCGCGGTGAATGTGGTGCACCTGATCTACAAGAACAAGTCGTTCGAAGGGCACTATAAGGACTACGAGTTCAGCAAGGACACAATGAAGGAGCACTGGGCGAGTGGATTAGACGACATTCGCAATTCCTTCTGTCATCCCGAGTGGTTCGATATTCCCAGCCGTGAAGTCGGCTTTATCAGTCACGACGTGCATCGATACAGGCCGGGTGCGAAATCGTGACGCGGCCAATCCAGTGCGGCTCGCTCGACGCGGGCCTGATCGCGCTTCTCGAGTTGCGCGCATCGCAAATCAACGGTTGTTTGCTGTGCGTTCAGCACGGCCTGCGCCTCGCGCTGCAAGCTGCCGTCGCCGCATCGAAGATCGAGCATATCGGAAGCTGGCGGCGCGCCGATGTTTTCTGTCATGCGGAGAAGGCCGCGTTGGCCTGGACTGAACATCTTTCGGGTGTCAGCGAACAATCGGCGTCCGATGAAATCTGGTCGCGCATGCGGAAGTACTTCAACGAGACGCAAATCTCAGAGCTGTTCAGGTACTGGAGCAGCAGCGCATTGTGGTCGACCGGCGAGGTCATCCGTTGTTGCACCGCCGGTATCGCGGTCAATTCCGCTGTTCCCTGGCACGTCCAATAGCACCCGGCCGTTCCCGGGTCAGGAGGCAACGTGTTTTCCCATGAACTCATCGCGCAATACGGCGCGCTCGTCGTATTCCTGAGTGTGCTTGGCGCGTCACTCGGTCTGCCTGTGCCCGCTATGCCAACGTTGATTACCGTCGGCGCCAGCATCACGATTGCAACCGGTGCTCAGCAATCGGCAGTGTCGCATTTCGCGTCGACGTTAGGGGCTGCCGCGTTGGGCGGAGTGCTTGGCGATCTCGTCTGGTATGAAGGCGGAAGACGATTCGGCGAACGCACGCTTCGAACGGTTTGTCTCTTATCGTCGTCGCGTGATAGTTGTGTGAGAAAAACCGAGCGGTTCTTTGGGCGCTGGGGCGTGCGAGTTCTGATCGTCGCCCGTTTCGTCCCCGGCCTGTCGCTCGTTGCAGTGCCGTTGTGCGGGGCAATGGCGGTGAGGTTGCGGTACTTCATCGCCTGCGATTGCGCCGGAGTGGCCTTGTGGGCTTCCATCGCGCTCGCTATTGGCGGAGCGTTCGCCGCGCAGATCGACCTGTTATTCGCGGTGATTTCGCATCTCGGCTGGCGGGCATTGGGTATCGTCGCAAGTGCACTCGCGCTGTATTGCTGCTATCGCTATTGCCGGCATCTCATGTTGTCGAAAGCGCTCGAAACGTCGCGGATCGATGCAGTGGAGTTGCACGGTTTGCTAACCGACGAACCGCGGCCGGTCATCTTCGACATTCGTTCTCCCGAGAGGCGGACGCTCGATCCGTTCGTCATTCCGGGCGCCGTATTCGCCGACGAACGCAAATGCAGCGAGATAGTACGGGCGTACGACGCGAACCGGACGTTCGTCATTTACTGCTCGTGCCCGGGAGAAGTGTCCGCCGCATGGATGGCCGGCCGTTTGCGGCGCGCCGGAATCAGACTTGCGTTGCCGCTGACCGGAGGCATCGACGCATGGCGCGATGCCGGTTTCAACGTTGCCCCGGTGACAGCAGCCGGCGGCGAGCGCCGTGCGCAGTAAAGATTGGCGGAGGTGCCGGATTTCATGACGGTATACTGATCGGCGCGAATGATCGCGCGGGCGTATGTGCGCGGTTTGGTCATGCGTTTCTGCCACGGAAACGCAATAGATCCCATGTACTGTGCACAAGGACCGCTCCATGGACGACACCAGCGTTTTTGACAAGCTACGCCCGCGTTTGCAGGGCATTGCATATCGGATGCTGAGTTCGGTCGCAGAAGCGGAAGACGTGGTGCAGGACGTTTGGTTGCGCTGGCATTCGACCACACGGGAGACCATCGAGAACGCGGAAGCGTGGCTTGTCGCCGTGACGACGCGGATCTCCATCGACCGTTTGCGCGCCGCGAAAATCCAGCGCGAGCATTACACCGGCATCTGGCTTCCTGAGCCGCACGTTACCGACTATCCCGCAACGCCGGAGCAGGCGAAGGAGCGCGCTGACGATGTGTCCGTCGCGTTTCTGATGCTGCTCGAACGGCTGAGCCCGGAAGCGCGTGCGGCCTTCCTGCTGCGCGAAGTATTCGATGCCGACTACGATGAAATAGCAAAAGCCATCGGCAAGAGCGAAGCGGCCTGCCGGCAACTGGTGAGCCGCGCGAAGGCGCAGTTGCGCGACGATCGTCCGCGCTACGTCGTGTCGCGGGAGACGCATCATCGGTTGCTGCAGACTTTTGCGCACGCTTTGCAGCGCGGCGATTTTGCGGCGATCAATTCAATGCTGGCCGAAGATGCCGTGCTCATGGGCGATGGCGGCGGCCGGGTGCAGAGCTTTCCAAAACCGATGGTGGGCGGCCGGCGCATCGCGCAGCTTTTTTATGCGGCTGCGCTTCGCTACAAAAGCGGACTGCGCGTCGAACTCATCGTCCTCAACAGCCAGGCGGCACTGTTGCGCTTTTTCGACGGCGCACTCGAATCGGCGCAGACGTACGAGACGGATGGCGAGCGCATTGTGCGCATTCAGGTGCAGCGAAATCCCGACAAGCTGGCGCGCATCGCGGCCAGATTCGACGGCCGATGATTCGCGACCCCGCCAGGTCTGGACAACGTCCATACGATTAATTGCAATAGCAGCGAAATCGATGCCGCAACATTGCTGAGTGGGAAGCGCGCCCGCCATCGCGCGACTGAAACTTGCGGGCGGACTGGCAGATTGTCTATCCCAGCGGATTCGTGAGCCGGATTTGTCACAGACGGCCGGGTTAAAACGTCTTGTCGAGTACGAAACCTTTAAATCGTGCCCGCCCATGTCCGACGATCATTCCGCCCGCCCCTTGACCGACAATTCGCTCGCGAGCAGCTTTGCCACGAGTTACGCCGGTGTCGTTTCGTTTCTCGCCGTGGCCAATGAAGGCAGCTTTGCCAAGGCGGGTGACCGCCTCGGCATTGGCCGCTCCGCCGTCAGCCGAAACGTGCAAAAGCTCGAAGCGCAGCTCGATGCGCGGCTTTTTCTGCGCACCACGCGCAGCACGTCGCTGACCCGCGAAGGCGAACTTTTTTATCAGAACTGTCATCCGGGCGTCGAACGCATCGTGCAGGCGCTCGAGGACATGCGCGAATTGCGTAACGGACCGCCGCGCGGACATCTGCGTATCTGCTCGACACCCGGATTCGGCCGCAAGATCGTCGCGCCGCTGCTGCGCGGTTTTCGCTCGCGGTATCCGGACATAGCGCTCGAACTGTTGCTGAACGATCGTCCTGCCGACTTCATCGCGGATCGCGTCGATGTCGGGTTTCGCGACGGGCGCATGGAAGACAGCGAGGTCGTGGCAAAGCAACTGATACCCATGCAGATGATCGTCTGCGCGTCGCCCCAGTACGCGAAAAAACATGGGGTGCCGCGTCATGTCGACGATCTCGCCCAGCATCGGTGCATCAACTTCCGCAGTGCGTCGGGGCGCGTAAGCGATTGGGAGTTCAAGGTCGACGGACTCATACAAAAGCAGTTGCCGCGAGCGCAGCACACCTTCAACGACATGGACCTCATCGTGCAGGCCGTGCTCGACGGCGAGGGCATCGCTCAATTGCCGGCCTATCAGGTCTGCGATCTGTTGCGGAAAGAGCGCCTGGTTTCCTGCCTCGCCCAATATGCGCCGGACGACCGCGGTCACTATGTCTGTTATCTCAGCCGCAAGCATTTGCCCGCCAGAATCCGCGTGTTCATCGACTACATGGCGGAACAAACGCGCGCGCTCGACCTGCAATGCCTGAGCACCATGATGGCGGTGCCGGCGCTCTGATTGGTGCTTTGGAGGCAACACGGTGCGTCGCCGCACAAGCCTTCCCGACGGGCGGCCGCGCACCTACGATGCACTCATACGCTGACGGCGCATCCACGCCGGTCCGGCGCACTACCTACAGAGTCGCGAACTCACGCGCATGGTTCGACTGGTTGCGAGCCTCGGCGTGAGCCAACGGCTGTCGGACATACATGATGAGCCCTTTGCATCCGCCGCCCCTCACGCTGCTCGATAAGTACTTCGGGCCAGATTTTCAGTCACTGTATTCGACGACCGTGACCGCCACGGGCGGCGAGGCGGGTCATGGCCGGGCATCCGGCGTAGTCCAGTCGGACGACGGCCAACTCCACCTCGACTTGCGCCTGCCCGCAGCGCTCGGCGGCCCGGGCGGCGGGACGAATCCCGAGCAGTTGTTTGCCGCCGCCTATGCCGCATGCTTTCACGGCGCGTTGAACCTGCTCGCCGCCAAGGCGGAGATAGCGATCGTCGACGCGAAGGTGGAAGTGACGGTCGATTTCGGGCGGGACCCCGTCGATGGCCTGTTCAGGCTGATTGCGCAGGTCCGCATTCATTTGCCGGGCGTTGAGCCGGCCATTGCGGAAGCACTCGTGCGCGACACCGAACGTTTCTGTCCGTACGCGAAGATGGCGCGCGAGGGGATCGTGAGCGTCGTCGCACTCGCGCGGCCGGACAGCGCGCCAAAGCGGTAAGCCGGCAGCGTCAGCCCGCAGCCATGAGACTCTAAAGCCAGAGGCGAAGCATTGTGCAGGCGATCGCCGCTGCAAGTCGCAGGAGAACCGGAGATGTGTGGACCCGACCCCTGGTCGCAAATTATCGGACGGCTGAGCGCGCATTGGCATGAGACTGCATCGGCGGTTTGCGAGGCGTCGGGGCGCCGCAACCGACGCAGCCGCCCGATGGCTGCGCATGCGGTGTTCAACGGCCGCCTGCCTACGATTCGAAGCATCGAATGGCAAACCGACACGACGGTGCTCGTTTCGTGGAGCGACGCCACGCGCGGCAGCTATCTCGATCAGACCTGGCGCGCCGGCTATGCGCGCGTCAGAGGTGTTTGCGCGCTGAGCGGCATGTCCGTCAAGCGGGGCGATGTGGTGTTCCGGCCGTTCCACCGCGGCACCGCACCGCCGTCGAATGCGCTCGAGATGATCCTGGCTTCGGTGCTGACGGGGTATGCGGAGAGGCTGCTTGTGCTGGGGTGATGTGTGCCGCGATCGGCGCTGCATCGTTCGATCCCGGCCCCAACGGCGGCACTAAACCTTGCCGGGTGCCGCCGATACAGGTATCGACACTACCACCCAACTCCCTGTTTTTTATCGCTTTTTTGCATGGTTGCGCGGCCCACGGCGTGACTTCGCGTGGCATAATCGACCGACACAGTCAGCCCGCAGTCATTACTACCCCCGCATACCATGGCACAGACTCTCTACGACAAATTGTGGAACACGCACGTGATCCACACGGAAGAAGACGGCACGACGATTCTCTATATCGACCGTCACCTGCTGCACGAAGTCACCAGCCCACAAGCGTTCGAAGGCCTGAAGCTGGCCGAGCGTCCGGTGTGGCGCATCAGCGCGAATCTGGCCGTGTCGGATCACAACGTGCCGACCACCGACCGTAGCCACGGCATCGCCGATCCGGTTTCGAAGCTGCAGGTCGACACGCTCGACTCGAACTGCGACGCCTACGGCATCACGCAGTTCAAGATGAACGACCTGCGCCAGGGCATCGTCCATATCATCGGGCCGGAGCAGGGCGCCACGCTGCCGGGCATGACGATCGTGTGCGGCGACTCGCACACGTCCACGCACGGCGCGTTCGGCGCGCTCGCGCACGGCATCGGCACGTCGGAAGTGGAACACGTGCTCGCCACGCAAACGCTCTTGCAGAAGAAAAGCAAGAACATGCTGGTCAAGGTCGAAGGACCGCTGCCGCGCGGCTGCACGGCGAAAGACATCGTGCTCGCGATCATCGGCAAGATCGGCACGGCGGGCGGCACGGGCTACGCCATCGAATTCGGCGGCTCGACCATTCGCGCGCTCTCCATGGAAGGCCGCATGACGGTCTGCAACATGGCGATCGAAGCAGGCGCGCGCGCCGGCATGGTCGCTGTGGACGACACCACGATCGAATACCTGAAAGGCCGTCCGTTCTCGCCCGAAGGCGCGGAGTGGGACATCGCAGTCGATTACTGGAAGCAGTTCAAGTCCGACGAAGGCGCGCAGTTCGACCGCGTGGTCGAACTGAACGCGGCCGATATCGTGCCGCAAGTCACGTGGGGCACGTCGCCGGAAATGGTCACCGCCGTGGACGGCCGCGTGCCCGATCCCGAGCGCGAGAAGGACCCGGGCAAGCGCGAGGCGATGGAGCGCGCGCTCAAATACATGGCGCTCGAACCGAATGCGCCGATCGAGTCGATCAAGCCGGATAAAATCTTCATTGGGTCGTGTACCAACGCGCGCATTGAAGACATTCGCGCCGCGGCTTACGTCGTGAAGAAACTGGGCCGCCGCGTCGCGCCGAACATTCGCCTCGCGATGGTCGTGCCGGGCTCGGGTCTGGTGAAAGCGCAGGCCGAACGTGAAGGCCTCGACAAGGTGTTCACCGACGCCGGTTTCGAATGGCGCGAGCCGGGCTGCTCGATGTGCCTCGCGATGAACGCCGACCGGCTCGATCCGGGCGAGCGTTGCGCGTCCACGTCGAATCGTAATTTCGAAGGTCGTCAGGGCGCCGGTGGCCGTACCCATCTCGTGAGCCCCGCCATGGCCGCAGCCGCGGCTATCGAAGGGCATTTTGTCGATATTCGCAAGCTGGGATAAATCGCATGATGAAGAACATGAATCGCACTACTCTACTGCGCCGCTTCGCGCTCGGTACTCTGGCTGGGTTGCTGCTCGGCCTGACCGGCTGCAACACGGTGCACGGATTTGGGCAGGACATGTCGCACCTCGGCAATTCGATCAGCAATCACGCTGAGAAATAACCGGTTTTTGATTTTTTGCCGGCGACGCAGCGAGCGGCTTTCGTGCCGCCACGCGCATCGCCGGTCCTGAAACAGGCGCAAGCGTCATGGATAAATTCATCGTACACACCGGCGTCGTGGCGCCGCTCGATCGCGAGAACGTCGACACGGACGCGATTATTCCCAAGCAATTCCTCAAGTCGATCAAGCGCACCGGCTTCGGTCCGAACGCGTTCGACGAGTGGCGTTACCTCGACCACGGCGAGCCGGGTCAGGACAATTCGAAGCGTCCGCTGAATCCCGACTTCGTGCTGAACCAGCCGCGTTATCAAGGCGCGTCGGTGCTGCTCGCGCGCAAGAACTTCGGCTGCGGCAGCTCGCGCGAACACGCGCCGTGGGCGCTTCAGCAATACGGCTTCCGCGCGATCATCGCGCCGAGTTTCGCCGACATTTTCTATAACAACTGCTTCAAGAACGGCCTGTTGCCGATCGTGCTGACCGAGCAGCAAGTCGATCACCTGTTCAACGAGACGTATGCGTTCAACGGCTTTCAGTTGACCATCGACCTCGACAAGCAGGTCGTGCGCACGGCGGACGGCGGCACCGAGTATCCGTTCGAAGTGGCGGCATTCCGCAAATACTGTTTGCTGAACGGTTTCGACGACATCGGCCTCACGCTGCGTCACGCCGACAAGATCCGCCAGTTCGAAGCCGAACGCATCGCGAAGCAGCCGTGGCTCGCTCACCGCATCGTCGGATAAGACTCGAAGTCTCGAAGAAAATCACCAAGGAATTCGCATGAAGATCGCAGTGTTGCCGGGCGACGGCATCGGCCCCGAAATCGTCAAGGAGGCCGTCAAGGTTCTCAACGTGCTCGGCGAAAAGTTCGAACTGGAAGAAGCGCCGGTTGGCGGCGCGGGCTACGAGGCGAAGGGTCATCCGCTGCCCGATTCGACACTCGCGCTCGCGAAGGAAGCCGACGCGATCCTGTTCGGCGCCGTCGGCGACTGGAAATACGACAAGCTCGAGCGCGCGCTGCGCCCGGAGCAGGCCATTCTCGGCCTGCGCAAGCATCTGCAACTGTTCGCGAACTTCCGCCCGGCCATCTGCTATCCGCAGTTGACCGGCGCTTCGTCGCTGAAAGAAGAGATCGTTTCGGGTCTCGACATCCTGATCGTGCGCGAACTGAACGGCGACATTTACTTCGGCGCGCCGCGCGGCGTGCGTGAAGCGCCGGACGGTCTTTTTGCGGGCGCGAAGGAAGGCTTCGACACCATGCGTTATTCGGAGCCCGAAGTGCGCCGCATCGCGCACGTCGCGTTTCAGGCAGCGCAAAAGCGCGGCAAGAAGCTGACGTCGGTGGATAAAGCCAATGTGCTGGAAACGTCGCAGTTCTGGAAAGACGTGATGATCGACGTCTCCAAGGAATACGCGGACGTCGAGTTGTCGCACATGTATGTCGACAATGCCGCGATGCAGCTCGTGAAGGCGCCCAAGTCATTCGACGTGATCGTGACCGGCAACATGTTCGGCGACATTCTCTCCGACGAAGCCGCCATGCTCACGGGTTCGATCGGGATGCTGCCGTCGGCCTCGCTCGACAAGAACAACAAGGGCTTGTACGAGCCGTCGCACGGTTCCGCGCCGGACATCGCCGGCAAGGGCGTGGCGAATCCGCTCGCGACGATTCTGTCGGCTGCCATGATGCTGCGTTATTCGCTGAACAAGGCGGAGCAGGCCGACCGCATCGAAAACGCGGTCAAGAAGGTGCTCGAACAGGGCTACCGCACTGGCGACATTCTCACGCCGGGTTGCAAGCAGGTCGGCACGGTGGCGATGGGCGACGCAGTGGTCGCAGCACTGTAAAAGAGGCTCGTGCATGTGGGGCGTAGATGGCCGCGCCCCGCGTTCAAGTCGGCGGTAATCAGGTCGTTAAAATGATCTTTAATACGCGAATCGGCCTGCAACAGGCCGATTCGTGCGTGTAATACGGGCGGCAGCGACGGTTAGGGACGTCGCCGGATTCGGTTTTCGTGTATATTGTAGCGATGGCACAGATGGCTCAAATCTCCTCGATTTCGAAACTGCACGGCAAAACGGCCCGTGTGGTTGAGCTCGCCATTACCACCAAAGCGCTGATTAAAACGATTACCCCGAAAACGATCACGAAACGCTGATCGTCCGTCGTGCCCGCTCATCTTCCCCGCGCGGTCACTGCGGGCAAAGATGCGGGGAAGTTTCCACTCGAAGGGTATGAAGTCATGAACGTAGGTCTCGTAGGTTGGCGCGGCATGGTCGGCAGCGTCCTGATGCAGCGTATGCAGCAGGAAGGCGATTTCGACTTGATCGAACCGGTGTTTTTCAGCACCAGCAACGCGGGCGGCAACGCGCCGTCGTTCGCCAAAAACGAGACCAAGCTCAAAGATGCGACAAGCATTGACGACCTGAAGAAGTGCGAAGCAATCATCTCCTGCCAGGGCGGCGACTACACGAACGAAGTGTTCCCGAAGCTGCGCGCGGCCGGCTGGAACGGCTACTGGATCGACGCGGCTTCGTCGCTGCGCATGAAGGACGACGCGGTCATCATTCTCGATCCGGTTAATCTCGACGTGATCAAGAACGCGCTGGTCAAGGGCCAAAAGAATTTCATCGGCGGTAACTGCACGGTCAGCCTGATGCTGATGGCGCTCGGCGGCCTGTTCCGCGAAAACCTCGTCGACTGGATGACGGCCATGACGTATCAGGCCGCCTCCGGCGCGGGCGCGCAGAACATGCGCGAACTGCTGTCGCAAATGGGCACGCTGCACGGCGCGGTGAAGAACGAACTCGCGGACCCGGCTTCGGCGATTCTCGATATCGACCGTCGCGTGCTCGAAGCGATGAACAGCGACAGCATGCCGACCGATCACTTCGGCGTGCCGCTCGCCGGCTCGCTGATTCCGTGGATCGACAAGGATCTCGGCAACGGCATGTCGAAGGAAGAGTGGAAGGGCGGCGCCGAAACCAACAAGATTCTCGGCAAGCCGGCCATGGGCACGCCGGGTTCGATCCCGGTCGACGGCCTGTGCGTGCGGATCGGCGCGATGCGTTGCCACTCGCAGGCGCTGACCATCAAGCTGAACAAGGACGTGCCGCTTGACGAAGTGAACAGCATCCTCGCTTCGGGCAACGACTGGGTGAAGGTGGTGCCGAACGAACGCGAAGCGTCGATGCGCGATCTGTCGCCGGCAGTGGTGACGGGCACGCTGACGGTGCCGGTCGGCCGCGTACGCAAGCTGGCCATGGGCGGCGAATATCTGTCGGCATTTACTGTCGGCGATCAGCTGCTGTGGGGCGCGGCCGAGCCGCTGCGCCGCATGCTTCGCATTGTGCTCGACAAGTAAAGTAAACTACGCGCTCACGACGCGTAGAAAACTCAAGAAGCGTCGCGCTTGCGCGGCGCTTTTTTCATTTGTGTGCTCCGATTATCTTGTCTCTTTATAACCGCAAAAAAGGGCCGCGCGCTGACGCGCCAGGAGTCCCGATGAAACCTCGACTCTCTTCCCTTCGGGCCATGTTTGCGCGCCCACGTACCGGCCGCCTCGCGGCCACAGCCGCTTTGGCGTTGATGCTGACGGGCGCCGGTTTGGGCAGCGCGATGGCCGCGCCCGGCGACGCCGCGAGCGCGCCCGAAGGCGCCACGGCATCTGCGCCTCAAGCCGCGTCGGCCTCGTACTCGGCGGGTGGGCAATACACGGTCAAGCCGGGTCAGTCGCTGAACGATGTCGCGATTGCTGTCACCCAATCACACGACCGCGCCACGCTCGCACGCGCGGCACGCGCTGTCTTCGACGCGAACCCGAACGCCTTCATGGGCCACGATCCGAGCCGGATGCGTCTGGGGGCGGTGCTGACGGTGCCGCCGCTGGACGCGTCGGGCGCAGTGGTTGCGGCGGCGGGTGCAACGCCAACTGCAGCCGCTTCGGGGCCGGCGGCTGGCAGCGGGTCGTCGTCGAATGCTTCGGTCGCGGCGGCCGCGAGCGGCGCCGCGCAAGGCAATGCGGCGGCGAGTGCGGCGGCGAGTGCGGCGGCGAGCGCGCCAGGGGCGGAAACTCCCGCGACGCAGGCTGCGCCGTCGGCAGCGCCTGCGGTTCAGGCCAACGCCAATGCGGCATCGGACGCGGGTTCGGCAGCGTCGGCCGGGGCCGGCGCCGCGTCGTCGGAGGCTGCTGCTGGTGCGCAGCCGACGTCCGCCGCGAGCGGCACGCATGTGTGGGCGGGGTCCGTGCAGCCGTCAGCGAGCGAAGCCGCCAGCGCGGGCACGGGTGCATCGCAGCCGCGCGCGCAGGTGTCGAGCTTGCAGCAACTGCTCGCGCTCAAGAATCGCGTGCTGATGGAGTTGCAGAAGCATGGCATCGGCGGCTCGCCCGCGGCGCCGGCTGTGCAGTCGTCGGCGAGCGGCGTGCAACCGGCGGCGGGCGCATCGGCCCCGGCTGTCGTGTCGGGTCATCCGGGCGCTGCTGTGTCGACGTCGAACCAGGCCGGCCTTTCGCAGACGAACCTCGCCGTGGGCGCGGCGGTCGGCGCGGCGCTGGTCGTGCTGCTGACTGCGTTGCGGCTCGGTCGGCGCAAGCGCGAGCGTTTGGCCGACGCGCAGCGAGCGGAGGCGTCGGAGGCATCCGAGAAGGCTGCGGCGGCCAATGACGCCGCGCCGGTAGTTCCGGCTGCTATTCCCGTTGACATCGCCAAACGCGACGAATCCCACGAACCCAACGCCGAAGACGCCGCGACCGCGCGCCACGCCGCAACGATGGCCGAGACGGAGCGCGAAGCGGCTGAAGGCGACGCCGCCGCACGCGAAATGTCGGAGCGCATCGCGGCCGAGCGCGAGGCCGAAATCCGCACCGCAACCGCACGCGAGGCAGAGGCGAGCGAAGCGGCGGAGCAGGCGGCTGCGCAAGGCGCGGTGGAGCGCGAAGCGGCAGAACGCGCGATAGCCGACGAGGCTGCGCATGACCGCGTCGCGGCTGAACAGGACCTCGACGCAGCACGCCTCGCGGCCGAGCGTTCGACAGCGGAACACGCCGTAACTGGCGCTAGCGCCAGCGAGGAAACCGCAGCCCAGCAAGCCGCAGCAGACGAGGCAACCGCAAGGCAAGCCCAACTCGCGTCGGAGCAGCCCGCGGCTGAACGCGTAGCGGCGCACGAGCCGGCATCGGAACAGGCAGATCGATCGGCGCCTCATGAACCATCGGCGGCTTTCGAACCGCACTCGCCGGAACAACCCGCTGCCTTCGACCAAAGCGACCTCGCATCGGAAGAACATCGCCACAACATCGACGACGCGACGACAGCCGCGAGCCTCGCCGCCGCCGCCGAACTAGGCGCCGACGCGTTGCCGCGAGCGCCGCTTCAGCCGTTCAACGAGGCGTGGGAACCCGAGCCGCTATCGCATCGTCTGGAATGGGATGACGAGCCGTTGCCGCCCGAGCCGATGGAGCCGTCAATCCCGGAAGCGCCGACCACGAGCGCCCAAGTCGATCACGACCAGCCGCGCGCGCCCGCATCGGCGGAATTCCCGCGCGACGCGCTCACCGCGTTCGGCAGCCTCGATATGCCGTTGCCGCCGCGCGTGGGGTCGGCAGCCGACACCGTGAGCGCACCGCAGTCGCTAAGCAGCCAGCCCGTGGCGTCGCCGGAAGCCACCGCGCGTCAAGCGGTGCCGCCGCCCAACGCCGAACAGGCGCCGCATGCCGCCGACGAAATCGCGGCCGGCACGGCCGGACGTGGCGCCGTAGCGGGTCTCGGCGCGGGCACCTTGGGCGCGGCCGGTTTCGGCGCGCTGAAGCTCGACTTCGACCTGGAACTCCCGCCGAGCCCCGCGCAGCCGCTGCCCGCATTCACGCCGGCGGATCTTGCCCGCATCGCGCGAAACAAGCTCGATCTGGCCGCCGAGTACATCGAGCTGGGCGATCTTGCCGGCGCGCGCACGCTGATCAACGAAGTGATCGAAGCCAACGATCCGGCCACGCGCAACGATGCCCGCGCGTTGCTCTCGACGCTCGCTCCGTTGTCGTGAAGCGCATTGCTTTAGGCATTCAGTACGACGGATCGGCGTTCTGCGGATGGCAGTCGCAGCCGCATGGCAACACGGTTCAGGACGAACTGGAACGGGCGCTGCGCGAGTTCGCACAGACGCCTGTGCATACCGTCGTCGCGGGCAGGACGGATACGGGCGTGCATGGCCTCGGCCAGGTCGTGCACTTCGATACCGAACTCGAGCGGGCCGACGTCTCATGGGTCCGCGGCACGAATACGTTTTTGCCCAAGACGATTTCCGTGCAATGGGCCAAGCCGATGCCCGAGGCGTTCCACGCGCGGTTTTCCGCGTTCGAGCGCACTTATTACTATCTGCTGTACGTGCATCCGGTGCGTTCGCCGATGCTGGCGGCGCGGGCGGGTTGGGTGCACACGCCGCTCGACATTGAAGCGATGCGGGCGGCGGCGGCTCATCTGATCGGCGAGCACGACTTTTCGGCGTTCCGCTCGTCGCAATGCCAGGCGAAGACGCCGATCAAGCATCTGCATCAGATCGACATCGAACAGCACGGCGACTTCGTGCATTTCCGTTTCCGGGCTAACGCGTTTTTGCATCACATGGTGCGCAACCTGATGGGATGCCTGGTGTATATCGGCAAGAGGCGTCGTCCGGTCGAATGGATGGCCGAGGTGCTCGCGAGCCGCGATCGCGAGTCGGCGGCGCCGACCTTCATGCCGGACGGGTTGTATCTCGCGCAGGTGGGCTATCCTGAGCACTTCGAGGTGCCCGCGCCGCAGACCGGCAGCGTGCCGTGGAGCACCGTATGGAACGAGCAGGCACACACATGAGTTCGACCGAAAACCTCGCAACAGCAGCGTCAGAGTCAGATACGGGCGCCGCACAGCAAGCCGTGCCCCGGCGCACGCGCATCAAGCTGTGCGGCCTGTCGAATCCGGCCGACGTCAACCACGCGATCGAATTGGGCGCGGACGCCATCGGCCTCGTGTTCTATCCGCCGAGTCCGCGCTCGGTGAGCGTCGCGCAGGCTGTCGAAATCATGCAGGGTGTGCCGCCGTTCGTGTCGGTAGTCGGCTTGTTCGTGAATCCGTCGCCGGAATGGGTGCGTGAAGTGGTCAGTAACGTCGGGCTCTCGCTGTTGCAGTTTCACGGCGACGAGACCGCCGAGCAGTGCGAATCGCTCGCCGGCATTGCGGGTTTGCCTTGGTTGCGCGCGCTGCGCGTTGCGGCGGATACTCGACCGGCCGATTTGGTAGAATCGGCTCTCAACTATTCAGGCGCCAATGGCTTTCTGTTCGACACTCACGTCGAAGGCTATGGCGGCGGCGGGAAGGTTTTCGATTGGTCACTTATTCCAGCAGAGCTCGCGCGTCGGGCCGTTTTGAGTGGTGGGTTGAACGCGCAAAACGTCAGTGATGCGATCCATCGCGTGCGCCCGTACGCGGTCGATGTCTCGAGCGGCATCGAAGTGCCGGGCGCCAAGGGCGTGAAAGATCACGCCCGGATGGCGGCGTTCGTACGCGCAGTGCGCGCGGCGGACGCCGGATGATTCCGCGGCGCGGCGCTCCAAAGAGCTCGCCGCGCGCCACGAAAAGAGTGATCCACATGTATAACTTGCCTGACGAAAGAGGCCATTTCGGCCAGTTTGGCGGCGTGTTCGTCGCCGAAACGCTGGTTCACGCGCTCGACGAGCTGCGCGCAGCCTACGAAAAATTCCAGAAAGATCCTGAGTTTGTCGCCGAGTACGAGCGCGAGCTGAAGTACTTCGTCGGCCGGCCTTCGCCGATTTATCACGCGCAGCGCTGGAGCGAGATGCTCGGCGGCGCGCAGATTTTTCTGAAGCGCGAAGACCTGAACCACACCGGCGCACACAAGATCAACAACGTGATTGGCCAGGCGCTGCTCGCGAAGCGCATGGGCAAACCGCGCGTGATCGCCGAAACCGGCGCCGGGCAGCACGGTGTTGCCACCGCGACCATCGCCGCGCGCTTCGGCATGGAGTGCATCGTCTACATGGGCGCCGAAGACGTGCGCCGCCAGGCCGCCAACGTCTACCGCATGAAACTGCTGGGCGCGACCGTGGTGCCGGTCGAGTCGGGCTCGCGCACGCTGAAAGACGCGCTGAACGAGGCCATGCGCGACTGGGTGACCAACGTCGAAAACACGTTCTACATCATCGGTACGGTGGCGGGGCCGCATCCTTATCCGATGATGGTGCGCGACTTCCAGCGCGTGATCGGCGACGAGTGCAAGGTGCAAATGCCCGAGCTCATCGGGCGGCAGCCTGACGCGGTAATTGCGTGCGTCGGCGGCGGTTCGAACGCGATGGGCATCTTTTATCCGTATATCGACGACACTTCGGTGCAGTTGATCGGCGTCGAAGCGGCCGGCGACGGCATCGAGTCCGGTCGTCACGCCGCTTCGCTGATCGGCGGCAGCCCCGGCGTGCTGCACGGCAATCGCACGTATCTGCTGCAGGACGAGAACGGCCAGATCATCGAGACGCATTCGGTGTCCGCCGGCCTCGACTATCCGGGCGTCGGGCCCGAGCACGCGTGGCTAAAAGAGAGCAACCGCGCGCAATACGTCGGCATCACCGACGAAGAAGCGCTCAAGGCGTTCCACGACTGCTGCCGCATCGAGGGCATTATTCCGGCGCTGGAGTCGAGTCACGCGCTGGCTTACGCCACCAAGCTCGCGCCGACGCTGGCCAAAGACAAGCACCTGCTGGTGAACCTGTCCGGCCGCGGCGATAAGGACATGCACACGGTCGCGGAGCGATCGGGCATCCAGTTCTGAGCGCCGCCACGATGCGCGACGAGTTCGACGAGCCGCAGCCGGCGACCAGTGAAACGACGCCGGCCGGCGAGCTTCTGGCGCCCGAGGCGCCTGCGCTGCTGTTGCCGCAGGTGCCCGCGGGCATCCAGTTGTTGAACCGCGATTTTCTGACCGATGTAGCGAATATTCCCGACGCGTCGATCGACCTGATTCTTTGCGACCCGCCATATGGGCTCGGCAAGGACTACGGCAACGACTCCGACATGCGCACCGGCGACGACTTCCTCGCCTGGACGCGTGGCTGGCTCGAGCTTGCTATCCCGAAGCTCAAGCCGTCGGGCTCGCTCTACATCTTCTGCACCTGGCAGTACGCGCCGGAAATCTTCAGCTTCCTGAAGACAAAGCTCACGATGATCAACGAAATCATCTGGGACCGGCGCGTGCCGAGCATGGGCGGAACGACGCGCCGATTCACCTCGGTGCACGACAACATCGGTTTCTTCGCGGTGTCGAAAGATTATTACTTCGACCTCGATCCCGTCCGCATCCCGTACGATGCCGTCACGAAGAAGGCGCGTTCGCGTAAATTGTTCGAAGGCAGTAAGTGGCTGGAGCTTGGCTATAATCCAAAGGACGTCTGGTCTGTATCGAGGCTGCATCGGCAACACGCCGAACGCGTCGATCATCCCACGCAAAAGCCTTTGGAGATTGTCGAGCGAATGGTGCTGGCCAGTTGTCCGAAGGGCGGCCGCGTGCTCGACCCTTTCATGGGCAGCGGCACCACCGCAGTCGCTTGCGCCCGCCAGCAGCGCGAATTCGTCGGCTATGAGATCAATGAAAGTTACTGCGCGATAGCGCGGGAACGCGTCAGCGCGGCTGCTGCCGCGCCCGCCGCGCGTCGGCCGGCCAAAGCCAAAACGCAACGGCAAGCCGAAGTGCAATAACCCGACGCGCAGCGCAGTAGCTCAATCGAGAACAACTCCATGTCCCGTATCAAGAACACGTTCGCCGCACTGTCCGAGCAGGGCAAAAAAGGCCTGATTCCTTTCATGACGGCCGGCGACCCCGACCCGGCCCGCACGGTCGAATTCATGCATGCGCTCGCCGCCGGCGGCGCGGATGTCATCGAACTCGGTGTGCCGTTTTCCGATCCGATGGCGGACGGTCCTGTGATCCAGCAATCGTCCGAGCGGGCACTCGCACACGGCGTGTCGCTGCGCCATGTGATCGCCGATGTGAAACGCTTTCGCGAAACCAACGACACGACGCCGGTCGTGCTGATGGGCTACGCCAATCCGATCGAGCGCATGGGCACCGAAGCCTTCGCGCAGGCGGCGAAGGAAGCCGGCGTCGACGGCGTGCTGGTGGTCGACTATCCGCCCGAAGAATGCGCTAACTTCGCCGAAAAAATGCGTTCGGCGGGGATCGATCCGATCTTTTTGCTGGCGCCCACGTCGACTGACGAGCGCATCGCCGAAGTCGGCAAGATCGCGAGCGGTTACGTCTATTACGTGTCGCTGAAAGGCGTGACCGGAGCGGCAAATCTGGACGTTTCCAGCATCGCGAGTAAAATCCCGGCGATCAAGTCGCGCGTGCCCCTACCGGTGGGCGTCGGTTTTGGCATCCGTGACGCGGAAACGGCGCGTCTCGTGGGCGAAGTTTCCGATGCCGTCGTGATCGGTAGCCGTATCGTGCAATTGCTCGAGCAGGCGGCCCCCGAAACCGCTGCCGAGACGCTCACGCGTTTCATCGCAGAGGTGCGCGAGGCGCTCGATAGCGTCGCGACTGCCCGATAACAGTGATTTTGTCGTCTGTAGTGTGAGCGGCGGGTTTGTCCCGCCGTTTGCGCAACCGTTGACCCCAGAAGGATTCAATATGAGCTGGCTCGATAAGCTGCTGCCGCCAAAAATCAAACAAACCGACCCGAAGAGCCGCAAGGGGATTCCGGAAGGCCTGTGGATCAAGTGCCCGTCGTGCGAAGCCGTGCTGTATCGCAACGACGTCGAGGCCAATCTGCATGTTTGCCCGAAGTGCGACCACCACATGCGCATTGGCGCGCGCGAGCGGCTCGACGGCCTGCTGGACCCGGAAGGGCGCTATGAAATCGGCCAGGAGATCGTTCCGGTCGACGCGCTCAAGTTCAAGGACAGCCGCAAGTACCCGGACCGCCTGAAAGAGGCGATGGACGACACCGACGAAACCGACGCCATGGTCGTCATGGGCGGCGCGATTCACACGTTGCCGGTCGTCGTGGCCTGCTTCGAGTTCTCGTTCATGGGCGGCTCGATGGGCTCGGTGGTTGGCGAGCGCTTTGCGCGCGGCGCGCAGAACGCGCTCGAGCAAAAGGTGCCGTTTATCTGCTTCACCGCATCGGGCGGCGCGCGGATGCAGGAAAGCCTGCTCTCGCTGATGCAAATGGCCAAGACCACGGCGATGTTGACGAAGCTGGCCGAGGCCAAGCTGCCGTTCATCTCGGTGCTGACCGATCCGACCATGGGCGGCGTATCCGCGAGTTTCGCATTTCTCGGCGACGTCGTGATCGCCGAACCCAAGGCGCTGATCGGCTTCGCCGGCCCGCGCGTGATCGAACAGACCGTGCGCGAAAAACTGCCGGAAGGCTTCCAGCGCGCGGAGTTTCTGCTGACGAAGGGTGCGATCGACATGATCGTGGACCGCCGCAAGCTGCGCGAGGAACTCGCTCAATTGATGGCGCTGTTGAGCCATCAGCCGGCGGACGCCGTCGCGTAAGCTGCGAAGGCCAACGACAGACGTCTTCGTCGTCGGCAAAAACGTAAAAAACAGCGCGCCGCTTGAGCAATCAAGCGGCGCGCTGTCATTTCCGGGATAATCACGGTCTCACATACTGCGCGAGGCCCTGCGCCGCGCATGTTTGCCACACCGCTCAATGATTTTCTCGCGATTCACCCGATGACCACATTCCCCACCCTCGACGCGTGGCTCACGCATCTCGAATCCGCGCATCCGGTCGGCATCGACATGGGGCTCGCGCGAATCAGCCAGGTTCGCGACGCGATGCAGTTCTCGTTTGCGTGCCCGGTCATCACGGTTGGCGGGACGAACGGCAAGGGCTCGACCTGCGCGATTCTCGAATCAATCCTGCTGCGCGCCGGTTTCACGGTGGGCTGTCACACGTCGCCGCATTTGCTGTCGTTCAACGAGCGCGCGCGGATCAACGGCCAGATGGCGAGCGACGCCGATCTGCTCGAGCACTTCGAGAAGGTCGAGGCCGCGCGTTCGAGCCTCGCCCAACCGGTGTCGCTAACGTATTTCGAATTCACGACGCTCGCGATCATGAGCCTGTTCGCGTCGCGCGGACTGGACGCGGTGATCTTCGAAGTGGGCCTCGGCGGGCGCCTCGACGCCGTCAATATTCTCGACACCGACTGCGCGATCATCACCAGTATCGACATCGATCACACCGAATATCTCGGCGACACGCGCGAGAAAATCGCGCTCGAAAAGGCGGGGATTTTCCGCCCCGGCAAGCCGGCGATCTGCGCGGACCCGGTGCCGCCGCAAACGCTGATCGACCACGCGGAGCAGATCGGCGCTGAACTGTGGCTATTTGGCCGCGATTTCCGCTA
Source organism: Paraburkholderia graminis (assembly GCF_003330785.1). NCBI lineage: Bacteria > Pseudomonadati > Pseudomonadota > Betaproteobacteria > Burkholderiales > Burkholderiaceae > Paraburkholderia > Paraburkholderia graminis. The sequence goes on from NZ_CP024935.1 coordinate 2,836,556, forward strand.
CGAAGGCCAGGCCGGCAGCGAGCGTCAGCAATGGAATTACGTCGGCCCGACGCTGCGGCGCTCGGCGCTTGCCTATCCGGCGTTGCGCGGCGCGAATCAATTGATCAACACGTCCGCTGCATTGGCCGGACTCGAGGCGCTGCGTGATCGCCTGCCGGTTTCGGCCCAGGATATCCGGCTTGGGCTCGCGAACGTCGAGTTGCCTGGCCGTTTCCAGGTCCTGCCGGGCAAGCCGGCGGTCGTGCTGGACGTCGGCCACAATCCGCACGCGGCCGCGGTGCTGGGCCAGAATCTCGGCAATATGGGCTTTTTTCCGTACACCTATGGCGTGTTCGGCATGATGGGCGATAAAGACATCGCCGGCGTGCTCGCGCATCTGAAGGGCGAAATCGATCACTGGTGCGTGACCGATCTGCCCACGCCGCGAGCGGCCTCGGCCGGGCAACTGGAAGCCGCGTTGCGCGAGCAGGGCGTGGAAGACAGCGCCGACAGCAGCGTCACGCGTTACGCCAACCCCGCCGACGCGTACCAAGATGCGCTAAAGCGGGCGTCAGAGAATGATAGAATCGTGGTTTTCGGCAGTTTCTATACGGTAGCAGGCGTGATGGCCTACCGTAAATCGCAGCAACACTGAACGGGCGCCACGCTCGAACCAAGCGATTCATGGGAATTTTCTCGTTCGGCAAGAAAGACGACGCGCCAAGCCGGCGCGGCGCAAACACCAGTTCCACCCGGGCCGCCCGTAGCGAGCGCGTGGAGCGGCGGACCCGCCGCACCGAGCGCACCGTCGATGCCGATGCGATGCTGCTCGACCCCACGTTGCCGGAAAAGCAGCGCGCGCGGCGGCGGCTCGTCGGCGCGATCGCGATGGTCGTCGCGGCAGTGGTCGTCCTGCCGATGGTGCTCGACTCGCACCCCAAGCCCGTTACCGACGACATTTCCATCGACATCCCCAGTCGTCCCGCACCGAAACTCGCAAAGCACGAAATCGACACGCAGGCTGGCGTCGCGCCGGACAATCCGACGCCGGACGCGGCACTCGCCGCTTCGAGCCTCGCGCCGGCCGCGCAAGCGCCGTCGAAGGACACCAGGCGGGCCGACGCGAACGCAGCTTCGGCGTCCGCCGCGAAGCCTGCTACGAAGCCGCAGGCGCCCGCCGTCGCAGCCAACACCGCGCCGACACCGGCGCCCGCCACATCGACAGCGCCCGCCGTGACGGCGAAGCCGACCAGCAAGCCGGCAACCCGCAGCAATGCCACGGCCGCCGCGCCATCCGCGGATGAAAACAACGTCGCCGCGAGTGCAGACGCGAATTCGGGCACGCCAGCCTCGCCGCCAGGCAACCGTTTCGCCGTCCAGCTCGGCGCTTTTGCAAACGAAGCCAATGCGCGCAACTGGGCAAGCAAGTTGAAAGCGGCGGGAGTGCCCGCATATACCGAACATCGGAAGCAGGCTGACGGCTCGACGCTCACGCTGTTGCGCGCCGGACCATTCGCGGATCGCGCGGCGGCAAGCGCCGCCATCGCGAAGGTTCGCGAGGCAGGTCTGGGTTCGGGCACGAACAACGGCGCTAGCCAGTAAAGCGAGCGATGTTCACTGCCTTCGACTACGCTGTAATGGCGGTGATCGGTTTGTCGGCCTTGCGCGGCACATGGCGCGGGTTTTTGTCCGAGGTGTTCGGGCTGATCGGCTGGATCGCGGCGTTTTTCATTGCCTGCCGCTTCGTCGGTTATGTCGTGCCGTATATCCCGTCCACGTGGCCGGGCGGCGCGCTGACCCAGTGGCTGTTGGCCTTCGCGCTGGTGGCGATCGGCGTGGTGCTGGTGGCGAGCGTGCTGAATGCGCTCCTGAGCCGCATCGTGCAGGCTTCCGGCTTGAGCGGCGTGGACCGCTCGCTCGGTTTGATGTTCGGCCTCGTACGAGGGGTCGTTCTGGTGCTGATTCTGGTCGCCCTCGCAGGCCTGACCGAACTGCCCCAACAGGAATTCTGGCGCAACGCCTTGCTGCGGCCATATGCGGTAGAGGGCGTGCACGTAATGAAACCGCTGCTTCCGGAAACGCTCGCTGCGTACGTCCGCGTGTGACGATCAGTTAAGCGAAAAGGGAACGCGGCAGGACTCCGGCTCAAACCGGTTGCCTTGTCATCATGTCGCGAACCGTCGCGGCATATCGCGCGCGCTTCGCGAGGCACCGGCCGCTCTGACGAATTTCGTACCTTTGAAGGACATGCCATGTGCGGCATCGTAGGCGTAGTTTCCCATTCTCCGGTCAACCAGCTGATCTATGACAGCCTGCTGCTTTTGCAGCACCGCGGTCAGGACGCCGCCGGCATCGCGACAGCGAACGGCAGCAATTTCCACATGCACAAGGCCAACGGCATGGTGCGCGACGTGTTCCGCACGCGCAACATGCGCAGCCTGCCGGGCAACACCGGCATCGGCCAGGTGCGCTACCCGACGGCCGGCTCGGCGTCGAGCGAAGAAGAAGCGCAGCCGTTCTACGTGAACGCGCCGTTCGGCATCATCCTCGCGCACAACGGCAATCTGACCAACTGGCAGCAGTTGAAAGATGAGATGTTCCGCATCGACCGCCGCCACATCAACACCAATTCCGACACGGAAGTCATGCTCAACGTGCTCGCGCACGAATTGCAGCTTTCGAGCTCGGGCCTGCAGCTCGATCCGGCGGCGCTCTTCAAGGCGGTGTCGGGCGTGCATCGGCGGGTGCGCGGTTCGTATGCGATTGTTTCGCTGATCGCCGGTTACGGCCTGCTCGCTTTCCGCGACCCGTTCGGCATTCGCCCGCTGTGTCTCGGCAAGCAGGAGACGGCGGAAGGCGTCGAATGGATTCTGGCGTCGGAGTCGGTGGCGATCGAAGGTATCGGCTTCGAATTCGTACGCGACGTGGCGCCGGGCGAAGCGGTGTTTATCGACCTCGACGGCAACTTGCACTCGCAGCAATGCGCGACGAACCCGAGCCTGAACCCGTGCATTTTCGAACTCGTGTATCTCGCGCGTCCGGACTCGGTGCTCGACGGCGTGCCGGTTTATAACGTGCGTCTGCGCATGGGCGATTACCTCGCCGAGAAAATCAGGCGCGAATTGCCCGACGTCGCGATCGACGTCGTCATGCCGATTCCCGATTCGTCCCGTCCGGCCGCGATGCAGGTCGCGAAGAAGCTGGGCGTCGAGTATCGCGAAGGCTTCTTCAAGAACCGTTACGTGGGCCGCACCTTCATCATGCCGGGCCAGGCGGTGCGCAAGAAGTCGGTGCGCCAGAAGCTCAACGCAATGGGCATCGAGTTCAAGGGCAAGAACGTGCTGATCGTCGACGACTCGATCGTGCGCGGCACCACCTCGCATGAAATCGTGCAGATGGCGCGCGATGCCGGCGCGAACAAGGTGATCTTCGCTTCGGCGGCGCCGCCGGTGAAGTTCCCGAACGTCTACGGTATCGACATGCCGACGCGCGGCGAACTGGTCGCGCATGGCCGCTCGGACGAAGAAGTCGCGCGCATGATCGGCGCGGATCATCTCGTGTATCAGGACGTCGACGCGCTCAAGCAGGCCGTGCGCGACATCAATCCGGCGCTGAAGGAATTCGAGGCTTCGTGTTTCGACGGCAACTACGTGACCGGCGACGTGACGACCGAGTATCTCGACCGCATCGAAACCGCGCGCCTTGCGCCGTCGTCGCAATCGGATCGCGACGCCGCGAGCGAAGCCATCGACGGCGGCGGTCCCGCTCGCTCGCAGTTGCACTTGCAGTTGTCGGTAGGTTAAATGCCGAGCGCGCGTTCGCGGCATCGCGTGCGTCGCTGCACGCCGCGCCGCGAGCGTGTTAGCATGATGGCTTGCGTCGATTTGATCTCAGCTTGCGGACGCGGGGCAACCCGAAACAGCTAAAGCGAATGGTGGAAAAGCCGCACTTGTCCGCCTCCGCTCCAGCTTTCCCCGCACATGAAGCCCGTTTGTACCGACGCAAAAAGCGCCGGCGCAAAGCGGGCTTTTTTGTTACTGCCGTTCGACCACGCGGTCTGGTTGCATGACGCAAACCGCGCGCCGAATGCAGTCATGGAACTTTGGAAACCACAACGACTATGGACGACTCCCTGAACTTCGATACGCTGGCAGTCCGCTCCGGCACGGTGCGCAGCGACTTCAACGAGCATTCCGAAGCGATCTTCCTCACTTCGAGCTTCGTCTTCGCGAGTGCCGCGGACGCGGCCGAGCGCTTCAAGAAGTCCGAGGACTATTACACGTACTCGCGTTTCACGAACCCGACCGTCTCGATGTTCCAGGACCGTCTGGCCGCGCTCGAAGGCGGCGAAGCCTGCATGGCGACGGCTTCGGGAATGGCCGCGATCATGTCGGTGGTGATGTCCACGCTGCAGGCCGGCGACCATCTGGTCAGCTCGCAGGCGCTGTTCGGCTCGACGCTCGGCATGTTCTCGCAAATCTTCAGCAAGTTCGGCATCACGACCACGTTTGTCGATCCGACCGATCTGGATGCGTGGAAAAACGCGGTGCGTCCCGAGACGAAGATGTTCTTCCTCGAAACGCCGTCGAATCCGCTGACCGAGATTGCCGACATCGAGGCGATCAGCAAGATCGCGAAGGCGGCGAATGCGCTCTTCGTCGTGGATAACTGTTTTTGCAGCCCGGCGTTGCAGCAGCCGCTGAAGCTCGGCGCGGACGTGGTCATGCATTCGGCCACCAAGTTCCTCGACGGCCAGGGGCGCGTGCTCGGCGGCGCGCTGGTCGGCTCGAAGAAGTTCATCATGGAAAAGGTCTTTCCGTTCGTGCGCAGCGCCGGGCCGACGCTGTCCGCGTTCAACGCGTGGGTGCTGCTCAAGGGCCTGGAAACGTTGTCGCTGCGCGTCGAAAAGCAGTCGGCGAATGCGCTTGAACTCGCGCGCTGGCTCGACTCGCATCCTGCCGTGAAGCGCGTGTTCTATCCCGGTCTCGAATCGCATCCGCAACACGCGCTCGCGATGCGTCAGCAGAAGGCGGGCGGCGCGATCGTTTCGTTCGAGTTGAAGGGCGACACGCCCGAGCAGATGCGCGCGAACGCGTGGCGCGTGATCGACAGCACGAAGATTTGCTCGATCACGGGCAACCTCGGCGACACGCGCACGACCATCACGCATCCGGCGACGACAACGCATGGCCGCGTGACGCCCGAAGCACGAGAAGCGGCCGGCATCACCGAGGGTCTGATTCGTCTCGCGGTGGGATTGGAGAATCCGGCGGATATTCGCGCCGATCTGGAGCGCGGCCTCGCAGGCTGAGTGCTGAGTTATCGCAAAGAGTAGGTACATAGCGCGCTGAGCTTATTGGCCAGCGCGCTTTTTTATGCGGCAAGGTTTGATGCGTCGATGCGGCAGCGCCTGAAGCGTCTGAAGCTCAACGCCCTCGACCCAAAATCGTCAATGCCGCAACGCCCGCCATTGCCCAGGCGCTAACCCGAACCGTCGCGTGAATGCGTGCGTATAAGCGCTCTGATCGCCGAAACCGATGTCGAGCGCGATGTCCGCCAGCGAAAGCCGCGGATCGGCGAGCAGCGTGAGCGACGTATCGAGCCGCAGCCGCTGCAAATAGCGATGCGGCGTTTCGCCGAACGCGTCGATAAAAAGTTGATGGAAGCGCCGCATGCCGAAGCCGCAATGCGCGGCAAGGTCGGCAATACGCAGCGGTTCGGACAGATGCGCGCGCAACCAGCGGTCGATCCGCGCGAAGTCGAGCCCGGCCGCGGGCGCTTCCGCGCCTTGGATGCCGGCGCCGGCAATCAACGCTGCGCCGAGGCGCGCAGCCGCGTCCCAATGAAAACGCCGCACATCGAGATCGTCCGCCGGCGCGTCGTGCGTGTCGTCCACGCCCTGCGCCGCGTGTGACGCAATGCGCTGCACGAGTTCGGTAAACGGCGCATCGACGACAACAGCCCGTGCCCGGTCGAACAATCGCTCGGGCACGGCGAGCGTCGCGGCCGGCAAGTCCAGCACCAACTGCCGGTTTTCGCCGAGCCCCGCGTAATCGTGCCGCGCGCCTGCTGGAATCAGCCACGCGCAGCGCGCGTCGATTCGTTGCGCGACGCCGTCCACCGCCATCACCATCGCGCCGTCGAGTCCGAGCACGACCTGGTGGAAGTCGTGCACGTCCGACGCCTGCGCCGCGCCGAAGCGGCGCAGCGAAACGCTAGGTGCGGTAACGGCGGCGTGCGTCATCGAAAATCAGGCAACAGACCAGCAGCGAAACGGATGGCCGAAGCCTCAAACGTCGAGCAGTTCGACTTCGAACACGAGCGTCGCATTCGGCGGAATCACGCCGCCCGCGCCGCGCACGCCGTAGCCGAGTTGCGGCGGAATGGTCAGCTTGCGCGTGCCGCCGACCTTCATGCCTTGCACGCCTTCGTCCCAGCCCTTGATGACCATGCCGCCGCCGAGCACGAACGCGAACGGATCGTTGCGATCCTTGCTCGAGTCGAACTTCTGGCCGTCGGTCAGCCAGCCGGTGTAATGCACGCTGACGGTCTTGCCAGCAACCGCTTCCGCGCCCGTTCCTTCAACGATGTCTTCATACTTCAAGCCGGATTCGGTAGTCACAGTCGACATATGTCGCTCCTTGGTTCACAAACGTAAAACCGACATTGTAGGCGCGTTGACGCAGGCCAGTCGAACAGCGCGGCGTGGCACGCGGATTGCGGCCAGCAATAGCCATCCGGCCAGGCTGGTGGCGTCCGGTGGCATGCCTATAATGGGACTTTCCCAATCATGATGCATTGCCTGAGAGGTCGATCGTGACAACGTCTACAACGGGAACGGCCGGGGCAACCGGGACCCAGCCGGCGGCTTCCACGTTCGCCGTATCCGAACGCACCGCGCATCTGCGCGCCGAAGCCGCGCTTTTCATGCGCGACCATGTGCTGTCCCTGGTGTCGCACGACTTGCGCGGTCCGTTGAACGCTATTCATAGCTGGGCTTATGTGCTGGAGCGCAAGCTCGATCCCAACGATCCCAATTCGCAGCGTGCGGTGACCGGCATTCGCAACGGTGTCGATCAACAGGTGAAGTTGCTCGAAACGGTCGTCGACGCCACGCGCGCCGAGACGAAATCGCTCGCGCTCGCGTATGCGCCGTTTCCGCTGCATCCGCTGCTCGACGAAACCGCGGAAGAAGTGCGCTCGGGCCTCGCGCGTACGCGCGGCGTCGAAGTCGTCGTCAATTCTCAACTCGGCACCGAGCAACTGAATGGCGACCGCGAGCGCCTCGCCGCCGCGTTATGGATGATGCTCACCTTTGCGGTCGAATCGAGCGCGCAAGACTCGGCTGTCACGCTTGAAGCGCGTGCGGATGCAACGGCCTGGCATGCCGCGGTCACGTACGAGGCGAGCGCCGCGCTGGTCGATGCGTCGCTGCCTCATCTGCTCGAAGCGTTTGCGCGGAAGCAGGCTCGCGAGCCGCGCGAAGCCAATCGCATCGCGTGGGTGCTCGCGCTGTGCAAGCGCGTCGCGGAAGCGCATGGCGGCGGCTTCGAGCAACAGGACGCCACCGACGCCGCTCCCGCCACGCTGTCGTTGCGCGTTCCGTTGAGCGCCCCGGCAGCGCGATGAACGCTTGCAGCGCTTACGGCACGTACTTACGGCACGCGTCATCGGCGATTAACTTTTCGACGAGCTTTCACCCTCTATACTGACAACTTTTGTTGCCGGAGCCCGCCGCTTTGATCCAGGTTGTCGCCCTTCTCGGGGCATTGCTTCTCGTCGCCCTCAACGGTTTCTTCGTTGCCGCCGAATTCGGCCTGGTCAAGTTACGGCAGACGCGCGTGCGCAGTCTCGCCGAACACCACGGCATGCGCGGGCGCCTGCTCGCCAAGGTGCATGGCCGCCTCGACGCGTATCTGTCCGCGTGTCAGTTGGGCATTACGCTCGCCTCGCTCGGGCTTGGCTGGATCGGCGAGCCCGCGTTTGCCGAACTGCTGACGCCGCTCTTCAGCATCGCCGGTGTGCAGTCCGAGCAGTTGATTCACGGCATTTCGCTGTTCTTCGCGTTTTCGTGCATTTCGTTTCTGCATATCGTGGTCGGCGAACTCGCACCGAAGTCGCTCGCAATTCGCGAAGCGGAAAAGGTCTCGCTATGGGCCGCCACGCCGCTGTACGGTTTTTATTGGGCGATGTATCCGGCGATCTGGCTGCTCAACACGAGCGCGAACGCGGTCCTCAAACTCGCCGGCCTCCACGCGGAGCATGCGCACGACTCGCATTATTCGACCGACGAACTGAAGCTCATCCTGCGCAGCCGCCGTAATGTCGCGTCGGAGCGCGGCGCGCCGGAAGACGCGTACAGTCAGGACGAGTGGAACACCATCGCGCATTCGCTGGATTTTTCGCGCATGACGGTGTCGGACCTGATGCGTCCGGCCTACGAAATGATCGGCCTGCGTGTCGATCTGCCATTGCGCGAAAACATGCAGGTGGTCGCGCGGCATCGCTTCAGCCGCTACCCGCTTTTCGAGGATGCGTCCGGCGAACGCGTGGCCGGCATGATCCACCTGAAGGACTTGCTGCTCGCGCGCCATGCCGGCAGTACGCTCGACGATCTGTCGCACTACGCGCGCCCCGTTCAATACGTGAAGCCCGATATGCCGGCACTCGAACTGTTTCGCCGGTTCCGCAAGGGCGCGCCGCATTTCGCGCTGGTGGGCCACAAGAATTCGAAGCCCATTGGTTTTCTCACGCTCGACAATCTGCTCGGCGCGCTAGTCGGCCAGATTCACGACGAATTCCGCCAGGGCGACGCCGACTGGTCGCGCATGGACGACGGCACGTTGATGGGCAAGGGCAGCTTGCCGGTCGTGTCGCTCGAACGCGCATTGGGCATCGACATCGACGAAGGCAAGGCCGAATCCGTTGGCGGCCTCGTGATTCAGGCGCTCAACGATTTGCCGACCGAAGGGCAGCGCGTCGAATTCGACCGCTTCGACGTGGTCGTGAAAAAGATGAAGGGACCGCGCATCGTGCTCGTGCGCGTGTACCCCAAGGTGTTCGACGACGAAGGCGGTTAGCGAAAGCGCTAAAGCCGCCGTCAACTCCGCGGCACGCCGTCCTCAACGAGCACCGCAATCGGCATCGCGGCGAGCGCATCTCGTAGACACAACAAGCCGTTCTCATCGACCTTCGGCGCGGCCGGACTCAGCCAGTCGAAGAGCGCTCGCGCGGACAGATCGGCGGGCATCTCGACGGCGGTGTCCTGCCACTTCTCCGGGTCCACCATCGGCAGATCGCCTTCGCCGCCGAGCAGCCCGGCCGCAAGCCGGCTCGCGACGACAACCGCCCACGCATTGCCATGCCGCCGCGCAAACGCGATCACATTCGACGCATGCGCGCCGCGCACCGTCAGCGGCAGATAAGTGCCCTGGCTCAGCAACTCCGGCAAATGCGCGCGCAGCGCGAGCACGCGCTGCACGACCGCGAGCTTCACGCGTCCGTTGCGCCACGTCGACAGAAATTCGGACGGCGGCGTTTGCGCGAGCAATGCGGCGCGCGCGTCGAAATCGACGGGCCTGCGATTGTCCGGATCGACGAGGCTGAAGTCCCACAACTCGGTGCCTTGATAAAGATCGGGAATCCCAGGCGATGCAAGCCGCAAGACGGTCTGCTGCAGACTGTTGAGCGCGCCGGCGCGCGAGATGCGTGCGACAAACGCGGCCAGTTCCTGGAGGAACCCGTCGCGCCGCTGCGGCGCGAGAATGTCGAACAGGAAGTCGCGGCAACCGGCTTCGTAGGCTTCGTCGGGCGTGAACCAGTTGGTTTGCAGCTTCGCCTCGCGCAGCGCCTTCAACTGCCATTGCGCGACGCGCTCGGCCAATGCCTTGACGCCCGCCTGGTCGTCGGGCTGCAGGTCGGGCGGCCAGCAACCGACCAGCGTCTGATACAGCATCGCCTCGGCGGCGGGACCGGGCGCCCAGTCGTAGCTCGTGTCCTGCCCGACGCTGCTGACCGGCTTGCCGTCGAGCGAGCGGCGCTGCGGCGCGTTCAATGTCGACCATGCGCGCAACGTCGCCGTCCACTCGTGCGGAATTTCGCTCAGCACCGCGAGCCGCGCGCGCACGTCTTCACCGCGCTTGTGATCGTGTGTGGCGGTGGTCAGCATTGCGTGAGGCAGGCGCTGCGAGCGCTCGACGTTGCCCGCGTGAAACTGCTCAACCGACAACGCAAACTCGCCCGGATCGGCGCCGACTTCACACCGCGACAACAGCCGGCCATAGCGATAGCAGGCCGTGTCCTCGACGGCCTTCGCGGCAACCGGCGCGGTCAACTGCGAGAACAGCGTTTGCGCGGTGCGCCGCGCGGAGCCGGCATGGTTGGGCGGTGCGCCGTTCGGGCCTTGCTGCGGCTGACTGTGGCGCGCGCTCTGCGTGTCGTCGACGCCGCCGCCGAGCCACGCATCGACACGTTCGAGCACGCCATGATCGGCGCGCGAAAGCGTCGCGCGCGCGCCCGCCAGCGCCTGTTCGAAGAACACGTTGTCGGCGGCGCTGCGCAAGCCGCTTTGCGGATAGATGCGGTACACGGGAAAATGCACGACCAGTTCGGTCAACACGCGGCGCAAGCTGGTGAACGTGTAATCGCGCGTGGCGAGCGAGTCGCGCGCAATGCGATGCAGCGCGCGCGCCGCGCGGTCGAGTTCCGCCGACAGATTCTCCGCGACGATCTTGCGCCGCGCGGCCAATGCTTCATCCGCGAAATTCGGGCTGCGGCCCGTGAGTTCGGCCCACGCGTCGGCAAGCGGCTCTGCACCTGCCGGGTCGTGCAGCAGCGCGCCCACGTCGTTCATGAAGTCATAGCCGGTCGTGCCGTCCACCGGCCAGTCGTCGCGCAGCGGTTCGCCGCGCGCCAGAATCTTTTCGACGACCACATACGGCGTCGTATCGCGCAATTCCGTCAGACGTTGCCGCAGCCGCTGACAGTACTCGCGCGGCTCGGCGAGGCCGTCGACGTGATCGATCCGCAGACCGTCGATCACGCCTTCCTGATACAGACGAAAAACCAGCGCATGCGTCGCTTCGAAGACCTCGGGCCGTTCGGCGCGCACGGCGGCGAGCGTCGAGATGTCGAAGAAGCGCCGCCAGTTGACTTCGTCGGCGGCGGTGCGCCACCACGCGAGGCGGAAATGCTGGCGTTCGAGCAGCCGATGCAGGCGGTCGCGCGTCAGCGGGTCTTCGGGCGAATAGGTTTGCAGCGCGAACTGAATCGCCGACTCGCCGTTTAGCGCAACGAACTCGCGCAGCATCTCGCGGCCTTCGGCGGCGCGCGGCTGATCGGTGGGCTGCGTCGTCAGTCCCTGGAAGCGCTCGGCGAGCGCGCTGAGATCGGCGCGGTCGGCGCTTTGCAGGATCGACGGGTAATCGACCGGACACACCGGAAACACGTGCGGTCCGTAGCCGACATAAAAGCGCCCGCTGTCCGCGGCGAAGTGCAGCGCGATGCGGCCCGACGCCAGTTCGTCGCCATACGGCGCGCCGAGCGTCGGCAGCAGCACCTTGCCGCGCAACGCCGGATCGGGCGAATGCCAGTCCACATCGAAGTGACGCGCGTACGTGCTGTGGCGGCCCCATTCGAGAATATCGAGCCACCACACATTGCTCGAGCCGCCGACGCCCATATGGTTCGGCACCATGTCGACGATCAGCCCCATGCCGTGCGCGTGCAATTTTTCGACGAGGCGCTTCAGGCCCGCCTCGCCGCCGCATTCGGCGCTGACGTGCGTGTAATCGACGGTGTCGTAGCCGTGCATCGAACCGGGCTCGGCCGTGGTGATCGGCGACGCGTACACATGGCTGATGCCGAGCGCGGCGAAATACTCGACGTGCTTCGCGGCATCGTCGAAAGTGAAGCCCCGATGAAACTGGAGGCGAACAGTGGAGCGTGGGACGGTCATGGCGTATCAGGCTCCGAAGCGGTATTGGCTGAAGGAGTGGAAACGGTCGCGGCGCTGCGCGCCCGGTCGACTGCGAGCAGCCGGTCGCAGAAGGCGTCGTCGAGAAACATTTCGTCGATGGGCAGATTCATGCGGCGGCGCCAGTTCGGATGCTCGTCGATCGAACCGGGCAAGTTCGGCTGTTCGCTCTGCGCGAGCAGGTCTTCGAGCGGAAACGTGACGAGCGGGCCGGGCGTTGCCGCGACAAAGGCGAGGGCTTCGTCGACGGGCGGGCTCTCGAGCGGCGGCGCGTCGACATCCGGCGCGGCCACGCCGGCTTCCTGGAACGCGCGCCACAAGTCGGCGCGGTCGCTCGCGCGCTCTTCCTGCGCGGCTTCTTCGGGATCGCGGCCATCGGGGCGCGCCATCGTCTGGCCGATCTTGTTGCGCCAGCTAATGTCGCTGCCGGCCCACCAGCCGGCGACGGTCGGCAGATCGTGCGTGGTCGTCGTGCCGACCGCATTGCGGTCCCACGCCTGCGGCGGCTTGAAGCCTGTGCCGTCTTCGCCGCGTTCGAACCACAGCACGCGGATGCCGGCAATGCCATGCTCGTTGAGCCGCTCGCGAAAGCCGGGCGGCACGGTGCCGAGATCTTCGCCGATCACAATCGCGCGATGCCGCCACGATTCGAGCGCGATCAGACGCAACTGGTCTTCGAGCGGATAGCGCAGATACGCGCCGTTGCGCGCGCTCTCGCCTTCCGGCACGAGCCAGAGGCGCCGCAAGCCAAGAATATGATCGATGCGAATTCCGCCAGCGTGTGCAAAGGCGGCGCGCAGCATGTCGATGAACGCGGAGAAGCCTTGCGTGCGCATCGCGCGCGGCGAGAACGTGGTGAGGCCCCAGCTTTGTCCCGCCTGATTGAAGAGGTCGGGCGGCGCGCCGACGGACACGCCTTGCAGCATGTCGTCGCGGTAGGACCATGCATGGCTGCCCGCGCTGTCGCATCCCACGGCGAGATCGGCGATCACACCGACCGCCATGCCCGCTTCACGCGCCGCGTGCTGCGCGTGCGACAGACCTTTCGCGGCAAGCCATTGCAGAAAGAGATGAAAGTCGACTTCATGGCGATGCGCTTGCGCGAACGCATCCACTTCCGGGCTGCGCGGATCGCGCAATGCTTCCGGCCAGTCGCGCCAATGACCGTTGCCGCCTTGCGCGAGTTGCGCGGCCTGCAGTGCTTCGAAGCGCGCATGATCTTCGAGCGCTCGTCCCGCGCGTTCGCAAAAGCCGTGAAATTCGAGCGCGCGCGGCGTATCGGGCGTGCCGTCGTGGGCCCGCTCATGCGCGCAGAAATTCTCGAACAACGCGCGCAACACCTTCAGCTTCAGCACGACCGCCTTCGGCCAGTCGATCAGCGGCAAGCCTTCGAGTCCGGTCCACGCATCCGCGGCTTGTGCGGATTCCATCGCGGCGCGCGCAGCATCCGCGCCGAACACCGCTGCCGGATCGATATGCGTGACGTTCAACCACAAACGCGACGACGGCGAATACGGACTGAAGCGATTGGGCTCCGCGCTGAACATCGCGTGCGTCGGGCTCACGGCGAGCGCATGCGCGCCGCGTTTTGCACTTTCCGTGGCGATGCGGGCGAGTGACGAATAATCGCCGATGCCGCCGTCGCCCACGCGGCGCAAGCCATACAACTGGGCGGCCACGCCCCATAGCGGCGGCGCCTCGGCGCGCTCGTCGTCACGCAACGTGCGCCATGCGTCGGCGACGGTATAGCAGCGCGACGGCGCGATCGCGAGCGTCACGCGCTGTTCGTGAATGACGAGCGTGTGATAACCGGGTTCGTCGATGGGCGCAAGCAACGCCTCTTCGCCTTTGGGCGCGGTAAAGCGTCCGTCGATGATGGAGCCGCTTTCCAGCTCGATGCGGTAATGGCTGCCCGACTTGAGCGCGGTCGCGGGCAACGCAATGCCGCGCCCGACTTCGGCGGTCATCAGCGGCGGCAGTTTGCGGCCCGACAATTCGGCGTCGAGTGCAGCCGCGCTTTGCCGGATTTGCGTCGCGTTGCCGCACGGCAAGCCCATGCGTTCGAGCAGAACCGCGAGCGTCTTCTCGGGCACGCGATGCACCTTGTGATGCGCGTCTTCCCACTCCACCTCGAAGCCGGCGCGCGCCGCGAGCGTGTCGATGGTATCGCCAGAGCGTCGGGTACTCACGAGCGGCGCTCCTCTTTCCCAACTATGCGAGCATCATGACCGATCGCATAGTCGTTGATGTCGCCGGTCAGCCACGCGACGAACGCATTCGGCGGCAGCACGTTCGCGTCGATCTGCTCGCGCACGCGCGGCGGCGTTTCGAAAATGACCTTGCCGGCAGGCACATCGTTAAACGGCACGCTTTGCTTCGACAGATTGAGCGCGAGCGACAGCGTCTCGCCATCGCCGAGTTTCCAGCGTGCTATTAGCGCATTCGCGTCCGTGCCGTTTTCATCCACAAGCACCGTTGCGTTGAGCGCCTTGCCGTGCTTCAGACGCGGCGTGATCAGTTTTGCGCGTACCGTCAGCGCGGATTTGTAGAAGTGCATCCAGTCGAGGCGGTCTTTTGCTTCGTCATCCTGCGCAGTAGACGAGGCGGTCACGGGCTCGGGCGGCGACGATGCGGCAAACGTCTTCACGTCGTTCGGATCGGGAATCTGCGCGCGACGCTTTTCGTCGCTGAACGACGAGAAACGCGCGAACTCGCGGCGACGTCCTTCGCGCACGGCGTCGGCGAGATCGCCGGTGTAATCGGTGAAGAACAGAAACGGCTGCGTCGAGCCGTATTCCTCGTCCATGAAGAGCAGCGGAATTTGCGGCGACAGCAGCAGCAAGCCGGTGGCCGCGCGCAAGGCGTCGTCCGACGTGAGCTTGCGCAGACGCTCGCCGAATGCGCGATTGCCGATCTGATCGTGATTCTGCAAAAACATCACGAACGACGTAGGCGGCAAATGCCCGCTCGATTCGCCGCGCGGCGCGCCGTCGTGCAGCGGCGACGGATCGCCCTGATACGCGAAGCCCTCGGAGAGCACGCGAGCAAGACGGCGGATCGGCTGATCCTCGTACGCGTGGTAATAGCCTTCGGTCTCACCGGTCAGCAGCACATGCAGCGTGTTGTGCGCGTCGTCGTTCCATTGCGCGTTGAAGTGGTTCTCCAACAGGCTTGCACTGTTGTGCTCGTTTTCCAGCACCAGATGCACATGGCGGCCATGCTGCACATGGGCGCGAATATGATCGGACAGCTCGCGCAGCCAGCGGTGATTGTCGATCGCGTGAACCGCGTCGAAACGCAGGCCGTCTATCCGGTATTCGTTGATCCAGTAGACGGCGTTGTCCATGAAAAAGTCGCTGACTTCACTGCGCTCGAAGTCGATGGCCGGGCCCCACGGCGTATGCGTGCCTTCGCGGAAAAACGAGCGCGCGTATTCGTGCAGATAGTTGCCGTCAGGGCCGAAGTGGTTGTAGACCACATCGAGAAACACCATCAGGCCGAGACCGTGCGCGGCGTCGATCAGCGCCTTCAGTTCCTCGGGGCGGCCGTATGCGGAATCGGGCGCGTAGGGCAGCACGCCGTCATAGCCCCAATTGTGCTTGCCCGGAAAGTCGTTCAAGGGCATCAGTTCGATCGCCGTCACGCCGAGCGCCGCGAGCGCCGGCAAGCGTTTTTGCACGCCCTGATAGCCGCCCATCGCACCGACGTGCAGTTCGTACAGCACGGTTTCTTCCCACGGCCTGCCATGCCAGTCGCAATGTTCCCAGCGATAGGCGCGCGGGTCGATGACTTCGCTCGGACCATGCACGTCTTGCGGCTGAAAGCGCGACGCCGGATCGGGCACCGCATTGCCGTCGTCGAGACGAAAGCGGTACAGCGTGCCCGCGCCGCTCTCGACGCTCGCTTCGAACCAGCCGTTGCCGGCCGGCGTCATTTCATGCGCGCCTTGCGCGGCGCCGTTCTCGATTTCGACCTGCACGCTTTTGCACGAAGGCGCCCAGAAACGAAAACGCGTGCGCGGATTCGCGCCCTTGGGCCCGAGCAATTGCGCGCCGAACGGCAGGCAATGCGCGTAATGATGCGCGTGAGGATCGATTGGATGTTCGGACATGACTCTTCACCATTCGGTTTTGCTGTCGGATTGCTCACGCATCGTTCGCAAACGGATGCTCGCCCGGACGCGGCGGCAACGCCGTCAATAGCCGCTGTCCGTGCTGCGCGCCGGCTTTCCAGCCCGCTTGCCAGTCGGCTTCGCCGACCGGGTGCGCGGCGAGTATCACGAGCCCGCGAGCGGCCACTTCCAGATCCATTGCGGCGAGCCGGTGCGGGGCGCCTTGCGTATCCGCAGTGTCTAACAGCACGTGCCATTCCAGGTGCGGCGGAGGCGGTGTAAAACGCAGAGTTTCCGCGCTCGCGTTGAGCATCATCAACAATACTTCTGTTTCGCCGTTCAGACCTGGGCCCGCGCGCCGCAAGGTGAACGCGCGGCCTTCCGGGTCTTCCCATGCTTCGATCGTCAGCGGCTCGCCGTTTTCGTCGAACCAGCCGATGTCGAAAAGACCCGGCAGCACTTCGCGGTCGCCGAACAGAAAACGCGTTTCGCGCAACAGCGGATGCTGCTTGCGCAGCGCCACCACGCGCGCGACGAAATCGGTCATCTGGCGTCCGTCCGGCGAATCGGCGCGTTCCCAGTCGATCCACGATATTTCGTTATCCTGGCAGTACGCATTGTTATTGCCGTTCTGCGTACGCAACGATTCATCGCCGGCTAGCATCATCGGCGTGCCGAGCGCGACGAACAGCGTCGCCATCATCGAGCGCGCCACGCGTTTGCGTGTCTCGAGAATCGCGGGGTCGTCGGTCGGTCCTTCGACGCCCCAGTTGCTGCTGCAGTTTTCGTTATGGCCGTCGCGGTTGTCTTCGCGATTTGCCTCGTTATGTTTGTCCTCGTACGCGGTCATGTCGGCGAGCGTAAAGCCGTCATGCGACGCGACGAAATTGATCGACGCCCACGGCT
This sequence comes from Paraburkholderia graminis, assembly GCF_003330785.1. Taxonomy (NCBI): domain Bacteria; kingdom Pseudomonadati; phylum Pseudomonadota; class Betaproteobacteria; order Burkholderiales; family Burkholderiaceae; genus Paraburkholderia; species Paraburkholderia graminis. The sequence continues at coordinate 2,853,526 of NZ_CP024935.1, forward strand.
TGCGAAAGCGGCGGTTGAAGAGATCGGCGGAACCGGTCAGACGCGCGGCCAGGTCCTGGCGCAGGCCCGCGTCGCCGCGCCAGAAGCGGCGCACCGTATCGCGGAAACGGTCGTTCCATTCGCCGAAACCCGGCGGATGGTTGCCGAGTTGATAACCGCCTGGACCGATGTCCCACGGTTCGGAAATCAGCTTGCGTTGCGAGAGGACCGGGTCCTGGCGCAACGCGTCGAAGAAACCGGAGCCTGGATCGAAACCGTGCGGCTCGCGCCCGAGCGTCACGCCGAGATCGAAACGGAAGCCGTCGATGTTGAACGCGGTCGACCAGTAACGCAGCGAATCCATCACCATCTGCAGCACGCGCGGATGCAGCAGATTGACCGTGTTGCCGCAGCCGGTGTCGTTGATGTGATGCCGCTCGTCGCCGGGAATCAGGCGGTAGTAGCTCGCGTTATCGAGGCCGCGCCATGAAACGGTCGGGCCCATTTCGTTGCCTTCGCACGTGTGGTTGTAGACCACGTCGAGAAACACTTCGATGCCGGCCGCGTGCAACTGGCGCACGGCAATGCGCATTTCGTCCAGCCGGTGCGTGCTCAGATACGACGGCTCGGGCGCAAAAAACGCCGCCGTGTTGTAGCCCCAGTAATTGCGCAGGCCGCGCTCGACGAGAAAGCGGTCGTTCAGAAACGCATGAACCGGCAGCAGTTCGACGGCAGTCACGCCGAGCTTCAGCAGATGCTCGATAAATTCCGGCGACGACAGCGCGGCAAACGTCCCGCGTTCATGCTGACGCAGATCGGCGCGCAGCATCGACGCGCCGCGCACATGCGTTTCGTAGATCACAGTTTCGCCCCAGGGCACATTCGGGCGCTTGTCGTGCGACCAGTCGAACGCTTCGTCGATCACCACGCATTTCGGCATGGCAGGCGCGGAGTCGCGCCGGTCGATGGAAAGGTCCGCGCGATTCGAATGCACGCGATAGCCGAACAGCGCATCGGACCAGCGGAACTGTCCGACCAGTTTGCGCGCGTACGGATCGAGCAGCAGCTTGTGCGGATTGAAGCGATGCCCGTGCTGAGGCTGATACGGCCCATGCGCGCGAAAGCCGTATGCGGTGCCCGGATGCGCGTTCGGCAGGTAGCCGTGCCAGACCTCATCGGTGCATTCGGGCATCGGGTAGCGTCGGATTTCCTTGCGGCCGGTGGGATCGAACAGACACAGTTCGATTTTCTGTGCGTTCGCCGAGAACACCGCGAAGTTGACACCTAGACCGTCCCAACTCGCGCCGAGCGGATACGGCGAGCCGGGCAGAAGCCGGTCGGGCATTGCATGCGACATGGTTCCCCTTCCTTGTTCTGATTCGATGGAGCGCGAGCGCGGTGCTTCATGCGACGAGCGCGCGGCCTGTCATCGCACAGGCCGCGCGCTCGCCTTCTGCGGACTCGGGCGGAATCGGGCGGCGCTGCCGGATTCCGCGGTCAGTGCCGCTCAATCGGCGCGCAGCACGATCGTCGCCAGCGGCGGCAAGGTCAGTGAAGCCGAATGCGGCCAGCCGTGGCTCGAGATCGCCTCGGTGTGAATCACGCCGCCGTTGCCCATGTTCGAGCCGCCGTACACGCCCGCATCCGTGTTCAACACTTCCGACCAGCGTCCTTCGCGCGGCAGGCCGATGCGATAGCCGACGCGCGGCACCGGCGTCATGTTGCAGGCCACGACGAGCTCGCGGCCCGCGCCGTCGGTGCGTCGATACGCGAACACGCTGTTGGCGCTGTCGTCGCCGATCAGCCACCCAAAGCCGCCTGGCTCGCTGTCGAGCAGATGCAGCGCCGGCTCGTCGTGATACAGGCGATTCAGGTCGCGCACCAGCAACTGCACGCCGTGATGATGCGCGTCGTCGAGCAGATGCCAGTGCGGCGACGCGTCGTGATTGAACTCGGCGATCTGACCGAATTCGCCGCCCATGAACAGCAGCTTCTTGCCCGGATGCGTCCACATGAAGCCGAAATACGCGCGCAGATTGGCGAACTTCTGCCATGTATCGCCTGGCATCTTGCCGAGCAGCGAGCCTTTGCCGTGCACTACTTCGTCGTGAGAAAGCGGCAGCACGAAGCGCTCCGAATACGCGTACACCATGCCGAACGTCATGTTGTGGTGATGGTATTGGCGATACACCGGATCTTCGTGCATGTAGTGCAGCGTGTCGTGCATCCAGCCCATGTTCCACTTGAAATGGAAGCCGAGGCCGCCGTCTTCGACGCGCGCCGTCACGCCCGGCCATGCCGTCGATTCCTCGGCGATGGTGATCGCGCCAGGCACGCCCGGCACATAACCGACTTCATGATTCAAACGCTTGAGGAACGCGATCGACTCGAGATTCTCGCGTCCGCCATAGATGTTCGGCACCCACTCGCCGGCGGCGCGCGAGTAATCGCGGTACAGCATCGACGCGACCGCATCCACGCGCAGGCCGTCGACGTGATAGCGCTTCAGCCACGCGAGACCGGAGGCGACGAGGAACGCGCTCACCTCGTTGCGGCCGAGGTTGTAGATCATCGTGTTCCAGTCCTGGTGGTAGCCTTCGCGCGGATCGGCATGCTCGTAAAGCGGCGTGCCGTCGAACTCGATCAGACCGTGCGCGTCGTTTGGAAAGTGCGCGGGCACCCAGTCGAGAATCACGCCGAGCCCGGCTTCGTGTGCCTTGTTGACGAACGCGGCGAACTGCTCCGGCTTGCCGAAGCGCGCGGACGGCGCGAACTGCCCGAGCGGCTGGTAGCCCCACGATCCGCCGAACGGATGCTCCGCGACCGGCAGAAATTCGACGTGCGTGAAGCCCATCGTCTTCACATACGGAATCAGGCGCTCGGCGAGCTCTTCCCAATTGAGACCGCGCTGACCTTCTTCGGCGACGCGCAGCCACGACTCCGCATGCACCTCGTAGATCGAGATCGGCGAACGCGGCGTCTGCTTCGCGCCGCGCGACTGAATCCACTCGTGATCCGTCCACGGAAACTGCTCGATCTCGTCGACATGCGCGACCACCGACGCCGTGCCCGGCGGCTTCTCGCTTTGCATCGCGCAAGGGTCGGCCTTCAACGGCAGCGGATGACCATCGCGCGAGAGCAACTCGTATTTGTAGCGCGTGCCCGGCCCGACGCGCGGCACGAACAGTTCCCACACGCCCGCCTGATGACGCAGACGCATCGGATGACGACGGCCGTCCCACGCATTGAAGTCGCCGACCACGGAGACGCGCCGCGCATTCGGCGCCCACACGGCGAAGCGCACGCCGGGCACGCCGTCGATTTCCATCGGACGCGAGCCGAGGCATTCGAGCACCGCATACGGATCGCCGCCCGCGAGACGGCCGAGCGGTTCATCGCCGAGAACTGGGCCGTACGAGTAGGTATCCTCGATTTCCTGCACGACGCCATGCCAGTCGATGCGCAAGCGATACGGCGCCGCCGAACTCACGCGGCCCGCGAATAAGCCCGGACGCAACTGCTGAAGCTCGCCGAGCAGCGCGCCGTCGGCGCGCGAAATCACGCTGACGTGCGAGGCATTCGGCAACAGCGCGCGCACCACGGGACCGCCGTCGGTGTGATGCGGCCCGAGCTGCGAGAAAGGATCGGGATGGCGCGCCTCGACGAGCGCGTCGATGTCGAGCGGCTGGAGGCCTGCGGCCGGATCGTGTTCACTCATGATCGCCCTCGGCCGGATGAGGCGGTGTGGCGGCGTCTGGCGCCTGGGTTGAGGAATCGTGCGGCGCGCCGGTGTCGCCGAGCAGCCGGCTCGCGAGCGCCGCAAGGCCTCGCACCGGCAAGCTGAGCCACGTCGGACGGTTGGCCGCTTCGTAGCGGATTTCATACGCGGCCTTCTCGATCAGGAACAGATCGAGGAGCGCCTGCTCCGCCTCGGGCGCGACGAGCGGCGTCGGCGCTTCGGCGGTGGCCGCGCGGTATTCCTTCAGGAAGACGTTGGTGGCTTCCGCGCGGAAACGGTCGAACAGCGCGCGCTTGCGGTCCGCGGTCTGTTGCGGCGCGGCTTCCGTCGTGGACTGCGCCGCGGCGCTCGCATACGACAGCGAACGCATCAGGCCGGCCACATCGCGCAGCGGGCTCGACTTCTGCCGACGCTCTTCGAGCGAACGCGCGGGCTCGCCTTCGAAGTCGATCAGATACGCGTCGCCCTGCGCGACCAGCACCTGGCCCAGATGGAAGTCGCCGTGAATGCGAATGCGCAGCGCCTGCGTGTCCGGCGCGATGAGCTTGTCGACAGCTTCGGCGAGCGCCGCGCGCCGGTCGATCAGACTTTGCGCGAGCGCCTTCGTGTCCGCATCGAGCAACTGGTCGATGCGCGGCGCGAGGAGATCGAGCGCGCTCGCGAGCATCGACTGCGTGCCGTCGACCCACGCCTTCACCTGCTCGGCGCTCGTCGGTTCGGGGGCGAACGCCGGGTCGTCGGTTGGCGAAGCGAGCGCGACGTGCAACTCGCCAAGCCGTCTGCCGATGATGCCGGCCAACGCCGCGTAGCCTTCGAGCAGAATCGCCTCGTTGCCGCGATCGGGCGCAGACGACGCTTCCGTATCGATCGTGATCGCGAGTTCGTCGACGGAGCGGCGCAGATAATCGAGCGACCAGTTCCACGCATCGCCCTGGTTGTCGACGAAGCCTTGCACGATCGCGAGCGTATGCGGCACGCCTTCGGGGTCGACGCGCACCACTTCGCCGAAGAGCGGCGCCGTGTTCGCGTAGCCGAGCTGCGTCAGATAGCGGCTGATCTCCGCTTCCGGATGAATGCCGCTCACGAGACGCCGCACGAGCTTGAGCACCGCGGCGTCGGCAATGATCAGCGAGCTGTTGCTTTGCTCCGCCGCGAGCCAGCGGATTTCGGGGCGTTCGCCGAGATTGTCGAGTTCCGCGAAACGGTCGGTTGGAATGAACCTGATCTCGCTCTTTTGCACGGTCGGCACGACCGCGCGTTCGCGCAATTTGCGCAGCACGCCGTGCGCGAAAATCGGCAGCGCGAACGCGTCGGTGAGATGCCCGACGTTGCGGCCGCGCCGCACGCGCGCCAATGCAAGCTGCAGAAAGAGCGGTGTCGTCGTCTCGCCGCCCCACGTGATCGCGATCGGCACCACGTAGCGTTCCGTGTGCTTGCCGACGTCCGCTTCGATTTCGGTGAACGCGAAGCCGCCGTTCGGGATCGTGGTCAACGCGGCGAGCCGCACCGCATGCATCTTCTGATCCTTCGATGCAAACCAGCGGCGCCGGCTCAACCACGAAGGCAGCACTTCCGATTCGAGCAGCCGCACGTTTTCAGGCGTCGGGCCGGCCTGGCCTTCGCGGATCACGATGGTCACGAATTCCGGCAATGGCTCGGGATGCGCCTGCGCCCACGTCGGACGCTGACCGCCTTCACACAGCAGGAACCACAGGAAGCCATACGGCGGGAAGGTCAGCAGATAAGTCAATTGACCGATCGCGGGGAACACGGAATCGGCGGTCATTTCAATCGGCACCGCGCCGTTGAATTCCGACAGATCGAGTTCCACCGCTTGCGGCGCACGCGACAAATTCGCGACGCAAAGAATCGGCGGCTCGCCGGGCAATTCGCGCAGATACGCGAGAATCTTGCGGTTCTCCGGCTTCAGGAAACGGATCGTGCCGCGCCCGAACGTCTGTTTCGCGCGACGCGTGGCGAGCATGCGCCGCGTCCAGTTGAGCAGCGAATGCGGATCGCGGCTTTGCGCTTCGACGTTCACCGCGTCAAAGCCGTAGAGCGAGCCCATCACCGGCGGCAGCACGAGTTGCTCGGGATCGGCGCGCGAGAAACCGCCGTTGCGATCCGACGACCATTGCATCGGCGTGCGCACGCCGTCGCGATCGCCGAGGTGAATGTTGTCGCCCATGCCGAGCTCGTCGCCGTAATAGATCACGGGCGTGCCGGGCATCGACAGCAGCAGCGAATTGATCAGCTCGATGCGGCGGCGGTCGCGCTCCATCAGCGGCGCGAGACGGCGGCGAATGCCGAGATTCAGGCGCGCGCGGCGATCGCTTGCGTAGGTGTTCCACAAGTAGTCGCGCTCGGAATCCGTGACCATTTCGAGCGTGAGTTCGTCGTGATTGCGCAGGAAGATCGCCCATTGATTCGACGGCGCGAGGTCCGGCGTTTGCCGCATGATGTCGGTGATCGGGAAGCGGTCCTCGCTCGCAATCGACATGTAGATGCGCGGCATCAGCGGGAAGTGGAAGGCCATGTGGCATTCGTCTTCGTCGCCGAAATATTCCTTCACGTCTTCCGGCCACTGGTTGGCTTCGGCAAGCAGCATGCGGTTCGGATACTCGGCGTCGATGGTCGCGCGAATCTTCTTCAGCACTTCGTGCGTTTCGGGCAGGTTCTCGTTGTTCGTGCCTTCGCGTTCGACGAGATACGGCACCGCGTCCAGACGCAGCCCGTCGATGCCCATATCGAGCCAGAAGCGCATGATCTGCAACACCTCGCGCAGCACCGCGGGATTGTCGAAGTTCAGATCGGGCTGATGCGAGTAAAAGCGATGCCAGTAGTACGCGCCCGCGACCGGATCGTGTGTCCAGTTCGAAGGCTCGGAGTCGATAAAGATAATGCGCGTTTCCTGATACTTCTGATCGGTATCGGACCACACATAGAAGTTGCGATGATTCGAGCCTGGCTTCGCGCGGCGCGCGCGCTGAAACCACGGGTGCTGGTCCGACGTGTGGTTAATTACCAGTTCGGTAATCACGCGGATGCCGCGCGCGTGCGCTTCCTGAATGAAGCGCTTGACGTCGGAGAGCTGGCCGTAGTCCGGATGCACGTTGCGGTAATCGGCGATGTCGTAGCCGTCGTCGCGGCGCGGCGACGGATAGAACGGCAGCAGCCAGATCGCGTTCACACCGAGTTCGGCGATGTAGTCGAGCTTCGCGATCAGGCCGGGAAAGTCGCCGACGCCGTCGTTATTCGCATCGAAGAACGACTTGATGTGCACCTGATAAATGATCGCGTCCTTGTACCAGAGCGGATCGTCGCTGAGCGCTGCCGGCTTGCCGCGGCGACGCGTGCGCGCGTTGGTTGCGCTGGCGGTCGCCGTGCTCGCATGGGCTTGCGACGCGGCCTGAGAGGGATCGTCACGCTTCATATCGCACCTTCCGTCGGGGTAGGGTTGCCGGCGTCTGCGTGAAAGGCGCCAGGCGGGGCACTGCTCGAATCGCTGTCGGCTTCATCGGGACGTTCGGCGGGCAGGCCGCCGAGCGGCGCGATGCGCCAGATCGAAAAAGGCTGACCCGTGCCGAGCCGCACATGCTGCCAGCGGCCATGCCATTCGAAACGGGCACCCGTCATCTGGTCGGTCACTTCAAGCGGGCCGTGGTCATGCAGATTCCATTTCTGGAAGGTGTCCCACGACAGCTCGATGTCCGCGCCCTGTTCGTTGAACGGATCGAGATTGATCGCGACCAGGATCACGTTATCGCGCGCTTCGGTCGCCTTTTCGAAGAACAGAATGTTGTCGTTGTGCGCGGGCAGGAACGTGAGACCGAGATGCGTTTGCAGCGCGGGATTGGCGCGGCGAATGCGGTTCAGTGTAGTGATCTCGGCCATGATGTTGCCGGGCCGGTTCCAGTCCCACGCGCGCAACTGGTACTTCTCGGAGTCGAGGTATTCCTCGCTGTTCGGCAACGCCGCGGCCTCGCATAGTTCGAAGCCGCTATACACGCCCCACAATCCGGCGAGTGTCGACGCGAGCGCCGCGCGAATCAGAAAGCCGGTGCGTCCCTGCGATTGCAGATGACGCGGGTTGATGTCCGGCGTATTCACAAAGAAGTTCGGCCGATAGAAATCGCGCGCGCCGGTTTGCGTGAGCTCCGTCAGATACTCGATGAAATCTCGCTTCGACTCGCGCCACGTGAAGTACGTGTACGACTGCGAGAAGCCGATCTTGCCGAGCCGGTTCATCATGCGCGGCCGCGTGAATGCCTCGGCGAGGAAGATCGTGTCGGGATAGCGCGAACGCACGTCGTTGATCATCCACTCCCAGAACGGCAACGGCTTCGTGTGCGGATTGTCCACGCGGAAAATATGCACGCCCGCTTCGATCCAGAACAGGATCACGTCGCGCAATGCGAGCCACAAGTCGGGCTTAGCGTCGTGTGCATAGAAGTCGGGATTGACGATGTCCTGATACTTCTTCGGCGGATTTTCCGCGTAACGCAGCGTGCCGTCGGGACGCCACGCGAACCATGTCGGATGCTCCTTCAGCCACGGATGATCCGGCGAGCACTGAATCGCGAAATCCAGCGCGATTTCGAGTCCGTGCGCGTGCGCGGCCGCGAGCATCGCCTTGAAGTCGTCGAGCGTGCCGAGCTGCGGATGCACGGCGGTATGGCCGCCTTCCGCGGCGCCGATTGCATACGGACTGCCCACGTCGCCCGGCTGCGCGTTCAGCGTGTTGTTGCGGCCCTTGCGATTGGTCACGCCGATTGGATGAATCGGCGGAAAGTACAAAACGTCAAAGCCCATGTCGCGAATGCGCGGCAGCTTCTTGGTGACATCGGAGAAGGTGCCGTGGCGCGCTTCGTCGTCGCTCATCGAACGAGGGAAGATCTCGTACCAGCTTGCAAAGCGCGCGGCCGTGCGTTCGGCGTCGATCTTGTAAGTCACCGGATCGCGGCTCAGGAACGGGCGATGCCGCGCGGCGGTCATCGCCTTCGCGGTGGCCGGATCGAGCAGCAGCCTGAGCTTCGTCTCGTCGTCGGCCTTCGTGAAGTCCTTGACGATGTGTTCCAGCGGTTGCCTGTCCGCGCCTTCGGCCGTTTCCACTTCGGCGAGCACGAGCGCGAACAGATGCGCGGCTTCGTCGAGTTCGGTTTCGACCGTTTGCCCCGCCTTCAATTTCTTCTCGACATGTTCGACGAGCGAAGCGAAGTCGTCGCGCCACGCAATCACCGTGAATTCATGACGGCCCATGCGTTCGAGTGGAATGCGCGCCTTCCAGATGTCGAGGCCCGCGGGTTGCGCGGGAGTCATCAGCACTTCGTGCCATGTGTTTTCGTCGGCGGCGCGCCACAGCACGGCGGCGGCGATCTTGTCGTGGCCTTCGGCGAAAATCGCGGCGCTGATTTCGGCCCGCTCGCCGACGCTGCGCTTCGCGGGAAAGCGGCCGTTGTCGACGGAAGGCATCACGCTTTCGATCGCCACGCGCGGCGCGTTGAGTGCTTCGAGCACGGTCTTGCGGCCGCTGCGCTTGCTGTTCGCCTTGTCGATGGGCGGCGCGAGACAGATCGGTTTTTCCGTCACGGCCTGAAAGAGCCGCACGGCGCCGGGCGCGAGCGTGAACGGCGTCAATGTCGTGGGCGACGCGTGGCCCGGCGCATCGAGCGGAATGAAGCGCGTGAAATTGCCGGGTACGCCCGCGAGAAAGCGCGCCGGGTCGACACGAACCGGCGCACCGAGTTCGGGATTGATCGCGATCAGGACCGCTTCCCCGGCATCGCGCACGTCGGGCCGATCCGCGCGCAGCAGCACGGCGGCGGGCGCGCCCGGTCCGCTCAACGGACGCAACTCGCCGTTCGCGTGCAGCGCGCCGGCCGTGCGTGCGAGTTCGTTCGCGCGCGAGATCTGTTGCGAGAGGTCGAATCGTTTGGATTGGCAAGCGAGCGCGAACTGCGACGCGTCGCCGCGCGTTTGCGACATCGGTTCGCTTACGCCGTATTCGAAGCCCATCGGCATCATCCAGCCAGCGCCGATTGACGCGGACGTGAAGAGCGCGCGCCGATAAGCCCGCTCGACGATGCCCGAATCGTGCGGATCGCTCAGTTCGGCGGCGAGCCGCGTACCGTAAGGCGCTTCCGGAAAAGCAATGGGTCCGCCGATGCGCGCGAGCGCCGCGTACTCGTCGGCCATCCAGCTTTCGCGATAGTCCCACCAGCGCAGCGACGAGAACACGCTGTCGAAGCCGGCGCCTTCGAGCGCCGGAAGATCGCTGCGCGCGAGGCCGGGCGTCGCGGCGAGAAAGCGCACGTCGGGATGCGCGGCGCGCACCGCATCGCGCAACTGCCGCCACACGTCGGCGGGCACGCGATGCGGCGAGTCGAAGCGAAAGCCGCCGATACCCGCATCGGCGAGCGCGAGCAACTGCTGCGTCCACCATGAGACGAGCGCGGCGCGCGTGCCGGCATCGCTGAAGTTGGCGTACGCGACGTTGTCCTCGCGATGCACGTGGCGCGGATCGAGGCGCGCCTCTTCGGTCTCGAGTGGATGGAACCAGTCGTGATGCTCGGCGTAAAGCGCGCCGTCGGCGGCCACGCGGTCGATCACGAGATCCACCAGCAATGTCAGGCCATGCTGGTGCGCGGCGTCCGCGAGCGTGCGGATAGCGTCCGTGGCGGACTGCCCGGCTTCGAACACCGGATGCAGGCGCGCATGATTGCCGACCACCTGGCCATGACTCGCCCGGCCCGGCTCGAACAGACTGCCGATCAGCGCATGATCGAAGCCGAGCGCGGCCGCGTGGGCGAACTGCGCCGGCCACGCGTCAAGCGGCCCAACAAGAAGTGAATGAAAAAAATAGATCCGCGGCGCGTACCCTTTTGGAGGTTCCATCGGTCGTTTCCAGATTTGTCCTGCTGCGGTGTGGATGCAGTTGGCATGCGATCACAGCGCTCATTGGGCTTCCAGAGCCGGCGGCCGCGCGATTCGTGAACTGTCGGCGCGTACTTGGTCAATGTAGTGCAAAGATCGTCACGCCGCTGGCCAGTTACGGGTGCCTCGCCGCCAGGCGTCGCGACGCGAGCCGGCCAGAACGTCTGCGGAAGTCAGCAAGGCCTGTGCCAGTGAACTCGGCCGGCGCGCGATGAAGGGGTGCGGGTGCCCTTATGGGGAGGCTTGCTCCGGGGCTTGCGGCCCGACGCTGCCGCAGAGGGCGGGCGCGTGTAAAAGGCGCTGCAATCGTCCGCGTTTTACACGCGACTCGCCTTGCGCGCGATTTAGCGGAGCGGGAAAGGAGAGGTCGCCGGGCGGCGATGCGCGCGCCCAGCGGAGCAGGTCACGAGCCGAGCAAGCCCGCTGCGATGTTTACGCACAAGCCGAGCACGGCAACGTTGAAATAGAACGACAGGATGGATTGCGCGAGCGCCGCGCGGCGAATGGTGCGCGAGCGCAGCACCACGTCCGACGTCTGCGAAGCGACCGCGATCGTGAACGAGAAGTACAGGAAGTCCCAATAGTCGGGCGTGAGCGAGCGGTCGGGAAACTGCAGCGGCGTTTCGGGCACGTCGGTGTCGTAATAGAGCCGCGCATAGTGCAGCGTGAAGATGGTGGGAATCATGAACCACGCGCCGATCATCGTGAGTCCGGTCAGCGTGTAGTGCCATACCGTCGACGCGCCCGCCGTGCCTTTCGCCGACGCAAGCTCGAGCACGATCGCGGCAATGCTGGCGACGGTGGCGGCGCAGATCACGAACAGCACGACGCCTGCGTTCTCATCGTCGCGGCGCGCGGAATCGCGCACGTTGCCTTCGTCGGCGCGGACCATGTGCGCCCAGATCAGCACGAGGTAACTCCACACGGTCGTGTCCCAGCCGACGAGTACGCGCGCCATCGGGCGTATGTGCGCGGGGATCAGCACGGCAGCCGCGACGCCGAACGCGAGGGCGATCAGCATGCGTGGGCGGTTGCGAAGCGTTTGCGGATAATATTTTGTGAACATGGAATGGCGAGCGAGGCGCTGAAGTGGCGCTGAAGTGGCGCGGAGTCTGTTGATGCGCCCGTAGTGTTCCGTAACGGCCTTGCGGGCCGCTTTCAATCGAAAGCGCATTGCAGGCCGAGCCTACGCGTGGCGCTTCTCGCAACTTTAGCCGCGCATGGGCGTCGAATCTGCGTTTATCGGCCAATGAGCACAGCCAGTTGGCAGTTTGCGAAGCCAGCAAGGACGCGCCCTCAAGTCAGCGATTTTCCGGAAAAATCTGCCCGGAATCTGTCGTTTTCGCGTGATTTTGTGTCAACTTTGCGCTTTCGATTGCCGCGCTACGAGAGGCAGCGCGCATACGCGTCGGACATTGCGCATTATCATGGGCTTATGGCTTCCGTACTCGACATCTCTGTTCAGCACCACCCGGCCAACCGGAGCGGCCGCGACTTCGTCGTCGGCGACTTGCACGGTTGTGTCGATGCATTGCGCTATCTGCTGCGCCTGGTTTCGTTCGACCCGGCGTGCGACCGGCTGTTTTCAGTCGGCGATCTCGTGGATCGCGGCGAGCATTCGGAGCAGGCGCTCGCGCTGCTCGACAAGCCGTGGTTCTTCGCCGTGCTCGGCAATCACGAAGACGCGCTGTGCGCCGTCGCCGATGGCCGCTTGCGGCGTCAGTGGTGGTACGGCATAGGCGGCGCGTGGGCCGCCAACCTGCCCGACGAAAGTTTGCGCCGCTATGCGGAGCGGCTGCGCACACTGCCGCTCGCGCGCGTGGTGGGCAGCGGGCCGGAGCGCTTCAATGTTCTGCACGCCGAATTTTTCGGCACCGACGCCGAACTCGACGCCGGCAATTTCTCCTCCGACACGCGCCAGCAAATGCTGTGGGGACGCGAACTCGCGATGGGCAACGGCGATCCGCAACGGCAACGCGGTTTGTCGCTCACTTACTGCGGCCATACGCCGATGCGCGACATCAAGCAGATCGGCTCGCAGGTGTTCGTCGATACGGGCGCGTTCGGGCCTGGCGGCAGGCTGACTTTGGTCGAGCCGAGGGCGCTGCGGCGCTGGTCCATTTCCGTCGAAGAAGCGCGCGCGGAAGGCGCGGCGGCGTTGGCGCTGCCCTGATCGCGCGTTGCTCGACGCGTGTCAGCCGACCTGGCTGAGTTCGAACACCATATCCACGCTGCTGCCGTTCCAGTTGTATTCCAGGTACGCCGCGTGATGGCAATCGCGCAGCAGCGTCGTTCTGAACGCGGCGAGGCATTCGCCTTCGGGGTCGCGCACCGACGGATACGCGATGCCCGGCGCTCCCGCTTCGCGCACCGCACGTCCGAGCGACTGGCCGGCGAGATAGTCGTCCGGCGACAGCACCGCGAGGTCCAGCTTCGGGTCGCCGCGCAGATCGACCACTTCGCCTTGCGCCGCCACGGTATAGAGACGCATCTGCTGACGCATGGGCGGCTCGGCGGTGGCTTCCAGGAATTTTCCCGTGTGATAACGCGTTTCGGCAATGGCGGTCGCGCGCGAGCGGGCGCAATAGAACACGCCGTACGTGCCGTCGGAAAAACGGCTGCCGAGCGGATTGAGATGCGTGAGCGCGGCCATGATCGGTCCATAACCCGGCCCGAAGCGGCGTTCTTCGCGCGGCACGAGATCGAGTTCGCCGATTTCGGTGCGCAGGCGGTCGTTGGTCATGGCTTCGAGCGCGTAGAGCGCGTCGAAATCTTCCGCCGATGCAACCCGGTCGAACAGATTGACGGCCGGAAAGCGTGTGGGAATCACGCGATACGCGGGCGACCAATCCAGTGGCGCGCTGCGCCAGCGGTCCTGCCAATGCGGTTCTGTCACGCCCAGCCGCCTCGCATTGCGTCGAGATACTGGCGCACGGCGACGAGGTCGCTAATGTTGCCGGCCAGCATGCGATCCAGCGCGCGGCGGCCGCCGAACGGCGGCGCGCTGTTGGGACGCTTGACCCAGTTGTCCGCGGCGCTGGGTTGCGGCAAGAGAATTTGCAGCGCCTTGTAGATGCCTAGCAGCAGCGACAGACGTTCCAGCGTGTCGCGGCCTAGCCGCGCCGTTTCCGGCGCCTGCTTCCATTTGAAGAAAGTCGAGCGGCCTGGCGAGCCGAGCAGCACGATCTGCTCGTCCGCGCTCAGATCCCAGTCTCGTGCGATGTTGAAGAACGCGCGCAATCCCGCTGCGGACATTTCTGCAAACGAGGGTTCCGAAAGCGGCCGACGAATCGGCGCTTCAGCTTGGGCGGCGCGGGCGGCATGTGCCATGAGCGGGTAAGTCCTTATATGTACTTATTTCCTATGCTAGTCCATTTCGGGATTTTTGCAAGGGAATATAATCCCGGCTCGTCGCAAAGGAAAGAATTCAGGAGTTCAGGAGATGAGATTTCGTGCAGTAGCAACGGCGGTTGCGGTGTGGTGCGCGTCCGGCGCGGCAATGGCGAGCGGTTATAGCGAAGTGTGGAATCCGCCTGAGGCCGCGGCGCACGGGAAGCATGGGGCGGCGAAGGGGCGGGCGAAGAGTGCTGCGAAGCATGTGGCGTCTGCGGGGGCCGCTAAGTCGAAGACGGGCGTAAAGCATGTGGCAAGCGCGGCTGCTAATAAAGCTTCCGGCCTCGCGAGCGGCAGGGCAAAGCCGAAGAGCGCGGGCGTCGCGGATGCCGTCAAACGCCCGGCGCAAGTCGTTCAGACGAAGTCCGATCACGCGAAGGCCATTCACGCGAAGGCCATTCACGCAAACATCGCGCAAGGTCAGAGCGCGCATGGCGGTGTAGTGAAGGTTGCCGGCACAGCGAAAGGCGCGGCTGCCCGCCCGGCGCCAGCGGACCACAAGACGCCGGCGCTCGCCGCTAACACTTCCGCGGATCAGCTAGACGCAGTCGCCAATCCTGCGACAGCCCGCAGCGGCTCCCTTCCGCCGATCTTGCACTGAACGCCCGAGCCGGCGCGCGCTCAACCGCCCGCCAGCCCGCTCGTCACCAGCCGCAGCGTTTCCCTCAAACGCGCATCCTTCACGCGCGAGTGCAGCGTCACGCGCGATTCCGGCAACGACGGCAAGCCGAGCCGCGTACCGACATCGACTAAACCGCGCGGCGCAACTCTTCTCGCCAGCGGCGACACCGCGAGCCCGGCTGCAACGGCCGCGCCGACAGCCGCGACGCCACCGCCGACAAACACCTCCTGCCATGCCACCGACGCCTCCGTCAGCGTCCGCAGCGCCACGTCGCGCACATTGCACGGCGCGCTCAACAGCGCCAGCGGCAACGGCTCGCCGACGCGCGGCAGCCACGCCGGCGTCGCGAGCCAGCAGACTGGTTCGCTGAACAGCACCTGTGCGTCGTCGCGCGGCGGCTCGTCAGCGCCATAACGGACGATGACCGCGTCCAGCCGGCGCTCGTCGAACTGGGCCAGCAGCGCGGCGGACGTGCCGAGGTGCAGTTCGACCACCAGCGCCGGATCGTGCGCATTCAGCCGCGCGAGCAGTTGCGGCAGATCGCGCCCCGCGACGTGTTCGCTCAACCCGAGCGCCAGCCGCCGGCGCTCCACCGACAGCGACCCCAGCGCCCGCTCATGCGCGCCCAGCAGTTCGCGCGCGGCGCCGAGAAACGCCTTGCCGTCGACGGAAAGCCGTACGACGCGCGGCGTGCGCTCCAGCAACTGCTTGCCCAGATGCGCTTCCAGCCGCTTCAGCTTGAGGCTGACGGCGGATTGCGTGGTGCCGAGCGCGTCGGCGGCGCGCGTGAAACTGCACAGGTCGGCGACGAGCACGAACGCGCGAACGGCGTCCAGATCGAGGACTTTCATTTCAATCCAACATAGATGAAATAGCTAAAGATGTCTGTTTATTATGGCTGAGCGCGCCTACGCTGTGTGCATGTATTCACCACCTCGAAGGAGAACGTCATGCCTTTCACCCGCATCGCTTTGCGCGCCGGCAAGCCCGTCGAATACCGGAAGGCGCTCACGGACAGCATCCAGCGCGCGCTCGTCGCCACCTTCAACGTACCGAAAGACGACATCTTCATGCTGATTAGCGAGCACGACGCCGCGAACTTTGTCTATGACAATCAGTATCTGAACGTCCAGCGAACGGACGATCTCGTGATGATTCAGCTCACCGTGAGCAACACGCGCACGCTCGAGCAGAAGAAGGCGCTCTATCAACGCCTGGTCGACGAACTGCACGAGTCGCCGGGACTGCGGCGCGAAGACGTGCTGATCAGTCTCGTGGAAGTGGTCAAGGAGAACTGGTCGTTCGGCAACGGGATTGCGCACTACGCGCTGTGAGCGGTGGCCGGAAGGCCGGTCGCTATAATGATCCGCTGCCTTTCCTCAATTCCGACCCGCTCATTCCCGACCGCCCGCGCCATGGCATCCGACCGCAACGATTCGTCCCACGAGCCGCTGGAACTCGGCGGCTCCGTCTGGTTCCAGGCGGGCGCGAACACGCTCGGCGGCGCGTCGCGAATCGCGCTGCTCGCGGCGATCGGCGAAACGGGCTCCATCACCAGCGCCGCGAAAGCCGTTGGCATGAGCTACAAGGGCGCGTGGGATGCCGTCGACGCCATGAACAATCTCGCCGGTGAGCCGCTCGTCATGCGGCTCACCGGTGGCAAGGGCGGCGGCGGCACGACGCTGACGCCGCGCGCGGTCAAGCTCATAGAGACGTTTCGCGCCGTCGAGCGCGAGCATCGGCGCTTTCTCGAGCGCGCGGGCGCGGCCATCGAAGGCTTTGCGACGGACTGGGATCTGATCGGCCGCATCGGCGTCAAGACGAGCGCGCGCAATCAGCTCTATGGCACGGTGTCGCAGATCACGCGCGGCTCCATCAACGACGAAATCTCGCTGACGCTGCCCGGCGGCCACACGATCGTCGCCGTTCTCACGCACGAAAGCACCGAGGCGCTCGGCCTCACGGTCGGCGCGGCGGCGTTCGCGCTGATCAAGGCGTCGTGGGTCGTGCTGCTCGTCGAAGATGAAAGCGGCGCGCCGCTGAAACTGTCGGCGCGCAATCAGTTGCGTGGCAGTGTGCAAAGCGTGAAGCGCGGCGCGGTCAATGCGGAAGTGTCGCTCGTGCTCGAAGGCGGCGCGGTCATTACCGCCGTCGTCACGAACCAGAGTGCCGAGGCGCTCAGTCTCGTGGAAGGCGCGAGCGCGGTCGCGGCCTTCAAGGCATCGAGCGTGATTCTTGGCGTGAAGGACTGAAGCGGACTGAGCGGACTGAAGCGGTGAAACGCGCGACGAAACTGCGCGCTCAGATCACGTTCACGTCTCGCTGCGCACGTAGCCGCTGAATGCCTGGTGTTCGCGGACGCGTCCGTCGCCGATCTGCACGACCTGATCGCCGAAGGCGGCGACGTCGTCGGGATCGTGCGTGATCAACACCATCGGAATGTCGAGGCGCGTTTGCAGCTCCGATAATTCCTGGCGCATGCGCTGGCGCAAATGGCTGTCCAGCGCGGAAAACGGCTCGTCCAGCAACAGCAGTTGCGGGTTGGCCACCAGCGCCCGCGCCAGTGCGACACGCTGCTTTTGTCCGCCGGAAAGCTGCGCCGGATAGTGGCCGCCGACGCTGCGCAACTCCAATGCATCGAGCCAGTAATCGACTTGCGCGGAACTCTTGCGCGCGCGCGGATTGAACCAGCCGCGCTGCAAGCCGAAGCCGATGTTCTGGCGCACGTTCAGATGCGGAAACAGCGCGTAGTCCTGGAAGAGATACGCGACCTGACGCGCCTGCGGCTTCAGATCGATTTCGCGCGCGCTGTCGAACAGCGCTTTGCCGTGCAGCGTGATCGTGCCTTCGTCGGGACGCAGCAGACCGGCGATCGCCTGCAGCGTCAGGCTCTTGCCCGCGCCCGAAGGGCCGAACAGCACCACCCGCTGCGTGGTCGCGGTAAAGGCGACGTCGAGCGTGAAGCGGCGCTCGGCGCTCTCGAAAGTCTTGCGGATGTCGACGCTTAGCGGCATATCAGCGGGAAACCAGAAGCGTGCGTTGCGGCACGAGGCGGCCGGCGAGCAGCAGGATGACGACGCACGTCACCGAAGTCACGACCACGAGGAAATTCGCGGTGCTGTCGTCGCCGGCTTGCACGGCCGAATAGACCGCTACCGAGAGCGTCTGCGTGCGGCCCGGCAAATTGCCCGCAATCATCAACGTGGCGCCGAATTCGCCGAGCGCCCGCGCGAACGCCAGCAAGCCGCCCGCGAGAATGCCGCGCGCGGCAAGCGGCAGGCTCACGCGAAAGAACACCGCCGTTTCGCTGACGCCGAGCGTGCGCGCGGCGCGCTCGAGTTGCGGATCGACGGCTTCGAATGCGGCGCGCGCGGACTTCAGCACGAGCGGGAAGGCGACCACCGTCGACGCGATCACCGCGCCTTGCCAGGTGAAGACCAGTTGAATGTCGAAGCGGTCGAGCCACGCGCCGATCACGCCGCGTCGCCCGAGCAGAACCAGCAGGTAGTAGCCGAGCACGGTCGGCGGCATCACGAGCGGCAGTGTCAGCAACGAATCCACGATGTCGCGCGCGCCCGAGCGCCAGCGCGACAAGCCGAAACCCGCCGCGACGCCGAACACGAGATTCAGCGCGGTCGCCCAGCCCGCCACTTTGAGTGACAGCATCAGCGGAATCCAGGCTTGTTGCATGACTTGCGGTTCCTGTGGGCGTAAGTGGATGGCCGATCAGTGAGCGGGCTTGAAGCCGTACTTCGCCAGCACCGCCTGGCCCGCCGGCGACAACACGAAGTCGACGAAAGCCTGCGCATCCGCCGCGTGCCGGCTGCCTTCCACTTGCGCGATCGGATAGGTAATCGGCGTTTGCGTCGGCACGCTCAGCGCGACTTTTACCTTGCCCGGCACGATCGCGGCGTCGGTGCCGAACACGAAACCGGCGTCCACTTCGCCGCGCGACACGTAGTCGAGACTTTGACGCACGTTCGCCGCCAGCACGGCTTTGGCGCTGACCGCGTCCCACACGCCCGCGGCTTGCAGCGCGCCTTGCGTGTAGCGGCCCACCGGCACGGACGCCGGATCGCCATACGCTATCCGTTTCACGTTCGACGATGCCAGTTCGTTCAGGCTCGACGGCGCAAAACGGCTGTCCGCCGGCACGATCAGCACCAGCGAGTTGGCCGCGAAATCCTTGCGCGTGGCCGGCACGATGACTTTTTCGGCGGCGGCCTTGTCCATCGCCTTCTGATCGGCCGAGGCGAACACGTCGGCGGGCGCGCCTTTGGCGATTTGCTGCATCAACACGTCGGACGCGCCGAAGTTGAGCAGCACTTTGGTGCCGGCGTGTTGCTTTTCGAAGGCGTCGCTGACGGCCTTGAATGCGTTGGTCAGACTCGCGGCGGCCGAGACGACCAGCTCATCGGCGCGTGCGTTGGCGCTCAAGGCAACGGAAAACGCGCTGGCGACAAACAGCGCTTGTTTCAGCAGGCGGCGGGAAGGCGTCATGAACGTATCAGACTCTGGCGTGTGCCGGAGCGGTGGTTAAAACGCATATCGTAATATAGACGAGGTTATAGCGCTGGCATGACGGACATTCGGCCGGTCAAATAGAGCAGCGAGCCAGAGCGAAAACGCGTTTAAACGTGGGAAGAACTGATGAGCGCGAGCGTGTCGCGCGTCTGCGAGACCGGCGCGGCGCCCGGCTGGACATCGCGCACGGCCTTCCATTTTGCGCGGATGAAAGGCCGGTCATGCCCCGACACTTTCAGCGCGATGTGAGTCACCCAGCGCTGCGTCGGCACGTGCACGCCGTGCATCAGCACCGCCAGCACCATCAGGCTCACCGCGACCGGAACCGCCGAAAGGCGCTCGGGCTGGGCCTTCCATGCCATCCGCACGAAAAGCAGCGCGGCAACGGCGCCGACGAGACAGCCGGTAATCGCTTCCGAAGGCGAGTGCGCGCTCAGGACGACGCGCGACACGCCCACGGCCATGCCTGCGGCGAGTCCGAGCAGAACGCCGAGCACGCGAGCCGGCGGACGCGTTCGCAGCAGCATCAGGAAAAGCGCGACGGGATAGACCGCCGTGGACAGCATCGCGTGGCCGCTGACGCCCGTGAAATCCAGCTCGCGCACGCCGACGCCCCAACCGAGGAACGCCAGCTTCGTGACGGTCACGACGCCGATCGCCGCGCCGAGCAGCACCAGCCAGCCCGCCGCCATGCGCCACGTATAGCCGACCGCGAGCCACAGCGCGATGGCGAACGCGAGCGGCAGCGTCATGCCGGCGCCGCCCAGGCTGGTGATGGAGTACCACAGATAGTCAGGCAATTCAGGCATCGGAAAAGGCGCTCAGGGCCGCATAGAATCGTTCATATCAGACTGCAACGCGCGAACCGGGCAAACCGACGACGCGCGCGACAACCGCCAGTATAGACGGCGGCCATCGACGGCTCGCGCCGTACGAAAAGCCTTTTTGTTTCGGGACGTTAGGTGGCCAACAGGGGCCGGCAGCGCTGCGCGCGCGTCGTCACCGCACGGGTTCATCGCAAAAAAACGGGGCGGCGAATTCGCGTGACGCGTTCTGCATCGCTGCTCGATTGATGTTATTGTGCATTGCACAAGAAGCCGGTTTCGCCCGGCAGTCCTGCCCCTTTTTGCGAGGTTTTTGCGCCGATGGCAAAAAGTCTATCGAAGATCTGGCTCGGCGGTCTTAAGCGCCTGCTGGCGATTCAGAGCGAGCACGCCCACAAGACCACCAAGCGCACCACGACGCGCCCGGCCCGGCCGGCGTCCAGCAAGCCGTCGACGAAAGTTCGTCCGCTCAAGTCCGCCGCGCTCCGTACTCCCGCCAAACGCGAGACGCCGCACGCTGCCGCGCGCGAATCGCGGGTGCGTCCGCGCGCGGCCGCGTGGGCGAGCGGTGCGTGGACGCGTTCGTTTCATTCGGCGCCCGCGGCGCCGGGACGGCTCGTCAATCATCTCCAATATGGGCTGTATGTGCCGTCGGGCCACGCACTCGAGAGCATGCCGCTCGTCGTGATGCTGCACGGCTGCACCCAGTCCATCGACGAATTCGCGCAAGGCACACGGATGAACGTGCTGGCGGATCGCTACGGCTTTGCCGTCGTTTATCCCGAGCAATCGAAGCACGCGCACTCGCACCGTTGCTGGCACTGGTACGACGCGGGCGAGAACGCGGGCGGCGCGGAGGCGCGCGCGGTGGCGTCGCTCGTCGATTCGTTGATCGTGCAGCACGGTTTTGACAGCGAGCGGGTGTATGTCGCCGGTATTTCCGCCGGCGCCGGGCTGACGGCGTTGCTCGCGCTGCGTTATCCCGAGCGCTTCGCCGCGGTCGCGCTGCATTCGGGCCCCGCTTTCGGCGAAGCCCGCTCGGGCATCACGGCGATGGACGTGATGCGGCGCGGCGCACGGCGCGATCCCGTCGAACTCGCCGACGAAGTGGCCGACGTCACCAATTATCCGGGCATGCCGGCGATCATCCTTCACGGCGACGCCGACCATGTCGTTGCGGCGGTCAATGCCGACCAGCTCGCGACGCAGTTTCTGCGGCTGAACCGGATGGTCGATCCGAAGGGCGCGCGCAAAGCCGGCGAATTGCGCGAAGAGCGCAAAGGCGGCGTGACGATTCGCGACTATTTCCGCAGCGGCCGGCGCGTGGTGCGCATGTGCCGCGTGCAGGGACTCGCGCACGCGTGGGCCGGCGGCGACGACGCCGTGCCGTTCCATTCGTCCAAGGGGCCGGACGCGAGCGCAATGGTGTGGGAGTTCTTCAAGCATCAACGGCGAGTGGGCGCGGGCGTTGTTGAAAGCACCGCCGACGAGGCGTCCGCTCAGGCCCGGTGACATCCGAGCAACACTTCGAAAATGGATGCTGGCGCGCGCCTAGGGTTTTCCCTATAATACGGGTTATCCCCTAGGCGTTAACACCAAGCGAACGCCAACACTCATTGCCGAGGTTCACCATGTACCTGCTTAGCCGCCTGTTCCTGTTTCTGACGAAGTCGCCCGAACAACTCGCCAAAGAACGCGCTGACGCGTTCCTCGCCGAAGCCACTGACCTGTACGACCTGGAATTCCGCATGCGCAAGCTGGATCGCGAAGCGAACTTCCGTCAGCCGTCGTGGATGAGCCAGCACTAAGCTGCGCGTCAGTTGAAGCATCGGCGGTAGTGAAGGACGCCGGTGCGGGGCTTGAGCGACTTTGCTTTTTGCCCCCGAGCTCTCAAGCTTTTGAGGCTTCGAACTCAATTAAGCCGAAGCGAGCCATCCTCCGGCTGCCGGGCTGCATCGTTAGTTTAATGTGAGCGTGTGCTCACTTGCCGAATCGGGCCAACGTCCGCGCCCTTGCTTGCGCGTGATCCACGATCGGCTGCGGGTAGTCTTCGCCCAGCACCACGCCGAACGCCGCCAGTTTTTGCGCGCCAGCCAACCACGGCGCATGAACCCATTTGGCCGGCAACTTCGCGAGTTGCGGCAAATAGCGCTTGATGAACCGCCCGTCGGCATCGAATTTCTCCGACTGCGTAATCGGATTGAAGATGCGGAAATAGGGCTGAGCATCGCATCCCGTCGACGCCGCCCACTGCCAGCCGCCGTTATTCGCTGCCAAATCGTAGTCGTTCAATTGGTCGGCGAAATAGCGTTCGCCGCGCCGCCAGTCGATACCCAGATCCTTGACCAGAAAACTCGCCGTCACCATGCGCAGGCGATTGTGCATGTAGCCGGTGCGGTTCAGTTGCAGCATCGCCGCGTCGATCAGCGGGTAGCCCGTGCGGCCTTCGCACCATGCGGCGAACGCGGCATCCGCTGCCGGGCCTTGCTCCCAGCGCAGCGCGTCATATTCCTGCTTGAACGATGCGCCGCCCGCGAGCCTCGGGTGATGCGACAGGATCATGAAGTAAAAATCCCGCCAGATGAGTTCCGACAACCACGTCGCCGCTCCCAGGCCATCCGGCTGCAGCGATATCTCGTGAGCGAGTCGCGCGAGCGTGCGGATCGACACCGTGCCGAAGCGCAGATGCACCGACAAGTAGCTCGGCCCCCTGGCCGCCGGAAAATCGCGCCGCTCGGCGTAGCTGGCGATTCGCGTCACGAAGTCGTCAAGCAGACGCTGTGCGCCGCTCATGCCCGTAGGCAAGTCCAGTTCCGCGAGGTTGCCCGGCGCGAAGCCGAGTTGTTCGAGCGTCGGTAACTGTCGGTTCAGCCCCGGCGGCAGCGCGGCGAGACGATTCGCGTAAGTTTCGACCGGGTAGGGCTTCAGATAGAAGCTCGTCAACTGCTTGAGCCACGCATTTTTGTACGGCGTGAACACGGTGAATGGCTTGTTCTGGCGGGTCAGCAATTCCGCGCGCTCGAAGATCACCTGGTCCTTGAACGTCAGGCACGCGCGGCCCGCTTCGGCGAGCCGCTCGCGCACGGTCTCGTCTCGCTCGATCGCGGCGGGTTCGTAATCGTGGTTCGCAAACACCGCGTCGACGCGAAGCTCGTCGGCCAGTTTCGGCACGAGATCCGCCGGATCGCCGTATAACACGATGAGACCGCCGCCTTGCGCGCGCAGCGCGTCGTCCAGTTCGCGCAGCGACGCAAGAATGAACTCGACGCGCCGGTCTTGCGCCGGCGCACCCGGATGGCGGGCCTGCCATGTATCGATGAGCGGTTGCAGGATCGTGGTGTCGAACACGAACACACACCAGACGCGCTCGCAGTGTTTGAGCGCGTGGTACAGCGCGGCGTGGTCGGTGGTGCGCAGGTCGCGGCGGAACCAGACCAGCGCGGTGTCGAAAGTGTCGTTCACGACGGACGCGCGGCGCCCTCAGGTCGCCGGTGTGCTCGGCAGATCGGGCGTCTGCGGCGCCTGTACGCCGTAGCAGCCGCGATAGGTCGCGTAGAACGAGCAATACAGCATGGTCGTGACGATCATCGTGGCCGGCATGAGCACGGCGAACGCGAAGTCGCCGGCGCCGAGCGCCTGCATCAGCACTGACAAGCCGAGCGATACGGTTGTCGCCACCGCGAACCACAGCGCGCCGAACACGACAAACGCGCCGCGGTTGCGCCAGCAACTAACGAGGCTGAAGAACATCGCCTTGATGGGCGGCACGTCATGCCAGGCAGCAAGAATCGGCGAGAACCAGAAAAGCATGGCCACCGGAATGTAGAACGCGAAGGCCGTGACCACGGCCAGCGGCATATTGCTGTTGGCCATCGCCTCGGGGTCCATTGCGCCGGCCGCGCCGAGCATCACCTTGAGCAGCATGCCGCCGTCGGCGAGCGCCGAGCCCGCCAGCACCAGCGCCATCGCGATCACATAGAACACGCCGAGCACGATCAGCCGGCGCGCGACTGCCGAGCCGTAGGAACGGAAACCGTCCGCGAGAATCGTCGGGAACACCGGCTTGCCGGCGATCGTGTTGCGGCACGCGGCCATGAAGCCGACCGCGACGCCGGGAATGAACGCGAGCGGCAAAACGCTGCCGATCAGCGGAATTTGCGCGACGAGCGTCATCACCAGCAGATAGGTGAAGAAGAGCGTCAGGAACGCGAGCGGATTCTTGCGGAACAGCCAGATGCCTTGCCGGAACCACACATAGCCGGTTTTCGCGGGGACTTCGATCAGTTGCATGAGGTATGGATGCCAGGAAGTGCGACGCCGGACAGGCGCTCGCGCAGAATGCGCTCGAAATGGCCGGGGTCGTGCGGCTTGAGCAACTCGGCCGCGCGCGGCAAATAAAAATCATACAGGCGCGACACCCAGAAACGGTACGCGCCCGCCCGCAGCATGTCGCCCCAATGACGGTTTTCCTCGACGGTGAAAGGACGCACGGTTTGATATGCGCGCAGCATCGCCTCGGTACGCGCGTGATCGAGCTTGCCGGTGGCGAGGTCCACGCACCAGTCGTTGACCGTCACCGCCACGTCGAACAGCCACTTGTCGCAGCCGGCGAAGTAAAAATCGAAGAAGCCGCCGAGCCGCACTTCGTGGCCGGTGTCGGGCGCGGCGTGCGCGAACATCGCGTTGTCGCGGAACAGATCGGCGTGGCACGGGCCTTCGGGCAGCGCCGCGTAATCGGCGGATGCGAAGAACGCTTCCTGATACGCGAGTTCCGACGACAGCAGTTCACGCTGCTCGCCTTCGAGAAACGGCACGATGGTCGGCACGGTTTCCTTCCACCACGGCAGGCTGCGCAGATTCGGCTGATAGCCGCTGTAATCGCGCCCGGCGAGATGCATGCGCGCCAGCATCTGGCCGACTTCGATGCAGTGTTCGACGCCCGGCGCGAGCTCGGGCGCACCTTCGAGCTTCGTCACGATCGCCGCGGGCTTGCCGTGCAACATGCCGAACAGCGAGCCGTCCTCGCGCGGCATCGGGTCCGGCACGGGTACGCGGTGCGCCGCCAGATGGCGCATCAGGTTCAGATAGAACGGCAACTGCCCGGCCGTGAGCTTTTCAAAAATGGTGAGGACGTATTCGCCGCGCGTCGTCGTCAGAAAAAAATTGCTGTTTTCGATGCCGGATGTGATGCCGCGAAATTCGACGACGTCGCCGAGATCGTAATGGCGCATCCATTCTGCAAGTTGGGATTCGGTGACAGCGGTGAAGACAGCCATGCGGGGAACGTCGGATCAGGTTGGTCGGGCTGGCGCGGTGCGGCCAGCAACATACGTGCGGTGGTCAAGGCAGTGGCGAACGCGCGAACAGCGGGTCCGCAAACGGCAGCGGGATTCACGGCAACAGCGGCATCGAAACGGTTACAGCGGCTAAAGCAGCGGAAGCCGCACAAGCGGTCAGGCGGTCAAGGCGGCCAACTTCGCGACGCCACATCCACGCGCGCGTTGGCAAAAGCGGGGCGGAGCCACTGCCCCGCGATTCATCAGTACCTCAGATTCACCGACGGCAAGCGCGTGCTCGCTCGACCGTTGTCGCGCACGGATGGCGACGTGTCGAGCGGCGCACTCATCTGATAGCGCGTGCCGAGGTTCGAATGCACATTGATTTCGACTGGCTTGCCCTTGTCGCGGTATTCGGTGATTTCGGTGCCGTTCGCGCTGCGCTCGTAAAAGCTCGGCGTGCGCGGGACGTTGATCTCGACCTTCGAACTGACCTCGGCGGCCGGCCGGTTGATCTTGTCAAGGTCGGGCAGACCGGCGCGTTCGTTGGCGGACTGCGGCGCGCCTGGAGGCGGCGTGGCGTCGACAGGCTGAGCAGCCATCGCGGCGTTGCCAAAGGCAAGGGCCAGTGCAACGGCGACGGGAAGGAGCGGCTTCATGGTGATTCTCCGGGAGGGTGCCCCGATTCTAGCAAATCCAGACCTCTGCCACGGGCGCGATCCCTTATTTTGCGCCGCTTTCGCGCGACGCGTCCGCGATTGCGCGAACGCCGCGACGGCGCATGTCGACGAGCGGCGCAGTCATTTGGCGATCACGGGTTCCGTGGTAATGTCGTCTCATCAATCGAGGCGAACGAAGATGAACAACGATACCAATCAACGCGCGGTGCAAACTCCCGCGAACAGCTTCCCGACCGAATCCTTCGACGACGCTGCCGAAGCTGTCACCCGCCTGTCGGCGATCTACGAAGCGAACACCTCCTTTTTGCGCGACGCCTTCGCGCGCTATCGCCGCAACGAACTGTTCGAGCGGCGGGTGCGCGCATGCTATCCGTTCGTGCGCGTCTGCACCGAAGTGAACACGCATATCGATTCGCGCCGCTCGTATGGGTTCGTCGCGGGGCCTGGCGTGTTCGAGACCACGGTGACGCGGCCCGATCTGTTCGGCAACTACTATCGCGAGCAATTGCGGCTGCTGGCGAAGAACCATCATGTGAAGATCGAAGTCGGCGTATCCGACCAGCCGATTCCGATTCATTTCGCGTTCGCCGAAGGCATTCACCTCGAGGGCGATCTCGATCGCGAGCGTCTGTTCCTGATGCGCGACGTGTTCGACACGCCGGACCTCGCGCTGCTCGACGACCGCATCGTCAACGGCACGTATGAGCCGTTGGCTGGCGATCCGCATCCGCTCGCGCTCTTCACGGCGGCGCGCGTCGATTTCTCGCTGCATCGGCTGAAGCATTACACGGCGACTTCGCCCACGCATTGCCAGAACTACGTGCTGTACACGAACTATCAGTTTTATATCGACGAGTTCGTCAAGCTGGGCCGCACGATGATGGCCCATACCGACGACGAGGAACTGCGCGCCTATCGCAGCGAATACACGTCGTTCGTCGAACCGGGCGACGTCGTCATGTACAACGAGAATCTCGGCGAGCAGGCGCAGGAAGGCACGGCGCCGCCGCGTCTGCCGCAGATGCCCGCGTATCACCTGAAGCGCGCGGACGGCAGCGGCATCACGATGATCAACATCGGCGTGGGGCCGTCGAACGCGAAGACCATCACCGATCACATCGCCGTGCTGCGTCCGCATGCGTGGATCATGCTTGGCCACTGCGCGGGTCTGCGCAATACGCAGCGTCTGGGCGACTATGTGCTCGCGCACGGTTATGTGCGCGAAGACCATGTACTCGACGCCGATTTGCCGCTGTGGGTGCCGATTCCGGCGCTCGCCGAAGTGCAGGTCGCGCTCGAGCGCGCGGTCGCGCAGGTCACGCAACTCGACGGTGTGGAACTCAAGCGCGTGATGCGCACGGGCACGGTCGCGAGTGTGGACAACCGTAATTGGGAGTTGCGCGATCATCGTGAGCCGGTGCAACGGCTGTCGCAAAGCCGCGCGATTGCATTGGATATGGAGAGCGCGACGATCGCCGCGAACGGGTTCCGTTTCCGTGTGCCTTACGGGACCTTGCTATGCGTGTCCGATAAACCGCTGCACGGTGAACTCAAACTGCCCGGCATGGCGGACCAGTTTTATCGCGCGCAGGTCGATCAGCATCTGCAAATCGGCGTGAAGGCGATGGAGCTTTTGCGCGAGAACGGGCTGCATCGTTTGCATAGCCGCAAGCTGCGCAGTTTCGCGGAAGTGGCGTTTCAGTAACGCGGCGTTTTCGGGAGCGCGCAGTGGTTTTCGCTGCGCGCTTCTGCGTTTGCAACCGCGACCGCAACCCGCCTTACTGCCCGAAGCCCGTAAGCCCGATCAAGCTCCCGGCGGCCAGCAGCCACAGCGGATGAATGCGCGTCTTCAACGCGACCGCCGCGGTCAACGCGGTAATCGCCCATGCGATCGCCGTCGAATCCGACGCTTGCGCAATCAGCGCCGCGCTCGCCGCGACGATGCCGGCCGTCACCGGCACGAGTCCGACTTGCGCGTAACGCCGCCACGGGCGGTCCTTGAAACGGTCCCACGCGTGCAGCGCGAATATCGTCACGATCGACGACGGCCCGAACTTCGCAATCGACGTGACCAGCATGCCCGGCCAACCGGCCACGTGCCATCCGATCAACGTGACGATCATCAGGTTCGGCCCCGGCGCGGCTTGCGCGAGCGCGAACAGCGCGCTGAATTCGCTGGCCGGCATCCAGTGATGCACCTCGACCACCTGACGCTGCATCTCCGGAAGAATGGTGTTCCCGCCGCCGAATGCGAGCAGCGAAAGCTGGCTGAAAATGATCGCGAGGGAAATCAGCGTGTCGTTCATTGCGCGTTCCTCGATGCGACGTAGATGCTGAGCGGCGTCAGCACCAGCATGGTGGGCAAGAGCGGCAGCCGCATGATCGCAATCGCGATGAAGCCGAGCGCGGCGATCAGCGCGGCCATCGGTTTATTGCGCAACGGCAGCACGATCTTTATCGCCATCGAAATCAGGAGGCCCGCCGCGGCAGCCGCAAGCCCCGCGAACAGATGGCGCACATGCGGGTCGTCTTGCGTGCGTTCGTACAGCACGCCCAGACCGATCACGACCAGCGACGGCCCCGCGATCAACCCAAGCAATCCGGCAAGCGCGCCCGCAATTCCGCGAAAGCGCATGCCAACGGCGACCGAAAGATTGATCACATTGCCGCCGGGCAGGAACTGGCAGAGGCCGAGCAGATCGGTGAAGTCTTCGGCGCTCAGCCAGCGGCGCTGCTCGACGAGCGCGCGGCGCGCGAGCGGCAACGCGCCGCCGAACGAGATCAGGCCGAGGCCGAGAAAGCCGCTGAAAATTTCCCGCACGGTGGGCTTCGGGCCCGTGGCGGAATCAAGTGAGGTGAGGTTGTGGTCCATGGCGCTTCGCTTCCAGTTCAAGCTCAGAAGGTTAGCGCCGAACCGCCGCGCCACAAAACGATTTTTGGGCCGCGCCTTGTGATCTACAATCACAAGCATGGCTCGCAATCTTCCTCCTTTCCCTGCGCTGCGCGCCTTTGAAGCTGCGGCGCGTCACGAAAGCTTCAGCGCCGCCGCGAACGAGCTGCATGTGACTCACGGTGCAATCAGCCGGCAGGTCGCCGCGTTCGAGTCCTGGCTCGGCGTGCAGGTGTTCCAGCGTCACGGCAAGCGTGTGCGGCTGACGGCCGACGGCCGCCGCTATCTGTCGACGGTGCAAGCCGCGTTCGACAGCATCGCGCACGCCACCGACCAGTTGCGCGACACCGGCGTCGTGCATGTGCTGCGCGTGAATGCGCTTCCCACGTTCGCGATGAAGTGGCTGCTGCCGCGTCTGCACCAGTTCCAGCGCAAGGTGCCGAATGCCGAACTGCGGCTCGCAACGTCGAATGCGCCCGTCGAGACATTGGACAGTTTCGACGTCGCGGTGCGGCGCGGTCCCGCGCATTGGGCGAACTGCGTGAGCGGCCATTTTCTCGGCGAGAGCGAGCTGCCCGTATGCAGTCCCGCGTTGCTGCAGCGCTCGCCGATCCGAATCGCGGACGATCTCGCGCGGCATGTGCTGCTGCATTCGGACACGCGGCCCGATGCGTGGAGCAACTGGTTATCGGCGGCGGGCGTGACGGCCAAGTGCCGCAAAAAGCAATCGTTCGATCACTTCTATCTGGCGTTGCAGGCCGCGGTGGATGGGCTCGGCGTGGCGCTCGGCCCATTGCCGCTGCTCGCCGACGAACTCGCGTCGGGCCGGCTCGTCGTGCCGCTCGCCGGACCGCGGATCGACGCGCGCGGCTATTGGTGGGTCGCACGCAGGGAGGTCGCGAATGCGCCGCTCGTCGCGCAATTCTGCGAATGGTTGCAGGCGCAAGGCGATCAGACCGACGAGATGCAAATGCAGGTGCAGGCGCAGACGTAGGCCGTTAAACATTAAACATGAAGCACAAACGCAAAACGGGCAGCACAAAGGCTGCCCGCTTTTTTAACGCTTCCGCGTGCTTGCGTTACAGATAGAACATCCGGTCTTCTTCCGACTTGGTCGGCTGCGGCTCGGCGCCTTCGCGATCTTCGTAGAACTTCAACACCGCTTCGAGCACCTGGTCCGGATCGTCGATCACCTGCATCAGGTCGATGTCGGTCGGATTGATGAGACCCATTGGCGTGAGCGAATTCTTGAACCACGCAAGCAGACCTTCCCAGAACTCAGCGCCGACCAGAATGATCGGCACGTGGCGCGACTTCTTGGTTTGAATGAGCGTGAGCACTTCGGCGAGTTCGTCCAACGTGCCGAAACCGCCGGGCATGACGATCACCGCGTCGGAGTTCTTGACGAACGTGACCTTGCGCGTGAAGAAGTGACGAAAGCGCAGCGAGATGTCTTGCCACTGATTGCCCGATTGCTCGTGCGGCAACTCGATGTTGAGGCCAACCGACGGCGCCTTGCCTGCATGCGCGCCTTTATTCGCGGCTTCCATGATGCCGGGGCCGCCGCCAGAGATCACGGCGAAGCCCGCATCCGACAGCTTGCGCGCGATTTGCGTGGCGAGTTTGTAATACGGCGAGTTCGGTTTCAGGCGCGCTGAACCGTAGATGCTGACAGCCGGGCGAATCTCCGAGAGGTACTCGGTCGCCTCAATAAACTCTGCCATAATCGTGAACATCTGCCACGATGCGCGGGCCTTTTTTGCCGTTGCGCGCTCTTGATCTGCGAGTGATCGCAGACTCGGAATCACTTTTCTCTTAGTCATAATGCCTGAAGAACGAAGCCTTGAAGGTAAGACCCTGCTATTGGTCGACGGTTCGAGTTATCTGTACCGGGCCTACCATGCGATGCCTGATCTGCGCGGGCCCGACGGTGGTCCCACGGGTGCGCTCTACGGGATGATCAACATGCTGCGGCGCATGCGCAAGGAAGTCACAGCAGAGTATAGCGCGTGCGTGTTCGACGCCAAGGGCAAAACGTTTCGCGACGACTGGTATCCCGACTATAAGGCGAATCGTCCCTCCATGCCCGACGATCTGTCGCGGCAAATCGAGCCGATTCACGTGGCCGTGCGCGCGCTCGGCTGGCCGCTTCTGATGATCGACGGCGTGGAAGCCGACGACGTGATCGGCACGCTTTCCACCGAGGCCGAAAAGCGCGGCATGAACGTGATCGTGTCGACTGGTGACAAGGATCTGGCGCAGCTCGTGTCGGATCATGTCACCCTCATCAATACGATGACCAACGAAAAGCTCGACCGTGCCGGCGTGCTCGCCAAATTCGGCGTGCCGCCGGAGCGCATTGTCGACTACCTGTCGTTGATCGGCGATACCGTCGACAACGTGCCGGGCGTCGAGAAATGCGGGCCGAAAACCGCGCTCAAATGGCTGACGCAATATGAGTCGCTGGATGGCATCGTCGCACATGCGGACGAGATCAAAGGTGCGGTAGGAGACAATCTGCGACGCGCGCTCGACTTTCTGCCGATGGCGCGCAAGCTCGTCACCGTCGAACGCAATTGCGATCTGACCGAACATATCGCGTCGATCGAGGAAAATTTGCAGAGCCGCCCGGAATCGCGGGAGGAATTGCGCGACGTGTTCACGCGCCACGGCTTCAAGACCTGGCTGCGCGAGGTGGAAATTGCCGACGCGGTGGAAGGTCCGGAAACCGACGTGCCGCCGGCGCTCACCGTCGATCACGAACGGCACTACGAAACCGTGCAGACGTGGGAGCAATTCGACGTGTGGCTGCAAAAGATCAACGCGGCCGAGATCACTTCGTTCGATACGGAAACCACGTCGCTCGATCCGATGGTCGCGCAAATCGTGGGCCTGTCGTTCTCGGTTGAAGCCGGTCATGCCGCTTATGTGCCGGTCGCGCATCGCGGCCCGGATGCGCCCGTGCAACTGCCGCGCGACGAAGTGCTCGCGAAGCTCAAGCCGTGGCTCGAAAGCGCGGAGCACAAGAAAGTCGGTCAGCATCTGAAGTACGACGAACAGGTGCTCGCCAATTACGGCATTGAAATGCGCGGCGTCGAACACGACACGCTGCTGCAATCGTACGTGCTGGAATCGCATCGTCCGCACGACATGGACAACCTCGCGCTGCGCCATCTCGGCATCAAGACGATCAAGTACGAAGACGTCGCGGGCAAGG
Organism: Paraburkholderia graminis; assembly: GCF_003330785.1. NCBI lineage: Bacteria > Pseudomonadati > Pseudomonadota > Betaproteobacteria > Burkholderiales > Burkholderiaceae > Paraburkholderia > Paraburkholderia graminis. The sequence goes on from NZ_CP024935.1 coordinate 2,885,603, forward strand.
GCGCGCAGCAAATCGGTTTCGACGAAGTCGCGCTCGACAAGGCCGCCGAATACGCAGCCGAAGACGCCGACATCACGTTGCGTCTGCATCAAACGCTGTATCCGCAGCTCGCGGCGGAAGAAACGCTCGAGCATGTGTATCGCGACATCGAAGTGCCCACGTCGCGCGTTTTGCGCAAGATGGAGCGCAGCGGCGTTTTGATCGACGCGGAAAAGTTGCGTCAGCAAAGCAGCGAAATTGCAACGCGGCTTATCCAGTTGGAGAGCGAGGCATATGTGCTCGCCGGCGGCGAATTCAACCTCGGTTCGCCGAAGCAGATTGGCCAGATCTTCTTCGAACGACTCGAGTTGCCGGTCGTGAAGAAAACGCCGAGCGGCGCGCCTTCGACGGACGAAGAAGTGCTGCAAAAGCTCGCCGAAGATTATCCGTTGCCCAAGATTCTGCTCGAACATCGCGGCTTGTCGAAGCTGAAGTCCACGTACACCGACAAGCTGCCGCGCATGGTCAACGCAAGCACGGGCCGCGTGCACACGAACTATGCGCAGGCCGTCGCGGTCACGGGGCGTCTTGCGTCGAACGATCCGAACCTGCAGAACATTCCTGTGCGCACCGGCGAAGGCCGCCGCATTCGCGAAGCCTTCATTGCGCCGCCGGGACACAAGCTCGTTTCCGCGGATTACTCGCAAATCGAACTGCGCATCATGGCGCACATTTCCGGCGACGAATCGTTGCTACGCGCCTTCTCGGAAGGTGAAGACATTCACCGCGCGACCGCAGCGGAAATTTTCAGCGTGACGCCGCTCGAAGTGTCGAACGATCAGCGGCGCGTGGCGAAGGTCATCAACTTCGGCCTGATCTACGGCATGAGCTCGTTCGGCCTCGCGTCGAATCTCGGCATTACGCGCGATGCCGCCAAGCTTTATATCGACCGCTATTTCGCACGTTATCCGGGCGTCGCGCGTTATATGGACGAAACGCGCTTGAGCGCGAAAGCCAAGGGTTATGTCGAGACCGTTTTCGGCCGACGGCTGTGGCTGCCGGAAATCAACGGCGGCAACGGTCCGCGCCGTCAGGCCGCCGAGCGCGCGGCGATTAACGCGCCGATGCAAGGCACGGCCGCCGACCTCATCAAGCTCTCGATGATCGCGGTGCAGAAGTGGATCGAGGAATCGAACATCGGCACGCGCATGATCATGCAGGTGCACGACGAACTGATCCTCGAAGTGCCGGATGAAGAACTGTCCGACGTGCGCAAGCGTCTGCCCGAGTTGATGTGCGGCGTCGCCGCGCTGAAAGTGCCGCTGGTCGCGGAAGTCGGCGCGGGGCTCAACTGGGAGGAAGCGCATTGACGCACGTGTGACGGCGCGCAATAGCGTCGTTTGCATGTCACACATGCAAATTGGCAGCTTGTGACAACCCGTGCGGCTCACGGACAATCGGTAAGAACGCGTGCCCGCGGCGCGCGATTACGACGCACAACCCATCGGCAAATACGGAGAGTTCAATGCATCGTTTTATCGTCGTTGGCGGAGGCGCAGGAGGACTCGAGCTGGCAACTCGCCTGGGCGATCGCTATGGTCACAACAACAAGGCGGGCACGCGTGCGCAGGTCACGCTCGTCGACCGTAATCCGACGCATATCTGGAAGCCGCTGTTGCATGAAGTGGCGGCCGGCAGCATGGACCCGTTCACGCAGGAACTCGAATATGCGGCGCAAGCGCGCTGGCATGGCTTCGAGTTTCAGCAGGGCGAGCTGACGGGACTCGATCGCGCGAACAAGCGCCTCACGCTCGGCACCGTACTCGACGACGACGGCGCCGAACTGCTGCCCGTGCGCCAGCTCGAGTACGACACGCTGATCATCGCGATCGGCAGCACGACGGCATTCTTCGGCGTGAAAGGCGCGCCGGAATTCTCCCTTGCACTCGACACCGTCAGCCAGGCCGAGCGCTTTCGCAAGCGTCTTATCGCGGCTTGCATGCGGGCCGAGCATCAGGCGCATGAACCGGTCGAGTCGGGACCGGGCACGTCGCCTTCAACCGAGCCGCGCATTCAGGTGGCGATTGTCGGCGGCGGCGCGACCGGCGTCGAACTGTCGGCGGAATTGCGCAATACGGCGCAGGTCTTGTCGGCGTACGGTCTGCACAAGCTCGATCCGCGGCATGACGTGGGCATTGTATTGATCGAAGCGGGGCCGCGCATTTTGCCGGCCTTGCAGGAACGCGTGTCGACGGCAACGGCCGAATTGCTCACCAAGCTCGGCGTCAGGCTGATGACGAGCGAAACGGTGGCCGAGGTCGCGCCCGGCATCATCCGCACGGCAAGCGGCAAAACCGTGCGCGCCGATCTGACGGTGTGGGCGGCGGGCATCAGGGCGCCGGCTATTCTGAGCCAGCTCGACGGCCTGCCCGTCAACCGTCTTGGTCAACTCAACGTGCGCCGCACGCTGCAAACCGAAATCGACGACAACGTGTTCGCGCTCGGCGATTGCGCGGCGTGTCCGTGGCCGGGCAACGAGAAGAATGTGCCGCCGCGCGCGCAGGCCGCGCATCAGCAGGCGAGCTTTCTGTTGAAGGCGCTGGCGGCGCGGCTCGAGAACCGGCCGCTGCCCGAGTTCACCTATCGCGACTTCGGTTCGCTCGTGTCGCTCGGGCACTTCAGCGCGGTCGGCAATCTGATGGGCGGGGTGATCGGCGGCAATATGCTGATTGAAGGGCTGTTCGCGCGCTTCATGTACATGTCGCTGTACCGGCTGCATATTGCCGCGCTGCACGGCTATGCGCGTATGGTGCTCGACACGTTCGCGCACTGGCTGCGGCGCACCACGTTGCCGCGGGTCAAGCTGCACTGACTGCGCGGCATGTTGGACGCTCGCACGTTCGCGCGTGGTTGCATGTTCGCATGTTCGGATCTGCAACGGGACACGCGTGAGGCGTATCCTGTTGCCTCCACCGTTCAACGAGGAGCGCCCGCATGCTGAACCCCGATGTCGACAGCCTCGCCCCGCACGTTCCCTTCAATCGACGCACCTTCATCAAGGCCGCACTCGGCACCGGCTTCGCGGCTGCGGTGTTGCCGGTGTCGGCGCAAACCATCCATACCGATAGCGAAGGTCTCGAGGCCGGCGAAATTGCCGTGCGCTCGGGCGGCACGCTGGTGCCCGCCTATCGCGCGCAGCCGAAGGGCAAGGCGCATCTGCCGGTGATCATCGTGATTCACGAGGCGTTCGGCGTGCATGAGCATATCGCCGACGTTTGCCGGCGCTTCGCCAAACTCGGCTATCTGGCCATTGCGCCGGATCTGTTTGTCCGCGAAGGCGATCCGATGGCGCTGCCGACCATTGCGCAGATCAGTCAGCAGATCCTCAGCAAAGTGCCGGACGACCAGGCGCTGGCCGATCTCGACGCGACCGTTGCGTGGGCCGGCGAGCACGGCGGCGATCTGAAGCGCCTCGGTGTGACGGGCTTTTGCTGGGGCGGCCGCATGGCCTGGCTGTATGCCGAGCACGAGCCGCGGCTGAAGGCGGCGGTCGCGTGGTATGGGCGCGTAGCCGGCGATCATACGGCCACCAATCCGGCGAATCCGCTCGACCGCGTGGCCGATCTTCACGCGCCGGTGCTCGGTCTTTACGGCTTGCAGGATCAGAGCATTCCGCAGGAATCGCTCGAGCAGATGAAGCAGGCGATCGCGCAAGGGCCGAACGTCGCGCGCGGTTCGCAGTTCGTTGTCTACGACGATGCGGGCCATGCGTTCTTCGCGGATTACCGGCCGAGCTATAAGAAGGCCGATGCTGAAGATGGCTGGCGCCGCGCGCTCGCCTGGTTCAAGCAGCACGGCGTGGCTTGACGGGCGATTCGGAGTGTTTGGAGGCGCGTGCGTTTGCTGAATGAAAAAAGGCCGTTGCCGCTTATAAGCGGCAACGGCCTTTCGTCTTTCAGACTTAATCTTCGCGCGGCCTCAAGGCTTCGGCCCGGTCGCAACGGGCCGCTTCGGGTCCGAACTCCATTCGCTCCACGACCCCGCATAGAGCGCCGCGCCATGCAGGCCGGCCACTTCCATTGCAAGCGCATTGACGCACGCTGTCACGCCCGAGCCGCATTGCAGGACGACGTGTTCCGGCGGCGTGTCGCCGAGCAGCACGTGGAATTCATCGCGCAGCGTGTGAGCCGGCTTGAAGCGGCCGTCGGCGGTGAGGTTGTCCTTGAAGAAGCGATTGAGCGCGCCGGGAATATGGCCGCCTACGCGATCCAGTGTCTCGTTCTCGCCGCGATAGCGGTCGGCCGCGCGCGCGTCGACCACCACGCGTTCCTTCGAGCCGAGATTGCGCTCGATCATGTGCGCGTCGACGGTAACGGACAGCGGCGCGCCGGCCTTGAAGTCGCCGGTGTTTTGCGGCGGCACGTCTTGCGTGAGCGGCTGGCCCGCGGCTTCCCACGCCTGCAATCCGCCGTCGAGCAGCGCGACCGCGTCGTGGCCGAGCCAGCGCAGCAGCCACCACGCGCGCGCGGCGTACATGCCGCCTTGCGCGTCATACGCGACAACTTGCTGGCCTTGCTTCAGGCCGCGCGATTCCAGCGTTTCGACGAGCCGCTCGCGATCCGGCAACGGATGGCGCCCGTTCGTGCCGGTCTTCGGCCCCGACAGGTCGCGGTCGAGATGCAGATAATGCGCGCCCGGCAGATGTCCGGCGAGATACGCCTTTTCGCCGGCTTCGGGATCGGCCAGATCGAACCGGCAGTCGATGACGAACACGCTGCCCGGTGCCTCGGCGAGCCGTTCCGCGAGATTGGTCGCGGAGATCAAAGTGGTGTAGTGAGTGTGGGGCATGACGTCTCCTCGATGCGGGCGATGGCGGCTCCCTTGCCGGCGGCCTCATGACGCGACCGGATGGCTGGGCTACATCGTTAGTCTAAACAAAAAAAGACGGGCCGAAGCCCGTCTTTCCATGCGTTCGTGCAAACGCGAATGAGGCGATGCGTGAGCGCCGATTCTAGATCGTGCCCAGTTCGCGCCGCAGGAACTCGTGGAAGTGCTGCATGCCGTCTTCCATCGGGCTCTGGTATGGACCAACCTGCGACTCGCCGCGTTCCATGAGTGCCCGGCGGCCCGCGTCCATGCGTTCGGCGATCTCGTCGTCTTCACGCGCCGTTTCCATATACGCGGCGCGCTCCGCTTCGACGAACTCACGCTCGAACAACGCGATTTCCTCAGGGTAATAGAACTCGACCACGTTGGTGGTTTTCTGCGGACCGCGCGGAATCAGCCATGACACGACCAGCACGTGCGGATACCACTCGATCATGATGCCGGGGTAGTACACCATCCAGATCGCGCCGAACTCGGGCGGATTGCCGCCGCGAAAACGCAGGACTTCGTCGTGCCATTTGCGGTACGTCGGACTGCCCGGCTGCTCGAGGCCTTTGTGCACGCCCACCGTTTGCACGCTGTACCACTCGCCGAATTCCCACGCGAGGTCGTCGCAATTGACGAAGCTGCCAAGGCCCGGATGGAACGGCGCAACGTGATAGTCCTCCAGATAGACCTCGATAAAGGTCTTCCAGTTGTAGTTGCACTCGTGCACTTCGACGTGATCGAACATGAAGCCTGAGAAGTCGAAGTGTTGCCTGGTGCCGAGGTTGGACAGATCGCGCGCGACGTCGCGGCCTTGTGCTTCGAACAGCAGCCCTTGCCAGTTCTGCAGCGGCGTGGCGCCGAGATTCAGACAGGGGTTGTCCGCGAAATGCGGAGCGCCGAGAAGCTGGCCGTTGAGGTCGTATGTCCAGCGATGCAGGGGACAGACGATATTCTCCGCGTGGCCGCGGCCGTTGAGCATGATGGCCTGCCGGTGGCGGCACACGTTCGACAGAAGTTCGACTTGCGACTGCTGGTTACGAACGAGCACGCGCCCCTCGCTTTCGCTGGGCAAGGCAAAATAATTCCCCACTTCCGGCACCATGAGCTCGTGCCCGACGTAACGGGGACCTTTCCTGAAAAGGGTTTCGATTTCGCGCGTTAGAAGCGCTTCGTCAAAGTAAGCCGTGACTGGCAGTTGGCTGTGAACAGACCGCAACTGCAATGCATTGCTCAGATTGGACATTCCCACTCCCGATGAAGACGTGAAAGCAGTGAACAACCCAACCATCGAAGATTCGATTTAGGGAGCCCGAGATTATACCTGTTTCCCCCTCCTTGGGACAGTTAAGTCACTGATTTGGGTCAAAAATGTCGGGAAAGTTCGGCCTTTTCGGCACAGACCGATCGATTTTTTTCTGCGAGACTGACAGGGCGGCCACCGGCGAACACGCAGCCCGAAGGTGGGCTGAGAGATCGGATTTATCGCTTTTGCCGTAGAATGTCCGACTTGTTTTAATTTTTGCGACTATTCATGGCGAAGACCGCGTCGAACGATACCGCTGCCGCGCCAGCCGAGGGCGTCGACAACACGCCGCTGCCCGAGAATTACGAGGCGGCGCAGGCGGAGCTGGAGGGCCTCGTTGCACGCATGGAAAGCGGCAATCTGAGCCTCGAAGAGTCGCTGTCCGCGTATCGGCGCGGCGCGGCTCTGGTGGCGTTTTGCCAGCAGCAGCTCGAGAAGGTCGAGCAGCAGGTGCGGGTGCTCGACGGCGAGACGCTCAAGCCACTGCCCGTGAATACAGCAGGAACAGCCGCTACTGAAAGCGGGGACGACCTATGACATTCGAACAATGGACTCGCTCGGTGCTCGAGCGCGTCGAAGCGGCACTCGAACACTACTTGCCGGCTGAAACAACGGAGCCTGCAAAGCTTCACGAAGCGATGCGCTACGCGGTGCTCGGCGGCGGCAAGCGGGTCCGCCCGTTGCTGTGCCATGCAGCGGGCGAACTCACCGGCGCGCGCGCCGAGTGTCTCGATGCGGCGGCAGCGGCGCTTGAAATGATCCACGTGTATTCGCTCGTGCACGATGACATGCCCTGCATGGACGACGACGCACTGCGTCGCGGCAAGCCCACGGTACACGTCAAATATGACGAAGCCACGGCACTGCTGGTTGGCGACGCGCTGCAATCGCAGGCGTTCGTTTCGTTGACGTCCGATGTGCTGGCGCCGCAGCAACAGGCGGCGCTCGTGCGCGAACTGGCTCTGGCGAGCGGTTCGATCGGCATGTGCGGCGGTCAAGCCATCGACCTCGCGAGCGTCGGTCATACGCTGACGCGCGCGCAGCTCGAAACCATGCACCGCATGAAGACCGGCGCGTTGCTGCGCGCCGCGGTGCGCATGGGCGCGCTGGCCGGCGAGGCGCCCGACGCAAACGCGATGCGTTCGCTCGACGCTTATTCGGCCGCGGTCGGTCTCGCGTTTCAGGTCGTCGACGATATTCTCGACGTCACGACCGATTCCGCGACGCTCGGCAAGACAGCAGGCAAGGACGCGAAGGACGGCAAGCCGACCTACGTGTCGATTATTGGGCTCGACGCATCGCGTTCGCTCGCCGCGCAGTTGCGCAGCGACGCGCACGCCGCGCTGGCGCCGTTCGGCGCACGCGCGCAGCGTCTTGCCGAATTGGCCGACCTGGTGGTGAACCGGGTTAGCTGAACGCGAAAGCCCGCCGCCGCGCACCGTCCCACAAGGTGCGTGTATGAAGTGCGGGCGCGTAAGTTTTCCTACAATGGAACGACGATGTACGACTTGCTGAAAACCATCGACGACCCGGCCGCCCTGCGCCGCCTCGATCGCCGCCAATTGCAACCGCTTGCCGACGAGTTGCGCGCTTTTGTGCTCGACAGCGTGTCGCAGACGGGCGGCCATCTCTCGTCCAACCTCGGCACGGTCGAGTTGACCATTGCTCTGCACTATGTGTTCGACACACCGCACGACCGCATCGTGTGGGACGTCGGCCATCAGACGTATCCGCACAAGATCCTGACGGGCCGCCGCGAACGGATGCACACGCTGCGCCAGTTGGGCGGCATCTCCGGCTTCCCGAAGCGCGACGAATCCGAGTACGACACGTTCGGCACCGCGCATTCGAGCACGTCGATTTCCGCGGCGCTCGGCATGGCTATCGCGAGCAAGCTGCAGGGCGACAACCGCATGGGCATCGCCGTGATCGGCGACGGCGCCATGACGGCGGGCATGGCGTTCGAAGCCATGAACAACGCGGGCGTTGAAGACGACGTGCCGCTGCTCGTGATCCTGAACGACAACGACATGTCGATTTCGCCACCGGTCGGCGCGCTCAATCGCCATCTGGCGCGGCTCATGTCCGGACGCTTCTACGCTGCGGCGCGCGCGGGCGTCGAGCGCGTACTGCGCGTCGCTCCGCCCATGCTCGATCTGGCGCGCAAGCTCGAAGAGCACGCGAAGGGCATGATCGTGCCGGCTACGCTGTTCGAGGAATTCGGCTTTAACTACATCGGCCCGATCGACGGCCATGATCTCGATTCGCTGATCCCCACGCTGCAAAACATCAAGGAACTGCGCGGTCCGCAATTCCTGCACGTGGTGACGAAGAAGGGCCAGGGCTACAAGCTGGCCGAGGCCGATCCGGTGCTGTACCACGGCCCCGGCAAGTTCAATCCGGCCGAGGGCATCAAGCCGGCCTCCGCGCCGTCGAAGAAAACCTACACGCAGGTGTTCGGCGAATGGCTGTGCGACGCCGCTGAACTCGACGCGCGCGTCGTCGGCATCACGCCGGCCATGCGCGAAGGCTCGGGCATGGTCGAGTTCGAGAAGCGCTTCCCGGACCGCTATTTCGACGTCGGCATCGCCGAGCAGCACGCGGTCACGTTCGCCGGTGGCCTCGCCGCCGACGGCATGAAGCCGGTCGTCGCGATCTACTCGACGTTCCTGCAGCGCGCTTACGACCAGTTGATCCACGACGTCGCGCTGCAGAATCTGCCGGTGGTGTTCGCCATCGACCGTGCGGGTCTGGTCGGCGCGGACGGTGCGACGCACGCGGGCGCCTACGACCTCGCGTTCATGCGCTGCATTCCGAACATGATGGTGATGGTTCCGTCGGACGAAAACGAAAGCCGCCAGATGCTGTACACGGCGCTGCAGCAGTCGTGCCCGACGGCGGTTCGCTATCCGCGCGGCGCCGGCACCGGCGTGGCGACGGTCAAGCAGATGGCCGCGCTCCCGGTCGGCAAGGGCGAAGTGCGTCGCGAAACCTCGCAACCGGCGGGCAAGCGCATTGCGATCCTCGCGTTCGGCACGATGGTCGCGCCGTCGCTCGCGGCTGCCGAACAACTCGACGCCACGGTGGCGAACATGCGTTTCGTGAAGCCGCTCGACGCAGACCTCGTGCGTCAACTGGCGGAAACGCACGACGCCATCGTCACAGTCGAAGAGGGCTGCGTAATGGGCGGCGCGGGCTCGGCGTGCGTCGAAGCCCTGCTCGAGAGTGGGGTTATGCGTCCGGTACTACAATTGGGCCTTCCCGACCGCTTCATCGATCATGGCGATCCGGGCAAGCTGCTCGCCGCATGCGGACTGGACGCCGCGGGCATCGCGAAGTCGATTCGCGAACGCTTCCTGTCGAGCGGCGCGGTCGGCGCGCAATCGTCGGTTAAGCGGGTTGCTTGAGCGGAGGCTTAAGCTGGTCGATCGCATCTGTTGACCAGTCAGGCTAGCCGCTCGATCAACGCGCCGGCCGTCACGATGCGCCATCTCTAACTTGAGTCGATGGGCGTGTGCCCATCATCGAACGCCGGCAGGGGCCGGCGTTTGCCGTTGCGGTTTTTGCTTCGCGCGGCCGCTGACGACTCCCAGACCTGTCGCTTCGCGAACGCCTCAAAGGGGCGACTCTCCATCCACGAAGACTTCCTTCAAGGAGCGGAGATTTTCTGCGAAGTTGAACACAGGGTGGCGAGTCAGCGTCTTCCTGAAAGGACAAGAACATGAATCAGATGAATCCCGCCTTTGTGATGCCCGACGTGCAAAGCACGCCGGATACCCGCCAGATTCCGATTCAGCGGGTTGGCGTCAAGGCGGTGCGCCATCCGTTGACGGTGCGTACACAAAGCGGTGACGCGCAGCCGACGGTCGGCACCTGGAACCTCGACGTCCATTTGCCCGCCGATCAGAAGGGCACGCACATGTCGCGCTTCGTCGCGTTGCTCGAGGAGAACAAGGCGCCACTCGAACCGGCGACGTTCCGCACGATGCTTGCCGCGATGCTCCAAAAGCTCGAGGCCGAGGCGGGCCGCATCGAGGTGTCGTTTCCTTACTTCGTGAACAAGACCGCGCCGGTGTCGGGCGTGCAAAGCCTGCTTGATTACGAAGTCACGCTGACCGGCGAGACGCGTAATGGCGAAACGCGTCTGTTCCTGAAAGTGTTGGTGCCGGTCACAAGCCTCTGCCCGTGCTCGAAGAAGATCTCGCAGTACGGCGCGCACAACCAGCGCTCGCACGTCACGATCAACGCGGAACTGGCAGGCGAGGTCGCGGTGGAAGACCTGATCCGTATCGCCGAAGAAGAAGCATCGTGCGAACTGTGGGGCTTGCTCAAGCGCCCGGACGAGAAGTTCGTCACTGAGCGCGCGTACGAGAACCCGAAGTTCGTCGAAGACCTGGTGCGCGACGTCGCGCAACGTCTGAACGCGGACGAGCGGATCGTCGCTTATGTGCTCGAGGCCGAGAACTTTGAGTCGATCCACAATCACAGCGCGTATGCGGTGATCGAGCGCGATAAGCGAGTGGTTTAACGCCGACTGATAGCCGGCAATGACTGAATGAAAAGCCGCTTGCTGAAGCGGCTTTTTTGTCGGCATTTACACGGGATGCGTCGGGCGCTACGTGAAAATCTGACTCACGTTCAGCGCGCGAGCGAGCTCAAATCCCAGCGCGGCTTCACGGTAAACGCGTAGTCCTTGCCCGACTGATCCGGCCAGCGCTGCAGCCGCAACGCACCGGCGAGCGCGATCATTGCACCGTTGTCCGTGCACAGCGACAAGTCCGGGTAATGCACATAGAAGTTGCGCTTTTGCGCCGCCGCCGAGAGCGCTTCGCGCAACTGCCGGTTCGCGCCCACGCCGCCCGCCACGACGAGGCGGTTTAACTTCGTGCGCTTGAGCGCGGCGATCGACTTGGTTGCCAGCACATCGACGGCTGCGTCGACGAAACCGCGCGCCAGGTCCGCTTTCGCCTGCTCGCAGATGTTCGCGCCGCCGAGCTTTTTCGCGTGCGTGAGCACAGCCGTTTTCAGACCGCTGAAACTGAAGTCAAGGTCGCCGGAATGCAGCATCGGACGAGGCAGCACGACCGCGCCCGGCGTGCCGAATTCGGCCATGCGCGAGACTTCCGGGCCGCCCGGATAGCCTAGGCCAAGCAACTTGGCGGTTTTGTCGAAGGCTTCGCCGGCGGCGTCGTCGAGCGTCTCGCCAAGGGTTTCGTACACGCCCACGTCGGTCACGCGCATCAACTGTGTATGGCCGCCCGACACCAGCAATGCGACAAACGGAAACGGCGGCGGTTCGTCGACGAGCAGCGGCGACAGCAAATGCCCTTCCAGATGATGAATGCCGATGGTCGGCTTGTCCCACGCCATCGCCAGCGAATTGGCGACGCTCGCGCCCACCAGCAGCGCGCCCGCGAGCCCCGGCCCTTGCGTGTAGGCGATCGCGTCGATGTCGCCGCGTGCCGCGCCCGCGCGCTCCATCACCTCTTCGAGCAAGGGCAGCGCACGCCGGATATGATCGCGCGACGCGAGTTCAGGCACCACGCCGCCATACTCGCGATGCATCGCGATCTGCGAATGCAGCGCATGCGCGAGCAGGCCGCGCTCGGTGTCGTAGAGCGCGAGGCCGGTTTCGTCGCAGGAGCTTTCGATGCCGAGAACGAGCATGTCTGGTGGGGCTGAAACGGACGCTTGAGAGCGTCCGCAACGCAGAGAAGTAAGCCTGAAAGTATAGCAGCGCGGGCAAGCCGCCGCCGGCCCGCAGGTACAATGCGGCCCCATGGAATCCTTCGATATCGCAGTGATCGGCGCGGGCGCGGCCGGCATGATGTGCGCGGCCGTGGCCGGGCAACTGGGCCGGCGTGTCGTGCTGATCGATCACTCGCAGCGTCTCGCGGAAAAAATCCGCATCTCGGGCGGCGGCCGCTGCAACTTCACGAATCTGTACGCGGGCCCGGCCAATTATCTGTCGGCGAATCCGCATTTTTGCCGCTCCGCGCTCGCACGCTACACGCCGCGCGATTTCATGGCGTTGCTCAAGCGCCATCACGTGACGTGGCATGAAAAGCACAAGGGCCAGTTGTTCTGCAACGAGTCGAGCGACGCGGTCATCAACGTGCTCAAAAGCGAGTGCGACGCGGGGCATGTCGCCTGGCGTACGCCGCTTGCGGTCGAACATGTGAGGCAGGACGCCGAAGGCCGCTTCACGCTGGACACGAATGCGGGTCCGATTGCGGCGCGCGCGCTCGTCGTCGCGACGGGCGGGCTGTCGATTCCGAAAATCGGCGCCACGGATTTCGCTTATCGTCTGGCGAAGCAATTCGGCCACAAGCTGATCGATACGCGCCCCGCGCTCGTTCCGCTGACTTTTGCCGCCGCCGACTGGGAGCCGTTTTCGGCGCTGTCGGGCGTCTCGCTGGAAGTGCGGATCGCGACGGGGAACAAGAAGACGGGCGCCGAATTCGAAGAGGATTTGCTGCTCACGCACCGCGGGCTTTCCGGCCCTGGCGTGCTGCAGATTTCGAGCTACTGGCAGCCGGGCGAGCCGATCCACATCGATCTGCTGCCGAACCAGGATGCGGCTGCCGCGTTGCTCGAAGCGAAGACCGGGACCCGCCGCCAGATCGCGAATCTGTTGTCGGAATGGGTGCCGCAGCGGCTCGCCCACGTGTGGCTCGACACCCATCAGATTCCCGCCGAAGCGCGCGTGGCCGATCTGCCGGACAAGGCGCTACGGCGCATCGGCGAGGCGCTGTCGCGCTGGACGCTCACGCCCAACGGCACCGAAGGCTACCGCAAGGCCGAAGTGACGCGCGGCGGCGTCGACACCCGCGACCTTTCGTCGACGACGATGATGAGCGCCCGCGCGCCGGGCCTGTACTTCATCGGCGAGGCGGTGGACGTCACCGGCTGGCTCGGCGGCTACAATTTTCAGTGGGCCTGGGCGTCGGGCGTGGCGGCCGGCCAGGCTGCCGCGGAGTACGCTCGGGGGGCTTGACGGCGCAGTGGCTTTGTGTAAAAGCTCTGCTATACTCCTGAACCTTTACAAAGTTCCGTTATTGAAAAATGACGACCATCCGCGTAAAAGACAACGAGCCGTTTGAAGTCGCCATGCGCCGTTTCAAGCGCACCATGGAGAAAAGCGGGTTGCTGACGGAACTGCGGGCGCGCGAGTTTTACGAAAAGCCTACGGCTGAGCGCAAACGCAAGAAGGCCGCCGCGGTGAAGCGTCATTTCAAGCGTCTGCGCAGCCAGATGCTGCCAAAGAAGTTCTACTGATTCTGGTGTTGCCGCTGTTGCAGTCCAACGGAACAACGACAACGAACCGGTGACGGCGCAACCAGTGCCGTCACGGAAAACACGGTCTCTTCGGACCAGCCAGCAGGGTCGCATCCACTACGCACAATTGCGTCAACCCGCTTGAGGAAGCAGTCCCAAGCGGGCGTTTGTGTTCATGCGCTGCTTATGCGTGCTTGTGCGTGCTTGTGCGTATGTCCGACGCGGCCGGTTCTCAATTTTCAACGCATTCAGGTGAGTGATGAGCCTCAAAGACCGGATCAACGACGATATGAAAACCGCCATGCGGGCACGTGAGACCGAGCGTCTTGGCACGATCCGGCTGCTGCTCGCCGCGATCAAGCAACGCGAAGTCGACGAGCGTGTGACGCTGGACGACGCCGCGGTGACCGCTGTCATCGACAAGATGATCAAGCAGCGCAAGGACTCGATCAGCCAGTTCGAAGGCGCGGGCCGCACGGATCTCGCCGACAAGGAAAAGGCGGAGTTGGCCATTCTTTCGGCATACATGCCCGAGCAGATGTCCGAGGCGGAAATCGTCGCCGAGGTGCAGGCCGCCGTCGCGCAAACCGGTGCCGCCGGTCCGCAGGACATGGGCAAGGTAATGGGCGTGCTCAAGCCGAAGCTCGCGGGCCGTGCCGACATGACCGCCGTATCGGCTCAGGTCAAAGCCGCGCTCGCGAAGTAAGGCGAAAGCGCGGGCTGTGTGTGTGGTTCGCGTGCCCGCGGTTGAGCGTGGCGCGCGCCGCATCGGGTGTTTCAGGCAGTCATTCAGGCAGCGTCATCTACCTTGATTCCTCCGTCATTCCTGCAGGATCTGCTCAACCGCGTCGATATCGTCGACGTGGTGGGCCGGTACGTGCAGTTGAAGAAGGGCGGCGCGAACTTCATGGGGCTTTGCCCGTTTCACAACGAGAAAAGCCCGTCGTTCACCGTTAGTCCGACGAAGCAGTTCTATCACTGCTTCGGCTGCGGCGCCCACGGCACGGCGATCGGTTTCCTGATGGAACACGTCGGCGCCTCGTTTCCCGAAGCCGTCAACGAACTTGCGCAATCCGTCGGCCTGACAGTGCCGAACGAGCCTTCGCCCGGCTACGGAGGCGCAGGCGGCTCGGGCGGCGGCTATTCGCCGGCCGCTTCCAAAGCAGTCACCACCGCGCTTTCCGACGTCATGCAGACCGCCTGCGATTACTACCGCAAGCAACTGCGCGGCGCGCCGGTCGCGATCCAATATCTGAAGAAGCGCGGCCTGACCGGCGAGATCGCCGCGCGCTTTGGCCTCGGCTACGCGCCGGACGGCTGGCAGAACCTCGAAGCCGCGTTTCCGAACTATCGCGATGACTCGCTGGTCGAATCGGGTCTCGTGATCGTCAGCGAAAAATCGGACGCACAGGGTCAGAACCGGCGCTACGACCGCTTTCGCGAGCGGATCATGTTCCCGATACGCAATGTGAAGGGACAGGTGATCGGCTTCGGCGGCCGCGTGCTGGACGGCGGTGAGCCGAAATATTTGAATTCTCCGGAAACGCCGCTATTTAACAAAGGCAGCGAGTTATACGGCCTCTTCGAGGCGCGTCTCGCGATTCGGGAACAGGGCTACGTGCTGGTCGTCGAAGGCTATATGGACGTGGTCGCGCTGGCTCAATTGGGGTTCCAGAACGCGGTCGCCACGCTCGGCACGGCTTGCACGCCGGTCCATGTGCAGAAGCTGATGCGCCAGACCGACACGGTCATTTTCAGTTTCGACGGCGATTCGGCTGGGCGGCGCGCCGCGCGTCGCGCGCTGGACGCCTGCTTGCCGCATGCGGCGGACAACCGGACCATCCGCTTCCTGTTTCTGCCTGCGGAGCACGACCCGGACAGCTACGTGCGCGAATTCGGCACCGAGGCGTTCGCCGAGCAGGTCGAGCGTGCGATGCCGCTGTCGCAGTTCATGCTGAACGAAGTGCTCGCCGGCAAGGAACTGGATCAGCCCGAAGGCCGGGCGCGCGCGCTGTTCGACGCGAAGCCGCTGTTGCAGGCGCTGCCGGCCAATGCGTTGCGCGCGCAGATCATGCATATGTTCGCCGACCGGCTCGACGTGCCGTTCGACGAGGTGGCCGCGCTCTGCGAGGTCGATTCGCGCATCGCGGCGGCCGCGCGCCTCGCGCCGGCTCGCAAGGACCGGCGCAGCGTGACGGGCATCGAGGAAAAGACGCTGCGCAATCTTGTGATGTATCCGCGCACGGTCGCGGTGCTCGATGAAGAGGCCGAACAGGCGTTGCTGACCGTCACGCGGCACGGCGAGCTATTCGAGGAAGTGACGACGCACGCGCGCGCACTCGGCGATTCGGCGGAGTTCCAGTTGCTCTCCGACCTATTGCGAAACGGTGCAAACGCCCCAACTTTCGAGGAAATCTTTCGCAAAATTCTGGACTATGATGAAAATGTCCGGGATTTGTTGCTGAAGGACCCGGAAGATGCGACCGTCATCGAGGAGCGGCGCGAGCAGGAACGGATCGTCGGAGAGGAGTTGAAAGCGGCGATTCTGAAGATGCGTTACGACGCTTATTGCGATCGTCTCGAGCAGCTTTCGCGGCAATCCCGGCACACGCCGGAGGAGTTCGCGGAACTCGCGGAGCTTAATCGTAAGCGAGCTGACATGAAGCGCCAGCTCGGCTTGTAGGCGGAGCCGCAGAAGCCTGAGTGGTATAATAAAAGGTTTCCAGCGGTTTGTTTTTCAAGGGTTTTCCTAGCAAAGGCGAAAAGGCGATGCGATGGCAAAGACTACAGGTGGAAAGAGCAAAACAGGCCCACGCTCCACGGAGCAGACCGCAAAGGTCGCCTCGGCCAAGTTGGTTTCTTCTACCCGGAAGGTGTCTGCTGCCAGCGTGACACCGGCTGCCAGGAGAAAATCATCGACCACTTCGCCCGCGCAAGCGGAGCCGGCAGGCAAGGCAAAAGGAGTGGCAACGGCGGTCACGAAGACGGCGCAAGCCGTACCGCCTCCGGCTGCGAGGCGGCCGGGTGTCAGAAGCGCAAGGGAAGCGGCTGTCGCGCAGGACGATGCGGCAGTGCGCGAGACTCCAGTATCCACGGTTCAACCGGCTGTTGTCCACCAGCCGCGAGTCGAGACTACAGCCGGTACGGCGAACTCCATGACGAAAAAGCTGAATGAAGTACCCGTCGATGACGACGCAACCCAAAGCGAAGAAACCCCTGTGGCCGCTCCCGGCAAAGTGGAAAAGGCCAAGGCTCGCGACCGCCGTGCGAAAGAAAAGGCGCTGCTGAAAGACGCGTTTTCGTCGTCGCAGCCCGGCACGGTCGAGGAACTGGAAGAGCGTCGTTCGAAACTCCGCGCGCTGATCAAGCTCGGCAAGGAGCGCGGCTTCCTCACATACGCTGAAATCAACGATCACCTGCCGGACAACTTCACCGAGACCGAGGCGATCGAAGGCATCATCAGCACGTTTAACGACATGGGCGTGGCTGTCTACGAGCAGGCGCCCGATGCCGAAACGCTGCTGCTGAACGACAACGCTCCGGCCGCTTCGTCGGACGACGAAGTGGAAGAGGAAGCCGAAGTCGCGCTCTCCACCGTCGACTCCGAATTCGGCCGCACGACCGACCCCGTCCGCATGTACATGCGCGAAATGGGCACGGTCGAGCTGCTCACGCGTGAAGGCGAAATCGAGATTGCGAAGCGGATCGAAGACGGCCTGAAGCACATGGTGATGGCCATCTCCGCGTGCCCGACCACGATCGCCGACATTCTGGCCATGGCCGAGCGCGTCGCGAATGAGGAAATCCGCATCGACGAACTGGTCGACGGCCTGATCGACGCCGACGCGGAAGACGCGGACGGCTTCTCGGTGCAGGAAGCGGAAGCCATCGAGAGCGAAGAAGAGGAAGAAGAGGAAGAGGACGAAGAGGACGAGGAAGAAGACGACGGCACCGCGCAGGCCACGGCCAACGCAGCGCAAATGGAAGCGCTCAAGCGTGCGTCGCTCGAAAAATTTGCCCTCATCAGCGAATGGTTCGACAAGATGCGTCGCGCGTTCGAGAAGGAAGGCTACAAGTCCAAGTCCTATCTGAAGGCGCAGGAAACCATCCAGAACGAGCTGATGACGATCCGCTTCACCGCGCGTACCGTCGAGCGTCTGTGCGATACGTTGCGCGCGCAAGTGGATGAAGTGCGTCAGGTCGAGCGTCAGATTCTGCACACCGTCGTCGACAAGTGCGGCATGCCGCGCGCCGAATTTATCGCGCGTTTCCCGGGTAGCGAAACGGATCTCGAATGGGCCGACAAGATCGTCAGCGAAGGGCATCCGTATAGCGCGATCCTCACGCGGAACATTCCGGCCATTCGCGAGCAGCAACAACGTCTGCTGGATTTGCAGGCGCGTGTCGTGTTGCCGCTGAAGGACCTGAAGGAAACCAACCGTCAGATGGCGGCCGGCGAACTGAAGGCGCGTCAGGCGAAGCGCGAAATGACCGAGGCGAATTTGCGTCTCGTGATTTCGATTGCGAAGAAGTACACGAACCGCGGTCTGCAGTTCCTCGATCTGATTCAGGAAGGCAACATCGGCTTGATGAAGGCGGTGGACAAGTTCGAATATCGTCGTGGCTACAAGTTCTCCACGTATGCAACGTGGTGGATTCGCCAGGCCATTACGCGTTCGATCGCGGACCAGGCGCGCACCATCCGCATTCCGGTTCACATGATCGAGACGATCAACAAGATGAACCGCATCTCGCGTCAGATCTTGCAGGAAACCGGTCTCGAGCCGGACCCGGCAACGCTGGCCGAGAAGATGGAAATGCCGGAAGACAAGATCCGCAAGATCATGAAGATCGCGAAAGAGCCGATCTCCATGGAAACGCCGATCGGTGACGACGACGATTCGCATCTTGGCGACTTCATCGAAGACACGAACACGGTCGCGCCCGCAGACGCCGCGTTGCATGCAAGCATGCGCGATGTCGTGAAAGACGTGCTCGACTCGCTGACGCCGCGTGAAGCCAAGGTGTTGCGCATGCGTTTCGGTATCGAGATGAGCACTGACCACACGCTCGAGGAAGTCGGCAAGCAGTTCGACGTCACGCGTGAGCGGATTCGTCAGATCGAGGCGAAGGCGCTGCGCAAGCTGCGTCACCCGAGCCGGTCCGACAAGCTGAAGTCGTTCCTTGAAGGCAACTGATCGGCGCGATGGTCTGAAGCGTCGTTAGCGGCACATGATGTTGAAGGGGCTTCCCGGTCGTTTCGCAAAAGCGAAGCGGTTGCGGAAGCCCTTTTTCATGTAGTCGGCCAGTCAGAAGGCGGGCCGCACGCGAAGCCCTTCGTTGTTTGCATCCGATACGGTAAAATCCCGAGTTCTCAGGGCCTCTAGCTCATGCCTGGTTAGAGCAGCGGACTTAGCAAAGGCTCACCTAAACCATGCAGCTTGGCATGGTGAGTCGTGAATGGGTTGCCTTGGGGTAAGTTAGCTCTGCCCCCTGGTAGAACTGCTCAAATTCGGGGAAACCTCTGCTGCTCGCAGCGTGGCAATCCCGAGCGAAGCTCTCTTTGAGAGAACGTGTAGAGACTGAACGGGCAGGTCGTAAAGACAAGAGACAGTCCAGACCACAAACCCGAAAGGGGCGGCGAAAGCCGTAGCTGGTTAGCATAATCCGTTGGTGCCGTGTTCGACTCACGGGAGGCCCACCAAACATTTCGAAAGCCACTCATCGCGAGTGGCTTTTTTCTTGGTGCGTGCCTGCGCGTTGCCGTCTACGCATTGAACAGTTCGCTGCGCGCGGCGTCGATGATCATCGCGACAGCCGGATGACTGATGCGGCGCTCAATCGAGATCGCGAAGAATTCCTCGACGATCGTATTGATCTGGCCGACCGTGGTCAGTTTGTGTTCCGCCTGCAACTGCGCCTCGAGCACGGTCGGCGCGAACAGCAGACCGCGTCCTTCGCGGCCGAACGCGAGGGCCATCGCGCCGTCATCGAATTCGCCGACGATCCGCGGTGAAATCGCGCGCGACGCGAGCCAATGATCCAGCTTGCGGCGCACCGCCGACTCCGTGCCGGGCAGCAGCAGCGGCAACTGACCGAGCGACAGCGGGAAGCGTTTGCGAACGCCCTGCAGCAGCGACTCGGCGCCAAAGCAGCTTAACGTCGAACGGCCGAGCCGGTGATTGAACGCCTTGATGTTGACGTCGGCGGGAATGGGCGCATCGGCAATGATCAGATCGAGCCGGTGCACGGCCAGTTGCGCGAGCAACGCATGCAGCTTGCCCTCGTGACAGATCACACGCAGCGACACCGGCGCGCTCAGCGCGGGTTCCAGCAGCCGGTAGGCGATCGCCTTCGGCACCGAGTCCGCGATGCCGACACGAAACCGCGATTGCGTGCCGACCTCTTTCTCGCGGCGCACCGCGCTTTCCAGTTCCGAACCCAGTGAAAAAATTTCGTCCGCATAGTCGAGCGCGAGCCGTCCCGCGTCGGTGAGTTCGAGCGTGCGTCCGCTCTTTCTGAACAGCTTCTTATCCAGCGCTTCTTCGAGGAGCTTGATCTGACCGCTCAGCGTTTGCGGCGTGACATGCAGTTGCTCGCCCGCGCGCACGATCCCGCCCGCGTGCGCCGCGACCCAGAAGTAATACAGATGCTTGAAGTTCACGCGTTCCTCCGTCGATTCAGCAACGTTACGGTTTTTACGAATGATCAGCAATAAAAATACGAATTTTCCGTCGTCTGGACTTCGGCTAGATTGAAGGCTCGCAGGTCGTACGTTGCAAATTGCCGGCAGACCAGCGGCAAACATGGCGACCGAAGAAAATTACCGTCCGTAAGCTAGTCGCGTGTGAAGACGACGCGCGAGGCGGGCGCCCCGGTTCATCAAGAGAGGTTTATATGCATACGCAAGCCATCAATCAGTTCCGCCGTGTCGCCAGTAAGGTGACGCGCGGCACCGCGACGCTCGGTCTCGCGGCCGTGCTGGCGCTCGGCGCGCTGGCGGCCAACGACGCCGAAGCGAAGCGCGTCGGCGGCAGTCAAAGCATCGGACGCCAGTCGCAGATGGCGTCGCCGTCCGCTCCGGCGCAACGAAGCCAGCAGGCTCAGCCGGCGCAGCAGGCCGCGCAGGCGCCGGCCGCGGCGCCCGCGCGCAACCGTTGGCTCGGTCCGCTGGCCGGTCTCGCCGCCGGCTTCGGCATCGCCGCGTTGCTGTCGTCGCTCGGACTGGGCGCGGGGCTCGCGCAAATGCTGTCGAACATGCTGCTGATCGGCCTCGTCGTGATGGCCGGCGTGATGCTGTTCCGCTTTATCGCTAATCGTCGTCGTCCGGATCTGGCTTATGGACAGGGCGCCGCGAGCCGGTCGCAGGGCAACGGTTCGCCGTTCCAGCACCCGAACCAGAACGGCCAGGCGCGGCCCGATACGAATTTTTTCGGCACGCAGCGCGCCGCGACGAATCCGGTCGCTGCAACGGGCGCATTCAGCGCGCCGTCGCAGCCGCTCGGGCTCGATCAGGCTGAACTGGTGACGTCGGCGAAAACCATGTTCATGCGTCTTCAACGTGCATGGGACGCCAACGAGCAGGGCGACCTGTTCGAGCTGACCACGCCTGAGATGTTCGCGCAGCTCAAGCGCGATCTGGAGGGCCGCGGCAGCCAGCCGAGCCGTACGGAGGTGCCGCAACTCGATGCGGAAGTGCTCGGTGTCGAAAGTACGGCAAACGAAACGTTCGTCAGCGTGCGCTTCTACGGCCAGATGCGTGAGGACGATGCACCGACCGCGCAACCGTTCCAGGAGGTCTGGAATATTGTCCGAAGCGCGCATACCGGAGATACGTGGCGACTCGCGGGCATTCAGCAACTGGATCGTTAAGCGAGCGAAGGAACTACGCCTGACCGGATGCAATCGGTCGGGCGTGTGTGCGAGAGGGCGTGCATCTTTTGGTGCGCGCCCTCGTCAAAAAAAGAACAACGTCAATCTATGCGCTACATGCGCGCCTCTCCTAATACACCGTTGTCGGCGGACCGCATCTGCCGCGGCATCGTCGGCAGCGGTCCCCACGGCACAACCTCTTTCCTCCGGCCGTAAAAACATTTTCTGCGTGCGGTTTTCGCCGCCTCAACGACGAGACACGCACCCGGTTACCGGCTAAGTTAACGTCGGCACCGAAAGACGCGCCCCCGCGTCGCGCCACGCAGAGGACGAGCGAATGCACACGGACACTTTGAGCTTCACAAAAACCAACGCCGGCGTGGACTGGGCACGCGTGCGCGAGTCATACCCGAAGCAGCATCCGCTGCTCAATCTGAACAACGCCGCCGTGAGTCCGCCGCCGCTGGTTGTCGAGCAGGCGGTCATCGACGCCTATCGCTTCGTCAGCAAAAATCCGGACGTCAACATGTGGACCGGTCTGGATGCGAAGCTGCCGGACATCAAGCGGCAGTTGGCTGCACTAGCCGATTGCGCCGCCGACGAAATCGCGCTCAACCGGAACGCAAGCGAAGGCCTGAGCGTGGCGATTTTCGGCATTCCGTTGTCGGCCGGCGAGCGGGTGCTCGTGTCTCCGTGGGACTACCCGAGCGCACTTGGCGGCTGGCAGCAGCGGCAGACGCGCGAGGGCATTGTTGTCGACACGGCCGCGTTCGATCCGCTTGCAAGCGACGACGAAATCGTCGCCGCGTACTTATCCGCGATGCGTTCCGGCACGCGCGTGCTTCACCTGACGCATATGCTTCACTGGACCGGCAGAGTGCTGCCTGTCGGCCGCTTGTGCGCGCTCGCGCGAGAGCGCGGCATCATCACCGTTGTCGATGCAGCGCAGTCGTTCGCGCAGATGCCGGTGAGCTTCCGCGAACTCGGCTGCGATTTCTTCGTCACGAGTTTGCATAAGTGGCTCGGCGCGCCCGTCGGCAATGGCATGCTGATCGTCAATCGACAGCGCATACGCGAGACCTGGCCGCTGCTCGCTCCGTTCGATGCCGCGCCGGATGCCATCGACAAATTCGATCACTGGAATCTCGGCACCTATAACTCGGCGCTGCAAGCGGGCATCGAACCGGCGATTCGCGGCAGATGTCAGAAGAAGCTTGTCACGCTTGGTTTCGCGGCTGCTACACGACTACAGGATAGCAGGCCAAGGTAGCACTTCAAATGCGAATTCTGCTGGCCCCCTCGTGAGCAACGACCACGGGGTTGGCCGTCGTCTCCCGACGTCACGCGCCGCGTGCGTGAGCGGTTGTTCGACAGCGCTTGCAGATGCAGAGCGCGGCGTGAGTTAATTACGCGCGGCCCCGCTTCTGGCCGTGTGCGCCGGTAGCACAATTCTTGGAAGAGAAGCTTCGCGTTTTGTCATTCTTCACTTGGTTTGTTCCCTTGTGAGGCTTGGAGCCGGCACGAGCCTTTCATTGCGCTTAACGCGCAGGAGCGAGCCATGTCAGCAGCTTTTGAATACGCACCCGCCTTCGTCCCGTCAGATATCGGCCACGCCAAGCGTAAGGCCAAACAGCTCCATCGGGCTTTTCCCCGACTGACACTTTCGTCTGCTCAGCAGGTCACGTCAGAGGCAGTTGGTTTCGATGATTGGCACGCGCTCGAGCGTGCGGTGCGCAATGGCATTCGTGCCAGCGCACTCGACAGTGAAATTACCGCATCCGAGGTCGCAGAACGTGGACAACGCCAGGCTATTGTCTTGGCGCGGCGTTTGAATCTTTCACAAGAAAACGCGCGCACGTATTTGCTCGACTGGGGCCTCACGCGACAGTCGCGCCCTGTCGTTGCCGACAGCGTGAACTGGCCCGCGCCGCCGACAGATGAGCATGTCACTGCGCTGGTCTGTCGAACAGCGACAGCTGATGAGTCCGATGTGCTTGCTGTCGTAGGGCGCCGGTTTGCTCGCCGTTGCGAGTGTCGCGTGGCTATCGTTGACCGTCGTTTGACTACCACGGAGGTTCGGCGGCGATTCGAGGCTAACCACGCAAGGACGAAAAAGCGTGCGATGCATCCATTTCCGCCGCAACCGCCAGCGCCGGTTTTTTCGTCACTCGTTGAGCTCGATGCTGCTTTAACTAGGTGGGATGCATCGGGTGCTGAGTTTTTTGTCGGGTTTTCGGGGGCAGGGACGCTCGATGATGTACAGGTCACGGTTCACCGTGCAAACAGCTTGTTTGACAAGGTGCTCCCATGGCTCGTTGCGCCGTTCAAAAAGCACAACGGCGAAATCTCACCACACTTCGGAGTGGATTCGGCACTTGAGAGACTTTCGCAAGCACGCGTGGACGCTCTCTTGCGAGGCTTCCCTGAACAGCCCATATTCCGCTCAAGCGTCTGGATTGCAGAGTCGAGCGTGGACCCTAAAGGGGTTCAGATAATGTCTCGAAGGCTTTTCGAATACGATGAAGCCGTAGTCGGATATCAGCACAATCGCTGGCGCCGGCACATGTGGAGGTCCTCCGAAGACCGTGAAGCCGTCAAGCAAGCAATGCTCGCAATGGACACAACGGTGCGGGCGGCTACTTGTGGCGACGGAGCTTTGTGCCTGCAGTATTTAATGCCCGATAACGACTGTTTTGAACGTGTGCTCCCAAAGGGAAGCGATAAGGTGTTGCCGCCGGGCTTTTTTGACTCAGCCCGTCACTTCATAAGAGAGAACGCGGCGGGGCTTTCCGAATTTTGTTGAAGAAATCTTTTGACGGTGGGTTGACGATACATCGATGGCTTCCCGCATGAATCGTGCAACGCCCATGCTGTTGCTTAGCATGACGTTCCCATAGCTTTTTGCGGTGCAGCCAGAGTTGTTAGCGAGCGGTGTAGGAGCGGGTGAAGTCGGCAACGGAACGGAGCGCTGCCGACCTACGGGGAGGCGCTGGCCTTGCGCATTTCGCGATTAGTACAGCGCGGCGTGCCAATCCGCTCCGCTCGTTCAGCTTTTCATCGCGTACCCCACGGCATTCAAATGTTCTTCGAAACGACTGAACGCCTCGTCTTGCTTGAGATGAGCGTAGTCCTTCAGAACGGTTTCGAGCCTGTCATGGAGGAGCTGGGCAGCGGTGAGAAAGTCGTTAGGATGTGTCCTGAGCCAATCAGTCGCTACCACATGTCGCATCGCATGTGGACCAAATCCGGGCGTTTCCGGGACGTGGCGCTGCGTGATTTGAAATATGTGTTTGTTCAATCCATAGAAGATTTTCCCTGTTTGTCCGGGAAAAACCGAAGCACAGGAAGGATTCTCTTTGATGAGACGTGGTCGGTAGTCATATAAGTACTCCTCGATTCGGTCACTTAACGCATGTGGCAACGGCGCATCGTAGTCGGTCTTGTTGGCATACCGGTCGTTCTTGAAGTCGCCAGCGCCGAATCGCAAGCGCCATTGTCCGCTCTCCCGGCGATAGAGTGCGCCCGTGCCCTTTTCATTCCATGTCATCAAGATAAAGTTGCGCGCTCGAAGCGGATTTGCCATCAGCATTGACAGCAAGAGGGCGTCCCGCTTATGTCTCGCTTCTTCTAGACTTCCGGCCGCGGCCCGCGCCGCGAGTGTGTCAAGTTGCTCGACTGCACGCATGACGGGAGCGAGGGGCTTAGCAAGATTGAGGAGGCCTTGGATGGGCTCTTCTGGCTTGCGCGATATGTCTCTGGCGTCCCGTATCCATTCTTGATAAAGGCGATGGGCCTTGGCGCACGCGTCGGCCCAGTTCCCTGTGACTGTCCCGTTCGGTAACTTCGATGCAAATTCTGGCTGTTGAGTCAGATATCCTGTCAACGGATGGGTCAGGCTCGCACCAAATTTACAGAAATTCGCGTGGCCTTTGTGTACCAGTCCCCCCGAGCGGTCGCTTCGAAAAGTGAGGAAACCCTCAATGGCTTTGGGAACAATCAGCCATGCGAGCGTTTGGGCATCGATTAAGGGAACTCCCCGGCCGCCCGAGTCCCTCGGGAGTGAAAGGTATCCGGAAAAGGTGCGCACCATGTCCATCGTAATTTTTGCCGTGACGCATCCCATCTTGCCTCGGCGTGCATAGGGTGGAAGTCTCTCCACAACCTTTTCAAGCGGAAGCAATCGCCATGACCCCCGGCCTGAACGCACGAGTTGCGGGCTCCGTTGGGTCTTGTACTCGAAAAAATCGTCCCACTCATGAAGGAATTCAGCAGTCATCTGCCTCGCGTGCAGGATGTAGGGGCTTTTGCTGTTTGCGTGTTGACGCTCTCGGAAGCCAATCGAAAATCTACGTGTCCGCAGTATCTCGGACTGTGCTTCCCGAGAACGCTGAGGCACCGAGGCGAGTAGTGAATCACGTGGCAATCCAAGTTGAGCCTCGATGCGATTAACCGACGGGAAGGCACGACGGTTGGGGATTGCTCCTTTCATCCATCGCTGGATAGCTGACACTGAAGCGCCGGCTTGCTTGGCGAGCGTCTTGGGTGCGTACCCTGAGATGGAAATCGCTTCCCTAAGCAGTTGATGAAAGGTGCTCGGCGGACTTGTATCCGTCGATTTACGGTCAGCAGGCTGCTGGGCGTTTGCGATGCTCTGCTGCCACGCACGAAGATGACTGCGGCGGTCGTTCTTCGTGCGCGGCGCCACACTCATTGAGTCGAGGTACACCTGCATTTTCTCGTCGAAGTTCTGAAGCATCTCGCGTCCGACGGTAGAGTCTTCAGTTTTTCCGAAGAAAGCCAGGAATGAGTGAAGAGTGGAGAGGTTGTTTTTGAAGACTTGAGTGTCTGACGAACTGAGCGTGTCTGCGCCAGGCTGTAGTTCCAATCTTCTGCGGCCAATTACTTCGCGATAGGTCTGTTGCATTTCCGGCTTCGGTTGGCTCTCGAATAGCTGCCACGAGTCGCGCTCGCCTTCGTTATGGCAGAGTTTGATGTGGTAACGAACTTTGTGTAAGTCGTTGAAGTTGCGATGATTTTTCACGCTGCCTCCGCCACTTGGGTAAAAGCCAAGTGGCGAACCGTCCGTTACAGTGGTCTCGCTTCGAGAAACGGTTGATGGTCGCCGGTATAACGAGCCAACTTATATTTCGTTTTAGACAGACATCGAATTGACGTCGGCCACAGGGCGGGCCGACCGCCGCCGCAGCAATACGCCCCCATACTCAGCGTTGAGTTAGCTACCATCAGCGCAATTGGCCTGTGGCTGCTTACCGAGAATGCAGGGGGAACACCGTCAGGAACGGCGCAGGAGCGGGCGAAAACGACACATCCTCAAAACGGTCGCGGTACCCCGTCTGGTATGCCACTAGCAACCGTGGGAGCATGGAGTGGGGCGCCCCCCTCAGCGGCGGCCAATGGCCGTCGACTTGGCCCCGCGAGGCAGGGCTAAGGTCTGGACAACCTCGTCCTTGCCGCGGGCTGTCGAATTTGGTCGTGGCTCTTGCCACCTCGCGCCGAACTCTACGACCGCGAATTGTTGCGTTGGCGTCAAGATGTCGTTCTGAACTGGCTGACGGCAGTGACTGAGGATGCGGAGCACGAGCAAAGCGAGGGCTTAGTCGAGGAGGCAAACACTTCATCAACGCTTTCAGAGTAATTCTGCTATCTGCACGCCTAGTCCCCTCGCGAGCTTTTCCAGCGTAGTGAGGTAGAGCTTGGTGTCGCTCGTTTCCTTCTCCAGCCGAGATATGTAATCACGCCCTAAGCCGCCGCGCGCGGCAACTGCTGTCTGTGATAACCCAAGCTGCTCGCGTCGAGCTTTGAATTTGGCAACGCTTCTTGCACTGGAAATTGCGCTCGGGTCTGTCATACCCTCCGCGATTTTCTGCGAGTCGTCATCGCTGAGCATGCGCGCCAAATTGACGCCGAGAGCCGCTGCCAGCTCCGCTGCGCGTTCGACCGTGACGCCTGCCTTATTGCGCTCGATGCGGCTCACCGTAGTCACATCTACGCCGATTGCTTGGGCAAGCCTGAGCTGCGACCAATCCAGGCCCAAGCGTTCCTCTCTTAGATTTTTTGCAAAGCGTTGGGCGGACGAAGTCACAGTTCGAGGGCGGGGCTAAAGGTCGCCGATGCTCCCATGCTGTGTGAAGTTGGTCTACGGCGCACTTTACATAGACAAAGTTTACATAGACAAACTTCGCACATCCCGGTAGTTTACGACCTGTCGGCAGTCGGACATTCGCGCACGTTTCCAACTGCTAAAACGCCCCTCACCGCTTATCAGAAGGATTGCTCATGTCCGTGCCTAAAGGGCTCTGGCGCCTCTACGGAGACGCGCCGTTTCCCCGCATTCAAGTCCTTGCAGGACGCACGTCCGAAGAGCGCATGGAGTCGCTCACCGCAATTGGCGATGCGGACGTTCTGGTTGTCTCTGGTGGACTTGGCAAATTGGACGAGTCCGTCGAGGCTCTGTCTAAAACGGGAATGCCCTGCGTGTACGTTTTAGGTCCTTCAGAGCTGCACGGTCACGAAGTGACCTCCGCAGTGGCTTCCGCGCGGAAGCTTGCCGAAGGGACGGATGTGTATGTTCTAGACCGGGAAGAGGTGGTTATCGCAGGGGTCCGATTCCTCGGTGCGACCTTCTGGTCGTCTTATTCTGATTGGAACCCTGCAATTGTCGCCGAGTGTATTTCGACACCGCCCGTGTTGGCTGACATAAAGGCGACTGACTGGTGGAGCGAAGCCGAGAACCGTCGCGAAGCGGAGGCACTCTATCGAATAGCAGGATTGTCCAAACCGTGTTTCAGCGCAGATTCGATGCATCCAGCAGCGGCATACATTGAGCATCGACACGCGCTCGCTTGGCTCGAGGACAAGCTAAGCACGCCGTTCGACGGATTTACGGTGGTCGTTTCAAGCAATTCGCCCACTCGAGCGTCTTTGGTGGGCGTCGACGGCTATCCTGCGGAAACCGTCGATATCTTTCAATTTGAGGACTCGAGGTACCGACGCAAACTCGTCCGACTCCGTGCCGAGGCAAACGACCTGCGCAATGTCCTGCGTGAACACCGTGACGATATCGCCCTCTGGGTGCATGGTCTTACTGGGGCAAATATCGACTTGGTCGTCGAAGGAGTTCGTGTGGTTTGCCGTTCCGGACGCCGCGAGAGGGTCGACGACGACCTGCCAATTGGCGAGTTGATGGCCCGCGAACTCTCGAAGCATGCTCCGAACAAGCGGAGAAGCAAGGCGAAGTCGCCGACCAAAGAGGACGCAGAAGTCCTTCTGCATCCCGCTCCGATTTCTTTCGAGCATGGCTTGGCGGAGCCGCTGTCCGCCTCGCTTGTCCCGAATGCCGATGCTCTCTCGAGACACGCCAACGCCATCCGCTCGGTGATTCCGCATTCGATGTCGAAAAGCTCCGTTCACCGGGCATGTGTGCGTCGGGTGATTTACGACGAACTCGTCGCGTTCGAAAGCCTTTCTAGCAGCGCGGTCGAAATCGAGGGGCAACTCTCCGACGAAGCGAGGACTTGGGTCCACAGACTTGCCTGTAATTTTCGCGCGTTGGATTGCCCGAAAGGGTATCCAACGGAGATGAAAGAACCGGTGGAATTCGACTACTACGCCATGGCTGACCGTCTCGACCGGCGCGTGGATGCGGTGCGCGATATCCCAATGAAGGCGTCAATTGCGTTGGCACGTTGGGCAGAGTATGCGCACGTAGCACTGACGACCCTTGACTCACTCGGAGTAGTAGGCGTTGTTGTGAGGCCACCTTATAGCGCGTTCCGCCGGTCCAACGCTTCGCGACGTATCGACATCATGATTCCGCGTCCGGCAACGGAACTGGAAGCATTGCAAGCACAACTGCGCGCCGCACATCCCCGAGCAAATGAGCTTCAGCCGGTGATTAGACTGCTCTCGAAAGAATCCATGCATGAGGTTGGTGCCGCGCTCCTTGAGCGAGCACAGATGAAGACCGTGGTCGAACAGATTGAAGTTCCGCCAGTCATTGAAAGGTTGGCATCGACTTCGAATTGATGCCCCCTCAATTTGAACGACCGACCACATGCAGGACTTGCAGCGCAACGCTTCTCGAAATGTGTTCTCCGTCATACGCCCGAGCTTCGATACTCTTGATGCCGCGCTTCCAGCGTTGAAACTATCAAACGGCGACAGCATCGCGGTCGATTTACTGCTGTACTGGGCGCAGCGAGGCACCGCATTTCTACCTGCAATTTCGGTATCCGACGTGTGCGGGCTCGCTGGACGAATATTCGAAACGAGCCTGCGTCAGGTCGGCTTCGATTGATTTGATGAGAAAAAGAGCCGGCAGGAAGTCGCAACTAGAGGACCGTGTGATGCGTTCAATCCGCGGTCGCTCAGGAGTCGTCGTTCTACGGTCAGAGCTGACAAAGCTGGGCAGCCGCTCACAGCTTACGAAAGTCCTGGCGAAACTGGTTACGGCTGAAAAGCTGGTACGGGTCGGACACGGCGTGTATGTGAAAACGCGAAGGAATAAATTCACGGGAACAATGTTGCCGGCCGCGCCGCTTGAGACTGTTGCGGCAGAAGCGTTTACAAAACTGGGAATAGTCGTCAGCCCCGGAACGCTAGCTGAAGAATACAACTCCGGCCGGACTACCCAAATCCCTATGATGCCAGTCGTGAGAACAGGGGGACGCCGGATAAGCCGGAGGATTCAGATGGGCAGCAAACGAGTTGCTTACGAAAGAGCTAGCGGAAAGGGGCGGTCGTGAAGTCTTTTAAGCGCCGAACGGACATGCACGGTGGAGATACCTTTCACGTGTTCAACCATGCGTTGTCTGGCGTGGAATGAGCATGCAAACCGACATCACGGTATATGCAGACGACTGCACAGGCGATAGCCTGCTTATTGCCTGCGAGGGAACATCCGTCGAATCCGGCGGCTCGACGTGGCAGCGCGCTCTGGATGCACTCGCTTTTCCGTCGCCGCGCGGTCCATACCCCGTCTCAAACCGCTTCACGGTTTTTATCCACGAGACGCTTCCGAATTCGAGAGCCGACACGAACGTGTTGGCGACATATCGCATTGACGTGGTGTGCGAGCAGAACGTAGCGCACGTACACGTCCAAGGCACGAGTTCACGCGTGGCTTCAAAGGATGTTCGTGTTTGCATCGGTGACGACGTTGTTGAGATAGCTCGCGCGATTTTCAGGTCTGCGGCATGACAGTCTTCCTCTTGCAATTGCTCCGGGAGAACTGGTTACTACTTGCGGCCCCCTTGAGCGCAGCCATCGCGGGGCATGCTGCGGGCCGACTTCTGCGCGGAAAGACAGGACACTGAACGCATCCATCATGGGTGAAGTGAAGGAGTGAATGCAATGAAGGTAAGAGACTTGATTGGCCATCTGCGGAACGCGGACCCGGATGCCACCGTGATGCTCGTGTCTTACGATGCGCCCGAAGAAGATGCTGAAGCGGTCCGCTCCGTTCGTTCGGACGAGAAAACTTGGACGTATGAGCGGGGCTTAAGTAAGGGGCGCCCATATGAATCACTGTATCGGGGCGAACGGCACAGCGAACTTCGTTACGATTGCGAGAACATGATTTATGAAAACGTCTCTGTGATTTTGCTCGCAACGTAACAACGCCATGTCACGTCAGTCCTCCTCGCGTGCACGCGGCTGGAGCATCGCAATGCGACGAATCGACGCCATCTACGACCTTCCTCAGTTTGTGGCGTCAGCACTTGTGCGAAAAATCGCTGCAAACAAGTTTCGGCTCCCGGCGACAGACCGGGCCAAGTATCAGCAGTTGCCCGACGAGGTCATTGGCCGGATTGAACATATCGTTCGTCAAGCCTACCTCGAAGCTGGAGAAGACGTCGGCGGCGACATATTGCGAGAGCACCTCTGGCAGCTAGCACTCGAAGCCCGTCGAGAAATGGTCACAAGTGGAAAGCTACTGACGCCCGGAGACTTCAGAGAGGTAATCGGTGTCACCGAAAAGCGACTTACGCAGCTGCTCGACAACAACAGCGTCTTTGCAGTCGAGGTCGACGGAGTTCAATACGTGCCCGCTGTCCTGGCCAACCCGTCGCTGAACAGCAAGCGTTTGCAGGCAATCTGCCAGCTCATAGTGCCTGCGCCTCCGATGAGCCGACTGGAGTTCCTAGTGTCGCAGAACGGGAGTCTTGGCGACCGGCGCCCGCTGGACATGCTCGAAGACGACAATGAATTCAAGACGCTACGGCAAGCAGCAGTGGCGTGGGCCTCGCAGTGGTCGCGGACCTCGGTAAACGTCTACGGGGGCGTGCACGAGACGGAGCCAACTGACGTCTCCCCTTTGTACACAGCAATCGCAGAAATTGACCCGCGCCGTCCGTTGTGGGAGCGCGCGTCGGAGGCCCTTCACGCCCATGGATACGAATGGCCGCTCGGCCCTTATACGGACGTCCGACAATTCACCCTTTTTGTTGAGCGACAAACAGCTGGGGATGGTGCGCCGACGCCAGAGGCTTGCATACAAATCGTAGTGGACCGCGAAGATATTCATGTCCGCGTCGTTGCTGCGCCCGGTGCGACGCTTAAGTCACAGATGTTACCGGCCTTGAGAAAGACGAGTCTTATTGACCTTGCTAAGCGAGTCATCGCCCACCTGAGATGAGCCAACATGTACCTGACGACTTTCCCCGAGACGTGACGCCAGCGTCGCTGTCCGGAGCGCAGCCAAAACTGGCCGGGCGCCTCATTAACGGCAAGTTTGTCGTTGGGCAGACGGACGATGAGCGTTACCAACGATGGGAAGTATGTGCAGACCTCGCGCAGCAACTGGTCGCGAAGGCTCGAAAGGACGCAGCAAAGTATCCGCAGCATTCGCGGGAGGTCACTCTGCAACGCATGAGGTGTGCAATCGAGGCCAAAGGTGGGCAAGCGTTGTGGAAGCGGACTGGCTTGTCGAACGGCTGCGAGCGTTGCTCCACTGGTAGCAGCTAACCGAACGTAGGCTCGAATCTGCGTCGATTCTCCACAGATGCTGAGCGAAAGTCGGAAGCCGTTGACGACGCCGGCTTGCTCACCGTTCCCACGGGTACAAAGATGAACCAAATCATGACCGTCGCTGAGGTTGCAGCGATGCTAAATGTTTCGCCAGCGTATGTCGTTGCGCTAATCCGCGACGGCAAATTACCCGCAAGCGCAAATGCAAAGGGCACGCACACCGTCGTACGCACAGACGCGGAAGCGTCTCGCTTGAGAGCAAAACGGCATGGGCGCAAAGCGCTCGAAGAACTCGCACGCGTTTCGCAGGAAGCGGGCATCTATGGCAAACAAAAGTGACTGCCGACTGCGCTTCCGTGGCCCGTCTGCAGTGGAGGCAAAGTATGACCATCGCCGAAGTCGCGAGGTTGCTATTTGTTAGCCGGTCGCACGTTAGACATCTGCTGGAGAGCGGACACCTTCACGGTGCGCTCGGCCATGATGGCGAGTACATGGTCGATGAGGGCTCCGTCAGACGTTACCGGCAAGAGTTGGACGAGAGGGCGAGACGGTATCTCGACAGCCAGACGGAGGACGATGAACCGCCTGGCCTGTGGGATGCAGATATGGAGTGACGTTCAGCGCCGCGAGCCCGCTGCTTGGGCTAGCGTTAGATGATGACTATCTTCACTGCCCCGCTTGGCGCCGCGAAATCCTGGTGTGCGGGACCCAACTCCTCGGTATAAGCGAGCCCGCGGGGCTCGCGGCACTCAGGTCAAAAACTGGAGCTGATGTGCAATACGAGAATCTGATTGCGGATGCTCGCGATGCCGGGCTAACAGAGTCCACGCGCGTACGTGCCGCGTTTGATGCCATTTATTGCTGTTCTCCGCAGCTGGAATCGTTGGCGCAGTCGTTGGCGGCCCTCGGGCTGAACGCAGACGACGTCTCGCTTGTCAGCCGGTTGGCCGACTGGGTCGTGAACGTAGCACCACTTGAGCCGCTGCCCATGTCGCCAAGCGAGGCAGTGGCGGTCGCGGAGCGCGTTCACAAAGTCATTGGAGGCAAATAGTGCCGCGCATGACAGTCTCGACTTTCGCCAACGCCTCGGCGACACTCCGCGGCGTCTCAGAAAATTGCTGACAGACGGCAGCGTGTTCACTCTGGAGGTCGACAACTTGGAGCACTAGCCAGCACTGCTCGCAGAACCGGGCAGTGACCACAACAGATTGCAGGCAATCTGCAGAATCATTGTCCCCGCGCCTGAAGGCAGCCGTCTCGCTTTTCTTTCGACGCCAAAAGGTGGCTTGTGGCCCAGGCGCCAATCGCAAGGTTCCGGGGAGCGCTCGGTCTGGCACCACGCGATGAATGTGGATGTCAGGCAGCCTCGGATTCTTAATCGGTCCGTTCGAGCCGCTATCCAAGTGACTTTTACGGCCGTGAAGCTGTCTGCGGACGCTCATGACCGTCGGCTGACGTCGTTGGGCTATCCTGTTGCTCTACTACAACCAGGACAGTCCGCCGAACGCTATGGCTCTTTCTCCCTTGCCTCCACTC
This sequence comes from Paraburkholderia graminis, assembly GCF_003330785.1. Classification (NCBI taxonomy): domain Bacteria; kingdom Pseudomonadati; phylum Pseudomonadota; class Betaproteobacteria; order Burkholderiales; family Burkholderiaceae; genus Paraburkholderia; species Paraburkholderia graminis. The sequence goes on from NZ_CP024935.1 coordinate 2,919,435, forward strand.
GCATGTCTGCAAGCATTCGAGGCTAGCGCCCGTTATTTGAGCTTCACTCGCGCGGGGCAGGAACTGCACCTGTCCACCAGTGCTGTAAGCCGGCAGATTTCTCAACTCGAAGATTTCCTGGGGCGCCGGCTGTTCGTGCGGCAGCACAACGCCCTAAGGCTCACGCCGGCGGGGGAAACCTATGCGGTGGATGTGCGGCGCATGTTGGAGCTGTGCACCAGCGTTACCTCGAGTCTGATGGCTCGCGTTGTCAGGTCTCGCCTCACGGTGTCCTGTTCAGCTGGTATCTCGGCATTCTGGCTCGCGCCCAGAATCGGTTCGTTTATCGACGGGAATCCCGATGTGGACCTGCGCATCATTGTGCGGGACCACTTTGGAGCCGTCTCGCCAGCGGAATACGACGTCGGCATTTTCTATCTACGCAACCCCGAGGTTCCCGGGACGCACACACGGAAGCTTTTCGACGAAGAGGTCTTTCCGGTTTGTTCGTCTACTTATCTCGATGGGCGCAAACTGAAGCCGGTGGAACTGCTGACTTGCACGCTGCTTGTTCTTGAGGACGCAGAGCGGAGCTGGATGTCCTGGCACACCTGGTTCGAAAAGGCGGGACTTGAACGACCAGCGCTCAATCAAACCATCATCGTCAACAGCTACCCACTCATTGTCCAGCTTGCGACGCATGGCAAGGGCGTCGCGCTCGGTTGGAACCGGGTTATCGACCCGCTCCTCGAGCACGGCGCGCTCGTCAGGGCATCGGACTCTCACGCGACAATGGGCGGCTCCTACTTTGTCACCTGGCCATCAGAGCGTGCGGAAACACCAGCCGCCCGTCGGTTTCGCGAGTGGGTAATTAGCCAGACACCCGCTTTGTGACGCCCCCGCTTGCAAGCCTCTGGACGCGGTTGCGTTTTTTGCAAGCGCGTTTGCGAATTTAGCGTTATGCGGCCGTCACGCCAAAAATTACATTGATTGCGTAACGAATCACGGACGCTCATCTCGCAAAGCGACAATCCAGAGAGGTCTAAATGGCAACGAGTGCATCAAACGGCATACTGGTGGGCGAGCCGCCCACAAGGACGGCAACGCGCCGGAAGGCGATTTTGGCCACCGTCATCGGCAGCGGTCTAGAATGGTTCGATTTTTCCGGATACGCGTTCTTCGCTGCAACCATCGGTAAGCTATTTTTTCCCGCAGGCAACGAGACAACGTCGCTTCTACTATCGCTGGCTACTTTTGGCGTTGGTTTCGTGATGCGACCGCTCGGCGGCATCGCTTTCGGCATCTACGGCGACAAGGTGGGTCGCAAGCGAGCGCTGTCGCTCGCCATGCTCATTATGGCGCTCGGCTCGGGCATCATTGCTTTCGCTCCTACGTATCAATCTATCGGAATCGCCGCGCCATGTCTTATCGTCATCGCGCGATTGCTGCAGGGTCTGTCCGCTGGCGGTGAAATGGGCGGCGCTACTGCGTTCCTGACCGAGCATGCTCCAGCTAAACGTCGTGCTTTCTATTCGAGCTGGATTCAGACGAGTATCGGTTTCGCCGTGGTCATCGGCAGCCTTTCCGGTACGCTTATCACGTCGAGCATGTCGGCCGAATCGCTCACCACATGGGGATGGCGCATTCCGTTTTTCATCGGCATGCTGGTGGCCCCGGTTGGATACTACATCCGGCTGAAAATCGAGGAAACGCCCGAGTTCATATCGGAGAAGCGTCACACCAACACGCCGCTGCGTGACGTCATTCGCGAGTATCCGCGCCAGGTGCTCTCAAGCCTGCTGATGGTCGTACTGTGGACCGTCTGCACGTACGTCATCCTGTTCTACATCCCGACTTATGTTGTGAAGTATCTGCACATGACCCAGCGTGAGGGCTTCACGTCGGGCGTCGTCAGCGGTGTCGTGCTGATGGTCATGGCGCCCGTGTTCGGGGCACTGGCGGATAAGGTTGGCAAGCGGCGGGTCCTTTCGGTCGCTGCGCTCGTTATTCTGGTTGCCAGCTATCCACTGTTCTCTCATCTGATTAAATCGCCCGACTTTGCCACGCTGCTGACCTTCCAGGCGATTTTCGGCGTGCTGATTGCGGCATACACCGGCCCGATTCTGGCTCTCTTCACGGAAATGTTCCCGAGCCGCGTCCGTGCGACCGGATTGTCTTTGGCCTACAACGGCGCCGTGACCATCTTCGGTGGCTTTGCCGCTTTCATCATCACTTGGCTTACCCAACACACGGGTGACGCCGAGTCTGCGTCTTATTACATCGTCTTCGCCGCGGTGGTTAGCCTGCTCGGCATCTCGCTGACAAAGCCACACCAGGCTTGAGGAAATTCACATGAACATGTTGGTAATCGAAGGGGTCAACATTTTCGACCCCGCAACGAAGAAACGCGAGACGAACACTAATGTCTGCATCGCCGACGGGAGGATTGCGGCAATAGGACAGATACCTTCGTCGTTTGTCGATGCCCGCAGGATAAGTCTTCCCGGGCGTACCGTCTTGCCGGGTTTCATCGACCTGCACGTCCACGTCGTCGCGTCGAATGCGAATCTGGGCGCTAACGCGATGATGCCAAATTTCCTGGCTGCGCTTAAAACGTTGCCCATCCTACGCGGCATGCTGAATCGCGGGTTCACCACCGTTCGTGATGCAGGTGGCGCTGACTTTGCAATGTGCGATGCTGTCAACAGCGGCGTGCTTTGGGGCCCGCGCATCCTGTCTTCGGGCAAGGCGTTATCGCAGACCGGTGGACATGGCGACTTCCGTCAGCGCAATGACAAGCTTGACGATGCCTGCGGGTGCCTGGGACGTCAGGGAGCGATTGCTCGGGTGGTCGATGGTGTCGAGGCGATGCGCCTCGCAGTACGCGAAGAACTCCTCAAAGGTGCCTCCCAAATCAAGATAATGGCGTCGGGCGGTGTCGCTTCGCCCAACGACCCCATCACCAACACCCAGTACTCGGAAGATGAAATCCGTGCTGCGGTTCAGGAAGCGGCGGCGGCCGGGACTTACGTGATGGCGCATGCCTACACCGCTCGTGCCGTCCGGCGCGCCGTCGAGTGCGGGGTTAAATGTATCGAGCACGGAAACCTCATCGACGAGGAGACCGCCCGGCTCCTTGCGGAGCGTGGCGTAGCGGTCGTGCCCACAATCGCTACTCTCGACCGTCTCATTGAACAAGGTCCCGCGCTTGGTTTTCCCGCTGAATCGCTCGCAAAGATTGAGGGAGCACGCTCCGTCGGCCGGCAGGCACTTGCGCTGATGGCGCGCGAAGGCGTGAAGGTTGGGTTCGGCTCAGACATGCTGGGCGAGCTGCACTCCTTCCAGTCCGACGAGTTCGCGGTTCGGGCAGAAATCGTCGGCAACGTTGAGGCCATCCGGTCGGCAACCTGCGTTGCCGCCGAAATCACAGGTGAAGCAGGGGTGCGGGGAACGGTCGCCGTCGGGGCCGCGGCTGACCTCATCATCGTCGACGGTGACCCGATTGAGGACATTTCACTTCTGCTCGGGCAAGGCGAACACATTCCTGTGGTCATCAAGGCTGGAGTGTGTATGAAGGAAGCCGGCCGACTGCTCGAGCCAGTGGCAGAGTGAACCGCTGGCGCGCGGCATCGGTCGCGCACACCCCTCCAAAGGCGCACCCGAACATGACCTCTCTCAGCACCAGAAATTTCGACGCCCACGCAACAGCTGCACTGCTGGACTATCCCTCGCTGGTGCGAGTTCTCCGGGAGACCATCATCGAATACGGCGCGGGACACATCGCGAGTCCTGAGCGCCTGGCCATTCCGATGCAGGAAAGCGGCCTTATGCTGTCGATGCCTGCCAGTGCTAAAGACATCGCCATCCATAAGTTGGTGACCGTGTGTCCTGGGAATGGAAAGCGCCAGCTTCCGACCATCCATGGTCAGGTCATCGCATGCGACACGCGCACCGGGCAAATGTTGTTCGTGCTCGACGGGCCGACCGTGACCGGCCGGCGAACGGCAGCGGTCACTGTGCTGGGCATTCAGACGCTGCATGGCACGGCTCCCTGCGAAATTCTCATCATTGGCACAGGAAAACAGGCGGCCAACCACGCGGAAGCTTTCGCGGCTTCCTTTCCGGAAGCAAAACTGTTGGTCAAGGGCAGCTCCCGGGCGGCTGCGGAGGCCTTCGTGGCTCAGAGCCGGTCGGTAGCACCGAACCTGTCTGTCCTTGATGGCGACGTGATTCCCGACAGCATTGAAGTCGTCATCACCTTGACAACCAGCAAGTCTCCCGTTTACACGTTGCCGGCGCGACCCGACCGTCTCGTCGTCGGGGTCGGCGCTTTCACGGCAGATGCAGCAGAAATTGGCAAGGAGACCGTCGACGGAAGTTTCCTGGTTGTAGATGACCCTGTCGGCGCAATGCATGAAGCGGGCGACCTTATCCAGGCCAGGGTTGAGTGGGCCTCAGTTTCTCCGCTAGCCAAGGCACTAGCTGGCGAGCTGAAGCCGAGTGCGCCGATTCTGTTCAAGAGTGTTGGCTGCGCTGCGTGGGACTTGGCCGCGAGCCGCGTAGCGCGTTCAGCGCTCGACTTAGACGCCCGTCAAATGAGCGCTGACATGTAACTAGCGTCGATTTAAATCGCTGCCGGTCCCGTGCGGTGAGTAAAAGCAGGACATCCACAGATTTCACCGAAGCAAACATGAAAATCACACGCACCATCTCGACTGTTGAAGTTCACACCGGCGGTGAAGCGTTCCGCATTGTCACCAGCGGTCTTCCGCGCCTGCCTGGCGACACTATCGTCAAACGGCGCGCGTGGCTGAAGGAGAACGCCGATGAAATCCGCAAGGCCCTGATGTTTGAACCCCGGGGTCATGCGGACATGTACGGCGGTTACCTGACGGAACCGGTTAGCCCGAACGCTGATTTCGGTATCATTTTTCTTCACAACGAAGGCTACAGCGACCATTGCGGGCACGGTGTCATCGCACTATCGACGGCGGCGGTGGAGCTTGGGTGGGTGCAGCGTCAGGTGCCCGAAACCCGCGTCGGTATCGATGCGCCGTGCGGCTTCATCGAGGCATTCGTGCAGTGGAACGGCGAGCACGCGGGCAATGTCCGTTTCGTTAATGTGCCGTCCTTTATCTGGAAGCGAGATGTCACTGTCGAGACCGCGTCGTTTGGCACGGTCAAGGGCGATATCGCCTTCGGTGGCGCATTTTACTTCTACACGGACGGCGCGCCGCACGGTCTTGAAGTTCGCGAGTCTTCTGTCGAAGAACTCATCAAGTTCGGTGCCGAAGTGAAGGACGCTGCAAACCAGGCATTCCCCGTTCAGCATCCCGACATTCCAGAAATCAATCACATCTACGGGACCATTGTTGCCAACAAACCGCGGCATGAAGGTTCCACGCAAGCCAACTGCTGTGTGTTTGCAGACCGCGAGGTGGACCGTTCACCGACCGGCTCCGGAACAGGCGGTCGCGTCGCTCAACTTTACCTACGCGGCGAATTGGGCAAAGACGAGACGCTTGTAAATGAGTCTATCATCGGGACTGTTTTCAAAGGCCGCGTTCTCAGCGAAACGACCGTCGGCAACTTCAAGGCAGTCATCCCGGAGGTGGAAGGCAACGCATACCTTTGCGGCTTCGCGAATTGGATTGTGGACGAGCGTGACCCCTTGACTTATGGGTTCCTGGTTCGATAGACCAGCGTCGGCATTGATACCATGTTGAGCTAGACGCTGAGCAATGGCTAATGGGTCGTTGACACTGTCCTGGACAACATGCGATGCGCTGTCACTGGAGGCAACGTCCACGAGTAGTCCGGTTCAGAGCAACAAGGACCCGCACTTCTCGTTCTCGCAACGGGTGTGGCGTGTCCAGCCATTGATTGCGTGCAATAAAATGCGGAATGCGGAATGCGGCAATGCGGCCCGAGACGTTTGAGCAATGTCGTGCAACCGCGCATCGGCTTGTCGACGAGTTGCGCGCGGGCGGTCACAATATTCCCGATTTTCGGCGACAAGCTTCGCATTCTTGACAGCGCCTCTGGGCAGGCGCCGGCCTGACGTCGCCCTCTCCAAGCTATTTCCATAGTTGCAGGAAGCCGTCGTCTCGACGCCTTTTCTTTATCTGCCGCATACCGTGTCCGACTGACCAATCGCACCGAGAGAACGACTCGGTTCGTGGAGGTGTAAGCTAACTGTATCAAGGCACGGCGAAGGTTACCTCGGTCGGACCCCGGAGCTGGTTATGAAAACGCTGGATGCAACGTCGCGCGCGGGCCACGTCGTTGCGATGGTGGTCCGGTCCGCAGCCTTGTCCGGTTGCTACTATTACGTTAGCTAGGTCTCAATAAGCATCCGCGCTTGGTCCAGAAGCGCGGATGCCGCGAGAAGCTCCTTGCGCCCCGCCATCGCGAGTGCTGCAGTCGCCGTCTCCCTGAATAGGTTCTCGTCCGAGATTTGCGGAAGACCCTGCTCGGCGATGCGTGCGCGCCGCAGCCGGAGGGACGCCAACATCCCGAGAGCATCCAGTCTCTGCTCTTCCGACGCACCAGCTACTACCAGCTCTGCCGCAGCAACCAACCGATTGATTGCACCTTCATATTCCGCTTTGTCCACAACATTTCCCCCGGCTGGTCAGAATATAAGTTCGCCCACTGGGACCGCGTACCGCAGTAGAGCCTACAAGGGCAGAGACAAGTGACGCGAGCGAGTTAGCCGTGCACTTGTTCATTACGTCGGCAGCATGGAGGACGCTCGCAATTGTCGCAAGTTCAACCGCTCTCGCAGACTGTGCCTTCGGCCGCAAAGTCGATTCTAATCGGACTGTGCCCGCTTTCGAAGTCTGCACCAAGCGTGCGCGATAGGTGTTCGAAAAACGGATTGAATAGGTCCGCTATGAGCCGGGGATTCGACTCCCAAACGGTACGGACGATGCTCGCGTATCGCATGAATTCAGCCTACAGTACCGCACGACGCACAGTGGCCCCGCGCATCGACCAGGTGCCATTGCGTCAGCGCATCGCTGCCGGAGTGCAGTGGGCAAGCAACCCGTTCCAGTCGTGCGACCGCCTTGCGCTCCGTAGTTCGGCAGCCTATGACGCCTGTCGCTTGACGAGGACTTCAGGAGACACATGGAATTGGCAGACGTCCGTCCAATCCGTCGAGCAGATTCTCCGAACGACAAGTGTTGGGGGCGCCCCTTTCAGCCCATTCGCCCTGGCTTCCTCGTTGCGACGCCGAGATGTGCGCGCGCAGGAATTCACCTTTGTCCCTCATCAATTGGCCGTAATTGCGGCCCCCGGGCTGATTGAGTCGTCTCGGCTCCGCTGGTAGGCCCCCCATGTTGAAGGCGAGTCGACGACGTTGTCCCGAAGTTGTCACATGGCTCATCCAACCTCAATGCGGAAACGCGCGAGCGTGAAAGCTTTTTCCTCCTAGAAGCGTAACGTGCACGGCCCCTTCAATCCGAACTCGCGAAGGTAATGAGATGAGCCCACTGTCCACGCAGCAGAATTTCCAGAGCCTTTCGCTCAAGGATTTGCTGGAAGCCAGAGAGCTGTATCACTGGCATCTGTCTAACAAAGCAAACGTCGTGGGCACTGCTGTGGGGCTTTACCTGATTCGAACGGACGACCCTTGGCCGGGAGACGCCGCGGCTCAAGACAAAGACGGTTCTCCTTATGCGAAGGGTATTCGCACGTTTGACAACTCCGAAGTACGTCCCTACTCGTGGCCCGCAATCATCGTGCTCGTACGCGATTGGGTGGATGCGACGGAGTTCGGATATGGCAAGGTCGACCCAGACCACATGGTGCCGCGGACCCTTTATATGCAGGACGGCCGCGCAGTTCCTGTTTGTGTCGTCGCTGTGCAGGTGACCGAGCCGTCAAGAGGCGCCCCCGCCGCTACACGCTGGCCCTCGACTTACATCGGTGGCGGATGTCCCGTGCTTTCGCAGGCGCAAGGTGTCGAACGCACGGCAACCGTGGGATGCCTCGTCACCGATGGGCATACCACTTATGCGCTTACGAATAGACACGTGTGCGGGGAGCCAGGAAGTATCGTCAAGGCCCGACTGCGCGGCGCAGCCGTTGATATTGGCATCGCCTCGGAGCGACAACTGACGCGCGAACCGTTCACTTCTGTCTTTCCTGAATTTCCCGGGAGCCGCAGTTATCTTACGCTGGACATTGGTCTGGTCGAGATACACGACGTCAACGATTGGTCGAGTCAGCCCTTCGGTATCAAGGGCACCCCCGGAGAAATCGTTGACCTCAATGAGTTGAGCCTGAGCCTTCAATTTATCGACCAGCCTGTGACCGCGTTCGGTAGTGCTTCCGGGCTGCTTGAGGGAACCATCAAGGCTCTTTTTTACCGGCATAAATCCCTGGCCGGTTACGACTACGTTTCGCAGTTTCTCATCGCGCCCGCAAGGGGCTTTACCCAAAGCGGGCCTGGAGACTCGGGAACTCTGTGGTATCTGAAGTCGGGCGACGAAGAAAATCCCACGCTGCATCCGTTGGCGGTGGAATGGGGCGGGCAGTCGCTACTGGCAGGCGACAAGCGCCTTAACTACGCGCTAGCCGCCGGGCTCAGCGCTGCATGTCAGTTGCTCGACGTCGACTTAGTCCGCGACCACAACCAAGGCGCTACGCCATATTGGGGACAAACGGGGCATTACAGTATCGCAACCGCTGCAATTGAATCGGTAGGCAGTGGTCCGTTACGGGACTTCCTGAAGGCGAACATCGAACGCATCAGTTTTCGCCCGGATGAGCTGACGCCGGAGCAGATTCACGAGAAACTTGCGAACGGCCAATTTGTCGAGCTTGCTGATGTGCCCGACCTGGTGTGGAAGAAGACCGCGGGGCGTGTGCCCGGCGGACGGGATTATGCGCAGAACGCCGGACCCGAACATCCGAACCACTATGCCGACATCGACAAGCCGCGTCCCGACGGCAAAACGTTGCGCGAGGCCACGTTAAGCAGTATCGAGAACATGAGTGTTTCTGCTTGGTTGAAGTGGTATGCCGATGACGGGCAGGCGGACACCCGCTCAGAGGGGCTGTTGCCGTTCCGTGTCTGGCAAATCTTCGATGAGATGGTTCGGCAGTTGAAGGCGGGGGATGATGCGCGTTTCCTGTGCGCCGCAGGGGTGCTGGCTCATTACGTTGGCGACGCATGCCAGCCCCTTCACGGCTCTTACCATGCTGATGGATACCGCGATGCCCCGGGCGCAACGAGTAAGGCGTGGCCGGGCAAGGGAGTCCATTCGACATTCGAAGATAAGATGGTGGACCGGCACTCGCGTGAGTTGCTGCCGCAAATCTCTCAACAAGCGAAACGCTTCAACGGCACTATCCCCCGTATTTCAGACGGCCGCGGCGCCGCTTTCGCCACAGTAACGCTGATGGCGCAGGCAGCAGACATGCTCCCTCCCAGCAAGCTTATCGACGAGTATGTCCGCCTCGGTGGTGGCAGTTCGGCGAGGGTTGTCGACGGTCTCTGGAACGTTTTCGGAGACGATACCGCAAAGCTAATGGGTGCAGGCGCGCGATACCTTGCCGCCATCTGGGAGGCAGCATTTGAGAAGGCTGACACGTCACTGCCCTCAGGAGCTCGGGAGATACCAGAAGAGGAATTGGCGAAGGTTTATCAGGACAAGGAATTTCTCCCTTCCGTCACGCTAGACAAGATTTCCTCGCTACTTGAATGACGCATCGCGTTAGTCGACCGCACGGCAGCGTGGATGATGGGTGAGCCTACGGTACACCTAGTCGTTCCGATGACGTGCAGTCATCTGCCCGCGCATTCGTGGCTAAAGCAGTTTTGACGCCGCCTTAATCTGGCGCTTCTGCTGCTTCTCCAAGGCACGAAGGGCTGGTGTTGCATCCACTCCGGCGGGCAAAGAAGAACAGTGCGCGTCTATAAGGTCGCGGCTCGCAACGACATCGTTGAGCGCGCCGAAATGCTTCTGTAGCCGCTTGAGTCCCTTAAGACCATCGCGCTGTTTCTTCTTCAGCAAAGGCTCGAAAAACTCGACAAGGTAGCGGACTTTTTTTCCCGCCTTGCGGACGTCGTGATATGAGTTGTAGTTAGAGGTGCCCGCTTTCGACGCGCGACGCATCCGTTTTTCTAATTGGCGCTGTGCCGTCTTTACCCGCTCCCGCGCGAATTTCCTCAGCGGTGTTCGCGCTGGCCTTGTGTTTAACTCCCTGTTCGCTTCGCTCACCGCATTGCGTAGGGTCTTGTCCAGATGAGCGCTACGCAATATCCCGGCGCTTTTCTCGGCCGTTTCTTTTCGATATCTCATGAACGCATCGAGAAGAGCCTGGTCACTGTCTTTTTCGACAAGCTTAATCAGTATGTCCCAGTCGCGCGTGTTCCCCGCTGCGCCAGCCAGGAACTTCAGAACTGCCAGCTGCTGGCTGTCGAATTTCTCGTCGAGAATCGGCTGATAGGCCCAGACAAGGGTGCGCAATCGACGAAGGGCGATGCGAAGCTTGTGAAGCTTCTCGGCGTCTGCATCTTCCTGCAGCGCTGACACGTGTTCGATGGCCTCGCTGACCAATGGGTTTGCATAGGTCGCGAAGCTCTCTTCCGCCAGCACTTCGCGGTTGAATATCGGTTTGCTACCGTCTAGGGTCATGTAGATTCCTTGTCTCGCACAATGCACCAGCTAGGGCAAAAAACATTCCTCGCGGCGCTAACTTCGCGGCGTGACGCTGTTTGCCGCCGCTTGCCGATGAAACGCGTCTGTAACGACTTTAGACGAACCACCGGCCGACGGGTTTGTGAAGATTTTGTGAATCCACGTTAAATCAGCCGACCTGAACTTCTCGTGCTCGGACGCCAACTTTGTGTCCCATTGCGGAGCCACTATTTGGCAGCGCGACACCGGTTTTCGACATGGGGGGCACGTAACGACTTGCTCGTCGCCGAACTCGACTACGAGCAGCGCCATTGGCGAGTCGCGCGTAGCTGGCAATACAAGGCGTCTCGCCGAGGGGGTGAGTCGCTGTTCTATGGCGCCGCGACTTGCTTTCTTATTCAGCCACTCGACTCCACGCGCTGCCGCCCGAACACATGCGTGCGTGTCAGGATTGCCATGCGCGAGGCTGGCTGCTTCCTACGCCCGCCCACCGCAACAGTCATTCGATGCTCGGACGACTCTAGAGGGTAGGTTTGCTTGATATAAAGAAGAGGCGCGAAACACCGTGCAGTTTGCAGGCGGTACCCAACGCCCCTTGAGGCGATGCACAGGTCTGCCTCGACCTGAAACGGTATATACTGTTTATATCGTTAACGCTGTGGAGAAGTAGATGAACGTCCCGAACGTCGAGAAGCCAACAAAGAAAGCTTTTCATTTCCCCAAGAGCGCAAGAGGCAAAGGGGTGGCTCTTGAGGAGGCCGCCGCTCAGCAGTCCGCAGAAGTCGAACGCACTCCGGCAAAAAAGCTCACCCAAGCGAAGCGCGTGTCCGCTCCGAAGGCACAAGAAGTGGCTTCAGCAGAGGCGAAGACCAAGCGTACAAAGAAGGAGAAAGTCGTGCGAGACAGCTTCACGATGCCGAAATCCGACTACGAAAAGATAGCTGCGCTAAAGCAGAAGTGTCTCGATGCAGGCGTCTCCGTCAAGAAGAGTGAGCTCCTGCGAGCAGGGTTGCTTATGCTGGAAGCTGCGGCGCCCAAACGATTTCTGGCAGCAGTTTCGGCGGTAGAAACGGTGAAGACGGGGCGGCCGGCGAAGGCTAAACCCTAAGTGCCGCTCTGCTATCGCGCGGCCAGAGTGGCGAGCCACAATGCAACGATGGAACGCGCGCGTTGACTGATAGGTTCGCTTCCGATTCTTGCCATGCTTTGGCCGCACCAAGCGATTGAACCGGCGTCGCGTTAGATGCGGAATGTCTGCACAGACTGTCTCAATTGTTGAGCCTGGGTCTCCAGTGCATTAGCGGCGTTCAGGCTATCCTGGACTAGCGCCGAGTTTTGTTGGGTCATACGGTCCATCAGCGAAACCGCACCGCTGATTTGGTTGATGCCCGCGCTTTGTTCGCGGGAGGCGTTTGCGATGGCGTCGACAAGCTCGGTGACGCCAGTTACCGAGCCCAGAAGCTCAACGATGGTTTCGCCTGCCACCTTCACGGCCGCACCGCTCGAATCGACCTCCGTTGTAACGTCTCTAATCAACGCTGCAATCTCTTTTGCCGCCGTCGAGCTGCGCTCGGCAAGACCTCGCACCTCCTGCGCGACGACGGCGAATCCGCGGCCTTGAGCCCCTGCGCGCGCCGCTTCCACAGCGGCGTTGAGTGCGAGCAGATTAGTCTGAAACGAGATGCCTTCGATGACCGATGTGATTTCCCGAATCTGAGCGGAACGTTCAGCGAGGCTTTGCATTCTGCGTACTGCGTCTGTTGCTGCGCGGTCGCCTTCGCGTGCCTTGGCCGACGCGACGCTCGCAAGTTCGCGCGCCCGGACGGCGTGGTCTGCGTTTGCCTTAACGGTTGATGCAAGCTGTTCCATGCTCGCGGACGTTTCCTGGATACTTGCAGCTTGCTCTTCTGTCCGGCTGGAAAGTGCTGTGTTGCCCCCGCTCATATCAACAGTCGTTTTCGCAATCGTGTCTGCGGACGACTGGATGTCTCCAATCATGGATGACAGTCGTGAGCGCATCAAACTCATTGCGTACATAACGCTATGGACGTCGCCATTTTTCACCGGAACGACGACTGACAAATCGCCTTGGGAGACCCGATGTGCAACGCTGGCTGCCAACGCTGGTTCGCACCCTAGCTGGTAGAAAAGCACGCGAGCCATCGACACGCAAAGCAGTGCAACAACGCCGACTCCCAAAGCGATGGACGCGGCGACGACCCATTGCACAGTTCGGCTGGTGTTCAGTGCGCGGTCGTATTCCGCTTGCGCCGCGGCAAGTTGAAGTTCACGCAGCTGTGCGCCTTCCGACTTGACGGCCTTGGCTGTCGCTTCGATGGTTTGAGTTACAACCCATTGCGCCTCTGAAAGATTGTTTGCCTTCAGCAACTGCGAGACGGGCTTAAATCCCTTATCGCGGAGCGTGTGCCAGTCGGAAACGAATTGGGTGGCCAGCTTTTTCTGGTCGCCCGTCAACGGATGACTCATAAAGTTGTCGATGAGCTGGTCAATTCTTTCTACGCGTCGCGTGGTCGCTTCCGTAACTGCTTCCGTCTTCGTTGCGGAAGGGTCCAGTACGGCATCACTCACCGAGAAATGCGTCTCGGCTACGAGCTCGTCGATAGTGGATATCGTTTGAAGTGCCTTTGCGCCGCCCTGGAACACATCTTTGAGAGCGCCTGTGCCTTGCGCCATGCCAATGAGTCCCGTGCTTCCAATGGCGACGAGCACGGCGGCTACAGACACCGTGACAAACAGGAGTCGGCTCTTTACGGTGAGTTTGTTCATGGCGGAACGGACTGCAATTGGTCTTTGAAGTGAGTGAACGGAGGCGCGTCACGTCGTGCCAGCCATGACGACGGCCGGATGCCAACTATCAACGCGCTGCGCTTCTTGTTTACGGCCCGGTCGCGGAGAATTTAAGTGAATATTTAATGAACCATTGCACCACGATGGAGCAGACATTTTCGCCGCTCTATTCGGCGGTAAACGCGAGGTTCGTCTGTCTTCCTAGTATCGACAGGAAGCGGAAGCGCCGGCAGTTTGAACGGCTGCAGCCGCCGTATGAATCAGGCCCTCGAGACGCGGGTCTGGGTCGGCAGTCTTCGCGCAAATCACGACATTCCCGCCGTCGCGTGCAGCTCTGAGTGCAATTGCGAGTCCGATGCCGCGACTGCCGCCGGACATGAATAGTTTCTTGTGGATGACGAACTCAGCGTCGCGAGCGCTTGTAAGCGTCTCCTACAATTGGAAGGCTATCGAGTCGTGACCGCTAGCGAGGGCCACGCCGGACTTGTCGTCGCCAAGGAGGCAGCGCCCGACTTCATCATCACAGACCGAGCTATGCCAATCTTGGACGGCGTTGAGTTTTGCCGTCAACTTAAGCTGAAACCGGAGCTTGCGCGCATTCCTCTCATTCTCAGCAGCGCTGAGCCGCTAAGGCCCGGCGACACGGGGCGGTGGGATGAGTTTTGGCAAAAACCTGTGCCTACCGAGACGATACGGGCATCGCTACTGCGCCTCCTAAGCTGTTCAGGATGACGAATCGAGGATATCCACTTCGATGGCCTGAACACCCGTTCAGCAGCCCGCGGCGTCAGTTCAACGGCTGTCGTTCTCGAAACGAACAGTCGGGAGCAGGAACTGAATTGCAAGGTTGAAAGCGGTTTGCCTGTCAGGGCCGCATCTATCTCGCCCGGCGTCTGCCCCGTTCGCGCCGCGTTTATGCCCTGATGAAACGTGGTGCGAGGAATCGGGGGCCCACCTCGGTTACTCGAAGTTTGTCGACTAGCGCCGCGGGCATGCCCTCACTCGCTGCTACAGGAGTAGCTGTCGCTATCGCACTGTTTCGGTTCAAGGTCCGAGTGATAACGGTCGTGCTCGCATGCGGTGTAATCGGACTCGCCGGGCGACTGGTTGTTCCTAGAGTGGCCTTTTGCCAGCACCAGTTGCTGACGCTGCTGATGCTGCCGCACGTCAACAGAAGACCCAAATAGGCTTCTATTGTCCTCCGCAAATCAATGGGTATGCCGATGATGGATGTCGGGAAAGTGCGCGTGCGTATGAGTAATAGGCGCATGCTGATGAGGATGCGTGTGCGGCTCGTCACCGTCCCAATTAAAATCATGCACATGCTGATGGTGCTCGTCGTGCCGGTGTCGATGGTTATGGTCCAGGGCCTCATGAGTGTGAGAATGCTCATGCCGCTCACGGATATGAAGCCAGATTCCCAAAGCCATAAGTAGGGTCGCGGTCCAGAAAGACAGCGGTGGCACCTCCGGCCACAGGAAAAGCGATAACGCGACGCCGAACACTGGGGCCACAGAAAAATACGCACCTGTTCGGGCGGTGCCGAGATTTCGAAGGGCGACGACAAAAAGAACGAGGCTCACGCCGTAGCCAGCGAAGCCGGTCAGCATGGCGGCAGCCATCTTTCCGACGCCTGGCAGATGCGCGCCGAGAAGCAGCGCAATGCACAGATTGACGGAGCCGGCGACAAGACCTTTCACGCAGGCGATGACCATCGCGTCGTTCGCCGACACCTTCCGCGTCAGATTGTTGTCGACTGCCCAGGCCACGCACGCTGCGACGACGAGCAGTGCGCCGAGCGACACCGGAGTGTCGCCAGGCTGCCACGAAAGGAGAACGCCGCCTGCCACTATCGCAACCATGCCAAGGAATACCTGCACGTCCACGTTCTCGCGGAACACAACCCAGGCGATTACCGCCGTGAACACACCTTCAAGATTTAGGAGCAGCGAACTGGTTGCAGCGGAGGTTGTGGTGAGACCGAGCATCAGCAGCGCAGGCCCAGCGACCCCGCCAGCTGCGATTGCGCCGAGAAGCCAAGGTACTTCAACGACCTGAATCTGGTTTTCGTTCCGGCGTTCTGCAGTCGTGCGACGCAGGCGCTGAACAAGAATTCCGATGGCAAGACCAACGCCACTGCCTAGGTAGAAAAGTCCTGCGACCATGAAAGGCGACAGCGTGCCAAGCAGCGTCTTGGCGAGTGGTGTAGTCGCGCCGAAGAGCGCGGCTGCCAGAAGTGCAGTGAAGGCGGCGTTATGGCGTGTGAACATGGAATAGATGTCTTGGAGCGACCGCTCGGCTAAAAAGATTGTAGGCGCTTGGCCGGCAGGTAGTCAGTCATCGCAACCGCCGACGGATACCCCTCCATAACTGTCAGCAGAAGTGTATGGCGCTCCGCGGTAATAGTAACGATATGCCATGGCCCACACCATTCAGGAAAACAGAGGCTTCTCAAGCGGGTTTGCCGCATCAAGGCGCGCTGGGAATCGCCGGCATGTTCGGCGTCGTGAAAGTACGTCAACGGCTCGGCGGCAACGACTATCACGACCCCGGCTGGTTAAAAAGCCGAATTGGTGTGTCGGCGTCTGCTGACAAATTCCCCTTCAAACTACCGCGTCATGCCGACCGCTCGACGCATGGCAGCAGTGATGCCCTGCCGTGCGCGCCAGTAGCCCTCCCATGGGTCAGCATTAAGCGTACGCTGCCGCGCAACTGCCTTTTTCATCGTCCACTGGTCGCCTCGCTCCACGGTCTTAAGTTCGTCCCAAGAAACTGGCATTGAGACCGCCATTCCGGAGCGTGCACGAACGGAGAACGGTGCGACCGTGCTCGCCCCTCGGCTGTTTCTCAGATAGTCGATGAAGATTTTTCGAACACGATTGCGAGGACCGGATACAGCCGAGAAGCGCTCAGGCACGACATGTGACATGTGGCGGGCGACCGCTTGTGAGAACGCCTTCACTTCATCCCAGCCTTGCCGGCGAGTCAACGGTACGACGATGTGAAACCCCTTGCCGCCGCTAGTCTTCGGAAACGACTTCAATCCGATTTCGTCGAGCACAAGTTTGACAAGGGACGCGGCTTCCAGCATGGCTGACCAGGGGAGCGCAGGGTCCGGGTCGAGGTCAAAGATAACGCGGTCCGGATGGTCCAGGTCGGGCGCGACGGCGTTCCAGGAGTGCAGTTCGACGACACTCATCTGAGCGAGTCCGACAAGTGCTTCAGCATTGTTGGCAACGAGCAGCGGCGGATGCCGCGGATAAAGGTCCACCGGCAATTCTTCGACGCCCGGTATCCGCACGCGTTCAGAGTGCTTCTGGAAAAACAGTTCTCCCTTGATTCCGTCCGGAGCACGCACGAGCGTCAAAGGCCGGTTATGAAGATACGGCAACGCCCATTCAGCAATCTCATCGTAGTAGCGCGCAAGCTCGAGCTTCGTGTGGCCAGTGACGTCGTCCATCACGCGGCCAGGATTGCTGACCTTTATGTCGCCGATGATGACGGTACCACGCGGCCCCGGGCGCTCGCGGGTCGACCCGACACGAGAATCATCCGGCTCGCCTGCCGAGGCATCGGCGACCGGTTCTTCCGTCACTGCGCGTGCCGGTTTATCTTCCCGGATGGCATGAAAAACGGGGTGACGAATTTCGCCGCCAGGTGTCCATTCGAGAAACGAGACCTCGCACACGACCTCCGGTGCAAACCAGTGGTAGTCCCGCTCGCGGTCGCGCTCGGGCGGGTTATAAAACGCCGGCTTGCTCTGCTTTAGGGGCTGAAGTCTCTTTAGAAACGCAGCGCTTTGGCCCGGCGCTAGGAACGGTTTCACATTGCCTGCATACCGGAGGGAGCCGTCCTGCTCGTAGACGCCCAGAAGCAATGCATGCACGCCGGTCTTTGCGCCTTTCGTTCGGGAGATGCCGCCAATCACAAACTCCTGCCGAAGGTTGCATTTCAGCTTTATCCAGTCGGTGGAGCGACCCGAGCGGTATGGCGCGTCACCGCGCTTACCAATGATGCCTTCGAGCTTCATCCTGCACGCTGATGCGACGAGTGCATCGGGGTCCTGCGCAAAGTCGTCGGAGAACCGCAGCAGCGGACCTTCGGCCTCGTCCATTAGCACACGCAAAAGCTGGCGTCTTGCTCGTAGCGGCTGGTCTCGCACATCGGTGCCGTTGAGCCACAGAATGTCGAATACAAACAGGACAATGTCGGCGGTGCTGCGGCGGTCGAAGGCGTTCTGGAGCGCGTTGAAATCTGGGGTGCCCGCTGCATTGAGGACGACGACTTCACCGTCTAACCACGCATCGTCTACGGGAAGCGCTTCAACGGCCTTGCGCAGTTTGGGCATTCTGTCCGTCCAGTCATGCCCATTGCGCGTGATGAGTTTGGCCGAACCTTCCTCGATACGAACGAGCATCCGGTAGCCGTCGTACTTGATTTCATAAGACCAGTCGCCATCAGCGGGGGCGCGGCTGACAAGGGTAGCCAGTTCGGGCTCGATGACTGATGGCATGGCCCCTGGCGGGTCGTCGACGACCCGTCGTGCGGGCTTGCGTGGCGTACTCCATCGTCCCGGCATGTCTCTCCCCTTCTGAACTAGGGGAAAGATGCACGGCACGTGCCCGCTACCAGAACGCTAGAGCCGAGGCCTGCCGCGCTCGGCGCACTGAAGGACGATATGCGGTGCCGACGAATGGTGGATGTATTTCCGTAACAAGGAATATGCGCCCTCCGGCTCACTGGTCGATGGAATAAACGCTGAGCCTTGGTCAACGGCGCGCACCGGCGAAGGCTTCCGCGACTTGCCGTTCGGACAGAAGTGCACTTCTCTGTATGCCCAATGGAACTCAAGTTTCTTCCCGGTATTGCCGATATGTAGTTGCCGGAGACTTTAGGAATATATCCATTGTGATTATCAGAGCCGTCCTTACATCAGCGTTTGCCGCGCTGATGCTTTCTGCATGCGCGCCGTCGATACCGGTACAGAGCACCCAACTGGTACCGATTACCGCGACTCAGCAGCGCTTTCAAGTGGTCGGTTCCGTCACCGTCAGGCTCACGTCGGGCTATTCACGCGAGGTACGTGCGGGGTCGCTCTGGCAGCCCGTGGGGACAATAACGCAGGGAACCGTTCTTCGGCCGGTGAGCGGAGTGTTCACCATCGAAGGTCGCCAGATTCACGAGGCGTACCTGGTGACGAAGGCAAGTACCTTGGTGGGCTTTTTCCTGCCCGGCGAATCCCATTTTTCACCGCTTGACCCACCACAATCCATAACAATCGAGAGAATCAATGACTAAATTATTCAAAGCATTAGTTGCCAGCACGTTGGTAGCGCTCGTCGCGTCCGGCTGTGCGAGTGGTCCTCAGTACAAGGAAGTCGCCTCATCTATTCCGACGTTAAAAGAGACTCAAGGCCGAATCTATTTCTACCGCTCGAACTCGATGTTCGGCGCTGCCTTGCAGCCGAGCATCAATCTGAACGGCGCACCGGTCGGCAAATCGCAGCCGGGTGGATTCTTCTATGTCGATGAGCCTGCCGGCCAGTATGTGGTATCGACTGCCACCGAGACGGAGAAGACAGTGTCGTTCAAGCTTGACGCGGGCGAAACGAAATACGTTAAGACCAGCGTTGGATTCGGGCTGCTCGTAGGTCGGATAGTTCCGTCGCTGGAGTCGGCTGACGAGGCCGTGAAGAACCTTGAGGACCTGCACTACGTTGCAGCTCAAACCACCGCAGCTGTCAAGAAAGCCGACTGAAACCGGCACATTGAGTGAGTTAACGTCCACGCTGTGGCGTTTGCTGCAAAAGCTCTGCGACATTGCACCGAGGCAGGCGGCAGGCGGGTAGCCGCTCGCCGTCGCTCTCCCCATATTGTCAGAACGCGGCTATATCGCGGAGCTTGACGCCGACTCACATGGCATCCTGTGCAGCGGCTGACGTTTCGCCATTTACGATATAAACAAAGCATCTCTCTTCGCCATGCGCTTCTTTGACCGCTTCCGCAAGCCGACGCCGCAGAAATTCGCCGAGTTGTTCATGTCCAGCCTGCGGTCTTCCGGCGACACGCGTGCCTGGGAGTACGACAGCAATCTAAACAGGCTTGTGCCGGATGAAACGGACGGTATAGCGCCTGTCCATTTCATCAATCTGCATAACCTCTTCCGCGAATATGCTGAGGCGAAGCCTGCCGAGCGCACTGACATTCTCAGGCGCCAGACGAACGGCATGAGGGAGCAGACCATTCCAAGCATCTTCGAGGAGGCGCGGGAACGGCTGCGACCAGTCGTTCGAAGCTCGACGGAACGCGGCGTGACATACCTCCAGACCCGTGGTACCGGCTCACGGTTCGACATTGCTTTTCGACCGCTATGCGAAAACCTCGAAATCGGAATTGCGTACGATGGCGAGTCAACCATCATGCGGCTTACCGAACACAAGCTTTCCGAGTGGAATGTGACCTTCGATGAGGCTTACGACATCGCCATCGACAACTTGCGACTTGCTTCATCGAAACCATTCGCCACTCTGCAAAATGGTGTGCACCTATCGCAGTTCGGTGACGATTACGACGCATCCCGCCTCTTGCTCACGGACGTGTTGCACAGGCAGCCTATTTCAGGCGCCCCGGTAGTCATGGCTCCGAATCGGACGGTGCTGCTCCTGACGGGCGACCGAAACATCGTGGGTTTGCAGACAATGATGGAGATAGCGGAAGAAGCATTGGGGCAGCCTCGGGCGTTGCCTGCGCTGATGCTTCGGTGGGACGAAGCGGTGTGGCAGAAGTTCGTGCCGGACGGCCTTGAAGCGAAGCTCAGGCAGTTGAGAACCCGGGAGATTGCCGGCGACTATCACGACCAGCAGGCACATCTGAACGACATCCATGGTCGCGAAGGTGTCGACATTTTTGTGCCGCAATACACCGTAGCGGAACGACCTTCCGGCGAGTTGTTCACCGCCTGCGTTTGGACGGACAGCGTGCACTCGTTACTGCCCGCGACAGACATCGTGGTGCTGGTGCGCCTGGAGCCGAAGCAAATGGCTTTCGTGCCGTGGCGTGAGCTAGTGAAGGAATGTGCGCACCTCATGAAGCGCACAGTACTTTTGCCCGTGCGCTATGAAGTCGACGGATTCCCGGAAGAGCAACTTTTCCAGGAGTGGTGCATCAGGTTCAATAAGGTGAATGAGTTGGTACAGGCACAGTAGCCCGCAACAGCAGTACACAACGCGACAAGGAGCTTGCAGAGGCATTCGCATCGTGATGCTCCCGCGCGAGTTGCTGCCCTCAGCAAGCTATCGCAGAAAGACGGATTCGCCTAAAGTGGCCGCCGCGAAAAATTAAAACCTTGTTCGCTAGATATGTCTTTACTCATTCGTATCATCGAAGAGTCTCTTCAGACATTAAAGCCATTCAGTGACGGGACTCTTTTTGGGTCAGGCAACCGCATCCTGCGGATGCTCGAAGGAAGCCTCATGCGCAGCGCAGAAACGACTCGAGCGGACGCGGTTTGACGTTTTGTAGAAACGCAGACCGAGTGGTGAGCTCAGTCATGTGCGTCGACCCAGGCGCGGGCCCAGCCCAGGCGCGCAAGTTGAGCGTCCTCTTCACTTTCAAAATCACAGAGAACGCCCGACGCCTGAATTAGCTTGCCGCCACGGGTGATGGTCCCGCTCTCTGCATAACGTTCTGGCCGATGGTCGTCGTTGTTTGCTCAACGATGGCGTGACCCCAAGGTTTTTTCCTTCGCCAACGTCCTGGGACGTGGCCATTGAGCGACACGCGCACGCTGCAGCAAACCCAGCCACGAAATGCGCCGGACCTGTGGCAGGTCGAGCCCGAATCGTACGTCCGCCTTCCTTCGCCGCGAGCCGCGCTCTGAACGCTCATGGCCAACCTCGTGAGTCGATGCCTTGTCTGCGCGACATTCCGTGATACTCGGAAGCGCGAAATGCGCGGCGGTATCCACCGCGCGCGGCTATGAACGCCTCGGCCATGCTTAATAACCGTCCAATTACAGCCGGTTTGCGAAAATACGCAGCCCAGTTGCGGACGGTGTAGGCCGGCTCTCGCACGGCGGACAGCAAGATTACCGGGACGGCGGCGAATGGCGGCCGGCGCTTCAATTGATGACAGAGCTCTTCGCCGCCCATCTCGGGCATCTGCAGGTCAGTGACAATTAGTTCCGGAAGCGTTGACGACGCTTTGCGCAAGGCGTCCCGCCCGTTGTTTGCGACGAGCACATGATGCCCGCGGCTCTCAAACGCCATTTTGAGGGCGTATCGGTTCTCCGCGTCGTCATCGACAAGCAGTATGAGAGACATCAGAGGGAGACCCAATTGTGAGTATGAGGTAGCGCGCAAGTACCGTACCCGGTGCATTGCCCAGTGGCCGCCGGCGGGCACCTCGCGACAGGATTCCCTTGACGTGTTCAGTGTCAAACTGCGCGAGCACACCCGAAGCGTCGACTAATGTGCCGTTCATCGCGATGTTTCGCATACTGCATCGAGTGACGGACATCGCATGTCTTCCTGCTGGGGGTGTAATGCCCCTAAACCTTTAGCCGCTAATTGCCGCGACTGCATCGGCGCTCGAGCTCAGATTGTCTCTCGCGTTGTGACGCGGAGCACCTGTTCGTCGCGACTCATCTGTGGGGGGAATACCGAACACCTCTGCACGCATTCCCCCAGCAGGCGCTTGGGTAACTGTCCCGCTGCACAACAGCGCTGACTAACGCGTTGTCGACGGTGCCTCGGGCTGTAAAGGTGCGGCGCTTCGAGCGGTGCATCGCTGGTCACTGAAGGGGGCGTGCACCGTGCGCATGTGCTGCGGCGGAATTACCTCAACGAGGCGTTGCTCGGGACGCCGCTCATGAGGACATGGAACTGCGTTCTGGTCGCGAGGTCCGGGTCTGTTAAGAGGGGATAGTCGTTCGTTCACCGCCGCACTTAAGGACGGGGAGCCGCGCCGTAAAGCAGGTGCCTTCCCCAGCCGACGAACAAACCTCAATGGTGCCCCCGTGCGCCTCGACAATCTCTTTGCAAATGAAGAGACCGAGTCCGAGCCCCCCGCCCGGCGAACTCGACGGCGGTCGCCAGTACGGCTCGAATACTTTTGGCAGCACCTCGGACGGAATCGGCTCGCCGCGATTGGCCACACTGATACAGATATGGTCGTCGTCAGTCGCCGCCCGGACAACGACGGGTTCGTCCGCCGCGCCGTGGGTCAAGGCGTTTCCAAGTAAATTCGATAGCAGTTGCTGCATGCGGGATGGGTCACAATTGACGCGTCTGGTCAGCGCGAAATCGGTGACTATATCGCGCGATGGGTTGGCGAGCCTTAGCTCGTCAACCACCGCTCGCAGACGCTCGTCAAGGTCGTCAACGGGCTGAATCGAAACAGCCATTCCGGACCCGAGCCGCCCTCTGGCAAAATCCATTACGTCATCGATAAGCCGCGCCATCCTGGATACAGTGCGCTTCAACCGGTTACCTGTATTGACCAGATTCGTGTCGTCAGTGCGGCGGACCAGATATTCCGCCGTTGCATTAACGGCTGACAGAGGATTGCGCAGGTCGTGCCCGAGGACGGCGATAAACTGTTCGCGCAATGTACCGGTCTCCCGCTCGGTGGTCAGTTGCGCCTCAGTTGATGACTGTCGCTGTTCGCTGTCAATCTGCATGGCAATCAGGGTCGCGAAGACCTCGAACATTCTGATGACTCGCGGCTCGGAAACGCGGGCGGGTCTCGGGTCGATGGCGCACAGATTCCCGAAGTAACTGCCACCCGGTGTGATGATGGGCACGGAGATATAGCTCCGCAGTTTGTAAATCTTCGACGTGTGATGGTCCCTATAGGCAGCATCGAGGCTGAAATCGTCGATGATGATTGGGGTGCGTGCAACACGCGACTCGCAGCACAACGTGCTGTGCAACTCGAGTTGCTCGCCAGGCTTCAGCCCGAAGCCGATGTTGTCGTGGACCGCGCAAGCGGTCCAACTAACGTCAGTTACCCGAGCGACAGCGGAGAAACCCATCCCGGTCTCGTCGCAAATCATCTTGAGCATCGAAGGGACTGCTCCGATGCGCGATATCAACGCTATGTCACGGGCTATCGACCGGGGCGACTCGGTCGACGCGTCAGTACTGGGCATGAGTCCTCCGGTCAGAGATACCAGCTTGCATTGATGGCAAGCCCGGTTGCTTACCTCATTATGTCTCACCAGCCGCACTTGCCGGCAAACGGAAGCGTGGCCGACCAGTGGCGAGGTAAAGCAGTCAACCGCATGCTTTCCTTTCACTCGAACATCGCGAAGGGCATCGTGCCGATTGCCGCTGCCGGCATCTGCAGCTTCACGCGCGGATGCCAGACCGTCGTGTGGGCGGTGTTTCTCGTTTCGATACGGTCAGCGAGTGCTTTCTTTATGGCAGTACGGTTCAGCCACTCGACGCCCAAGCAGAAGGCGAAAGTGACGACGTCAGGAATCGACGAGCGAGGCTTGAATCGGGGTAGCGCGACAATGGTTGAAAAATCCGGAACGCACGACAAGCAAGGCAGTGCAAACACGAGAGTGGCGGACATTAGCATTGTCAGCGCCGAGAATGGTACCGGCCATCGTCGTTTCCACTTCGATTTCGTTGGCCGTTCTGGGCGGCGTGGCCGCGAAAGCTGGTGGGGCGAAACTTGGCGTCGGCACCGTCCGCGTGGTTCTCGAGCACGTTGGGGATGGGGCTCTGCTCCTGCGTCGGCGCCTTGTTTGGCGGTAAGCTGAGGCGCCAGACACCGTCCGAAGCGATATGCCTCGAAAACGCTGGCGAAAGACTGTCGGGAAACGCTACAATTGCTTATCGCTTGTCACTGCGTCCGCCGATTAGGGCCTGTGCTGACAGGAGTACTGAAGTTAAACGTCGTCCAATGCGAGGGACGGGCAAGGCCCTGCCTATCTGCCGCTTATTGACGGATTCCTCGTAGCGACAGCTGCAAGCGTCACGACTTAGGCCTCGGTTCGGGCCAAGGCCAACCTCTCTTTTCACTGCGCACATCCCCTCCCACGGGCGACACGGCGGTATCCGGTGCATCGACCGGACTCGCCGCATCGGTGGCATCGTGCGACGGTTCGGCGCGAGCGCCCTCTTTAATATTCGAAAGCCCGGTCCCGAACCATTTCACTTTGTTCTGGACGTGGCTGACATACGCCTTCCAGCCGTGAGGGTTACCGTCAAAAAGGTTGAGCTGTACCGTTGACGCCAGTGCGTCCCGGTTGAGCTCCACCTCAAGCAGCTCCCTTGGCCACACGCAGAATGCGCTGGTGACCCGTTTAGTAAATTCAGCCATCGTCATTGTTGACGGCAGCGCCCTGAGGAACTCGAGGTCCTGCAAAGAGTTTTCTCTCTGCGCGAGCTGCACCACCATAGCGTCGGTGCGGCCCATCTGGGCTAAACAGTTCAATGCTTCCAGAATATCGCCAAGATGAAGCAGCAGTTCCCGTCTATCAAATCGGTCGTCCATTGCAATTGTCCGTTCATTTCGTCGCTAGCGAGACGCGCCGTGTTCCGGCGCGACACCTCGTGCGCCAGCGCGTCATCGCCTGGAACGTGTCGCATCTCGGTCAATATGTGCTCGCGGAGCATGGCACTCCGCTACCGAAAACCTGCACAGCATTCGTCGCTTCAGGACACGCCTTTCGTAAAGCAGAAATGCGAACCGGAGTTCGCATTGATAGACGTACAAGGTCCGCGAGAGAGACGAGGACGCTTACTGAACGGTGGAAACTTTCGACACGAACTGCTTTGCCGCCTTGTTGGCCGATTCATAGACGGTATTGGCTGTGGAGAAGGCCGAGTTCCATGCTGCAATGGCCGATTCACTTCCTGCCGGGGCATTCTTCGTGAGGTTTTCGACGAACCCTTGTGCCTCCCGCTGGAACTGCTGGCCCTGCGCTGTAGCGGCGGCTGAGATTTCGCTCTGGACTCCGGCTAGGATTTCGTGAACCTGACGACCGTAGGCGACCGCCTTTTCCGCCGCGGGCTGGGAAAGACTCGCTTGCAGTGCGAGCAGCTCACCCGGGTTGCCGCCCGACATGGCTTTAGTGACATTTTCGTGGTTTTGGACGATAGCCGCTTTACTAACCTGCAGATTCAACGCGACCAGCTTTTCGAAACCTTCGAACACCTTGCTCGTTAGACCAAAAAGTGTTTCCAGGCTGGATTGCTGGGCGGTAACTAGTTGTTGCGGAATAAGAGTGCTCATCACTGCTCCGTAAGGGTAAGGCAGGCGGCAGAAGGACGGGGGGTCCAAACAGAACCAGACCCGCACGCCCCGAGGGGGAGTAAGGCAAATGCTGCGCTGCAACAAAATTCATTGTACGGGGCAATGCCGCGAAGTCAATAAATTTCGCGATACCGCGGGTGTGGAGGGCGCTCGGTCGGACAAACGTCTGAGTTGTGCGAGCGGGGACGCGACGATAACCCAGAAGCCACCTCCGTTCTGACGGCGAGTAACGGCGGGCGGTGGACGACTGCTGCGGCTTTCCGGCTTCGTCAACCGATTGGTCCTATTGATTGCCTTGCCAAAGCGTGCGGTCGCATCGACAGGGGAAAGTCGGCTACCGGGACTCGAAGGCATTGAGGCGCGCCTGCTCCGTCTCATTCGAGTGCTGACGCTGATACGCTTCGAACAGGCGCCAGCAGAGTTGCGTCAGTCTCGCGGAGTTGCGGCCTGGTCCGCATACTCGGTGTTCATTGCCGATTGCACGGCGTTGCGCCGGTAAATCAACTCTTGACTAGTAAGTCGCGGCCATCGGAAACAGCCACGGGGGCAGACTATGCGTCGTGTCCTGTAGTCACCGAGCGACACGCGAGCATGAGGCTCTCAGCGCTCGCGGGCTTTGTCAGGAGATACCCCTGAGCAAAGTCACAACTCGCCTCACGCAGGGTTTGCAGCTGTTTGCTTGTCTCGACGCCTTCGGCTGTCACCTTCATGCCTAGTTCGTGCGACATCTGAATAATGCCGCGGACTATCGCAGCGGCTGCCGCGTCGCGACCAAGCCTTGCGGTGAACGAGCGGTCAATCTTCACCGTATCGGGCGAAAAGTCAGCTAAATAGCCGAGGCTGGAGTAGCCCGTTCCAAAGTCATCGATGGCGATGCGTACGCCAAGGCGCTTGAGCGCTATGAGCGTCTCTTGTGCGAGGGAAGTATTTTCCATCAGTGCGCTTTCCGTCAATTCGATTTCAAGGCAGCGCGGCGGCAATTGATGCTTGCGCAATGCTTCGTCGACGATGGCCACGAGGGTGTTATCCCTGAGTTGGCGCGCTGACACGTTCACCGACATGTGAAGGTCCTTTTCGCCTGCGTTTCGCCAGTAGGCCAGCTGCGCGAGAGCAGCATCCATCACCCATGCGCCAACCTCGACAATAAATCCGCTTTCTTCGAGTATGGGAATGAAACTGGCGGGCCGCACCATGCCTCGCGCCGGATGGTTCCATCGAATAAGCGCCTCAACGCCCGTCATCGCCAAAGACGTCGGCTGGTGAATACCCTGGAAATGGAGGACAAATTGGCCGGACGCCAGGGCTAGAGGCAGAACTCGCTCAAGTTCGAAATCACCGAGCACGTCGCTCGACGCTTTACCGGCAAACCTGAAGCCGTTACGGCCTCCTTTTTTTGCCGCGTACATTGCGATGTCAGCGCTTGTCAGCAGCGATTCGTGGTCTCGTCCGTTCTCGGGGTAAACCGATATGCCAATAGATGCCGTGACAAATGGGTCGGCGCTGTCCGCTGGGACACCGCTCGAAAACGCGCTGAGCAGAGTGTGCGCCAACGTCGCCAGTCTCCCCTTGTCTGCTTCGCCGTTAAGGATGACGGCAAACTCGTCGCCTCCGAGGCGCGCAACGCATGCATCCTCAGGAAGCGCTGCCTGGATGGTTTCGGCGATGTTCTTCAACAGACGGTCAGCGGCCGTATGCCCCAAAGTGTCGTTAAGGACTTTAAAGCGGTCGAGGTCAATGAACATCAGAGCGAATGCGGCGTCGCAACTGCAAAGCGTCTTCATCTGCCGAACAAGTGCGCTGCGGTTAGCTAAGCCCGTCAACCCGTCAGTGTGAGCGAGCCGGTCGAGCGCTGCCAGCCGTTCCTGCTCGACCGTGATGTCCTCGCTCACGCCAACAATGCGGACAACGGCTCCCGTTTCATCGCGCACCGGGTATGCCGTGCTTCTAATCCAACGCAGGCAACCGTCCGGGCGCCGGATGCGGTACTCGAAGCGGCCCTCGACGCCTTCAGACGCGATGCGATGCATCTCCGCACGAAGAGGACCGACGTCCACGGCGCACACCAGTTCGAGCCACGCTGAAGGCGTGGTGGCAAGCTGTTCAGCGGTGATGCCGAACACACGCTCAACCCCCGCACTCACGTGATGGAAGTGCTGGAAGTCCGGGCTATAGGAATAGAACACAAGCCGAACGTGCGACTCCATCTCGTGCATTAGCTCGTCACGTTCACGAAGGGTCTTCATCAAGTCGCACTGTTGAGTGACATCCTCGGAAGCACACAGCAGACCGACAATTGAACCATCCTTGCCGGCTATTGGGGAGACTGTCGAATTCCACCATTTCTTCTGGCCCTTCGTGGTGGCGCAGCTGCCCGTAAATGACGTGCTGATGCCAGCAACAGCGTCACGGCACGCGTTTTCGGCCAGCGCACGGTCATTACCGTTCCAGAAGTTCAGCCAGTCAGCGCCGCTGAGCTCGTCCGGCGACTCAGCTTCCATCAACGCCGCGCCATGCTCCGACACCCGCAATAACTTTCCGTCTGTCGAAAGCACCTTCAGGCAATCCCGGTTCGCGTTCAGCATTCCGCTTGCCAGAGCAACAGCGGCGCACCGCAGACGGTAGTCAGCCGCAAGCTTTCGATGTATAGATGCGAGCGCAACGACACCGACCGTTATAGATGCGGCAAGACGTACCGGCATCGCCGCCTCAGCGGTTAAGTGGTGCACCAGTGAGCTAATGCCAACGCCAGCAGAAATAGCGATGAGCAGAATCGTAAGAGGCGCGGCTGTGGCTTGACCGTAGCGGACAAGGAAATAGGAAAGGAACTGCTGGTTCCGCGCTGGCCATGCGGACGCGCTGCCATCACTGCGGGCGCGGTTAATATTGGTTCCAATACGGTGCCATACCGTTTCTACTTTCAAGCTACTCTCCGACCGCCTGTTCGAGTGGGGCCTTCGATACTGCGCGCCACCACACCTCCAATATTACGGTCGTAGTCACCAAATCTTTAGATGCTTGAAGGAAGCCTCATGCGCAGCGCAGAAACGACTCGAGCGGAGGCGGTTTGACGTTTTGGGGAAACGCAGACCAAGTGGGCAGTTCAGGCGTTTGCATCAACCCAGGCGCGGGCCCATTCCAGCCCCGCAAGCTGAGCGTCCTCCTCACTTTCAAAATCGCCCAGAACGCCCGACACCTGAATTAGCTTGCCGCCACGGGTAATGGTCCCGCTCGCTGCATAACGCTCTGGCTGATGGTCGGCGTCGTTTTCCTCAACGATGGCGTGCCCCCATACGTCATAGCCGCGGTACTTCTGCGATTGCATTAGCGGACTACGTGAGCGGAAGCCGTGTGGCCTGTCACGCGAAGCACGTTGCCTTCCGGCGTGGTTTGCCGCGGAATCCCGGACATGTCCGG
The DNA here is from genome assembly GCF_003330785.1 of Paraburkholderia graminis. Lineage (NCBI taxonomy): Bacteria > Pseudomonadati > Pseudomonadota > Betaproteobacteria > Burkholderiales > Burkholderiaceae > Paraburkholderia > Paraburkholderia graminis. The sequence goes on from NZ_CP024935.1 coordinate 2,948,555, forward strand.
TTCGTCCTTGAGCAAGGTCTTTTGCGCGTTACCTTGCCTGACCACGAGCCGTGGAGCAGTTGCTAACGCGCGGGGCGAATGCACCTTCTTCGCGTGCAAGGCCACGTGACGTCGTACTGCGAGCCTGTGTGGAGTACCGGCCCTATGCGGGGCAGTCGCGCGCGCCTCAGGCGGATTCCAGACTTCCGAATATGTGCCGGCCCCGAAAGCCGCCGGCGCAAACGCCACGGCCAGTAACGCCAGTCCAAGTTGCCTCACGATTTCCCCTTGCCTGCTTCTCGCTGCTGCCACTGTTTGCAAGACACCGCCTGGTTGAGGCATCCGCCGTGGCAACCTGCGCAATAGTGGCGTGCCCGAATGACTTCGGTGACTCGCCATGCATTTGCGGTCAGCGGACTCGCTGTCCCAACGGTATGACCGTTTTCGGCGGCGTAAAACGTCGGCTCGCCCGCCTTGCCACGGCGAATCGCCTCGTTGATTTCCTGCTCGCCGAACGCCGATTTCATCTGCGCTACAAACGCCGCAATTTCCGGCATCGGATGGCTGACCGGTTCATGGACACGCATATCCATCCGTCTTGCTCCCGAAAAAAGTGCCTGTTCGCCGCTACGGAAATCCGTGTAGGATACTGTACATCCATACAGGTTTTCTCGCAATGACATCCCCCTTGCCGTCCCCCGAAGCGATACACCCGTCCCTGTGGCGCGCGTCGCAGCTCGCGCGGGGCCGCGGCCGCGTGGTCGATACGGGCTATCCGGCGCTCTCAGCCGAGCTGCCCGGGGGCGGCTGGCCGGTCGGTGCGCTCGTGGACCTGCTGGTGCAGCAACCGGGCGTGGGTGAGCTGCGGCTGCTGCGGCCCGCGCTGAGTGCTGTAGACGAGCGGCCGGTTGCATTCCTGCAGCCGCCGCATACGCCGGACGGCCTGGGGCTCAGCTACATCGGTCTGTCGCTCGACCAGGTGCTGCGCGTGAAGGCGCAGAAAACCGCGGATGCACTGTGGTCTGCGGAACAGATTCTTCGGGCGGGAAGCTGCGGCGCGCTGATTTTCTGGGCGCAGTACGCGCAGGCTTCGTCGCTGCGGCGCCTGCATCTGGCCGCGCAGTCGTCGCAGACGCTGTTCGTCATGGTGCGCCCGCTTGCGAGCGCACAGGACGCGTCACCAGCGCTCCTGCGGCTGGCGCTGAAACCATCGGCCGACGGGCTAACCGTCGACATCGTGAAACGACGAGGGCCCTCGCGCACGGAGCCTCTGTCGATTCCCCTTCAACCCACTCCTGTTCTGCTGTCACGACATGCGCGTCTTTCTCGCCGTTCACCTGCCGAAGTTGCCGCTCGAAGTCTTCAGACCGAGGTGGTCGCCTGAGCCGCTTCACGGCAGCGTCGTGCTCGAGAAGGACAAGGTCGTCATCGCGGACAGCGTCGCGCGCGCGGCAGGCGTGCGGCTCGGGATGAAGCGCGGTGGCGTGCTGACGCTCTCGCCGGACACGGAAATGCACGAGCGCGACTTCGCCCGCGAGCGGGCAGCGCAGCGCGACGTCGGCATTGCGCTGATGCGCTTTTCGCCCGAAGTCGCGCTGCTCGATGAAGCGACTGTGGTGGTCGAGGTTGGCGCGAGCCTGCGCCTCTTTGGCGGACTGCTCGCGCTGTGCCGCGAAGCAAAGGCGCTGCTCGCCACGCTTGGTCTTACCGCGCGCATCAGTGCCGCGCCGACCGGGCAGGGTGCATGGCTGCTGGCCCGGTATGCGAAAGGGCATGGTGCGCGGCGCGTGCTCAAACTTTCCACGCTCGAACAGCGGCTTGCCAGTCTGCCCATGGTCGCCGTCCCCGAAGTACGGCAGTTCGCCGACTGGTTCAGCGGGCTCGGCTGCGAAACCATCGCCGACATCCGCCGGCTACCGCGCGCTGGACTGCAGCGGCGCTGTGGCGAACATCTGCTCGATTCGCTCGACCGCGCGTTTGGCACCGCGCCGGAACTGTTCGACTGGCTGGAACTGCCGCCCACGTTTTCCGCGCGCATCGAAATGCCAGACCGGCTCGAACACGCGGACGGTGCAGTCTTCGGCGCACACCGGCTTATCGTGCAACTGTGCGGGTGGCTCTGTGCAAAACAGCTCGCAGTGACCGCGGTTCGCCTGTCGCTCGAGCACGAGCGCGGGCGTGACGCCATCGAACCGACCACTATCGAGATTGCACTGGGTGAGCCCACCTGGCGGGAAGAGCACCTCCTGAGGTTGCTGAAGGAGCGGCTGCATCGCATTGAGCTCACCGCGCCGGTTATCGCATTGCGCCTGGACGCATCAAAGGTCGAGTCCGCGGCGCCAGCGTCCGACACGCTTTTCCCCGAGCCGGGGGGCTCGAAGGAAGACCACGCACGGCTACTCGAATTACTCGTCGCGCGGCTTGGTGAAGACAATGTACTGCGGCCGGCGCCAAGCGCTGACCATCGCCCGGAAGTCGCCAACTCATGGGTGCCGGTCACCGAAACCGCGAAGCCCGTGGTCATCCCGGAAGGCCTGCCGCGACCGACGTGGATGCTCGATACGCCGGTGCGCCTGCTCATGCGCCAGCACCGCCCGTTCTATGGTTCGCCGCTGCGCATGGTATCGCCGGGCGAGCGCATCGAGGCGGGCTGGTTCGATGGCGAGCTGGTTACACGCGACTACTTCGTCGCGCAGGCCGACGACCAGAGCTGTTACTGGATTTACCGCGAGCGCGTGAGCAGTCGTGACGCCGAAGAAGACCAGCGCTGGTTCCTGCACGGCCTCTTTGGATGACGCGCCGTGGACACCACCTTCACCATGCTGCCGGCGTATGCCGAGCTTTTCTGCCTGTCGAACTTCTCGTTCCTGCGTGGTGCCTCCCACGCGGAGGAACTCGCTGAGCGCGCCGCGCAACTCGGCTATTCGGCGCTGGCAATTACCGACGAATGTTCGCTCGCTGGCGTCGTGCGGGCGCACGTCGCGGCCAAAGAAGCGAAGCTACCCTTTATCGTCGGCTCATACTTCTGTCTGGTGAACGCGGACGGTTCACCGGCATTCGGACTCATCCTGCTTGCCAGAAATCGCGAAGGATATGGCAACCTCTCCGAGCTCATCACGCTCGCCCGCACGCGCGCGCCGAAAGGCGAATACCGGCTCACGCCACAAGACGTGTCGCGGCCCGACAAGGAATACCGGCACCTGCTGGGCGTGCCGGATTGCCTGGCTATTCTGGTACCGAGCTTCGCCGCAAAGGAAGACGTGCTCGACGCGCAGGTCGAATGGCTGGACGAGACATTTCCGGGGCGCGCGTGGGTCGGTCTCGTGCTGCATCAGCGGGCGATGGACGACATTCACCGGGGCGCGGTGGAGTTCGTCGCGCGCAACCGCGACGTGCCGGTGGTCGCACTCGGCGAAGTGCTGATGCACGTGCGCTCGAGGAAACCCCTGCAGGACACGATAACCGCCATCCGGGTCGGCAAGCCAGTCCATGAATGCGGCTACGACCTCGCGCCCAATGCCGAGCAGCATCTGCGCTCGCGCCTGCGGCTCGCCAATCTGTATTCACCGGATGCGCTTGCCGCAACGGTCGACATTGCCGCGCGCTGTACCTTCTCGCTCGATGAATTACGCTACGAGTATCCAGACGAACTGGTGCCGCCGGGATTCACGCCGGGCGCCTATCTGCGGCAGGAGACGTACATCGGCGCACAGCGACGCTTTCCGTCGGGCATTCCGCATCACGTCCAGGAGCAGATTGAGCACGAGCTCGAACTGATTGGCGACCTGCAGTACGAGCCGTATTTTCTGACGGTCTACGACCTGGTCCGCTTCGCGCGCAGTCAGCACATCCTGTGTCAGGGGAGAGGGTCGGCAGCCAATTCCGCGGTGTGCTACTGCCTCGGCGTCACGGAGGTGGACCCCGCACGCGGCAACATGCTGTTCGAGCGCTTCATTTCGAAGGAGCGCGGCGAGCCGCCGGACATCGACGTGGATTTCGAGCACCAGCGGCGCGAAGAAGTCATCCAGTACATATATCGCAAGTACGGTCGCGACCGCGCAGCGATTGCTGCTGCTGTGTCGACGTATCGCGCGCGGGGCGTTTTGCGCGAAACGGGCAAGGCGCTGGGCGTCGACCTGCAGATAGTCGATGCGGTCGCCAAGTCGCATCACTGGTTCGATAACAGTGCGGACCTGCTCAAGCGCTTCGAGGAGTGCGGATTGAATGGGGACACGCCGCTCATCCGCGCGTGGGCCTCGCTCGCCGCACAGCTCTATGGCTTTCCTCGACACCTGTCGCAGCACTCGGGCGGCTTCGTCATCAGCCGGGGCAAGCTCACGCGGCTGGTTCCGGTTGAGAATGCCGCGATGCCCGAGCGTAGCGTCATCCAGTGGGACAAGGACGACCTTGAATCGCTCGGACTGCTCAAGATTGATGTGCTTGCGCTTGGCATGCTGTCGGCCATCCGTCGAACGCTCGACCTCGTGTCCGAGCAGCGCGGCGAGCGCTTCGAGATGCAGGACATTCCCGCAGAAGACAAGGCCACCTACGACATGATTTCGGCCGCCGACACGGTAGGCGTCTTCCAGATTGAATCGCGCGCGCAGATGTCGATGCTGCCACGCATGCGACCGCGCACGTTCTACGACCTCGTGATTGAAGTGGCCATCGTGCGGCCTGGTCCGATTCAGGGCGGAGCCGTTCATCCTTATCTGCGCCGCCGCCAGGGTTTTGAGCCGGTGACTTATCCGAGCGATGCACTGAAGACCGCACTGGGCCGCACGCTCGGCGTGCCGATTTTCCAGGAGCAGGTGATGCAGGTCGCCATTCTCGCCGCGGGCTTCACCGCGGGCGAGGCAGACCAGCTCCGGCGCGCAATGGCCGCATGGAAGCGCAAGGGTGGCCTCGGAAAATACTACGACCGCATCGTGCTTGGCATGCAGGAACGGGGTTATGACCTTGCATTTGCCGAAGCCATCTTCGAGCAGATAAAGGGCTTCGGCGAATATGGTTTTCCGGAAAGTCATGCGGCGAGTTTCGCGTTGCTCGTGTACGCGAGCAGCTGGCTGAAATGTCACGAGCCGGAGGCATTTCTCGCCGCAATGCTCAACAGCCAGCCGATGGGCTTCTATTCACCTTCGCAGCTGGTGCAGGATGCGCAGCGCCACGGCGTCAAAGTGCTGCCGGTCGATGTGACCATTAGTGGATGGAATTCGTCCCTCGAACCTATGGCCGGCGAGAAGCGGCCCGCAGTGCGCCTGGGTCTCTCGCTGCTGCGTGGCATGAAGGAAGGCACGGCCGAGCGGATTGAGAACTCGCGCGCGGTACGGCCTTTCGCGAGCGTGAAGGACCTCGCGCGCCGCGCGGCGCTCGACCGTCGGGACCTGCATATTCTCGCCGACGCGAATGCGCTCGCCGCGCTCGCCGGCAACCGGCGCGAGGCCCTCTGGCAGTCGGTGGCCGCTGTCCCTGAGAAGGACATGCTGGCGGCCGCGGCCGTCGAGGATGAAACGCCGGAACTGGGCGCGCCCTCGGAAGCGAACGACATCGTGGCGGACTACCGCTCGGTGGGCCTCACGCTCGGTCGTCATCCGCTGGAACTGTTGCGCCCGCAGTTGCTCGCCAATCGCCTCATGCCCGCGGCAACATTGCGCACCTACCGGGACGGCCGGCTCGCGCGCGGCTGTGGTCTCGTCACCGTGCGTCAGCGGCCTGGCACGGCCAAGGGCGTGGTGTTTGTCACGCTCGAAGACGAAACGGGCAACGTGAACGTCATCATCTGGCCGACACTGCTCGAGAAGCAGCGCAAGGAAGCGCTCAGTGCGTCGCTGCTGGCGGTCTACGGGGTCTGGCAGTGTCAGGGCGAGGTGCGGCATCTGGTGGCGCAGCGGCTCGTCGACATGTCACATCTGCTGGGCGGTCTGCATTCTGTCAGCAGGAATTTCTGCTGACGCTTGGCCGCTTCATGCGGTTGCCGACGCCGACCGCCGGCGGGCAGTAAAGGTGTCGATTCCAGCTAGGGGCACTTCATCAGCAGCCCACTCATGTGATGGATACCGGAGGAACTGATGTGCTACTCGGCCCAGATAGTCGCGGACTACCGAAAATTTGTGCGCACCTTCGGCGCCATCATGGACATTCATGAGTTTGCGCGCCTGTTTTTTGAGCGAGCCGAAGACATCAGCAATGCGAAGGTACCGAAGGCCATGGAGGCCGCATTCGCGCAACCAGAGAACGAAGCGGAACGCGAAATCGCTACCCTCATCGGCCGGTTCAATGCTGCACGGGCGACAGAGCTCGAGCAGGACCTGTTCAGGCAGCGCAAGCGGCTGGCCGATGCCGAACGAGCCCTGCAGACGAGAATTACGAAGGCTGCCAGCGAAAGTCGGCGCATAGCAACCGCCAAGATTGCCTGGGCCAAAGCCAGAATTGACGACCTCCAGCGCACGGAGCCTGAACCGCGTGACTCGCGCATTTTCCCAGGTCACTACGCGCCCGTGATGATTTCAGAAAAGGGAAAGCGCGTCGTCAAGCCGATGCGTTATCAATGCCGCATTGCAGGCAAACCGGCGTCTTACGATATCAAATTTCCCGGAACTTATAACGCCCGCAGGGACAGCCTGCAAGGATTCTGGAAACCGTGCTTTGGACATACTCACGGCATTCTGCTGGTTGAGGTCTTTTACGAGAACGTGAGCAAGGCCAAATTTGAAGGCACGCTTCTCGAGACACACGAGCGCGACGAGAACGTAGTGCTCGAATTCCGCCCGGCCAACGGCGAACTGATGCATGTGGCTTGCCTCTGGTCGCGATGGACTGCGCCCGGTCACCCAGATTTACTCTCGTTCGCCGCCATCACCGACGAGCCGCCACCGGAGATTGCTGCTGCCGGTCACGACCGGTGCATCATCCCCATCAAGCCGGAAAACGTCGACGCCTGGCTCAACCCTGACCCGTCGAACCTGGACGCAATGTACGCGATACTGGACGACAGGGACCGGCCATACTACGAGCATCGGCTGGCCGCCTGACTCCGTCTAACCGCACTATGGCTCCTGTAAAAGAGTGAATAACCCGCTTAACCTCGACCTGCACGCCCGCGCGGAGCTGCTTGCCTACCTCGTCGCAGCGCATCTGCTTGCCCGGCAGATGACGGGCGAATGGCTGTCGGCCGCGCATGTCGTCGAGTCAATGCAGCTCTGGCTCAAAACGAACGGGGGAGGCGCCGATGTCATGCAGCGCGTGATGCTGTCCGCCCAGGCAGTGGATATCGCCCGACGTCTCGAGAAGACGTTGCAACCGGCCGTGACACCCAAATCCGTCCCGGCGCTCTTTTGCGAAAACCTGCGGCTCGACTTCCGTTCGCCCGTGGCGCGTGAAATTTACCAGTACTGTCTGAGACACCTGGTTGATTGAGGCTCTTTCTGAAGCAAGGTTTCGACTGTCTACAGGCACCTTCTTCTGCGTCCTTTGCTTCGACGAGCGGCAGCTACCATGCCGCCGGCCACTTCGTATGCAAGCTTCATGCGGCGGCCCGGCACAATCGCGTAGTCCGCGTCCTGTACAAGGCGCTCCAGCACCGCAGCGTAATCGGGTCGGCGCGACTTAAGCCATTGCGCGATGACGGCGTCGCGAACCCATCCTCTGGCCCAACCCGCGGCAAGTGTCAGAAGTAGCAGGTTCCCGTCATGGCGAGACCGCAGGCATTCCGCATCCTGCTGTAGTGCGGTGAGTCTTTGCACAATGCGACCCAGTCGACGCACGCAATCAGGAGGTGAAACGTGGCCATGCGCAGCATCTACACGCATGCTCGCGGGCGTCGCTGTCAGCAGTGCGCGAGCGAAATCGCCGGTGAGGTTGTCCTGCCGGACAATAGTGGAGACGGCCTCAACCTGGCGCGCCGGGGACATTTTCTCGAGCGCCTGCGCTGTCCGTGCTGGCAGCGTTTGTTCCGCCACCATCGCTGCGGCTTCGGGGCAGAGATTCCCGGGCACCCGATTGCCTGAGCTAACGGTGCGGCATATGAATCGCGGGCTTTGCGCTTTCCTCATCGCGGACGGCCGGTCAGGCGCTCGTGAAGGAGCCGGGGAAGCGTCGTGAAGCCCCGGGTGTTCATCAGCGCGACGAACCCCGGGTCACGCGTCAACTCGCGCAGAATGTCGAGTACCAGCGTAATCTCCCGGTCGGTATCGCTCATGCGACTCACCATGTTGCGCTGTCGGCGCAGTTCCTCTGTCAGAACCGATTGCGCCTTCGACTCCGGCGTTGCCCGACCGCGCGCGCCTCGCACATGAGGCACCGTCTTGTCATGCCGACCACCAGGTGCAGCTTTCCCCGCGACACTTCGTGCACCGCCGTGTGCCGGCTTCATTGTCCGCTCCCGGTCGTGCCATCAACCGGCGTTATTTCGAAAGGAACGCTCTCGGCGATAACCAGCAGTGAGCGCAGGTCGGGCCGCTGGTACATGCCGAAATGTGTCTGTCCGTGGCGGCAGACAACGGTAAATGCTCCAGGCACCAGACTTCCGCTGGGGAAGATGTGGAAGTCGAGCAACTCTGTGCCTGCCCGCGCAATGCGGCCATAGACAAGGAAGTCGACAGGGAAGCTGTCCGGCCAACGTGCGACCCAATAGGGCAGGTGGCCGCCGATGAGCCACGGGCTGCGAACGGCAAGGTTCAGTCTCAGCCAGTTATCGACGCAAAACGTGCTGGTATGCTTTTCGTAACGGACATCGTGGCCCTGCCTCCTCAACGCATCGAGAGTGACGTCCGCGACGTGGTGTTCCACGTTCTGCTCGGTGCGTCGGTTCAAAGACCGTTCGGACGCAAGCCTCGGTACGTAACCTACCTCGTCATACGCTTTGTAAAGGCTCCCAAACTCGCGCATGACCTGCTCAACCGACGGAGCGCTCCGGTAATACCTCAGGGTCGCCTGGTCGAGCTTGCCGGCTTTCGCTATAACTTTGCGCAAGCCATCGAGTATCTCTGCGCGCGTAGACTGCCTCCGGTTCGCCTCCATCTTCTTCTGCACGGCCGCGAAGACCCGCCTGTCGACTACGGGCTCAAACGCATTCTCGAGACGTATCCATTCCTGACGCGGAACCTGCTGCCATGCTCCATCGAGCTTTGAGGACGTCCTGCTGTAAACGTTAGTACCGACGTACGCTTCATTGCGAAGGATGCGCAGAATGTTCTGGGCGTCCCAAGGCCGCCCCGAGCGGTTGCGCAGGCCAAAATCATTGAGGCGCTTCGCAATGCCAACGCCTGTGACCGTTTGCGTTGCATACCATTCGTACATCTTCCTGACCAGCGACGCTTCGGTCGTGGATGCGGGCGCGATGACGACGCGGTCGCTCTGCACGCTCTTGTATTCGTAGCGTGCAAGGCCGCGTCTTGTCTCATGCTTCGAATCAATGAGAATACGTTGCAGACCATAACCGGGTGGCCCACCCGCATGAAATCCGCGCTGCGCGTTCAGACATTGCCCAAGGAAGACCTTACGGGACATCTCCCGGCTAAACTCTGCCGCCATCGCCCGTTTTAGTGCTTTCATGACAGACGTTGCGGGGCTCGCATCGTTCGAGAACGACTCCGCGACGTAAATTACGTTTACGCCTGCGCGCCTGCACGCGTACTCGTAGAAAGCCGCTTCATCCACGTCCTGGAAGCGGCCCCAACGGCTCACGTCGAAGACCAGAATGGTATTGAATCTCCGGCGTGGATTCTCAACGTCCAGCAGCAGTTGCACAAGCGCCGGACGTTGCCTGAATGTGAGCCCGCTCAGGCCCGCGTCTTCGTAATCGCAAACGACGCGGAAATTGTGAGCGCGCGCATATTCCGCGATAGCCTCCCGCTGGAACAGCGGTGAATACTCCTGGTGGTCAGTCGACATGCGGATGTACTGCGCCGCTCGATGAAGCGCATGTGGATTGGTTCCGCTTTTCGTCGGAGAGGCCATGATGTAGGTCCGACAGCAACACACGTCTGTAGTAGTGACTTCGAGCAGGAAGTCAAGCCAATTCCTTTCCAGCCTCCTGTTGAACCTCGTTAGTACCCGCCAACCCCTTGCCCAAGTGCGCACTGTCCGGTTGCACGGCTATTCCTTCAATTGCGGCCCTCTCGCGGGTTTTCGCGGAATTGCGAATACGAGTTAATACGTTGCGGAAGCGCAAGCCTGTGAGGAATCAACCTCGGGAATGGCTTGCAAGCGGCACCGGCATAAGTCATTTTGTGACGGATTGAAGCTACCGATGCGCGATGAATTGAGCGCCTTCTCGAAAGAGCAGCTTTCCAGAGCCGCTAGCATGGAAGAATCGGTCTGCGGGGGGGGGCGCTCCCGCCTAAAGTGGCCTTCAGAAAAGTTAAAACCTCGTTCGCTAGATATGTCTTTACTCATTCGTATCTCGAAGAGTCTCTTAGACATTAAAGCCATGAATGGATGAGACTCTTTTTAGGGCGGGCAACCGCATCCTGTGGATGCTCGAAGGAAGCCTCATGCGCAAGGAAAGGGGAAACCACATTGGCCCGGCTCAACGCATTGCTGAAACGCAAAGCAGCTAATGGCTCTGGCTATGTGCGCTGGCTATGGCTATGGCTACGGCTACGGCTACGGCTGGGCGAAGGCAACGCTGTCGCTCATCAGCAATGTCAGTTCGTCGATATTGAACGGCTTTGCCAAAACGATTACGCCGCCCAGTTTTGCGCGCTCCAGTTCGTCGGCGTAGCCGGTCATCAAGGCAATCTTCTGCGCCGGCCATCTGCTCCGGACGTGTTCTGCAAAGTCGATACCGCTCATTTTGCCGGGCAGATGCACGTCTGAAAGCACGAAGTCGAAAGCGGCGCCCTGGATGAGCACCTCAAGGGCTTCGTCGGCCGTCATCGCGTGCCGTACTGTGCATCCGAGCATCTCCAGAACGGCGCAAAGTCCGGCGGCCACTTCCGGGTTGTCTTCTACTACGAACACGTGCTGAGGCGTAGGCGCTGCGGCAGCAGCTTGTTTCGGCGACGCCGGTTGGACAACACCTTCTGTACCTATGTATGGAGGCAAAAACAGTTTCAGCGTTGTTCCTCTGCCAGGCTCGCTTTCTATCATCGCAGTTCCACCTGATTGCTCGCACGTTGCCAGTACCTGCGCGAGACCAAGACCGGTGCCGGCGCCGAGCGCTTTGGTGGTAAAAAGCGGCTCGAACGCGTGCTCTCTCACCGCCGGAGGCATCCCGTGCCCGTCATCCGAAAGCGCTATAAGCACGTATTCTCCTGCGGGCAGTCTGGTTTCGACTTCTCTCAGGTGAATATTTGAGCATCGGATAGAGAAACGTCCTCCATCCGGCATTGCATCCCTCGCATTCACCGCAATGTTGAGAATCGCAGACTCGAGCTCGGTGGCGTCCACCTTGACTAACCCGGTACCTGGCGCGACGTCCAAGGTCATCTGGATTTTCTCGGTGAGAGCCGTGCCTATGATGTCACTGGCACTCCGAAACCACGTAGCAAGGTCAACGACTTCATGCTTCAGCGGCTGCTTACGCGCGACGCTCATGAGCCTACGGGCAAGTTCTTCCGCTCCGATTGTCGCTCGCTTTACAGCAGTAACCTCCTTCTCAACGTTCGTATAGTTCTTTCGCGTCGCTAATTCCATATTTGCGGCTACCACCATCAGCAGATTGTTGAAATCGTGGGCCACTCGCGCCACCAGATTTCCCAGCGCGCCCATGCGCCGTAGCTGCCGGCTCGAGGCTTCAGCGGACGCTCGCCGTACCCACTCCGCTTTCCAATGATTCCATGCCGCTTCCTCGGTTCGCAGTTGACGATGCGAGAAAACAATCAGTGACCAGAGCGCGACGCACGGGACAAGCGCGAACATCGCGACGACCATGAAGTGTTTGCGCCATTGCTCGTGTATTGCCGCCGTGGAATAGCCGCTCGCGACGTACAGCGGGTACCTTCCGACGCGCCGGAACGATAGAATTCTCTCGACACCGTCAACCGTGGAGACCATATTGACCCGGCCAACTTTCACCGCCTGTCCAAGCGCAATCGTAAAGGGAGTATCTGGCGCGGGATTGCTCAAGGTCCCGACGTCCGGAAGTCTAGCCAGAATGGTCCCGTCCTGCCGATACAGTCCAACGAGTAACGCCGGGTTGGAATTGGTCAAGTCCGCGTAGAATTCGCTGAAATACTGCCGCTTTAGCGCGATGGATACAACGCCGAGCAAAACTCCGTCCTTCCCGACCCGTGCCATGTTTGTCGTGAAAATGTCGGACTGCATAACTTTGCCGGATAACGGCCGGGAGAAGTAGGGAGCGGGCGCTGACGCCAGTGCCCCTCGAAAGTCTTCGCGTCCGGCGATGGAAATTGGCGGCACCGGGAAAAAGCGGCTGCTCGCCAGCAAGTCGCCGTGGGTACCGAACACGGAGATGGCTGCAAGCTGCGGGTAGTCCGCCGCAATTGTGCTGAGCCTGCTATGTACAGGGCCCTCATGCCTGCGCACTTCGTCGTCATTGTCGGTATCGAGGAGTTCGACAATGCGCGTTTCGATTTCGTGGTTCATGTCGGCAATCTTCAGCGCGTGCTCCTGGGCCACCCTGGTCAGGCGGTCCACTATGTCGCTTGAGTCGGTAATACGCCGCTGATAGTCGAAGTAGCCATAGCCCGCGACGCAACCGAGAGGAACAAGGACCGACAAAAACAGGACGACGGCGAGCACGCGCCGCGTCACCTCGAAATTGCGCGCCGGTATCGGTACATCGGGCTCACTGCTTTGGTCGACCGCCAAGGTGAGAGACTCCCGCAAGTCGTTTATTGCTACGCGCGAACATAGTACTGCGGGAAGGCGTCGCCCAGGAGGTTCCAAGGTTAGTGAACCGTTTCACACATCGGATATTCGTTCATCGACTGTCACTTTCCGCCGCGCTGTGCCACTGAGAGGCAGGTTGACAACCTGCTGCCAGGATAACCTTATCCTATGTTGTCCGCGACGCAAGTGGATAAGTCTTGACTCGCCTGCATGGGAACGTCCGGCTGCCGTTACACATTGAGCATTCTGGCTGGATTCTCGAACTAAATGCACTCTTGAGCGCAGCTTTGCCGCGACCTATCTTCAAGATGATTCTGATTGAGGAGGCGACCATGGAGCGCACTGCGGTGGACGTGCATTTTGACAGCGTGAACCTGTTTCTCGACATGTCCGAGGGTCCCGCGGTTCAATTCCCACTGGACTGGTTTCCCGTGCTGCAGGAAGCCTCAGCAGCCGAGCGTGAACACTTTGCCATCTCGCTAGACCATGCGCAGATATTCTGCGCCCGAAATAGATGAGGACGTGAACGTTCCAGCGTTGCTTTCATACCGACCCGAGAACATGGGTCGCTAGTGTTTTCGCATTTAGCTTTGCTGCCGGGACCTCTCGCGCATGCGCAGCCGGCGCGGACGACGCAAGCGTCGGCCTTTCTTGACCCGTCAGCGTTCGGGTCCGAGGTAGCCCGGTAGTCCAAGCGCCGTTTTGCTTTTCGCCAGTTCCACTGTCTTATTCACGAGCGAAGCGAACGCCTTGTCGCTGTCGGGTCGGGGCGGGTCGCTGAGCGCCGCGTAGGTCCGTCACGTGTTCTCAAAAAGGCACGATTGGCCCAGTACCACGCCGACAGATTCTCGTCGCCCGGCAAGTAACTGCGCGAGTTCGTGGAGGCCAGTATCTGGCTTCGTGCTCTCAGGCGCTCGGAGTAGTATGGTCATGTCCACCTAACCACCAGGAGGGGAGACCATGACTACCTGTCAGCAATGTGGTGGCCAAGGAAAAATCAAGTGCGAAAAATGTGGCGGGACGGGAAAGCTGCAGATAACCGAAATTGAGACTGTTTCAGAAGTGTCTCGCACGTCCAACACCATCACGTGCCCAAAATGCGACGGAGAGCGCTGGCAGCTCTGCACACGATGTTACGGTTCCGGAGAAGTCCATGATAACGAGACCTCCGATATTTTCGACCCCGAAGGCAGAGATACTTGACTTCCTCAGGAGAACGTCAGGAAGCCTCAATTGGCAGTTGCACGTGGCCGACATCCAGAACTGAAGCCCGGCAGCTGTGTTTCGGCTCTCAGTTCCCTGTCCGCTTCAGCCGCTTCGCGGCGTCCGGCGGCGGCGCATCGCACGCGAAACTTTGGGCGGTCAGTGCGTCGGAATACACGGTCCAGCCGGCCGTATCGGTCGTGCGCACACGGACTGACCGTTCGACCGTTGGCCGGTCGCCGCGGCGATAGAGACACGGGTGGCGCGTAGTTGAAATCGAGGAAGCAGACCGAACACGCGTAGGGACGAGGTGCTCTCTGTCCGTGCCATAGCGCCGGAGTATTTTTCCTGACGATGCACAACTGTGCTTAAGGGCGCTGTCATCGGGCGGGACTAAAACGCCACGACGCTTCAGTAGACGCAGACAAGCGATGCATTGAGCTCGAGCCCGTCATGCCAATGCTCGCTTCATCGTTGCGCGCAGCGGCGAGATTGAGACGATCCGCTTGAGCTCCTACGGCAAACCTGGGCGAGCAGCGCGACTAGTTCACTACTGCCGAATGGTTTTGCAACGATTGGCACCCGGTACGCCGCGCTCTGTCCAATTCGTCGGTATATCCGGTCATGAGCGCTATCGTCTGGTGAGGTCTGTTCTGCTTTGCTCACTCCGTAAGGTCGATGCCGTTGGTCTTTTCGGGCATCTGTACGTCGGAAAGGACGAGGTCGTAACGCGCTCCAGACTGCAGGACCACTAGCGCATCGTCAGATGCTTGCGACATGCGTTGCCGTGGGTCCATGGATTCAAGAACAGCCTCCAATGCGGCAGCGACGCCGTGATTGTGCTCCATTGGCAAGACGCGTCTCGATGCGGTGCCCAGTGAAGGGCTCTCAGTCGGAGGACCGACCTGTGGCGGCAGTTTCTGCCCAATGGACCTTGGTAAGAAGAGCTGCACCGTCGTATCTTCTCCGAGTGACGTGGCCAACGCATCTTGACGCCAAATGCGCGTGACTAGCGGACGTAGGACGGAGAGGGGCTCCCAGAGCAGCCGCGCTGGTTCCGGTGGTGTCGATGATTGCGGTTCGGCCGGATGCATTCCTCTTTCCGATGTTCTGTACACGCGCCGACAGAGGCCCAACGTTGCACCCGTAAGCGGGCCACGAAAGCCGCCACTGTTGTCGCCACCTTTCGTCCACTAAACAACCTGCATCACCGCCAGCTCCATAACTGCAGTCGCAGGCATTGTGCGTGCTGACAAACGCTCAGGTGCGGTCAGTCATGTTTGCTAGCGCACGCGCGTAACTCGCCGTCATCTTTGTTAGTCTGCCGGGCTGGGGAGGTACCTACCATGCACGCCGAACCGGTTGAGTACGCGGGCGCTATCATAATGCCTGTGGCGTCGTTATCGGTACGTGGGTATGTCGCGACTGCTATTGTTACCAATGGGGTCGGCAAACAGCGCATCTATGGGCCGTTGAAATATTTCTGTAGCGAGAAAGCGGCGTGTGAATACGCGGTTTCTTACGCGAAGGCCCGGCTGGACCGCCGATGGGGACGGAGCGAAAGGTGAGATTGCAACCGGCGTTGTCTGCCCAGACGATGCCCGTTTGGCGAAGACAAACCCACCGACAAATCGGCCGACACCGGGCCGACGACGGAGAGCCCGTAGCCCGGCGGTCCTGCTGGGGCCTCTTGACGTCGCTCCCTATCCGAGGCTTCGAATCGCCATCATCGGGGGATATGCACTACAAGCGGTGTGAGTCGCAAAGTGTCAACGAGGCTCGACTTGGAACCAGGTCTCATAGCCAAACTAAAGGCTCAACTAACGGTAGCTGTCATTGCGGCCTCCATCGCCGAGACCAGCGCGATAGTGCTTTCACTTGCTGTCGACCTGAACGCAGGCGCCGTTCCCCCGACTGCTCTCGTTCTGTATGGTGCGGCAACCGTGTTGCTCGGTTACCGATGGGTGCTTTCTGACGCACGTCGAGCATTCGACGCAGCGCTTCGACAACGCCATGTCGTTGTTGAAGGATGCCCGCCGCGCATAATCTCGATTCGTCCAACCTTTCGTGGGCGCTGGCTTGCATGCCTGCACATTCGTTTGCATCCCGAACTTGGCGACGACAAGGAGAGGTGACGCCGCATGTACCGCCTGTGCGTGGTTGCGGGATGAATAGCCGGCTTGCTCAGCTTGGGGCCGGCGGTTTGAAGACGATTCACCGGCGCCACGATACGGTCGGCCCTCCTCCGAGTTCCTCCTTTCGCAACCACACATTCCATGCTGGAAGAAGCGGCGTTGCCGCCCTCGCTTGCGAGTGCGGCGTGTGGCGGTGCACTAGCGAGATGCACGTCGCTCGAGGTGGCAACGGAGCCTGCCGGCTTCCAGTAGCGGCTCTCCGCCACGCGCACGAGTAGGCACGTCCCATGCGCCTGTAAAGTAGCCAAGCGAGGAAGTCCATGAGCAGAATACTGTTGGTCGGCAAAGAGCCCAATCTGATTGAGGACCTGCGCGTTTGTCTGGAGTTGAGGGGGCATCACACCATGACGGCGCTGGATGGCTTGGAGGCCTTGGAGATGGTATCGGGAAGACTCCCGGACGTGGTTGTCACGGACTCGAAGATGCTCGACAAACTCGCCTTAAGCAAGCTGCTACGACACGCGGACCCGGGCAAAGGGCTTCCTGTCATCCTGTTATCCGACGGCCCGCAGCCAACAGACCGGCACGCGCCCCGTTTCGATGCGTATGTTCAGAAGCCGGTGGTCGTGGAGCAGTTACTAACGCTGGTTTCACAACTGACTTGATAGTCGCAGAATCGGCGCCAGTACCGCGCTAACGGCCGAGGCGGCTCAAAGCAAAACGCGCACCCTGCGAGGCACGCGAGGGCTGGACATTGGCGCGCACCCGAGAGCTGCGCGTTCAAAGTTCCGAAGCTGGCGGAATCTTCTGCGCACGACACAGTGACTAACGGGCCGCGTGGAACCGCTAACGCCGTTCGAACGGGTCGTTCATACTAAACGACGTATCCGCATCGCCGGCAGGGCAACGGGACACTGGATGGGCGACACACCCATCGCATGCCCTTGTTGCAGCCTGAATGGGCCCGCCGCAAATCTTGCGGGCCTCTTTCGTTGCACACCTGAACTTACCGTTCACGGTGCCTTTTCGCCCAGCGGCTCGTCGCCGGGAGACGGCTCCGGAGGTGTCTCCTCGTCGGGAACGTCTTCGTCCGGTTCGGTTCCCGGCACGTCGCTGTCCGTCTGCGTTCCAGCGTGCTCGTCTGCTCCGATTTTGGTCGCTCCACCTGTCGACGGCGGGTCGCTCGCGGGAAACGTATCTTCGACTGCTGCATCGACGTCCTTCTCGGATTTGTCGTCGGGCGCGCGCTGCTCGGTAGGTTGTGTAGCCATTTTGACGCTCCTGTTGATGTGTGTTCCAACAGATGCGCAACGGCTGTTCCCAAAACGGAGCCAGCTCGCGCGACAACATGAGAGCAATGGGAAGCCTGCGCTACGGGGCGCCGAGTGGCACTGCTTCCCACAACGACACCTTGGAAGCAAAGGCTCGGGCACTCGAAGGCTTGTATTCCGGAGACTTCTCAAACGCGCTTCTTGCCGCGTAATGGTTTCGGGCTAAAACCTTTGGGTATCAATGTGCCATGATGAGCTTCGACAGATGCCCAAGGGCGGTCACGGAATAGAGGAGGTCTGATGCGTACGAGGCAGTGTCTGGACCTGCTGGTGTACATGGCAGCCTTCGTTTCGACAATAGTATGGTCGCGAGACATTGAATGCGCGGCAACCCGCTCATCAGTCGTACGCGTCGTCTGTGGCCATGCCATTCGCAGCAACGAGCGGAACGATATCGTCGCTGCGCCGCAGGCGCTGCTCCGCGGCGGGAAGCTCGCCGCGCGACTCACCCAATGGAGACAATCCGGGAGCGCCTGCGCCGACATCCTTTGCATTGACACAGTGTTCGGACGAGGGAAAATCAAAACTAAAGCCGTTGAATCGAACACTGCGAACATGACTTCCGTATCAGAACCGGCTCCTGTTGCAGCCGCATCTGGTGCAGACGCTGTTATGTCAGACGATGACAGTCTTTCCGCATCTGCAGCATCGCCGCCGGCTGGAGCCTCGCAGGCGCTTCAAGGCAGGGAGGCCGGCGCCACGCTGCCGCAACCTGCCGCGAGTAATGCCCCGTCGCCAGGGGTCACCTCTTCCGGAAACCGCATGAACGCGTCTAGCCGCGGAATCGGGCTGACCGGAGTGCTAACAGTGCTGATTGTTATCGCAATCATACTCAGCGTATTCATCATCCGTCGGAACAAGGCGCTGGGGATAACGACCAATTACCGACGGGCAGGCGGTAAGAAGAGGCGTTGACCGACGCTAGCCGGATATGTGACGCGCGCCTTCATTGCGCCGGCCCGCATGAAGCCCGACCCGTTCCCCTTGGCACAGTATGAGAGGGAGCGCGAGGTGTAGCAGAACGCAGTCGCCGCCATCCGCATAGACGTCGTCTCTTCTTGCACGCTGGAACAGCACTCTTCTCGCTTTAAACAACACCGTCGGCGTTTCATGAATGCATCAGGCCAACAAGAGCTTGGCGTCCTTTCAGGTAAGCCGACCGAAGATGGAGGAGCGCTAATCGACGATTTCGCTTTTCATAAGTGCAACGTTTCCCGACTGCGAGCGAGCGCTCAACAATGAGAAGGGTTCCATTCGCGATATGGCGGTGTCTGACGAAGCGATGGCGAACGTCGCATGATTTTTTGACTCGTCTCGTATCGGGGATGAAATGTTTCGAGCCATATTCCATTCGTCCCGAAGAGCCGTCCCATCCGGCATCGGTCGGGTCTCCATTTGAGACTGCATTGCAATGCGTCTGTGGACGCGCCCACGCGGCCCGCTTTACGGGCCGGAGAATTTGTTGCAAAAGACGTGACACGGCCAGGAAGTTGGCACCGACTGTGCATAGCTGAGCGCACTTTCGTCTTGTCCCTTTGGCCAGTTGTGCCGTTGCACTTTTCAACATTCGAAAATGGCCAAAAGCGAGGGCACTGGAACTGGCTCTCAGCAAGCACGGGGTCCGCCTACTTGCCGTCCAGTTTGCGCATGGCTACTGGAAATACGATTGGCAAAGGGGTTGAATGCAGCAACATCCGCAGACCTTCTCACAATGCGAACAACTCAGACAGGGTGGAAGATGGATGACGACGGGGCTCCAACGCTAACCGCAGTGCCGATTGATACACGTAACCAGATGCGCGTGGTTACCATCGCTGCCATCGCATCTTTCTGTCTCGTAGTTGTTAGTGGGCAGTTGAAGACAATGGCGGGTGAAATCGTTGCGGTGTGGATAGCCGCCGGCTACCTGCTGGGGCACCTGCTGACAGTTCGTCGACACCGCAAAGCATCCGTCCTTATTGGCGGGTTCGTGGGGAATCTTGCGGCAAATCTGCTGGGCGGAGAAAGTCTCTACGTGTCCCTATCGTTTACCGCTTGCGGGTTAATTGAGGTATGTGCGGCGGCCTTGCTCTTGCCCCAGGTTCATTCGGCCGATGAACTAATAGTCCCTAGAATCCTTTTCCGCTTCGTCATCATCGCAGGGATTTTTGCACCACTTATTTCAGGGCTTGCTGCTGTATTTCTGCTTGAGGGGGTCTTTACAACGCACCCCTTTTCTTCTTTCTCCAACTGGGTCATATCTGATTCGTTAGGTATTCTAATATTCACGCCGGTAACCATCAACATGATATCGGGAGAGTGGCGCAGTTTTCTGCAGCCCGGTAGCCGGGCGAAGTCTGTAGCTCTATTATTGTTGGTTGGCTGCGTTACCGCACTGATATTTGGACAGAACACTCACTCTCTGCTTTACTGGGTTCTGCCTCCTCTCGCCCTGTTAGCATTTCACGCAGAGCTTTCCACGGTCCTCCTGGGGATACTTATCTGCATGAGCATTGCGGTGCCGTTCACGGTGCGAGGCGCGGGTCCGCTGTGGTTGATTGGATTTCATACGATGGAGGAGCGGATACTGGCCCTTCAGGTCTTCACGCTAGCCGCATTGTCAATCGTGCTACCCATTACGGCATTGGAGGTTCAGCGACATCGCCTTCTTGTCCTGCTCACGGACGGACAACGCCAATTTCGCACCTTGGCTGAACACACTGAAGAAGTCATCCTGCAGCTCGACCCCGACGGCGTCTTTCAATACGTATCACCCCGGGTGACGTCGGTTCTCGGCTTCTCTGCATCGCATCTCGTCGGAGCACACATATCCGGGCTATTGCACCGAGACGATGTAGCACGTGTTCAACTCGCAATGAGGCAAGCGGCCTCGGTGCAATCGAACGAGTCAGTTCAGTATCGTATTCGCCGCAAAGACGGCTCTCTTGTCTGGGTGCGAAGCTTCATGGCTGCCATGCCAGTGGGACCGGGAGACAACAAGCCATCCCTGTTGTTCACGCTCAGAGACATTGACGAGCATATTCTTGCGCAGCAGCAACGCGATGCCGAGCAACGGAGACTCGAAGATTTGGCCTACATCGACAGTCTGACAGGACTCTGGAACAGGCGGTACTTCGACGTCGAATTCGCGCGGAGGCTCATGGCTACACCGGAGAATGGCGATGACCTGATGATGGCGGTCCTGTTTATCGACGTAGACTATTTCAAGCAGTTCAACGACCGTTTTGGCCATCAGCGAGGCGATGAATGTTTGCGGACGGTGGCAAAGCACATACAAACCGGGATTAGAAAGGTTGACCTCCCGGCTCGTTACGGCGGCGAAGAGTTCGTCGTCCTCCTCAAGGAGTGCTCGCTTGCCGTAGCGACCCGGACGGCGGAACGAATTCGCGGCGGAATCGAGGCGCTTTCTATTAGTCACGATTCCAGCCCGTTTAGCAAAGTCACGGTCAGCATCGGCATTGTGCACACGACCGACCTTGAAACGAATGATGCAGCTGACCTGCTCCGCGCAGCCGACGCGGCACTGTATGAAGCCAAGCGCCTTGGCAGGAACCGGGTGTTCCATTGGCAGGGCCACCTCGCCGCGTGAAGCCCCGGAATGTTTTTCTGCAAGCGGCGCTCATTAGTCTGCCTCTGTAGTTACCCCTACCCGCAAGACCCGAGCGTGGGCACGTTTGAGGCCCGCAAGTTGAGCGTCCTCCTCGCTTTGGACATGGCCCGGGACACCCGATGCTTCCATTGACTTACCGGAACTGCATGCGTGTCTGGTCGCAGCGCATCTGCTTGCCCGGCAGATGACGGCGAATGGCTCTCGGTCTCGCATGTCGTCGAGTCAACGCTGCTCCGGGTCAAAACAATCGGAGCCGGCGCCGATGTGATGCAGCGGGTGATGCTGTCGGCCCAGTGGATATCGCCCGACGTCTCGAGAAGACATTGCAACCGGCCGTGACGCCGAAAAGTCATGCAGCCGGCGAACGGAAGGGCGGTCGCAAGCAGCGCTCGAACGTCTTTGGCGACCTAGGTGGGGGAATTGGCCCTGCGATTGGCGGCAGTGAGTGCGCTCAGATGCCATCAGTCGCCGTCCTGACAACGATGCCTCCATGTTCTACCGTGGTGCGCCTAAGGCCAACACCGGGAATCGATTGCTTGCCAGCGCGCCGCGGCGTGATGCGCCGCGGTATGGGGTGCACGCTTGTATGTGAGGCGTGCAGCGATGAACCTATCTACGATGTCCAGCAACACCTCCATTGACGCGGGCTTTCGTAGAAAAACAGTCCAGTAGCAAACCTCATCGACAGGCTCGGGCATGGCCGACAGCAGGACTATCGGTATGCCTGCAAATACGGGCGCGCATCTCAGACGCCGGCAAAGCTCCCTGCCATCCACCTCGGGCATCTGTAAATCGGTGACTACCAGTTCTGGAAAATGTGCAACGGCTTTCGTCAGTGCGTCGCGTCCGTTCTCCGCCAGCACGATGTGATGTCCACGACTTTCCAGTGCCAGTTGCAGCGCCCATCGGTTTTCAAAGTCATCGTCGACGAGCAGCACAGTGGACATGATGCGAAATGGTCGTAAAAGCAGCACACATGTGTTTTTCGCAAGCCGTGTACCTACGCGCGTTCGCGGCTCGCTCGCTGTTTTAAGCCGGTCCTAAGGTGCTGGCGCGCCAATGACACTCGCCGCACGGGCTCGCTGATTCGTCTGCAGAATACCGACCCAATGGCGGCGCCATGTCCCGCGCTGCTGGCATATGCGTTGCGCATAAAGCTCCGCACGATTACACATGGAGGACATCATGGGCACATTAGACCCGCAAGGCACCAGCTCGGGAACGGGCGGCGCGGACATTGTAGGCAGCGGGACTGGAGACGGCCCCGGGCCGGAGGTGATGGCCGCCGCGACGCTCGACGATACGCAGGTGATTTCGTCGGACGGCGAGGACGTGGGCAAAATTTCCGACATCATGCTTGACGTACGCAGCGGCAGGATTGCGTACGCAGTACTGTCCGAAGGCGGCTTCCTCGGCATGGGCACGAACCTGCATGCAATACCGTGGAACGCGCTCACGCTCGATACCGACGCGAAGTGTTTTCGCGTCAGCATTGATGCTCAACGCATCAAGGACGACCCGGGCTTTGACAAGGACCACTGGCCGTCAATGGCGGATACCACTTGGGGCACCACGGTTCATCAGTATTACAACCGCGAACCGTACTGGTCGTCGACCCGCGGCGTAGAAGACTTGCCGCCGAGCGACATCTGAACACGGTTCTCATGGACGCCGGCTTCCGCGCACGCAGAGCCGGCGTCCGCGTTATCGAGGATGCAATCATGAAGACGATGAAAGCAGCAGTACTTTGCTCAGCTCTGGCGCTGGCGTCTGTCAGTGCCGCGTTCGCTCAGGGCGCCGGCGGTGGTGGCAGTGGTGGTGGCGGTGGTACGAGCGTGGGTGCTGGCGGGGCTGGCGTTGGTGGCGCGAACGGTGCTGGCCAGGGCGGCGCAGGTATGAATGCGCCGAATTCGGGAGGTACTGCCGGTGCCACGTCGATGTCAAAAGGTTCGCATGCGACGATACCACCCACCCGAAAGCCGCAAAAGGACGCGCAGGCCAAAGGCGCATCCGATACCGCAGCCTCCAGTGCACAGTGAGTGGCTTCAGATTGCTTCTGCGGAAAGCGTCGCCGACCCGCGGTGTTCGCTGTAACGGCGCATTACGCAGGCAGCCGTCCCCTTGGAATGGTGGGCCGCCCCAAAGGCGATGTCCGGCCGAGCCGGTGACGTAGTTTTTGCAGAGCGTCGGCAGTTTCTCGTGCGGCAAGCATGCACGGGGGCTTTGAGGGCGGCCATCCAAGGCACGAAGAACACGACAGTCTAAGGCCGCAACCGGCCTCGTCGACGGGAAAGGGGCGTCTTGGCGGTGCTCAGCCCGGGTCCGCTACGGCCGTGTCAGCATGAGGCTTTGCTGGCACCACCACACAGTGCGCACGAATTACTGCAATCAGCTCTGAAGGCGTTATCTCGTAGCGCATTTCGCGGGGGTATGCCGGGCTGGCGCTCATCGACTTCCACCAGCACGACGGCTCGTCCATCGGTCTCCGATTCCAGTCGCAGCCGGTGACTGGGATTGCCCGCGGCGTCGTATTCGGTGAGCGATGAGCGTCATTCGCAATATAGCTGGGAAAGAAATCATCTATGAGCGGTCAGCGCGAAGCTTCCGCAGGGACTCCGAGGAGCAGGAAATCCAGGATGCGTTTGCTAGTTGAGCACAGCACAGCATCCAGCGACCCGACGAGCCTTTCGTCGCAAGCTCGGTCCTGTTCGATGCTTGGTTGCTTAAAGCGTGGGCAGCGGCTCAACGTTGGGGAACCGTTAAGTCGGGCAACCTAGTTGTGTCGCAAGGTCGTTTAGGTCCGCCGCCTCATAATCCCATGACTGTTCAGCGCGTAAGTCGCTCTGTTGGCCGGGGCCATGTTCGACTGGCCTAAGGACAAACGCGGTCTTCAGGCCGCATTGACGCGCTGCCGCCAAATCGCCGTTATGCGCCGCGACCATGCAAACCTCGGCGGGGCTAAATCCGAGAATATCGGTTGTGTCAGCATAGACTTGCGGCGATGGTTTGTACGCTCTGACTACTTCCGCGCCCAGAATGGCGTCCCAAGGAAGCGCGGCACGCTTCGCCATGTCCACCATCAGTCTAATATTTCCATTTGAAAGCGGCGCAATAATGAATTGACGCTTGAGCCTCAATAGCCCTTCCACAGAATCGGGCCAAGGGTCTAGCCGATGCCAGGCAAGGTTCAGCTCGTCAAGTTCGTCGGCGGTGACCGAGTCGATGTCAATGCCGAAGCTGCGCAAGACCTTGACCAGATTCTCTTTGTGAAGAACGTCAAGGCGGACAAACGACCGTCGTCCACTTCTAATTTCTTCCATAGCGGGCGAGTATTCGCGTCGCCATGCATCTGCGAACTCGGTGGCGTCGACGGCCATGTTGCGACGGCTGAGAAACGGGCCCACATGTCGCGCAACACCGCCTCGCCAATCAACGACGGTGCCAAAGACATCGAATAGAAGAGCTTTGATTGCGGAATCCTTGGTCATTTCCTGAACGTCTCCCTCGGCGCACTGGACAAGTCTACTCGCCCAGCGCTGTAAGAACCAAGGCAGCGTCTACAAGGCGATAGGACAGGTGCCCGCCAAAGTTTTTGAGTGGAAAGCAGAAGTTGTGCGTCTCGGCATTTACCGCCACGACGTGCGCGTTCGGGCCGATATGACCGCCACCCGGTTTCGAGACCGCGCCAGCTCCCACTCGAAACATTGAGACCAGACCCGCGGGCCGGCGACATACCCGAATGCATAAACGGCTCCCGGGAAGACCTCCATCACCGCTATGAGTATCAGCAAGCCAACGTCTCGCTTTAGAGTGCGCATACTTCCATGCAGCGTCCTGCCAACCTGAATGCATAGACTTGCGCGAACTTCGCGGCTACGGATTCGGAGCGGGCAAGAATGGCCCCCGCCTATAATCACTATCAAAAGTTGGGAAGCGCCGTCGCGGGGAACTGCTGGAACGTAAGTGGAGGTCGGATGCGATGCAACGGTTGCAGATGTTGTAGTGGGCTGGAGCAGCAGTTCGCTCCGCCGTTAGATGCTTGGAGGCTCAACAATGAGGCGGCGTCGTGACTACAGACTCCAAGAAAAGTAGCATTGCTGCGCTGACGCTGGCTGCCATTGGAATTGTGTACGGCGACATTGGAACCAGTCCGCTTTACACAATGAAGGAGGTATTCGCGAAACATCACGGTCTTTCGCCTGTCCCCGTCAATGTGCTGGGGGTGGTCTCGCTGATTTTGTGGGGCCTCATAATCGTGATTTCGCTCAAGTACGTAACTCTTGTTTTGCGGGCGGACAACCGAGGGGAAGGCGGCATTATGGCGATGACCGCGTTAGCGCTATCGTCGGTCACTCAGAAGTCCCGTTGGTACTACCCGGTGATGCTGCTTGGCATGGTCGGCGCAGGGCTGTTTTTCGGCGACGGTGTGATTACGCCAGCCATTTCAGTGTTGTCGGCCATTGAAGGGTTGGAAGTGGCCGCACCTGCTCTTAAGCCGTATGTTATCCCTGTGACATTGGCCGTTCTGGTTGCACTGTACTTGTTGCAGCGCAGGGGCACAGCTGGTATCGGAAAATGGTTCGGCCCGATTGTGCTGGTCTGGTTCATTACGCTTGCTGCGATGGGCGTTGCTAATATCGCTAAGAACCCGGTCATTCTGATTGCCTTCAATCCGCTCCACGCCCTCGGCTTTCTCATCCACAACGGGTGGTTGGCCTTCGTCGCCCTCGGTGCAGTTGTCCTGGCGCTCACCGGTGCCGAAGCGCTGTATGCTGACATGGGCCATTTTGGCAAGAAGACCGTTCGCTTAGCCTGGTTTTCTATCGTCGCTCCCGCGCTGGCACTCAACTACCTCGGGCAAGGCGCCTTGCTGTTATCGAATCCGGCAGCGGTTTCGAATCCTTTCTTTCTGCAACTTGGCCCTTGGAGCGTCTATCCGCTGGTCGTGCTCTCGACGATGGCGACCGTTATCGCATCGCAGGCGACAATCTCTGGTGCATTTTCAGTGACTCAGCAAGCTATCGCGCTGGGCTTCCTGCCCCGTATGCGCATCCGCCAGACCTCTGAAAGTCAAAAGGGGCAAATCTACATCCCACTCGTCAACTGGCTCCAGCTAACGGCTGTCATATTGGCCGTCGTGGGATTCGGCTCGTCTTCCAATTTAGCTTCCGCCTATGGCATTGCTGCGACCGCTACGATGTTGACGACGACGCTGCTGACGTTCTTCGTTGTTCGTTTCGGCTGGAAATTTCCGCTGTTGCTTTCGGTCGCAGCGACCGGATTCTTTTTGACGATTGACGTCGCTTTGTTCTCTTCCACGAGTTTGAAAATCATTAGCGGCGGCTGGTTTACGCTAACAATCAGTGCGCTGATGGTCATGCTCATGCTGACGTGGCGTAGAGGGCGCGAACTGGTATTCCAAAGCCTGCAACGCCAACTCATCCCTCTCGACGAGTTCCTCCAGTCGCTCTTCATCAATCCACCACTGCGCGTGCCTGGTACGGCCATCTTCTTCCGTGCGGAAGGTGACGGCGTACCCCATGCGCTATTGCATAACCTACTGCATAACCAGGTGCTACATGAACGAACGATATTTTTGACTGTGTACGCCACCGACATCCCCAGAGTTCCGGATAGGGAACGCATCAAGGTGGTCCCGCTTGGACACCACTGCTATCAAGTCAACGTCTACTATGGGTTCTCGGATGAGCGCGACATACCACGCGCTTTGCAAGAAGGTCGGCATGCTGGACTCTCGATTGACCCGATGCAAACCTCCTTCTTTATCGCCCGCCAGACAGTCCTCGCCACGCCGAAATCCGGCATGGCGCTATGGCGGGAGGCCTTGTATTCCGCGATGTCTCGCAACGCTCGCGACGCGGCTGATTACTTCAAGATTCCGCCCAATCGGGTCATCGAACTGGGAGCGCAGGTAGAGATTTGAAGGGTAATGCTCGACTCGAGCGAAGAGTTTCGGCTCCGTCCTTGGCAACCTCACGTTGGGAAAAATGGCGATAGTTGGCTGTACCACGCTTGGAACGAGGCCAACCGCTCCACGAGCATTGAGCGCCGGCCTCCGTTAGGAACGAACGCCTGCGATATAGGTGGCGGGCGCGCAACATCCGGGAAATCTCCAACAGCCGCTAACCAGCCGAGACGCGCGACTCCGAGGGCAGCGACGACGGTTGGCACGTCGGGGCCTATGATGAAATGACTGACGTTCCGCTGTCGCGGCATGCGCTTCTTTTCCGCCAGTCTGCGGTTGAAGTTGCCACTCGGAGTCGCCAGAAGGAGGCGGTCGCCTGAGTTCACTACGATGGTCGCTTGTCGGGGGCCGGATGTCCTAGTGTGAGCCGCCGGTTCTAGCGATGCGCATAGAGTGGCAGAAAAGGGTCCTTCGACCGCGGAGCGCCTTCGCTCGTGGGCCGCGAGTCACCGCTTCCAGCGACGGGCGACGGGCATTGCGGGATATCGGAGCAAGGGGTAGAAAGGCTCAACATCTTCGAGAAGCTGTCCGCTGCGCGCGCGCGCGCCGTCAAGTTGAGGGCTCCGTTGAGCCCAAGCAGCGTATCCGTTGTTTTCAGAATTGAACTGTGGTCGTACACCGAATGGTCTATGGTGCCAGCAGGAACGAATGGAGAGACGACGATGGCCGGTACGCGTACGCCTAGCCTGTCAAACGCAAAGTTATGGGTTTTCAGGCGGCCATTTTCCGGCGAGCCCGGCGGCTCCGCATTAGGAGGTGTCACATGGTCAAAGAAGCCGCCATGCTCATCGAAGACGATGAGGAGGACACTGCTCGACCATAGTTTGCTGCCACTGATGGCATCGTACACTTGCTTGACTAACGCTTCCCCTTTTCGAACGTCGCCAGCCGGATGCATCGAATTGCCGTTCCTGAAGTCATTCTTCGCATCGTACGTTGGCTCTATAAAGATAAATTTCTCGGTCAATGAGTTATCAGCAAGCCGGGAAAGCAGCGTATCCATTCGAACGAAACGACTGAGCAGATTTTGCATCCCGTGAATACCGCGGGCCTGTGCAACGTCGCCTTGCACGATAAGCCAGTCGGCGTCCTGAAGCTTGGAGAAAACGGTCCCGTTCGGAAAAGTGAAAAGTGGCGCGTTGAAGAACACCGCTTCCACAACTTGGGCGTCGCTCGGAGAATGGTCGAGCCCGGACGAGGTGCCCGCCACGGCAAAGAAACGATTCGGCCACGTTGGTCCCGGCATCGATGCAAACCAGTTATCGCACACACCGTACTGGCGGGCCAGGAAGTTCAGTACTGGGAGCTGGTCCGGTGTGAAGGCGTTGAAAGCGTCGGCTACCGCGTCGGAATGGTCTTCGTACGTCGCGGCAAAGCCCATCGTCGAAGTGTCCGTCGCAAATGGTGGATAGCCGTTCGGGCCGAAAACGAGGGAGTCATTACGCACGGTATCTCCACTGGCGACCTGTAGCCCGCACAGTTGGACACAGGCGTCGGTAAACTCGTGTCCGGGGTCGAAGCCAAGCGCATAGGGCGCACCCTTGCCGAGTTGATAAGCCGTCCCAGCTCGTCCGAAATTGACTATGGGCGTCGCCGGCAGTCCGTTGGCGATTGTGGTCTCACCTCCCGGTGTGACTCCAGTCAGGTTTGACCATCCAAACACGCTGTCGTACGAACGATTCTCAAGCATCAGAACGAAAACGTGCTGTATTGCTGCCATAGGTCACCTCAGAACTCTCTTGGCCGTGCTCTTTCATGTTGGCGGCAAGCCAACACAGAAGGCACTCGGGCCACCGCTGTCAGTTCGACTTCGTGCCGGCTACAGTTAGGCGCAAGGAACTGGTTTATTTATATGCTGGCTTCCCGAAAACGCAATGAGAATAGTCACGCTACGCGAGGGCCCGCTGCGTCCTGTTTCGTTATCAGCGCATCGCGCCAAAGTGCTCGCGCGCCCCGCGTCGAATTGTTAGCGCTACGATTTACTGCGGCCAAGCGGCGACCGCCGTCAGAGGGAGGGGGCGGTCGCCGCATGAGAGGATGCTCGGTGGTCAATCTCCGTCGTTGGCGGGTTGCGGGAATACGTACCAACTGACGTCATCGTTCAGACACAGAAGAACAGGCCCGCGACGCTACTTGCGCGTCGAGACGTCTTGCAGGGCGCGCGCGTTATTCTTCGTCAGACAGGCGGTCAAATGCGCTGTCTCCGCGGGCACCGGTGTAAGCCACTTCTAGACTCACAACTTAGGGGTGCTCATTCGTGTTCTTCGACTCGTACAAAGCGAGCGGCGTGTTTAACGGACCGGTGAAATCACAACTCCAGACGAGAGCGTGGAGCAACGCGACTTGTTCAATGTCCTTCAGAAAACAGCACCGCTTGCGCCCTAGCGTGCGAAGCGGCACGCTCGTCCATTAGGAACTCATTGCGGTCCTTGCCTGCAATCCAAGCGGGTGCTCGCCCACGGCCGCTCCACGTTGAGCCGCTTACGGGGTCGCGGTACTTTGCTGCCAGCTCATTTGCGTGAACGCCTACCTTGCGCCCCGTCAGCTCGGAGACCGAGATGCCGTATTCACCCATCTTTTGCACGATTTCGTTCAACACGAGGAGGGTCTCTCGTTCCTTGGCTTCAGCCAGTTGCTTGTTCAATGCTTCTTGTTGTGCGCGCAGCTGAGCGATTTCAATACCCTGATATGCCATATATTCTTAACTCTTTGCCGATATCCCCGTCGATTGATTTCGGCGGATGGTTCGTAAGTATAGGTGGTCGAGATGCACGCACGTGATACGGTCGAGCGATGCGGGGACCAGCGAAGCCGGCGACGAGCCGGCCACCTGGATTGTGTTAGCTTTGTGCAGGGAGCATCCCTCCACGATGAAGGACTCAGCATCAGTGAGTCTCGCAGGTGCGCGGCCTGCCAGGTCTGCCGTCGCAAGGCAGCATATCGTCTACTGGCGCGATGAACCGTGGACTTTTATTTCGCGGCTTACTGGCATAACCACTCAGTAACCAAACGCCATTTTCCCGAACCGACCGGGTAAATAGTGTGGCTGTTTGAGGCGCTCGGCACCCTGCTTGCAGCATTTGCTCTTCAGAAAAAGCCGCTAGTGTTGCGTGTGGTCTCGCGAGGACTGAAACAAGGCGGTGACGTTCATCTCTTCGTCCAGTTCCGGCCAGTACAACTGCTGGCGGTCCAAAGAGATTGCGAAATGCCCGCGCTCCGCTGTTGTCGCTGCTCGCAGGACAGGGAACCGGTCCAGTGGAAACTGGACAGCCCGACCGTCAGCCAGGTCGACAAACAGGTGCCGGCTGTCGAAATGCACACTTACCACCCTGCAGTCCATGGCCGTCTCCTGAATGAGAAGCAACTTAAAGATAGTCCCCCGCAAGGCGCCGTACAAGAACGAATGCCAGAACGGAGGACTGCGTCCGGGGCGGGACTGAAGTGATGCGTTTCTTCATTTTCAACGCGATGTCGCCGGTCGGCGGTTTGCCAGGTGTGACCGTGGAAGTTACGGCAGGGGACGCCGACGGGATGCTTTATCGTGTGAGCGCATGACGTAGTGCGTTTGGACCACGTCCCTTCAGGCGAGTGCGAATCGTCCTTTATCCGTCGGGCTATGGGGGCAGGCTTCGACAAAAGTGCGTTGCACCGGCTGGCGCGAGCGCTCGCGCCGCTGAAGGGCGCCGTGCTGCAGACGCTAGCCGATATGGCGCTGAACCTGCTCGGCGCCGGTAGCGCCGGAATCAGTCTGAGGGAGAGCGGCACCGACGGTCTACCCGCGTTCCGTTCGGCCGCACTGTAGGGCCACTGCGGCGCCTTCTCAGGCACTATCGTCCCCGCTGACTGCAGCCTGACCGCTGTCGCGCCCTCGCTGGGTGTCGCACAACTTTTTTCATCGCCCAAACGCCCAAACGCCCAAACGCCCAAACGCCCAAACGCCCAAACGCCCAAACGCCCAAACGCCCAAACGCCCAAACGCCGCTTCGCCTGTCTGGAACACGTTGTCCCAAGTTATCGAGGAACTGGTGGTGCCGATTCCCGATGAGTCCGCGCCGTGGTGCACGCTGTGGGTGATGTCTCATGGCGAGACACGAAGCCGCGTAACCATGATGTCCAATCAATCATGACTTTGCGGCATTAGCCGCGCTGGCGACCAGGACGTGATGGCAGAAATGAAGGTCTCGCCGGAGGCCGCAGCACTTAAGCGCATCGCGGGCGCCGCACGGGAAGTCAGGCCGCGTCAGCTGCGCTGCAAAAGCATTCTGATACGCCTCGGACGTTCACAATGCTGACCCGGCCCATCAGTTCTGAAAAGGAGTATTTGAGGTACATGGGAATCCCGACGGCAGAAATTCCGGTGCGGTTGCTCGAAGCGACGTGGTGAAAGCCATCAGGTCTCGTCGCCAAAGAGCGGTTTAATGTCGGTGGCAACTCGTCTAAACCTGTCGCTGGTCAAATCCGCCAGACGGTCAGCGATTACGCCCAGAGATGGCGTAAAAAGGCGCGATGGGAGGCAGCGAGTAGAACCCGCCATGAATATTCGCTACCGCATCGGTATCGCACGCCCTATAACATAGATGCAGGGCGATTATTTCGTGTCGCGGGTCCACAAAATTCATCGGCACTGCCAGTTCGCACGCCACCTTCCGTCCGGGAACTCCGCTCGGCGCACTGCACTTCCGTCTTTTCCAACGACTTAGAGCTTTGGCCTCGGGCATCAGGCCCGCAGACCTGAAAGACGCGTGTCTGAGTATCTCAGGTGAACGAC
The DNA here is from genome assembly GCF_003330785.1 of Paraburkholderia graminis. Classification (NCBI taxonomy): domain Bacteria; kingdom Pseudomonadati; phylum Pseudomonadota; class Betaproteobacteria; order Burkholderiales; family Burkholderiaceae; genus Paraburkholderia; species Paraburkholderia graminis. The sequence goes on from NZ_CP024935.1 coordinate 2,980,362, forward strand.
GATTCCGGCGTTCGCGAATGACCAATCACATCGATTGGAAACTCAATGTATTTCAGGAGCCAACGTGAAAACGCGACTGATGGTTGCTTCCGCAGCAGGGCTGGTTGTTTTGGCCGGCCTGGCGCATTCGCAAGGAATGCCAGATACGACACAGCCTGCCGCACCTCAAAATGCTGTGACTTCAGACGTCGCACCGAGTGCGGCGACCCAGGCATACGGCGGCATGCCCGATACGAAAGTGCAAGGCGGCGTGAAACGTGCAAGACCCTGCGGCACGACCCCACAATGCGACATCTTTTTCGGTGGGAGCTAGAAACAGACTGGCAGCGTCCGGTACAACGAGGAAAGGACCGGGCGCTCGCTTTCAGTGGAATAGTTAGAGTCGTCTTCAAACAAGGCGCGGCGCCACCGCAACTCGGGCGTAGCGGCCGTCCATCGCGTGCGCCCGGACCGAAAATGAGCGCATGTTGCCTGGATTCCCTGTGCCGTCCCAGTTCGTCTATATAACCCGTGGAACGACGATGCAAGGTCTGAGGCAGTATTGCGGCCACACGGGGATACCAGATTCCAGCGCCGTCGGAACGGGGGATAACCTTTTTGTGCGCCGGTTGACTTGCTTCTGCAGCAGGCCGGTGCCTGCGAGATGTGGTTGCTGCGCCGGTCGCGCCACGTGCTGGGCAAGCAGTCGGTCATAACGGTGCAGCCGCCGCACATGCCGAATGGCCTGGGCCTGAGTGCATCGGGGTGTCGCCCGAAGATGGAGGGGCTTACTGTAGGAAGCAGTCCGTAGCCACCGTCTCGATGGGGGCTTACGTTGGGACGACAACGGCTGTCAACGCCGCACCGTGCGCACGAATTACGGCAATCAGCTCTGAAGGCGTTATCTCATAGCGCATTTCGCGGTGTATGCCGGGCTTGCGCTCATCCACTTCCACGAGCACGACGGCTCGTCCATCGGTCGCGGGTTCCAGTCGCAGCCAGCGAATGCGGTTGCCAGCGGCGTCGTATTCGGTAATCAGCGTCATTGCGCCAAAGGCGCCTCTTGCAAGCATGGTGATTCTCCCCGTCACTCCCGATGCGCCGATTTTACCGGCTGTCGCCAACGCACCGAAGTTACGCGCGTGAGCGCAACCCACTCGTCTTTCCTGGTCAAGGGCCTGTTTCCTGCCACGGCACCTTTCGGTCGCTTCTCGCAAATCGCGCTATCCGTTTCTGCGCGCCATGCATGACGCCGACCGGCGTACTCGCAAGTTGTTCGTCGTGAACTGCCAGCAGCCGTTGTAGAACCGCAGCGTCAGCCGGGCTCACCTGCCATACGTCGGCTGCTGTTGCCAGAGCCGCGCAGCGCTCAAGTGCCGCGGCAGCGTCTCGAAACAGTGCGCCGTCGGCGGTTCCGAAGCCAGCCTCCCGAAGATACCAGGACATGTACAACACATGTATGAGGTCGCTGAGCAGGTGCCCGTTTCCCTCGCCCGCGCACAATGCGGCGAGCGCGAGGTGATTACGAAGCGACAGCGAACGGACGGACTCTAGCGTTGGAGGCAAAAGCGGAGCCTTTGTGGATGTCCTGTTGGACGTCCAATGAATTCCCTCTCTCTTTCTATTCATTTTGCATAAACAGTGTGATTCGATTGAATCTTGTGCCAGCCCCTGAAATCGATGTTGGCTGTCCCCGTTTTGAATTGAGCGGTCTTGGCTAATGACCAACTGGCAACGGATGCAGTATGAACCGATAACGGAAAGCACAGCCGTCAATTGCAATGTTTAACAATCTGATGGCAACGATTGCGCGAATATCTATGTAATGCAATGGGCGCAGCGCCGGAAACAGTTTTCCAGTAACTGACGGAGTGGGTCAATGATGACCGGCTGAAATATTTAAATTGGCGTGTCATCAGAGCGCGGCGCAGGCGGTATTGTGCGATATCCGCGTTCATCATATGATTTCGGACGCTTCAAAATTGGATTTTCCGGGGACCAGAAAG
>NZ_CP024936.1:0-494503 GCF_003330785.1 Paraburkholderia graminis
ATGGAAAAGCCGTTCGAGTTGGCAGGAGACATTGCCAGCGAGTGCAGTCCGGTCAGTACGTCCTGGTGGCCGCGGGCGCACTGGACGTCGTGGACCATGCTGTTGATCACGACGCTGGCGGTCCTGATGATTTCGATCGACGGGCAGATTCTGCCGGCAGTGCTTCCCTCAATCAAAATGACGTATGGCCTTTCAAACGTGCAGGCTGGTCTCATCAACACTATTTTCGCTTTCGGTTCCATGATCGGCGCGGTCGGCTTCGGTGTCGCATCGGATCTGATAGGCAGCGGTTACCGACGCGGCTACACCTGGATCGCCGCTTACGCCCTCGCCGTCGTGGGCGGCTTACTGACCGCGCTGATGTCTGGAAGCTTTCTGTGGTTCCAGATCTGGCGCATCCCAATGGGGCTAAGCCGCGGAGGAGCAGAGCCGGTCAACGTGGCTTTGGTGAGCGACTGGTGGCAGAAGGAAAATCGTGGTTTCGCCGTAGGCGTACATCACACCGGTTTTCCAATCGGGCAGTTTCTCTCGGGTGTCCTGATCGCGTTGGTGCTGCACTATGGTCAATGGACCGACGCGTTTTCGCTGATTCCGCTCATTGGCGTGGTTGTGATCGTCGCCCAGTTGATTATCGGAACTCGGCGTAATCAGGAGAAGGCATTTGCGTGGATGCGGGCGAATCATCTGACGACCCCAGCACGCGTGGTCGGCGAACGCGGCAACTTTCAGCGGCCAATGGGGGCAATCAAGGCCGCATTCGGCCATCGCAATACGGGTCTGGCAATCGCTTCGATCTTCATGCTTCTTGTAGCCGAACTGGGTATCGTCCTCTTTATGACGTCGTACCTGACCGAGATCGCTCACCTGAGTATCTCTCAGGCAGCGCTGATTTCTGGCGTATCGGGACTGACGGGATGGATCGGGCAGGTGGTATGGGGAATGGTCTCCGACCGGATCGGCAGGAAACCGACGCTGATTGTGCTCGCTATTGCCTGTGCCTTGACCACGCTGCTTCTGTTGCGAATCGACTCGGCCGCGAGCGCCTGGATGTTTCTCCTCGCGTGGGGCCTGTTCCGCAACGCGCCGTTTCCGGTCGCGTATGCCATGGTGATTGATTCATCGGAACAGGCCGCCGGCTCGGGCATGGGGCTGATGATCGGAATTGCTTTCGGGCTTGCAGGGATGCTTGTATCGCCAGTCTCCGGTTACATCATCGGTCATGCCGGTTGGGTCGTCCACTACTGCGCGCTCGCGGTGATGTGCCTGCTCGCCATCGTGCCTTTGCTATTTGTTAGCAAGAGTGCAAGCGAAGAGACTCGCAGGGATCGGGACAGCGGGGGCGTCGCTCCGCGTTAAAGACAAGTCCACGCTGCACCGAACCTGGCAGTGTGTGAATGATTGCACTTTTACCAAGGACATCGAAATGACCCTTACTGGCGAAATGCTAATCGGTTTTTCCACTGTGCGTGGAACCGAGAGCAGCCAACTCGCGTTCAATCCAGCGACCAATTCGGACATCGCTGAACCATCTTTCGGCATGGGTGGTGCGGAGGAAGTCGAACAGGCGGCTGCGCTCGCGGCCGCAGCCTTCGATACATATCGGAATGCGCCGCTCGCGAAGCGCGCGGCTTTCCTCGAGGCTATCGCGGATAACATTCTGGACATTGGAGACGAACTGATCGAGCGAGCGCATGCCGAAACCGGCTTGCCCTTCCAGCGCCTGCAAGGTGAGCGCGGACGCACGGTGAACCAGCTTCGACTGTTTGCGAAAGTCGTGCGCGACGGTCATTTCCTCGCTGCCACGATTGACCACGCACAGCCCGAGCGTCAGCCCATGCCTCGTGCAGACCTGCGTCTTGCCAAGATGCCGCTCGGCCCCGTGGCGGTCTTCGGCGCGAGCAACTTTCCGCTCGCCTTTTCGGTAGCGGGCGGCGACTCAGCGTCGGCATTCGCGGCCGGCGCTCCAGTCATCGTCAAGGCGCACGGTGCACACCTCGGTACCGCAGAACTCGTTGGCCGCGCCATTCAGGCGGCCGTGCGGGAGGAAGGCTTGCCCGAGGGCGTTTTCTCGTTGCTGTTCGGCGCGGGCCGCAAGCTCGGCGAGGCGTTGGTATCGCATCCTGTTATCAAAGCGGTCGGATTCACCGGTTCGCGTCAAGGAGGTCTGGCACTGGTGCAAATTGCCAATGCACGCCCCGAACCTATTCCGGTGTATGCCGAGATGAGCAGTATCAATCCTGTGTTCCTGTTTCCGGGCGCACTCGCAAGTCGTGCCGAAGCAATCGGCAGGGCGTTTGCAGATTCGCTGACGATGGGTGCGGGCCAGTTCTGCACGAACCCGGGGCTTGTGCTCGCTATCGATGGTCCCGATCTAGAACGCTTCATCGAGGCGGCAGGCGAGGCGCTCGCGACCAGGCCGGCGCAAACAATGTTGACGCCCGGAATTTTCGATGCATACCGCAGTGGGACGCACAGGGTCGAGACGATCGACGGCGTCGCAAAGCGGGCCGAAGGCGTGCCGGCCGGCGAGCGTCCGAACGCCGCGCAGGCAACGCTGTACGTGACTGATGCAAAACACCTGATTGCTACGCGTGAGCTTGGAGAGGAGATGTTCGGCCCGGCGTCGATTGTGGTTCATGCGCATGATTTCGATGAACTGCTGGAGGTCGCCGAGCATCTGGAAGGGCAATTGACGGTGACGCTGCAGATCGACGCCGCTGATTATCCGCAAGCAAAGCGTCTGCTGCCGGTGCTCGAGCGCAAGGCAGGGCGCATCCTCGCAAATGGCTTTCCAACGGGTGTCGAGGTATGCCATGCGATGGTGCACGGCGGTCCCTTCCCGTCCACATCGAATGCCATGTTCACATCGGTGGGTGCGACCGCAATTGATCGGTTTCTTCGCCCGGTCTGCTATCAGGATTTGCCAGATGCTCTTTTGCCGTCAGCAGTGCAGGAGTCCAATTCATTGGCTCTGTGGCGCTACGTCGACGGTGAGGTTTCGCGGCCAGTGCGGTGCAGGGATTTCACGGGTTAGGGGACTGCCCACGATACGCGAGCCAGCGCATCGCGGCCGCGCATTGGCCTCGATGGCGGATAGGCGCATGAATGCCGACGAATCTCCGCCGTGGGCATACGTTCCCGACCGAGATCGGACGGGGCGGGCGGCTCACATACAGTCATGCTTGGTGCAGGTGTCTGCTGGCCACACGGGCGGTTGTTGGCAAGGACTTGTGAGGCGACGAGTTCGCAACGCCTTGCAGAGCAAGCGAGCAAACTCGAGTCCTACGGCGCTGGGTACATTAACCTCGCGGAATCACAAGGTCATCTGTTGCCCTCAGAAGTAGCCGAGCGCATTAGATCTGTTCGCAAGGCGTTAAAGATTCCGATCGGATTCCATCCGCACAACAACCTGGGGCTCGCAAACGGCAACATCCTCGCTGCTATTGATGAGGGCACAACTTATATTGACGGGAGTCTGAAGGGATTCGGGGGCGGTGCCGGTAACGCTCAGACGGAGTCGGCGGTGGCCATGCTCAAACGTGCCGGCCATGACGTGAACGCGAACCTTTTCTGGATCATGGACGCAGCATCGGTTTTCCAGAGTAAAGCCGTCGGTCGGGAAGAGCGAGAGTCCGTCGCTGTTTCCCCCGCCGCAAAAATCTGCGCGGTCACTACGGCGTCACGGTTGCCGCCAAAGACTTCCACTGACGACCAGCCTACGGTGCGCGTAGCCCCTAGCGCCCGTTTACATCCGGCTTCAGCTCTCCTCGATCTGTTGCTGACGCTTGTCGAACTTCCCTGCCTTACAGTTTATGTCCCGGCGCTCACTGACCTAGACCTGCTGTCGTCGACCGCCAACATGTCGTCGGATAGTAGCTTCAGGCAGCGACGAAGTTTGACGAAGCGACGGCATACGTTGCGAACGGCCGGGCCATTGTCGCGGCGAAAGTCGACGATCGTCTTGAAAGCTGGCGCTAGACGCCGTGTGAGCCGCATCATCTCGACATTGCGCTGGCATTGCCGGTCGGGACGGGCTGGAGGATACGCGGTTGGGATACCCCGTAGACATTTTGTTGGGGTCTAAGTGAACAACACACGGGCGCATCAGCCGTCGCCCCGCGCTCCTTCCGTGCCGTTCAGTCTGCATTAACCGCGCGTTTAATGTCAATTAAACCCAGCATGGTTTTGCTTTCCTATAGTTGAGTCGCGCGCTTGAACGATTTGTTCACCACGATCCGGGTCGCTCAAATCCACCACACAACGGATCAAACGGAAGGAGCACCCGTGAAAGTCACTCGCATTCCCAATAGCAGCGTTTTTGCCGGCCTGGAAGACCGTGGCACCATCGCGTCGCTTAACGGCGCGGACATTGCGATGCGTGGTCTGCGGCAGGCGGTCGCTGGGGCCGAATCGATCAACACGGGCATCTTCGAATGCACGGCCGGGTCTTATCGCCGGATCGTGATGCAGCCCGAAGTCATGCACATTTTGCAAGGACATGGGCGCTTTACGGCCGACGGCGAGCAGCCCGTCGAATTCGCCCCGGGCGATACGCTCTTCTTCGCAGCCAACACGCAAGGCCTCTGGGAAATGCCGGAAACCATGCGCAAGTTCTACGTCATTCTCTGATCTGGTCAAGGGCTTACGGTCCGCTCGCGCCACTATTGTCAACACGAAGGAGGTTCATGGGAATTGCGATTCGCGGCTATGCCGCCCGCTCGTCCGATATGCAGCTCCGACTATTCGGCTTCGAGCGGCGCAGTCCGCGGCCCGACGACGTGGTGATCGAGGTGCTGTACTACGGTGTGTGCCACTCGGACCTTCATGGTGCACGTAATAACTGGGGCAGCGCCAAGTATCCGATGGTGCCCGGACATGAAATCGTCGGGCGAGTTACGGCGGCGGGCGCGGACGTTACACGTTTTGCGGTCGGCGAGTACGTTGGCGTCGGCTGCATGGTCGATTCGTGTCAGGCGTGCCGGCCGTGCCGCTCCGGGTTGGAGCAGTATTGCGACGAAGGTGCGACCTCGACCTACAACAACCTCGACAGGCATGACGGCTTGCGCACCTACGGCGGCTTCTCCGAACAGGTCGTCGTAGGCGATAGATTCGTGCTGAAGATGCCGGAGGGTCTCGATCTGAAGGCTGCAGCGCCATTGTTGTGCGCCGGCATCACCGCGTATTCTCCACTGCGTCACTGGAACGCAAAGCCGGGCTCGCGCGTCGCGGTAGTCGGTCTTGGCGGCCTCGGTCATATGGCATTGAAGTTCGCGCGCGCAATGGGCACCGATGTGACGCTCATTACCCGCACGGCGGGCAAGGAAGACGATGCGCGCACATTGGGCGCACATAGCGTCGTTGTGTCGACCGACGGCGACCAGATGGCTGCCGTCAAAGGCTCTTTCGATCTGGTCATCGACACCGTGCCCTACAAGCACGACATCAACCCGTACGTGGCGACGCTGCAAACCTCCGGCATGCTGGTGATGATTGGCCACTTTGGCGTAATAGAACCGCCACTGAACTCCACTGCGTTGATGATGAAACGGCGGACCGTCGCTGGCTCGTACATCGGCGGGATTCGGGAGACACAGGAGATGCTTGATTTCTGCGGCGAGCACGGCATCGTCTGCGATATCGAAATGATCGACATTCAGCAGATAGACGCGGCGTTCGACCGGATGCTGGCGGCCGACGTCAAATACCGATTTGTCATCAACATGGCCTCGCTGAAGAACGACGCCGCATGACAGTCGGCGGTCTTAGATCTGAATTGTCCGAAAAGTAAGCAATCGATTTACAGCCGCCCGTGGCCTTGTCTGGTCACAGGTTCGCGCGAGGCCCGCGGGGAACGTGGTGTCGTTCTGGGAACATCTGGTCGTTTTATGGAGCGCTTCGCATGAAAGAGTTCGCTAGCAAAGCTGCAGGTATGTCCCGGCGGGAGATGATGCGTCTGATGGCAGGCGCTGGCGCGCTTGCCGTGGGCGCTGGATTTGGCACGATGTCGGGGCTGGCGATCGCCGAGTCTGCGCCGAAGCGCGGCGGCAATATTCGTCTCGCGTACGACTCGATGTCCACCTCCGACACGCTGGATCCCGCCAAAGGCTCTACCGGATCTGATTACATCCGCTTTTTCATGTTCTATAGCGGCCTCACGCAACTCGATCGCAATCTGACGCCGCAGATGAATCTCGCGGAGTCGATCGAGAGCAAGGACGGCACGGCCTGGATCGTCAAGCTTCGCAAGGGCGTCACGTTTCACGATGGCTCGCCGCTGACACCGGCCGATGTTGCCTGGTCGCTGATGCGGCACAAGCTTCCGTCCACCGCGTCGAAAGTAAAGACGCTGGCGGATCAGTTCAAGGACGCGATAGCGACTGGTCCGAATGAGCTAACGCTCATCCTCGTTTCGCCGAACGCGGATCTGCCGACCATCCTCGCGACCCCGCAACTCGTGATCCTCAAGGCGGGCGCGACCGACTTCACTTCGGCGAACGGCACCGGCCCTTATCAGGTCAAATCGTTCAAGCCCGGCATTTCGACTCTGGGGGTCCGCAATCCAAATTACTGGAAACCGGGCCTCCCGTACCTTGACCAGGTCGAAATGATCGGTATCGGAGACGACGCTGCGCGAGCGAACGCGTTGCTTGCCGGCGACGTTCATCTGATCGATAACGTCGACCCGCGGGCAACCAAACGCATTTCGTCGGCGGCGGGCTACACGCTGCTCGAAACGAAGTCGGGCGAGTACTCTGACCTGATCATGCGCAAGGACAATACGATCACCGGCAATCCAGATTTTGTGATGGGAATGAAGTATCTGTTCGATCGTGATCAAATCCGCACAGCAGTATTTCGCGACTGCTCGATGATCGGCAATGACCAGCCGGTCCCGTCGTTTCATCGGTATTTCAATGCAACGTTGCCCCAACGGCAGCACGATCCCGACAAGGCGAAGTTTCACTTTACGAAGGCGCGCGCACTTGGTGTGAGCTTGCCGCCGATTTACGCAGCGCCGACGGCCAACGGTTCGGTGGACATGGCTCAGTTGCTTCAGCAGTCGGGCTCCAAGATTGGGCTAAATCTGTCGATCAATCGCGTGCCCTCCGACGGCTACTGGTCGAATCACTGGATGAAACACCCGCTCAGTTTCGGCAATATCGGGCCGCGCGCGAGCGTCGACGCGTTGTTCACGCAATTCTTCAGATCGGATGCTGCATGGAACGAGTCTGGTTGGTCGAATGCGAAATTCGATCAGTTGCTCCTTGCGGCGCGCTCGGAAACGGATGACGCCAAGCGTAAGCAGATGTACGGCGACATGCAGGAAATCGTGTCGAATAGCGGGTTGATCGGTATTCCAGCGTTTATCAGTCTGCTCGATGCGCACGACAATCGCCTTCACGGTCTTGAGTCGATTCCGAGCGGGCCTCTGATGGGTTATTCGTTCGCAGAGTACACGTGGTGGAGTGCGTAAGTGACGCTGAAGCGGTTTGTTGTGAGTCGGAACTTCCTGCGTAGTTGGACTTCGGGCGAACCCGCAACTCGATCCAAAAAGTGAGGGTTGCGGCTTTTCTTCTCGGCTACCCGCTTTAGGACGATCGAGGCACCCATTAACGCCCGATTAGCTGTCTGCGAATCGTGCGGTAAACACGCTCGACGTCCGGCCTCGATAATGAGGGGTCGCTCGACATTAGAAAAATTATCGCGAGGCGTCCTCGCAGTATCTGCATCAACCAGTGACCACACCGAACTTCAATCCCTCTATCAGATGACCACCATGCCACCGATGCCACTTCCTCTTCTGAACACCGACCTGCTACGCGACAGAAATTATGTGGGCGGCGAGTGGGTCAGCAGTCTGGACCGGTCGGAGCTTTCCGGTCGTCGATCCCGCTACCGATGCTTTTTTCGCGACGGTACCGGATAGCGCAGCTGACGACGCGAAGCGCGCCCTGGATGTTGCGCATGCAGCATTTCCGGCGTGGCGCAAAGTCCCTGCAAAAAAGCGCGCTCAGATTATCAGGCGATGGCATGCCGCGATCGTCGACAATGTCGAGGACCTCGGTCGCCTGATCGCGAAGGAGCAGGGCAAGCCATTCACGGAAGCAAAGGCCGAGGTGCTGTATGCAGCGAGCTACGTCGAATGGTTCGCCGAAGAAGCAACACGGATCGACGGAGAAATCATTCCTGCGGCCGGTGCCTGGCAGACGCATGTTCGCACTCCGTGAGCCGGTGGGCGTCGTCGCCGCAATTACGCCGTGGAACTTCCCCGCCGCGATGATCGCGCGCAAGATCGCGCCGGCGTTGGCGGCCGGTTGTACGGTCGTTTGCAAACCGGCGGAGGACACGCCTCTGACGTCGCTCGCCCTGGTGCATCTCGCCAATCTTGCCGGGGTTCCGGACGGCGTGCTGAATATTCTGACCGCTTCGCGTGAGCAGACGCCCGAGATTGTCGATGTCTGGCTCGACGATGCACGCGTGCGCAAGATCACCTTTACGGGGTCGACACCGGTTGGCAAGCATCTGGCGCGCCGCTCGTCGGATACACTGAAGAAACTGTCGCTTGAATTAGGCGGCAACGCGCCGTTTATCGTGTTCGACGATGCAGATCTCGACGCGGCGGTCGATGGGCTGATGGCAGCAAAGTTCCGCAACAGTGGACAAACATGCGTATGCCCGAACAGAGTCTACGTGCAGAACGGCGTGCACGATGCCTTCGTTGACAAGCTGACCCGACGCGTGGCAGCACTCAAGGTCGGCCCCCGACGGATCCTGAATCGCAGATCGGGCCGATGATCAATGCGCGCGCAGTCAACAAGATCGAAGGCCACGTCAAAGATGCGCTGGCCAGAGGTGCCAAGGTCATGACTGGCGGTCATCGTGTGCAGTCTGCGCAATGCATCGGCGCCAATTACTTTGCGCCGACCGTTCTGACTGAGGTCACCGCGTCGATGGAATGTTCACGCGAAGAGACCTTCGGTCCGGTTGCGCCGGTTACGCGCTTTCGTGACGAAGCTGAAGTAGTGGCTGCAGCAAACGCGACGCCGTTCGGTCTTGCCGCCTATTTTTACTCGACCGACATCCGCCGTATCTGGCGTCTTGCCGATGCACTCGAGAGCGGCATCGTCGGCGTGAACGAGGGCGCTATTGCTTCCGAGGCCGCGCCGTTCGGAGGAATCAAAGACTCAGGCTACGGCCGCGAAGGATCGCGCCATGGCATCGGCGAGTATTTACACATCAAGTACGTTTGCCAAGGGCAGCTCGATTGATGCGATGACGGCACGGTCTGAACGCCGCGCCTGCTTCGCGTGACGAAACGGCGCTTGATTCGAAGCGCGTGGAGGGTGCGTTCACAGCTGCGGCACTTCGCAATACCGATCGCTACGTGATCGGCGCTCGACCATCTTTTGTAAGCAGTTTTTGCGTCACCACGGCCAGGGAATACTCGTTCCCTTTCGACCCCGCGAGCGCGCTTTGGTAAATCATGCGAGCTACAGTAAGGTCCTGAAGGGCAAGGCCGGTCATATCGAAGACGGTGATGTCACGGCGATTGCGTTCGAACTTCAAAGCACCGGCAAGCAGGTCGCCAATCTCCGTGCATGCAACGCCTTCGCTCCACTGACACTCGCCGATCGCTCGGGCCTGTTGAGCGTCGTCGACAAAAACGCGGGCGCGTTCGAGAACGGTTGGAGGCAACTCGCGCTTTCCCTTAGTATCTGCACCGACACAGGTCAGATGCATTCCGGGCTGGATGGCTGAGGCGTCGAACAACGGCTCCATGCCGGGCGTGGCGGTGATTACAATGTCGCTTGCTGCAACGGCATCGTTTCTGTTCTGCGCAATGCGAATCGAGCAACGGTCGCGGAAAAGAGCCTCGAAGCTTTCTTCGGCTTCGCCTGTAGGTGTCACATACTGGACGTTTTGCAGCGTCGGAACGGCGCGTAGCGCGTACATCAGCTGGATTCGTGCCTGCACGCCAGTGCCGAAGACGCAAAGACGAGTGCTGTCGGATCGCGCGAGGGTCTTTAGACCGAGCGCGCCCGCTGCGCCAGTGCGCATCGTGGTAATCGCGTTACCGTCCATGATCGCGAGAGGTCGGCCGGTTGCCGGATCTATCAACACTACCGTAGCCTGATGCGGCTCACCGTTTTTCTCGCGGTTTGCTGGCCAGAAACCCGCCGCCTTGAAACCCAGAAGGTTTTGTTCGGCGACGTCGCCTGCCTTGATGCCGAAGACCCCGCCGGCGTCGAGCTTTTCCCGCACGACTGGAAATACGCGGCCAGCACCCTGGCTATGCAGAATGAACGCTTCACGAACCGCGCCAAGTACGTTTTCGGTTTGCAGCGCGAACTCGACGGTTTCGTTGTCAAGCAGGAGAAGGTGTGCGTCAGTGGGCATGGCAAAAAACGAAGATGCTTGAACGATAAAGCGCTGGAAAATTTGGCCGGCGATCGCGCCTGCGGCCCGAGCCGTCACAGCGCTAAAAGCACCGTACACGATTGCAAGGCTGTATTCCGTCTCGCAAACCGGTCAGGCGTTTGCGTCGAGATACGTCAAAAATGAATCAGACAATGCGGACGAGCCTGGCCGGCCAAGGCAAAGTTTTGACAAACACGGTATCGGTCATCGTGCGGCTACTGCACGACGCAACACTGAAATCCCCGGCAACAAGCGCATCCGTCAGTCCGTTGCGACGCCACTTTGGTCCGCCGCAATGAACTTCAGCAGATAGTCGAATGGACCGGCGACTCTGAAGCATTCGAGCACATCGTCTAATTCGCGAATCGCGTTTTCGAAGCGTAGGGTGTCCGCCCGACGATCACTGCGCAGGGTGACTTTGGCGAATCCGATACGTGCTGACTCATGGGCGCGAGCCGGGACCGTACCGTTCTTATCATGCGAACTCATCTGCGCTCGCCTTATCACGCACCGCGGCGCGGACATCCGCTTGCATCAGCACGTCATCGAGCGTTTTTCGGAGGCGAGCAAACAGAATGTCGCATTCGTCCGCGCTCATCAATAGTGCCGGCGCAAAGCCGAGGATGCCGTCAGCGAATGCGCGGAATGCGATGCCGTTCTCGTAGGCCGCGGCTGCGATCCGCTCGGGCAGCCCGAGCGCCGGATCGAAGCGCCGCTTGCTCGCCTTGTCGGCAACCAGTTCGAGCGCGCCGAGCATTCCTCGATGACGCGCATCGCCGACGAGCGGATGCTCCCGCAGCGCCTCGAGCTCTGCAGCAAACTGTGGCGCGCGCGCGACACCGTTCGCGAGCAATCTGCCCTCGTGATAGAGCCGCATCACTTCCAGTCCGACTGCCGCGCTCACCGGATGCGCGGAATAGGTCTGACCATGGCCGACCGGCGCGACAGCATCGGCGTCGGCGATGCCGCGATAGACCGTCTCCGACATCAGCACCGCACCCATCGGCGCATATCCTGCGGTCAGTCCCTTCGCAACCGTCATGAGGTCCGGCTCGACCTTCTCCGCGTCACATGCGAACAGCGGGCCCGTACGGCCGAAACCGGTAATCACCTCGTCTGCGACGAACAGGATGTCGAGCCGGCGGCACGCGTCGCGCATCGCCTTCAACCAGCCAACGGGCGGCACGATCACGCCGCCTGAACCTTGAACGGGCTCGCAGAAGAAGGCCGCGACGTTGTCCGCGCCAAGCTCGACGACTTTCGATTCCAGTGCGGCAACGGATGCGCCAATCAGCTCTGCATCGTTCGCATAGTTGGCGCGATACGCGTATGGCGCGGGAATATGGTGCTGCGTCGAAAGTGGCAGATCGAAATGGCGATGAAAAGCGGGGAGTGCGGTGAGCCCGGCGCCGGTCGTCGACGAGCCGTGATAGCCGCGCTCGAGCGCGATGAACTGCTTCTTTGAGGGACGGCCCGTGCCATTGTAATAGTGCGTGATGAAGCGGATTGCCGAGTCGACCGCATCCGATCCGCCGAGCGTGAAATACACGCGCTGCAGCGACGTGGGGCTCTTTTCGGCGAGCAACGCGGCGAGTTGGATCGCCGGTTCAGAGCCGTAGTGGAAGTAACCGGTCGCATATGGAAGCTTCGTCATTTGCCGCGCGGCGGCTTCGACGATGCTCGCGTGACCGTAGCCGGTATTGACACACCAGAGCCCGGAGAACGCGTCGAACAGTTCCTTCCCCGACGCATCGCGCAGGAACATACCGTGGGCGGAGGCGAGTACGGTGACGCCGCGAGACTCGTGCGAGCGGTAGTTGACGACCGGGTGAATGAGATGTCGGCGATCGGCTTCGATCAGATGCGAGTGAGACATATGAGGGCTCAGAATGTAGTCGGTTAAGGTGTTCGCTGCCGGGCGAGCTTGCAGGCGGCGGGCAGCATCGAGGCGAATCATTGCGACTTGTCCGGCGCTACGACGCGAGTCGATGCCTGCGTGCTTCACGCGTTGACGTGCTTACCAGCCGTGAAAACGGGGCCACGTTTCGAGTTCGCCGTCCGGTGCGAGCGCGACGTAATCGGGATACTGGGCGCCGGTCGCGCACGCATGGTTGGGCAGAATCCGCAGACGCGTGCCGATCGGGAAACTACGCTCGATGTCGAGGTCAGCCGTACCACTGCGCGAGACGATACCGTGTTCCTGATTCGCGCCCGTCATCAGATAGCCGCCGAGCACCTCGCCGTTTTCGCTGCACACGAGGCCGTAGCCGAAATCACGCTTTTGCCGCTGCGTGCCGCGATCGCGGCTCATCGCCATCCAGCCGGCGTCGACGATCGCCCAACCTTTTTCCGGTTGATGACCGATGACGGTTGTCAGCACGCTGAGCGCAATTTCGGAAGTCTCATTCACGCCGACGTTATGCATGACGAGATCGAAAAACACATAGACGCCCGCGCGCACTTCGGTCACGCCTTCGAGGTGTTCGGCCGCGAGCGCGGTCGGCGTCGATCCGATGCTGACAACCTCGCACGGCAGACCGGCTTCGCGCAGGCGCTCCGCGGCGCGCACAGCGCCGGCGCGTTCCTGCTCGGAGATCCGCACGAGAGCTTCATGCGTATCGTAGTCGTAACTCGATCCTGCGTGCGCGATCACGCCGCCGAGCCGCATACCGCCCTCGACGAGCGCGGAGGCGACGGGCAGGAGCGAGTCGGATTCCGGCTCGATGCCGGAGCGGTGACCGTCCACGTCGATTTCGATCCACACCTCGAAAATCTCCCCATGTTCGCGGCCGAAGGCGACGATTGCATCGACGCTCGCGACGCTGTCAGTAACGAGCTTGAGATTGCAGCCGGCCCGGCGCAGCGCGAGCGCCTGCGGCAGCTTGCTGGGGGCAATGCCCACCGCGTACACGATATCGCGAATGCCGGCGGCAAAGAACTGTTCGGCTTCCTTCAGCGTGGAGACCGTGATGCCGCGCGCACCGGCGGTGATCTGCGCCTGCACCACGGGCTGACACTTGCTGGTCTTCACGTGCGGGCGGAACGCGACGCCGAGCGCGTTGAGACGTTGCTGCATGCGCGCGATATTGCGGTTCATGCGCGCGACGTCGATCAGCGCGGCAGGGGTGTTCAATGACTGCAGATTCAAGATGGGAGCTCCTTGCTGGGCACAGGCCGGGAACGTCGAAAAGCGACGGTCTGCTGCCTGGATGAAGGTCCCACTATAAAAGTCAGCTTTCGGCTTGTGTTTAACAGACGATAAAGCGGTCGTTAAACCCGGTTAAATGCAAACGGCGCAGCGTTGGCTGGCTAATCTGTGTTTTCGCGGCGGATTGCAGTGTTGAGGATGGAAACCGGGATAGGTCCGGTCGCCGCACAGCACTGCGTTGTATTTGTTCACCGGTGTACGGCCTCGATTGCCAGCGTCGAGCTCGCTTGACAATGGGAGTGACTTCGCATTTGTCTTGTATAGCAGGCAGTGCGAGAAGCGCGAACGCAAGCCGGCAGTGATCTGGCAGTTCTCGACCTTGATTTCTTGGGTAGCGGCGGACGCCGGCCAGCTCAACAGCGTGTGCACCACCAGGCCAACGTCCTTGCCCGAGCGCGTGGGCCCGAAGGTCAGGACGTGTTCCGGGCCTTCGTGCCGCAGGTACCGGCCGCGATGCAGGCCCAGGAACACGCCCGCAGGCTCGTCGAGGCTGGCGTTGCGAATGTCGGCGGCTTCGGTCCAACGTGCCGAGTCATAGGTCTTGACCAGCTTCGACCGCCGCGAGCTCCGCACCGACACGGCGATGGCGACCACCACGGCGACCAAGCCGCTGCCACCAGCGATTGCGCCACCGGTGTCGAAGATACCATCCTCTGGCTATCTGTCAGTCGATCGTGGACCCGGTGAAAAAATGCGAGCTCCTTGCCGGGCACAGGCGCGGAGCGTCGATAGTCGACCGTCTGCTGCCCGGGTGGAGGTCCCACTAGAGAAGTCAGTTTCCAGCCCTACCTAACAGAAGGCAGACCGGTTGTTAGACCGGGATCGAGTCCGGCCGCCTGGCGCCACGGTGCGGGATCGAAGGCACGTTTCGCCGCCTCGAGAAAGAGCCGCTGACGATTCGTCACTGCGTGACGCGAGGGCAGCAGCGCAAGAATCGGCGCGGGTTCGAGCCGCCACTGCGGCAGCAACCGGACGAGCTTGCCCGACGCAATCGATCCAGCGGCACTCCATTCGGAGCGCTCGATGACGCCCAGGCCGTTCGCGGCCCATTCGCTGATCACGGTGCCGTCGTTCGACGACAGCGCACCGGACAATCTGACGGTGATACCTTTCGCGCCGGGCTTATGGCTGTCGCCAGCAGGCATGAAGCGCAATCGCGTGACGTCTTCGTCGTTTTCACGAAGCGTCAGATATTCGTAGCGTTGAAGGTCTGCCGGGTGATCCAGCTGTTCGATACGCCGCACGAACTCCGGGCTTGCGCACAGGAAGCGTTCGTTCGGCGCAAGGAAGTGACTGACCCATGACGACGACTTGGCCGCCCCGATCGACAGCACGACATCGGCCCCCGACGCAGCCGACAAAGGGCTTTCAGCCAGGACGAGCGACACGCCCAGGTTCGGGTAAGACAGATGCAACCGGCGAACCAGTGGCGCGACGTGCGCGCGGCCAAAGCCGAACGGCGCGACGATTCGAAGGTGACCGCTGACGCTGCCCGACTGTTCGGCGACGCGGCTTGCGATCGATTCGATTCGCTCGAGTATGTCTATGGACTCGTCGAGCAGCTTCAGACCTTCGTCGGTGAGCGTCACGCCACGTGCTTCACGCACCGCGAGCTGCAGC
The DNA here is from genome assembly GCF_003330785.1 of Paraburkholderia graminis. Classification (NCBI taxonomy): domain Bacteria; kingdom Pseudomonadati; phylum Pseudomonadota; class Betaproteobacteria; order Burkholderiales; family Burkholderiaceae; genus Paraburkholderia; species Paraburkholderia graminis. Next base: position 15,248 of record NZ_CP024936.1, read on the forward strand.
CCGAGGCGCTCTTCCAGGCGCTGCAGGCGGACCGATACGGCAGGGGGCGTCAGATTCAGCAGACGCGCGGCCGCGGCGAGCGAGCGCGAACCGCCAAGCGCGCGGAACAGCCGCATGTCGTCGAGTTCGATCATTAAACCGCCTTTAATCAAAAGTTCACCAGATATTAAACACGCCAAAAATCGGGAAACTTATCCTTTTCTTACTTCCGCCGCCGCGCGCACCGTGAACGTTATGACTCTCGTTGTGGTAGCAGGGTATACGCCAGCGCGCGCGGAGTGGTTCGAGTGCTCAATAATCGCTCCGGGAGACGCAGTCTTTGATTAACTTTGGTTTAACGGTGAGTTAGTTTGCGGTTAATTGAAATTTATTTTGATCGGGGATAATCGGTCTAGTGAGATGGCGCTGCCGCCTGCCCCGCACGGCTGAATTCAGGTGGGCATCAATCGATGAACATTAAGGTATGCATACGAAGATGAATGAAGCAGTGAATCAGAGCGTGGCGAACGCATCGCCGGTCTACCGTCCGATGATGTCGGGCGACATTGTTACTGCGCAGAAGATGTCACTCGCGGTATCGTGGCCGCATCGTCCCGAAGACTGGCAATTCGCGCTGGACGTCGGCACCGGTTTCGTCGCCGAGCTGGACGGCGTGGTCATCGGCACGGCTTTGTGCTGGAAGCACGGTCCGGAGCGGGCGTCGCTCGGGCTCGTGATCGTGTCGGATGCGTATCAGGGGCGCGGTATTGGCCGCAAGCTGATGGAAATGCTGATCGAAGAAGCCGGCTCGCGCGTCACGTTCCTGCATGCGACACCGGAAGGCAAGCCGCTGTACGAGAAGCTCGGCTTCAACGTCTGCGGAATGCTGAAGCAACATCAGGGACGCGTCACTGAATCCTTTCCCGTTGCGCTGCCGGAAGGTTTCAACTTGCGCGAAGCGAGGCCGGGCGATATCGGGGAACTCACGGCGCTAGCCACACTTGCGACGGGCCTCGAACGGCAGGCGATGCTGACCGCGCTGTTCAAGGTCGGCTCGTGCGTGATACTCGAATACAGCGGCGCGATCGCCGGCTTTTCTGTGTTCCGTCTTTTTGGCCGCGGTTACGTGGTCGGCCCTGTGATCGCCGCTGCTTCCGAGGGCGATATCAATGCAAAGGCACTGATCGGCTACTGGCTCGCCGGGCGTGAGAACGAATACATCCGCGTTGACGTGCCGGACGGCTCGAGCCTCAACGACTGGCTTACATCGCAAGGTCTCACGTGTGCCGACTCGATCGTCAAGATGGTGCGCAATGCACCGGGTGACGCGCATCGCGGCGCACCCAATCCAGATTTTGGCTGGTACGGCCTGATCAGCCAGGCCATGTTCTGATCAGTCGGAAGGCGTGTCGCGACGAGATTGATCTCCATGCGAGATGGTGCCGCACGGGCGTCGCCGGGCCATCCGGTCCATATTGATGAATTACCGAGGAGTTCAGCATGAACGAGGATGCAAGAAGGAACGGCGGCATCAACCGTCGTGACATGCTTAGACTGATGTCGGTGGGCGGGATGGCGGTTGCAGGCGGTGGCTGGTTGGGTACCGCTTCACGCGCTTTTGCCGCGCCGACGCCGAAGAAAGGCGGTTCAATCCGCGTGGCATACGACACGTCATCCACAGCAGACACCCTGGATCCGGCAAAGGCGTCGTCCGGATCTGACTACATTCGTTGCTTTACGTTCTACAGTAGCCTCACGCATCTGGATGGCTCGCTGACGCCGCAGATGAATCTCGCCCAGAGCATTGATACGCACGACGGCCGTGTGTGGGTCATCAAGCTGCGTCCAGGCGTGACCTTCCACGATGGAAAGCCGCTGACGCCCGCAGATGTCGTCTATTCGCTGATGCGTCACAAAGATCCGAATACGGCGTCCAAGGTGAAGGTGCTCGCGGAGCAGTTCACTGACGCGAAACAAACCGGCCCTAACGAAGTCACCCTGACGCTCGAATCGGCGAATGCGGATTTGCCGGTCATTTTGGCTACGCCGCAACTGGTGATCGTGAAGGCCGGCACGACGAACTTCACGACAGCCGTCGGTACCGGACCTTACAGGCTGAAGTCGTTCAAACCGGGGGTGTCGACGATCGGCGTACGCAGCGACAGCTACTGGAGAACTGGGGCGGGCCCGTATCTCGACCAGATCGAGCTGATCGGTATCAGCGATGATGCCGCGCGTGTCAACGCGCTGCTCGCGGGCGACGTCCATCTGATCAACTCGGTGAATCCGCGTCAGACGCGCCGTATAAGCTCGGCGCAAGGCTACGCGATGAAGGAGACGAAGTCGGGGCTGTACACGGACCTTATCATGCGTCGCGACAACCCGATCACAGGCAACCCGGATTTCGTGCAGGGCATGAAATTCCTGTTCGATCGAGAGCAATTACGTAGCACGGTGTTCCAGGGCTTCGCGGTGATCGCGAACGATCAACCGATTCAACCGGACCATCGATATTTCAACGCGTCGTTGCCGCAGCGGCCGTATGACCCGGACAAGGCGAAGTTCCATTTTCAGAAAGCGGGCGCGCTCGGCATCGCGCTGCCCTCGATTTACGCGACGACGGACGCGAACGGTTCGATCGAAATGGGCGAACTGCTGCAGCAAGCCGGCACGAAGGTCGGCGTCAACCTGAACGTCAACCGCGTGCCTTCCGACGGCTACTGGTCGAATCACTGGATGAAGCATCCGCTCGGCTTCGGCAACGTGAATCCGCGGTCGAGCGCCGACGTGCTATTCAGCCAATTCTTCAAGTCGAACGCTCCGTGGAACGAGAGCGGCTGGAACAACCCGAAGTTCGATCAACTGCTGGTCTCGGCCCGCTCCGAGACCGACGAGGCGAAGCGAAAGCAGATGTATGGCGACATGCAGGTGATCGTATCCGAACAGGGCGGCATCGGTATTCCGGCGTTCCTGAGCTTCCTTGATGCGTACGACACCCGGCTGCAGGGGCTTGGGTCAATCCCGACCGGGGCAATGATGGGTGGCGCGTTCGCTGAATACGTCTGGTGGAACGCGTAACGCAGCGGCGCAATCGTTCGACGGAGCATGGGCCGTTGCTCGACGCTAGGGCAGCAGTCCTTTGCCCGAATGCGTTTGGCACGGGCGCGTGACGCGGCAGCGAAGACCGTCTTCGCTGCTGTTTGCAATGTGAACTGAGGTGGCTAATGAATCGCGGCATGGCGGTCCTTGTTATACAGCGCATCGGGGCGGCGATACTGACACTGTTGCTAGTGTCGGGGATCATTTTTGTGATCACCAACCTGCTTCCAGGCGATGCGGCGCAGGCGGCTCTCGGTCAATCCGCAACTGCCGAGACCGTCGCCGCGCTGCGCCATCAGTTCGGCCTCGATCAACCTCCGTGGCTGCGGTATGTCCACTGGCTGATGGCGCTCGCACACGGCGATTTCGGGATGTCGTCGTCAAGCAATCTGCCGGTTGCTGAACTGATCGAAGGACGTTTGCCGAAGTCGCTCGAACTCGCGGCGATTACATCGCTCGTCTCGGTTCCGGTTGCGGTGACGGCAGGCATCGTCGCCGCGGTCAATCGTGAAACCTGGCTCGACCGCGTGATCAGTCTGGGTACGTTGTCGCTAATCGCGACGCCCGAATTCCTGATTGCAACGGTCGCGGTGCTGGTGCTCGCCGTGAAGCTGCGCTGGCTGTCGGCGCTGTCTTATGGCGGCGAGATACACAGCCTGCACGATCTGTTGCGAGCTTACGCGATGCCGGTGATGACGCTCTGCGCCGTCGTCATTGCACAGATGACACGCATGACGCGAGCCGCCGTGCTGGAGCAACTGAGTGCATCGTATGTCGAGATGGCGATCCTGAAGGGCGCGCGTCCTACCCGCGTGATCCTGCTGCACGCCCTGCCGAACGCGATCGGGCCGATAGCGAATGCGATTGCGTTGAGCCTTTCGTATCTGCTCGGCGGGGTGATCGTCGTCGAGACAATCTTTAATTATCCGGGACTCGCGAGCCTGATGGTGGACGCGGTCAGCAATCGCGACCTCGGACTCGTTCAGGCGTGCACACTGCTGTTCTGTGCAGGTTATCTGCTGCTGGTCCTGATCGCGGATCTGTGCGCAATCGTTTCCAATCCGAGGTTGCGGACATGACATTTTCACGAACTCGTTCCAGTGAGACAGCGGACGCTACCGACCACGCGCCGTCGTCGTCTTCGAGGTGGCTGAGCGGCGTGCGCCTGTCGGCGGGCGGCTGGCTCGGCGCACTGATGGTGGCCGTGGCGCTCTTCATCGCGTTGTTCGCGCCCGGGCTTGCGCCTCACCAGGTGGGGGCGATCGTCTCGACAGAGTTGTACGGACCGCTCTGCGCAAAGACGCCATTGGGCACCGACTACCTCGGCCGCGACATGCTAAGCCGGGTCATTCTCGGTACGCGGCTGACGGTGTCGCTCGCGCTGGCATCGGCGGTGCTGTCAGCAATAGTCGGCACGCTGTTGGGTCTGGTTTCTGCCGTATGCGGGCCGGCGGTCGACGAACCACTCAGCCGGTTTCTGGACGCGTTCACGTCGATACCGTCGAAGATGTTTGCGCTGATGTTCGTCGCCGCGCTCGGCTCGTCGCTGACGCTGCTAATCCTGACTGCGGCAGTAAGTTTCATGCCCGGCGCCTATCGCATCGCACGGTCGCTCGCAGTCAACATCGGCACGTTCGAATACGTCCAGGTTGCGCGGGCACGTGGCGAGAGCGTGTTGTACATCGCGTGTGTCGAAATGCTGCCAAACATGATTCATCCGATGCTGACTGACACTGGCCTTCGTTTCACGTTCATCGTGCTGCTGCTCTCGAGCCTCAGCTTTCTCGGACTCGGCGTGCAGCCGCCGTACGCCGATCTCGGTTCGCTCGTCCGTGAAAACATGACCGGGCTCGGTGAAGGCACGCCCGTCGTGATCTTTCCAGCAATCGCGATCGCGATGCTCACGATCGGCGTCAATCTGTTTGTCGACGGATTGCCGCGACGCGGCCAGCGTGTCGGCATTAAATCCCGTGGAGGTCGCGCATGAGCAGCCATTCTCAACCGGGCGTGCACGTTGCTGTGCGAGGCCTGCGGGTAGTGGGGAGCCGCGTCGGCCAGCCGGACACGACCATCGTGCACGGCATTGATCTCGATATCGCGCGTGGCGAAGTACTGGCGCTGATTGGCGAATCGGGCTCGGGCAAGACGACGATCGCCTTGTCGCTAATGGGTTACGCGCGAGGGGGCTGCCGGATCGCGGGCGGCTCGGTGCGTATCGGTGAAATCGACGTGCTTGGGCTCAGTGCCCGGGGACTCGAAGCGCTGCGAGGCGGCCGGGTCGCCTATATCGCGCAGAGTGCGGCGGCGGCCTTCAACCCGTCACGGAGAATACTTGAACAGGTAATCGAAAGCGCGCTGATTCATCGAACGATGTCCCGCCAGCAGGCGAGAAAAAAGGCAGTCGAACTGTTTCGTGCGCTGTCGCTGCCCGAGCCGGACGCGATTGGCGAGCGGTATCCGCATCAGGTGTCGGGCGGGCAGTTGCAACGGCTGATGGCCGCGATGGCGCTGATCGTCGATCCCGAACTCGTGATTCTCGACGAGCCGACCACCGCGCTCGACGTGACGACCCAAGTTGACGTACTGCGCGCTTTCCGCTCGGTGATTCGCGAGCGAGGCATGACGGCGGTCTACGTGTCGCACGATCTCGCCGTGGTCGGACAGATGGCGGACCGGATCGCGGTACTCAGCGACGGCCTGATTCGCGAACTCGGCGAGACCGCGCAGATATTGCAGGCGCCGGCGGATCCGTACACGCAAAGGCTTGTTGCTGCTGTGACGCCTGCGGTTCCCCGGAAGCAAGGCCTTGATGCAAACGAAGCGAACCCCATCGGTCGGCCCTTGCTGGAGATGCGCCGCATCGCCGCCGGTTATGGGCGGCGCAGTGCAAAAGGCTGGCCTGAGAAGATGGTGCTCAACGACCTTGATCTGACGATTCATCGCGGTCAGACGGTAGGCGTGATCGGCGAATCGGGCTCGGGCAAGTCGACGCTGGCCAAGGTCATCGCGGGACTGGTGCCGTCGCAGGGCGGGAGCCTGCTGCTCGACGGCAAACCGTTGTCGCGGGGTCTGCATGGACGCACGCCCGACCAGTTCCGGCGCATCCAGATTGTTTTCCAGAATGCCGACACCGCACTGAACCCCGTCCACACGGTCGAGCGCACGCTCGCACGACCGCTCGCGTTCTACCACGGGATGAATGCCGCACAGGCGCGACGCAGGGTTGCCGAGTTGCTCGATCTGGTGCGCTTGCCGGCAGCTGTCGCGCAACGGCGCACCACGGAGCTGTCGGGCGGTCAGAAGCAGCGGGTCAATCTCGCCCGTGCGCTCGCGGCGGAGCCCGACCTGATTCTGTGCGACGAGGTGACCTCGGCGCTCGATACGGTGGTCGGCGCGGCGATTCTCGATTTGCTGCGTGATCTGCAAAAGCAGCTTGGCGTCTCGTACCTTTTCATCACGCACGACATTGCGAAAGTCCGGGCCATCAGCGACGACATCGTCGTGCTGTACGCCGGACATCGGGTCGAATCGGGAGACCAGCATGCATTGACTGCGCCGCTGCATCCTTATTCGCATCTGCTGGTGTCGTCGGCGCCGGAGCCGCGCGCGGGCTGGCTCGACGAAGCGAGCGAGCGCTGCCACCGGCCCCTTGCGCCGATCGGCGAGATTTCGGTGGATCCGGCTCTTTGCACCTTTCTTTCGCGCTGCGCGGTGCGCATGGACGGACTGTGCAACCGCACCGCGCCGTCGCTGCGGACCTTCAGCAACGGCGCGCAGGTGCTGTGTCATCGGACTGAAGACGATCTTGCTTCGCTGCAGGCGGAACTGGGCAGCGTTGCGCGGGAGATCGCGGGTACGTAGCAGCTTCGGATCAGGGTGGCGCGCTTCATATTGGACGCGCCACCCTGATCCCGCGCGTCGCGGCTACATGGTTCAGATATGTGCCGACAGGCCGCCGCCGTGTTTTTCAGCCGAATGCATACCTCCCCGATACCAGAGCGACTGTGCGACAACGGCTTCCGCATTAAATTTGCCTTAACGCGGACTTTATTGACCATTCAACAAAGCTGCTGGGTGCCAGTCGATAATGACCGTAACGAAATTCACTGTCTTTGATCCGAAAGGAGTTGTCGCACATGCGCGTACTGTTGACTCGCATTGATACCACGGACCCGCTTCCTAGCAGCGCCGACGTCGTAGTGATCGGCGCGGGCATCGTCGGCGTCTTCACGGCCTGGTTTCTCGCGAAACGGGGTTTGAAGGTCGCGCTGATCGAGAAGGGCGTCGTCGGGGGCGAGCAGTCGAGCCGCAACTGGGGCTGGGTTCGTCAGCAGAATCGTGATGCGCGCGAGTTGCCGATCGCAACCGAGAGTCTGCGGCTATGGGAACAGTTCGAAGCCGAGTCGGGCGAGACGACCGGGTTTCAACGCAGCGGCCTGCTGTACCTGAGCAACGACGACAACGAACTCGCGCGCTGGACGCGCTGGTGCGATTTTGCGCGGACGGCGGGCGTCAAGACCGAGATTTTCGGTGCCCGCGAAGCGAAGGAACGGGGCCGCGCAACGGGGCGTGAATGGAAAGGGGGGGTATTCGCGCCGACCGACGGAACCGCCGATCCGGGGCGGGCAGCGCCCGCCGTCGCGCGTGCGATCCGCAAGCTCGGCGGCACTGTTCATCAGAATTGCGCGGCGCGGGGCATTGAAACGGAGGCAGGCCGCGTCTGTGGGGTGGTCACGGAACGGGGCGTGATTCGGACGCCGATGGCGGTTTTGTCGGGCGGCGCATGGGCCTCGACGTTCTGCCGCCAGTTGGGCATCCGGTTTCCACAGGCAACGATCCGGGCATCGGTGGCCGCGGTCTCGCTGCCCCGAGGCAGTCTTCCCGATGCGATGCACACATCGGAAATAACCATCACGCGCCGCGGCGACAGCACCTTCACACTTGCGATCAGCGGGATCGCCAAATTCGACCCCACGGTCCAGAAGTTGCGCTATGGGCGCGATTTCCTGCCGATGTTTTCGAGCCGTTGGCGAAGCCTCAGTTTCGGCACGACGGAAGGCATCCGTTCGGGACACGAAGGCCTCAAGCGCTGGCGCCTCGACGAGCCGACGCCGATGGAACAGATGCGCGTACTGGATCCGAGCGTCGACGAGCCGACCATTAAGGAAATTCGGCGGCGCGCTGCGGCGCTGTGCCCGATTATCGGTACCGCACGGAACGCGGGCTCGTGGTCCGGCTATATCGACATGACGCCCGACGGCGTGCCGGTAATCGGCGAGTCGGCGCAGCTTCCCGGCTTCGTATTGGCCGCGGGTCTGAGCGGTCACGGCTTCGGCATTGGACCGGGCGTCGGACATCTGGTGGCGGATATCGTGACCGGCGAAACTCCGATTGTCGATCCGGCGCCGTACCGGCATGAACGGTTCGACAAATCGGTGTGGGGCCGGGTGGCCGACTTCTGAGCGGCACGCGCGAGGGCTCGACCGCCGCATGATTTGAAAGCGCAACCCGCATTCGTTGACCGTGTCGCGAATGCTGCAACCTGACTTGAGGATGATTCAATGACACAGTTTCGCCCGAAATACATCACTTTCGACTGCCACGGCACGCTGATCCACTTCCAGATGAACGAAGCTGCACAGGCGTTGTACGGATCGCAACTGGACTCTGCGCAGATGGCGCATTTCAACAAGCTGTTTTCCGCGTACCGCTTTGACGAGGCGATGGGCGACTGGAAACCGTATGCACAGATCGTGCATAACGCGCTCGAACGCACGGCCAGGGCATTCGGGTTGCCGTTCCGCGCCGAAGCCGCGCAGGCCATCTCCGACAGCATCCCGAGCTGGGGCCCGCATGTGGACGTGCCGGCAGGGCTCGCGAAGGTCGCGAAGGAGTTTCCGCTCGTCACGCTCACCAATTCGATGAACGAACAGATCCCGCACAACATCGCGAAGCTCGGCGCGCCGTTCCATGCGGTGCTGACCGCGCAGCAGGCGGGCGCGTACAAGCCGCGTCTGCGTGCGTTCGAATACATGTTCGACACGCTCGGCTGCGGTCCGGAAGACATCCTGCATGTGTCATCATCGTTCCGCTACGATCTGATGTCGGCACACGACATGGGCGTGAAGCACAAGGTGTTCGTTAACCGCGGTCACGAGCCGGCCAATCCGTTCTACGACAACATCGAGATCCGCGATATTTCCGGCCTCGCGGCCGTAGTCGGTCTGTAGAGCGGGCCGTGCCGGCGACGGCGACGGCGACGGCGCCAGCGGCTCGCGACGCGCCGGCGTGGCCCGTTCGGGAACAAGGGAATCTGATGCAATTCACCTCTTACTGGCTCGATACGTCGGAGCCTTTCGTCGGCATGTCGGCAGGGCTGCCGGTCGATTCGTGCGACGTGGTCGTGGTCGGCGGCGGCATCACCGGTACGACAGCCGCACTCGCGCTCGCGAAGAATGGCGCGAGCGTCGTCGTCTGCGAGGCCGGGACCGTCGGCCAGGCGGCGTCGGGCCGCAACGGCGGCATGTGCAACAACGGCTTCGCGCAGGACTACGGCACCCTGTCGCAACTGATCGGCACCGAGCGCGCCAACGAAATCTATCGCGCGTTCGATGCCGGCGTCGACACGGTCGAGCGGCTGGTCCGTGAGGAGTCGATCAACTGCGACTTCGTGCGCAGCGGCAAGCTGAAGCTCGCCGCGAAGCCGGAGCACTTCGACAAGCTGGTGCGCAGCCAGGCGTTGCTCGCGGCCAACGTCGATCCCGACACGCGCATCGTGACACGCGCCGAGCTGCGCGATGAGATCGGTTCGGACCGCTACCACGGCGGCCTGATCTTCGGCAGGAGCGCGGGCATGCACGTGGGCCGCTACGTGCGCGGGCTCGCGCGCGCAGCGCAAAGCCGCGGCGCGCATATTCTCGAACAGACGCCGGTGCTCGCACTGCGCCGCGAATCGAACGGCACTTACTGGATCGGTACGCCGCGTGGCGAGATTCGTTGCAAGCAGGTGCTGATCGCGAGTGGCATCTCGCAGGTCGGGCCGTTCGGGTGGATCCGGCGACGCATCGTGCCGGTCGGCGCCTTCCTGATCGTCACCGAGAAGCTGCCGGTCGAACTGCTCGATCGCCTGCTGCCGCGCCGGCGCATGGCAACCGACACGAAGAACTTCGTCAACTTCTTCCGCACGACGCCCGATGATCGCCTACTGTTCGGCGGACGCGCGCAGTTCGCGGTGTCGAGTCCGCGCGCCGACGAGCAAAGCGGCAAGATCCTGCGTGAGCAACTCGCCGGCGTGTTTCCGGAACTCGCGGACACGCGCATCGACTATTGCTGGGGCGGCATGGTCGACATGACGAAGAACCGCCTGCCGCGCGCGGGACAGCGCGACGGCGTCTATTATTCGATGGGCTACAGCGGCCACGGCACGCAGATGTCCACGTTGATGGGCACGCGCATGGCCGACATCATGGACGGACGTCCGGATCTGAACCCGTGGAAGGATTTCTCGTGGCCAGCGATTCCCGGTCATTTCGGCAAGCCATGGTTTCTGCCGATTGTCGGCGCCTGGTATCGTTTCAAGGACGCAACTCAATGACTTCCCCGCTCGACTCCCTGACGCGCTCCGGACATCTGGAGCAGATCTTCGTCAACGGCGAATGGACGCCGACAGGCAGCCCATCGCTCGTGCCGCTCGTCAGCCCGTCGACGGGCGACACGCTTGCCGAACTACCGCTTGGCGACGCGTATGACGTCGAGCGCGCGGTCCAGGCCGCGCGGACCGCGTTTCCGCGCTGGTCGGCGAGCCCTCCGCAGGAGCGCGCCGCTTATCTCGACCGGCTTCACACGCTGATGCGCGAGCGCGCCGAAGCGTTCGCGCAGGCATTGACGATCGAGATGGGCGCGCCGATCTCGTATGCGCGCAGTGCTCATGTGCCGCTCGCCGCTGAGCATCTTCGGGTCGCGCGCGACAACCTCGCGTCGTATCTGTTTTGCGTGCAGCGCGGCACGACCGCGATCGTGCGCGAGCCGATCGGCGTGTGTGCGCTGATCACGCCGTGGAACTGGCCGATTTACCAGATCACGGCGAAGGTCGGCCCGGCGCTTGCGGCCGGCTGCACGGTCGTATTGAAGCCGAGCGAACTGTCGCCGCTCTCGGCGCTGCTGTTCGCCGAGATCGTCGAGGCGGCCGGGCTGCCTGCCGGCGTGTTCAATCTCGTCACGGGCACCGGGCCGGAAGTGGGCGAGCGGCTCGCCGCGCATCCGCAGGTCGATATGGTATCGATCACCGGCTCGACACGTGCCGGCGTGCTCGTCGCGCAGGCCGCCGCGCCGACCGTCAAGCGTGTCGCGCAGGAGCTGGGTGGCAAGTCGCCGAACGTGGTACTGCCGGATGCGGATCTACCGCGCGCGGTGTCGCTCGGGGTCGCGGCTGCGTTTCGCAACATGGGGCAGTCGTGCAGCGCGCCGACGCGGATGATCGTCCCGCGCGGGCTACTGCAGCAGGCCGAACGGCTCGCAGTTGCCGCGGTCGAATCGATGGTGGTCGGCGATCCGTTCGCCGAGGCGACGACTCACGGGCCGCTTGCCAACCGCGCACAGTTCGAACGTGTGCAGACGATGATCGATACGGGCATCGGTGAGGGCGCGAAGCTGCTCATCGGCGGTCCGGGTCGGCCAGCGGGTTTTGCGCGCGGCTGGTTCGCGCGTCCGACGATCTTCTCGGACGTGCGCCCCGATATGGCGATCGCGCGTGAGGAGATCTTTGGCCCCGTGCTGGCGATCATCGCCTATGACAGTGTAGATGAAGCGGTCGCGATCGCGAACGACACCGTGTACGGACTCGGCGCGCACGTGCAGGGCACGGACCTCAATGCGGCGCGCGCGGTGGCGGCGCGCATCGGTTCCGGGCAGGTGCATTTGAACTATCCGGCCTGGGATCCGCAGGCGCCGTTCGGCGGCTACAAGCAATCCGGCAATGGGCGCGAGTATGGCGTCGAAGGCATGGAAGAGTATCTGGAGATCAAGTCGATTCTCGGCTACTACGCTTGAGGGCGGCGGGCGCTGCTGCGTCGACGCGGCGCTCATCGTCCGCCTGTGCGTGCCCGATTTCCAGCGCGATGACCCGCTTCCAACCGGACTGAAAAACATGGGAACCGCTATAGAGCCCGATACGTCGTTGCCGTTTTATGTCGCGCACCACGCGCAGTGGGCGAAGCTGCGCCATGATCTGCACGCGCATCCGGAATTGCGTTTCGAGGAACACCGCACCGCCGACATCGTCGCGTCCGAACTCGAGGCGCTCGGGTATCGGACCGTACGCGGTCTCGGTAAAACCGGCGTGGTGGCGAGCCTGCCGGGGAAAGACCCGACGCGCGGCATCGTGTTGCGCGCGGATCTCGACGCACTGCCGATTCACGAAGCGAACACATTCGCGCATGCTTCGTGCAATGCGGGCGTGATGCACGCGTGCGGCCACGATGGTCACACGGTGATGCTGCTCGGCGCCTCGCGCGTGCTCAAGACGTTGCCTCAACTGCCGGGTTCGGTGCATTTCGTGTTCCAGCCTGGCGAGGAGGGTGGCGCCGGCGCGCGCAAGATGATTGACGACGGCCTGTTCGAGCGCTTTCCGACGGAGGCCGTGTTTGGTATGCACAACTGGCCAGGCCTGCCCGCCGGACAGTTCGGGCTGCGCACCGGGCCGATCATGGCGGCCGGTTCGCGCTTTCGTATCACCGTGACCGGCAAAGGGGCGCACGCGGCGCAGCCGCAACTCGGCCTCGACCCGATTCCCCTCGCATGCTCGATAGTGCTGCAATGCCAGACCATCGCTGCGCGTCACAAGGATCCCGTCGATCCCGGCGTGATCTCCATTTGCATGCTGCATGCTGGCGACACTGATAACGTGATACCCGAAACCGCCGAGTTGCGCGGAACGATCCGCACGTTGTCGTCGACGTTGCAACAGCAACTACAGCGTCAGATCCGTGCGATGTGCGAGGGGCTGGCGTCCGCTTATGGCGCGCGCGCCGATGTCGAATACTTCCAGTATTATCCGGCGACCGTGAACACGCCCGCGGAAACTGCGTTGTGCGAGAGCGTGCTGCGCGACACCTTCGGCGATGCGCGCGTGCACGCCAACGTGCCCCCAAACATGACATCCGAGGACTTTGGCTTCATGCTCGAAGAGCGGCCGGGAACCTATGTGCTGATCGGCAATGCGAATTCCGATCGTGCGTCGGTGGGTTTGCATCATCCGACCTACGACTTCAATGACGACATTCTGCCGGTCGGTGTCCGTTATTGGGTCGAGTTGGCGCAGCGCTATTTTCAGCGGTAGTTTTTAGCGCTAATTCACTTTTTGGGCAAAGGCGCTGCAGCGTGATGAGATGGTCGCCCCCACCCCTGAGCGGTTACGCTTATAGGGTCTTTCTAGCGAAGAGGCCATCATGCAAGACACGACGCTGGTTGGAATCGATCTGGGAAAACATTCCTTTCATCTGCATGGCCAGAGCTGCAGCGGCAAGCAGACGCTTCGCAAAAAACTAACGCGCAAGCAGTTGATCGAATTCTTCGTGAAGGAGCAAGCTTGCACGGTGGTAATGGAGGCCTGCACGGGTGCACATTGCATGGTTCGTACGCTGACGGCGTTCGGACACACGGTCAAACTCATTTCACCGCACTTCGTTAGACCGTTCGTAAAGAGTAACAAAAACGACTTCGTGGACGCCGAGGCTATCTGCGAAGCAGCTGTACGGCCGGCCATGCGCTTTGTCACGCCAAAGACGGAAGCACAGCAGACGCTTTCAGCCCTACACCGGGTTCGCGATTCTCTGGTGCAGGACCGGGTGAGGACGGTCAATCAAATTCACGGCTTCCTGCCGGAGTTTGGTATCAGCCTGCCGACGGGCAAAGCGGTCATTACGTGCCTGCCAGTCGTTCTGTCCGAGCATTCGCTGCCACCGAGACTGGTTGCTATCCTTAAACGTTTGCACGCTCACTTCAAATACCTCAGCGAGCCGACCGCCGAAGTCGACAAGGAAATGGGCCGCCAGCTTGCCGAAGACGATCTGGGCCAGCGCCTGATGACAGTTCCGGGAGTGGGACCTGTCACTGCGAGCCTGCTGTCTGCCGAGATGGGTGATGGCAAACAGTACGACGGCAGTCGGGATTTTGCAGCGTCGACCGGACTCGTACCCGTCAGTACAGCACCGGCGGACGGGCCAACCTGCTCGGCATAAGCAAGAGGGGAAACAAGACTATCCGACGCCTACTGGTCCAATGTGCAAGGTCCTACTTGCAGCGTCTGGACAAGCACACCGGACGACTGGCCGAGTGGGTCCGGACGATGCTCGCGCGGCGGCATTCAAGCGTCGTGGCGTGTGCGTTGGCCAACAAGCTTGCTCGTACTGCTTGGGCGCTGGCAACCCGTCATACCGTATTTGACCCGGGCTCGACCACCATGCCGGCCTGATCCTGCTGGGTCACTTCCTGTTCTACCGCAGTCTACCAACCGGTTCTGCGATCGCGGGAATTTGATGACGTGAACGGCATATCGGCCTGACAAAGAACCTGGTATATGAACCGGTTTTCCGAAAGCCGCCGGCGTTTATAGGATTGTCAGGCGCGACTCTCATCGTGGCGCGGGGGAACTGCCCCACAACGACGCTGGATAGATTCGAGCAAGCCAACTACAACGTCAAAAACCAGTATTGCAAAAACGGGGGCGATCATAGATTCATATAATCTCCGAGGTGGTTTAATCAATGAATGGCCGTTGCGTTTCACTACGCTCGTGACAATGGTATTTCAAAAGATTGAATGCAAAGCCGACTTGGAAGATTGGACCACGCGCCTTTGCATATCATCTCAGGGAAGTTCCGGAACATGTGGGAAGTTGAAAATGTCCTTTATACCGATCCTCGCTGGTAGCCCCTCTATGATCTACTGAATCCAGGGGATTTGGGACTACGCCTTCCATGCGGAGAAAATCGGCAGACAGCCTCGGCACCGCTTGGACTTAGGGTGTGGTACTGGATCCTTTGCGCTCCGCTTGGCCGCTGCCGGTCATAGAGTCGTCGCTGTCGACCCCTCGTCGATTATGATCAACTACGCACGACAGCGCCGGGTGCGAATGAGGTGGAATTGATCCAGGCGATGCCGTCAGTGCACCGAACCATTTCTCGTTCGACGTGGTGACTATGACCGGGCGCGCGTTTCAGTGCCTTTTAACCGACGATGAGGTGATAGCAACGCTGCGTAGGGTGCGCGAGCTTCTCGTGACCGGAGGGAGATTCATGTTCAACCCGCAATTGCATCGTTCGACCATGGATTGTTTGGAGCGCAAGGCTTTCAGCGCGCTCGGTTCAATCGGAAGCGCACGGTCCTGTCGACGTCTTTCATGAATGTATTGCGGTTGCAGAGGAGAACATGCGTCAGTCGACAGCGCTGCTAGGCGAACCGGTGCGTTGCGTTCATGTTGGCGATCGGGAAAGCGACATTTGCGAACTGTTTTGTACGGCGCACGACCTGTGCACATACTTTCTTGTGCGAACCTGCGTTGACCGGCTCGCGGGCGATGGGCAGCACACCATCGCGGATGAAATGGAACAGGCTAAGGTCAAAGGAGTGCACCGTGTCAAGATTCGCGACGCGAAGGGGCACCCGATGACAGTGACCCTTGAGGTCCGCTACCAGCAAATGACAGTGTTGCCGCCCATCGGTAATCAGAATCGTTATCCGGCGCTGCAACTTACGGTAATTCACGCGCATGAGCGTGATGTGCCGCCGGCGCGCTCCGGAATCGAATGGAATCTGCTGACCAACCTCTCGGTCCGATCACGTGCCGAAGCAATCGAGAAGCTCGACTGGTACGCCATGCGCTGGAAGATTGAAACCTTCCACAAAATTCTCAAGTCCGGGTGCAAGGCCGAAGACTCGAAGCTGCGCACCGCCGACCGACTTGCGAACCTGGATCTCAGTGTTTTGCATCCTGAGCTGGCGCGTATTCTGGCTCACCATGATCAGTCGGTGTGCACCGAGGCCCCTCTCGACGCGGCATTCGCACCAGACGAAATCCATTTGCTCGAGCGTGTGGTTGCCGACTCGCCGCTTACCACGCAGGCGCCGCCGCTCTTGCGAAACCTGATCAAGGTCGCGCGACCCGGTGGTTATCTCGCTCGCGCCAGCGACCCGCCTCCGGGCAATACTGTTATGTGGCGCGGCATGCAACGCCTTACCGATATCCAGCCGGGATATGAAGTCGCCTTGAACCGAAGTGGGTAATTGCAAGCCTCGTCACACGCTGACAGAAGTTCCGTAGGAAGGAGTCTTTTCAAAAACGTGCCTGCCCGCTCTCCGGTTCGCGTTGAATCAGCCTTCCGCAATTGATACGTGTTGGCGCAGATAATCCGAAAATTCATTAACAAAAACCCGTGTGCGTTCGAGTGTTCTGCCGTCGGGAAACAGCACCCAGGTAGCCGGCACGCTTCCGTCCGGATGAACGCAGTTGCACTCGGGAAGTATCTGCACAAGTTCGCCCGAATTAAGATGTTCCCTTACAGACCCTTGACTTACTCTTATAATGCCCATACCTTGGCAAGCAAATTTGATCAACGGCAAATAGCTGTTCGCCATAACAGACTGGTGAATCTGCTGCTTTAGTAGAACACCATCCTGTTCAAACGTCCACAGGCCGTTGGGCGTTTGCACGTGGACTAGGCATTCATGGGTGGCGAGGTCTTCCAATCTCCTGGGTGTACCGTTGGACTTCAGGTACAGCGGAGAGGCACAAAGAATGCGCTGGAGGTCTTTGATGCGCAACCCTCGCAGGCTGGAGTCGGGAATCCGTCCGGTATGGACCGCGACATCGAAATCTCGGTCGTTTGACGAAACTAGTTCGTCCGTCATGCGTACGACAAATTTGATATCGGGATATTTCCGGGAAAACTGAGCTAAAAATGGCGGCAAGATTGCAGTGCACAGATATTCGTTGATAACTAAGGTCAACGTGCCCTTGATTTGCCCTTGCGATAGCGACAACTCGTCTTCTAAAATATCGTGACTCGCCAGCACCTGCACTGCCCAGGCATGCGCAGCGATGCCGGCTTCTGTCAGCAATACTTTTTTCGACGTCCGATCAAAGAGCCGTGCATTGAGCTCTCTTTCAAGCGCCGCGATTTTTCGCGCCGCGAGCGAAGGCGCAATGGCCAGCTTACGCGCCGCTGCAGAAATGGTGCCGTCACGCACCACGGCGACATAGAGTTCGAGTAATTCGAGCGAAATCTTGGGAGTTGACTTCATGGTCCTGGAATCTTTGGCAACACACGCGCTCCATGATTGGACGACACGGCAAAGTAGATCCAAAGGCGAGCCGATGATTCCTGAGGGATTAGGCGAGTCCCGGATCGTTTCCTAAACCCAACGCTGATCGGGCGGAATAAATGGGGTCGAACAGATCCCGCCGGCCTTGGTTGGCGGGCAGAATGCCGAATACTTCGGGTGAACACAGCGTCGATTCGACGGCCGCGTCGATAACGAGCAGGCGGTGGGCGATGCGCCATGGCCCATTCCGCTGCTCGAACCGGTCGATGTAACGGCACCAACTCGATTGTACAACGGTGGCGCCCTCGTGCTGCCTTACATGTTGTGTCACCTTCGCGTAGGTCTCCACCAAGGCGATGGTGGGACCGGAATACTCGATCAGGCAGTTCCCGATCTGATGGCAGGAAAAGGGAATGCGCCGGTGCCTGTTGGCCAAAGCGATGATCAGGCCCTCCACGCCGCCGCTGTAGAACACGTGGTCGTCCGTGGCGTCCGCATGAAAGAGTGCGCGGACCGCCGGCAAGTCGAGTCGGTCGATGGCACGGCACCACCGCAGCAGGACATCCTTAATGGCTCGTTCGTCGTCGGCTTGTGTCATGGCTTTTTCGCGAAGGTTGTCCGGCGGAACGATATTCAGACTGCCCGCGTACGCACCGCGGACTCCCGAGGCGTAAGACCTTGGTTCTGCTGGCGCATCACGAACAAAAGCATTGTTGCACCGGCGATCAGCATGGCAATAATGGGATACAGCGCGTAAGTGACATTCCCCGATTCATTCTTGATATAGCCGATGAGGGACGGGCTGAAAAAACCACCCATTGCGCCCACTGAGTTGATGAAAGCGAATCCGAAACCCACAGCGACTGGCGGCAAATAAGCGGGCACGATGGACCAGAAGACCGGGTAGGAGGCGCTAACGGCGGCGGTCGCGATAGTAAGACCCAACAAGGAACCTGCCAGATGTCCACGGGACATCGCAAGAATGGCGAAACCTGCCGCAGCCATATAGACGGTGCTTGCAAAGTGCCAGCGGCGTTCAAGTTTCCGATCGGAGTGCGTGCCCCAAAAGAGCATGGCCGCGATGGCGATGCCGTAGGGAATCATCGAATAGATGCCGATGTCGACGGCACTGGTGACCCCCGTCTCCCGAATAATGATTGGCATCCAAAAAAGTCCGGCATAACCGCCACACTGCACAGTGAAAAAGCAGATCGCGAGAATATAGGTTTTGACGTCCTTGAGTGCGAAGTGCCAGCCCGCGGATGAATGTCCGATTTGAGATGTTTCCTGTTCCTCTAGATCGGCCTGAACCATTTGTTTTTCAGAATCGGTCAGCCAGGCAGCTTGCGATGGCCGGTCGGTCAAATAGAACCAGGTAGTAACGCCCAATATGCTGCTTGGCAAACCTTCCAGCAGAAACATCCACTGCCATCCGGCCAGTCCAAACAGTTGCGGCGGATGGGACAGGATGGCGCCTGAGATCGGGCCGCCTATCAGCCCGGCCACCACGATGGCAGTCATGAAACGGCCGATCACGCGGCCATGCATCCGCTTCGGAAACCAGTAGGTTAGGTACATTAGCACGCCAGGCAGCAGACCCGCCTCGAACACGCCTAGAAGGAATCTCAGGATATAGAATTGCGTAGGCGTCTTCACCAGAAGCATGGCCGCTGACGTTAGACCCCAAAAAAACATGATGCGGGCTATCGTTTTTCTGGCTCCGACACGCTGCATATAGATATTGCTAGGCACTTCGAACAGCACATATCCGACAAAAAGAATGCCGGCCCCCAGGCCGTAGGCGGCATCGGACAAGCCTATGTCCTGTTTCATGTGAAGCTGGGCGAATCCCACGTTGATACGGTCCAGAAAGGCAAGGACGTAACACACGAATAGGAATGGGATTAATCGCAAGGCGATCTTGCGATAAACCTTGTCACATTCGGGGTCTGTGGAAACCAACGTTATAATGCTCATGGCTTGTCTCTTTAGCGTTGTGATAGTGGGATTGCGGCAGTCAGTAGGTGGGGGCGAACTGCGCATCCGGGCGCGCGTAACGCCGTTCGATCTCCTCGGTCAGCCTGACGCCGAGGCCCGGAACCGATGGTGCCCGTACGTTGCCGTTCACGACTGTCACGGGTTCGACCAGCAAGGCGGTCTGAAGGCGATTCGTCACGCCGCAGAACTCGCCTACTTCGTAGGACGGGTGTGCGGTCACCAAGTGCAGGCAGGCCGCCAGTGCAACCCCCGAACCCCAGGTATGCGGTGCGAGTCGCATGCCATGCCGATTAGTGTCGGCTATTTTCAGCATCGCGGTAATGCCTCCGCAATGCGTCGTGTCCGGTTGGGCCAGATGGAAAGTTCGTTGGTCAAATAACAACTCGAACTGTTCTACGGAGCTGAAGCTTTCGCCGCCGGCAATGGCGACGGGCGACTGGTTCACCAATGCGGCATAAGCCCGCACGTCGTCGCTTTTCATGGGTTCTTCAAAAAACCGGATATTCAGTTCCTTGAATCCCTTCGCCACGGTCAAGGCGCCTTCGAAATCGAGTGGCGATCGCATGAGGTTGGCGTTCAGGTCGACCATCAATGCAATGTCCTCTCCGAGCGCCAGGCGAGCGACACCGACGGTGCGAAGAATTTCAGACGGCGTGCCAAAGGCCCGGATCTTCACCGCGCGAAAATCTGCATCTACCCAGCGCCGCATCTCGTCTCGCAGTGCGTCTTCGGACTGCATAAAGCCCGCACTGACATAGAGGGGTACCTCAGGTCGCGCGCCGGGTCCCAGCAAGACGTTTAACGGCACACCCTTCGCTTGAGCGGCGATATCCCACATTGCGATGTCTATCGCACTCACCACCCCGGCACCCATGCCGGAGGTGCCCCAATAAATCGAGGCACGGCGCAGACGGCTCAGCAGCGTGGCTCGGTCGAGTACATCGGCACCGATCAACAAAGGCTCCAGTTGTTTGACCATGCCGAGAAAAGCCAGCGGCGCAGTAGAGCCGGCGATGGATTCTCCGATGCCTATGAGACCTTCGTCCGTGCGTATTTCGAGCAGCGCGGCATTCCAGCCTGTCGAACCGCCACCGGGGAAAAACCAGCGTTCATGCTCTTGGTAATCGTCCCGCAGCAGCACGGGGCGGATGGATTCGATCTTCATGGTTTCCTTCGTTGTCTCGCAGCCTGTATCTGAGGTTTCCGCGGGGAAACCCGTGCCGTACCGGCTTGCCGATGGTCCCGTATGTTCTCGGAGTCGGAGAAAGGATAACCCGAGGACACTGTGCCCAGATGACTCGTTTCTGCACAGCGGCTAGTCAGAAAACGTCACGAAGGAACAGGCTCGTGCGGCGCTGCGTTTTATTGGTTGCCAGGTGCGGAAGAGGCGCCGGCCGCCTATACCAAACTTGAATAGCGGGTGGACAGTTTTGGACATTGTCCTCTCCTTGGGCTTCACCTAACCTTACCCGGCCGATCAACCAAGGAGACATTGAAAATGACAATCAACATCACGCCGAATGCAGCCCCCCTGGGACACGAAATCAGAGGCGCGGACCTTCGTAATCTTGACGAAACGACGTTCGCTGCCATTGACGCCGCCTACCGCAAGTTTGGCGTCGTCGTTGTAAGAGACCAGAAACTCACACCTGACGAACAAATCGCATTCAGCAGCCGTTTCGGACCATTGGAGCGGTTTGCGCTGGACCGCTTCAACAAGAAGGATCACCCGGAAATCTTTATCGTTTCCAATCTGCTCGAAGCCGGCAAACCCATTGGGATGGAAGACGCGGGCCGCTATTGGCATAGCGACATGTGGTACACCACCGCGCCGCCGCGAGGTTCACATCTCTACGCACTCGAAGTGCCCCATGCGGATAACGGCGAGCCGCTGGGCGACACCTACTTTGCGAGTACCGCTTATGCCTACCGCACCCTACCGGATGACGTGAAAAGAAAAATCGAGGATCTCGAAGCCCTCTTCAGCCTGCGCAAATACGTAGCGCATGTCGGTCATACCGAAGAGCGTGCCAAGAATAATGTTTATCTCAAGGAGATCGTCGATGCCCAACAAGCCATCATCGACCGGGAAATCGTTCACAAACTGGTCCGTATCCATCCGATTACCGGCGAGAAATGTCTTTATGTAGTACAGGGCGTGATTCGAGAGATTCTGGGCCTGCCACAAGATGAATCGGACAGCCTGATCGAGTTTCTGACGCAACATATCATCCGCCCCGAGGCGGTATATCGCCACCGCTGGCGCGCGGGCGATTTGGTGATGTGGGACAACTATTCCGCCGTTCATCGGGCGACGGGCGACTTTGCGCTGCCGCAAAGGCGTCTGATGCACCGCACGACCCTTGCCGCACCCCTGACGGTCGCTGCCTGAGCGGTTAGTTGCCGCGCGCCAGACGATTCCATACGAAGCGTGTGGCTCGATTAATGTGGGCCGACGCCGGTTCGGCCTTCGGCTCCGGCAATCACTCACCTCTTGAATAAATTGCTATGAAACTTTTACGCCATGGACCCGTTGGGGCCGAGAAACCCGGCGCACTCGATGCCGACGGGCAATTGCGAGACCTGTCTCTGTTAGTAGCTGATTTCACGCCCGAATGGATGTCTCCGGAAAAGCTTGACGCGCTCCAAGCAATCGATTTGCGCAAGATGCCGCTGGTGCCTGCGGGGACACGTTTGGGAACCCCGATTTCTGGCACCCGCCAGTTTGTCGCGATCGGCCTTAATTACCGCCGGCATGCGGCCGAATCCGGCCACGAGATCCCCAAGGAGCCGGTGGTATTCACCAAGGCGCTGACGTCTCTTGCAGGGCCGAACGACATGGTCGAGTTGCCAGAAGGCTCGCTCGCGGGCGATTGGGAGATAGAACTGGGTTTCGTGATCGGCACCCTGGCTCGGAAAGTCGCGGTGCCCGATGCGCTGAAACACGTGGCCGGCTATTGCCTGGCCAACGACGTATCGGAGCGCGACTGGCAGATCAAACGAAATGGCCAGTGGGGCAAGGGCAAGAGTTTTGACGGATTCGGCCCGATCGGCCCTTGGCTGGTTACCACTGACGAACTGGCAGATCCGCAAAACATCCCGCTCGAACTAGCAGTTAGCGGGATAACTCGTCAAAAAAGCAATACGGCCGACATGATTTTCCCGGTCGCCGAGATTGTTTCCTATTTAAGCCAATTCATGACACTGCTTCCCGGTGATATCGTGATTACCGGTACGCCGGAAGGCGTCGGTTTGGGCATAAAACCGGAACCTGTATTTCTCAAACGCGGCGACGTGATGACTTTGAATGCGGGCCCGTTGGGCACGCAGCGTCAACAGGTCGTGTGATATCTCGAGGCACCGCCGGCCCGTGCTATCGAAGCTTACTTTGCGTTAATTTTGAACATCAAGGATGGAATCGGGTTTGCTTCCGGCATTTGTGCACATGGGTGACCAGAAGCTTTACGGCCGGCGATAGCATCGCGGGATCTCGGTAGCAGACCGCAAACGGTGGTGAGCCCATCTATCGGCGAGGTCGTGTGAGCACGTACCAACTCATCAACCAGCCGAGCGCTGTGCGGCTATCGCTGCCAAGTCTCGCATGAGACCACGCATTGATGACCTGGCCGCGCCCAGAGGGTGCTCGACATCCAGGAGCCCGTCGCGCATGCAACACTCACGCGGCCTTAGCAAAGCACCAGGATTTTCCAGCGCTTACGGATGCCGCGCCACTGCGTACACTGACCCGAAATGATCCGGCTGAACTCCTCGATTCGAAGCGTGCGGAGGCAAACGTGACTTTGCAACAACTGGAGACCTTTTTCTGGACGGTAACGCTAGGCAGCTTTTCGGCGGCTGCCGAGAGATTGTGCGCAACACAGTCCGCAGTGTCCATGCGGGTGCGCGAACTCGAGCGCACGCTTGGCGTTGAGCTATTCGATCGTACCCACAGAACGGCACGGCTCACGCCGAGGGGACGAGAGCTGATGGAATACGCCAGCCGAATTCTCGATTTGTCGACAGAACTCGAGCATCGCATCGCTGCGCCGGAATCGATGTTCGGCACGGTGCGTTTTGGTGTCGCCGAAGTCATTACGACAATGTGGTTGCCTGAACTGATACGCACCATCGCGGAGCGCTATCCCAACGTACGCCTTGAAATTGAGGAGGCGCTCACAGCAGAACTCATGGAAAGCCTTGCGCAAGCCGAACTCGAGCTTGTCCTTGCGCCCGGTCATTCGCGTGCACAAGAGCTCTCGACGTTGTCGCTCGGCGCGGTTGCCTTCGAGTGGATGGCGAGCCCCGCGTTGGGGCTGGGGGATCGCGTATACGGCCCGGCAGAGCTGGCGCGCTACCCGATCATCGGGATGAAGCCGAAGTCATTTCACTATTCGGCGATCGAGGACTGGTTCCAGAATGAACATGTGCGCGGCCGTTATCTCGCGCGCTGCAAAAGCGTAGCAGTGGCGGCTTCAATGACGATGGCTGGTATGGGCGTCGCGTACCTGCCAGCAAAACATTACGCGGGCGAAATAGAAAGCGGCAGGCTAAAAATCGTCACAACGTCTCCACGACTCGAACCTGTCCAGTTTGTCGCCGTTTTTCCCCAGGGACACTCCTTCTCGCTGGCCCGGACCGTGGCTGAACTCGCCCGCGAGGTGAGCACTTTCGACAGACAATAGGTGTCCGGCAAGATGTTGCATTGCGTCAAATCAGTTCAAGAATGTTGATGTATGCACTCGAAAATTACTCGTTTGTCCTTATAGGTCGACGCATCTACTCTTTCTCCAAAGCAACGGCGCGCTGATCGACACGATCCGAGGCACCGAAGTTGCCATCCAGAGCAGCATATGGAGGAAGACATGAATGCAGTCGTACTGCACGAAGGCCCACTCGTGCGCCAGGATTCTAGTGCGCCCTCGAAACTGCAGGTGCGCGTGCAGTCCGTCTCCTATCTGGCGGACGACATCAATGCATTCGAGTTTGTTAGCGTGGACAGCGACCCGTTGCCTGCGTTTACCCCGGGTTCGCATATTGACGTTCATTTACCTGACGGCGCGATTCGCCAGTATTCGCTGTGCAATCCATCCACAGAGCGTCATCGTTATGTGATTGCCGTGCTGCGTGATCCGCTCGGCCGAGGCGGATCAGTGGCGATGCACGATGTGTTGCGTGCCGGGCAGATCGTCACTGTGTCCGCGCCCCGTAATCATTTTGCACTGTCGAATTCAGCGACCCGACATATCTTCATCGCTGGCGGGATTGGAATCACACCGCTCATGTCGATGATCGCCGAAGTTCAGCATCGCGGCGAAGCATTTCGTTTGCATTATTGCGCCCGCACGCCGCAACGAACCGCTTTCACGCGGGAACTGTGCGGTCTTGTTGCCAGCGGGCTAGCGTCGATCCACTACGACAACGGCGACCCCAACAAGGGACTCGATCTGAACGCGACCCTGCAAAGCCGTCCAGATGGTGCGCATTTGTACTACTGCGGCCCAGCAGGACTCATGGATGCTATCGAAGCGGCAAGCGGACACTGGCCGCGCGACGCTGTCCATTGCGAGCGTTTCTCCGCATCGGGCTCGCCGGTGCGAACAGCTGGCGACGATCCCGACAAGCCGTTCGATGTCGAGCTGGCGCGCTCGAAGAAGCGCCTTGCGGTGCATCCGGGTGAGACGATTGTCGATGCGCTGAAACTGCAAGGAGTCGAAGTCGACACCTCGTGCTGCGAAGGCTATTGCGGCACATGCATGACCCGTTATCTCTCGGGTGACCCACTTCACCGCGACTCGGTGCTTGACGAGGACGATCGGAAAGAATTCATCATGATCTGCTGCAGTCGCGCAAAGGGCGCGTCAATTGTTCTCGACCTTTAGTTCAGCGCTTCTGGTTCTTCACATTCAGCCGGCGCAGTGCAATGCGCTTGCTCAAAAAAACCCAACTGGAGACGGTTTTATCATGAGCACATTCGAATATGTTAAGGATTGCTGGTATCCCATTGGTTTCTCATCCGAGTTTCCCGAGGGTGAATTGCAAGGGCACAAGCTAGTCGGACGGCCGGTCGTAATGTGGCGCTCGGATAAAGGTGAAGTCGTCGCATTCGACGACCGTTGCTGCCATAAGCGCTTCCCGCTCTCGCAGAGCAAACTGCTCGACGGCGGACGTTTGGAGTGCGCATACCACGGATTGTGCTACGACACGAGCGGACAATGTATTGCGATTCCTTCGCAGCCGGATAAGGCAATTCCTTCGCAAGCGCGTCTCAGCGTGGTCCCGGTGAAGGAGCAGGACGGAGTGGTGTGGATTTGGCCGGGCAACCCCGCAGCGGCACAACGTGCGGCGCCACCGCGCACGCCGGAGATTCTTGATCCTGCGAATCTTTCGATCGGTTCCCCAGGCCCACTGCGCGTGCCCGCCAATTATCTTCTGCTGATCGAAAACCTGCTCGACATCACACATTTCTATCCCTTGCACGACGGCAATATCGGCGACAAGGAGAACAGCCAGATTCCGGTGGAACTGGAAGAAGGCGAAAGGGAAGGATATACGTATGTAAAAACCACCCGACACGTCGACAGCTACCAGCAGCCACCGTATTTGAAGGAATGGTTTCTGTACGACACGGTAGAGCGGATTCATACGCATTGCATGGTGACCCCGGGACTCACGCGAGTCGTGATGCGCGTTGCGCCGCCAGGTGACCTCGGAACAGACAAGGAGCGCGGATACACACTGTTGCATCTCCATTTGCCAGTCGACGAGCGCAATCTTGTCTGGCGTTGGTCCGTGTCGTGCAAGAACTGGCACAGAACCTTGAGCGACCCGACGATGCCAACGGCGCAACGGGTCGCGGAAATGTTCCCGGAAGTTGTCGCACAGGATCAGTGGGCGCTGGAACGCCAGCAAACAATGATGGAGTTTCCGGATGACGGATATTCCGAACTCTTCCTCAAGACTGACAAGGCTTTGCGTCGCGCCCGCCAGATCCTGATGGGCCTTCAGCGTAAAGAGCGAGAGTTGCAGATCGTGCCAGCCGATAGACCCACCGCCGTCAAGGAGCCGGTCACGCCCTGAATAGCTGTTTCACGTAGACGTCGTGGCGGGTGCCGGCTCCCGCCACGTGCGAGCGAACGTCCGGCACACCAAAAGTACTCGGCTCATTGCCTGGAGACAAACCGTGAAAACTCATGAAACTTCGGCGCCGCTAGGCGTCGCATCGCAACCGTCGTCGCATGGCCGGCTTGGCGGAAAGTCGTTGATGCAAAGGGCGGTCGGTTCGTGCGTGTACCTCTTCGAACGACTGATGCCCGATCCCTTCGTGATTGTTATCCTGCTGACCGTCATGACCGCGTTATTCGCGATAGCGTTCGCGCCGAAAGCCACACCAGATGTAATTCTAAGCGGCTGGTACAAGGGGATTTTTGGCATCTTCACGTTTGCGTCCCAGATGGTGCTAGTGCTTGTGACCGGTTATGCGTTAGCGAGTGCCCCGATCATCAAGTCCGGTCTGGAACGCGTCAGCCGGCTTGCAGTCGGACCGTGTTCGGCTGTCATTCTGGTGTTTACGGTCGGTGCAATTGCGACGTTCCTCAACTGGGGCTTCGGACTCGTGGTCGGCGCCATGCTTTCGAAGCAGGTGGCAAAGCACGTACGCGTGGACTTCGCCTGGCTCGTCGCAGCGGGCTACAGTTCCTGGGTGCTGTGGGCGTTCACCGGTATATCCAGTTCGATCGCGTTGTCGATTGCTTCTCCGGGCAATCCTCTGAATCTGGTGGAGCAGCATACGCACAGCGTCGTGCCTTTGTCTCATACGGTTTTTTCAACGTGGAATCTGCTGACTGGCTTTGCGGCGATGGTGCTAATCCCCGTCATCTTCATTCTGATGCGGCCTGCAGAGGGCGACATCATCGCCGCCGGGCAAGATGCGCTCGAAGCCGGTGACAAGACCCCTGATCTCGGCGACTCGTCGCGAGCAAACTCATTCGCCGGCATGCTCGAAGGCTCTCGTCTGTGTGCGTTGGTGTTCGTCGTGGCGGGCGCGGCGTACCTCGCCATTGAGTGGACGCGTCATGGCGTCAGCCTCGATATCAACACTGTGATTTTTATTTTTCTGCTGGCGGGCTTGTGTCTGCATGGAAGCCCACGTCGCTATGTCGGCGCGGTGACCGAGGCGGCGAAGGTGACCGGTCCGATGCTGCTTCAGTATCCGTTCTATGGCGGAATCACGGGAATCATGGCCGCAACGGGACTCGCGGAAGTGGTCGCCAATGCCTACATCCATGTCGCATCGACGGCTACGCTGCCGTTCCTTAGCTATCTCGCGTCGGGGTTGATTACTTTGTTCATTCCGAGCGGCGGTGGCCACTGGGCGGTTCAAGGGCCTTTCACCATTCCTGCGGCCATGCATCTAGGCGCATCGTTGCCCGGCACGTCCATGGCGATCGCCGCTGGCGAGATGGCGGGCAGCCTGCTCCAACCTTTCTGGGCCATTCCCGTAGTAGCAATCGCGGGCGTCGGCGTGCAGCGGGTGCTTGGCTTCACACTGGTGATCTTTCTGACGGCCGGGAGCTTTGTCGGATTCGTCTATCTGTTCATCGTGCCGATCTTCGCTGGTACGTGATTCTGCGCACGAGCGCCTACTGACATTCCAGGGGAATAGTAATGAATAACCAGCTCGCACTTGAGGGCGTGAGAGTCATCGAGATATGCAATGTGGCAGCGGGGCCGTTCTGCGGCATGCTGTTGGCCGACATGGGCGCAGACGTTGTCAAGATTGAGCATCCGGAAGGCGGGGACTCGTTGCGTTCATGGCCGCCGATCACGGACGGATTCAGCGAGAACTTCGCTTCTTTGAATCGCAACAAGCGTTCGATTACGCTGAACCTCAAAGACGCGGAAGACGTCCGTCTTGCCAAAGCGCTGATAGGTGACTCCGATGTGCTGATCGAGAACAACCGCCCAGGTGTTATGGACCGGTTAGGCCTTGGCTATGCCGCATTTTCAGGCATCAATCCTCGCCTGCTGTATTGCTCCATTTCTGCGTATGGACAAAGTGGGCCGCGATGTCAGGAAGGTGGTTTCGATCTAACCTTGCAGGCGATGAGCGGCATCATGAGCATCACTGGCGAGCCGGGCGGTGCGCCGGTCAAATGCGGTGTGCCCCTAGCCGATTTTTCTGCGGGTTTGTATGCCGCATTTTCGATTGCGGCTGAGTTGCGGCGCGTCGAGCAGTCGGGGCGGGGTTCGCATATCGACATCTCGATGCTTGGTGCGACCCTCGGCATTGCCGCGTTGCAGACGTCGGAGTATTTCGGCAGCGGTCGCGATCCGGTAAAAATGGGCTCGGCTCATCCGCGCAATGCGCCGTACCAGGTGTTTCGTTGCCGTGACGGCTACTTCGGCATGGCCGCCGGCAACAATGCTCTATGGGCCGCTGTATGCCGGGTGCTCGGTCATCCCGAGTGGACCGACGATGACCGCTTCACCACGCCGAGCCATCGCGCGCGTCATCAGGATCAGCTCAGACTCATGCTTGAGACAATCTTTGCCGACGAGCCCGCGCCATTCTGGCTCGAGCGGTTTCGAGCGGCCGGCGTGCCTTGTGCGCCGATCAACAACTATTCGGATGTGCTCGCCGATCCGCAGGTGGAGCACATGCAGTGGGTCCAGCCGCTCACGTTGCCCAACGGCGTCGAGACTCGTACTTTTGCATCGCCGATCAACCTGTCGGGGTACGGCTTGCCAATACGCCGTGCGCCACCGCGGCTCGGCGAACACTCGGAAGAGATCATTGCCGGTATCACCGTGCGCCATGCAGTGGAGAAACAATGACGGACCAACTCCAAATCGAGAGAAGCGCGCAATCGTGGACGTTCACGTTGAACCGTCCCGACAAGATGAATGCGTTGAACTCGCCGCTTGTCGAAGCGCTGTCGCAGGGCGTGGGCGACGCGCATGCGAGTGGCGCCAGAATGCTCGTATTCCAGGGCGTGGGAAGGAACTTCAGTGCGGGCTTCGATCAGGGTGACCTGGATAGCCAGAGCGACGCAGACCTGCTATTGCGACTGGTGAGGGTTGAGACACTGCTCCATCTCGTCGCGTCGTCCCCGTGCCTGACGGTTGCGTTCGCCCATGGACGCAACTTCGGCGCCGGTGTCGATCTCTTTGCGGCATGCCGGCATCGTTATAGCGCGGCCGATGCGAGTTTCCGGATGCCAGGCTTGCGCTTCGGCCTTGTACTGGGCACGCGGCGTTTTGCCGAAGTCGTCGGCTATGCAAAGGCTCGCGAAATTCTCGAACAGACCCGGCAGATGAGCGCAACGGAGGCGGCGGATATTGGCCTCGTCACGAGGCTGGTCGAAGCAGACGGACGCGCCGATGCAGTCGCCGAAGCGCTGCAGGTTGCCACACTGCTTGATCCGACGACGCAACAGCATCTGTATCGCGTACTGGAAAGGGAGCGGCCGGATCAGGATCTCGCCGATCTGGTTCGGTCCGCGTCGCGCCCTGGACTCAAGTCGCGCATCCTCGGGTACATGAGCGAGCGCTAATGCGCCAGTTCTTTAAAGGTAACCAATGAAGACCAAAGCAGCAATCGCATGGAAAGCCGGCGCGCCGTTGACGATCGAGGAAGTCGATCTGGAAGGGCCGCGCGCCGGTGAAGTCCTGATCGAAGTGAAGGCCACGGGCATTTGCCACACCGATTACTACACGCTCTCAGGCGCGGACCCGGAAGGCATCTTCCCGGCGATTCTCGGCCATGAAGGCGCGGGCGTGATTGTCGATACCGGTCCCGGCGTCGGCACGCTAAAGAAGGGCGATCACGTGATTCCGCTGTACACGCCGGAATGCCGCCAGTGCAAGTTCTGTCTGTCGCGCAAGACCAACCTGTGCCAGGCAATCCGTTCGACGCAGGGCAAGGGCCTGATGCCCGACGCCGCCTCACGCTTCTCACTGGATGGCAAGCCGCTGTTTCACTACATGGGCACGTCCACGTTTTCGAACTATATCGTCGTGCCGGAAATCGCGGTCGCGAAGGTGCGTGAAGACGCGCCGTTCGACAAGATCTGCTATATCGGCTGCGGCGTGACGACCGGCGTCGGCGCGGTCGTGTATTCGGCGAAGGTCGAAGCGGGTGCGAACGTAGTGGTGTTCGGTCTCGGCGGCATCGGGTTGAATGTGATCCAGGGTGCGAAGATGGTCGGCGCGGACAAGATCATCGGCGTCGACATCAATCCGGGCCGCGTCGAACTCGCGAAGAAGTTCAGCATGACGCACTTCATCAACCCGAACGAAGTCGAGAACGTGGTCGATCACATCGTGCAACTCACCGATGGCGGCGCCGACTATTCGTTCGAATGCATCGGCAACACGAAGGTGATGCGTCAGGCACTCGAATGCGCGCACAAGGGCTGGGGGCAGTCGTTCATCATCGGCGTGGCGGCGGCGGGCGAGGAGATCAGCACACGTCCGTTCCAGCTGGTGACGGGCCGCGAATGGAAGGGCTCGGCGTTCGGCGGCGCACGTGGCCGCACCGACGTGCCGAAGATCGTCGACTGGTACATGGAAGGCAAGATCAATATCGACGATCTGATCACGCACCGTCTGCCGCTCGAACGCATCAACGAGGGCTTCGATCTGATGAAGAAGGGCGAGTCGATCCGCTCGGTCGTGCTGTACTAAACGGGGAGCCTCGCCATGCTCGAACTCTTATCGTCGCATGCCTGTCATGGCGGCGAGCAGCGCATCTATCGGCAAGACTCGCAGACCATCGGCCTGCCGATGCGCTTCTCCATCTACCTTCCGGCGCAGGCCTTGCAAGCCAACGCGAACGTACCCGCGCTGTTCTATCTCGCGGGTCTCACGTGTACGGAGGAGACTTCCCGGTCTAAGCCGGCGCACAGCGCTTCGCGCCGCAGCACGGCATCGCCTTGATCGCGCCGGACACCAGTCCGCGTGATGCGGGCGTGCCGGGCGAAAGCGCGGCGTGGGACTTCGGCGTGGGCGCGGGCTTTTACGTCGACGCCACGCAGCAGCCGTGGGCGCAGCACTACCGGATGTACTCGTACGTGCGGGACGAACTGCGCGAAACGGTGCTCGCGAATCTGCCGGTTGGATGCGTGGAAGCAGTACGACGCGAGCGAACTGGTCGCGCGTGTGTCGCGCAAGTTTTCGGCGGGGATTCTGGTCGATCAGAGGCTCGCGGATCAGTTCCTCGCCGAGCAGTTGAACCCGGATGTGTTCGAAGCTGCTTGCCAGGCCGTGGGGCAGCCGCTGACATTGCGTCGTCATACGAGCTACGACCACGGGTATTACTTCATCTCGACTTTCATTGGAGATCACATCGCTCATCACGCGAAAATCTTCTCGACAGAATTGTACCGTTCAGAGGAAAGAATCCCAACAGGTTAGCAATGCATTTTTCGTCAAACTCAATCCACTCTCACTATCAAAGGAGACGTATATGGCAGTCTCTACTCACTTGACTTTAGGGACAAACGATCTCGACAAAGCACGTTCGTTTTACGACAGGGTGCTCAGCAAGATCGGGCTGAAGCGCATTGCCGATCTCGGCGACAATGGATCGATCTGGGGCAAGGAAACCCCGTCCTTTTTTGTAGTGAAGCCGGCCGATGGGAACCAAGCGACCGTAGGTAACGGCGTTACCGTTTCTTTCGAAGCGCCCGATCGATCCTCTGTGGATGCGTTCTACGCCACGGCCCTGGATGCCGGCGCTCGTGGCGAAGGCGCGGCCGGTCCGCGCGGATGGGCACCAAACGCATATGCGGCCTATGTGCGCGATATGGACGGTAACAAACTTGCGGTGTATTGCTTCAAGGCGGTCTGAGCGTCCTGTCGGCGCCGGCGAGGCATTTATGTATGCGCCGCCGGCGCTCGACAGCATTGTCCGTCTCGTCATCAGCCCTGGTGGGTGGTGCGCCGCAACGCGACTTCTTTAAGAAGCTTCTCGGAAGATCTTCTGTATGTCTGTGTCTTATGGTGGAGGGAGGCTTTAGGCTGGTGCATGGGCGCGCGCGGCAACAGACGTGCATTTTTTTGCGATTTACAACAGGCCTTAAATTTTGGTGCCGACGACGAATGGCTGATGTAGAGCGGGGAGCAGGCATAGCACGGTCAATGCACGAACGTCGGCTCTGGCCGACGACTTGCCCGATTGCATCGAAGTGCGTGCCGCCGTGACCGGCTGCTCCGACTCCGCAACGTTTGGAAGGCGACCACCGTGTCTCCGCCGAAAGCGGAGGGTCTTTCGAACGCGATCCATCGATCCGGACGGGCAATCTGGATTCTAGGGAAAATGGACAGTGTCGCCACCGGGCAAGCAGTTGCGGGACGACAAGCCCGGCATGCCGAAAGGGGCGATTTCCCTCCCGCCGCATCCATCAGACCGACGGTGCGCGTCGGCAGGATCGTGGGTATCTCAGCTGGCCGGCTGCCAGCCTGCAGCAGATCGGTCCTGAGACACCCCCCTTCGTTGCGGTCCAATTCAGCCGTGGTGCCTTACAATCGCATCGCGGATTTTTTCGAGAGATAGCCGAACCTGTGCACGGGGGCACGCGAGATTGAGTCGCACTCTGCAATCGCCGTTTTCGACGAACATCTCTCCGCCTTCGAGGATGACCCCTGCCTTTTCAAGAAAGAATCGCGTGAGGTTGACCGGCCTGTCGAAATAGGCCCGCAGGTCTATCCATGCCAGATAGGTCGCCTCCGGAACGCGAAATTTTGCCTTCGGCAAGTGATCGCTCAAAAAGAGCTGAGTCAGTGCGAAGTTCTCGTCCAAATAGAGTCGCAGCGCGTCCAACCACGGAGCGCCATTACGATACGCGCCAGTGGCGGCAGCAAGACTGAGGGGATTCACGAACGGGTAGTGGCGCCGTTTCCATTCCGAGCGCAATTCCGGATCCGGGATGATGACGGTCGCGATCATCATTCCCGCCAGATTGAATGTTTTGCTCACGGCCATGCAGGTGATGATGTCCGGGCTGCCTGGGAACAGCTTCGCCATCGGCATATGCGCATTGCCGGTTCTGAGAAGGTCGCAATGGATTTCGTCGGAAACGACCTTCACACCGTTTGCGATACAGAGCTCGCCCATTCGGCGCAGTTCGTCGTCTGTCCAGATACGGCCGGTCGGATTGTGAGGGTGGCAAAGAAAAAAGAGCTTCACTGCCGGATCGCTAACTTTCGCTTCAAAGTCGTCGAAGTCGATCGCATACGCGCCGTCGTCGGATATGAGCATGCGCGACGTCACGAATTCGCGATCGCGCTGAATCGCCGCGTGCTTGAAGTACCCATAGGTCGGCGTCAGGCTAAGCACCTTGTCGCCGGGGCGGCACACATATTCTACGAGCGCAAAGAGTGCTGGTATGACGCCGAGCGAGATCTGCATTTCCTCGCGAGCGAACTGCCAGCCATATCGCTGCGAGCACCAGAAATGGAAGGCCTGATAGAGCTGCTCGTCGAGGTCGGCCGTGTAGCCGAAGATGGGATGTTCAATGCGCTCGATCATGGCGTCGATGGCCGCATTCGGCGCGGCAAACTGCATGTCCGCCACCCACATCGAGATCAGATTTTCTTTTGGCACCTCGAGCGCGGGTGCGGGCGCATCGGCTCCAAACAGATAGTTTGAGAAGCCTTCCTCCGCAAGAGCATTCGTGTCGCTGCGCGAGATCAAGCGATCAAAATCGTAGGCCATACCAAATTCTCCATGTACGAGATCAAGCGTTCGACGAGCCTCGTGCGATGCAGCTGTTGGCCCTTCGCACCCGCGTATAACGACATGTCCGCTTGACCTTTCGTCCCCTGACGCTCAACAGCTTCGAAGGTTCGTATCGACGTCGATTGGGAGGTTTGAGTGTGGCATCCAACCATATGCGATGCGTGGACCGGACTGATTTGATCAGTCCGCGGTCGGTAAGACTTCGCAGGTTTTGTCGATGCCTCTAAACGCCTGCAGCAAGCACTTCGAACGACCACGAGAAGTTGGTTCGAATACTTTCTCTGCAAGCTGTCCGGCCCCGCCGTACCGACAGCGGGGCCGGACTCATACCTTGGCATGTCGGCCGGGTTACGCGAGTTCCTGCTCGAAAGCCGGATAGTCGGTGTAGCCCTTTGCGCCGACAACGCCATAAAAGGTCGAACGGTCGGGTTCTGTGAGCGGCCAGCCGTTTTTCATCCGTTCCACCAGATCGGGGTTGGAGATATAGGCCGTGCCGAACGCGATCAGGTCCAGTTCTCCCTTCGCCAGTTCGGCTTCGGCCAGGTTCTGAGTGAAGCCACCGGCGCCGATCAGCGTGCCCTGGTAGGCCTTGCGGAAGGCGGCACCAAAGCCATCCGGTGTGCCTGCAGCCGAAACGGTCGTCTGATAGTTCAGATGCACGAAAGCCAAGTTCCTTTCGTTCAGGGCCGACGCCATGCTCGCCCACGCATCGGCCTCACCTTCGAAGGGTTGCATATCGTAGATGCGGCCGAACGGTGAGACCCGCACCCCCACCTTTTCTGCGCCAATTGCGTCGGCCAGGGCGTCGATCGTCTCCAGCAAAAAGCGCTGGCGATTAGCGATGGAACCGCCATACTGGTCGGTGCGGGTGTTCAGTACACTGCTGAGAAACTGGTCGAATAGGAAGGCATTGGCCGCCATCACTTCGACGCCGTCAAAGCCTGCCTCCATCGCCCGACGCGCGGATGCGACGAAGTCCTGAATGACGCGCTGTACTTCGACCGTGGTCAACGCACGCGGCGTGCTTGGCAGGACAGGGCCTTCCTTGCCTGGTTCGGCCCACGCGTAGACCATGGTCGTGGTCGCTGGCACCTCGCCTGCAGACACCGGTGCCGCATTGCCTGGCTGGATGGAAACGTGGGACAGGCGACCAACATGCCAGAGCTGGGCGAAGATCTTGCCACCCTTTTCATGCACGGCGTCGGTCACCTTGCGCCATCCTTCCGTCTGCTCGTCGGTGTACAGGCCTGGCGTATACAGATAGCCGCGGCCCTCCTCGGAGACTGGCAGACCTTCGGTGATGATCAGCCCGGCAGAAGCACGCTGCGCGTAGTAGAGCGCCGTCAGGTCCGTAGGGATGTTATCGGGCGTGCGCGTTCGCGTCATCGGTGCCATGACAACACGATTGGCTAGCGGTGTACCGGAGAGATCGTAGGGCGTAAACAATTTACTCATCATGTCGCTCAAAATGAAAGTGCGCCAGCGCGCTGGTTGAATCTCGGGTTGATCGGAAAATGAACTGGATGGCAATCGATTTCCAGCCTCTTCAGTTCAGAGATTCCTCAAGCAGTCCTGGGCAGCGGACCGCCAGAGGAGTTGATCGCAGTTACGGATGCATTGCGTGTCTAACCTGTGCAACCATCAATGCTGCAGATCACAGCCTGCGTGTCGTCTGTCTCGTCCGGTACGTTACCGGCCGCGTCGAGCAGCGCCTTCTCGAACACGCCTACTTCACGGGCGCCCGAAAGATGAAAACTCTTGTTGAAGACAAACAGGGGCACACCGTTGGCGATACGGTTCGCCTCCATTTCATCTCGCGCGACCTCCGAGGCGATTTCACGATCATCGAAGCTGAACGATGCGCCGGGAAAGCCGCTGCCTTTCGCAAGATTGAGAAGCGCGGTTCTGTCGAAGATGTCGACACCATCGGTAGTGGCGGCCCGGTAGATCCGTTCGATCATCCGTTGACGGTCCTCTGGTGTTCTGATGCTTTTGACCAGTAATTGCGCATCCGTCGTGTCGCCAAAGCGCATGGTCTCGAATCGGTAGGTCAGGCCCTCTCCGGCACCGGCCGAGGCCACCGCGTCCATCATCCTCCCGGCCGCCACCCGATCGCCGAATTTCGCGTAAAGCGCGTCTGTAAAGCCGGCCGGAGCCATGCCTTTGGCGAGACGATAGGACCTCGGTGTGACGACAACCTCGATCCGGTCCGCCACGCCCATCGCCGCTTTTTCCAGGCGCCGTTTGGCGATCCAGCACCACGGGCAGACAAAGTCCGACCACACTTCTACATTGACCCGCTTCATGTTTCATCCTCAGCTAGAGATTGCGCTTACCAACGCTCCGCCCAGAGAGTTAGCGCCGGACTGGATACTTACTGACGACCGAGGTGGTCCATAGCGTCGAGAACATGCGTGCTATAGACCACCGCAGCGCCAGCGTTGAGATTGATGGCAACACCGAGCGCTTCTGCAACTTCTTCGGTAGTGACACCCAGCTTTTTAGCTTCAGCTGCATGGAATGCGATACAGCCGTCACAGCGCGTGGTGACCGCAACCGCCAGTGCAATCAGCTCCCGCGTCTTTGGGTCAAGGTGACCGGTCTTGGCCCCGGCGCCGCCAAGCATGGCGATTCCTTTGACCGTGTCCGGCGTATAGCGGGCCAGCTCATGCACGCGGCGGGTGACGGCTGCGATTGTTTCAGTCCAGTTCAGCATGGTTTCTCTCCAGATAACTACCAACCAGTTGGTAGTGTAAAGGTGCAAATAAAAGAACCATGTTCAGCGGTGAAGATGGTTCCCGGGAAATTCAGACGCGCAACACAGCTAACGGCAGGCGGTGGCTGATCATGACGCGGCGACAATGAGCCGAATAATGCTGCTGTCGAGCGACTCGCCTTCCTTCATGGCCCAGTCAACGAAGCTGGCCCCTTCGAGCACGCTCAAAACCTGATACGCCTTCTGTCTGCTACCCGCGCCGGCTGGAATTTCGCCATCAGCGATGCCCTTGTCGATAACCTTCGCCAGCCAGCGCAATTGCAGATCGAAGAACCGGTGCGTGAGCTTTTGCAGCTCTGGCGGTAGAGCCGTCATTTCGGCAGCAAGGGCACCGCACAAAGGCAGTAAGGTTCCGTCACTGCTGGCGCGAAACGTTTCAAAGAAGCCGTTCAATCTGCCCCACAGGCCACTGTTTTCCCGCTCTATCCGCTCAAACGCCTCCACGACTCGCGCGACATATGCCTCGACAATGGCAATTCCCAAATCCTCCTTTGTGGGGAAATGGTGGTGAATGCTAGCCTTGCGGATACCGACGGTCCCTACCAGATCCGCGTAGCTGAACGCCGCATAGCCTCTCGTTCTCATCAGATTTTCTGCCGCCCGTACCAGCGCGTCACGCGTTCCTGCTGCCATACATCCCCCGGCATATCGCCATTTTCGGTGTCGAGCCTATTGACTGCCTCAACGAAACAGCAGTCTACCTACTAGTTGGGTCGTTGTCAAGTGTGGGACGCGGCTTCGCAACGGCACGTTGGCTGATACCTCGCCTTGTGCAGTTCACCAGACTTCCGGGCTTCACGTGGCGCGTCAGTGGGACGAAAAACTTCTTGCTCTGCAGACCAACTAGATGGTAGGCTCTCTCGGCACTTTGGACATTTCTGCGCGAAAGCGCTTCCAGGAGAACCGTAATGAGCACTCACCCCAATGGGATCGACGTACCGGCTTTGCAGCAGTTTGTGCAGGAAGTGGCTGGCGACGTCTCAAAGCGCAACGCGCGCTTCAACGTCAACACGAAATGGGAGCACCAGACCCGATCTGTGGCGACCGTCAGTCACTACACGTTGGGCGGGGTGACCCACCAGCGGCATTTTGAAATCGCCGCGGACGAGCCGACCGAGTTGTTGGGCAAGAACAGCGCGCCTAACCCTCAGGAGCTGCTTATGGCCGCGCTCAATGCCTGCCTCACAGTGGGGTACGTTGTGAACGCTGCTGCGATGGGTATTACGGTTCACAGCCTTGAAATCGAAACTGACGGCGAACTGGATCTCCGCGGCTTCCTGGGTCTCGACGAAACCGTCAACCCCGGTTACGACGAAGTGAGCTATGTCGTTCGCCTGCACACCGACGCGTCGCGTGAACGGGTAGAGGAACTGCACAGGATTGTGACCAGAACCTCAGTCAACCTCGCCAATTTCTCGAAGGCGATCCGTATGGTGCCGACGCTGGAAGTTCGCGAAGGATAGCCACAACGTGCGCTATCGGCTTGCCTCGCTGATGTCCCGCGCTCGTGGCGGGACATATCGAAGCACGGGCCACCGCAAGGCGGAGGCCGTGGGTGCGCGGTTCATGCAGCGCGTCGTAGCCTGGCATGCGGATCCAATCCTGAATCTCGGAGCATCAAATGAACGAATTTACCGGTAAGAAACTTCTTGTCGTTGGTGGCACTAGCGGTATCGGACTGGAGACAGCCAGACAGGTGCTAGAAAGCGGTGGCAGCGTCGTATTAACGGGTAGTAGAAAGGAAAAAGCCGAAGCGGTGCGCGCGGAACTGAGCCAGTTCGGCCCCGTATCGGTGATTGCGGCGGACCTGATGACTGAACAAGGCATGAACGCTATCCGCGAGGAGATCAACGCGAATCATCGCGATATCTCGCTGATGGTCAATTCGGCCGGGATTTTCGCGCCCAAATCCTTCATTGACCATGAAGAGTCCGATTACGACATGTACCTGTCGCTCAACCGCGCGACCTTCTTCATTACGCGGGACGTGGTCAGGAACATGCAGGCGGCCGGGCACCATGGTGCGATTGTCAACGTCGGATCCATCGGAGCACAGGCAGCGCTCGGCGGCTCGCCGGCCTCCGCGTATTCGATGGCAAAAGCCGGCCTTCACGCCTTCACGCGAAATCTCGCCATCGAACTGGCCGATTCCGGGATTCGCGTCAACGCAGTCTCCCCGGCCATCGTGCAGACCTCCATCTACGAAGGCTTCATGGAGAAAGAAGACATTGCCGATGCCATGAAGGCGCTGGAGTCGTTCCATCCGCTCGGCCGCGTCGGCAGACCTGAAGACGTTGCAAATACCATCGTGTTTCTGCTCTCCGAGAAGACGTCGTGGGTGACCGGCGCCATCTGGGATGTGGACGCCGGTGTAATGGCGGTACGCAGTTAAAGCCAGCCGTCACCCGCGTGCGCTGCCTTCATGCCGGCAGCAGCACACGCGTAGGTCCACCCGAGATCGCCCGGTCTGTCGATTGCGGTAGGCGCGTGGTCCGGCGTCTTCGCGAGCCGGCGTACCGCAAACATCTGGCTTGCCATGGTTGAGCAGCCACGAGCCTACTCACGGGGCAGTGCATGGCAAAGCTACTCCTGATCGGAGTGCGAATGAGCGAACGCAGAGTTGCCATGCAAATGGACACCACCATTGCCCACCCTGGAATTGATCCTGCCTCTCATGGATTTGTCAATCCGCCGGTCTATGGCGGGCCAACGGCGGTTTTTCCAGACGTCGAGACAATGTCTCGCGGTGGACAGCGGTATCCATACGGACGCTGAGGCTAGCAGCATGCTCAATGAACTGTCCTTTTTCGCCATCGGATATTCGTGGGGCGGCTTTGAAAGTCTGGCCATGCACGTCGATCCAGGCAAGATGCGTAGCGCGACCACATGGACGGGCAAAGGTCACCTGATCCGTTTGCACATCGGACTTGAGAACCCGGACGACCTGATCGATGATCTGAAGCGCGGACTCGAACACTTCAGCGCGCATGCATGAACGGGTCGCGTTGCGATCGGGTAATGACGTGCCGCCTGGAATGCTGAAGCCGGGGGTTTGGTTTTCGAGTCGTCCTGCTGCTGGACAGATGTCTGGCACAGCGCCAATACTGTACTGATGAGGCGATTTCATGGATGCACTTTCTGACGTCCTTCACCGTGCACAGCTCGAAGCGGCCGTCTACCTGTGCGGCGATTTGTGTGCGCCCTGGCGTATTGTTTGGCCGCTGCAGCGAGCCCAGTGCGCGACTTTTCCGCGGCCAGCAGGATGCGTCGCCCCCTATTACCTTGTGATCCAGGGAAGCTGCTGGGTTTGCCCCGTCGACGATCCGGCTGATGCTATCCGGGCCGATGCCGGAGAATTCGTTGTCCTGCCGCGCGGCCAGGCGCATCTGATCGGCAACTCGCGCGAAGCGGTGCAGGAGTCCGCGGGAAATTTGCCGGCTTACCCGGGTTGCGCGCCGGGCGAACCGGTTAAATCGGGGTCCAGCGGCCGCACGGCGCAAACCCGTCTGATCTGCGGCTTTTTTGGCTGTCACGATACGATCACGAACCCGATACTTCTGGGGCTGCCCGGCGTCTTCAAGTCCGACCTGCGTAACGATCCACGTTCCTCGTGGCTCGAATGGATCTTTGGGCTTGCTGCTACAGAAGCGGCCGAATGGAGCCCAGGAAGCGCGGTTGCGCTCGCCCGGCTGTCGGAGCTGTTCTTTGTGGCCGCATTACGGCGCTACATCGACGCGCTGCCGGCCGACCGGAAGGGCTGGCTCGCGGGCGTAGGCGATCGTTTCGTTGGCCGCGCGCTCGCGATGTTGCACGGGAACCCCGCGCATGGATGGACAGCTGAACAGCTCGCGCAAAAGACGGGCCTCTCGCCTGCCGCGCTCGTGCAGCGCTTCACAGACTTATTGGGCGAGCCACCGCTGCACTATCTTGCGCGCTTGCGCCTAGAGATCGCGGCGCAGAAACTGGCGAATGACATGGTCGCTATCGGTCGTGAGAAGCAGGCCGGCTTTGAACCGGAGACAGGGACAAATTGCAGGTTGAAGCGATAACTTGGCCGCCGGCTCGCTTTCGAGGCAGCCATGGGCATCGTGCGCGCCCTTGTCGGGCACCGGGTACGGTCGATGTCAGCACTTTTTCGAATCGGCAAACGTACAGCTAGCGCCGACATTGCGTCTTGAGACTCCCGATTTTCTGCTGCGGCTGGCACCGCCGCATCGTAGGTGATTTCCCTGGACCAATCGATAGTTGGACGCTGTTAATCGCCAAGCATGCCGACATCTCATGTTATGCGCCGAACGCGCAGCCTTTCCTGTGGAGTGGATTCCGCGGGGTACGCGAGGATTGCCGTCGGCGGGGGGCAATCGCGGCGTCGTCGGCAGGCATTCGGCCGCAAGCGGCGTCGGATTGTCACCAACCGCACGTCGTTCACCGAGGGCACCGCCGCGAAAGCGAAGTGCCGCCCCCCGATGCGACGTCGACCAGCCCCCTTCTCATGCGCGAATACAGCGCCCGCCTACCGGTGCCGCGCGCGCGATAAACTGGCGGCCGGCCTGGGTGAGTGGTCGCTCTAGATGTTCATGCGCGCACGCGCATCAGGTCATCTGGGGAAACACTTATACCCCCTGGTACTCGCGAAGGTCGATGATGATGCTAATCTTTCGCCGCAACGAAGTCAGGCGTTGAACTTCTGCCGTCGCGGGCTGAGAACGATGGGATCAAAGGCCCTGGAGGCCGCTGACAGGGGATCTGCTCCGGATTGGTGAATTCGGTTCCAGACGGTTGTAGCGGCGCACTTGGCGAGCGCCCGTCCGCGGTGCCAGCAGGAGCAAGGGGCGATGTATTGAGACCATGAGAGTCGGAAGCTAAATGTACTGAGGATGAACTGTCCGACAAGTACTTCCGAATTAATGAAATGGAGACAGATGTGTCGTACGAGCCCTTCCTTTCCAAAGGCGCCTCGGCAATACAAGCCGTGCGAGCTTCCTGGCAGCGCTGCGCTGCCGGGGGGCTGACAGAGACGCGCCAGCTGCATGGAACTGCCGTCTCTCGTTCCGAAATTGAGTCGCTCAAGTCAGCAAGTGGGAAGCTCCTCAAGCATGCCCAGTCCTCCGTCGAAAACACGTTCGAGCAGATTTCCGGTTCCGGCACCGTTGTTTTACTTAGTAACGCACACGGGACGATCGTTTGTGGCAAAGGGGATAGCGATTTCATTTCAAGTGAACCTGGCCGCCTGTTCGTTGTTGGAAGCAACTGGGCGGAATTCACTGCGGGGAACAATGCTGTAGGAACATGTCTTGCCGTCCGAGCCCCGGTGACCGTAGACACTGAACAGCATTATCTAGAGCAACTTCGAGCCCTTAGCGGTTCCGGCGCACCGATCTTCGATCGGGCAGGGGAGCTGGTCGGCGTTCTCGCCGCCTATGGTTTCAAAGCAGCAACTCATACGCTTCCGCTTATTCGAACGGTCGCGATTCTCATAGAAAATCGGATGCTCATGGCGGAGACGACGGATGAGATCGTCGTCAGTTTTCATCCGGTCGCAGGAAACATAGCGACGATCAAGCAAGGAATAGTGGCTTTCGGGCGCGACGGTAGGTTGATTGGATCAAACAGCGCGGCGCGAAGCATCTTCAACATTGATACGCATGATGCGCAAGCGAAGCGTTTCGGAGACCTATTCGGATTTTCCCTTTCGTGGGAACGCTTCGTGGAATTGTCCACCGGTAAACGAGGTAGTCAGTTCACAACAACGCTGAAAGACGGCCGCGACGTCACATTGGTAGTAAGCGCCACGCCAAGTCTCGAATGTACTACTGGCGGATCGTCGGCTGTCGGCAAAGTGAACACTGCCCATGCAGATACCTCTGTGGGACGGGCGCATCTACGGCTTAACGATCTGGATTTGGGCGATCCCCAAATGCAACGCGCAATTCAGAAGTCGTCGATGATTCTTGGTTCAGACATCCCGCTGCTTATTGAGGGGGAATCTGGCGTTGGGAAGGAAGTCTTTACAGCTGCCTTCCACAACTCTGGGCCCCGACACAACGGTCCGTTTGTAGCGGTCAACTGCGCCGCGATCCCCGAAGGATTGATAGAATCCGAGCTCTTCGGGTACGAAGAAGGCGCGTTTACCGGGGCAAAGCGCAAGGGGTTTCCGGGCAAGATCTTGCAGGCCGACGGCGGAACGTTGTTTCTCGATGAAATCGGTGACATGCCCTTGGCGTTGCAGGGCCGCCTGTTAAGGGTCCTTCAGGACCGGCAGGTCACGCCTTTGGGAAGCACACGCAGCACGCCTGTAGATGTTTCGATTGTTTGCGCAACACACCGATCAATGACTTTGGAGGTCGCATCGGGTCGCTTTAGGGAGGATCTCTTCTATCGGCTCAATGGACTCCGCGTGGTTCTTCCGCCGCTGCGAGAACGCAAGGACATCGATAAACTGATCGACGCTCTCATTGCG
This sequence comes from Paraburkholderia graminis, assembly GCF_003330785.1. NCBI lineage: Bacteria > Pseudomonadati > Pseudomonadota > Betaproteobacteria > Burkholderiales > Burkholderiaceae > Paraburkholderia > Paraburkholderia graminis. Next base: position 58,619 of record NZ_CP024936.1, read on the forward strand.
ACCGAATCCCGGGGCCGCAAGATTGACATAGCATCGGCCGCGCGCCTCGCGCTTCTCGCATATTCCTGGCCGGGCAATATTCGCCAGTTGCAGATGGTCCTGCGCACTGCCCTTGTGATACTTCAAGGCGGCAACCAACTGAGGCTAGAACACTTGCCTGACGAGCTAACGCTTTGTGGCAGCGAAATTGCGAGCAATTCCGAAGCCCTGGTTGCGGACCAAGCGGGCAACTGCCGATTGGCTGAGGTAGAAAAAGACGCTATCCGTCGAGCGGTTGCTGCAGCGCATGGCAATGTGTCTCAGGCAGCGCGAAGCCTGGGTATCAGCCGGAAAACGCTATACCGGAAAATGGAAACCCTGTCCGAGGACACGTCCAACGGACGGCACTAATTTCATAAGGTGTATTAGCCGGTACTCGACCGGCCAGACAATGTCAGCGAAGATATCGTCCACTCCCGACCATGGGAATGGTTTCCCGGGGCAAGTCGAACCTCAAGCCTGCGCCTCCGGCGCACCGCTTCGCGGCCTCGGGCTTGACCTTCTCGTCGCCCCGCAAAGGCGGCTATCAAGTCGGGAATGAGGAAATGAACTGACACTGTCTGTCGAGTCAAGTGCTGCTGTCTACACATAAGGGGATCTGGTCCCGGCGTCTCAACAGTCAGCGGGCATGCTCGGGTGCCAACAGCAGTCGCCTTCTTATCTGAGTCCGAGCCAGATAATACATATCCCCATACTCGCCAGAAGGCTGAACGCGATCCGTCTACATGCATCTTCTGAAATTGTTGGAGGAAACCTTATAAACAGCGCTGTAACAAGCGCCACGACAGGTAAAGACAATATACCCAAGTAGATTGAATAAAAACCGACTGATCCACCGATCGCCAACACCAATATACGTACCAGCGAAACGACACCGAAGACGCCAAGAAGAGTAAGCCGTACTTCATTGATCGCGAGCGGCTGTATATAAAACTGATAGATAATCGGCGGTCCTGGAATGCTAAACAGTCCTCCGAGAATTCCCCCTAGCCCTCCTGCAACCAGAAAACTCCGCGGAGTGGACGGAATTGCCCTCGGCCGTGGCTTGAAAGACAACATGGCACCCCCGAGGAACACAACGACCCCGAGACACAGATGCAGCGATTGTGTGCTCCGGGCGTTTAAGCTCTGGAGTAACCATATGCCAATTGGCACTCCGGGGAGTACGCCAACCAAAGTTTGGAACGCCATCCTCCGGTTAAGGCGCTTGACGTTTCCGCGCAAAGCCAAGGCTGTGTTTACTAACGTCATAATGTTAATAGCTGTTGCCGCGGTTTCTAGCTTGACAAGTTGAAATATCACTGCCGACCCAAGAACAAATATCCCCAGGGCGAAGCCGGTGAACGCCTGAAGGTAGCTTCCAATAGCCACAATCAGCAGAAATAGGACAAGCGAAAATGTACTCATGGCGATCCGTTCCGAGTGCGCTGCCGCAATTCAATGCGATTGCAGTGGCCACCACTGAAGTGGATGGGCGCACTGCTGGCAATGCACCGCGCTTTCCCCTGGCACTATCTATACGGCATTGGCTCCGGCCCTCGCTTCGTTGGTGCGAGACTGCCGGCGGTCGAGGGCAATCAAACCGCCAATCCCAAGAATCTCCATCACTATGATCAGCATCGAGATCGGCCATGTCCCATACAAAGGCAGGACCGCGGTAGCAAAAAGCGGAACCAAACCACCGACAATCGTTGCAATTTGACTTCCCAAAGATATGCCGGTGTATCGTAGTTGCTCGGGAAATATCTCAGTGAAATATGCGGGCAGTGCACCCCACATAACCCAAAGTGGAACAGCCATTAGCAACATGGAAAGCCACAACCACATGACCGTACCAAGATTGGCGATGGAGAACAAAGGAAAGGCTATCGCGGCAAGAAATAAAAATCCAGTCGCGAACATCTTTTTCCGCCCGATGCGGTCTGATAATACGCCCGCGCCCACGATCAAGAACGTCAGCGCAACGTTGATGAAGAATACTCCAAGTAAAACCATGGACCTGTCCAGTTTCAGGACAGATGTAGCATAGTATGTCAGGAATACCCACACCGTATAAAACGGCACCGTAATCGCTCCGAGGTAAATAAACGCCGTGTACATTACTGCGCCGGGATGGTTTTGGAGAACCTCCACTACCGGAAACTTGACAATTTTGCCCGCGGCTTGGATTTTACGGAAAGCGGGCGTTTCGGTGACCTTCATTCGGATATAAAGACCCGACAACAACATGACTATGCTCAGCAAGAAGGGAACTCTCCAGCCCCATGCCAAAAAAGTCTCTTTTGGGAGGAGGTATGAGGCCGCGAAAAGCACAGCAGTGGCAACTGATAGGCCTATGGTCGCCCCCATCTGAACTATGCTCCCATAAAAACCGCGTCGATCGGCAGGAGAATACTCGACAGCCATGAGGACCGCCCCCCCCCATTCCCCGCCCAGAGCAATGCCCTGCAAGAAGCGGCATAAAGTGAGCAGGATGGGGGACCATATCCCGATAGAGTTATACGTGGGCAGCAACCCGATCGCAAACGTGGCCCCACCCATCAACGTGAGTGTCGTAATCAGCATAGTTTTTCTGCCAATTCTGTCGCCAAAGTGACCGAAGAGGACACCGCCAAGTGGACGAGCAATGAACCCAACGGCCAACGTTCCGAATGATGCGAGCGTACCGGCAACAGCAGAATACGACGGGAAGAAAAGCTGTCCGAAGACTAGTGCTGCCGTAAATCCGTAAAGGAAAAAGTCGTACCACTCCATAATGGTTCCCACCATGCTCGCCGTTGAAACACGAGCCGGAGTCACCGGAATGTCTTTATCGTGCCTATTAATCATGATGTTTTGTCTCCTCCTGGCCGATGGTGCGGAGCGCACACTAGCCGTACCATCGTCAAAGCTATCGGTAACTACGAGATTTCCTGACAGTCACATTCGTGCCGTTGGCTTCAAGGAACAACGTCAGGATCGACGTACACTGAATCATCATCCACCTCAACCCGGTAGGTCCTCAGCGGACACTCCGCAAGCCCGACCGGCTCTCCGGTAGCCACGTTCCACTGCCAAAGATGCTGATGACATGTGAGGATGCCGTCGTCAAACATGCCTTCATCAAGATGTACCTCCTGATGCGGACAGACGTTGTCACATGCGAAGATCCTTTCCTCGAACTTCAACATAAGTACAGTGCGGTTTCCTGGGATATCAAACGCTGTCATCCCGTTTTCGACGATATCCTGGCTTTTACAGATAAAATGCCGTGCCATCTGAACCTCCCAGCCCCTTCAGTCAAATTTGTCGCAGGAGATATGAGTCGGACTCAGTTTCCCCTGAATGACTAAGCATCGCATCGCGGCATCGACGGCGGGAGGCGGCCCAGCGACAAACGCGTGGGCATTTCCCAGTCGCCCCTTCATTTCCTTGATTGCGACCTCACTAACGAAACCGTGCGCAAAATGCAGCCCACGATACTTTTCAACACAGACGGAATCGGAAGGAACAGTCTCGTCCGACAAGCACACAAAAATGTTAAGCCGGCTCGAAGCAAGTGCCATGCGGTCTAGGCGATCCAGGAAAAACGCGTCTTTCATCGTTCGAACACCAAAGAAAATGTCCCCGGAACGTTCGCTGAAGTAACCTATCTCGTCTGCATAAGAAAGGATCGACATCATTCCGGCGATTCCGCTGCCGCCCGCGATGCAAAGCAGATCCTTTCCCATTTCCGGCTTGAACACCGATCGCCCCAGTGGGCCTATCAACTGAAACGTGCAGCCAACAGGACTCGACCGAAAGAGTTCCTCTGAGAAGCCTCCTCCCGGTTTTTTCTTGACTAGCAGCTCAATACGAGTCGAACCCGGTTCATAATTAACGATCGAATATGCCCGTGCACCTGGAACGCCGTTCATCGATAGTAGAACGAACTGTCCTGCCCGATAGTCCAATGGTTGAGCTAAGTCCAATTCCCAAGACGCCACATCAGATGTCAGCATGGTCCAGCTTTTCAGGCTTGCATCAAGCACAAGTGGAACATACTCGTCAGCATCAAGATCCGGAATCGTCTGTTTGAACTCGAGTTCGCAGTCTCCCACTGGTGAGCACTGACAAAGGAGGATCTCGTCTTCCTTCGCCACTTTCTTTTTGCCAGGAGCGGAATCCCAACGGTCAATATAGTCTCCGGAACGGAGCCGAGCACTGCAGGTACCGCACGTCCCGCTTGCACATGCATACGGCAGGCTAATGCCCTTAGCCAGGCCTGCGATCAAAAGGGAGTTTTGACCATCAGTGTCGAAATCATGTGGTCCATTTCGCGAGTGAATCGTAATCTTCATGATCAGTTCTCTAAAACGGTACGTGATACCCTTTTCCTAGCATGCGCGTGTCGAGCCGGACCTCTCGTTTTATCAATAGAGGCCCCTCGGCTCCAAGTTCAACTTCGTCGAGATACTTACCGACCGCAACAAGCGACGTCGTGCCGCCCTGGTGCTCAGTTCTGTACACCTGCAAGGCAGACATTACCTCCACCCTGTCTTCCTTCGGACCGGGACTCACGGTAAATATGGAAAAATGGCGAGTAAGAGGCGTTCTGTCCATATTTTGCTTTGGCAGGAGATCAAAAAGATTTTTCAGGTCCGGTTTATCTTTCTCCAACCACACCATGTTTTTTCGAATCTCAGGACTGTACGTCGTAATGTAGTATTGAAAATTTTCACTGCACAACGTCAGGTACCCCTTGTAATCATTGGAATCCAGTGCGAGGCAGCTTTTCGCGATGAGTGCCCGGATGGCGTTTTCAGTTTCCATTAGAGTTCCTTGGTTTCTGTTGAGAGAAGCGACTACCGCCATCAAGTCACATCTGGTTGAATGGGTCAGACGAACCTCGGCCCATACGACGACTCCACTCTTTGTAGAAATGGCGCATTCCGACCTCATCATGGATCTTGTTATCTTCAACGCGAGCATGAAGGATGACAGGTGCCTCCGTTCGGTCAGAAAGTGCGAGGCCTTGGCCGTACGCGCCCATTAGATCTTCGGGAAGGTTCCGCCCGAATGGTCCCCAGATGGAGTTATGCATCCTGACGCGCGCCGCTCGCTCCTCGGTCGTGTCGGATTTCAAACCCAAGCCGCGATACTCAATGCAGAGCTTGTTCGGACCAAGAGGCAGGACGGTGTCGATGCGAAACGCGGGAGCTCGGATGTTAAACGTTGCTCCCGGGAAGAGATCGACGAGTGCCCACCGATTTGCCTCAAGTCCGGGCCAGCCGAGTTTCTGAGTCTCATGCCCCTTCATCGCGTCATACTTCAACGTCATATCAGTTACTCGGGCGTGTCCCCCGTCGTAAGTGACGAATTCACGATCAAAGTAGCCCGGTTGTAGCATCCCGGTAACCCGGTTGTGATAATGCATATAGTCGTGATAGAGCTCGAGATTCGTGTCGTGCCACAGTTTATAGTTTCCATCAACGACCGCTCGATGATAGTGAAAGACCTCGAGCGGCTGAGCAAGCATCTCCGCCAACGGATCAAGCGCACCGGCCAAATACTCGCTAAGTGGCGCCGCTGAATCGTCGACATTTACCCATACAAATCCACCATGAGCGACTTCGGATTTATACTCGCGAAGGCTGTAGTCACATTTTGCGACTCGATCCTGATATCCCTCTTTCTCCCGCGGAATGTCGACGCAGTTTCCCTTCGCATCAAATGCCCAAGCATGGAAGATGCAAGTTATGCGCTTCGGGCCTCCAGAGGCACTTGCGCCCTTGATTGATCCCGCGGCCTCATGCAGCAGCAAATTTCCTCTGTGAGGGCAGATGTTGTTGAATGCGTGAACAAGACCTTCCTCGTCGCGGATGATGATCATATTGTGACCACCGGGGTGCTCGTACAGGCGGTAGTCAAACGGATTGGGCACCTCGCTTTCGTGGCAGGCAATCAGCCAACATTTGTCGAAGATCAACCGTTGTTCGTCACGAAAGATCGCTTCATCCGTGTAGATCCGCGGATCGACGAATTGCGATTGGCTAATGGAGGGCCGGCGAGTCCATTCTGTACCGTTGCGCGACATTTTGACTCCTTGAGTGTTGTGGGTCGAATGCCCGGTACTTCTACAGTTTCTATGCCAGTTTCGCGTCTGTCAGGACAATCACCTATGCAACGCGGCGAATTGAACGATCGAGCGGACGCTTCCGGCCTGTTCGCCGGGGGCACAAGCGAACGGTAGCCACCGGTGGGTCAATTCGATCCAGGCCTTGGCCCACTGGCTGTGTCGTTTGGTAACAGTGGTTACCGCGACTGCGGCTGTCCTGCAGTGGAAACCCTGATTCCGGGAGACGACGTGGCCTGAGAAGACGATCTGATTTCTTGGATGGCGCAGAACTTGCAAATGGCCGGATAGCCGTACGTGACAGGCATCGCCCCGTCGTCTCGGCCGCGTTGCACCGCGTAACAGAGTTAAGCGGTGCAGCGCGTGGACAACTGTTATGACTAACGCGACCTCAAAGGAACATGAATGTCTAACGACCACCGGAACTTTATTGATGGGGTGTTCGCGGCTGCCTCGTCTTCGAAACTGACGGTTCTGAATCCGGCTACCAACGAGACGATCGGAGAGGTACCCGACTCCGACCACACAGCAGTAAATGCTGCTGTCAGTGCGGCTCGTAAAGCCCAGGACGGCTGGGAACATACACCAGCCATCGAACGGGCAGGCTACCTCCGTAGAATCGCTGGCAAAGTTCGCGAGCACCGCGAGCGCCTAGCGCAGCTCATCACGATGGAGCAAGGCAAGGTCTTGAGCCTTGCGCAAATAGAGGTCGACTTCACTGCGGACTATATCGACTATATGGCTGAGTGGGCGAGGAGGATCGAGGGCGAGATCCTGACCAGCGATCGTGTCAATGAAACCATTCTCCTCTTCCGCAAGCCCATCGGTGTAGTGGCAGGCATCCTTCCATGGAATTTCCCCTTTTTCCTGATCGCGCGCAAACTCGCGCCGGCCTTGGTTGCGGGTAATACAATTGTCGTTAAGCCAAGCGAGGAGACGCCAATAAATGCCTTTGAGTTCGCGAAGTTAGTTGCCGAATGTGATCTGCCAGCGGGTGTGTTTAATTTGGTCGGCGGTGGACGTGATACCGGCGCGCTGCTCGCTGGTCACCGTGACGTCAACCTCGTATCCTTCACAGGAAGCGTTGGTACCGGAGTGCATATCATGCGTGCAGCGGCTGAAAACCTAACCCGCGTCAACCTCGAACTGGGTGGCAAGGCTCCTGCAATCGTGCTTGCCAGTGCCGATCTGGACCTCGCAGCAAACGCCGTATATCAATCCCGCATACTGAACTCCGGACAAGTCTGCAATTGCGCGGAGCGCGTCTACGTTGAGCGATCTGTAGCCGGTGCCTTCACAGAGAAGGTCGTCGCCCTGATGAAATCGACGACGTTCGGCGATCCGCTTGCCGACCGTACGGTGGGCATGGGTCCACTTGTGAGCGCGGCGCAGCTTTCGAAGGTCTCGTCCGCCGTCGATCGAGCTCGCTCAGAAGGAGCTCAAGTTGTTCTCGGTGGGAAAGTAGCTGACCGGGCCGTGGGTAACCACTACGAGCCAACGGTTCTCGCTGACTGCAATCATGACATGGATATCATGCGGACAGAAACGTTCGGCCCGGTCCTGCCAATTCAAACGGTTGATTCGCTCGACGAGGCGATTGCTTACTCTAACGACTCAGACTACGGGCTTACATCTTCGATCTTCACTCGCGATCTGAATGCGGCAATGCGCGCGTGCCGCGACCTTAAGTTCGGGGAGACCTATGTGAATCGCGAGCATTTCGAAGCGATGCAAGGATTCCACGCCGGTCGCAGAAAATCCGGAATTGGCGGTGCGGACGGCAAGCACGGGCTTTACGAATATATGGAGACTCAAACCGTCTACATGCAAGCAGGTTGAGACCTACCGGGAAACTAAGAGTCGCGCGAACGCCTAGATTTTGCGGTTGGGCGCGGCTTTCCAGTGGCCTTAATTTCAGCATTAAAAATCGATGGTGATCTCTCATCGCGAGCCGGGACGTCTTACTTTCGACGATCCGCCTCACGGAAACCGTGGAGCATTGATCCGTGGTTGAGGCTCAAAGCATCCCGAGATATTAGGATAACTTATGACGTCTATGCAAATTCGACGCATGCCTGTTGCCATCCTCGGCTCGGGCAATATTGGGTCTGATCTGATGTTCAAGATTCGACGCAATCCTCTTCTTGACCTTCGCCTAGTCGCCGGCGTTGACCCTGCGTCCGAGGGACTCGCCTTGGCTCGAAGCCTTGGATACAAGACATCAACCGACGGAGTAGCGGCTATCCTGCGGGAGCCCGAGATAAGAGTCGTTTTTGAAGCTACGTCGGCGCGCGTCCACCGAAGCAACGCCCCCCTGTTCCAAGAGGCCGGCATAACGGCGATTGATCTGACTCCCGCTAAGGTTGGTCCAAGTGTGGTTCCGTGCATCAATCTGGAGTCGCTGCAGGACGCACCTAACATGAATCTAATCTCGTGTGCGGCGCAAGCTACGGTTCCTATCGTATTCGCTATAAGTCAGCTTTCCAGAATCAAGTATGCGGAGATTGTCGCAACCATCTCTAGCGACAGCGCTGGTCCTGGCACCCGTCAGAACATCGAAGAATTCACGCTAACAACGCAGAAAGCCCTCCGAGAACTGGGCGGTGCTGAGCGATCGAAGGCGATGGTTGTAATCAATCCGGCCAAGCCCTCGATCATTATGCGCAACACGGTGTACGTGCAGCCGGAACATGACATCGCTGACCACGACGTGCGCGATGCGGTCGCGAGAATCGCCAGCAAAGTGCAGTCTTACGTGCCGGGTTACAAGGTAGTCGTCGATCCATTCAGACGCGATGATCATTTCATGGTAGGGCTCGAAGTCGAAGGCGCCGGTGATTTTCTGCCGCCGTACTCCGGAAACCTCGACATCATTACTGCAGCTGCGGTCGCGGTGGCAGAGCAGGTTGCGAAACGCAAAACTCACTGAGAGACACGCTCATGGCACACATCACCTTCGTAGACGTCACATTGCGTGACGGTAACCACACATACAGTCATCAGTTCACCCCTGAAATCGTCGCAGAAACGGCGAAAGCGCTTGATGAGGCCGGCATCGACATTATTGAGGTGGGACACGGCGACGGTCTCGGTGGAGGCTCAATTCACGTCGGGCGAGCCGCTGCGTCGGACGACGAGCTGCTAGTCGCCGCCTGCAAGGCAGTACGCCACGCGAAGATTGGCATCTTGATGATCCCCGGTTTTGGTTTGTTTGCGGACCTTGAACGCGCCTACGAGATCGGCGTACGTGTTGCACGGATTGGTTCTCATTGCACAGAGGCGGATATCACCGAGCAGCACCTTCGGCGCGCGAAAGACCTAGGAATGTTCACGGTGGGATACCTTATCTCAATGGGAATGGCGAGCCCGGAACGCCTTGCAGAGGAGGCAAGCAAACTCGAGTCCTACGGTGCCGAGTACATCAACCTCGCTGAGTCACAGGGGCATCTTGTGCCTTCAGAAGTGGCAGAGCGGATCAGGTCTGTCCGTAAGGCCGTGAAGATCCCAATCGGGTTCCATCCGCACAATAACCTAGGGCTCGCCAACGGCAATATCCTCGCTGCGATAGATGAGGGGGCGACTTACATTGACGGCAGCCTGAAGGGGTTTGGGGGCGGCGCCGGTAACGCTCAAACGGAAGCAACGGTGGCTATGCTCAAGCGCGCGGGCCATGATGTTAACGCGGAGCTTCTTGGTATCATGGACGCAGCATCAGTCTTCGAGAAGTTGGTCGCACCGCATCCAATGCCGTCGATCACCAACAACTCAATTTTGATGGGATACGCAAACGTCTACGGGGGATATGTACATCCAGTAGAGCGAGCCGCAAGTCGTTACGGCGTTGATGCTCGGCAGCTAGTGATCGAACTCGGAAAGCGTCGGGTGGTAGCTGCCCAAGAAGATGTTGTCGAGGAGATCGCCAAGGGTATGCGCTCCCAGCTGCAAGAGCCTGCATAGCCACCACTCGATTTGGCGCTGATGGCGATCGATGAGTCTTGCGCCGATCGAGACCAGAAACATGACCGCGAGCGGGCTCTCCCGACCGGGAAGACACTATAGAACTCGCGCCCGAGCGGATGCTGCTACGTGGAGCTGAGCGGCGAATGGAAATCAACATGAGGTCGCGTGTGCGGCATCGTCAGGCGCGGCCCTCCTTCTGAGGACCGTCGTAGCCCTCGACCCAGTCATGACCAAAGTAAACAGCGGATATCGGCGGTGGCGGCTTCAGGCCAGCGACCGAGAAACCGGGCGAGTTCATGCCCGATGCGCAGGCTCGTGTCCCGCGGCTTGGGAAGCAAACATGACGCATTCGCATGCCGCCGATCACACGCTGGTGCAATGACTGGCGTTTGCTGGAGGTTATGATTCGGATCCCGAAGAACGGGGGGATTGCCTCATTCGCCAACATATAGCCGCGTGACCGGTCTCTGCGGGAGCTCTTGCGTCGGACTGGATGCCGCACCGCGCGGGCGGTCCAGGCAGTATGACTCCGTGAGTCAACGGCTGGTTTGACGGGAGGACCCAGACTCGGATTAGCATTGCTGCCAGAGCCGTATGATGCCCACAAGGCACCCCCCGGCGATCTCCAACGCGGACGCCAGCGTGAACCGCGATAGCGCTGTCTGGGTCTGGGACTTTCGCAAGGAGCCGATCAAAGCAGATATTAGACAGGCCCGCCTGCGGCTGAAGTCCTGCCTGTTATCGCATGGAATTCGCTACTCAGCCAACGCCAACACGGGCGAATATCAGATCGATCCATCATCGAAAACTACTGTTACGCCCTTCGCGTATTCGTCGGCCATCAGACGAAAAACGCATACCGATCCGAGTGACGCCGAAAGTCATATCGGTCCTCTCGGCCAATCGAGCATCATCCACCGCTGTTCATGGCGAACAGTCGACCGGGAAAAACAGCGGCGCAATGCCGTTGCGCGCCCGCATCGCGCCTCTACGCACAACGGGGAAGTGCCGGCAGTTCGATCCCGCGATGCCATTCGACGGATCAAGCAGTCCGGCATCGGCCGCGAATTCGGCCAGGCCTGGTCGACGCGTACGCCGGATGAAACCCGCCTGCAGCGGGTGTGCGCGGTGTGCCCGCGCGCTGCTAGACACCGGAACCTGAGCGGTGCGCGTTAGACGCGCGACGCGTCGCGCAGTGCGACCGGCGACGCGCCATAGCGCTCGCGAATCGCGCGGCTGAAGTGTGCCTGGCTCGAGAAACCCCATCGAAACGCAATCTCGCCGACGCTTGCCTTGCGCAGCCGCGCATCCGTCAACTCTCGGTGGGCATGAGACAGCCGCTCGGACCAGATGCGCTGTGTGATCGACTCGCCTTCGGCGGCAAACAGCCGGCCCAGGTGCCGTAACGACAATCCGACTGCATCAGCGACGGCCTGCGGCGCAAGTTCCGGGTCGCCGAGATGCGTTGCGATGTACTGCTTCGCGGTCAGCAGATACGACAGCGACGCGCGCGATGCATTCGCGCCGTTTACTTCTGCATCAATGAGTTCCGCGACCAGCGTGCGCGTGTGCTCGGAGAATCGCGCTGCGTCGCGCTTGACGGGATCCTGCATAAAACGCTCGATGCTCGCGCGCAGTGTCACGCCGAGCATTGCGCCGGCACCCGGCTTCGACGCAATGCGCAGCGGTAGTGCGGCCAGTTCCGCATCAAGCCGGTCGTCGAGCGTCGTGATCGGGATGTCGATCAGCAGCTGCCGCATTGGCGTCAGGAAGCCGTACAGGTAAGGCACGCGTGTGTCGTAGACGACGACGTCGCCGGTTTGCGCGAGCAGACACCTGTCGCGCTGGATGAAGTACGCGCTGCCGCTCAGAATCTGGCACGCAAACAGCGACTCCTTCGGCAACTGGCGCACAAGCGCCGGGCTGCGCTCGATCAGATGATCCTGGCCGCTGATGTCGGCGATGCCGAGGTCGGGCAGGGCGAGGCTAATCTTTTCAACCTCGAGGCCGCGTGACGACAATGACGAGCAGCGTAGGCCGACCAGCGTCGCCGCACATATTGCGTCCCAGTAGGCCATCCGGTCGCGCGCGGGCACGCCGGCCGTCGAGCCTCGCGTGCGTGAAAAAACGGTCAAATCATTCGTCACGTCGCCTCCAGGTGGCGCCTGTCGTGCGGATCTGCACGGATTGGGAGTGGTTCGTCAGGCGCCCGGTGCAGTGCAATGTCCTGCCCGATCAAGCAATTCGTCCAGCCCAGTCAAGAGCGGTGCGCACCGGCTGGCTAAAGTCGAGCCACGACACTCAAACACAAGGAGACACACCGTGGTCGACAAAGCCGTAACCGAATTCTGGCGAAACATCCCCCCGATTGCCAATCCGTTCAAGCCCGATGCGCTGCCCGAAGCCTACATCCCGAACGCGGCCACCGAAGACGAGCGATATTACGTTCCGTTTACTGAAACGGTTTCGTCGCGGCCGCTGTGGATCTCGCCGTCGCAGAACAAATGGTGCGACATCCTGATGGCAAAGGAAGCGGGCCTCGTGAACCGGCACTATCACCCGCATGAGGTGTTCGCCTACACGCTGTCCGGCAAATGGGGCTACCTGGAACACGATTGGATCGCGACGAAGGGCGATTTCGTGTACGAGACGCCCGGCGAAGGCCACACGCTCGTCGCATTCGACCATCCGGAGCCAATGCGCGCGTTCTTCATCGTCAAGGGGCCGCTGATCTGGCTCGACGAAGAAGGCAACCCCGACGGCTATTTCGACGTGCACTCGTACATCGCGATGTGCAAGGCGCATTACGAGAAGGTCGGCCTCGGCGCGCAAGCGATCGAAAAGCTGTTCCGCTGACGCGCGACGAGGCCCGCCATGACATCCCATTCCGCCCCCAAGCTCGCGTGGACGTACGAGAACAGGCTGCTTCTGATTCTGTTCATGACGTTCGGTTTCGTGTTCTTTGACCGCCTGGCGCTATCGTTCCTTTTTCCGCTCATGTCCGCCGAACTGCACCTGACGAATGCGCAGCTTGGCATGGTGTCGTCCGCGCTTTCGCTCACGTGGGCGCTGTCCGGCGCCGCGACCGGCGCGTGGTCCGACGCGCGCGGTACCCGCAAGCCGCTGTTGATCGCGGCGGTGCTTGGCTTTTCCATCTGCTCTGCGCTGTCGGGGCTCGTTGCCGGCTTCGTGAGCCTGATCGCGTTTCGCGCGCTGATGGGGATCGCTGAGGGGCCCGTGCTGCCGTTGTCACAATCGCTGATGGTCGAGAGCTCGACGCCGAGCCGCCGCGGGATGAACATGGGCCTGCTCCAGGGCTCGGCCGCCGGCCTGCTTGGCGCGATGATCGGCCCGCCAGTAGTGATCGGGATGGCGACCGCATACGGCTGGCGAGAGGCGTTCTACGTGTCGTGCATTCCCGGCTTGCTGATCGCGTTCTGCATCTGGCGCTGGGTTCGCGAAGTGCCGCCCGGCGGCGTACGGCACGCGCAGGCCGAAGGCGCGGCCACACAGGCTGCGGGAGGCACGACGGTCAGCCGCTGGGCGTTGCTGAAGGAACGCAACATCCTGCTGTGCGTGCTGATCAGCTGCTGCTTCCTCACGTGGTTCGTCGTGATCATCTCGTTCGCGCCGGTTTTCCTCGTCGAGAACCGCCACCTGTCCCCGTCCGGTATGGGCGTCGTGATGACCTGCCTCGGCGCCGCATGGGTGCTTTGGGGTTTTGCGGTGCCTGCGATCTCCGACCGGATCGGCCGCAAGCCGACGATGATCGCGTTCGCGCTGATCGCCGCCGTCTGCCCGATCGTGTTGATCCATGGCGATTCGGTCTGGGCGCTGGGCACGCTCGTGTTCGTCACGTACACGGGCCTCGGCTGCTTCACGCTGTTCATGGCGACGATCCCGGCGGAAACGGTCCGGCCACGCGCGATCGCCGGCGCGCTCGGGCTGATCATGGGCGCGGGCGAATTGATGGGCGGCTTCGTCGCGCCGACCGTCGCGGGCTTCGCGGCGGACAAGTACGGTCTGCAGTTCGCCATGTGGATGTCGGCTGTCGGCGCGATCCTCGCGTGCGTGCTGTCGTTCGCCCTCGTCGAAACTGCGCCCGCCGTGCTGCGCAGGCGCGCGCTTGCCTGCGCAGCTGCCCGCCTCGATACGCAAAACGTCGGAGGACGCTGATGCGCGCACTTCAATGGCATGGCCCGCGCGATATTCGCCTGGTCGACCTCGACACGCCGCGCGCTGGGCCAGGCGAGGTGTGCATCGCGGTCGCCTATTGCGGCATCTGCGGAAGCGACCTGCACGAATACGCGGACGGGCCCCATGCGATTCCGGTCGAGACCCCGCATCCACTATCGGGTTGCACCGCGCCGCTGACGCTCGGTCATGAGTTCTGCGGTACCGTCGTCGAAGTCGGCACGGGCGTGACGACGCTGGTCCAGGGCGACCGCGTTGCGGTCGAGCCCGAGTATCGCTGTCACCGATGCGCGTACTGCCGCTCGGGCTCGTACAACCTATGCGCGTCAATGGGCTTCGCCGGGCTGATGGGCGACGGCGGGATGGCTGACTTCGCGGTCGTGCCGGCCTACATGTTGTACCGGCTGCCCGATGACGTCAGTCTCGAACAGGCCGCAGTGATCGAGCCGGCTGCCGTCGCACTGCACGCGCTGCGGCGCGGCGGGCTGCGGCTCGGCGACACCTGCGCGGTGTTCGGCCTTGGGCCGATCGGCCTGCTGCTGATCACGCTCGCAAAGCTCCAGGGCGCCACGACCATCGTTGCGGTTGACGTGTCGCCGGAACGTCTCGCGGCAGCCGGGCGCCTCGGCGCAACGCACGTGTTCGACGGGCGCTCATTCGACGAATCCGCGTTGCGCCACGCGATCCACGCAGCTTCCGGCGGACTCGGCGTGGATGTCAGTTTCGAGGCGGCCGGCCTGCCGGTCACATTCGAGTCGGCCATGCAGGCGCTGCGCAAGGGCGGCCGTGTCGTGATGGTCGGCCTGATGCCGCATGCGGGCTTCGATGCATTCCACGCGGTCAACCAGGAGCTGACCTTCACGGCCAGCGTCGGCTACCGGCACGTGTACGAAGACCTGTTGCGGCTGATCGGCTCCGGCGCGCTCGACCTCACGTCGATTGTCACGCGCACCGTCTCGCTCGAGGACGCGGTCGCCGACGGCTTCGACGCGCTGCTCACGGACCGCACGCAGATCAAGATCCTGGTTTCCACCGCGCAGCGGTCCGCCCGCCGCGCACACTGTCGGGAGTATCGAAAATGAATCGGCTGTTCACGTTTGAAGGCAGGACTGCCGTCGTAACGGGCGGCACATCGGGCATCGGCGCGCGCACCGCGTTGCGGCTCGCGGAAGCCGGCGCATCGGTCGTCGCGCTCGGGCTCGATGCCAACGGCCCGCATGCGCCCGTGCATGAGCGCATCCGGTGCATCGAACTGAACGTGACTGACAGCGGTGCGCTGACGGGCACGATCGCCGCGCTGCCCCGACTTGACGTGCTGGTCAACGGCGTCGGCATCAGCCGGCACGCTAACGAATACCGGATGGACCAGTTCGAGCTCGTATTGAACGTAAACCTGACGTCGGTGATGCGTGCCTCCGACGCCGCATTGCCGGCGCTGTCGGCATGCGGCGGCAGCATCGTGAACGTCGCATCGATGTACACGTACTTCGGCAGCAAGGACCGGCCCGCGTACAGCGCGAGCAAGGGCGGGATCGCTCAGCTCACGCGCTCGCTCGCGCAGGCGTGGGCCGATCGCGGCATTCGCGTAAACGCAGTCGCGCCCGGTTGGATCGACACGCCGCTCAGCGCCGTGCTGAAGGCTGACACGCAGGCGTCGCGGCAGATCCTCGAGCGCACGCCGCTCGGGCGCTGGGGCGCAGCCGACGAAGTCGCGGACGTGATCCTGTTCCTGTGCTCGCCCGGCGCGTCGTTCGTTACCGGTGCGGTCGTACCGGTCGACGGCGGGTATTCGACGGTCTAGCGCTCGGCGTGTTGGCGGGCAGGCAGTCGCTCCCAATGCGCCGTGCACAACGGAGTCCGCTTCGGTTGCATCCGCATCTGATCGGATCATTCCGTTTCCGGCTTATTCATATCAATCAGTAGTGCAAAAAAAAAAATCCGACCTGATCGGAAACATGTGAGGAGCACATTGGAGATGACGAAAAAGACCATTTTGGCACTCGCGGCCTGCGCGATTCCGATCGCGTCGTTCGCGCAGAGCAGCGTCACGATGTTCGGATTGATGGACGTCGGCATCAGCTATGTCAGCAACGAAGGCGGCCACGGAAACGCGCAATTCGACGACAACATCTTCTTTCCGAACCTGCTCGGTTTCGAAGGCAAGGAGGATCTCGGCACGGGCACGCGTGCGATCTTCCGGCTCGTCAACCAGTATTCGCTCGCCAACGGCTCGATCATCGGCGGCGGGTTGTTTGCGCGGCAGGCCTACGTCGGGGTGGAGAACGACAGCTACGGCAAGCTCACGCTCGGCAACCAGTACGAGTTCATGGTCGATGCGCTCGCCGCCAGCGGCAACGAGATCGCGCAGGATGTCGCCGGGCTCTATGGCTTCCGCAATGGGCCTTTCGACAAGCTCGCGCTCCCGAACAACCCGACCGGTGCATTCGACTGGGATCGCGTCGCGGGCAGCAATCGCGTCGCGAACTCCGTCAAGTACACGAGCCCGTCGCTGGCGGGTCTGACCTTCGGCGCGCTGTACGGTTTCGGCAACGTTGCGGGGACGATCGGCGCGAACAACGCGATCAGCGTCGGCGCGAGCTACGACAACGGCCCGTTCGGCGCCGGTGCAGCCTATACCAACGAGAAATACGGCGCGTCGACGGGGCTGCCGCCGACCAGCGTGCGCAACTGGGGCGTGGGTGCCCACTATACGATCGGCGCCATGACGGGCAAGGCGCTGATGACGACCGTACGCAACGCATCGAACGGCGCTGCCGTGTGGTCGGCGGAAGGCGGCTTTGCGTGGTACGCATCGCCCGCCTGGGTGATCGGAGCAAGCTATACATACATGAAGGGCAACGACACGCTCGCCAACGCGCATGCGCACCAGATATCAGCTGCCGTGCGGTACTTGCTGTCGAAGCGCACGATGGTTTATGTGGCGGGCGTTTGTCAGCGCGCGAGCAGCGGCAGCTATGCGCAGATCAACGGCGTGATGGATCCGGATGGCGCCTCGAGCGGTGTGTCGCAGTCGGTTGCGCGGGTCGGTATCAGTACGCGATTCTAGATTCTTGAAAACGGCCATCGAGCCGGCCCGTTCCGGTCGGTCGATGGCAAATGGATGGCGCGCGGGAGCAGGTCGCGCGTGATCCTCGCGATGAGGGTTCTGTTGCATTAAGGATTGTGGAGATGAAGGCCTAGTCGGAGCATTCGATCGTCCGCTGTCCTTGCGACTTCGCCCACAGATCTTCCACACGCAAAAACTCTACGTAGCGACGTTGCCTTGTTGTTCCCGCCAGGAGAGCTGTGAGATACAACAAAAAAGGGCGGCGCTGCCTTCTCGCGTTTGCAGTCAAAGCGTCGATCACCTGTCGTGCGAGTACGAGCCGCGTATCCTGTGAGATAACTTTTGTGAGAGACACCCCCCGCGCGTCGCTATCGGGATCGGATGGGGAGGTAGAGCACCCATTCGCAGGTACATAGGGGCGAAAGCTACCGGGCAAGGTGGCGGCGTCAGCGAGCCCGGTGTACTGCCGCTGGCAATGCCGGTGGGACACTTCGAGCGGTTTGTGGAAGTGCAGGCGGAACGCGCGTGAGAGCAGTCGCACAGGCAGGAAGAAGACTAGCCGGCGCGCAATCCAGGGTTCGCCATCGGGCGGGAGTCCGGCGCCGGGTACCGCCTCGACTGTATCAAAGACAGTACTAGCTATGTGGACCGCCGTGCACGTCACTGCTGCGCGACAGAAGGTCCGGATGTGCAAGGGATGGCGGCCGGCCGCCTGCGTGGCTTCGGTTATGCAGCGGGCGCAATCGACGCGTCGACGATGTTGTGGCGTGCGAGTGACTGCGCGACGAGCCCGGATGCCTTCGCTTCCTCTACGAAAGCCCCCAATGCATTTGCGGCCGCTGGCTCACGGCTCTTCGGCAAACCCATTGCCAGACCGACCACCATGAACCCCTTATCGAGCAAAACGCAGGCCACGCGCTTGACGTGCGTCTGCGTCGAGTTGCTGCTTGACGCCAGCCGCAACCTCGAGGCCCTGCTCCAGGAAGGTTTGGACGACTGTCCGGGACGTCAGTTCGCGGACGATTTGCGCATTGAGCTTCCCCTGAAATTTCGCCTTCCAGCAGGTCGCGTATAAACTCGACCGAAAGGAGGGAAAGAAGAAATGTTCAAGGTACCGCACCAGGTGTACACGGCGGAGTTCAAGGAAGCCGCCGTGCAACGAGTCAAGGACGGGCAAGGCATAAGCGCCGTGGCTCGCGAGCTAGGCATGTCGATGCAGACTTTGCGCAACTGGCTCAAGGCTTCCGAGACGGGCAAGCTGAACGGCCCCGGAGCGAAGGTCGTCACGGCAGAACAGATGGAACTCTCGCGCCTGCGAGCGGAGAACAAGCGCTTGCAGATGGAGCTCGAAATCGCAAAAAAAGCGACGGCGTTCTTCGCGAAGGACCTCCTGTGAAGTTCGCCTGGATTGACACGCAGTGCCGGCACTATCCACTGTCGGCGCTGTGCGAGGTCCTTGGAGTAAGCGTCAATGGCTATCGCGCCTGGAAGCGCGGCGGCACACCCGAGCGGCAGCGACTGACCGATGCCCAGTTGCTCACGTTGATTCGAACGATTCATGCCAAGTTCAAAGGTGCCTACGGTTCGCCACGCATGACCGACGAGGTGCGCTCTCGCGGCTTTCCGGCCAGCAAAGCACGTGTGGAACGGCTGATGAGCACCAACGGTATCCGAGCCCGCCATAAGCGCCGTTATCGCGTGACAACTGATTCCCGGCACCAGTTTCCGGTCGCGCCGAACGTGTTGAACCGGCAGTTCACGCCGGACGAGCCTAACCAGGTGTTCACATCGGACATCACGTATATCTGGACCGACGAAGGCTGGCTGTATCTGGCGGTTACGCTGGACCTGTTCAACCGGGAGGTCGTGGGCTGGTCCGTCAAGCCGCGCATGACGGCGGACCTCGTGACCGACGCATTGACGATGGCATGGTTCCGCCGCCGACCTGCGCCCGGTGCACTGCATCACTCGGACCGTGGCAGCCAATACGCGAGCCATGAATTCCAGCGCAAGCTGGCCTCCTACGGGATGCGCTGCTCGATGAGCCGCAAAGGAAATTGCTGGGATAACGCGCCGACGGAAAGCTTCTTCAACAGCCTGAAGAACGAGCGGGTACACGGCACGAAGTACCGCACGCATCGCGAAGCCGTGGCGGACTTGTTCGAATACATTGAAGTGTTTTATAACCGCAGTCGTCGTCATTCATCGCTTGGCTTCATGTCGCCAACCCAGTTCATGCAAGACTGGCTTGCGGCTCAGCGGACAAAGGATACGGCCGCATAACCCCGGGCCTCTGGAAGGCGAAAAACCGAGGGAAGCTCATTGTCATGCGGTACCCGACCCGCGCATATCAGACCGATCAACCGTCGGCATGCCGTCCGTTCTGCTGCCAATCTGCAGGATTTCCACGTTGCATCACTCAAGATTCGCGTGCCTCTGAGCCATTTCTTCCTCGCCTATGCCCTTCTTTATTTTCAGCCAACACACGATCGCCTCGCATAGGAGGAAGAAGGCCTGTTCAAACAGGGTTCGCATCGGTTGAAGGTTCTGCGGATGTTCGTGATTCACCAAGCCGCTGGGCGCCGGAATTATCACGACTACGTCTGCCGCCATTGAGCGGGCGCCTGAGCGCCGTGCAGTGAAAAGTGCAACCCTTGCGCCCGCCGAGCGCCCCTGTTCAAGCACTGCGGAGACACTGCGCGTTTCTCCTGATCCTGACGCCACGATGATTAGGTCGTCAGCCCCAACAGGTGGGCAGGGCAATCCGCCTGCCATGTAGGCTTCGAATCCCAAGTGACAAAGCCTCATGCAGAACGCCTGCAGAAGGATTCCGGACCTGCCGGCGCCCAGGCAGAACACCCTCGGCGCACGCTCAATTTCTGCTACAAGTGCGCCAAGCTCAGAGAAACTCACCCCCTGCAAGGAGCCTTGGATCTGACCAAGGATGTCGCTCATCAGGCTCGGTATCTCCAGTTGCGTCAAATCGGTCATGGTCGCTCGCGTCAAGTTGATGGTGTCCGGCGCCCGGGACTTGGTCTTCTCGTCTTGCAGCTCCACCCGTCGGACGGGAAAAACATCAAACCGTTGAGCCAACTATAACATCATCCTAAGCTGATGGTGCAGGTACACCATTTTCTTCGAGGTATACTCTGCTGTTTAGACGCTGAATTCTCGAACCCGCGTCTACTGAAACTTAACGGAAACGGCGCTACACCCTTCATGCGGTATCAAACCCCATAGCCACGGGAGCCAGAAGAGCGCATATCTTGATTGGTAAAGATAAACCATCGATGTTGCATGTCAAACTCTTGGCGTGTAGAGTGTGTTCATGGTTGAGCAACGGCGCGATGCGAGATGCGCCCCTGCCTGAGCTTTTGCACAAATGCTCCTTGCCGAGCGGGCTTTCAGCCTTTCCTTGTACGCAGATATAAGGCGATGAAGATGGGAGACGCACCAATTCTGGAGTTGCGCGGAATCGAGAAGCGATTTCCGGGCGTAATCGCTCTGAAGGACATGAGCTTCACGGTTCGGAAGGGTTCGGTACACGTGATTTGCGGCGAAAACGGCGCGGGCAAGTCGACCCTGATGAAAATCGTCAGCGGCATTTACCAGCCGGACGCCGGCGAGATATTCGTCAATGGCGAGAAGGTCGCGGTTGACAGCCCGTTGACCGCGCGGCGAATGAAGATCTCGATGGTCACGCAGGAACTCAACTACATTCCCGAAATCACTGTCGCGCAATCGCTGTTTCTGGGCGACGAGCCAAGAACGCGTTTCGGTTCGATTGACTGGAAAAAGCTCTATGCGGATGCGAAGGCGCTGCTTGAGCGAGAGGGTCTGCACTACCGTCTCGACACGAAGCTCAAGGAGCTGAGCCTGTCGGACCTCCAGATGCTCGAGATCATGAAGGCGGTTTCGCGCGAGGCGAACATCATCATTTTCGATGAGCCGACTTCCGCCATCACATCGAAAGAGGTAGACGTCCTCTTCAAGAAAATCGATGAACTGAGAGCAAAGGGCGCGGGCATTGTCTATATCTCCCACCGCTTCGAAGAACTCTACCGGATTGCCGACGACATCTCCGTCATCCGGGACGGCAGCCACGTTGCGACGCGGCGTGCCACCGAGATTGATATCGAAACAATCATCCAGATGATGGTTGGCCGGAAGCTCGATAACGTGTATCCGCCAAAGCCGGAGCCCAAGGTGGGCGCCACGGCGCTCGAGGTCAAGGGGCTCGGCGACGACGAGCGATTTTCGAACGTCAGCTTCAATGTCCGCAAGGGAGAAATCATCGGCCTGGCCGGACTGATGGGAGCGGGACGCACTGAAGTGGTTCGTACGGTATTCGGCCTTGACGCGTACACCACGGGAGAAGTTCTCGTGCACGGGGAGCAGGTTCGCATCCGGACGGTTCAGGATGCGATTCGACTCAAGATCGCGATGCTATCTGAAGACCGGAAGCGCTACGGCATTGTGCCGATGCGCAGTATCACCGAGAACACCGGTCTCGTCTCGCTCAAGAAGTTCTTCAGGCGAGGCTATCGGGACGCGAAAACCGAGAAGCGATTGATCGATGGGGCCAGCGAGCGGATGAAGGTCAAGGCACCGGGTTTCAACACGCAAATCGGGTTGCTCAGCGGGGGGAACCAGCAAAAGGTGATGCTCGCGAAGTGGATGCTTTGCGAGCCGGACATCCTGATTCTCGACGAACCGACGCGCGGCATCGACGTCGGTGCAAAATTTGAAATCTACAAAATTATCTTCGAACTGGCCCAGGAAGGAAGAGCGGTCATTGTCATCTCGTCCGAGCTGTCGGAATTGACCGCCATCTGCGACCGCATTTACGTGATGGCCAGCGGGCGGATCAGGGGAGAGTTGAACGGGCCTGAATTCAGCCAGGAAGGAATCATGCGCCTGGCAACAATGGGTGGAGACGAAAATTGAGCACAGCTACACGTAATACTTCTAGTCGCTGGACTTTGCTGGCAAACGGCAGGTACAGCATCTATCTGATTCTCATCGCGATGATCGTGGTGAGCTCGATCATCAGTCCCGTCTTCCTTTCCACGACCAATTTCCTGAATATTTCCCGGCAGATTTCGATTACGACGATCTTGGCCTTCGGGCAGACGCTGTTAATCATTTGCGGCCTTATCGACCTTTCGGCAGGCTCCGTACTCGCGCTTTCCGGGCTGCTGTCCGTGATGTTCTTCAAGGCTACGGGTTTGTTCGTGCCTTCCATGTTGGTCGGAATCGCGATTGGCTCAGCGTGCGGGCTGGTGAATGGCTGGATTGTCACGCGCTTCAACACGCCGGCCTTCATCGCGACGCTCGCAATGCAAACGGCGGCGCGCGGCGCGGCGCTGATGATGACGAGTGGCCAGAACATCTACGAACTGGATAAATTTGCCAGTTGGGGACAGGGGGCGGTCTTGGGAGTTCCGTCGCCGGTCATCTTCCTCGTACTGATTGCAGTGCTGACCTGGTATGTGCTGAACCATACGCGGCTCGGTCGCTACATCTACGCTATTGGCGGAAACCAGGAAGCAGCGAGAGCGTCGGGCGTCCGAATCAGCCGCATCAAAATGATGGCCTTCCTGTTGAACGGGGCACTCGTCGGACTCGCCGGCGTGCTCTACATGTCGCGGGTCAATGCGGGCCTGCCCAACGCAGGCATCGGCTTCGAGTTCGATGCGATGACCGCCACAATCATTGGCGGCACCAGCTTCTCAGGCGGCATTGGGACGGCGATTGGAACGCTGGCGGGTGCATTCATCATGGGTTTCCTTGGGAACATCATGAACCTGCTCGGCATTCAATCTTATCTGCAGCAGATCATCAAGGGCGGCATCATCGTGCTCGCCGTCGCGTACGACATTTCCTCAAAACAGGGAAAGAAGAAGAAAAGCGGTAACGCCGCGAAGCCGGAACCGGCGAAGGCGGCTGCTAGTTGATGGTTTGGGGAGGCCGGTTATAAAGAATAGGAAACCGGACAGTGTTGGATTTGATCGATTAAACGAAGTACGTACAACGTCGTAACCCTAAGGAGACAGAAAAATGAAGTTTAAAAAACTGATGGTATGCGCGTTGGCGCTGGGCATGTTCGCTTCGAGTGGCGCTGCAACCGCACAGACTCCAAAGTATCGCGTCGCTTATCTCGCACGCGCGCAAAGCGATTCATTCGCAGCATGGCTGGCCAATTCGATGGTCAAGGAAGCGAAGAAGTACCCGGACATTGCGTTGACGGTATTTGACGGCCAAAGCCAGAATCCAGTGATGCAGTCGAACATAGAGAACGCCGTCACGAACAAGTACGACCTGGTGATTATCCAGCCATACGACCCCGCGGTCCAGGTGGGTCCGGTCAAGAACGCGATGAAAAATGGCATGAAGTTCGTCGCGACTAATCCGAAGTTCGAGGACGACTCGATACCGTCCGTCGACTCAAGCCCGTACCTTCTGGGCCAGGTCAACGCGAAACTTGCACTGACGCAAGTGCCCAAGAATGCGAAGGTTGTCGTTCTCATCGGACCGCCGGGTAACCCGCACTCTATGGGCCGTCGTGACGCGTGGCAGAAGGAATTCTTTGCCAAGCGCCCCGACGTCAAGATCGTCGCCGAGCAGACCGCGAACTGGAACAAGGACGAAGCGATGCAGTTGATGGAAGACTGGATTCAGGCGAACCCCAAGATTGATGCTGTGATTTCGATGAACGACAACATGGCGGCAGGGGCTGTGGAAGCGCTTAAGGGTTCGGGAATGACGCCCTTCCCGTTGGTATATGGCACCGACGGAACGGCAGAGGCATGCCTGCTGATCAAAGACGGGAACATGACGTCGACCGCGCTGCAAAGCGCGGACGAACTGGCTCAGAAGTCCATGGCAATGGCGCATGGCATTCTCACGGGCAAGCAGACCAATCTGCACGAGGTGGAAGGGACGGAGCTGTACACGAAGCAGAACGTCGAAAGTTGCATCGCACTCCACAAGAAGCTTGGTGACATCAAGTAACGGATTCGCATCAGCCAGGTGCAGGTGTATTCATCAACTGAAAGGGATTGACATGAAAGCCTTGGTCCTTGAAGAAAAAGACAAGCTCCAGATTCGCGATATTGCAATCGAAGAAGAGCTTGGCCGCAACGACGTTCGCATCAGGATTGCCTACGTTGGTGTGTGCGGGAGCGACGTTCACTACTACAAGCATGGTCGCATTGGTGACTTCGTGGTCAGGGAGCCGATGGTCCTCGGACATGAAGCGAGCGGCGTTATCGCCGAAGTTGGCAGCGCGGTCAAACACCTGAAGATTGGCGACCGGGTGGCAATGGAGCCTGGCATCTTCGACCCGAACTCGCAAGCAGCCATGCAGGGCATGTACCACCTCGACCCGAGCATCCGGTTCTGGGCAACGCCGCCCATTCACGGCGTGCTGCGCGAGTCGGTCGTTCACCCCGCCAGTCTCACATTCAAGCTGCCGGACAACGTCAGCCTGGAGGAAGCGGTTCTGGCCGAGCCGCTTACTTCCGGTGTGCACGTCGCCCGCAAGGTGGGGATTTCTCCGGGGGATACCGCGGTAGTTTCCGGCGCCGGTACGATTGGCGCGTGTATGGCGCTCGCCTTGCTTGCGTCCGGTTGCAGCCGTGTCATCATCTCCGACGTGAAGCAGGAGAAACTCGACTTCCTGGCGAAGCACTACGGTGACCGTCTCATCACGTTCAACGCGACGGAGGGTGACCTCAAGCAGTTTGTCCTGCAGCACTTCCGGAATGGCGCGGACCTGTTCGTCGACTGCAGCGGCAGCCCGGCGGCGATTGGTGCCGCGCCGCACTGCCTGCGGCCGGCCGGAAAGATTGTGTTTGTCGGCATGCCGCAAGACCTGGTGCCAATGGACATTGTCGCGATGCAAGTCAAGGAAATCGAGACCGTTTCGATCTTCCGCTACGCGAACGACTACGAGCGTTCGGTTGCCTTGATTGCATCCGGGCAAATCAACGTCAAGCCGCTGATTTCGCGTCGCTTTGCATTCGAAGACAGCATCAACGCGTTCAAGCTGGCGGCGTCCGCGCAGCCGGACGTTATCAAGGTTGTCATCAACTGTCAGTAAGCCATCCGGACCGGTAGAGAGAGGAACAGAATGTATCTTGGCATCGACTGCGGTACACAAGGTACCAAGGTGGTTTTGCTAGACCCGGAAACCGGCTCGCTTGTGGCCCGCGGTCATGCCAGCCATCCAATCATTTCCGAAGCCAACGGCCGTCGGGAACAGAAGGCAGAATGGTGGATTGACGCCTTGCGGCAAGCGCTGAAAGGGTTATTCGCACAGACCACGCGCAGCCCGGCGGACGTCTTGGCAATAGCCGTATCGGGGCAACAGCACGGGCTGGTGATGCTGGATGAAAGCGGCACGGTAGTACGAAACGTGAAGCTGTGGAACGATACAGAGACGGCTGCAGCGAGCGAGAAGCTCTTCAACGCAGCCGGAGGGGAAAAGCGGATTCGCAGTCTTATTGGCACGACGATTCCGGTGGGCTTTACGGCATCGAAGGTCGCATGGGTCAGGCAGCACGAGCCCGAAACCTACGAACGGGTGCGGCATGTGCTGCTGCCGCATGACTACGTGAACTACTGGTTGACAGGTGAATATGTAACAGATGCCGGTGAGGCATCCGGAACAGGTTACTTCGACGTCCTCTCCCGCGCATGGTCATGGCAGATGGCAGACTTGATTGATCCGACAGGGCGGCTTGAACGCTCGCTGCCTCGAGTCGCCATGCCTCTCGAGCCAATCGGCACCGTACGCCCGGAGGTCGCTGCTGAGTTCGGCTTTTCGCCGGGCACGCTGGTGGCCTGCGGTTCCGGCGACAACGTGATGGGCGCCCTGGGTACTGGAAACGTGGCGGCCGGCCGCGCCACGCTCGGCCTCGGAACCTCGGGCGTTCTGAATATCCACACAAATGAACTGGCGGAGTCCGTCGACCCGAGTATCTATGTCTTCTGTGGTCTCGATGGCGCGTGGTTGCCGACCATCGCGACCATGAATGCAACGTCGACTACTACGTTGCTGCAGCAACTCTTCGAAGTTGAAATTGCCGAGGTCGAAAATCTCATTGCCTCGGCCAGCCCCGGTGCCGGTGGCGTGCGGATGTTTCCGTATTTCAGCGGTGAGCGTATCCCTGCACTGCCTCGTGCGCGCGGCATGATGAAAGGCCTGTCGGCAGACAACATGACGCGTGCAAATCTGATGCGTGCAGGCGCCGAGTCCGTCGCTTTCGGATTGAAGTGGGGCTACGAATTGCTTTCGCAGAGCTTCGCTCGCGCAGAGCAGTTCCGGCTGACCGGCGGAGGCACTAACAGCGCCGCATGGCGGCAGATACTGGCCGACGTCTTTAATGTCGACGTCATTCGCGTCAAGTGCGACGAGGGGGGAGCATTCGCCGCTGCCTTGCTCGCACTCGCGGTGCATCAACGGGCGAAGGGCGCGTCGGTAACCCTATACGACGTTTCTGAACGTTACGTCGAGCTTGATGAGACGCGCGCGGCTCAGCCACGCATGGACGTCGCGGCGCAGTATCAGGACTTGTTCGCTGCTTTCACCAACACCATTGCCAACGAAGATTTCGAGGCAAACTGAACGTGGATATTGCCTGGAAAAAATCCTGTCTGATTGTGCCGTCGATCATCACCTTCGACCTCTGCAATATCGAGCGTCAGGCGCAGGTCATTGCCGAGTCTGGAGTGGACGCCGTGCACCTCGACGTTATCGACGGACATTTCAGCCCGAGCATGCCCTTGGGAATTGAAACCATTGCGCAACTGCGACGCAAGACGGGCCTGGCTTTCGACGTACACGTCATGGCTGCTCGACATGATTATTTTATCGACGCGCTGCTCGATATCGGCGTTCAACAACTCACGTTCCAGATGGAATCGGAGCCACATATCGACCGGATGCTTGACCGTATCCGGGCAGCAGGCGTGCGGGCAGGTGTGGCGCTGAAACCTTCCACGCCGCTCAGCATGCTTGAGTATGTACTGGAGAGATGCGATACCGTGCTCCTCATGCTCACCAACCCGGGCTACGCCGGATCCCCTGGCGAGACACAGGTTCCATACGCAAAACGAAAGATATTCGCCTTGCGGGAAATGATTCTCCAGCAAGGGGTTGATACGGCCATTGAGATTGATGGGCGCGTCTCGAAGGAGACCATCAGGAAGTTCGCTCCAGCCACGGTTGATATGTTTGTTGCCGGCAGCCTGTGCATTTCGAGAGAGTCACCCTCTGCCGGGCTCAGCGAACTGGCTGAGCTCCGTCGTTCTTTGGTCTCGACTACACAATAGGGTCGATGACTTGAGTTGGGCGCTTCGCGGGCCAGGTTGGTTCTTGGCTCGCGAGGTATAAGCGGCGACGTGTGAAAGCAGCCACCGTCAGTCGGTGACGAGCACCTTGAGACCCTTTGCTTCGAGGTCGTACCGATATTGCTGGGGTATGCCGGCGTCGGTTATCACGATGTCGAAGTTTTCTACACCAGCAAAACTACAGGTAGATACCTTGCCGAATTTTGATGAGTCAACCAGCAGGATTCTTTCGACACTGGATTGCATGGCGGCCTGCTTCCACGAGCAGTCTTCCACGTAGCTGCAGGTTAGTCCGTGCTTGAGTTCGTATCCGGTGGCTCCGATAAACGCTTTATTCGCACGATACCTTTGCATTGCCTGGAGCGCGTCAGGCCCGGAGAACGTATAGGACTTCGAGGAAAGAACACCGCCAAGCGAAATGACCGTGGTGTCCTCTCGCTTCGCGAGCACATTCATGGTGTTCAGGCTGTAGCAAATGAATGTGTACGCGCCCTCGGCTGGAAGGCACTCGGCCAGTTGCTGAACCGTGGTCCCGGAATCAAGAATTACCACGTCACCAGGGCTCAGCAACTGGCTCGCTGCCAGTGCAATGCGCCGTTTTTCTTCAGTGTGCTGAGAGCGTTCGGTCTGTGCGTTGTAATTCGCGATTGTGCTGCCGTTGTCTAGCGCGGCGACGCCGCCATAGACCGTGCGCACTTCGCCCCCATCTGCCAGGTCGCGCACGTCGCGTCGAATCGTCATTTCAGAAACGTCTAGTGCCTTGGCCAGATCGCCAATGCTCATGAAATGCCGGGCAGCAACCATTTCGAGGATATGGTTGCTGCGTTGCTCTTTGCTAGCCATAGGAATGCTGATTCTTTGTGAAGAGTGAGAAGCCGTCTCGTCTTGAGCACGTGGTGTTCAACATCGAACATTTTAACTCAATCAGGAAGCAAACTGGCACAACTATCGGGGGAAGAGGTCAGCTTCGAACACTTCACTCCGGTGAGAAATTCGTTGGTACAAGGGCTCCTAGTTTCCGGAGATGGGCTGACTATACACGCGAATGTATGTAAACGCGTGTCACGGTTCCATGCGATATGTTCATATCTTTAACGTTAAGTTGAAACTATAACTTTATTGAGCTAGAGTGTGATCGATGTAGAACATTTCGTTGGTTCGACATCGTGTCTGGTAGGAGAGGCTGAGTCACTCGCGAGCGGGTCGCCATATCCGAATCGAGGGGAAAAATGGAGACAAACATGAATAGTCTTGAATCACTCAGGACGGGACAGCGTCAGTTCAAGCTGCCGAGCGAAGCAGGAATTGCAGTCGTATTTCTTATAGTCATGTTGGGCGGCTTCATCGCTACGCCGAACTTCCTCACTCTTTCGAACATGATGGTGCTATTGCTGAATGGCGCTGTCATCGGTTTTCTCTGTCTTGGCCAATCGTTCGTTCTTCTAACTGGCGGGATTGACCTCTCGTGCGGATCCATCGTTGCGATGACGTGTGTCGTGGCCGCGTTGCTGATGCAAAGTCTCGGCTTGCCATGGCAACTGGCGGTGCCGCTCGTCTTGGTGATTGGCGCCTTCGCGGGAACGGTCAACGGCTGGATCATCGAACGCACCGGCGTGCCTCCCTTCATCGTGACGTTTGCAACCATGGGCGTTGCGGCTTCGATCCCGCAAATCATTACCGGCGCCGAATCCATCCGGGTCACACAGATTGGATACGGCTTGATTGGCCAGTCGCGTCCGTTCGGGGTTCCGTTTCCTGTGCTTGCGTTGCTTGTGGCAATTTTTGTCGCGGCATTGCTACTGAAGCGGACGGTCACGGGGACGCACATTTATGCAGTCGGCGGTAACGCCGATGCGGCCCGGTTATCGGGAATCAGCGTGCCGCGCGTCACTTTGTTTGTCTATTCAGTTTCCGGCCTCTGCGCCGCGTGCGGGGGTCTCATCTATGGCTCGCGCTTGATGACCGGATATCCGACCGCAGGTCGAGGCGATGAATTGTTCTTCTCCATCGCCGGAGCAGTTGTCGGCGGGGTCAGTCTCTTCGGCGGAAGCGGCAGTATCGTGGGCGCGATGATTGGAGCAATGCTCATAGCCGCAATCTCGAACCTGATGAACGTGCTGAACGTAAGTGCTTACTGGCAACCATTGGTCATCGGTCTGATCATTCTGGTTGGCGTGACATTGGATACGTTCCGGTCATCCAGGCGGCTTAGTTTCCCTTGGTTGAAGTCTCGGAAAGAGCGGAAGTTGACCCAGCAAGAAGACTCACTGAAGCGCACGTCTTAAAAGGTAAATCACATGCTAAACAATCGCGTAGTGGCAATCGGCTTCATCAGCTCCGTCCTTGCGTTAGGTCTTTCCAGTTGCAATCGGGATTCAGGCGAACACGCATCGAGCGGAACGAGAACCCTTGGTGTGGTTCTCCCGAATCTGACCAACCCGTATTATGTTGCAATGAAAAAGAGCTTTGAGGAGAGCGGTGCAGCCAAGGGCATGCACGTAGAGGTATCGATCGCTGACAACGATGACGCTCGAGAGCTCTCAGAAGTACAGAGCTTCATACAGAAGAAAGCAGACGCGGTCGCTGTCAATTGCGTCAGTTCGGGGCCATGTGTGTCCGTTATTTCGGAACTGAACCATGCGAATATCCCCGCTTTCGCCATCAATATCCTGCCGGACACCGACGGCATGAAGCAACAAGGTGCTCACATCGTGCAAGGTGTGCAGACCGATCAAAAGGCTGGTGGCGTGTTCATTGGTCGGCAACTGTTGATGGATTTGGGTGATAAAGGCAATGCCGTCATAGGCATTGTTGGTGAGCCGACGTCCATAGCAGCCAACGCACGTGATGAAGGGTTCAAGCTGGCTATTGCGTCCAATCCAAACCTCAAGGTTGTCGCTCTCGTCAATGGGAAAGTGGAAGAAACAACGTCCCTGAAGGTGACTACTGAAATGCTTCAGGGAAACCCGACTATGACCGTTGTATATTCGGATACCGAACCTTCGGCGCTGGGTGCACTCGCCGCGATCAAGCAGTTGGACATGAAGGACAAGGTGAAGCTCTACGCTTTCGTGGATAAGGAAGGGGTGAAGCAGATTCAATCGGGCGACATACTGCGGGCCGGCGCGATTCAGGAGCCGGTGAGACTCGCAGCGTTGCTGGTGGACAGCGTCAGCCAGCAGTTTGCGGGCAAGGTACCGGCGGCCATGGTGAACAGCCCTCCGTTGCTCGTAGACAAGGCGAATGCTGAACAGGTGGTCAGCCAGGCTTACTGAAAAGCGCCGGATCATCCGTCGCGGTGACAAGCCACACAACTCCCCAGATGTGCAATGGAAAAGGGAATTGAGCGATGAGTGACAGCAGTCGACGTGACAGCAACCGACGTTACCGGGCGCGCGACATCAAGGTATCCTTCGCAGGCGTGCCTGTGCTGCATGGTGTCGACTTCGATGTGGTGCCAGGGAAAATCCACGGCCTGTTTGGCCACAACGGCGCCGGTAAGTCGACATTGCTGAAGATTCTTGCCGGGGTCAACCGGCAGGATTCCGGTGAACTATTCGTTGGCGACGAATCCGTCTCTCTCACTTCACCGCGAGATGCATTGCGGCAGGGAATCGCCTGCGTTTATCAGGAACTTCGCGTTATTCCCGGGATGACGGTTTGGCAAAATCTCTTTCTCGGACGCGAGCTGAGGAAGAACGGGGTGCTGGACGATGTGGCCATGAAAGAGCATACCGGTCAGGTTCTGCAAGACTATAAGTTGAAGGTGCAGCCTTCCAGCCTGGTGAGGGACCTCTCTCACCCTGCTAAGCAGATGCTCGAGGTTGTGGCGAATCTCGACAGGGATGCACGGTTCCTCTTTCTGGACGAGCCGACCACGGCGCTCGAGGGAACGCAGGCTGAAGGACTTCTGCAGTCGGTGCGGCAAATTGCCAAGGAGAAAAACATTGGGGTTGTGTTGGTGTCGCACAAGCTGGACGAGGTGCTCGGCGTGTGTGACGAAGCGACCGTCATGTGCGGCGGCAAGGTGATTTACCACGCCAAGAGCAACATCGCGAAGCAGGATATTATCAATGCCATCGTCGGGGATGCAGGGTCGACGCTCAATGAAAGCGAACGTACTATCCGCAAACAACCGGATGCGGCGTCAATGCCATTTCTTGATGTGCGGAGCCTTTGCACGGAACGCTTGCGCGACGTGTCATTGCAGGCATGGCCTGGAGAAGTCGTCGGCATATACGGGCTTGCCGGGGCGGGTCGCACCCGATTCTGCCGTACGTTATACGGCTTGGAAAAGGTGCTCGGCGGACAGGTCCGGTTGCAGGGGAAATCTTATCGGGCTGGCAGTCCGGCACACGCAATCAGTCAAGGTGTGGGTTACTTGACCGAAGAGCGCAAAAAGGACGGCATCATCCCGCTCATGTCAAGTTTCTCAAATGCCACGCTGCCTATTCTGGGGCGCTTTCGAAAGCGCGCGCTTGTGGACCATAACAGGGCGGCACAGAGCGCAAGGCAGATACTCACCCAGATGAACGCCCGGGGTGACCTTCGCGGGCCAATCAAATCGCTTTCGGGAGGCAATCAGCAAAAGGTGTTGCTTGCGCGGGTAGTTGGCCAAGACGCCCAACTTGTTCTGCTTGACGAGCCAACGAAAGGCGTCGACATAGGCGCCAAGGCTGACATCTACGCAATTATTCGACGCATGGCCGCAGAGGGGCGCTGTGTGGTAGTCGTCTCCAGTGAAGAAGAAGAGCTCCTCGAGATTGCCGACCGCGTTCTTGTATTTCACCGAGGGCGTTGCAATGGTCTTGCTGTCGCTTCCGACGAACTGAGTATCGCAGGCCTACGCAAAGCCGCTTGGAGTGGAACTACAAGCATGCTGTAAAGACGTTCGCTCGAAGTGGTGCGAATCGCCAAAAAAGGTGTTCGACAGATTCAGGTAGATGAAGCCGGGGCGTTTGGTGTTGGTCGGAACGCGGGCGTCGTCGGCCCGTATGCGGGTCACCATGACCATTTAACGCTGCGAACTTTGAGCCGTCAGCGAATGCGTCCGGGTCAAACCAAGTTTGACAATGTGTTGCTCCATAGCCCATTCGCTGTGGTAGTGCACGAGAACGCTCTCACGTTCGACGCCTTCGGCTGATGGATAAACCAAGAACGGGACATTTTCGGCCTTAACCGAATCGGCAAAGGCCTTGCCGCGACGCTCTTCGGCCTCGACCCCGCCCTTATCCGGGAAATTTTGAACCGAGAACGCCGCAGACACGCCGGACAGTGCCTTGCGCATCGAGGCCGCGTCGTCCATGTTGCCAACAGCCAGCTCCGCGCCCAATGACACCTTGGGTGCTGGGTGTCCGTCGCTTTTTCGTTCAGCAGCAGCGCCATGGGATTGATCGCGGACAGCGCCTTCACTTCAACCTGAGCGCCGTGCGTGCGCGACCACAGCGGAACCAGCGGCGCCACGCCGCTCGAGGCGATCTGCTGCGAGTCGGATAACAAGCGCGTCGTTCATCACGTTACCGCTGGCAAATTCGACCCATGAAACTTTCAGACTGGAAATGCCAAGCCTGCGCAGCGTGTTTCTCGAAGACCTTTTGATCCTGCACGATCATCAGCGGCAGATAGCTGATGCCGTACTGCCGCGCGATCTTTCGGATTCGATCGGGGCTACGCTTCATGCACGCACGCAGGAGGCCGGCGTAATTCTGAATTCGATCGTTGAGATTGGCCACGAGTCGACGGGATTCGAGCTGGCAGCTCCGAGACTGGATGATGTGATTGCCTCGCGGCCGATTCTTCATCGTCTCGCCCATGAAAGAGAAATTTGGTAGGATACCTATTCATCCTCCGCTCTCTGAAATATTAGCGTTCAGCCATTGCTAAGATGCGCCGCTTTCGGCAGCGACAAGGGTACTTATGCAGTTGATGCGGGAGTAGTTCGCGCGTGCAGCGCGCATATGGGCACCTTGATTCGACTATCCGACAGATGTAGCCGCTAGTAGGAGGCTGTCGGATTTTCGGGATAGGCGATCATCAGGCGGACGGAGCCGGGCGTTAATGAATCAACAAGTCCGCTTAGAGAACCCATAGATGAGTCGCTTCGTGCCCGTTGATCGTCAAACGGGTTATCTGTTGCCGCCGTCGGGGAAGGACTGGTTGCCGGAAGACCATCTGGCGCGGTTCGTAGTGGAAGTCATCGAGCAGCTGGATCTTTCGGATCTGGGCAGGGCGTATCCGGGACGAGGCAAGGCAGCGCATCATCCCGAGGTGCTGCTGGGTTTGCCGGTGTACGGGTATGCGACCGGGGAGTTCTCGAGCCGCAAGATTGAGCGGGCAACCTATGACTCGGTGGCGTTCAGCTACATTGCGGCAAACACGCACCCGGACCATGACACGCTGGCCACCTTTCGCGAGCGGTTCGCGAGCCAGATAGAGAAGCTGTTCGTGCGGGTGCTGCTGGTCGCGAAGGAGATGAAGCTGGTCAAGCTGGGCCGGATTGCGCTGGACGGCATCATGGTGAAGGCGACGCGAGCAGACACCGCGCGTTGTCGCACGGGCACATCGGCCGGATCGAGACGCAATTGCGCGAAGAAGTGCAGCAGTTGATGGAGCTGGCCGGAAACGCCGATCGGGAGAGTCTGCCAGACGGGATGGATGTACCGGTGGAGATCGCACGGCGCGAAGCGCGGCTGAAGGCGCTGGCCGAAGCGAAGGCGAAGATCGAGGCGCGGGGACAGGAACGCTTCGAGCAGGAACAGCACGAGTATGAAGCGAAGGTTGCGCGTAGCGAGGCGCAGCGCAAAGACGGCAGGAAGCCCCGTGGCAAGGACACGAAGCCGCCGCAGGGCGGTGCCAGGGAACGTGACCAGATCAACCTGACAGACGAAGAGTCGCGCATCATGCCGGTGTCCAGCGGTGGCAACACAAGCGCCAGATCGCACCGATGGTCGACGTGCTGGGGGCGCTGCCCGGGCAATTGGGCCAGCCTGATTGTTGCTGCCGATGCCGGTTACTTCATTGCGGCTAACGTCACCACCTGCGAGGCAGCGGAACTCAGCCCGCTGATCGCGATCCGGCGCGACGCTCATCATCGACCTTTGATGGAACGCTTTGCCGACGATCCGGCGCCCCCTGAAAGCACCGATCCTCTCATCAGGAGGACACACCGACTCAAGACGAAGGCAGGTCAGGGACTGTACGGGCTACGCAAGAACACGGTCGAACCGGTGTTCGGAATCATCAAGCACGTGATGGGACTCCGCCAGTTCTCGCTGCGCGGGCTGTCCAGCGTCAGCGCGGGATGGTCGCTGGTCGCGCTCGCGAGGAACATCAAGCGGATGAACGTATTGCGAGGCGCGTAGGGCGATAAGCGGGCGCTTTGCCCGCCGCTATCGCCCAGATTACCTTCCCAATCCACTCTCAAATACCTTTCGTAGAGCTTTTACGACTGAGATGAGTCCGCAAACCCGCGCGGACCCAGTCATCATCTAGTGCCCGGATTCACGACTCACCTCAAATCCGACGCACTCCTAGCGCGGCGAATGAACCGCATAGGTCTTCGAACGGGTACTGCCTCGGCTCTGATGTGATGGATGACTCACTTCCTTCGGGTCGGGAGCTTGCTGCCACGCGCATCTAAGCCATCCGGCTCGGTACCGCTCACATGAGCGTTGTTCTTTGAAAGGTTTCCACGATCAGCGCTTGCATCAGGTCAGCCGTGCGAATCACGCCAAGGCTTTCTCGCGTGACGCAGAATACGGGGCGCTCAGACGTCCACTCAGGCACCGGCAGCCGATACAACTTACCTCGCTCTACCCAAGGCTCAGCAATGTGATCGGGCACAATGCCAACGAACTGGCCACAAAGTAGTAGTTGCAGCGTTCCCTCAACATGATGCGACAACGTTCGTGCCCTTCCCGATAGCGAAAGAGGCACCGTTTCGTTCACAAGATAGCCTCTGCGCACATAGGACGCGCTGTCTTCAACCAATTGCCTGGCGCGGTGTTCGTCCGCACCGAAAGCAGCGTGACCGCGTCCGCAATACATCGACGCGCTCTCGGAGGTCACAACCTGATAGTTGAGCGATGGCAGATTCGACTTGCATATCGTGATGCCAAGCGCAGCTTTTTTTTCCGCTACCGCGCGCTCCACGAGGTCAGGTGATGCGACGTTGAGACTAAGGGTTACCTGCGGATAGCGCTCGCAAAATGCACCGATTGCCATGGACACCGGGTTTGCTGGCGTGAAGGCGCTGTGGTCAATGAGCCAAATCGACAGTTCGCCGCGAATCTCGTTCTTCGCTGTTCCCAGCACCTCACGAAACTCGTCGATAGCGTCCAGTAGGCGCAACGTAGCGGCGTAGGCGACCTGACCCTCCGCGGTAAGTTGAAAACCGCTGCGCCCACGCACACAAAGCTGGCAGCCGACCCGGGTCTCGAGATCGGAAAGCTGCTTGCTGATTGCCGAGGTGCCAAGACCGGTTGCCTCTTCCGCAACTGAAAGCCCACCGCACTCCACAACGGCCTTGAAGAGCCGCAAGTGCTTAATGTCAATATCGTGCAGTGGCGGGATCGGTAAAGTCATCAACGAAATGGGTCCTGACTACAGCGGTGGTCACGGCAACGACGCTTGGCTATCGCAATTGCCGTAGTCCAGTAAACGCTTAACTTACGTCGAGGACGCGATCTAACAGGAGCAACGTCTCTGCCAGCACGCGAGTGCCGTCGAGCAACTGATTCGGGTCGAGCCATTCTTCGGGGCAATGGCTACGCCCGTCTAGGCACGGCACGAAAATCATGCCCATGGGCCCGACGTTCTTCATGAAAGCCGCGTCGTGGCCAGCACCACTTGGCATTCTAACGCTTTCATAACCCAGATGGCCGGCCGCCTGCTCGACACACTCGATCACCACGTTCGAGCAGTCCGTTGGAGTGCCCGAGGTCAGGTCGACGAGTGTTGCATCAAGCCTGAGCGTTTGCAAATGGGCTTGCGTTTCGCGCATGAGATTCCCGGGGAAATTCTGGAGCACATCGGTCGCGTCACTACGCACTTCCAACACCATATCGACTCGCGCCGGTACCGCGTTCGGCACGTTCGGCTCTACGGCGATGCGGCCTACGGTCGCCACCACATAGTAGGGGCGGCCGCTTAGCGTGCTCGCCATCCTGTGAGTCGTTTCGATAAGACGGGCTGCGCCCACGAGGGCATCACGGCGAAGATCCATGGGGGTCGTGCCGGCGTGATCTGGCTGCCCGGTAACGGAGATCGCCACGCGCCGAATCCCGACAATATTGGTGACTACGCCGATCGGCAAACTGCGGCTTTCCAGTACGGGCCCCTGTTCTATGTGCAACTCGACAAAGGCGGCGACGCTCTCCGAGTCCCGCAAGGCAGCGTCGAGATCGTCGGGACGTGCGCCGATGCGCAGCATCGCTTCGCGCAAGGTTTCGCCTTCATGATTGCGCGCGCACAGCATGTCGCTGCCCAGTTTGCCGCATAGCGCGCGGCTGCCGACGCAAGACACGCCGTAGTCGCTAGGCTCTTCGGAAAGAAAGTCGATGACCTCCAGCGAATGGCGCAGCGATATCTTCGCGTCCTTGAGCGCATGAGCGACTTCGAGCGCTGCCAGTACACCAATGATTCCGTCGAAGCGCCCACCTGCAACCACGGTGTCGCAATGAGAACCGCTGACCAACGGCGCGAGTGCGGGCTCGCTTCCCGCGCGCCGGCCGATCAGGTTGCCGCCGGCGTCAAGTTCGACCGTCAGGCCCGCGGCAGTAAATTCGCTCCGGAGCCAATCGCGAGCGCGCAGGAATTCGTCGCTGAACGCACGGCGAGTCCAGGGAACGTCGGTCCGGACAAAGCCGGCGAGTGTTTCCATGCGCGCCCAGAGTCGATCTAGATCAAGTGGCAGATGGCTGGATGTCGTGTTCATTAGTTTTCAGTCTTGAGGGTGGGGCGTACAAAACGGCCATCACCAGGTGAACCACAAATTTGACCTCTGTTATAGACGAGTCGTCCCCGACAGAACGTCGAAACCACTTCTACGTTAAATTGCATGCCGTCGAACGCGCTCCATTGCACCGCTGACAGGCTGCGCGAAGGATCGTATGCGTGCACGCGCGGATCGAGAATGACAAGGTCTGCATCGTGGCCGGCTTCGAAACCGCCTTTTTGTTTATCGATCAGGAAGTGGTGGGCCGGACCATCGCACAGCAGGCGCGCAACCATGCGCAAGTCGATGCCGTGCTGCTCACAGCCCGTCCAAAGCGCTGGAAGTAGCGTTTCGAGACCCGGGCCACCCGACGCATTCAAGAATACGTTGGTATTTTGCTTGCGCTCAAGTCCCCAACTGACGTGATCGGATGAAACAAAGGTGCAGTCGCCGTTCGCGACGTGACGCCAGAGGAGTTCTGTCTCCGCACGCGGCCGGATTGGCGGATAGTGCTTGGCACGCGCACCGAATCTGCGCGTATGGTCCTCGTGGTTCAGCATCAGGTACTGGACACAGGTTTCGATGCTCGACGCGTGTCCCGCGCCTCGATAGAGGTTGCACAACTCAAAACCGCGCGCCGTCGAGACATGCACGGCGTGTGCACGCGCGCCGGTTTCGGCGCCGATCTCGTAGATCAGCGCGGTCGCAAGATTCTCGATCAGCGGTGTATGCGCTCGCAGGAAAGCGTCCCAGCCGGTGTCACCCGCTTCCGTCAAGCGTCGCACGTTTTTGCGGGTCAACTCCTGCATTTGATTGTGCACGCCGCACGCAAGGCCTGACGGACCGATCATGCGGAATGCCTCGAAG
Source organism: Paraburkholderia graminis (assembly GCF_003330785.1). NCBI lineage: Bacteria > Pseudomonadati > Pseudomonadota > Betaproteobacteria > Burkholderiales > Burkholderiaceae > Paraburkholderia > Paraburkholderia graminis. Next base: position 97,130 of record NZ_CP024936.1, read on the forward strand.
AGCACGTCTTCCTCGACACGGGGGAACCGGCCCGGGCTCGCCTCGAAGGTCGAAAACTTGAACGCGCACACACCGCCCTCTATGAGACCCGCCGCTGCCGCAAGCCCGTGCTTTTCGTTAAGCGTGCCGAATAGTGCGACGTCCACCACGCAATCACGCTCCGCTTCAGCGATCTTGGCGTCAAGTTGGGAGCGGCTGGCCACGGGCTCGGGGTCGTCGTAAGGCATGTCGACCATCACTGTGATGCCCCCGGCAGCCGCGGCATTTGATGCTCGACCCAGACCCTCCTGGTTTGCTTGGCTACCCGCGTGGACTTGCCCATCGATCACGCCGGGTATGACCCATTGCCCACGCGCATCCAGCGTGTCACGGCCAGCTGGTGGGGTGCCCGCGCCACGCATGACAAACCGGCCGTCGCGTACGGCAAGCCAGCCGTCTTCAACAATTTCGCGAGCATCAACCAGCCGCCCGCGCACTATCAGGTCGAAATCGCCCATCACCTAGTCCTTTGTCTTTACTGACGATGGACGAAGTGTCCCCCGCAAAAATGGCAACAACCATGATGGAACGAACAAGTTCACTTTCCGCTTATCGCATGGTTCCCCGAGGGAGCTAGCCGAATAATTCGCTGAACTGCTCCTTGTGCAGCAGAAATCGACAGTTATTCAACGAGAGACCTTTCGCAATGACTCAGCAGACCGGAACCCGAATCACCGCTCAGCGTGGCCCTGTTCTTCGCTGCAAGGGCTGGCGCCAAGAAACGATCCTGCGGATGCTGGAAAACAACCTGGAAAACGCCGAGGACCCGTCTCGTCTTATCGTGTATGGCGGGATCGGGCAGGCGGCGCGCAACTGGGAAAGCTACGACGCGATCGTGCACGCACTCAAGAATCTGGAAAACGACGAGACGCTCGCCATGCAATCCGGCATGCCTGTCGCTGTCTTCAGGACGCACCGCCTGGCGCCCCGTGTTGTGATGGCGAACAGCAACCTGATCCAGGCGACCTGGCCTAAGTTCTACGACGCAAAGGAAAAAAACCTGATCGCGTTTGCGTCCTACACCGCGGGCCCTTGGCAGTACATTGGCAGTCAAGGGGTGATCGAGGGGACCTTTGAGACGTTGGGTGTGATTGCGGAGCGGCACTTTGGCGGCAGCCTCGCCGGGCGGATATTTTTCAGCGCAGGACTAGGCGGCATGGGCCGCTCACAGCCGCTCGCAATGAGCATGCACGGTGGCGTGAGTGTGGTAGTCGAAGTGCGTGAGGAAACTATTTGCGAACGCCTTGCGGCCGGTTATGCGGACGTGCGCGTTGACTCGCTGGCGGACGCGATTCGTCTTGCGGAAGAAGCGAAGAGCGAGCGGCGTTCGCTGTCGATCGTGGTGCGTGCCAATTTAATCGATGCACTCGACGACATCGGGCAAAGCGGCTGGGTGCCCGACATTGTCACTGAAATGTGCCCGTGCCACGATCCGTTCGCTCTCGTTCCCGCCGGAATGGAGGTGGCCGAAGCGCTTGATCTCCTTGTGACTGATCGTGACGCCTATCTTGCCCGTTCACGTGCCTCAATGATCCGAATCGTTCGCGCGATGACCCGGCTCCAAAAGGCCGGGGCCGTCGTGTTCGAATACGGCACCTTCGTGCGCAAAGAGAGCGTCGACGCCGGCTTGTCGCCAGAGGAAGCCTATGCGTATCCGGGCTGTATCGCCGAGTACGTGCGACCAATGTTCCTTGAAGGTCGCGGGCCGTTCCGCTGGACCTGCGTGTCCGGAGAAGTCAGCGACCAGCGTCGTCTCGACGAGCTTGCCCTCGACATGTTCCACGATGACCCACTGGTGACCCGCTGGATCAAGTTGGCACGCACGCGTTTGCCACTCGAAGGATTGCCCGCACGTATCTGCTTTCTCGGTTTTGGGCAGCGCAAGGCGTTTGGGCTTGCCGTCAATGCACTGGTTCGCACTGGCGAAGTACAAGGGCCGGTTGCGTTCTCGCGTGACAACCTCGATTGCGGTTCGATTGCCAATCCCGCATTCGAAACCGAAAAAATGCGAGACGGCTCTGACGCCATTTCGGACTGGCCTTACCTGAACGCGCTGTTGAACACCGCAGGCATGGCGGATCTGGTGTCTATTCAGGCTAACGGTACGATGGGCGTGTCCGCGCATACCGGCGTCACCATGATCGCCGATGGCAGCGAAGAGGCGGATCTGCGTCTGGACGCAAGCCTCACCACGGACGCCGGTATTGGCATTGTGCGGCTCGCGCAGGCCGGATATCCGGTTGCCCGCGCTGTGGCGGAGGGCCGAGGCCGGCTCACCACCGATTCAATCCAGGTGCCGCTATGGTGGACCCCGGAAGCCACGCGCGTGCGTGAATAAGAGGTCGGTCATGGGACAACTGCACCTCATAGAACAGGTCCTGGTGGCGGGAATGTCAGGCTGCCCGCCGCAAACCATGGATGTATTGATCGACACGGACCGCTTCGTCGCTATTGCGCCGAAAATCGATCTAAGCACGGTACGCATAGATGAGCGCACCAACGGCCGCCGGCTGTTGATGATTCCCGGTCTGATTAACGCGCATCACCATTCTCACGACCGGTTTGACAAGGGCCGCTTCTCCGGTTTGCCGCTCGAGATTTGGATGAGCTTGTACAACCCACCCACGCGTCCGCGCGCATGGACGGCGCGGGAGGTATACCTGCGAACCTTGTTAAACGGTACGGAGATGCTTCGGAACGGTATTACGACGGTCGTCGATGACATTCATTTCGGCGGTTGTACCGATCCTGAAGTCGTGTCTGCTGCGTTCCAGGCATACACCGATCTCGGCATGCGTGCGGACGTGAGCGTTGCATGGGGCGATCGCGCATTTCGTGACTCCATTCCCTATCTTGACCGGCACCTGGCCGCCAATGCGGGATCAACATGCCCCGTACAGACTGGCGACTGGACGCTCGGGTTCTGGGAGGAGCTTGCGCAGGAATGGAAGGGCCGGGTGCGCTTTGTTTTTTCGCCTTCCGCTCCTCAGCGGTGCTCGACGGCATTTCTCGAGAAGACCTGCGAACTTGCAAGAAAACACGACCGTCCAGTGCTGTTGCACGTGCTTGAGACGCGAATACAGGCGCTCACCGCAAGCAAGAACTACGGCATGCCGATGGTGGAATACTTGAATTGCCATGGTCTACTTGATCACCATAGCGTGCTGGCACATGGTGTCTGGCTGAGCGAAAGTGAACTCGACTTGATCGCCGGCGCGGATGCGAGCGTCATCCATAATCCTGCCTGCAACCTGAAGCTTGCAAGCGGTATTGCGCCTGTCAGCGAGATGCTGCGCCGGGGTATTGCCGTCGGGCTCGGAACGGACAACAACAATGGCAATGACCTGAATTCCATGCTCGATGCAATGCGTCTCGCCGCGTTGGTCAGCGGCACGGGGGACGCAAGCCTGGAGGCTGGCATTGACGCGTCACAGGCATTCTCAATGGCAACCGCTGGCGGCGCACGTTCAATCGGGCAGACGACAATCGGCAGCATCCGCGTCGGAATGCAGGCCGACTTCGTTCTGCTGGATCTATCGAGCAATGCTTTCCTGCCGCTCAATGATCCACTCACACAACTCGTGTTCTGCGAGCAGGGGCAGTCTATTCGCGAGGTCTACGTTGCCGGCCAAAAGCGGGTGGACAACGGGCGGATCACGCGTGTTGACGAAAGCGCCATGCTCGCCGAACTGGACGAGCACATGCCCTTCGTGCAACAGCGCATCCAGGAGGGCGAAGCAGCGGCGGCTCACCTGAGGCCATTTCTCGAGGCGGCTTATAGGGACTGCCTTGCTGACCCGTTGATGCAACCATGGCTAAGTCGCCATCGGGCGCTGTTGGACCCGGCGCCGCTCATTCAAAAACATACCCCCTTCAACTGGACAAGCATATGAACTCGATCGTCGAAATTTCTCCCGGCCACACGCAGCTTGGCATCTGGCGTGCCGTGCTCTCAGGCGATGCAGCGCGGCTACATCAAAGTGCGCAAGGGAGTGTTGAAAGCGCGGCTGAAATGGTTGAGCAACTAGTGCGGGCCGGCAAACCGGTCTATGGCCTCAACACTGGTTTTGGTAAGCTCGCGCACGTGCGCATTAGCGATGCGGATCTGTCCAAGCTCCAGCAGAACCTCGTCATGTCGCACATGACCGGCTACGGGCCACCCCTCGACGCGAACGTAGTACGGCTTGCGATGGCGCTGAAAATCGCAAGCCTTGGCCGCGGTGCTTCGGGTGCGAAGTTGCGCACCGTTCATTTGCTTGAACAAATGCTCGAGCGCGGCGTGGTGCCGGTGATTCCCGCGCAAGGCTCGGTCGGCGCGTCGGGCGATCTCGCACCGCTCGCGCATATGAGCGCTGTGCTCACCGGTGGTGGCGAGGCCGTGTACCAAGGCGAAGTGCTCTCCGGGGCACAGGCGCTGGCGCGTGCGGGCCTCGCACCCATATCGCTCGCGCCAAAAGAGGGGCTTGCGCTGATGAATGGAACTCAAGTGTCCACTGCGCTAGCCCTGTGCGGACTGTTTGCATTGGAAAAATCGTTCACGGCGGCAATGGCCATTGGGTGCCTCGCAACAGAGGCGATTGCGGGATTGGCGAGTCCGTTTGACCCGCGCATCCAGGCGCTTCGTGGCCAACCTGGACAGATCGAGGTGGGGCGTACGATGAAAACGCTCCTCGACAATGGTCCGATGCGTGCCATTAGCGAATCGTCCGGCAAAGTTCAGGATCCATACAGTATTCGCTGTCAACCGCAAGTGCTCGGTGCATGTCTCGACCTCATCCGCAACGCCAGCGCGACACTCGAGATAGAGAGCAATGCGGCTTCGGACAACCCACTCATCTTCACTGACACGGGTGAAGTAATCTCCGGAGGCAACTTTCACGCTGAGCCGGTCGCGTTTGCTGCAGACATGCTCGCCATTGCCATCACTGAAATAGGTAACCTGTCCGAGCGGCGCTGCAACCTCTTGCTGGACCCATCGTTCTCGGGTCTACCAGCGATGCTCACGCCCGACGCCGGCCTGAATTCTGGCTACATGACCGCGCATATATCTGCCGCTGCGATGGCATCGGAGAATAAGCAGCGTGCGCACCCGGCGTCCATTGACACCATTCCGACCGCAGGCAACCAGGAGGATCATGTCTCGATGGCGACTCATGGCGCGCGTCGCCTGCTGGAGATGAACGACACGCTGCGGGGAATACTTTCAATTGAAGCATTGTGCGCGGCGCAGGCGCTAGACCTGCGTGGCGGCGATTGCTGTTCGCCGCCCTTGAAGAGTGCCTTCGACGCCATTCGTGCACGGGTGCCCTTCATGTCGGAAGACCGTCCGATTGCACCAGACATGGCGAGCATCGCTCAGTCGATTCGCAGTGGCGAGCTAGTTCAACAGACGGGACTCGCATCATTTTTCAGTTGATCTGACCGGCCTTTGGGCCATCCCCAATCGCTACACAGCGTTCACACCGACGGACCGCGGTGTGAACGCCTGCGCTCGCTTTAATGAGGCACTCGGCGTGCTTACGTTGCCCGCACCGTCAGGCAAGTAAAGTTTCCATATCCTGGCTTGATCGACCCTTTTTGACGCTCAAATAATTCTTCCACCCGCTCCGTCCGAATGCCGGTTTATAGGCAGAGGGTGGCAACAACCCTAACGACTAAAGGAAGATCATGAAGAGATTTTTTGTGGCGGCGATGACCCTACTGGTCCTTCATTCAAGCGTAAGTATGGCCAGCGATGCGGCCGTGATTCGCTTCGGTGTGGACGCCAGTTACCCGCCACTCGAGTTCAAGGATCCCGAAGGTAAGCCGACCGGTTTTGATATCGATCTAGGCTCCGAAATCTGCCGGCGTCTGAACGCGCGTTGCGAGTTTGTTGACATGAGCTTCGATGGATTGATTCCGGCATTACTGAGCCGGAAATTCGACGGCGTGCTCTCGTCCTTGTCGGTGACCGAGCAACGGAAGAAGGAGATCAGCTTTAGCGACAAGCTATTCAGTTTGCCGTCTCGACTCGTCGCGCGTCGTACAAGCGGGATCACGCCGACCGAGCAAGGACTCAAGGGCAAAACGGTCGGGGTTGAGCAGGGCACGATCCAGGAGACGTTTGCACGCACTTACTGGCAGCCCGCAGGCGCACACATCCAGGCATATCAATCGCAGGATCAGGTTTACGCCGATCTGACGGCTGGGCGTCTTGATGCTTCGTTTCAGGATGAGGTCCAGGCCAACGTGGCCTTTCTTACGACCCCCCGAGGCAAAGACTTCGCTTTTGCGGGCCCCGTGCTTAGAGATACCAGGGTCCTTGGTGATGGCGCTACGGCCGTGGGGCTTCGAAAAGACGACGTCGAGTTACGTGACAAGATTAACCGCGCTTTGCACGATATGCACGCGGACGGAACCTTCCAGCGGATCGAGAAAAAATACTTCGATTTTGATGTCTACAGTGACTAAGGGCGTCGTTCCGCGCTCAACATAGCGCGGGTTGCAGGTCCGGTCCGAAGGGTTGCGTTTTTGAGGGGGTTCATCATGTCCTGGCAAGCCTATCTTCCACTTATCGCGCGAGGTGCGTGGACGTCTGTGCAACTATCGCTGTGGGCGCTCGTTATTGCATTCCTGCTGGGTCTAGCCACTGCAGGAGCGAAACTGAGCGGCCGTCCGGCTGCGATCTTTGTGGCCAGACTTTATACAACGCTTATTCGGGGCGTGCCCGACCTTGTGCTCATGCTGCTCCTGTTCTATGGTATCCAGCGCGGTCTGAACTGGTTGACCGATCGCTGCGGTGTCGAGTTGATCCAGATCAATCCGTTCGCCGCGGGTGTCACGACGCTGGGCTTCATCTACGGCGCGTACTTTGCAGAAACGTTCCGAGGTGCATTTACGTCAGTGGATTGCGGACAACGTGAAGCCGCCACCAGTTTCGGCATGACCGGTTCTCAGACTTTCAGACTGGTCACGTTCCCGCTAATGATGCGCTTCGCGCTCCCAGGGATAAGCAACAACTGGCAGGTCCTCGTCAAGTCGACTGCGCTCGTCTCCATTATTGGCCTAAGCGATGTGGTGAAGGCCGCAGTGGATGCCGGCAAGGGCACTTATCACGTGCTGTTGTTTATGCTGCTCGCAGCCAGCCTGTATCTCTTCTGGGCATCGTTGTCCGGGATTTTGCTCCGACAGCTTAGCCGACGCTATTCCTTGGGAACCAGGGGGGCCGGACTATGATCGATATCGCCCAACAATACTGGCGCGCGTTCCTCTGGACTGATGGGCAAGGCTATAGCGGCGTCGCAGTAACCCTCTTTCTTTTGTTGGTCTCCACTGTAGGAGGATTTCTTCTGGCGATTCCGCTTGCCATTGTCCGTGCGTCTTCAAACCGATACCTGAATGCACCGGTCTGGTTGTACACGTATGTGTTTCGCGGCACGCCTCTGTATGTCCAGTTGCTGATCATTTACACAGGCATTTATAGCCTCGATCTAGTGCAGCAACACGAGTTTACGAATAGCTTTTTTCGCAGCAGCTATAACTGCACGATTCTCGCGTTCATTCTTAACGAATGCGCCTATGTCACGGAGATTCTCGCTGGGGCAATCAGGGCGACGCCAGCCGGAGAAGTGGAGGCGGCGCGTGCTTTTGGCATGTCGCCACGCACACTCTACACTCGCCTGATTTTGCCCTCCGCATTCCGCCGCGCTCTACCCACTTTGAGCAACGAAGCTATCTTCATGCTTCATGGAACCACGGTCGCCTTTACGGCTACGGTCCCGGACATCTTAAAAGTGGCGCGCGACGCGAACGCCGCGACTTATGCGTCGTTTCAGGTCTTTACGCTGGCGGCAATCTTATATTTGGCGATTTCACTGGTCCTCATTGCCGGGTTTAGGCGTGCGGAAATTCGCTGGCTCGACCATCTGGGTCCGCGACAGGCGAAAGCCGATGTGGCGTTGCTCTCAACCCTTCCAAGCAAGGCTTGACATCATGCATACCCTGGACGTTACCGGCATCCACAAAAGCTACGGCAACAACGAAGTCCTCAAAGGCGTTTCGATCACGGCGAACGCGGGCGACGTGGTGAGCATCATTGGATCGAGTGGCTCCGGAAAGAGCACGTTTTTGCGATGCATCAACTTCCTGGAGACGCCCGACCAAGGTCGTGTGCAACTGGGGGATCTCAACATTTCCATGCAAGCTAACAACGGTATGAGAGCCACTCTGCCTGACCGCAAAACGCTGCGAGCGCTTCGGACCCGGCTTGCCATGGTGTTCCAGCATTTCAACCTGTGGTCGCACCTGAACATCGTCGAAAATCTTTGCGTGGCGCCTATGCATGTGCTCGGCATCACGCGCTCGGAAGCGGAGACGAAAGCGCGGCACTATCTCGCGAAAGTGGGCCTTGATTCGAAAGTTCATAAAAGCTATCCGGCGCATTTGTCTGGTGGCCAACAGCAGCGTGTAGCAATTGCCCGGGCACTGGCGATGGAGCCGGACGCGTTGCTTTTCGACGAACCCACTTCGGCGCTTGATCCTGAGCTGGTTGGCGAAGTGCTGCGGATCATGCAAAAGCTCGCCGAAGAGGGCAGAACAATGATCGTGGTCACTCACGAGATGGGTTTCGCCCGACACGCATCAACCCACGGTATCTTTCTCCACAACGGCAGGATAGAAGAAGAGGGTAAGCCGGACGATGTTTTTGGGCACCCAACAAGCGAGCGACTCAAGCAGTTTCTGTCTTGCAACGTAAAATAGCTCTTACCGCACTCTGCCGCAGCCTATCCGAGCCCAGTGGTTTTCGGGTAGCGCCCTTTCTTTTTATTGCGTCCACGGATTTTCATAATCCACCTATAACCATGACCGGCATCCGCCGGTCGCACAACAGAGAAAAAACATGACTAAAAATATCAAGCTACAAGTAATGGAAGGTACGTATTGCATATCGAGGCTCAACGGGGATTCGCCTATTCCTACATGGGCAGACGGAGAAGGGTTCGTCTCGATCTCACGCAACGGCGATGAACTCTCGATCGTTTGCCGGCAAGAGCGTGTTCCGTCCGATACTCGAGTTGATCTAGAATGGGTTTGCATTAAATTTATCGGACCTTTTGCGTTCGGTGAGACGGGGATTGTGCTGTCCGTCATCAAGCCGCTTTCAGAGAATGGCCTTGGCATCTTTGTGGTTTCCACCTTCGACGCAGATTGTATGCTGCTCAAGCGAACCGACTTTGAAAAGGCTACCAGACTCCTTGAGGCTGCGGGGCACACAGTAGTCGCCTAACTGCTGTCCACAGCGTTGGCCTAATCGCCCGACGCCAACATAGCGCTCGCCATGGCGACGTGGTCCATCCGCTTTTTTGAAACGTCGACCCTGGCGCTAAGCCTATAAATCGTCCAATGACTGACAATTCGACCTCCCCCCAATCCGCGTTTATCCCAGTCGATGGGGCCATTTAATGCTTTTCGTCGAGATCTTCACGCGCATCCTGAACTTGGTTACAACGAGTTCCTTACGGCGGACGAGATATTGCAGCGCTCGCACGCAATCATTTCAGGCGAGCGTCGGGACGACGACATTTCACCCGATGGTGCGATGTGTGAATCGAACTGACGGTTGACACACCGACGAATTTCCATGCATCCCTATCGCTAACTCCTATTATCGATCGGGCCACATTTCTGGATCAAACTCCCGTTTCGGGAAACGTGCTGCACCTGACCCGCAGCTCCGCTGCCATCACGTTGCCTATAATCCCTGGATGCCGAACGTTCCGTCGCCACCATCCTTTCCCGACACCGCGTCCCTGTCTGTGCTGCGCGCGTGACGCGGGCGTCGGTTCGCGCGAGGCGGTCGAGCGCTACTGCCCGCTGGCGCTCGTAGGCGGCCAGTCGGCGCGCGGCGTGATTGGCCGGATTCGTCGGCAGCTCGCCGGTTTCGCCCTCAGCCGGCATCGCGCCGATCTGGCCCAGCTGTTCCAGTGCGCGGCGCGCGAACGGACCCGACACCGCAAGGCGGCGACCCGGGCGCTGGACATCCTGCCGACGCTTGCGATTCCGCAACCGCAGGTGAGCGATACGGTCGATGTCTGGCTGCCAGCCCGTGTTGCTCCCGTGCTGCATCAGCATGGCATCCGGACGCTGGCTGATCTGACCGTGCGCATCCCTCGTCGCTGGCGCTGGTGGCGTACGATTCCCGGACTCGGTGTGCGCAGCGCACGGCATATTGAAACGTTCTTTGCCGCCCACCCGGCGCTCACCGAACGCGCCCGCGCGCTGATCGTGGTGGCGACGCCGGAACCCGTGGTGCCGTGGGAAAACATCCGCGTGCCACATGACGTCGACGGCTCGCGCGGCGCCTTCCGCGCACCGAAGCCGATGTGCGCGCTCGAGGCCGATAACGACTATCAGGCGATCAGCGCCTGGCTCGACCGGCACGAAGCCGCCGAAACGCAGCGAGCCTATCGCCGGGAAGCCGAGCGCCTGCTGCTGTGGGCGATTGCCGAGCGCGGCCGCGCGCTGTCGTCGCCCACGAGCGAGGATGCGACCGCCTATCGCGCCTTCCTGCGCCATCCCACACCCCGCGCCCGGTGGGTCGCGCCGGCGCGCCCGCGATCGTCGTCCGAGTGGCGGCCGTTCACGGGCGCGCTATCGCCAGATTCCATCGCCTATGCGCTGTCGGTTCTGAGTGCAATGTTTCGCTGGCTGATCGAACAGCGCTACGTGCTCGCGAATCCGTTCGCCGGCCTCAGGGTGCGCGGCGCGCAGCGCAATGGTGAGCTGGACATCTCGCGCGCCTTTACGGCCGGAGAGTGGGAGTTGATCCGCACGATTGCCGATGGCCTCGAATGGTCGTATGGCTGGGCGGTTCCCGCCGCACAGCGTCTGCGCTTCCTGCTCGATTTCGGTTACGCGACCGGCCTGCGCGCCGGCGAACTGGTCAGCGTTACACTCGGCGGCATCATGACCGGCACGCGCGGCGAGCGGTGGCTTCACCTCACCGGCAAGGGTGCGAAGGCCGGCAAGGTGGTGCTGCCGCCGCTCGCTCGATTTGCGCTGGACCAGTACCTGATGCAGCGCGGTCTGCCCGTGAGCCCCGCACGCTGGTCACCCGATACGCCACTGCTCGGCCACCTCGACGAACCCGGCGGCATCACCACGCCGCGCCTGAGGGAGGTGCTGCGCCGGTTCTTCCGGACCACCGCCCACGCAATTCGGGCCGACCACCCGGCACTCGCCGACAAGCTGCAGCGCGCGACAATCTGCGTCACGCGTCGATCACAACGACCTCGATCTACCTGGACGACGACGAAGTTCAGCGTACCCGGCAGATCGAGCAGATCTTTGCACGGCGGCAGCCAACGTGATGACTGTCCAGGAGACCATCTATCTGGTGCTGCCTGCGGAGCCGGGCGCGACGGAGCTGAAAGCGGCATTCACGCCGAGCGCCGCGGAAATCCGCTTCGTGCGCGGGCAATCCCGGCAGGAAGCCTCTGCCGTATTGATCTGGTGCAGCTGAGCTGCTGCAGCGTCTCGGTTACTTCCCGATGCTCGTGGAGTACCGCCCGCCACTATCGATCACATCCGGACGTCGATGCGGGCCCGCGTCCTGTCCCGGACGGCGATCGCACGGTATGACGTGTCGGGCGCCCGCATCCGTCACCAGAAGCTGCTGCGCGGCTGGCTCGATATCCGGGCGTTCGATGCGAATGAGGCGGCGTCGCTTGCCGAACTGGCGTCGGCGGAAGCCCGGACAAAGATCGAACTGCCCGATATCATCAACGTGCTGATCGAGGAACTGGTCCGGCGCCGGTACGAGCTACCGCCGCTGGCGACGCTGCAGCGCATCGCCAAGCAGGCGCGTAACGATCTCAACGAAGCGATCTATGAGGCCATCACCGGCGCACTCGAAGCAGCACTCGTCGAACGCATCGACGCGCTTCTCGTCGTCAAGGCCGGCAAATCCGGTCGGGACGATCTGAAACAGGAGCCGAAGCGACCCGCCGCGCGGGCGATCGCCAGCTTCCTCAAACATATCAACGGGATCAGGAAACTGGCGGAAGGCTTGCCGGAGCCGCCCCGCGATCCTCTCTGTCAGCAAGCGGGCTCAACTAGTCACCGAAGCGCGGACGCTCGACGTCTCGGAACTGCGTTCGCTCAAGGCCGCGAAGCGTCATGTGCTTGCTGTGCTGTTTATCCAGGCGCAATTGCAGAAGGCGCTCGATGACGTCGCCGAGATCTTCATCAAGGTGGTGCGCAAGTTGGAGTCCTACGCGAAGGTCCGTCTGCGAAAATATCAGCTCGAACACACCAACGTACTCGAGGGACTGGTCGGCCAGTTTCGGGACGTCCTGCAGATCCTTCAGGGTGAAGAGGTATCGGAACGCGAACGGTTGCCGAAAATCCGCGGACGCTCGGCGACCCGGCGGAGGCGCTCGCGCAGTGTAACGAGCACATCGCCTATGCCGGGCAGTTCGACCTGCCATTCATGCTCGTGCCATACCGCAACCCGCGCGCGCTGCTGTTCCAGTGTCTGGACGGGCTGCCGCTGCGATCGAGTTCGCAGGACCGTGCGGTACTGGTCGCACTCGCGTGGCTAGAAGGCTTTCGAGACGCGCACCGCGAATACCTGCTGCTGACGGAGAACGACCTCGCGAACCTGCCGCTAGACTGGCTTCCGGAAAAATGGGGGCGCGCGGTGTTCCCGCACGGCCGGGATAGCCGGATGCTGCACCGCCGGTTCTTCGAGCTGGGGTCTTCAGCCAGATCATGCGGGAGCTAAATGCGGCGATCTTTACGTCGAAGGTAGTGATCGTTTCGACGATTATCGGGTGCATCAGGTCACTGATGAGGAATTCCGGCGTGAGCAGTTCAACGACTTCGCGCAGTGGCTAATGTTCGGCGGCGAAGGCGTCATCGCCGAAAACGTCCGGCACGAGCAGCGCAAGGTAATCAAGTACAACCACCTCGTCGCGAACATGGTGATCCTGCACAACGTGCAGTGGATGTCGCGCAAGCTAAAGGAACTGCAGGAGAAGGGGCATCCGGTCGACGCCGAGGTGATCAAGGTGCTGTCGCCGTACCGGCGGCAGCACATTAACCGGTTCGGGGACTATCTACTGGATCTCCAGCGCCCCGTTCCACCGCTAGATTCGACCATCGATTTTGCATTTAAATCAGCAGCTTAGTCTGAGATGCGGCGGATTTTTAACTAATCCCGGTCAGGGCTCTTTCGCTCGCCGACGGCCGCACGGACGGCCCGCTGATCGACGTCCTCGTTGCGGCGAATCGGCGAAGCATCGCGGACCAGGTAGTAGCCTTCGATCAAAACGTATGGCTCGGTGAACGCGATGGTTTCTCCTCGTCCGGGGTCCACGGCGGGGAAGCCGACGTCCGCTCGTTCCTCGCCGACCGCCTGGGCAGACTTGCCCGCCGATTCGCAAACCATGAGTTCGAGGTCCACCCCGAGGGTTGCTGCCAAGGCTCGCGCGAGGTCGACCGAAACACCGGTCGGTGCGCCGGACGTGTCCTGCCCGCGAGAATAGAGTTGCCAAGATTGATCGATGCGCGCAGCTTGCCGGTAGGTGCGAACTCGCGAATGACGGATAGATCGGGTTTCATGGTGAGAGTGTCAGGAGATTGGAATTCGTGGATGAGCATGAGCGTTCAGCCGCAGACCCGCGCGTTGCTCGACTGAAACTTCGTCGACGAACGCGGCCGCAGCAGTATCGCCACGGCGAGCGCGCTGGCAAGCGCAATGCCGCCGGCGAGGACGAACGCGCTGAAGAATGTATGACTTTGCTCGACGAGAAATCCGATTGCAGCCGGGCCGACGATGCCTGCGCAGTTTGAATGGCGTGCACGCATCCGCCGACGCTGGCGAGCCTCGACCCGGGATCGTGTCCTGAATCAGCGCCCAGTAGGTGCTACCGCTGAGATATAGCGCGAACACGACAATGGCCGTCAGCAGCAGCAGCGCGCTGACTGTCGTGGCCACCGCGCCGGCCAGCGTAACGCAAACTCCCGCGGTCCCGAGGCATACGATCAGTACCCGTTTGCCGGCACACAACGCATTGCCCGTGCGGCGAAAAATAAGGTCGGACAGCACACCGCTCAAGCCATAACCGATGAACTCCAGCAACCACGGCACCGTCGCGAGGCTCATACTCTTGAGGCTCAAATGGCGGGCCATCGTCAGAAAGCTCGGAAACCATGTCAGAAAGAAGAAAATGATGTATCTGTAACCAAGGCGATCCGCCAGTTATTCAATATTGCGTGCAGTCTCGAAGGGCTCGTATTCGATCCCATGTTCGTGAGCACCTACGGTCAGAATGCCGACCATCGGATTGACCCGTCCGAGCCTTTGCGCTTGCTCAGGATCGGCTACTTGTTTGTCAGGCTGACTTACTTCAGCGGAGCGCTAGTGCCCGTTTGCACTAAACGAGGCGTTATGCGGCCTGAGCGGACAACATCGCTCGTTGGCGGAAAGTATCCGGAAAGCCGATACATTTCGTCCGGAATGGCGATTTTTATTTTGCGTTGAGCCCCTATACGCTGGTAAGCACTCAGCCGAGGGAGGCTTATGGAACACCACGCCCGCACCCAGAATGAAACGCTCGATGTCAAGACGACGACCTGTTACATGTGCGCGTGCCGATGCGGTATTCGGGTGCATCTGCGGGACGGCGAAGTCCGCTATATCGACGGCAATCCGGACCATCCGCTGAACCAGGGAGTGATTTGCGCGAAGGGTTCGTCGGGCATCATGAAACAGTACTCGCCGGCCCGCCTGACGCAGCCTCTGATGCGTAAGCCCGGTTCCGAGCGCGGCAGTGGCGAGTTTGAACCGGTGTCGTGGGAGGTGGCATTCGACACGCTCGAACAGCGCCTCGCCCATCTTCGCGCCACCGACCCAAAAAAATTCGCGCTTTTCACCGGGCGCGACCAGATGCAGGCACTGACCGGTCTCTTCGCCAAGCAATTCGGGACACCGAATTACGCGGCGCACGGCGGGTTCTGTTCGTCGAATATGGCAGCGGGCATGATCTATACGATCGGCGGATCGTTCTGGGAATTCGGCGGGCCAGATCTCGACCGTGCGAAGCTGTTCTTCATGATTGGGACTGCCGAGGATCACCATTCAAATCCGCTGAAGATCGCAATTTCCAGATTCAAGCGTGCGGGTGGCCGGTTCATCGCGATCAATCCGGTTCGCACCGGATATGCTGCGATCGCCGACGAATGGGTGCCGATCCGTCCGGGCACCGACGGCGCGTTGTTCATGGCGTTGATCCACGAACTGCTTAAAGCCAACGCTTACGACGACGAATTCGTCACCCGCTATACGAACGCTGCTGAACTGCTGAACATGAACGGCGAAGGCGATGCATTCGGCCTCTTCGTGGCCGATCCCGCGCTCCCCGAAGGCAACCCGCTGTTTCCGCAAAACCGGCTGTGGTGGGACACGAACACGCAGCGCGCGGTGAGGCATCACACGCCTGGCGCGGTGCCGGCGTTGACGGGCCGCTATACCCTCGACGACGGTACGCCGGTGACGCCATCGTTCGCATTGCTGCGTGAACGCGTCGCCGACTGCACGCCGGAGTGGGCGGCCGAGATCACCGGCATTGCCGCCGATACGATCAGCCGGCTCGCAGCCGAAATGGCGCAAACGGCGCGCGATCACAAGATCACCTTGCCGATCCAATGGACCGACGCCTGGGGCGAGCAGCATGAGAGCGTCACCGGCAACCCGATCGCTTTTCACGCGATGCGCGGGCTCGCCGCGCACTCAAACGGCTTTCAGTCGATTCGCGCGCTGGCCGTATTGATGTCGCTGCTCGGGACGATCGACCGGCCTGGCGGCTTCCGCCACAAATCGCCGTATCCGCGCGCGGTGCCGCCATCGGCCAAACCGCCGAACAGCCCCGATGCGGTGCAGCCGAACACGCCACTCGCAACAGGGCCGCTCGGCTGGCCCGCCGCGCCCGAGGACCTGTTTATCGACGCTGCCGGCGAGCCGGTACGCATCGACAAGGCGTTCTCGTGGGAATTTCCGCTCGCCGTTCACGGGCTGATGCATAGCGTGATTACGAATGCCTGGCGTGGAGACCCGTATCCAATCGACACGCTGATGATTTTCATGGCCAACATGGCATGGAATTCATCGATGAATACAGTGGAAGTCCGCAAGATGCTCGTGGACAAACACGAGAGCGGCGACTACAAGATTCCGTTTCTTGTCGTGTGCGACGCGTTCCAGTCGGAGATGACCGCATTTGCGGACCTGATATTGCCTGACACGACGTACCTGGAACGACACGACGCCATGTCGGTGCTCGACCGGCCCATTTCCGAATTCGACGGTCCGGTGGATTCGGTGCGGGTGCCGGTCGTGCCGCCAACCGGCGAATGCAAGCCATTCCAGGAAGTACTGATCGAGCTGGCCGGCAGACTGAAACTGCCTGCCTTCACTACGCCCGCGGGGGGCCGCAAGTTCCGCGATTACCCCGACTTCATCGTTAATTTTCAAACCGCACCGGAGTCGGGCGTCGGCTTCCTGATCGGCTGGCGCGGCAAGGACGGTGACAAGGCGCTCGTGGGCGAGCCGAATCCACGGCAGTGGGAAGAGTACGCGAAACACAACTGCGTCTATCACTACGCGCTGCCTGAATCGCTGCAATATATGCGCGGCTGCAACGGACCTTATCTGCAGTGGGCGGTGGAGAAAGGTTTCCGCAAGTTCGGCGAGCCAATAGTGATTCAGCTCTACTCGGAGGTGATGCAGAAGTTCCGGCTGGCGGCTCAAGGCAAGACGAAAGGCCGTCAGCCGCCCGACAATTTGCGTGCACGCGTCGAGCGTTATTTCGATCCGTTGCCGTTCTGGTACGCGCCGCTCGAATTCGGCGCCACGGACCTCCAGCAATTCCCGCTCGCGGCCATCACGCAGCGCCCAATGGCCATGTATCACTCGTGGGACTCGCAAAACGCATGGTTGCGGCAGATTCATGGGGAGAACTACCTGTTCATGAATCCGTTGATGGCGCGCGAGCAGGGCATCGACGACGGCGGGTGGATCTACGTGGAATCGCAGTGGGGCAAGGTCCGCTGCATGGCGCGCTATAGCGAAGCCGTCGAGCCCGGCACCGTATGGACCTGGAACGCGATCGGCAAGGCGGCCGGCGCGTGGAATCTCGGCCCCGGCGCGAACGAATCGCAACATGGTTTTCTGCTCAACCATCTGATCACCGACGAGTTGCCGGACGTGAAGAATGGCAGCACGCCCGATCGTTCGCGTGTGTCGAACTCCGACCCGATCACCGGTCAGGCCGCATGGTACGACGTGCGCGTGCGCGTCTATCCGGCCGAAGCGGACGCCGACCACACGCTGCCGCAATTCGCGCCGATGCAAGCCTTGCCCGGTTCGACCGGCGTGGTTCAACGCGTTGTGCAGGCGTATTTCGCCGGGCGGGGCGAATTTGCGGCGCGTTTGCGCAGTGCGGTCAAGACCAAATGAGAAGGAGCGTGCGATGACCCAGATGGCGCTGGTAATCGATCTGAACGTCTGCGTGGGATGCCATGCCTGCGTGACGAGCTGCAAGGAATGGAACACGTCGGGTGAGGCCGGCAGCCTCGCGGATTTCCGCCCTTACGACGACGATCCGTCGGGCACGTTCTTCAATCGCGTGCAGACCTTCGAGGCGGGCGAATATCCGCTCACCGACACGATCCATTTTCCGAAGTCGTGTCTGCATTGCGAAGACCCGCCGTGCGTGCCTGTCTGTCCGACCGGCGCGAGCTACAAGCGCAAGGAAGACGGGCTCGTGCTGGTCGATTACGACCGCTGCATCGGCTGCAAGTACTGCGCGTGGGCGTGTCCCTACGGCGCGCGCGAGATCGACGAAGAACGCAAGGAGATGACCAAGTGCACGCTGTGCTCGGACCGCATCAACAATGAAGCGTTGCCCGAACGGGATCGCAAGCCGGCGTGCGTGCTGGCCTGCCCGACGTCGGCGCGATTGTTCGGGGACATTCACGATCCGGAGTCGGTCGTGTCGAAAGCGATTCGCGAGCGCGGCGGTTATCAGTTGATGCCGGAATGGGACACACGTCCCGCGAATCATTACCTCCCGCGGCAAAAGACCGGCGGTTGCGCGAGCAGTTCGTGTTCATGCGGTTCCACCGAAGCCGAGGCCGCTGGCGTGCCGCTGTCGTCTGCCGATCCGATCGAGTCCCAACTCGAACGCGGGATGCTGAACCTCGTGAGCGCGGCGAAACGCATCTGACGCGGGAACATTGTTCAGATACCTTGCCCAAGGCAAACACTATGAAACCGGCATTCTCAGTTGTTTTTCTGACCACGCTAAGCGGCGCCGCGCAGGGCTTGCTGATCGCGCTCTTCGGCGTCGAACTTGCGGCTCGGCTCGAGTTGATCGCGGCGGGCGCGCTGCCGTCACAGATGTTTTTTGTGGTCGGCGCCGCGCTGTCCGTACTGCTTGGCGCATTGGGGCTGCTTGCGTCGTTTTTCCATCTCGGGCATCCCGAGCGCGCGTGGCGAGCGATTGCGATGTGGCGTACGTCCTGGCTGTCGCGTGAATGTCTGTGTCTGCCGGTCTTTCTTGGCGGCACGTTCGCTTACGGCATCGCGCACTGGCTCGGATCGCCGTGGTCATTCGCGATCGGTTCGCTTTGCGTGCTCGCGGGCGCCGCGCTGTTCGTGTGCACCGCAATGATCTATGCGTGCCTGCGCTTCCTGCAGGAATGGGCGACGCCGCTTACGCTGGTGAACTTCGTGCTGCTCGGTTGCGCCTCCGGCTCCACCGTCGCGACGGCCTGCGCGGCCTGGCTCGCGCCCGCGCTTGTCGCCGTGCTTGCCGGATGCGCGTGCGTGCTGACGCTGGCGGGTTGTGCGAGCCGTGTCGCGTCTTTACGGCGCAATGCGCGCTTGCGGCCGAAATCGACTGTGCAAAGCGCAACGGGCATCAAGGGGGCGAATGTGGTGCAGAAGTCCCGCGGCTTTACCGCGGGCGCGTTCAATTTGCGTGAGTTCTTTCACGGACGGACCGCGCAGACATTGCGACGCATCAAGATCACGTTTCTCGTGGCCGCCTTTGCGTTGCCGTTCGCGCTGATCGCGTTGGGCGGCGCCGTGCCATCGGCCACCATCTCGCTGTGGCTGCTGTGCGCGGCCGCTTTGATTCAGTATGCGGGGCTCGTCGCCGAGCGGTGGTTTTTCTTTGCTGAGGCGCGGCATCCCCAGAATCTCTACTATCGGCAGGCATCCTGAAGACATTGCGCCGTGGATATTCCACGGTGCAAAATTTCTACGACTGATCTACTTCGGCCGCTTGCAACGCGGCCCTTGCCCTCAATTCGACTTCGCCGCTGAATTTGCCGATAAAAACGATGGAAGATTCCGCAGACGTTCGATCCAGGCGCGCGCTCATTACCACGCGGCTGCCGACGACATGCAACTCGTGCAATGCGCCGCCGCCTGCCACATGCACGAAGCCCTTTGCTCGCAACAGTTTCGCGGACAAACCTCGAAGCGCTCCTTTTAGCCTAGTTCGATCGAGGCGCGCGCCGGTGACGAACGAGAAGCTGGTCACGTCCAACGGAGGAGGCGTGCCCGTCGGTGGCGCGCCGCTGCTGTCGCGCCTCGCGTGCCGTACGTTCTGATCGAAAATCACGCCGAGCCGTATCGCACCGCGCGTCGCCTGCAGCATGACGCAGTGACTGGCCAGTTCTTCAACACGTGCGACCGTCGCTTCCCTCGAAGGCTCGTCGAGCAAGTCCATTCTGTTCAGCACAATGGCTGTTGCACCGGCGATGTCGAACATTCCCGGTTGACGTCACGGCGACTGCGCATTTCCGGATCCTTGCTCGTTGGCGCGCCGGCCTATTTCGAACGAGTGGGAAGCCCGTGCATCCAAGGGAACTCGCCGAACACGCCTGCATTCAATTCCGCATACCGAACACCGGCAAACTGCAGGTCTGGCTACTGCGGCGCGATACCGACGAAGTCGAAGCGCAACTGTCCACAACGGTGACATGCAATACCAACGAGGCGCGCTTGTGCTTTGCGCTGGAAGGTTTCGGCATTGCCTACATGTCGGACTTCACGGTTCGTGACGCCCTCGTTGACGGCAGGCTGGTGACCGTTCTTGAGGGGCGGATTCAACCGGTCGATGCAACGGTTTGATGAAATCGCTCAGCCGGTGTGTCGAAGTTTAGTGTTTTTCCGGGACGTTCGTTGAGCCGCCTAGCTACGACATCAAGTCTAGCCTGTGAATAGACGGAGAGATCGGTGCCCTTAGGGAAGTACTGCCTCAGAAGCCCATTCGTGTTTTCGTTCGAGCCGCGTTGCCAGGGATGCTGTGGATCGCAGAAATAGACCTTGATGTCGGTAGCCACGGTAAAACGATTGTGATCGGCCATTTCCGAGCCTTTGTCCCAAGTCAGTGATTTATATAGTTCCCGAGGTAACTTGCTGGCGTGTCGTATCAGCGCGTTGACCACAGCCTCAGAGTCCTTGCTGGCTAGTTTTACCAGCATCACGAATCGACTTTGACGTTCGACGAGAGTTGCAATCTGGCCCGTAGCGTTGCCAAACAGCAAGTCGCCTTCCCAGTGTCCGGGTATTGCGCGATCCTCCGCTGTAGCGGGGCGTTCGCTGATCGATACAGCGTCGCGAATGTTCGTGCGGTCTTCAGTTTTCAATGTGTGATGCCGGGACCGGCGCATGACCCGACAGCGCCGCAAGTGTTCAAGCAATTCCCTTTTTCAGGGCGCCGCGAGCTTGAATGTAAAGGCTCCGATAGATCGTCTCGTGTGACACCAGATGGTCCTTGTTGACGGCATATACATGCTTGAGCCAACCAGAAATCTGTTCAGGAGACCAATGCAGCTTCAGCTTTGCAGCGACGACTCGCGCCAGCGTCTGGTTTCTCACCAATTTGCAAACCTTCGGGCGACGTGCCCGATCCCAGGCGAGCGCGTCCGCCTGACTCGCTCGGTAATCTTGCATGCCTCCGTTGCGCTGCAACTCGCGGCTGATCGTGGAAGGAGCACGTCCCAGCCTGGCTGCAATAGCCCGAATCGACAATCGGGCTACCAGGCAGCGAGAAACTTCCTCGCGTTCGGCAAGCGTCAATGCCTTCAGTGCGCGATGCCTTTGTGGTGGCTCGATGCCGCCGGCCTCCGCGAGTATCCGCTGTATTGAAGAGTGGCCCCGATCGAACAGTCTGGCAATCTGATGAATTGTTTCGCCTTTGCGCCAACGGTCCCACATCAGTGCCTTCTGATCTCAGAATAGTAGATCCTCGGCCTCTGTTTCATTGCAACACCTCCACTGCCTACGTAGACTCTAGTGTGTTGCATCGACCGGTTGAATCCGCCAGGAATACACGACCGACCACAACACTTTCCAGCTGTTGTGGTCGTCCGGCAGACATATCACGCCGAAGCTACGAGCGTTCATAGATTTCATCAGCGAGCACGTGCCGCTCGCGAGGGCCGTTAAGAGCGGATGAGAACAGTGCGTGTCGCGGCGATTGCCTGACAGGCTTGCTCCTAACGCGCGGCATACACCGTCCAGCGATTTTCCAGACCGAATCACCGCGGATCACCGCATCGGCGCCACCGTCAATGAAAATCGTCTGGCTGTTCTTTTCGCTGGCGCGCCAGGCGAGGAATTTGGCAGCTGCAGCGGGCTCGTACGGACCACCGAGTGGCATGGGTGTGCCTGCGCTGACTGCACGCTTTTTATCGGGGTCCTTGAAAGGTCGCAAAAGCAATTCAGTTTTGACGAGTCCGGGCGCAAGTGCATTCAGCGGTATTCACGATTCGGCCCAATCTGCGCTGATAGCGCTGCGCCGGATCATCGTGAAAGTGCTCTCTTGGTCGTCGCGTAGACGTAACCTGCGAGTTGCGCCCGTTCCAATGCCTGTTTTTCGGTTCCGTTCAGCAGCATTGGAGTTGACCCTGTAACTCAGGACACTCGGACACCGTTAGGTTGGCCGTCTTGCAGGACACCAGGCGTTGCCTGACTCGATGGAGAGCCTGCAGATCGAGCTGAGCTTCGGTCTTGGGCTGGGTAAAGCGCATGGTAGGACGGGAAATCGCTTCAGCGATGGCTTCCGCATCGACGATATCGGTCTTGTTGGACTTGACGAAGGGCTTGACGAACTGCGCGGGGACGATGCGAACCTGATGTCCTTGGGCGGCCGCTTTGCGTGCGAGCCAGTTGCTACCGGGACAAGCTTCCATACCAACGATGGTCGAAGACGCGCGAGCAAGGAACTCCAATAGCCGTTCACGATTGAATCGGCCCTTGAATACTGGCTTGCCTTTCGCATCCAGACCGACGACATGGAAGACCGACTTCCCGATATCAATACCCGTGCGGGCGACAATGGTGGAACTGGATTGACTCATGACACACCTCCGAAAAGGGCCGGCGTCAGCGTCGATTATGCCCCGAGGAGAGGAGCGGACCATCCTATTACTGGATTGCGCGCTCGCCCTTACTGCCCGGGGACGACCAATGAAAACGGTCTGCGACGTTCTCGGCGTAGCGCGCTCTGCTCTGGCAGTCAGAAAAGCCCGCTCCCCGGACTGGCTGGACGGCCGCCGTGCCCGACAGACCGACGACACGGAGCTGGTAGCTGCAAGGAGCAGCCGCAGCAGATGCATATCGAGGAGTTGCCCGGTATAGCGAAAGGCTCACTGGAAGGGCCTGGAAACGTTGCTTAATCCAGACGCCCACAACCACGATTTCTACACGTCGCAATATCCCGTCTTTCCCGCGAGCCCGGAACCGGCGCCGCCGGGCTGCCATCGGACTATCTGGTCAGGGCAAACCGTCCATGCCGAAGGAATATGGGAGTCCGTAGCTGTAGAGCAAAACTAAAGGTAACGCCGTGTCTTCCGCTCCTGCTGCCAGAAAATCAGCGAAGGCGGGAAACTACGTTAGAGGCCCGCAGCCGGCCCTCTATCGTGACCCCAAGACCGGCGCGACCTGGAGTGGGCGTGCACGGCCGCCGGCTTGGATTGCTAACGCGAAGGACCGCAGCAAGTTTCTAATCGATGGCCCAACCGCGGCCGGCAAAAGACCGGTCGCGGTCGCGGTGAAGCAGTCATTGGGGACACCATGAATTCGCGTGAACACCGCTCCACGTCGCTCGCAGAATCGCTTGAAATCCTCTGCCGTGAATGGCCGCGTGATTTCAGTGGAAGGCGGTGGCCGCATCGATCTGCAGTTTCGACACCAGAGCCCGTTGTAACGAACTCTAGACATTCGAATCGCACAAAGGGTGCCTGTATCCGGACAAGTTGTCCGCACTGTTGAGCACCAGAACCGCCTTCATCTCACTCAGTGAAACCGGTATCTTTTCGAATGCAAGCCGTCCACGGTTACGCGCCAATGGATGTGCTGGTTTGCCCTTGCGGCCTATTTTAAATGCAGAACTCAGCATATCTAACACCCTCAGAACATACGTCATTACCGGTGCAGGATCCGGCATCGGCCTCGCAATGAGGCAGGTCCTCAAGGCGCAGGGCCATCAAGCGAACAGTTCCTCGCGAACCACCTTGCGCTGGTTGCGTGCCGCCGCGGTCATGCAAACGCACAACTCATTGGGCTGGTTCCTGCAGCGTGCCATTTACGGCGCTTGTCCCAGAGAGCATTCGGGATTGTCGAATACGTTGCTGAAGCGACGCAGGCACATGCTGTCGAAAGTAGGGATTTGCAACAACCGGACTACTCGTCCCGCGGTGGCATATCCTCGTTCCCGAAAAAGCTCACCATAGAAAAGAATGTTGGCTTCCTGTGTGCAACTCCGTCTGCACCCGTTACACATGCAAAACCGAACGCAGTCATCAACGCGCGGCGCGCCTCAAAGTTTGCCAAACGAACGTTGCCACGCGGGTTAGCAATAGCGGATAACGGTTAGGCTGGGCCGTTGCGAAATCGACGATCGCGCTGCTTTCAACTTCTGGTAGATTGATTGATGAGCGGCGCCATACATATGAAAAGACCGCGAATTATATAGTCGAGGTACGTCATGGAAGTTCTTAATCGCGCGCCCGCCGTCTCGCCGGACGGACGCGCCGTGGTTTTCATGCTGTCGATTCGCGGCCGCGAGGTCGAAGGCGCAATTGCGCGTGACGCACTCGAAGATTGTTTCTGGTTACCGCATAGCGCTGACCCGGCGCGTACGCTCAGAGCATTTGAAAACGGTCGCAACCGCATCGTCGCAGTTGCACAAAGAAAATCACTGGCGCGACCTGACGAGCCGCTGTGGCTGACCGCGAACGACTTTATGGCCAGGTAACCGACGGTTGCCTTGCGGTAGGCAGAGAGGAGGGCCGGCCGCCGACAAATATTACGTGCCTGGGTCAGGAAGATCGGGCCGCAATTCCGCCTCGATCTGGTCAATGGTGGGTAAATCCGTCTCCAGTGATTCCGGTACTTCGCGCATGAACTGGTATTCGGCGACACCCATTGGCTTGGCTACGCCGCGCAACGCATATTCCGCCACGAGCCGGTTCTTTTCCTTGCACAGCAGCAGACCGATGGTCGGCTGGTCCTCCTGAGCCTTCACCTGCGCGTCGATCGCCGAAAGGTAGAAGTTCAGCTGGCCTGCGTACTCCGGTTTGAACGGCGTCGTTTTCAGTTCGACAACGACGTAGCAACGCAGCTTGAGGTGGTAGAAAAGTAGATCGATAAAAAACTCGTCACCACCTACCTCCAGCCGGTACTGACGCCCTACGAAAGCGAACCCTGCGCCCAGTTCAAGCAAGAAACGTGTGATGTGCTGGGTCAGCGCACGCTCGATGTCACGCTCCTGTGCGCTTTCGGTCAGGCCAAGGAAGTCGAAGATATAAGGATCCTTGAGGACGTCGCGTGCGAGATCCGACTGCGCCGGAGGCAGCCGGTCGGGAAAATTCGTCACAGCCTTGCCGGTACGGACGTGGGCGGCGGTCTCAATCTGCATGGTAAGCACAGTGCGTGACCAGCCGTGCTCAAGCGATTTTCCCGCATACCAGAGCCGCAGCGCGGAGTCGTCCAGCTTGTCGAGCAGCGTCACGACGTGCGACCACGGTAATTGTGCAACGGGTTGTTGCACAAATTCCGGCTGCGGAAAGGCTTGCGCGAGCGCACGCATGTACTTGAGGTTCCGCGGTGAGAAGCCACGCATGTCTGGGAACGCCACCTTGAGATCGTGCGCGAGCCGGTCGACAACGCCCGCGCCCCAGCCCTGTTGTTGCTGCCTGTCAAGAATGTCGCGGCCGATCTGCCAGTAAAGCGTAACCAGTTCGCGATTCGCGCTGGCTACCGCGCGCTGCCGCGCGCGCTCGACGCGCTGCTTGAGTTCGGCGAACCAGTGGCGATAGTCCTCTGCCCACACGGGAGTGTCTGGATCTTTGGTCATTCGTTCGGTGGGCGTTGATGAGCGCGCTCGGAGCAGAAATTATCATGGCGAGACCGGCAATGGGCAAGGCGGAGCCGGTAACGGCATATCGATTATAGCGTCGAACCCTGTCAAAATTGTTGATAAATTATGTTATGTCAAATTTGGAAGCAGGAGCAAGGGATTGGGTGGTCGTCTCGTTGGTTTGCGGAAAACTGTTCCCGTTTCTTGCAAAAATTTGTGCCTCCAGAGGTCGAACAAGCCCCGTGCGATATCGCGAGCCCAGCTTCCCCGTCAGCGCACGAGGTACCGTCAAACGAGACAACTTTCGTCGGTATTCAATTGGGCACTGCACTTGGGGCCTGCCCGAAAAGTCATAAATCGCCTCAAGCGTTGGTCTGGAACAATTTTCTGCAAAACCTCTTGAAGCAAACTTGTTGCGGACATGTCTGCCCGCTGCTACAAGTGGCCCAGAGCGGGAACGAAATTACGCGAACGAACGGCCCCGACCTTAAGGCATTAACCGCCATCCTGATAATACGACTTATCAGGATTAAACCGCCTCAAAAAAACGGCCCGCGTGGCGCGTGCCGGTCGTGGCGGAGCTGCGACGGGCGGCCAGTTTGCCCGCCAGCCGTTTCTGCTCCGTGTGTGGATACGTGCCCGTGAGCACCGACCACCTCTCCATGATAGTCACTGCACTTACTGCACTCGCCGGCGGGCAAAGGTTTTTCACGCGCGCCGCAGCGCCTCGGGTATCGGCGATCGCCGGCCGCTTCGGGCAGCCAGGATCTCCCGGATCGTGGCCAGTGACTGCTCGGCCGTCGCGCTCGCTACCCGCCGACGCGGTCCGTCGAACCGTGGCGCCGTCACCCCAAGCATGCGGCACACCGTCGACAGATACGGTTTTGCCGGACCAGCATACCGCTGTGCTGCCGCCTCGATCGCCGCGTCGCCGACGTGTCCGCGCAGCCACGCGAGTGTACGGCGGTCCCGTTCATTCTGTACGCGCACCAGATGTTCCATGACATCCTCCGGAACTGCATATGAGTCAATACTGTATATATATACAGGTTCGACGGGACTTTCAAGTCCGCCGGTGTCGACAGGAAGCTAAAGCGTCAGGACTACAAGGCGACTTGCGACACATAAGAAAAATGCGAAAAATGAGAAAACTTGGTGTATCCTCGTCGGATGGACTGTTTCGAGAGACGCTGAATGTTGAATTGGGATGATGAGATTACCGCAGTGACTCCGTCCGAAGCCCGCGCGTTTCGCAAGCTGGGCGCTGTGGCGCAAGTGAAAAGCGCCTCGGTGAACAAGGTGATTCTGGTTGGAAACTTGTCCGGGGACACCGTGTACGAGCGGATACTGGAAGCTCGTCTACGCCGATACCTCGACAAAATTGTCGGACCCGACGGACTAACCGACAGTAAAGCGCGGACGGCGTGGGGCCGTGACTCATCGCTGTTGCGCGCGGCTGTCCTCAGTCGATGGCTCGGCGAACTCCGCGGGCGAGCGCTTTTGAGGCTCAGATCCACGCCCGCGGTTAGTGGTGAGCCGACAACTGGCAGTGCAAAAGCAATCGCGAAGCGGCTCACCCCGTTGGGCGCCCCCCCGCACATTGCCTGAAGGAGGCTTTCATGACACAGCTAACGAAAGAACGAAACGACGCGTCGGCTCTCAAGATCCGTGCTGCGCTTACCGGCAATTACGCGGGCGATGCGCGTCAGCTGGTTCGGGATGTCGCCGAGTCGTTTGCTTCCGATATCGAAGGGACATTGCGGGTGAAAGTCCCGGAGCTTGCGGACAGTTCGATCCGTGACTTGCTGCGACATGTCCTGGAAGAGCGCTTCGCGACGATTCTGGCGTCCGGTGACGCCGACGAATCTGAAGCCCGCTCCTCGTTGCCTGTTGTCAACCTGAAGCCTTCGGAGGTGATCGAGCAGCGCAAGGTGCGCATGTCGCTCGCGAGCCTGTATCGCTATGTCGAAGCGAACAAGTTCTACTGCGTCGTGCCGTCAGGCCAGAGTAACGGTCGTGAATTTCCCGCGTGGCAATTCGCTGGACCGGTGCCTGAACTGTTGCCGCCTGTGCTTCTCGCCCTTCGGGGGGCGTTGAGAACTGAGGTCCATGCTTTCCTGGTTACGGCGCAGGACGCGCTGAACGAACTGGCGCCGGCAGAGCTATTGGCTGGTGCCCCGTTCGAGACACGCGCGTCCCTGCATCCGAGTCAGCAAAGACTCCTGCAACTGCCCGCAAACGAGCGTCTGCGCAAGGTCCTTGCGTTGATCAACGGCCCGGGAGCAAGCATGGCCGCTTGAACGGCTATCCAATGAGCGACAACAGAAAATCAACCGTCGAACCACCGTCGTACCTGCGCGAGCGCTTGCCCTCGCCAGTGCAACTGAAGGAGTGCCTCACCAACGAGCCTTTCGCGGTCGGCGGTGAGGCGCAGCTATACCGCGCTGCGTATCTACCTGAGAGTGTCCTGCCGATCGGCGTGGCGCGAGCGTACCGCTTCGGACCGCCGCCCGAACTGTTTGCTGGCGGCAACGAAATGCCGTTCTGGTGGTTGTACGCTGCGCACGTGGCCGAAACGGCGATCTGGGAGGCGCAGTTCTGCAAAAATGACGTGACACGACCGGGGACGTTCTACTTGGACCCGTTCGCGGTACAGCACGGCATCATCGCTGAACTGCGCTTTCCGCGGCCGCTCCGGTTCTGGAATCTCAATGGCTCCGTTGCCAGTCGTCTCGGCATTTACGATGACCTTTCGAGCCCTGACTATGACTGGTGCCAGTGGTTCGGGTACTACATGGATGTCGCGATGCAGTCTGTTGACGGCGCGATGCGGCCAGATGGGTTTGTGTATGCGTCAAATGGTTTTCGGGTTCTTCAATCATGACAAACCTGGCGCGTCCGGCATGACGGGTCATCGCCAGCGAGATCTTGATCGCCGATTGCTGCCCCTGACCGGACATGCTGAACGGCACGTCATCAACGTGCGGAGTGACAACACTTTCCCACGACGTTCTCGCGCTTTGGTCCATTGCCAGCGCAATCGGCCGGCTGTGCAAGGTTGCGTGCGTGGAACTCATCCTGGTATTCACAGCGTTCAATGCAGTCTTTGACATCGAGGCCTTTACGCGGCGGTATTCGAGCGAAATCTGTGCTCGCTCAGCGGGCTCGAGTTGATCGCCAAGGATCTGCCGCAGGTGATAGTCAATCCCGGACGACGTTCGGACGGTGTGCGAGTTAATGACTGCCGTAGCCAGGGCTTTCGGCCGCGCCGTCAACTCCTTGTCTGCAAACGATCGCCACTCACAACGGTAGTACTCCACCGGCAGAAGAGATGTTGGCGACTTGGCCCATTGCTCCAGTTCTGTCGCGTACTCGGGATTCGCCGATATCCGCATGGTCACGCCGGGGCAAGCGGTTGTCGGTACATGCGAGTTAATCGCGCCGCACAGGCTCTGCAGTTCGGGAAGGTCCTCGAAAGACAGCTCAATCAGTATCTCCGGAAACCCGACCGGGACACCGCTGCTCCTCTTGCTGACGAACTCTTCCACAACGGCCGTGTTAAACCAATGCGGATTCAGCTCTTCCCAGACGCTCCGGCCGTTGATCCGACCCGTGAGCGCAAGAGTGACAGCCTCCATGAGTGTTGATTTGCCAGACTCGTTAGCTCCAACGACCAGGTTGAATTTCCGGTTCGGTTCAACCGTCAGGTCCTTATGGATGCGGTAACCTCGAATCTTAATTTTGCGAATCACCCCTCCTCCTCCATCGCCACTCTCTTCAGAGACGCATCGTGTTGTTGCAAAGGCGCCGGGGTGTCACTGAGCCGGGCCGCGGAATTCGGATTGTCAGCGATCCGCGCGCGGTTGTCGACGATCGGCTTGTTGGCCCTCTTTAGGATGTGCTGAGGTGCATGACCATCGCGAACGGGCCTTTGCAGGCAGGATGGCGCGTTGCTCCGTGAGCGGACACGATCAGCGCCGCGTGCTCCGTTTCGTCGCCGGGTAAGCGTATGACGAGCTCGCTGGCTGCTGATTGCATCGAGGCATTTTTCATGGGCCCTCCTGTTCCGCCTCACACCGGACACAACATGCTGGATGCACTCGTCCTCGCTGGCAGCGTCTGTTGCGTGGAATGGTGCGACGTCGCAACAACCGGTCACGGACGGGAATCTGTGTCACCCCGATGTCAATTGGTTGACGCAGGTCAACCCCCGCGTGTTCGGCCGGCGTCATTCTGAAAATGGTTCGCGGGTTACGCGGCACCGTTCGCCAGCTGATTGAGCACTCTTGTCCCGGCTACAGAAAATCGCAGCTGCGGTGGCCTGTGTGGCCACAGGTCGTCGCCTTGCACAACATGCGTAATGGAATTGACACCAGCATGCATACTATTCCCGTTGAGTCCGCCCCAGATGTTGTCTCTGCCGATATCGAACACGCATCGCCGGTCGAGCGCGTCGATACCCAGCGTGGGTTGTCGAACGCGCAGGTGGCAGAGCAGCGCGCCCGTTTCGGCCGTAACCTCGTAGACTCAAAAGCGCGCCGCACGTGGTGGCAGACACTCAAGGAAGTACTAAGCGAGCCGATGTTTCTTCTGCTCCTCGGCGCGACCGGCATCTACTTTGTGCTGGGCGATGTGTCGGAGGCGCTGGCGCTTCTCGCGTTTGTCGGCGCAATTGTGTTGCTGACCGTCTTTCAGAGCCATCGTACCGCTCGGGTACTCGACTCTCTTCGCGAACTGTCGGCGCCGCGTGCTCAGGTACTCCGTGACGGTCGGCGGCAACTCGTTTCCGCCGGTGAACTGGTGCCAGGCGACGTAGTTTTCGTCGACGAAGGTGCTCGCGTCCCGGCCGACGGGACGGTGACCGAAGCTCACGAACTGAGCGTGGACGAGTCGCTCATGACGGGCGAGTCGGTCTCGGTGAACAAGTCCGTCGCAAGCTTCGATGCATCCGCCGAACAGCAGTCTTCCGGGGAGCTCTATTTCGGATCAATGGTGGTGCAGGGTCAGGGACAGATGATAGTGACTGCGACCGGGCAGAATACGATGCTCGGTCGCATTGGCAAGTCATTGAGCGGCATAACGGAAGCGCGCTCACCGTTGCAACTGGAGACGAGAACGTTCGTCAACCGCGTTGCGGTGGCTGCGGCCGCATTGTGCCTGCTGCTCGTCGTGGCTTATCGTTGGCGCTCGGGCGAATGGCTTCCGGGGGTGCTCGCCGGGATCACTCTGGCCATGGGCATTCTTCCCGAAGAAATTCCCGTGATCCTCACCGTGTTCATGGCACTGGGAGCCCGCCGCATTGCTAACGAGGGCGTGCTGACGCGCCGCATGAGTGCGATAGAAACCCTCGGGCAGACGTCCGTGCTGTGCGTCGACAAGACCGGCACACTGACGCAAAACCGTATGTCCGTGCGCATGCTCTTTGCACAGGGAAAGCGGCAAGTCATCGAGCCGGACATGCAGCGCATTGATGAGGCGTATCACGAACTCATCGAATGTCTGGTGCTTGCAAGCGAAATCGAGCCGGTCGACCCAATGGAGCGCGCGTTTCACGAAACAGGCCGGATTGGGCTCGCCGGCACGGGGCGCATCCACCCGGAATGGTCGCTCGTGCACGAGTACGCGCTGACACCCGGGTTGCCGGCTATGTCCCACGCCTGGCATTCGCCGGAGCTCGACCATCAGGCCGTGGCCTGCAAAGGGGCCCCCGAGGCAGTCTGTGATTTATGTCACCTGAGCGAGCATGAAACGCGGACTGTCCTCGATCACGCCGCGCAGATGGCGTCCGGCGGGCTACGCGTGCTGGGGGTGGCCAAAGCACGGCACTCACGTCCCGACTGGCCGCAAACGCAGCATGACTTCGCGTTCTCTTTCGTGGGGCTGGTCGGTCTGCTCGATCCGGTCCGCCCGGAAGTCGCAGGTGCTATTGCGCAATGCCAGGCAGCCGGCATCCGTGTGGTGATGATCACCGGAGACTATCTGTCGACGGCGCGGGCTATTGCGACCGAAGTCGGCATCGACAGCGCACGGATCGTGACGGGCCAGGAAGTGGCCTCGATGGACGATGCACAGCTTCGCGATGCCATTCAGCGCGTCAACACATTCGCGCGCGTCAAACCGGAGCAGAAGCTGCAGCTAGTCAACGCTTTCCGCGAAAGCGGCCACGTGGTCGCGATGACGGGCGACGGTGTGAACGACGCGCCCGCGCTGAAGGCGGCGCATATCGGCATTGCGATGGGGCTGCGCGGCGCCGAAGTTGCGCGCGAGGTCGCATCGCTGGTCCTGCTGCGCGACGACTTCGCGCCGATCGTGTCGGCGATCCGGCTCGGAAGACGTATCTACGCCAATCTCGTGCAGGCAATCAGCTATACAGTCGCCGTTCACATTCCGATGATCGCCGCGGTCATGATTCCGGTTTTCGTCGGCTGGCCGCCGCTGCTTGCACCCGTTCATATCATCTTTCTGGAACTGATCATCAACCCGGTCTGCTCGGTCGTGTTTGAGAACGAGCCCGAACGCGCGGACCTGATGCGCTTGCCGCCACGCCCCATCGGCGCAAGGCTGCTGTCGAACTGGACACTTGTCAAAGGAGCGACCGCAGGTGCGGTGGGCGCCATGATGTTGGTGGGCTTGTACGGTTGGCTGCTGACCCATGGCTACCCGTCGCCCTTTGCCCGCACAGTTGCATTCGTTTCGCTCGTAGCGGGCAATGTCGCTTTGATCTTTGTAATCCGTGCGTTGCCGCGCGCGGAAGGCCGCGTCAATTCGCCTGAGCGCAATCGCTACCTCCTGATTGTTCTGTGCGCAACGGGAGCTGCACTTCTGCTTCTGATGACAGTGCCAGCTCTCGCGCAGCTGTTTGGACTGGTTGCATTGCTAAACAACTGACGGTGCAGATACAAAAATCGGAGACGTTCTCGTGATCACAATCGCGGCACTGTTCGTGGCCATTCTGCTGCTCAACGTCATTCCGGCCTTCGCCCCACCCACGTGGATGGCGATGTCGTGGATAGGATTCAAGCAGCCGGACGCGGACCCGTTCGTGCTTGCCATAGTGGCTGCGTCCGCCGCCACAATAGGACGTCTGATTCTTGCGCGATGCTCGACATGGCTCGTTCGCGGCCATCTGATGCGCGAAGCTGACCGGCAAAACATCGACGTGATAAAGGTATGGCTGCAAAGAAAGAAGGCGGTGACGGCCGGGGCGCTGCTGCTGTACGCTTTCAGTCCGTTCCCGTCGAACTATCTGTTCATCGCCTATGGGCTGACCGGTCTGAGACTGTGGCTCATCGGCGTGCCGTTCTTCTGCGGACGCCTCGCGAGCTATGCAGTCTGGACACACTTTGCGCAGGTCGCACACTCGTACCTCGACCCCGAATTCGATCTCGAGGGAGGGTATCTGGGCGCCTATTTCATTGCCACCCAACTGGCTTTGCTATGTCTCGTTTTCGCGCTGATGCGAATCGACTGGAGCTTTGCAATTAATGAGCACAAGCTCCGTTTCAAGCGCGACACACCGGCTCAAAACGCTCGTACCTGACTGACGCAACCGGATTCCGCGCGACAGGCATGTTCTATCCGAAGACATTCCGCGCTGCGATGCGCCGGCTGACACGACGGTATCGGCCGGCGAGTTCATCAATCATTGCGCTTGCGGCCGGTCAGCATCGCACCAACCAGATTTTCCCGATGGCGCCAGCTCGCGAGCAAAACGCCGCCGACGTGAAGTGCAACGCATACGAGTACTGCGTTGGCGCACGCTTCATGGAGTGCTTCGACCGCCTCCGAACCCCAAAATGCGTTCGTCGTAAGCAGCCATCCGGTCGCGCCCGTCGCGGTGAGCAGAACGAGAAGAGCAATGATCATCGCTCCGCCTGCGGGGTTGTGTCCGAGGTAGCGCCGCTCGCGGCCGGCCAACATCGCCTTCGTATATTGAGCGAACCTGCGCGGACCCGGCACGAAGTTGGCAAAGCGGGCATGGTAACTCCCCACGAAACCCCACGCGATGCGCAATGCCACCAGCGCAAGGACCGCATACCCGAGGATGTGATGGACAGTGCCCCCGTCGTCGCTCGACGCATAAGCTGCGCCGAATGTGACGGCAACGCTCCAATGGAAAACACGGACAAACAGGTCCCACACTGGCGTGAAGCTGGACGCTTCGCCTGTGCCTGCGTTCACGCGACTCATTCGTTGACCTCCTCGCTCACAACCTTGCCGTTCACCGGATTGACGACGATCTCGCGGCGATTGCCTGACTTGTCGAGCGCGTAGACCTCGTAACAATTGCCTTCAGTCTTGACCCGCTTCACCTGGTAGCCCTGCTTCTCCAATTGTTTGGAAATGTCCTTGTCCTGCATCCATTTCGCTTTCGGCTCAGTGGTACATGACCCGGTGGCCTGGGCGGACAACGGCAGTGCGATTGCGGCAACGGCGACTGCCGCGCAAAGGCGAACATTGATCTTTTGCATTTGAGACTCCATTAGTCAGTTGGCTTGTAAATCGGTCTGTTCTCCCGACTCACAGACCGCATGCTGCGACGCCACCCTGAAGGGAATCTTAAGGAAATAAGCTTTGCGTGTGTGAGTTTCGCCCAACTAGACTAGTAGTCCAAACCGATGATCAAATGGACCCGCGTGCGGGAGACTTGATTGGCCACCCCATGCCTTCGGGAGTTCAGTGAGATGCGTGTGTTGCTGGTAGAAGACGACGAATTAATTGGAAGCGGTGTCGAAGAAGGACTATGTGACGCAGGGTTGACGGTCGACTGGGCGCACGATGGTCGCGAGGCGATGCTCGCATTGACTACAACGGAGTACGAACTGGTCGTGCTCGATCTCGGTCTGCCCAAACTGTCCGGAACGGAGCTGCTCGATTGGCTGCGAGGCCGTCGCGACGATACGCCGGTTCTCGTCATGACGGCAAGGGACACTGTTGCGGACCGGGTAGGCGGTCTCACCGCCGGGGCGGACGACTACCTGGGCAAACCGTTCGACCTGAGCGAACTGATTGCGCGTTGCCGGGCGCTTCTGCGTCGCGCGCATGGGCGCAGCACCGAGACGATCCAGTATCGGGATCTGATCGTGGAGCCGTCGACGTTCACCGTCACGCAAGGCGGTTTGCGTCAGCCGTTGACCTCGCGCGAATGCGCCGTATTGATCGAGTTGCTGATCCATCAGGGCACCCCTCTCTCGCGCGCCCGCATCGAGGAAAACCTTTATGGCTGGCAGGAAGAAGTCGAGAGCAATGCCGTCGAAGTACATATTTCCAACCTGCGCAAAAAGCTCGGACACGGAATCATCAAGACGATCAGAGGTGTCGGCTATGTGATGGAGAAGGCATCGTGACAACCTCGATTCGTCAGCGCCTGACGCTGCTAGTGCTCGTCAGCGTCGCGCTTGTGTGGGCCTTAGCGCTCATCTCGAGTTACCGCCAGGCTATTCATGAGGCCGGTGAATGGGACGACGCGCGAATCGAGCAAGCGGCTCGCACGCTGGCGCTCGTCGACGTGCACGATCTGTTGGCGCTCGTTGACGAAAGCTCGCACGTTTCCGACGACGACGGCGACGATGACGTGTCACGCCGCCTGCTGTACGAAGTGCGCGACCTTAATGGCCAGGTGCTCGCTAAGAGCCCGGGGTTGCCCGGGGTGCCGCCTACGGCTGCGCCGTCAGCGCCAGGCAAGGACGCCGGAAACAGCGCAACGGCGGGCGTGCCGGAATGGAACGTCTACCAGCTCCGCGACGCACTCCATGATCGCAGCGTGCGTGTCTTCGAACGTAGCGATGGTCGGGCGGATCTGGGCGCTGGCGTCGCCAGGCGCATCGCCAGGCCGCTCGCATTCGCGCTACCGGTCCTCGCCCTCGTCATCTGGGCGGCGATAGGCAGTAGCCTTGCGCCGCTAAAAATTCTCTCCCGAGCAATCGCTGCGAGGAACGTCGACAATCTGGAAACGATAGATCTGCAAGGCACGCCGGCCGAAGTCTCTCCGCTCGTCGACGCACTGAATGTCCTGCTGTCGCGGCTTCACGCGTCGCTCGATCGCGAGCGGGCCTTTACCGCAGACGCCGCCCACGAACTGAAGTCCCCGCTCGCCGCAATCAAGGTTCAGGCGCAGGTCGCGCTTACTACTCGCGACCCTGCAAAACAGCGCCTCGCGATGCAGCGGGTCGTCGAGGCCGTGGACAGAAGCACGCACCTGGCGGAACAGCTTCTGTTGCTTGCGAGACTTGATGAACGCATTCCTGCAGCAGCGGTAGACGTGCAACTCGACACCGTGGCACGCGAATGCATCGCTGCGCGCGAGGCCGATGCTTTGTCCAAAGGCCTTGAGTTAAGCGTGTCCGGCGACGCGTATGTGACGATCGAAGCGCCGCCTGCATTCGTGCGCATCATGCTGGACAATCTGGTGGACAACGCCATCAAATACGCGGAGGCAGGCGGTCGCGTCGAAATCGTCACCCGCCAGACGCCGGAGGGCACGCTACTGCTCGTGCGAGACAACGGCCGAGGCGTGACGGAGCAAGACCGAGTGCGTCTGAGCGACCGATTCTTTCGCGCCGCAGACGCCCGTCAGAGCGGAACCGGATTGGGACTGTCGATCGTCGCGCGAATCGTGGACCATCTCGGCGGGAAGCTGACTTATACGACGGGAATTGACGGCCGGGGGTTAGGCGTCGAGATCCGGCTCCCGCCTGCTTCGCGCCATAACCTGCCATAGTTGGCGTGAGGCCTCCCGTTAGCCAGGCGGCGCCTCGTTCTTCACTCTCCCC
This sequence comes from Paraburkholderia graminis, assembly GCF_003330785.1. Classification (NCBI taxonomy): domain Bacteria; kingdom Pseudomonadati; phylum Pseudomonadota; class Betaproteobacteria; order Burkholderiales; family Burkholderiaceae; genus Paraburkholderia; species Paraburkholderia graminis. The sequence goes on from NZ_CP024936.1 coordinate 133,359, forward strand.
TTGGCACAGGCCTCCTGCGGGGCGGCGCCGCCCTCATCCGCGTCGCTGTCGCCCGCTTGGCGTGGAGGGAGACATGGAGTCCGTCGCTTGACATATGTCAAGCGAAGTAGGTGCGGCGCGTTCACAATGAGTCCATCGACGCCGGCAGGCGCACGTCACGCTCAAACGGAGACACGATCATGAGCCCGACTCAAATGCGCGGCAACGCACCATACGAAATCAGGCGAATCCTGGTCGCCGTGGACGATTCCCCGCAGTCTGCGCGCGCGGTCGAATACGTGTGTCACATGTCACTGGTGGGCGGCCGGATTCGCGTGGTCAGCGTCGCTGAGAATCCCCGCACCCTCTTGCCGCTGGGTTCCATGACGGATGCCCAACTGCAACTCGCGCGTACCGAACTGGCACGCGATGCAGCAAACGCCGTGGCACGAGCAACAAGTGTATTTGCGGATGCCGGCATCGACATCGAATCGGACGTCATCGAAACTTCCCGGCAAGGCGGTTATCCGGCGAATGCGCTGATAGATGCCGCTACTGAGTGGAAAGCGGACCTGCTCGTCATGGGTGCCCGCCAGCATCACGGCATACTGCGCTGGATCGAAGGAACGGTATCGGAATTCGTCACTACCCAGGCACCTTGTTCAATCCTCGTCGTGCCCGCCGGCTACGAAGCGGATATCGGGCCGTCGCCGCAACGGATTCTCTTTGCGCTCGACGGCAGCGCCGCGTCGCTCGACGCGTTGCACTTCGGGCTTCGGTTCGCTCGACCTGACTCCCGCCTTCGCGCCATCTACGTGGTCGACCGCGCGGTGCGGCTGACCGACTTCGTGCCGATCCACGTCCTGCAGGAAGCGTTTATCGAAGAGGGGCACGCGGCGCTCGCCGCGGCCGCGAGCGCGTTCGCAGAACTGTCCAACCACGCGGAGACCGCGCTCGTCAAAACCGAACCGGTCAGCGACGACGTGCCGCACACCATTGTGCGCGACGCCGAACGCTGGCATGCGGATCTGCTGGTCGTCGGCACACATGGACGGCGCGGCGTCGCGCGCTGGTTCCTCGGCAGTGTCGCCGCTCGTACTGCTCGCCTCGCTCGCACGCCGTTGCTTCTGGCGCCGTCGCGCGGCCAACGCAGCGCGAAATAGCCCAATAAACGATCTGACGACCTGCCGCGAAGACCGAGAAGAGGCAAATCCGCTCTCTTTGGACATCAGATCGATGGTTATCAGACGCGTGGACGCGTATGTCGGCAGCAGCACAACCCCCCTGCAGCGCCTTAAGCAAACCTTCAGCTAAAGCGTTTTCGGTGACGACAGCGGGTGACGACGGCGGGTGGCGACATCCCGGCCCACGGCAATTGGAGCCCGGCATTGCGCCAGCTCCCTCCGTCTGCATTTTGCATTTACAGGCGCGGCCAGACAGCAGTCCGCTATCTGCAGTCCGTACTATTGATTCGCGACTCTGGCCCAGGCTTCGTGCTTCGCTGATCAGCGAATGAATCGATGAGATTTTTCGGATTGCAGGGGCCCCACGGTTTGCACACAAGAGATTCGTTTCTCGTTCACGGCGACGCTCGGCGCTGTGAACAGACACTCAAGCTCGTTTGCGCCGGCACTTCTTGTCACATGGACGAGCGTACGCCATGCGAAATGACCGCATTAAAGTGGCTGAGTTAGCGCGCATTGCCACTTTCACAAGGCCACGGTAGAGTTGCTGACTGGATCTGCGATCGAGGGTTGTTGGTCTGCGTGCCTTCCCCGATGTAACTGCGACGGGTCCGAGCAGGCATCTGTGAGTATCAGGTCCACCACCACTGTCAATTTCACGCTTCCCTGGACGTCGCCGACATGAAGTACGCTGCTGCCCTGGTCGCTCTCTTTGCCTGGCTAGGGGTGACGTTCGGTGCGCCGCTGGGTACATCTAGCAGCTCGCGGGCGACCGCGTTCGTCGTTGCGGTCGCCACCAGTGACTTGCGCAGCGCACGGCAGGGTGGCCAACACGTATTCGCTTACACGCCCGAAGAGACGGAAGCAACGCTGTCTTCCGCCATTACAGAATGGTTGACGGAAGGCGACAAGCGCAGCCTCAGGCTTGCGCTCGCCGACCGACAAACGATCTTCGCGTTTCATTGGGCGGCGATGCAGATGCCAGCGGAATCACAGTGCTTTGCGGATATCGATAGTGATGGGTGTCAGAAAGACCTCGACTACTGGCTGACGCGAGTGAGGAACAGTGATTCGCAATTCATCTCTGCGTATCGACAGTCGCAGATGAGACTGGGTCTGCCACCACTCATCACACACAATGGTGGAGGCCTATGAACCCGTAAGCTGCCCCCCAACAGCCGTCAGAACCCTCAGTTCGAATTCCGGTTACCGAATGGGCAAATTACGATTGCCACCTAGGTGCTGTTCGTCCCGGCTAAGCGGATCCCGCGCACTTTGACGCCTGTTGCGGCGCTGATCGGGGCCTTGAAAGACGCAGGCATCGACGAAGCGTTTCGCTACCGGACGGCGGCTGTGTTGGTGACATTGCCTGGCCCGGCACTGCGCTTTGCAACGCGGCGAAATGGAGGGGTTCCATCGCCAGATATCGATCAACTGAACGGCGAGTGGCCCGCGCTGGTGTGACACGAAGGTTCACCATAAAGTCCCGCCTTGAATGCACTATCTTTTCGGTATCCGGAGATTCCCCGGTAACCGGATCACATACAGGCGGCCCGGCAAGTCTCCCGCAGCCTCGTCTTCCGAGTAGCTAAAGTACACGAGCGCGTGTCGCTCACGGTCGACTATCCGAACAATATGCAGGGAGTTAAAAATCGGGTTCTGTTGGGCCGCGAACACTTTTGCCTGGGCTGGAACTACGGCCGCAAGCTTGAGCTCACCTGTCTGATGACATGACGCCGTCAGATCCGCTGCGTGCGATATCCGTCCCCCTCCAAAAGCGTCGTCCGAATGCGATTCCGCGACATAGCAGGTCACGCCTTTCACAAGAGGGTCGCTGTAGGCGGAAATAGCGATGTGGTTTCCATAACGCTGGCTGTGGGTCTCAATTGATGTAAGTTCATCTGCCAGCGCAGCGGGCGGCGAAAAGATCAACAGCGCCCCCGCGATGCTCAGTCGTCCTCGAACCCGCTGTTTCATTGTCCGCCTCCTGGTTCTCCATCGCCGCATCTTGCCTCGCGCTGCGCCGCGATGATTTCAGGCTATGCCAATGGAAAGTGAGCCGCTTGACGCAAGTCAACGCCCATGTGTCGACCGAGCCTCATTCTGAAGATGGCGATGTCGTCAGCACAACCGGTTTGGCGGAGGGCACGCCGTATGGAAGCGTCAATAAACGGGGTTCGCCGCGCGAATCGCCCGACCATTCGATATGAGGCCCGTCATGTTCAGAACTATCCGCTCCTCGCTCCTGCTTGCTTTCCTCATATCTGCCAGCGTGCAGGTCGATGCGCTAGCGCAATCTGTTTCGCGGCCCGCGTCCCAGAATGGAGTTTCGTTTATAACCGGCGGTGTGGGGGAAGACGAAGTAGCGGCGTTCCGCTCCGCTGCACACCGGTACAACCTTCGCATGACACTCGCATCGAAGGCAGGCAGCTATCTGTCCGATGTCGACGTCACGATCACGTCGAAATCCGGCCGGCTGGTATTAGCCGTCCGCACCGAGGGCCCTTTCCTCTTTGTAGCACTGCCTGCCGGCGCTTACCAGATTGCAGCCAAAGCAGATCACGTTGCACAAACCCGAAAGATCGTGGTGCCCTCAAGCGGCGCGAATGAATTGCGCTTCTACTGGGAAGACGCGGACACGCATGGCGCGCCACGAACCTGCAAAGGCTGTTCGGCTATGGAGCGCCCCTGACGACATGTGGAGCATGCAATCAAGTGGCAACCCTATGCAATCGCATCGCGGCCGGATCCTTCTTATCTTCGATGCTCGCGCCGTCTCATGCTTGACCTGCATCGACAATCCATACGGGCGAAATGTGCCGTTGCAGTCGTTCGAGCATCGTCTTGTTAAGCCGAATGGTTCCCGGCGATGCGAGCACTGACTGAGCATCAACTAGCAAAGAGTCGCGCACCCATCGCAGCCGCCGCCGGTGCCGGCGGAAAGACGTCCCACGCGCCGACACTGTGCCGGAAGAACACAATACTCAATGGCCTCTTCGATACCTGACCTTCCAGACGGACGTAGCGCGCGCCGGTGCAACCTAAACGGCCAACCTGGGTGATGCGGGCCGGAACCGACTGCGTCGGCGCGAGCCATTTGTCGACAAGCGCTCTGAGGGAAACGTTATCGCGGTTCATCTCGTGCTCCTCGGTCGGTCTCCAACGGTGACTGAGCGTCGTTCAGCCGTCCTGTTGAGTACATTATTGAGAGCAAAGCCGTTGAAATTAAATCAGCGGCGCTTGAATCGGTTGTAGTCGTCGACGTTGCGCAGTAGGAATTTTCTTACGTGCGTTTGCGGTTACCGATGCAGATGACCGGATCGAGCCTGCGTCGTCGCGAGGCTGATTCAACTCAACTTGCAGGACCTGCCCGGGCATCGAAAGGCAGGCGGTCGCCACGTGCGGAATTGATCGGGATCAATCGCCAGCGCGGAGATACCCCTATGCTGACCGCACAGAAGCAGTGAATCGTCGCCTCGAGGGATGCGTAACGCAGTGATGGAGCATCCCTCACATCGGCCCCCTGCGCTATCACCTTCCATAACCGGACAGGCTAATCACATCGTGCCAATCAATCACGCTGATCGCGACCTCGCCCATATCCGCCCGGCAGGAGGAAGACCGTCAACGCTATCAATTGCAACCGGAGCCGCTATCCAGCGCGAATAGGCGGGACGCACGGCGTGCTTCTGACCGCCGTCTTACGCCGCGCTTTTGCACAGGCGCTCGGCATGGTGCGCGGTGGCGGCACTTTGGCGCCGAACGGTTTGTCGCCGGGCGATTTTTTTACGTGGATCTTTTCGACGGTGCGCTCGACTGAGCGTAATGCGCGGCCACGATGGAGCTCACTCAGGCTCAACCGGACACTGGCCAGCATGCACGGAAAGCGTATTCGCCATCTTGAGCCGGATCCAGTCCATCCCCTCGCCCAGCCCCGCCAGTATCGCTTCGCGCTCCGTCGGAAAAATACTGCTGTGCATGAACCTGTGTTTGAACACGCCCTGCGGCGTGTGATGGCTGAGCTGTATCGAGCAGTCGAATCCGCCCGCCGTGCGATGTGTGGTTGCAGCAACCGACCAGTCGACGTTGCCCACGTTGCCCGAAATCGTCATGAATCGCTCCTCGTTGCTGGGAGTTTGGTGAAATGAGCGGGCCGGGACGCGTCAGCGGCACCGGTCCTGCGCCGACAGGCAGAGGCGTGTCTATGCCACCGTCAGGTTGTCGACGACCGCATGCACACCCGGCGCCGCCCACGCAGCACCGCGCACGGCGGAGCGCTCGCCTACCGAGTCGACCTTGCCCGTGAGCGTGACCGTTCCTTCGTGCACCCTGATCTCGATGTGCTTCGCCTCGCGCTCGGCGTGACGCTGCAACGCCTTGCCGATCTGCTCACCGATATCCTGCGCGGCGGCCTTGCCACCGATACGAATCAGATTTGAAACGCCCGTGACGCTGCGCATGTGCGAAATGGTGCGGGTGGCGACATGGCTCTGAAACGCTCGGTCTACCTCGCCGCGCAGCGTCACCCAGCCTTTCTCGACCTGTACCTTGACCGCCTCTTCGCTCAGGCCGACCGTCCAGCGCAACATCGAGCGAACAGCGTTGGCAATCTCCTCGTCCGTCCGCACGTCCGTGTGCGGCAAGCGAATGTTCATCTCGACGACCACGGCTTTCACGCCGGCTACACGCTGCGCGGCTTTTTCGGCCGCGAGTTTTTCCGCATAGCTGGCGGGATGACCCGACAGCGTCACGACGCGGTCGCGTACTTCGACGCCGATGTCCGTGATCTCGACTGCGGGCTCCCAGGCCAATTCCTCCTCGACCTGGCGTTTCAATTCGAAGTCCGACTTCATTGCATGCTCCTTGTTGGCGTAATGCCGCGCTTGTCACCGCGCGCGCAATGCTGCCGCGAGCACTGCGACATCGGGATCGGTTGATTTACCTTAGTTGACCTGCAGACGCTTGCGCTCAGACGGCGCCTTTTTTGGCAGCGTCAGCGAGAGCACGCCATCTTTGTATTCCGCCGCCGCAGAACCCTCGTCGACTTCGCTTGCAAGCGAGAAAGCGCGGCTGACGGCGCCCGCGTATCGCTCGCGGCGAATCACCCGTTCGCCCTCTTTTATTTCCTGATTGCGTTCGACTTTTGCGCTGATCGAGACGAGGTTGCCATCGATCTTCACGTCGATATCTTTCTTGTCGACTCCGGGCAATTCTGCCTTCACGGTGTATCCGCTGTCGCTCTCGGTTACATCGACCTTGATATCGGCAAGTGGCTCGCCGCCCGCGGCGCGCATGGGACGGAACAGTCCCTGAAAGAGTTCGGACATGGGTTCCAGCGGAAAGGGATCAAATCGTGTCAAGTTGCTCATCGTCGTGCTCCTGGCCTGGTCAATGACATTAGGAAAAAGGACCGCGTTGCGCGGGTCGCCTGCATGACAGTTGCTGGCGGCAAACGCGCTGCAGTGTGCTCCCATGCGTCGCATTGGCTCGCGTCCGGTTACAGTACGGGGCACGCTGTATGAATGACTTTAGGCTCGGCTGTCGACCACCGGTTGACGTGCGTCAAGTGAGTCGCATCGAAAGGTCAGTTTTTGGAAGGCATTACGGCTCGAGAACGTAGCTGCCTGGCGCGTCGCCAACACCACGCTCCGCGACGTCGGCCACCACGTAAGGCCTGCTAAATTCCGGGAATCGAGGCGAAGTTCTTCCCGGTGAAATAGAAAGATGGATCGGCCATCTTGCGCGGCGAGCCACAGCGCGGCCAGGAAGCCCGAGCGGTAGTCGCGGCGATGGCAGCGTGCGTGGCACGGTCCATCTTTTCGTATGGGCTGTCGGCGTGTTGGGGCTGCAAACAATTCTTTCGGCAACCGCACGAAGGACGGCAATGCTTTCACCCGGACGGGCAGACGTATTCCCCGAAGGTCTCCTAAAGCTTGTTGAATTGCCGTTACTCATCGCATGTGCATGCCACCATTGATCGCGAAATCGGCGCCCGTGACGAACCCAGCATCGTCGGAACAGAGAAAAGCCACCAGCGCTGCAACTTCGTCCGGTTGCCCGAGACGGCCCATTGGAATCTGCGGCAGAATTCTTGTTTCGATCACGTCCTGGGGGACGCCCGCGGTCATCGCCGTGGCAAGGTAGCCGGGCGAGACCGTGTTGACAGTTACGCCGTGCCGCGCTGTCTCCAGTGCAAGCGACATCGTGAAGCCGTGAATACCCGCTTTCGCCGCCGCGTAATTGGTTTGTCCGAACGCGCCCCGCGCGCCGTTCACCGAACTGACATTGACGACCCGCCCGAAGTTCTGCTTGACCATCCCGACGAGCAGCGGCTTGGTCATGTTGAACATGGAATCGAGATCGGTGCGCAGCACCTTGTCCCAGTCTTCCTTTGTCATCTTCTCAAAGCTCGAATCGCGAGTGATACCCGCGTTATTCACGAGAACGTCCACCGTGCCGAATTCGGCGAGTACCCGTTCGGCGCAGTGCGCGCACGAGTCGAAGCTGGACACGTCAGCCTCGTATGCAACGAAGTGGCGCCCCGCCTCACGCTCGCGCATAAGCCAGGTGGCAACGTGGTCGTTTCGTTCCGAATGCGACATGGCGACGACCATGCCTGCATCCTGAAGACGCCGGCTGATGGCGGCACCCAGCCCGCCCATGCCGCCTGTAACAAAAGCAACGCGCTTAGCCGGCATGATGTTTCCCCCGTTGTGGTGCCATGATCAACCTCCTGACGTGATGAAGCGCTCGCCACGGATTTAGCGACAAACTGCGGCGAACCCGTGCGCGGCAATGATGGGTCCAATGTAGGCGCGGCCGTCCGTAGCCGGTTGACCTTTATCAATCAGAGCGTCGCTCACGCCAGATCTGGAGCCCGGCCAGGGCGTCCGACGCTGGTTACGCACGGAAATGGAACTCGTGATAGGCGGGCACAAATGGAGCAACGGGCGTAAACTGATCGTTCCGGTTCATGCAGAACACGACGGATCGTTCGGTGACAGTTCGCAATTCGCAGCCTCTATTGGAGAGACCGGTGATTCTCGACTGGAACAGTGGAAAGTTCAGATCCAATGCGGCCAATGATTCGGACGTACCGGTCGAGGACCGTTATCAGTTGTTGATCGACGCCGTGCAGGACTACGCGATTTTCATGCTGGACGCCACAGGACACGTGGCCAGTTGGAACAGCGGCGCACACAAGATCAAGGGCTACACCCCCGAACAGATAATCGGCCGGCATTTTTCGATCTTCTATACACCAGAAGACGTTGCCGCTGGCAAACCGGGGCGCGAACTCGCGCTAGCCATGGCAGAGGGCCGTGCGGAAGATCAAGGCTGGCGGGTACGGCGCGACGGCTCGCGATTCTGGGCCGACGTCACAATCACGGCCGTATACGATCTTTCAGGCGCCCTACTCGGTTTCGCCAAAATTACACGCGACATGAGCGAACGTATGCGGCTCGCCGAACTGGAGCATGCAGACGAACTGTCGACGCAGATGCAAGCGGCACGCGAGGAAGAGCAACGGCGCATTGCGCGTGAGCTGCATGACGATCTCGGCCAGCAGCTCAGCGCGCTGAAAATGGGCGTCGCCGCGCTGGAGCAACAGATAGTGCCTGGGGGAGACCCAGCGATGCCCGGCGCAAGAAACGCGCTACAACGTCAGATCGACAGCATGCTGACCTCGCTGCGACGTATCGCCGCGAATCTCCGGCCGCCGATGCTCGATGACCTCGGACTTGGCGCGGCGCTCGAGTGGTTGACCGACGATTTCACCCAGCGCTTTCATGTAAACGTCATTCTGCACATTGATACCGACGATATGGAGCTGACACCGTTTGCGTCCGCCGCGCTCTACCGCATCGTGCAGGAAGCGCTAACGAATGTGGCGCGACACGCGCAGGCAAGCGAAGTGACTATCGACATGTCGAACGACGTCAATGCGTGCAGGCTTTGTGTCGAGGACAATGGCTGCGGAGCCGCGGTGCAGGACGCTTCTGGACGCGGCTCTTTTGGTTTGCTCGGGATGCGTGAGCGGGTGCGTCAATTGCGCGGCACGCTGACGATCGACAGCGCACCTGGCATGGGCTTCAGAATCGCCGCGTGTATCCCGCTCGGTGCAATTCGTCTTGGTACGGCGCCGCCCGCCTGAGTGCGACAGCGCAAGTTCATCTCGTCAGCAAGATCATGATGACGCGCCGATAAAAGTACGAAAGCCGGTTTCGACCGCGCGAACCTGTTCAGCGCAAGTTCTGTACAGCAAGCCCGGCGTGCCGTCCGCCCGATACATGCCGCGGCACATGCCTCTGACCCGAATCGTCCACACGCCGTTGCCTGCAGTCGTTCGGGTTGCCCATACATATACGGCGCCGAACGTGTGCGGCTCGGCCGTTTCGATCTTCGAGTCATCGGAACGGCGGATCGCCGTCGCAGAGCGTTGCGTCACATATATTTCGGTGCGCCGCCACAAGCGCTCGCAGTCGGCCTGGGTCGGGCAATCGACGCGCGCCGACTCGCGCGCGTTTCCGAGTGCGATTTCCATGTCGCGGTATGCCGCGGTGGACCCTTGCGTACTGCAGCCCACCAACGTCATGATCAGCAGCCCAGTAACCGGCACCCATACCTTTTTCATATCTACCCCGCCCCTCACCGGTTTCCGGTCTCCGGTACGACGTACCGCGCAAACCACTTGCTCGCCTTAAAAGTAAGGCGAGGACGCCCCTGCGGATTTGACCTGGATCATCGTCTGTCGTCGGCGTACCGTACCCGCGACCCGGAACATTCCCTGACATCCGTTACGCGTGCCGGTGTAGGGAACCGCTGACACGAGCACTTGAAAACTGACTGCGGTGTCAGCGACATCTGATTTACCTGGTCAGTCCCATCGCCTTTACTGAACTCACCACAAGAGCAATCTTCACCGGGAGACCACCATGTCAAACACCGCCCCGTATGCCGGCAATACGCCGACCGACAGCCCGCTGCGCGACGCAGCAGACAGCGACGATGACATCGGCCGGATTCTCACGCTTGCCCGCGACGCCGGCATGCTCGTCACGCTCGACGGCCAGATTGGCCGGCAGAAGTATCAAAGCGTTGCCGGCTCGTTGCAGGCGTTTCGACGTTTTGCGCAAGCACTGAGCGACACATGCGCGGGAGCGTCGGTGCGCTGAATACGATTGCTGGCCACGCGCGGCTATCGCTCGACTGCGAGGTATGAGAAATGAAACTGACCTTTCTCGGTGCGGCGGAAACCGTCACTGGTTCCAGGTACCTGCTGGAAGGCGCGGGGCTACGAATCCTGGTTGACTGCGGTCTGTTTCAAGGCACCAAAAATCTGCGCCTGCGCAACTGGAACCCGTTGCCTGTCGACGTCGGCACTCTGGACGCGGTGATCCTCACCCATGCCCATCTGGATCACTGCGGCTACCTGCCGGTACTGACTCGCATGGGCTATCGCGGACCGGTCTACTGCACTCGCGGCACTCGCGATCTTTGCGAGATCATGTTGCGCGACAGCGCACGACTGCAGGAAGAAGAAGCTGCCTACGCGAACCGGCACGGTCGGTCAAAACATCATCCCGCGCTGCCCCTTTACACCGTTGAAGACGCCGAACACGCGCTGGAACTGCTGGAACCGCGTGACTTCGACGTCCCGAAACAACTGAAGGAGCAGGCATGCTTCCGGTTGTTGCCCGCTGGCCACATCCTCGGCGCGGCCAGCGTGGTGCTCTGCGTCGAGGGCAAGGTCATTGCTTTTTCGGGCGACATCGGCCGGCCGGACGACCCGATCATGCGCGCGCCCATGCCGCTTGCGCATGCGGACTATCTGGTGGTCGAGTCGACCTACGGCGACCGGCTTCACGAGAAGACCGATCCTGCCGCCGAACTTGCCGAAGTCTTTACGAGGACGTTCCGGCGCGGCGGCATTGTCGTGATTCCGTGTTTCGCAGTTGGACGGGCGCAATCGATTCTTCACCACATTGCGCAACTGAAAGCGGCCGGCAGGATGGCAAACGTGCCGGTGTTTCTCGATAGCCCCATGGCGACGAGCGTCACGCAGCTTTACGGGCGTCACGTGCGCGAACACCGCGTGAGCTCGACCGAGGCTCACGCAATAAGCCACGCTGCACAGATGGTGCGAACCGTCGACGAATCGAAGGCGATTCTGGGGCGGCATGGCCCGATGGTAGTCATTGCGGGCAGCGGTATGGCGACTGGTGGACGGGTGGTACATCACCTGAAGGCGTTCGCTCCCGATTACCGCAACACGATTGCGCTGGTCGGCTATCAGGCGGCCGGCACGCGCGGCGCGGCGCTCGCTGCCGGCGCGCAGGAGATAAAGATTCACGGTGAGTATGTGCGGGTACGCGCATCGGTGGCGAACCTCTCGTCGCTATCGGCCCACGCCGATTATGCCGAGTTGCTTTCCTGGCTGCGCTCGATACCCGAGCCGCCGCAGCGCACCTTCGTCACCCACGGCGAGCCGGCGGCCGCCGACGCGATGCGACGTCACATCGAAGAGACCTATCAGTGGCGCTGCGAAGTGCCGATTTACCTTCAAACGGTCGAATTGCCGGGAGCCGCCGACGAGCTGGCCGCAACGTCGTGTGCCGGCGTCGCCCACTCTATGCCGGCTGATCCAGATCAATCCGCCTATGGCGTCCCCTGACACAGTGAGGACATGAGTTCGTAAAGGAGACCACGACATGAGCGCATTGCTGCAGACGGCCGCCTGGTCGGTCGACGAACGTGAACTGGACAGCACCGCGGGCACCCACGAAAAGCTGCGATTCGCGCTACGCTACGCAGTGCTGGCGCCGTCCAGTCACAACACGCAGCCGTGGCATTTCATCGTCGATGGCGACAGCGTGACGCTCTGCGCCGACCGGTTACGGGCGTTGCCGGTGGTCGATCCGTTCGATCGGGAGTTGATCATCAGTTGCGGCGCAGCGCTCTTCAACCTGCGCGTCGCGCTCAGTCACTTCGGGCTCGCATACGCCATCACGCTGTTTCCTTCGCGCCTCGATCCGGACGTGCTGGCACACGTGCAGGTCGTCCGCGAAGGTCATTGCGACGCGGCGCTCACCTTGCTGTTCCCGGCGATCCGTCAGCGCGTGACCACTCGTGAACTCTTCAGGGATGAGCCGCTTCCCTCGGGCGTCCTCCAAGAAGTCGTCGACGCCGCCGACGCCGAGGGTGCGGATGCCGTCTGCATCTCGAGCGCGCCGGTGCGGGAGAAAGTTGCCGAACTCGTCGCCGCGGCCGACCGCATCCAGTTCGACGACCCGCGTTTTTGTCGCGAGCTGGCCACCTGGATTCACCCGCGACGCCGGGAAGACGGCATGCCCGCGCTGTCCGCAGGCATGACCGCGCTGCTCGATCTCGCCGCGCCGCTCCTAGCCTCGGTCGTCCGCACGTTCGATCTGGGTGGCGGGCTTGCCGCCGCGCACCATGCACTCGCTGAAGGGTCGCCGCTTCTCGTCTGCCTCGCGACGTCGACGGACGACATGCCTGCGTGGCTCGCAGCCGGCCAGGCGCTTGAGCGGCTGTTGCTGGTCGCGGCCAATGCTGGCGTCACGGCGTCCTATCTGAATCAGCCGATCGAAGTGAGCGCCCTGCGCGAGCAGTTGCGCGCCCTGCTGGGAATGGACGCTGTACCGCAGCTGGTGTTGCGCGTCGGCCGCGCTAAACGCCCTGCGGTCCATTCACCGCGCCGGCCGCTCGCCGACGTCGTGTCCTGAAGGTTAAACGCCTGTCCGACGAGGCTTGCTATGAAGCACTATTTCAGACTCGGCACCACAACACCCAACGCGACGGAGGCACGCCCCGTGCATGGCGAGGCGGCACCGCGCATCGCGCTGCCACAGCCCGCGCTGAGCGGCGGCATGCCCATCATGGACGCCTTGTCGAAACGGCGCACGACGCGACGCTTCGCCGAGACCGGGCTCGACGACGCAACGCTCGGGCAGATGCTGTGGGCCGCCAACGGCGTGAACCGAAAAGATCCTGAAGGAAACGACAGACGCACCGCGCCTTCCGTTCTCGCACTCCACGAAATCCACGTCTATGTGGCGCTCGCGCGCGGCATGTATCGCTACGATCCGCTGCAGCATTGCCTCGACCTCGTGATCGCAGCCGATCTGCGTGCGTTGACCGGCTATCAGGATTTCGTCGGCGAGGCGCCCGTCGAGCTGGTGTATGTCGCCGACCTTGCCCGCATGCAGGACATCGCGCCGTCCCAACGCGAGCCGTTTGCCTATGCAAGCGCAGGCGCCATCGTGCAGAACGTCTATCTGTTTTGTGCCGCTGCTGGATTGGCGGTGGCGGCGAGAAGCTGGCTGAACCGCAGCACCCTGGGTGCCGAAATGCGCCTGTCGCGCGACAGCGTACCTGTCCTTGTGCAAAGCGTCGGCCACTTCGATACAACCGATTTGCAAAACGCGGGCTAGGCCTCGACGCTATCCCGCGCGCCAGAAACGTTTCACATAATGCTTGCCCTCGCTCAGGCGGAACGCGCACAGTTTGCACTGCCATCCTGCTGAGCAAGCAGCACCGCCAGCGCGCACGAGGCAATGCGCGCCGATACGCTGTCGGCGCGGCTCGTCAATACGATGGGCACCTTCGCGCCGAGGACGATGCCGGCACTGGCCGCTCCGCTCAGGAATTCCAGTTGTTTGACGAGCATGTTGCCGACCTCGAGATCGGGGACCACCAGAATATCGGCGCGCCCGGCCACGGGCGACGCGATTCCCTTCAGACGTGCGGCTCTGACTGAAATGGCGTTGTCGAAGGCGAGCGGCCCGTCGACGAGCCCGCCGCTCAACTGTCCGCGGTCGGCCATTTTTGACAGCGCTGCCGCATCGAGCGTCGAACGCATCTGCGGATTGACGGTTTCAACGGCGCCGAGAATCGCGACTCGTGGAAGCGCGAGGCCGAGCGCGTGCGCAAGGTCGATGGCGTTCTGCACGATGCCGCGCTTCTGTTCCAGGTCGGGTGCCACGTTGACCGCAGCGTCCGTGATCATGAACGGATGCTGATACGACGGCAGTTGCACCAGGAAACAATGCGATATCCGCTTGCCTGTGCGCAAGCCGGATTCCGGCCGGACGACAGCGGACATCAGTTCGTCCGTATGCAGGCTGCCTTTCATCAGCGCCTGCACCTGGCCACGATCCGCGAGTTCCACGGCGCGCGCCGCTGCCGCATGACTGTGCGGTACATCGTCGATTTCGATGCCGGCGAGATCGATGCGTGCGGCCGTCGCCAACGCCTTGATACGCTCACGCGGCCCCACGATCACCGGATCTATCAGGCCGGCCCCCCAGGCCGCGCTCAGCGCGGCAAGGCTCGGACGTCGCACGGATGCACCACCGCCATGCGCACACGACCGCGCTCGAGCGCTAGCCGCAGCAGGGGCGACGGTTCGCCGTGCAGACCCTGCATGAGCCCGGGAAACGAACCCGCCACCGGAATGGCGGCTGCCGGATATGCGTTCATCCTGGAAATGCCTTTTGCATGTTGGACACCCTGCCTCCTTTGCACGAGTCCTTAAGCCGTTTCTATGATGACCTTCAATGCATGCGATCGGGCCGCATCGCCGAACGTCTCGTAGGCTTTCAGTACATCGTCGAGCTTGAAGCGATGCGTGATCAGGCTCGCGGCGTCGAGCCGGCCGGCACGCACGGTCTTCAGCAGCATCGGCGTACTGACCGTATCGACGAGACGCGTCGTGATCGAGATGTTGCGATCCCACAGCGATTCCAGATGCAGATCCGCCTTCACGCCATGCACGCCGACGTTGGCGATGACGCCGCCAGGCGCCACCAGCGCCTGGCATAACTCGAAAGTCTCGGGCACACCCACGGCCTCGATCACGCAATCCGCGCCCGTTCCGGCGGTGAGCTTCATGAGCTTTGCCACCGGATCGTCGACGCCGCTATCGATGCACGCCGTCGCCCCGAAGCGCGACGCCACCTCCAGACGGTAAGGGTCGCGGTCGATCATCACTATCTGCGCCGGCGAATAGAACTGCGCGGTAAGCAGCGACGCGAGCCCGATCGGCCCCGCGCCGACAATCGCCACCGTGCTTCCCGGTTCAACCTTGCCGTTGAGAACACCGCATTCAAAGCCGGTCGGCAGGATGTCGGAAAGCATCACTAGCGCCTCTTCGTCCGCGCCTGCGGGAATGCGGTACAGGCTTGTTTCCGCGTGAGGAATGCGCACGTACTCCGCTTGCGTGCCGTCGATCCGGTTGCCAAGAATCCATCCGCCCGTCGCGCAGTGCGAGTACATTCCGCGCCGGCAGTAGTCGCACTTGCCACACGACGAAATGCACGAGATAAGCACAGGATCGCCCTCTTTCAGCGTGCTGACGGCAGCGCCAACCTGATAGACGATTCCCACTCCTTCATGGCCGAGAATGCGGCCCGGCTCGCAGGTGGGGACGTCGCCCTTCAGGATATGCAGGTCGGTGCCGCAGATCGTCGTGCGCGTGACCTTGACGATGGCGTCGGTGGGGGACGCGAGTTGCGGCATCGGCCGCTCGTCGAGAGATTTTTGCCCGGCGCCGTGATAAACCAGTGCTTTCACGAGATGACTCCAATAGTCGAGGAGATTAGCGGCCAGATCGCGTCAAAGCGGCGCCTCGGGCTTCGCGTCGGCGGGCTCGCGAACCAGCAGAACGGGGCATGTCGCACAGCGAAGGAAACGCTCCGCAACACTGCCGATCACCATGCGCCGGAATCCGCGCCGTCCGTGCGTGCCCATCACGACAAGGTCCGCGCCGCGCCTCTGTGCGCAGCGCAGCAACGCGCCGGCGATGTCTTCGGCGATGCCCTGGGTTTCCACGATCTCCGTGTCGCCCACGACGTTCAGCTCGCGCATCTGGGCCAGCGCGCCATGCAGCAGCGTGGTTCCGACCTGCCGCGCAGCGTCGGTCAGAAGATGCGGATCGCAGGCACCTGCATAGGTGAATGCCGCCGACTGATCCAGCACGTAGACGGCGGTCAGCTTGCCGCGCGAGAGCTTCGCCAACTGAATCGCTTCGCTGAGCGCGCGCTTCGCTGCATCGCTGCCGTCGAGCGCAACCACAATATTCGCGTACATATCTGCCTCCTGAAAAAGCTTGATCGTGATGTTAAAAGTGACGTTGCAAATCAGGCGCGAGCGACATGGCGCTCGAGAAACCGCTGCGCCGCGTCGAAGGCTGCCTGCACCGCTTCATCGGGATCGGAGCTTTGCCGGTGTTCGATGGGAACGAGTTCTCCGGTGCGCAGCACGAGGTCGAGGCGCGCGTCGAACAGGCGTTCGTCTCGAAGGTTCTCAGGCATGTCGCCGCGCGCGCCCGCTACGTCGTGCGGGGCACGCTCGCGTATGGCTTCCAGTGCCAGATGGCATCCGGAGATGCATCCGCCGAACCGCTCGAGACGCACCAACTGGGCGGCCGCCTCAGACTCGATTTGCGCGGACCCCGCAAATCCGAGGTAGACGATCTGCATATCGATTCCCATACAACCTCCGCGCAAACTGCACTTTCCGTCGACCGTTGCGGCAGCAAAAGCCACGTGGACCAGCAAGTCGATGAGAGGATCATGAGCGCGTATCCCTATCTGACGATTGACCTGCATCAACGAGCTCACAGGGCCGCGCCACCGTGCGCGCCGTTGATCCAGCGCAACGTGCCTCCGCACTTCGCGGGTATGGTCTGTACGTTCACGGCCATTACCCTGCGAGACCATCAAATGAACCAATCCCACCATGCCGGCGTGGATGCGCTGACACATCAGGCTCGCGACGAAGCGACTGGCCGCGGCCATTTCTATCTTGTCGGCGGCGGCATTGCGTCGCTCGCGGCCGCTGCCTTTCTGATCCGCGACGCCGATGTGCCCGGCTGCCGCATCACGATTCTGGAAGCCCTCGGCAAGGCCGGCGGCAGTCTCGACGGCGCGGGTACGCCACAGGATGGTTACGTCGTGCGCGGCGGCCGCATGCTGGAAAGCAAGTACCTGTGCACCTATGATCTGTTCGACTCGATTCCTACGCTCGACGGCCGCAGCAGCGTGACGAAGGAAATCTTCGACTGGAACGAGACGCTTCGCACGTCGTCCAAAGCGCGGCTCGTGCGCGACGGCAAACGTGAGGACGCACCTGTGTACGGGCTCGCCGAGACACACCTGCTGACGCTTGGCCGTCTTGCGCTCGAACCGGAAGCACTGCTCGGTGACAGTCGCATCTCGGACCATTTCGAGCGCGATTTCTTCGAGACCAACTTCTGGATCATGTGGTGCACGACCTTTGCCTTCCAGCCCTGGCACAGCGCTGCCGAGTTCCGCCGCTACCTGCTGCGCTTCGCGCATATGACGCCGGGCTTTAACCAGTTGCACGGCATCATGCGCACGGTCTACAACCAGTACGACTCGATGGTGCGGCCGCTGCGCAAATGGCTCGACGAACACGGCGTGGAATTTTGCACCGGCACGCGAGTGCTCGATCTGCGGTATGACGAGAGTGGCGAACTGAACCGCGTCGCCGGCATCGTCTGCGAACACGGTAACGGCCGCGCGGAAATTCCGGTCGGCGAAAACGACAAGGTCATCGTCACGCTCGGCTCGATGACCGCAGGATCGAGCCTCGGCGCCACGCATCGCGCTGCGGCGTTCGATCAGCACGACAGCAGCGGCGCTTGGGCGCTCTGGAAAACCATCGCGGCCGGACGCGGC
Source organism: Paraburkholderia graminis (assembly GCF_003330785.1). Taxonomy (NCBI): domain Bacteria; kingdom Pseudomonadati; phylum Pseudomonadota; class Betaproteobacteria; order Burkholderiales; family Burkholderiaceae; genus Paraburkholderia; species Paraburkholderia graminis. Next base: position 151,246 of record NZ_CP024936.1, read on the forward strand.
GAGTTCGGTCATCCTTCGGTATTCGCCGATCACGTCGACGAATCGCGCTGGCTTTCGTTTACCGCGACACTGCACGATCCTGCGTTATTTCGCCTGATCCGCGATCTGACCGGCAATGTGCCGGGCGAAGGCGGACTGATTACGTTCCCGCAATCGAGCTGGCTCATGTCGATCGTGCTGCCGCATCAGCCGCATTTCATGGGTCAGCCGAAGGACGTGCAAGTGTTCTGGGGTTATGGGCTTTTCGTCGACCGGCCGGGCAATTTCGTCGCCAAACCGATGGCCGAATGCACGGGCCGCGAGATCGTGACGGAGCTTCTCGGCCATTTGCACATCGAGGCGCAGGCTCAGCGCATTCTCGACGACGCCATCTGCATTCCGTGCCTGATGCCGTACATCACGAGCCAGTTCCTGCCCCGCAAGCGCGGCGACCGGCCGCAAGTCGTGCCCGAGGGCTGGACGAATCTTGCGTTCGTCGGACAGTTTTGCGAGTTGCCGAATGACGTCGTGTTCACCGTCGAATATTCGGTTCGCTCGGCGCAGACCGCAGTCTGCACACTGCTTGGCCTGGATCGGGCCGCCCCGGCTGTGTACAAAGGTCACCACGATCCGCGCGTGGTGTACGGCGCGGCTTCCGCTTTACGCAGCCACTAACGGACCGACATTTGTGCACCGCGTGCCGAGGCTATGACTCGCGATGAAGCACACGCCTGCTTAAGGGGAACGCCTTGGAGCTCGACGCAACACCGCTGAAACAGCAGCGCACGATATTCGCGCGGCTCAAGGAGCATCCACTTGCGCGCGTCGGGCCCGGCCTCATCACGGGTGTCGCCGACGACGACCCGAGCGGCATCGCCACCTATTCGCAGGCCGGCGCGCAATTCGGGCTGAACATGCTGTGGACCATGCCGCTTGCGTTTCCGCTGATGGCCGCCGTCCAGTCGATGTGCGCGGACCTGGGCCGCGTGACCGGCAAGGGCCTCGCCGCCAACATCAAGGAGGCTTTTCCGCCCGTCGTGCTTTATGGCGTGGTGCTGCTATTGCTGGTGGCCAACACGCTCAACATCGCCGCCGATGTCGCCGCGATGGGCGAAGTCGCGCAACTCGTCAGTGGCATCGACCGTCACGTGATGACCGTGTGCTTTGTATTGGCCACACTGCTGTTGCAGATCTTCGTGCCCTACCATCGCTACGTGATTTTTCTAAAATGGCTGACCGTTTCGCTGCTTGCCTACGCGGCGGTGCTGTTCGTCGTTCATGTGCCGTGGCGCGAGGTGGCGCTGCGCACCCTGTGGCCGCGCTTCGATGTCAATGCGGATGCCGCGGCGATGGTGGTCGCCGTATTCGGTACGACGATCAGCCCGTACCTGTTCTTCTGGCAGGCGTCGGAAGAAGTCGAGGACATGCGCGCCCATGCGAACAGCGCGCCGCTCGCGGACGACGCGCGCGAGGCGCCTGCGGAAATGCGGCGTATCAGTTGGGACACCTGGAGCGGCATGCTCTATTCGAACGTCACCGCGTGGTTCATCATGCTCGCCACCGCTGTCACGCTGCATGCTGCCGGCGTCACGGACATCGCCACGGCCGCCCAGGCCGCGAGCGCATTGCGGCCTCTCGCGGGCGACTTCGCTTATCTGCTCTTCTCGCTCGGCATACTCGGCGTGGGATTCATAGGTGTCCCAGTGCTTGCCGGTTCGGGCGCCTATGCGTTGACTGAGGCGCTGGGGTGGCCGGAGGGGCTCGAGCGCAAGCTGCGCGACGCGCGCGGCTTTTACGGCATCATCGCCGTGAGCGTGCTGGCCTCGCTCGGAATCCAGTTTTCATCGATCAGTCCGATGAAAGCGCTGCTCGTTAGTGCTGTGATCAACGGCGTAGTGGCCGTACCGCTGATGGTCGTGATTCTGCTGCTGGTCACGAGGCGCGCGGTGATGGGCGATTTCACCGCAAGCCGGCCGCTTATCGTGCTGGGCTGGATCGCGGCAGCGGTGATGGGCGCGGCGGCGCTAATGATGTTGCTGCCGCGCTAGACAAGCCGGCGACCCGCGACAATCAGCAACTCCATTCCAGCGCCACGTAGTGGGCGAGGTGACGTTCCAGTACGCCCGCGAACGATTCGAGCGCCGGGGTCCGCACGCCCCGCTGAACCTGAGCAGCCCGCACCTTGCATTGCGCGACGGGCGCCTTGCCTGCAAGCGCGCGCATTTCGCCGAAAGCCGTCCCCGCGCCAAGGCCCCCGAAGGTGCAAAAGAATCCGACATGGCGAAACCTCGAGCGGTTTTGCAGCAGGTACGCGCGCACCGGTGCCGACACCGCGCCCGCCCAGACCGGCGTCCCGACCAGCACGAGATCGTACTGCGACGGATCGAGCCCCGCCGGGACGATTTCGGCCGGCCGCTTCCGCCATGAGTCGATAACACAGCGCAGATACCCCAACGCTCCGCGACGCTCGGTGAAGTCGCAGATTTCCTCGACGTCGGCGGACAACATGCCTGCGAGCGCGCCAGCAAGCCTGCGGGTGGTGCCAGTACGCGAGAAAAAGACGATGAGAACGCGTGGCTCGGACATGACTCGCTCCTTTGATGAAAAGCGCAATGGCGCGCACTCGCGTGCCATGTATGTCCCGAGCATAGAGGCCGGCGCGGGCGTGCTCATGACGCAGGTCAACCCACGCCGCGACGCACCGCGCCTGTGCCGCCGTTGATCTGCATCAACGAGACCGGCGCGATCATTCCTAGACTCAAGCTCACCTGTCCCAGCGTCGTTACTCATTCCTTTCGGAGCGCCCGCCATGAGCTACAAGACTATCGTTGTGCACCTCGACACGAGCCCGACCGCCCATCCGCGGCTAGAAACCGCGCTGTCTCTCGCTAAACAGTTCGGCGCGCATCTGACCGGCGTATTCGCGGTGTTCTCGCCCGACCCGCGATCGTTGTACGTGATGGCCGGTACGGCCGAGTACTACCGCGAGCATGAAGAGCGACGCGCGGAGCGGAGCGCGGCGCTCCAGCGGCTATTCCATGCGGAACTCCGGCGTGCGGAAGTAGAAGGTGAATGGATTGCCGTCGACGAATCCGCTAGCTTTGCCGTGCCGCGACTTGGCCGCTGCGCGGATCTCATCGTCGCCGGTCAGGACAATCCAGGCGACGCCGAATCGTATGTCGGCGACCTGTTTCCCGAGAACCTGATTCTGTCGAGCGGTCGTCCGGTACTGCTCGTGCCGTATGCCCGCAATGAGCAGACGACGGGCAGCCGGATCCTGGTGGCGTGGGACGGCAGCCGCGAAGCCACGCGCGCCGTGCATGACGCGTTGCCGTTCATGCGCGCGGCAAAAAGCACCACGATTCTCACCGTCAACGGCATGCGAGACGGCGGAAGCCTTCGCATTCCCGGCGCGGACATCGCCACCGTGATCGCGCGGCATGGTGCGCATGTCGATGTGGTCGACATCGAAACAGGAGCCGATGGCTCGATCGGCGAGGTGCTGCTCTCGCAAGTGGCCGACGCAGGAGCCGACCTGCTGGTGATGGGCGGATATGGTCATGCGCGCTGGCGCGAACTGGTGATGGGCGGCGCGACGCGCACGATCCTCAAGTCGATGACCGTGCCGGTACTGATGTCGCATTGAGCGCCGGCTTCTTATCTTTTCAGGAGTGTTCGCCATGTACAAAAAAATTCTGGTTGCCGTCGATGGCAGCGAAACCTCGGCGCGGGCGCTCGCCGCCGCCCTTGACCTGGCGCGCGAGTCCGACGCGAGACTGCAGCCACTTTTCGTCGTGGACGTGCCGCTGCTGACCTACGACGTGCCCGGCTACGATCCCTCGTATGTGCGCAATGCGCTCGTCGAGGACGGCAAGCGCGCGCTCGCCGACGCCGCTGCGCTGATGGCCGCATCCGGCGTCAAAGGACCACCACGCCTTGTCGAAACCGAACTGGCCGCTGACGATATTGCGCATCGCATCCTGGCCGCCGCGCAGGAATTCGACGCGGACGTCGTCGTGATGGGCACGCATGGCCGGCGCGGCGTACAGCGGCTGATGCTCGGCAGCGTCGCCGAGCGCTTTCTGCGCATTGCCACCTGCCCGGTACTGCTGATTTCCTCTCACTGTGCATCCTCCGCCACTAGCGTCGTCCAAGGCCAGGGCAAACCGGTCAAGGAGCCGTCATGAACTGCAAAACCCTGCCCGTGCACCTGGACGACAGCGCGCGCAGCGCGGCAAGACTGGACTATGCGCTGGAAACCGTCGCACGCCACGACGCCCACCTCATCTGTCTATACGCGGTTTGCGAGGCGCCGGCGGACCCGCTGTTGATGGACGGCGAGGACATCTGGTCGCGCAGCCGCGAGGCGCAACGCAGTGCCAACAAGACAAACGCACATGCGCGCTTCGTTGCGGCCGCCGCGCGCGCCGCGGTGAGCGCCGAGTGGCGCGCGCCGGACGGCGCCCCTACGCCCACGGCCATCATGCATGCGCGTCATGCCGACCTGCTGATCCTCGGCCAGGACGATCCCGACGATCGCAACGCGTTCGTCGCGCGCCATTTTCTGGACGATATGATCATCGGCGCCGGACGGCCTGCAATCGTCCTGCCGTATGCGGGCACCGTGCGCTCCCGTATGGATAACGTGATGATCGCGTGGGACGGCGGCCGCGAAAGCGCGCGCGCCGCGATGGATGCCTTGCCGCTGATCCGTCGCGCCAGCTTCGTGACGGTCCTAACGATGGAGCGAGATGCGCACCATCGCGAGCCGGCCGGCATCGACGTGGCCGCCTGGCTCGATCGGCACGGCGTCGAGGCCGGCTTCGCCGCCATACCCAGCGTATCCAACGCCCACGCCGGCACGACGCTGCTCAACACACTGGCCGACCGCCACATCGACCTTCTGGTGATCGGCGCCTATGGTCACGCGCGCGCGCAGGAACGCATCCTCGGCGGCGTCACGCGCACCATGCTTCAGTCGATGACCGCGCCGGTACTCATGTCACATTGAACTGCAGACATCCGCCGGCGGCGCGGCACTGGCACGAATCCGGCGTTTCGCGGACAATAAGCGCAGCTATCAGGTTTGCGCGCGGCTGGCCCAGCGTTCACCGGAGGGCGGACCAGCCCCCCAAAAAGCGAAGCACCTGCCTGCGGCGGCGGCGTCTTGCAGCGCAACCGATTCTTGTCTGCAGTCATTCGAAGAGGCGCAAATGTCCGTCAGCGGTCAGACGCCCACGCCGCGCACCGCGGTGTCGCACGAGCGGTTGAGCTGGTTGGCGGCGCGGCCTGTACTCGCGGCAGCAGCAGCCTTTGCCGCGGCACTGGCGGTGATGCTGGCCGCGCGGCGCTGGTTCGATCCGGTGCTGTTCATCTGTATCGCCGCCGCGTTGCTCGTCGCGACGAGCGCGTTCATACTTGTGCGCGCTCGTCGCGAAGCCTTTTCCGCGCACAGTGATGCAAATGCCGCAATCAACCTGTCCGGCGTGAACGAAGCGCGCATGATGGCGATCATCCGTTCGTCGATGGAAGCGATCATCACCATCGACGAACAGCAGCGTGTCGTGCTGTTCAATCCGATGGCCGAACAGATTTTCGGCTGCTCGGCCATGGACGCGATCGGCGCGCCGCTCGTGCGCTTTATCCCCGAGCGGTTTCGCGCGGCGCACGCCCGGCATGTCGAACAGTTCGGCGTGACGGGCGTGTCCGACCGCCAGATGGGCCGGCAACGTGTGCTCTGCGGCTTGCGCGCAAACGGCGAGGAATTCCCGATCGAGGCCTCCATCTCGCAGATTCACGACGGTGGCGCCAGGCTTTACACCGTCATGCTGCGTGACGTCACCGAACGCGTGAAAGCCGAACAGGCGCAGCAGCAGGCGCGCGAGGAACTGCGCGAACTGTCCGCCAATCTGCAGAAGATCCGCGAAGACGAAAAGACGCGCATCGCACGCGAGTTGCACGACGACCTTGGCCAGCAGCTGACCGCACTGAAAATGGACATCTCGTCGGTTGAAGAAGCGCTTAACGGCTCCGCAAGCGAGCTGGTGCGCGACCATTTGCAGGGCATGCGCCGTCTTATCGACGCGACCGTGGCGTCGGTTCGCCGCATTGCCGCCGATCTGCGGCCGGTGATGCTCGACGACCTCGGACTGATACCCGCAGTCGAATGGCTCGCGAACGACTTCACGAACCGCTATGGCATCGACGTCGAGCGTGACATCGAAACCGGCGACGCACGTTTCAGCCCCGCAGGCGCGACCGCGCTGTTCCGTATCGTGCAGGAAGCGCTGACCAACGTGGCGCGCCATGCCGACGCCACGCTCGTTACACTCAGCCTGCGCGCCAGCGATCAGAGTGTTGTGTTGCGCATCGCCGACAACGGCAAGGGCGTGCATCGTGACCAAGAACCGGTGGGCAAGTCGTTTGGCCTGCTCGGCATTCGCGAACGCGCCCATATGCTCGGCGGCGCCGTCGGCGTTCAAACGGCGCGAGGCAACGGCTTTGTGTTGAGCGTCACGATACCGGTCCAGGCGGTGCAGATGCAGGAGTCGCAATCATGACCAGGGTCTTGCTCGCCGACGATCATGCGCTCGTGCGTGACGGTCTGCGTCATATTCTCAAGGGCGCAAGCGGCTTTGACGTGGTGGGCGAAGCGAGCGACAGCGCGAGCACCGTCGCACTGATTCGCGCGTGTGCAGCAGACGTGCTGGTGCTCGATCTGTCGATGCCGGGCCGCAACGGCGTCGAACTGATCAAACAGATCAAGGATGAAAAGCCGTCGCTGCGTATCCTCGTGCTGACCATGCATGCCGAGCAGCAATACGCCGTACGCGCGTTCAAGGCCGGCGCGTCCGGCTATCTGACCAAGGAAAGCGCGAGCGCGGAGCTTGTGGCGGCCGTGACGAAGGTGGCAGCGGGCGGCGTCTACGTGAGCCTTGCGATGGCCGAGCGCTTCGCGCAGAGCCTGAACGAGCCCGTCGACCTGCTGCCGCATCAGCGCCTGTCGGACCGTGAATTCGACGTTCTCAAGCGCATTGCCGCCGGCCAGACCATCACGGAGATCGCGACCGAGTTGTGCGTCAGCGCGAAGACCATCAGCACCTACAAGATGCGCATCCTCGAGAAAATGCAGATGCCGCACGAAGCCGCGCTGGTGCGCTATGCGATCCGCCACAAACTGGTCGATGACGAAGAGGACGGTATCTGACCGTCTCCGCCGCCCCACTTGCGGGCTACGACGCCTGATGTAGGAAACGCCCTACAGACCTTCGCACTCGCCTACACGAAGTTAGCTCAGCGCCGATTTTATTTTGAGATGGCGCGGCCGATACTTCGAGGCATGAACTCAAGCCTCAATCGCCCCGCCCTGCGTGTTTTTCTCGTCGACGATGCGTTCCCCGTACGGCGCCGTATGGCCGCGCTGTTCGGCGCGCTCGACGGCGTGGAAATCGTCGGCGAAGCCGAGGAACCCAGTGCGGCGTTCGCGGGGATCGAGGCCGCCGCAGCTCATCTGGTAGTGACGGAGTTGCACCTGAACGGCGGCACCGGCATGGAGTTGCTGGCCTTGCTCGCGCAACGCATGCCGCACGTGATCGCGATGGTGCTGACCAACCGTTCCGGCACCTGGTTCCGGCGCGCGTGCCTGACAAACGGCGCGCACTACTTTTTCGACAAGACTCGCGAATTCGAACTTGCGCGAAGCACGATCCAGCGGATCGCCAGCGAACATCATGCGCGCGCCTTTCTTCCATCAGGAGCACATCATGTCTGACGTTGCCGCCTATCCGGTCAGCTCTCGCAACTTCATCCCGCTGCAAGTTGCACCCGCGCGGGTGCAAGCAGCAGCCGCCGACCGCGCACCACGCAAGGGCGCCCTGCGTTGCTCGTCGTGCTCGATGCGCCCGATGTGCATGCCGCAAGGCCTGACGCCCGATGAATTGCAGAGAATCGAAGCGCTCATCTACCCGTCGCGAACCATCCGGCAGGGTGAGACGATCTTCCGCGCGAACGATTCGTTTCAAAGCATTTATGCGGTGCGCGCAGGGTCGTTCAAGACTGTCGTCATGCACCGCGACGGCCGCGCGCATGTGACGGGCTTTCATCTCGCCGGCGATTCGCTTGGACTCGACGGCGTATGCTCCGGTCATCACAGCTGCGATGCCATTGCGCTCGAAGACAGCAAGCTCTGCATCATCCCATTCCATCTGCTAGAGACGATGTGTCGCGAAGTGAAGGCCGTTCAGCAGCACGTGCATCGCATGATGGGCAGCGAGATCGTGCGTGAATCGTCGCAGATGATGCTGCTCGGCACGATGTCGGCGGAACAACGCGTGGCGACGTTCCTGCTGAATCTCTCGGAGCGCCTCAGAAAGCGCGGCTATTCGCCGGCGGAATTCCACCTGCGCATGACACGCGAGGAAATTGGCAGCTATCTCGGCATCAAGCTCGAAACGGTGAGCCGGATGCTGTCGCGCTTCCAGCGCGACGGCTTACTCGACGCGCATGGCAAGGACATCCGGATTCTCGATCACGACGGCCTTATCCGGGTTTGACGGCCAGCACTGCTGCGCCTGTCAGGCGCCCGTCACGCAGATCGGCGAGCGCGCGATTGGCATCCTTCAACGCATAAGTCGTGGTTTCGAGCGTGAGCCGCGTCTCGCCCGCAATGCGCATGAAGGCGACCCCATCGTCACGGGTCAGATTTGCGACTGACACCAGGCGCCGTTCGCCCCACAGAAACGAATACGGAAACGACGGAACATCGCTCATATGGATCCCGCCGCAAACCACGACGCCGCCTTTCACGACTGCCTGCAAAGCCTGGGGAACGAGCGCGCCGACCGGCGCAAACAGCAACGCCGCGTCCAGCTCGCGAGGCGGCGCCTCGTCGCTGCCGCCCGCCCACGCCGCGCCCAGCCGTAGCGCGAGTTGCTGCGCCGCCTGATCGCCGGGCCGGGTGAATGCGTACACCGTACGCTGTTGATGAAGCGCCACCTGCGCGACGATATGCGCCGCGGCACCGAAACCGTAAATGCCGATGCTCCGCGCGTCGCCCGCCATGCTCAAGGTGCGATAGCCGATAAGACCCGCACATAACAATGGCGCCGCCTCGATATCGGTGTATTGCGCCGGCAGATGAAAACAATAACGGCTGTCGGCGACAGTGCGTTCAGCGTAGCCACCGTCGATCGAATAACCGGTGAAGCCGCCTTCATCGCAGAGATTCTCGCGTGCCGAGAGGCAGTAGCGGCAATGCCCACACGTATAACCAACCCACGGCACGCCCACGCGATCGCCAACTGCGAAACCCGTCACGCCCGCGCCCATCTCCGCTACCGTGCCGACGATCTCATGGCCAGGGATAACGGGCCGCTTGGGACGATCAAGCTCGCGATCAACCAGGTGAAGGTCCGTGCGGCACACGCCGCACGCGTGAACGTCAATCAGCATCTGTCCACTACCGGGCCTAGGATCCGGTACGTCGTCTTCACTCAGGATCGGTGAGTCACCGTCGAACACCATTGCGCGCACAGAACTTCCCCCGTTTTTCACCGACGACCCGTGTCGTTCCGCGAAGCCGCGGGATTCAGTCGCAAAACCGGAAGTAACCACTGTGCATCAGAACGGGCTTTGCTCCGATCTCGTTGAGCACATTTCTTGTCGCGCGCTCAATACGACGTCGATTCGATTCGAACGCGGTGAGCAAATCCTCTTCGCGCACTGATGCGGCTCCAAAGTGATCCTCCAATGCCTCCGCGGAAATCGCGCACTGTACGCGGGTGTCGTCCACTTCCGCAGGAAACGCGACGACGAAATCGCGCGCGCAGTACTCAGGGCATTCATCGGGAAAATGGATCTTCATGACAGCCACCTGATTGTATGGCGTGTGCGGTCTGTGCGCCGCGTGCCTGTCATCAGCATAGTTTCTAGCCGCAGCCAGTCAAACTCACGCGCTGTGCTCCGGTTGATCGAGGTCAATCGCAGCGCAACGCCCGACCGTACACTGAACTCATTCCCTCGCACAGGAGCGCGTGCCATGAACGCCTTAAGCCGCAACTGCCGTCTGGCATGTGCCGCGTTCGTGCTGTTTGCCCCCGCCGCGCAGGCCGAGCCCGAGCCGGCCGCGCTGGTGGATCAGCATCGCTGCATGTTCTGTCATACACGCGACGCGCCTTTCCTCGCGCCATCGTTCGAGCAGATCGCAGCCCGCTACCGCGATCTGCCTAACGCGCAGTTCATGCTTGAGCACAAGTTGCGGCTAGGAGGCAAAGCTCATTGGGGAGACATGGCAATGCCGCTGCCTGCCGATCGCGGCGGCCCAATATCCGCCGAGGACGCACACACGCTGGTGCAATGGGTACTGAGTCAATGATTGCCCTTGAAAGCGGCGATTCACATGTCCGGGTCAGTTGACCGCCGCTACGTTCGGAGATTGTCATGCGCCTCACAGTTCATCTCGACACATTCAATTGTGAACATCCGATGGCTTTTGCCATCCTCTGGCTGGACAAGGACTCGCGGAAATGGTCCCGCGAGGGTCATCTCGGGCTGGAACTGCCGGAGTGGGGTCTGCTGCACATGGATTGCGGGAATACGCTCGTATGTGGCCCGAATGACAGCACACCCCTTTGCGTTCTGGAAGGGTTGGACCTGAACGGTTGCGATGGTCCCTTCGAAGGCGAGACCGGTCGCGCCCAGTGGTGTGCGAAGCGCGGACGCACGCTGATGACTGGACACTGGCATGTGCAATGTATCGATCATGAGCAGACAGCGCCCGAGCATGGTCTGTTCGCTGACGGCGACGACGCTTGAATCGCTGAAGTCGGCGATGCTTCGAGGCACAGCTGTCGATAGGGATTGCTCGGTAGGCCCCAAGCGGTCATGTCTCGCCGCTGCGCGTAGGGTTAAGCAGCAGCACGAAGCACGCCACGCCTCCCACCGCAGCGGCAACGCCGTAACGGAAAAAGGACGGCTCATCGAAGAGCGAGCCGCGGATCGACGCCGCGATGCCCGCAAGCGCTGCAAAAACGGCGATCGCAGAAAATAGGGCGGATTCTGCTGTCCGAGTGGGTCATGGTGTCCTCCAGGGCGATGACTAAATCGGTAACGACATCATCGGTCAGAAGATTTGGGTGCACTCGATCGAGGTCAAGCCCAACATCGACGACGGTGCGACGCGTTGCGCCACATCTTCGACGGCGCCTTAGCATATGGCAAGAAAGCAGCCAATCCGAGAACAGATAGTCGGTCCGCCTCGCCGTGTGAGTGGGCTCAGGGTCGGCTGAACGGAAACGATGGTGCGCTTTGGTTGGAAGTCATGATTCACGGCTCCTGCGAGACGCAGAGCACGTCTTAGATTTTATTCGGACGGGTGCGCGTTGCTCGACTGTAATGGGAGCGCGACCGGTCGGCACCGGTGCCCGGCTTCATTTTGCGCCGCTCACCAGCGTCCGGTCGCTAGCATAATTGGTGAATGTGGCTGGCAAAAAATCTGGACAGTAACAACCGCCGAAAAAGCCACCGTTCTCACGGCTTGTACCCTTCCCGGTCTTTCACATCGCCTCTGCTACGGGCGCGGCGATCGCGGCAATCGGAAACCAACACGAGACGCAGAGTGCTGCGGGCGTCGCTCATTGGAATGGCAGCACATGCAATTTGGTGATGGCGGACAATTTAGCGTCGACGACCGCTATGTAGTTATCCAAAGCTTTCAGCTGCAGCCGTCGAGTAATCCGGTTGGCGCGCTGTACTATTCGGTCCGTCCGCTATGTGAGAGGGAACAGTGCGACATTGCTGCACTCTATCCGAACGACAACGTGTGGATGCTAGTCGAAGGCAATTGCCAGGCGCCGTTCAGGAAAGTGCTGCAGCCCGCGATGTCAACCTTAGCGAATCTCGGTCCGGACGCAATTGCGACATGAGAGAACGAACGCGTGCATGCGACTATCCATGCGAGCTTATAATCGCTGGGTCAGGACCGGATCAATGCCATGCAGAAGACAAACTTTCCTCGGAGCCCGTGGAAGACCCGCTACTTTCTCGATACCGAATTCACGTCGTTCGACTCCTGCCAACTGATCAGCGTCGCGATCGTAGGGGAAGACGGCCAGGAGTTTTACGCTGAGCGTTCCGACTTTGAAACATCGCTTTGTAGTGACTTCGTGCGCGAAATTGTGCTGCCGCAGTTGGGTCAGTTCCCTGACCGTTCGATGCCACTGGACGATCTCAAACGTCAACTGTCGGCCTGGCTCTATAGCATACCTGTCAGGCCCAAGCCCGTACTTTGCTATGATTATGAAGGTGATTTCACGCTCCTCGCGGATCTGCTCGGTGGTCCACTTCCCCCTGGATGGAAGGCTGAAAACATCCTTATGCGCCGGGACGCCAGGCGGCTGGCTGCGTACTTTGCGGAGTACAGTGAACACCATGCCCTGCATGATGCCCGCGCAAACGCGCATGCTTTCATCTGAGAGACGTTCTAGAAGCAGCCGGCGCATTCCGACCAGAAAGATCCGGGGCACTTCGCTTTCGCTAGCGGTTGGATTTGTGCCCGAAGTCGTGGTCAATCCAGTGGCACGCCAATCCAGCGAACGAGACGTAAGCCATCAGCGGTCTGCCCCAGCCGCACGCAATATTTCGGATCTTCGCGATGCCCAGGTTGAGCCCCTCGCTCAATGTTGTCGAGCCAGGTAGATATTGCGCTGTGGGCGGACTCGATTTCCCATGTCGAGGCAGTGTCCAGCAACTCCGTCAGTGGCGAGTCGTCGACCCATAGGCAGCAGGACGGAAGGTCCTGTCCGATGTGCAGGTACCCCTCGGCGGACACTTCCGCGTTGGCTGTGTATTGAACGAGACCCGCAGCGTACATCTCACGCACCAGATACATTAGCCGTACCTGTTCTTGAACGGCCCTTCGGCCAGTCAGCGCCTGCCCCCAGACCTCCCCATCCTCCTTCGAGCTCGGCGAGCGCGAACTCAAACGGACAGGGCGTTGACAAGTACGGCTGTTCGTCAGGATAAACCTTGATCCAATGAAGCTCCCATCCTCCGCGAAAAAGGCCCCATTCACAATGACAGTTGCCGTGTCGGGCCCTGAGTGAATCTTTGACTGCGTTCAGACAGGTGACGAACGACGGCGGATTCGCGGCAAACGCCGAGATGCCTCGATAGACCTCCAGGACGCGCGGGAATCTCAGGCCTAGGGCATTGAGGCGCTCAAGCTCTAGTTTCGCTTCCGCAGCGAACAGACGGCTACGCATGCGCCATTTGCCTCCGGCTTCTGTCAACAACGTCTCGATCGCCTCTGGCATCGGCGTAATGGCGCGCAGCTGCCCAAAGGCCTGCGCCAGTGACAACGTCCCAAACTCCCCCTCAGGTGCCGAGCACCACACCTCTGCGCTTGAAAGACACGCGGCAGCGCGGGTGGCAAAAACCACCCAGTCTCCTAGCGCGGTCAGATGTTCGCCGCTAGAGGACGCAAGGGAACTGTCGCAGCGAGGCCAGGACTGGCAGTGTTTGCGCATCAGAACGCCAAGCGCGTCCAAATGCCGCCTCATGATGCTGCCGGTATAGGCTTTGATCAGCGCCTCTTTCAACTCACATAAATGGAACGGACACCTCGCAAGCCACTCGGCCTCGTGCAGGTAGCTGTGATAGCCCAGGTTGGCGCATGCTTCGCAATAACGGATGAACTGACGATCACGCGTGTTTGGCGGAGGAGCATATCGGCCGCACCCGACGAACCGGATGGAAGGCTGCAAAATTGACTCAACATCTTGAGCCGGCTCGCACAGTATTGATGACAGCCTCTCGACCTCGCCGGCGTCCGCCGGTGCGCCTTCTAGCGGACCAAGGTCCAGGAACTCGAGACATCTCCGCGAGCTAATACCGTTAAGATCCCGAAACCGCGCCGCGAAACAAGCCTTGGATTCATGCGAACGTAGGTTGCCGGGCCACCAGTTGACGGACGGATATGCTCGCATCTCATAGCCCGTTCGAGATGATCCGCATACGGTCAGAAAAATTGGCCTTGGCGAGTTCGCGCAGCCAGTTCTCGTACGCAGTTGCCCTTTCCCAGCCTCCACCTCTGGCCAGTTGGAAGAGTACCGACTCCGTCGCGGTTGCGATGTGCTGCATTGGAAACTCCAGATGTCGCCTGGCAGAATCCGGCGAGAGCTCCACCAATGCCTCCCACAGGTGTTCGACGCAGTCGGCCAGTCGTCGCCGGGCCGCAAAGTCCGCCGGCGCAAAATATTCAAGGTACGAAACGCTGCTGCCTGCGGGCCACTCTGAATCGACGTCGTAGCCGTTGAGGACGTAAGACAGTTCGTCCGACGAACACAGGCCGTGAAAGCGCGCGTGTGCAGCCATGAAACGCGCGGCAACGTGAGCGTTACCAGTGACGGCCATATACTCATGGCGGTAGCCCAACTGGTGCGAGCCAACCGAGAACACACTAAGCAGGTAGCCCTCGTAATCCAGTTCATTTTGCAGCCCGACCAGCCATTTCCACTCTCGGAACGTCAAGTCCTGCGCTTCATCGATGTGGGTGCGCTGACACATCAGGCTCGCGACGAAGCGACTGGCCGCCGCCATTTCTATCTTGTCGGCGGCGGCATTGCGTCGCTTGCGGCCGCTGCCTTTCTGATCCGCGACGCCGATGTGCCCGGCTGCCGCATCACGATTCTGGAAGCCCTCGGCAAGGCCGGCGGCAGCCTCGACGGCGCGGGTACGCCACAGGATGGTTACGTCGTGCGCGGCGGCCGCATGCTGGAAAGCAAGTACCTGTGCACCTACGATCTGTTCGACTCGATTCCTACCCTCGACGGCCGCAGCAGCGTGACGAAGGAAATCTTCGACTGGAACGAGACGCTGCGCACGTCGTCGAAAGCGCGGCTCGTGCGCGACGGCAAACGTGAGGACGCACCTGCGTACGGGCTCGCCGAGACGCATCTGCTGACGCTTGGCCGTCTCTCGCTCGAGCCCGAGGCACTGCTCGGCAACAGCCGCATCTCGGACCATTTCGAGCGCGATTTCTTCGAGACGAACTTCTGGATCATGTGGTGCACGACGTTCGCCTTTCAGCCCTGGCACAGCGCTGCCGAGTTCCGTCGCTACCTGCTGCGCTTCGCGCATATGACGCCGGGCTTCAACCAGTTGCACGGCACCATGCGCACGGTCTACAACCAGTACGACTCCATGGTTCGGCCGCTGCGCAAATGGCTGGACGAATACGGCGTGGAGTTTCGCACCGGCACGCGAGTGCTCGATCTGCGGTGTGACGAAACGGGCGAACTGAACCGCGTTGCCGGCATCGTCTGTGAACACGGTAACGGGCGCGCAGAAATTCCGGTCGGCGAAAACGACAAGGTCATCGTCACGCTGGGCTCGATGACCGCAGGGCCGAGCCTCGGCGCGACGAATCGCGCTGCGGCGTTCAACCCAGCACGACAGCAGCGGCGCGGCATTTGCTCGTGGTAAGTGGGAAGCGGATTTCAGTTTGCCTAGAGGCCGCTCAACACGTCGGCGAATCCACCGGTCTTCGCGCCAAGGCGTCGAATCGCGAGGGCCACGTCCGTCGAGAGCAGCGCCTTCAATTCGTCCGCATGCCGATACGCGTGCATAGCGCAAGTCAATGCGCACTCCCCTGCAACAGCAGGATGGCAATAGATCTCGCCCACGCCATCCGGCAAAGCAGCAAGCGCTGCAAGCCACGCACGCTCATCCATTTGCCCGCTGTCGGCCACGCCGACAACATAATCGTTATGGAGAATTCCGGCGTCGTCGAGTCGCGCCCTCACCCTCGCGATCCAGGGGCGCAACCACAATGGCGCATTGACTTCGAACGGTAAGCGCATCGCCTTCATGCCGAATTCGCTCCCAATTTCGAGGATCAAATCGAGCACCGTCGGATGCAGATGAAAGTGCTTGTGCGTGTTGACATGATCGAGCGTGAGCCCGCTGTCGGCGAACGCCTCGAACTGCGCGCGAATTTCCCGGGCAAGCTGTTTGCGCACGTGCGGCAGGAAGAAAAAGCGTATCCCGTCGCGCACCATATTGCTGCCGAAGCGCCCCTGCTCGTCGAGCAATGCGGCGATGCCCGCGCGCGGCATGACGGGGTCGCCGTCGGCGAGTACCAGATGCAGGCCGACGCGCAAATGCGGCATCGCGCGGGCGCGCGCGATTGCGTCGCTCGATGCGGGTGCACCGACCATCAGGCTTGCGGCCGTAAGCACACCGCTGACATGAGCCTGCTCGACAGCTGCGTTCACTCGCGAATGCAGGCCGAAGTCGTCGGCGGTTACGATGAGTGCGCGCGGCTTAGCGGCCATCGGACGCCTCGATGGTATCCATCAACGGCGACTGCGCCCCGCGCGACGCGGAACGCGAAGTTCCAACCGGCACTCTGGCGCCTCGCCACATGACATGAGAGCCGAAGGCGCTGGCGATCCACTGCACGAACAGCAAGCTGTCGCGCAATGGAACGAGCGGCAGATCACGCCAGAAAGCACGGCCGAATGCGTCCGATAATGTGTCCGATGAAGCGGACGATAAAGCGGCCGACAACGCGTCCCCTGCCCCGTCCGTCAACCCGCGATGCAATGCCTGTTGCTGACGCACTGCCCGCGCGTGCAGCACGACGCGCGCGGCCAGGCCCGCGGCCATATTGACCGCGGTCAAATACGCCGGCCAGCCATGCAGGGCACCTTGCTGACTTGCCACAAGACAGGTCGTGAGCCAGACGCCGGCAACGAGCCACGGCGTAGCAAACGTCATGAAGAGGAAGGCAAAGCCGAGCGGATTCACGGAGCGTATTGTGCGCAACCAGCGCGTCTCGCGTTGCCAGAGCCCGGTGAACGTTGTTTCGGTGACGTCGGTGGCGACCATCATTCGCGACAGCACGGTTCGCAAACCGAGGGCGCGCACGTGTTCGGCGAGCCAGTAATCGTCCGCGAGACAGTTCTTCAGGCGCCCGAAGCCACCGATGCGTTCGAGTGTCTCGCGCCGCAAAGCAAGCGTGGCACCGAAACCGAAGCGGCGCGATCGGACCATATGCGCGACGCGCACCGACGGTCCGAACCATTCATTGACGAAGAGCGCGCCCACCCGCGACCAGAAACCGCTCACGCCGTGCGCGACATACAGACAGGTGACAACGCCGACAGAAGGATCGGCCAGCGGCGCCGCGACGGCGCGGAGATAATCGGCTTCGACGGCGATATCGCTATCGGCAATCACGATCACGTCATGCCGCGCGCGCTCGGCCATATTGATCAGATTACTCACTTTCAGATTGCTGCCATGCACGCGCGCGTCGATCACGAGTTCGATGTCGAGCATCGGATACGCGGCTTGCAAACGGCGCACCACGGCAATCGCGGGATCGTCGGCAGAACCCACACCGAACACCAGTTGGAAATGCGCGAGGCGCTGCTCGCAGAAGCTTCGCAGGTTTTCATACAGACGCGGCTCGACGCCGCACAAGGGCTTGAGCACGCTCACGCGCACCGGCGCAAACGGATCGAGTGAACGCATGCCGCCGCGCGGCCCGAAGAACGGCAGCGCGAGCGCAGCCACCACGGCATACAGCGACGCGCCGACGCAGCCGGCAAGCAGAAGCCATTCGGATACCGGTAATGCATGCGATGCCATTGCCGCGCTCCGTCAGCGTTTGCTCAAGACGAACGGCTTCCCCGTGAGACGCAGATGCAGCACGACGAGCCACAACCGCGGGCAATCCGACGCGAGATCGATCGGCCTGCTGCAGACAGACGCAACGCTCGCATGGCGGTCTGCGACGGCGGCCCGGAATGCGGCTTGCGCGAACTGGCGCGCGACCATGACGCCGCCGGCCATCACCGCGATAGAAGAGAGCCGGAAAGCCGCTGACACAAACAGATGCTCGGCGCCGGGATCCACGAAGACCGTCACGCACGCGAGCAGGTCGGCGGCGACAGCCGTGAGCGAAGCGACCATTAGGTGCGCGCGCAACATATCGGCGGTGACTGGCTTCATGGCTTCGTCTCGTAGCGCGATGAAAAGCATGCACGGCTTCTTGCGGTGAACCGGCGCCTGCTTCAGGACACGATCGTCGCAGCCGATAAAACCGTCACCGCGGTCGCCATGCATTCCATCGATGTACTGGAACCGTGTCGAGCCAAACTCGCAAATCGACACAACGCCGCACGCTCCTGTCACTCACAAGACAGTAAGCTGTTGATGGGCGATAGTAGCGATTCAAGCTGAAGGAAACCTTAAGCAGACCGCAGTAGAACCCGCCATGAGCAGCGCGGTTTAAACTGCGGACTCCAGCGCCGCTTTTCCGCGATGCATCGCAATCATCATCACAACACTCAACGGAATTTGCGTCCCATGCGTGTACTACTGGTTGAAGACGACGACCTGATCGGTTGCGGGGTCGAAGCGGGTCTGCGTCAGGCGGGTTTCACGGTCGACTGGGCGCGCGACGGCCATAAAGCAGGCCTCGCGCTCGACACCACGAGCTACGCGCTGGTCGTACTCGATCTCGGCTTGCCGCGCGTATCCGGCATGGATCTGCTCAAGCGAATCCGCGACGCCGGCAACGACGTGCCCGTGGTTGTGCTGACGGCACGCGGCACGGTGGTGGACCGCGTCAGCGGTCTGGAGGCCGGCGCGGACGATTACCTCGGCAAGCCCTTCGAGCTCACGGAACTGACGGCCCGTTGCCGCGCCTTGCTTCGCCGCGCGCAGGGCCGCAGCGTCGAGTTGATCCGCTATGGCGATCTCACGGTGAACCCCGCGGCGCAAACGGCCCAGCTTGCCGGCACGCGGGTGCCGCTCACGTCGCGCGAATGGGCAATCCTGCTGCAATTGCTGACCAACCAGGGCATTCCGCAGTCGCGCTCGCGGCTCGAAGAAAGCCTGTATGGCTGGCAGCAGGAAATCGAAAGCAATGCAATCGAGGTGCACATCTCGAACCTTCGCAGAAAGCTCGGCGCAAAGCTCATCCGAACCGTGCGCAATATCGGCTACGTGGTGGAGAAAGAGTAAATGAGCGCGTCCATCCGCAGGCGGCTCATGCTGCTCGTGCTCGGCAGCATCGCGGCGGTCTGGGCGATTGCGCTTGCATCGAGTTATCGTCAGGCCACGCAGGAAGTCGGCGAATGGGAAGAAGCCCGCCTCGCGGAAGTCGCGCAGATTCTCGCGCTTCTCGATCAGGCCAACCTCGCCACGCTTGCCAACGCGCACATCGACGTGCGCGAGGAAGAGAGAGGCGGCGCGACCAGTGCGAGCGATAACGACGATGACGACTCGCTGCCGCGCGACGCGCTCTTTCAGGTGCGCACGCGCGACGGCGACGTGATTGCCGGCAGCCCTGCCCTGCGCGTGCTCGGTGCATGGGACCTGCCGCTGCCGGCGGTCACGGGCACGCAAGACGTCGTGCTGGACGGTCAGACGTATCACTCGTTCACGCTGCGCGGCACGGCGCTCGGCCACACTGTCCGCGTATTCGAGCAGGCCAATACGCGCAGCGATCTGGTCAGCGGAGTGGCGAGCCGTATCGCGCGCCCTGCCCTGATTGCACTGCCGGTCCTCGCGCTGCTCGTGTGGTTCAGCATCGGCTGGAGCCTTGCGCCGCTGCGCGTGCTGTCGGATGCAATCCGCTCGCGACATATCAACCGCCTCGAGCCTGTCGAAATCGGCGATGCGCCGACCGAGGTGCGCCCGCTCGTCGACGCGCTCAATCTGCTGCTCTCGCGTCTGCACCATTCGCTCGAACGTGAACGCGCGTTTACCGCCGACGCCGCGCACGAGCTGAAGACGCCGCTGGCCGCCATCAAGGTTCAGGCACAGGTTGCGCTCGCCGAGCGCGACCCGGCGCGGCAGCGACTCGCGATGGAGCGCGTCGTGCAAGGCGTGGATCGCAGCGCGCGGCTCGCCGAGCAATTGCTGCTGCTTGCACGTCTGGACATGCATGAAAAACTGTCGACGGCACCGCTCGCGCCTGGCGCGCTCGCCAAGGATGCCGTGCTGGCCAACGCCGGCAACCTGCAGCAAAAAAACATGCGCGCGATGCTCGACTGCGACATGCAGGCCGAGATCAATGCGGAGCCGGTGCTGATCGGTATCCTGTTCGACAATTTGGTGGACAACGCAATCAAGTACGGCAGCGAGGGCGGCAACATCGAAATTGCGGTCAAGCGCACGACCGAGCCGCTCGATAATCGCGTTGTCGTGACCGTGCGCGACGACGGCCCCGGTGTGGCCTCGGCAGATGTCGCGCGTCTGACCAGCCGGTTCTTTCGCGCCACCGGCAACCAGGCGACCGGCAGCGGGCTTGGCCTCTCGATTGTCGCGCGCATTGCCGAACACTTTGGCGCGACCGTGCGCTTCGGGCCCGGCCTCGAGAGCCGCGGACTCGCCGTCGAAGTATCGTTTCCCGCCTCTGGCGCCGCGCCTGACGAGCGACTGAAGCCCGCGGCCTAGCGGCGGTTCGTATCGCAGGCGACGCGGGTGTCCGCGAGTTCCGCCCGTTGCGGGTTCCGCTGCGCCTGACGGCGCAAGGGCGCGCGGTTCGCGCCTTCCGCGAACTGCCATGCAATCAGCCCCGGCACGAACATCAGCAGATCGCGAATGCGCCGCGCTCCGGCAAGCGCGAGACAGGTCGACGGATCGAGGCCCAAGGCGCCGCCGATCAATATAAAACCGCCCTCCTGCACGCCGAGGCCGCCCGGCACGAAGAAGGCCGCGCTGCTGATGGCCTGGATCAACGACTCGATCACGACGGCCTCAACCAGCGTGACGTGCGCGCCGAGAAAATACAGCGCGAGCCAGATTTCCAGCGACGTCAGCAGGCACTGCAGCGGCTGCCAGAAGAACAGATAGCGCAGCACGACGGCGCGACGCCGCCAGATCAGCTTGATCGCCAGATCGATTTGCGCGGACTGTCCAACGAGTGCGGCTAGCTTGCCGCTCGTGATGTGATTGAGCGCGCGCGTCATGCGTCCGAACGGACTCGCGTGCTGCACGAGCGCGAACAAAACGAGAAGCGGCGTCAGCACGACCACGCCCCACGCAAGTTGCCCCGCGAGCCGCAGCGTGCCCGAATGCGCGTGCGCAAACAGAAAACCAATGCCAACCATCGTGAACAGCAACTGGCTGATCACCGTCAACTGCATATCGGCGATGATGCTCGCCACCGCCGTGGAAGGCCGCACGCCCAAGCGCCTGAGCATGCGGAACGACACCACTTCTCCGCCGATGCGCGCGACCGGCAGCATGCTATTGACCGATTCGCGCACCCACACGAGATGCAGCATGTCGAGCACGCGCGGCCGGTTCGCGCCGCGAATCAGCGAGCGCCAGTCGCAGGCATTGGCGAGCATCGGCAAAACATGTGCGAGTGCCGCGAGCACAAGCCCCGCGCCCGCGGCGCGCAGCGCGCCGAGCACCGCGACCGGGTTGTCCCGCCACACGAGCCACAGCGACGCAGCCAGTCCCGCCAGTGCGGCCACGCGCCCGAGATGCTTCATCATGCGGACACCTTTCGCGCGTTCGTTGCGCGACGGGCTTGCCGCTCATCGCGCCGTTCGGAAGACGTGCGCATCATCGCCGCCTAAACTCCTCTCGTCGTCATTCGTCCTGCGCGGACGACAGCAGGCCGTCGCCATCGACGTCGAAGCTAAACCCGCGCCAGACCACCCGCGAACTCCAGAAGCTCGCGACAAAGATCGCAAACGACACGATATCCCATATCGGCAGCATCCAGGCGCCGCCATGCGCCTGCCGCAATGCGCGATCGGCGCTGACCTTCAGTGCGAAACGCGCGGACAATGCAAGCGCCGCGATTAGCCAGGCCCACGGCGCGTCGCTCGACAAGCCGATAGCAAGCAACGCCAACGGCAGCGGATGCATCAACGCGGAGCCAACATGACCTGTCGGATCGACGCTGCGAATTGTCCGGCTCCAGCGCAATTCATGCGCAAACAATTGCGCCGCGCTCGCCTCCGCGCAAGCGTGCGAAATGGCAAGCGGCGGAATCGCCACTGTCTCGCCGATTGCGCGCACTGCCTCGCCTATCGCGTGGTCTTCGGCGAGATGACGGACGAACGGCAGAAAGCCGCCGATCTTCTCCAGCGTGCCGCGCCGCATTGCAATGGTCTGTCCAAAGCACGGCCGCGCCAGCCCGAGCGCAAGACCGGTGACGACGCCGGGCAGAAACTGATAGTGCGTCGCGGTCGCGGACAGGCGAGGCCAAAAACCGGGATCGGGCTGCGCCCGATACACGCAGGTCACGAGTCCCACGCCGGGCTTCTCCAGTTCGCCGACGATATGGCGCAGATAGTCCGGCCCGACGCCAACGTCGCTATCGGCGAACACGAGCAGATCGTGCCGCGCGTGCGGCATCATATTGATGATGTTGCTGATCTTGCGATTGGGGCCATAGAGACGCGCGTCCACAACCACGGTGATATCCGCGAGTGGATGCAGGCGCTTGAGGCTTTCGACGGCTTGCAATGCGGGGTCCGCCGGGTCATGCACGCCGAACAGAAACTGCACCGGGCCCGGATAGTTCTGCTCGCAGAAGCTCGACAGATTGCTAAGCAGCGCCCACTCGCTGCCGTGCAGCGGCTTCACGACTGTCACCGGCGGAAAGCTGGCGGGCTCCGCGACAGGCCGCGCGAAAAACCGCCCGATCAGCATGCTCGCAATCGTCGTGTAGCCGATGCCGAACAGTGCGCATGCAGCGCAGAGATAAGCGCACGCATGAACGAAAACCGTGGCGGCCCAATGCGCGCCGTTCACGCCTCGTGTGCGCGCAGAAAGCGGAAGAACTCGACGCCTTCGCGCAAGCGCCGTTTCATCATGTCCCAACTGGTCAGCATCTCGCGCACGATTTCCCAGATCTTCGACGGACGAAAATAGAAGCGCTTGTAGAAGTTTTCCAGCTGGTGATAAATCTCCTCGCGCGACAGATGCGGATAGCCGATGGCCGCAAGTTGCACGCCTTCCTTGCTCACGAGGTTTATTACCTTGTTCTCTTCGAGCCAGCCGTTTTCGACCGCCTGGTCGTACAGCCGCGTGCCCGGATACGGCGCCGCGAGCGACACCTGAATCGTGTGCGGATTGATCTCTTTCGCGTAGTCGATGGTCTTCTGAATGGTCTGCTGCGTTTCTCCGGGCAAGCCGAGAATGAAGGTGCCGTGAATCTTGATGCCGAGCTTGCGGCAGTCGTCGCTGAAACGCCGCGCGATGTCGGTGCGCAAACCCTTCCTGATGTTCAGCAGGATCTGATCGTCGCCGGACTCGTAGCCGACCAGCAGCAAACGCAGGCCGTTTTCCTTCATGATTTTCAGCGTGGAATACGGCACGTTCGCTTTCGCGTTGCACGACCACGTCACGCCGAGCTTGCCGAGACCGCGGGCGATTTCCTCGACGCGCGGCTTGAAGTCGGTGAAGGTGTCGTCGTCAAACATGATCTCCTTCACTTCGGGCATGTTGTCGCGAATCCACTTCACTTCAGCCAGCACGTTCTCGACCGAACGCGTGCGATAGCGGTGTCCGCCCACCGTCTGCGGCCACAGACAGAACGTGCATTTCGAGCGGCAGCCGCGCCCCGTATAAATCGACACGTAAGGATGCTTCAGATAGCCGATGAAGTAGTTGTCGATCTTCAGATCGCGCTTGTAGACGGGCGCGACGAACGGCAACTCGTCCATGTTCTCGAGGATCGGGCGCGCTGCGTTGTGCTCGATCGAGCCGTCGGCGGCACGATAGCTGAGGCCCAGAATCTGCGCGAACGGTTTGCCCGCGGCGACTTCCTGGCAGGTGAAGTCGAATTCCTCGCGGCAGACGAAGTCGATTGCCTCGCTCGCCGTCAGCGAATTGTGCGGATCGACAGCCACCTTCGCGCCGACCATGCCGATCACAAGCGAGGGCTTGCGCTTCTTCAGGTCTTCGGCGAAGAGGGCGTCAGTGGGAAACGACGGCGTGCTCGTATGAATGACGACCAGATCGTAGTGCTGCGCGATGTCGAGCGTTGCGTCGACGGACAGGCCGTCGGCGGGTGCATCGAGCACGCGGCTGTCGGGCACGAGCGCGGCGGGTTGCGCAAGCCAGGTCGGATACCAGAACGAGCGGACTTCGCGCTTCGCCTGATAACGCGAGCCGGCGCCGCCATCGAAGCCGTCATACGACGGCGCCTGCAAGAACAGAGTTTTCATGGACGCTCCAGCAAGCCTGAAAGGACGCTTTCGGTTTTCTGTCGGGAGCCTGTCGGAACTGGAACTCGGGGATGGCGAGCGCGACGGCAGACTCGCGCAGATAGTACGGAGCAAAGCTGAAGGAAACCTTAAACAGAATGCTTCGCGCGACGATGTCCGGGCACGGTCAGCGTTCGGGAAGGCACTGTCAGGTCAATGGGGAGGCGGCGGTAGAATGAAGTGATGAAGAAGACAAAATCGCTCTATCACGACCACCGCTTCCCTGCCGTTGTCATCAGCTGCGCGGTTCGCTGGTATTTCCGGTTCAGCCTGAGCCTGCGCGACATCGAGGAGTTGTTGCTCGAGCGTGGTGTCGCGGTCACGTACGAAACGATCCGTTGCTGGTGCGACAAGTTCGGCGCTGGATTCGCACAGTGCGTCAAGGCGGCGCGGCGCAAGCCGGGCAGCACATGGCATCTGGACGAGATGTTCGTGAGGCTGCGCGGCGAGCCGTATCTGTTGTGGCGAGCGGTCGACGAGCATGGTGCCGAACTCGACGTGCTAGTGCAAAAGCGGCGCGACAAGGCTGCGGCAAAGCGCTTCTTTCGGAGGGTGCTGCGTTCAAACTCGGTGCCGCGCAAGATCGTTACTGACCAGCTGCGCAGCTATCCGGCGGCGAAGGCTGACATTCCCGAGCTCGCTCATGTGAAGCACGTTTTCGTCAAGGCAGCGGCACGCGTGAACAACCGTGCCGAGAACAGCCACCAGCCGACCCGCAGGCGCGAACGCCAGATGTGCGGCTGTCGCGATGCGCGTCGCACGCAGGCGTTTCTCTCATGCTTCGGCATGATCCGGCAGCACTTCGCGTTGCCCCGGCATCAAATGAACGCGGCATGTCATCGCGCCATACTCTAGGAACGCTTCGCCACATAGCATGGCTGGACTGTAACTGCCGCAAAGGAAGTCATCTGATAAGGACAACTGCTCTTTATCCACACAGGTAGCCTGCGCCCGCCAACTTGACAGAGCCGGGCGCACCGGACAACTCGCTGACGATTGCAAGCTATACGCTTTACGACGCCGCATTGCATTACGACACTCG
Organism: Paraburkholderia graminis; assembly: GCF_003330785.1. NCBI lineage: Bacteria > Pseudomonadati > Pseudomonadota > Betaproteobacteria > Burkholderiales > Burkholderiaceae > Paraburkholderia > Paraburkholderia graminis. The sequence continues at coordinate 176,512 of NZ_CP024936.1, forward strand.
CGACTGGCGGCTCGCACTGAATGTGGCGAACGTATTCGACCGCCGTTATGTGAGCGGTTGCCAGTCGTATGCAGTGTCGTGTTCGGCAACGAGCGGACCGTGCTGGCCAGTGCGAAATACAACTGTTGATGGCGATATGAGCGTCACGCCTGCGATGCCGTGTATGATGCGTGCCATCCTATTTCGCCTTGCCAGAAGCCATGCCGAGAAAAGCACCAACGGCCGGGACAGCATCGAAAAGCGAACCGCAAGACAACGAAAAGCTTGTCACGCGTCGCCTCGCTCCCGAGGTGCGGGAACGCCAGATCGTGTTGAAAGCCGTCGAGCACTTCGCGACCCACGGCTTTTCGGGCAGCACGCGCGAACTGGCGCGCCAACTAGGCGTGACCCAGCCGCTTTTGTACCGCTACTTTCCGAGCAAGGAAGCGTTGATCGACCGCGTGTACGAAGAGGTCTATCAATGGGACACGAGTTGGGAAGTGCTCATCAGAGACCGCACGATTCCGATTCAGGAGCGCATGGTCAGGTTCTACTCGTCGTATTCCACCGTGATCTTGCGGCGCGAGTGGATTCGCATCTTTATCTTCGCCGGCTTGACGCGCGAAGGCATCAACTCCAAATATCTCGCGCGCTTGCGTGAGCGTGTGTTCTTGCCGGTCATGGCGGAAATCCGTTCCGCGTATAACCTCCCGGCGCCTGCGGGCGCGCAGCAGCGCGAAATGGATCTTGAACTGATCTGGAGTCTGCACGCGAGCATCTTCTATCTCGGCGTGCGCAAGTGGATTTACGGCCTGCCCGTCACTCACGACATCGACGATCACATTGCCCGCCAGGTCGACGCATTCCTTCATGGCGTGCCGGCGGCGCTGGAGCACGCGTCCACGCAAACGGCGCGCGCCAAGCCTGGCTCCAGGCTCTGACATCGAGCGGTAACCCTCCTCTTCTCCAGGGTAAACACCTGCGCTACGGAGCTTTTCTCCGCGACATCGCTTCGCCTACAATTTATCAACCGATCACTAATCGATAGATAAATTAAGTTTCCGGAGTCGCACATGCCTATTGCAAAGCTTGCTCACTATTCGATCCGCACGGCGGATCTTGCGCGATCGTGCCGCTTTTACGAACGAGTGCTCGGTTTTCGGCAAGGCTATCGGCCGCCTTTCGACTTTCCGGGCACCTGGCTTTACAAGGGCGGCGATGAAGCCGAGTTCGGCACGGTCCATCTGATCGGCGTCGACGCGAACAACGCGGCGGGGCTCAACGCCTATCTCGGCGACAAGGCGCTGCCTGCCAGCGGAACCGGCACGGTCGATCACATTGCGTTTCTCGCCACCGGCGTCGAGGCAATGTGGAACACGCTGAAGGCAGAAGGCATCGTCTGGCGCGATCGCACGGTGCCGTCTCTCGGTCTGCATCAGGTGTTCATCGCGGACCCGTCCGGCGTGACCATCGAACTCAACTATCCCGCTGAAGAAATCGGCCGCCTAGGCGAAGCCGGAGCGGCTCTCGCGCAAGACTCGAACCACGCTGGAGAACGGTCATGAGTCACACTCCTTCCCGCATGCGGGCGATCATCGTCGGCGGCTCGCTGGGTGGGCTTTTCGCCGCCAATCTGCTGGTTCGCCACGGCTGGCACGTCGACGTATTCGAGCGTGTGCCAGACGAACTGGCGGGGCGCGGAGCCGGCATTGTCACGCACCCCGAACTGTTCGACGCAATGACCGCCGCGGGAATCGCCTGCGACGATTCGATCGGCGTCAAGGTCGAGTCGCGCGTGACGTTCGCGCAGAGCGGCGCTGTGCTGTCCAAGCGCCGTCTGCCGCAAACGCTGACCGCGTGGGCCAAGATGTATCACGTGCTGCGCGCCGCGCTGCCGGACGTGCACTACCACGCCGGCGGCCTCGTCGCCTCGGTGGAGGACGGCCCGCTTCAGACGACCGTCACGCTCGCCGACGGTTCCGTGCTGCATGCCGACCTCGTGATTGCCGCCGACGGTTTCAAGTCGTCGATCCGCGAACGCCTGCTGCCCGACGCCAGGCTGCAGTACGCCGGTTACGTGGCGTGGCGCGGTCTCGTCGAGGAGACGTCGCTATCTCCAGAAACAAGGGAGGCGCTATTCGACAAGTTCGCCTTCTGCCTGCCGCCTCGCGAGCAGATTCTCGGTTATCCGGTTGCGGGCCGGAGCAACAGCACGGCGCCAGGCGAACGCCGCTACAACTTCGTCTGGTATCGCGCAACGAGCGAGGCCAGGGAGTTGCCGAACCTGTTGACCGATGCAACAGGCAAGCACTGGCCAGGCGGTATTCCGCCGACGTTGATTCGGCGCGAAGTGCTCACGGACATGGAAGATGCGGCGCTCGCGCTACTCGCCCCGCAATTCGGCGAGGTTGTGACAAAAGCAGTTCAACCGCTATTCCAGCCGATCTTCGATCTCGAGGTGCCGCACATGGCGTTCGGCCGGATAGCGTTGCTCGGTGACGCCGCATTCGTCGCGCGCCCGCATTGCGGTATGGGCGTGACCAAGGCGGCGAGCGACGCGGTGGCACTCGTCAAGGCGCTGAACACGAACGACAACAGTGTGCGCGACGCACTGGTCGACTACAGCCGCGAACGCACCGAGGCAGGCTCGGCGATCGTTCAGCACGCGCGCCATCTGGGCGCCTACATGCAGGCGCAATTGAAGAACGATGTGGACCGTGAAATGGCGGAGCGTTACCGCACACCCGAGGCGGTGATGCGAGAGACCGCCGTGCCCGCGCGCTTCTGACAATCCGTTGCCGCAGCGGTGACCGCCATAGCTGGCCACCGCATCGGAAAAAGCCTTCCTGAAGGAGATAAATGTGGAACAAGGCGCGCCGACTTACACGATCAACGCGCGGCAACCCGCCGCCGATCCGCCGCTCGCAGTCCATCCGCTGCTGAACGATCCGCGCTTTCGTGCGCTCGTATATAAGCGTCGCAGGTTCTCGTGGATGCTGACCATCCTGATGCTGGTTGTGTACTTCGCCTTTACTCTCACGCTCGCTTTCGCACCAGTGTTGCTGGGCCATCAGATTGCGCGCGGCTATCCGATGACGTGGGGAATTCCGGCCGGCTTCGGCATGTTCGTTTTCACATTCGGACTGGTCGCGGTCTACGTTGCGCGCGCCAACACCTTGCATGACCGCGCGGCAAACGAAATCCGCCAGGGAGCACGGCAATGAAGCGCATTTCAATGCAGTGCGATCGACGAGTCGCGAAGCCGCTTTATGCCCTCGTCACGCTCACCGCCATCGGCATCGTAACGGCCCTACCCGCAGCAGCAGCAACAGCAGCCGACACAACGACGCGTGTCCGCTCGCATAATCCGATCGCCATCGGCATGTTTCTGCTGTTTGTCGCGTCGACCCTGTTCATTACGCGCTGGGCCGCGAAAAGAAACAACAGCGTCTCCGATCACTATGCGGCGGGCGGCAAGATCACAGCCTTCCAGAACGGTTGGGCGATCGCCGGGGACTATATGTCGGCGGCTTCGCTGCTCGGCATTTCGGCACTTGTTTTCATGAGCGGCTATGACGGGCTCATCTATTCAGTCGGGTTTCTGGCGAGTTGGCCGGTCATTCTCTTTTTGATCGCCGAGCCGCTGCGCAATCTCGGCCGCTACACGCTCGCGGACGTGGTGTCGTACCGTCTGCAGCAGCGGCCGATTCGTGCGTTCGCCGCATCGAGCTCCATCGTGATCGTGCTGCTCTACCTCGTCTCGCAGATGGTCGGCGCCGGCAAGCTCGTCGAATTGCTCTTCGGCTTCAACTACACGGCAGCCGTCGTGATGGTCGGCGTGTTGATGGTGGTGTACGTGTTCTTTGGCGGCATGCTCGCGACCACGTGGATTCAGATCATCAAGGCGGTGCTGCTGCTGGCGGGAGCTGCGTTCATGGCGTTCATGGTGCTGAACCGCTTCGGGTTCAGCATGAACGCGCTGTTCTCACAGGCGATCCTCGCGCACCCGAAACATGCTGCGATCATGAGCCCGGGCGGTCTCGTATCCGATCCGATCTCGGCGGTGTCGCTCGGGCTCGCGCTGATTTTCGGCACGGCCGGATTGCCGCATATCCTGATGCGCTTCTTCACCGTCAGCGACGCCAAAGCGGCCCGCAAAAGCATCCTTTACGCGACGGGGATCGTGGGCATCGGCTACGCGCTGATCATCGTCATCGGCTTCGGCACGATTGCGCTGGTCGCAACCGATCCGCAATACCACAGGACGTCGGGCGCGGTAATCGGCGGCGTCAACATGGTGGCGATCCATCTCGCGCACGCAGTCGGCGGCAATCTGTTTCTCGGCTTCATTTGCGCAGTCGCGTTCTCGACGATTCTCGCCGTCGTCGCGGGCTTGACGCTCGCCGGCTCGTCGGCGGTTTCGCACGATCTGTATGCGAACGTCATGCGCCGGGGCGCGGCTAGCGATCGCGAAGAACTAAAAGTCTCGCGCATCACCACGCTCGTGCTCGGCGTACTGTCGATCCTGCTCGGCATCGCATTCGAGAAACAGAACATTGCGTTCATCGTGAGCCTGACGTTCTCGATAGCGGCGAGCTCCAATTTCCCCGTGCTGCTGCTTTCCATCTACTGGCGCGGTCTGACGACCCGCGGCGCGGTCATCGGCGGCTCGCTCGGCCTCGTCTCCGCGGTGACGCTGACCGTGCTGAGCCCCACTGTATGGGTCCAGGTACTCGGCCACGCGCAGGCGATCTATCCGTATGAATACCCTGCGCTCTTCTCGATGATCGTCGCGTTCGCCGGCGTGGTTTTTTTCTCGGTCACCGACAACTCGCCGCGCGCCTCGCGGGAACGCGCGCTTTACCACAATCAGTTGGTCGACTGCGAACTCGGCATGGCGAAGCGCGGCTGATAGCGGGCACTCAAAATCTATAACGGAGACGGACTCATGGATTGCAACTGCTGTATCTCGCCGCGGCGCCGCCGCATGCTCGCCACGATGGGCGCGCTCGCAGCCGGCCTTGCTTCGGGCGTGCCGGCCGGTGCCACCGCTGCAAACCGCGCCGCGACTGCGGCAAAGGGCGTGGGCAAGTCGATCGACATTCACGCGCACTACTACCCCGAGAGCTATTGCGAGTTGTTGGACAGCGAGGGCGCGAAGTACGGCGGCAAATTCACTTGCGATGCCACGAGTTTCACCTTCCAGACGCCGGCCGGCGGCCTCGGGCCGTTGCCGCTCAAGTTCATCAACGTCGATGAACGGCTCGCCGACATGAACGCATCGGGCGTCGACGTGCAAGCACTTTCGTTGAGCGTGCCCATGGCGTATTGGGCCGACCGCGCCTTCAACGCAAAGCTCGCGAGAACATGGAACGCAGCGGCCTCCGCGATACACGTCAGGCATCCAGACCGCTTCGTGGTGCTCGCGACCCTCCCGATGTTAAACCCGCACGATGCCATCGACGAACTCGAACGCGCGTCCGAATTACCCGGCGTGCGCGGCGTGTACATGGGGACCAACATCAACAATCGCGATCTGGACGATCCGCTATTCGAGCTCGTGTTTGCGCGCATCGAACAACTCGACTTGCCGGTATTCCTGCATCCACAGCAGACAGTCGGCGGTGCGCGGCTCGGCGACTTCTATCTGAGCAACCTGCTCGGCAATCCCTTCGACACCGCGATTGCGGGCTCGCATCTGATCCTCGGCGGAGTGATGGACCGGCATCCGCGGCTCAACGTTACATTGCCTCACGCGGGCGGCGCGCTGCCCATTCTGATGGGCCGCATCGACGCAGGCTGGACCGTGCGCCCCGAAACACGGCGCCTCGCGCAAAAGCCCAGCAGCTACTTGCGCCGCTTCAATTACGACACGGTCTCGCATTCAGGTCCGGTTCTCGACTTCCTTATCCGCAACATCGGCGTGGATCGGCTCGTGCTCGGCAGCGACTACTGTTTCGACATGGGCTACGCGCAGCCGGTGGCGTTCGTCGATGGTCTTGGCCTGCCGCCCGAGCAGAAGAGCCTGGTTATCGGCGGCAACGCGGCGCGGTTGCTAAAAATCTGAAATGGACAAAGGCCGTGCGCGATCAACCTTCGAACGAAGCATCCAGCCGCCGTTCAAGAAACTGCACCAGCGCGCGCACCTTGCTGGACTGGCGGCGATTCGGCAGATAGGCGGCATACACGACCGCGTCGCCCGAATGCGGCCGCGCGTCGAATCGCTCGAAGAGGCGCAGCAGACGCCCGCTGCGAATCTCCGCGGCCACCAGCCATTGGGGCAGCAGCGCGATTCCCCGCCCGGCCATCACGGCTTCGAACAGTATGTCGAGATTGTTGGAAAGCAGATGGCCGCGCACGTCGACGCGCTGCTCGGCGCCGTCGCACTGGAAGGTCCAAACCTGGCGCGTGCGGTAGCCGCCGCCATAGGCGAACCGCACGCACTCATGCGCGGCGAGATCGGCGGGGGATTCCGGCGTGCCGCTGCGTTGCAGGTAGTCGTGGCTGACAACGACATGGCGCGGATTGTCCGCGAGCTTTTTCACGATCAGATTGGCGTCGCGCTCGGCAAAGCCGATGCGGATCGCGACGTCGATCCGGTCAACCGCGAGGTCGACGAACTGGTCGCCGACCACCACGTCGAGAAACACGCGCGGATGCTCGGCGAGAAAAGCCGCGAGATGCGGCGCGAGGCATAACCGGCTGTAGGTGGACGGCACCGAAATGCGAAGCGCGCCGACCGGCGACGCGCCGCTGTCAAAAACGCTCTCGTCGGCCTCGGCCAGATCGTCGAGCACCTTGGACACCTGTTCGACGTAGGCAGTGCCCGCGTCGGTGAGGCTGACCATGCGCGGCGTGCGGGTCAAAAGCGCGGTGCCGAGCGACGATTCGAGCGAATCCATCAGGCGCGTGACCGACGAAGTCGCAACCCCGAGGCGTTGCGCGGCCTTCGAGAAGCCGCCCGCGTCGGCCACTTCGAGCAAGGTTTTGACGGCGAGAAATTTGTCCATGGTTACGCAGTTGGCGGTTTGGTTGCGTAGAACGCAACGCTGGCTTGCATTTTAGCCCCATTCCGCAACAGAAACGCAACGCATAAGCTGCATGCATTGCGTTTCCGCTTCTCTTTACTTCCGGGAGTCGTCATGTCAACCCCAGCCTCCGCCACGGCGCGCGCCAGCAGTCCCATCAAGCTGACAAACGGTCTGATCGCGCTGTTCGCGTTCTGCTGCGGCGCCATCGTCGCCAACCTGTACTACGCACAGCCGATCACCGAACTGATCGCGCCGGAAATCCACATGTCGGGCGGCACGGCGAGCCTGATCGTGTCGCTCACGCAAATCGGCTATGCGTTCGGCCTGTTCTTTCTCGTGCCCCTCGGCGATCTGCTGGAAAACCGCAAGCTGATGATCGCCACGGCGCTCGTGTCGATCGCGAGTCTCGCCGCCGCCGCATTCGCGCATCAGCCAGGCGCGTTTCTCGTCATCTCGCTGCTGGTCGGCTTCAGTTCGGTTGCCGTGCAGATCCTGATTCCGCTCGCTGCGCATTTGGCACCTGACGAATCGCGCGGCAAGGTGGTCGGCACGATCATGAGCGGCCTGCTGCTCGGCATTCTGCTGTCGCGTCCGATCTCGAGCGTGCTCGCCGGACACTTCGGCTGGCGCGCCGTGTTTGGCTCCGCCGCCGTGCTGATGGCGATAGTGACGACCGTGCTCGCGCTAACCATTCCGCGCCGCCAGCCGGATCACCAGGCCACGTACTTCGAACTGATCAGCTCGCTGGGCCACCTCGTGCGCACGATGCCCGTACTGCGTCATCGTTCGTTATACCAGGCATTGATGTTCGCGTCGTTTAGCCTCTTCTGGACCGCGATTCCCGTCGAGCTGACGCGCCATTTCGGTCTCAGCCAAACGCAGATCGGCATCTTCGCGCTGGTCGGTGCAATCGGCGCGACCTCCGCGCCGGTGGCGGGCCGCCTCGCCGACGCCGGCCACACGGTTCGCGCGACGCTGATCGCGCTGGTGGTCGGCGCGCTGGCCTACGCACCTACGTTGATCCATCCGGCGTGGGGCGTGGCCGGCCTTGTCGCGACCGGCGTCGTGCTCGACTTCGCGGTGCAGATGAACATGGTGTTGGGCCAACGCGAGATCTACGCGCTCGATGCGACGAGCCGCAACAGGCTGAACGCGCTCTACATGACGAGCATCTTTGTCGGCGGCGCATTGGGTTCGGCGCTCGCGAGTCCGCTCTATGAACACGGCGGCTGGCCGCTCGTGGCCGCGGTCGCCACGGCCTTTCCGCTGATCGCACTCGCTCATTACCTGATGATCAGCCGCCCACACGCTGCGCGCCATTGCTGATGTCGCACTGCGCTTTGAAGGGGGCAGTACACCGCCTCCCCGCCTTCGTTAACAACAATTCAGCGTGAATTCAGGAATTCTCATGGGCTGGACGATACGCTTCTCAGCATTGCGCCCGGCCTGAACGACGCCATCGATCGCCAAGGAAAACGACCATGTCCTCACTTTCACCTTTGCTCGACGGTTACGATCTGTCGGGTCTGCACTTGCCGAATCGCGTCGCGATGGCGCCGATGACCCGCTCGCGGGCACCGTCGCAAGGGCGGCCCACCGAATTGATGGCGAGTTACTACGCGCAACGTGCGTCGGCGGGATTGATCGTCAGCGAAGCGACCAACGTCAACGCGGCTTCCGCGGCGTTCGACCTGACGCCGGGCATCTTCACCGCAGAGCAGATCGAAGGCTGGCGTAGAGTCACGAGCCAGGTGCACGCCGAGGGCGGGCGCATCTTCATGCAGTTGTGGCACGGCGGGCGCGTCAGCTCGTTCGCGCTGCTCGGCGGCGACGCGCCGCTCTCGCCTTCGGGCGTGAATGACGACCTAGAACAGTTGCAAGTGTGGGCGCAACTGCACAACGGCCAGTACACGAAGATCCACGCAACGCCGTCGCGCGCCATGTCGCTCGACGAGATCAGGCTCACCGTCGACGCCTTCAAACAGGGCGCGGCCAACGCGATCGCGGCGGGTTTCGACGGCGTGGAAGTGCATGCGGCGAACGGCTATCTGCCGCATCAATTCCTCTCGTCGACCATCAACACGCGCGACGACCGTTACGGCGGCTCGGTGGCGAACCGCGCAAAATTTCTGCGCGAGATCATCACGGAGATTGGCTCGGTCATGCCGCTCGAGCGCGTTGGCGTGCGCATCTCGCCTTATGCGCACTACAACAATGTGCGCGACGCGGACCCCGACGGCACCTACGATTACGTCGGCAAGATGCTCGGCGAATTCGGCGTCGCGTATGTCCACGCGGCGGATACGAACGGCTGGAGCGGGCAGCCGGATTTGCCGCGCATCATCGGACGCCTGCGGCGCGTGTATTCCGGCACGCTGATGGTCAACGGCGGTATTTCCGTGAATGCCGCCGAAGCATTGATCCGCGAAGGCGACGCGGACCTCGTGGCGTTCGCCCGCGCCTATATCGCGAATCCCGATCTGGTCGAACGCATTGGCACAGGCTCGCCGCTGGCGGCGCCGAAGGCCACGGGCTGGTATGGCGGCGACGCCGCCGGCTACATCGACTATCCGTTCGGCGGCAGCGCAACTGGCCATGCGCCAACCGATGCGCGAGCCGAGCCGCGCGCGGCTCAGGCATGACATCGCTCGTTGCCTCGACGCGCAGTACAGCGCGCGCCGCCTGTTCGACATAACCCCTCGATGAAAGGTATGCGAATGACCCGCAAGTCTGGATTGCTGGCGGCAGGCGGCATGGCGATCATGGCCGCGTTCGCCGTCGCTTTGCTGCTGATGTGGAAGCCGGCGATCGCGCCCGTCAGCCCTCCCGCGCAGGACGCTTTCGACGCCCGCACGAAGCTAGCGGGCGCGCGCGTCGTCGCGCTCGGCGACTGCATCGTGTGTCACACGGCAAAGGGCGGCAAGCCGTTCGCGGGCGGCTTGCCGCTCGCCACGCCGTTCGGCACGATCTACGCGACCAACATCACGCCGGATGTGAGAACCGGCATCGGCGCCTGGTCGCTCGAGGCGTTCACGCGCGCGACGCGTCACGGCGTCGCTCGCGACGGGCATCTTTTGTATCCCGCGTTTCCGTATGTGCACTTCACGCGTATCTCCGACGACGACATCGCGGCGGCCTATGCGTATCTGATGACACGCGAACCGGTCGATGCGACGCCGCCCGCGAACCAGTTGATGTTCCCGCTGAATTTCCGTCCTTTGCTCGCCTTCTGGAATGTGCTGTTCCTGCACCCCGGCGAGCAACCGCCCGACGCATCGAAAGACGCCGAATGGAATCGCGGCAAGCTGCTCGTGGATGGCCTCGGCCACTGCGCGTCGTGTCACTCGCCACTCAATGCGATCGGCGGCGAGAAGTCGGGTCAGGCGTTCGATGGTGACATCGTCGACGGATGGGAAGCGCCTGCGCTGAACGCACTCGGCGCAGCGCCGAAACCGTGGACGAAGGAACAGCTCGTCACTTATCTGCGTACCGGCAGGGCCAGCGAGCACGGTGCAGCGGCCGGCCCGATGCTGCCCGTCACGCGCGATCTCGCGACCGTCCCGGAAGCCGACGTGCGCTCGATCGCCACCTATCTTCTGTCGATCCAGAAGCCGCAGACCATGGCGACGCCGGTCGCGTCTACTGTCGGTTCGCCCGAAGCGCAACGCGGCGCGACCCTCTTCGCCGCGTCCTGTGCCCAATGCCACGGCCCGGCTGCGCCGATGCAGTCGATCGGCGAACGCCCCACGCTCGCATTCAGCACCGCCATCAACGCGGCAACGCCGCGCAACGCGATCCAGATGATATTGAGCGGCAACGGATGGCACGGCGAGGACAGCATGAACTACATGCCCGCTTTCGATCACATCTACGACGACCAGCAGATCGCCGATCTCGCGTCCTACATTCGCAGCGCCTATTCGCAGCGCGGCCCGTGGACGGACGTCGAAGCGGTGGTGGTGAAGGTCAGAAAGGAGAACAACGCGCGATGATCAATCTCACTGTCAACGGCGTGCAGCACGCGCTCGACATCGATCCTTCGACACCGCTGCTCTACGCGCTGCGTAACGATCTGCAATTGCACGGCGCGAAGTTCGGTTGCGGCCTCGGCCAATGCGGCGCGTGCACCGTGATCGTCGATGGCGCGGCGGCGTTTTCCTGTCTGATTCCGGTTGGATCGATCGGCAAAAAGCCGGTGCGCACCATCGAAGGTCTCGGCACGATCGAGCATCCCGGTCCGCTGCAGAAAGCGTTCATCGAGCATCAGGCGGTGCAGTGCGGCTACTGCATCGCCGGCATGATCATGCGCGCACAGGCGCTGCTCGATCGCAATCCGCGTCCTACCGAGCGGGAACTGATCGAGCACATGGAGCCGAACCTGTGCCGTTGCGGCACGCACACACGAATACTCGCCGCGATCCGCGAAGTCGCGCATTTGCAGGCCGCGGACGCGCCGCGCGAAAACCCGCCACTCGCGGCGAGTCACGGAGGCGCGCAATGAGCCGCCACGACGAACACATCGACGAATCCGTCGACGAATCCGTCGACGAAAGCCGCCGCCGCTTCATGCTGGGCAGCGCGCTCGTCGTGAGCTTCAGCATGTTGCCCGGCGTGAAAGCGCTGGCGCAGGAAGTGATCGCCGACGAAGGCGCCGCCGTGCACATCGGCAAGGCGACCCAGGCGCTGGCGGGCAGTCTGAAGACGAACCCGTACCTGGACTCGTGGATCGGGATCGACCGCAAGGGGAAGGTCACGGTGTACACCGGCAAAGTGGAATTGGGCACCGGCGTGCGCACCGCACTGCTCCAGATTGCCGCCGAGGAACTGGCCATGGCGCCCGCGCTCATTACGTTCCTCACCGCCGACACGGGCGCGTCGCCCGACGAAGGCCTGACCGCCGGCAGCCACACGATCGCCGACAGCGGCAGCGCGCTGCTCAACGCGTCAGCACAAGTGCGCGGGTTGCTCATGGATGCCACCGCGAAACGTTTCGGCATCCGTAGCAATATTCTCACCGTGCGCGATTCGATCATCAAGGCTCCCGACGGCCGCAGCATGACTTACGGCGAAGCCGTCGGCCTCGTCGATTTGCATCGCATGGCTGCGCCTGTTTCGCCGCTGACCAATCCCGCGGCTTTCCACGTCATCGGCACGTCGTTGCCGCGCGTGGACATTCCGCGCAAGGTGACGGGCGGCGTCAGCTACGTACAGGACATGCTGATGCCCGGCATGGTGCACGCGCGCGTCGTGATGCCGCCCGTCTATGAAGCGCGGCTATTGCAAGCCAACACGGCAGATGTTCTGAAGATGCCGGGCGTCGTGAAGGTGGTGAGAAACGGCAGCATGCTCGCCGTGGTCGCCAACGGCGAATGGCAGGCCGTGCAGGCGCAGCGGGCGCTGGCCGCGAACAGCCAGTGGAGCGCCGGCCGCGCGCTGCCGGACCCGGCCACGGTTCATCGCGATCTCGCAACCCTCTGCACACAGCACATTGAAATCGCCAACACGCACAGCGCAACGGCAACGGCTGTCAAAACGCTCGGCGCGACATACACCAGGCGCTACATGATGCACGGCTCGATTGGGCCGTCATGCGCTCTCGCGCTGTTCAAGGACGGTGCGATGACCGTGTGGACCCATTCACAAGGCGTGTATCCGTTGCACGATGGCCTGGCCGAGATGCTGTCGATGCCGAAGGACAGCATTCGCTGCATCCACGTGGAAGGCTCCGGCTGTTACGGTCACAACGGCGCCGACGATGTCGCCGCGCACGCAGCACTGATCGCGCGTGAAATGGAAGGCAAGCCGGTGCGCGTGCAGTGGATGCGCGAACAGGAACATACCTGGGATCACTACACACCCGCGATGGTCACCGAGGTCAAGGCGTCGCTCGACGCAGGCGGGAACATCGTCGACTGGAACTATGCGCTGTGGAGCAGTTCGCATAACGAGCGGATCGTCAACGCCGGCCGGCTGATTCCCGCGCAGTTGCTCGAGAAGCCGTTCGCACCCGCGCCTTCCGTGCCGATGGTGCAGCCGGAAGGCGGCGGCGATCGCAACGGTATTCCGCTGTACACGTTGCCGAACATGCACGTCATGAACAACTTCTCGCCGACGATGCCGCTGCACACGTCGGCGATGCGCTCGCTCGGCGCTCACATGAACGTCTTCTCAATAGAGACGTTCATGGACGAGTTGGCCGCCGCGGCTGGCGCCGACCCGGTCGAGTTCCGGCTCAGGCATATGCAGGACCCGCGCGCGCGGGATGTGATCAGGCTGGCCGCCGAAAAGTTCGGCTGGCCCCGCCCGCCTCGCAAACGTAATCACGGCGTCGGCTTTGCTTTCGCCAGGTACAAGAACCTGATGGCGTATGTCGCGATCGCGGTCGAAGTCTCGGTGGTGCCGGAAACCGGCCAGGTGATTCTCGAACACGCCGAAGCAGCCGTCGACGCGGGGCAGATCGTCAATCCTGATGGGATTCGAAACCAGATCGAAGGCGGCGTGATCCAGTCGGCAAGCTGGACGCTATACGAACAATTGCAGTTCGATACGAACAGAATTCGCAGCTTCGACTGGAGCAGTTATCCGATCCTGCGATTTTCCGCCGTCCCGCGCAGCGTAAACGTGCACCTGATCGACCGGCCGGGCGCGCCGTTTCTGGGCGCAGCGGAAGCGTCGATGGGGCCGACCGCGGGCGCCCTCGGCAATGCATTGTTCGACGCTACGGGCAAACGCTTGCGGGACATGCCGCTGGCCGGCGAGAGCTTGAGGTCGTGAACCGCTCCATCCCTTCTCTCAAGCTCCGCCAAGAAGCCTCACACGGTGACAACAATCTTCCCGAACTGCTGGTTCGACTCCAGATAGCGATGAGCGTCGACAATCTGTTCGAGCGGGAAGACCTTGTCGATCACCGGCTGGAGTCAGGCGGCCAGCCGATGCGCATAGTATGGCCGGTCCCTGTCGTCCAGTATCGCGTACATTGCCTCCAGGTTCGACGGGTCAGGGTTGAGCCAGGCGTCGACGTTTTCGGGCTTGATGGGGATGATGCACCGGTCGTGACCGGCAGCTGCAATCTCCGGTGGGGGCTCGTCGGTGATGGCGGCGAACGAGAGTAAGTCTTGGTGACCGGGCGCAGTCCATCGCGACCAGAGGCAAGCCACGTGCATTAGTTCGCCGTTTGCCGGACGGAATTCGAGAACTACGTTCTCGTCGCGCTCGTGCGTCTCGAGAAGCGTGCCTTCAAATTTAGCTTTGCTCACGTTCTCGTAAAAGACCTCGACCAGCAGAATGCCGTGGGTATGTCCAAAGCACGGTTTCCAGAATCCTTGCAGGCTGTCCCTGCGGGCGTTATAGGTTCCGGGGAATTTCTTATCGTAAGACGCCGGCTTACCAGCAATGCGGCATTGATAACGCATCGGCTTGACGACGCGCTTTCCATTTTCTGAAATCATCACAGGCGCGTAGTAACCTGGGAAAATGCGCGAGTCACGCGGTTCAGGCTCCGTGCGCTGGAGGTCGTCAATTCTGGCTTTGGCCCAGGCAATCTTGTCGGTTGCTATGCGGCGACTTTCGCTGGCCGCCTTCGTAACTTTGGTCTCCAGAGCGCGCTCGGCATCGGCCAGCCGCTTGCGCTGTTTGAACAGCTCCTGCTCGAGCTTTGTCGCCTGTGCGGCATTGAACCGGCCGATGAGGGTAGCGATTTCTCGTTCCGCTTCGTTCTCTGGTTGCGCGAATGCGGCCTCCATGGCCTTCGGTACCTTCGCCTTGCTGATGTCTTCGGCTCGCTCAAAAAGCAGGCGCGCAAACTCATGAATGTCCATGATGGCGCCGAAGGTCCGCACAAATTTTCGGTAGTCCGCGACTATCTGGGCCGAGTAGCACATCAGTTCCTCCGGTATCCATCACATGAGTGGGCGGCTGATGAAGTGCCCCTAGCTGGAATCTACACCTTTACTGCTCGCCGGCGGTCGGCGTCGGCAACCGCATGAAGCGGTCAAGCGTCAGCAGAAATTCCTGCTGACAGAATGCAGGCCGCCCAGCAGATGCGACATGTCGACAAGCCGCTGCGCTACCAGATGCCGCACCTCGCCCTGACACTGCCAGACCCCATAGACCGCCAGCAGCGACGCACTGAGCGCTTCCTTGCGCTGCTTCTCGAGCAGTGTCGGCCAGATGATGACGTTCACGTTACCCGTTTCGTCTTCGAGCGTGACGAACACCACGCCCTTGGCCGTGCCCGGCCGCTGGCGCACGGTGACGAGACCACAGCCCCGCGCGAGCCGGCCGTCCCGGTAGGTGCGCAACGTGGCCGCGGGCATGAGGCGATTGGCGAGCAACTGCGGGCGCAACAGTTCCAGCGGATGACGACCGAGCGTCAGGCCCACCGAGCGATAGTCCGCGAAAATGTCGTTCGCTTCCGAGGGCGCGCCGAGTTCCGGCGTTTCGTCCTCGACGGCCGCGGCGGCCAGCATGTCCTTCTCAGGGACGGCGGCCACCGACTGCCACAGCGCCTCGCGCCGATTGCCGGCAAGCGCGGCGAGCGCATTCGCGTCCGCGAGAATATGCAGGTCCCGACGGTCGAGCGTCGCGCGGCGCGCGAGGTCCTTTACGCTCGCGAAAGGCCGCACCGCGCGCGAGTTTTCAATCCGCTCGGCCGTGCCTTCCTTCATGCCCCGCAGAAGTGAGAGACCCAGGCGCACTGCGGGCCGCTTCTCGCCGGCCATAGGTTCGAGGGACGAATTCCATCCACTAATGGTCACATTGACCGGCAGCACCTTGACGCCGTGGCGCTGCGCATCCTGCACGAGTTGCGACGGTGAATAAAAGCCCATCGGCTGGCTGTTGAGCATCGCGGCGAGAAATGCCTCAGGCTCGTGACATTTCAGCCAACTGCTCGCGTACACGAGCAGCGCGAAACTCGCCGCATGGCTTTCCGGAAAACCATACTCGCCGAAGCCCTTTATCTGTTCGAAGATGGCTTCGGCAAACGCAAGGTCATAACCCCGCTCCTGCATCCCAAGCACGATGCGGTCATAGTATTTTCCGAGGCCACCCTTACGCTTCCACGCGGCCATTGCGCGCCGCAGCTGGTCTGCCTCGCCCGCGGTGAAGCCCGCGGCGAGAATAGCGACCTGCATCACCTGCTCCTGGAAAATCGGCACGCCGAGCGTGCGGCCCAGTGCGGTCTTCAGAGCATCGCTCGGATAGGTGACCGGCTCAAAGCCCTGGCGGCGGCGCAGATAAGGATGAACCGCTCCGCCCTGAATCGGACCCGGCCGCACGATGGCCACTTCAATCACGAGGTCGTAAAAGGTGCGCGGTCGCATGCGTGGCAGCATCGACATCTGCGCGCGCGATTCAATCTGGAAGACGCCGACCGTGTCGGCGGCCGAAATCATGTCGTAGGTGGCCTTGTCTTCCGCGGGAATGTCCTGCATCTCGAAGCGCTCACCGCGCTGCTCCGACACGAGGTCGAGCGTGCGACGAATGGCTGAGAGCATGCCAAGCGCGAGTACATCAATCTTCAGCAGTCCAAGCGATTCGAGGTCGTCCTTGTCCCACTGGATGACGCTACGCTCGGGCATCGCGGCATTCTCAACCGGAACCAGCCGCGTGAGCTTGCCCCGGCTGATGACGAAGCCGCCTGAGTGCTGCGACAGGTGCCGCGGAAAGCCATAGAGCTGTGCGGCGAGCGACGCCCACGCGCGGATGAGCGGCGTGTCTGGATTCAATCCGCACTCCTCGAAGCGCTTGAGCAGGTCCGCACTGTTATCGAACCAGTGATGCGACTTGGCGACCGCATCGACTATCTGCATATCGACACCGAGCGCCTTACCCGTTTCGCGCAAGACGCCACGCGCACGATACGTCGAAACCGCAGCGGCAATCGCCGCGCGGTCGCGACCGTACTTGCGATAGATGTACTGAATCACTTCTTCGCGCCGCTGATGCTCGAAGTCGACGTCGATGTCAGGCGGCTCCCCGCGCTCTTTCGAGATGAAGCGCTCGAAAAGCATGTTGCCGCGTGCGGGGTCCACCTCCGGACACCGAGGCAGTAGCACACTGCGGAATTGGCCGCCGACCCTCGCCCCTGACACAGGATATGCTGACTGCGCGCGAAGCGGACCAGGTCGTAGACCGTCAGAAAATACGGCTCGTACTGCAGGTCGCCAATCAGTTCAAGCTCGTGCTCAATCTGCTCCTGCACGTGATGCGGAATGCCCGACGGAAAGCGCCGCTGTGCGCCGATGTACGTCTCCTGTCGCAGATAGGCGCCCGGCGTGAATCCGGGCGGCACGAGTTCGTCCGGATACTCGTAGCGCAATTCGTCCAGGGAGAACGTGCAGCGCGCGGCAATGTCGACCGTTGCGGCAAGCGCATCCGGTGAATACAGATTGGCGAGCCGCAAGCGCGAGCGCAGATGCTGCTCGGCATTGGGCGCGAGGTCGTAGCCGCATTCATGAACCGGCTTGCCGACCCGGATGGCGGTGATGGTGTCCTGCAGGGGTTTCCTCGAGCGCACGTGCATCAGCACTTCGCCGAGTGCGACCACCGGCACGTCGCGGTTGCGCGCGACGAACTCCACCGCGCCACGGTGAATGTCGTCCATGGCGCGCTGATGCAGCACGAGACCGACCCATGCGCGCCCCGGAAATGTCTCGTCCAGCCATTCGACCTGCGCGTCGAGCACGTCTTCCTTTGCGGCGAAGCTCGGTACCAGAATAGCCAGGCAATCCGGCACGCCCAGCAGGTGCCGGTATTCCTTGTCGGGCCGCGACAGGTCTTGTGGCGTGAGCCGGTATTCGCCCTTCGGCGCGCGCGTGCGGGCGAGCGTGATGAGCTCGGAGAGGTTGCCATATCCTTCGCGATTTCTGGCAAGAAGGATGAGTCCGAATGCCGGCGAGCCGTCCGCGTTCACCAGACGGAAGTATGAGCCGACGATAAACGGCAGCTTCGCTTCTTTCGCCGCAACGTGCGCCCGCACGACACCAGCGAGCGAACATTCGTCGGTAATCGCGAGCGCCGAATACCCGAGTTGCGCGGCGCGCTCAGCGAGTTCCTCCGCGTGCGAGGCACCGCGCAGGAACGAGAAGTTCGACAGGCAGAAAAGCTCGGCGTACGCCGGCAGCACGGTGAAGGTGGTGTCCACGGCGCTTCATCCGAATAGGCCGTGCAGGAACCAGCGCGGTTCCTCTTCCGCGTCGCGGCTGCTGACACGTTCGCGGTAAATCCAGTAGCAGCTCTGGTCGTCGGCCTGCGCGACGAAGTAGTCGCGTGTGACCAGTTCGCCATCGAACCAGCCCGCCTCGATGCGCTCGCCCGGTGACACCGTGCGCAGCGGCGAACCATAGAACGGGCGGTGCTGGCGCATCAGCAGGCGCACCGGCGTATCGAGCATCCACGTCGGTCGCGGCAGGCCTTCCGGGATGACCACGGCCTTTGCGGTTTGGGTGACCGGCACCCATGCGTTGGCGACTTCCGGGCGATGGTCAGCGCTTGGCGCCGGCCGCAGTACATTGTCTTCACCGAGCCGCGCGACGAGTAATTCGAGTAGCCGTGCGTGGTCTTCCTTCGAGCCCCCCGGCTCGGGGAAAAGCGTGTCGGACGCTGGCGCCGCGGACTCGACCTTTGATGCGTCCAGACGCAATGCGATAACCGGCGCGGTGAGCTCGATGCGATGCAGCCGCTCCTTGAGCAGCCTCACGAGGTGCTCTTCGCGCCAGGTGGGCTCACCCAGTGCAATCTCGATGCTGGTCGGTTCGATGGCGTCACGCCCGCGCTCGTGCTCGAGCGACAGGTGCACCGCGCTCACTGCGAGCTGCTTTGCGCAGAGCCACCCGCACAGTTGCACGATAAGCCGGTGTGCGCCGAAGACTGCACCGTCCGCGTGTTCGAGCCGGTCCGGCATCTCGATGCGCGCGGAAAACGTGGGCGGCAGTTCCAGCCAGTCGAACAGTTCCGGCGCGGTGCCAAACGCGCGGTCGAGCGAATCGAGCAGGTGTTCGCCACAGCGCCGCTGCAGTCCGGCGCGCGGCAGCCGGCGGATGTCGGCGATGGTTTCGCAGCCGAGCCCGCTAAACCAGTCGGCGAACTGCCGCACCTCGGGAACCGCGACCATGGGCAGACTGGCCAGCCGCTGCTCAAGCGTGGAGAGCTTGAGCACGCGCCGCGCACCATGCCCTTTCGCATGGCGGGCCAGCAGCCACGCGCCTTGGCCGGTTGGTGCGGCACTGATGCGCGCGGTGAGACCGAGCGTGGCGAGCAGCGCCTTGGCTTCGCGGCACAGCGCGAGCAGTCCGCCAAAGAGGCGCAGGCTCGCGCCGACCTCGACCACCACGGTCGCTTCATCGAGCAGCGTGACTTCGGGCGAAAAGCGCATCAGCGCAATGCCGACATCGCGCTGCACCGCCCGCTCGCGGGCGAAGTCGCGCTCGTGCATTTCCGTGTCCGGCGAGAGCGTCAGCACGCCGCCGCGCTTCATCCCCAGCCGCACGCCTGCCGCGCGCGCGACGCCGTCCGCGATGACGACCTTGTCCTTCTCGAGCACGACGCTGCCGTGAAGCGGCTCAGGCGACCACCTCGGTCTGAAGACTTCGAGCGGCAACTTCGGCAGGTGAGCGGCGAGAAAGACGCGCATGTCGTGACAGCAGAACAGGAGTGGGTTGAAGGGGAATCGACAGAGGCTCCGTGCGCGAGGGCCCTCGTCGTTTCACGATGTCGACGGTCAGGCCGTCGGCCGATGGTTTGAGCGCCAGGCGCAGGAGCGCCGGCGACGCGTCCTGTGCGCTCGCAAGCGGGCGCACCATGACGAATAGCGTTTCCGACGACTGCGCCGCCAGATGCAGGCGCCGCAGCGATGAAGCCTGCGCGTACTGCGCCCAGAAAATCAGCGCACCGCAGCTTCCCGCGCGGAGAATCTGTTCCGCAGACCAGAGCGCATCCGCGGTTTTCTGCGCCTTCACGCGCAGCACCTGCTCCAGCGACAGACCGATGTAGCTAAGTCCCAGGCCGTCCGGCGTATGCGGCGGCTGCAGGAATGCAACGGGCCGGTCGTCTACGGCACTCAGCGCGGGCCGCAGCAGCCGCAGTTCACCCACACCCGGTTGCTGCACCAGCAGGTCCACGAGCGCACCGACCGGCCAGCCGCCCCCGGGCAGTTCGCCTGAGAGCGCCGGATAGCCGGTATCGACCACGCGGCCCCGGCCCCGCGCGAGCTGCGACGCCCGCCACAGGGACGGGTGTATCGCTTCGGGGGACGGCAAGGGGGATGTCATTGCGAGAAAACCTGTATGGATGTACAGTATCCTACACGGATTTCCGTAGCGGCGAACAGGCACTTTTTTCGGGAGCGGGACGGGTGGATATGCGTGTGCGTGAACCCGTCAGCCATCCGATGCCGGAAATTGCGGCGTTTGTGGCGCAGCTAAAATCAGCGTTCGGCGAGCAGGAAATCAACGAGGCGATTCGTCGTGGCAAGGCGGGCGAGGCGACGTTTTACGCCGCCGAGAACGGCCATACCGTTGGGACAGCGAGTCCGCTCGCCGCAAATGCATGGCAAGTCACCGAAGCCATTCGGGACCGCCACTATTGCGCAGGCTGCCACGGCAGATGCCTCAACCAGGCGGTGGCTTGCAAACAGTGGCAGCAGCGAGAAGCGGGCAAGGGGAAATTGTGAGAAAACTTGGACTTGCGTTACTGACCGCGGCGTTTGCGCCGACGGCTTTCGGGGCCGGCACCTATTCGGAAGTTTGGAATCCGCCCGAGGCGCGCGCGACTGCCCCCCACCGGGCCGGTACTTCACACAGGCTCGCAGTCCGACGTCACGTGGCCTTGCACGCGAAGAAGGTGCGTTCGCCGCGCGCGATAGCAACTGCTCCACGGCTCGTGGCGAAGCAGGGCAACGCGCAAAAAACCCTGCGCAAGGACGAACCGGACATGTCAGAGATTCCGCGGCAAACCACGCCGGAAGGCAACGTGCTTCGCGTGAAAGGCCACGCGGCTTCCGCTCACGTCGTCCGCTAATGCAATCGCAGAAGTACCGCGGCTATGACGTATGGGGGCACGCCATCGTTGAGGAAAACAACGGTGACCATCGGCCAGCTCGTTATGCAGCGAGCGGGACCATCACCCGTGGCGGAAAGCTAATTCAGGTGTCGGGCGTCTTGGGCGATTTTGAAAGTGAAGAGGACGCTCAGCTTGCGGGCCTGGGCTGGGCCCGCGCCTGGCTCGATGCAAATGAGTAAGCCGGTCACATGGCATGCATAACTCCCGCGCATCAACCCTGCTCTGTCGCAGACAAAGTCCAAACGCGACGGGCGCACAACCGCGGCGACTCCAGTTCCGGTTCCCTGCTCGAGTTGCTGCTGCACGGCTTGGCTCATATATAGACGACCGCCTGGGGCTCAGTCTCAAGCGGCGGTCTTACCTAGAGCCGCCGCTTCGCGCGGGCGTCGCAATAAGCGGCACGCTCTCGAGTTCGGCGCGTCTACCACCACGCGCTGAACGGCGTAAGACACTGCTCGCCCAGGACACGCGACGTGCTAAGCCGCCAGTCGCGCTCAAGGGCAGTCCAATACTGCTGCCGCGAGCAGCCAAGCTTGTCGGCGTCTGCGAGCACAATGACCTGCGCCGCGCGCCGGATGATGCGGTCCTCGAAATATGCTTGCTCCACCCTGGCCTCCCAAAGCCCGAGACCGGCAACGAAGCCGTCGGCTCCAGAAATGCCTTGTTCCACGCTCAAACGGCTCAGCGAAAGTTCGGCCAGCGGGCCCGCGTGCTAATGCTTGAGTTCCGAAGATCATTTCCGGTCAGCGCCAGATGATCGGTAAGGCGCTCCGCTCACGATCTAGCATGACCACGGCCAGTAGCCGGTGGATGACGACTGTCAGGACTTTCATGAACCGGAGGTACTCCGATGAGTCGATGCTACAAAGATTTCCGAATTTCCCTTCTCGAGCCGCAGTGGCCAGCCGCTTCTCTCAAAAAGCAGGCCCAACATCCTTACCGCGCACGCTCGCTTTGGCTTGCTGCGAAAAGACTCACTGTCGTACGACAGGACGTCTAGCGCCTTGAAATCTCGCCATGACGGAACCTAACACCTGTCACCGTTACTCCCGGTTGGACGCAACATGACTCCAAGAGGAAGTCATCGCCCCTGGCCTAGCTGACACCGGCCCAACACCCTCTAAAACCCGTTCTGCAGCACGCTGCGTAGCGATCGCATCGGTGCGCCGCACGAAGTTTGCCTAAGCATTGAGAACTGAGAACTGAGAACTGAGAACTGGCGGCTGAATTATAGCCACCGCCTGGAAGCGGCACGACGTAGAACGCGATCCCCTGGAGACAGGTAAACGTCGGTCCTAGAAACAGCCAAAACTAACCGGGTGATCACGCAGTGCTGATAGATCCTGGATGAACCGCCAAACAAAGGCGCATTTCGCTCGTCGAACGGCCCCAAAAAACAACGCGCAATCTCTCGAGTGGGATCACCGATGCTGAAAAACCCGCCGAATCGACCTGAGCGCACAGATCACCCGTGCTAGTTCGTGAGAATCTAGTTTGTCGCGCTGACGCGACTTGACGCTTCATCGCGACATATTCTCTTAACAATCACTTGGGGTTAGATATGGATCGCATCGATTCAGTGCTTTTGACGCAAAATATTGGTTACACGTCAGTCGAGGGAGGCCTTGCGCAAAGCCCTATCAAGAAAAAGGAAAGGTTGCCGTTTACGATAAAGGTGGCAAGCAACCAGGCTGAACTCGCCAAGGCCGTCGAGATGCGCCGTGCCGCGTATGGCCGTCACTTGCCCGAGTTCGCTGAAACGATGGGCGTCGAGGCGGCGGACGCCATGCCCGGGACGGTGGTACTGCTCGCGCAATCGCGGCTTGATGGGGGGCCCCTGGGGACCATGCGGGTCCAGACGAATGAATTCGGTCCGCTTGCCTTGGAACAGTCCGTCCGCTTGCCCGATTGGCTAAGTCAGGCCCGGCTCGCTGAGGCGACACGGCTGGGAGTGACGCGCGGTGCGATCGGCCGAATGGTAAAGGTTGCGCTGTGCAAGGCGTTCTACCTCTATTGCGCCCACCAGAGGATCGACTGGATGTTGATCACGGCGCGTTCACCGCTTGACCGGGAATATGAAGCGATGCTGTTCGACGACGTTTACGGCCGCAATGAATTCCTGCCAATGACGCACGTTGGTGGGTTGGCACACCGGGTAATGGCGAAACCGGTTACGTTAGTCCGTCAACGTTGGACGAAGGTCAACCATCCGTTCGTTGGGTTCTTCTTCGAGACTGATCACATTGATATCGACGTGAGCGTAACAGCAGCGCGGGACGAAAAAGGCAGCCACGCGCAGTCGGGTGGGGCGATCTACAACGCCGCATATAATTCGCGAGAGCTGGCCAGCGAGTAACAGAGAACTGACCGCCCGGAGAAGACCGGGTGGTCGCTACAAATTGGCGGCGTCACCACAGTAGCAGGTTTTAAAACGAGCGCGGCACTGAAGTCATCGGGGAAAAGCGGCAAATGATAACCGTTAGAAGGGTGTTTTGGGACCGACTGACCGCTTGGGCTTTCCAGCGATTCTCAGTCTACGTCGCGCCATTTGTAATTGGGCTTGGGAGCGTCGCAGTCCTCCTTTGGGCGCCGCACCAGTTTGACACCTCCGGGACCGTCCCGCTGAGCTTTCCCGTGGTTGCAGACCCGTCTGGAGCACTGTCACCCACGGCCGCCATGGCACGCCTTCGAAATGCGCCGACCACTGCGCGTTTCAGCACGCATCTATCGGAAACGCCCTTCTGGTTCGCGCTGAACCTGCCCGCTGACGCCCGCGCGGGTGCCACGTTCATCGACCTGCCATCGCGTCATGCCCAGACGGTATCCTGCTGGCGGACAGCCCCCACTATTACGCTGCTAGGCGCAGGAAACCGACAGAGCACGAGCGGCGCAATGCGCTTTAACAAGGCGGGCTTCGTCCTGAAGCTAGAGGAAAGTGCGCCGGATGCGTCGATCCTCTGCAAAGGTAGCTTCTCAGGACCCGCGTACATCACTGCGTCGGCCCTGAGTGGAGACAAGCTCGAGGCAACAACTCTGGATTTCCACGAGGGAGCGTCGCTGCTTACAGGTGGCCTCCTAACGCTTGCAATATTTGTGTTCGTTACGGCAATCATCAACCGTGAATGGACCTACGTGATCTTTGCCGCGTGGTTGGTCGGCAATCTGCGGTTGACGGCCAACGCCATGGGCTTCGATACTGAATGGCTCGGCCGTGTTATCCCGTCCGATCATATTGCGTCGGTGCGAGAATTTACATTCGCTGCATATTACCTACTGACGACCACTTTGTTCGTTGAGTTATTCCGTCGCGAGCTCAAAGTAATCGGCCTGCGATGGAGCTTGAACGCTGTGCGGTACGGCGGCTGTCTGCTTATGGCCGCGGCATTCACACTGAGTTACCAGCATTTCATTCCGGTGCTGTGGGCGAGCGCCAGCTTTTGCATACTGGTGTTGACCTACTTCTTGGTCCAACTGGTCATCAAAGCACGGTCGCGTACCGTCCTCTGGTACGTCGCGTCCATGGGTATTGTCCTGTTCGCCACGTTGTCGGAAGTCCTCGCCGCCGCGTTTGGCCTGAAAACGCTCGCAGGGACTCACAGCCCAGTAGTAACGGCATTGTCGTCAAGCGTGCTGTGCGCATTTGCTATAGCGGAACGCATGCGCGAAGAACGCGCGAGTCGGCGGCAAATGGAGATAGAGCTGCGCAACACGTATGACCTTACTCCAATCGGGCTGTTTACGCTGAATGGAGAAGGCCGTTTCATTCGCGCAAATCCGGCGCTGCACTCGATGCTCGGCCTGCCTCAGGAGGACTACTCTAAGTACCGCTGGACCGACTACTTTGCCGGCACTGCCGAGCGCGACCTTAGCGAACTCCTGCAGCGCGACGACTCAGCATCGATCGAGATCGAAGGCGCGGCAGGTGCTGTGACCGATGCGCGGCGCTATTCGCTGCGGGCAATCCGTGCCAACGGTTTCATCGAGGGCTCGCTGGAAGACGTGACCGATCGGTCCAAAGCTGTGGAGCGACTGCACTTTTTAGCCTGGCATGACCCTCTCACCGGCCTCCTGAACCGCCGCGGCATCGAGCACGCTATCGACTGGCAGTGCAGCGAAGGCAAACCATGGGCACTTGCGTATCTGGATCTCGACCGGTTTAAGCTTTTCAACGACCTGTTCGGCCATGGCACTGGCGACGAAATACTACGGCACGTTGCTGCGCGCCTGGTCGAGCGGCTGGGCCCGCAGGTTCGCATTGGGCGCATTGGCGGCGATGAGTTTGTGTGTGTGCTAGCGGACATGGACATCGAGCTTGCAATAGAGCGGTGCCGGGAGCTCGTCACAGCCCTTAACTCTGCGCCAGTCCAGGTCGATACGCGGGCGTTTCAGGTGCGGGGATCAATCGGCGTAGTTGAATGCTCGCAAGATGAACGGGCTCCGGACGCTCTTGCTCATGCCGATCGCGCTTGCCGGGCCGCAAAACGCGGCGGAAATGCACGCCTCGTCGCACTGCCAAAGGGTGCGCCAGCTTTCAAGGAACGCGCCGCCGAGATCAGTCTGGTTGAAGAGCTGGGACAGAGCCGGCTGCCCGAGGGACTGTTCCTGGTCATGCAACCGATCATGTCGATGCATACACCGACAGAAGCGTTAGACTTTGAGGTGCTCCTGCGCCTACGCACTCCAGACGGCGCCGTGGCGACCGCCGGAAAACTGATTGCCGCCGCCGAGGACTCCGGCACCATTGTCGCGATAGACCGCTGGGTACTCTCGACGACGCTTGCGTGGTTAAGCGAGAACCGCGCGTCACTATCGACGACTCGCTTCGTCTGCGTGAACCTCAGCGGAGGATCGCTTAATGACGAACATTTCCTCGACGAACTCTTCGCGCTATTTTCACAGTACAAGGACATCGTCCATTACTTGTGCATCGAAATCACTGAAAGCGTCGCGCTGCACGACCTGGAGCATACAGAGCGCTTCATCGGCCGTGTGCACGACATGGGCGCAAAGATTGCCATCGACGATTTCGGGGCAGGTCAGACATCATTGCGGTACCTGAAAAAGCTGTCAGTAGATGCACTCAAAATCGACGGCGAGTTTGTGCGCACTATGTGTAACCACCCGGCCGACATCGCAATCGTGGAAGCGATCATTTCCCTCGCGCGTAATCTCGGCATGCGCAGCATCGCCGAATGGGTCGAAGATCTACAAACTTTGCAGGCGCTCAAGGAGTTGGGCGTCGACTACGTGCAGGGCTTTGCAATCGCTAAACCGCAGGAAGCTTACAACATTCTCGCGGCCTCCTCCGCCGCGAGCTTCGTTTCGGACGCCGATGTAAAGCGTTACTTGGCGGCCGAGGATTCTCCGCAGGGCCAACGCATCACTCTGAGCCACAAACGCGTGACTGCGATTTGAGGCTGTCAACGCGGACCAATGCACTCCTGCGGTCGCTCTGCGCCCAACGCATATCGGCCCGCGGCTGTCGGCAATGAATAGCGCTCGAGCGGACCCGCTCGCGTCCGGCGCGAGCGTTGCTGCATTGATGTCGCCCGGCTCTCTACGCCTCGGGGGCAGCCGGTCCATACATCGCATTTCGTTAGTTCGAAGACAATCGAGCTTCAAGTTTTAGCGACAGAGGTCGATATACCGTATTGCTGGCGGACCACCTATGGCCGAGACGACCGAAAGGAAATCAGATGGGGGTAACGAAAACAAAAGCCTTCCGCGTGATAGCCAGTATTGCAAAGCTGCTGTCCGCATGCGAAGTTACGCGGCGATTGGTCAGTTGCCGACAACTTGCGCGGACTTTGAATGTCGGCGTGGCCGGGCTTGCTGCGGGCTTTGTGCTGCTAATTATTAGCGGTCAGCTAAAGACAATGGCCGGGGAGATCGTCGCCATCTGGATTGTCGACGGCTATCTCGTTGGCCATACACTATTGCTCGCCCGGCGGCAGAAACCCGTCTTCCTGTTCGGTGCCGCCATAGGTATGCTTCTTGCCAACCTGGTAGGCGACGAGACCCTTTACGTTGCGCTGTCATTCACCGTTGCCGGGATGGTCGAAACATCTTTTGCCGCGCTGGTTCTTCCAAACGTAAAGACTGCGAGGGATCTGCTCCGGCCTGCGACGTTACTGCGTTTCGTGTTTGGCGCATGCATCGCTGCTCCCACCCTCTCAGGAATCGTCGCTGCGCTGCTACTGCAAGGAATTTTCACCAGTCACCCGTTTTCGTCGTTCTCAAACTGGGCGATATCCGATTCTTTGGGCATCTTAATCTTCACCCCAGTGACGCTTGTATTGCTTTCAGGAGAGTGGCGAAGCCTGCTCAACAGAGAGAACCGAAAGAAATCGCCATGGCTCCTTGCAATGGTCGCGTGCGTGACCGTTCTGGTGTTTTCCCAGACCAGCTATCCATCGTTGTACTGGATGCTTCCACCGCTCGCCCTGCTTGCCTTTCACGCTGAATTATCGACCGTACTTCTAGGAACGCTGCTGTTCATAGCCATCGCTGTGCCATTAACGGTGCATGGCACTGGGCCACTATGGCTATTTCCCTTCCCTACGATGCAGGACCGCGTGCTTGCGCTTCAGCTGTTTACAATCGCAGCACTGTCGATAGTCCTGCCTGTCACGGTCCTGCAAACTCAGCGTACCGCGCTTATAGCACTGCTCGCAGCGAGCGAGCGACGATTTCGCCAGTTGGCCGAACATTCAGAAGAAGTAGTGGTGCAGTTGTCCGCCGAAGGGCTGTTTCAGTACGTCTCTCCTCGAGCAAAAAGCGTCTTGGGATACGATCCAGAGACGCTGCTTGCCAGAGAAATAGTAGACCTTGTTCATGAAGACGATTGTCACAAATTGAGGTCTACGATCACATGGGCAAGTACAACATCCGCAGAGGCATCAGTCCAGTACAGACTCCGCCGCGCCGACAATTCGTACGTATGGGTTCGTAGCTTCGTCGCCGCAATGCCAGCTAGCGTGTCCGACAACCCAGCGACACTCGCATTTACGGTCAGGGATATCGATACCTATGTTTTGTCAGAGCAACGTCGCAGCGCCGAAGAACAACGGCTGAAAGATCTGGCGTTTGTCGATAGCCTCACCGGCCTGAGAAACAGACGCTATCTTGATAGCAAACTCAATGATCTATTGCAGTCGGTATCAGTGGGCGCTGACGTCCGAAACGTAGCCGTCCTGTTCGCCGACGTTGATTACTTCAAAGCGTACAACGACCGGTACGGCCACCAAGCGGGCGACGAATGTCTCAGGAAGGTGGGCAGGTGCATAGAAGCTGCCATAAGAAATGGCGATACACTGGCTCGCTATGGAGGCGAAGAGTTCGTCGTCTTGCTTGACTATTGCCGATACGCGGAGTCGGTCGATACTGCAGAGAGAATTCGAGCCGCTGTCGAGGAGATGGCCCTGGCACACGATGGAAGTCCCCTTGGCATAGTAACGCTGAGCATCGGCGTCGCGCAGACAGCCCTTGGACAGCCGGTCAACAGTATCGATCTCTTCGAAAAAGCCGATTCGGCGCTGTACACAGCCAAACGCCTCGGAAGAAACCGTGTTGGCGAAATGCAATATGTGTGACGGATAGAGACGTTAGCTTCACGCTTCATGTACCTCGCCGACAGATCTTTGAACTGTTGCTTGCGCCAGCAGCTAATACGTTTTCTGCGCGTCTAACGCCTAGAAAATCTACGCCTACCTCGCAACCTTTGACATTAGGCGACGAGCGTTGATGCCGCCCCGCTACAATGCCCGCGCATGATTTTTCGCGGCACCCTGCCCTGCCACGAGTCACGGCCAGTTCATCGTAAGCGCGCAGAAATGGACGTCTGGAACTGTTTGACCTGAGCGTGCAGGCTATGTTCACTGTTTCCAAATCAGTGGACACCTTTCATGACAGAAGAACACTCAGAAATGACGGGCCTGAAGGTCGTCAACGTTGGTCGGGACGGTAAGCGCCGATATGACCGGCAAACCAAACAGAAGTTGGTGGAAGCATGTCTTGAGCCGAGTGCTTCGGTCGCCGGGTTCGCACTCGAGCATGGGGTCAACGCCAACTTGCTGCGCAAATGGATCAAGCTGCATCAGCAGCGACTGGCTGGCACGTCCCTACAGCCGGCGCCGACTGGCACAGCTTTCGTTCCGGTAGTCGAAGTCGATAGTCACGAAGAGGTGGTCGCGCCCGCATCCGCGAAGGCACACCGCCACACCCCCGCAGCAAGGACGTCGTCACCCGCGATGACCTCGGCGCGGTTGATGGTGCAGATGCCCAACGGCGTCACACTCCGGTTTGAATGCAGCGGCAATGACGCGCCGTTGCTATCGGCCATGATCGAGACGCTAGGACGGTGCGATGTTCCGCCTGGACGATGAACTGAAGGTCTATGTACATCGCGACGCCGTTGACCATCAACGGTCTCGCAGCCATCGTCGAGCAGTCAATGAAGCTCGATCCATTCGCGCCTGCGGTTTATGTGTTCAGCAATCAGCGGCGCGACCGCATCAAGATGCTGCTGTGGGACCGTAACGGCTTTTATGGTATTAGATTCAGGGTCGCAGCGTCCCGTGATCGGTAGTCCCGTCGTGGCAGAGGACGGCAAGCTTATCGGCGTAATTGCGGAAGATGGGATCAACAGGGAGGTACCAGGAATCACCTCGAGAAAAGAGTTCCTCTCCTATCTTGACTGAAAAGCGCCGCACGATGCTGTTGCTCTGCATGCGATCGCGGGAACCTGCGGGGATCATGATGTCACGCGGACGGAGAAAGCTGACGTATTTCGAAGGCCTGCCACTCCGTTTTGGCAGACGTTGCGGCATTGATGGACGCCGACTGGGGTTGGCCGATGGACTGCCGAGTAATGCGGGGACGGATGACCCTTGCTCCTTGGAAGCGGCCATTGCGACCGCGCAGGTTCGAAAGGCGAAAGTGGGTCCAGCCTGTGTGAAAACGCATGCTGATCGCCTAAACTGAAGTAACGCGTTCAGATCGGGCGGCCACATGAAGCGATTCGTTGAAGGCGAAGACCGTAAGCAGGCTGTCCTGCTACCCGAGTATCTCGAAGACTATGTCTCCGAGGACAATCCGGTGCGCGTAGTCGACGTCTTTGTCGATGAGCTTGATCTCCATGATCTCGGCTTCGACGGAACCGCGCCCGCAGCTACGGGGCGGCCCTCGTATCATCCATCTGTACTGCTCAAGATTTATATCTACGGCTATCTGAATCGCATTCAGTCCAGTCGGCGTCTGGAGCGTGAGACTCAACGCAATATTGAGCTTATGTGGCTAACGGGCCGCCTTTCGCCGGACTTCAAGACCATCGCCGACTTCCGCCGCAGCAACGGCAAGGCAATCCGCAATGTCTGCAGCCAGTTCATCGTGCTATGCCGTAACCTGGACCTCTTCTCAAAGTCGATAGTGGCCATCGACGGCAGCAAGTTCAAAGCCGTGAACAATCGCGATCGCAACTTTACGAGCGCGAAGGTCAAGGCGCGCCTGCAGCAGATCGATGAGAGCATCGCCCGATATCTTTCCGCGATGGAGACTGCAGACCGGACTCAATCCGATGTTGCCGAGGCGAAGACGAGTCGGATCAGCGACAAGATCGCCAAGCTCAGGCAGCAGATGCAGGACCTCAAGGCGATGGAGCAGCGATTGCGCGAGTCGCCAGATGGACAGGTTTCCCTGACCGATCCAGACGCACGCTCAATGGCTACCAGCGGTCGGGGAACGGGAATGGTTGGCTATAACGTTCAGACGGCCGTTGATGACACGCATCATCTGATCGTCGCACACGAGGTCACCAACGTCGGCAACGATCGCAGCCAGTTGACGAACATGGCCAGCCAGGCACGGGCGGCTACCGGCATCAAGGATCTGACTGTTGTTGCCGACCGGGGCTACTTCAAGAGCGAAGAAGTCCTGCAATGTCATGAGGCGGGCATTACGACCTTCGTTCCCAAACCGTTGACTTCGGGCAAGAACGCTGACGGATATTTCGGCAAGCAGGATTTTATCTACATTGCCAAAGATGACGAGTATCTTTGCCCGGCCCAGCAGCGGCTCAACTGGCGTTTCACAAACATCGAGCATGGTATGACGCTGCATTGCTATTCGAGCTCGGCCTGTTCTACCTGCGCCATTAGAAAACAATGCACATCAGGCAAGCAGGCTCGCCGGATAAAGCGCTGGGAACATGAGTCCGTCGTCGAAGCGATGCAGCAACGGCTCGACCATAAGCCACAAATGATGCGCGTACGCCGTCAGACCGTCGAGCACCCGTTTGGCACGCTGAAATTCTGGATGGGCGCGGCGCACTTCCTTATGAAAACACGCGAGCATGTCAGCACCGAGATGAGCCTTCATGTCCTTGCATACAACCTCAGGCGCGTCATGGCGATCCTCGGCACGGCGGCGAGATGCAAAAGATGCGAGCCTGAGGATAAGCTTGCACCACGGAGGTCGCGCCGGGGCGCATTACCGCGCCTGAGTACCCCTTCCTCTCACAAAGAAGGCAAAGCGCCCATAACCGTCACACATGCCACATTGGGCCGCTGACGCCTGCGGCTCATCGCGTGAAGTCGTCATTGAGTCCGCCTTGCGTTTTTACACGACCTGGGTCGGGCTGCGTCAGCCCGCTCTTCAATTTCATCGCCGGAAAGCGGCCAGTGGAATCTCGCGGCCCGGGGGCGGACAGTCGTCAGCGCGTACTTCCGGTAGAGTCGAGATGTGGCGCGGTAGCAGTAGGTTCGGTTTGTCTGTTGCCGCCTCTTTCGTTCGGCGGTGCCCTAATAACCTCGCCCTAACTCCGTTTCCACATCCCGCTCGTCGAACCGGACATGCAGATCTCCCGCATCCGGCTCTCGGACAAGACAGCACGCCTTCGTACACGGCAGGTTCACAACCAGGGACCAGTCAGACGCACGAGACCGAAGTGCCCGTAGAGGTGCTGGGATGGATAAGTCCCGCCCCTGCGACGTCTAACCTTGTACTTGTTGCGTAACCACCGACGCAACCGCGTAGCGGTGTAGTTGTCGAGCGCCCGATACGCGCGTCTGTCCGTGCCTACATTGAAGTAGTTCGCCCAGCCGCGTAGCGTGCGGTTCAACTTGCCCACCAGTTCCGTGGTCTCTTGCCACACTGTCTTAAGAGCGGTCATCGCATGAATCTTCTCAACCATACGCCGAATACTCTTCTTCGACGGCCGCATGCCCATACGGGCCTGCCCTGTCGTCGCAGAGTACAACCGCCCAAACGTGTAGCCCAGGAAGTCGAATTCGCCTTCCGGCACCTTGCAGATTCGTGTCTTCTCCTCGTTGACCGTCAACTTCAGCTTCCCCATGATCTCGCGCAGACGCAGCAAGGCTTCCTCAGCCTTACCCGTCTTGCACAGGATCACCAGATCATCCGCGTAGGTCACGATTCGACTACCAAGACTGCGCTGAAGTCCGAGCTTCTTCCATGCCAGCACAAACCGGCGCATATAAATATTCGCCAGCAGTGGTGAGATGGGTGAGCCTTGCGGAATGCCACGTCTGCTATCCCGGGCCTCCGTGGTGCGTTTCTTCCGACCTCGGTTATCGGTTTCTTCAACGGGGCATTCCAGCCACATCCGGATCAGATGCAGCACGCGCCGATCAACGATGCGCCGCGCGAGCGACAGCATCAATTCGGCGTGTGGAATACTTCCGAAGTAGTCCGCAAGGTCGGCGTCAACGACGTCCGTTTGCCCTCGATGCAGTCGCTCTTCCACCTCGATCACCGCTTGCTGGGCGTTTCGCCCCGCGCGATAAGCGTATTGCTCTTGTGGAAGGTCCGCTTCGAAGATCGGTTCGAGCAGCAGCATCGCTGCTGTCATGCACACCCGATCTCGCAAGGTCGAGATGCCCAGTGGCCTCAGCTTGCCATTGGCCTTCGGGATAAACACTCTTCTGATAGGGTCCGGCCGGTAACTCTCCTGCCTGAGCGCAAGCGCCAGTTCGCCGAGCCACTTCTGCACCCCATACGCTTCGACCTCCGCGAAGTCTTGCCGATCGACACCCGGCGCGCCCTTGTTCGAACGGCACTGGGCATACGCATGCGCCAGCAAATCCTCGCGGTAGATCTTGTCGTACAGCGCATAGAAGCGATACCCGGCTTCTGCCTTCGCTTTCGCGTGTAACGCCATCTGCAGCTTCTGAACACTGATCGGAGTTGATAGGTTGCCCAATCTCCAGGTCCCTCACTACTTGTTGCGTTTGTCTTGAACTGACGCCCCTTCCCTCCACCAGCGTTACCCGGCTTCATCGGTACTACGGGCCTCTCCGTCATCCCAAGGCGCCCGGCCTGTCCCTCACGGGCGTCCGGTTGGTCATCCCTGACCACGCCGAGGGACTTCCCGTGTTGCGTACGCTTTCCTTGTGTACATGCTGTCGCCACTACCCCGGCGCAGCGACTGGGCGTCCAGCCTGCTCATTCACCCAGCCGTATCAGCCTTCCCCGATAGGGTTGCCGGGTCGGCCTGCGCATCGACCTTTTCGAGGTTTGCTCGGCGTTCACTCGCGTTACGGCCTGCACACTCGCGCTGCCACCAATTCGTGACACGCATCACCGAAGGCTTCAACCGTTTCGTTACCTCGTGTGTACGCGCACCGGATGCACATTCTGGAAGGCATCGTGCTCGACGCCGTTGCCGAGGGCTTTTACGAACTGATCGCGTTGCCGCTGCGATTTGCCGCGCTCGACGCGAGCCCGGTTCGCGCGGTGTTGCGCGGACCACTTTCCCTTGAATCGCACGATATGGAGTACACATCATGAGTTGCCCGTATGCGGGCTCGCCGCCCGCGGCACCCAAAGCGGCACCTGAAGCCGCATCCCAGCCCGTACCTCAGGCAGCACCCGGTGACGGCTGGCACGATGCGCAACTGGATTTCTCGAAGTCGATGAGCTACGGCGACTATCTCGGCCTCGACCAGGTCTTGAGCGCGCAGCACCCGCTGTCGCCCGACCACAACGAAATGCTGTTCATCGTCCAGCATCAGACCAGCGAGTTGTGGATGAAACTGATGCTGCACGAACTGCGTGCCGCGCGCCATTCGATCCGCGCGGACCGGATCGCGCCCGCGTTCAAGATGCTCGCGCGCGTGTCGCGGATCATGGATCAGCTGGTGCAGGCATGGAACGTCCTCGCCACAATGACGCCGCCCGAATACACGTCGATGCGTCCGTATCTCGGGGCGTCGTCGGGCTTCCAGTCGCATCAGTATCGCGAGATCGAGTTCATTCTCGGCAACAAGAATGCCGCGATGCTGAAGCCGCATGCGCATCGCGCGGAGCATATGAAGCTGATGGAAACCGCGCTGCGCACGCCGTCCATTTACGACGAAGCGCTGCAGTTGATGACGCGCCGCGGCATCGCGATCGACCCGGCGCGTCTCGCGCGCGACGTGTCGACGCCGGCTGGTCACGACGCGTCGGTCGAGGCGGCATGGCTCACCGTCTATCGCGATCCCGAGGCGCACTGGGACCTGTATCAGCTCGGTGAAAAACTGGTCGATCTCGAAGATGCGTTCAGGCAATGGCGCTTCAGGCACGTGACGACCGTCGAACGCGTGATCGGCTTCAAGCGCGGCACCGGCGGCACCGACGGCGTCGGCTATCTGCGCAAGATGCTCGACGTCGTGCTGTTCCCCGAATTGTGGGCCTTGCGCACGCAGCTCTGAGCGCGTCGCGCTCACGCCCTTCCACTTCATTCTTATTTCCAATCATGTTTGCACACATACCCGACTATCCGGGCGATCCCATCCTGTCGCTGATGGAGTCGTTCTCGCGTGACAGCAATGCGCACAAGACCAACCTCGGCATCGGCCTGTACTACGACGAGGATGGCCGCATCCCCGTGATGAGGAGCGTGCGTCATGCCGCCGACCAGTTGAACGCCGAGCCGAAACCCCATACCTATCTGCCGATGGAAGGCGACGCCGCTTACCGTCAAGCGGTACAGGAACTGGTATTCGGCGCCACGTCTGCGGCGCTGCGCGACGCGCGGATCGCGACGATCCAGTCGGTTGGCGGCTCCGGCGCGATCTATCTGGCCGCGCGTTTCATCAACGCATTTCTGCCGGCCACCGAGGTCTGGATCAGCGACCCGACGTGGGACAACCACCGCGTGCTGCTCGAATCGGCCGGTCTGAAGGTGCACACCTATCCGTATTACGACGCGCACAACAACGCCGTGAAATCCGACGCGATGCTCGCGACGCTGGGCACGCTGCCGGCCGGCGGCGTGGTGCTATTGCAGCCTTCCTGCCACAACCCGACCGGCTGCGACCTGGGCGTCGCGCAGTTCGACGAACTCGTCGCGCTGCTCAAACGCCGCAACCTGCTGCCGTTTGTGGACATGGCTTATCAGGGCTTCGGCGACGGCCTCGATGAAGATGCTACGCTCGTG
This sequence comes from Paraburkholderia graminis, assembly GCF_003330785.1. Classification (NCBI taxonomy): domain Bacteria; kingdom Pseudomonadati; phylum Pseudomonadota; class Betaproteobacteria; order Burkholderiales; family Burkholderiaceae; genus Paraburkholderia; species Paraburkholderia graminis. The sequence goes on from NZ_CP024936.1 coordinate 212,020, forward strand.
CGCAAGCTGGTCGACGCGGGTTTGCAGGTCATCGTCAGCAATTCGTTTTCGAAGAATTTCTCGCTGTACGGCGAACGCGTTGGGGGGTTGTCGATCGTCTGCGCCGACGCGCCGACCGCCGCGCGCGTGCTGGGTCAGATGAAGTCGCTGGTGCGCCAGGTGTATTCGAGCCCACCGGCGTTCGGCGCGCGCATTGTCGCCGCGACGCTGACCAATCCGACGCTGGCGTCGCTGTGGCGCGCCGAACTCGGCACCATGCGAAGCCGGATGAAGACGATGCGCGGCGCGTTGCGCGAAGCGCTCGAAGCCGCCGCGCCGCAGGTGGATTTCCGCTATCTGACCGAGCAGCGCGGGATGTTCAGCTACACCGGCTTGAGCGCGGCCGAAGTGGACGCATTGCGCGAAACGAACTCGATCTATCTGATCCGCTCGGGCCGCATCTGCGTCGCCGGGCTCAACAAAGCGAATATCGGTTACGTCGCGCAGTCGTTTGCCGATGTCGTGACGCGCCGCACCGTTGCGGCCTGAGCCTCTTCGTTCCGGCAGGCCCGCCCGGCCTGCCCTTAACTCAACTCAACTCACCTCACTTCACTTCATTTCAACTCACCACGCTTTCGCAATCGGACCTGACATGCGCACCGTAATCGACACCGGCCTTGCGCCGCTCAATCAGCCTTTCTCCTGGATGGTCAAGACGCCCGGCCTCTTCTTCACCGCACACGGCCCGGTCACCGCCGACGGCAAGATCGCCGACGCGGATATCGAAGCCCAGGCGAAGCTGACCTTCGACAATCTGCGTCTCGCCGTGGAAGCCGCCGGCAGGACCATGGACGACGTCGCGCAAGTGCTGATCTACATGATCGACGCAAGCCACATGCCGATCATCGACGCCGTCTATCGCACCTACTTCGCGATGCCTTATCCGAACCGCTCGAGCGTGGTCGTCGCGGGCTTCGTCCATCCGGCGATGAAAATCGAAATTGTTGCCTACGTGAACGCCCAATGACGCCGGCGATGGCATGACATCGTCCGACACCTTATAGCGCCCGGCGCAACTCCGTTTGCCGGGCACGCCGAAGAGCCCCTGGAGAAGCCGCGGCGTCGGCAATGCAGGTGTTGGAGTTCAGAATTGGCGCTAGCCAGCGTTCTTAGCACCGCTAGCATGTCCATTAATTATGCTAGCGTGCCTTGCATATGCTGATAAATCACTTCGAGCATCGCGCTAAACCTTGCAGCCATAGCACCGCTTTTCGAACAGGAAACGTTCGCGGAATCTGGCCGCGGCCGAACACTACCATACGTGCTAATCGAAATAGCTCTTTGCACAAGAGTTAAAGTTACCGCTCCTTAAACCAAGTTAGAAACCGCGGAAGCGCTTCCTGACAGCATGCGGGCGGTAACGATACTGAACTCCACCCGTGAAAAGTGCCTTTCGGATCGCGTCGACCGTGAAACTTAATATCCAGCACCGATGCCGCGCTAGCAGCGTACTGAGCAAGCATCATTACGATTGTTGTACCGTCGCTACAGGCGTCGAATGGGGCTGACCGGACGCACCGCCTTACGCAGCAAACCATGCGGCGTTTTGGCCGCTAGCATTCCTGTGAACATGGCTAGCGGCATTTCTGAACACCAACAGCAGTCGACGAGCACGGCGCCGAACTCGACATCTTGCTGCGAAAGCGGCGCGACAAAGCCGCAGCCAATCGTTTCTTCAGGCGGCTGCTGCGTTCAAACCCCGTGCCCCGCAAGATCGTCACCGATCAATTGCGCAGCTATCCGGCGGCGAAAGCCGCCATCTCGGAGATGCTCAACGTGAAGCATGTGTTCGTCAAGGCTGCGGCCCGTGTCAACAACCGGGCGGAGAATAGCCATCAGCCCACAAGGGAGCGCGAGCGGCGCATGCGAGGCTTTCGCGACCCGAAGCGTACGCAGGCCTTCCTGTCGAGCTTCGGTCCGATCCGGCAGCACTTCGCACTGAAACGACATTTGCTGCGCGCTTCTCTCTATCGCAAACACCTCGCGGCCCGGTTTGTCGCGTGGCGCGAATTTACTAACGTCACCCAAACTCCGTCGTCTGGCTTCTGAGCCGCAGTGCGTTATGGATCGTCATCGACGAAGTCAGCCAAGTTGACAGTGCCCCGCTACCACGTCCCGACGCGATCGGCCATCGGACCGGTGTCGACCCGACTGATACATTAAAAAATTAGCACCAGACGACGGCACTCAAACCTAGCCGACGGCTACGCGTCAGCCACGCTTCGTTGTATCGCCAGACACCTGATTTCGGCCAACAAACCTGGGTGCGCAAGCTCTGATACGCCGATCGCGGTCCAAACACACTTGCCTCGCGGAAAAACGCGGTTCTTCACCTCGCGGAAGACCGACATGTGTACGCTCATTTGTACGTGGTAGGTCGTCATCTCGACCACGTCATCAAATGTACAGGCTGCCGCATCGAGAAGTGTCTTTAGATTCTCCCAGGCCGCGAGGAACTGTGCCTCAGGATCGTGGATGACCTCAAGCTCTCGTGTACGCCCGACTTGCCCGGCGCAAAAAACAAATGTTCCTACCTTGACCGCTGGCGCATACCCCGCGCGTTCAACGATCCGCTCCATTCCGTGGGGAACAATGATTTCTCGGTCGGTCATTCAAGCTTTCCTTCGTGATAGTGATGGGCGATTCGGTGTTCGAGGAAACGTAACTATAAGCGTGACCTAGTCAAACCCCAGCCAAAGCGGCCAGCTGTCGCGAGCGTCCGCTATGAGGTCTTGTGAGGTCAGGCGTCGCAGCAGAGTAAGATTGCATGTTCTCCATGCAATCAATCACATGATGTTCGATCAGGGCACCTTGATTGCCAGGCCCATTAGCCACGAGTTCTGGCGTGGCGCCCTCGAACTCGAGCAAACCGGACGGGGGGTGATGCCGCACCGCCTGCCTGCTCGAGCGCGCGCTCAATGCTCGGACCCTCAGTTGGCAATGGCCGAGTCGCAGCCCTCGGGTGTACGAGTGGTGTTTCGCACTCGGGCGACAGAAATCGAAATCGATGTCATGCCGACGCGCTACACGTTTGCGGGCGTACCGCCGCGGCCACCCGGTGTGTATGACCTGCTGGTCGACGGCCGCCTCATCCATCAAAACAGCGCGGCCGGTGGCGACACCGTGACCATCGACATGGTCAGCGGCACCGTTTCGAAGCAGTCAGGGCCGCCGACCACCCTACGGTTTTCAGGCCTGCCTGGCCATGACAAGAAAGTCGAGATCTGGCTGCCGCACAACGAAATCACGGAGCTTGTCGCGCTACGCTCCAACGCCAGCGTGAAGCCCATCGCCGACGAGGGGAGAAAAATCTGGCTGCATCACGGCAGCTCCATCAGTCATGGCTCCAACGGAGATAGCCCGACTTCGATCTGGCCCGCGCTTGCTGCTTCCCTTGGCGACGTGGATCTGGTCAATCTTGGATTCGGCGGTAGCGCGCTACTGGACCCCTTCACCGCCCGAACGATGCGCGACACGCCTGCCGACGTGATCAGCCTCAAGATCGGCATCAACCTGGTCAATACGGATCTGATGCGGCTGCGCGCTTTCACGCCAGCTGTGCACGGTTTTCTCGACATCATCCGGGAAGGTCACCCAGACGTGCCGCTGCTGGTCATCTCGCCGCTCTATTGCCCGATTCACGAGGATACGCCGGGTCCTGGAGCGTTCGATATGAATGCGCTGGCTGCAGGAAAGATTGTGTTCCGGGCGACGGGTAATCCAGCCGAACGCAAGGCCGGAAAGCTTACGCTAACCGTCATCCGGGATGAGTTGAAACGCATTGTCCAGCAGCGCGCGGCGAACGACCCACATCTACGCTACCTTGACGGACTTGAACTCTATGGAAAACAGGATTTCGCCGATCTGCCGCTGCCCGATCAACTGCACCCGGATGGGACTGCACACCGCCGCATCGGCGAGCGGTTCGCCAAGCTCGCGTTTGGCAGTGGCGGCCTTCTTTCTGTTCAGTGATCGATACGGTGACGTTCGGAAAGGCGCTGCGATCGGACAGTCACAAGTTCGGCGCTTGCTTCCAGCACACCGTCGCGTCGGCGGACGTGCGAAGGGCTTTCGTAGCCGACGGCGGCGCATGCGGCAGTTGCAACCAACCATCATCTATCCATCCCGACCTCGGCCTGACTCCATCGGACGACCCATTCGGGCAGATCGGGCGATGGCTGGTTCACGCCGATCCACGCCAGTAGTTCGTTGGTCGGCACGCTGGCTCCGCCGCGTTTCAGGAACCTCGTTCGCACGACGCCGAGCGCGACCTTGGTGCCGCTACGGCTGAACCCTTGCTCCAGAAACACATGCTTTTCGTCCCAACCGATCACACGCGTTGTGACGTCGTAACGTTCCCACAGATGCAGCGATCGATGAAACCGTATTGTCTCGAGCGTGACGACGGGATACCACCTTTGCGCATTGACGCGTTGCCAGACCCGCGAGCGGAGCAACAGATCGATTCGCCCCAGATCGAGAATGGCGAAGTATCGGCCATTGGTCATGTGGCGCAGCACATCGAGATCGTTGGGCCACACGCGGAACGGCGTGACGCAGGTGTCGAGGACGTGCAATCGCTGCCGACGCCGACTCAGCAATAACGTAAGGCACAAACGCAGCAGTAGATTCATGAGTGACGGGTTTTGACGGTGCCGTCGCAAAAGCGCGCGCATCACGGGATCTGCACCGAACAGGAAGAAATCGAAGCGCTCCACGTTATGCGACGAGCCACCACGCGCCTATCGGTCGGATGACCGATACTGTTCGAGTGACTGCCCGACGCTCGCCGTCCGCGCCCGACGGCGACATCGCCGAATCACTATATGGCCCGACCAGCCAGGGCTTATCGCTACGACAGCCCCATCGCCGACGCTTTAAGCGTGGCTGCCGCGCGAGTCGAGCAATCGAGCTTGCCAAACATGCTCTCGACGTGGGTGCGCACGGTGCTTGGGCTCATTGCCAGCTCGCGCGCTGCGTCCTTTACTCGCGCTGCGCGAGATCACAAGCAGCACGTCCATCTCCGCGCCGACAGGCGCGCTCTATGCGTGGCGCGTTTCGCGGACCGTCCGCTCGCAGGCGCCTGCGCCACGATCGCGTCGACTGCTTCGTCGCTCAGCCTTCCGCGCTCGACCTCCTTGCGCAAGATCTTCCTGGCGGCGTCCGAGCGGCAGCATCAACTTGCCGTCGGCGAACGACGCGCGGAAGCGAGCGCGCTGCCCGGCCTCCCGAACGCGTACCGCGTCGAACAAATGGGGCAGCACCCATGGCCCTCCGCCACGCTGCGGCCTGCCCGGCTCGCCGACGCCACGGCCGACATGCGACTGATCAATGAAGGTGCGCTCGCGAGCAAGGCCGCACCCTGCCGACACGCATTGACATCGGAACTGATCGGTCCATATAATCGGTTCCACTTTCAAGCACCGCATCGTTTACGACACCGACCGATGGCAAATCCAGCTGGCGTGGGCCGCCCCCGCGAATTCGAACTTGGCAATGCCGCGCGCGACGCGATGGACGTCTTCTGGGATCGCGGATATGAAGGCGCGTCCCTGCCCGACCTGATGGCTGGCACCGGCTTGTCGCGCGGCAGTCTCTACAAGGCCTTTGGCGACAAGAAGACGCTGCTGCTGGCAGCGCTCGACCTGTACATGGCCGACGGGCTCAAGGCAACCGCAGACATCCTGTCGCAACCCGGCCCGGTGAAGGATGCGATTCGCGACTCGCTGCTGCGCTATGCGCACCTGTCCGTCGGCGAGGCGGGCCGGCGAGGGTGCCTCGTAGTCGCAATGACCACCGAACTGGCCGCGCGCGACGCGGATGTCGCGGAGCGCACGGGGCGCATGTTCCGGCGCCTGCAGCAGCTTTATGCGGGCGCGATCGTCCGCGGCCAGGCGAGCGGCGAGATCGCCGAGCAGGACGAACAGGTGCTGGCGCGGTTGCTCGTTTGCCAGATCGAGGGCATGCGCGTGTTGGGGAAAACCGGCGTGCCCGAGCGCGACATGCTCACGCTGGTCGACCGCACCATGCGCCTCCTCGACTAAGTTTTTTTACTCACTTTGGAACCGATTGGTTCCGTATGGAGAGCCGTTCATGTCACGAAATGATCCCGTCTCGCCCGACCCCCGTCGCTGGGCCATGTTTTCTGTCCTGCTCGTCGGCGCGTTCCTTCCGCCCCTAGACTTCTTCATCATCAACGTCGCGCTGCCGTCGATCCGCGCGGAGCTGGGCGCTTCATCATCGGCCGAGCAACTGGTCATTTCGTCATATGCCGGCCTGTACGCGGTGACGCTGATCACCGGCGGGCGGTTGGGCGACCTGTTCGGCCGCGGCCGCATGTTCTTTCTCGGGTTGATCGGCTTTGCGACGGCTTCGACGCTGTGCGGCCTCGCGAGCTCGCCGTGGACGCTCATCGTCGGTCGCGCGTTGCAGGGCGTGACGGCCGCGATCATGGCGCCACAGGCGCTCGCTTCGATCCAGGCGATTTTCCCGGAAGCGGAAAAGCCGCTCGCACTCAGCTTGTATGGCGCGGTGTTTGGCCTCGCCGCCGTGATCGGGCAGGCGTTGGGCGGAATCTTGATCTCGCTGAACCTGTTCAGCCTGGGGTGGCGCACGATCTTCCTCGTCAACCTGCCCCTGTCGATTCTGGTCGTGCTGTTCGGCATTCCCCTGTTGAAGGAAACGCGTGCGCAGCATGCGCGCAAGCTCGACCTCGGCGGCACTGCGCTGTCGATGCTGACGCTGGGCGCGCTGATCGTGCCGCTGATCGAGGGCCGCGAAGCCGGCTGGCCCGTATGGGCATGGGTGTCGCTGATCGCGGCACCGGCCCTCGCCGGGTTCTTCTGGCACTACGAGCGCAGGCTGGGCAGCCGCGGCGGCGCACCGCTGCTCGATCCGGCCGCGCTGCGCGCGCCGGGGCTGGGACGGGCGTTGCTCATCGCGCTGCTGCTGTACGCGATCGGCGCGTTCTTCCTGCTGTTCTCGGTGTATCTGCAGAATGCATTGCATGTCGACGCGCTCAGCGCGGGCCTCGTGTTCTTGCCGTTCGGCGTGGGCTTCCTGCTCGGCCCGTTGTCGACTCCGTTCTGCGCACGTTTCATTGGCGCTTACGTCAATCCGTTCGGCATGGCGCTGGAGGTCGTCGGGCTCGTCGGCCTCGCGTGGTTGATCGATGCCACGCCGATCGGTATGCCGCTCGCCGCCGTGCCGCTTGCCGCTGTGCTGTTCGTCACCGGTTTCGGACAGGGGCTTGCGCTGCCCACGCTGATGCGCATGGTGACCGGGCGCGTCGCACCGGCGCTATCCGGCATGATCGCCGGCATCGCCAGTTCGACGCTACAGGTCAGCACGTCGCTCAGCGTCGCGATCATCGGCGGAATTTTCTATACGGTCCTCGGCACGCGCGAGGATCCGGCCGCCATTGCCCACGCGTTCATCGTCGCGCTTCTCTCGATCTCGTTGTTCCTCGCCGCCGGCGCCGCGCTGAGCATCTCGCTCGCACGCGCGCCCGCCGCACCGACCTCGGGGCGGGCGGCCGCCCGGCCGGGCTTCGGCCCTGAACGCAATCGGCCGTAGTCGCCCGTCTCGACACTCATCGTTGCATCGGGCCGACCTGGAGGATTCTTATGTATTTCGTCGTTTCCTATCGCCGAGCCGCGGGCACGCGGTTCGATTCCCGTTATTACGTCGAGCAACACCTTCCGCTGGTGGAAAAATCCTGGAAGCGGTACGGGCTCGAATATGTCGATGCTTTCTTCCCGGCAGGAGAGGACAGCGAGCTGATCGTCGTGGCGATGTGCCGTTTCGCGAACCGAGCCGCGCTGGACGCCGCGTTCGCGTCCGCGGAGGCGGCGGACGTCATGGCCGACATCGACGCGTTCACCGATATCGAGCCCGATCGGCACATCACGGACGTGGTCGCGCGCGTAGTAACGACGGTCGCGCGCCGTCATGCATCAGTTCCGGCCGGCTCCACCGGTCATTTGTCCGATGGACCGCGCAAACAGCCTGATGCCAGGATAGGCAACCATCATTCGAGTGACCGAACCACGACGACGACTGCCATGTTGGAATATCAGCGCTTCATCGTTGCATTGGCGAGCGGCCTGCCCCGGGCGTTCGGCGTAAGCGGCCAGCAAACACATCTTGACGAATTGAACTAGCGGATAGCAACGGCTGGCTGCCAGCGATGAGGCAGCAAGGCTGCGATATCGCTAGCCCTGTGGGTTGGCAGTCGCGTCAGGATGTCTTTCAGATAGGCGTGTGGTTCGTGCCCATTCAGTTGCGCTGAACGTAGCAAACTCATGATGGCTGCGGCTCGTTGGCCGGCTCGAAGCGAACCGGCGAACAACCAGTTCGCCCTTCCGATGGCCCACGGACGTATCTGATTTTCGACCCAATTATGCCGACTCCTCGATTATGCCGCGTCATGCATGCGCGTGGCGGTGGGTATGGCCTTTCATGATCGCTGCGTCGGCATAAACATATGATTTCTCAGGCTGGCTAACGCGCTGGCCAGGAGAGATCAGATGAATGCAACACGCACAGTCAGCGAATCCGGCGGGCTGCCGGCCCATCACATCGATGCATTTCTTGATCGTCTACGGACGGCACACTATTCCGAGGTATCGCTTCGCAAGAAACGAAGAGTCCTGTGCGCGTTCTCTGGGTGGATGAAGAACAGGAACATTGACCTGATCGATCTCGATGAGTCTGTCACGGCTCGTTTTTTGAATCGCATGATCGACGCTTCACGAGACCGCGTCCAGCGTGCGCGTCCCACCTTAGGGCAGTTTCTTGCCTATCTGCGCGCGGAAGCCATTGTGTGTTCGCCGACATTGGGCGGCCAGTCCGAGATTGCGCGCATTTATCGCCGATACCTGGACCATCTGAGGCAGGATCGTGGACTCGCGAAGAACTCTCTGCTCGTCTACGGTCCGTTCATTCGCGACTTTCTCGACAGCCACTCGGCCGGCGACGGAAGTGTTTTGCCCGATGCATTTGACGCCGTAACGATCCGAGATCATTTCCTTGCCTACAGCAAAGGTCGATCGGCGGAGTACACGCGGCTGATGGCAGTTGCGCTTCGCTCGTTCTGCCATTTCCTCTTTCTGCGCGGCGATACGATCCGAGACCTGTATGAATCAGTGCCCTCGGTTCGTAAGTGGCGACAGTCAACGGTACCGATGTTCCTCACGCCTGAGCAGCAAGAAGCGCTCATTGCATCTGCAGACCGGTCGACTCCGACTGGGCGCCGCGACTACGCAATCCTGCTGTTGTTGGCGCGGCTCGGTCTACGTGCCGGAGAAATAGTTGCCATGCAGCTCGACGACATTCAGTGGCGTTCGGGGGAACTCGTCGTTCATGGCAAGGGGCAGATGGTGGAGCACGTCCCCCTGCCATCGGAGGTCGGAGAAGCAATCGCTACTTATCTCCGCGATGGTCGCGGAGCAGGTGCATCGCGGCACGTATTCCTTCGCAGATTGGCACCCCGGGTTGGTCTGGCGGGACCGGCGGCGATTGGCAAGATTGTTTGTCAGGCCTTCGCACGTGCAGGTTTCCGCCCCGCGTGCCGTGGTGCCGCACATCTGTTTCGTCACGGTCTGGCGACGACGATGATTCGTCACGGTGCGTCGATGGCGGAAATAGCCGAGGTCTTGCGGCATCGCTCACAGGACAGTACCGCGATCTACGCAAAGGTCGCGTTTGAGGACCTGCGCGGGGTCGCGCGTTCGTGGCCCACAGCGGGAGGTGCAATATGACTGCGATTCGCGAGTCTCTCGCCCGGTATGTGGCAGTCCGCCGTGCTCTCGGGGCGTCATTCTATGAGCCTGCATTGGCACTCGGTCATTTCGTTGATCTGCTGGAACGCGAAGGCGCCGAGTTCATTACAACCGATCTGGCTCTGCGCTGGGCGACGACGCCCGTACTCGTCGAACGCGCCACGTGGGGGCGGCGCCTCTCTCAAGTGAGAGGATTTGCCAGATGGATGAACGTGATTGACAGTCGAAACCAGATTCCTCCAGCAGGACTCCTCAGTGCCCGAAGACGGCGCAACGCCCCGCATATTTACACTGAGCAGGAAATTGATCTGCTTATGACCCGCGCCGCTCAACTGCGATCCCGAACCGGCATGCGAGCACTGACCTATTCGACGCTCATAGGGCTGCTTGTAGCGACGGGCCTCAGGCCAGGCGAAGCGCTTCGGCTCGACCGGTGCGACGTTGACCTCGTCAGCGGGATACTGTCCATCCGGGAATCGAAGTTCGGCAAATCCCGCTTTGTTCCTGTAGCAGAGTCTTCCAGGGTGGCACTCGAACACTATGCCCGGAAACGCGATCAACTCTGTCCTGTACGATTGAGCGAGGCGTTCCTGGTTAGTGAGCGCGGCAAGCGACTGAAGGCAGGCACTGCACGAAGCATGTTCGTCAGAATGTCGCGCGCTGTTGGTCTGCGATCGGCGACAGAGGACGGGCGCGATGGTTACGGCCCGCGCCTCCAGGACTTCCGGCATAGCTTCGCGACTGGAAGGCTGGTCGAATGGTATCGCGCCGGTCTGGACGTGAGTCGGGAATTGCCGAAACTTGCCGCATACCTCGGGCATGTCAACATCGGCCTTACGTACTGGTACATCGAAGCGGTTCCTGAGTTGCTTGAACTCGCGGCAGCCTATCTCGACAGGGACTGTCCGGGAGAACGGCCGTGAGCGCCGCCAGCCTCCCAGCCCTCGTTCAGCGCTTCTTCACCCAGCGCCTGCTCGAGCAGCAAGGTCTGAGTTCGCATACGGTGGCAAGTTACCGGGACACGTTCCGGCTGCTGCTGGCGTTCGCCACGAAGCATATCGGGCGCGCGCCGTCAAAGCTGCGAATCGAGGACTTCGACGTGTCGTTGATCGAGCAATTCCTGCAGCACCTCGAACATGGCAGAGGCAATTCGGTGCGCACACGCAACACGCGGCTTGCTGCCGTGCATGCCTTCTTCCGGTTCGTCGCAGTCAGCGAGCCTGCGTTGTTTCTGCAGTGTCAGCGTATTCTTGCAATCCCATCCAAACGCTGCGAGCACGGCCCGGTTGAGTTTCTGACCGAGAGCGAGGCCGCCGCTCTGGTAGGGGCGCCTGACGTACGAAACTGGATCGGCAACCGCGACCGAACGCTGCTTCTTGTAGCGGTTCAAACGGGCCTGCGCAATAGCGAATTGACCGCACTCCGGCGTCAGGATGTGACGCTCGGCACAGGCGCCCACGTTCGTTGCCTCGGCAAAGGCAGAAAGATGAGATGTACTCCGCTGCGACCGGATGTAGTTGCCGTCCTGAAACAGTGGCTGCTGTATCAACCAGGCGAACCAGGCGATCCGGTCTTCCCCAGTTCGCGCGGTGGTCATCTCAGTGCCGATGCTCTTCAGCAACTCGTGTCGCGTAACGCCGAAATCGCGCGCCTCTCGTGCCCCTCGCTGAAGAAGAAATCAATAACGCCTCATACGCTTCGGCACACGGCCGCGATGAGCCTGATGCATCACGGCGTCGACCTGACCGTGATCGCGCTCTGGCTCGGTCACGAGTCCTCCGAGACTACTCAGATCTATTTGCACGCCGACATGCAACTCAAGGAACGCGCGCTCGCGCACGCGACGGCGAGTGGTCTTGCACCGACACGCTACAAACCTCCAGATCCGTTGCTCGCCTTCCTGGAGGCTCTCTGATAATGCCGACAACCGGAGCGACCGGGAATAGAGATCCGCCAACCGTTGTGTCCGTGGACTCATGACGCGGCATAATCGAGGAGTCGGCATAACGTCATTCATGCCGCTAGCGGCATGACACCAGTTGTTATCTATAGGCACGTGGCCGTCATCGAGATAGCGGGTCAACGCTTCCCATCGTTTAAGACTGTAATCCAGCGCTCTGGCAATCGCCGAACCTTCCGAGACCAGCTTGCGCTGTGCCATCATCCATTCGTAAAGTGCGTCACAGACCGGTTTGGCCCGACTCTGTCGAAGCTTGTGGCGCTCCTCAGCTTGCAGCACTGCAGCGTCGCGCTCGATGTCGTAAAGCGCAGCGAAGAACGGCAGCGCCTGCGCGGCGATCTGGCTGCTGTGATTGGCGTGCAGATCGAAGAACTTGCGTCTCGCGTGGGCCGCACATCCAATTTCAGTGATGCCCTGCTGGAATCCAGCCTTGTACCCACTATAGTCGTCGCATACCAGTTTGCCGTGCCAGCCAGCGAGGAACGCGCGAGCATGTTCGCCTGCACGGCTGTCGGCGAAGTCGTAGACCACGGCGCGCAGCTCACTGTAGTGCGTCGGTGTATACGCCCACAGATAAGCGCGATGTGTCTTGCCTTTGCCGGGACTGAGCATCTGTACCGGCGTCTCATCCGCATGCAGCACACCCTGCTGCAGGATTTCTTCATGCAGCGCGTCGACCAGCGGTTGTAGCTGCACGCCGCACGTACCGACCCATGCGCCCAAAGTCGAGCGCGGTATCGCGACGCCCGCTCTCGCAAAGATATGCTCCTGACGATACAGGGGAAGGTGGTCAGCGTACTTGGCAACCAGCACTGACGCCAGCAGCCCCGAGGTCGGAATGCCCTTGTCGATGACGTGCGCAGGCACCGCGGCCTGCATCAGTGTTTCGCAGTTTCTGCACACCCACTTGCCACGGATATGCCGCTCAACGGTGAACACGCCCGGCGTGTAGTCCAGCTTCTCGCTGATGTCCTCACCGATACGCACGCGCTCGCAGCCACACTGGCATACGGTGCTATGCGGCTCATGGCGAATCTCTGTGCGCGGCAATTGCGCCGGCAGCGCTGCACGCTTCGGTTGCTGGGGTAGAGGCTCGGCTGTGGCTTGTGGCTGAAGTTGGTCGAGCTCAACTTCAATGGCGGCGAGATCTGCGTCAATCGCCTCATCCAGCAGGTTCATCTGATCGCTGCTGAGCTGCTCGCTGCGCCTGCCAAACTGATGGCGTCTGAGAATCGATATCTCGTGGGTCAACTGGTCGATGCGGGTCTGACGGTACCGTAGCTCCCGGTCCTTCTCACCGACCTCCCGGGTCCTCTCCTCAATCTCCCTGTCCCGGTCCTCGACGCGCGCAATCAGTCGTGTGGCGAGCGCACGCAACTGTTCCGGGCTAAGAGCGTTGAGGTCGGCTGGCAGGTCCATGCAGACGAGTCTGCCAGAACCTCGGAGGGCGCGAAAGCGCAACCGTTTACATCCCGGGCATTTTCAAACGACACGGATTACACCGTCCGCGCCGATACGCTGCCACGGCAAACCCACCACTAGACCGGCCAGCTGTTCCTGCGTGAGCGCGTGTTGCTTTGGCTCGCTACCAGCGCGCGGCCAGACGAACTGCCCCTCGTTGAGCCGCCGTGCGGCAAGCCAGATGCCGATCCCGTCGTGAACCAGCACCTTCAGGCGGTTGGCTCGCCGGTTGGCGAACAGGTAAGCATGGTGCGGATGCGCGGCGCCAAACACGGTGATCACCCGACCCAGTGCCGTATCAAAGCCGGCCCGCATGTCCAGCGGGTCAACTGCCAGCCACACCTGGTCAATGCGGATCATGCAAGCCACTCGCGCAGCCAGGCAGCGCATTGCGCTGCCTCCGAGCTTGGCCAGCTAACCGTTATCGACTGGTCTGCGCGACGAACCTCGACGCGAATCTCCGCTGTACGCGTGCTTCGCGTCTCAAGAGGCAACGGTACGAATTCCGGTGCCGTCGCCGCTGTCAATGGCGCTGCCACGTCGCGACGCGCCACCAGCACACATTCGTTCGTTTCGGCCTGGTCGACCCACCGTCGAAGCAGATTCGCGTTCAGCTTGTGGCGCAATGCGATGGCCGCGAGCGATACCCCGGGCCCCTGGCAAGCTGCCACTACCTGAGCCTTGAACTCGACGCTGTAGCGCCGACGTCGTCGACGGCCAGGCGTCGCTCCTTCTTCAATAGTGTTCACGTGTCCACCTAATTAAGTGCACACGATGCTCCCAAGACTTTCAACGCAACTCAAGATGAGATGACCGGGCGCTTACCGTTCGGCGTGTTCGCCGTACTGTCGGGGCTCTTTCGGATCGGCATCGCTGTGGGTCGCCGGCAGGGCGCCGGCACGTCATGGCGAACGATCTCCGACGGCGCGCAAACGGCACTGGCCGGCGCGCTGCTCTCGTGCGAAGCGATGGGTGCCGTCTACTTCGCGATCGTGGCGCTGGGTGACCGATCGGCGGACATCGACGCGCCTGCGCCGGATCGCCTGGAACAGGAGAACGACGGGCCGCCCTGAACGGTACAACCGTCATTGTCGATGCGCGGGATACCCTGCATCGGTTCAGGCAGCAGCGAACCTTCGCCATCGGACATCCGACCGATAGCGGCAGGCCCCGACGATTGAGATACTCGACGCCCTGGATATCCGGTCAGAGCCGCATTCGCATGGCGGCCCCGCCCGTGCGCGTCGGCCGGAACGACGATTCGAAGTACAAAGGAATGCAAATGATCAACCGCCTCCCCGAATTTCATTCCCCCGCCGACGGCGGCTGGCTGAAACGGTACTACTTTTCCAGGGCAATATTCTCGCTGATCTGGGTCGCGATTGCGTTTTCCGTCGGGCGGCAGAGTGCGGCCTGCGCGGCGATTCTGTTAGTCGTTTATCCGGCTTGGGACGCGCTCGCCAATTTCGCTGACCTGGCTCGCAGCGGCGGGGCGGCGGCCAACCGTACGCAGGCGGTCAACGTCGCGATTAGCGCGGCCGCAACCCTGGCGGTATTTACGGCGTTGAATGCGGGCATGCACGCGGTACTCACGGTGTTCGGCATCTGGGCGATGCTCTCCGGTGCGCTTCAACTCGGCACCGCCGTGCGTCGTTGGAAGCATGTGGGCGCACAGTGGGCGATGGTCCTGAGCGGTGCGCAGTCGGCGCTGGCCGGCTTGTTTTTCATTGTCCAAAGCCACGCTTCCGTGCCGCCCGCGATCGTGAAGATCGCAGCCTACGCGGCGATCGGCGCCCTCTATTTCCTGGTATCGACCATCTGGCTGCAGGTGCGGCCAATGCGGCACAGCAATTCGTGATGCTGGGAATTCGCTTGCTGTACGCATTGACGAAGCGTCCAGAAACCCTCCCATTGGCTACCCACCCTCCTTCCGGCGTACGGTCCGAGCGCGGATAGCCAGCGAGAAGAAACGCCGCGTCACGACTGGATTGTCGTCGGCAACGCGACGCCCTTTCAGTGGGCCCATCCGCTTTTCTCTGTCTATCAGTAGTGGTCGCGGCACGCGACCCAAAAACCGGTCAAATTTGGCCATTAGCGGGTCGGGTTTGCCGATACCTTCCAACGGCGAGCCCTGCACGTCCACGATAATTCGAT
Organism: Paraburkholderia graminis; assembly: GCF_003330785.1. Lineage (NCBI taxonomy): Bacteria > Pseudomonadati > Pseudomonadota > Betaproteobacteria > Burkholderiales > Burkholderiaceae > Paraburkholderia > Paraburkholderia graminis. Next base: position 227,416 of record NZ_CP024936.1, read on the forward strand.
TGATGCGCTTCAGCGTCTTTTCGTTTTGGTCCTGCCAATAGACGTAATCGTCCCACGCCTCGGCGGTCCACATGATCTTCAACGCGCCGCTCATTCGGTGTCATCAACCAGCTTACGGCGCTTTACCTTGCCCGCGCGTGCCTGTGCGATGGAGCGCTCCAGATGAGCTACGTATGCCGGGGAGCGAAGAAGATGGACCGTTTCCACCAAGCTATCGTAGTGCTCCTGAGACATAACAACCGCATTGGGCGCATCGCGGCGGGTAATAAGCCTTGAAAGGCTTTACGGTTGATATCAAACGCCTGAAGCGGCGAAATAGCGCGCGAGAACGGCAACGCACCGGCATCCAATTTCGCGTGAATGAAACCGGGCACGCGATTGGAGTCGTTCACGTGCGGTCAATCCGTTTCTACTTGCGAACGGTGGAAGACGGCCTCTTCGCTACCGCTGCATGCACGAGTCGATGCGCCTACGTGGGCCCCCCATGCGCGGCGCGCCAGATCGCATTGACGATGCTTTCGTAGCCGGTACATCGACACAGATTGCCGCTAATGGCATGTCGAATCTCGTCGTGACTCGGCGACGGATTGCGCTTCAGCAAGTCGGCTGCCGCGATGAGCATGCCGCTCGTGCAGAAGCCGCACTGAAAGCTGTTCTCCGCGATGAAAGCTTCCTGGAGCTTCTCTATCCCGTCGCATCCTTCGATGGTCCGCACGTCGTTTCCCACAATCGACGCGGCCAGTATGAGACAGGACTTTCTCACTTCGCCATCGAGCAACACCGTGCATGCTCCGCAATCGCCGGTGAGACAGCCGACGCGTGTACCTTTCGAATCGAGCGTATCGCGGATCAGTTCGACCAGCAGCAGCCGGGAATCCGCCAGCGCCCTATGCGGCTGGCCGTTGAGCGTGAGCTGGACTTCGATGTCGGCTTTCATGTCTGTCTTTCCATGAGTAAGTCTCGCAGATGCCTCTTCACAACGCCCGGCACGACGGCGCGCCGATATTCGGCATCGGCCAATTCATCGCTCCACCCTTCTCCGACGAGATCCAGCACGCCTGCCGCCGCTCGCTCAACGAAGTCATCGATCTGGCAAGACGCTGACTCGTCGATAATGAAGTGGCGATAAGCGGGCCGGCGACCCGCCGCGCCGACCGCAATCCGCACGCTCTCCTGCTCGCCGCGATGCATCGAGCAGGCCACCGTGACGATAGGCCAGGAACTGGAACTCGCCTTGTATTTCTGATAGCGGCAGGCAACGAGGGTCGAGTCGAGTGGCAAAAGAATGCTGGCCAGAAACTCATCGTCGCGTTTCGCGGTACGGAAGGCATCCACGAAAAATTCGCGAGCGGGAACGTATCGCACGCCTTGCACCGAGCGCAGCTCGAACCTTGCCTCCAGTGCGCAAAGGCAGCCCGGCGCATCCGAGGACGGGTTCGCGTAGCTCACGGATCCGCCCAGCGTGCCCTGATTGACGATGGACGCGCCGCCGGTTACCTGCGCCGCCATCGTCGCGAGAAGTGGAGCATGGCGCGCGACAAGCGGCGAGGCGAGCAGCGTCGCGTAGGTCGCCATTGAACCGATGCGCAGATGTGCGTCTTCCAGCGTTACGTCGTCGAGGCTCAGCGAGGCCAGGCTCATCACATGCGCGGGAAGCACCAGATTTGCCGACATCGACGGTATCAGCATCGTGCCGCCGCCAAGCACCGAAACATCAGCGCCGAAGTTGGCGAGCAACGCAGTGGCCTCGCCGACATCGCGAGGCCGATGAAATTCGAAGCGATGTCCGATCACGCGCAGCGCTCCATCAAGGATGCCATCACGCGGGCGGGCGTCGCCGGTACATGCTTCACGCACCCGTCATCCCCGAGGGCGTCCGCCACGGCATTGCTGACGGCCGCAAGCGCGCCGCCGACGCCCGATTCGCCGGCGCCTTTCATGCCGAGAGGATGAAACGGGTTGAGCGTGATCCGATGGCCGACGCGGATCGGCGGCAGGTCGTCGGCACGCGGCAACAGGTAGCTTTTGAAACGATCCGTGATCATGCGATGCTCGCCGTTGAACTTGATCTGTTCCCAAAGCGCCGCGCCGATCCCCATCACGACCGCTCCTCTGAGCTGGGCCTCGACCAACGCCGGGTTGACCATCGCGCCGCAGTCGTGCACGACGGCATAGTCGAGCAGCTTGCTGTTGCCCGTCGCCATGTCGAGCTGCAGTGCCACGACGTGGACGGAGTACGAAAAAGTCGGATAGGTGGCGATGCGGCCCTGCGCGTCCGGTTCCACCCGCACGTTCTTAGGCGCGAAACTACGGGTGACTTCGAGCGGCAAAGTCACGCCGGCGGCAACCGTGAACGGCCGCAGATGCGCGCTGAGCGCAAGTTCGGCCACTGAAATCTTCGCGCCATCGGCTTCGCGCCATGCGTGGCCGTCTCGCAGCACGATGCCCTCGGCATCGCCGCCGAGGATGTTGGCGGCGCACTGCGCAAGCCGCTGGCGAAGCTCCTGTGCTGCGAGATACGCCGCCGTTCCGCCGTACATGAGCGCACGGCTGCTCGCATTGCCGGTGCCCAGAGGCGTCACGTCCGTGTCGCCCTCGATGACACGCACTTGATCGGTGCGCAAACCGAGTTCGCCCGCGACCATTTGCGCGATGCCGGTATCGCTGCCACTGCCGGGCGAGGTCACGCCGGTGAGAACCTGCACGTCGCCCGATGGCATGATGCGGACGGTCGACGTCTCAAAGCCATTCGGGAAATTGCCGGGCCGCGCGCCGCCTTCCGGTGTCAGTTCGAAAGCGATGCCAATGCCGATACGCCATTCGGAAGCCCGCGCGGCATCCGCCCTCGTCCGCCAGCCCGAATAGTCGAACATGGTCAGCAACTGCTCCAGGCCGCCCGGATAGTCTCCGCTGTCTACGTTCAGGCCGGAAGGCAACAGACGTGGCAACGCTTCTCGCGGCACGAGATTGCGCCGTCGCATCTCGACCGGATCCATGCCTGTCTCCTGAGCGAGTAGATCGATGGCGCGCTCGAGCACGAGGTTGCCGATCTCCTTGCCGTATCCGCGTATCGCTTGCCACGGTGGCTGATTGGTGATGGCGAGCGAGCATTCGATTTCGCAATTGTCTATCGCATAGACGGTCGGGAACACGGCTGGCGTGACGAGCGCCATTGCCCAGCTATGACCCGCTCCGACGATGCCGACATCGACCAGCATCCGGTCGCGCCAGCCAATCAGTCTGCCCTCTTCATCCGCTGCGATCTCGAACGTGTGATGCTGCGAGCGCGAGCCCGCAAGCAGCGTCTCACGCCGCTCCTCGACCCATGCCACCGTGCGCCGTGTGAGCTTGCTGAACAGCGCGACCAACACTTCCTCCGGGTGTCCGGCCATCTTCAACCCGAATGTCCCGCCGATGCGCGGCGCAATCACGCGCACCTGAGTCTCTCTGACGCGCAGCGCAGCGGCGAGCAGCCACCGGCTCGTGTGAGGATTCTGGAATGTGCCCGTCAATGTGTAGCGTTCGCCGCGTGCATCCCACTCGGCCACATAGCACAGCGTCTCCATTGGCGCGCTCGTGGAGGATCCTATCGTCAGTTCGCCCCGCGCGACATGCGCCGCGCGCGCGAAGGCGGCATCGGCGTCGCCGGACCGGATGCGATCGCACACCAGCAGGTTCGTGTCCCACCCGGGCTGGACGATCGGCGCATCGTCGCGCAACGCGTCGCGTGCGCTCGCCGTGGGCGCATGCACCTCGTATTCCACGCGTATTTTCGCAAGCGCGGCTTGCGCATCATGCACCGAAGTTGCAACGAGAGCCGCCAGCGGTTGGCCGAAGTAAGTCGCCTGTCCGAGCGCGAGACACCGGCTTTGCAAGGGACCGCGTGCGCCTCGCGCGGGCAGGTCCATCGCTGGCGGCATCGCGTCGCTCATGCGCGCCGCCTCTTCCCCGGTGAGTCCTGCGACCACTCCCGGCATTGCAAGCGCCTCGGATAGGTCGATCGAGACGATCGCAGCGCATGCGTGGGGGCTGCGTAGTATGGCGAGATGAAGCGAACCGGCGGGAATCAGATCGGCGCTATAGTCCACGCGTCCCGACACGAAACGCGCGCCATCCAGCCGTGTCTCGTTCTTTCCGAGCAAGCTTCCCGCAGACGCATCCTTGAAAGGCTGTTCCATGTCTGCGGCGTCCGGTCCCGCTAGCGCGGGCGTCATGGTTGATTCGTGCGTCATTGTTCGGCCGCTCCTTCGATGCGCACGCACAATATCGCGCACGCGCCAAGCGCCAGCAACGTCGTCATCAGATAGAGTCCGCTGCTCAGCGTGCCGCTCAACGCCTTGAGCCAGCCCATCGCGAACGGACTGAAGAATCCGCCCAGCAAGCCGAGGCTGTTGACGAATCCGATCGCTCCGGCGGCCGCGGGCGACCCCGCGAAGTAGTCCGATGCGAGCGACCAGATCAGCGGTAACGTAACGAAAATGGTGGTCGATGCAATCGAGAGCAGCGCCATGGTGACAATCAGGTCTCTCTGTAGAAGCGGGAGCAGCGAGAGCGCGACCGCGCCTACAAACGCCGCGAGCGCTCCGTGCCAGCGACGCTCCAGCAGCCGGTCCGAACTGCGGCAGATCAGCACCATTCCGATGGCCGCGATGCCGTACGGCAACGCCGAGAGCCAGCCAATGTGCTCCACGCTCGTTGCCCCGGCGCTCTTCAGCACTGTCGGCAGCCAGAAGCTCAGCGCATAGGTGCCACAGATGAACGTGAAATAGGCGAAGCTCATCAGATACACCTTGGGGTCGCCGATCACTTGCCGAAGCCCTCCGGCATGCACCGTCTCGATGCTCTCGCCTTCGTTGCGCAACGCTTGGCGCAAGCTCTCGCGTTCCGACCCGCTAAGCCACTTCGCGCCTTCTATGCCATCGGACAGTGTGAACCAGGTCACGATTCCGAGCAGCACCGCAGGCGCCGCTTCGACGATGTAGAGCCATTGCCAGCCCGCGAGATTGGCCAGACCGCCAAGGTGCGACATCGCCCAGCCCGATACCGGACCGCCGATCATTCCGGCGATCGGAAAGCCCGTCATGAAGACGCCCAGAATCTGGCCGCGCCGCTGGCGCGGAAACCATAGGCCCAGATAGTAGACCACACCTGGAAAGAAGCCGGCCTCGAATACGCCAAGAAGGAAGCGCAACACGTAGAACGCCGCGGGGCTCGAAACTGTAGCCATCGCGCACCCTGTAATACCCCACAGCACCATAATGCGCGTGATGGTCTTGCGCGCGCCGATGCGCTGCAGCAGCAGGTTGCTAGGCACTTCGAACAGAAAGTAGCCGATGAAGAAGATACCGGCGCCCAGACCATACACCGCGTCGCTGAATCCCAACGCCTCCTGCATCTGCAGTTTGGCGAAACCAACGTTGATGCGATCCAGATAAGCGACCACATAGCACACCATCAGGAGCGGCATGAGCCGCAACGCGACTTTGAGATAAAGAGCGCTTCGCGCGTCGTCCTCGGCCCTCATATCGGCTGGCGTGTCTACATCGAAAGCGATTTTGCGGAACATGATGACTCCCTCAACGAAGATGGAGGGAACAACCTGCGATCGACGGAAAGCGATTCATGAAGGTGTCTCCTTGATGCGTCGACGCTCGCGCTCAGGCAGCGTCTGCTCTTGTTGGACCGGGCCCGGGGGCGGAGGATCGTTCACATCGAAAACTGACTGATTGAACAGTTAGTACGGTAGCGGAACAGGAAGCGTGTGGTCAACCGCAAGAACGATAGGACAAACCCTTGTTGACTGATCGATCAGTCAATTCTAATCTTCACGTTGAAAGCCTGTCCGGCTACGCGTCGCGTCGAGTCGCGTAACCGGTGCAAATCCTGGACATTCATCATAAGGACAGAGCCGTGACCATTTTCAACGAATACGCAGACAAGTTCGAGACTATCCGCATGACACGCACAGATGGCGTGCTGGAGATGCACTTTCACACGCATGGGGAACCGCTCGTATGGAATCTGACCGCGCACCGGGAGTTCGAACAGGCGTTCCTCGATGTCGGCCGCGACCGTGAAAACGAGGTCGTCATCATGACGGGCACCGGCGACGCCTTCAGCGGTCCTGCCATCGCGCCCGGCATGCACCAGAACCGCAATTCGATGACGCCCACGATCTACGACCCGATCTACTGGGAGGCAAAGCATCTGCTGATCAACCTGCTCAACATCGAGGCGCCCGTGATCAGCATCATCAACGGACCGGCGGTGCGGCACTCGGAGATTCCACTATTGGGCGACATCGTGCTGGCGTCGCACACGGCGACGATTCAGGACACCGCTCACTTTCAGGGCGGCATGGTCCCAGGCGACGGCATGCATCTGATCATGCCGTTGCTGATGGGACGCGCGCGCGGACACTATTTCCTGCTGACGGGTCAGGAAATTTCCGCCGAGAAAGCACTGGAAATGGGCCTCGTCAACGAAGTCTTGCCGCAGGCGGAACTCCTGCCGCGCGCGCGCGAGCTGGCCAGACTGATGCTCAAGCAGCCCCGGCTCGTGCGACGCTATACACGAACGTGCCTGAATCAGGAACTGAAAGCGCGTTTGCATGACGTACTGGGGTATGGGCTTGCGCTCGAGGGCATCGCTCGAATGAAGGAACCGGCGGGCTGAGGCAGCCCATTGAACACATATTTTCTTCGAATATCAGGATAAAGGAGGTTACATGACTGTCAACAGCATGACGAGACCCATCGATATGATCGGTTCGGTCGTCGACGTGATCGACTCGACACCCGACGTGCTCGGCGAATCGATCATTTGGGATGAAAAGACGCAACTGCTCTGGTGGGTCGACGGAATCGGTCAAGCGATCCATCGACTCGACATATCGAGCGGATCGAAAAAAAGCTGGCCGATGCAGGAAGAGATCGGCAGCATCGGACTGCGTGCCAAAGGTGGATTGATCGTCGGCATGCGCTCGGGCTTTTATTTCTTTTCCCCTGAAACTGGTGAACTGACTGAAATCGCCCGACCCGACGCCGAACGGCCCAAGAACCGCTTCAATGACGGAAAGTGCGACAGATATGGGCGTTATTGGTCCGGCACGGTGGAGGCGGCCGCTTACACGCCGCGCGGGCGCCTGTTCCGACTCGACCCCGATCTCCAGCCCAAACTGATCATGGAAGGCATCACCTGCATCAACGGCATCAGCTTCAGCCCGGATAACCGTCTGATGTACATGACGGATTCGTTCAGTTGCAAGATCGACGTGTTCGACTACGATTCCGTCGATGGTGCCATCTACAATCGTCGCAAGTTCGCCGAAGTGCCGCTCGGGCGCGGCATCTGCGACGGCTCGACGGTCGACGCCGACGGTTGCTTCTGGAGCGCGAACATGGATGGCTGGTGCGTGACGCGCTATGACCCGCGTGGACGCATCGACATGGTCATCAACCTTCCGGTGCGACGCGTGAGCAGCCTGTGCTTCGGCGGCGCTGATCTGGACACCCTCTTCATCACCACGGCGCGCCGTCGGATGAGCGAGAAAGAACTGGCGCAACAGCCGCTTGCCGGCAACGTGCTTGCCGTGCGGCCCGGCGTGAAAGGGCTGCCTGAGCCGGAATTCCTGGGTTGAGACGGTGCTGCGGCCTGCCACAGTCGTTCCGGGCGGCGGCGGGTTGCGATATACTGATTGATCGATCGAATAGCTTCATGAGGATACGGAGATGAAGGTCCAACGTGGAAAGCCCGTGAAGCCCGCCGTCGCGAATCAGGAGTCCGACCGGGCCCAGGGCTCACGTCTCTCGGCTATTCTGAATGCGGCGGAGCGCGCATTCGGCGAGCATGGTTATGCTGGCGCAAGCATGCGGACCATCGCCGAAGGAGCCGGGGTCGCACAAGCGCTCGTGCATTACCACTATGCAACGAAGGACAAGCTTTACGAAGCGGTCTTCGAACGCCGCTCCTCGGCGATCAATCAATACCGCGGCCGGCTGCTCGACGCTCTGTTCGCGGGTAAGCGGACCGCGACAGTCGAAGACGTGCTGACGATTGCTTTTACGCCACTGTCCGAAATCTTCCATGACGAGGACGCCGGCAACCTTGCGTTGTATGTTCAACTGGTGGCGTCTGTCAGCCTGGGCAGTGACGAGCGCTCGCGGCACATCCGCGAAACTTACTATGACCCGATTGCCGAGCGGTTCGTCGATGCGCTCCATGCGGTCGTGCCCGGCATTGCGCGCGAACAGGCGGTTTGGGCCTATCTGTTTTCCGTCGGGGCGCGGCAACAAGCGCATGCGATCAACGGCCGGGCAATGCGTCTGGGCGCAAAGGATCGCACAAAGGAGTCAACGGCGCATTATTCGGAACTGGTCCGCTTCGCGGCAGCAGGGGTTCGTGAGTTGGCGCGCACGGGACAGCAGACGGGCAAGTCCCCTAAGAAGTCGGGTGGCCGGGCCGCGAAGTCTACGACCAGTCGCACGAAGGCACCCCTTAATGGCGCGACTTGATGGCAACGGGTGGTCAATCCGCTCTGACACGAGTGATCGTTAAGCAAGGCGCGTTCTCGTCGAGTTATGACATGCAAGCGCGCCACACCGCTTCACCCGTGCGGCGCACTTCACACACTCAGCGCACGCCTCCCGAACCGACGATGATCTCGCCGGTCACCCAGCGCGCATCGTCCGATGCGAGGTAAGAGACGATCGGCGCGATGTCTTGCACTTGTCCGATGCGACCAAGAGGCGTCCGGGCCTCGTTCCACGCGTGGAACTCCGAACCGATTGCCCCCGCAGCGTGGGTGCCTTCCGTTTCAATCAAGCCGGGGTTCACGGCATTGACCCTGATTCCGCGTGGGCCAAGTTTTCGCGCGAGCACCCCGTGATCGCGTTAACGGCACCTTTCGTGCCGCTGTAGATAGCGCTCTCGGCCGGCAGAACAGCGGTAACGTTCGAGCTGATGTTGATTATGCTGCCGCCCTCGCCCAGATACGGCGCTGCCGCACCCGCGACCAGTAGCGGCCCGAGAACGTTGAGGTCGAACTGCATGCGATAAAGCTCTTCTGTGGTCTCTTCTATCTTCGCGAACTGATAGACACCGGAGTTGTCCACCACAATATCCAAACGCCCAAAGGAGTCGATGGCGCCTCTTATCAGCGCGTCCACGTCGGCCTCTTTGGTGACATCCGCACGCACTGCCACCGCCTTTCCACCAGCCGCTTCTATGTCGGCGACGACCTCGTCAGCGCCACTTTTGCTCGAGGCGTAGTTGACGACGACCTTTGCGCCGTCTGCCGCAAGCTGGCGGGCTATGCCCGCGTCGATACCTTTGCAAGCGCCCGCACGACGGCGACCTTGTCTTTTAGCTTGTTCATGGATTGATTCCAGAATAGGCCAGGTTCGGTGTTTAGAGAGGCGAGAAGATCGTGCGCATAACCAAGGGTGAATCCGTGAAGTTGTTCACGTCCGCCATGATGCGTTCCATCTCCGGTGAAGCAAGAGCCTCCTCGATCGCCGCGGGATCTCGAAATCGATACACCCCGATAGATACCCATCCGTCGCCTTCACCAGCGGGGTAGAACGCGTCAGCCGCCTCAAGGCCATACTGCCCCCAGCACTCCATCGCCAGCGAAAGGTGTTGGGTCGCGTAGTAGTTCTGGTCGAACCGGGTGCTCTTGTCGCCAGTGCATACGACAATCAGTTTGGTCATTCCTTTTCCCGATCAGGTAAAGATTGAAGATGAAGCCGCTTGGGGATGGGGTTGGAAGAGCCCCCCATTTTCGGCGCCCCTACAGCGCAACAACGCAGCTCGTCTTGTTAAATCGCATTGAGCCAAAATTGCGATATAGCAATTGCACTCGTGGACCGTCCGCTGCGTTTTACCTCGAAAGAAAACGTTCCCGCAAAGGGCCGTTGGCCTCCGTTTATTAGGGATTGCCGCATGCAGACTGAAGAGCCGGCGGCCCGACGCTAAGTGCGGCCATCGGCGACCAGTCCCGGTCCCCCATGCCTGCCTCGACTGTCTGCGCCATCCGGCCATGAACGGCTGCCAGCATCGGCAGCACGCGCCCTGCTTCCAGAGCCGCGTCGGATGCCAGGCGCAAATCCTTCAAGCCGAGCGTCGCCTTGAAACCGGGCTCGTAATCCGAATGCATGATCTTCGACGAATAAACCTGATAAGAACGGCTGCCGAAGAGCGTGTTCAGAATCACATCGAAGAAACGTTCGCGCGGCAAGCCGTTTGCCTCCGTCAGCACGACGGCTTCGGCCATCGCCTCAATCGCCATCGTGATCATCATGTTGCAGGCGATCTTCGCCGCATTCGCGGTCGGCGCTTCGGTGCCCAGGTCCCAGATCCGTCCGCCAATCACTTCCAGCAGCGGACGCACTTCCTCCACGGCATCGGGCGCGCCGCCCGCCAGCACGTTCAGTTCGCCCTTCTCGGCGACATCGGGACGGCCGAGCACGGGCGCGGAAACATAACGAAGGCCTGCCTGTTCATGCAACGCGACGAGCTCGCGCGCAAAGGCCACCGAGATTGTCGACGTGACGACGTGCACGAGTCCGCGCTTCGCCTGCGCCAGCATGCCGGATGCGATGAGCGACGAGCGGATCGCGTCGTCGTCGGACAGCATCGTGAGCACGGCATCGCCTTGCAAGGCTTCCACGGGCGACGCGACCATCGTCACGCCGTCGACCGAACCGCCCGAGCGATTCCACGCTTTGACGTCATGTCCCGCGCGCGCCAGATTGCGCGCCATGGCGCGTCACATCGCGCCGAGTCCGATGATCCCTATTTCCATGATGTTCGCTCCTGTTCAATTGAGAGATGCGAGCCATTCGAGCACCGGCGCGAGCGTCGCGTCAGAGTTCTTTTCGTAGATCAGACCGTGGCCGTTGCCATGCACGCCGCGATCTGCCAGATTCAACACCTGCGCCGACGCGCCGCACGCATTCAGAAACGCGGCGGTCGGCGGACTGGCCGCCGCGAACGCCGATGCCTCGGCAGTCACGATGAGAATCGGCGTGTGCGCCAGCGACGGCAGCCGGAACTCGCCGGGCCGCGCCTGCCGCAGCATGGCAGGATCGCTCACGGGCGGCTCGAAACGCAGCGGCGTGGCCGCCGGTCCCCAGCGCATTTCGCCGATGTTGGGAATCGTTGCGAACGGCGGGCCCATTGGTTCGATGGGTGCGATCGCCCTGACGAGCTGCGGACGACGATCCGCGACGAGCCAGCCGTTCGGCCCCGACGCCGAATGCGTGAGCAGGATCGCCGGGCCGATGCGGTCGAGCAGCGCGGCGGTGCGATCCGCGTCCATGGTCTGCGACGCTTCGAGGTCGGCCGGCAGCGGACCATAGCCGGCGATGAACGCATCCATCGCGTCGCCGTCATGGGCGGCGAACGGCCATTGCGTATGTCGCGCATCGTCGCCCGGAAAATAGATCTGACGGCCGCCTTCATAAGAGAACGGCGGTCCCATCGGCCCCAACGTATCGACGTGATACGGCGAGCGCCCGTGCCCCGGGCGGTCCACCACCAACACCGCATAGCCCGCTTCCGCCAGACGCTGCGCCCAGCCGGGCCGGCCGTCCGGCGTATCGAACCACTCGGTGCTTTGAAACCCGCCGCCGTGCATCAGCACGACGGGCCATCGGCGCGTGACGCTTTCGGGCGCCTCCCATTCGACATACATCGGCCCGCGCTGACACGTACGGCCGCCGCTCGTCACGCGCTCGCCCGGAATCCAGAAATGGCCGCGCCGGATCGCGCGCACCGGCGCATGCGCCCACGGCGCGAAATGTGTCCTCATGCGTGTCGCCCTCTCATAGCGGCATCGCGCACAGGCGGCGCGGTGCAATATCGGTGAAACGCGGCACATCAGCCATCACTTCCGCAGCTTCGGGCGAGGCGAAGGCGGTATCGACCGCGGCATCATCGCGAAATCGGCACTCGCAGATCGCCAGCGTCCCGGGCTGCTCCGTCGCCGGAAAGAACGCGGCGACGCTGGTCAGGCCGTATTGCGCCCAGTGATGCATTACCAGCGGCAAGTGACGATCGACGTAATACGTGCGATCGAAGCGCGCGCCGTGCGCGCCCGCGTAGGTGACGTAAAGCGTGACGGTGGAATCGTTAGACATCGTGTGCTCCCTGATTCAGGCGCCGAAGCCGCCGTCGATGGTGTGCATAGCGCCCGTGATGCCGCGCGCGGGCGGCGAGGCGAGATACATGACGAGGCTCGCGACCTCCTGCGCGGCGCCATGACGGCGGATAGCCATCTGGTCATGCATCAATTGCACGAGCGGGCCGTCGGCGGGATTCATGTCGGTATCGGTCGGACCGGGCTGCACCACGTTCACCGTGATGCCGCGCGGGCCGAAGTCGCGCGCAAGGCCGCGCGCCATGCCTTGCAGCGCCGCCTTGCTCATCGCATAGGCAGCGAGGCCGTCGAACGGCACGGTGTCGCCGTGCACCGAACCGATCGCCACGATGCGTCCGCCCTCCGGCATGCGCCGCGCCGCTTCCACCGATGCGTGATACGCGCCGCGCAGGTTCACGTCGATCAGGCGATCGACCGCGTCGGCCTCGAGCGCAAGCGGATCGCCGCTCACGAGCACACCCGCGTTATAGACGAACACGTCGAGCGGGCCCGCAGCCTTGACGGCATCGAGCAGCGCTGTGCGATTCGCGGCATCTGCGTGCACGGCCACCGCACCGGTCTTTTCGGCGACCGTGCAGGCTGCCTCTTCCGAACCCGCATAGGTGAAGCGGACCTGTGCGCCGGCCTCCGCGAAGGCCGTCACGATAGCCGCGCCGATACCGCGGCTGCCGCCAATCACCATAACTGTCTCGCCGCGCCAGTGTGCGTCGTTCGAAAGCGTCATGTCGTGCTCCTTGAATTAAACTAGTGGTCACTATATATTTGACGAAACGTCGACGCAAGGGACTTTTATAGTGGTCACTAATTTAAAAAACGAAGCGAAGCCGGGGCGCGGGCGTCCGCGGTCGTTCGATCCCGAAACCGCGCTTGCCATTGGCCAGCAGATGTTCCACGCAGCGGATTACGATGCGGTTGGCCTGAGCGCGCTGACTAACGCGCTCGGCGTCACCCCTCCGAGCTTCTATACCGCGTTCGGCAGCAAGGCGGTTTTCTTCGCGAGCGTGCTGGAGCGGTACGCGAGCAGCGAACTTGCGCTGAGCGATATCCTGCGCGAAGGTCGACGGCCGGACGAGGCGCTAACGGACCTGTTCGTACGTGCGGCCAAGACTTACTCACATGACCCCGACCGAAGAGGTTGCCTGGTGCTCGAAGCTGCACGCGGTCATGGCGACAGTGAAAGCGCCGTGCTAGCGCGACGGGTTGCGGAACGTCGCCGTGCGCAGGTTCGCGAATTTGTCGCGCGAACCCATCCTCGCGAGGCAAGCGTCGTGACGGATTACGTTTCGAGCGTCATGTCGGGACTGTCCGGCAGCGCACGCGAGGGAATGAGCCAGGCGCGGCTGGTAAGGGTCGCCAGAGCAGCAAGCGAAGGATTGGCAAGTCTGCTGCGCTGAGTCGGCGAGCTCGACATGACTGACGTCGTTGCGCGCGACACTCCCGACGCGACGCCGGTTAGCATCATCACGCCTTGGGGGATGTCCGCCTGAACCATGTCTTCGCGGACAAGCGAAAGGTCTACGCGAAGAACAACGCGGCGATGTAAGTCCGAGCCGGGCTTCAAACAGAATGTCCAACCCACCCAAGTCTTGGCCCGCGCGCCTGACGGAGCTTTGCACCGCAACTGGATTCGCACTGTCGGCTTTTATGGCGACATCTGCACCGCGTTCAGCAAGGGCCAACGCAATGGCCGCACCGATTCCCGTAGTACGAAGCAAAGTTGTCACCAAAAGCGAAGTAATGTTGTCAACACCCGTTTCGTATATCTCAGACAAGTGCTTCGGAACGACGAACCCAGGAAGAACTTCGCCTCACCATAGCGCCGGCACTGTTCGCCATGCTCGGGAAGCTACAGGCCACGGTCGTCACCGCCAAGGCGAATTCTGCATGTCATACGATTTCGGAGATGTCGGACGATGGGATGCGAAGGCTTTGCTGACTGCCTGCTTCGTTGGGACTCACGCTACGCCGATGCGCCACCCGTCGCTGCTTTTACGGTTCAAATCCCTCACACCATCCCCAACGAATGTGTCCCGCGGATGAACATTGATAGCAGTGCCAATCATTGACGTTAGCTCAGTTTTCATGGTGAACGGGCAACCGCCCGCCTCATCTCCTCGCATGAAGGAACTCTGGAATGTTAGACGCACGAAACTTCGCAAACCGCCAACTATGCTCGCCGCTCACTCGAGAATTTGGCAGTCGAGGCCGAACGCGAATTGACACTTTTACTTCGCGCTGATGCGAGGTGACGACATTACTTCGCTGCCGAACGAAGTAATGTCGTCAACGTGGACCTCCCGGCCCTGTCGTGTCGGGCATGGGCCATGCCTTGATTTCCGCCTTAACGCCGGCCGGTATTTGATCGAAGGTTGGTGAATGCGCCGCACTGGTTATAAGAGAGCTTGTTCGACAGGAAAGCAGCGGAAAGATGGCGGCCGACGTCACAGCTAACGGAACGCCTTTCATTAGGAGGTGCCGTCTGCGCATGGACGGCCCCGTTGTCTTGGCAATCATCGAGCCCCCTTTCGCAATTCGCGCGCTGTCGTAGGCACTCGGAGCCTAGGTCACGATGATGCGAAAGTCCAGATACCTCGCGCGTTCCGCATATCGCGAACGGGATTTGACGATCTATCTTCTTAAGCGCATCGCTCGCCCCTTCCTTCAGTATTGCTTGGGAATCGCTCGGAATTCATCGTGGAAAAGCCATTCGAACATCACATCTACTCAGGTAGCGCTCGCAAGACTCGCTCGAACGTCGTTCGAAATGCGTTGAACAGGGCCTCAATCGCACCAGTCCCTTCTCCTTCGAGCTGTAGCATACGGTGTCCCCCTCCCAGCATCTGGTTAAGCAACAGCGGATAGGCTTCGCCTGGTGCCAACGCCTCTATAATTAGCGGCCGGATTGCTGGTGCGACGAGAGCCGCCATGTCCCGTGCGAGAAGTGCGGCTCCAGCGACATCCGGATCGAATCCGTGGGCTTCGAGAAGATCCAGAGCGTCGCCGTCGTAGAGGCGATCGTAGTTACCAGCGTCTGCATATCTCGACATCAGGAACCGCAGATCTGTCGCGTCCCTCGCATGCGCGGTGTGCCTGTCTCGCCACGCGAGGATCTTGAGCATCGCGAGAGCCGGAAGGGACGCTACGAGCACAACGACGTCGTCTGCCAGCTCAACCTCGACGGCCGCTTCCAGCGCTTCGCCAAAACCTGCGACGTTCATCCGGAATGCGCCACCTGGCCATTCAATCTCGCGGTCGCCCTCACGCTCGAGTCCCCCGAAGGGAATGATATCTAGCCACATCCTTTCGCCTGAGTCGGGCGCGGTGTAGTGGAGCCGCTGAGCTTCTCCACTGGGCTCGAACCTTCCTGTCCCGATGAGCGCGTCGCGCAGTTCCCTGTCGCCTTGCCAGCTTTCAATGCACACACCAATGTCGACGTCGGCGGTCGCCCGCGACTGCTCGATCCCGAAACAGTGTGTGGTGAGGATATCGCGGGCCGTCGCCCCGCCCACAAACCATGCTGCGCCGGCTTGATTCGCCGCGATCAGGACGTCGCGCAGGACGGCAATGGACATCTCTGGGAAAGGGTGGGCCTCGTGCAGCTTAATTGCCATGTTGGATGTACCGGTCACGAATCAGCTTCGCGGTTTCGAGGTTGCGCGAGTCACCGCTCGCGACGAGATCGGCGTACACGAGCACGGGATAGACGACGTTGTCGACCAGCCCCGGGGTGCGGTTCAACTCGAAGGGCGCCTTAAGAAATTCAACGTTTCCCGTAGGGTCCGGCCGCAGCCGACCGCGGCTGATCACCTGAGTAGGGATTCCGTTGGTGCAGTACACCGTCACGACCTCCGGCTTCAGATAATTCGTCATGAGCGCAGCGGCCGACTCACCACCCAACATCCACTCGTCGTTCGACGCCAGCATGTCGGTCCACCAGTTCGGCTCCGTCGCGCGGTATCGTCCTAGTTTCAGCGATTCCCTTAGAAGCGAGGGATACAGGGTGACCCATTCATCGAGTAACCGGTCGAAGTGGGTGAAAGCCAGTCCGTCCCTGCGCTCGGTCAGGTCCTTACGCTGCAGTAGCGTTTGCACGGTGGTGTGTGCGGTGCCGGTGCTCACACCGGCGAACATTGCGATCGTGCGTCTGCTTTCGTGGAGTAGCGCTGGCCTAACGAGCAGCGCGAGGATGACCTGAAGCGATCGCTTGGACCAGAGGCTGGGTCGACGGAGCTCTTTGACGCGCGGACGACCGGAAATCAGCACTAGAGTGTTACCGTCTTTCAAGAACGCGTTGCCAGCCTCGTCGATCGCGTTCACGCCAAGGCTGCGGCAGGCCTCGACAAGGGCAGGCGAAAGATACGACGTCACGAGAAGAACATGCCGGGCGTCGTGCAGGCCGCTGGTGGCAGTTAGAGCGGAGAGCCGCTCCTGGCGGTCGATTGAGGGCACTACGACGGCCGCGCGGCGCACCGGCGGATCCAGGTCGAACTCGACTGCGCTGTCGTAGCCGGTGCCAGGCGGCGTTGGCATGACCGACGTCGCAACGCCCGCGCTGACGCTGAATGCCTGCGTGGCGGACGTGAGGAGAGGATCGAGGGCGGCGACTGATGCGTGCATCTGCGACTCCGTTCAATTTTCTCTAGTGTACACGACGCGTGAACGGTAGTAAAAATTGAACGAGACTAGCATCGTGTTGGCATCGGCTGCCAGTTCATGGCACCTATAGCGAGGTAAAAATGAACGCGTGGGTGTTAGCCGTGAACGTTCACTGCATCCTTGAATGCTTTGCCCGCCGAGAACTTATTGGCCGATGAGCGCCTGATGTGAATTGTGCAACGGGTCGGCGCAGCCAAGGAAGGCCGGTCGGCCGGGCACGACCCTGAGCCGCCATTCAGATCACTGCACCAGCAGCGACCGCTCACAAGTTAGTATGAGACGTCCGACTGCGCATGTCGTCTGCTGCCTGCGGCCGGCGAGGACGTAATAGCGCCTGCCAAGCAGCGGGGACCTGTCAGACGGTAGCGCTCGAAGGCTCCACAACCGCAGGGTCTTCAGTCGGCTTCACAGGTATCTTGTCTTTAAAATCGCCGAAGTACGGTCGCACGGCTTCCCGAATTGCGTGCACGCCGTCACCGCTCGCCATTCGCAACACGAGCGCCGGAAGCTCCTTATTTGCGAGGCCAATCGTGGCTCCGATTTGCGAGGCCAACGATTTTCGATTGTAATATTTAAGTAATCCGTTGTAGTCGTTTCGGGAAATCAACGAGACAAACAATCCCTTTGTTTCGGAACATAGAACGGGAACATGAATGTCCGCTACCGTCTGCTTGAGCGCGTTGTCGAGGGCATCCGGGCCCTTCGCCTTCAGGTCGAAAAGATTCAAACGATATTTGATCTCGGCGGCGACGCGCATCGAAACCTGCGTCTCGAGTTCCGAGTTCAGACGTTCGAAGGCGAGTTTGGCGATCTTCTCGAAATCGGTCTGTGCATCTCTTGCCAAGCGCGTCGAGCAGAGCGCTAAGACTTCACGGGTGCAGAAGAGATTTTCGACTTCGGCCACGTCGAGCACATGGATGCCGTCCTCTCCAAGTGCCTGTATTTCTTCATCGCCTCGCCGGTCACGGTCTATAACGCCTACTATGTCGAGGTGATGAAATTGCTTGTTATCTCGAAGCGCACGGACGCCTGCCCCAGCGGTTGACCAATTTGTATCCTGCGGGATTTTGGTTCTCGGTCGCCTTGCCAAAGCCGTAGATTAAATCGGACTCTGCAATCGTGAGAGAAATAAGCTGCGAGCTATCGGGCATGGTCAACGATCTTTGTGCAGACACACGAAGCGTTGATTCCTTCTGCGGCGAATATAGATCGATCCACGTGCCCAAACGGGTCTTCCCGCTACCGTTCGCGCCTACAATCACCACCGACTTCTGTACATTAAGGGCCGTGCACTTATCGGCAGGCCATTTACTGTTTTGGTCAAACGCCACACCGGCTTTCGGCAAGACGAAGGTCCGCGATTGCATCCGTATCTCCTCTGTGCTGTCTCGCATGGGCAGGAAAACTCTGGGGGCTTCCAGTTAATCTCCCGTAACGGAGGCATCGTAACCTATCACCGATGTCCCAATGGAATCAGCAAGTCGAGAAAGCTCCAAGGGGCGATCTTGCTCCCGCCTGCAGAATGAATGGCTGGTTTCTGAAAGCGGAGCAGTCTCGGGAGCGACTCAGCAGCGGCGAAGGTGAACGGCTGTTGATGGGCCGGGGAGCGTCCAACAACCGCGCGCGGCGATCGCCTCGGTTGAGCTCTCGATGCAAAACGCATAAAGCGACCGAGAGCGTGTGGAAACTGCGTTTTCACACGCTCTGGACCCGAAGCGGACGGTTCTATCGCCGGGTGTACAGCGGCAGCTTTGCGATGCGGAGCGGCCTTTCAGTCGGGCTTACTTGCCTACTTGAGGAAACCGCCGAGCGCGCCGCTGTCGTTCGTACCCGCTCATAAAGGAGTCATGCGGCCCTACCGACGTGCCGCTACCGTCATTGCGCCCAGGTTCGCCCACGGTCACCGACGAGCCATTTGACGCGAGAAAATCCGAGCGCGGCGGTCGCCGCACCCGGTGTCAAAGGCCTGCAGCTCGCTGCATCAACTGCGGATGCCCAGCCATTGCAGAAGCCTGCTCCACCAACCAGGACGCTTGTGATGCCGGCTGTCCAGATAGGTTTGAAGCCGTTGCTGGTCTCGGGCTCTACCTCCGACAATCTGCGCATCGCTCCACTGATCGGCCCACACCACCTGACCTCGCTGAATCAGGTAGTGGGACCGACAGGGTAGTTGCCAACTGCCTATCGATGGACGCAGCGTCACACCTTGCGGTGTTTCCTGTACTTCCCATTCGGCGGGACTCAAGGGTGTACGGACCTTGTGTCCGCAGCCGCATGCACAGAGATGGTGTGCCGTTTCGAACTCCAGCGAAACATACAGGATGCCGGGCTGTAGGTTTTGTGGCATGACTTCAACGTGCTGCACCTCAAATCTCATGGTCGGTCTGCCCCACGATTTTTAGATCAGCCAAGTCGAAGAGCAGATGACACAGGGGATCAGCCTCCGTATAGAACCCGCGCAGTTGCTTGTAGCGCATCACGGCCACAGCCGCGTTGAACGCATTGAGCTCGGCGATCTGCACGTTTGACTGGAGGAAACGGGCAATGGACAATCGCAGACGCCAATCCGGCGAGTCACAAGCTCGTCACCCAGCGGCCGGGTGCTTCGGTATTCGGCCGTTTTCTATTTCTGGCTCGTCATTCGGCCCCCCGTTTTTGTTGGGTTGGAAATGGCAGCATTCATTGCCCCCGCTCCGAGAAGCAAGCCTTCACGGAGCCTGCCTCAGTGATGAACCCGCTCAGCAAACGCCAGTTGCCCGTTTCATAGCGCATTCGGCCAGCCACGATGCACGGATGCACGCCTGCCTGACTGGCTAATGCCTTGGCGTCTTCGGCATCGTGGGTATCCCGAACCTTTGCTTTCGACCAGAATTCCGGTGGGATCAGCGCATCACGAGCACCAGCATCTGCCTCATCTTCTTGGGCCTGCCCGGCGCGGCCCTTGTCATCCAGGTTGTCTGCGATAAAGCGGCAGGCCGAAGTCAGATGCTTTTGTACATGCACCACCTCGTGCAGCAGTGCGAACCAGAAGTTGTCGAGCCGATCATGGCGCAGGGTCAGCCCGATAATCGGACGGTCGCCATCCAGCATGGCGCAGCCATCAAGGTAAGTTTTCTTGAAAGGCGGCTCGATCACGAGGCAGATGCCGTGTTGACTCAGATACTCCTGGGCGAGCAGCGGACCACGCTCGAAGCGCGACAGCTTGGCCAAGTCGCGAAGCCAGGTTGGCGTGATGGAGTCTGCCCGGTAGATGCCCTGCGGTGGGTTGCAATGCGCCTTGTCCACGACGACCGCTCGCCAAATCAGCAGCGCGTAGGTATCCATGGTGCGTGCGCCGCTTTGATGCAGGGGAGCTCGCAGCAGTGCGGGCTCAACATCCAGCTGCGCGACGCGCTGCAGAAATGCGCGCACCTGCTCCCGTGCCTTGTCCTTGATATCGCTTTTCAGCAGACCGCGCTCGCGCATCTCCTTCAGGGGAAATTTGTCGTAGGCGTAATCAGCTTCCTCGTCTATGGCGTCACCCTTCAAATTTTCGGACGAGCCGAGCAGGGCTTGGGCAGGAATGCCCAAGCCATTGTGCAAACGACGGATCATTTGAAGGCTCAGAGGGCGCTTGCCAGACAGTACCTCCGAAACCTTGGACTGAGAGCCGATATAAGGCTCAAGATCCTTGCGGGTCAACCGCTGTTGCTCCATCCGGAATTCAATGGCTTGTAGAGGCGTGACGACTGGACGGGCAACCCGCTTGGACTCGTAATCGCTAATGACCAGTTTCAGCAACTCGAACTCTGCCTCGTCTTCGGAGCCAGGCAACAACTCCTGCTCCATCAACGTGGCCATGCGCTGCAGTGCGGCGTCAAGCTCCTGATCGCTCTTCAGTATGCGGACCATATGCGTCATGCCTTGCTCCTGAGGGCTGCGCTCTTGGCGGAACTGCGAGCCGGCTTGGATGTGGTGGCCATCCAGACCTTCTCGATCAGCAGAACTCCGTGCTTGAATCTAGCTTTCACATCAATCTTGTATAGGTTCTTGATGCTGAACACTACTCGGTCGGGTTGGACAAACGCGTCGGCATATCGCGCTTGTACATCGTCCGGTCCAGCCCACTGCGCTTCCTCGACTTCCAGGCGCCAGGCATCGAAGGGCGCGCGGGAATCCTCGCGCTCTTGCATGAAGTTCTCTAGCCTGGATGTGCCGAGGAGTTGCATGATTTATCCCTGTTAGGGATGAATAGTACAAATCCCTAAATGGGATGTCAAGTGGGCACTGCTTCGTGGTTCGGTTGACTCGGTACTTGGCTCAGTGCCACTGCTGGTTGGAGCCTACGCAGGCGATCGCTTGACGTTGTTTCCGCCGCTGTCCTACCCAGCTTGGATATCTTGGGCGTGTCGGCGCAAGCGCCGCCAGGCTTTCAGGCTGCGCCCCGGTCCGCCAATAGCGTCACGGCCATTCGGTTTCGATCCATCCGCGCCTGCGGTTCTGCGGGCAGTCGCTTGCCTCTAGGGGCTGGCCCGGAGACGCCTCACCGCAATGCGCTGGGCTCAGGACTGCGCCCCGGTTTGCTGCGGCAGGTTGTTCGAAAACGTGCTGTGACGCTGGCGGTACACCGCTCACGTGTCACGAAGGATGGTTCCCCGACATACTGCCCGGCCTTGCCCATGGAGCTTCCACGTCGAGACACAAACATGGCGCTGCCGAATGCGGCGGGGACGTTCTCATCTGTCGTTGCGGGGATGGACCTCGCCCGCGCCAGGGTGTAAGTCGGTGAAGCTATGCAGCAGGGATGCCGAGTCGGCCACGACTCCTTTCGGGGTGGGTCGGCGCCATGGCGTCCTTGTCTTGTGTGAATCCTGGCGAGGGCACGGCTGCGCCTCGGATTTCACGACTGCAACAGTCCGGCGAAAACAATTTCCCCTGCGCTGCGCGCATTCCTCGCAAGACAAATTTTTTTCGCCTCCCGGTCCTCCACTGCGTTGCGGCCGCAAGCGGTGCAGCCAGCCCGTTCCCCGCCGGGCGGATCACAACAAGGACGCGATTGGCGCGAACCTTGTTCAACCGAAAGGAGAACGCATCATGAACATCGGCACTTGTTGGAGTTCAGAATTGGCGCTAGCCAGCGTTCATAGCACCGCTAGCATGTCCATTAATTATGCTAGCGTGCCTTGCATATGCTGGTAGATCATTTCGAGCATCGCGCTAAACGTTGCGGCCACAGCACCGCTTTTCGAACAGGATACGTCTCGCGGAAACTGGCCGCGGCCGAACACTACCCTACGCGCTAATCAAAATAGCTCTTTGCACAAGAGTTAAAGTTACCGCTCCTTAAACCAAGTTAGAAACCGCGGAAGCGCTTGCTGACAGCATGCGGGCGGTAACGATACTGAACTCCACCCATGAAAAGTGCCTCTCGGATCGCGTCGACCGTGAGAATTAATATCCAGCACCGATGCCGCGCTAGCAGCGTTACTGAGCAAGCATCATTATGATTGTTGTACCGTCGCTACAGGCGTCGAATGGCGCTGACCGCACGCACCGCCTTACGCAGCAAGCCGTCCGGCGTTTTGGCCGCTAGCATTCCTGTGAACATGGCTAGCGGCATTTGTGAATACCAACACCTGATACCCCAAACGACATCGCCATAAACTGGTTCCGAAGTTGAGGACGCATTTGACGAAGGATAGCGACAGGTCAGACCGGCAGCGGGCGAACTCGATAAGCGGTGAGGCGCTACACGAATGTATTCGCCGTCCAACGGATGGAGTCCTGCTGCGCGGTTACTATCCGGGCCCAGGCGCGGTTGTGATGGCGCCCAACAAGGCCGTTTATAGGCATGCAGTCTGTCACGCCGCCAACCGTTGTCGTTGTAGTCCTCCACTGACCGATACAGGAATCGAACATATGAATCACTAAACCCAGCTTGCAAAAACTGGAAGGTCCTTATAGGCCGCTTACTGGCATTCCGGTCCGCAAACTTGAAATCCGCTGACTGACCGGTCTGGAGCAAGTTGTCTGACCGGAGTGGGTCGACAAGCGTCTCTCGCCACATCGCCCACGCCCCCCCGAGAACCCGCGCTCTCGAAAGGCTCGACATGCAGGCGTGCGCGCCGACAGTCACCGACGCCATAGCGGGACCGGGGCGCTCCGCGAGAATGCCCCGTCATGACAGCAGTGTCCCGCTGCCCTACCCTGCCTTGGCGCGAGTGTCAACGCGAGCCCGACGGCCGCGAGCGTGGCCGCTAGCGAGCTGTTTGTCGACGGCCAAGGGCCCCTCACTGTTTCTTGAGTGAAGCGGACACGCCGCAACCAAGCGGTCGGCTGGGCGTCGTGCGCAAGCGACGACCACCCGCCGCATCGTAGTCACAAGGTTAGTTGACGACTAGTGACGAAACTAGTTGTGTGAGCGTTTGACGCGCCGTCCGTCGATGTCCAGAAACGAAGGGGCGGATAGCCACAACTTTCATCCCCTTCATTTTCTGGCGATAGGCTTAGCCGCCCATCAACGGGCCAGATCGGCCCGGGTCACTGCTGCCGCCGCCGGCCAATGGTGACAGCCGTAGCATGACGATCGCGCACGCTTGGGGGCGGCTCCGCTATGCGGGGCCGGACGACGGCTCTGTCGACATCGCGCAGAGCATCCCCGCTGCGATGACCCTTTAAAAGCCCTAATGCCTTTGCTCGAGCGCCGACGCCGGAACCGGGCTAGAGGTTGCTGGTCCACCGGACATCGGACCTGATGCCCATGAAGTTGACCGACGCTCCGATCGACCGTGGGCCGCGACCGCGTGGAAGTGCGTAACGCGAACGATACGTGCGTTGCCCACAACGTTCTCCGGTTCTCTGTGCGTTGAGTCCAAGTTGATCTTTCGCTGAAGCTGCGAACCATCCGGGCACCTCGGGCATCTTCGAAGCCGCCGTCCGGTTGCCAAATGAGTACAGCGCTAGTTAGCTCTGGCGACCCGGCGCTGGAGTGCCAAGTGCTTGATGGCGCGGTCGCGCAGTCCCAAAGTTCGGATTTCCCCGCTTTGCTCGTAATAAATACATTAAAAACGTATCAAACACTACGAAAAGAGCGACTGATGAGGAAAACTAGCTGTAGCGCCCCGTATTTGAGTGAAAACCGCAGGTCGCGAACTCCCACGCCGGTCGATTTGCCGTGAAACATTGGGCGGGCGAAGGCAAATAGGTCCCGCCGAACAAGGACTTGGGACCAAGTCCGGGTTCTTCGGCATTGTTTCACGGACGATTCGCTTGCGATTTCGTTCGTGGCCCCATCGCTTAGCTTACCTAACTAATGTCGAAGCTAGCCGTCGCCTCTTTTGGCAGGACGGGCGTTACGACCTGCCATCATTTCTTCGCCGCAGGGAGCAGTTCCGGCGCCAGCACTCGATGATTAAGGTGGCTGGCACCATCGGCTCCGTTCACCGACTGCAGCGATGTGACAGACGACCTCCGGACGCGACGGGCAACGGATTTGATGCATCTTACCAACGTCGTGCGGACCCTGAGTGCCGAAGCCTTCTATCGTCACCGGCAAGTGCGACGACGCGTCGTGGAAGCCTCGGTATGACGGGAGTGCGACCTCACTGCGCGGCAGTCGCCGTGAGACCAAAGCTGCGCGTGTGACAAACTGGCGCTCGGAGCACGGCCATGCTGATCCGCCTACATCTCCGATGTTCCGCTGCCGCGGCGAATGACGGGATATGGTAGATGCTGTGGCGGCAAGCTTAATGCCGGACGACATTTGCAACACTGCCATTGGCGTCAGCCCTTGCCCGACGCACTGCCGACTGACGCTGGCCAGAAGACCTTTTTGCGAAAAAGAGCTCGGTTGCATGTTCACTGCGAGTTCTGTGATCAAGCCACCAGCTTACGCGCCGGTACCCTCTGCGCTCTCCTTCTGCGCTGGCAAACCGGCACCGCGCTACCAAGGCATCGAGAGGTGTGACTTCGATGGTTCGTGGGACGGCACGGGGCCACTAGCTGGCGCGCCGACCCAGTGATTCACATGATTCGTGAAGAGTAAAACGTCGCACCAAGAACGCTCAGGCACGTCCAGCGGAGGCTAACCGGAACCTGTCGGTCGTCGCGATGTGGTATTCCATCCTCCAACGTTTCCGGGGCTACGGCTGCAATGGGCGTGGCGTGGGCCGCACCGCACCGCGCAGGTCTATCGCTGAGAATTTGGGAGGTCTGCGCTATCCGTCGCACCGAGGCAGGACGTTCCGGCATCTAACCACTGGGCCCGAGGGCGAGCAATTCAATGTCCCGCTCGTGCGAGGCCGCTACGGCTGCCTAGTATCTACCGGAACATCGCCGCGTTTCGGGAGGCGTCGTCGAGCAGTATCCAGATGCCGGTCCGTTTTTACTCAGGACGATCACAGTCGCTCACCACGCCACAAAACCGGACAGGGCCGAACTGACGCGGAGAGGCGCTGGTGGCATTCGCCGCCCGGGGACGACCGCCTTAACGCCGATTACGGTTACCCGTGTCGCTGCCGTCGTAATGACGCGTGACCACAGCTCGCGTAGACCTTGGTTCGTAGAAGGCACGGATCGGCGACCGGAGAGCCGCGCCAATGCAACCTCATTGCACGCAGCACTGTGGAACCAGAGGGATCGGCCAATGGCGCTATAGAGGGAGGCGAACTTGCGGTGACCACAGAGCGGCTCTAGGTAGGCGAAGACGCGACGGCCAGAGGGCACGCGAATCGAAAACCGAACCCGGTGCCGAGAGGTCGCGTTCCTACGCTAAACGGCGCTGCGGCGGCTGGCAGTGCAAAGCTTGCGCTGAGCGTCGGCATGGCTCTTGTTGAATGCCGAGTTTCGTGCGGAGAATATGCGGGGCGCAGACGGCAGTCAGCGACAGGTCGTGGGCACTTTTGGTTGTGCTTCGGGAAATAGATCTGGGAGTTTTCTGACAGTTCCGGACGTCTCGGCCGGGGCGTCAACGGCGACGTACCGCTTTCTGTCAGTTTTCCGTCACTTATCTAGCAGATTCACTTTGCCGGGGCGCGGGCAGACTTCGCACCGGCTAGGAATAAGGCGGCCTGCGAACGGGTTCGGGGGAGACCGCAGTTGCGACGAAGATGTGGCTGTGCGTCACACCGTAAGCGAACGGCTCTGATGGAACCGCGCCGAAATCTTGAGGCTAACTGGTTGCGAGGCCGTGTCCCCACTGGGGACACAAGTGCCTGTTTGCCGACGACCGCAAGCTGCGTCGTAAGCGGCGTAAAACCGGTGCCACACGCTGGGTCGATGACAGTTGCCCCACCCGCAGTGAAGACGCGAACTTTGCGACGGCAGGGGCAATCCTTTTGCTCGGCAGTCAGCCGGCTAACGTAGCGCTAGCACTCGTGTCCCCACTGGGGACACCGTCTGGGGAACGCTGGCGCATGCCGCGATCGGCGGAGCTTTCGTGAGCTCGTTGCCTCAGGCGGCCGCGCGGCAGTCACTCAAGGCTGCCTTCGGCGTTCGAGAAAAGCTCCGAGATAAGCGCCCGGATCTTCTGCTCCTTATCAGCCGACATCATGCCCGCCTTGATTTTGACGGTAAACCCAACCGCATCTTTGGTAATGGACCCCGCTTGATTCTTCCCTGAAAAAATCTTCTCGATGGTTCTATCAGTCACTCCGACGGACGGTCTACCGTCCCCGTCTATCTGTGCTTTGATCGACCGTGCAAGCTTGGTCTGGTCGAGCTCGCCGCTCACAACCTTCCTCCAAAGGGTCCGCGCGATCTCGAACGCACGACCGTTTTTGTTGCGCAGTGCCGATACAACGCCTTCGGCTGCGTGCGCCCCCATCAGTCGCGGCTGAACGTCTAGATCTTGGGTGATGAAATCCGGCAACTCGCCGAAAGCAAGGAACCGATACAACTCGGATCGAGACATCCCCAGCGCCTCCGCCATACGCTTCCGGTTCGGAAACTCGGTTTCCGCCCGCCGAATGGAACGCGCCACTTCGTAGTCGGACAGATCCTCCCGCGCGACATTTTCGACCAGAGCCAGCATCGCCATCTCTTCGTCGGAGAGTTCGATGATGACAACCTTGATCGACTGCTTGCCGATCATCTTGTGCGCCCGCCAACGTCGCTCGCCAGCCACGATCTGGTAGCCGTTCGTAGCACGTCGAACCACAATGGGCTGGACAAGCCCTGCCTCTCGTATTGATTCCGCAAGCTGCGTAAGCTTTGCTTCGTTGAAGACCTGCCTAGGCTGCCAAGGGTTGGGCACAATATCGCCGACTGGGAGCTCAG
Source organism: Paraburkholderia graminis (assembly GCF_003330785.1). Lineage (NCBI taxonomy): Bacteria > Pseudomonadati > Pseudomonadota > Betaproteobacteria > Burkholderiales > Burkholderiaceae > Paraburkholderia > Paraburkholderia graminis. The sequence goes on from NZ_CP024936.1 coordinate 254,486, forward strand.
AAGCCGCACCTGATTTCTCTAGTTCGACGATGCGCTGCTGTGCGGCAGCTAACGCGCCGGCCATTCCGGGCGCCGTGCGCGGGCTAGACGGCTTGTCCTGTTGCTCAATCTTTATGTCTTTCGCTGCTCGGACCTCTGCTGTCTTGCTCATCATGCGGTCACGTAAGTTGCTCATTGCCCAGCCCTCCATTGCGCAACGTATTGGTCGTCGATCCATTTGCAGTACTCCATGAGCGGTGACTTAACACGCGCCAAGGTCTTGGCAACGGAATCGGCTCGCGACAAGTCGAACACGGTGGAAAACGCCAGCGCACCGTTACTCATCACCGAACTAGCCGGAACCTCCGTAGTGTGTAGCCAATCCCCGTATGCACGTTGCGCCCACGAACGCACCACCGGCGCGGACGACGTCGTGCCATAATCCACGCGCGATAGAAGCACCGAAATGAAGTCATACGTCTTGTCGACCTCATGCTCAACAAAGCCGTTGGCGACCTCGGCAAACAGCGACCAAAAAGATACTGACGAAATAAAGTCCAAGCTTTCTGGCACCAAAGGCATCACCATCGAATCCGCCGCCATTAAGCCATTGAGCGTCATGTACGAAAGAGAGGGTGCCGTGTCCAAGATGATGTAGTCGTACTGGGACCGCAGAGGCTCGATACCCTTCCGAAGGACAGACCAGAATTCGAAACCCGGGCTAGTCTTTTGTGCCGTGGGGAGATGGAACTCCGCGTCGTGCAAATAGTTGTGCGCCGGGATAACGTCGAGTCCGTCCCAATACGTGCTTTGCACCTTGGCACCCAGCCCGCCTTCGATATTTGGGTCATAGATGTATGGCAGCACAGTGTCTTCCCAAGTCACATCTTTTTCCGCGTATAGACCACACAGTTCTGAAAGTGACGCCTGCGGGTCGAGGTCGATAACCAGTACTTTCCGACCACGTAGACTGAGGCCCTGTCCGATACACATGGTCGTTGTTGTCTTACAGGAACCGCCCTTGAAGTTGGCCGTTATCAAAACACGTCCCTGGTGCTCGCGCGTGCCGGTAACCAAAGGCGTCTGGTAGATGTCAGATACCTGCTGAACCCACTTGCGTACGTCCTTAAGCGAAAATATTCGTGCTCGACCGGTCCCGGGCGTTTCGCCGGGCGGTAGATCGCCACCTTCTTTCGTCGCCAGATAGTTGATTTTCTGGCGATCGATCCCGCAGAGCTCCGACAGCTCGCCGATAGTAAATGAGGGAGGTGCCTTTCGCGGACGCGGCGCTAGTATTTGGTCGCGCAGTTCATTCGTCATGACCGACAGCCGTTCAGCGAACTCTCCAAGGTGAGAGAGCTTGACGCTTCGGTCAATGCCAGGCAATTCGCTGAAGTTCATTAGCGTTTCCTTTCCAAATTTGACGGTGAGGTGTTTTCTGCACACTCACCGGATGTTTATACGGTTTGATATTCAAATAGCGCCGAACCGTAGAATACCTGCGGCACCGAAGAATAGCTACAGCAATGCCCTGCTGAGACGGACGCGATCGGCAACCGCAACGCTATAACTTTCAGGCACTTAGCCCCATATAAGCGCGAAAACTCCGACCATTGTCTCTCGGTCCGTTGCATCGCAGTCCATCAGCTGTCACAAAAACCCTCACCTTACCGACGCCAAACCGGAGAGGAGCGCGCGTCTTTTCACCCCGCTGCACAAATCACCTCACCTTTCTCGAGCTGCTCGGGCAGGCGCTGTTGACGTCTCGCTGTTCTTAAAGGGCCTCTGGTTGACTTTCAATCGTTGAGTACAGTCGCGGGTTGCTCCCAGCAAGTGATCTCGGACGCGACACCTTGATCACGTCGTTTGTCGCGGTCCTCCGCGTTAGGTTGTTTGTATTTTTAGAAAAAAAAGAAAACCAACCCACTACTAACCTGTAGGAACGAAGGCTTAAGATTCAAGGCCTTATCTTTCTAAGGTGAGGTGTTCTGTGCCGAAGGTGCTGTGGATTGAGCCAACAGGTGAGGTTAATTGGCGGGAAAGGTGAGACGGCTTGGGCGCGAAGGTGAGGTTTGCTAGCGCAGCAAGGTGAGGTACTTTGAGCGCGATTTTTTCAAGGTGAGGCTAATTGTGATTCGAGACGCTGCAAGGTGAGGTCATCTGTGTTGACACCGCACCTTTGTGTCGGTACGGTACGGTTCCGTGGCAACCAGAGAACAAACAACGACCGGGAGGCCGAATGGCGATAGCAGGGCAAGTGGCCACATCTAGGCAACTAGCACTGGCCTTATTCGACGACGCAAGCGCTGAGGACTTGCCGCTCGACGCCGCCCGCTCAGACATTGGATTTGCTCGAAAAAACGTTCTCATACGCATCATCGATCTTGGGGTGGCTGCTCGGCGTTTAATTGACGCGGCCTACTTCATCGTCGCACAGGAAGAGCAGCCGCGGGATCTGTATGACGTTGAATTGGACTACTTTAAGTGGCTCATGCGGTACTCAAGCCGTAACAACGCGCACCTTGAGCAAGTTATCACTGAAGCGCAAAGAGCTTTGATACAAGCCACCACTGCACCAGAGGCCGACGGAAGCAAGCCATTTGGCTCTGTGCAGTTAATCGGTCGAATCTCTTATCAGGGCGGACGCTTCCAGTTCAGAGTCCCACCTGACCTCATAGGGATAATACGCGGGCCAGGGAAGTCGCACTGGCTAAGCCTGCGTATAACATCGCTGTTCACGCTCAGCTACGCGCGAGTGATGTACGATCACCTGTTGCCATACGCGGACGATGGGATAACCGATTGGCTCGAGTTAGAGGAGCTTCGCTCGTGGCAAGGGGCAATGGGCGCCAAGGCGTACGAGTTCAAATATTTCAAGCGAGACTGGTTGGCGCCGGCCGTGGAGCAGATCAACGAAGTTTCGGATCTGAACATTTCCTATGAGACGCGCAATGAGCCCGGCTCCCGAAAGATCGGACGCCTGCGCTTTCGCATTGAGCGGAAGGAGTTGGCGGAGCGGGTCTTGCACACGCATGAACAGGCGCAAGCCCTGTATAGGACGTTGAAGCAGGAACTCGGACTGTCGAGCGCGCAGCTGAATCAGATCGCGGCAGATCGAGACAAATACACCGACGAACGCCTGGAGCAGGCAATTGAGCGCACGCGTTTTAGCCTAAAGCTCGGCAACATCTCGAAGAGCCCTGCCGGGTTCTTCATGAAGGCTCTGAAAGAGCAGTGGATTGTTTCCGACGCTGAACGCCAGATGGTGCACATCCAAGAGAGCCTTGCACAGGAAGAGAAACGCGAGTTGCAAGAGAAGCAGCAGGTCCAAACACGCATGGCTTTGCGGATCGCTGCGCAAGAAGTGCACGCACAAGACAGAATGGTCGAGGAGGTCCGCCTCGGTTGGGCAGCATACGAAGCGGCGACGATTAAGCAGCAGGAGGACTGGCGACGAACCTATAAAGGGACGCCCGCGGGAAAACTGACGTTGCGGCGGTTAGGCATCGATCCCAGTGCGGAATTGTCGGATGCAATGATAGCGAAATACCCGGATCTCAAGGACGGATTCGCCGGCTATGTATTCAATAGATCGCGGAACGGCAAGGGGCGCTAACCCGAGCGTGGATCTGCTCTTAGGGGAACGGCTTGTCACCCGAGGCCAGTCGTTTCAATGAGGGCCTCGTCCTGCAAGATTTGCGGCTGGTTCCACCACCTGTTTGACGCCGAGTTAGCGATTTCACGTCGCTTGCTGACTCCCCAGGTAGGTGTTGCACGGCCGAAAGCAAAAGATTGCGTGTTTTCCGCGTGCGCCAAGTGCTCCAATTTGCAACCTTCGGGATGTACAGCCCGAAATCAATAGCCCTTTAGCTCGCTGATGCGAATGCCATTAGCCGTAGACAGGTGTCTGCCGCGACGGAAGGCACCGTCTCGCTTATGGAAGCGCTTGTTAGCAGTCAGTTCGATGGTTTGGCGATTTCGAAGGTCAAAGCCGTGGAAGATCAATCGGCTTGACGAGCGAGCGCGCCGAAAGGCTGGTGAAGAGTTGTCGCTTGCCGAGAATGCAGCATTTCGCGGCCGAATATCTGGTGGAAATAGCAATGGGTATCAACACGTGGCGCCCAGGTCAAGAACCCGTGGGAGCCTAGGGTTAAAACGGGTTGGTCGTTAGCAAGATCGCGGCATTCCCCGCTGATCAGGGAGCACCGGCGCGGCGCCCAGCGTTCAGCGGGACCGGCTGTTGTTCCAGCCCATGAGCTCCACGAGCAGCATCAGCCGCCGTTCAACACGGGGAATATTTTGTCGCAACTGCTTGAGATTGCTGCTGTAAAGCCTCACGAAGTCCTCTCTCGGACGCGCCGCTAGTCGCAGCTGCAGCGCGGCGCCCCTCTGAGCTGCAGCTCCGTCAAAAAGTGCCAAGAGGATCTCACGCACAGTAACATAATTTCGTTATCCTAATCTTACCGCGTTTGCGGCAAGATTCAATGCTCCGATCTGAGGCGACACTTCGCCGAGAAGAACCAAGGTTCGAAAAGAAATGCGTTTTTCATCTCCAAAAACCCGAACGACGACATCAGGAGGCGAGACGCTTTTAGACAACGGGTTACTTGCACAGCTGACTCGCCGAGGTCCGCTGCCAATCTGGATTGACTGTCCCAGACCCCCGACCTCATCAAACTATCGTAGAAGCGCCCTCGGGCCATAAGCGATGCTCCTGAGGCCCGCATCGTTGTGTGCTCTCGTTTTGCGTTCTCGCGCGCGGCGATCACTGCTGATTGAGTCATTCTTCGTTACTAGGAAGGGTGGCCACGTACTCCGAAGCTCGCCAAGTGGCAGATACTGAGAGCAGCGGTTCGCGAGAGGTTGTTGACTACGAACGAGCTGGCTCACGGTCAGTCTGAACAGGAAGTTGGCAGAATCAACGAGTTAAGAAATACCCTTAAACGAAAGAGGGGAAATAGACTGTCCAATGGTAATTCCATCTCGCTCAACGCACGGAGCAAAAGCTCCACATTTTTAGCGTCTTTGTAGGTTAAGACCGTGAGCCGGCTCGTCCCAATCGCGGGACGAATCCCGTGTCGCTAATGCGGCTGCAAATCACACCTCTTTTGCATGACTAGCTTCCTGCTGGCGCTGATTCAATTGAGTCGGCACAAATGGACCGATCGTCATGCGTTTATTCCGCAGTAAAAAACAGATAGCGCTCTCAACAGCGCCGGGTGGCTATTCGGAAGAGGACCCGGAAGGGCTCATCTTCGATATGGGCGCGCGCCTGCGCACGGAAGCGAATCACTGGAAGCTTTTCGCCTTCTTTCTGGCGTTCGTTGCCGGTGGGGCGGTGTACACGCGAAATCCGCCGCCGTCGGTGGTCAAGGCTTACGGCGTCTCGTCCGACGCTAACGGCCATGCTGTGGTCAGGCAGTTGACAGCTTACAAGCCAGATGATCAGGCGATTCGGACCGCACTGAAAGAAACGGTAGAGAGCTGGTTCACGATCGAGCCGGTGCTCACAGACGACATCCAGGCTTCGCGTATGGCGCGCAACATCAACGCCGTCAAGGCGATGATGGTCGGCAACGCACGCAACCAGTTCGCTGACTGGATCAAGGCCGACGCGCCATTCCAGGCCATTACGCTCAATCCGAAGCTAGTGCGTGAGCCGCGCGTCTTCAACGTCGCATTGCTCGAAGACTCAACGGCTGTCGTTGAGTTCACAACCAGCACGACCCAGTCACCGACCGACAAGCCGGTCGTCCAGAAATACGCGTTGACTTTCCGCTATCAGATTGTCCCTCCCACAGCCGAAGACGCGCTCGGCCGCAATCCGTTCGGGCTCTTCTATCCGTTGTTCTCCATGCAGAAGACCCAATGATGAATGCGACCCGAACGTTTGCCTCGTTGATGGCCGCCGCGCTGTGCGTTGGCGCGATGTGCCAGCCGGCTAGTGCCGCGAGAAAGGGCGACGCGCCGTCGGGCGTGTCGTTCGATATTGCGAACGCCATGAGCGATCCAATGAGCCCGGTCAATCCCTACAACGCTGGCACCGATCCCGTCACGATGCCTGGCGACGCGCGTATGGCGGTGTTTCCGTACAGCCGCGACCAGATCTACCGGATCATGACCGCGCCGTTGAAGAACACGACAATCGAGCTCGCGCCCGGCGAGCGGCTCACCACGGACCCAGCGATGGGCGACTCGGTGCAATGGATCGTGGACACCGACGGAGCTAATCATGTGTTCGTAAAGCCGATCAAGCCCGGTCTCGTCAACACGTTGCATCTGACAACGAACCTGCGCGAATACGACATGACGCTCGTCTCTTCTCCGATGGGCGGACTGTTCTATCAGACCGTGCGCTTCAACTACCCCGGCTCGTTGATGGCAAAGGTGCGTGCGCGGGAAGAGGCTGGCTACGAATCTCGCGACGGCCAGAATTCAGCGAACGACTCGGGCCCCATCGGCGTGTCGCCGGACAAGCTGAACTTCGATTACACGGTTTCCGGCTCTGCGTCATTCCGGCCTGAGACAGTGTTCGACGATGGCAAGTTGGTCTGGTTGCGCCTGCCGGTCGACGCTCCGTTCGCCGTCCCGATCGTGAAGGATCACGGTGATGTCGTCAGCCCGAACTTCATTCGCCGCGGGCAGTACATCGTCATTCAGGAGATGGCGAAGGAAATCGTGCTGCGTGCGCCGAATGAGGAAGTGACCATCAGGCGCCGGCGTCCGGGCCTGTTCGGATTCTGAGTCGAACTATGGCTACGCAAAACGGACAACCAGACAGCGACCGGGCGACGATCGTCAAAGGCAAGTCGCCCCGCAACGTGCTGATTAGCGCAGGTGTGGTAGTCGCCGTCATTATTGGCGCACTTGGCTTTTACTATCAGGTCAAGGAAGGCAACAAGGCTGAAGAAGAGGCGAAGCTCCAGAAGAAGGCGAAGCAGGCGGAGGTTGTCGACAAGTCGAACAATACCCAGGATCTGAATAAGACCATCGACGACCAGATGGCAGCGGCGCGGCGTCAGGCAGCTTCGGAAGCGCGTGCGGCGGCCGCGCCGGGCGCGCAGGCGGCAGCGGGGGCTAGCTCGACGCCTGCGTTGAACGCCGATAATTTTCTTGGGGACCAGCACACGCAGCAGATCAAGTCACAGGCAGATTCGGACGCAGTTTTCGCTTCGCCGATCTTTCGCGCCGGCCTGAAGGTGAAGGACACCGCCCCGCAACAGGCAGGGCAAATCCCGGGCATTCTCACGCCCGCGCAGGTTGCCGCGCAACAGGCCGCCGCACAGCAGGCAGCAGGCGCTTCGATGGGTGACCGGGTGGCCGCTGCATTGTCGGCTGCCGGCGTCGGCGGACAGCAGGGGCCGCGGCCCTATTCAAGCCAGGATCACGATGGCGGCTTCATCAAGAACGTCGCGAATCAGTCCGGGAATGGCCAGGACTTCGCTCGTACGGGTTTTGTCGGGCAGGCGCGCGGCTGCGTCCTGTCGCCCCCGCATCACATCCCGGTGTTGTCGATCGAAGGCCTGAATTCAGACAGGCCCGGCACTGCTGCGCTGGTTGTCGAAAAGGACGTCTACGACAGCATCCGCGGTGACTGCCTGATGATTCCGAAGGGGAGCATGATCACCGCGCCCTACAGTTCCGACATTCAGCCCGGCCAGGAAAGCATTCTCGTTGCAGCAACCGAGATGCGTCTGCCGAACGGCAAACACGTACCGCTATTCGGTGCACAGGGCGCTGATGCCGACGGGAAGGCTGGATTCTCCGGTGACGTCAACAATCACTTCCTGAAGATCTTCGGCACATCGTTTCTCGTTGCGGTTCTGCTTCGAAAGTTCGACGGTGGTGACACCTCGACAACGACTGGACCGCTTGGCGTCACCCAGGTCGGCAGTACGGCTGGACAGGTCGCGGCGACCACCGCCCAGTCCGTACTCGACCGGTACAAAAATATCCCGCCGACAATCACGGACGAGCCGGGCGAGCGTCGCTTCATGTTGAAAGTGAATCGCGATATTTACATGGAGCCGTACCGTGGTCAGTAAGCGATTTCTTCCCGCCTTGCTGATCGCTGTGTTTGTGCCGGTGGCCCATGCGGCAACGATTCAAGAGGTGATCAGTCCGACAAGCGTCGTGCTCGCGCAAGGCACCGCGCGCACGATCGCAAAGATCGATGGAAAACCGGTGTTCTATTGTGGGCTTTCCGCCTTTGGATCGTGGGCCGCGCACCTGGTTGGGCAGCCGGTAGGCAGCAACCCTGAGAGCGGAATCACCGTTGCAGTGGATGAGCGCGAGGTCGCGCTGGCCGGGCTGCTCGTCAGTAAGGGCTGGCTCCAGCCCCCGATGCTCGACGACGAAGCACAGGCAGCTATCACGGAGAGACGCGGAGGCTGGGCGTGTGCGAGCGCGGTCACGCCGTTCGAGCTCATGCATAGCAGCGTCGATCCGAAGGTCCTGGCGGGCATTGCGCTGAACGAGTCAGGGCTCAATGGGCACGCGTGGCCCTGGACGCTGAATATCGCTGGACAAGGCTACTTCTTCAGGTCGCGCGAGGACGCCTATCGCGTTGTGCGGTCACTGATCGCGCGTGGTCGCAGCGACTTCGATGTCGGCATCATGCAGATCAATTGGGGGTACCACGCCCGCCGGTTTGCGTCGCCCTGGGATGCTCTTGCACCGGCCACAAGCATCCGCGTCGCTGAAGAGATACTCAACGAGAACTACAGCAAGACCCATTCGGTTGCAAAGGCGATCGCCTATTACCACAGCGCCAATCCGGTCCCGGGCCAGGCGTATCTCGCGCGCTTTGCTCGACACCTCAACCAGATCCAGGCCGGACTATGAAGCACACCGTTTCCCGCATCGCCGTCGCGTGCGCCATGCTCTTCGTGGCGATGGCGTCGCATGCCGCGAACACCGACCCATTCGACTTCGATTATGAGATCGCGGGTGGGATCGCCGAGCGCCCGGCGCTCATTTTCAATGACGGCGCCAAAACGTACATCCAGCCGCGCGCGGGTCAGGTAATCACAGCCGCTGGCGGTCATCAGGAAGGGCCGTATGTTGTTGTCGACGGCACGCCCGAGACGATCACCTACACGGTGGCCGGTCGCTCGGCCAGCGCGCGTTGGACCAGGGCGAATGCCTTCATCGGAGACGGCGCGCGCGGTCCGCTCGCGTCGTTGCGCGACGACCAGCCGGCTGCGTTCGACGGCTTCACGAATCGACTGGTGCTGATCGGCTCCCACGGCTCGCTCGAGCCCGTTCGTGTACTGAGCGGTTCGATGCCGGTGGCCGCAGTCGTGAAGGCACTGGTCCCCCAAGGCTGGACGGGCTCTGCCCAAAAGGATGTGGACCTGACTGAAAACACCGGCTTCGCCACCCGCGCCGGCGAGAACTGGATGCAGGCGCTTGATCGCCTGATGACGCAAAGCGGTCTGTACGCTGACGTTGATTTCACGTCGCGTCATATCAGGGTGCATCGCGACGCGCCCAAGTCTGGCGCGCTGAACTACGCTGCTGGCCAGAAGTCGCCGCCCGATGCAATCGCGCAAACGGTCGCAATGAAAGAGGGCGCAGCAAGCGGCTCCGCCGCTGGTACGCCGCAAGCGTCGCTACTCGCGCAGTACTTCGGCGCTCAGGCGATCCGCGATGGCGACGACACACACACGCAGATCCGATTCGCTGCAAAGCCCGCAACCGAGCTGACATTCAGGACGCCGGACGGTCGATCGCTGCACCCGAAGTGGGATAGCGAAACCGCTGTCATGACGGTTGAGCGTGCCGAACGCATGCTGGTTTCGGACGGAACGCGCACGGTTGAGCTGGGCCGCTCGGCAGGCACGGTGTACGACTTCGACGCGGGCAGCGCCGCGCATCTGGAGGCGGTGTTCGATCGCGATGGCCAGACGTTCTTCAAGTTCGCAGACTCTGTCGTGCAGGTCCATGTGAGCGACGTAAAGCACCTGGGCTCAGGCGAGCAGAAGGGCCGGTACTACATGTTCAACGGCACGGCGGACCAGTTCATCGTGACCGCCGATGGCGCAACCGTGAATGTCACGCGGCGTCACGACGTGAAGTATTTCGAGCGTCCTGCAGCGGGCACACCGACAACGGCGTCGGCTGCATCCGGAGCGGCGAAATCATGAGGCGCGTGATTCCTGTTCTCATCGCTACGGTCCCTGCACTGTGCGGGCCGCTCGCGCACGCGGACTGCCTTGATGACGCTGCCGCGTATCAGCACGTGAGTACGCAGCTTGTCCATGCGATTGCGCAACACGAATCCGGGATGCGTGCCAACGCCGTGAATCTGAATAGCAACGGCACTGAAGACATCGGTCTGATGCAGATCAATTCGTCGTGGCTACCAAAGCTCGCGCGCTACGGCATCCGGCGTCAGGATCTTTTCAACCCGTGTGTAAACGGCTACGTCGGCACATGGATTCTTGCGTCGAACATCCGGCAGTTCGGCCCGACGTGGAAGGCGGTCGGTGCCTATAACGCGGTCTCGACGCAGAAGCAGCTGATTTACGCAAACGCCATTTATCGCCGCCTGCAGCGGCTGGGGCAACAACAATGAATGTGACCATCGAACGTAACGACCGGGCGCGCGTGGTGGCGCGTGTTCTCGCCGTAATGCTGCTCATCGCCGGCCCCACGTGGACGCGCGCAGCGACCGATCCGGGCCCGTCGCGCATCGCCGCGCCGGCAGGCGACGGCTGGCAGGTCCTTTCAGGTGCGCCAGCCGGTAATGTGCCCGGCGAGCCGCCCGTTGCGGCTGTGAGTGGTCCGGCGTTGCCCGTGTCCACCGCGCCCGTTTCGATGGCCGTGGCTCCGGTTGTTCTGCCAGCGGCAACGACTACGACTATGGCAGCGGCGCCTGCCGGTGTACTCACGTTTTCGGTATCGCCATCGGACCGCAATCTGCGCAACGCACTCGACCGCTGGTTGCAGACCCAGGGGTGGCAACTCGCGTGGAAGGTCGACGATGACCTCCCACTTGAATTCAACGCGACCTTCACGGGCGACTTCACGTCCGTCCTGGTTCAGGTCATGAAAGCGACCAACCACATGCGCGTGCCAACCCGCGTCTGCCGCCATTCGAACAACGTCATCCGCGTGGTGGCACGCGCGGCCAACTGCCAGGAGTAACGATGCGTCGCGCCCAGATTCTCAGGACTTCAATTGCTGCTGCGTGCCTGCTCGTCATCGCTGGCTGTGCCGTGACGCAAGGCGATGTGAATTCGGCCTACGACTCGGCCAATAGCACCGCGAGTGCTGCCATGAACAATCTGCCGGGCTCGATGGCGCTCGTTGAAGATGTACCGACAGCGTTCCTCGGCGATCGCCTCGTGCCGGTCGCCTATGAAGCAACGCTGCCTGCGACGTTTCGCGAAAAGCGCATCACGATGCCGGCGAATCTCGATATCAACCAGATCGCCAACCTGGTGTCCGGCGCGACCGGCTATGCCGTTCATCTGAGCCCTGACGTGTTTGTGCCGCGCAGTTCGCTGGTGCCGCGCGAGGGCGCGTCGTCCGACGGCAAGTCGTCCGGAGCATCTGGCGGCGGCAACGCGAACAATTACGAAAAGCCTCGCTATGCGCAGGTCTTTGACGGAACGGCGGGCGAGTACCTCACGCGCATGACGGAGGATCTGGGGCTCGACTGGTCTTTCGATGGTTCGACCATCAACATCACGCGCTTCGTGACACGCATGTATCAGATCGCCGCCATCCCGGGCAAGGTCTCCATCAAGTCGACCATGTCGAAGGGCATGGACACGTCCACGGGCAACCAGGCGAACGGCAGCGGCGGGGGAAGCGGCGATACGGGTTCGTTCTCTGCGCAAACCTCGACCGGTCGTCAGGGCGAGTTCGACCAGATCCAGTCGATCACGGACGCACTGAACAAGCTTCGCTCGCCGATGGGGCGCGTGAATGTGAATCCCCAGAGCCGCCTTGTCATGGTCCATGACACGCGCGAGGCCGCCGATGCGATGGGCAAGCTGCTCGCCCAGGAAAACGCGGTATCGACGCGTCAGGTGGCAATCCGTGTACGCACGTTGCAGATTGCGTTGAACCGCGGCAGCCAGGCGGGTGTGAACGGCGATGTCGTGTTCAACGCGATCCAGGGCGGTCTCGCAAAGTACGCAATCAGCTTCGTGTCGCCCACATCGCTGTCGTCCGGAGGCGGTACGCTTGGCATGTCCGTCTTGCGCCCAAACGCGCCTTTCTCCGGCACGAACGCGGTCATCAATGCGCTGAACCAGTACGGCCGCACGGTGCAGGACAACACGCAGACCAAGCTCACGCTCAATGGCCTGCCGGTGTCGATCGCTTCGTTCCAGAGCGACGATTACCTGAGATCGACGACTTCCTCGGCGGGCAGCCTCACGGCAACGTCAGGTGGTGTACCTGGGCTGAACCCGGGCACGGTGACGACCGGCGACTTCGTCAACATCCTGCCGTCGGTGAACGACCACAACCAGATCGTGCTGGCCTACTGGAGTGACAGTTCGAAGCTGAACGGCCCCTTCACCGAGAAGTCGGTCGGCTCAGGACAGACGCAGCAGACGATCCAGCTGGCGCACACGGTCGGCAGCAAGGACGACCAGATCGTCGCGCTGTCCGACGGACAGACGGTAGTGCTCTATGGCGAGATGACCGGTCACGCTGATAGCACGACCAACGGCGGCATCGCCGGTATCACGGGCCTGTGGAACAAGGCGAGAACCTTCCAGGTCATCATGCTGACGGCTTCTGTCGTCCCGTCGATGTGAGCACGGCTATGCACATTACCGATCCGCTGCCGCGCGAGAAAAACGCGCGCCTTGTTTTCGGACTCGAGTGGCGCGCCTATCCGTCAAAGCAGATGCGCGCAGAGCGCCGTCGGTATGCCGACGATTTCGGCGCGACCCATTATGTCGAGTACAGGATCGGAAAGGATGTCATCGGTGGCTTCTGCGCGCCTGAAGTGGCCGAACTCAAGGGCGCAAAGCTTTACTCGGGAGCGGCTCGCATCGCCCAGCACGCCCGGGTCAAGGGCAAGGCGGCTGCGGTGGTTCTCCTGCAGGACGATCAGCGCGTACACGTGGTCTTTGTTGTGCGCGGTGTTGTGCGCAGTGATGAGGTTCTCACCGTACCGCAGGCCCACGAGCGGAAGCTTGCGATCGAGCAGGAATGTCTGAAGTTGAACCTGCGGCTGACGACGCTTGGCTCCGGGCCGGCCGTCAGGGACGTCGACGAGAGCTTTGGCCCCGATGCACTGCTCGACGCGCGCAAGACCGCCCGCGTGGCCAGAGTGCCCGCCGCTGTTCCATCCATCGTGCCCATCGTCGTGATTGGTGCCGCGCTGGTATTTGGCGGCATTGAACTGGCCGATATCCTCAATCCGCCGCCGCCCCCGGCGCCGCGCGAGCCATCGTTCGAAGAGAAATACGCGCTGCAGGTGCGTCAGACGTTTGCCGCGAAGATGCCGCGGGCGAATCTGCTTGCGCCGGCACTGCTGGAACGCCTTGGCGACAGCGAAACCGTCGTTGCAGGTTTCGTCTTCGAGAAAGCGGTGTGTGGCACGCAGGGGTATTGCGCTGAGACTCTGCGCCGCCACGGCGGCAGCTTCGATGATCTTCGCCAGTTGGCCCCCGAGTCGATGCGACCGCTGCATTTCGATGCTGACGGTTTGCATGCGGGTGCGCGGGGACCGCAGATACCCACTGTCGCCTTCGTGGCAGCGCGGGACCAGAAAGCCTGGCCGACGGAGCAGGGACTGGTCGACGCCTTGCAGACGCCGCCACAGAAGCTTTCGTCGAAGCCTTTTGATCTCGACAGCTACGGCTACACGGTCCATCTCGATCCCCCAAAGCCACTTCTCGCGACGCCGGTGGGCGCCAACGATTCGCGACCCGCGCAGATGATCCGCGTGGGCGAGTGGACGATCAACGGCTATCGGTGGCAGTCGCCATTACTGGCGCGACTGCCGTCGAACATGACGCTGGACACGATCACCGTCGAACTGAAGCTGGGAGACCCCGGTGCCAGCAAAACGCAGGACGGTGGCGTGCAGATCCAGAACGGTATTCATTTCACTGCCAGGGGCAAATACTATGTGCTCAACTAAAGTCCCGTCGGCGCTCGCGTGCGCGTTGATGATTGCGTCTGTCGCCGTCCACGCGCAGCCAGAGCCGCGGGCGTCGCATCCGCAAGCAGCCGGTTCACAGGTGCCGTCAGCGGACCTCGACCTGACCACGGAATCGACGGCCGCCAGAGCGGTCGCCCATACAAGCGCGGCCTCACAGCCTGCAGTTGCCCAGTCCGCAGCTGCAACGCCCGTGTCCATTGCGCCCGCGTCGGCACCCGTGCCGTCAGAGTCGCGCCTGTCCATCGAGGACGTGGACCGGATCGCCCGATCGTCTATTGCGCGGCAACTGGCCGGCAATGGGAGCGGGCTGCCTAACGGTGTGGCTCTCAATGGAGTGGTTCCCGCGGCGCCCACCAACGCGCCTGCACCTCCCCCCAGCATCAAACCGGCGCCTGTCCGTTTTCGCGCGGAGCCTGTGCGATTCGTCGGTGCCTTCAGTGACGTGAGCGGACAGTCGGTCCTCTACGAATACCGCAATGCTTCGTACCCCGCGCATGTAGGCGAAAAACTGCTCAACGGATGGACCGTTAAGCGTGTCGACGGTTTCGTTGTCACCGTTGCAGAAGGGACGGGTAAGGGCGCGCGGACCTGGACAGAGACGATCAGCGGCGGCACGCCCGCGCAGGATAACCAGCAAACGGCAGCAACGAACCTGGCGGCTCGTGGTGTGCCGGATCTGTCGGGGCCGCTGCCCCCTAACTTGCCTCTTTCCGCTGTCGGTCGGTAATAGTAAGGACGCTAACCATGAGCATGTTTTCTGGCATTGAGAAGAATGAGCCGTCCACTGGTGGCATCTTTGGGCGCCTGCGCGCGTTGCGCGCTGGCTTCTCGGAAGACTCACCTGCGTCGATGCCCATCGCCGGGACGGACACGGGCATTACCGAAGACCGCGAACCGCGCTTCAGGAAGAAAAGTATCAAGGTCAAAGCCGAGCCGGTTGAGGTGAAGCCCGGTCAGCCCATGACGTTGGGTATGCGACTGCGGATGGCCGACATCAGCGACGCAGACGTGCACGACGAGAGTGATTCGCATTTTCCGCGCTCTGCGGATGCACAGCCGTTCGTGCAGTACGTCGATGTGGCGCCGGAGGCACGAGGCGAGCCAGCAGCATATGACGGCAGCGCGACGTTCCCGCCGACTGCGGCTGAACCGGCGACGGCAAGATCCACAGACGGCAGCAAGGCCGCGGCCGAAGTCGTGGACGGGCAGACGCATGCTCCGGGGTATCCAGAGGCCGACAGCAATGCGAAGCGGGAATTACCGGCGACAAGCGACCAAGATACGTCGGCGCCCGTGCCGGACAACGTGCATGAAGTTCATGCGCATGCTGGGCCGGTTGTGGAGCCGGAGCCCGAACTGATCGCGGTCGGACTGCCACAACTTCCGTCGCCTGACGCGCTTTCATTCAAACGCATCCTGAGCGAGCGCGGTGCCTATGCGACATTGCGCATCACTGATGCGGCTCGTCGTGAGTTCGTGGCGGTGGAGGTCCAGGCGGGCATGGCGATCGTCGTCACCACGCAATCGTTTCATGAATCTGCACTGTATCCGACGTACCTGAAGGATCTTGAACGCGCCGATATCAAGGTACATGAAGAGATGATCGCGGGCGAGGCGGTCATCGACGCGATCTACGCTCGTGAGCGTAACCGCTCCGCGGCAATCGTCCCCGAAACGTCGCGCGCGATTGGAACGTTTCGCGACGTGGCTGAAGCCGCTCACGAATACGGCGCCGGCGACGTCCATTACGAGTACCGCGACTTCAACGATGATGTCGAAGTGCGTTTCCGGGTAAACGGCGACCTTTACACCTATCGCAAGCTGTCCAAGTCGCTGGTGCGTCGCGCACTGTCCGCGTCCTATCAGGACCTGGTCGCACGCAACACAAACTCAGGCGAGACGTTCCAGCCGAGCGCGCCGCAGTCGGCCATGATCCCGCTCGTTGTGCACACCGACATTCTCAACATCCGCTGGCAGAGCTCGCCGCTCGTCGGCGGCTTCGATGTCGCCCTGCGTCTGCTCGACGGCAACTTCCGGAATCTGAAGTTGCTGATGCCGGACCAGATGGGCCTCACACGCAGCCAGCTGAAAATACTCGGTTCACTGTGCAACGTCAGTGGCGGCGTTTCCATCTTTACGGGGGAAACCGGATCTGCCAAATCGACATTGCTGCGGGCGCTCTCCTACATGCTCTCGTCGCGCGATCTGCGCAAACAGTATGTGGTCAGCGAGCCGTCGGAGTTTCCGCATCCCTGGTTGTCGGAGATATCGATTCCCCGCCGTCCGGATGAGTCCGACGACGATGCGAGCCGCAAAGGCGCTGAGGTGATTCGCACACTGATGCGGATGGACCCGGATGATCTGACGGTCAATGAGATCCGCGACCGCGTGATGGCCGCGCTCGTTGCAGAACTGGCACTGACCGGTCACCCGGTCAGAACAACCCTGCATGCAGACAGCGCGATTGGCGCGTTCATGCGGCTCGCAGGTGGCCGTCTGCAGTTGCCGATGGATGAGGTCTCGTCCGAGAAGTTTGTCAACGCTGTTGCCAACCAGAAGCTGATTCCGCTGCTGTGCCCGCATTGCAAGGTGCCGGCGCGCGACGTTCTGAGCGCGGCACAGGTCCACACGCTGGAAAAGAAGTTTGGGCTCGATACATCGACGATGGCATGCCGTGACGAAGCCGGTTGTGAGCACTGCCGTCTGAAGGGCCTCTTTACCCGCGCAGGCAAAGTAGCTGCCGGCGCCAAGGGGCAGACGCTAGCGATGGAAATCTTCCGGCCGACGCTGGAATTCCTCGACTTCGTGGCGGTACGCGACTGGCGCAACGCGGAGAAGGTCTGGCGTTCGACACGCGTGTCTGGTTTTGACGATGACGACATGACGGGCAAAACGATCTACGAGCACGCCCTTTACAAGGCGTCGCAGGGCATCATCGACCCGCGCTTCATCGACACGGCGATGCGCTCCTTCGACGAGTACCGGATTTTTGCGGACCGTGACGGGAGGATGCCGTCGTGATCAGGGGACTCGTCTATGCGGTCTTCATGATGCTGCCGCAGAAAGAACGGATGCGTGTGGCGACGTGGCGCTTCAGCAAGCTGCGCGAGAACTTCTACCGTGAAACGCGGCTCGATGTCGCTGCGAAGGGCCTGCGCAACCGCGAGACGCTTCTTGAGCGGCTGACCACGCTCGAGAAGCGCCACCGCAATCGAAAGGGACTGGCATGGCCCGTCTTCCAGGCTATCGCCAAACGGATGGTGGCGGGCGATAACTTTGCCAATGCGATCCGGCCGTACATCCCGAACGACGAGTACGCGCTTCTTGAGATCGCCGGCGCATCGACGCAACAGGACGCGGCGGTTCGCGGCCTCGAGCTCGCGGAGATGGCAGCGAACGCCAAAGGGATCCTCGCGACGACAACATCGGTGCAGATGGCCTATCCGGCTCTACTCATTGTCTACATGTACCTGTACGCGATGCTGTTCGGCGGCACGATCTTTCCCGCTGTCGCTGATACGAAGCCGGTCTCGGAATGGTCGCCATTTGCCCAGGCGCTGTATGCGTTCGACAGCTTCGCGTACCACTACTGGTGGATCAGCGGTTCCGTCGTCGGAGGTGTCGTCTTCGGGTACTTTCACACGCTCAAGCGGTGGAATGGTCATCTGCGCAACAAGGTCGATTCAATGCCACTGATGTGGCGCAACCGTCGTGATTTGCGCGCCGCTTTGCTCATCGTGTCGCTGGCGGGGCTCTTCGATTCGAATCTCACACTGCGCGCGTCGCTCGACCGGCTCACGAAGACAGCGGATCCGTGGCTCAAATGGCACTTGCAAAGGATGGGTCGCAGGCTCACCCAGCATCCGGACCAGACAATGCGCGCGCTGGACACCGGCATCTTTTCTGAAACGGTGATGGACACGATTGCGGATGCGGCTGGTCGCGACCAGTTCGTACAAGCCATCAAGTCGCTCGGGCGCAATTCGCTGGATCGCGTCGTGGCAACCGTCCGTCGGAATGCGCGAGTCACGCACTACGTGCTGCTCGGATTTGCCGTCGCCCTATTTTTCGTTTTCGGCATCGGTTCGTACGTCGCGACCGGTGCTGTCAGCTTCGACTCGTCATCGACGGCTGGCGCCAATTACTGAGGACCCAAAATGACCAACAATACCGCGAACCTGAAGACCAATTCGCCGACGCCTGCAGCCATGCCCGCACCGGCGGACCGGAAAACGTCGCTTCTCAGGATGGCACGTCGACGCAGGCAGTCGGGCGAGCTGTCACTCATCGAAGGAGCGGCGGTCATGGCCGGTGCAGCGCTGCTCGCACTCGTCGTGTATCAGGGCCGCAGCTTCGTCATGGATCGCATTCACGCGCACCAGTTCAAGAGCGAGGCGCAACTCTTTCGTAGCGGCATTCAGGACGCCACCTCGAGCGACGTCGACTTCTCCACCGAGACGCAGCAGACCCTCGCGAAGAACCACGCGTTTGATTCGGCGAATTCCCGCGTGAACACATCCACCGGGGCGCTTACCGGTATCTTTGGCGGTGCGGTGACCGCGGTGCCGGGCACGATCGCGTCGACTGACGACGCCATGATCGTGACCTATCCGGTGCCGAGCACGGTTTGCTCCCTGTCGATCGGCGCGGTCGCTGGGGCTTATGCGAAGGTCACCGTCAACGGCACAACTGTGTACGACCCGAACACGCCGTTCAGCGGTGCAACCGCAGGTACGGCTTGCGCTTCGGCAGGTGCGACGGCCAGCATCGGCATGTACGCCACGCACAACAACTAAGGAAGCCGGGGCATGTTCAGCATCGTTGAGATGGTGGTTGTGCTGGTCGCTGCGGCATTGATGACGGTCGTCGGTATCAAGGAGGATGCAGCGAAGCGGCGCAACCAGGTGCTGACGGCTGAAGGACAGAATGAGGCCGTCATCAACGCCGCGCTCGGCAACTGGGTAACGAAGCATTATGCGACCCTCACACAGAACGGGCCGGTGGCTGTTCTGCCCGCGACTGACCTGCCCACGCTCAACGATCTGTTCACCGAGGGCAACCTCCAGCAGCCTCATGCAAATGGACCATTCTGGGGCGGGGCATACGTGATTAGCATGAGCGTCGGACCGTCGACTTGTTCCGCGAGTGCAGGGGACTGTCACGTCACCTACGTGCTGTACCCGTCAAAGCCCGTAATGCGTGCTGGCAATCCGGATGTGATCGGCGCTTCCATCATCGCACAGGCAGGCGGTAACGCGTTCGGTTTTTCGAAGACGCAGAACTCCGGGACTATTACCGGCATCAACGGTGCCTGGAATGCGACTAATCCGTTATCAGGCAACCCGGCCGCGGTGGTTCTCGCGACGAACGGGCCGACGTCGGACGGTAACTCGGTGTACATCCGGCGAGACGGCGCACTGACGTGGACCGGTGACCAGAACGTCAATCACGTCAGCCTTCACAACGTGCATAACCTCGATGCTGAAGGTACGGTCAGTGCGGCCGACATAGGCGCAACTGGCGCGGTAGCAGCGAGCGGGGCGGTGTCCGCTGGCACGGCCGTCTCGACGGGCAATATCGGTTGGCCGCGAGTGGCGTGCACGAAGATCAACCAGATGACAGGTGCGAGCGACAACTCGGGCCTGATGCTCTCATGCCAGAACGTGTCGGGTGTCCTGCAGTGGATGCCGATCGGCGGTCCCAAGCTCTGGTACGGCTACACAAACATACCGGGGGGCGGCGGCACGTTCGTGCCGAGTCCGAACTGTCCTGCGGGCGGCACCCCGTTACTGGTGGTGACGGGCCAGAGCATGTACACGGACCCGACTGCTGTCATCAGTTACCCAACGGTCGGAAGCGGGCCATGGACGGTCTACATTACGGATGGCAGCGGAAACATCATAGGCGGCACTGCCATCGCGACGAGCTTCTGTACTTATTGAAGAGGGATGGGAAATGAGCTTCGCCAGGATTTTCATGTGGATCGCCGTGCTTACGGGGATGGTGACCGCCGGCAGCGCAGCAATGGCAGGGCCCGTTCGGTGCTCCGTGAGTAACCAGGACTCCACGTGCGTGGGGCATCTGACGACCGCGTGGCAGACGCCGCCAATGTGTCCTAATCAGCTTGGATGGACGACGGCCGCGCCGGCGCGGTGGATCGGGTCGCAGTACTCTGCGCCGCAGTGCAACTATCAGGCGCCGCCGACCTGCGCGAATGGTTTCAACCAGACCTCTGCCCCGTCATGGAATGGCTCCAGCTGGGTCGGGCTCGGCTGCGCCGCCCCGCCTCCTGCTCTACCCGGGACGGCACAACTCGCATCGGTTTGTGAGTCCGCGATAGCGGCAGAAATGGCAAGAGCTGGGTTCAACGGAACCAATGGCACGTATCGTGGCGTCTGGGGGGCTTTGCAGGGGCCATACACACTCGGAGGCGGCCAGGTATATCCGCCCGGAATGTTTGCTGGCATGGGAGGCAGCATGCGAGGCGGCCAAGGTCCGGGGGACTTCTACTATGTTCGTGACCTCGGTAACCCGTCCGCAGGCGGTGCCACCGGAGGCAACGGCATCGGTGTCTGCTGGTTTCAAAGTGGCAGTGCCAATATTACCGGCTATGACTACTTGGAGGACTTGAGCTATGACGGTGGCTGATCCAGCTGTGACCTGAACAAACAAAAAGCGCCCCACAGGGCGCTTTTTTTCTGCGAATCCGTCGTTAGGCTCCGGTCGTATAAGCCCACGTCTTGCTGACCGGCTTCCCGTCACGCTGACCCGAGAACGAAGCCATGTAAGTGGTGTTAGCCGCGAGCGGAGAGAGGGGAAGGAACACCACGACGCCATTGAAAAGCGCATTGTTCACATCGGCTGTTGCGCCCGTCGATCCCGTCATTGCCGCCGAGGGAACGATGATGCGGCCAGGCACCGACGATCCATCCGGAGCTTTCAGCGTAAAGCTCGAAACCGTAACCACATCGCCAGCACTAGAAACTGTCATGCGGGCAAATACCGGGCGGCCGGGCGACGCAAGATCAGGCGCAGGGTTTGGAGTTTCGGCAATCATCGCGCGTGCGACGCCCGTTTCGTTCGGGTATGGCGATACTGCGATCGCATCCGTTGCCATCTGCTGACCGCCACCGGGATAGAACCCGTTGTCGATCGGCGTGCCCGTCACATTGGTTGTTTCCCCGAAGTCCAACACGCAACCGTAGGTTCCTTGACCTGCGTTCGTCTCGAAGCCGACGCCGATTGTTTCCTGAATCGACGTCGCGGCCACTGCGTGATAGACAGTGTTGAGGTACTGACCGACGCAGCTTGCCGCGTTTGCGTCACCCGTCGCTAGGCGAAGACCGACCGCCGCGTTTTCGCCAACCCATTCCGTCGCCGGAGCGCCAGCCTTGCGGGCGCGACTCAGTGGCGTCGCCTCGTAGTAGTTGGCAAACGCCGAGACTTCATTGTGTGTGACGCTTGTGATGTTGCTGTTCGCGAAATTGTTGACAAGATACAGCGCGTGAGCCGACGCCGAGGTATCGAGCACCGAATCCTGTTTCAGCAGACCGACGCCCATTGCCGAACGGTAGGCATTTAGCTGCGAAAAGATTGCGGCTTGAGTGGTGCTGCCTGCATAGGTGGGTGCCGGTACCGACGTTTGCAGATTGCCGGCGCCAGACGGTGTGGTCGCCGGTGCAGCCGCCCCCGACCCGCTGCTTCCACCACCACCACCGCCGCATGCCGACAGCGCTACCGCTGTGGCGAACGAAAGGGCGGTCAGTGCTGAAATATTCTTGTGGTTCATTGTTCTGCTTCCTCGATTGTCATGTGGCCGTGCCCCTTGCGCGACCTTGATTTCATCTTATAGAGCGGCAACGAAAGTCAAGTCGCCGCCAGTTACGGTACCCAGTGGACGGGTTTGCGCCGACGCCATTTATGTCAGGCGTGATCCTATGGATTAACGGAAAAATCCGGCCGATGTTGAGCCCTCTGCCCCGTAAGTAAGAAAGCCAGCCAGTGGCGGGCTCTCAGCGGCGCTTGCGGCGCCGGTGGAATACGCGAAGACCGATGAAGGCGACCACCAAGGCCAACCCCGTAGCTTCGGGCATTGCCTTAGCGAACCCAGGTACCAGGCGGCAGCCCATGTACAAGCTGAACAGGGCGATCGCGACGCGGCCGAACCAGGGTGCGCTCAAAGTAGAGAGGAGTCGCGACGGCCGGCCCGCAGACCAAGCGCCATACTTCTCGTTGATCTTTTCTAGATCAAATCGGTCCGCCGTCTGAGCCCGCTCACTGTGATAGAACTGCTCGTAGCGGTCAAATCGACCGTCTCCGCGACCATCGAGCCATGCCGCGTTACTTTCCCGCGCAAGGTAGTCAAAGTCTTGCATTTTCATTGGGCTCATCCTCTTCAGCTCAATGCATTATCCCGGCATGCCACGCAACGGCGCCGACAGCGTTCACAATCATGTGTCCGTCGTCTTCGGCGTGAAAAGCCCCGGTCTCAGGATTTTGCCAACCGAACTGAGCCTTGCCGTCGGTGCTGAAAATGACGAGCCCTGCAGGCAATTCGTTGAGCGAGGTGTCAGGCGTCATTGGCATTTCTCCGCCCGGCGCGACGTTTCATCCCAAGCTGTTGCTGGCACGCGGGACAAGTAAACCGGTTATGCATTTCGATCTTCGCGTCGTTATTTGAGACGACATAGTGTGTGCTGCACGTCCGGCAAGGCGCAATCGTGAGGCGCGTGTCGGCCGCCATTGACCGGATAAGGTTCCAGCCGCGATCCGCAGAGATCACGCGGTTGCCATTAAACAGGCGATGGTAGACGTCATTAGTCGCGATCAAGGCCTCGGGCGGCAAGGCACCCATTGCAATCGCTGAACGATAGAGCCATGCATAGACCGTGGCATGCAGTCGGTGTTGCGGAGTTTCGACGAACCAAGGCAGGGAGGTGGCCGTGTTGCCACAGGGTGAGCTTTTGCCATGGATCTTGAAGTAGAGTCCGCGCGTATGATTCTGCGTGAGGTTGAAGAGAGCGGTCGCAGTCGATGCACGCAGTCCATGAGCGAGCAGGGCTCCCGCGAAAGCTTCGTTCTTTGCGCGGCCGAGCCGGAGCTCGCCCCATCGCGCGTCACCGGGAAGTTCACCCGCCTGCTCGGGCGAGGTGAACATGATCTGATGCGCGATCATCTCGTCGGTCAACGTGCTTCCCACGAACTCATACCAGAACGACTGGCTGTTAAAGCGCCAGCGGAACAAAGGCAGACCGTTCATTCTCTGCAAGGCCAGATTGAGCCGATACGGCGGGACGTTGAGCAGATACTTCGCCACCTCGCTCGTCATGCCGAGCATTGGCGCGGCGAGGACGCTCATATTGAGAATCTGCGTCGCAAGCGAAAGGAACGCCACGTTCTGGTGCCCCACAGCATACGACGCCAAAGCATCAAGTTCCGGCGTCTTCCGTCGCAGAATGTCTACCGCCACAGTCGTCGCGGTATCGTCGACAAAGCAGCGCCAGTCCTCGACCGTTTGAAGGGTCGGTTCGACCATCAGGAATGGTGCACGCAACAGATTGCGCAGCGACAACTGATTCAGCTGGAGCTGATCAAGGGCTTTTTGTTCGACGTTGAAGACTTCGCTGAAGCGGCTGTCCTGTTGCAGCAGCCACTTCATGTGATCAACCATGTTGAAGTTCGCCACCTGGATCTGTTCGGTGAGCCAATCTGGGACGTAAAGGCGGCCGATGGCACGATAATTTTCTTTATTTTCCATTTCTACAACCTGTATCTCTCGTTGCTGGGCGGGCGGGGAATCACGCGGCGTTGGCGGCGGCAAGTAACTCCTGGTGGAAGGTGCCGACATGATCTGCAAAGGCTGCAAAAAGATTGGCGAAGGGTGCGACCGAACCGCCGGCCGTGACGAGCAACTGGGCCGTCTTGTATTTCTGCATGAACGAACCAAAGTCGTTCATGAGTTCCCGGATGTGTCGCTCGATAGCCTCTTTCGATTCGATCTCGGCCAGTTGCTGCTTGCGCCGTTCTTCCAGCAAAGCGACCTCGGCCTGTAGGCTTTCCATCTGCGAAGTTGCTTCCTTCACCTGTGCCATGAGGCCGTCCGCCGCTTCCTGCAGGTGCTTGATGTTCTCGGACGGTCCGCTGACGATGACTTCCTTCGTCTGAACTCGGTTGGCCGCCTCGGCAAGTTGACGGAGCAAGGTGTCGCGCTCCCGTTCAAGCCTAGATATCTCGGTGTGCATCGTGCTGACGGAACGATTCGCGCCGTCGAGATCTACCATCGTTTTTTTGTTCTTTTCCTTGTCCTGCTCAATCTGCAGACGCAGGTGCTTTGTTTCTTCGGTGAGATACTGGTTTTCATTGCGAACGTCGTCGAGTTGGCCGACGATCTCGGACAATTGGCTTTTCACTACAGCAAGGCTCGCGTCTTTCTCGGCGAGTTTGGCCTTGTAGCTATCGATGATTTTCTTGACTTCGCGCTTAGACAGGTCAGGGTTCTCTTTCTTTGCCGCCAGTACCGCGTCGATTACTTCATCATCTTGGCTTACAAGCATCTGCATGTCAGTGATCGTCAGCATTTCGACGGCGCCGGCGTTAGTGCTGAAGCGTAGGTAGGAACGGATGTAGACCTTGACGGTGTCTTGTTTTTTCCGGAATGCCTTTTCTACGTAGCGGTAGAACAATTGTGCTGCCTTGTTGCGTACGTGCCGCGTGTCGCCCTGCGATGCAGCGAAGTGGCTCTCGATCCGGCTGCGCAGATTGAAGAGGATGCCACCAATGCGCATATGTTCTTCGAGAATCTTCCTAGTTGAGTGCGCGATTTCATTGCTTTCGGACGCGATGATCGCCCGCAGCGACTCCGGGATCTCGTTGCCGAAAAACTGGCGTACGGTATGCGAAATCTCGGACTCATCCGGTACGTGAGCGAACGCCAGCGGTGTGGACTCATCGGCCGACAGGTCGGTGCCGTTGTCGTCCCCCTCGGGCACGGTCGGGTCGAACTCTGGCTCGTTGATGTTTTGCAGTGCTTGGGGATGGCTCATGTTCATTTCCCGCAATATGTTTTCGATGCTGCATGACGCCGTGCGCGGCGGACGCAATTCGACGTCATGACCGGAGAAGATGTCCTTTCGGCCAGAAAGCGTTCAGTCTGGGGAGGGCGAAGGTATTTCTCATTTTTCATTGCGGAAGCCTTTAGTTGATCGTTCTTTGGGCGCACATACGAACGGGCGTTCGACTCTTAACGTGCGAGTCTCTTCGAGTCCCCCGGAACTCCAGCCCAGCTTACGCTTCGTTTCCTGCCCGTCATTCCGGAAAGCGGCAGAAAAACAGCCGTCTTTGACGGATACATCAGACGAATACGCCGAAGCAAACGTCTAGATTCGGCAAAACCGGCTAAAACTTTAGGAAGGAAGCGGATAATTTTTTAGGGTTAACCCTCAGCCTTTCGCAATGCTTTCTGACGGCCGCATCGTCTGCGGTGGCAATTCGCTGGATGGCATGCCATCCAGCCGCTACGTTTATCGGAATCGCTTTACTCGCTGCGTGCCGAGCGCGTCTGTCCCTTAGCCACTGGCGCAAGTCGGCGCGGCGCACGATGTTGACGGGCAGTTCCGGCGATAGGACACAACTGTCGCTAGCGAATACGCCCGCGCCTTCTATGGACCACACCGGCGGCAATATCCCGCGCAGGAACGCAAGTTTCGAGCGGTTCTGGCTGAGCGGGGACTTGCGCGCCTGCGGTTCACCGTCGGCGCCGATACGTATCAACACCTCCGCACTCGGCCCTGGCTTGATCAGACCTGTCCAGTTCTTCGTCTCGAAAACGAAAATTCCAAAAGGCGTAATGGCGAGATGGTCGATCTCGGCGGTAGGAAACTCTGTCCCGGGCGCATGGTTGAGCAGGAGAGGGCCGCAGTGCAGGTAGAAGTTCCGGCCGCAAAGCCAGGTCAGGATTTCAACCAACTCGGCCTGAACGCGCGCCTCTCCTTCGTCGCCACTCCGGTCGCTGCGTACTTTCGGGAACGGCGACTCCTTCCCCGCGCGTGGTTTGAGACCGCGTGCACGTAAGGTCCGCCATGCAACGTAAGCAACCGCGGCCAGAATCCACAGGCTTGTACTCATGACTCACTCCAAATATCAGACGGTGAGTCAAGCTTGCCACGGGAATGACCAAGTCAAGCGACCGCTTCCAAGGGGCAGAGCCTCCCCATCTTTCACATTGCAGCCCGGAAAGGTCCAATTTTTCTGGAGCTTTCCGGGTCAAGACCGTGAGCCGGCTCGTCCCAGTGGTCCGAAGATGCTGGGCGGCGAAAAAGCGTAAGCCGCATGAAGTTCGCGAGCATTCCGGGCTCTCAGTAACGCCGGGCCCGGTAACCTCGTTCTATCTCCCGCGTCGGCTCGACGCATCGAAAGTAGCGTGCAGGTCCTCGCGCGCCTATCCCTTACCTTCCCCACCTGACTTCAGACACGCCAGCACTTCCGTGCGCGCCTCCCAAAGCACCGGGCGCGGACGAAAGCGCATGGCGCCGAGTTTCCTTGCTCGTTGAGCATCGAAACCCCCGGACGTTGTCCGGACATTCCTTTGTGAATTTTTCTGGAGAGAAAAATGCTGAAAGTTCTGTTTAGAAACGCTATCACCTCGCCTGGCAAGCTGGTCGCGCTGTGCTTCGTCGTGTATTTCGCGACGATCTCTTTTGCCGTCGCAGCATTCCTTCTTTTGCTCAGCGCACGCTGGGTGATCGTGGAGATGAAGAAAAAGGCGAAGGCAATCGAAGCAGCGGAGGCCGAAGCTGCGGCTGCGCGAGCAGAAGCGCAAAAGCTTGCATCCCGTCAGATGGCCGCGAGTGGAAGCGTCGAAAACGTAACCGCTTCGGCCGCAGCGAATGACAGCGTTGCAGCACCAGCGCCGACAAAGCAATACGCAAAGTCGGCCGTCGTCATTCCTTTCAAGACCGGTACCCAGTAAGTCGGGTTACCGCAAGAACCTACCGTTACCTCGGCTTCCGCCCTGGTGACGGCACCTTTATCCCGCCGGGAATCCCATTCCCGGTCATGGGACATGAGATTGCCGGCGCCACCGGAGCAATCTGATGGAAATGCATGTGGCTGCCTGGCAGCTGGACATGTTCGGCGAGTCATCGCCGGTAGTCGTTATCCCTCCCAAGCCTGAGCCTTTGCCTGACCCGCATCTGTGGGCCGACGCGGTTCGCGAAAAGATGATCGATGCGTTGATCTCTCTCGCGAGCGACAGCCGGCGCGGCGACAGCATGCCGGAGTCGCTGATGGATTGTGCGGCGCTGCTTTCCGAGCGGCTTCGCAATCGCAAGATCGACATCGACGACTATCACGCAACCCTCGGGTGGATCATGGGTTACTGGCAGGGCGCCTTGCCCTATGTCTATGTGTGCAAGGTCAACGGCGTTGACCCCGAGACAATGCAGGACGTGATCCTGACCACGCCGCTGCTCGAGCGTGATCTTCGCGAACTGCGCCGCATGTGCTTCGGCACTCTGTTATAGGAGGCATTGTGCGAAACACTGCGACACTTTTCACCCGCGTCCTCGCGGATCTCTTCCCAGGCAAATCTGCCGCTCAACATCCGCGCCAGCAGTCATCCGCAGACTCAACAATGTCGCCGATGACTTGGACGGCCGCCGTTGCTCCCGCTCCCGACCACAGTTCAGCCCCACACGTTGTGGGGCAGGGCGCCGGGAACGAAACGGTAGTAACGATCGGTGACACACCGCATCTGTTCGTCGACGAAGGCGATCACATCGTCCAGTTCGTGCCGGCCTTCGACGACCATACGGAAGAGACCGAGTTTGGCCTGAAGATCGTCCCTGACCTCGAGCCACACTGGTCGAAGGTGACTGTTCATCGTTGTGCGCTCAAGGCTGCGATCGCTTCCGCCATTCGCGAAGGAAACAGCGCTGTGATGGCCGCTACTTTGAATGCAGCGCCTGATGCGTCCCGCAAGGAAGCGCAATCACCGCTGGAGGTGGAAGCAGAACCTTTCGATGCCGCCGACGTAAGTGCGGTTCGCCAGCGTCGCGCCCAGCCGGTTGACGCATCTACGGTGATCGGCCGGATTGCGGGCTGGGGCGAAGAGAAGTTTCCAGACCGGAAGAAGCCCGGGCGGTTTTACAAGTCGTTTGCTATTCATATCGACACTTCATCCGGCGAGCGCACGCTGCAGGGCGAAGGCCTGAAGGAGGCCATAGCCGAATGCAGGTGTGCCGTCGGTGACGTCGTGTCTGTCAGGCGCCTACGCAAGATCAAGGTTCCGGCAATCAGGGCTGATGGCTCCGCAATGGTCAAGGATGGCAAGCCGGTCATGTGGGACAAATGGCTCTGGTCAATTACTAAATAGAGGTAGACAAAATGGCATCTGTAAACAAAGTGATTCTCGTCGGCAATCTCGGCGCTGATCCTGAAGTGCGCTATCTCCCTAGCGGGGACGCTGTGGCTAATATCCGACTTGCGACAACCGACCGCTACAAGGACAAGGCGTCGGGCGAAATGAAGGAAGCAACGGAGTGGCATCGTGTTTCCTTCTTTGGACGGCTTGCTGAGATCGTTTCGGAATATCTGAAAAAGGGTTCGGCGGTCTATCTCGAAGGCCGTATTCGCACGCGCAAATGGCAGGCGCAGGACGGCACTGACCGTTACTCGACAGAGATCGTGGCCGAGTCGATGCAGATGCTTGGCGGTCGTCGCAGCGATGACGATGGCGATGGCGGCTTCGAGCAGCGAGCGAGCGGTCGCTCTCAACGGCCCGCGCCGGCGTCCCGATCGAACGGATCGTCCGCAGCTGACAACGTTGGCACCCGTGCTCATCCGCCCCAGCCTTCTCATGGTGGCGGAGGCGCTATGCGGCCACCGGCGGGAGGTGGATTCGACGAGATGGACGACGACATCCCCTTTTGAGGTCTCGTAACCGGAAAGTGTAAAGATCAACCCCGCCTATGCAGGTGCGGTGTGGTCTGTCATCTGATCCCGTAAAGGCTCACCAGTCTTTCACTTCACTCCCGTATCTCCTCACCATCGCAACGGCACACCCTCGGGTGTGTCGTGCGACGGATCTTCCGCTTGGCTGTTTTCGCCAAATCCCTTTGTCCGATAGCACGTCTGCTGAAAAAAGCTGCCCGCTCCGGCGCGGACCGCTTTTTTGAGCACGCGTTTTCACGCCTGTCTCAGGCACCGACCCAACCAACTCACTTTAAGGAGAGTGACTCATGACTGTAAGAGGCAAAGAGCTGTCGCCCGAGCAGTACGCGTGGCTTCAGCAGAAGCTCGCTGGCTTCGAGCGTTCCCCGGAGCAATGGATTTCGCTCCTTGTGAGCTATGGCGTGCCTGCAGACCGTCTCACCGGCGACGCATGTGCTTGCCCTGTATGTGGCGGAGACGATCGCTTCACCTACGACAACAAGCGTGGGCGTGGCGATTGGGTATGCCGTAAATGCGATAACGGAAAGGCCATGGCAGGCGATGGCCTCCAGTTGATCACCCGCCTGAGCAGCATCGGGCTGTATCGGCTGATGCGTCAACTGGACGGGGGACCTGCACCGCGTGCGCTCACCAGCGCTCCAGCGGCCAAGGCACCACGGCCGAAACGCAAGCCGGACGCGACGTTTATCGCAAACCGCCTCAATTCGATGTGGGATTCAGCAAAGCCCGTGTCAAGTGGCGATCTCGCGATGCGTTACCTCGGCGCACGTGTACCGGGATTGCGGATGGCACCATCGCCGGCTTTGCGGCTTGGCATGCTGGAATACCGGCATGAGAAGAAGCCTATCGGCAGCTGGCCGGGCATTCTCGCCCGATTCAAATTGCCCGATGGCCGGCTTGGTACGTTGCACCGAACCTTTCTGGAGCGATCTTCACCAGCTAAAGCGCGGATCGTGTCGGCCGATGGCGAGATTCTCGACAACAAGCTGAACGACATGACGCTCAATCCCCTCCGGGGTGGCGCCATACGCCTGATGGAGCCTGTAGACGGCGAAATCGGGGTGGCTGAGGGGCTGGAAACGGCCTGTGCTGCATATATGGAGTTCGGTGTCCCAATGTGGTACTGCCTGAATATCGGACTGCTACGTCAATTTGTGGTGCCAGAGGGGCTGGGTATCCTCGTTGTCCATATTTTCGTCGACTTCGACGACATCGATCCGAAGACGGGAAAGTCGACAGGCGTTGCGGGTGGGCTCGAACTAGCGAAGCGCCTCAAGGCAGAGGGTTTTACTGTCCTTGTGCATCGTCCCCGCGTGCGGGGAACCGATTTCACCGACCAATGGTGTGCGCGTCTCGCCGATGTTGTTCTAGCGGACATAACTCGCGCGTCGAGATCCGATACGCAACACCTCGCTGCCGTCTAACGAGCATCGATCTTTAATCGCGGTTTCGGCCGTATTTCTTCAGTTCGCCCGGTGGGGATATTTTCCCCATCGGGGACTATCTCGTCGGGCCAATTTCTTTGGAGTGGAAAATGGCTTCGTTCCAGATTCTCGTGGGTGGCTTTGCAATCGTCGCAACGAACGGTGCAGAAGGTGGCCGTCAGCGCGTCGGCAAGTCGGAGGCGGTCGCATTTGATGTGATCGACCGCAAGGATCGCGGCAACATGCATTACGCATGTCGTGATCAGTCTTTTGTTGACGCGTGGGACTTTTGTGCGCGCCGTCTTCTCGTTACTGCGGCTCCCCGGTCTCACTGATCATGTAAAGCGAAACGGCTCCACCAGGTATGGTGGAGCCGTTTTTTTTGTTCATCGCAAACATTCATTTCATGATCGCGATGCACACAACTACGAGATAGAAAAGGGGTTTCCACAGCCGCCAGAGTTCGGTTGACCACAAGGCACCCACACCGCCTGCAATAAGAATCAGCGCGCAGAAGTCGGTATTGACATGCAGGTTCACCAGCCCCGCGCCAACGATCCAGACGAAGATCGAGAGTGCGAAGATGATCGCGCGTCGCGCGAGAAAGGGCAGAGCGGTGAACTTCCTGTAGTACGGTACCATCAGGTCGATAGCATCCATCACTTACCGTCCTTGTTCCGGCTCGCATACCACGCAGCGACGTCGCCGCTGTACCAGCCTGCGACACACGCCGCAGCGACCGTGGCGATCAGCAGCCATGAGCGCGGCTCGCTCAGTGGCAGACCGTTGTGCAGAATTTCCATCAGTTCAAGCATAACTCCTCCTTATCGCTGTGTTGCGCCGGTGCGCGGCGCGGCGCGCCGCGCGTCCCGATGTCATGACCTATCTTCGCATTCCGGCAGAGAAGTCAAGGCGCTCAGCCGAATGCACCGAACGCTTCGCCGATTCCCTGGACGTCGTAAGCATGAGCTTCGCTACTTTCGTCGGGCACCGACGGAGGCGTGGACTCTGAGCTCAAAGCTGTGCATGTCCCAACGCTGGGCCGCGTGTCCCGTTGACGTTGCGGCTCCGTTGGAATTCCGTCGCGGGACGAAATGGCCGCTGACGTCGCCACCGGATAGGTCGACTTGCCCATCGAAGCGACGCTTTCCCGCAAGGCGGCTTCCGCGAGAGACCGAAGAAGCGCCGCGCGCTCCCGGTATGAGCTGGCCTGACTCAACCGGGCGTGCAGGAGAGGCGTAGTCACCGCGTCGATGACCAGCTTCATGTCGAACTTGCCGTTCATGCTTTCGCGGCTGCGCGCTCGCGAGCGAGGCCTGCTTCGCCAACAATGAGGAAGCCCTTGGCGTTGGCGGTGCAGGGCCCCTCGACCACCTCAATTGGCACGCGCGGGAAGCCTTTTCGTATTGCGGGCGCGTACAACGAAGCGCCCCCGCCTGACAGCACGATCGAACGCGCACTGGACAACGAGCCAACCTTGCTCTTGATTTCTTCGACCACACCGTTGATGAGGGGCTGCGACTTTTGAAGATACGGGTCGAGATCAATGGGCTGGCCGAACAGGTAATACGGCGTTTTCTCGCGCAGTGCCTTGTCGATAAGCTCGATCTCCTCCACCTTGTCGTCCTGGTCCTTGCCAATGAGATCCGCGATGCGCTGGTAGACCTGCGAAGCGCCGCCTGGCATACCGTTGCTGCGCTTGTCATCCATAGTGAAGCCGGTGGCGTAGACCCAGTCCGTCGTGAAATAGCCAACGTCGATGACCAGGTGCGCATGGTCGCGGCCGAACTCGCTTTGACGGTTCGCTGATGCCGCTACGAGAGAGCCGAGCGGCTGCGGGATTA
This sequence comes from Paraburkholderia graminis, assembly GCF_003330785.1. Lineage (NCBI taxonomy): Bacteria > Pseudomonadati > Pseudomonadota > Betaproteobacteria > Burkholderiales > Burkholderiaceae > Paraburkholderia > Paraburkholderia graminis. The sequence continues at coordinate 286,819 of NZ_CP024936.1, forward strand.
CCACGACCTTGTCGATCGTCACCTGACCGGGGCCGTAATCGAAGGTCCCGGTGAACTGGTCGCGCAACGCGCCAGAATATTTACTCATAGTGTGGACAGGCAACCCTAGCAGCAGCCGTTCGACATGAGTTACGCCCGCGAACTTGATTGCGCCAAAGAGCAGGGCCTCATAGTTATTCGAAGCGACGAAATCGTTGGAAAGCGTGCGGCCGGTGTTGCCATAGGCGGCTGAGAGAGATACGTCGGGGCCGACCTCGTATTCGATCTCATCGATCACGATCGTAGAAACGTTGCGCGCGGTGAGCATGCGATCGTCATGTCGCGAAAGCACGAGGCTTGCGGCGAGCGGTGCGAGTGAGGGAAACATACCGGTAGCGATGGTGCCGCTTGCAGCGCGATAAGCGTATTTGGTGTTGCCGTAGCCGACGTCGATTGCGAAGACGGAAGTTTTCAAGATGACTCCATTCACTGAGGTGGTCCAAGCGTCGAAGTGATAGAAAACTGACAGATCAGTGCCAGTGGGTTCGCCTTCGGCGCAAAGGGCCGGCGATCTATCAGATAACTGACACTTAAGTGTCAGTTCGTAGCGATGCGCCGGGACTATCGATAGAACTGACACTTGTCTGTCAGTTCTGCCTGGTTTCCAGTCTATCCAGAGGCTGGCGAAGTCAAGTCGACGAAAGACGACTGATTCCGCCCAGCTTTTGACGGAAAAGTTGCGACGTTCCGGGTCTATGCTAGGCACACCTACCGCGTCTCTGACGCATCGAGAAAGAGTTCGAGGCACTCGCTCGTCCATACTCCCAGGCCCGCAACGGGCTACAAAACACCAGGCTGACCGGGTCGCACACTGATGCGGCCTTTTCTGAATCAGATCACGTCCATAGTGGTCCACGTTGAGGACCCCTGGACAGTGCGATATCCATACGATTGGCGGCGGTTTGCCGCGTTGTGACGCGTTGAGGACATGTGGAGAGACCGGACACCGGACACTTTCCACGTCTCGGCAGCGTCTGAACACGCCCTTACAGCTACGGCTGGGTGCGCTCACGAAACCCGATACACCGCGGTGGAGATGAGTGACTTGGGGGCGGGGGAAGCCTTGCGGACCGGCAAAGACCGGATCACCGCGATTCCCTGACGGAAGAAGAAACGGCGTACCGCGGCCGTACAAGAACGCGTAACGGGATTTGCCCCGGCAGGAGCACGAAACGGAAAGCGGTAGTGCTGGCAGGGTAGCCACAAAGCTGCACACGCGGAGCGATCCGCAAAGCGCAAGCGCCGCGAGGCGACGCGCGAAACGTCAGAGGTGGATTGCGCGAAGCGCTATTCATGCTGGCAGGCAGCAGGTTGGACGGTCGGACGCATGCTCTTCCCATGTGTCTGGTCGATCGGATGGAATCGCTAAAGGATTGGAAGGCAGGACCTCGCGCCGGGGATACGGCGCAGCCGCCGAGAGAGGCGGGAAACAAAGAGCAAACCCGTACGGGCGGATGCCAACATCAGGTAGGGATGCTGCGACCGTCGGGTCACATACTTGTACGAAGAGGTAGCGCGGCAGCGCTGCGAAGGATTTTCGGATGGCGGCAATTCTCAACGTGAGGGCAATCGTCAACAGCTATGGTTTTGGTCCCGAACTCCGGGATTCGCTGCTCAAGCTATTTGACGAGAACGTGGCACGCGTTCATAGCACTACACGGATAAGCGGTCGCGCGTTGTCGATCAAAACGCAGGAATATCGCGTCGCCAAACTGTGCAAGGCCTTCAGGGAGCTACTGGACGGCGGCTTCTTCCTGCGGACCCCCTGGTCTCTGAAACACAAGCATGTAGCGTTTCTGGTCAGTTCATGGGTCGCGGCTGGACAGACTGGCGGCACGATTGAAAACAAGCTGACGTATCTGCGCGCGCTCGCGCAATGGATGGGCAAGACGAATCTGGTCGGTTCGCTGGACGACTATGCAGATCGCGAGGCTCTTGGTCTCAAACGAAGTTATGTGGCGACGGAGGACAAGTCATGGATAGCGCATGGCGTCGACGCTGCGGCGAAGATCGAGCAGATCGCACAAACTTGCCCGCATACGGCTGTCCAGCTCAAGTTGCAGGCCGCGTTCGGTTTGCGCATCGAGGAGAGTTTCATGCTTCGTCCAGCTGAGGCCGCACGCAATCCACGGTTGCTTGCCGTGACGCGTGGCACGAAGGGTGGCCGGCCACGCGAGGTCCCGATAGAGACGAAAATTGGGATACTGGAAGAGGCGGCGACGCTTAGCAACGGGTTGACGGGCTCTACAGTGCCGGCCGACCGAACTCTACGCCAATGGCGTGATTGGTATTACTACGTTCTCGAGAAACATGGCATCACCAAGCGTGGGATGGGCATTACGAGTCACGGCCTGCGGCATGAGTATCTGCAGACGCTCTATACAGAGACCACTGGCGTGCCGGCGGCTATTAAAGGCGTGGATGCGAGACCAGATCCGAAACTGCACGAGGAGGCGATGCGGAGGGTTGTCGAAGCGGCGGGACATAGCCGGGTAACAAAAGCGAACGCATACCTGTCCACTTTCGCTAAGCAGGACCGGCTGCAGAAGAAGCTGCCATCAGTGGACGAGGTGCGCTTGGCGCTGGTGAGCGCCGACGGAAACAAGAGTCGCGCGGCGGCCGCTTTGGGCATTTCCAGGCAAGCGCTGTACCGGATTCTGGGGGCGCATTCTGCCCACGCAGGGGCCGATGCGCGACACGAGGAATGACACCGCAAAGATCGCTTCATACGCCCTCTGCACGTGACGGAGGAGGAGGCACAATAAATCATCTCTCAGGTTCTGGTTGCGGGCCCTCGGGAACGCCAGAACCACTTTCAAGCCGGCTCCTACAGCCGGCTTTTTTTTCAGATGTCCATGAAGTTGACAGCCACATCGCGCCTTTAATGGACGTACGCACTACTGGCAGCGCACGCGATAAGCGAATACATCGGGATGGTCATGGCGATCGCAGTTTTTTGTTGCCGCCGCCTGGTCTCGCCTGTTTGTTCTCCCACTGATAACGATCGCCTCGGCGATAGGCCAGGCTGTTCGTGGGGACGTTGCGAAGGTTGTGAGCACGCCAGGATCACGTTGCGTTCGAGCCCAACGTCATATTGCTGGATGCTAAAGAATGGCGCGGAGTTGCCGTAATCCGGGACACCAGGTAGCTGATCCCTACCCGGTGTGTGTTTAAAGGCCTTGGGCCAACGCCTGTTCACTGGGCGTTGGCTTTTTTTATGGCTCGCCTTGAAATAGTCGCCCTTGACCAGAACCGCGACATCCGAAGATAAGCGCTACCAGCGGTCGCGGTCCGGCATTCCGTCAACCGCAAGTGCGATCCGGTCTTCAAACAGGCAATCGTCGTGTTCCGGCGGAGTTGGGATCTTCGGGAACTGGACGTAGCGCTCGCCGTCGATATCCACCCATTTCGCGAGCTGGACAAGCTTGCGGTATCTGGCGGCGTCCTGCAGAACGGGATCTATTGGCCAGCTCTCGATCGTTGAAACGCTTGCATCGACCAGCCGTTGCGCGAGCATCGCAAAGATGGGGCCGCGTATTTCCCAATCTTCCGTGTTGCGGGCGAGCATGTCGATGACCATCTGCATGTCGCACGCGCCCAATTCCTTCTCAATCAGATCGCGCAGGTCGCCTTCCCTGACTTTCGGTCGCGCGAGGCGCCTGTTCCAGATCCGCGCTGCCTCGTCGAGGGCAGCCGCTTCGTCCGAGCCTATCGGTACCCAAGGCGTCGACATTCCGCAATCGGCGCAGTGAATGCACGCGAGCTTCTCGGTTTGGGGGGCGAATGGGGGCCGCGGTGTGACGTCTCCGATTTTTGGCGGCCCGGCCTCGCGGCCGAACTGTCCATAGTCGAAGCCGGGCTGGCCGATCTCAGCGACGACACGTTGGGAGAATCCAACGGTGCCGCGGCCACCACAGTGGTTGCAGGGATAGAGCTGTTCGTACATTTTGGGGGCGTCGGTGTTTGGTTTGAATTATCGTCGTACACCACGCGCGCGAGAAGCCGAATTTACATTTGGAAAGGACCTTTCCCTGCGACAGTGTTAATTTGAGGGAAATCGTCGTGCAGGCGGCCGTCGAGATGACGACCGGCGGCCTTTTTGCCGATCCTGTCCATCGTCTGACGAAATGCGTTCGGCCCCAATAAGTTCCAGCCATCGTTGTAGTCGAAGAACCCGCTGGCGATATTGCGCCGGTCACGATCGATCAGGTCGTTGCCCGCGCAACTATTTCCAGGTCCCCACTCGCCCCATTGTTTGAAGTGAAAGGCGACGCCGGCGTCGTCACACTGATCGCGCAGGGAGCGTGCCCAGGACGGATGCATTGGGCGGGCCCCGCGGCCGCTTTCTCCACCCACGAAAACGCCGTCGATCATCGGTGGCGCCTGCAACTGCCCAGGTTTACCCCACGGACCGATCCAGTCGTAGAGGCTTACTTCGCCGAGCAGCGGCTCCATCGATAGAAACCGGATGCTGGCAGGGGCGTCGATGAGTTTGGGAATGTCGCGATCTGCTTCGTCCTGGTTGACAATTGTCGCGCCGAGCCACACGTTCGCAGGCGTCCCATCTGGAAACATCGCTTTCAGCGTAGGCCCTGCGTTGCCGATACGCTTGGTGAGCAGTAGCCATATGAGATGGGGAGTACTCCGGATCCGTTCGGCGAAACGTTTCCGTTCTCCTTCCGGTGCGGCATTGTCAAAGGGGTCGCAAACGCTCGGGAAAACCTTCCTGTAACGGCCGGTTCTAGCGGCGTCGGCGTTCCATCGCAGCGGTTTTTTCCAGTGCGTCTCGCTGTAGGTCCGTCGCGGTGCGCTGGGGCCCCAGTTGCTTCCGCTACGCAGCCATCGGTTCATCGACTCGGCGTAGCAGTGATCGCAGCCCGGGCCTACCTTCTGGCAGCCCTCCCACGGACTCCACGTGCTGTCGGTCCATTCAATCGCGGTGCTTGTGCCCATATCCGGTTATCCTCAGGCCGTTTCGAATTCCAGACGTGAAGCTGCGAGCGTGCCACAGCGCCGGGCGCGTGCTTCGAGACCATCAAGCCATCCTAGATGCGCCTCGTCGTTCGCAGCGTCGTGAAGGGAGGGAGCGATCATATGGTCCAGTGCGCCCGCGGTGACGTTAATTCTGGCAAGCGTCCGTTCGTCAGGAACAATCCAGAAATACCAGCGCTGGACGAAATACCACCACGTCTTTGCCCGCTCAAGTTCGGCCCATGTGGCGGTGAAATCGAGCACCGATCCGACGGCGCTGAAGAAGACGCAGCGTACGCCATCCCCGTGCAGAGAGGCCACGACCACCTGTCGACCGCTGGAAATGGATTGCGGATCATGCGATGCACAGCCGAGCGCCGGAAATCGCCCGAGCCAGTCCAGGGAGCGCGACGTCGCGCGGTCCAGAAAAAACGACTTGCCTTGCATACGAACTCCGATGTTATGTCGCCCGCTCAGGGACGGGGATGAAGTGAGTGTGCTCGTCTCATTCGGAAGTCAAGTGAGCGGGGCACACGCTTGCGGCTACCGATGTTTGTTTGCGGGCGGGAGCCGGACGGCTTCGAGCACCTCACGATCGACGCTCCATTCGACGACCGGGATCTGCCGTGCCGATCGCAGAGCGCGTTTCTGTTCCTTGCGAGCTTCGTAATGCTCGACACCGTGCATCCCGTAGACCTCGACGTGAGTGTCGATGGGCGTGTCACGCAACACGAAGTCGGGCAGCATGTCGTCGCCGTCGTTCAGACGAACCGGTTTCTGAAAATCCCTGCCCTCCGCGACCAGCCGGTTGGCCATGGCAACTTCAGGCATGGAGTCGCATGGCAGGAAAGCACGGGAGCACAGCATGGCCGCAAGATCGACGAGCTTCAGGTGCCCCTTCGGTGTGCGTTCAACGAGAAGAAGGGCAATGACGCGCGCGGTTCGATCGCCGAGCGCGCGCCACGCGTGCGGATACGTCCGAGCCGCGTGATTGACCAGGGTTGTGCTGGCGTAGTACTTACGTGCGCTTTGTCTGAGGCTCAATGCGTGCCCATACTGAGTGGGCGCAATTTCGCTGATCGCGCCGATGACCAGTCCTCGCGTGGTTGTCCCGTTGTTCCCGCCAAGACGGCCAATAAAGGCGTCGAACTCAGCGTTGATCGCCGCTCGATCGGCTTCGTCAAACCGGCGCATGATGTGCAAAACGTCCTGTGCGTTGGTGCCATTGATGAGCGCGGTGCCAACCTCGGCGAGGAGCTGCGCATTGCATTGCCCCCAATGGCGGGACGTCGCGGTCCCCGTCCACTGGTTGAGGCCAGCTTCAGCCCATAGGGTCTGCAGGAACGCGAGCAGGCTGGCCGAGCGGCGGCTGGCGCGCTTAGACGGCGTCGCCGGCGAACCGCGTGACCCTGTCGTCGGTTCGCGCAGGGTAAGCGAGGCGTCGAGTTTGACATTCAGGCCGGCGGGCGTCGCGAGTATCGCTGCCTTCGCGTCCGAACCGCTGACCGGCTTGGCGACGTTGGGATCCTTGAAAAATGCGCAGCCGCGCTGGTGACGATGACCATCGTCGGGCCAACCGGCCAGATGGAGCAGAGAGCCATAGCGACGGATCACGAGCTGGAGCGGCGTGGACCGGGTCACGCATTCACACGTGGCATAGCCGGGTGTGACCTTTGCGCGTTCAAGGCGCCTCACGTACCGCGCAGGGTTTTCCTGGACGTCGGTCAGCGGAAATGTGCCGCCGTCGAAACTCACGTTGAACATAATGGACCGCCATAGAAAATGGCCGCAACGGCGGCCATGGCTTTGAAGGAATATGGGACCGGTCTACGTCACCGGTTGGAGCTGCTCTCGTCGGAGGCGCGCAGATCTTCGGAGACAAGCTCCAGCCATCTGCTCGAGCCGTCGCGCGTGCTGCCCAATGTGAACGAGTGGCGGGCTTCTTCGGGCGGCTGGTACTCGCGGCCCGTAGATCTGTCCGTCAGAAACCACTTACCGCTCCCGGGTCGCTGCACGTGGCAGCCGGGGTAGCGCTGCTCCATTGCCAACTGTTCCCTGCGTTCGCGACGCATGCGAATCTCTTCCCGAAGCGAGTGCAGTAGCCCAAGACCCAGCAGGGTTGCCGCGACAACCGCTATAGCAGCCGATGTAACAGCCGCCGGCATCCACGATGACCAGTGCAGGGCAGCCCCCATAGCGCTCAACGCGCGCCACGCGGCAGATACGAATAGGAGGCAACCGACGATTGGCACAATGCCGAATTCGATGAACATGAACGCCTCATGCTGGCTGGATATGACCGACCGTGCGGGTCGCAGGAACGAAATGCAGTGTGCCGTCGCTGGCGCAATTGACCTTGAGTCGGATGCGGCGGTGAACGGCGTTGCGAAAGACGTTCGACAGCCCGAGGTCAATGCCGCAGCTGAGGCTGCTTCCGATGACGAGCATGAATACGATCTGCGCGATATAGAGAATCTGGGTGGCCACTCGCGCGAGGTCTGCGGGTTGTAGACGGGCGATCATCGATATTGCCGCCTGGAGGCTCGCGGGCGAAATCCAGGCCGAGACCACGTACGTCCAGAAAAGCATCAGCGGCACCAATATGAGTGCGGCAAGCGTGCCGCGACCTGCGACCCCGAGGATGTTCACGAACTGGGCCGCGTAGTTTCGCGGATCACGGAGTGCGTCGAGCTTCAGCGAAATAGCGTCGATCGACGCGATCGTGCCGACCTGCGCACCGTTGACATAAACATCAAGAAACGCGTCGGCGTCTGTCGCGTTAAGGCGCGCGACGAGCTTACGAACCGCGTGGCGCCGCGACATCTCAGCGAAGATGCCGGCGAGGACGGCAACAACAGCGGGTTCAATGACTCCATCTGCGCTGCAGATCGGGACAAGAAAGGCAAAAACGAATGCTGAAACGGTCGCGGCGAATGCGGCGCTGCCGACTGGGTTCACAGGGTAGTTAGCGTTTGACATAGGGTATCCAGTGGTCTGTGTCTGATTGGGCGTCAGTAAGGAACCGCACGCTCACACGATGACTTCAACGTCAGCGTCCGGCCCGCGCCAGAACGTGCCGTTGAGATCGTCCAGCACGACCACCATCCGGGTGATCGGGTCATGCCCGGTGACAAAGCCTTCCCGGAGCCGCGCGTTCCCAGCCGGGTAACGCACGCGTCGCTTCGAGAGCCACGTGATCACCTTCGACTTGAATAAGGCCTGCTGCATTAGGTCGGGGCTTCGCAATCACTTCGGCGTGCGAGGGTGCAGGTCATTGTCCCGCCGCATGACGCGCGGCGGAGAGCAAAAGACGCCACCTTCTCCGTTGCTTTCCGACTCCGGCCGAGGAAGCCTGCCGCATACCCCGGTTCTCATTCCGTCGTGCGCAGCGGATGCAGCGTCAGTTTGTACTGGTCCCGCAGAGCAATGGTGATGGAGTCTCCGGTCGTGACCTTCACCGTTTTACTGTCGCTCCAGCCGTGCCAAAGGGGGCGCTGTGTAGCGAAGCCGACGTGCTGAATCGTCTGCATGCCATCCAGCGTCTCGCGGTTCACCCATGCGGTCAGCGACACTGTCTCGGGCGTTGCATCGTCCAGAGCAAGCTGTAGCGTGTTTCCGATATCGACCGTGTCGAGGTCGCACTTTGGCTCGTTAGTGACGAGAGACGAGTCTGGGCGGCAGGACGCGACGTAACTCACACGCACATAGCTGGTCATCATCTGGACGGGATTGTGTCGCGACAGCGTTGTACGGCCCGTTTCTACTACCTGGCCGGTCGCGTCAGCCAGCCGGTACTCGAGCGTGTAGGAGGCCGGCGGCGCGTCGCCGGCGACGGCCGCGCTCGCGCCAGAAAAGAGGGCAGCAGTCATCGAACAGGCGAGGAATGTCTTGAGCATCTGGGGTTCTCCGATAAGTGGGCATCTGGGCAATGGCACCCACACCGATTCTGTGGCGGTCTCAGGGAAGTCAAGCGCCTGAAAGGGATAGGGATTCGCGCGTCTTTGCGGCGCATCGCCAACGCTTGCCGGTTTCCGTCCCCGGCTGAAAGCTATATGGTTTTCTGGAGCTTTTGCAGTTAAGACCGTGAGCCGGCTCACGGGGGCATCGCTCCTGCCCGCGTTAGACGTGGACTGTTCGCATTGCCCGATGGGCGGGACGAGACGGGGTCGCAGGGCCATGTAATCCACAGGGTTATCAAACGAATCTGTGGATATCTTCGCTCTGATCCGTGCGCGAGTGCCGGCGAAAGCCACCCCAAAGTCGTGTTCATTCAAGCCGTGCATGGCAGGCTCGCACCGATACCATCGTTGAATCTCTCGCGTCCCTGACGCATCGACCACCCGCCTGCGACAAGCCGGCGGTCTTCATTTACCCCGACGGGCACCACACCCGTTGCGGGCGTGCTCCCGTCCAATCGTTGGAGCCCGCATGAATCGTCAACGCATCTTCTCTTTTGGACTCATGGTCTGGCAGACGCACGGTCTTTCTCATGACCAGCTGCTGCGGATCGTTAGCGCGAAAAAGCGTTACTCGCCACAGTTCCGCGCGGCAGCGCTACGCCATCTGATCGCCGCGGCTCCGGTGTCGATCACCGGGGGCCGTCCATTCGCGGAGCGGCGCCGGCGCGTTCGTGCCTACTACCGCATCTAGCCAGCAACATTCACTCACCCAACGGGGCCGCCCCGTTGGGGATGCGCCCCGGATCCCCATTGGAGTCCGGTATGTTCAATCACTTTATACAAACCTTCATTGATGCCCAAACCGCGGCGTGGCGTCATTACACTGCGATTGCCGCGACAGAAAAGCGCCTGTTTGGCGAAAGCCACGACCCCGCCGTGCGCGTGCCGACTACCGCACAGGTCGTCGACGAGCTACGGCGTACGTACGAGACGCTGGCCACGCGCATTATCTGGAAAGCGCGCGAGCAGTTTGCCCGCGACGGGAAGCGACCATTAGTCCATCGCGCCGCGATATTCAAGGCGGCCGGTTTCGATGTCGAGCGTTCGCTCGCGCTAGGCGAAGTTCCTGACTTCGACCTTCTGTGGACGGTGCTCGAATCGCAGTTGGGCAATATCGGCGCCCCGGCAGGGGAACGCTAATGGGACGCCAGCAGAGGAAGGAGCGTGCCGCGAGCAGTGGCGATCCGCACAAGGCTGCGATTATCAAGCTGATGCGTGAGTTCACGCATTCGCACGACCCGTACACGGTGTTTGCGGATTTCGTTGAAGTAAGCGCGATCGCCATTAGCAGCAAGGTCGACCAGTCGCAGTTCGAAGCACGCGAGAAGCGTTACCTCGAAATTGTCGGCAAATACAAACGGGAGGAAGTTAACCGGTTTGCCGCGATGTTTGCGGAACTGCAGATGTGCTACCGCACGCGCATCAATGCGATCGGCGATCCGGGCTCCGGTCACGAGCCTGCCGGTGGGCTTGGAGACGTGCTCGGCGAGATTTTCATGGCGCTGGAACTGGGGAACGCTCGCGCAGGGCAGTTTTTCACGCCTTATAGTGTGTCGCTGCTGATGGCCATGATGACTGTAGGCGACGGCACGTCGATTCGCGAGCAGGGCTTCGTTACCTTGCAGGAGCCAGCCTGCGGATCGGCTGGCATGGTGGTGGCGACGGCACAGGCGATGCATCAGGCAGGCCTGAACTACCCCGAGACCCTCCATGCGACCTGTGTTGACATTGACCCGCGGTGCGTGCACATGGCGTATGTGCAACTGTCGTTGATGGGCATTCCTGCGGTGGTCGTGCACGGTAATGCGCTGTCGCTCGACGTCTGGTCGGTGTGGTACACGCCAGCCCACGTTCTCGTAGGCTGGAACAGGAAGCTCAGGCATAGAAGGCAGCAGTTGCAGCTTGAGCCCGAAGTGTCCCCCGCAGAGGAGGCGGGGATGCCGCAATCCAGTCTCGAGTCACCGGAGGCAGTGAGGACCCATGACGTCGAAAAAGACTCAGGCTCTTGCCAGCGGCACGGTGGCGATACCGCTGTCTGTGAAGCAACCGAAGTCGCAGTCACGGTAGAGGAGGGAAGCGGAGGTTGCGCCCCGCTGACCGTGGCGTCGTCGCTCGCAGACCTCTTCGAGCAGGTGACACAGGAGCCACAGTCACGGCGCACTGAGCAAACGATCTTCGATCGCATCGGCCAGATGACGTTGTTTTGATGCAGCACTATTCCTTCGCGGCGATTCGGGTGGCAACACCCGGTGAAACCACGCATGTAGAAAGCCCGGTCTTGCGACCGGGTTTTTTTTCGTCCGCTGAAGGCAAAAGGCGATACGATTTCTGCACCTTTTCACTGCGGCGACGCGCGTCACTGGCGGTATTGTTCAAATACTTACCGCGTCTCTGACGCATCGACCTTGCCGGCTCCATCCGGCTTTTCATCTTTGACCCCATCGGGAACCACTCCCGAACGGGGCAGGTTCCCTCTCCGGAGAACCTGCATGTCAAACAGCTATCTTGATATCCGCGTCGCGTTCGCGCTCGCGAAGATCACTAACATCGCCTTCCCCGAAGACGACGGTTTTATTGTTCCGATGACCGCCGCTTTCGAGCTCGGTCTGCGAGACGCGGCCGATGCACGGGACGGCGAACTGAACGTGCCAATATTCTTCGTCGATGAGCCAAATCTGGCTGAGTCGTGGATACTTGGTACAGAGACGCACAAAGCAGAAGACGAGGCAGAAGACGAGACGTCAGGCATGTGCTCATTCTGCTTCAAGGGTCACCCAATCTGGGATTGCCCGCACCTCGAGCATTGAGGATTCACTTTACGCGTCGCTGACGCATTGAACGGCCGTAATCACGGCGCCCCATCTTTTGACCCCATCGGGAACCACTCCCGACAGGGGGCAGGTTCCCTCTCTGGAGAACCTGCAATGCAACAACAACTTACTGCTCCCCTCAAGCGCATCAGAATCGGTCGGAACCCTCGCACGTATTTCGATCCGAAGGCGCTTGCGGAACTGACCGAGTCGATCCGTCAGCACGGCGTGGACACACCGATCATCGTGCGTCCGGTCGTTGACGACGATTTCGACTACGAAGTCATCGCCGGTGGCCGCCGTTACCGCGGCGCAATGGAAGCCCACGGTGAAGACTTTCCGATGCCCATCGTTGTAAAGGACGTCGATGAAGTCGAAGCGCGGCGCATCGCGCTCATGGAGAACATCCAGCGCGAAGACCTTTCTCCCGCCGAAGAAGCTCGCGACGCTGCCGAGCTACTCGGGCTGCAGGGCGGCGATCGCGACGTGACGGCCAAGATTCTTGGCTGGTCACGCTCGACGCTCGATAGCCGCCTCGCGCTGCTCAACTGTTCGAATGCGGTGCTAGATGCACTGAGCGAGCGGAAGATCAACATCGCTCACGCCGAGCTGCTGGCGGCGCTCTCGAAAGAGAATCAGGACAAGGTCCTGCCTGTGGTCGTCGCCGAAAAGCGCACGGTCGCTGACGTGCGCAAGCTGGTGGAATCGGCATCCTGCGCGTTGGCGTCGGCCATCTTCGACAAAGCGGATTGCGCGGGTTGCCCGCACAACTCGTCGACGCAAGCGCAGATGTTCGGCGAAGCGATCGGTACTGGCAATTGCACGAACCGTGGCTGCTTCAACGATAAGACCGAGAAGCAGCTTGACGCAACGGCCGCGGGTTTGCGCGATGAGTTCCAGACCGTGCGCATCGTGCGGGCTGGCGACAACCACACGCGTGTGCAACTGGCGGTGGACGGGCCCAAAGGAGTCGGGCTCGAACAGGCGAAAGCCTGTCATGCGTGCTCGAACTACGGCGCGGCTGTCAGCGGCTTGCCAGAATCCCTTGGCAAGGCCTATCGCGGTCAATGCTTCGACACCGTCTGCAACATGAAGAAGGTGGCGGCCCGCATCCAGTCGGAAAAGGCAGCAGCACAGCCCGCGCAGGCTGAAGGTGCGAAATCCGCACCGGCGGCAAAGAGCGCGAGCGGCGCTGCCAGCAAGTCTTCTGGAACGCCAGGGTCGACGAACCCGTCGGTCACGGTGATTGCCGAGTCCGAGAAGGTCAAGGCGTATCGCGTGAAGCTCTGGCGCAAGGCACTACGCCTGGACATCGGCATGGATCACGATCTGGCTCGCCAGTATCTGATCGCAGTCGTGCTGAGCGGCAACGCCCGGCACATCGAGGACGGGGCGTTTCGCAAGTTCTTCGAGCGCATGGTCGGTGGCGACGTCGAGTTGCCGATGGCGGATCTTCCGAAGTCGGTCAGCGCTGTTCAGGCGACCAGCGAGAAGGTTCAGGCGGACCTCATGATCGCCATGCTGTTTGCGGCGATCGAGGGGCTGGAAGTCACGCGGCTCACACAGTTGTGCAAGTCGCACAAGCTGGACCTGAAGAAGCACTGGAAGCTCGACAAGGAGTTTCTGGAGCTGATCACGAAGTCCGAAATGCTGGTGCTGGCTGACGAGATCGGCATTCGCGCAGCGCTTGGAGACAACTTCAAAAAGGTTTTCGCGAAATCGAAACCGGAACTCATCGAGGCACTGCTCAAGGTCGAAGGTTTCGACTACGAAGGCAAGATGCCGAAGGTGCTGACGTTCTGATAGCAGGGGGACACGTTCTGTGTCCCTTTCCCTCTGTCTGTATACGCCGCCATCGCGCGGCGTTTCTCTTTTCTGGAGTCAATCATGTTTCAGCAACTGGAAGCGCTTGTGCGCTCCGCCGGCAAGGTCGTCCTGACATTGCAGGCAGCCGGTGATCAACTGGCGGTGTTCGTCGTCCCGCAAGGTGCGACGGACCCGGCGCTGCGTCAACCTCTCGTGCTCACGGCCACCGCGGCGGAGCTCGATGAGGGTTTCGCGGCCGCGCTGTTGACTTACACAGGTTCGCACAAGTCGCTCGAGGAGCAGGTCGCCGCGACAACGGCGATCCTTGAGGAAGCGAAGAAATCGCAGGTCGGCAAGGCGCAGAAGGCGTTGCACGGCGGTTCGAAGAAGGCGCTTCCCGCGCCGGCATCGGGCAGCGCTGCGGACAACGACGAGAGCGACGAGGACGACGATGCGCAAGCGTCGGATTCGGCATCCGCTGTCGCGTCGCCCGAGCCCGCATCCGTCGAGCCGAAAGGCACGGATCTTCTTTCTCTTCTCGGCTGAGGTCGGACATGTCCATTTCTATCGCAACGCTTATCCGCGAGTTCATTTACAACGGAGTGAATCTCATCGACCCCGGCGCGGCATTTTCGCCGGTGGAGGTCCGAGATCTGTATTCGGCGCAGTACCCGGAGTTGACGACGGCTGTCATCGACGGACCCGAATACAGCGGGGAGGTTGCCCGCTACAAGTTCGTTCGTGCCGCCGGCGCCAAGGGCGCTCATGCGTAAGCGCGACCTGATGAGAGCACTGGCCGAAGAGTCCAGTGCCCAATCCACACAGAAGCCGCCCGAAAGGGCGGTTTTTTTTCAGAATGAGGAAATGAAATCATGCTGTTCGATTCTCGAACGTATGGTGACGGATTCGCTGAATACTCCCCGGCTACCCGGGAATCGCGCAGCAATCCCGTTACCCGACGCAAACCTTCCCATGATTTTCTGACGCTACCCCGGGTCGGACCTTCGGTACTGGCACAGGGACAAGTCAGCTTCCAGACCGAACGCGCGTTGTGTGAACTGGCGACCCTGCAGTTTTCCACCGGGGTTCTCAGTGCGCGGGACGTTCGGTCCTACGGCAGTGCTCCTCAAGCGATGGCTCAGGCTTTTACCGCGTGGCTCAGGCGCCAGCAGAAGCAGTGGCGGGCGTTGAACTTCCAGTTCCTGCTTTATGGACGCGAAGCGGTGACGGAGATCATCGAATATCAGGAGCACCGGGACGATTTCGAGCCAGATGCACCGCTCTATCTCACGGTGGAGTTTCCTGATGACTTTGTCTACTCCATCGGCGGTCACGCTGACGAGTTTCGCATGGCAGATTCACGCCTGCTCCCGACAGCCTTAAGCCTCATAGCCAAGGCGTCGGGTCGAACCCTCAACGTGCGCTTGCCGCATGAGTTTCTTGAGGATTTCGCCTGCTGGTACTGGGACGGCGATGCAACGGTCACCGACACCGATGTGGTGAAGGAATTACGCAGGTCGTATGGGCGTAAGAAAACCGACTACGAGCGCTACCTCCCCTCGGTGGCCTCGGATCAGCTGTGTCCGCATGAAATGGACATTTATCGGATCCGGCAGAAGGAGCGCTCGTCCCGCCCGCAACCGAGGCTATCGATCGCGGCGCTGCGGCGTTTGCATCGAACGACGGCCGGTCGGGCTTCCCGACTTGCCCAGGAACTGGCGGAACTGTCGCGACTGCTCTGTGACCGCGACCCGAAGCCGGCTTTCGATTTCGCTTTCATGCCGGAATGTGTGTATGCCGCTTGCACGCTGATCGCGCATGACACCGACTACATCGGCCAGCTACTCGACGACCGGTACAACTTCGCTGCGCAAGGTTCTGGCACGACGTACTTCGGCTTTATCCCCTTCGCAACTGAGCCCGAAGCAATCCGCACGCAGTACGCGCGTTGGACGAAGGGCATCCGTCTTCTTTCCCAGTTGGACCGCGTCCTCGCGATCCTGATCAAACCTTGAGGTAATCATCATGATCGGTATGAATGTGTCGTCTGGTGGCGACGCGGAGGTCCGGCTCGTCTCCGCAATTCTTCTTTACGAGCAGCACAACCGTGGCGTGCAGTACGGCACCGTCCACCCGGTAAAGCTCGAGGGCGGGAAGCAACGGCCTTCGATCGGGCCTGGCCGGCCGATCGACAGGGCGGCGCTGTACACCGCACTGAACGAGTTGGCCGCGAACACGGCTGCAAAGGCTGCGTTCCTGCCTGAGACGGTGCTGGCGCTATCACCTGAGTCGATCACGTGGTGGCACAGGCCGACCCGGAAACGGGTCTTCTTCCAGTGTCCGGAGATCAGGTCCGCCGGTGCAGTGGTTCCGCATCCGGGGCTCGTCTTTCACGCGTCGATGACGGGGTTTCGCGTCTTCGCCGTCATGGAGGACACGCGCCCCACCCCTGACACGCTGCTATACGAGCCGCCTTATTTCAACACGTGGGATTGGGGAAAGATCTGTATCGGCTCCGCAAAAGTGCCCAACCGGATCGATGTCGCTGCCATTGACGGTTGGGAAAGCGGGTTCTTTGAATCCGCGTTTACCCATCCGAATGCCGGCAAGCAACGGGTCGACTACAAGGACGGTCCTTTCGCGTTCTGGCGCGACATGCTGCGCGGCAAGTTCAGGCAGTTTCCCAGGACTTCCCTTATCCCGATGAATCTCACGCTGGCCGATCTGATCGGCGGCACCATTGGAGAACCAAAATGAATGTTCTGGATTTGACGCTGCAGCAGTCGCTGCCGAGCGTAATGGTGCCCAGGCGTGAGCCAGTGGCACCGATGTCTGCAAACGGCGAGCGCCTGCTCGTCGCGTCCAACGGTGTCTTTATCGAGATCCGCCGCGCATGGGTGTCCCTTGTGCGCAGGATCGCCACCTATGCTGTCCCAACGGCGATTCCATATGGCGAGATCAACGAGGATACGCAACTTGGATGCGGCGCGGTCCCGGCCGCACTCATCGCCCAGTTCGCAGCGATGGCGCGGGCCGCTTTTCCGAAGGAGACCGGCGCCTGGATCGTATGGAGCCCGAGGTCCCGGGACTTCAGGCTGGTCCCGCTCGTGATCCGCTCACACGACGAAGGCTCACTGGACTACGAGCCGCCGCAGCTGGAAGGTGACGAGCAGCTTGTGGTTGACTGTCATTCGCACGGCAGATTTCCTGCGTATTTTTCCGAGACGGATGACGCTGACGACCAACACGAAGTGAAATTCGCACTGGTCGTTGGAAACTGTCAGGCGTCGACGCCGAGCCTTGCGCTCCGGCTTTGCGCCAAAGGGATATTTGAGGAACTCGAGCGTGCGCCGTCGGCGTGGTACAGGGCGATAGCGATGGAGGCAGCATGAACGCACCCATGCTTCATAACGTACCCTCGCGCATGATGTCCGGTCCGTGGCGTGTGGTGGTTGTCGGTGCCGGCGGGACCGGAAGTGCGGTCCTGCCGTCGCTCGCGCGGCTACATCACGCGATGCTCGAACTCGGTCACCCGGGCGGCATTGAGTGCACCGTGTATGACGATGATCGCGTAAGCCCCACAAACGTCGGGAGACAGGGGTTCTATCCCAATGACGTCGGCGAATACAAGGCTGCGCTCATCGTCAACCGGATAAACATGCTGATGGGCACAGACTGGGAAGCGCGCACCTCGCGCGTGAACTCGGGGTCTAACCTGCATGCGGCCGATCTCGTGATTGGCTGCGTGGATACGCGCGCAGCCCGACGGGCAATCTTGCAGTCGTTGACCTACGGTCGCGGGTATTACCTCGACTGCGGAAACGACACCGACAGTGGGCAGGTGATTCTTGGACAGGCTCCCGCTGTCGGGCCTGAGCGTCTGCCCCACGTCGGAGACCTGTTCCCTGAACTTGTCGACCCGCGCGGCGACGCAACGGACGAGACGCCTTCCTGCTCGATGGCTGATGCGCTTCGCAAGCAGTCACTTGTTATCAATCAGGCGATTGCCGTTCAGGCGTTCAACCTGCTGTGGACCATGTTTCGCACCGGACGCGTTCCATTCTCGGGTGTTTTCGTGAACCTGAGCACCGGACGAACGAGTCCAATCCCGCTCGACCGGTCGGCATGGGCGCGCTTCGGATACGAGGCGCCGAAGCCGGTGGAAAAGAAGGCTCGCAGGAGCCGGAGAAAATCTGCCGCAATCTGATATGCCGCTTCCTTCGGGAAGCGGCTTTTTTTACCGGAGAATCATGAAACAAGCGATTGCTGATTGCCTGGCGCAGCACGGGTGGGCCAAGGACCGGATTGTGGATGCGTTCAGCAAGACGTTCGAGACCGTTGTCGCGCCGAAGGGGGCCAGCATCTGGTTGAGCTTCGATCGCGAGTGCGATCGTTGGTGGCTAAAGAACGGCGAATTCACCAGCGCGGGCGAGAACGTATTAGCGGGCAGCTTTGCGATATTCCCGACCGGCATGCCTCATAACGACATCGAGGCCACTGTCGCGGCGCTCGTAGCCGGCATGGAAAGCAGCATAGCTGGGGCGTATTCGGTCCGGCTGCTTGGCCAACGGGGGCTGGAGGGATCACCGAGCACATCCGGCCACCGAGGCTGAATTTGCGCTGTGTTCGCTGTACCGGTGTATGCCAGGCCAGACAACCTGTGGTTGCGTCGACGGCTGTGCTGAACTTATGACGACGAGCGCCGTTCCCTCCGGGGAACGGCGCTTTTTTTTTCGTCTGCGTATCGCCCGGATCACGCTATCCCTTCGACGTAGCCTCAGTAGACGGACGCTGCTCGCGTCGGGCTCAGCCAGCGAGTCCAAACGATGAAAGCTAGGTCCGTTTGGTGATGTTTCCACACTTTGGCGGCTCAGATGTGGCCTAGACTCATCCTATCACCCGCGCTTCTGCGCATCGAAAGAACACTCCAGCTTGCTGGGGTGCTCGAATCTTTGACCGGCTTATACCGGTCGTCCACGACGGGCAAACCCGTCTGTCAACCCTGTTGGGAGCCATCCCAACGGGACCGGCTCCCGTTTTTTTTCGGAGCTGTTCAATGTCGAATCGCAACCACGCGGCCACGGCCGTTCCGTTCCAGTTCGTTCTTATCGTTGCTGCCGTTCTCGCTCTCACGGGCTGCGCACTAGTCATTTTCGGCTGTGCGTTCGAAGCGCAGAGTCAACTCGACTTGCTGCGGGCATCCGGGCCGGCTGCTCTCGATACCTATCTGACGCATGTCGGATCGCATCAATTGTCGCTTGGTGCGCTGATGGTCGAGTCCGTTACGGGACACGGCTACGCGTACGGCGCGTATATACAAGGCGTCGGTTTCTGGTTCGTCTTCGTTCTCGCACCGCTTTCGGTCGTGCTGCTTACCGCAGCGCGCTGGTTTGCTGTTCGCGACCGGAGCACGAGCCTTCGCCCTGCTATGGCTCACTGAAGTCAACACCTTTTCTCTCACCTTTTTCTTTCCCGTCAGGGCGACCTCCCTGACGGGACGGTTGCCCCAATCTCGTTGAGGCAATCAAATGTTCAAGATCATCGTCAGTCTCGTTCTCGCGTCCATGCTGTCGGCTTGCGCCGGTATCGACTTCGGTTCGCCGAATACGTACCAGCGATATGACGTTCAGCACGCCGGCTCCCTGGAACAGGGAACGGTTCTCCGCACTCGCGCCATCACGATCGAAGCCAGCCAGGACAACTCCGGGCTGACGTCGCTCATCAGCGCGGGTGTCGGTGCTTTCCTTGGCTCACGCACGATTGGCAACGGCACCGGTCGGTACATCGCCGGCGCCTTGTCCGGAGCTGCATCCGGCTTCATCACACAGAAGGTTTCGCAGGTGCTGTCGCATCACGCAGGCCTCGAAATCATCGTGCACACGAGCACAGGGCGAGATGTGGTTGTGGCTCAACCTGACGATCAGCAGTTTGCGCCGGGCGATCACGTTCTCCTCATTTCCACCAACTCGGGTCTGCGCGTTACGCACTGATCCTGTCTCCTTACTTCTCGGGCCGGCATTCGCTGGTCTGTCTCTTCATTGCGAGGTGCCCCCAAAGGGCGCCTCGCTTTTTTTTGAGGTTCGTATGTTGAAACTTCCCAAGGTGTTTTATGCCGACCGCCGCAGCGCGGGCGCCGCAACGGACGCCGCAGTCACCGATCATGCAACGCGGATTTTGCGCAGTGTCGCACGGGATCTACGTTTGCGTGCCGGCGATCACGAGATCGTCAGTGAACCGGCGCGCCGCGGTCGCGGCTGTCGCGTCACTCTGCGCACTCCGGCTCTCATGCTGGAAGTCACAGACGCGCCGACGCGTGAGAGGGTTTCTGTATCGTTCCGCACCCGTCGCGGCCGTCTGGACTTGTCAGGTGGTGGCGATAATGCGGTGTCTCTGGAGCAGCTGTCATCCCGCGAGGGCTACGCCTCGCTGCTTGGCGGTCTTCGGCTCGCCGGCGGCCTTGACAGCGAACGCCGATAGGAGGGCATATGGAGATCATCGAGATCCGTATCGAATATCCGTCGGGAATGAGCATCACGGATCGCGCAAGTTATCTTGCCGATGCCGGGCACGTCTATCCGTCGGAACGCCTGCAGGCCGTGCTTCGCGAATTTTGCATTAGCGAAGCACCGCCGGTCGCATGGGCTGTCATTGATGGCGCGAACGTACAGTTGCAAAGCAGGATCGACGGTAGTTTTGCCATCGGCGACTCCATGGGCGACGGCAGCAACCGGAGCTTTATCGCAATCGCCATTCAACCGTTTTCAAAGCCCACGAAGGACCAACGCCAGCAGATCGGCCGCTTCTTACACACGCTTTCCGCCGCGGCTTTCCTTGGCGCAGTCGGTGTGTGGCATTCGACGTCAGTCTGGACCTTTGCTGACATCAAGCTCGAGGTAAGTCTGATTGGCGCTCTTGTGCTAACTTTCGTTCAAGGCATGATTGCCATCAAAGGAGAATAGGTATGGATATCAGTTTTCTGGTGATCGGCGTAGCAGTTGCCATGTGCGGGCTGAGTTCCCTCATGGAGCACAACGCGCGGAAGGCCAAGCGGGAACGGCATTTTCACGGGTCCTCGCGCTAGGCGCCACATAGCAATCGGGGCGGAGTTCTGCCCCGCCATCTATCAAAGGCCGCACCTTCGGGTGCGGCCTTTTTTGTTGTCCTTTTTCTATGTCCGAAACCCTTGATTTGCCGGTCGCATTAGCGGCGGCCCCCTTCGAAACGGTCGGCATGACCGTTGGTAATGTTGTAGATCAGGTTTCCCGTGTGTTGCGCCGCACAGAAATCGAACCCGAGTGGGTGACCCACGCAAACTTCATCGACGCAGATTGCCCCGACAGATTTGGCCTTGCACCATCCGCGCCGTGGCCTGTCGAGGCGTCAACCCGCCACGTGACGCTCGCGGTCAGGCGCGGCAATTCCGAAGGCTGGCTTATCCGCGTCGACGTAATTGAACTGGTCAGCGATGGTGAGTCCCACCTGTGGAAGAGCGTCCCGCTCATCTGCATCAAGTCGCTTTCGCGCTCGCAGGCGTGGTCCATAGCGGCAGTCGTTTCGCGCCTGCTCGATATCGACTGACGAAACTCTATTTTTTAACCCCGATGGGCCAACATCCCGTCGGGGACGTTGGCCCTTTTTCCTTTGCGGAGCCAACATCAATGTACACACTGTCCATTCCCAACGAGACGTTCACCGTCGCTACGCTCGCGGGCGTCATCGCCCTGTTCGCTAACGAGCGCGTGAAGGAGACGGAAACATCGTCGATTTCGTTGCTCAGCGATGGCGTTCCGGCGAGCGTCACGCGTTACAACGGCACGCTGGCGATCCGATGTGCCGGTTCGGCCGCCGAGGTCGTCAGCCGGCTATTCGACGAAGTTCACGCATTCTGGCTGTCCGCCTACGGCGAGCAGGCCCGTCCGTGGCAGATTCGCCTGACGCACTGGGATGAACTGTTCGGTCTCTTCGAGTTGGCGCGTGCACCGCACATCTTCCTGACGACCGGCCAGATTGATGCAGAGAAAGCGGCCGCGCGAGACGCGCGACAATTTGTCAATCTGTCGTCGCTTTTCCATGACGCTGCGATCGCGCGCTTTGGCTTTGGCGCGGGCGGTCCGCCCGCGGCAGGCGGGCAGGTGAACGGGCGCCATGAGGTTCATGTCGCCTATGCTCTGCTTCGCAACGAAGACGTGCCCGCGGTGGTCATGGATGATTACCGCGCGATGGAGCGCCCATTCCGCCATGACCTCGAGTGGGCCGAGTCGCTGCTCGACGTGCCCGAAATTCGGGGCCGGCTCTCGGCAAACAGAATGCAGAGCGTGAGCTCGGTCATGCGTCACGCCAAGCAATCGATTACGGCAGACAACATCGATGCCATCGTGGCTGCGACGGCCGGCATGCCGGAAACAGCGGGCTATATCGAGGTGGAGGATGCCCTGTTCGATGCGCAGATCGTGAGCGCCGCGCCGTTGCCGGCTATGTTCGACAAGCCTGTTGCTATCGGGCAGCCGCTCAACGACTTTGCGGCGCGTCTGCGACAGTTGCTGGCCGACTGGCGACGCGACAAGGCGTTGGACCGCGCCGACCTGGAACGCGCCCAAGGCCGGATGAGTGCTCGCCGGCACAAGCTCGAGTGCGAGATGGCGCTCCTGTCACATGGGCGCGAGTCGTACGAGTGGCCCAATCGAGTAGCTTCAGCGATCGAGGAACGCGATCTTTCGATGCTTCTGAATCTGCTGGATACGCCGGACGATCGCAACCGCAGCAGCAAGCAGGCCGTCGAGGAGTTCCACGGCGTAAAGCTGCGGGGCGTCAAGGCGAAAGCCCGTCGCCGTGCTGTCTTCAGTTTGTGTGGCTTTGACGATACCGCTGCGCGTGACTGGGAAAAAGCCGATGAACAGCGCAAGATGGAAAAGCGCAGGGCCGACGACGCGCAGCGCGCAAGGGACGCGGCGCAGAGCGCACGTTACAAGCGCACTGACGGCACGGTCATCGACGGGGTCACGCATGTTGACGACGCCATCGCATCGGGTTTCAGCGAGATCCGTAACTGGCGCGCCGGTGCAATTCTTCAGTACGCACTGGTGAACCCGGCGCTTAACGAAGGACGGCGTCTGCAGGCGAAGGATGGCACGCTCGCCTATGCGCGGGCGGTCCTCGAGCGCCGTGCTGCGTGAGGGTAGGGCATATGCGATTTGACCGTCAGGCTCGGCCGGAAGGTTTCTCCTGGACGAGCCGCCGTCAGGCACTGTTCCTCAGCCGTGAGCAGCGACAGCGCGAAAAGCTCGCGCAGGCATATCCATTGTTCAGCGAGCAGCTTGAGCTACCGCCCGCACGGACGCTGGACGAAGAGCAGGCGCGTCGCGAGAGATTGTTCGTGGAGGCCGAGCAGCGTATGCGGGATCTGTACGCGCAACAATGGCGGCGCACGCGTCGGGAGTACTTCGCATGCACACCGGATCAGCGGGCCCGGATCAAGGAGGAATGGGAGCGTTGGCGCGGCCCCGCGAGACCGTCCGCGTTCTCCTACGTGATCGAGAAGCACAATGGTGTCGGTGAGGAAAAATCGCGCGTATTTCGTGAGCGCGAACGAGCGTTGAATGCGCGCATCGATGCCGTGTTGTCCGCGCAGTCCTCGCTGTCGTTGTCCTGATTCGAAATTTCTCTGACTCAAACCGGCGCAATGCGCCGGTTTTTTTTCGTCCGCGGAAACCGGAGCGCACGCTGCAGCGCCTCTTAAGCGGGGCGTTTTTTCGCAGCATATGCGCCGAACGGAGATGGCCGCATGCCTACACTGTGTCTATCACCCGCGTCCTGGACGCATCGAACTGCCGGATACGCGGCAACAATTCTGCCCCGAGGGACCGCGTCCCTCCCGGGCGTCGTCGGGGCACTTCTTATTGAGGATCCCCATGAACAGCCCTGTGAGTTCCGACGCAACAGAGGTCTCGATCGCCCAGATCGAAGACGCTATCAACGTCTGGCGCAACCGCAATCCGTCGATGTTTGAGACGGACGTGCTGGTTCTTTGTGCCGAAGCACGCTGTCTTGCCAACCTTTACGGCGAGATGATCTTCCTGCCCACCGCTTCGGTTTCGCGCGGTGCGCTGACGCCGGCGCAACTGGCCGCACTGGTCGGCGCGTGGGCGTAACGCACCACTGATTTTCCCGCGTCGATCGACGCATTGAACGGCCGCGCGAGCGGCATACTCAACTTGCCCCATCGGGACCACGTCCCATGGGGCGCGGTTTCGTGGGGCTTTTCCTTTGCAGGTACCCCATGAAAGTCAATCCGTCTCAACTGGTCCAACTTCTTTGCGCCTACGTCCCGCAGCGTTTGCCTGTACTGATCACCGGGCGACCGGGCATCGGCAAGAGCGATATCGTCGATCAGGCGGCAAGGGCAACGGCTCACGATCTTCTCATCAGCCATCCGGTCGTCGAAGACCCGACGGACTCGAAGGGACTGCCGTTTCCGTCGCCTGATGGGAGCGTCGCCCGGTTCCTGCCATTCGGCGATCTGGAACGCGCGTTGAACGCGACCTCTCCACTGCTTTGGTTTCTCGACGATTTCGGACAGGCGTCGCCCGCGGTGCAAGCCGCCAAGATGCAACTGCTGCTCGCGCGGCGCATCGGCGAGCATGTGCTACCTGACTGCGTCACGTTCGTTGCGGCCACGAACCGGCGCAACGACAACGCGGCCGTGACGGGCATTCTCGATCCGGTGATCTCGCGTTTCGCGACCGTCGTGGAGCTCGAGCCGTCGATTGTTGACTGGTCCGACTGGGCAGTGGCCAACAACCTGCCGCCGGCGCTGATTGCGTTCCTGCGCCTTCGCCCGGATCTGCTCTCGGTGCAAAAGACATCGCGCGACATTGAGAACTCACCAAGTCCCCGTTCGTGGGGATTTGTCGCCAAGACAATGGGTGTGGTGCCGAAGGAGCTCGAACTGATCTCGTATGCGGGGTCGGTTGGGGAAGCGGCGGCCGCGGAACTGATGAGCTTTCTTGCCATCTACCGCGAACTGCCGTCGCCCGATGCGATCCTGCTCTCACCGGATACCGCGGAAATTCCGGAGAAGCCGGCGACGCTCTACGCAATCAGCGCGGCGCTTGCGGCCCACTCGACTGAGGGCAACTTCGATCGCGTGCTGACCTACAACGACCGGTTGATCGCCGCGGGCCACCGCGAGTTTGCAGCGTTGCTCGCGCGCGATGCGGTTCGCCGTACGCCGCAGCTTCAGAACACCCATGCGTTCATTCGCGCACAGGGTGGTCCGCTCGGCCAGATCATTCGCGGCCAGTAAGCGAACGGATCAGACGCCCCGGTCTTTCACCTTCCAGTTTCTGTCTCTTCGTTGTTCCCTGTTGCCACGTTCCGCCTCGCGCGGCACGTGGCTTTTTTCATTTCCGCTGCATCCATTCCCTACCTTTTCTGGAGTTATCCATGAACATCACTGAACTGAAATCGAAGGTCATGCTTTCCGCTGTGACGGTCTCCTGCTGGCAGGCACGGCGCTTTGACCTCAAGGCCACCGAAGCGGTGGAGACGGCGCACCAGACCAAGGGCATCGGCCGCTTTAACAAGCGCCTGCTGCCGGAACACGCGCCGAGTTATCACGAAGTCACATCGATCGGCAATCGTATCCGCGCGTACTACTACAACCACACGCTGCAGTACGACCAGCTGGGCGTGCGTTTGCTGCCGACCATGATTTACATGGACGTCGCTGACCAGTTGCGCAAGATGAAAGACGAGTTCGATCTGGCAGTGTCGGTTTTCCTGACGGACTATCTGGACCTGAAGGAAAAGGCACGAGACGAGCAGAAAGACCTGTACAACGAGGCCGACTATCCGACGCTCGCCCAGATGCATGGCAAGTTCGGTGTCAGGCTGTCGGTTCTGCCGTTTCCAGACGCCAGCCAGTTTGGCGTCGAGCTGCCGCCCGACGTCCTGACGGATTTGCGCTCGGAGATCGACCAGCACGTGCTCGCCTCGATTTCGACGGCGAATAACGATCTGGTCGGGCGCTTGTACGAGGCAGTCTCGAAGCTGGCTGACCGGTTGTATGGTGCGACCGACGTTCGTCTTGGCGTGACCAACCAGGTTCGCGAACTGTGCGATCTGTTGCCGAAGCTGAACTTCTCCAACGATCCGAAGCTGAATCACATCCTCGAGCAGGCGAAGAAGCATCTTGCCGTGCACTCCGGGGCGGATCTGAAAGAGTCGCGCGTACTGCGCTCACAGGTCGCTGCCAAGGCCTCGGAAATCGAGGGGCTGATGGCGGCGTTTATGGGCGGTGCGCCGGATCCGATGGCCGAACCGGTCGCACCGTTCGTCGCGTCCGAGCCCGTCGCAATGCCGGAGCCGACGCCGCTTCTGCGACTCGTCGCGTGAGGTGGTCATGGACCCGCGTATCTCGAAGCAACGCACGGCGCTGGTCCTCGATCAGCCATTTTTCGGGGCGCTCGCGCTCCGGCTGAAGGTGGTCGAAGATCCGTCGTGCAAGACGTTCTGGACGAACGGGGAGGTGTTGGGCTACAACCCCGCCTACCTGGCCGGCCTGAACGATCTTCAAACGCGGGGCGTGCTCGCTCACGAAGTCCTGCACGTGGCCAACGGCCATTGCTGGCGCATGGGTGACCGCGACCCCGCTCTATGGGACGAGGCCTGCGATCACGCGATCAATCCGATCGTGCTGGACGCCGGCATGCTGCTACCTGCCGGCGTGCTGGTCGACGCCCGGTTCAAGGGCATGTCGGCTGAGGAGATCTACGGCATCCTCGCGCAGGAGAAGCGACAGCGGGAGAAGCAGAAGCAGGCTGAAGGAAAGCAGGGCGGTGGCAAGGGCAGCAGTGCCAGCAATGGCCCACCACAGTCCGCTTCCGGTGCGAGCGGCGCGAACACACCGTCCACACCTTCCGCAGCCGGCTCATCGCCCGATGTCGCACCCTCCTGTGGTGAGGTCCGTCAGTACACCGCGGACGACAAGGCACAGCAGGAAGCTGACTGGAAAGTAGCCGTGCTGCAGGCGGCGAAGGCCGCAAAGATGCGCGGCGCACTGCCTGGATCGCTGGCTGGTATGGTGGCCGATGCTGTCGAGCCTGCTGTGGACTGGCGTCCGCTCCTGCACCGTTTTGCGCAGGAATCGTCGCCGACCGACTACAGCTTCGCCATGCCGCATCGGCGTTACCTGCATATGGGCCTGTATCTCCCATCGTTGAATGAACCGGCGGTAGGCGATGCAGTGTTCGTGCGTGACTCCAGCGGTTCGCTGTGGGACGAAACGCAGGCGCAGTTTGCCGCGGAAATCATCGCGGTGAACGAGGGCGTGCGGCCGCGACGGCTGATCGTGATGGATTGCGATACGCGCGTGACGCAGATGCAGGTCTTTGAGCGCGGCGACGCGGTCGATTTCGATTTGCAGCCTGTTCGGGGCGGTGGCGGGACTTCATTTGTCGAGCCGTTCGCGCGGCTGGCAGAAGAGGGCATTCACCCGGCGTTTCTTGTGTATCTCACCGATATGGATGGCCGCTTCCCAGATGAAGCGCCGTCGTACCCCGTACTTTGGGCGTCGACCACGCCGCTTAAGCGGGCGAAGAAGGCGCCGTTCGGTGAGACAGTTGAAGTGATCTGCTAGTGCGCTTGATATTCGCTCATCTCTTGACCCCAACCCGGCTCCTGCAGCCGGGTTTTTTTTCGCCTCAAGGGATCATCCGAGCCCGTTCCATAAATTACAAGGTCAGTCGCGGGGAGCGCCAGCTTGAAGGCCTTGCTGGGCAAGGGAAAGAAGGCTTTAGGCCTTCGCGAGGACCGTGAGCCGGCTCACGGTCCTTTTACACTTTCCGTAACAGATATCTATTTTAATAAGCAAAGAAAGAACATTAATTCGCACCGGGCAACTATCTGAGAGGTTTACGGACCACATGTGGACCGAAATTCTGCTAACAAACCTTTGTGAATTGCAGCGAATGGACGCGTTGGATGCGAGGATTTATGTCCGCATTTCCGAACGAGCTAGCAGAGTCAGGCGAGTATGCCGCAGGTCGTCAGCAATCGCGACTGCTGTCCTTGGGCTTAGATCCGTGACTTACTGGCGTTGCGGAGAAGCGAGCGCTCCAAACGGCTCACCCTGACGGAACCGGTCGAGACGATTGCTCGCCTCGGCCATTGCCGACATGGGTGCGCGCCGGAGCTGCTCGTCGTACATGGTCGCGATCATAGCGAACCGCATGAAGCCGTCGTCGTCGAGACACCAGACGCCTGAGCCGCGCCCTCGATCGAACGCTGCCGAGATAACTTCCTCGGCGCTTCGCATCTGTTCTACCGTTGCGTCGCCGTACCCCATATCGGCTAACAGACCAACGAGAATCATCGCCTGACACAGCGTCTGGGCGGTGTTCACATTCCCTTTTCCACGCCGCATGGCATCGAGGGCAAGGTGAATCTGAAGAGAGAGTTCATCCGCCGCCGCGCGAGGCATTGGTAGTAACAGCGTCTTGCCCCTGCGCGCATTGGTCACCTGTGGGCGTCGCGAGTAGTGAATGTTTCTGGTCATCAGGCGGATCATTAAACGGTGCGAAGTCGGATTCTCATACAGACGATTCCGTTCGCAAGGGAGTCAAAAGCTTCACGATTATGGGGGTCTTTCTGACTTAAGACCGTGAGCCGGCTCGTCCGAGCGCGGGCCGGGGCGTACGCCCCGTGGAAGTCTATGGTTGTTCAGCGACGAAAGCTCGCCGCGCGCGAAAGCTGTCTCATTTCATGCTTCTTTTCGAGCGCCGCGCGAGCAGCCAGTCTGAACAATAGCAGCATGTCTCACGATACCGAAAATCCCCTGCTCAAGGTGCGCCCGCTCGAGGAGAGCGCGGTGCGGATGTTCTTCGAGTCCGTTCTTCCGTTGCGGGAACAGTTCGAAGCGCCCGACGTTGCCGAAATCATGATCAACAATTTCGACAGCATCTGGGTAGAGCGGCGCGGGGTCATGCACCGGCTTCCCCTGGCTCTTAACCAGGCGACCCTCAATGGCGCGATCCTGTCATTAGCCGCGTCCGTCGAGAAGTCAGCGCGTGCGGGCACCTCGCAGGGCATCATCAACGCGGGTCACAAGGGCCTGCGTATCGCCGCCGTGATGAGGCCGACCGCGATCGACGGCCATGCGCTTTCGATTCGAAAGCACCGCGAGTCGAACCTCTCATTGGAGGACTACGTGGCGATGGGCGCGTTCTCCCGCGTTCATGCACGCACCAAGCGCAACGACGACGACCTCTTTCATCCCGGCATCGAAAACGAATCGCTCATGGAAGCGGTTCGCCAGCTTGTCATCCGGCGCAAGAACATTCTCGTTGCGGGCGGCACCTCGACCGGCAAGACGACGTTTCTTAATGCGCTAGGTGCGGATATACCGGACGACGAGCGCGTCATCACCATCGAAGACACCATGGAACTGAAGCTGCGCGTGCCGAACCTCGTGCGCCTGCTGTCGAATCCGGACAAAGGTGTCACGACCCAGGCACTCGTTGCGCTTTGCCTGCGGTTTCGACCCGATCGCATCGTCGTCGGCGAGGTGCGTGGCGGCGAAGCGTACGACTTCATCCAGGCGCTGAGCACCGGTCACGATGGTGGCCTCGGATCCATCCACTCGAACGACGCCCGCGGCGGCCTCAGCCGACTTGAGAGCCTGGCCATGCTGGGCATCCCGACGGGCAGTCGCTGGGAGCTCGCGGACATGCGCAAGGCTATCGCGGACTGCTTCCATTACGTCATTCATCTTCGCCGCTCAGGCGAGTTGCGCCACGTATCCGAGATCGTCGAGATCAAGGGCTTTCAGAACGGGGATTACATCCTCAATCGCGTTTTTTAACTTACCGGAGTTATTGCATGAAGAAGTACGTCTCGCAGTTTTTCGCGGCCGCTCGCACGAGTCTGGACGCGATGCGTCAGTTCATCTGGTCCCGATTCCTGACGCGCCGAGAATTGCGCACCACACTGGTTGCCGCCGTCCTCGCCGGATTTGCGCCGTTTGCGTCGGCGGTGAGTCTGGACGACCTGGGATCTGCAACCGACGCTATCTGCCTGATCTCCGCCTATATCAGCGGTCCGTGGCTCTTCGTCATTGGCTGCGTGGTGATCATCCTGGCCGCAGTCGCTATCGGCAGTTCTGAAAGCACCATCGTCAAGGTGATTTCCACATGTTTCGTCGGCATTGGCATCGCCGCATGCGCGGTACCGATCATGAAAAACCATTTCCACATCAGCTACACCTGTGCGTAAGCCGACAAAGGTCAGCCGCGGTCTTTCGCTGCCCCGTCAGATGGGCGGCGCTGACCGCGGCCTCGCGATTGCCAACGGCACAATGACCGTGCTGCTCTGTTACGCCAGCATGACCCCGACATTTCTTGTCGTTGGTATCGGGGTGCACTGGCTCCTGCGCTGGAAGAGTTCGCGCGATCCGTGGTGGCGGCAGGTCATGCTCGTCTATAACCGCTACGCGGATGTCTATCGGCCGTGGCCCTCATCGAAGTCGTCGGCCCGATTCAAACGCCCCTATGGGTTCGATCAGGATCTCCCATGCTGAAAAAGAGACTCGCCGTCCGGTCAATCCAGGAGGTCGCCCCGTGGGCCACGATGGTGACGCCCGAGCTTATCCTCGACAAGGATGGCTCGCTGCTTGCCGTCTTTGACTTCGAAGGCGTCGATGCAGACACGCCCAATGCCGGCGATATCTCGGCCGCGCGCGACAACCTGGACCACGCCTGCAAGAACTTCGATCATCGTGTTACGGCGTGGTGGAGGCTTTCTCACAGGCGCGTTCAGGGAAAGATAGACGGCGAGTTCAACTCCGACATCGATGCGCACATCGATGAAATCAACCGCAGGCATGTGGGCAGCGGCAAGTACTTCCGCAACTCCCACTCCCTCGCGCTCGCCTTTACGCCCGAAACCGGCGTGAATCGGGTGTTCGACAAGATCGCCTATCACATGACGGTGGGCGGCAAGTCGATGCTGATCGCGATGATCGAGGCCTTGAAGGATTCGCTGCTCGCGCGCAGCGCGTTTGTGTTCGATCTCGAGCGGTTAACGTCCGACATCAAGCGCTTTGAAGGTGTTCTCGACGCATTCAGGGGCGGTGTCACCCGCCTCAGGATGAAGCGGCTTTCGCTCCAGACGGCGCTGGCCTTCCTGCATCAGTCGGCGAATCCCTCTGTGCCGCCGCGACGCGTTCGATATCCGGTGACGATGCTCGACTCTCACCTGACCGAGAGCGAGATCACGATCGGCGCCGAAATGCTCATGTTCGAATCGGCATATGGAAAGCGTTTCGCCAAGATTGTGGCCGTCAAGGAATGGATGGGGTTTCAGGAGGCGGCTCTCGACGTGCTGGGCGAGGTCGATGCGGAGCTGGACGTTTGCGTGATGTTCCGCTTCCTCGATACGAGCAAGGCGAGCGGGTACGTCGACACGATACGCAAGTTCTACAAGATGGCCGCGTTCAACCCGTGGGCGATGGTCAAAGCGTATTTTGCGAAGGAAGAACAGAAGAACGACAAGGGACGGGAGACTCTTGCCGAAGAGGCGGAAAACGCACTCGCGAAGATCCAGGCCGAAGGCCAGCAATTCGGTTTCGCCAATGTGTCGGTGGTCGTCTACGGCAACACTGTCCAGGAATGTGAGGACGCGACTCGTGAGGTTGTAGGTCGGATCGGTAACGCCGGCTTCGGCGTCATCATAGAGCGGGACAATCTCTTTGCGGCATGGGCCTCCACCATGCCCGGCCGGTGGGACCAGCAGCGGCGGTTGCAGTTTGTCGAGACCGCGACGGTGTCGGACATTGCTCCGGTTCGCAGCGTGGCCGAAGGCAGCGACGTGAACGCATGGCTGACACAGCAGTCCGGCCGGCGCACAGGCCCGCTCACCATGCTTCCGACGCGTCACAAGACGCTGCAGCGCGTGAACCTGCATATCCCGGGTGGCGCATCACATCTGCTCGTGCTGGGTCCAATCGGCATGGGCAAGTCGATCATGCTGAACTTCCTCATGTCGCAGACTGGACGCCACGGTGCACGGCGCGTTCGCTTCGACAAGGACCGCTCCACACGTATTCCGACCGTGCTCGCCGGCGGGCGCTTCATCGACGCGACGGGACGTTTTGAGGCGGCCACGTCGGTCAATCCACTGTCCCTGCTGCAGGACAAGAAACACTATCCGTATGTCGCTGAGTGGGTGCAGATGGCGATCGAAGACGACACGTTCCGTTGCACGAAGCTGCAGGAGCGGGAGATCTTCGACGCGGTGGTGACGCTCGGGGACGGCTACGGTCCCGAACTCTGGACGCTGTCGTTCCTGAATACGCTGCTTTCCATTGAGTTGCGCGACCGGCTCGCTGTGTGGACGCAGGGCGAGAAGAACGGCCGGTTCTTCGACCACGCCGAAGACGCATTTGAACTGTCGGATGACATCTCTATCGAGATGGGCGATCTGTTCAATAACTTCCCGGTGGCCGCCGCGTTGTTCATGGACTACGCCTTCTACCGCATTGCGCAGTGGCTCGACGGCAAGCGATACACCGTTATCGAGGTGGAGGAGGCCGGGTTCTTCTTCCAGAACGAGCGCTTCTATAAACGGCTGGAAGTGTGGGCTGTCACCATCCGGAAGCTGAACGCTACGTTGATGATGGCAACACAGTCGCTCGCACAGGTCGCGCGAATCGCCGACTTTGAGGTGCTGAAGGAAAACATCCCGAACATCCTCTATCTGCCGAACCCGGATGCGAGGAACAACCTTCATCTCTACCGGGACAAGTTCGGTCTCACGATGAGCCAGATTGACATGGTGGCCAACGCGGTTCCGAACCGCGATTACCTATGGGTGACGCCGACCCAGACCCGAATGCTGCAGGCGAGCTTCCCGAAAGAAACGCTCGCTGTGCTTCGGTCCGATGGGCGAGCACAGGCGGTGCTCGACAAGCACTTCAAGTCCGGTGCGCAGAACTGGAAACAGAATTACCTCGCAGAAATGATGACGCTCGACTGACCCAACGGGGACCAACCATGAAAAAACTATTTGTACGCCTGGCCGCGGCCGTCGGCCTGACGTTTTTTGCTTCGCAGGCCGCTTATGCGCAGTTGACGGTCATCGATCCGACAAACCTGATCCAGAACACCATTACGGCCTTGAAGTCGATAAAGACCGAGGTCTACCAGGACAGCAACATCGCCTACCAGTACCAGATGATGGCAAATCAGCTGTTGCAGGCGACCAACCTCGATCCCACCGCGATGAAAGCGCAGTACGACGAGATCACGGGTGACATCGACAAGTACAAGAAGCTTGCCAGCACCGCAACGGATCTCTATGGCGACCTTCAGGACGGCGGTCAATGGCTGAACCATGTCCAGTCGCTTATCTCGCGGTCGGGCAAGTCAAATGCCCAGTGGTTTGCCGACATGGCTTCGCTTTATAACCAGCGCGACAAGCAGGCGACCCAGCTTCTGCAGACCGGCAACAGCGTGATGACGCATATCCAGACGCTAGCTAAACGCCGACAGGATCTGCAATCGCAAATGGCGCTGACTCCGACCGCCCAGGCAACCGCCGAACTGACCACACACTATCTCGACATCGTCTCGAGTCAGATGAGCGACATGCTCCAACTCGCAGCGGGCAAACAGCAGAAGGAGGCACAGCAGGAATCGGCGTCTAACGCGGATGACAAGAACAAGGCCGCGTCGGCGAAGGCGTTCCTCGAGCAGCAAGAAGCCGAGCGTGCGGCTTACGGATTCTAGGACCGGACGAGGCTCGACGATGTGGATAAGACTCAGGCGCATTCTGGCCGCCGTACTGCTTCCTCTGCTTTTGCTCGTTGCGCCGGCAGCGGCATTCGCCGATGATCCGCAGTTATTGCCCGACGGCACGATCGTACCGGGCAATTCATCCGGCAGCACCGCCACGACAAATGCGAGTTCGTATGTCAAGCCGGGGGAGTTTGCAGCAGGCAGCAAGCAGGCGATGGACAAGATCACCGCGCTGTTTTCGTCGGTGATGAACACAGCCGTCGCGATCAGCGAGCAGATCAAGCCGGAGGCGGACAAGTTCGCAGGAGGGCTTGGCGTCATCACGCTTGTACTGGCCGCTGTCCGCTTCGCAGCGACGAGAGATCCGGTGATGGCATGGCTCGGATTCTTCGAAGAGATTGGCATTCTCGGGATTTTCGCTTCTTTCTACATCGAGTTTGCCCAGTTCGGGCCGGGTTTCTACAAATGGTTCCTCACGCTGGCGAACACCATCAGCGGTGCCGACATGTCGAGCTCGCTCAGTATCATTGGCAACGCGGCGGGGCAGATTCTCGATGCGGTCGTGAAAGCCTTTTCCGGCGCGGGATGGACCGCGATTTTCGGGGTGCTTATCGCGGTGGTGCCGCTGCTGTGCGCATGGCTTGTCCTGTCTGTTACCGCCGTCGTATTCGTTTTCTTTATCAACCTCGGCCAGCTGCAGTTCGCGTGCGGCGTTGTCATGGGGCAGATAGCGTTCGCCCTTGGCTTCTCGTCTTTCACGCGGGGCTACTTCAAGACGTGGCTCGACTTCATGATCAGCGCCGGCATGTACGTCGTCGTTGCCGCGATCCTGATGCGCCTCGTGACTCATAGCCTGATTGAGGCGGTTCAGGATGCCGCCGGTAAAGGCTTGACGACTACCGGGGCAAGTGGCTACGTGTTCGACCTCGCCATCTTCGTTTTCCTGGTGTCGTTCGAGATTCCAAAGATCGCGGGTATGTTTGGCGGTGGCGCGAACGCGAGCGGCGCGATGGTCGGCAAGGTCGGTCGGACGCTTACCGGAGGGTTGATGCCATGAGCGGACCCACGGCAACTGGCGCGGCAGCACTGCTTGAGCAGCACCAGCGACGTATTGATCTGATCACGCAGTGCGCCAACGAGCCGAACAGGGCTGAGTTCGACCGCAAATGGCTCTCGGTACTGCGCGGCTGTGCGGCGTGGTTCTCCACGCTCCCGCTCAGCCCGCAGCTTTACCATGACGCCGGCGGGGCATTTCGCTGCACTATCGAAACCGCCTTCTTCGCGATGCGGCTCGCCAGCGGGCGGAAGTTCGGTACGAACCTCCCTTCTGAACAGCGCAGGCGGATCGAGCCGCAGTACAACTACGCGGTATTCCTTTGCGCAACGTGTTCAAGGCTGGATGAGCCTTACCGGTATTTTCAGATCTTGCGCGACACTGACCGGGTCGAGTGGAATCCGTCGATTCACGGCGGCCTCGAGCCGTGGCTTGGAAATTCGCCTTACCGGATCGTGGTCCGGCCGGTACCGCTGCCTGTCGAGCGCATGCGTACGGGCATGCTTGCGCAGGTGCTGATCGGCTCCCAGCTGCTTGCAGGGCTCGATGGCGAAGTGCTCGCGGAGACGTTCGGGGCGATCAATCCAGTTCCACATCCGCAAGGCATCGAGACGCTTTTGCACAAGGTGGTGCGTGAGGCCGTCACCGTTGCGGACGAGTCCGACCGGAAGGCGCAGCGGGGCGTGTTCGCGCCGGTGAGCTATACCGTTCCGTCGGCCGTACAGATTGCTGCCGAACTGCAGCCCGTTGTCGCGCAGGCGCCGACGCCAGCTTCACCGTCCCCGTCCCCGTCACGATCAACATCAACACCTCCGTCACCGTCACCGTCAGGCGCGGCCTCAGTACCGCAAGGTGCTCCGCAGGCACCGGCAGCGGGGGACGCGACCGTCGAGGAGCCGTCTGCGTCGCCTTCGCCGACTGAGGCGACCGCCGCGCCAACTCCGGTGCAGGCGGCGGAAGGCGCATCTCCAGCCCGATCGGCAGGCCCGTCGTCTGAGCGCGTGGCCGCTTCTTCCACGGCGCGCGCGCAGTCGTTGCACGAAGCCATCGGTATCACGGGAGCGCCGGGCCCGGCCACCGCGCCGGAGCAGATGCCGGTCGACCCGACCGGAATGCGCGCGACTCCTCGAGCGGACACGCGCGAAAAGCCTGAAGCGCCAGCGGGGTTTGACGACGTGCTGAAGGGCCTGCCCAACTCCGTTCGTGAACTGTTCGTCGCACTGCGGGAGGACGTCATCGCGGGCTCAGCGAGGGTCGAGTGGAACGACAAGGGCCTGGTGATTGGTAAGCGCCTTATCGGTAGTTACGGGCTGGCGTCGAGCACGCTCCTTGAGCACATGCGCAAGCGAAGTCTGATGGTTGCGGATGGCTCTACTGACATTACCCTTGCCCCTCGGGCGGGCCAGCTTATTCTGGAGCGACCGGCGTGACCAGTTACATCAACCACTTCCGGCCGATATACGAGTTCCGCGCGGCCGTCTTCTGGCTCGCTGCGTGCGTTTTGCTGCCGATCTCCGGCATGCCGTACGCGTGGGCATTCATGCTCGTTGGTCTCTCGTTCCTGCTGGTGCGCTCCCTGCAGATCTGGAGCGCGCTCAAGTTCCGCATGGCGATTTCGACCAAGTGGCTCACCACGCTGCAGGTGCCCAAGCTGCTGCAGGTCCAGAAGCGCATGCGGGAAGAAGCGAACTCCATGTACCTGGGCATCGGCTACGAATGGACCCAGAAGCATTGCCAGATCGCCCACGACATCCTGCGCATGCCGACGACTGACATACCGGGCCTGCCGCGATGGCTGAACAAGACGAAGACAGGTCGCAGAATCGAGGAAGCGATCGAGGGCATCTTCGCTCCCAAAGACAGTATTCGCGATGTCATGCCTCAGGGTTCTTCGTGGATACACGGCATGGAACCGAAGAAGGCGCTCGTTCCGTTCCACTACAAGGCGATGGGCGGCCACACCCTGGTGGGCGGCACGACCGGTGCCGGCAAGACGCGCACGTACGAGGTGATCTCAACCCAGGTCATTCACCTCGGCGACGTGCTGATCATCGTAGACCCGAAGAACGACGCTGAGTGGAAGCGCCGGGTCGAGAAGGAGTGCGCGCGATCCGGGCGCAAATTTCTTTACTTCAATCAGGCCAAGCCGTCGGAGTCGATCCGCCTGAATCCGATCGAGAACTGGTCGCAGCCGTCAGAAATTCCGAGCCGGATCGCCCAATTGATGGAGGAGGGGCCATTCCGCGATTTTGCGTTCCTGTTCATCGACCGCGCCGTGAAGGGCGAACTGTACATCGGCGACAAGCCGACTTTGCGCTCCATCCTGAAGTATGCACAGTCGGGGATCACCACACTGCTTGAGAAAAGCCTGAGGCGCTTTTTCGTGGAGCAGGGGCTATCGGACTGGGAAGAGCAGGTCGCAACGGAAACGACTCGCCAGGGCGCGCGCAACAACGGCGCCGGGCCGATCGACGCCATGATCGCGCTGTACACCGCGCGGTTTGCGGCGCATGAGCGCGGTCACGAAGCGATCGACGGATTGATCGCGACGCACGTGCACGACCGCGAGCACTACATGCGCATCATTGCGTCGGCACTTCCTCTGCTGCAGATGCTCGCTACCGGCGAGACCGGATTGATGCTCGCGCCAAAGGCCGACGACTTCGACGACGAGCGCGAGATCTGGGATATCGACAAGATCATCAAGCAGAAGGCCGTCCTCTATATGGGCCTGGATTCGCTATCGAACAACATCGTGCAGAAGGCGATCGCATCGATGATCCTGTCCGACGTGGCGGCAGTGTGCGGGTCGATCTATAACTTTTACGATTCGCCACCGGAGGTGGTGCTCATCATCGATGAAATCGCGGAGGCGATCAACGAACAGGTGATCCAGATATTGAACAAGGGGCGGGGCGCGGGCTTCAAGGCGTTCGTCGCCTTTCAGGCACGGGCGGACCTGGAGGCTCGCCTTGGAAATGCGGCCAAGATGCTGCAGGTTTTGGGCAATCTGAACAACCAGATCATTCTACGCTTGGAGGACAGTGATACGGCGCAGTGGTTCTCGGACAAGGTCGGTGAAACCGCCATTCGCAACATGACGATCACTGGCAGCACGAGCACCGGCAGTGAGGCCCACATTGGTGAATTCACCGGCGGGGTTTCCCGTTCGCTACAACTGGAGAAGGCTCCTCTGATTCCCACTGGTCTGATACATAAACTTCCGAACCTGCAGTACTTCATGCGCATCTCGGGCGCAGCTGTGTATCAGGGACGTATTCCAATCCTTCAAGGCTAACCAAACGCATGTCTGCCGTATTCAAAAAAATCATCCGCGACTACAAGCTGTCGTCCCGCCTCGTCCCGGTATTCACGGTGGCGCCGGAGCTTGAGCTCGCCTGCGCACGTGTGGCCGATTTCATCGGGGAGAAGTTCATCGGCGAGTCAGAACCGCTCGTCAAGGAGATGCTCGACAGTGGCCTCGCGGCGTACAAACGGACGCGAAAGACGGGGAATCCGCATGTCGCATTCATGCAGGGACTGTTCGCGGGCGCGCATCTGCTGTACGCCCGGCGGTACGTCGCCCGCGACGGCGAGCGCTATCACGTATGGCCGCCGATGCTTGAGCCGGTCACAGAGTTCGAGGCGCGGCATGTGGCGCTCGGCACCGAAATGGTCGACGAGCAATGCCCGGAGTCCATCACGCAGCGCTCCGCTGCTTTCCAGTTAGCGGCTCGCGCACTGACCGGCGAGCATTTCAGGCTCTATTTCGAGGACTATGATGTCGCCCACACTTTTCCTGATAGCGAAGCTGTCGCGGGTTGAGCCGGACGTCGCGCGGCGCGCCATGTCCACCGCGAGGGCACAGGACGAGGTCGACGCGCCGAGGCCCGCGGAATTTTCGAGGGGCAGCGGCGCGATGGTGTACGCGCTGGCCCTGTTCGTCACGCGCCGGCCCGTGCACTTTTGGCTGGGGCTAAGCGGGCTCGTCGCGTTCCCGATCTACATTCTCGCGAGGATCGTCACGAACCTGCTGGAATGGGGTGTCCACACCTATGGCCAGTAGCCGCTTTGTATCCCACATAAAATGGTGGTTCTTCTTCGTGCCGCTGATAGCGGTACTGGTCATGCCTGCGATACCCGACCGTTCATGGTTTTCGATCAAGGACGAAGAGGTGAATTCCGTCGTCTCCATAGTAGGAGCTGACCGGGCTGACGAGGCCGTGGCTCTGACCAACGCCCGTTTCAGGCGCTGGTTTGTGCAAAGCGGTCTCGTGCGGTCCACCATGAACGCGGCCGGCAGCGGAGAAATCAGTGATGGTGGCATGTCGGACCTCGCGCAGGCCTGGGTGCACAACTTCTGGCTGGAGATCTACCGCGTGGTGTATCGCGCGACCGTGATGAAGCTGTTCATTCTCGGCACGCTCGTCTTTTGCGTCGCCGCCTTCGTCGACGGTACGGTCCGGCGCAAGATCAAGGCATCGGCCGCGGGCTTCGCGAGCCCGCTGTCGTTCCATCTGGCCGGGCATGGCATCCTGCTTGTGTTCGGCGTTTCGTTCGCCGTGCTTGTCCTGCCGGTTCCCATCTACGCCCAGTGCTGGATTGCGGTGGCCGCGATCCTGGGCGCGCTTTTGTGGAAAGCGGCCTCGTCTTATCAGTAGAACGACCGGGGAAAGCTATACGGTTTTCTGTAGCTTTCCCAGTTAAGACCGTGAGCCGGCTCGTCCGAGACGCGTTTTCACCCCTCGATCCCTGTCTTGCCCCTTCCTTGGCTTTCGCGCCCGTTGGTCGGTTACACGCCGACCACGAACTCCCTCCCGTATCGCAGGCCCCCTTCGAACGCCCCCGTCGAACGTCGTTGCGTAAAGTGCGCGCTGCGTTCCCGGTCGTCTCTACGAAGGCGTCCAGAGATGAGCAGCGATGAAAGCGGCTAGAAATCGCCCACGTTTTCGCCGGCGATCAACGTCTGCCGCGCAAACAATAGAGTTCATGCCGCGCGCGGGCGCGTGCACTTACCAAGGGACACAAATATGAGCGCCATCACCGAAGAATCGAAGCCAGACGCCGCCACTGAATCTGTTGAAAAGCCAGTGGGAGTTGTCGCGCCCGCGGGAGATGCACCCCCGGTCGAACCGGCGAACCTGGTCACCGACGGCGCGGACGGCGGTGAAATTGAGGCTGAGCTCCAGCAGATGGAGGACGCCGCCAACACCCTTCAGAAGGAAGGGATGATCAGCGAGTCGGAGGCCGCGGAAAAGCGCGAACAGGTCGCTCGTACGCGAAAGATGTTTCGCGAGCTGTCGCCGGCAGAGCGCATTGCCGTCGTGCAGCGCCGCCGCGAGATCGGCCGCGAACTGATGAACAGGCAGTTGTCCGGCGCTGCGGTCGTGGAGGCCGCCGTACGGCTGAACCATACCCGCCTCAAACCACTCTTCGAGCAGTGGTGGCCGTATCTGAACCGCATGAGCATTAACCTGCAGCGCTTCGGACGATCCACCTTCGGCACGGAAGATCTCGGCACCGTCACCGCATGGTTTGAAAAACAGGTCGGCGAACTTGAAGCCTACGTCGAAGAGCAACTGAACGTAGCTGCCGGCTTCCGCGAGAAGACGGAAGGCAGGATGAAGGAGCAGGGCGACATCGTGTTCGCGCCGACGGTCACAAAGCCTTCGCTCGACATCCAGGTCGAAGCCTACTCGCGCTTCTCCATGCGCGTTCTCTCGCTCCTGCTGAAGTTCGACAAGGTGATGGACCACTTCGACTTCCTGGTCTGGAATAGCGTGCGCGATCAGTCGGACGTGGACGAGGAAACCACCCGCTTCCTGCGCAAGTTCCATCCCGTCGGCGTGCGCGGCTACATGACCCACTTGCGCCTGATGACCACGGTGCGGGGCCGCTAACCGGAGCCCACGATGCTTGATGGGCTGAATCCGCAGCAGCGCGAGGTGGCGGAGCTTCGCCGGCACTGTGTCGCCATTGCATGTCCGGGCGCGGGCAAGACGAAGACTATCGCCGCGAAGGCAGCCTTGCTTCTTGCCGATCCGCATGCAGTTGTCGGCGCAGTGACGTTCAGCAAGGACGCGGCCGTGGAGCTGCGCGACCGGATCCTCGCATTGGCCGGTGCCGGCGCGAGAAGCCGGCTGATCGCGGGGACGTTCCATTCGCTCGCGAACCGACAGCTGGGAAAACGCGATATTGCGACGGATGGGGACCGCGCAGGTCTTCTCGCGCGCGTGCTTGCAGAGCTTGGGCTCCAATGGAAGGTCGACGAGGTGATTCCGGTCATCGAGCGGATCAAGACCAACTTTGGGCGCGTGGACGCCGGCAGCCCCGACGCGCAGCTGTACCATGCCTATCAGGAAGCGCTCACGCGTAACGGCAAGATCGACTTTCAGGACATGTTGCGACTGTCCGTGGCTGGCATGGAAA
The DNA here is from genome assembly GCF_003330785.1 of Paraburkholderia graminis. Lineage (NCBI taxonomy): Bacteria > Pseudomonadati > Pseudomonadota > Betaproteobacteria > Burkholderiales > Burkholderiaceae > Paraburkholderia > Paraburkholderia graminis. The sequence continues at coordinate 327,677 of NZ_CP024936.1, forward strand.
GCGGGGACATAGAACCATACGGGTTCACCGATCTGCTCGTTGATGAATTCCAGGATACGGACCCTCTGCAATATCGTTGGGTCGAGCTTCACGCAAGGGCGGGCGCGAACGTCACGGTTGTTGGTGACGATGACCAGAGCATCTACGGCTTTCGCGCCGCGCTCGGATTTCGCGGCATGGAGAGCTTTGCAGATTCCTTCAATGCCCAACGCGTCGTGCTGGGAAGCAATTACCGCTGCCGCACTGAGATCCTGTCGGCGGCCGACCGGGTCATTCGGAACAACGTCGACCGTGTGGCGAAGGTGTTGCGGGCCGAACGCGGCGCCGGCGGCGCGATTGCCACGCGCCGCTTTGACGATGAGTATGCGGACGCTGTGGCCGCAGTCGAGCAACTTCAGCCCCACTTAGGCGCGGGCAACTCGTGCGCGATTCTCGCGCGGACCAATCGCATCCTCGACCCGATCGAAGCGGTTTGCCGCTCGCATGGCGTGCCTTACTACCGCGCCTCCGGTAGCTCTGTGCTCAACCGGCCTCAGGGCGCGCTGATGTGCAACCTGCTGCTGATAGTCGAGGGGCGTAAGCAGAATGGGCTGGACGCAGTGCTCGGCTACACCGGAATGAGCTCGACCCACCTCAGTGCGCTGCACCGGGACATGGGCGCTGAGCTTGTCCAGCGGGCAAAAAAGGACCTCGTTGGTCTGGGTTTGCCGGAGGACACGGCAAGCGCGTATCGCGCCTTCATGAAACGGCTCGCGGAGTGGACGCAGATGTCCGAACGCAAGTTCTATTCGCTAGCGCTCGACGGGGTCCTCGAAATGATGATGACCTACGCCCGCGATGATCAGGCGAAACGTGCGATCCAGGCAACATACGATGTGCTGTCGCGCCTGACTGGGACGTTCGGCGAGCGTATCGAGTATCTGAAACGGGACAACAACAAGCCAGCGGACGGTGCACTGGTGCTTACCACCATGCACAGTTCCAAGGGCCTTGAATGGGACCACGTGTGGATCACTCGCGCCGAGGAAGGCGTCGTTCCCGACGAAAAGAGTACTGAATCCGAAGAGCGCCGGCTTTTTTATGTCGCCATGACGCGGGCCCGGGACACACTCACCATCGCTACGATCAAAAAGAACCCGGTCTCACGTTTCGTCATCGAATCGGAGGTTTGCTGAGAACGGCATAGCTATGGGCCGACGACTCGTTCGATCAAAAGGTTAGTCAGAAAGACGGGCGTTTTTTTTGAGGAAGCGCCCGTTGCATTTTCCGGAGTTTAGTCAGGTTTTTGTGGGCGGCAACGGGATCGTTGGCGCCCTAATGGCCTAAGTGTCACGCATGCGCCGGGTCGTCACGGTTGGGGTCTTTGCCGCCAGGTACCATGGCGACTTTAACGGAGAGGATTGCAAGGACCAACAGCGACGCATACAGGAATCCGTAAGAATAGTTCACCACATTTCGGATATGTTCCTGGCGGTCCAGATAGCCATGGATTTCTTCGCGTGTCTTCTCGATCCTCGTCGCCAGCGCGCTTTCCGAAGACAGACCGTGCTGCGAAAGTGCGGACCCGCGATCGGATGCGGTCATCCGCTGAAGGTCGGTTGACAGCGTCGTGTCGCCAAGGAGACGGGCAGCTGTAGCCATGCTTCCGATGGCGAGCGCAGAGCCTTCGTTGAGCGAGGTGACTAGCGTCGACGCACTTACAGCAACTACTCCAACCATTAAGACTAGTGCTGCGCCGATTTTCGTTGGTATGGTCTTCATTACGTGCTCTCCGATATGCGGCATCGCTACCGCGTCTGGCGCTGTTCGCGCCACTGTGTTCAATACGTCGACGGGGCTACGCGTTTCCGGCGGCCGCACGCGATAGCTGCTGGACGTTGCTCGAGTTTTCGATCGTCAGTTCGCTTTTGCGCTTGATCTGACCTTCGAGCGACGCGCGGGGACCCAGCCGGATCGTGCCGTAGTAGTAGACGTTGCCCTTCACGCGCCCATTGATTTCGAGCACGCCGCGCGCGTGTACGTCGCCCTCGACCGTGCCGTCAATCCGCACGTGCTCGCCCTCGACCTGACCTTTCACCATTCCGCCCTGGCCGATGTGAAGCAGCCCCGAGTTAGAAACGACATCTCCGTCAACAATGCCGAAACTACTAAGACCGTGGTCAAGGATGACATTTCCGTGGATCGAAAGTCCGGTGGAAAGCAGCGTTACGTTAAGTGGTTGGGATTTCATGCCGGGACCTCATCAGAACAGTTGAACATCGCCGGACTTCGCGGCCGGTGCGGTGGGTTGCGCAGGTGGCGCTGCGGGAGCGTCGTGGGTCACTGAAGGAGCAGCTTCACGATGTGGCTTGATGTGATGAATGGGACGCAACGCCGGACGCGTCGCCGCAGGCTGCTCACTCTCAGCCTGCGAGGCTGGGTTCGCTGCGGTGTTTGCCGCAACTCGCGCGGCGGGTGCAGGGTCCTGGCGCCGGGCGGGCTGAGTAGCGCCGGGTTCGGACGCTTGCGGCGGCGTCTGCGCCGCGGCCGCCGTCGCATGCGTCGCCCTGATGGGCGAAGCGGCCGCCTGCGTCACCGCGGCGGGCTGTGAGTCACGAGCGGGCGCAACCACCACTGGCATCGGAGCCGTGAGGGCCTTCGAGTCGACATGAGAGAGCGGTTTGCGTCCGCCCGTCAGCGCAGTGTCGAGATCGCCGGAGGTCAACGGTCGCGGTGGCGCGGCGTTGACCGGCATGTCAGCGGACGGGGGCTGCTGGGCCGCTGCCGGTGCGGGTCGGCCGGGCGTCTGCGCGTCGTGCGGGAGGTGAGCCGTCGCGTGCATCGCCTGCCAGATTCGGGCGGCGCTCACGCCACCTGCACCGGCGATTGCCGCGATAGCAAGCGCAAGCAATGCGGGTCGTCCGGCGCTGCGCATCTTGGACATGAGAGCGCGGGCTGGTAGCAAACCGCTCGCAGAGCGCTCCGGTGCGGGCAGCATCGGCATGGCCGCGGTATGGCGGGAAAGATCGATAGTGACCGGCTGAGCCGTATATTGCGCGTGCAGCGCCTGAATTTCTCTGATGTCCATTTCCTCTCCAACAGGGTGATGGGACGAGCGTATCCATCCGGCAGCAAGGTCAAGTGCCGGCGAAATCGACTACGGATTGATGCGGTTCAGGAGCCCCGGCGTTCGCCGTCGAACTCGTACTGGTCGTTGTCAGGCATGCAGACCTGAACGATGTGCTTGAGCCGCCGTTCCGCGTTCGAAAGCATCCGGGCGCGTGCTTCAGGCGTGATTTTTCCCATCACAACGGCCGCCAGAGATTTGCCGAAGATGCGGTCGAACTGGGTGAGGCAGCGAACCAGCAACCCGGCGAGCGGGCGCGTAACGACGAGCTCGATCTCTTCGTGCGGCATATCAATCGCGCGTAGCTCATGACGCGCGAGCCAGCCATCGGTCTTCCGGAGCCACTCGGCGGTTTCCCGCAATGCGTTCTCAAGAGCGCGGACCTTACCGCCTCGTGCGACGGCGATCTTTGCCGCGCAGAAGTTGTAATCCGAGCGAATGTAGTCGCGCGCAAACTGCGAGCTATAGCGCAGGACCGTTGTTGTATCGGATTCCGGATTGATCCGGGCGATACGCGTGTCGCTGGTCAGGCGCTCAATAGGCTTCAGCCCGCTCAGCGGTGGGCTGTCGGCTGGGAGTACGTCTTTGTCCGGGCGCTCTGGCTCCGGGAGGAAATCAGGAACTGCGGCCATGGTATTTTTCGGGTGGTCTCTCTCACCTCCAATTCTGCGTGCGGTAGCACACATAGACCCGGGCAAAAGCTGCGCTGTTTTCGCGACCTTTCGGGGATATGCGCGCTCACTTTTGCGCAATACTGACTCTACTTCTCGCGTCTCTGACGCATCGACATGACCCGGCCAGCCCGGAGTCCATCTTCTGTACCAAGCCGTGCCCGCAGCTTTACCCCGAGGCATGCTCCGACCAGTCGGCTACTGGTGTGGAATTTTCTTCCTGATGAGCGCCTCGCCCGCGCTCCCCATTCATTCAGTCGTAAAACTCGTCGCTGGCCGCATTCATTTGCGCCGCGACATCGTTCGGACCCGGACATCGGGTGTTCTCTCTCCAGAGCCCGTCTGGGTAGAACGATCGAAGTCGACTGAACCGTGATCCTGCGGCGGAATGCATTTCCCGAAAATGGGCTGTTGCGCAGCGTGACCATGCTGCGCGAGGACGACTGACGTCCTCGTATATGAGCCTCGGCTCCCTGAGCGCCACGACCCCGGAAGGGTTGTGGCGCTCAGGTCATTTTTCATCGAATCCCGAAACGCGTTCCTCACTCCGAGGGACGCGTTTTTTTTCGTCCTGTTGTCCTGTCCAGAAGGAGGTCTTCAATGCTTCCCGACCGTCTTGACGAGCGCATTGCCGAAGCGATCAACCACACGATTGCCGAGGAGCGCGCCACTGCAGATACCGCATCGCCAGCATGGCGGGCGCGTTGCGAGGTCGCCCAGATCGCGAAGTACAGCGATCCGGATCGACGCGTTTTTCTTTCCCACATAGCCGAGCGCCGCGGAGACGCGGCCGCACACGAACTGGAGCAGTCAGCCAGCGAGTTGCGCACCACGGCCATCTTTTTTCTAGCGAGGAAACCCTCATGAACGCAGTAGTCCATCTGGTCAACGGCCCTGTTCGCAGCGTCGTTGAAGAGCGCGCGTTGCGTCCACCGGTCATCGGGCACATTCGTCCGGGCATTAAAGTCCTCACCTCGAAAGCCCGTGGCAACGCGCGTGCGGTCGAGTTGTACAACACGATGGTCGCAGCAGGTGATTCGTTCGATACGATCGCCTCTATGCTCGAGTCGAAGTGCAATCTGAAAAACGCGCTCGTGCCGAAGAACACCGCATATTTCACCTGCCGCCGCTCGGACTTCAATAATCCGGACGTGGCCGACGAAATCCTTCGGCTCTATGGCGAGGACCGCGGTGACGGCGTGAAGCTCTACCGGTTTCCCGTACTGTTCGCGTTCAATGACTGGATGCAGAACCTGCCGAACCAGATGACCGTATACGGCACAAATGGTCGGAAGTTCTTCTCCCAGTACGAGCGCGACGGAATCCGCTATTGCATGACATATGCAAAGATCGAGCGCGATCCGCGTGCGCAACGTGTGATCCGGCACTTCGGCGGACGCACCGTCATCCGTCGTCAGGATGAGGCGATTCCGGACGGCATCTGCGATCCGGAACAGTGCCCGCAGTATCAGGCGCGACACTGCAACCTGTCGGCGAGTTTCGTGTTCGCGGTGCCGGACATCAAGGGGCTGGGCCTGATCGAACTGCCGACAAACTCGATCTACGTGCTGCAGAAGGCCTACTCAGCGATGCAGACCGTGCAGCTTGCACGGGGCAAACTGACCGGCACACGCTTCTGGATCACCAAGCGTGAGTTCGAAATCACGCGTATCAATGAGAACGGCGAGGCAGTGCGGGTCAGCCAGATGCTCACGGTGCTCGATGCAGACATCGATATCGGTGCGTTGCTCGACGCAGCCGATGATGCGCCTTCCGCGCTGGAAGCGGCGAGCCAGGCGGTCGCGTTGGTCGAAGCGGGCGGCAATGTCGTGCGGCTCGGCGGCGAAGTCGATGCAGCGATCGGTAACGCGGTTGCTGAAGGTGTCGTGATGGACGCGTCTGGCGCGCCGGAAGCCGAGGCGGAAGCGGGTGCGGCTGTCGGTGCGACGGAAACTGGCGCAGCCGATAGTGCGGCGGTGGTTTCCACCGCGTCCCCTGTAGCGGAGCAAGGCACCGCGGCTACCACCGGTCCGTTATTGCAACACGTGCTTGCCGCACAGCCGGCAACCGCCGAACCGACGGAAACGCTTGCAGATAAGCGCGACCGGATGTCCGATCTGCTGCAACGGCTTGGCCTGAGCGCGGAGGATCGCAAACAGGACTTCCGCATCTACGCCCATACGAAGTTCGGGCGCGGCTGGACCGATCGCGAGAAGGACGTCGACCAGATGAACGAACGGCTGACGAGAGCGCTAACGGATGTCGCTGAGCTCAATCGCGAGATTGAGGCGGCTACGCTGGCGGTCCTGTTCAACTGATCCTTCCACATTTCGCCAGCCCCTCGGGGCTGGTTTCCTTTCCGTTTCGATTGCGAGAACATTTCAGCAAGCCCGCGTTTGCTCAAATGCTTTCGACCGCGCAACTGCGCATCGAAAAGAGCCCGCCTCGGCGGCCCATTTCCTGTCTGGTTTTCAAGGAGTCGTCCTGTGCGCAAGATCGGCAATTTCACCGCGTTTTTTGGCGCGGACGATGTGTTCAGCAACTGGCATCCCTGCCGCTTCACCTATCACGGCGTTGCGTTCACGAGCGTTGAACAGTTCATGATGTTCTCCAAGGCGAAGCTCTTCAGCGACGAGAAGTCGGCTGCAAGGATTCTAGCCACTCGCGATCCGATGACTCAGAAGATGATAGGCCGCAAGGTTGCCGGCTTTGATCAGAAAATCTGGGAAGCGAAGCGCGAGTCAATTGTCTTCGTGGGATGTCGCGAGAAGTTCGCGCAGAACCCGGGGCTCAGGTCCATCCTGCTCGCCACGGCACCGACCGAACTGGTCGAAGCCAGTCCCTACGATCTCATCTGGGGCATCGGCATAGGCGAGCGCGACCCACGGCTGACTGACCGGTCGCAATGGCGCGGACAGAACCTGCTCGGCATCACGCTGATGCGGGTTCGCGATGCGCTCGCTATGAACTGATCATCCTTTCTTCGCACCCTCGCGGGTGTTCATCCATTAGGCTGCCTTCGGGCGGCCTTTGTGTTTTTTACGGAGGCGAATTTGAAACTCGCTCATTTTTCTGACCTGCATTACGCGCCGGACAATCTGGCCGAGTCCGACCGCTGCTTCAGTTTCGCTGTCGGCGACGCAATCGCGAGCGGCGCACAGGTGGGTGTCATTTCCGGTGACTCGACCGACCACCGGCTTGATGCACATGCGCCGTCACTGCGTGCGCTTGCTACCCAGGTGCATAGGCTCGCTAACGCGATGCCCGTGCTGATGCTGCAGGGCACCTTCTCGCACGAGCCTCCGGGCACCCTCGACAATTTCGCGTTGATGGGCAGAGCGCATGACGTGCACATCGCCGATCGCGTCTCACAGGTCGCGCTCATCGATGGCCGCTTCTGGGCCTCGACAGGTCCGGTCTTTTCGGATGACGAGTTGAGGCAGTTCATCGGCGTGAAGCCCGAAGTCGTGTTCACGTGCCTTCCGACGGTCAACAAGGGCCAACTCGCCGCGAGCGTTGGCGCGCTCGCGGCCGGTACGGAACTGGGCGATGTGCTTGCCGCATATCTGGCGGCGGCAGGCCGCGTGAACACGCAGCTTCGCGCAGCGGGTATCCCCACGGTCGGTGTCTCGCACGGCACCGTCAATGGCTGCACGACGGAGCATGGTGTGGTGATGGCGGGCTTCGATCACGAATTCTCGCTCACGGCGCTCTTCGAGGCCGAATGCGATGGGTTCATGCTCGGCCATATCCACAAGGCGCAGCAGTGGGCGCGCGAGGGAAGACTGGTAGCGTATCCCGGCTCCATCGGCCGGTTTCATTACGGCGAAGAGGGCGAGAAGGGCTATCTCGCGTGGGACGTGCAACCCGGTTTGGCGAGCGCAACGCTCATCGCGACGCCATCGCGTCAGATGGTCTGTATCGATTTCGACGGGCCGCCCGACATGGCGCGCCTTGCCGAAATCGCCGCTGACGCCACCGACAAGTTCGTGCGTGTGCGCTGGCAGGTCGACGAGGAGCATCGGCAGGCCGTCGATCGCGATGCCATCAAGGCGCTGTTTTCCGGCGCTGCGGGCCTCAAGGTCGAATCGCGTGTCCTTCCGGTCGTGCGCAGTCGTGCCGAGGGCATCAGTCTCGAGACGACGGTTGAAGGAAAGCTCGCACGCTGGGCCGAACTGACTGTCGTTGATGTCGGTCCGCTTCACGAGCGCTTGCAGTTGCTGGTATCGGCCGAGGTGGAGGCGATCGCATCAGATGTTCTGGCGCGCATCGACTCACAGCCGGATGAGCGGTCTGATCCGCAGACCCTTGCAGCTGTGCTGCAGCATCCGGCGGTGGGTGCCATCGCGGCAGATGCGCCGGCAGCTTCCGCAGTGCCGCTGGAACCCGCTGGCACTGAGCCTTCAACGCTGGACTGGCTGAATGACGATCTTTTTGCGGCATAGCCGCCATGTAGCGGGGGTGGCCTGTAAGGCGCTCCCGCGCGGGACACGAGTCGTGTTCCGGTAGCGCGTCATCCGCGTGTTACCGGAACCAGATTTACCCGCGTCTCTGACGCATCGATCGCAGTTCGCTGCATCCATTTTCTTTCTAACCCTGGCGGGGAATCATTCCCCCAGGGGATGCACTCCGCCGTATTTTTCCGGAGTGTCCTCATGTTTGGTCTTTATCCCGCCGGCACCCGATGGGTCCGGCACTTCTCTGCAGCACGTACGCCTGGCGAGATCCAGAAGGCCCTCACGGCCCACGCTGGATTCAGCGCAGGCATTTTCCATCAACCTTTCGGAGAGAACCGCGGCGCGGTGATCGCCCAGAAAGGTCGTTTGCTGGTACTCGCAGAACGCATCGATTCGGCGAGTGCAGATCTGGCGCTGGTGCCGGATGTGCAGATGCAGAACCTGCTCTGGTCATTCCAGAGCGGTTACGCAAATCAGTGGGGTTCCCGCGAACTCCGTGTGCTGACCGGTTGCGACAACTGGGATGCGTTGTTGCGGCAGGCAAGCGCTGATTACGCGCAGGCCTGCGACCTGGTTGAGGAAGCTGTCTCAGGCGCGCTTGAAGCGAAAGCGGCAGAGAAGCTTGCCGCCGGGCAGCTGGCCGCTGAAAGGGCGGCTGCAGCACAGGCGTCGGCCGCGTCGCATTCTGCGGCAGATCCTTTCGTCGGCACCATGTACGCCAATGACGACGATGTGCCGTGGCTGCCGTCGGACTACCTCTTCGATGCCCCGCATCCGGAGGTCGCCTCATGCGCCCACTAAAGCTGACCCTGACGGGTTTCATCGGTGTGCGCGACGGCATGAAACGCGAGAGCGTCTCGCTGGATCTCACGTCGCTGCCGACTGGCCTTATCGCGTTGACGGGTCCGAACGGCGCGGGGAAATCCACGATCATGGATAACCTGCATCCGTACCGGATCATGCCGTCGCACGCGTCCAAGCTGTCTGTTGACGGATTCTCGTACTGGGACCACCTGTACGGGACGCACGCGCTCAAGGAGTTTGAATGGGAGCACGGCGGCGTCCGTTACCGCTCATCGTTTGCATTCCGCAAACCGGGGAAAACTGGCAAGGCTGAGTATTTCCTTGCATGGTGCGACGCGAGCGGCACATGGCAACCGATGCAGACCGGAAACGGCACTGTGTCAGACGGGAAAGCCGAAACCTACGATGCGTGCGTCGAGTCGGTATGCGGCTCGCTGGAGTCATTTTTCACCAGCGTCTTCTCTGCGCAGAACCGTCGGCCGCTCGCGTCCTATGGTGCGAGCGAAATCAAGGCACTGCTCGCGGAGCTTCTGCATATCGACCATCTGCGCACGCTGGCGGCGAAAGCCGGCGACGTCGTGAAGGTTCTCGCCCGTGAGCTCGATGCGACGCACCAGCAGCTTGGTGCACTCGGGGCGAAGCGCGACCGTGTTGTGCAGATTGATCAGGCCATCGCTTCAGATGTCCAGTCACTCGTCGCGGCTCGGGAGAGCCGGGAGGCACTCAATGCGAGCGCAGTCAGGCTGAGTGATCAGCGCGCAGTTCTGGTTGCAAAACAGACTGCGAACGTGGATGCGCAAGCGCGGTTGCGGGAACTGGCCGGACGACGCAGTCAGATCGCTTCGTCGTTGCAGGCGCTGGCGAACGACAGCGCGGCTGACGATCGCCGCTTTGCGCAGCGCCTGTCTGCCTTGCGCGAGTCGATTGCCGGTCACAACGCGGTGATTGCGCAGCGCGATTCCATCCTGGGTGCTAGCGCTGCGCGCGACGGTGCCCAGGCACGCCTGGCGGCCCTTGAAGCGCGTGTCGAGCCAATGCAGCAGGCCATCGCGGCACTGGAGGCCAAGCAGCTTGAATTGACCGCGGCCACTTCACGCATCAACGGGCTCATGTCCGAGGGTGAGTCGAAGGCGTCGTTGCTCAAGTCTCTGGAACAGCAGGCTAGCGTGATCGCTGCCGTTCCCTGTGCGGGTCACGCGATGCATAACACGTGCCCTCTGCTTGCCCAGGCGCGTGAAGCCAATGCGAAGGTTCCCGAGCAGCGCATTTCGCTCAACAACCTTCGTGTCGCGTTTCGCACGAGCCGCGAAGCAGTGGATCGTTTGACGCCCGAAGTGCAGCAGCTTGCTACGCGGCGCGCCGAACTGAAGACGCTGTCGGCAGAGATTGCCGCTTCGCGGCGTGATCTGCAAATGGCTATCGATCTTGCGGCACGCAAGCCGTTACTTGATGCAGCAACCGAAGGCGTTCGCAAGGCCAGTGAAGAACTGGCCGCCGTGGAAGCCGAGGCGAAGGCTGTTCGCGAGCGACGACAGGTACAGCAGGAAAGCCTGTCGTCGCAGGCGAGGGAGCTCGACGCAGAAGTTGCACGGCTCGGTGCCGAAGACGTGAGCGCTGCAATTGCTGATCTGGACCGGCAACTGACGCAATGTCGTGACGGCATCACTGCAGCCGATGCGCGGATCGAATCGCTGATCCGTTCACAGGCGACACGTGAGGTCGAGCGGCAGGCGATCGCAAACGAGCTTGCGGGATTCGACGCGACGCAGTCCCGTGCGAACCGTATCTCCGATGAGATCGCAAGCTGGAAGCTGCTTGCGAAGGGTCTTGGCAACGAAGGTGTGATCGCCCTGACGATCGATGATGCGGGCCCGGCGCTGACGAAGACGGTGAACGACCTGCTGCTTGCCTGTTACGGCATGCGCTTCACGGTCGAGATCCAGACTCAACGCGCACTGGCAAGCGGCGACCTGCGCGAGGGATTTGAAATCCTCGTGCATGACGCCGATATCGACAGCACCAAGGCAGTGACGGTGATGTCGGGTGGCCAGAAGGTCTGGATCAACGAATGTCTGACCCGCGGCATTGCGCTGTATCTGGCCAGTAACGCCGGCCAGCCATATCAGACGCTGTTCAGCGACGAGTCCGATGGTCCGCTCGATCCGCAGCGCAAGCTGCAGTTCATGCGCATGAAGCGGGAAGTTTTGCGGCAGGGCGGCTACGAGCGGGAGTTTTTCATCTCACAAACGCCGGATCTGGTTGCCGAAGCGGACGCCGTTATCAATGTCGAGGCGCTTGCCGCCTGAAAACCTTTTTTACTTTCAACCCTGTGGGGACGCTCCCCACAGGGGCGTTCCTTCGCTTTTTTTCAACGAGGAACGCAATGAAATCGAAGCACGACATGTATGCACGAACCGGAGCGGTCACCGTTTCAGTTCGTCCTGCCACGCTGCGCACGGGCACAGTCCACACCTACGTCCTGAACGGCACGCTCCTGCGTGACGTCCTCGTCGGCGGCAAGTGGGTAACGCACCACGCCAGCATCCCTCTCGAATCGCGGGCCGCCTAAGCGGCTCGCCTCTTCAAGCTGAGTTAATTCCATGCAAAACCTGATCATGCTGCTCATTGCAGCGGGCAGTTCATCGCTGTGCGCCTGCACGATTCAACCACAGGCCGAGCCGGTGCCTTCAAGGCACGTCTCAACGATCGTCATCCAGCAGCCGCGAGGTGAGCCGGGCGACTTCATCATCTGCAACGACGGTCGCGTGCTGGTCTTCCCCGTTGCGCACCCTAAAACCTGTTCCTGATCCGCAAGGCCTCGACCTCGAAAGAGTGTCGGGGCCTTTCGCATGGAGAGTCTTCATGAAAAAGCAGATCACAACCGCGGCGGCACTGGGCGCATTGCTTGCCGTCGCATGCCTGCTCTGGGAGCAGCAGTCCGCGGCCGCTTTGTCCACCACGACAGGCAAAGCGACACGCGCATCTCGCGCGAGCCCGTCGCCATTCGATCGGCGACTGAAAGTGGCCGTGTCGACCGGCACGCAACGCGCCTCTCGTCGCGGCGACTGTGTGTCGACCTGACCTCTGACGCATCTTTTTACTCACCCGCCGGGGCAGGCCCCCGGGACGGGGACAGCCTGCGCCGGCAATCCTCTTGTGGAGCAGGCCAATGACTTACTCTTGCACTGATTTTTTCGACGACGTGATGCGCTGTCTCGCCGATTCTGGCGCGATCGCAACCGATGACATTCCGGAAAACAACCCGGGCGCCGCCGCGGATCTGGCGGTGGCGGCAATCGTCACGATGCATCGCGCGAGCCTCTCTTCGAATTTCGTCCGTGAGCTTCTGGATGAAGTTGAGACTCTCGCCGGCGTAGCCGAAGAGCATGGCAACGGAGCGCTCGCATTTCTCTTTTACCTCCAGGCCGCGATTCTTAACGACAGGTTCGTCGAGGCGCGGAGCCACGACGACTCAGGTCTGCTTGAGCTTATCAGGCGTCTTCCGTCAGGCGTTACCTGGATGAAGCATGTCCAGGTCGCGGAATCATCCTAGCCGTTTAAGTTTTTCTCTATCCCTCGCGGGGCACGCCCGGGAGGGGCTGCTCCGCATCTTTTATTGGAGTGGCAAATGACGATAGGACCACGCGTCCCCGGCATGCCGGTGCTGCAGAAAAACGCTCATGTTGACGACGGGCTGCTTGTTCGGGTCGGCATCCCTCATAGTGGCGGGCGGCTTGCATTCCACGCTTTCAATGAAGGTTATGCGGCGATGGTGTCGGCGTCCGCCTTCTGGGACCGTAAGACCGGCCGCTTCCGTATCCCGCGGGCGACCGATCTGACGGAGATTGACTTTGCTCTCGATAGCGCGGGCTTTTCGGCGATGAAGCTTTTCCAGTCAAAGGGCGGCCAAAGCGGAATCGCGGGCGTCTATCCCTGGACCATGGAGCAGTACGTCGAACTGGCATCCTGCTCCGGGGCATCCTGGGTCGCCCAGCAGGACATGTGCTGTGAACCGGAGCTCGCTGCAGATCAGGAGGCGGTCGACTATCGCGTGAATGCAACGGCGACGTTGCTCGAGGCCATGCTGCGGGTGGTTTACGCCTGGCAGGATCAGCTTGCGGCAGGTTGCAGCGCCGAAGTTGTGCAGAACACTGTCCGGATTCCTGTACCCGTTGCACAGGGTTGGAAAGTTGACGACTATCGACGGAGCATCGACCTGCTGCTGCAGGTGTGGGAGCGGTGGGCTCCGTGGATCGCGGCGCCGTCTCTGATCGGGCTCGGGTCGGTCTGCCGACGACACCTGACGGATACCCGGCATGGGCTCTTCGCCATCCTGGAAGGACTGGAAGGGCACCTGCCACCCGGATCGAAACTTCATCTCTTCGGCGTAAAAGGGCAGGCCCTCGAGCGCGTCAAGATGTATGAATGGGTGGCAAGTGTGGATTCCATGGCACCGGACTTTGCTGCACGTGTAAAAGCACGGCAGGCGGGGACGCCGAATACGATTGCTCACCGAGCGGCGGAGATGGATCGTTGGATGAGCAGTGCGTCGCGCCGGGTCGCTCCTCAGATCGGCGATCAGTTTCGCCTCACGTTTAACAGCTAGGCGCCGATAGTATCTTGACCAGCCCGTGGGTTCCTCTGGAACCCCGGGCTTTTTTTCTGCAATTGGCGTCAGCGTAACCGCGGTCGACCAGCCTGATCGCGCGAGCGATTGGCCGCTCAAAGAACTTCGACGCTGACATCGAAGAAGCCGTTGCATCCGGTACAGCGGAACAACCGCCGTTTTATTTCCGCTGCCGTACGTTTCCTGGTCCTCTTGAAACCGTGGGGCCGTGCTTCGACCCGCTGCAGGCAGTGCGGGCAGTCCATCATCGGCCACGGTGCTTTGAGACCAAGTCGTACGCGCTTTTCGTAGTTACCCGCAGGATCGAGTACCAATAACCATTCGCGAAACAGCCTGACCCATGCCTTAACGATCTCCGGCGTTGTGCTCAGTCGATCGGCGGCATCTGCGAGCGGCCGATGCTGAGACAGAAGCGGAAGAATCCCGTAAGCGATGTCTTTGCGCAACATCTTGGCCAATGGCGTTCGGGTCGCACGCGAATACAGACGCGCGCAGGCGCGACACTGGAATTGCGGCAAAGGCGAGTCTGCGCGCCTGGCAGAAGCTAGTCTCGTAACGTGGCTGCCGCAATGCGGGCAGGGCGGGGGTTCCACACTGTCTGAGAGCACTTCATCGACGTGGGTCCGCAGAAAGTTCGTCAGTTCTTCGTCCTCGGCCCACCTGCGCGGCAGGGGACTGTTGTATCGCAGCGGCCCGGCGAAATCAAACCGCCCGGCGTCCAGCGGAGAGAGCAGCGGCGCGGCCACCACGGCTGGATTGACCCGCGGCTCCGTCATGATGGAGCCCGCTTCGACACGTGGGAGATCTGGCGCTTCCAGTCCAGCGCGCCGGCGGCGCTCCGCCGCGTTCAGCGCCAGATCATTGACGACCATAACCGGGACGGCGCTGGCGTTAGAGCTTACGTTGAGCGGCCAAAGATGACCGCATGATGGACATTTCACCCGTCGGCGGTTATCAACGCTGAAGCCGCCATTGCCTAACTGCCCCTCGTGACCGCATCGCGGGCAGGCACCGTGCGGGCGGTATTTCAGGCCGAGCCTGACAAGCGGCGTCCAATGGCCGTCGGGATCGTGTAGCGCAATCAGTTGCCGGAAGCGCATCAACCAGTTCGAGACGGCGCCGTATTCGACGCCCAGACGCCGTGAGACCTCCTCGAGCGGCACCGGCTGGGACAGAAGCCGGAAGAACTCGGGCATTTTCTTCGCGAACCGGAGGCGGGCAATGGGGCTGCCCGTCAGTCGTGTGTACAAACGACGGCAATCGACGCACCGAAAATACGGCACTGCATGATACTCATTCGCCCGCTGGTGCAGGCGGCCACGGGCGCCACTGCAATGCGGGCAGCGCGGCACCGGGGTCGCGTCAGTTGAATGGAGTTCCGCCCAGAGGCTACCGACGAAGGCGGTAAGGGCGGGATTTTCTGTGTCGCCGTACTCCCGCGCTCTGCCGCGCGTGATTGGCTCGTGCGCATCGAAGACAACTTGGGGGCTAACGGAGCGTCCAGAGTGCCCGGTGGATTGATCTTTCGGTTGGCCTGCCATCTCGTTCGGCGATCTGCAATAAGCGGTAATTCTAGGAGATATAGTGGTGCACGTCTGGCCAGAGGGCGTCGAGCTTCAAAAACCGACGTTTATCGCCCCGGTTCGTCCGGATCGACGTCGTGAGAAACCTTGAGCATCAAGACCTGCCCACAGTCAAACAACGCCCGCGCGGTATTCACGCATCATCTTCCTGATTTCTTCCCGACGTAGGTCGGGATCGAATTTCCTCGCTTCGACGATGTGTGCGATGAGGTCATCGTCCACGCTTTCCGGCAACAGCAGTTGCATATCACTTAGCGTTAGATATTCGACGGCGTCCCCACTATCGCCAAATTTCTCGTAGCATCGGGCATAGAGCTTAATGGTGTCGCAAGACAGGTTTGTTTTTTTCGCTATGAACTGGTAGACGGAACCTCGCGCCTGCTTCCGTATGGCGGGCGTGTCTCCGTCCCTCGCGACGCAAACTGCCTCGTAACGCTCAACGAGAAGGACAATGGCCCTTCCTGCTTCTGTGTGATGGCGCCTGGCGCCGAAGGTGAGCCGCAGATGATCAAAAACCGTGAGCGTATCTGGTGTGTCGTCCAGCGCAGCGTCGTGTTCCCCGGTGCTTCCGACCCGTCCCGTAACCTCATTCATCTTTGCTCCTTGCATTGTATGGACAGCCTTATCAGCTTTCGGCCGCATCCTGGAAAACTTTAAGCAGATCGTTGCGCAACTCCGACACGTCCATTTCATTCCGGGCGCGTGTAAGGCCCACATACAGCAGGCGCTTCTCCTCGTCGGTAAGCGTAGTGCGTCCATCATCGTCCGTCTTGAAACGGAAATCGCCGCAGACCTTCACACGATTCCATTCAAGGCCTTTTGCGCGGTGGATAGTCGACACAACGTAGTCGGCCTCCGCTTCGGGGCTCACGCGTGACAGCATGTCGCGCAGAAAGGCGGTTCCCTCACGGTCGATGATCTGAACGATTGGCAACAGATCGCGCCCGGCGTAGCTCGACGCATAGTCCTGCACGTCGCGCCACGTCTCAAACAGCGCGAGCGACGCCGGGCTGTAGGTGCGTTGACCCCGCATGAGGCGGTCCGCGCCGTCAGCAAATGCGAGGATCTCTTCAATGTTCGCGCGCACCGCGACCTTATGCCCACTCTGCAGCCCGTTTGCCAGGGTTCCGATGACGGTCACGTTCTTGCGGCAGAGGATGGCGTCGAAGCTACGGGCAGGGTCATAGTCCTCGAAGAATGCAGACGATATGTGGGGCTGGCCGCGAAGCGGTACCCGCTCGCCCAGCAAGGTCAAAACCCGCGACGCAAGCGCGGCAAAGTGCGGTCCGAAGCGAAACGACTCGGTGAGCGCGCACTCCCGGGCCTTGATCAGATCCATCGCGTTGACCGCGCCGCGCCACTCGTAGATCTGCTGATAGGGATCGCCCACGTAGATGACCTGCGCGTGCTGCTGGCGACGCAGTACCGACAGCATCAGACCGTCGCTGTCCTGCGCCTCATCGAACAGGATGAAATCGGCGCCGATCTGCGGCCGCGACCGCTCCCACGTCTTCAGATACGTGTCCGGGGTGATGGCGGTCTTTCCCTGCGGGTCAATGCTCTCGTTCCAGTGTCGTACCACAAAGGGCAAAAGCATCGCGCGCAACTCGTCGGCCGACTGTTCGGTGACCATCTCGTCGACTGGAATGTGCCACGCTTCTGGCTCGTTCTGAGCAGACCGGCAAAAGCGTGCAGCGCCATCTGCAACGAGGCGGCCGACCTGGAAGGCGGATAGCTCGACGTTTTTGCCAATAATCGTCGGAACGCGGACGGGGCCGAGCCCGTACCTGGCGGCCAGAAGGTGAGGCGGCTCCTTTGGGAGATTCAGCCGCGCGGTCAGCGCCTTGTCGGTGGCCCGGAAGGCGACCGAATGCACCGTCTGACACATGACGTTGCGCGGAAACTTCCGCTTTGCTTCGGCCGCAATGTCCTTATTGAAGGCGAGGTACTGGCCACGCTTCGTGCTGAACCGTTCGGCGATCATCCCGAGCGTCGAGGTCTTGCCGGCGCCGGCGTACGCCTTCACTTTTACCGTAGCGCCGGAGGCGACCGTCTCGAGCGTGTCGAGCTGTTCTTTCGTCGGCTTGATTGTTTTCATGCGCTCTCGAATGATGTGGGCAGCGAAGGGCTGTGATGCGGGTCGCGGGATACACGAACTCCAGGACATTCTGACCGGTCGCGCAGGTGCACGCCCAGTCGAAAGACGGCGTAACACCACCGCCTTTTGGGCTTGTGAGCGGGCCGACCGCGTCACACGCCTAGCGCAGCGCGTTGGCTATTTCGCGCGGCACGGCAACAGGCTCGGCGTGGCTGGTCTGTACGCGGGTTCGTCCGGCGACAACCGACTCAGACCGGATCGCGACACGTTCCCGAAACAGACCGCGGCCCGTTGTGACATGCGTCGCCTCGTATGGATTGCCACGCTTGATGTAGTCCCCCACATCGAAATCGATTGGAAACAGCGACGACTCTTCGCCGCTCTCGACAACGAGCCGGATGGCGTTCAGCGGAACACCGCGCAGGTGAGTATCCAGAATGCGATTCAGGATCTGGTCGCGGACGATGGATGACTCCATCGGACCCTGGTGCTCGGCCTTCGTCTCAAGCAGATGGACAATCGCCAGGCGCTCAGTTGTTGCCGTAAGCGCAATGCGGAACTGGAGGGCGCACGGCCGGCCCGTTTCATCGGGATAGGCCATGTCCATGAATGATGTTTTGTATGGCATGTAGCACTCCGAACAAAAGTTGTGCCGGCGCAAACGAACCGGCAAGACCAGCCTACGGAGTGGGAAGCGAAGTCAAGTCGTCTGGGCGCTGATGGTGTCGCGGATGCGGATAACGGTGCGATGACTGGCCAGACCCAGCATTGCGCTCGTCTGCTCGTTAGTGCGACCAGACAGCAGTTGCCGACGCGCGAAGGTGTTGCGCAACACGCGCGGGCTCATGTCCGGCGCAGCAAAGCCGATCGCGTCCAATGCTTCGCGGACGATCACACCGAGGAGCACATCGTTGATCGGCTTGTCGTCTGTGCGCGGCGCGGGGAAAAGAAGCGCGCCGTCGGGCGACGGATGAATCCGTTGCCATGCCGCGAGCGCAGGCGTCGAGAAGGCGGGAAGCGGCACAGTCCTCTCGAGGCGTGCGCCTCGCTTCGGCACGGACACCTGCGGCCTTATCCCTTCGATGACCACGTCACGCCATCGCGCGCCGCGAAGTTCGGCCGCAGTGAGGCCCGCCCCCAGCAGCAGCGCAACGACCGCGCGGTTGCGGCACAGGCGGGCATCGTCGCCGGCGTCGGGCTGGACATAGCCTTGGAGGGCGGTGTCCGCGTCGGTATCGAGAAAGAGCGGTTCAGGCTCGTCCTCGGGCCACGCGGCCGACAGCGCGAAGGTTGCCGCCGGATTGCTGTGACGCAGGCCGACGTCGACCAGATGGCGGCACAGCCGGTCGATCAGCTTGACGTAACGCAGGCGCGTGGTCGTCCCTGGCGCACAGCGGTTTTCGACATCGTCAAAGAATGAATCAAGGTGCTCGGGCCCGAACGTCGCGAGTGTCACCCCTCGGGTGAGCAGATGGCGCAGGAACCGGTCGAACATGGCCTTGTGTTGCACGATCGAGCGTTGGGAGAACCGGCGGCGGTCCGCGCCGGCCGCCTCTGTTGTCTGCCAATGCAGATAGGCGGTGTGCGGCTCGGCTGTCCACAGATGCGACTCGTTCATGGCGTTTAGCACCTTATATACTGAAGTGGCGTCAACCCTGCACCTGGCGGATCTCCGATCCGCCATCTTGCCTCCAGGAAGAGGGGGCTGTCGTGCCACCCTCGTAGGCGACAGAGATAGCACGCAGGCATGCAAGCGGACCGCCCTGAACGATCTTTGCGGCGCACGCGAGCATCAGGTTAAGGGGAAGCCCGAAATCCTCAACCAGATAGCCGCGTTCGCAGACATCGCCGAGCTGTGTCGCGCTGCGTGGCACGCGCTCGCGCAACGCGGCGAGATCCTCCCGATAAGCCCAGACGGGCTTCCCGAGCGCAACCGCAAACCCGATCTCGAAAGCGGTGCCGCTATCAGGCTCGCCCGCGCCGCGAAAATCTGCCACGTTGGCCATGACAATGTCCGCGCGGCGGATCGCTGCCAGATTGCAGCGATAGATCCACGCAGCTTTTTCCTGCGGTGACAGATCCGCCGGCGCCAGTGCATCGAGCGGGTAGAGGCCCTCGAATCCGGCGTCGGCGCACATCCGCCGGAGCGAGCGACCATAGTCGAGCGCATCGACGCGGAAAACGTCAAACCCGGCGAGGTAGATCCGGGCCTTGACAACGTCGTGCTGCGCGCCACTCATTCTTTGATGCGGAAGCGTTCGAGGTCCTGATCCTTGATCCAGCGTGGTGCGCGGCCGCGCCCGCTCCAGGTCTCGCCGGTCTCGGGATTGCGATACTTCGGCGCCGCCGCCCGACGGGTGTTGCCGCGACGCTTCCCAAAGACGTCTTCCGGCGTGAAGCCGAACTCCGCGACGGCCTCGCGCACTCGTTCGAGCGCCGCACCGGCCTCTTTCTTATGCGCTTCGGCGATCAGCTTCTCCAACTGCTCCTTTTGCGCAAGCAGGTCCCTATAGCGTTCCATTTCGTTGAAGTTTCGTTGGTTATGATGGACGATTCTACCAGGCTCCCGCTGCTGTCAAGTTGGCATCCGGTTCCACACCAATGAGCGCACGCTCGACATTCACTGCAACAGGTACTGATGAAAAGAATTGCTGTCCGCCGCTCGGGCGTTCACGGTCGCGGCGTCTTTGCACTACGTCCCATCCAGGCGGGCGAGCTCATCCTCGAGTACGCCGGCACGGTCATGAGCTGGAAGCAGGCGATAACCCGCAATCGTCGTTTCGGCAAGGAGGGGCACACCTTCCTTTTCGGACTATCTGATGGGCGTGTCATCGACGGTTCTCTTGGCGGCAACAGCGCGCGCTGGCTGAACCACGCGTGCGTCGCCAATTGCGAGGCTGTGGAGTCAAATGGAAGGGTACACATCCATGCGGTCTCGGACATCGGGCCGGGCGAGGAGCTTTTCATCACATATGGGCTCTCGGTAGAGGGCCGCCTCTCGGCAGCCGTGCGGGCGCAATACGAGTGCCGATGTGGTCACCGTCGATGTCGCGGGACGATGCTCGCCGCAACCACCCACCGTGGTTAGCCGGCGCGGTGTGGTGGCGCCGCGGTTCTCGCGGCACGCAGACGTTCACGAAGCAGGACCTTCTCGACGACCGGAAGATCTGCAGCGAGTTCGTTGCATTTTTTGTGGGCCAACGCCAGGTTGGCGAGCCGCGACGAGCCTCCGTCTTTCTCTGATAGCAGGTGTTCGAGCGTGACGTCTTCATTGTCCAGCGCGGCACCACAGTAAAAGCAGTTACTCCCGTCCCGGGCGCGCAAGCTCCTTAGACGCGATGACCGCTTCTTCTGACTGGGATTAGTGACGTCTCGCGGTCTGCGTGCAGACGATGGAGCTCCGTTTCCCAGTGGCCGCGTGAGCCTGATCGTCATCGGTGTCATGTGGACCAGTTCGGCCGCACCCTTTCCTATTAGAGCCTTTGCACGTTCAGGCGAGCAGTTCGACGCCGCCACGCCGGTTTGATCCAATACCAAAACCGTAGACATTCCTGCTTCCGTTTCCGTGCCAGGCGGATAAGCCTGGCCATCGACAATCACCTCGCGACCCGGCGCATGGGGCCGCGAATGGCATCGATCATCCGCGACTTCCCAGCGCGCGTTCGATCTTCTGGTCCGTTTTGTACTGGCTTAGCGCATAGACCGACCAGATTGCAGCCGGAATCCAGCCAATCAGTGTGATCTGCAGCAGCAGGCAGATGATTCCCGCGAAGGGTCGGCCGATGGTGAAAAACTGCAGCCAGGGGAAGACAAGTGCAAGCAACAAACGCATTTTGAATCCTTCAGCGGTTAGAGTAAAAAAACTGCCAGCGACTTGCTGGCAATTGTGGCGAACGCTCGCCACAATTCGGTCGTGGAATGCTTCCTCAGTCAGCCAGGCGCGCCGTTGCTGTCGCGCACGCAACGGAAATACTGCGGGTCTTCTGCCTCGAGACGCTCCAGCTTGCCGCTGGCGGCCAGCACGGCCTGCAACGGCACCTGATGCATCATCCGGTCGTACTCGTTGACGATGGCTGTGAGGGCGTCGCTAAACGCGGCAGGCACTGTCCAAGGCTCAGTATCATTGCCTTCTTCCAGTAAACGAACGATGCGCCGGCCAGTATCTCGGATCACGTCCAACGACAAGGCGCCTCGCCCTTCGGCCGTCAGCATTTCGGTGAGCAGGATCACTGACTGGAGGTTGAGCAACGCGGTCTCGTCGCGGTGGCCAGAGCGGATCGCTTCCAGGCCAACGCGGATCTGCAGGACTATGCGGTCCGCCTCAACGCGTGCAAGCGGTGAGGTCAGCAGTCGCTTCTTCGTGGCCTGCTCGGCGCTCGCGTTGTGCAGCTTCCTGCGCTTTTTCGATACGGGCATTGATGTTTTACGTCTGAATCTTAGATGCTGTTCTCGCACGTGCCTGCTGCGGGCACCGGCGAAGCGAGCGTTGCGATCAGCGTGTAGCCGGGGTATTGTCTCCGCGCTGTCCCGGAGAACATCGCCACCGCGGCATCTCCGTCGTCGGCGGCAACGATGGCATGTATCGGCTTGATGAAGTCCGTCGCTCCGTCACGTCGCAAGACGCCTGAGACTGACAGCTAGGAAAGCGGCGAATATCAGGGCTTTTCCTGCTGCGGTTGTCGGATGCGTGCTCATGCTTCGTGATTGATTGCGGTCGCGTCGCGTCATAAATTCCTCGATGGATGTCATTCCATCGTACTGGCGGGAACGGGTTGTCAAGTTCGCCCCTTCGATCACAGCAGGCTGGCATGCGGTGGTCAGGAAGCGGATTGCGGCTCACTAGTTATCGGCGGAACAGCAGAAAACTGAATCCTGTCGGGCGCGCGGAAACGCCGGTATGGAAACTGCTGTGTCACCCAATGGGCGCGCAACGCGCGCGTTTATGCCTCGAACGGGCGAAGGGAAGGAGGAGCCCTATGAATCATCACGACTTTGTACGCCAGCTTTCAATGATGCTCCGCGATCTGCCACAAGGCACAGTTGCGAACCTGAACGACTGCATGGTCGCGTATTGGAATGGCTATTCCGTGGCCTTCGCCTTCCTGTGTGAGCGGGGAACAGGCGCCGTCGACGAGGAGTTCAACATGGACGATTATGTCTGGGAGGACTGGCGCCCGGCGTTCGAAAGTTGGGTGGCGAATCCGGTATTCAGCAGCCGTCCGGAGGTGAAACGGTGGCTGATGGATGCGCCGCCGCACGAGGCCGGTGTGTGAGATGGGGCGCTGGGGCCGGGGGCGTCCGAATACGGTCGTCGTTCCACCGCAAGCGCGCGGTGAGACAGGCTTGCCGGCGCTGATACAGCCGCAACTGGCGACACTGGTGGACCGTCCGCCGAAGGGAGGCGACTGGTCCTACGAGATCAAATTCGACGGTTATCGCGTAATGACCCGCATCGAGGGCGGCGTCGCGACGATCTTCACCCGCAACGGTCATGACTGGACTGAGCGGTTGCCGCGTCTCGCGGATGCCTGCTCTGCGCTGCAGGTCGATGACGCGTGGCTCGACGGCGAGGCCGTCGTGCTCGATTCAAGCGGTCAGCCAGACTTCAACGCGTTGCAAAATGCCTTCGACCGGCGCAGCACGGCCGAGATCGTCATGTTCGTGTTCGACATTCTCTGGCTGAACGGAACAGACCTTCGCGAGCAGCCGCTGCGAGCGCGCAGAGCGCTGTTGAGGGACCTGATGGCGGAACAATCATCCGACGTCATCCGATTCTCCGAGGACTTTCCGCAGGACCCCGTGTCGGTCGTCGCGTCGGCGTGCAAAATGAAGCTCGAAGGCATCATTGGCAAGCGCGGCGACGCGCCGTACCGCTCGGGGCGCTCGCCAGACTGGATCAAACTCAAATGCCACCTTCGACAGGAATTTGTCGTCGGCGGTTTCACGCGGGCGAAGGGCGCGCGCTCTGGCGTGCATTCGCTGCTGCTCGGCGTGTACGAGAAGGATGGCTCGTTGCGCTACGCCGGCAGCGTCAGACCTTACTTTTCGTCGCGCGCTGGCTCCGCTTTTCTGAAGAGAGCGGAGTCCGTACTCCGCGACTCCACAGCCTTCTACAACCCGCCGAAGCCTGAGAAGGAACGCGACTACCTGTGGCTTGATCCCTCGGTCGTCGTTGAATGCTCGTTTTTGGAATGGACGCCGGGAGGCGAGGTGCGTCATCCCATCTTCCATGCCGTACGCGACGACAAGCCCGCGTCCGCGGTTAGCGAAGAGCCGATGGTAGCCGTGGAGTACGACGAACCCGTCGAAGCGGACACAGGTTCGACGCGCGAAGTGCCGGGACCTAAGGGCGGCCTCAAAATCGGCACTATCCGCATAACAAATCCGCAACGTGTACTGGACGAAGTCACTGGTCACACGAAAAAGGAGCTGGCGGAGTATTACGCCGCGATCGCCGAGTGGGCGTTGCCTCAGCTGCATAACCGGCCGCTTGCGCTCGTGAGAGCACCAGACGGTATCAAGGGCGAGCTGTTTTTTCAGAAACATAGCGAGCGGGCGGCCATTCCTGGGATTGAGGAGTTGCCCACTGAACTGCATCCGCGTCATCCTCCGTTGCTCGTTGCTAACACGCCCGAAGCGCTGGTGGGGCTCGCGCAGATGTCCGTTATTGAGTTGCACACGTGGAACGCCGTCGCGCCCGACCTCGAGCACCCCGATCGCATCATCTTCGATCTTGACCCGGACCCGGCGCTGCCGTGGACCGCGATGCTGGAAGCTGCCGAGCTTCTGAAGGTCGTGCTTGACGAGATCGGCCTGCGCTCTTTTCCAAAGACCAGTGGCGGCAAGGGCTTTCACGTCGTTGTGCCCCTGACGCGCCGGCAGGGATGGAGTGAGACCAAGGCCTTCGCGCACGCGGTTGCGAAGCACATGGCCACGGTCGTGCCGCAACGATTTTCGGCAGTGCTCGGGCCGAAAAACCGCGTAGGCAAGATCTTTATCGACTACCTGCGCAACAGTCGCGGTGCGAGCACGGTCGCCGCCTTCTCCGTGCGGTCCCGGTCAGGTATGGGCGTATCAATGCCGGTCTCGTGGGACGAATTGAAGGACGTGACGCGCGGCGATGAATGGACGATGAGCAAGGCTCTCGAGCGTCAGCGGTCGCTCACGGTTGACCCATGGCACGGCTACTGGCAAACCCGGCAGGGCATCACTGCCGCTATGCGGCGGGCAGTGAGCATAGATTGAGTGAATGGCGAGGCGGCCATGGCCACGTTCGTTACAACCTAGTATGCGGCGACACCGACCGCCGCGCATTTCCACGTCGACCGGCTGTCATCGACCCGAAGGGGGCATCCAGCGCTCTACAAAGCAGTCGTTGAGTCACTGCGAACAGCGAGCGTTTGAGGTCAATATCGACAATCTTTGCGGCGCTGTTTAGGCAGACGGTAGTAGACACGGACTCCATTCCGCGCTCGTCTGCGAATGCGCCCCCGTATTGCGCTCGACTATGCGAACGACGCCGAGCTCGCACAGATCCTCGAGGAGGTCAGCGATATATTGGTTAGCGCTGCGTCCGCCGACGGTCAACCAATCGTCGTAGTAGAAATTTTCTGATGTGGCGAGCCAGCCACAGATTGCCTCGAGCGTCGTCGGGTGATTTTCAGCGTTCAAAAGGTGAAGCGCCTTCAGCACGCCAATTGCCACGCTTCCGGAACGTGATTTACCTTCAATCATTACTCACCTTGATTCAACGAGCGCATCCGTCATCGGGCGCATCAAACGCAGCGGCGGCCAGCACGGCAGTTTCATATTGGCTTGCCTCGAAGACAAACGGCCCAAGCAATTCAAGCACGTTCAGATTTCTTTCCGATGTCTGGTACGCGAAGCTATCCCAGAAGTAGGATTTTGCGTCCCGCCGTACGACAGCCGAATATGCGCCACATCCAACGTCACCGCACTCGGGACAGATATACAAGAGAACTCGCTTTTCAAATCCGCTTTGTGATGGGGTTCCGAGCAGCCTTGTCAGCGCTTTTTGGCGTTCCTCGGCGTAACCATTCACAAAACAGCCCATAAAGTCGGAGTGGCCGCCAGCGCGTTGCACCAGCAGTTCGAGCAAAGACCGATGATCGACCAGGAAGTCCGCAGAGGTTCTCTCTACGCAGGTGGCCCCACCCAAGCTGTTGGTCGCGGGTCGATGCAGTTTGCGATGCCCAAGAATGTTCATGTGCGTGTGCGGTGTTCAATTCCCTTCGGTGCATTGTCACCGGTCAGGCACGCGCTGTCGACTGGCCTGTCTACGATCTGGGGGCGGCCATCGAGTGACCGAAACTGGGCCGATCATTGCCTTATGCAGGTGACGTATTCGCTAGCATTTCGCTGCAACCATAGCTCCGGTCTTGGTATCTATATAGTGCTCCAGCCAGTTCCGCGGGTCCCCGAGATAGGCGTATTCGAGGTCCGGGAAGTCGGCCGTGTACTTCTGCCCCAGTGGGTTCCTTAGCCATACATTCACGCTTGGCATGGGCCAACCACTGCTGATCTCGACCATGACGTTCCCGGCAGAAAGTTCGGCGTCGAGTATCTCGCGAAGAGGGCCGGTGAGACGAGGCAAGATAACGGAAAGATCATAGTCGTGGATCATGGGCGTCGGGGGCTTGGGCTTTGAACCAGAAGCTCATTGAAAATCATCTAGCGGACCTCCTGCCGCCGCCCTGTCGGGCGACGGGGTTAAAGTGAGTTTGCCAAAACCGCTTTAACCGGAAGGAGGTCATCATGAACTATAGCGGCATTGACCTGCATTCGAACAACAGCGTGGTGAGCGTGATCGACGAAACGGACCGCGTGGTCGCCGAAAGGCGGCTGCCGAACGACCTGGCAAAGATTCTGGCGCTTCTTGCCCCGTGGCGGCCCGAACTGGCCGGCGTCGTGGTCGAGTCCACGTACAACTGGTACTGGCTTGTCGACGGCCTGCAGGCGGCCGGCTTCGTGGTACATCTGGCCAACACCACGGCGATCAAAAAGTACGATGGGCTCAAGCACAGTGGCGACGAGACCGACGCGCGCTACCTGGCCCACCTGCTGCGTCTGGGCATCCTTCCCACTGGCACCATATTGCCGGCTGAGCATCGCCAGGTGCGTGACCTGGCCCGCAAGCGCATGCAACTGGTGCGCAGCCGCACCAGCCACATTCTCGTCGTTGAGAACATTACGGCGCGTCAGTCCGGCACGCGAGTCACGAGCAATCAGGTCAAGCAACTGGACCAGACCACTGTCGACCAGCTGCATCTCCCAGCCGACGTGGCGCTGGCGGTCCGCGCGAACGTCGCGGTCATCACGACGCTCTCCGCACAGATCGCCATCGTGGAAAAGCGTCTTCACGAAAAGGTCGCGCCGCGTCCGGACTACGCCCTCCTGACCACGGTACCCGGCATTGGTCAAACGCTTGCCACAGTGATCGTACTGGAAACCGGGACCATCGAACGTTTCGCCAGCGCCGGCAACTTCGCCTCCTATGCACGGTGCGTGGACAGCCAGCGCATGAGCAACGGCAAGAAAAAAAGCGAAGGCAATACCAGAAACGGAAATCCATACCTGTGCTGGGCATTCATCGAGGCGGCCAACTTCGCGATGCACTTTAGCGCCGAAGCCAGGCAGTTCTACGAGCGCAAGAAAGCCAGGACGAATTCAGTGATCGCACGCAAGGCCCTGGCCCACAAGCTCGCCCGCGCGTGTTTCCACATGCTGAAGGAGCGAAAACCATTTGATGTGAACCGCTGCTTCGCATAAGCGTTACGACGGCGACCGGCAAGCCCTGATCGTTGACTGGACAGAAGCCACCGAGATTGAATGGGATGCCGCGCCGCCGTCCCCGATTTGCAGTAAAGCGGATCGCCTGCAACACGAGCCAGCCCTGGATTGGTGCCGGACGTCTGGCAACCACGAGTATTGTGCGAATTCGTTGGACGTGTTGCGGCACCAACGTTCTTCTGGGGTGGCAGAGCCACCAGGGCGACAGGCAACCGATGTACGCCGATCGCTTGAGCCTGATGGGTGTCTGGCGCGATCCGTCGCAGCCATGAATCGAAGAAACGGGTGCGCTCGGCTACTGCATTCGGTCAGTGCAATCGAAGTCGGCTGCTCAGGCAGTCGAGGGTGTTGTTTGCTCACTTGACACCGGGCCCGCTAATGGGTGTCAACGATCTACACAGCTTCGTCGACTGACCGCTTCTGGCCGATTCCAGTTGCCATTCATAGTCGGCACTTCGGAGAGGTAAGTGCACGATTTATCAGGAGCTGCGCGCCATCGGGCCACTGGTCTGGATTTTCTTTGATGTATTTGTGGACTGCTAGCAGTTCGTCAGCAGTTGATCGAAGGCCGGCCTCGTCGCACACGAGTCCCAGTGTACGTCCATACTCTGCGCTACCGTGCACGTATCCGGTCACGTATGTCGAGAGATCGGTGGCGGAGGTGCCATTGCTAATGGCTTGATCGAGACCGCGTTTCAGATCATCGACGGAAAGCGCAAAACATTCTTGCGTCACAACCAGCAAGACAAGGAGAGCAGTCTTTATTTTCCTCTCCATTCCGAAATTTCCAAATTTAATCTTCAATCCGATCCACTCCTGCGATCCGCCTCCTAGAAAAATGCAGAAAATCGTTTCCGCTAGAAAGCGGACCGATTGTCGACGATCCTCGCTATGACGTCCAGCGGCCGTTCTTGGCCGACCAGCGCCAGACGTTACGACGGGCTGTTGGCTACGCTGCCATGCACTGCGCATCGATTAACCTCACCGATCCCTGAAGCCCACCGCGACGGCGCGAAAGAAGTGAATGCCGTCGCAAAACGCTGAAGGTTTTTTGTTAGTTAAGTGGTCCACTTATGTCTATGCTTTGAAGGCCACACCGGCAAACACCCTGCTGGGCCGAGTGGCATCCCAATCCTTTTACAGGAGAGGAAACGATGTCGCTCAATGCATTGACACTGCGTGCGCCCCACTATGCGCGCAGGCTGCCTTCTGTCTCGGTCATCGTCTCCCTTCTCGGTCTTTCGTGCGCCGCGCCGGCGGTCGCGGCTGGCATCCTGCCGCAAGGCGGCGCCTATGTGAGCGGCAACGGCTCCATTGCCACGTCCGGCGATACGCTCACGGTCACCCAGCCGGGCTCAACGCGCGGAGTGATCGACTGGAATCGCTTTTCGATTGGCCGGAACAACACCGTCAACATCAACAACGGCAACGGCGCGACGCTCAATCGCGTGACAGGCGGCACGCCGTCGATGATCCTCGGCAAGCTGAATGCAACCGGCAGCGTCTACCTGATCAATCCGCAAGGCATAGTGGTCGGACCGCAAGGCGTGGTCACGACGGGCGGTCGCTTCGTTGCCTCCACACTCGACACCGACAACGCGTCGTTCATGGCCGGCGGCCCGCTCACGTTTTCGGGCCAGTCGCCGCAACGCGTGGTGAATCTCGGCAACATCGGCTCGACGAACGGCGACGTGCTGCTGATCGCCGCGAGTGAAGTCGACAACTACGGCAACATCAGTGCGCCGAACGGCACCGCCGAGATCGCGGTGGGCAACAAGGTGCTGTTGCAGGACTCGTCCAGCTCGCCGCAGATGTTCGTGCAGACCGCGAGCGGTGGCGCGATCGTCAACACGGGCGCGATTGAAGCGGCGCAGGTGAACCTGCAGGCCGTGGACGGCAACATCTATGCGTTGGCCGGCAACGCCGACGTGCTACGCGCGACCGGCACCGCGGTGCGCGACGGTCACGTGTGGCTCGTCGCGGGTCCGAAAGGACAGGTGATTCTCGCGGGCAACATCGCCGCGAAAAACGCCGACGGCAAAGGGGGCACCGTCGATATGGACACCGGGCTCTTCACGTTCTGGGGCGACTTTGCGAAAGTGGTCGCGGGTCAGTGGAACGTCACCCTGCCCGCGTACACGTTCGACAACGGCGCGTCGCGTTCTTTCACGCGCAGCCTCAACGACGGCACATCCATTTCGATGACGACCACAGGCGCCAACGGCCAGAGCGGTGACCTCGTCGCGGATCAGAGCATTCAGTGGACCGGTGGCGCATCGCTCGCGCTGAACGCGGCACATAGCCTGACGGTCAGTCCGGGCGTCACGTTGAGCAACCAGGGCAGCGGCGCGCTGACACTGCGCGCGGACGCAGCGAGCGTGAACA
Organism: Paraburkholderia graminis; assembly: GCF_003330785.1. Classification (NCBI taxonomy): domain Bacteria; kingdom Pseudomonadati; phylum Pseudomonadota; class Betaproteobacteria; order Burkholderiales; family Burkholderiaceae; genus Paraburkholderia; species Paraburkholderia graminis. Next base: position 357,218 of record NZ_CP024936.1, read on the forward strand.
ATGGCGGCAGCATCACGAACAATGGCACGATCGACTGGTCGCAGAGCACCGGCACGGTCAGCGCGCTTTACGACATGAACGGCAGTTATTCGCCCGGCGCCCTGCTCGCGAACAGTGCGTGGGTGGCGCCTGACTACAGTGGACTGGTTACGCAGATCACAGGCTACAAGCTGGTCAATACGGTGCAGGATCTGCAGAACATCGAAAGCGATATGAGCGGCAACTACGCGCTCGGCCACGACATCGACGCGACGGGTTACGCGTTCAAGACGCTGGGCTACGCGAGCAACACTTCTTTCACAGGACAGTTTGACGGCATGTGGCATAGCGTGTCGCATCTGAAACCTGACATCTCGTTCATGAGCGATATTGCCGCGAACGCGGTCGTTAGGGACGTCAATCTCCTCAATGCGTCAGCGGGTTTTGCACTGCGCTCAGGAGGGTTCGCCGGCATTCTTGCCATGGGCAATCACGGCACAATCATGAATACGTTCACGTCGGGCTACATCGGCCCGCAGTCTAATTTTTCGTCGACGGATATGGGCGGCCTCGTTGGCACCAACTATGGAACGATCGGCCGTTCCGGCAGCAGTGCGAGGGTCGAGCACGGCAGCGGCGGCGGCGGTCTGGTCTATGACAATCAGGGAACGATATCGCAGTCGTATGCTACCGGCACCGTGTACGCCGTTGCGTCGCGCGGCAGTTCGGGAGGGCTTGTACACAACAACAGTGGAACGATATCGGAAGCGTTCGCAACAGGCGCAGTCTATTCAACCCGGCGAGGCACCGTCTGCGTATCTTGCGCTGGACTTGGCAGCGACGTGTACTGGAATACCGAATCGACACCGCAGACGGAAAATGGCGGCAATCTACCCGCCTCGAACGGGCTGACCACTGCGCAGATGAGTGACCCGAAGAGCTTCGTGGGCTGGAACTTCGGCAACGACGGCGCGTGGGTGATGCCGGCTGGCGCCACGCATCCGGTGCTGCGCTGGCAGGTGGAACATTGAGCGGAACACGTTGCTGTGGGACTGGATGAGTACGCGAAATCGTCGCCACCCTTCCCACTTCACCCAACTGAGCCCGACGACGGTCGGCTCTGGTCGACCCTGAGCGGTCCGTCGCGAGCGCCAAAAGCAGTCATTCACTTTACTCGACGGCGCGTTGTATTTGGTTGATCAGAGCTGCGAGTTCTGGCTTGTCTCCCCACATGTCAAATTCCCGGGTCGCAATCAGCCCCATCGTAAGCGGCCCCTGCTTAGGCTCCGACGGCTCACCGGAGATTTGAGCGCGGCACCATATCAGTTGACGGTGAATACTCTGAACGTTCGGCCACATTGAAGTCAGCATAGGTTCAATGACTGACAGCGCTTCGTCAATTTTGCTTAACAGTTCGGTGTTTGTCATAACGGTCAAGAAACGCGGGCGCTACGTCACGAAAATACTCGCCGAGCTATCCACATGCAGCGGAAATCCGTGGTTCGCGCACCACGCCACCAATTGGACGTAGACCAAGTTCCAATACGGACGCGCCCATGTCGGCGCTAGGTTCTGCCAAGCGGATTCCGTGGGAATGTACACGGAGGGAACGCCCATCGGCATCTCAAGGACGAATTCGCCCAGCGTACAGGTGCAGACTAATTCCTCCTTCCATCGAGGTTGAAAGGTGAAGTCCAAACCTCATTCTCCAGAAATCACGCAGTCAGAACGATTTCAGGCGCAGCCGATCGAGCACATTGAATACGATGTCGGGATCGACTTGCGCGTGGTAGTTGAAGTGCAAATATAGCCGGTCGGAACGAGAGTCAAGGTCCGAAAATGCAATGGGCAACACACTTAGCGGTTTAGGGGCGGGCCATTGCTGTGCAATGACGGCGAGTGGACGCCCCGACACGGCAGACCAAGTCGCTTTCGCGCCGACTACTGAGGGTAGGTAGCTCAATTGCGAAACGTATCGAAGAATGTCAGCGATTGCCCGATCGCTTGAAATACCAAACTCCAAGCGGTGAGGAGCGTCAATATCGTCTCCGGCTGCAACGCTGTCGCGTGTGACGACGATTTTTTGGTTGTGGCCGCTGTCAGAGTGCGTCATTCGACTGAGTTCAGTTATCGGAGAGGTGCGCGAAGGTATTCAGATGGCAATTGCCGTGGTGAATGTCAAAAAATCCTCCACGTTTCGGAGCCAACGAACGAAAAGGGCGCCTGCGCAGGTGTCTTCACATCCAGAATTGAGGGCCATTCGATGCGCGGATTGTAGATGTATCGCGGCAAAACAAAGTATCGGGAATGTCTCACATCGACAATTGTCGTCAGTCTTTCGAATTTTCTCTCCATCCAACTGAAGGCAATGAAGTTCGAGCAGTCCGACATAGAGAACATGCAACCCCACGCATAGCCCGGAAACCGGCGACCGGCCACATCTACAACGTGATATGAATCCCCGTGCGGAGGTTCGCCCTGATATCGCAGAGTGACCTCATAGCTGCGATCAGGCGGAGTCGGCACATGGTCGCCCATGCCAGCCCAATGACAAAGGTTGTCAGCGGTAAACTGGATCTCGCAAGGTTCCATCGGCCTGATTTCGGTCGCAAGCGAAGGCGTTTCACCGGATTGTCGACGATTCACGCCGGTATGTCGAACGACCGGTTGTGGCCCGACCGGAGACGCCAAGACAGTAGCCGCACCGATGCAGCGCTCATTTCGCGCTAAGCACGAAGCATGAAGCACATCGGTAGTCTGTCCTGGTATTGACCACAGCCACCACAAACGAAGCCATGCATCGAATCACGTTCCCTTATCATGATTTGCTCGCTTGCGCGTCTTTCAGACATCCGACGTACGCGGTTCTTGTGGTGAGTTGATTCGCCGCCCGTGGATTCGGGCCGAACAGCAATTGAAGAAACGGGGCGTAGTTACGTACGTAACATGCGTCAACCCGATCCTGAGAGGCTCCGATTATGTTTGCGACACAGGCAACGTGCGATTGTCGAATTTCGTCGGAAATCTCGCCCTCTCCGAGCCTATAGAAATTGGCTAGGAATTTGTTGAAATCAGGACTACTCGCCACCTGATCGGACAATTGCTCGCGTATCTGGTCCAGAGTCACGCCGTCCGCACGCTGTCTCGCCAGACTCTGCTCAATTGTTGATCTCGCGAGACACGGGGTGATGTGCACCCAGAGTGGATCGACGCCTGTCATTCGACTCAATTCTTCTTCCGTCATGTCGGTGCCTTGCGCAAATGCCGCAACAGTGCACAGGCAGTTTAGAGTGGTCGATAGAATGAGCAGCAAAAGAAGGTTACGCATGCCTTGTTTGACAGGGAATGAGATTTGGCCAAGGTGAGTGAGCGTTTCGCCAAACGTCCCAAGTCCGCAATCACGCGCGTGGAAGATTGGCCGTCGCCGCTCTGTTAATCGATGTCTCAGGCGCGGCACGCCCTAAAGCGGAAACGCGACGTCGACACAAACCAATACCTTGCCCTAACGGCCGTTGCAACGAAAACTTGAGCCAAGGGGAGCCGCAGACGCAGACGGATGACGTCGCATGTTGTTCCCGACGGCACTGCGCCGCCGAACCGCCCACGTGAAATTGTCGACGAATTACCTAAGACCGTCGAACGGCCGGAATTGGCCGACCGGGATCGATTGACTCGAGCAGGTCCAATGTCCGCCTAAGAGCTTCGTTGCTAGACCGCCGGTCCCTCAGGTGGCTGCTCGCGAACGGCAACAGCGATAGAGCTGCCGACAATCGCGGCTATTCCAATGACTGGCACGAGGCCTAACGTCTCGCCCCACACCAAGAAGCCGAAAAGCGTTGCCCAGATGATGCTTGTGTAAGTGTAGGGAGCCAGTTTCGCAGCACTATCTCGTCTAACCGCCACCGTGAACAAAAGCTGGCCGGCTGTCGCAAATAGCGCCAGCAGTGCCATGATCAGCAGGTCTTTAAGCGTCGGCGTCCGCCAGGCAAAGAATAAAGAAACGCTGGTAACGGCAGTTCCGAACGCCGTGAAAAAGAGCACCGTGATGCTTGAGTCGTCGCCAGCCTTGAGCTTGCGAATCTGAATCATGGAAAGAGCACCACATAAAGCGCTCAGCAGCAGCAGACCCGGGCCGATGAGATTGGACAAGCTGCCCTGAGGTCGGACCACTAGAAGGACCCCGACAAAGCCGACAAACGCGGCGACGGCATTTCGCACCAGTAAGCGTTCGCCGAGCAAAATGGGAGCGAGGAGGACAACAAAAATTGCCTCCGAATAGACAATCGCCACTGCTTCGCTCAATGGCAGATACGGCAAGCCAGCGAAAAAGAGTCCGGAGGCACCGAGAAGCGTGAGTGCGCGGGTTGTCTGTCCGCGAAGGTCGATCGCTCGAATCCGAGCGACAAGCGAACCACCACGGAAAGTGACGAGAACGGCCGGCACAACGCCGAACAGCATCCGGAAGAAAGTCACTTCGTTAGCGGGATAGTCGAGGGCTACCGCTTTGCCTAGTGCATCGACGACCGCAAAACAAAACATCGAGACCAAAATCAGTGCGATTGTTTGGTACTGGGCGGTGCAATCGGAGACTGAGACGTTGACGCGCATATCACCTCGGCAGCGATAGTTCCAATGTAAGAAAGCAGATTGTCACGAATCCATGAATCGCTGTCGAATGGCGCTTTTGGGTCGAGGGCGTGTGAAAACGCGAGAGTACTCGGTTTTCGGGTGTCGCCTTACCCTTCGCGAGCGGCTACCAAGCCAATACAGCGCGATCTGAACGGTCGATTTTTCGGGAGGCTGCATTCAGCGCGCGTTTTCACACGGCCTCGGCCGCCCACTGCCTCATGCAAATCGCATCGACGGCTTGGTCTCCCGGGGTCTGGACCGACGACACGCGACCCTGAACGGCCCTTCGGAATTGCCGATAGCGGCCGTTCAACGTATTCGGCTAGTGCGCTGGTACGATGCCATCCGTGCTCCACTAGTATCGAAGTAAATCGGCCAATGAAATTCGACATTCAGGGTAAAGAGGGCATCGCAGCGCCCACGCCGGCTCAAATCAACCGCGCGATTAAGTCGTTGCGAAGTTATGGACCGTCCTCCTATGCGTCGTTGACAGATGACGCCGGAAATTATGTGCAGGTTGCAGGTGGTGGCATCTCCTGCATGGTTGAGCATATCGAAATTGACGGCGAAAGGCGGCGGAGGGCCTTCCATGACAAGCCCAGTCCAGTGCGTCCAGACGGCACGATTTTAGTGTTCGGCGCTGGCAACATTCCCATGCGGTCGGATGAATGGTTCATGTCGGACCAGGTAGTGGAAATATTTCTAGCCTTCCTAAACGGAAAACCATTTCCGCCATCTATCCATTGGCGGCCAGCGCCCGGGTTTTAATCCTCAGCATTGCTTGACGCGGACCCGGCACCCCATCTCGGTCGCCGTCAACCTGTACCTTTGCCGAGCGACGGACCTGTCAACGATCTGGCCAGCGATGTCCGGTGGCCGTAGCTGGCCGATTATTGCCCGACGCGGTGGCATCGGTGCGGCGGGGTGTCCGCGATTTGTCAGCCGTTGAAGCGTCGCCATGCGCTTAGATGACGGATAACGGCCTGCGAATCGCCGTTCTGCTCGTGGAGTCGCGTGAGGTGGCGCAAGGCTTCCTCGTTGGCCGGGTTGATTTCGAGGCAGCGCGCGTAGGCCGCCATAGCCTCCTCAACTCTTCCTAGCTGCTCAAGCAATACAGCGTGGTTCAGTGCCGCCTGGTCGTTCTTTCCGTTGATCTCAACGCAGTGCAGGTAGCTGGCGGCGGCCTCTTCAAGGTGGCCGGCTTCTTCCAAGAGCACCGCGCGATTTGCGTGCAGTAGTTCGGCGTCCTGGAAATGTTGCAGCGCTTCATCGAACACTTCGAGAGCGTGTGCGCAGCGATCGCGATCGCTCGCAAGCAGGGCGCCAAGGTTGTTGTAGGCGTGGAAGTCAGGCTCCGGCGAAAGCTCAATCGCCTTGCGGTACGCGGCCTCTGCGCCGACTGCGTCGGTCGCCTGCAACTGCTCGGCAAGCGAATACCAGTCTTCGGCCTGTTTCCTCCGTGCACTCACGCTGGCCGGCGCATTGTCGAGAAACGTCACGTCGCCTTTCACTTCCGCGATTTCGAAGTCCAGAAGCAGCTGGCCAGAGACGGCATCCCACTGCGCGTCATCCGTCGTCACGGCCACCGCGTCGCCAACTGCCGTAATGCGCACGCCCGTTAGGGGCGCGGCATCGGGCAACTGATCCCTGATTCGTGAGAGCGCCTTGAGAATTCGTCGAGGCGGTATCCGCGAACCGCGCAGTTTCAACGCCGTGCGCAGCAGCACCACATCACGGAAGGTGAAGCGCAGATCGTTACGCGCGCCGTGCGACGGCTGCACAAAGCCGGCGTCGACCAGGGTCCGCAGCGCGCGGCGCGAGACCCCGAGAAGCGATTGCACTTCCCGTAGCGAAAAGGTGTGCACGGTCGAGCGGCCCGTCACCGCCGTGCCCGCGTTTTAGTGGGCGCGGCCACGGGCTCTTCAATTTTTTCCGCCCGCTTCACCGTCTTGCGTGGCTTCGCGGGGAGCTCGGCGACAGCGGCCGGTGACTTTGCGCGCGAAGGCGATGCGGTGCGCTTTGCGTTTCTCGCCAGGCTTGCGCGCAACGCTTCCATCAGGTCGATCACCTGGCCGCTGTCGGCGGCCGCATCTTCCTGCGGCGTCACAACCTGCTTGCCCTCGATCTTCGCGTCGATCGCTTCGAGCACGCGCTTCTTTTCCTTATCCTCGTATTTTTCCGGCTCATAGCGCTCGGTTTCGCCCTGCTCGATGATCTTGAGGGCAAGCTGCAATTCATTCTCGGTGATGGGCGCGTCCTCGATGTCCACGTCCTTGAGTGAGCGAACGGCATCGCCCCACAGCAGTTGCTGAAGGATGAGTCCGTCGTCGGTTGCCCGCACCTGCACCATATGGGTCTTGGCCTTCCAGTTCCATGACGCAAGTGCACATCGCTTGCTCGCCAGAAGGGCCTTCTTCAGCAGACAGTAGGGTTTGCCGCCCCGTTTGTCGGGCGCGACGAAGTACGCCTTGTCGTAGTAGATGGGGTCGATCGACCGGTCAGGCAGAAAAGCCAGAATCTCAACGATGTGACTGGGGCTTTCCTCGAGCGCCTTCAGTTCGTCCTTTGTGAAAACGACGAACTTGTCTTTCTCGAACTCATAGCCTTTCTGCATTTCGACGCGCTCGACCACCTTTCCCGTGGCTTTCGACACGTACTGCTGCTGCACGCGGGAGCCGTCCGGAGCGAGCAGATTGAAGCTGATTGTCTCGGACGCTGAGGTCGCCGAATACAACCGCACAGGGATGGACACCAGTCCAAAAGAAAGCGACAGCGATGCGATTGAACGGGCAGCCATGGGCGTCTCCCGATGAACAGAAGAAAAGGCGGCGCTTGAGCGCAGGGCCATGAAAACAGATTAGCACTCGTCTGTGGGCCGGCAAGTGGCCACATTCAGCAGATGGCGTTCCTGTGAAAGACGGGCGCGCCACTTGCTTGACAGGACGGATCAATCCATCAAAAGGAGAGGCAGAAATGGCAGACCAGCATAAGCCAGGCGAGATCGTTAAGACGTCCGGGATCTACAAAGTGGTGAAGGAGGGCGGCGACGGGCCGGAATTCGAGGTGACGTGCGTCGAAGGCGAGCATTTTCCGCCGACCCGCTCGGGCAAGGGCGCGCACTATGAACTGGTCCACGGCGCGACGCATTCGCACAAGCACAGCGAGCTTGGCAGCGGCGACAAATAGCGACGCCGTGGAACGCCCGGAGGCCTGCGTCGAGGGAACGGTGCAGCCGGGCAGGCCGTTGATCTGTCCAGGCCCGGGGCCAGGTTCGCGGTGCCGGGAGGGCGGCGATATGACCAGACGATGCACAGTCGTGGCGGCAATGTTCGCTTCGACCTATCTGCTCGGCTGCGCGGCCCGCGGCATGCCGTATAACCGCCCTTATCTAACGCGACAGAATGCCGTGAACTCTCGGCGCCGAAGTCGAATGCGCCCCCGACCATGGCGCAGCACCAGAGTGAACCGGCCGCGCTCATGAAAGCGGGCTATGCTCCGTCGCCATGGCATGACGATCCGTACTCCCCCGATGACCTGCAAGCGGCACAGCGCCTCATCGACTACTGGTTTCAGACCGAATGTCAGCGGCCGCGGCCCGGATGATGGGCATGAATGTGCTGACGGTCCCTGGGGGCCTAACCGGGAACCCGGTTGGAGTTCCCCTTTGCGGATGCCGATTCCGGTCGTACCATGCGCTTTCGTCCGATGAAAATGAGGCGCGCATGGTCAAGCGTTACTACATACGTAAAGGCGACAGCACCACCGCGGGCGGCACGGTAACCGAAGGCTCGGCCGTCATGCACTGTGATGGCTTGCCTCTCGCGTTTGAAGGCGACGCGGTGAGCCGCCCTGCATGCCACAGCACTGGCAAGATTCTGTGTGATGGCCCCCGCTGGCCAAAGGCAGGTCCCGATGGCAGACAAACCGCACTGAGTGATGATCTCTGTCTTTGCCGATGCAATCCATTGCCGCGGCTCATCGCTTCGCAAAGCACAATGTCAATGTCGATGGACGGCTCGCCGGCAGACCCAGTCGTGCAGCGGGCCACGGCCCATGTGTATGCGCCTAACCCTGAAGCTTCGACCCCGACGCCAAGCGCAATCTCTGGGTCAGCGGGGAGCGGGCTGAAGCAGTCGCCGCCGCTCGCCTTTGCCAGCAACGCGGCGAATAGCGGGGATGTGATGGAACTGGCCGCGCGAGGCGTGAGCGAAGACGACGAGGCCGAGTGCCATGCGCAGTACGAACTCGACATGGAAACATGCAATGCTGCCAGAGCCATGTATAAAAATCCCGCGTATTTTCTGGCCTGCTCGCAGCGGGCGTTTGAGCGTTATCAACAGTGCAGGGGTTACTAATGGAAGCCAAGCGCAAGACGTGCGTGATCACGCTATTCGATGAGGACGCAAAGGCCATTTCGTATCACCATGTTCCGCAAGATCTGGTGGCGGCAGCCATCGAGAAAAGCACCAGCGTCGATGTGCCGCTCGAAGACTTTGATAACCGGCTCGATGATGATTTTGCACGTAGGCTGGGCGGCATGATCCTGCTTATTCTTGCCGGCCGTTCGCCGTTCCTCAAGAGCCATCTTGCGCTCACCACTGAAAGCGATCGTGACGCATCTGGGTCGTCCTCTGGACCGGGTACGACGCCCCCGGAAACCGGAAAACGTTCATGGTGGGGCAAAAAGCCGTAACGCACCGCGAGAGGCAATGGGTCCCCTGGCGGCCGGAGGAGGCGACGTGCAAACGGCTCCCGTGATCTGCATTTAGTGCAGGCACGACCGTGGCAGAATGGTCGCTCCGATCTCAACGGAGACTGGCATGTCGATTCTGGTGGGCACCGCTTCCTGGACTGACAGGACGCTGATTGAGTCCGGAGCCTTCTACCCTCCCGGCTGCACTAGCGCTGAGGCGCGCCTGCGGTACTACGCGAGCGTTTTCCCGCTCGTTGAAGTCGATTCGTCTTATTACGCGATGCCGAGCGCTACGAACAGCGCGCTATGGGTCGAGCGCACGCCTGCGGGTTTCGTCTTTGACGTGAAGGCTTTCCGGCTGTTCACCGGCCACCAGACGGAGCCGCGATTTTTCCCGAAGGATCTGCAGGCAGATCTGCCAGTCACCGGCAAGAAGAACCTCTACTACAAGGACATCCCGTCGGCGGTGCTCGATGAGTTGTGGGCGCGCTTCTTCGAGGCGCTGCAGCCGCTACACGCGGCCGGCAAGCTTGGCTCAGTGCTTTTCCAGTTTCCTCACTGGGTGACCGCGGTGCCGAAAGCCAGGGCGCACGTTGAACACTGTGCTGAGCGCATGCATCCCTTTTTGACGGCATTCGAGTTCCGGCACGAAAGCTGGTTTGGCGAGAAGCACCGTGAGTCGACGCTGGCAATGGAGCGGGAGCGCGGGATCGTCCACGTCATCGTCGACGCGCCGGAAGGTGTGGCAAAGCGCGCGCACTCTGTGTGGGAGGCGACGTCGCCTGAGCTGGCGATCGTGCGACTGCATGGCCGCAACGCGTCGACATGGAGTGGCGCCGAGTCGGCAGCCGAGCGGTTTAACTACGAATACAGTGATCCGGAATTGCGTGAACTTGCGCCATCGATCGCGCAAATCGCACGGCGTGTAGGGCGTACGCACGTCCTGTTCAACAACTGCTATCGCGACGTCGCGCAACGCAACGCCGCAACGATGACACGGCTGCTAGACGGAATCGAGGCGTAAGCCGAACGGCGCGTTTTGGCCGGACACGATCCCACAGTCGGCAAACTTACGCATTGGTCCGGGACTCATGGGCCAACGTAACCCTTGCCGTCGTCGTCTGGTTCGTCGGTCAGGCAGACAGGAACCCGGAGGACAGGCTTTATCGCCCCCCGCTTGCCGCCTCGACCTGCGTTGTCAGTCCGGCTGTTGACCCCCCGCCCGTCAAATCGCAGTCCCGTATGCCCTTGCCGCGACTAGCGCTCGCCGGCGGCCAGAAAAGACGCCGCTTACGGTCTCTGATCGACTGTTTGCGGCCAGGCGAGTGCCGCTATCCTGATTCGGTCTCTCAGGTTCTGCCACGGCCCTCGGAAATGGGCAGAATCATTTAGCCGACCCTTCGCGGTCGGCTTTTTTTCGTCTGCGACTTTTTCCGAGGAATCGAGGCGGCAAGCCGTGATACGCTTGAAAAAGACCCTCACCTAGTGCGTTCAAAGTCTCGTTGCGCTCCTGTGACGACAGCGCTAGAACGACAATCACATGATCAAGCGACATCACCCGATAGACGCGCGTTAATCCAGAGCTGCTCGTGTTTCACGAAGAATCTCTTCTGACAGTTTCGGGTCATCAACCGCGCGAGCCAAAATGAGGGCTCCGACGATGCTTGAAAGTGTATGAATCGCATCGCGACGAGCACACTTCTTTTTTGTCATTGCACGAGGCTCAGTGAAGCCTTTGAGCATGCCTTCGACATGTTGTGTGAAGGCGGGTTGAGCCGCGGGTTCACGCGCAATCTCGCTAGCCAATCCTGCCATCATGCATCCGTTGCCCCTGTCGTCGCGGTGTTGTTCGGTGAGATATCCGTCGACATATTGAGTCCTCGGCTCACCGCGAGCCACGCCTTCTCTCATGGACTCGAGAGCCTTGGCCGATGTGTCTTCGATGCTCTTCGCGATCAGATCTTCTTTTGACTCGAAGTGATGGTAAAAGGCGCCGTGTGTAAGGCCGGTCGCTTTCATGATTTCGCTGAGGCTGACCCCGGAAAATCCGTGTTCGCGAAACAAAATGGATGCCTGTTCCAAGATGCGGGCATGCTTCTCGGCCGTCTCTTCTGGTGGGTAGCGCATAGGTCCTCCGAAAGCCGAACAAAAATGAGTTGACGGGAAGCAGTATAGCCATCATGCTTCGCAAACGAAAGCATGATGATCATCATGTTTGATGGCTGCATTTCAAGCTTCGCGCGTTCCGCGCATGTATTCGCCCCATAACATGATGATCGTACTGCTTGGGCGCGCGGGCACGACATGCAAGTTTTGGCCGCATTTCCTTAGTCTCTGGAGGTCTATATGAAGAAGTTTCTCGTCACAGGTTCCACTGGCTCGACAGGCGTTCCTACCGTACGCCTCCTGCTGGAAAACGGTCACAAGGTTGCGGCTTTCGTTCGCCGTGAAGATAGCCGTTCCGATGTGCTGAAGGAACTGGGCGCGGACATCGTGACCGGTGACATGCTGAAGATCGAAGATGTCCGTCGCGCGATGAAGGGTGTTGACGGCGTCTACTTCTGCTACCCACTGACACAAGGTGCGGTGGAGGCTACGGCGATTCTTGCCCAGGCCGCAAGCGAGCACAGCGTGAAGCAGATCGTGTACATGTCGCAACGACAGTCGCGCTCTCACGCACGCAGCCCGGCAACGATGAGTCACTGGCTTTCCGAGCAGATCCTCAACCGCTCGGGCATTCCGGCGGCCCATCTTCGAGTCAACTTCTTTGCCGAATGGATGTTATACGCAGCCGCCGAGATCCGCGCTGGCCGCTACCTGACACCGTTCGATCCTGAGAGCCGCTTCGTGCCCATTGCCGCAGTTGATATCGCACGAGTGGTTGTAAAGATTCTTGAGAATCCCGAAGCGTTCGGTAGTGTAGTGATTCCGGTCACAGGTTCGGTTGAAGTCAGCCACATCGAACTCACGGGCATTCTCGCGAAGACGCTCGGAAAAGAGATTCGCTTCGAGCAGGTGTCGCCGGACGAATTTGTAAAGACCCTTGGCATGGACGGCGATCCTTCATTTGCGGCCCATTTCAAGGCGGTCAAGATCGATCAGCAGGAGCAACTGCTTGCGGGCGTCGACAAGAGCGCGGCGGAGATCGTCGGTCGGCCTCTGATGACGCCCGAACAGTTCATCGAAAAGCATCGCTATCTCTTGGCGTAAATGTTCACCGCTGTCAGACGACTCGGGTGACTGCTGTACCGTAGTGAGATGAGCGAGCGTGTCTGTGGGAGGATTCCGTCATTTTCGGCAGGACATCCTCCCGGATCGGACGACCGGGCTCCAAGGTGTGGAGCGAACCACTGGACGGGTCGCGCAAACATGACGAGAGGCTGACGCGTCGATGCCCGTTCGAAACCGGAAAGCGGTCGTTGCGGGCTTGCTGCCCCGAATGACGCCAAAGGGTCGGAAGTACGCGTTGACGACCGGCCGTTTTCGGGGAGCGGAGCATGAGTGACCGCTTCGTGGCGATGAATTTGAAGCGCCGATGGACGCAGGCCGACCCTTTGCGGCCAGTCACATCGTTACAGCCGAACGTCTTATATTAGAGCGAAGCAGACGTCCGAATGCCCCTGTCTGAGCGAATACGAATGGCGCTTACCGAACGACATCTCGTGATCGACGGTGTCAAGGGAGAGAAAGGCGGAGTTAGATCTCCACACAAACCGGACGGACCATTAGTCGGAGCGATGAGCGGACTGAGCACCGATAAATCGGGTTCCTGCGAATTTTCCGGATCTATATCTAAGGCGCCTATGCCGACATTTGCGATCAGAGATGCAAATGAGAGCCTGGTCTCAAGCCGATGATGTCGCGAGCCTCCGCCGGCGTGGCCGGCTCGTAACCCATCTCGCGTACGAGCCGCACGATGCGCTCGGTGAGTTGCACGTTCGTGGCGAGTTCGCCGGGACCGTAGTACAGATTGTCTTCGAGACCCACGCGCACGTGGCCGCCAAGCAGGAGCGAATTCATCGCCGAAGGCAGTTGCGCCGGGCCAATGCCACTCACGCAAAAGATACTGCCTTTCGGCAGTAGATCCACCATCGACTGCAAGACGCGCGGCGTATACGGCATGGCGTTCTGAAAGCCACGATGCGCGCCCAGCACGATGTTGACGAAGAACGGTTCCGTGTCGAAACCGGCGGCCGTGAGCGTCGCCACGTCCTGCGCGATATGCGTCGGGCTGAAAACTTCCCACTCGGGTTTGATGCCGCGCTTTTTCATTTCTGCCGCGAGCTGCTTCGAGCGCTGCGGCGATGTATGCATGAGCAGTTCCTTGTCATCGAAACTCGCAATGATGGTGGTCGCGTCGAGCGTGCACATTTCTGCGCCCGCTTCGAGTCCCTTCAGCCGTTCCTCCCAGAGAATCTCCCAATAGCCGTTGGGCGCCTGCGCGATCATGTCGCCGTGCACGCCGCCACCCGTCGAGTTGTTGATGACGATGTCGCATTGCGCGCGAATGCGGGCGTTGATGTCGCGATAGATCGCGGGATTGCAGGTCGCGCCGTCGTCGGGCCGGCGCGCGTGGATCGCCACGACGCTCGCGCCCGCGTTGAAGCAGTCGTACACGTCGCGCGCGATTTCGTCCGGTTGCGTGGGCAAGTGCGGATTCTGCTTCTTGCTCGCCATGCCGCCCGTTGGCGCGATGGTCACGATGACTTTCGGTTTGCTCATGGGTGTCGTCTCCGGGAAAAGTTGCTTCGGCGAAATTTTTTTGACCGAAGAACAGTTTTTTGTTGTTCAGCGTACAATGAAATCTATTCCCGCTTGGCGGACGCATCAACCTGGGGATAACGTGAGCCTGTACCAGTTCACGCTCGCCGCTTCCGCCGCTCTCATGGACGCCGCAACATGAACGAACCTCTTTCACGGAAGGGTCGCATTCAGACCGTGCTCGGTCTGATCGAGCCCGACGAACTCGGTCCCACGCTGATGCACGAGCATCTGCTGATCGACCTCGTGCCGCCGCGCCTTGCCGAAGACGCGGATCACGATCAGACCGACATCGACATTTGCAATTGCTGGAAGATCAACTACGGGCAGGTGCCGTCGCTGAAGAACTATCGGCTCGACCAGAAGGACGTGGCGATCGAGGAACTGGCGGAATTTCGCGCGGCGGGCGGCGCTGCCATTGTCGATTTGACTACGGGCGGGCTAAAGCCCGATCCCGAAGGACTCGCGCAGATTGCGTGCGAAACGGGCGTGCAGGTGGTGATGGGTTGCGGCCATTACGTGCACGAGTATCAGGACCCGGCAAACGCGCAGCGCAGCGTCGACGACTTCGCGCGCGAGATGATCGGGCAGATCACGGAAGGCGCGTGGGGCACGGCGGTGCGCGCGGGCATGATCGGCGAGATAGGCTGCCAGTCGCCGTGGACGGATCAGGAAAAGCGCGTTGTGCATGGCGCGCTGCTCGCGCAGCAGGAAACCGGCGCGGCGCTCAATCTTCATCCGGGACGCCACGCCGATCAGCCGCAGGAGCTCGTCGATACGATCCGGCGTTTGGGCTTTGCGCTGGAGCGCGTGATCATCAGCCATATCGACCGCACGATTTTCGACGACGAGCGTCTGCTGCGTCTCGCTGACTCGGGCTGCGTGATCGAATTCGACCTGTTCGGCTGGGAGCAGAGCGCGTATCCGATGTCCGACATCGACATGCCCAACGACGGCGCGCGCCTGCGCATGGTGCGCTCGCTGTTCGACCATGGTCACGCGGAGCGCGTGCTGATCAGCCATGACATCTGCACGCGCACGCGCCTGGGTCGTTACGGCGGCCACGGCTATCAGCACATTTTCGCCAATATCGTGCCGCGCATGCTGCGGCGCGGCTTCACACAGGACGAAATCGACACGCTGCTTACGCGCAATCCTCGCCGTCTGCTGACGTTCGTTTGACGCGGCTCGATCCCCAACTCACTGCGCGAGCATGCGTTCCATGCCCGCGATGGTGACTTCCACGAAGGTGTCGAAGCTCGAATCGAGCGGCACCTCGCTGCCGCTTTGCCAGCGCACGATAAACGCGCGATTCGCGAGCGCGGGGAGATGACGCGCGAGTGTCGGGTATTCGAGCGCGCGAATATCGTGAACTTTCTCCTGCAACTGGTTGGTCCAGATCGCGAGATCGTCGGTGGGCAGCGGCGCGAATTCGAGCGTGGCGAAGCCGACCATGCTCGCGACCGCCACGTTGTACATGTCGACGAGGCGCGCTTCGTCGCAGCCCGCCTGCAATAGCACTGCGAGGATGCGGTCGATTAGCAGCGGGCTCAGACTGGCGTTCGACACGAGTTGCGCGCCCACGAGTTGCGCCACATTCGGATGCTGCTGCACCGACTTGCGGTAGCGGCGGAACAACTCGCGAAACCAATCCTGCCAGCTGAGCTTGCCGATTTCGGGCGTGACGCCCGCCATGGTCGCTTCGACCACGGCGGCGAGCAGTGCGTCGCGATTGGGCACGTGCCAATACACGGCGGTGGGATAGACGTCGAGCTGGCGCGCCACTTCGCGCAGGCTGAAGGCCGTGAGGCCGTTCTGGTCGATCTGCTCGATCGCCACCGCGACGATGCGCTCGCGCGTAAGCGCCTTGTTGGCAGGTGCCGCTTTCTTTCTGGTCGTGCTGCTGGTGCGTTTCGCGGGCGTTCCCGCCGATGCTTTGGCTGACGTTTTAGCCGCCGATTTGACTGACGTTTTAGCCGGCGATGTCGTTGAATGGGCCGTGCCGTTTGCCGTGCCGTTTGCCGTGGCTTTCGCCGCCGTCTTCGTCGTTTTTGCTGCGGCTTCCTTTGCAGTAATAGCTTTGTTCACATGTGATCCGTTATTCGATGAAGCGCCCAGTGCGCCACCCCTGGCCAGTGAGGTCAAGCAGGGCCGGGTCGGACAAGCTTTCATTGTATACCGCACAACTGTCTCTTCACCGCGACGCCAGACGCATCTCAGTTTTTTTCCTGGTTGCGTTTCCATTTTGATCGCCATATAACCTCGTCTTGTTCACTGAACAACGAAACAATGGTCGAAGGACAGATGAGCGGCTGGCAACGTTCAGCCGCGACATTCACACGACGGGTATCGGAGATCGTTATGAAATGGAAAGTGTTGGGGAGCGCAATAGGCCTGATGGCGGCGAGCGCCGCTGCGCACGCGCAATCGTCGGTCACGTTGTACGGCGTGATCGACGACGGGCTCACATTCGTGTCGAATCAGGGCGGCCATCACGCGTATCGCATGGACGACAGCATCAGCCAGGGCGACCGCTTTGGTTTTCGCGGCGCGGAAGACCTGGGCGGCGGCCTGAAGGCTATCTTCAATCTCGAAGGCGGCTTCAATCCCAACACGGGCGCGTCGCGTCAGGGCGGCCTGGAATTCGGACGTCAGGCATATATTGGGCTGCAAAGCGACCGCTTCGGCACGTTCTCCCTCGGCCGCACCTACGACCAGATGACGACCACGCTGATCCGCTACCACTCGGGCTACTGGTCCGGAATTTACGCGTTCGACGCGGGCGACCACGACCGCATCTCCGGCAACTGGCTCAACAACGTCGTGACCTACGTGAGCCCGACCGTGCGCGGCCTGCGTTTCTCCGCGCAATACGCTTTCAATTCGCTCAGCGCCACGGCGAACAACTACGGCGTGGCGTACAGCCTGAGCGCGACCTACGAGCATGGGCCGTTCAGCATCGGTGCGGCGACCACCAGCATTCACGACTACACGGTCACGCCCGGCAGCAGCCTTGGTGTGGGCAGCTTCCTCGGCACGAACGTGGCGTTTTCGTCGCAAGCCGTGGTGGTCGATCGCTATCGCACGGCCGGCCTGGGCGCGTCGTACGATTTCGGCATCGTCGGCCTCTCGGGCTTGTACACGAATACGCGCTACGAAAAGGGCGCGAACGCCTCGACGATGCAAAGCTTTAACGTGATCGTGCACGGCAATCTGCGGCCGGATCTTGTGCTTGCGGGCGGCTACGGTTACTCGAAGATGTCGCCGTATCAGTGGAACGAATTCAACGCGGTGCTCGACTATCTGCTTTCGAAGCGTACCGATGTGTACTTGAGCGCGAACTACGACAAGGCCAACGGCGGCGCGCGCGCTGTGCTCGTGACGCTGCCGATCTCGGGCAACGACAAACAGCTTGCCGTGCGCGTGGGCATTCGCCACAAGTTCTGATGCTCGCCACTGCGCCAACGCACTCCTATTTCCAGTCTCTCTGCCGGACGCGATCATGAACAGCAGCTCCTCTCACGCAGCTCCCTTCGATACCACCACGCCCGCTACGCTGCGAGCCGAGCAGCGGCGCGCCATCGGCGCAGGTATGGTCGGCTATATCCTCGAGTGGTTCGATTTCGGGGTGTACGGTTTTCTCGCGGCGATCATCGCGAAGAACTTTTTCCCGTCGACAGACGAATTCACCTCGTTGTTGGCCTCATTCGGGGTGTTCGGCGTGGGCTTCGTCGCGCGGCCCATCGGCAGTGTCGTGCTCGGCCGAATCGCCGACGTGCGCGGCCGCCACATCACGCTCGCCACCACCATGATCCTGATGGCGCTCAGTACTGTTGCGATTGGCTTTCTGCCCACGTACGAGAGCATCGGCATCGGGGCGCCCGTGCTGCTGGTGGCGGCGCGTCTCGTGCAGGGTTTCGCGGCGGGTGGCGAGTGGGGCACGGCAGCGGCGTTTCTGGTGGAGTGGGGCGGCGCGAACCGGCGCGGCTTCTTCGGCGCGTTTCAGCAATCGAGCATCGCAGCGGGCCTGCTGCTGGGCTCGCTCGTCGCGGCCATACTTAGCAGCGCGCTCGATTCGAACGCACTCGCTTCGTGGGGTTGGCGAATTCCGTTCTTTCTCGGCGCATTGCTCGGGCCGGTGGGTATGTACGTGCGCCGTCGCGTGCAGGAGTCGCCGTCGTTCGAGAGCGAGGCGGCGCGCGCTCACACATTGAGCGGCGTGCAATTCGCGAAGTCGCTGTTTCACGCGTTTTCGTTCGTGATTTTCTGGGCCGTGAGTTCGTACATGGTGGCGGTGTATATGCCCACGTTCGCGAACAAGTATGCGCATATCTCGCGCACGCAGGCACTCTGGACCAGCACGGCCTCGCTCGCCACGGTGATGATCGTCGCGCCGCTCATGGGCGCGCTGTCCGACCGCATCGGCCGCAAGCCTGTGCTGCTCGCGAGTTGCGTGTTCTTCGCGCTGCTTTCGTATCCGCTCTATGCGTTCATTGTCTCGGGCATCGGTTTCATGACGTTCTTCTGGACGCAATTGCTCATGAACGTGGTGTTCACGATGTATTCGGGTGCGGGCCCGGCGGCGCTCGCGGAGATGTTCCCGACGCGCGTGCGCTCCACCGGCGTGGCGTTCGGCGGCGCGCTTGCGACCATCCTCGGCGGCTTTTCGCCGTTCCTCACCACATGGACGATCGCCTCGACGGGCGCGAGCGCAAACGCGGGTTGGCTGCTCGCGGGCAGCGCGTTGTTCACGCTTCCCGCGCTGGTTGTGATGAAAGACCGCGCGCGCGAAAAGTCGATTTGATGCGCGCTCCGCTGGGAAATTTACTTGTTCACCGTACAATGAAGTTAAGATCCACCGCTCAACGAAGCAGGAATACACAGAATGACGACGTCGATTCTTCCCGAAACGCAGGTCCACGCGCGCAGCGATGCCGCGACGGTCGGCGAAGCGCTGGCCGCTGCTGCTGCCGCGTTCGCCGCGCGCAACCCGCAAAGCGCGCAGCACTACGAACGCGCGACCGAAGTCATGCCCGGCGGTAACACGCGTTCGGTGTTGTTTTACGAGCCGTTTCCACTGGCAATGGCGAAAGGCGAGGGCTGCCGCCTGTGGGACGCGGACGGTCACGAATACCTCGATTTCATCGCCGAATTCAGCGCGGGTATTTACGGTCACTCGCATCCGCAGATTCGCGCGGCTATCGACGCGGCGCTCGACGACGGCCTGAATCTGAGCGGCCACAATCTGCTCGAATCGCGTCTGGCCAAAGCGGTGTGTGAGCGTTTCGCGTCGCTCGAAACGGTGCGCTTCACGAACTCGGGCACCGAGGCCAACCTGATGATGCTGGCCACCGCGAAAGCCTTCACGCGGCGCAGCAAGGTGATCGTGTTCGTGGGCGGCTATCACGGGGGCGTGCTCACGTTCGGGCGCGGCGCGAATGTTGTCAACGTGCCACACCCGTTTCTCTATGCCGAGTACAACGATCTCGACAGCGTGCGGCGTCTGCTTGACAAAAACGCCAACGAAGTCGCGGCGATTCTCGTCGAACCGATGCAAGGCGCGTCGGGTTGCATCGTCGGTGAACCGGCCTTTTTGCAGGGTTTGCGCGAGCTTTCGAGCGCGCATGGCGCATTGTTGATGTTCGACGAAGTGATGACCTCGCGGCTTGCGCCGGGCGGCTTGCAAGCCGAACTCGGCATCACGCCCGATCTCACGTCGCTTGGCAAGTACATCGGCGGCGGCATGTCGTTCGGCGCGTTCGGCGGCCGCGCCGAAATCATGGCGTTGTTCGATCCGCGCAGGAGCGGCGCGTTGCAGCACGCGGGCACCTTCAACAACAACGTGATGACGATGGCGGCGGGCTGGACCGGCCTCACGCAGATCTTCACGCCCGAGGCCGCGCGTGCGCTCACGGCGCGCGGCGACGCATTGCGCGAAGCGCTGAACTCGCGTTTTGCGGCATCAAACGTTGCGATGCGATTTATCGGCATTGGCTCGTTGATGAATGTGCAGATCACCGGGCGGCCCGTGCGTTCGGTACGCGACATCGACGCCGGGATGAACGAGTTCAAGGACCTGTTGTTCTTCCATCTGATCGAGCAGGGCATTTACATCGCCCGGCGCGGCTATGTGGTGCTGAGTTTGCCTGTGGGCGACGCGGAAATGGCGCGCTTGAAAGCGGCACTCGCGAGTTTCATCGAACGCTACGCACACCTGCTGCCGCGCGACGATAATTCGGATCGCTAGCAAGATGAATATCGTGGAATTGCCCGCGCCCGACTTGCGCAAAATGATCGGCAGCAAGGCCCTTTCGCCGATCGAACTCACCGAGGCGTGCATCGCGCGTATCGAGGCGCTCGATCCCTACGTGAATGCCATGGCGGCCACCGACTTCGACGCCGCTCGCCGCGCGGCGCAAGCGGCGGAAGACGCTGTGATGCGCGGCGTGCCGCTTGGTCTGCTGCATGGTTTGCCCGCAGGCATCAAGGATCTCGAAGCCACGGCGGGCTTGCTCACCACCCACGGCTCGCCGCTGTATCGCGATTTCGTACCAGCCGAGGACAATCTGCTTGTAGCGCGCTTGCGGGCGGCAGGCGCGATCGTCGTCGGCAAGACCAACGTGCCGGAACTGGGCGCGGGCGCGAATACGCGCAACCCCGTGTGGGGCGCAACGGGCAATCCGTTCGATCCGAACCGCAACGCGGGCGGCTCGTCCGGCGGTTCGGCGGCGGCGCTCGCGTGCGACATGCTGCCTGTGTGTACCGGCTCCGACACGGGTGGCTCACTGCGCATTCCGGCGGCGTTGTGTGGCGTAGTGGGCTTTCGGCCGTCGCCGGGGCTCGTGCCGAGTCCACGAAAGCTGCTGGGCTGGACGCCCATTTCCGTGGTCGGGCCGATGGGGCGCAACGTGGCGGAAGCGCGCCTGCAACTCGCGGCCACGGCCGGCCTCGATAGCGGGGATTTGCTCAGCTACGAGGTGGATGCGGGGGCGTTTCTCGCGCCGCGCGAGATCGACTTGAGCCGCCTGCGCGTGGGCTGGACCGAAGATTTCGGCGTGTGCGATGTCGACGACGATATTCGCCGCACGTTCCGCCGCAAGCTCGAGGCCATGCGCGGGATGTTCGCGGTTTGCGAGCCGATCGACGTGGATTTCGCTGATGCACATCGCGCCTTCGACGTGATTCGTGCCGAGAGTTTCGTTGCGGGTCTGCGCGCGGCGTATGAGAACGATCCCGGATCGCTCGGCCCGAATACGCGCGCCAATTACGAGCAGGGCGCGGCGATGACGCTCGCCGATTCGGCCTCGGCGCACGCGGCGCAAACGGCCATCGCGCGCCGCTTTCAGGAGCTATTCGGCCGCCACGACGTGATACTCGCGCCGACCACGCCGGTTTCGCCGTTCCCGTGGACGCAAATGTTCGCGAGCCGCGTAGGCGGTCGTGCGCAGGAAAACTACTATCGATGGCTCGCGCTGACTTATGTGACCACGCTGTGCACGAATCCGGCCGCAAGCTTGCCGTGCGGGAAGGACGAAGCCGGCATGCCGTTCGGGTTGCAGGTCATCGGACCGTTTCGCGGCGATCGGCGTACGCTGGATATCTGCGAGGCGCTGGAAGCGGCGTTTTCGCGATCATCTGAAATGTGCAGGCCTCGCCCCGACCTACAGCGGCTCGCGAACGCGATTATCGCCCCGCCGTTGCGATCAATCGTAGTCGTCGCGCAGGGCGATGGGCGCACTCACGAGAGCCGAACGGGCGGCACTTCGTTGGTCTGAGGAATTGACGAAATTCTCGCGTTGGCGCCTGCCTGCCATGTCGGCGGCCTGCTTACTAGACGGCAGAACTACCGTTGTTGAAAGCCTTCTTCCTTCCGGTTCTTTGGCGAGACACCCAGCTCAGCTGAGTTCCGAACGGCCTTATCTCGCTTGCATCGAGAACTCGAGCGGGGTGAGAGTTTGAGTTTTCTGATGCAAGCAGTTGGCGTCGCGTATCTTGATGTCGCTCACCGTCAACAACACGCCGCATTGCCTGCGGACGATTCAGCTACCCCAGTCGTCAAGCGTGCCGATGATTTCGGGCCAGTTCTCGAAAGCGAACGACCGCTTTTGGAGTGGTGGCGCCGCCTGAATGCCTGTGGTAAGGCGCAGACGATAGTCTCCTTGTGGCCGGTTGGGTGAAGTCGCCAACGGCCGCTTCATGGCGCTCCAGTCCGCAACACGCTGATTCGACTGACTAACCGCTGTGGGTCGTCCGACCGGGGTCGGACCGGCCCGCTGGCAGAGGCGGACGCGGCCCGCTCTATAACCACAACGCAACAACGACTGTCAGCAGCCGCCACGGAAGGGGCATCTCAAATATGAGAGTCATATCGGCCAACCGTGCCCGGGCTTGGATTGTGATATCGGACACTTATAAAACCGGAGCTGGATCACGTCCGGCCCTATCTGGCCGTGTCCGACAGAAAGCTTCGGCAGATGTTTTGCGAAGTACTATGAGTCCCGCGTGTGAGGGTAGGTCCTAAATGCGCGGCTGCGGAACGTGTGACTGTAGAAAAGTCGCCTCCCTGCCGATAAACCGGACACATCGCTTGCGAAAGACTGCCAAAAGATATACGATATGTATATCATGAAACGGAGGTGGTTATGAGTCGTATCCTGGTTGACCTGCCTGAGTCGCAGGTTGACGACCTCGCTGTGATTGTGGAGGCCGAACAGCGGCCCCGCGCAGCTGTCATCCGCGATGCCATTGAGGCGTATATCTCGCAGCGCAAGCGCGCGCTCGGAACAGAAGTATTCGGCCTGTGGAAGAGCCGGAAGACGGATGGCCTTGTGTACCAGCAGGAGCTTCGTTCCGAATGGTGAAGGCGCTCTTCGATACGAACATCCTCATTGACTATCTCAACGGGGTCGGCGCAGCCAAGAAGGAACTGGCGCGCTATGAGTATCGCGCGATCAGCGTGATCACCTGGATGGAAGTGCTGGTCGGAGCATCCGCCGAGGAAGACGCCGCGATCCGCGCATGGCTCGATTCATTCGATGTCATCGCAGTAGACAGTGCGATCGCCAATCGCGCCGTCGAGATTCGCAGGACTAAAAAGATTCGTCTGCCCGATGCCATCGTGTGGGCGTCAGCACAGGTCCGCTCGCTGTTGCTTGTTTCGCGAAATACGAAGGACTTTCCAGCAGACGAGCCGGGTGTCCGCGTGCCGTACAAAATTTAGGAAAATCATGAGCAATACAGACCTCCAACGTAAGCAGCGGTGCGCCAACAGGCTGCATTTCCTCGCCCAGGAGCAGGTGCGCGTTGGACGGCAGATTCAGCAATTGAACTACGTTCCTACGCCCGAGCTAAAGGCCCAAATGGATTCGCTAATCGCTGAGTACGATCGCGCAGTCGCTGACTTCGATGCGGCCAGTGAGACTTGCGATACGCCTGTTTTCGTCGCTATTGGTCGATAAGATTGGAAAACATGGCTAATAACGAAAGTAAGAAAGCACGGCAATATGAAATCGTGGCTGCGGAGTTACTGAACCGGTTTTGTTCGGACTTGGGATTGGCCCGTGTCGAAGGTAAGCAGAACGTTACTGGGCTCCAAAGCGGGACTGACTGGGAGATTGATGCCAAGGGCGTCGCCGAGGACGGTGTCGCCTTTATGGTTGTCGAGTGCAAACGACACACTACTTCTAACTTACCGCAGGCGATTGTCGCGTCGTTGGCATACTCGATACAGGACACCGGCGCCGACGGCGGATTTATCGTAAGTCCGCTGGACTTGCAATCCGGCGCGAAAAAGGTAGCGGCAGCAAGCAACATTGTTCACGTGCAGTTGCGCGCCGACAGCACGCCGCTCGAGTTTGAAATGAAGTTTCTCGATAGGCTGTTCGTTGGATTTCACGATGTCGCAAATCTCTCCATCAGCGAGAGCCTGAGCATAACCATCACACGTGCGGATGGGACAAGCTGGACGGAAGAGTTGTAGCCAGAGAGATGGGAAAATTCTAGGAAAGCGATGAACACTCAAGGTCAAGACCCGGAAGCATTGGAGCGCGAGCTCAAGGCTGTGCTCCGATCTATCGAATCTGCAAAAGTCTCAGTTGCTAACGAACTCGGAAAGGGCGGCAACCTGCCCTATGCATACAGTCAGTTGCAAGACGCAGAACACAAGCTCACCCGTGTGATGCGTACTTTGAAATAGGAAAATAGCCACATGGAAATGGACGCGATCAATCGCCTTCTGGCCGCAGCGCACAACCCGGTGAATGCTTCGCAACGAGCATTGGACATTGGGGCCCGCGCGGCCGACCTTGTGGCAACGACAAGTGCCCTGGTCGAAGAATTGAAACGCGAGACGAATTCTCTCCGCGCATCAGGCGCGGGCGAGAATGACCCGCAAATCATCAAGCTCGCACAAGACTGCGCGTACGTCGAAGCGGTTGTTACCGCAACGTGTAAGGCGTTGACGAAGACGTGGGAACGTATCCACGCTCGCACCTAGGAAAATCATGCAGACAATCATCGTTGTTGGGGCATTCGTAATCTTGACGGCTGCTGTGTTTGTGGTGCTGGGTCGTTCGGTCACACGGATCGGCGTCGAGTCGCACATCGTCACCGGGCAAGACGGCCAAACGCGCGAGGCACGTTCGTTCAATGCGTGGCGCTCGAATACGTTGGCGGGCCGCACGATAGGCAGCGCCTATATCGCAATATGCAGCGCGCGGTTTGACAGGCAAGAGCGCACGGCGAGCCACAATCAGTAATCACGGAAAATAATGAGCGGTTCTCCCAAAGGTGCCTCCCTAGCCGCGCGTCGAAGCGTCAGCGAGGGCGTAAAAGATTCGTGGAAAGATCCTAAAGTTGCGCGCGCGCGTGGCGAACATCATGCCGCCGAAGTCACCGTAGATGGCATCACTAATCAGTACAAAAGCGTCGCCGATGCGGCACGCAGTCTCGGACTCGACGGTCCGGGGGAAACGAGGCATATCCGCTTCCGCGGAGAGTTGAAAGAGCGGCACGCTGCTAGCCCAGGCGCGACTCACGTTTGGACCGGGGACGACGGCAAACAGTATTTTTTCCGCCTGGTCGACATCAAGGCGACGAGCAGAGGTCAGCGTTCCACCAACGCCCATCCGGTCGAAACGGTCTGGGATGTGTGCGGTCGGCATATTGATTTTTCCTTGCCGGAGTTACCACCGTCGGTCAAGGAACAGATTTACAGCGAGTGCGCAGCGCTCGGTGTCGTGCGGGGCACGGCGGTAACGCAAACATCCTCTTTCATCAAATTCAAGGGCGACCGGGAAGCTGCCCAGGCCTACGCTCGCAAATGGCCCTCCAATCAGGCCAAAACCAATAAAACCGAGCCTGACGACGACGATGTTGATGACACCACCTTCGATGATCTTCATGATAACGGCGACATCGGTAGCGACATTGCTGAACAGCACATCCGTACCGTCAAACAGTACAAGCGCCGCATGGACACTCGGAAGGCCGTGCTCGCACGCACCGACCATTGCGAGCGCAATGGCTGCGGTGAAAAGCAGCGCTTTCCAGGCTTCCTGGAAGTCCATCACATTCTCGGCGTCATGAATGGTGACCGTCCGTGGAACTGCGTGGCCATCTGCCCGAACTGCCATTCGGAAGCACATTACAGCCCGCAGAAGGATCAGCTTAATAACGATCTGCTGGAGTACGCATCACGGTTCCGGCGATGAAGCGGCGATTTTCATGCACTGGCTGGTGCGCCGCGTAGTGCTGGATAGTTACACCACAGCTCGCTGGCACAGGACGAAGCAAAGGATGGCAACGCAGTTGAATTGCGCGGTCTTCAAAGACAACGGAAAATTACAGACATATGAATATACCGTCGCGCGTTGATCACGCGCTATTGAATACGCCGTTGCCGGATGCGTTGCTGCGGGCCTGTTCTTCCGGGTCGTCCATTTTGCGCGTCGTATCTCAGCGGTTCACGAGCGGGTCGAGTCCATCGCGGCGGGGTGTCGGCCCGTGGTCGCTGCGCAAGCAAGCTGTCTCGCGCAACAACATCGGGGTCTCACGCGGACGGCGGATGCGATTCGTGTCTTGGGTGATATTGAACCCGACCATCCAGTTCAAAACTGTTGCGCGGTGTCGATGACGTTCAACGTGGACGGGCAGCCCGAGAAAGAACAGTGGGACGTTGGAGCGCTGGCTGGTTCGTTCACCTTTGGGCTCTGCAAAAGTTGCCGGTGTCGAGACCTCACTGGCGAGCGATAAAATGGAAAGACCTTCTGTGGAAAACATGAACCAAGACGCTGACGCGGGCAAACTGCCGGGATGGACACTGTTGCTGTCGCTGTTCGGATGCTTCGTCGCGTTGGCGATCCTCTGGGCATGCCGGGATGGGGGTTTATCGTGGTGGATCGGCGTGCCAACCGCAATCGCGATTGTTGTGGGCGGCGTCTTGTTCGAGCGCGCGATTGAGCGTAACCACGTGGCAACACGCAGAAGCAATGAGTAATCGCACTTCTCGTAATCGAATGGCAAAACGACCCACGCCACGAAAACCACCTCGACCTTCCTCTATGGGAATCCCGCCCTCGACCAGGGTGGATCCACAGCAGAAGCTACCAGACGACGTCAAGGACCGGTTGAGGCGTGCAGAGATCGTCCGGCTCGACGGCGAGGTGATCGGGTTGGAGTGCGGCACGATGTCGGTGAAAACTGAGGGGTCCCCGTATGGGGTTACCAAAGGATTGCTGCGTTCGTTTCGATTTCAGGTGAATGGAACCTCCGTTGTCCTGTATTCGCCGGAAAGTGCCATTCCCTTCTACGCCAAGGTAGGGTTGCCGCTTGCGAATGGCGACAATGTTTGTCTCGCAATTGCGTCCGAAGCGCTGGACGGACAACACCTTGTGTACGGGTTTCGCCGTCCGGCGGACCCGCGCGTTTTCGTTGCATTCGCTGCCGGCTCCCTCGAGTTCCAGCCAGACAGACAGATGTACTACCTGCCGCGCCTCCCGCGATTCTGGGGAAAAAGCAGATGGCGCCAGGTGTTCAGGTTCGGCGTCGCGGCCGTCATGGCCTTTTGCCTTTTCGGATACCTCGCACGTGGTGAGCGGGTCGAGGACGGCTTCTCGACGTACGTGGTGATGAATT
Source organism: Paraburkholderia graminis (assembly GCF_003330785.1). NCBI lineage: Bacteria > Pseudomonadati > Pseudomonadota > Betaproteobacteria > Burkholderiales > Burkholderiaceae > Paraburkholderia > Paraburkholderia graminis. The sequence goes on from NZ_CP024936.1 coordinate 384,414, forward strand.
CGATCGTCGGAGTTGCCCTGGCAGGTTACTTACTGACTATCGTCTACGGATCGTTGCGCTGGCGACTGAATCTGCCGACACAGCGTCAGCGCAATCTTCTTGCAGTACTGCGTGCGCTTGAGGTTCCCGACAAGAGCACGATTTGCGCGGTGTAAGTCGCTCCCGCCTTGCGATCCCCTACCGGTAGCGGAGATCAAGATCCGTAGCGCGATAGCACAAGCTGCTTTGCAAGGATGGTATGAAAATGCTCGACCGCTAGTTGCGGAAGAACACCACGAGGCAGAGTTCGCACGCCTCAACGAACTTGCGTATGAGCTTCCAGCCGGTACGCGGGCTATTCCATAGAAAAATTGCGCGGCGACTTTCGCGTGCGCGAAACGGGAAAAGCGCTCGCGCCGGTCGCGAGCCCCACAGGAAAACATGAAAATCTTATACGCTGTCTCCTGGTTGTTACCGGTGGAGCATTTTCTCGCGGGTTGCGAGGCAACCACGAAAAAGTTGCTATCGCTGAAGCCTGAGCGTTGAGCAGATTGAGCCACGGAACACCACACCATGCCTAAACAGAAGAGAAAAGACTTTCGCGTCCCTTTTTCGACCGGCTTTCCCGTCACGACACCTCTTGGGGCGTTGAATGTGGAGACTTTCAGCTGGAAACCTACGGGGCTCTGGATAGTCGTCGGCCATGGATGAGGACAGCGTTCGCTACGATGGATGGATGGCCCAAAACCGTGAGCTTGCGCAGAAACTCGGCGAGGCGATTTGGGCGTTTGCTTTGGTCGAGCGGGCCACCTATCGCTACATGAGGAAGCTGTCCAGCGACACGCTCGATGTACTGATGGCCGATCAGTCGATACCCGTGCGCATCCGGGTCATTAAGCAACTGATAGCTCGCTCGGACGGGCCTGAGTCAATGAAACAGCTTGCCTACAAGTGCGTGAAGTCGATCACTGAGCTCGCGGAAGAGCGCAACCTGTTTGCGCACAATCCGTTTCACACGTGGACCGACTTCGATGCTCGTGAGTTTGTGCACGAGATTGAGAAGGTCACAGACCCGTCCAAAGTCAAGTCGCTCGATGATATGGAAGCGTTCACGGAAAAGTCGCTGACACTGGCGGCTGAGTTAGAAGATGCTTTGTCGCACTTGACGTACCAAGCGAAAGGGCGGTCAGCTTAACTAGGAAAACAGGAGCAATCGATGACCAACGAAGTGCAGGACATTGACCAGGCGCGGCGCATCGCTCGTCAGTTTGCCGCTGAACAAGGCGTTAATGAGGTGCGAGCAGAGGCCTACGCGGACGTTTGGTATGAAGCGAGCAAGGACGACGAGGCTTCCACTGAAACCGCATTGCGGGCACACCTGCGCAGGCGCTTCGCGCAATCGGACTAGCCCTATGGAAAACTTGGCAAAGATGGCGCGCGAAGTCTTAGCCGACGGTGAGTATTGGGCGACGTGCCGGGAGCGCAACGAAATCTCGGCCGCGCTCAACGGTCACAGCGCAGTGTTTCCGCAAGCCCGAATGACCGTCGCAAAGGGTCGGGCAGTTTTCTACCGTAACGGGGAAGAAGTCTGGACGTGCAATGCACGGTACGCGGCGGCAAACTTCAACATGCAGAAGGCGTAGGAAAACTGGACTAGCTGAGGACTGAACTAATGGGCGAAGCGTCAACAGGAGCGATTCCGCAACGAGAAAAATCCGGTCGACGATACGGGCTGCTCTGTGTAGTCCTGGGCTGGGGTTTCCTTGTTGGCATGTTCGCCGGGTACTCGTTTCTGGCATACGCCGCTTCGTGGGTTCATTCTCCGTGGGCTAGATATGGATATCTCGCCAGCGATGCACGGAATTGCTTCGCTGCAATGCTGGTAGTGTCCCTACTCTTGAGTGCCATGGCCATCATATTGCGACCTAGGCTGGCTGGACTCGTGTTATTCACCGTCGCCGGAGCGGTCGGCGTATGGGGTGTGTTCATGAATTTGATGACAGCGATGGCCGGAAACGGCTATCCATATTTCGACTTCTGACGGACAAGTCGGAAAACCGCTCGCGCCGGCCGCGCGGCAACAGGAGACAGTGACGGTAAAGGTTGATTTGGCCAACGTGCAGAAGGTGGCTGCGGCGATCAAAAATGAACGCGATCCGCAAGCTCAGCGCGACGCGCTGATGATGCGCGACCGATGGCTTGCGGAAGTAGACGCAGGCTTGCTTGAAATGTCCGCCGAAGCGCGCAAAGCCCTCGAAGACGCATGAGCGCGGGACGAGGGAAAAGCAGAGCGCGGAAGCACGACGGATAACGAACGGAAAACTCTCGTCATTCCCGCCCCGGGGGCGGTACTTGCGGTACCCGATCTACCGCCCGCGGATCTTCCAGCCACTCCAAAAGGGAAGGGCGGTAACTGAAGGTTGGCCGCCCCAGCCAGTTCGTAACCGCCACCCGGACCTCGGGCAGGAAGTCCTCGGGGTCTATAGGAAGCGCTACGACGTACGGCTCGTCGAGGGACAGGCTCGCGCCACAAAGCTTTCCGGCGTCCCAGTACAACACTGCGTCGCTGGTGATGTCTGCGGTTGTGCCGGGGGGCGGTCGCATAGCAGCATGCCGATATCCGCGCAAGCGTTCTGCAGTTCGAGGTCCAGTCCGGCGCTTTTATACTTGCGACGGCCTAACCCTGCGGTCACATCCGCCAGCCTGATGAAAGCAAAAGCTCGCGGACCAAGTTCCTGCTCGTTACAACCGGTGTACGCGCAGTACCCCAGAACGACGGTGCTATGGACATGCCTAGAACGCCCTGATTTGACGGAAAAAACGTTGGCCACCGGATGTCCATAGGAAAATCCGCTGGAAGGCAGGATACGCGCGTTCACGTCCATGGTGTCACGTGGCTCGCTGCCAGCTCCTGCCCGCCGTCAGCCGATGCGGTCTGCACGTGTCCGCCGCCCGCTGATTGGCCGGTTTCCGGGGATCAAATTGCCAGTGGCACTGCCTCAAAGCGGCCAGGAACGGCCGTTCGACAACAGGGCTGAATCGCTGACGATGCAGACTGAATGTCGGCTATCTGGACGCTAGAGGGGTGCTCGTATCTGTCACGTTCTTACTAAAGTATTCGAAAGCATTGACGATAAGCAGATGATGGCGCTGTCCAGAGCTGCGCGCCACGCTCCCTCGCGAACAACAAGAACGCATTGAGCCATGACCACGCTATCGTCCCTGAACCTTGCCGCGCCCCTTGTCCCCACCCCCCGCTCCGATTCCGTGAATCCCGCGGTGGCGGTTGACGGCGATGCGCGACGCATGGTGGCGCTCTCGCCGTCGGCCATCGTCACGGTCCCTTCCGCGAGCAGCATCACGGTGCTCGATACCTATACGCCGGAAGGCACGCTGAGCGCCGCCATGCCGACGGTGAGCTGGGCCAGCGACAACCGCGACGCGGTAACGCTCAGGATGGCAGGGAACTACGCCGCGCAGACGATGGCGGGACGCTTCGCCGGGCTCGGCAGCGCGCTGCTCGATCGCTTCAGGACCACGGGCAGCGATTATTCGCAAACCGTCAGCGTTGGGTCCGCAGGCGTGGGCGGCATTGGACGGTCTTCTCAACAACCCGCCGGCCAGATCGGTTTGACGGTGCGAACGGCGAGCGGCGTGACGGTCGAAATCGCGCTGGGCAGCGAGGACGGCGGCCTTTCGGTCAGCATCAAGAGCAGCGGCGCGCTCAGCGAGAGCGAACGCAATGCGCTGACAAAGCTTTCAGAGGGTTTCCAACAGGCCATCGACGGTCTGGGCGCCGTGCCACCGAAACTCGACCTGAGCGGCCTGACGCAGTCCGACACTTCGGTGCTCGCTTCCGTGAGCTTTGAATACAGCATAACGGGCGCCGGCAATGCGGACGTCTCGGCAAGCTATTCGCAGGACAGCGCGGCGCGCAGCCTGAGCGTCACGAGCGCGGCGGGAACCATGAGCGTGAAGGTCGATACGAGCCATTCGGCACTTTGGGGAACGAACGCGCAACGCGCTGCTTCGGTGGCGAGCTATCTTCAGCAGTTCGACCACGCCAATTCACGCGGGCACGGCAACGCAACGTTGATGTCGATGTTCGAGGACGGATTCGCGCAGATGAACGAGAGCTACGGGACGCCTTCGGCCGAGGTGCTGCCGGGAACGGGCTACGGCCCGGGGCTGCAGCAGTCGGCTCAGGCGATGTTGACGGGACTCGCTGACTTTAGCGCATCGATCACGGACGCGTCGGCGTCGCCCAATCCGATGCGTCCGGGCGAAGTCGACGCATTTTCGTATCAGGTCTCGCAAACGACGCAGCTCGAAGGCTCGCGCTTCGAAGGCAAGATTTCGCAAAGCCAGCAATCGCATCTGGTCGCCAACTACCATCGGGCGCTTACGGGCGGCACCAAACCGGCCCTTACCTCATCGAGGTCCTCGCAGAACTACGATTATGTGCGGATCGACGACTCCGCCGAAAGCACCGTCCAGCTGGCTACGGAACGTGGCGCGCTGGTACACGCCTCGCTGCGTCAGACTTCAGACCGGAGCACACGTCATTTGAAGTACGAACGAGGGGTGCTGACTTCCGATCTGACCACACCGGAAGACACATCCCGTTCAACGGAACTGCTCTCGTTGCTCGAGCCGCTCATTGACAAGGGCGACGCCGCGCGCAATAGCGCCGAATGGCAGCAGGCGCTTTCCCGCGTTCATCGAATGATCTTGCTGAACGCGTCGAAGTAAGGCGGCTCATTCGCGCGCCGGGAAATATGCATGCCGCATTAGCCGGTCATCGGCGATGAACCGCCACTCGACGCCTCGCGTAAAATCGTCAACAATTCGCGAACCGAAAGAAATGGCCGGAAGGACGGTATTGGATGACGAGGGCGTTAGGCTACCTTCATGAAGTTTGGTATTGCCCGGACGATGCTACGTCGTGATTGGGGCGTACTGGCTGCAACACCATTATTCGGGTCGCATTTACGCCAAGAGTGATCACTGGTTCGGCGTGATCAACCTCCTGTTCCTGCTGGCGATCGTCGTCATTCCTTATCCAATCCGCGTCTGGTGCTTCCACCTCGGCACGGGTTTCGAGTCCGCCGCGTCAGTGACCCTTGTTGCCGGTCTTGCCCTGACCGCCTGCACGTGGATGGCGAAGTGGTTCTACGCAATGCCAGGCCGCCGGCTGATGGACGAACGGCTCGCGCCCGATTTCCTCCAGCAGATGACACGTCGCTACGGCGTCGCGACGCTGCTCCAGATCGCTGCAATTCCCGTCGTCATCGCGGCGTCGCGCATCGGAGTGGCCATTGCACTGCTGTGCGTCGCCTTCTTTCTGCTGCCACAGCCCACGCCGCGCTACAAGCCCAGAGAGGAGCCGAGCGAGGCTGAGAAATTGAACAAGTAGCTATTGCGCGAGGTGAATCCAAAAACATTGACGCTGCGATGCCGCTCAGAACGCCATGAACAGACTGCGCAACACGACTTGCGCGTCGGTGAAGTTCTTCACATCGTCCATGACTTGCTGTGTTTTAGGGCTCGCCAGCGCGTCATGGACGCCTTGTTCCGAGGAAAAGGTGTAGACGCCAATGGATTTCCAGCCATCGGCTTCAGCGTAAGGAAAAAACGCCTCCGCAGATTGCATCCCGTACTCTTCCCAGCATGAGCGCGCCAGGTTGAAGTGATCATTCGCGTAGTAATCCCGATCGAACTTCGTGTTGGCGTCGCCGGTGCAGACCACGATCATCTTTGTCATATGCCTTTCTCTCTCCATTACCGTCATAAGGGCAACGTCGCCCGGCCCGCCATCGTTGTAGGGGGAGGGCTTTTCTGGACGCTCTGATAGATTTTGCCGTGGGTGCAACGCCCAGGGAGGTCAGTTGTCCTCTCAGGACATCCACTCAGGCGCTGATGCCGCCATCGACGAGAATGCCGGAACCGGTCACATAAGCGGCACCAGGTCCGGCAAGGAAGGCGACTGACTCGGCAACCTCCCAGGTCTTGCCATAGCGGGCAATTCCCAGGTTCGGAAGAATGGAAGGCGCGAGCGGGCCGTCGGCGGGATTCATGTCGGTGTCGATCGGGCCGGGGCGCACCAGATTGACGGTGATGTCACGAGGGCCCACTTCACGCGCAAGACCGCGGGTGAAGCTCTCCATCGCCGATTTGGTGGCCGAATAGACGGCTATGCCAGGAAACGGGACAGACAGGCCTGCGTTGCTGCCGATAGTGATGATGCGGCCGCCGTTTGGGAGGTGCTTCAGCGCAGCCTGGGTCGCCACGAAGACGCCGCGCACATTGACGTTCAACTGCAGATTCATCTCCTCCAGCGACTGCTCGGAGAAGGGGCCGGCGATGAGGACACCAGCGTTGTTCACCAGGATGTCCAACCCGCCAAGATCGGCGACGGCCTGTTCGACCGCGGTCTGCGTGGCGTCCGGGCTGCCGGCATCGGCCTGGATGGCGACGGCCGTGCGGCCCAGGGCGCGGATTTCAGCGGCGAGCGCCTCGGCCTTTGCGGCCGATTTCTCATAGGTGATCGCGACGTCGGCGCCGTCTTCGGCCAGCTTCAGTGCGATGGCCGCGCCGATGCCACGTGCTGCACCGGTCACAAGCGCGCGCTTGCCGGCGAGAGGAAAGGTGGAACTGTTCATGGCAAGAATTTCTATGTTTGGATAATTTCGTATCGATCTTGATTCTTCATGATTCCCGGAGTCTCCAACTTAGTCCGGCTGCCAGTGCCAGTGACGCGCCTATGGCCAATGAAGCCACCGCAAAGCCCAGCTGCACGTCCTGAGCGCTTGCACCATCAGGCGCGATCGCGATGAATAGACCGCCGAACAAGGCGACGCTTACTGCAGCGCTGATCTGCAACGTAGCGCTTACCAGGCCCGAGGCCAGCCCCGCCCAACGTGTTTCCACATGGTCTACGTTCAGGCGCACTAGCGCAGGAAGGGCGATACCTTGCCCGGCGCCAATCAAAAACAACGGCAACGCAAGCCACGACGACGCACCGGCGAACGCCAGCGCTGCGACCATGATCAGACCGAGCACCTCCAGACCCATGCCAAACGCGGCAGTGCGTGTGCCTATACGCCGGGCGATGTACGGGCTGCACAGTGGACCGAGGAAGAACCCGATGCCGAGCGGCACGATGGCCAAGCCGGCCGTCAACGCGTCGTGACGCAGGCTGGCCTGTTCATACACGGCAAACACCAGGAAGAACGCAGCGAGCGCGTAGAAGAAGAACGTTGACGCCAAGCTTTGTCGCAACTTGCGCACGGCTAGAAGCGAGGGCAGAACGAGAGGAGTTCTGCCGGCGCGCTCCTGTGCCTTTTCATACTGCCAGAAGGCCCATAGCAATGGCATGCTCAGGATCAGCGGCGCTATGCACCACCACGGCCAGCGGTGTTCTTGCCCTTCGATGAGCGGAACCACGAGCGCCAGCAAGCCAACGGCGAGCATCAACGCCCCTGGCACGTCCAGGCGAGGCGAACGCTCGGCTCGGCTTTCACGCAGCAGCATCGTTGCAGCTGGAACGGCAACGATGATGATCGGCAGGTTGATCAAAAATACGCTGCGCCACCCCAGTCCCCACGGACTGGCGGAAACCAGCATTCCCCCCAGCAGCTGACCGCCCACAGAGGCCAGGCCGAATGTCGCGCCGTATAGACTCAACGCGCGATTCTTTTCTCTTTCCGGGAAGATGGCGTGTATCGAGGCCAATGATTGCGGTGCCATGATCGCTGCGGAGATCCCTTGCAGCAGCCGGCCGACGACAAGCATGTCCGACGACGGTGCCAGGCCACACCACGCCGAAGCGACCCCAAAGCCGAGCATGCCAGCGATGAATACGCGCTTCCGGCCATAAAGATCGCCGAGGCGACCGCCCAGGATCAGGGTGACGGCATAGGCCGCGGCGTACACCGAGATCACCAACTGCGAGACATCTGAAGATGCTTGCAGGCCCGTACGTATGGTAGGTAGCGCCACGTTGACGATGAAGAAGTCCAAAGGTGGCAGCAGCGTGCCGGTCAACAGCACTGCCAGGGCGAGCCAGCGCCGGGAGTCGGAGGCTGCTGTCCCAGTGATAACAACCTGCCGGGCTTCGGTATTCATATCTTGAGGTTCCAGATCAGACTGGCTTGGGATTGGCGCGCAGTCGGTTCGCGGGGACATCCGTTTATCGAGCCGTATAGTGCTCCGAACAACATTGTTCGAATACTGACGTCCATGTATATTTGCCGTGCAATTTTGTACGGAGATCGGGCATGGAATGGAACGACGTTCGCATCTTCCTGGCAGTAGCTCGCAGCGGGTCCTTCGGCGAGTCCGCCCGGATGCTGGATGTGAGCCATCCGACAGTGGGTCGGCGAATCAAGGTGCTTGAGGACGAAGCGAAGCAGCCGCTTTTTCGTCGGACAAAGGACGGACTCGTGCTCACGGACGCCGGGGACACCGTGCTCGCGCTGGCGGAATCCATGGAGGATGCCGCGCTGTCCATGGAAAGGCGTCTGAGCGGCAACAACCAACGCCTCGAAGGCATCCTGCGGATCTCATCGGCGGACTGGTTTGCCGGCTATGTACTGGCTCCCGTCCTGGCCGAGTTGACGCGCCGTCATCCCGCTGTCGTGCCGGAAGTGATTGCAAGCTATCGACTACTCGATCTCTCACGTCGTGAGGCGGACGTCGCCTTTCGCATCGTGCCGTTCAGCGAGCCGGATATTGTTCAGCGCCGTCTAATGCGAATTCAATATGGCCTCTTTGCGTCGGCGGCAACCGCACAGGCGTTGCAGGACGATCCGGCATCCGTAGGGCTCATTCTCATGAATACCGCGCAGTCGCACTTTCCCGACGTCAGTTGGGTGCTGGAAAGGTTCCCGCTTTCACGACGAGCCTTCACAAGCACAAATCGAACGGTCCAGGCACAGATGTGCCTGAGAGGGGTAGGTATTGCGGTGCTGCCAAGGCCACTTGGCGATGCAATCTCCGGATTGCATCGCATCGACACGCCCGATCAACCTCCCATGCGGGATTTGTGGGTTGGCTATCATCAGGACCTGCGACACATGGATCGCTTGCGCGCGATGCTGGATATCGCCGAGACGATGCTGTCGGATTCGATGACTGCAGCCCAGTGAGTAAACCGATCACGATGCTGCACTGATAGGTGGCTCAAGCCCGCCGATTATTTGTTGCCGAGTCGGCTGAACGCGTCGACGCGCGAGTACGCCCGCATTTGGGCCAATGAGCTCGTAGGTGAATAACTACGGGTACTGCAGGATGTTGATGATCGTACCGTCGGGGTCTCGAACCATCGTCGACCGTAAGCCGTCTGCAGAGAGAGGCTTGAGTTTCCATTCGAAGACCGCGCCTTCATTCTCGAGGTGAGATGTGACGGCTTCGAGGCTCGATGTGCGAAAAACGATCGCCTTCGCCCCGGTCCGGTCGATGTGCGGCCCCGGCACAATATCCGCGTCCGGATTGCGAACGGTCGTTGCACGCGAAAGAAGTTCGATCCGTATGTCGTCTCTTTCGAGAATCTGGAAATCGGCCTCGAGTGGTTCGATGTAGGTCGAGTATCCTCGACGAAACCCGAAGAGGCGCCCGTACCAGTCTGCGGATCGATTGATGTCAGTCACCGAGACAGCGACGTTATCGAATTCAATCAACTGCTGCGTCGGCAAGCCTGATTTGCTTAGATCAGTCATTCATATTTCTCCACAGGTGGTGCGTCGCGTCACTCGCGACCGCGCACGCTACGAGTCGGTGTGTTTGCGACGGTGCCGGCTTGCGATTTCTTCGTTCGACCACTCGAGAGCTTTGCGACGCGGCCTTCGGGCTCCTTCGATCGTGCGTTCGTGCCGGTTTCGTTCCGCACCAACTCACGTATGCCCGCCGCCGCGAAGCGCACGAGGTCGGAATAGTGCGCCGTCGACTTCCTGGCGCGGTCCCGTGCACCCAGTCGCATCGCCCGGCCATTGAGTGCATGGGCCTGCTGCCGCGCTCCCACCGAAAACAGATACGCCCACACCGCCTGCTCGCGTGCAATGCCAGGCAAGACCGTATGCAGGGCGTCGATGAATCGCTCCGCGATCGGGTCATAGTAGGTTTCGCGAATGCGCCGTGAACGCTCGTCGCTGCCGAGACTGACGGACGCGACGAGTTGCACGTAAAGCGCGAGATTCACCGCATCCTCGCCATGAAAAATTTCCGACAGCGGGGTGAAGGCGATCGTCAGCACGTCTTCGACGGTCGCGGTGCTTTCGCTCGCGAACAGGGCGTCGAGCAGCTTGCCACGGTGCTGATTGATCGCCGACGACCGTCGCTCGAACACGGCCTCGTAGAGCTTGTCCTTGGTCGCGTAGTGATAATGCACGAGCGCCTGCGCGACGCCCGCTTCCTCTGCGATGTTCCGCATGCTCGCGCCGGCGTAGCCGTGCTCACCGAACACCCGTTCGGCCGCATTCAGGATCGCGGAGAGGCGGGTGCCCGGCGCGTGCTCTGGTTCCTGAACACTGTTGCCCGTGCGTGCCGACACCTTCTTTTCGCGTTCTGTCTTCATCCAGGCGACTCCCTCACCGTACTATTCGATCGATCAGTCAGTATATCGCGATCCTCATACGACGCGATATACCAGGCAGCCCACACCGTTATCCGAGAAATTCCGGCTCAGGCAGTCCTTTCACGCCGGGACGTACCGCGAGCACATTGCCCGCGAGCGGTTGCTGCGCGAGTTCCTTCTCGCTCATGCGCCGGCGCGCCGTAGTGATAAAGAGGGTGTCGAGATCGGGACCGCCGAAGCACAGGCTGCTCACGCGTCGCACCGGGAGATTGATGACCATGTCGATTCGTCCGCGCGGGTCGTAGCGCGTGACGCACCAGCCGTCCATGTTCGCGCTCCAGAAGCACCCGTCGGCATCGACGGTCGAGCCGTCGCAGATACCACGTCCGAGCGGAACTTCGGCGAACTTGCGGCGGTTATAGATGGCGCCGTCGACGGAGTCGTAGTCGAACACGTCGATCTGGCAACTGAACGAGTCGGTCATGAACATCAGGCGGTTATCCGGGCTAAAGCTCAGCCCGTTGATGCACGTGATGCCTTCCATGATGAGTTTCGGCTTCAGATCGGGATCCAGCCGGAACAAACGTCCGCGTGGGGTGTAGGCGGCCGCTTCCACGGTGCCCGACCAGTAGCGGCCGTGCCTGTCGCATTTGCCGTCATTGAAACGGTTCTTCGGACGCTCGGCATCGGGACGCGCAACTTCGGTCAGCTCACCGGTTTCGGGCGAGAAGAAGTAGAAGCCCGAGCGCATGCCTACGATCAGGCCGCCTTTGGCGCGCAGGCCGATGCTGCCGATCTCTTCCTGCATCAGCCAGCTCTTCTTGGCGCCGCTAGAAATGTCGAGGCGATGGATCGATTGACCGATCCCGTCCACCCACCAGAGAAGTTGCGTTTTCTCATCCCAGATGATCGACTCGCCGAGCACATCGGGCGTGGAATCGACCACATCGATGACCGAACCTACCATATCGATCGGTCTGGTAATACTGCTGACAGTCATGCTGCCTCCTTGATTTGTGAAGTGATGCAGATAGGAAGAATCGGGCCCGCTCAGGCGGCCACTTCTCTCATGCGGGCGATGCCTTCCAGCGCGAGTCCGTATCCGAGCACGTCGTGCAGTCGTGCTTTCAGTTCCTGGTTCAGGCAGGTGCGTGTATAGCGTCGCACGAGACGCGGCTGCTTGAGCATCAGCCTGGCGAGTTCGCGGGCGCGCGGCAAAAGTTCGGCCGACGGCAGCACTTCGTTCACTAATCCCATTTCGAGCGCCGCGCTGGCGGGAATGCTCTGACCTGTCAGAAGAAAGTAATGGCCGCGCGCGCGACCCATCAGCAGCGGCATGATCAGATGCATGCCGTCGCCCGGCACCATGCCTCCCTGGAAGTGTGCGGTGTCCTGGATCGTCGCGGTGTCGGATGCGAGCACGATGTCTCCGAGCAGCGGGATCTCTGCATGCCGCACGGCCGGGCCGTTGATGACGCTGATCACCGGCGCCTCGATGTTGAGCAGGTTGATGAGCAGATGCTTCGCTTCCCAGTAGATCGGATCGTAGACCGTGGGCGTCATCGAATTGCGGTTCTGATGCATGCCGGGCGCAATGGCCGGTCCGCTGAAGGCATCGCCCGTGCCGGTCATGATCACGACCTCGTTGTCCCGATCGCGTCCTACATCGAGAAAAGCCTGCTCGAACTCGCGATGGGCTGTCAGATTCCATACCAGTGGCTCGCCGTGCGTGTGGAAGTGCATCTCCAGTACGCCATCGGTACGTGTCATGCGGATGGTCTCGAATTTGTCTGAGTACTCGTTGAAGGTGCTCACGGCTCTTTCCTCTGATGAAGGTTGAAAAGTCCCTCTGACGCCTGTCGCAAACGTGTCGCTGTTCGCGAGGCGAGGTGTTCAGCTGCCGATACTACGCCTGACTGATCGATCAGTCAACAAGGGAAAGTCCCCGGCGAAGTCGACCATGTTTCGGGTTGACCGGAAGTTGGCTCGTCGGCTACTGTGCTGACTGTTCGATCGATCAGTTTTCGGCGCGAACGTTCCGCCGCCTTCGGGCGCGCCCCCAAAAAAGAGCAGACGCCGCCGGACCATCTGCGCGCCGACAGGCTCAAGGAGACAGCCTCATGAAACGCTTTCCGTCATTCACGTGCCGTTCCATTCCACTTCATTGAGAGGGTCATCATGTCGCGCAAAATCGCTCTCGATGTACACGCCCCCGCTCAGGTAACGGCCCGGGAAGACGCGCAGCGCGCGCTTTACCTCAAGGTCGCGATGCGGCTCGTGCCGCTTCTGATCGTCTGCTATGTGATCGCGTATCTGGACCGCATCAACGTCGGCTTCGCGAAGCTGCAGATGCAGGACGCGCTCGGCTTCAGCGATGCCGTGTACGGACTAGGCGCGGGAATATTTTTCATCGGCTACTTTCTGTTCGAAGTGCCGAGCAATCTGCTTCTGCAACGCATCGGCGCACGTAAGACCATCACGCGCATCATGGTCCTATGGGGTCTCACCGGCTGCGCAATGGCGACCGTATCGAGCCCGACCGCGTTCTACGTACTGCGCTTTCTGCTCGGCGTGTTCGAGGCGGGCTTTTTTCCCGGCGTCGTCTACTTCCTGAGTCAATGGTTCCCGCGCAACCGTCGCGGGCAGATTCTCGGTCTCTTCATGACCGGATTTCCGATCGCGGGGATGATCGGCGGCCCGGTGTCTGGTTGGGCGATGTCGCGGCTCGCGGGCGTTGCGGGTCTGGCGGGCTGGCAGTGGCTCTATATCGTGGAAGCGGCGCCGGCGGTGCTGCTTGGCATCGTGACCTGGTTCACCCTTTCGGACGACATCGAGCGAGCGAAATGGCTCACCGAACCGGAGCGCGACACCTTGCGCCACGCACTGCGCGACGACGGCCGTGAAGCCGACGCGGAACACGCCGCGCAGTTGCGGCAGGTCATCGCCGACCCGAAGGTGTACGTGATCAGCTTCGCCTATTTCACCTTTATTTGCGGCACTTATGCGCTGAGCTTCTGGGTGCCGACGGTACTGAAGAGCGCAGGCGCGACGAGCGTGGAGCGCATTGGCTGGCTCTCGGCCATTCCGTACGGCATCGCCACGATCGGCATGGTGCTGATCTGCCGCAACTCGGACAGGCTTCTCGAACGTCGCTGGCACGGCGCACTGGCGGCCCTGGCGGGCGCGACCGCACTTTCACTGCTGCCGCTTCTGGCGCATGATCTGACTGCGACCATCGTGCTCCTGACGATCGCATCGACCACGGTGTTCGTCACGATTCCGCTGTTGTGGTCGCTCGCGTCCGACTATTTCGCCGGGTCGCCCGCCGCTGCTCCGGCGATCGCATTCGTCAACAGCCTTGGTCTGCTCGGCGGTTTCGCCAGTCCGTTCGCGATGGGCTGGCTCAAGACGCTGAGCGGCACACTCAACAGCGGACTTTTTCTGATGACGACACTGCTGGCGCTCGGCGCATGCGCGATGCTCTGCGTGCGCGTGGGACGCCAGGCGAGCCGATGAGCAACCAACGAACGGCGAGGTCCGGGCAATCGGGCCGTCGCGCGACAAACATGGAACAGACTTTCAAGGACGCGTCGCCGGGCAGCCTGCTCGGGGAGAACGTGGCGCGTCTGGACGCAGCGCGCTTCGTTTCGGGGCGCGTCGATTACAGTGCCGATCTCATTCCCGCAGGCGCGCTCCATCTAGCCATCCTGCGCAGCGCTCACGCGTGTGCGACGATCGTCTCGATCGACCTCTCGGGTGCGCTCGCCATGCCGGGTGTCGTCGCGGGCCTCACGGGAGAAGACGCAGCGCGCATGAGCGATGCAATGCCGCCGGCCATGGATCTTCCCGCACAAGGCGCACGCGGGCCTTTACAAAGTCGTTGCCTTGCACTCGAGCACGCGACGTACTTCGGCCAACCGGTCGCGGCGCTCGTGGCGACGTCGGTGCACGACGCGCAAGCCGCGCTCGCGAAGATTCGCGTCGAATACGAAGTGCAACCGGCAACCGCGAACGCGCGCGACGCCCTGCGCGAAGGTGCGCCGGTGGTTCAGCCCGGCTGGGATACGAACCTGTTCGTGCGCGACCGCATTCGTTCGGGGGACGCCGATGCTGCATTCGAGCGCGCGGCGCACATCGCACGAGGGGAACTGACGGTCGGCCCGTCGACCAGTGCACCAATGGAAACGCTGTGCTACGTCGCCCAGTGGGACGGGCACGGCGAACGCTACACGTTGACCGGCACGTTCCAGAACCCTCATACGAGCCGCTGGCTGATTGCAGCGGCCTTGCGTGTGAAGGAGTCGCAGGTCCGCGTGATCGCGCCGCGCATCGGCGGTACGTTCGGGCTGAAGATGGCTGGGCATCCCGAAGAAGTGCTGGTCGCGCTGTTCAGCCGGATCACGAAACGCCCGGTCGCCTGGGTCGAGGAACGGCGCGAAACACTGCTCGCCGGTGCGCGTTCGCAGCATCACAGCTATGAGATCGCGGCGGATGAGCAAGGCAGGCTCATCGGCTGGCGTGACCGCATCATGGTGGATGTCGGCATCATCGGCGCCGGTCATAGCTGGGCGATGGCGCTCGTCACGCCGGCCGTGTTTCCGACCGTCTATACGATTGAGCACTGCGACGTCGAGTGCTCTCTCGCGATCACCAATCGACCGCCCTGGCAAGCCATACGCGGTTACGGCAAAGAGATCGGCAACCTCGTGCTGGAACATGCAATCGATCGGCTGGCCCGGCAAACTGGCATGGATGCAGTCGAATTGCGGCGTCGCAATCTGGTCGCACGGGACGCCTTGCCGCGTTTGCTGCCGTCCGGGCTGAACGTGGATAGCGGCGACTATCCGGGCGGCCTTGAGCAGTTGCTGACGATGTTCGATTACGAGCAATGGCAGGAGCGCGCAAGCGCAGCGCGTACCAGCGAGCGTCGCATCGGTATTGGCATTGCGTTCGAACTAACGCCGGAAGGCGGGGCGCGGCCCGGTAACTTTCCCAATGGATACGAGACATCCACCGTTCGCATGATGCCGTCGGGCGACGTGCAGGTGCTGACGGGCGTGACGTCTCCGGGCAGCGGCAGCGATACCGGCATTGCGCAGATGGTCGCCGGTGAACTCGGCCTGCGCGCGGACCAGGTCAGCGTGATCGAGGGGGACACAGACGTGACGCCGCTCGGCACCGGCAACGCGAGCAGCCGTGCGCTGATGTACGGCGGGACCGCCGCGTATCTCGCCGCGCAGGAGTTGCGCGCACGGCTCTGTCAGTGCGCCGCCAACCTGCTCGGCGGTGCGCCCGAAGACATTTCACTGCGCGACGGTCATGCGTGGCGCGAGTCGAACGGCACGAGGATCGCAGTGGCCGAACTCGCGCTCGGGGCGCATCTACGGCCATTCACCGTGGCAGCCGGCGTGACGCTGCCGCTCGAAGTGACGCGCAGCTTCGCGCCGCAGAATGTGCGCGTGGAGCCGGATGCGCAAGGCCGTATCGCCACATACCCGACGTTCTCATATTCCGTGCATGCCGCGGCGCTCGAACTCGACACGGCGACTGGCAATAGCAGGCTGCTCGACTATGCCGTGGTGCACGACTGCGGCGCAATGGTCAATCCGGCGCTCGTCGAAGCGCAACTTAGAGGGGCGGTCGTGATGGGCATCGGCGTCGCGCTGTGGGAACTGATTAAGTTCGATGAACATCATCGCATGATCACCGATCGCTTCAAGAGTTATCTATTGCCTCGAGCTAACGATCTTCCGCCCATTCGCGTCGGACATCGCGTGACGCTGAATCCGTTTCATCCGCTCGGCATGAAGGGCGCGGGCGAATCGGGGCTAGGCGGTGCGCTCTCAGCGGTGACCAATGCCGTGGCGAATGCACTCGGTGACGACGCGCGCCTGACGCACGTGCCGGCGACGCCGGCGCGCGTGATGGCGTCCCTCGAGGAGCGACGCGCGTGATCGGCCATTACTTCGATTTTCACCAACCGAGGGACCTCGACGAAGCGGCTGCCTTGCTAGCCGCCTTTCGCGAGGATGCCTCGGTGCTCGGCGGCGGCACGATGCTGGTGCCGTCGATGTCGGCGAATCTCGTGTGTCCCGGACATGTCATCAGTCTCGGTGCGCTCCGTCTGGATGAATCGCGCTCGACGATATGCATCTGCACATCGGCGCGATGACGACCTATGCGCAATTGCTCGCTTCACCGCTCGTGGCACGCCAGGCGCCGCTGCTTGCGGCGATGGCCGCGCAGGTCACGGGCGGTGCATCGATCGTCAATCAGGGCACGCTCGGTGGGGCAGCAAGCTACGCGAATCCTTCGTCCGACGCACCGGGATGTCTCGCGGCGCTCGAGGCAGAGTTCGAATTGCGCTCGTCACAGGGCGTGCGTCATGTCGCTGCGCGAGAGTTTTTTATCGACGCCTTTCGCACCGCGCGCCGCGCAGACGAGTTTCTCATTGGCGTACGCGTGCCGCGCGACACGACGCTCGTCGCCTGTGAGTATCAGAAGTACAAGGCGAGTGCGAGTTCGTGGCCCATCGTGACCGTTGCGTGCTCCCTGCATCGGGGCGAGCAGATCAGTGTGCGGCTTGCAGTCGGCGCGGCCGGCCGACGGCCGGCGTATCGCCGCTTCGCGATCGACGAACAGGTTTTGCTCGCGCCCGATGCGTTTATCGAGCATGCGGCAACGAGTGCGCAAGATCTTGTCGGCGAAGGCTGGAGCGATGAACTCGCGGACGCGGACTATCGGCGCGCCGTTGTGCCTGGCGTCGTGAAACGGCATTTACGCGTCCTGCTCACGGGAACGAAGACATGAAAGGAACGATCGAGGTGCGGCTCACGCTCAATGGCGAGCCGCGGTCTGAACGAGTGGACTCGCGACTGTTGCTCGTCGAACTCATCCGCGATGCACTCGATGCGAAAGGCACGCGCATCGGATGCCTGACCGGCGATTGCGGCGCGTGCACGGTCTTGATCGACGGCGAGGTAAGGAAGTCCTGTCTTGTGCTTGCGGCGTCGATATCTGGAAACGACGTGCGGACGATCGAAGGCCTCAGCGGAATCGAGGCGCTGCAGGAGGCGTTCATTGCGGAGAACGGGTTCCAATGCGGATTCTGCACGAGCGGCATGCTGATCGCGGCGGCGGACCTCCTGAGGCACAACTCGTCGCCGAGTCACGAAGAGATACGTCACGCGATCAGCGGCAATCTGTGCCGGTGCACCGGCTACGAGAGCATCGTCAATGCGATCCATCGTGCGGCGCATGGCGAGAGTATGCGCGCGCCGGCCGACGACCCAGGCTAGCAGCGTTCTCGCGGTCTACATCACTGTACCGATCGGTCCGCCGCGATAAACGGTGAAGCCGCGAGACCCGCCTGAATCTGGTTTCGGCGCCCGCGACATCACCGGTGCGATGCATCCGATCGACGCCGCCTTTCACGCCTTAGTCACTGGAGAACAGCATGTCGAGAGATGCCACCGTCACGATCTATGTCACCTACGAAGGCAAGGCCGGTGCGCGCTTCGATCGCGCGTATTACGTCGACCGTCATTTGCCCCTTGTGATGCATCACTGGTCGCGCTACGGCCTTGTCGAGGTCGCGGCCTTTTTCCCCGCCGAGCAGCAGGCCGGAACGCTTGCGATCTGCGAATGCAGGTTTCGTGACGAAGCATCGGTCGATGCGGCTTTTACGTCGCCTGAAGCGCCCGCCGTGATGGCCGACGTGACACGCTTCACGGATATTGCACCGCGCCGCGTGCGTGCGACAGCGCTATAAGGAGGCACCTGCGAAGCGAACTCGGACGCAGCGCTCACTTCTTTCCTCGGATGGTTCATCGGGCAGTCCAGGCGACGCCCGACACGCGCGTTGGCTGACACGGTTCGTCTGAAACGCAGGCTGAAGCAGCGTCGTCTCATGTTAGGATCGACAAGCTCAATCGTGTGCAACCTTTGTGAACCGCCCCCCGAAACCGAACTGATCCGCATGCCCATCAATTATCTTCGCGGTTTCGCGGCGCCCGAGCGCAGCGACGTCGCGAATCGTCGCCTCGGGCGATCGCTCGCGTTCGTCGCTGGAGCAGCCAACGCTGGCGGATTCCTCGCTGTGGGTCAGTACACCTCACACATGTCCGGAATTGTTTCGTCGCTTGCCGATAACGTCGCGCTTGGCGACATTGATGTGGCTGTGGCGGGATTGAGTTCCTTGTTGTCCTTTCTGGTCGGCGCGGCCACGTCAGCGATCCTGATCAACTGGGGACGACGCAGGCGCTTGCAGAGCCAATACGCGATGCCGTTGATGCTCGAGGCGTCGCTGCTTCTGATCTTCGGTGTCCTCGGCTCGAATCTCAAATCGCACCACGTGCTCTTCGTGCCGGCTACCGTCTGCCTTCTCTGCTACGTGATGGGACTGCAGAACGCTATGATCACAAAGGTTTCAAAGGCGGAAATCCGGACGACACACGTTACTGGTCTCGTGACCGATATTGGCATCGAGCTTGGTAAGCTGTTCTATTGGAATGTCGGGGCAATGCCCGGCAACCTGGTCTGCGGAGATCGACAGAAACTAAAGCTTCTCGGATCGCTGTTACTGTCGTTCCTGGTAGGTGGACTTACTGGCGCAGTAGGCTTTAGACACCTGGGATTTGCGTCGACCGTTCCCCTTGCGATCGTCCTTGTTACTCTCGCCGTTGTCCCCATCGTCGACGATGTGCGTGGTTATCGAGGTTAGGCGAAACGCGAGGCTGCATCGCTTGACAGGTTTCTGCATTCGCACGCGAAGCGGACGCACATCAGCGGTAATTGATCGACGAATCAGGTCGGAGAGCGCCTATCGCCTCGGTTGTCAGCGGACATAATTACTATGCGAAGTCCGATCGGATGTGAATCAGCGGCGGCAGAGAATCCAGGTGGAGGGAGCTGCAGGAGATTTACAGGGACTTCGCCCAGCTGTTGGAGGTGGGCGCTCTTGCCAGGAAGCTGGAATGAGCTTGCAGACTTTTCACGCCAACTTCCGTGCTTTCATGCGGACTTCGCCAATCGACCAATCCGCCGCCACGCCATCACGACGAAAGCCAGCCGCGCCCGATAGGCCATGCCAGCAGCTTCCTATACACAGCTATGAGACCGCGAGTCAGTGCAGCGCCAGACATCTTCCATAGCGGAGCGACCAGCGCATAGGCTATGCACGCAACGGCGACGGCGCCTGCCATATCCAACGGAAAATGCACTCCGACAAATACGCGCGCCCATGCCACGGCAAGACCCGCGAGCAACATCGACAAACCGTAGCGGCGCTCGCCGGCGAGCAGCAAGGTCAGGGTCCCGCTTGCCAACACGGTCACGTGGTCGCTCGGAAACGATGAATCTGGCGCGTGCTCGATAAAGGTATGGCCCAAGCCGATCATGAAGGGCCGCGGATGCATCCACCCAAGACCGATCAGCTGATTGATGCCGAGCGCCAGCAGAACCGCGCAACACACTCGCACTGCGGCGGCGCGTCGACGTTCGCCGCCCGAGAGCCACAACGCGGCGAGAAAAAGCGGCACGAGATAGATCACGTCATCGGCGATAAAGCGGGCTACGTCGATAAGCCAGACGGGCGTCGCCGGTGTCGCGTTGATCGACAGAAAGAGTGCGCGGTTCAGCGCTTCCAGTGCATTCATCGGTCTAGATCGCAGTGAAAATTAGTCGATGTTAGCCGCCAAATCTTATGGGAAGCATAGGGCTCCACCGGTACAGTTTCGTGGTCCGGCGAGCCCTCGGTGTCCGGCCGCGTGCTTCATCACATTAAACGAGTTTATGATTCGGCCTCCTACGGGAAAAGCGCGATCTCGAGTCGTTTGGAATTTTGGTACTGAACCAACTGCGTCGAACACGGTATCGACAGGTCGCCAACGGTCGATCAGGGACATCCTTAAGAAAACCTTAAGCAAACCTAACGCTCGCACGCAATTAATTCTTGCGCAACCGGGCAAAATACAGCTAGTTGTAAGTCAACGTTCACGGACTCGACGCAAACACGTTGCACATTGATGGTCCGGCAGGTTGTTCTGTTACCCATCAATAAGGACGAGACATGAACGGAAGAAGACCGCAATGGCCGTTGCAAAACGTGTTCTCCACTGTAGCCCTGACGCTGGCAGTAACTTGCGCAGCGAATGCATCTCCCGCCGAGGACCATCATCGCGGGCAAGACGGCGATCACCGCAGGCACAATGAGGTCGAACATGTGCTTCTCATCAGTTTCGACGGTTTGCACGAACAAGACGTAGCGCGATGCATCGCTTCTAATTCATGTCCCAACATTGCACTTCTTGCAAAGGCCGGCACCACTTTTACGGACGCTCATACGCCGGGTTTGTCGGACTCTTTCCCGGGGCTCGCCGCACTCGTTACCGGCGGGTCGCCTAAGAGCGCGGGGCTTTTCTACGACGTGTCATACGACAGAACGCTATACGCGCCTTCGGATTCGACGTGCAGCGGTCCGCAAGGCTGGAACGTCGTATTCGACGAAACCACCGGCATCGACGCCGAGAATGGCGGCGCACTGACGCATCTCGATGGCGGTGGCCGATTCAATCCACAGGCTATCCCTCACGCAAAGATCGGTGGCGCGTGCAAGCCCGTCTATCCGCACGATTATGTGAAGACCAACACGGTCTTCGAAGTCGTCAAACAGAACCTTCCTGGCGCGCGCACGGCCTGGGCGGACAAGCATGCATGGGGCTATGACTGGCTGAACGGCCCGTCTGGGCGTGGCGTCGACGATCTCATGCGAACCGAGATCAATTCGATCGACCCCGCGACCGGCACCGACTACACGGACGTCTATAGCCATACCGAGAAATTCGACGATTTCCACGTCGCGGCAATCATCAATCAGATCGACGGAAAGACATCGAAGGGCGATGCAGCGGCCAGTGTGCCTGCCGTGCTCGGCACGAACTTCCAAACGCTAAGCGTCGCACAGAAGGCGCCGGTGGCGAAGGGTGGTGGCTATCTGGACGCGAGCTTCACGCCCGGCCCGCAAGTTGCGGCGGCCATCGCGTACATCGACGCATCCCTCGGTCGAATGGTGGCCGAATTGAAGCAGCGCGGCCTCTATCAGTCCACCGCGATCATCGTCACATCCAAGCACGGGCAGTCGCCCACGGATCACTCGAAGCTCGTGAAAAACGGCGACACGCTGTCGAAGCTCCTTGAATCGAGCAACTATTTCGATCCGGACGGCAACATTGGACAGGCGAACACCAAAAGCGGCAACCTCAACGACGGGACAGGACTCACGGGTACGGGTTTCATACAGACCGACGACGTCGGGCTCGTGTGGCTGCGCGATCAGAGTCAGCTCGCCGCCGCCGTCAAGACGCTCAAGGACAACCTGAGTTGCAATGCGCCAGGGATTTGCGCGGACGGCCCGCAGGCATATATTCTGTACGGCCGTCCGCTCGCCGCGCGCTTTGGCGATCCAGCGGGTGGTCGAACCCCGGACATCATCGTTCAGCCGAACCCCGGGGTCATCTACACGACGAGCACGAAGAAGGACGAGGAGCACGGAGGCAACGCGCCGGATGACAGCCACCTGGGCCTTGTCGTCTATATGCCTGGCGCGCCGGGTGCAGGCCGGGAGGTCAGTGAGCGCGTGCAGACAACCCAGGTCGCGCCGACGATTCTGCGCTTGCTCGGGCTCGATCCGAAGCTGCTCAATGCAGTGGTAATGGAGGGCACGCAGCCGTTGCCGGGTTTCGACGCGCGAAGGTTCTAGACGGTTCTGCTGCGGACGCCGCGCGCGGCGTCCGCAGCCGCCGGGAACAGTAACGGTCCCCAACCACAGGCAATCGCCGGCGCGCCGTTGGCGATTGGTCTCGCAGCAGTGCGGGTCCGTTCATTCCGGCCTCGGTCGCGGCCAATGCGGCTCTGATCTGTCAGGATGCGCCCGGGGTTGATCGCGCGGAGGCTCATCGCCAGATCGACCATGAGGTCGTGGACTTCTTACGTTCAAATCTATAACTCATCGGGGCGGGTATCGTTTCACGGAGACGGCAGTGTCGACCGGGGCGCCATGACGCGCAGCACCGGACGTCCGTCGACGTTCTTTAGCGGGAAATAGGCACGATGCGTTGATGGATCGACAGCAACCACATGCGCATTGGGTCCGATGCGGCCTTCGCCGATTTTCGACACAGTTGAAGACCCCACGGCAAACATCGACACGATGCCTGCCTCGCCGGCGATATAAAGCGTGCCCGCACCGGGATCGAATGCAATCACGTCGGGATCGGCGCCAACGTCGAATGACTGGATGACCTGCCTGGTGAGCAGATTCAGCGTCAGCAGTCTGTCGTTGCCTTCGCACGCGACGAACGCGAGGTGTGGCTGCGAAACGATATAAAGGCCGTGGTTGCCTCGTGCGCCCGGCAGATCGATCCGCGCGACGATTGCGTGGGTCGTTGGATCGATCTCGACGAGTTGTCCTCGTGACTGGACATTGACGAAGATATGACGGGACACTGGGTCATACTGGGTGTTGCCGACTTCGCCGCCCAACGGGATCGCCTTGATGCGGCGATTGGACTGGGTATCGATTACGGTTTCAGTCCCGCCTGTCTCGTCCGATACCTAGAGTTTCGGGGTGTCCGGTGCATAGGCCATTCCGTCCGGATAGACGCCTCCCGGCATACGTGCAGTGATTCTCAGGGTGGTCTCGTCGATGGCAACAACTTCGTTCGTGCCGGTCGCGGACGCGTACACGCGCGACTGTTCACGTACTACCAGGACGCCATGAACGGCGGCGATGTTGCCAATTCGGGCGACAACGCGTGAGTGTTGCGTGTCGAAAACGATTACTTCGCTGTCGCCCAGGTGCGCGATGAACAGCAGATGTCGATCAGGATCGTAGCTTTCGTAATCGAGCCGGGTGGCGCGACCTGGCAGCGGGATGTCGGCGACGTGGGTCAACGGTAGGTCGGCCGTGAGTGGAGCTGCTCCCACTACCGATGGGAACAGGTCAATTTTTCGAGGAATACCGTTTCCCGCGCATCTAGCCAGCGACTCGGCACGTGCAGTTGCAATGATCACATCATCGCTTTCTGGCGGTATCCCTACGCGTTGAAAATTCAGTGGTGTCGAAGAAGGCGAATGGTGGGTAGAGGGCTGATCTTACGCATTCGGCCACGAGCGGACGCTCGACGTTAGAGCCTGAATCGTCAACAATCCGCAGTAGGCGAATAAACGAATAAACTTTGATGGTTCGGATGGACTCTTGGCAAACTCAACTCGCTAGAGGGGTATTACTTTTGACCGTTCTCGCGGCGGTCGCGCTCGCGCCAGTCATTCGATGGCGTATGAAGCTCCGGACTTTGGTGCTAGGTGTCGTCGGAGCGCTTCTGGTTCTTCCCGTCCTGATATTTCTGCTCGTTGCACTCAGTCTAGGCAGCACCGTTTAACCATTCTTCAGGAGCACATCGTTGGCTCAACAAGTGCGAGATGTAAGTGACCGCACGGGGTGTGCGCCGTGAAAAGGTGGCGCTTTCCAGTGGGTGTAAGTCCCACCCGGCAAATGCTCCAGCCGGAAGCAACCGGAGCAATCGTGGGCGATGCGCGTCCATCGTTTTGGAACGCTCGTGATCGAGCGATGGCGTGTCGATGCCGATCAGCCTGACGCCGCGCGCGGCGAGCATGTCGATCGTTTCCGCCGCGACCGATGCGAACGCGTGATCCCAGCGATCGACCGGCGCGCTGTCGTAAGTACGGATCAGCACGCGCGGCGGCGGACGCTCCGCGAGTGTCGGCAGATCGGTGGGCAGCACCGCGCGGCCGTGCACGCGTGCATGCACGACCTGGCATGGACCCAGATAAACGTCGAGCGGCACTTCGCCGATCGGCGCGCCGTCCGGATGGTAGTGAACGGGCGCATCTACATGCGCGCCGGTATGCGCGGACATCGTCAGGCGGCCGACGTTGACGGGGCTGCCGTCCGCCATCGTCCAGACGGTCTCTTCGGTGTATTGCGTGTCGCCGGGCCACACCGGCATGTCGGCGCGGATCGCGGGGCTGATGTCGATGAGCGTGCCCCGATGCGCGAGCACGGGCTTCGTAGTGGTGGTCATATTCAGCGACGTGTCAGTAACGGCGCGGGCGCAGCCCGGAGCGGAACCATTCGGTCATCGACACGATGTCGAACACCTGCAGGCCGAAACGTTCGGCGACGAGCGACGAGTACGGCGCGAAGTTGCTGCACTCGCTGACGAGTGCGCCAACCTCCGGATGCCGCGCGAGCAGGCGTTCGGCGCAGGCGAGCAGGTCGTGCGCCTGTTCGTCGAAACTCACCTGTGGCGCGTTGCTCAGATTGTTTTGCAGGAAGCGGCTGTCCTCGGCGAGACCCGCGACCGGCAAGTCGGCGGGGGCGTGAGCCGCGCGCAAATGCGCGGGCGTCAACGCGCTTTCGCGCGCGGTCAGCACGCCGACGCGCTGGCCTTGCGGCAGCAGCGCGGTGACCGATGGGATTTGCAGGAGGCTCGACGTCGCGACCGGAACCGGGCAGCGCGCGGCGAGCGCTTGCTGGAACGACACGAGGAAGCCGCAACTCGTCACGATGCCGTCGACGCCGAGCGCGGCGAGCCTCGCCGCCGTATCGACGAAGCGCTCCAGCAGCGGCGCAGCGGTTTCGGCGTCGCCCGCCGTTGCCGCCATGACCTGCGGACCCGTCACGCCGTCCAGTACCGCGAACTGCACCGCGAACGGCCACGTGTCGCCATGCGCAACGTCGCCCGGCAGCCGCTCGAAGCCGGTTTCGAGCGTGAGGATGCCGACGCTCACGCCATGCAATGTCCTGCGGCGATCGCGCGGCAGACGCGGCACATAGGTGCATGTACCGTTGAGGTTGTCCGGCGTCCTCATGTCAATTGACGAAGCAGTCGCATTGTTGCAGCGAGGCCGGCAAGGGGAGGCCGAGTTCCTTGAGCTTCCGGCGATTGATCAGCGCGACGTAATCGGCCTGTATCGCGCGATACGTCGGAAGGTCAGATGGCTTCGCGCCGTCCAGCATCTTCAACGCGAGTTGCGCCGCGTGCGCGCCCTGCGATTCATACGAAGGCGCGTAGGCGACCGCGATGATGTCGCCCTTCCTGATCAATTCGTGTTCTGCGCTCAGGATCGGCACATGCATACGGTCCGTTATCGACGCGACGGCCGGCAGCGCCGACTGCACGAGATTCGAGCCGATAGCATAGAAGAAGTCGATCCCTTGCATGCTGCTCGCCCGCTGCGGCACGTCGATCGTCGAATCGACCGAATTGGCGATCATCGTCAGGCCTGCTTTTTCGGCGGCAGCTTTCAGGTCGGCGATCGCGACGACGTCGTTGACCTCGCCCGCGTTGTAGAGCACGCCGAACTTTTTCGCGTTCGGAAAGACCTGCTTCGCGAACTTGAGCACCGTTTCATAGTTGGTCGCGCTGGACGTGCCCGTGATCCGGCTGCTGCCATGCTGCCAGTCCGGCACGAGTCCACCCTTCACAGGATCGGTCACCTGCGAGAAGACCAGCTTCACGCTCGGGTCGGCGACGTTGCGCACCGCGGCCTGCGCGACCGGTGTCGTCACGGTGAGAATCACAGCGGGATGCTGCGCGGCGATCTGCGCGAGCGTCTGCGGAATCAGGCTCGGTGTGAAATTGGCGTCGCTGTATGCGTACCGGACATTTTTCCCTTCGACATAACCGTCTTTCGCAAGCTGCTGCTTGAAGCCGGCAATCGTGCGCGACAAAGCCGGATGAGGTCCGAAGTTGGCGATTCCGATCACGACCGGCGCAGGTGTTTGAGCCGCGACATTGGCCGGGACCTCGGCAAAGACATCGGCGAAGGGATAGAGGCTTGCGGCGAACGTCAGCAATCCAGCGCCGGCGCGCATAGCCGTGCGGCGACGCGGAAGTTGCGGAGAACTCAGAGAAATCAGTTTCATCGGGGCGGCCCAGTGAGAAGCGACGAGCGCATTGTGCTGAAGCCCGGACCGCCGGGCAGCCCCGACAAAATAAACAATTCCGATCGCCTATCAAATCCGGCGCATTGGTCATTTCGCCCCTAAAACCGCGTTCGCGGCCCAAACGCAACGCTTTGCCCGGCGAGCGTAGTGAAGCGATTCTCAGATGAAGGAAATCGGTTCTAACTAATTTTGGTCGATTGTCGTGCGTCCGGTTGCTTTTTAGTCTTCGTCCGTGCCTCGAACCGCACGCACGCTGACGCGCTCTTACGACGAATACACTGGACCTTGAAGATGAAAAAACTCTGCTCGACCGCACTACTGCTTTCCGCCGCGACGCTCTCTCACGCGCAGAGCGCCCCAAGCTCGGGCTCCAGCGTCACGCTGTATGGCGTGCTGATGGAGGGCCTGATCTATTCGAACAACTCGCTCAAGGGCGCGTCCATCGGCACCGCTAATGGTCCGAGCCGCTGGGGTCTTCGCGGCGTCGAGGATCTCGGCGCGGGCCTGAAGACAGTGTTCGTGCTCGAAGGCGGGATGAACCCGAGCACGGGCGCGATGCAGCAGGGCAGCCGCCTGTTTGGCCGCCAGTCGTACGTGGGCCTGGCGAGCGACAACTGGGGGATGCTGACGTTCGGGCGGCAGTATGACCTGACACAGGACTGGCTCGCGCAGTATTCGTCGCCGTTGATGTGGAACGGTTACACGGCGACCATCGGCGACAACAACAATTTCAACTACCAGTTCCGCACCAATAACGCGGTCAAGTACGTATCGCCGGACTATCGCGGATTGAAGTTCGGCGCGATGTACAGCTTCGGCGGCGTCGCGGGCAGCTTCGGCAATCAGAGCGCGCTCGGCTTCGGAGTGAATTACTCGCAGGGTCCGCTGAAGCTTTCGGCCGCTTACATGCGGATGAATC
The DNA here is from genome assembly GCF_003330785.1 of Paraburkholderia graminis. Lineage (NCBI taxonomy): Bacteria > Pseudomonadati > Pseudomonadota > Betaproteobacteria > Burkholderiales > Burkholderiaceae > Paraburkholderia > Paraburkholderia graminis. The sequence continues at coordinate 411,855 of NZ_CP024936.1, forward strand.
ATCCGGCCGCGGCGGCAAGCGAAGGCTTGTGGAACACCGCGTATTTCGCCTCCATCTCGCCGCAATCGCCGACGCTCTCGTATGCGATCGCGCCGTCGAGCATGGAGATTTACGGCGCGGGCGGATCTTACGCGCTCAGCAGCACGACGACGCTGAGCGCGGTGGTCACGCACAGCCGCTATGACGATCTCGGCGTCGCGCAGCTCGGTCTGGAGCATGGTCGTGCGAGCTACACGAACATCGAAGCCAACGCGAGCCACTACTTCACGCCCGCGTACATGCTTGGCTTCGATTACGTGTACACGCTCGGCAACGTGCAGCCGACGGACTTCAAGCCGCAATACCACCAGTTCTCGCTGATCAACAACTACTTCCTGTCCAAGCGCACCGCGCTATTCGTCGATGGCATTTTCCAGCTGGCGGCAGGCGACGCGCAGCACGCCAATATCGAATACGCGAGTGGCACGGGCGGCGCGTCGACATCGAAACGCCAGCTCGCAATTACCGCAGGTATTTATCATCGGTTCTAATGTGCGGGGGCCGTGCGCGTCAGCGCGTGCGGCTCGCTAACTGGGGCCATACGCATGATTGCGACGCAGGACGCGTCATGCGGCGGCCTCTTCATTTCTGGAGCAACAGTGATTTCACACGCCGTCTCAAGCGCGCCTGATGAGGGCTCCATGTCGGCGCAGAGCAGGGCCAGCAACAGCCCCCAAAGCAGCGTACCAGGCAGCGCCACAAGCGGGGCCGAACTCGTCGCCGACATGCTGGCGCACTGGCGGGTGCCCGCCGTCACGTTCATTCCGGGCGAGGGGATTCTCGAGCTGGTCGATGCGCTCGCGGTGCGCGCGCCGTCGATCCGGCTCGCGAGCTTTCGCCATGAGGCCGGAATGGCGTATGCGGCCCAGGCGATCGGCCAGCTCGCCGAACAACCCGGCATCTGCCTCGCCGCGCGCGCACCGGGCGCATTGAATACGACGCTGGCGGTGCACACCGCTTACACGGATAGCGCGCCGCTGATCATGATCGTCGGTCAGGCAGGCGACGAGTCGTCGGGCCGCGAAGCGATGCTGAACGCCGACGACTTTCAACGTGTGTTCGGCCCGTTGACGAAGTGGGTCGGCGTGATCGACGCGCCGCACCGGGTCGGCGAAATGCTGACGCGCGCGTGGCACGTCGCGATGTCGGGCCGGCGCGGCCCGGTCGTGCTGGTGATGCCGGAGAACGTCGCGACCGGTCGCCTCGATGCTGCGCGCGCCGTTTCCGGCACTTCCGCTTTGCCCGCTCTGCCGGTATTGCCGCGTCCCGCTGTCGGTGCGTCCGACCTTGCCACGCTGCGCGAATGGATCGCGACGGCCGAGCGTCCCGTGTTGCTCGCGGGCGGCACCGGCTGGCAACCCGAGGCCTTGCGCATGCTGACCGAACTCGCGCGGCGACACGCCATTCCGCTCGCCACCACATACCGCCGCCGCGACCTCGTCGATCACGACGACGACGGCTTCATCGGCGAGATCGGTCTCGGCGTCGATCCGACGCTGGCGAGGCGGATCGACAACGCCGACCTGCTGATCGTGTTGAACGGGCGGCTGGGCGAGCTGAACACGGTCGGCGCGGGATCGTTCAAAGGTTTCACGCTGCTCGATCCCGCTCGATGCGGCGAGCCGGACGCGCCGCGTCTCGTGCATCTGCATCCGGACGCGGACGAACTCAATACCGTGTACCGCGCGCAACTCGCGTTGCAGGCCGAGCCGAACGGCTTCGTGCAAGCGTGGGCACAGGCATGCGAACCGTCGCACGCGGATGCGTGGATCGCGCCGGCCGTGCGCGACGTGCGTGCCGCGTGGCGGCGCGACGCCCGGCTCGAGCGGTTGCGCTTTATCGACAGCGGGCATTGCGAAGGCCCGCTCGATCTGCGCGCGGTCTACGCGACGCTCGATGCGACGCTCGCCCCCGATGCGCTCGTCACGTCCGGTGCCGGCGCATACGCGATGTGGCCGCAACGCTATCTGAAGCATCGCCGCCCCGGCACGCAACTCGGGCCTAAGAGCGGCGCGATGGGGTACGGGTTGGCCGCCGCGATCGGCGCTTCGCTGGTGCTGCCCGGCACGCGTCAAATCGTCGCGATTGCCGGCGACGGCTGCCTGATGATGCACGCCGAGGAAATCGAAACGGCCGTGCGGCTCGATGCGCCGGTGCTGCTGATCGTCGTCAACAACCGCTCGTATGGCGCGATCGAGGGCGCGCAGCGGCGGCTCTTCGGCCGCGCCACCGGCACCGCGCTCGGGGCGATCGACTTCGCGGCATGGGCGCGCGCATTCGGCGCCTGGGGCGTGACCGTTGAGGCGACCGCGGACTTCGCGCCCGCCTTTAACGAGGCGCTGCAAAGGCAGGGCGTGCGGGTGATCGAATTGCGTGTGCCGTCGAGTGTCGGCAAGCCGCTTGCCTCCTGAAGCGAAACAACGAAGCGAAACAACCGGGTGAACAGCAACTTGAATACCGTAATGAAGGAACCGGCGCGCGGCGCGTCGCCGGCCTCGGGCCGCAGCGTGGCCGTCGTCGGCGCGGGAATCGCGGGCCTGACTGCCGCGTTCCGGCTGCAGCAGGCGGGGCTGCGGGTGGTCGTCTTCGAGGCCGCCAAAGTGGTCGGCGGACGCATGGGCGAGCGGCGTGTCGGCGATATCGCGTTCAATAGCGGCGCGCGCCTCGTTTATCCGTTCGGCAAGGCGTTCAACCGCATCGTCGACGACCTGTCGATTCGCGACGCGCTGGTGCCGTTGCGCGGCTTGAGCGCGCAGTGCGTGTCGCCGTCGGGCGCGCACACGATCGAACTGATGCCGACCGTGCGCTCGCTCGGAACGCCAGGCCTCGCGCTGCGCGAGCGCGTCTCGATGATAGGCCACGCGTTGCAGATGCGCGCGCTGAAATCGAAAGTCGATCCCGACTGGGCGATCAGCGCGCTCGATGTCGACGCCCGCTACGACGACCTGACGCTCGCCGACTACACGCGCAGCCGGATCGGCCCGAATGTGCTGGCCAGCATGGTCGAACCGGTGTTTCGCGCGACCCGCAGTTTCAACGCGGACACGCTGTCGGCGCTGTTCTATCTGAGCACCGTCCCGCATCTGATCGGCGAGGACACCGTGTACACGCTCAAGGGCGGGATGGGCGCGGTCTGCCGCGCGCTCGCTCAGCGGCTGACGGTACGCACCGGCACGCGGGTCGAAGCGATCCAGCGCTTCGATCCGTCGCAGAGCGGCTCCGGCGGCGACGCGTTCGACGCGGCCCGTCAGGCGCTCGTCGTGCTCGACAACGGCGACGTGCTGCGCTTCGACCACGTGGTGTGCGCGGTCGAAGGATCGCTCGCGAGCCGGCTCGTGCAAATGCCGCTGCCCGACGAGCGCGCGATGCTCGACGCGGTGCGCTACAACGCGCTCGGCGTCGTGCACTACGGCTTCAAGGCGGCGCTGCCGTCGCTGATGGAATTCGCGATGCGCGGCGCGGCGAGCCGCATCGCCACCTATCAGCAGCTGCCAGCGGCGCCCGCGCAGGGCCGCCCCGACGCGCAGATCTATTGCCAGTTGACGCCCGAGGCCGTGCTTGAAGCGCAGGAGCGCGGCCTGACCGAAGACCTCGACGCGTTGATCCGAAACGAGCTGCGCGCCCGCGTCCCGAATTTCGACGCGAACGTGAGCGCGGTGGTGAATCAATGGATTCCGCGCAAGCTGCCGGTCTTCTCGCCGGGTTACGGCGCGCGTCTGAAGGCGTTCTGGCAGTGGCAGGAGGCCCCGGAGCGGGCGATCGACCGGCCGGTCGTCTATTGCGGGGATTGGACCGCGCAGGCCTTGCTGACCGGTGCGTCCGCCAGTGGCGAGCGCGCCGCGCGGATCGTGCTGCGACGGCTAGGAAGTTAGTCAAACCGGCGCAAATTTTAGCCAAACGGCAGTTGCGCTGGGTCAAATAGTTTCTGGATCGGGCTAGGTGCTAAAAAGTCATCATGCTAATTCAGCCAAAGAAGGACGTTCAATGAAGGCAATTCTTCCCGCTCTGCGTGCATGCAAACAATGGCGCTCGGCGCTCGTCATGGGCGTTGCCGCCGGTGCGATCAGCGCGAGCGCCGGCGTGTTCGCGCAAACACCCGCCGTGACCACGATCGGCATCGCCAATCTCGGACCGCATCCGTCGCTCGCGAAAACCATTCAGGGCTTCAAGGACGAAATGGCGAAAGAGGGCTACGTCGACGGCAAGAACGTCGATTACGTGTACAGCGACGCCAATTTCACGCAAGCGCTGATGCCGCAAATGTTCGCGCAGATCATGTCGAAGCGTCCCGCGATGATTCTGACCGTGACGACCTCGGTGTCGCAGGTGGCGAAGGCGGCTGTCACGAATCCGAAGACGCCGCTGATCTTCACCGAAGTGACCGATCCTGTCGCGGCCGGGCTCGTGCCCGACTGGAAGCATGGCGGCGACCGCTTCGCGGGTTCGTCGGACCTGCAGAATTTCGATGCGGTGCTGGCCTTCGCGAAGCAGCTGTTCCCCGGCGTCACCTCGTTCGGCACGCTGTACAACCCCGGCGAAGCGAACGACGTGGTCACGACCAAAGCGCTCGCCGATGCGGCGAAACGCGCGGGTCTCGAATTTCGCCCGGTCAGCGTGGATAGCGTGAACGACATCACGCAGCGCGCCGAGATGCTCAAGGGCGTGGGCTTCGTCTACATCACCGGCTCGAACCTCGTGCAGTCTGCGATTCCCGCCGTTGCCGCGAGCATGCTGAGGTTGCGCGTGCCGGTGTTGAGTTCGGAGACCGAGGCGATCAAGAAGGGCATGGCGACCGCGTCGTATGCGGTGTCGCTCGAATCGGTCGGCGCCAATGCGGCGAGAGTCGCGGTGCGCGTGCTCGAGGGCCAGCCGACCAGCGCGCAGGCGGTCATGCTGCCCGCTCCATCCGATTACGTGACGTCGTTGAGCCGCAGCCAGTTTCAGAAGCTGGGGCTCACGATCCCGAAGCGCTTCGAGGACTGCCAATGCTTCATCAACTAAATCGCCGCGGCGCCGGGAAGGTCACGACAATGCGAGAAAAGTACATCCCCATGCTGTCGGTCGAGAAGGTCTGCAAGACCTTTCATGCCGGCACCGTCGACGAACGCATCGCGCTTACCGATGTTTCGCTGAAGCTTGCGGCGGGCGACTTCGCCGTCGTGGTAGGGGGCAACGGCGCGGGCAAGTCCACGTTCCTCAACATGCTGGCCGGTGAAGTGTCGCCGGATAGCGGCGTGATCGCCGTCAACGGCAGCGACGTCACCGCGCTGCCGACGCACAAGCGCGCGCAGCACATCGCCCGCGTGTTTCAGGACCCGTCGATCGGCACTGCGGCGGCGTTGAGCCTCGAAGAAAACCTCGCCGTCGCGAACCTGCGCGGCCGCAAGCGCGGCTTCGGCCTCGGCATGACGCGCGCGCAGGCTGAGTCGTTCCGCGATCGTCTCGCGTCGTTCGATCTCGGCCTCGAAAAGCGCATGAAGGCGAAGGCCTCGCTGCTTTCGGGCGGACAGCGCCAGGCGTTGTCGCTGCTGATGTCGGTGCTGCAGCGCCCCGAACTGCTGCTGCTCGACGAGCACACGGCAGCGCTCGATCCGCGTACCGCAGCGATCGTGATGCGGGTCACCGAACAGGTGGTGCGCGAAGAGAATCTGACGACGCTGATGGTCACGCACAACATGCAGCATGCGCTCGACTACGGCAACCGGCTTGTGATGATGCGCGATGGCCGCATCGTCGGTGATCTGACGGGCGACGCGAAACGCGCGATGACAATGGACAAGCTGATGGCGACTTTCAATGAAGAGCCTGTAATGGCAAAGACGGTGAACGCATGAATGTGATCAGTGGTTTCGTCGGTCTCGTACCGGTCGGGATGATGCAAGGGCTCACGTACGCGTTGATCGCCATTGCCATCATGATTCCTTTTCGTATCCTCAACTTTTCGGACATGACGGGCGAAGGCGCGTTTCCGTTCGGCGCGTGCGTCTGCGCGAAGTTGCTGATGGTCGGCCTCAATCCTGTTGCGGCGCTGTTGGGCGGCGCGTTGGCGGGTTTCGTCGCGGGCTTCGTCACCGGTTATATCCACGAACGCGTGAAGATCAACACGCTGCTGTGCGGCATTCTCGTGCTGTCGATGCTGTATTCGGTCAACATTCGCGTGATGGGGCAGCCCAACTCCGCGCTGTTCGCGTTCCCCAGCATCTTCTCGTGGCTGCCCGGCGACAGCGGCGGTTATATGCCGCGCATCCTGTTGCTCGCTGTGATCGACGTGGTGATCGCCGGCGTGGTGTTGTGGTTCCTCGGTACGCAGCACGGTCTCGCGATGCGCGCAATCGGTTCGTCGCCGTCGATGGCGAAGGCGCAGGGCATCAACGTCAAGGTGTACACGCTGGTGGGTCTCGGCCTCGCCAACCTGTTCGCCGCGCTCGGCGGCGCGATGCTCGCGCAGAATCAGGGCTTTGCCGACGTCAACATGGGCTTCGGCGTGCTGGTCAACGGCCTGGCGGCGCTGCTGCTCGGCGAGGCGGTGATCGGCAATCGCTCGATGGCGCAGCAGGTGATCGCGCCGGTGTTGGGCTCGATCATCTATTTCCAACTGATCTCGGTCGTGCTTGCAATCGGCTTCCAGCCTTCCGATCTGAAGCTGGTGACGGCGATGTTCGTGCTGCTCACGCTGCTGGCGATGGCGCGCCGAAAGAAGCGCGGAACACGGGCGAAGAAGACGGTGCTGGCGACGAGCTGAGCCGCTTCTACGTGAATAACGACGCCGGCCCAAGGCCGGCGTTTTTTGCATTTGCAGATGACGAAGCAAAAAAAGTCCACCTTCTCCGGGTGGACATCTTTGCATCTGCCTGCGGTACTCCGTGAAGGGATCAATCCGCCGCGCGCAATCCTTGCCAGCGCGGGTACGCATCCTCGCCATTCAGGCCGAGCTGGTCGACGATGCGCTGCACCGTGTAGTCCACCATCGCCTCGATGCTGTCAGGCTTCGCATAGAACGCGGGCAGCGGCGGCATCACGATCGCGCCCATCTCCGTCACGTAGATCATGTTGCGCAAATGCGCGAGCGTCAGCGGGGTTTCTCGCGCGAGCAGCACAAGCTTGCGGCGTTCCTTCAGCGTGACGTCGGCGGCGCGCGAGATCAGGTTGTCGTCGAGACCGTGCGCGATTGCCGCCAATGTCTTCATCGAACACGGCGCGACCACCATGCCGTCGTGCCGGAACGAGCCGCTCGCGATGCTCGCGCCGACTTCGTTCTGGTCGTGATAGACATCCGCCAGATCGCGCAGCGCGGCGCGATCGAGCGCCATCTCGTCGTGCAGCGTCAGCCAGCCCGCGCGCGAGACGATCACATGCGTTTGCGCGCCGCACTCGCGCAACATTGCGAGCAGACGCACGCCGTAGATCGCGCCCGTCGCGCCGGTGATCGCGACCACGATGCGCGGACGCGGGACATCCACGTCGCGGCTCATCACGTCGCGATCCGGTTGAACTGCGGCAGGTAGTCGCCAAGAACCAGCGTGTCCACGCCCGGAATCGACTTGCGCTCGAACTCGGCTTCGCGGCCCCACGGTTTGGTCGCGTCGATCGCGAGACGGCCCCAGTGATCCTTGTGCGGATCGCGATAGAAGCCCGGCACGTTTTCGATCACCATCGTGCGGGTGTCGGCGCGCCCGCGCGTGAGGAACGCCCAGATCACTTCGTCGAGGTTGTAGATGTCGATGTCCTTGTCGACGACGATCACGAGCTTGTTGTAGTCGAGGTGTGAGCCGAGCGCCGCGAGCAGCGCGTGTTGCGCGTGACCGTCGTATTGCTTGTCGATCTTGATGACCGTGTTCATCACGGTCGGCTGGCAACTGACGTCGAGCACGCCGCGCACTTGGCTCGATACCGTGCGATAGATGCGCGCGGCCGTGGCCGCTTCGAGCGGCCGCAGGTCTTCGTGCGAGCCGCAAATGAGGCCCTGAAACACCGCGCCTTCGCGCCAGCCGACATGCGTGACTTCGAACACGTGGTTGTCGCCGACTTCGACGTAGTAGCCCATGAACTCGCCGAACGGGCCTTCGGAACGCCGCACGTTCGGCAGAATGCGTCCTTCGATGACGATCTCCGCCGACACCGGCACGTCGAGATCGATCGTCAGCGCGCGGCGCATCGCGATCGGGCCGCCGCGCATCGCGGCCGCGAGTTTCAGTTCGTCGCCGTCGGGCGGCAGCGACACGCACGCGCTCATGAAGATTTCCGGCGCGGCGCCGAGGATGATCGCGGCTTCAAGTGCTTCGCCTCGTGCTTCGGCGCGTGCCTGGAACTGCGCGAGATCGTGGCTGCTGCCCAGACGGATGCGCAGTTCGTCGTCGGAGACCAGCATCGAGCGATGAAACGACAGATTCGCGCGGCCCGTGTCGGGATCTTTCGCGAGGAACACGCCCGCGGTGATGTACGGTGCGCCGTCGCGTTCGTGATACGTGAGGATAGGCAGGTCGGAGAGTTTGCCCGTGACCCAGTCGGATGGCAGCGGCGCGGGTTCGACAGTTTCGTCGAGCGACGACGACAGATTGATCTCGCGATCGAGCCGCGCGCAGAACGTTTCATCCGGCGCGCAGCGGATGATCTCACGCAGGCGCTGATGATCGCTGTAGAGATTGAGCAGCACGGGCATGCGGCTGCCGCGCACGTTTTCGAACAGCACGGGCTTGTTGGTCTCCAGCTGAAGCCGGCGCGCGACGGCCGCGACTTCGTGGCGAGGGTCCACTTCGCGCGTGACGGTAAGAAGTTCGCCACGCGCGCGCAGCCGGGATAGGTAGTGTCTCATCGTGCAAGGTCTCTCATGCGAAAGCATTTCATTCGGGAACTGCCGTGACCCGGTGTTGTGCCCTTGCATGCGCACTACTGATGTGGCACGCCTGGACGCCGGGACAGGAACCTACTTATAACCAGCCGATTTGCGCGCGCGTGCAGCGATCGGGACACCGTTCTAGGCAAAACGGTTTTTGTCGATACGAACTTGCGCTAGCTGAAATGCCTTTTTTGACCGGGCGATAATCGGGCCTCGCGTAGTCGCACGGAGAAGCGCATGGACCGATCAGCTCAGCCCGCGTCGCGCGGCCTTTTTCGCACGACGCTCGCGGGCCCGCAGGCTCGTCTTACCGAAGCGTTCGATCAGCTGCGCACACGCCCGGATTGCGTGAGCGTGCCCGAGTTCGGACTCTATGGCGCGACCGTGCCCGTGCCTGGCGATGCGGAAGAAGGCGCGTGGCGAATGGCCAGCATTCGCGATGAAATCTTTATCGTCGTCTCCGATTGCAACTACGCGCATAGCCGCTCGGAAAGCGTGTTGCCGGAGGCATTCATCGAGTTCCACTTTTCGCTGTCGGGGCCCGCGAGCGTCGATTTTTCCGACACTGGCCATCTGCACGTCAACGCGCCGAATCTGCTCGTGTGCACACAGGGCAGGGACGTGCGCTATCAGGTAACGTGCGGTCCCGGACCATGGCAGTCGGTCGGCATGTACGTGACCCAGCGTTATTTCGACCGCTTGCTGCGCTCGCTCGGCGGCGAAGCCGACCGGATCCGCACCGAACTTGCGGGCATTGCGCACGACCAGATCTATAACCGGCAGATGCCGTTCAGCGTCGAAGCGTTGCAGATCGCCGAGCAACTGCTTGCGTCGCCGTACCGGGGAGCGCGCCAGATGCTGTACCTCGAAGGCAAGTGCACCGAGATACTGTGCGCCTGCATCGAGATGTGGCTCGCGCGCCGGAGCGTCGATCAGCCGGGCGAGACGTTGTCGGCTCGCGATCTGAGGTTGATCGAGAGTGCGCGGGAAATGATCGTCGCGGACTTGCGGCTCACGCCGACGATTCCCGAGCTTGCGCGCGCGGTCGGCACCAATGCGTCGAAGCTCAAGCGCGGCTTCAAGTTTCTATATGGGATGACGATTTTCGAATACGGCCTGCGCTGCCGGATGAATCACGCGTTGCGGCTGCTGGTCGAGGAACGTTTGCCGGTCGGCCAGGTGGCGTTGTCGGCCGGGTATCAGCATCAGACGAGTTTTACATCGGCATTCAGGGACTTTTTCGGTTTCGCTCCGAAGGATGCCCGGCGTCTCGCGAGTCCCATCAACGTCGGCAAGTCATCGGTCGGTGTGAGCGACGCCGCGCCCGATCGTCCGTTGCATCCGAACCGCGCGGCGCACGATCAAAGCGAACCGCGTGGTACGTCGCAGCCCGAAGATGCGCAGCCTGACGACGCGGCGTAAAGCGCGCGCCGTGCGCGGCTATTGACGCTCGAGCAGCGTCGATGATTGGGGTATCGCACTTTGATATAGGAAATCGGCAGCATTGTGTCCTCGCGCGTTTCACGCTCAATTTTCCGTTGTTAGCATCGTTGCAACGTCGAATGTACATCGCCGAATACGGCATCGCGTTCGACGCACGCTTCTTCCCGCATCGAGCGGGCGACACACACGGAAAAGGAAACACGATGACGTCCATTGCAGTGCGCAATCCCCGTACGGGAGAGCACGACTATCAGATCGAAGCGATCGACGCCGATGGCATCGGCAACACCGTCGCGCAAGCGCGCGAAGCACAGAAAGCATGGGCCGCGAACGGGCTCTCGTATCGCACCGCCGCGCTGCTCGAGTGGGCGAACCAGTTGGAGACGCACAGCGCGGCGATCGTCGCGGCACTGTCAGTCGATACCGCACGCCATCGCATTTCCGAAGAAGAACTCGGCGCCGTGATTCATTTCATTCACGGCTTCTGCGACGCCGCACCCGAAGTACTCGCGACACCGTTCCGAAAACTGGATGCGCATCCCGACGTGGTGTTCAAGATCACCTATGTGCCGTATCCGGTGGTCGGCGTGATCAGTCCGTGGAATTTCCCGCTGGTGCTGTCCTTCATCGACGCGATTCCCGCGCTGGTGGCGGGCGCCGCGGTGGTGATCAAGCCGAGCGAAGTGACGCCGCGTTTCGTCGAGCCGCTGCGCAAATCGATCGAAGCCGTGCCCGCGTTGCGAGGCATCGTCAATCTCGTAACAGGTGACGCGGGAACGGGCGCGGCGATCGTCGCGAAGTCAGATGCGGTTGTCTTCACGGGCAGCGTGCCGACCGGTCAGAAGATCGCCGCGGCTGCCGCACAAGCATTCATTCCGGTGTTTCTCGAATTGGGCGGCAAAGACGCCGCCGTCGTGCTCGAAGGTTCCGACATCGAGCGCGCGGCGACGTGCATTCTGCGCAGCGCGCTCTACAACTCAGGGCAGGTGTGCTACGCGATCGAACGTGTTTATGCGCACGATTCGCTGTACGACGAACTGGTCGCGGAACTAAGCCGTCAGGCCGCGACGTTGCGCCGCAGCTTTAGCGAGGGCGACGGCGGCCATTACGGTCCGATGATTTTCGAAAAGCAGGCTGCGACGATCGACAGCCAGTTGCGGGACGCGGTCGAGAAGGGCGCGAAGATCCTGTTGGGAGGCACGAGCGAGCGGGTGGACGGCGCGGTGTGGGTCGATCCGACGATCGTCACCGACGTCGATCATTCGATGAGCCTGATGACCGAAGAGACGTTCGGCCCAATCGTTCCGGTGATGCGCTTCGGCGACGAAACGGAAGCGGAACGTCTCGCGAACGATACGATTTTCGGCCTGAGCGGCGCGGTGTTCGGCCCGGACACGCACACGGCCGGCGATTTCGCGACGAAGATGGAAGCAGGCGGCGTCAGCATCAACGATACGGAACTGCCGCGCGTGATGATGTTCGACGGCGAGAAGACCGCGTTCAAGAAGTCGGGCATGGGCGGTTCGCGTTATGGCGCGACCAGCATCATGCGTTACGTTCGCAAGCGCGCGCTGCTCGCGAACGAGGGTGCCGTGCAATCGCTCGACAAGCTGGCAGAGTCGAGCAGCGCGGGTTGACTGCTTTTGCTTTAGGGATGGGCCGCATGTTGTGCGGCCCGTTTTGTAGTTCTGCCTGTATCTTGGAAGCGGTTCGTAGCGGCGCTTCGTCTTGAATTGCAGGACGTGGCTCAGTGGACGGCGGAAGGGGCCGCCTGCGGCGTCCTATCGGGTTCGCGGATTTGTTGTTAGCAATGCTTGGGGGCTTCCGGGTCAAAGGTAACACCGCCCATTGAACGCACTCCAGGACCTGCGGGCTTGCTCATTAGCAGGCCGTTGAAATATCTGTCGTTGATGTACTCAGGTGTATTACGACGAATGCTGGGTTCGCACTTTTGAAACGCGGAACAGGTTTGCGGGCGTTTGACGTTGCTCGTGGGTTCATCATATCGGTGTTATCCATTGGTTCCTGCCCCTCAACCGGCAAGTGTGCGCATACGCGTCAGGTTGTAGCCGACCTGAGTCAGTACGAAGAGCTGGTCTACACGTTCAAGTCCTCGATACATCGCTTGTCGAATTCGTCCGACTGTCTTGCCCCATCAGAACACCTGCTCAATGCGCTTACGTTTTTGCTGGCTGACCGCGTAACCCGGCCAGCGCGTAGTTCGCTCGTCAATTGCTGAACCTCCTGGACGTCCATCGTTTTGCGCCACATGCGGCGTGACACGATTCGCGCGACAACTGGCTACGAAGCCGGCGGTGTCGTAGTTCTTGTCCGCGCCGACCGTGATGCCGAGCGGCGCAACACTCGCGGCATCAACAAGCATCTGCCCGGCCGCGTCGCGCTCGGCGGTGCCCGTCGCCAGCGTCGCCTGCGCGTTGACCACCAGACCGTGGCGGTTGTCGGTCAGCACATGGCCCATATAACAGAGCATCGCTCCGGTTCCTTTGCTCTTGCGAAACAGGCGCGCCTGCTCGTCCGTCGTGGATTGGTGCGTCTCGTTACTGCGCTTCCGTCCGTGCCAGTTGTCATTCGGCGCAGGCGGTTCGTCGGGAGGCGTGTCGTCTTCGTCTGGACTTGTCTTGGGCACAAAGCTCTTGTGCCCGGCCCATGCCTGAATCAACGTGCCGTCGACGCTAAAGTGCTTGCCAGAAAGATATCCGCGCTCGCGCGCGGTCTCGACTGTCTCGTTGAAGAGCAACACCAGTACGTCGTGTTCGAGCAACCGGTCTCGGTTCTTGCTGAACGTCGAGTGGTCCCACACAGTTCCGTCCATTGGCAGGCCGACGAACCAGCGGAACAGCATGTTGTAGGAAATCTGTTCCACCAGCATGCGCTCGCTACGAATTGAGTAAAGTACCAGTAGCAGAAGATCCCGCACCAGCTTCTCCGGTGCGATGCTCGGCCGACCTCCTTTCGCGTCAGCTTCGTACATCCGCGCGAAAACGTCGTCCATGCGCTTGAGCGCATCATTGAACCAGCTGCGAGTCGGACGCAACGGATGGTCCTTCGGCACGAAATCGTCCAGCTTCAACACCGTGAACATTGACTCGGTAAAACCATCTGGCCCACGCATCCGTTCCATCTCGCTCTCATTGAGGACATCAGTTCAACGTTTACGCCTTCTTCCCGGATGACCGCTACAGGAGGTATTTCACCGGCCTGTTAGTGGGAAAGACTAACCTCATAGCCATGTCTTCAACCAATAGACGGATCTGATTGAGCGGAATACCTTTCAGATCGTGGCCGAGCATGCGATTGGGGTTTTGATCTCGCACGCGCGGAAGTGGTGGGGCTCGAAGTGGGAAATTCCGATTGATAGGGCATGCGAACTCCGATAGAAGCGTTATGCCAATCTAGCTAAACCGGCATAAGCGACCCTATGGCGTTGCGAAGCGAAGTCAACTCGCTTCCGCACGCCGATTGCAGTTCGCACACGCGTAATTGTTTGCTGGCTGGAGTAGCCCCTTGATTCTCAGGACACGAGACACCCCTTAAAATAAGAGGGAATCTTGTGACTAGTTTCAAGCCTAGGCAAATCGTGGAAAGCATTGAAGTTCTGACCGAGCCGGAGCGTCGTCGTCGACGTTCGGTCCAGGAGAAAGTGGCCATCGTGCAGGAAACGTTGGAGCCGGGAGCAACAGTTTCAGCGGTTGCTGTTGGTGTCCGTTAATTCTGGGAGTGGACGAAAAGTGGGGGAGTGTTCGTTTTAAGTCGAACCGCCTCGGGCGATCTGAAGTGCGGATATGCTAACTCGGGGGTGCGCCGCGTCGGCAGAAGGGGCTCAATGGAACACTCTGAAAACCGCAGGCTGATAGAGTCGCCGTTGTCATCGTATGGCTCAGGCGTGCACAGGCAGGATACGACTCGCGGCACTTTAACCTGCACTCTGCCAAGTGCCGTCGAAAAGGTGCGGGGACGCCAATCTTTGATGCGCCGATATCGGCCGCATTCTCGACAGTTCCGACGAAGCTTATCGTAGGCATTAATCTGGTCTTGTGTCACGAGTTGTTGCAGCGTAGCCAGTAGTTGACGAGCTTCGGCCAGGGACAACCCGAAATCCGCTGGGGTAGCACCATTCACTGGGCGCTTAACCGAACAAACCGGGACCGGCTGGTCCGTTCCCTGTCGTTGGAGAAGTATTTTCCAGTGCAATTCCATGGCTGTCTCCCCGGTAGGTCAACTGCTGCAGTTTAGACCAGAGCTGGCTCCCCCAGATCTCGTCCACTCCCGCCAATTCTGAACTCCAACACTTGGCCAGGTCGATGGCAATGGTCGTGGGTTCCATCAGCTTTCTCCTTAACGGGATGTCCTAACGGAAACGATACTCGGGATCGACACCGTCGCCGGGCTTGTTGCGGCGTCCGGACGACCGCTGTGGCGGGAGGCGACATTTCTATAAAGCTGCTACAGTCAGTCCTGTTGATAACTTTACTTATGTAAAGTCACATAGATGTCCTAATTACTTGGATGGTAACGTCAACGCCCTTGCATCGCATTGACGGCGAGGTCGCTGATCTCGCCCGCGAAAGGAGCGGCGTCGCGTGGAAGCCGATTTTCTGTTTCCGTCATGACATTTTCTCGAAACGTATTGCTACACTTCCGGCGACGACGGAGAACGAATGCATGACACGTCGTCAAACCTGCAACACACGCACGAGGATCTTCAACGTCGGGCATATCGTGGCGTATCTCAGCCGCTTCATGCCCGTAATGGCTGGCGACGTCATCATTACCGGGACCCCCTCCCGGCGTGAGTCTCGGTCATAAGTCGCCTCTCTTTCTCAAAGCGGGCGACCGATCGACGCCGAACTCAGGTTGCTCAGAGTCGGTCCTAATTCGCAGCGCCTGCTGAACGAGCCGATCAAGCCGTCTTCCGTTGCGATCACCGGCTTGCGGAAAGCCGTATGCCTGCACGAGCACTCCCCTCAGCCGTAATGCCTTTATAGCTGACCCATACTGCATCGCACGCGGGCGATGCCACCGGCAATTCGCTCGCCTGAAACCAGCCATTGAGCGAGGGCAAAAAAACTTTGGCTGAGCAAACTGGATTGCGACCTCGACCGGCGGCTCCTGGCCGAGTGCTGTCCGACCTCGATCTCGCGATGTGAGCCCTCCGTTGATCGGCCTGCATCGGGGGGCAGTTCACCTGTTCTCGAACCTACCGCGAGTCGTCGATCACGACCGCTCGAAGCCGTATGCAGTCGTGGACGCCGAAATCGGCACTTCGGCCTGTCTATCGTGCACCAACCGCCAATATTTGCAGCCGAACGTTGATTCGCTAGGCCATTTGCGATAACTTTGAATTGGTCCTGGTCGTGGAATTCCGGTCAACGAGGGGAGAACCATTTCGTGATGAGAGGGTGGCCATTCTCCTGCATCGTCGTCTTGAGCGCGATCCTCTGCGGATGCGACAAGGAGGAATCGCGAAGCGTCACTGAGCCATCGGGGGCGTCCGCGAGCCAAGCGCCGGTTCGGCCCGCGCAGGACGCGAGCGATACACCCACCTCATCAGGCGTGCAAAAGACGGGCGCGCTGGGCGCCATCAACAAGACACAGTTGCCGGGGGAAGCAGCCGAAACCTTGCGGCTGATCAAAGCGGGCGGCCCTTTCCCTTTTGGCGACGACGGCGTCTTGTTCCGTAACAGTGCGCTATTGCTGCCTAAGCATCCGCGCGGCTACTACCACACATACACCGTTCGCACGCCTGGCTCGACGGATCGGGGGCAGCGCCGGATCGTATGTGGTGGACCACGCAGGCAGACCGGCGAATGCTATTACACCGATGACTACTACGCCAGTTTTAAACGCATTGCAGGTTAGCAACCGGAATAACTGCAATATGTGTCGGCAGAAGCTGGCGGCCCTCACGAGATGCAATCGGCCATAACCGACTCATTCCCGTCGCTCGGATAAGCTCTGCCTCGCCGGCAGCCTTCAAGGTACAACGGCCATCCAGGCGGCCAAAATCGCCAGCAGGTGATCGGTCAGAGACGACGTGCGTCCATTGCCGTTGCTATGCCTTTTCACCGCTTCCGATCAGCCATTCGTCGGCATCCGCGACGGGCGGCGGCGGGCCCTCGTCACACTGCCGTAGGACGCAATAAAGATGTGCGATCTGATGTTCAGACATCAAATCCGCACGGCGAGCGGCCATTCAATTCGCCTGGGAACATGGCGTCCCTGGGATACGGGTCGTTACATTGCGGCTCGGTATGTGACTAGAAATCTGAGCTTTGGCGACTGCCTAAGCGCAATTGTCGATCCGTGCGAACAGGCGGCGACGTCCACAATCAACCAGAACACTGCACTCACAATCGCATGCTCACGCCCAGGACTTGCGTCCGCCCTGGCAGGTCAAGCCGACGACGAGACCAAGGACGGAATCGCAATTGCTATGCGATCTATATCACGTTGTGATATATATAGAGCCCACGCGCTATCGATCATTGGGTGTCAAGCAAGGGGAGTCATGGGCGAGCACAAGGGCGATTTCGCAACAGATGTCCGGCTTCTGCGTATCAGTGCCATTGCGGCGGTCGGCGGCGCGTTGAGCACTGTCGCCGCCTATTTTCTGCTGCACCTGATCCGCTTTTTCGCGAACCTGTTTTTCTATCAGACGTTATCCACGGCGAACCGTTCGCCGTCGGAGAACGCGCTTGGGCTAATCGTCATTGCGATTCCCGTAATTGGCGGCCTGCTTGTGGGATTGATTGCGCGGTACGGTTCCGAGCAGATCCGGGGCCACGGCATACCCGAAGCTATCGAAGCAATTCTGTTCGGCAAGAGCAAGATGTCGCCGAAAGTGGCGATCCTGAAGCCGCTCGCCTCGGCGATCGCAATCGGCAGCGGCGGCCCCTTTGGTGCCGAAGGGCCGATTATCATGACGGGCGGAGCGATCGGTTCGCTCATTGCTCAATACTTCCATCTGTCTAGCGCCGAAAGAAAGGCGCTTCTTGTGGCGGGCGCGGTGGCCGGCATGACCGCGGTGTTTGGCACACCAGTCGCGGCTGTGCTGCTCGCCATCGAGCTGCTGCTGTTCGAACTGCGGCCTCGCAGCCTGCTGCCAGTCGCCATCGCGTGTGCTGTGGCGGGTTTCACCCGGCCGCTGTTTTTCGGCAGCGGACCTCTGTTCGCGCTGCATACCTTGCCGCTCGGTCCGATGGGTATCGTGTCGTCAGCCGTCGCAGGCGTGATTACCGGTGCGTTGTCCTGGGGATTGTCCACGGGACTCTACAAGGTAGAGGATATGTTCGGCAAGTTGCCGATCCACTGGATGTGGTGGCCGGCATTGGGTGCAATCGCAGTTGGTATCGGCGGCTATTTTCAGCCACGCACGCTCGGTGTCGGATACGACGTCATCGCAGATCTGCTGCAAAACCACCTTGCTGTCAAGGTCGTGATTGCAATCGTTCTGGTCAAGGCCATCATCTGGGTAATTGCGTTGGCCTCTGGCACATCCGGTGGCGTACTGGCTCCGTTGCTAATGATGGGCGCAGGCGTGGGCGCCGTCGCCGCCCCGTACATGCCCGGGGGCGAGCCGGCGGTCTGGCCGCTCATCTTCATGGCCGCCGCGCTCGGCGGCATGATGCGCGCGCCCGTGATGGCATCCGTTTTTGCATTCGAACTGACGGGCGATGCTAATGCGTTACTGCCGCTGCTGGCGGCCGCCGCAGTCGCCTATGGTTTCACGGTCCTTTTCATGCGTCGCTCGATTCTGACCGAAAAGATTGCTCGTCGCGGCTACCACATCTATCGCGAGTACAGCATCGATCCACTCGAAAGACATTATGTCGAGGAGGTCATGACCCGCGCCATCGTGACAATCGACGCGAAAACGACGGTCGCCGAGGTGCTCCGAGACTATTTCGGGGCCGGGCAGAAGTATCGTGCCTATCCGGTTGTCGACTCCGGAATCCTGGTGGGCATGGCAGACCGGACGCTACTCGACCAGATTCCTCCGGAGAAAGCCGGTGCTCCGCTTGGAACATTCCTCGGGAAAACGCCGCCCCACATCGCTCTACCAGGTGAGACCTGCAGAAGCGTGGCCGCTCGCCTTGCCATAACCGGACTCGACCGTGTTCCCGTGACTGAAGATGAGAAAACGTATCGCCTGCTCGGCATCGTATCGCGGCACGACCTGCTCAAGCCATCGATGTCGGTGTTCGCCGAAGAGCATGAACATGAACAATTCCGCCAGGTGTGGATCCGGCGGAGCACACGCCTAGCGCCGACCAACAAGCGGAACGATGTGCCGGACAAGCACGCCGACCTGGAGCGCTGACAAACAATAGGGCAACGGAGAGACAGATGTCTCAGGACGGAAAAATAGGCCGGTGGCTCAGCGAGGTTCGTACGCGGATGAGCAAGTCCGAGTGCACCGGGACAAAGGAAAGACAGCCATACGATGCCGAAAGGTTCCCACACCGAAAACTGTCCGAAGTCCTGAAGTCCGTTGCGGCGAGAGCGCTGCTGGAGCGGGACAGGCGCCGGCGCAACATGCCGCAGGAATACTACCCAATGTTGCTGGATCCGCGCATGGTGTATTCGTGCGCCTATTTCGAGAACGGCGATGAGGACCTCGCAACCGCGCAACTGAAAAAACTCGACCACGTCCTCACGAAAATCGGGCTCAAACCGGGGCAAAGGCTGCTCGATGTCGATTGCGGGTGGGGCGCGTTGGTGATTCGGGCCGCCGAGAAGTTCGGCGCACGTTGCGTCGGCATTACGCAGTCGAAGAATCAGTTCGATTGGGCCAACGAGTGCATCAAGGCAGCAGGCGTGGCCGACCGCGTCGAGATCCGTTTGCAGGCTTATCCCGATGTCGAGGGCTGGTTCGACCGGATCACGAGCCTGGGCATGTTCGAGTTCGACAGTCGCGGCGATCTTTGGGAGTACTTCTCCGTCTTGCAGGAGCATCTCGCTACGGATGGCGTGCTGGTCAGTCATGGAATCATGGCGGCGGGACCAGCGAGCAGCGAGTTCGGCCTGGACGGTGGCGGGTTTTCGGGCGGATATGTGTTTCCGGGCGACGAACTGCCCGACCTTGGCTATGCGTTGACTGCGATGCGGGGAGGGGGACTCGAGGTGTCAGACATTCAGAACCTGCGCCGGCACTGCGTGAGGACACTGCGTTTGTGGGAGCAGAACTTCAGGATGAAGTCGATGGCGCTGCGACAACAAGTCGATGACCGCAGCTTTCAGACCTGGTGCGACTACCTGAGCAGCTGGGCCGTTGCATTCGAGCATGATCATGTAGCCATCTACGAGATAGTCGGCCGTAAGGTAGGCACGCGCGCCAATGCGCTACCGTGGCCCGGCCCGGCGGATTGATCGACGTCTGGCGTCCCAGCGTTCAGCCGCCCCCCTTGAACTGCGTTTTACAACCTGTGACTTGTACATCCCCGAATAACCGTTGCCGTAGCCGACCAGGCGCGCAAGCACGCAGCGCGTCGTCAGAAACGGTTCGCGGCGATGCTCTCGATCTGTCGTTTGCCGAATACTTCCCCCGCTTACGAGGAACGGTTGGCCGATGAATTATTCACCTGTACATGCTGAAGCGGACGTCCGAGCCGCTCACTCGCGAGTGTCTGACCGCTTGACCGCATTGGCCCAACACGAGCTTAACAATTAAGGCGCAGTCCGGCCGTATCCGCGAAATTGCTCACCTTTCAGTGCTGTGTGTCGCCTGCAACGCAACTAACTGTCTGGCGCGGACTGCTGGCCCACAAATTCGAACACCGTCTATAAACAAGTGGGCTGCCGATCCCATCAGGAGTAGGCGGACTCGCCTGCAATCCATCGTCGGGCGAAGTCCGGTGGTTGGTTTAAAGATTCTTAGGAGAGCGAGGAGGCGGGGCGGTACAAGTCTTTCCTCGCGACCAGTGCGGACGCTCTCCGCCGCATAGTCTGGCTGGCCACAATGTGTTCCCGCAACGTCGGCACCTGTGTCTTCTGGGCCAACCCATTCGGGAGTTCCGTTGCCAGAACCCGTCGATCAAGATGTTCCAGTTGCCGACGAATCGCGAGCCGCCAAGCGAACAGTTCCTCGCGAACCACCTTGCGCGGCTTGCGTGCCGCCGCAGTCATACAAACGCACGGCTCATCACCGAATTGATGGGTGGCACCATCTGCGCTGGTTTCGATGCTCGATGCTCCGGTCGCCTGGCACGGTTGTGCCGCTGAAGTGGGTGAGACCGCAGCGTCTTTTATCAGTAGAATGCTGCAATCGCGGAGGTCCCGCATTGCGGCGCCTCATTGCCCTTATCGCGGACACGACCGACGCTAGAGCGCCCGACTTACTTGCCAGGGTGCAGCAGCAGATTCCAAACCGAATTGTTGCGGTCCTCACCTATCGGCAATACTGTGTACTCAAAAACGCAAATCGATCCGGTAGTGAGCTTCCGCAACTCGCAGGGCGAGCTAGTGCGGGGCACCATCATCAATCTCCAGCGAAATTCGCTCGTGATGGAAATCTATAACCCGTACTCGATAGTCCAGGTCAGCGAGGTGCTGACCGACCTGTCGGTGAAGATGGGCGTGGAACCCGCCTATTCGGGCAAGGCGGTCGTCATCAGCATGGTCAATACCGGCCTGACCGCCATTGTGTCGGTGACGCTGATCGCGGAGTGGCGTGAACTGAGTAGCGGCACGCTGGAACCGGCCGCGGTAGGGGAAGAAGCCCGACGATTCGCACAGGACTGGGCCGGGCGTTTTCAGATCCGCCGGGACTATCAGATCGCGGTTAACCAGATCCGGGCGTTTCTTTCGGACATGTCGCGGTGGGTCGAGCAGGCGGACCTGGCCGACACCATGCCAAAAGAAGGCAATACCCTGCGCGAGGACTTCTTCCTCGAACTGGCCACGCCTCTCATGCAGCGGACCAAGCTCTACTTCGACGAATTTGAAGGCGAGGCGCGGTTGGTCGATGAAGAGCAGGCGCCGGCACACCGTGCGTTTGCGCAGGCCGCGCTGCATCCGCTGCTGTTGCGCTCGCCCTTTGTGTTCCGCACGTTTACAAAGCCTCTGGGCTATGCGGGCGACTACCAGATGGTCAACCAGATGCTCGACGATCCGCGCCAGGGTCCGAGCACGTACTTCCAGATCGTCAACGCGGCGTTCCTGCAGACGGCCGTCGCGCGCGCGCACCGGAATCGCGTCGATCTCCTGGTGGACTACCTGACCCGGCTCGCCAATGAAGCGCGAGCTGCCGGCCGGCCGTTTCGCGTGCTAAACGTGGGCTGCGGTCCGGCTCAAGAGATTCAGCGCTTCATGCATGAATTCGACGAACCTGAGTGGCTGAGCTTCGAACTGCTCGACTTCAGCCAGGAGACGCTGGACTGGACGCGCGAGCGCCTTGCGTCCATCGCGCAGAAACTGTCCCGGCCAATGTCGATCAGCTACACGCACGACTCGGTTCACCATCTGCTGAAGCGCCGGATAGATGTGCACGCATCGGACATCCGCGAGTTCGACGCAGTCTATTGCGCCGGGCTGTTCGATTACCTGTCCGACAAGGTCTGCGCGCGGCTGAACCAGCATTTCGCTAACCGAATCCGACCGGGCGGCCGCCTGCTGGTCACGAATGTCCACGCCGACAACCCGGAGCGTTTGAGCATGGAGCACGTGCTGGAGTGGTACCTGATCTATCGTAACGAGGCCCAGATGGCCGCTGTTATGCCGGAAAATTGTGGCGAGCCGCGCCTGTACACGGACTCCACCGGGGTTAATGTGTTTGCCGAAACGGTCATCGGCCAGCAACAAGTCGCCTGAGATGACAACATCCATCGCGGGGTTGCGTTCGAACTATCGTGAAGAATTGCGCGACTACCGGCTGCTATGCAGCAAGGCCGGCGGCCTGACCGTAATCGTGCTGGTGCTGATGGGCGTTGCGCTGGACTACGTCGTGTATCCGGGAGAGCAAAAACGCTTCGCCATCATCCGGCTGCTGACGAGCGTAGCCATCGGATTGGCGCTACTCTCGTTCTACACGAAAACCGGCAAACGCCATGTGCAGACCATCACCTTCATCTGGCTGCTGTTGCCGCAGGCGATGATCTCCTGGATGATCTATGTCACGCAGGGCGAGCAGTCGCTGTTCTATGCCGGACTGACGTTGACGATCTTCGCGGTCGGAATCCTGTTCCCTGCGGGCTACTGGCAGACGCTGGCGTTCGGGCTTGCCACGGTCGGGCTTTACTACATTGCCTGCGTCGTCCATCCTGACGGCATACACGACCAGAGCAAGTTTCTGTTCCAGTCGATTCTAGTCTTCTTCTGTGCGGTGGCCAGTTCCATTTACACGTACTTTAACGAGAAGGGCCGTTTCCAGCTTTTCCGTCTAAAGGACGAGTTGGCGCAGAAGAACGACCAGCTAGCTCGCACGAATGAAAGCCTGTCGCAGATCAAGGGACAGTTGCTCCAGCAGGAGAAGATGGCGGCGATCGGTACGTTGTCCGCGGGGCTGCTCCACGAGGTCAACAACCCGGTGAACTTCTGCCTGATGGCCATAGAACTTGCTATCGAGGAACCGCAGGCCAAACAGACCCCCTCGCTGATGGAATGCCTGACCGATGTGAAGCAGGGCATGCATCGCATACAGCATATCGTGTCGGACCTGAAAACCTTTGCCTACCGCAAACCCGGCGCAGCGGCAGACGACGTGCCTTATCTGTTCGAGAAAGCGCTGGATTCGTCGGTCCGCCTGAGTGCACACGAGCTGCGCGGCCTGAGCGTCAAGTCCGAGCTGCCCGGCGACACGCTCGTGCTGGGCGATGAAGCCGCGATCATCGGCGTGCTTATCAACCTGTTTTCAAATGCCGCGCTGGCGATGCACAAGGCGGGCACCGTTTCGCCGCAGGTCACCGTCACGGCCCAATGGCAGAACGACCGGCTTCACGTGAAAGTACGCGATAACGGCCCGGGGATCGCACCGGACAATCTGGCGCGAGTGTTCGAGCCATTCTTTACGACCCGGGAAGTCGGCCAGGGGCTCGGCCTCGGCCTGTCCATTAGCTATGCGGTGGTAGAACGGCATGGCGGCACACTGTTCGCAGAAAGCCAGTTGGGCGAGTGGACCGCGTTCAACTTCGACCTGCCGCGCGCCAAGTGATGTCGAGATGAAAGATACACAGCAAGCGCGGCCGAGTGTCGTCTATGTCGATGATGAGGAGTTGGCCCGCAAGTACTTTGCGCGCGCGGCCGGCAGCGACTATGACGTGCTGCTGGCGAGCGGAGCCGACGACGCGATGTCGATCCTGCGGCGTGAAGGTGCACGGGTGGCGGTCCTCGTGACCGACTTCCGCATGCCTGACCGGCGCGGCGACGACCTGATGCGCCAGGTGTCCGAGGAGTATCCGCATATTGTGCGGATACTAGTGACGGCCTACGCGGAAAACCACGCACTGCTGGAAGCGATCACTTCTGAGGACGTGTTCCGGATCCTGGAGAAGCCGCTAGGCGTGGCCATTGTCCGCGAGGTGCTGGCATCGGCCATAACGGCTGCGGCATTGCGCCGGACCTGATGCTGCCTTGTGTTAAAGCGGGTTATCGGGAAGGGGGGCGGTGGCGGCCTCAGCAGGCTTTGGGCGACCGCGTCGTGCAGTCGTTCCGGTGACTGCAGGATCGCGTGGGTCTCGTCCGGTGCCGGCAGGACAGTGAGGCTGACGTCCGAAAATTTTCAGGGATCGAATGCAAAGGAGTTACCGATGACCGACTTGATTGCCACCCAGACACCGCCCCCGGCGATTCTGTTCGTTGATGACGAAGCGACCGCGCTCAAATACTTCGAGCGCGCGATTGGCGCGATTGCGCCAGTGGTGACGGGCGCCTCGGTGGAAGACGGCAAGGCGATGCTCGACGCCCACGCCGCCAGCCTGGCCGTGCTCGTGTCCGATCAGCGGATGCCGGGCGATAGCGGCAACGAACTTCTGCGCTATGCGCGCGAGCGCTATCCGCACATAGTCCGGATTCTGACCACGGCGTATTCGGAATTGGATCAGACCGTCGAGGCCGTCAACCAGGGGCACATACACCGCTATATCAAGAAGCCTTGGGACATTAGCGCACTTCGCATGGAAATGAAGCAGGCACTGGAGTTGTCCGGATTGCGCAAGGAACGCGACCAACTCGTGCGCGAAAAGCTGGGCGTAATGCAGACGCAGACCGTGGCGACACGCATCGGCACGGTGCACGCGCTGTGCGCGAGCCTGATCGGCCCGGGCCGTTTCCAGCCGGTGGAGACTTATCTCGAGGGTACGCAACTCGCTGGTACGCGCAATGCGGAGCCGGACTGGCAGCGTATGGACTACGCCGACGTGGTGCAGGCGGAGAGCGAATGTAGCGGCAGTTTCGGGCATGCGGTCGGCGCGCGCCTGACGGAGCTGCGTACGCAGACGGCGGGGCGCGGATCTGCTAATGCGGTGCGTATCCTTGCTGATGTTCTTGACGAAGTAGTACAAGATCGTGGCGACGCGCTGATCTGGACTTCGCCGGCCACGTTGAGCGAGTTCCTGACCCGGCCGGTGGGTGAGGGTGTATCGGCTACGCATGCCTCCTGGCTTGCCTGCCTTTTGTGGCTGGACGAAGCCGGCGGCGCTCTCCAGTTCGTGCGTGACGGTGACACCATCGTCTGCCGGTCCAGTACACGTGCTGCAGGTTTTGCAGCTGATCGCCTGGCGGTCTGGATCGAGCGGTTCTCGGAGTCCATCTTCGACCGAGCGAACGAGGCGAGCCTCGGCTGAGAGCGGCGTCGTGGGCGCCCCACTGCTCATATGCAGCCTGGGCGCAGAAACAAGCGTGGCGCTCGCGGATGATGTTGCCTATCTCGAGCTTCGTCTTACCGGGCGCCGCGGAAACATTGTCCTAGCTGAGCTGCATTGAGTCGTCGGTGAATTTGCGAACTGCAGCATTTTCGACGTTGAATTGAACGGCGAACTGGACATCACGGTATTCGAACTGCCTCGCTTTCCGTACACGGTGATGGAGCTGATAGCGGTCGCGCGTCATCCGTCATCTATCCAATGAGCGCTTCAATGACTGCTTGCACGTTCAAGAGATTTCCGTGCAAGTGGCCTTTTTACGCATTAATCCGCGGATTCCCGCCCACGGCTCTGCAACGGCGAGTTGGCATTCGTAGCCTGATTGAAAAGTTCGGATAAGTGAAAATAAAATCACCAAATAGCCATTTTTCTCGCTTTTCCGTAGACGGTAAATCGGTGGTTCGAAAAATCCGAAAATCCGCTGTGCCCATGAGTGCGCTCCGCGCCTATCGCACGATGCAATACGCGATGGTGTGAGGCGCTTCCGAACAAGTCAATGAACGCGCTACCGCATAGCGTGACCACCCCCGGCAGAATCGCTGAACGATCGCGGGTGCGGTTAATTTGCGCTTTGCGTATTTTTCTGCGGGAGACCTCCATGCTTTTCATCCAGTCAGCTTACGTTGCGTGTTTTCAACAGATTCGTGCCGAAACCGCGTGAACTGTTAATTACTTTCAAACGCGATAACGCATTACATAAAGCCTTCAGGGCAGATGAAACGTTTGCGCGAACGTGTTTACATGCCATTCGTCCTTGGTTATCGGCATTTCAGTCAATCTTTGACAATCTGAAGCGAAGTTTGGGGCCGAAAAATACACGTGCGCTCGCAAAAAAGTGCGACTAGAATGCGCAGCCTGGGTGACGCTGACGATTAAGTAGATTCAACGAAACGGCGAGCGGAGTCACGCAGCATCAAAAGCGGCCTTGAAATCGTTAAAAGGGCGCTGTATCGCATCGGGCGGTGGGTAAAACACAAAAAGGACTGCCTTCGACGCGGGTCAACAGAAGACCAACAAAGCGAAAAACAAAACATGACATCGGGGTTCAAAACGATAATCGAGGCACGATCGCCGCTTTGCGACGTCCCGCAAAGTCTGTCGAACGGCCAGCGGAAAGCGCGCGGACGAGCTCATCCGCGCCTCGCGATGCGCGCTTCGACGTGTGCTCTCCTGGCGGCTCTAGCCACGATCTGCGTCACGGGAAACGCTCAGCAGGCTATGCAAGACCCGGCCGCGACAGCACGGATCCAAGCCAAAACGAGCCCTGCACCGTCGGTTAATGTCGCTTTTTTCGACGGCGCCAATGTGCCGGTCGATCTTCTGCAAGCCTTCGACGCGGTCGTCGTCGACCCCGCGCACGGTTTCAATCCAGCCGCACACTCACTGCGCCACACGGCATGGCTCGCGCGCACCCACCCCGATCCCGCGACCAGTTCGCCCAATGTATTCCTCACGAGCCAAATTGAGCCGCTGTGGCAGCGCGGTTATCGCGGCTTTCTGCTGGACACACCAGATGCCATTGCCTCCGTCGACGCAATCCACGCCGCGCATCCAGACGCGCTTCTAATCGCTGGCGGCGCCGACGCGCTGAAGCTCGCCGCGCCGCATGCCAAAGCGCTGTATGCGGTCGTCGGTGCTTCGCTCATTCGCGGCGTGAGCGCCAACCGCGACGAAGACACCGTTGTCTCGGCGAACGATAGCGCCGCGCGCACTGTCGCCGCTCAGGCGTTCATGCAGCAGACGGGCGTGCCTGTGCTGTCGGTCGAATACTGCGCCGCGGACGACCGTGCATGTGCGCGCAAGACGGCCGCGCAGGTGGTGGCGACGGGCGTGACGCCATACGTGACCAACATCAGCCGCAACACGGTGGGTATCGGCGCAATTGAGGTTCTGCCGCGCAAGGTGCTAATCGTGCAGGACACGGGCGATGACCTGTTGCTCGACGAAACGCCCGGCGTGCGCGATCTGGCGACGCCGCTGAACTATCTCGGCTACGACGTCGAGTACGCGAACGTAAAGGACCCGCTGCCCGATGGCATCACGCCGGACCGTTACGCCGGCGTCGTTGCGTGGCTGCAGGGCACCGGCACGCAGGATAGCGCGGCGTGGCGCAACTGGGTGGATGCTCGCATCGCCTCCCACGTGCCCGTTGCGTTTCTCGGCCAGTTCGGTTTCGATGCGGCCGCCGACGAAGGACCCGCGCTCGACCTGCAAGCGGTGTCAGGTCCATTCACCGACACGGTGGATGTGGTCTCGCGCGATCCGATGATCGGCTTCGAAGTCGATCCGAAGCTGGGTCCGCGGGATCTGACCGGCGTGCGCGTCGGTGCCGCGAGCCGGCCACTGCTGCGGGTAAAAAGCGGGGATGCTACCGTCGATCCGGTCGCGATCACCCCATGGGGCGGCTTCGCGATGAGCCCATACACGGTCGTGTCGCTCAACGGCATCGACCAGGAACGCTGGGCGATTCAGCCCATTTCGTTTCTCACCGCCGCATTGCGTCTCACGCAGATGCCGTCGCCGAGTGTGACGACGGAAAACGGACGGCGACTTTTCATGTCGCACGTGGACGGCGACGGTTTTGCGTCGCGCGCTGAATTCCCCGGCGCCGACTACTCGGGCGACGCGCTTTATCAGCAGATTTTCACGCGCTACAAAGTGCCCATGACGCTCTCCGTCATCGAGGGGGAAGTCGGCCCCACGGGCCTCTACCCCAAGATTTCGCCGCGTCTGGAGGAGATCGCGCGCAAGATGTTCGCGCTGCCTTACGTCGCGATCGGCACGCATACCTATTCGCATCCGTTCGACTGGGGCAGTGTGGATGCCACGACCGGCCAGCGGGTAGACCGCGGCGGCGGCGATACAGCATTTTCCCTGAACATTCCGAACTACACGTTCGACATCGATCGCGAGGTGACCGGCTCGATCGATTACATCAACACGCGCCTCGCCCCACCCGGCAAGAAGACGACCATCCTGCAATGGCCGGGCAACTGCAAGCCGCCCGCAATCGTGATTCGCCAGGTGTACGCGGCGGGCGTCGCCAACGTGAACGGCGGCGATACCGTCATTACGAAGAGCGCGAGCAGCTGGACCAACATCGCGCCCATCGGCGTGGATAAGGGGCCGGGCGCCTACCAGGTCTACGCGCCGAATCAGGACGAAAACGTCTATACGAACGACTGGCTTGGCCCGTTCTACGGCTTCACGCGCGTGCTCGAAACCTTCGACATGACGGACAAGCCGTTGCGCTTCAAGCCGATCGATCTGTACTACCACATGTATAGCGGCACGAAAATCGCTTCGCTGCGCGCGCTGGACCAGATATTCACGGCGGTGCTCAAACAGCCCGTGCTGCCGGTGCAGATGACCGACTACACGGAAAAGGTGCTCGACTGGCGTTCATTCGCCGTCGCGCGCGCCGTGCATGGCGACACCGATGCGCGTGCCGGTGCGGGCAACCGCGCGGGCGACGACTGGATCGTGCGCGGCAACGGCGAAGTGCGCGAGCTGCATTGGCCCTCGACGAGCACGCCGGATCTGCGCGCCTCCACCGGCGTCACGGGGTACTCGGCGGGACCGGACGGCATCTACATTCACATCGCGGACGGCGCCGCACTTGTGTCGTTCAACCCATCGGCTGGCCGCGAAGCGGTTCCGAAGTCCGGTGCATGGCCCTACATCGCCGAAGCTAATGGTTTCGTGCGCAACTTCAAGCGCGAGCCGAACGGCATGTCGTTCGAATTCGGCGGCTATTACCAGCCGTTCGTCCGCCTGGCCGGTGCGCAGAGTTGCAGCGTCAGCGTGGCCGGACGCCGGGTCGCCATGCGCCGCGAAGAGGATACGGTGCGCTTCGATACGCCGGCGGCCGCAAGTCTGCAGGTGAACTATCAGCCCGTCGAGATTTCCTGTGAGCGCTAAACGTCTTCGTATCGCACCGGCCTGGCTCGTCTATCTGCTGGCGGGCGTCGTTCTACTCGCGCTGTACGGCGTGTCGCCGCGCGGCGGCTTGCGTCAGCGCGTCGCCTCGGTAGGCGCGCCCAACGAACTGAGCGTCGCCTACCTGGAAGCATGGTCGCGAGTGCGGCCCGACAACGAGGAATTCCTCGCGCTGCTCGGCGCGCAATATTCGTATCTTGGCCGCCCCGCCGATACCGAGCGGATCGCCGCGCGCATGGACGGGCTTGGCACCGACGACATGCGGCGCAGCGCTACGATGCTGCGTCTTTCGACGGCGGAACAGCGCACCTTTGCGACTACCGAGGACGACCCGCACCGCGCGGTCGAACTGGCCGGCTTCCGCGCCAAGCTGAAAGCGGCGGGGCACCTGCAATGGGCGCCGAAGGACGTCGAATGGCTTGCGCAGCGCTCGGCTGCCGCCGGCCTGCCCGACCTTGCGATGCAACTCTATGCACGCCTCTCGGCGAACGATCCCGAGGGACGCACGAAATGGGACACGCAAATCACGCGCTATGCGCTTCAGGTCGGCGATTATCGCGCGGCTGCGGACGCATGGTTCCGTCAGCAGGCGGCAGCGCATACGGTCGATGAGCAACGCCATTGTTTCGTGGCCGGCATACGCGCGTTGCAAGCGGGCAATCTGCTCGACGATGCGCTCGCCGCGGCGGACGCGCACGCAGGCAAGCTCGTCGACGATCCGGGTACGCTCGTCGTATTGCTGAGCGTTGCGCGCGCAGCGAACCGGCCGGCGGCGGTAGACCGTTACGCGAAAATGTTGGCGCGCTATGCGTCGATAGCACCGCACGACGAGTCGCCGCAAGCGCTGCCTGCTCACACCGCAAGCTACGCGTACATGGACGGCCCCGTCGCGGTGAATAGCGGTTTCCTGCGCGCGAGCCGGCGCGCGGCAGGCGGCGGCGTCGAAGGGCAGGGCGCGGTGCGGGTCGTCCGGGTCTCGGCCGCATCGGCTGCATCGGCTGCAACTGCGACGAAAGCCGCAAGCACACCGGCAGCGGCACCGCCGTCAGCCGCAGCGCTTTCATCCGCAAGGTCGGCTGGTGGCGGGGGCATAGCGGACACCGTGTTCCAGGCATTCGTCGAATCAGGCGACTTGCCGAACGCACAGAAGATTGCCGCGCAAGAGGTGCAGCGCGACCCGCGCTCAGCGCTGTGGGTCAAGCGGCTCGCCCAGGTGGCCGAATGGAACCGGGACCCGGCGCTCGCGCTCAAGTCCTGGGTCGAATATGCGCAGGTGTCGAACGACCCCGTCGGCTGGCAGAACGTGCTGCGAATCGCACCCATGCTCAACGACGACGAAGCGTATCTGGTCGCGCTGGTTCATCAGGCCCACGCCACACCCGGCGACATGAAGCTGGTGGACAGCGTGATTGCCACCTACGAGCGGCTTGGCCGCCCTGACGACGGTCTGTCGTTCCTCCGCTCGCTGCCGCGCGGCACAAACGGCGACGCGATCGATCAGCGCATCGGCACGCTTGCCGAACGCGCCGGCCACGACGACCAGGCGCTCGCCATCTACCGGGCAGTCCAGGCGCGCCATCCGGACGACGCGACGGCTGCTCTGCGCACCGCGAGCGTTCTGTATCGGCAAGGCGACTATCGCGCCTCGCTGGCCGCGTTGAAGTCGGCACGCGCGGGCGCAAAAGCCGGTGACGAAATCTTCTGGCGCAACTATGCGGAACTGGCGCGGTTGCTGCAACGCGATGACGACGCCAACGAAGCGTATCGCCATCTGCTCGCGAACGGCACCGCGACGTCGGAAGATCTGGGCGAAATGACGGACTTCTACGATCCCTATCCGATCGACGCGGGCCGCGTTGCTGAATTGCGTTTTCGGCGCGAGCACACGGCGCGCGCCTTGCGCGACGCGATCTACTACTACCTGGACGCACAGGCGCTGGACCGTATCGCCACACTGCTGGACGGCCTCACGCCGCAGGAGCGTGTGACAGCGGAGTCGTCGCCCGCGCTGCTCGGCGTGCGCGCCGAATACTACCGGCTCGTGGGGCAGCCGCAAAACGCACTCGCCGATCTGAAGCGGGCGGTCGATCTTCCGGGCGCGGGCTCCGACGTGAGCGCGGCATATCTATGGACGCTGGTCGACTACGGCAGCGACGCGGATCTGCGGGCGGCGCTCAAGCGCTGGCGCGGCAGCGCCGCTCAGAGTTCCGCGTTGTGGGGACCGTTCGCCGCAGCCGAAATGCGCCTGAATCGTCCCGTCGCGGCGCTTGAGTATCTGCGCCGTCAAACCGGCGTGATGTCACGCGATCCACTGTGGCTGCTTACCTATGCCGACGCGCAGGAACAGTCGGGCCATGCGGGACTGGCGTGGACGATCCGCAAGAAAGTGTGGCTGCAACTTCAGGACGAACAGGCCAAGCTCGCGACGCCGCGCAATGCCCAACGCGCGTCGATGCGCGGGCGCACGTTGCAGGACGCAGAAACAGTGGCCGATCTGCGTGGCCGGCGCGTCACGTTGTCCACCGAGTTCGCAACGGGCGACACGTCGGCTGCGCTGCTCGACGGGCTGATGTCGAATCATGCGACGCCCGCCGACACGGCACAAACGCGGCGCACGCTGATCGGCGCGGTGAAGGGCCTGCCTGGCGGCGCGCCGATGCAGGGCGCGGATTTGCCGCAAAACGCACGCGTGCGGGGCGCGGTCGCAAAAGACGTGGCGATTGCGTGGGCACTGTCGCACGAAAGCAATCCGCTCGCGAAGCGCTGGCTCGCGCAGCAATACGCCGAGCGCTTGTCGCGGCCCGCCGACGCGCGTCTGACAATCGCCCTCGCCGAAAACGACGTGCCCGAGATGACGCGCCTGCTCGACGAGGAGCGTTCGCGCCTGCCCGTCTACGACCGTATCGATGCAACGATTGCCGTGGACAAGCCGGATCGCGCCCAAGAGCTGGCATTCGACGCGCTTGGCGGCGCGCCGGAAGATACCGAACTGCATACCCGCGTGACCGAGACGGCGCTCGACTGGCCGCAATCGATAGACGCGAGCGTCACCAACTACGTCGAACATCCGCTCGACTATGTGGAGACGACGCTTGCCGGCAGCCGCAAGATCGCCGAGCGATATCTCGTCGGCGCGACGGCGGTCCAGCATTTCCAGCATTCGACCGACATCACGCAACTGGTCAACGTGCCCTCGGTTGACCGCTGGCTCAACATCTATGGCGAGCGGCGCACGCGTGATACGTCGTTCACGGTTACGGGTGGCCGGCGCATTGCATCCAGCTCGTTTTACACGCTCGATCTGGCAGGCGAACTGGGCCGCAATTCGCCCCTCACGCTCGGTCTGCGCGCCGGCCGCAATCAGGTCGCGGACGAAACGCAATCGCTGCTGGTGGGCGGGATGAAGGACAACGTGATCGGCGACTTCACCTATCGCATGACGCAGCACATAACGTTCTCGGGCAGCGTGGAAGCGGATCGCTTCTATAGCCAGGCCCGCACGTATCTGGGCAGCGGAGTGCTGTCGACGGGTGAGGTCAGTTACCGGATCCGCACGCAATATCCGGACTACACGCTGCGCGCGCTGATTACGCACGGCGGCTACGGCGCGAGCGGCCAGGCCGACCCGCTGATCTCGCGGCTGTTGCCCGTGGCATTGCAACCGGCGACTCCGCGCGACTTCATGCCGGACACCTACACGCAATACGGCTTCTTTTTCGGCGCGGGCAACGATCTGCTCGAACAGTACACGCACCGCTGGCGTCCTTTCTTCGACGTCGGTCTGCTGCACGATTCGATTCAGGGCTGGGGGCCGCAATTCAGCGCGGGCATTGCAGGCACGGTGTTGGGCAACGACCATCTCGCCGTGTTTCTGCAACACCAGCGCGTGTCGAAAATCGGCACGCCGGTCACGGTACTGGGCGCGCGCTACAGCTGGTACTACTGATGACTGATCCGTTCTACCGACACTGCGGGCCAGCGCGCCCGCGACAAAAACAACCTTACTGAGGAGTGGTTCGATGAACAGCATGAATAGAGGGTTCGGCCTCGTCAAATGGTCCGCGCTGGTCGCGGTGTCGGCGCTGATGCTGGGCGCCTGCGGTTCGATCCGTCAAAGCGGATCGCCGGCGCTTGCCGCTAAGGACCCGGTGGCGATCGTGTCGATGGCGAACTTCACCGAGACGCCCGCGGCCGGCAGCAGCGCCGCGGCGATCGCGGCGAATACGCTGCGGGCCAACGGTCTGACCGACGTGCGGATCGCGCCGGTCGATCCTTCCGCGAACGCGATGTTCGATACCGCGCAGCGCGATCTGGGCGAGAAAAAGCTCGCATGGGCCCGCGAGCAGCACGTGAAATACGTGCTGACCGGCGCAGTGGAAGAGTGGCGCTACAAGGTCGGCGTGGACGGCGAGCCGGTGGCGGGCGTCACGTTCGAGTTGATCGACGTCGCGTCGGGCCAGGTCGTGTGGAGCGCCACGGGGTCGAAAAGCGGCTGGACGCGTTCGAGCCTGTCGAGCGTTGCATCGTCGCTGATCGGCAGCCTGTTGTCGCCGCTGCGCGTACGCGGTTGATGGTCGCGCCGCCTGGCGCACGCATGCTGTCATCTGTATCCCGACACATCATGAGGAGTCGGCTGTGAATACCGTCACCGCGCAATCCGCCACCAGTGCGGCGAAGCCGCGTCACTCGAATCCGTTCGGAAATCTGGGCGTGCTGCGGCGCTTCGTTGCGCCCGCGGTGACGCGGCCGTTTTCCGTTGTCGAGACGATCGCCTTCGTCGCGGTCATCGGCGTGCTGTGCTGGACATTCGACCGCAACGATCCGTTTCTGCTGCACGCGGGTTTTCCGTGGCTGTGGTTCGCGCCGCTGATCGTCGCGCTGCGCTATGGCACGCTGCTCGGCCTGCTGGCTTGTGCGATGCTGATCGGCGCATGGCAGGTACTGATGCACGGCAGCGCCGAAGCCTGGCCGACGCTGTTTTTCACCGGCGGCCTGTTGCAAACGATCGTCGCGGGGCATTTCGGCGATACGTGGGGCAACCGCGCGCAACGCGCGAACACGTTGAACGACTATCTGAATGACCGGCTCGTCGCCATCACCAATAGTCATTACCTGATGCGCCTGTCGCACGAGCGGCTCGAGAAGGATCTGCTGTCGAGACCCACGACGCTGCGCGATTCGATTACGGAACTGCGCCGTCTGTCGGTCGTGCACGGCCTGGATCAGGCGCCGGCCGCGCCGGATCAAAGCAACCAGGCAGGCATGCCAGGCGCGCATGCGCTGCTCGAATTCGTCGCGCAGGCATGTCAGATCGAAGTGGCCGGGCTCTATCCGGTGCACGGCGGCAAGATTGCAGGGCAAGCGCTTGCTCGCGTCGGCGACGCGTTCGATCTGGATCCGCAGGACGAACTCGTGGCACGGGCGCTCGACACACGCGCGCTCGCCCATCTGAAGAGCGACGGGCAGCCCGTCACCAGCTCGGCTTTGCTGGTGTGCGCGCCGGTGATTTCTGCGGATGGCCGGCTACTCGCCGTGCTGGCGATCAGGCGGATGCCGTTCCTGTCGCTGAATTTCGACAATCTGCAACTGCTGCTCGTATTGCTCGGCTATTACGCGGACGGCGTCGAGCATTCTGAGCAGGTGCAAAAAATCCTGCGTTCGGTGCCGGACTGTCCATACGAATTCGCGCTCGACGTCAGCCGCCTCACGCGCCTCGAACGCGCGGCAGGCGTTACATCGTCGCTGGTCGCGCTGGTATTCCCGCACGACGATGAAGGCGATTCGTTCTTCGAACACGTGATGCGCCGCCGCCGCGCGCTAGATCTGATGTGGCCGGTCAAGTCAGTGGGACAGTCGGTGCTGATCAACCTGATGCCCGTGACGGATGCCACAGGCGTGGACGGTTATCTCGCGCGGATCGAAAGCAGCCTGCGCGCGCAGTTCAATCTCGATCTGGAAGGCGCGCGCATCGGCGTGCATACGCTGCATCTTGGCGGCGACCCCGGCCCGGCGCTCAAGCGCCTTCTCGTGCGCAGCGGCATCGAGGTCTGACGCCATGTCCGTAAAGACCACCCGCCGCCCTTTGTCCACGCATCGTGCTCTCGCAGCAGCGGCCGCCGCTGTCGGCCTCCTGCTCGTGGGGATCGCGCAGTACGGGCTGATCTGGCGCATCGCGGGGACACAGACAGGTTTCGATCCGCTGTTGCCGGTCGTCGCCATTAATCTGGTCGGCGCGGCCTTGCAGGCGTTGTTGTGCCGCGCGCTTCTGCCGTTGCACTATCGTGAGCCGCGCGGCTGGAGTTTGCTGCTGTTGTGGCTGGCATGCACGTTCGTGCCGCTCTTCGGCGCGCTCGTCGTGCTCGCGAGCTGTCTGTGGGCCGCGTGGTCGCCGCGTGCGAATGGCGGCGACGAAATGGACGACGTCCCGGCGCCCGAGTTCGTCACTTATCTGATGTCACGTGTATCGCATGGCGGCGGCGCACGTTTGCAGGCGCGCATCGTGAATACGAAGGTTAATGCGTCGGATCGACTGTCCGCACTCGTCGCGATTCAAACGATGCCCACGCGCACGACCGGCACGCTGCTGCGCGAACTGCTCGCCGATCCGGTGGAAGATGTGCGCCTCATTGCTTATGGCGCGCTGGATCAGGCGGAAAACGAAGTGACCCAGCGCATCCTGCAAAGCGAGCAAAGTCTCGAAACGGCGGACTCGGATGGGCAGCGGCAGGCGATCAATCGTCAGCTTGCCGAGCTGTATTCCGAGTTGATCTATCAGAACCTGGTGCAGGGCGCGGTCTACCGGCACACGCTGGAACAGGCCGACCGCCATGCACGCGCGGCGCTGGAAATCGACGACGGCGACGCTGCGCTGTGGATGATCCGGGGCCGCCTGTCGCTCGCAAACGGCGCAGCCGACGAAGCCGCCGCGCACATGGCGCGCGCCCAGGCGCTCGGTTTCCCGCGCGAGCGGCTCGTGCCATGGCTTGCCGAAGTCGAATTCCTGCGCGGCGATTTTGCGCGCGTGTCCGAACTGTTGGCGTCGCTCGGCAATGCCGCGACGCTGCCCATGCTCAAACCTGTCGCGCGTTACTGGTCAACATGAAACCTTCACTGCTGCGCCGCGCTGCCGACGCCGATGTCTGCCTGATGTTAGAAGGCACGTTCCCCTATGTGCGCGGTGGCGTATCCAGCTGGGTCAATCAGATGATCCGCTCGTTTCCCGAACTGCGATTCGCGATTGTGTTCGTCGGGAGCCGAAAAGAGGACTACGAGAGCGCCGCCTATGCGTTGCCCGATAACGTCGTGCATTTCGAAGCGCATTATCTGTACGAGGTGTCGCCCGCCGATGCTCAGTCGGCGCATGCCATTGCGGGCGACGAGCAGGCCTTCGCGCGTTCCGCCGCATTGCACGACGCCTGGCGAAATGGCGGCGCGGTCGACCCCGGCGACCTGATGGCAGACATGGTGCAACTGATCGGTGACGACGCACCGCTCAATGAGGAGCAGTTCCTCTCGAGCCGGGCCGCGTGGGAATTCATAGTCGACCAGTACAACCGGTATTGCACGGACCCGTCGTTTACTGATTACTTCTGGACCGTGCGGATCATGCACAAGCCGCTGTGGCAACTGGCGCGCGTGGCGCAGCAGTTGCCGCCGGCGAGGGTCTATCACACAGTGTCCACCGGCTATGCGGGCTTTCTCGGCGCGCTCGCCCACTACCGGACGGGGCGGCCGCTGCTCGTGTCCGAACACGGCATCTATACCAAGGAACGCAAGATCGATCTGCTGCAAAGCCAGTGGATTCGCGACAACCGCGGTGCGTTCGAGCGCGACATTTCCCGGATCAGCTATTTCCGCGAGCTGTGGGTGCGCTTCTTTGAAGCGCTGGGCAAGCTCGCGTACGACGCCGCCGACGACATCGTCGCGCTGTACGAGACCAATCGCCAGCGGCAGATCGCCGACGGCGCCCAGGCATCGCGCACGCGCAACATTCCGAACGGCGTCGACGTCGATGCGTTCGCGCCGCTCATCGAAAAGCGCGCCGTGCGTGCGCGCAACGTGGTCGCGCTGATTGGCCGCGTGGTGCCGATCAAGGACATCAAGACTTTCATCCGGGCGCTGTTCATCGCGTCGCGAAGCATGCCGGACATCGAGGGCTGGATTGTCGGTCCGGAGGAGGAAGACCCGTCGTACGCACTGGAATGTCATGCACTCGTGCAAAGCCTCGGGCTTGCGAAAAACGTGAAGTTCCTCGGCTTCCGGCGCGTCGATGAGATCTTGCCGCAAGTGGATCTGATAGCGCTGAGTTCGATCAGCGAGGCATTGCCGCTCGTCGTACTCGAAGGCTTCGCAGCGGGCGTACCCGCGATCACGACCGACGTCGGCTCATGCCGCCAGCTGATCGAAGGCTGCGCCGACGAAGACGCCGCGCTGGGCTCCGCGGGCAGTGTGGTGCCGATCGCCAATCCGGCCGCGTTCGCGCAGGCCGTGCTCGAACTGCTGGGCGACGAGCCGCGCTGGCTAGCCGCGCAGCAAGCCGGCATTGCACGCGTGCGCCGCTTCTATACGAAGAAACAGATGATTGAACAGTACCGCGTGCTGTACCAGCGCCTGACGGCGGCGCCCGCCCGGACTGGCGATGCCGACGGCCAGGCCGCGGCCCGCGGCGGCTGTCCGGTGCACCATGGCGCCGTTGCCGGTACGCCGGCTCAATCGCAAGGAGTGAACTGATGGCGGGCATCGGTTTCGAGCTTCGCAAGATACTGAAACACCAGACGCTGACCGGCGTTGCGCGCGCGTATGCGTATGCCGGGCTCATCAGCTCGGGGCCGCTTATCCTGTCGATATTCGGTATCCTGATCATTGGTCTTTTGAGCCTGGCGTTTGTGATACCCAGGTATGCGATCGTGCAGTTCCAGGTCTCGGTGACGTATCTGATCGCATGCAGCCTGATCCTGACCGGGCCTTTGCAACTATCGTTCACGCGCTTTATTTCAGACCGTCTGTTCGAAAAGCGCGACGACCTCGTGCTTTCCAACTATAACGGCGTCGTCCTGGTATCCACGTCGGTTGCCGGCCTGCTCGGCGTGATCGCGGTCACGTTCGGGTTTCGCGGCGAGCCGCTGATCTACCGGCTTCTGATGGTGGCGGGCCTCGTCGTTGTCAGCAATATCTGGATCGCGGTGATTTTCCTGTCGAGCGTGAAGCAGTACCGGCAAATCCTGTATGTATTTGCGCTCGGCTACGGTTGCACGGTGGCGTTCGCACTCATGCTCAACCGTCATGGATTGTCTGGTCTGCTCGGCGGTTTCGTCGCGGGGCATGTCGTGCTGCTCGCCGGTCTGTCCGGGCTTATCTACCGCAACTACCGCAGCGCGCGCGTTATTTCGTTCGAGGTGCTGGAAAAACGCTTTGCGTATCCGAGCCTCGCGCTGGTGGGATTGCTGTTCAACCTGGGTGTGTGGATCGACAAGTTCATGTTCTGGTATGCGCCAGAGACGGGCGCGCAGGTGATCGGACCGCTGCATGCGTCGGTGATCTACGACATTCCCGTGTTCATTGCATACGTATGCGTGATGCCCGGCATGGCGACCTTTCTCGTACGTATCGAGGCGGACTTCGTCGAATACTATGACCGTTTCTACGATGCGGTGCGCAGCGGCGCCACCCTGCGCCACATCAACGACATGCGCGACATGATGGTCAGCAGCGTCCGGGCAGGGCTGTACGAGATCGTGAAGATCCAGGCGGTCGTGCTGCTGATGATTCTCGCCTTCGGGCATCTCGTGCTCGAAGCGCTGGGCATCTCGACCTTGTATATGCCGCTTCTGATCGTGGACGTAATCTCGGCCAGCCTGCAAGTGCTGCTGCTAGGTTTGCTGAACGTGTTTTTCTATCTGGACGGGCGACGCTCCGTGCTCAAGCTCACGGCTGGCTTCGTCGTGCTCAACGGTCTGTTCACCGCCATCACACTTAAACTCGGCCCGGATTTTTATGGCTACGGATTCGCGCTGGCGCTGCTGGTCGTGGTGGTGATCTCCGTTATCACGCTCGACCGAAAATTCAATTCGCTCGAATACGAAACCTACATGCTGCGAGGATGAGTCGCGGGTGAGCACCAGCAAGATGAAAGAGCACTCGGGTTTGATCGGGCAGGTTCAGGACTGGCGTGTTGCGCTTCGCGCGCTGCTGCGTCTCATCGGCAGATTTGCGCGCATGGTGACGCTGGGCGCGATGGCCTCGGTCTGCCATGCGCACGGAGCGGCCGAAGGGCCCCGAGGCCCTTCGGTTGCGCTCTACTATGGGGTGAATCCACCGGTCAAAGATCTGGCCTCGTTCGACGTGGTGGTGCTGGATGCCGATGCGCAGTTCAATCCGCGGGCGCACGCGAAGCAGCATGCCGCCTGGTTCGCCTATGTCAGCGTTGGCGAGGTCAATGCCGAGCGCGCCTATTACAGCCAGATGCCGCCCGCCTGGATGCGCGGCGTCAACGAGGCATGGGCTTCGCAGGTGATCGATCAGACGGTGACCGAATGGCCCGCGTTTTTCGTGGATGAAGTCATCACGCCGCTGTGGAAAAAGGGCTACCGGGGCTTTTTCCTCGACACACTCGATTCCTATCAACTCATTGCCAGAACGCCCGAGGCGCGTGCGGCCCAGGAAGCGGGGCTCGTCCGGGTCATACGCGCGATCAAGGCCCGTTATCCGAAAGCCAGGCTGATCTTCAACCGGGGTTTCGAAGTGCTGCCGCAGGTTCATGAGCTCGCCTACATGGTCGCCTTCGAATCCTTGTATCGCGGTTGGGACGCGGGCAAGCAGCGTTATGTCGAAGTGCCGCAAAGCGACCGTGACTGGCTGCTCAAGCAGGCGGCGTTGATCCGCGACAGGTACAGACTGCCGGTGCTCGCAATCGACTATTGCGATCCCGCCGACGAAGCCTGTCGAACCGGCACCGCTTCACGCATCGGCCAGGCCGGGATCGTGCCGTACGTCACCGATGGCGCGCTTGCGGGCGTGGGCCTCGGGTCGGCACGCCAACATTGAGCGAGTCCCACGACTTACACTGGACAAACAGGAAAAAGGATTGACGAATGACGATAAGAGGCACAATCCTGGTCACCGGCGGTGCCGGTTTTATTGGCTCGCACACCTGCGTCGAGTTGTTGAATTGCGGCTACGACGTCGTCGTGGTCGACAATCTGGTCAACAGTAACCGCGCGTCGCTAACGCGCGTCGATCAGATCACCGGCAGGCGCGTGATGTTCTACGAAGCCGATTCGCGCGATGAGCGCGCGTTGCGACGCGTTTTCGACTCGCATCCCATTACAGGAGCGATTCACTTTGCCGCGTTGAAGGCGGTGGGGGAATCGGTCACAAGGCCGATCGAGTACTACGACAACAACATCGGCAGTCTGCTCGCGCTGCTCTCGGTCATGCGCGAGCGCAGTGTAAAACAGTTGGTGTTTAGTTCGTCCGCGACGGTCTACGGCGTGCCGAAGACGTCGCCGATCGACGAATCGTTTCCCCTGTCGGCAACCAACCCCTATGGCCAGACCAAGCTGATCGCCGAGCAGGTGCTGCGCGACCTGGAAGCATCCGATCCGTCGTGGCGCATTGCCACGTTGCGTTACTTTAATCCGGTCGGTGCGCACGAAAGCGGTTTGATCGGCGAAGACCCGGGCGGTATTCCCAACAATCTGATGCCGTACGTAGCCCAGGTGGCGATCGGAAAGCTGGACAAACTGCGCGTATTCGGCGGCGACTATGACACGCCGGACGGCACCGGTGTGCGTGACTACATTCACGTGGTCGATCTCGCGCGCGGACATCTCGCTGCGCTTGACGCGCTCGCGCGGCGTGATACGGGCTTCGTCGTGAATCTCGGTACTGGACGAGGTTACGGCGTGCTTGATGTTGTGCGTGCATTCGAAAAGGCATCGGGCAAGCGGGTCCCTTATGAAATCGTGGGGCGCCGTCCTGGCGACGTCGCGTGCTGCTTTGCGAATCCTGCCGCGGCTGACAGGCTTCTCGGCTGGCGCGCCCAATACGACATTGAACGCATGTGCGCAGATCACTGGCGCTGGCAGTCGGGCAATCCGACTGGTTACGCGTGACAGACAGTCCGAACCTGAAGGCACGCTGGCCTCTACGGACACATTATCTATCAGGAAAGCAAAATTATGTGCGGCATAGTCGGCGCGGTTGCGCAACGTAACATCGTCCCCGTTCTTTTGGAAGGACTGCGTCGCCTGGAATATCGGGGCTACGATTCGTGCGGCGTCGCCCTGCTGACTCCCGCGGGTTTGCGCCGGGCGCGTAGCACGGCGCGCGTCTCCGATCTCGATGCGCAGGTCCGCGATACACACGTCGAGGGGCGTACCGGCATCGCGCATACACGGTGGGCCACGCACGGCGCGCCGGTGACGGACAACGCGCATCCAATCTTTTCCAGGGACGAGTTAGCACTGGTGCACAACGGCATCATCGAAAACTATGAGTCACTGCGCGAGATGCTGCGTGATAAGGGCTATGTTTTCGTCTCACAAACCGACACGGAAGTGGTCGCGCACCTCGTGCATAGCCTCTATCGCGGCGACCTCTTCGCGGCAGTCCGTGAAGCTGTGGGACAACTGGACGGCGCGTATGCGATCGCGGTTGAACACAAGGACCATCCAGATTCAGTGGTGGGTGCGCGGCAAGGTTCGCCACTGGTCGTCGGCTTGGGAGAGGGCGAGAATTTCCTTGCATCCGACGCGCTCGCGTTGACCGGAGAAACGGAGCGCTTCATTTTCCTGGAAGAGGGCGACGTGTGCGAGTTGACACTTGAGCGGGTGCGGGTCGTCGGCCGCGACGGCGCAGACGTGCAGCGTGAGATACGCACCGTGGCCGCGTACGGAGGCGGCGCCGAACTTGGGCCGTATCGACACTTCATGCACAAGGAAATCTTCGAGCAGCCGCAGGCGATTGGCGATACGGTGCCACACGGCGAAACGCTCGATGCTTCCCTTTTCGGCGAAGACGCTGCCGCGGTGTTTGCGGAAATCGACAGCGTGCTGATACTGGCTTGCGGCACGAGCTACTACTCAGGGCTGACAGCCAGGTATTGGCTCGAATCCGTCGCAAAGATTCCTACGCAAGTGGAAATTGCAAGTGAGTACCGCTACCGCGACTCCGTGCCAAATCCAAGGGCCCTGGTGGTTGTAATCTCGCAGTCCGGCGAAACTGCCGACACGCTCGCCGCGCTCAAGCACGCGCAGGCGCAGGGGCATCAGCACACGCTGTCGATCTGCAACGTCGCGACGAGTGCGATGGTGCGGTTGACCTCACTCTCGTTTCATACGCATGCAGGCCGCGAAATTGGCGTTGCGTCGACCAAGGCATTTACCACGCAACTGGTCGGGCTGTTTATCCTCGCCGTCACTTTGGGGGCGGTTCGTGGGGTACTGGATGCAACCCGACAGGCCGGCTACTTGCGCGAGCTGCGTCATTTGCCGGCGGCGTTGAACGCGGTTCTTGCGCTGGAGCCGCAAATTATTGCTTTGTCCGAGAGGTTCTCCGGGAAATACAGCGCATTGTTTCTTGGGCGAGGCTCGCACTATCCGATTGCACTCGAGGGCGCGCTCAAGCTGAAAGAGATCTCCTATATTCATGCAGAAGCATATCCGGCAGGCGAGC
This sequence comes from Paraburkholderia graminis, assembly GCF_003330785.1. Lineage (NCBI taxonomy): Bacteria > Pseudomonadati > Pseudomonadota > Betaproteobacteria > Burkholderiales > Burkholderiaceae > Paraburkholderia > Paraburkholderia graminis. The sequence goes on from NZ_CP024936.1 coordinate 454,662, forward strand.
TTAAGCACGGACCGTTGGCGCTAGTGACAGATGCAATGCCGGTCGTCACGGTTGCGCCCAACGATGCACTGCTCGAGAAGCTGAAGTCGAATCTTCAGGAGGTGAAAGCAAGGGGCGGCGAACTGTATGTATTCGCCGACGCGGACACCCGCATCGATAGCGAACCAGGCATTCATGTTATCCGCATGCCGGAGCACTATGGCGTGTTGTCGCCCATCTTGCATGTGGTGCCGCTTCAGTTGCTCGCATATCACACCGCATTGGCACGGGGAACCGATGTCGATAAGCCTCGCAATCTCGCCAAATCGGTTACCGTGGAATAGCGACGGGCTTGAATCCATTCCAGATGGAGCCGTCCATACGTCGTCGATGGGGTGCTTATGTTGGTGTTCAGAAATGCCGCTAGCCATGTTCACAGGAATGCTAGCGGCCAAGACGCCGCGATGGCTTGCTGCGCATGGCGTTGCGTGCGATCAGCGCCATTTGACGTCCGTTGCGATGGTACAACAATGGTGATGATGCTTGTTCAGTAACCCTGCTAGCGTGGCATCGGTGTTGGATATCAAGTCTCAAGGACGAGGCCATCCAAAAGACACTTTTCATGGGTGGAGTACAAGATCGTTACCAGCCGCATGCAGTCAGAATGCGCTTCTCTGTTTTCTGACTTGGTTTAAGGAACGATAACTTTAACTCTTGTACGACGGGCTACTTTGATTAGCACGGTGGTAGTGTTCGGCGGCGCCCATATTCCGCGAGACGTTTTCTGTGCGAAAACTGGTGCTGTGACTTCAAGGTCAAGCGTGATGCTCGAAACGATTTATCGCCATATGCAAGGCGCGCTAGCATATTTAATGGACACGCTAGCGGTGCTATGAACGCTGGCTAGCGCCAATTCTGAACTCCAACAGCAGTAATAGAAAACGGAAAACAAGTGGCTGGAAAGCCCCGCAGGGTCTCGGGTTGAATGCCGCAACCCCGGATTTAGGGCATTAAACCCGGTGATGATAATAGCAGTTATCAACACTGGACCGAACCGCAATTTCCCGCCAGTTCTCACAAGGGCCGCCGTCGGCCTTTGCTACCGGATCCTTCACGCTCGCACCGGACGGAACCCCGATGCGGGCTGCGGTTGCATGGCGGCGGACCGATGGGGTAGGGTGGCGGCATCGCAAACCTGGAAAAAGGAACGAAACATGAACAAGCAGGAACTGGTGGACGCCGTCGCCGCCGCTGCGGGACAGAGCAAGGCGGTCGCGGCCGAGACGATCGACGCCTTCATCGGTACCGTGACGAAGGCGGTCACGAGAGGGGACGCCGTTCAGCTCGTCGGCTTTGGCTCCTTTTCGACCGGGACACGCGCCGCGCGCATGGGACGTAATCCCTCTACCGGCGCCGAGATCCAGATCCCGGCGGCGAAGACCGTCAAGTTCACCGCGGGCAAGGCGTTCAAGGATGCGGTCAACGCGAGGTGACAAGTTCGAGATCGCGCTGGACCTTGATGCGGGTCCACTGCGCAACATGAGGCGCGAGAACTAGTCAACCCGGACGGCCGCTGGCAGCTGGACGAAAATGGAGGAAATGAAAGTTGTGGCTCTCATACCGTTCACAAATGCTTTTTAAGGGGCGGCACCGTGTGGGTTTTCGCGCAAGAGACAGCTAAGCGCGCCGGAACAGTGTTGCTCGCTGGTTCTGCAGGATGCCCGTCGCTGGGTTAGAGGGCGGTCAGTTATCGTCCGACCGGGGCGGAAGGTGCTCGTGCGGAGCGGGCTCGGCGGCGTCGGCGTCGGGAACCTGGTCGTCGGAAGAGACGGGTGCCGTGCTGGGTGCCGCATCGCCCGTCGCGCCGGGCGATGGCCGTGCGGGATCGGGGACGGTATCGGAAGGATCGGTAGACATACTGGGCTCCTAAGGTGACGGACGGCGTCTTTAGCAATATAGGCGGCTCAGCGAGACAAAGGAGCAGAACTGGCCGGCAGTGAAGGGTCGGATAGTTGTGGCTATCCGCCCCTTGATTTCTGGACATTGACCGGAGGGGGGCGTCAATGTCGCCAGTTTGCGGCTGCCTGATCGAGCGCAGCGACCAGCAGCGCCTCGGCCGCCCTGCGTCGCACTGAGGTCACCAGCGCGCCGGAGCCAGTCCCGATGGTCCGCCCAATCATGCTCAGATGGGTGGGCTGCGCAAAGCGTTCTGCTTACTGGCCATCCGGTCGCGGCTCACGGTAGCGCGCGCATGTAATTCGAATGAATTACAATAGGGGGGCTAGGGCTAAGCAAAGGAGTAATCGTTATGGCTGCGACTGCATTGGTGCAAACACGCATCGACCCCGCGCTGAAAGAGCGCGCGGCTGCGGTGCTCGACAACATGGGACTGACTGTCTCGGATGCGGTGCGAATCCTGCTGACGCGTGTGGCCAACGAAGGTGCGTTGCCGTTCGCCTTCGCGACCGACCCGGCCGTGCATGACGCCTGGTTCCGTGCGAAGGTGCAGGAAGCATTGAACGACCCGCGGCCTGCTACCGCGGGGGATGAAGTCGAAGCTCATTTTGCGAAGCGGCGCGCTGCGGCCCTTCGGAAAGCTGGCGAGGGTGACGCGTGAGGCTTGAATGGGCTGCTTTAGCAGTAGAGGATCGCGAGGCTATTTTTGATTACATCGAACAGGACAGTACGTACGCGGCCGTCGTCGTCGATGATCGGATTCGTGTGCAGGTCAGGCAGCTACTGCAGTTTCCAGAGACTGGCCGCCCTGGGCGCATCGAAGGTACTCGCGAACTGGTTATAAGCCGGACACCATATTGAGCTTCCCTCGGTTTTTCGCCTTCCAGAGGCCCGGGGTTATGCGGCCGTATCCTTTGTCCGCTGAGCCGCAAGCCAGTCTTGCATGAACTGGGTTGGCGACATGAAGCCAAGCGATGAATGACGACGACTGCGGTTATAAAACACTTCAATGTATTCGAACAAGTCCGCCACGGCTTCGCGATGCGTGCGGTACTTCGTGCCGTGTACCCGCTCGTTCTTCAGGCTGTTGAAGAAGCTTTCCGTCGGCGCGTTATCCCAGCAATTTCCTTTGCGGCTCATCGAGCAGCGCATCCCGTAGGAGGCCAGCTTGCGCTGGAATTCATGGCTCGCGTATTGGCTGCCACGGTCCGAGTGATGCAGTGCACCGGGCGCAGGTCGGCGGCGGAACCATGCCATCGTCAATGCGTCGGTCACGAGGTCCGCCGTCATGCGCGGCTTGACGGACCAGCCCACGACCTCCCGGTTGAACAGGTCCAGCGTAACCGCCAGATACAGCCAGCCTTCGTCGGTCCAGATATACGTGATGTCCGATGTGAACACCTGGTTAGGCTCGTCCGGCGTGAACTGCCGGTTCAACACGTTCGGCGCGACCGGAAACTGGTGCCGGGAATCAGTTGTCACGCGATAACGGCGCTTATGGCGGGCTCGGATACCGTTGGTGCTCATCAGCCGTTCCACACGTGCTTTGCTGGCCGGAAAGCCGCGAGAGCGCACCTCGTCGGTCATGCGTGGCGAACCGTAGGCACCTTTGAACTTGGCATGAATCGTTCGAATCAACGTGAGCAACTGGGCATCGGTCAGTCGCTGCCGCTCGGGTGTGCCGCCGCGCTTCCAGGCGCGATAGCCATTGACGCTTACTCCAAGGACCTCGCACAGCGCCGACAGTGGATAGTGCCGGCACTGCGTGTCAATCCAGGCGAACTTCACAGGAGGTCCTTCGCGAAGAACGCCGTCGCTTTTTTTGCGATTTCGAGCTCCATCTGCAAGCGCTTGTTCTCCGCTCGCAGGCGCGAGAGTTCCATCTGTTCTGCCGTGACGACCTTCGCTCCGGGGCCGTTCAGCTTGCCCGTCTCGGAAGCCTTGAGCCAGTTGCGCAAAGTCTGCATCGACATGCCTAGCTCGCGAGCCACGGCGCTTATGCCTTGCCCGTCCTTGACTCGTTGCACGGCGGCTTCCTTGAACTCCGCCGTGTACACCTGGTGCGGTACCTTGAACATTTCTTCTTTCCCTCCTTTCGGTCGAGTTTATACGCGACCTGCTGGAAGGCGAAATTTCAGGGGAAGCTCACACGCGACGTAGTGTTCAGCGACAGCCCAGCTGTGCGGACACCCATTATGTGCAAATGAGGCGCTATAGCTGCAAGGCCAAGCGCTATGCTCTGACTAAATTCTCGGGCGTGTGCAACGTACGCTAGCATTATTAGTGATCATGCTAGCGCCGCTATGAACACGGCTAGCAGCAAATCTGAACTCCAACAGTTGGTGGAAAGGGTGTCGCGGAACCGGTGCCGCGCCGATTGCGCGAAGGCGCGCCGATCGGGTAGGGTGGCGACTTCACAACCAGGGAACAGGAAAAAACCATGAACAAACAGGAACTGGTGGATGCAGTCTCCGCGAAGACCGGAGACAGCAAGGCCGCAACGGGCGAGACGATTGACGCGGTGATCGCGGCCATCACCGGCGAGCTGACGAAGGGAAAGACGGTGCAGCTGATCGGCTTCGGCTCGTTTTCCACTGGCGCACGGGCCGCGCGGGTCGGCCGCAACCCGGCGACCGGCGCCGAGATTCAGATTCCTGCTGCGAAGACGGTCAAATTCACTGCGGGCAAGGCATTCAAGGATGCGGTGAACGGCGCCTGACGTCGTGCACAGGGCAAAGGGCGGGTCCCGTCGGCGGTTTGGCCGCACCACCAGATCGCCGTTACCGGGGCTGCGGCAGTTAGTGAAGGACGCACTGGCGCAGGAGCCGGGACCCGGACGCGTCGGGTTGGTAGCATTGATGGCGATTTGCCGCAATGTGCCGCGGCCCCTTCAATTCGCCGCACATCTATATAGATAGCCGTAGGGAAAAGAAACTATCGAGGAGCAGCCGCAACGGGCTACGCCCACCGATCGGTGCGCTGTTGCGCTACCGCACGCGCATCGTGCTCGTGATCGCCGAAGCGCATGGACAGCGCGCGATGACCGAGTCACTTGATACGGCGGGCAGCACCTTTGTCACCACTGTCAAATGGAAAAGCCTGCGCGAACTCTGCGCCCAGCTCTTCTAGTCTGACACCTTCATGGTGCGCGGCCAGCAAGCTCGGCGCCCTGAGTCCTGGGGCAACGGCTTCCGGTTGTTCGTCAACTATCTGGCTTCATACTACAACTCCTTCAGTTGGATGTAAGGGTTTTGATTCCTGCGCCGCTTGCATCCGTGCTACACGGTCAGTAAGCCGATCCCATCGACTGCAATGTTTCGTCGGCGGGCTCCGATCGGAGACTCCGTAGAGGGACGCGTAGTCGTTGTAGGCATGTCTGGTGACGAGGCCGTGCCTCACCCAACTGACGAGTGTGGCTTCATGGATTCCGAGCTGCGCAGCGGCCTCTGGCCTTCAACATGCCACGATCTCTCAGTCTGTCGCGACGGGAGCGGAGCCCGTTTCGCTGAGCGACATATGAGACGCGCCCCAGGCGACGACTGAGAGTTCAGCTGCTGAAGCTCGTTAATTTCGCTAATCGTGTTGGTAAATCACGATAATGTAATTTTGCATGCCGACGGCGCCGCGCGAGGGATGGCGGCGATTACTAAGGCACTACTCATTGTCGAGTATTGACAACGTCTGCATGCTCGGAAGTCCGCTTATTTTGCTAACGCAGCCGCGCTGTCCTTCCGCACCGTCGCTGAGCATCGATCCTCACACCTGCACCACCGCTTGGCATCCGATTCAGGCAGCCTCAACGCGCGATCTTGTCATCATTTTCCGTGTCGGACAAAAACGGCCAGATTTCCCGTGCATTCGGGACAAGGTGATTTCCGCCACAGACGGATGACCGCGACAGGCCTGCTACTCGCTCTATGGAGTCAGAACGGACTCTCTCATGAATCGCACCCCCACGGCGCGCAAGCTTCCCGTCACGGTCATCTCCGGGTTTCTCGGCGCGGGCAAAACCACTCTCGTCAATCAGTTGCTGCAGCAGCATGCGCCGGGATCGATTGGCGTGGTCGTCAACGAGTTCGGCGAAGTCGGCATCGACGGGCAACTGATCGTGGCCGAAGAACAGACGCTGGTCGAAATCAATAACGGCTGCGTGTGCTGCACGGTGCGTGGTGACCTCGTCGGCAGTGTGAAAGCGCTGCTGGCACGCCCGCAGACCGGCGCGACGGCCATGCAGCGGCTGATCGTCGAGACGTCCGGCCTGGCCGATCCGGCGCCGGTCCTGCAAACGTTCCTCGCCGATCCCGACCTGCGCGAAACCGTGGATCTCGAATCGGTCGTCACCGTGGTCGACGCACTGCATCTGCACCGGCAACTCGGTGACGACATTGCGCGCGAACAGGTGGCCTTCGCCGACGTCATCCTGATCAACAAGCGCGACCTGATCGCGGAAGACGAGCTGGTCGCCGTCGAACGAACGATCCGTTCATTGAATCCAGGCGCCGCTATCATCACCTCGACCCGCTCGCAAATCCGCGCGGACGCTCTGCTGGGTATGCGCCGCTTCTCGCTCCCCACGCTGCTCGCGATCGAGCCCGATCTACTCGACGAAGGCGCTCACGACCACGAACACGACGCGTCGATTCAATCGTGTGCGCTGGTTGAAACGGGCGGCCTCGATGCCACGCGCTTTAACCGCTGGATTAACGAACTTGTCCAGGAGCAAGGTCAGCAACTGATGCGGATGAAAGGCGTCCTCAACTTCCACGCCGAAGCGCGACAGTTTCATTTCCATAGCGTGCATATGTTGCTGGAAGCCGAACCCGGACGCGCATGGCGGAAGGACGAGCCGCGCGAGAACAAGCTGGTGTTCATCGGCCGCAATCTGGATTTTCCACGACTACGCGAATCGTTTCTCAGTTGTATCCGCTAGCCAAACTTATCTCGAGGAGTCTGCAATGAAGAAAACAGATGCGCTTACCGTCAGCATCGGCGTGCTCGCTGTCGTCGATACCTACGTCACGGCAACGGTGTTCCCGGTCCCCGTATGGGTCACGTTTATCGCGTGGGCATCGTTCTTCGTGGTCGGCGGCGGTCCGCGCGGCTTCGTGCAGAGCGTAGCGTCGAACCTGACCGGTCTCGTCATCGCATCGGTGTCGCTGCTGGCGATCGCCAATGCCGGCCCGGCGCCGCTCGCCGCGGCGATTTGCGTCGGGGTCGGCAGTGCCGCGATGGTGCAGGTGTCGAAACTGAAGCTGCTGAATGTGCTGCCCGCCGTCGTGTGGGGCTTCGCTTCGACCGTCGGCACGACGGTCGCCACCGGTAAGGCGATTACGACAGCCGGTATCCAGAATCCGGCGTTAGTGGCCGCCGCTGCGCTCGTCACCGGCGCCGTCTTCGGCATCGTCTCCGAAGCGTTCGGCGAAGCACTGTGCCGCAAGCCGCAACCCCAGGTTAACTGACCTGACACTTCCGGAGACTCACACCATGAAACTACAGCACAGCCTGGGCGGGCTCGAAAACCTCGGACCCGTCAACGTCGAGACACGGGTTTTCGTCGAGCCTTGGGAGAAGCGCATTTTCGGCATTCATACGGTGATGATGGCGGAAAGCGCGCACCTGTCGGACGCGCTCCCGAAGTACCCGGTGGCGACGCTGCCTACCACGTTCAGGAATACGTGGACCTGGGCGTCGCTGCGCACCGGCGCCGAAGGCATGCAGCCGTTCGAATACTTCAAATACCGGTACTACGAAAAGTGGCTGATGGGGATTTCGCAATTCTTCATCGATCAGGGTTATGTATCGGCCGAGGAGCTCGCGCAGAAAACCGCGCATTACCGCGCCCAACCCGATGCGCCGCTGCCTGCCCAGCGGAATCCGGCCATTGCCTCGCAGATCAACGACTACCTTGCAAAGGGCGATTCGGGGTTAAACGCACTGAAGCAGGCGCCGCGCTTTGAAGCCGGTGCCGAGGTATGCATTGCCGATCCGACCGCCGTCGATCACACGCGCTTACCGGGCTACCTGCGCAACAAACGCGGTGTGATCGACCTCGTCTATCCGGGTGCCTACTCATACTTCGTTTCGACCGGGCCCGACGGCATCGGCGAGCCGATGCCTATCTATCGCGTTGCATTCAAGGCCGAGGACATCTGGGGCAAAGACAAGAGCGAACCGAACACGACGATCTACGCCGATCTGTACGAAGCGTATCTCGATGCATCGAACTGAATCTCTACACTCATCACCTGGTACGGAGCTGACATGAGCGAACTTTTCAAATACGACGATGAGCGCGAGATAGCGAGCGCGGCCAAGGTGCGAGCGCTCGAAGCGCTTCTGATCGAAAAAGGAGTGCTGGGCAGCGACTCCGTCGATACCGTTCTGGCTCATTTCGAAACGATGGCTGGCCCGTTCAATGGCGCGAAGATTGTGGCGCGTGCGTGGACCGATCCGGCGTTCAAGGAACGCCTCGTCGACGACACACCGAAGGCAATTGCGGAAATGGAGTTCCCGGCCGGCATGGAAGGCGCGGAGGGCGAACACATGGCCGCTGTCGCGAACGGCGACGGTGTTCACAACCTCATCATCTGCACGCTCTGCTCCTGCTATCCCTGGCCCGTGCTGGGTCTGCCGCCCTACTGGTACAAGGACCCGGTATTTCGCGCGCGCGGCGTGCGCGAACCGCGCGCCGTACTGAAGGAGTTCGGCGTGCCGGTTGCGGACGAGACAGAAGTCAAGGTGTGGGACAGCAGCGCGCAAATCCGCTGGTTCGTGATCCCGGAGCGGCCCTCCGGCACCGAAGGCATGAGCGAAGCGGAACTGGCCGCGCTCGTGACACCCGAGGCGATGATGGGCGTGGCGCTGGTGCCTTCGCCCGCTGCATCGCCGCGGCCGGCGGTCTGAACATGTTTACCCGGTTCGAGGAATATGCCGCCTCCAGCATGCTTGGACACCCGGACTCTCCGCCGCGCATGCAGGGCAAACTGTTATTCGACAAGCCATGGGAACGGCAGGTGTTCGGGATCGCGCTTTCGCTGTCGAAGGCGGGGCACTTCGAGTGGGAAGACTTTCGCCAGAATCTCATCGAGTCGATCGCCGAATGGGAAGACGGGTACTGCGCGGGGCAGCCGCCGTGGGATTACTACGAGCGTTTTCTGCTCGCCCTCGAAAAGACGGTGACGCAGGCTGGGGTGCTGTCGGCCGCAGACATCGCGTCGCTGAATCTGCGCGCATTGCGTCCGTCCAGCAACTGAGCCGTGCCCTTGCTTGTGGCATTCGGGCAAGGGCGTGAGAACGTTCGCCATATCGCGTAACGAAGTTCATCAGGATATCTATCATGCTCAAGCAACTGTCCAATGTACTCACCGGGTCCGATCCTCAGGTCCGGCGCAAGCTCCTCGGCATTTACGGCCTGCTGTTGGTGACGAATGCCGCCGCGTGGATCTGGGCGTTCGTGTCGTTCCGGGACCACCCGGTCCTGCTCGGCACCGCGTTGATCGCCTATGGACTGGGCTTGCGCCATGCGGTCGATGCCGATCACATAGCCGCGATCGACAACGTGACCCGTAAGCTGATGCAGGAAAAAAAGCGTCCTGTCGCCGTGGGCTTTTTCTTCTCGCTCGGTCACTCGACCATTATCGTCATCGCGTCGCTCGCGGTCGCGGCGGTCGCGAGCGCGCTCAACACGCGCTTTGCGCAATACAAGGAACTGGGCGGACTGATCAGCACGTCGGTATCGACCGTGTTCCTGTTCACAATCGCGTTACTGAACCTGCTGATTCTGAAATCGATCTTCCAGGCGTGGCGCCGCGTGCGCGCAGGCGGCGCCTATCTCGACGACGACTTCGACATGCTGCTGGCCGATCGCGGCTTTCTCGCGCGAATCTTTCGTCCGATGTTCCGGCTCGTCACGCGCAGCTGGCACATGTTCCCATTGGGCTTTCTGTTCGGACTGGGTTTCGATACCGCGACCGAGGTGAGCCTGCTCGGCATGTCCGGGGCCCAGGTTTCGCACGGCATTTCCCCGTGGACCGTGATGGTCTTCCCGGCGCTCTTCAGCGCGGGGATGTCGCTGGTCGATACGCTCGACGGCCACCTGATGCTCGGCGCCTACGGCTGGGCGTATCTGAAGCCGATTCGTAAGATCTACTACAACATGACGATCACGCTGGTGTCGGTCGCAGTCGCGCTGCTGGTCGGCACGATCGAGGCACTGGGCCTGATTTCTGATCACTTGAAGCTCGAAGGGGGGCTGTGGGATGCTATCGGTACATTGAATGACAACTTCGGTACGCTGGGCTACGTCATCATCGGTGTCTTCGCCGCGAGCTGGATCGTATCGATGGTGCTTTACCGAAGCCGGCGCTTCGACGAACTCGGGACAACCCGCTAGGCAAGCGTGTGCGGCATGCGCTGCGCCAGCCCCGACTCCATTTTGACTGACACCTATGCGCAAGATCACCGTCGGAATGGTCCTGTTCCCAGGATTCCAGCTGCTCGATATCGCGGGCCCCAAGGACGCCTTTGCGGAAGTCCGCGTTCTCAGTCAGGGGGCGTGCGAATACGAAATGCTGACGATCGGCACGACGCGGGGCAGCGTGCTGTCTTCCAGCGGGCTGACGGTCATGCCGGACCGGACCATCTTCGATCCGTGTCCGCATTTCGACACGGTCATCGTGCCCGGGGGCCTGGGCGTATTCGAAGTGCTCGAGGACTCGACGCTTAGCGAATGGCTCGCGAAGCAGCATAAGAGAACCCGGCGGATTGCCGCCATTTGCAACGGCGTGTTTGCTTTTGGCGCCGCCGGCATGATTGATAACCGGATGGTCACCACACACTGGATGGACGCCACACGTCTTTCGTCGATGTTTCCGAAAGCGAAGGTCGAACCCGACCAGATCTATGTCAAGGACAGCGGCCTCTACACGACCGCGGGCGTGACCGCCGGCATCGATCTCGCGCTCGTCATGATCGAAGAGGACTTCGGCAAGAAAATGGCACTCGACGTCGCCAAGTATCTGATCGTGTACGTGCGGCGCGCCGGCGGCCAATCGCAGTTCAGTCCGCTACTGGAAACCCAGGCCGCCAGCGATTCCCAGATTCAGTCCATTCAGCAGTTCATGCTCGACAATCTTCATCTGAATCATTCGACCGAGTCGCTTGCACGTCGGCTCAAGATGAGTCCACGCAATCTGTCCCGCGTCTTCACCAGGGAATGTGGCGTTAGTCTGATCGCATTCCTGAATGATGCGCGCATCGACGCCGCGCGCCGCTACCTCGAAAGCACCCGCCACCCGATCGGCGAAATCGCGAAGCGCTGCGGCTTTGAGAGCGCCGATACCCTTCGGCGTACCTTTAACCGCCGACTTCAGATCAGTCCCGCCGAATACCGGCAGCGTTTTCGCTCCGGCGATCCGATGAACACCGGCGAGCGCGGGGTCTACCAATCCGGCCGATAACCGGCCTGTTCAATTTCGCGTTGGTTCTGCGCTTTGTAAGCCGCGGCGACTCGTAGAGCGAAGTAATCTCGTCACTGCGCGCTCCCCGTTGCGATAGGGCGTGAGCCTCTGAGGTGACGCATTTACTTCGTTGAGTAGCGAAGTAAAGTTGTCACTTTGCATCAGCGCGAATTTAATTCGTCAATCCACGTTCGTTCTAGACCATGAGATCCTCAGGCAGGTGGTCCACATGGTCGACGTTGTTGGTGTTCACAAATGCCGGGAGCGGACGAAAAGTGGGGGAGTGTTCGTTTTAAGTCGAACCGCCTCGGGCGATCTGAAGTGCGGATACCGGTCTCGAAAGCAGCTCTCCAATCTTCCATCAAGCAGCTCGACGCGAGTCTGTAGCAGATAGTGAGCTCCCTTCATGGACCAACGCATCTGTTGCCGCTTTGAGAGACGCCGATTGATCAAGTGATTCATGACGGACTCTGCTGACGCCGACGACACCCGGCGTCCTCCCATTCTGGCGCGCTGATAGTCGACAAGATCCTTTCTGTTGTGCTCGAGGAATGTGAGCAGACGGACGGTTGCGCGATACGCTGTACCAGAAGCGAGCTGATAGAAGAAAGTCAGTTCTTCCGCAGCGATTGCCAAAGAGGTGGCCAGTGTGCGGAGCATCTCGATTGCCGTGTCGGCCCGACCGCGCCAAAGTGCGTCGCGCGCCCTGACGAGAAGGCGCTGTGATCGCAGCATGATCTCAGGTCGCCTGGAGAAATAGTTGTACGCGCAAATGGAAGATCGAATGGCTTGCATCTTCATGCTGATGTGAAACCAGTCAAGAATCCTAGGCGATACGCGAGGAGCTATGGAAGTCACCAGTGAGCGCATTCCTCGAGCACCATCCGAGATCGCGTCGATCAAGGTCGTTGGGACCCAACCGCATTGATCGAGCGCGCCCGCCACAAGAACCCGGGCCAAGCTCGGACGCTGCAAGGCAGACACAAATCTTCGGGCCATCTGGCCATCGCGCTCGACCCTGCCGGCGATGACTTCAAACTTTCGAACTTCCTGGAACTGGTTGGCGCTTAACACCGTTCCATCGATCGCGATCCGCAGGTGGCTGGCGCGGTTGCGTTTTCGTCCGCCAGCGAGCCATCCAATCCGGAACTGTTCGTTCTCGACGTACTCTCCGCATTGAACTGTCTCCTTGCGGACTGTAGTGTGTGATAGCCTTGGCAGTCCCGCCAGATCGGCGACGGAACGTGCGGCCTCACGGTATGAAACGGAGGCACCGTGTTTCGCGCAAAAGTATGCTAACTCGGGGGTGCGCCGCGTCGGCAGAAGGGGCTCAATGGAACACTCTGAAAACCGCAGGCTGATAGAGTCGCCGTTGTCACCGTATGGCTCAGGCGTGCACAGGCAGGATACGACTCGCGGCACTTTAACCTGCACTCTGCCAAGTGCCGTCGAAAAGGTGCGGGGACGCCAATCTTTGATGCGCCGATATCGGCCGCATTCTCGACAGTTCCGACGAAGCTTATCGTAGGCATTAATCTGGTCTTGTGTCACGAGTTGTTGCAGCGTAGCCAGTAGTTGACGAGCTTCGGCCAGGGACAACCCGAAATCCGCTGGGGTAGCACCATTCACTGGGCGCTTAACCGAACAAACCGGGACCGGCTGGTCCGTTCCCTGTCGTTGGAGAAGGATTTTCCAGTGCAATTCCATGGCTGTCTCCCCGGTAGGTCAACTGCTGCAGTTTAGACCAGAGCTGGCTCCCCCAGATCTCGTCCACTCCCGCCATTTCCGCTAGCGTTTCGGCGTGTTCTCTAATTCGGCTAATGTGACTGTCGATCGATGCGACAGATGCGCGAGCCACAGGCGGCGCCAAGCGAGATTGTCGAAGCTCTTCTATTTCGGCATTCGGGCGGTGCCAATCTCGTGAGCTGAAAGAGAACGTCATCCAAGGCGCGGATTCTTATTTGCGTCGGACACCTTATCAAGTGCGTGTTTGAACGTCGACAACCGAAATATAGCGCTGTCCGTGGTTAGGCGCTGCGGACAGAGTGTTCGTGCTCCGATGGAAATGCCACGCTAGCAGAATTAGCGATGTTCAACAACCGTTAAGGGCACGGAAGTGCTTGTCGGTATCCAGCACCGGCGTCTTGCCTTTTCCGCGGTGTGCCTGGGCTAGTGCGCCGACGCGGCCGGGTTCTGCGGCACGATCTGGCCGACTAATAATCAGTCGAACAGGTGGCGGATCGTTGCGTCGCCGGCCGCGCGCGTACGCACGGCGCGCGTGCGGATCGCCGACGCAAAGAATTCGCGAAAGCGACCTTTACGTTTCCAGGCTGCCATCGCGCGACGCAGCCGGTCCGCTTCGCCGGCGGTAAAGCCGGCCGCAAGGATCGCGACCTGCACGACCTGCTCCTGAAAGATCGGACCGCCGAGGGTTCGTAGCTCTAGCCACGGACTATGTCCGCGGTCATTTCCAAGTGTCCTCATCCTTGAGTCCGGTCGCCGACCGCGCATGCGGGCCACGACCACCATAAAAAAGTTAAAAAGCGCTTTAAGTCGCGCCGGGGTCAGTTCGCACAGTCCAAGTCCTTATGCGGATTTTTGCAAGCGGTGTTTTTTATGTCTCGGTACATTTGGGTCACGTTGAGCGGTAGCCATTCATCTACGAGCCGGACAACTTCTCGTCAGATATTTCTCATGACTCCCTTCGGGTTTCGTGAAGGAAAGATCTTTTGTCTTGAATCGCATACTTTAATTTCAGTTGAATATGTTTAAAAAGATCATAGCCACATGCCTGCTGCTCGCAGCGATCGGCTCATCGCAAGCCGTGTTCGCTTACTCAGGAGGATTTGTCAATTACCAGTCGTTCGACGTGAGTGGCTACCTTCAAGGTGGCAACAAGGTCGATCCTAAAACAACGTTCTCACCGATTATTGAGTCGTTCGGAGACTATAGTTTCGGTGATCTCTATACCTATGCGATTTTTGAAACTTCGCTGCAGGACAACTATACCGGCGACCCTACCACCTACTATTACAAACTCGTCCCGAGATTGAGTCTGGGCAAGCTTTTGGGCAAAGATATCTCGTTCGGTCCATTCAAAGATATCACGTTCGCACAATGGATATCGAAGACGGAGCACTATGGCTATAACTACTTCCCGGGAGTTGGTATTGATTGGCAGGCCTCCTGGATCGGCTGGCTGAGGACGATCTATTACTGGGAACGAAACCCGGGCCAGGGCTGGAACGATCGACGAATTCACATCGATTATGGATTCCCATTTTCAACAAAACTGGGCGATTTCAGGATTGTCGGGACGTTCGATCACACCTTCGGTCTGCACGGCCAGGCTAAAACAACCGATTTGAAACCCGAACTCCATTACGACCTGGGCAAAGCATTGGGTCAACCCGGAGGGCATTTGTGGGCCGGTATTGTTCTGGATCCTATCAAGAACAAGTACAAGATCCAGAGCACGGAATATTACCCCACCAATCAGTTCAGCTATGGCGTGCTGGTCAGATACAGCTTTAACTGAATGCCGAATGGTTCGGAACAGTCTTTCTTAAATATCCGGTTGAGAGGCATTGCATGAATACCTATAGTAGAGGTTACCAATGGACCATACTTGCTCTATTGAGCGTGATCTACTTCATGATCACGGCTGCCACTTTCACGTCGTTGGGAGTGGTCCTGCCGAACATGATCAATGAGATGCAATGGAACTGGTCTAGCGCCGGGCTGGGCTTTACGTTGCTGGGTCTGGCATGCGGCCTCTCGAGCTATCTGCCGGCCATATTCATCCGGCGCTATGGCGTGCGGCAGACGTTTCTGGCGGGCACGGTCATCCTCGCGGCGGCCTTCGCACTGCTGGCGCATTGTCACGGCCTCGCGCTCTATTTCATCGGCGCGACTCTCCTTGGCGTCGGGTTTAGCTTCGTCGCCACCGTACCTGGGACTTACGTTATCGGCCGGATGTATAAGAATCAGGCCTTCGCGTTCGGTTTTTATTTCACTGTTGGGGGACTCGGCGGCGTAGTGGGACCATGGTTCGTCGTGCTGGCAGTGAATGTGCTGGGGAACTGGCGCATGCATTGGGAACTGTGTGGCCTCTTCCTGACGGTCCTCGGACTCCTCGCGACCGTACTTTTGCCGGCAGGCGTTCGGGAGCGTGAGCATGCCAGACAGGTGAGCAACGAGTACAGGCTGGACGAAAACAGTTCGGTCTATCGCACCGAGCAGGCCTGGACGGCGCGAGAGGCAATGCGTACGTGGCAGTTCTACGCGATCGCGGCAGCCTATACCACGTTTCTGCTGGTCGGCATCACAACCAATAGCTTTGCCGTTGCGCATATCACGGATCACGGATTCAGCGCGCAGACCGCAGCCGCATTGCTGAGCGCAGAGGCGCTGATCAACTCCTTCGCCCGGTTTATCGCGGGCCTGTTCGGCGAAAAGATCGAGCCCAAGAAGATGCTGGTTGCCAGCCTGCTGTTGATGGTCACCGGCACCCTCGCGCTCAGCGCGGCGACTTCATTGCCGATGCTGATCGTTTTCTCGATCGGCGTGGGAGCGGGCTATGGCATGACCTTTCTTGCTACGAGCGTTCTTCTTTCCAACTACTACGGACGGCTTCCGTATCTCGAAATCTTTTCCGTGGCGAATCTTATCTCGACACTCGCCTGTTTCGGTCCGCTGGTTGCCGGCCGCCTGAAGGACCAAGTTGGAAGTTTCACCGGCGCGTTTTTGCTGGTCGCGATCATTCCGTTGATCATCGCGCTCGCCGTCACTTTCATGCGCCCGCCGGTGAAGGGGACGCTATTCAGCCGCAAAGTATCTTCCGGCGTCTGACACGGCATCGGTAGTTGAGGCGAAGAAGCTATTTTGTTAGTCAGGAATCACAGGTGACAAATGACATGTTCTAAAGAGTTCGGCGTATTTCTGCCCATCGCGAAAGGCGGCTGGATCATTTCGCGCAATACTCCCGTGCTTGATGCCTCGTACCGGCAAAATCGCGAGGCCGCGATTCTTGCCGACAAAATCGGTCTCGATTTCATCATGTCGATGGCGAAATGGCGGGGTTTTGGCGGTGTTACGCAACACTGGGACGTATCGCTCGAATCGGTCACGATGATGGCGGGGATTGCGGAAGCAACGCGTCATGCGCGGATTATCGCCACGATGCACGCCGGCCTGCATAACCCGGCGGTCGTGGCAAAGATGATCACGACGCTCGACCAGATTAGCGGCGGCCGAGCAGGGCTCAATATCGTCTCCGGTTCGTTCAAGGACGAGTTCGAGCAGATGGGCGCCTGGGACGCGTCGCTGGATCATGACCGCCGTTATGCGATGACGGCTGAATGGACCGACATCATCAAATCGCTATGGTCTAGCCCACGCGCCGATTACGAGGGGCAATTCTTCACCATGAAGGATTGCATTTCGGAGCCCAAGCCCATCGCGAATCCGCGCCCCTTCCTGGTGTGCGCCGGACAATCCGAACGCGGCCTCCAGTTTAGTGTCCGCAACACCGACGCCTGTTTTATCGGTGGTAAAGATGACGCGGAAACACGCAAGATCAGTCTGCGTGCCAAAGCGCTGGCCGAAGAGTTCGGCACCACGATCAGGACCTACTGCATGTCCACCGTGATTTGCGCGGACACGAATGCGCAGGCCGAGGCGCTCGCCCAGCAGTACCGGGAGGGACTCGACGTCGAAGCCGTGACCGGCATGATGCGCAGCTTCGGCGTGGATGTCAGCGGCAAGAACAATGCAATGGTCGAGCGTGCCAGCAATGCATTTATGACTCATACGACCATCGGCGATCCCGCTTCTTGCCGCGCGCAGTTATCGGCATTGCTGCGCGATTGCGAACTGGATGGTGTGATGCTGATTTTTCCTGAATACGTGACGGGCCTGACGCGTTTCGGTCAGGACGTTCTTCCGCACCTGCGAGCCGAGTTTTCATGATCACTCCATCTCTGAACGATCGGCTGGCGCCAGACGGGGTGGCGCTCTGCATCATCGATATCCAGGTCGATTTCGGTTCACCGGATGGCGCACTCGCGAAGATGGGCGTGCCGGTCGGGCAGGTCGCGTCCGCCATAGAAAACGCAGGCCGTCTGGCCACGCTTGCACGTCAGGCTCGCATCCCGGTGATTTTCGCCGGCCTGAAAACGGATCCTTCCACCGATTCTGCGGCCTGGATCGAGTGGATGCGTTACCGCAATGTCGATCCTGATTGTGCATACGCTGTCTGCCGCGACGGTTCGGGTGGCGAAGCCTTCTACAAGGTCGTCCCCGATTCGGGCGATCAGGTTGTCTGGAAGCAGCGCTACAGCGCGTTTGTCGGGACCGGTTTTGAACATCTGCTTCGAGCTCAGGGCGTCGATACACTGGTGATATGCGGGTTGACGACGGAATGTTGCGTCGACTCGACGGTGCGAGACGCTTTTCAGCGGGACTGGCTGGTTGTTGTCGCGGGCGATGCATGCGGCGCCTACCGCGGAGACTTCCACCACCACACCCTCGAAGTGCTGGCAGAAAATTTTGCGGTCGTTCTCAATACAGATGAAATCGTCGGTACGTGGAACGGCCACATCACGAAAGGATCATAGCGTGGCATCAAATATTATTGAACGACCCGTTTCAACGTTGCACCGCATTTCCCGCGAGGACAAAGCTCGCATCGAAGACGCCATCGATGCGGATGAACTGACCCATCTGGCGCTCGAGCTCGGTAATATCCCCAGCCGCTCAGGCGAAGAGGCCGCTGCGGCCGGCTACGTGTTCGACTGGATGCAACGGGAAGGATTCAAGCCTCGTTCCGTTGGCGCCACGCCGGCCCGTCCGAACATCATCGGCGAGTATGGCGGCCACGGCGATGCGCCCAATCTGCTGTTCACCGCGCATCTCGATACCGAAAGCCCCGCGTACTCGGCCACGCTCGATGGCTACAAGTACCGTCAGGAAACCGTCCAGCGCAAGGAGTGGACGCAGTGCTGGCTGCAGGACAATCACTTGCACGGCTACCCCATTACTAACGACCGTGGGCCGATGAGCTGCTTTCTCATCGCAGCCAAAGCACTGCGCAAGGCCGGCATTGAACTGTCGGGGCGGCTTTATCTGACCGCATGTCCCGGCGAGATCGGTCCGGAACCGATCGAGGAATATCAGGGTATCGACTACCTCGGTAAGGATATCGGCGCGCACTACCTGTTCCATCATGGCGGCGTGGCTGCGGATTATGCGATTGCCGCTGAAGGGACCGACTATGGCATCGCCTGGCAGGGCTGCGGCTACGTGTTGTTTCGCATCCGGTTGTTGGGGCAGAGTGCGTTCACGCCCGCACTGACGCACAACCCGGATTCCGCATCGCACCCGAACCCTATCTATCGGACCGGCAAGCTGATCGAAGCCTTGCACGCATGGACGGCAGACTACGAGGTGCGCAATCGCTATGAGACGGAGGGCGGCATATCGGTTCCAAAGGTACAGATCGATTCGATTCGTGGGGGTGTACCGCATACGTTCGGAAGCGGAAGCGAAGTATGCGCGCTCTACCTGGAAGTCGGACTGACCGCCAGGCAAACAGTCGCGCCGGTGCAGCGTGAGTTGGAGCGGTTGCTGCGCTCCCTGAATCTCGGCGAGTTCGAAATCAGCCCGCTCGTGGTGCGCCATGGCTACAAGGCCGACGACGAGGCAGTCGCGCCGCTGGTCGCAGCGATCGGTTCGGCTACCGAGCTTGTCCGCAGCCAGCCTCTGGCGCGGGCGGATCCTATCTATTCGAGCATGTGGCGCGATCACAATGTCTTTAACATGCATCGGATTCCCGCTGTCACGTGTGGTATTCCGCGCGTGTTGCCGACACCCGAAGATCTGGTCCGGAGCGCGCAGATCTACGCACTTACCGCACTCGCAATCTGCGGACGCATTTAGTTCAAAGCAGGAAGCTCTAACAATGAAACACCCACCCATCCCGTCGGACGTCCTCGCCACGCCGCAAGGCACATTCGACTCCAAAGAACAGATCGCCCAGTGGCGGGAGACCATGGGCGAATTTCCGAGTGGAGTCACGATCGTGACCACGATGGAAAATGGACGGCCTCTTGGAAGCACCGTGAGCGCGTTCAGCAGCCTGTCGCTTCGCCCTCGCCTGTTACTCGTGTGCCTGGACCTGCGCAGCAATACACTCGCGGCGATCAATAAAACGGGCACATTCGCTGTCAATATTCTTTCCGACGGCGCACAGGCTCTGGCACTGAAGTTCGGGGCGAAAGAAGGGGAGAAGTTTTCGGATGTGGACTATGAGATCGGAGACCTGGGCTGCCCCTTGCTCACGGACTGCTGCGCGAACATCGAGTGTCGTCTCACCACGAGCTATATGGAAGGCGATCACGCCATCCTGATCGGGCAGCCGGGCACGATCGTACGCGAGCCGATGCGTTCACCGCTTATCTACCATCGTGGTGCATTCAACGCGTAGCTGAATGGCGCTCACAGAGGAGGGCGCTGGTTGCGGCTTCCTCTGCACGACTAGCGGCTTTACCCCGGTTGCTCTCCCAGCAATTGGGTCCGGTATGTACGCGGGGAACAGCCGTACTCGGCGCTAAACGCCCGGCTAAAGTAGGCGAGGTCGTTGAATCCCCAACGGAAGCAGATTTCGGAAATCGACAGTGACGCATTCGGCCTGCTCGACAAATCCTTCCTACACTGCTCCAGCCTTCGCTTGCGTACGAATTGGCTGAAGCTCAAATTTGCCTCCGAGAAAATTTTCTGGACATAGCGGGCCGACACATTGTTGCGACGTGCCACCGTGTCCAGACTTAGATCGCAATCGCCGAGATGCAGATCGATCGAGTGGCAGACTTCCTGGAAATGCCTCGCATGGCCGAGATCTTTGAAGCCGTTGAGCGCGGGGTCTCGTGCAAGGCAGTAGGTCAGCAGCTCGGAGAGTGCCATTTCCACCGGGTGGAACGACATCGCCGTCAGACCCTCCATTTGAGCCGCCACCGAAAACAGGAAATCGGAGAGGACGTGATTAATTCCTTCCTGACGAGAAATGGTTCCGGCCCCGATGGCAACTGGATTCAACAGGCGCCTGTAAAACACTTCATGAGGCATCTCGACCGTAAGGATCCGGAAGTCGCTGCTGAGCAGCAGCTCCACTCTGTCCCCACCGCCGGCACCGTACAGGATGTCGCCGATTTCCAGCGCATGCGTTTCACCACCCATACGCAAAGCTGCGTTTCCTTCGAGCATCAAGGCAATCCACAGGTTTGCCGAAGTCGTCCCGCTGACAGGGTAATTACCGGCGATGGCCTGGGGAGAGCCGGCCAGTTTGACGAACTGCATGCCTAGTGGGGACCGGTTATAGCTCACTTCGCCGCGGAGGTCGTCTTTCAACGTTTCGCTAGACATCGACAGATATACCTTTTGCAAGGCGTCCCGCCAGATGTGCTCCCGGTGCTCCGTGGCATATGCGGAAGTGCACAAGCTCCAACTGTTCATCACGACCTCTCAAGGAATGCTATCTGACTGAAAGCAAATTCCAAGCCCATTAAATGGGTTCGAGAGCGGCGCTTTGACGAGTCTTTCCGGCGAAGCCTGCCCCGATGTGATGCGAGTCGCACAACGATGGGGCGGTGAACCGTCGAAGAATCCGAAGCAACGGGCGTGAGCTCTGCGAGTCGCGAGTGTTCATCTGCGATGTACGAGCGGGGGACGTGAAGATCGTGTTGCGAATCGAAAGCGCAAAAGGCTGTGCGCGTGTGTGCAAGATGGCGCTTTTTTGCAGATTTACTTTCTTGTTCATTCGCAGATCGTGTCGCTCATTTGCGGCGATAGCGTGGAGTCAGGGGCCTACCCCTGCACGCCCGGCAGGAGAGCCTGGCTTTTCAGCAGTTCCCACTAGTATTGCTTCAACAGGCTGCCATGAATCGAAATGCCCGTTTCTTTCGGTCAGCGTTGCGATCGACCGGACCCGCGCGCGGTCTGATGCGCACAGCGCGGGGCGTGTCGGTGCTATGCCAGCGCCTGGCCGCACCATGCTGATCCTGCTGTGCGTGACTGTGATCGTGTTTGTCGTGCTGCGTGCGCTTCCCGCGGACCCGATAGGAATGATGACGCCGCCGGGTGCGAGCGATGCGGATATTCAAGCGCTCCAACAATCGCTCGGGCTCGACAAGGCCTTGCCGGTACAGTTCGTCGTGTGGTTGCAGCATGCATTGCAGGGCCAATTCGGTAACTCGATCCAGAGCATGACGCCGGTATTGTGGATGCTTGCGACGGCGCTGCCGGTAACGCTTCAGTTGGTGGCGCTTTCACTGGCATTCGGTACGGCGGCCGGTGCAGCCGGCGCCATTTACGCTTTTCGGCGCCGGGGTCGACCGAGCGAAGCGGCTGCCGAACTTGCAAACGGAATCGCCATTTCGATCCCGGATTTTTTGTGGGGCATCCTTCTGATGCTTGTATTCGGAGTCGGGCTTCACTGGTTGCCTTTCATGACCAAAAGCAGATCGAGGAAAGCGTGCAGCGATATCTCGATCTGATCGAAAGCGCCGACCGCACCAGTCCAACCGGGTTCGACGTAAAGACCGTCAGGCTCTACGAGAAGATCGCCTTGCTGCGCCAGCAGATGCGTGAGCTTAACCAGATCAGCAGGCAGCTGGCAAAGCAGCCGGACAGGCAGTTGTCGATGACGGATCCGGACGCGCGTTCGATGGCAACGAGTGGAAGAGGCTCCGGCATAGTGGGCTACAACGTCCAGGCAGCAGTCGATACGAAACATCATCTGATCGTTGAACACGAAGTAACCAATGTCGGCAACGATCATGGACAACTCAGCAGAATGGCGATATCTGCGAAGCACGCGATGGGCCGATCGAAGCTGAAGGTTGTTGCGGACCGCGGTTACTTCAGCGGGCCGGAGATAAGGGCATGCGATCTGAATGGCATCAGCGCGTATGTTCCCAAGCCGCTTACGTCGGGGTCGCGGAAAAAAGGTCTGTTTACGAAGGCCGACTTTATCTACATGGCGAAAAGCGACACTTATCGATGCCCTGCTGGTGAGCGGGCGATCCATCGATTCACGACTGTCGAGCATGACATGAATCTGCGAGTCTACTGGCCCAGCGCGTGCCCGCGTTGCCATCTCAAGGAACGATGCTCACCGTCTGACTATCGCCGAATTCGGCGATGGGAACACGAGAATGCGCTGGAAGTGATGCAGCGTCGGCTCGACCGGAAACCCGACGCCATGACCATCCGCAGAAGTACCGTTGAACATGTCTTCGGCACGCTCAAGCACTGGATGGGCCCCGCACACTTCCTGACCAGGACGCTCAGGCGGGTGAGTACGGAGATGAGCCTTCAGGTGCTTGCTTACAACGTCAAGCGCGTCATGAACATACTCGGCGTTCAGGGAACATTGAAGGCGATGAGGATGGTCGAAAGCTAGAGCCCTGAGGGGCTTTGTTGCGCACGCGACGGTCGGTCGGTGCAAGCTGTCTGGCGCGTGTACCCGTTTCTGTCGGGAAACGCATGCGGGTGTCGAACGAGATCGACCTGATCGGCCAATCGCTCGCAGAGCAGTGAAAATCTAGTTTCCACACAAGCTGGGCCCGACATGAGCCGATTGCAAAAGGCCGCGGTCGGGCCAGAGACGACCGGTCACTGACGCCCATCAATGACCGCTGGTCGATCAGCTCGCATTCAGTGCCGCCTTTCTAAACACAATCAGTCGCTCCAACCGCCGCTGTGGATCGCTCCGGCACCATCATCGCTCGTACTGGCAGCGCAATGGCCGGATACTGGCGGAAGATTCGGGATTTTTTGGGGATTTCTGTGTCGCCCGTGCGTGTCACTGTGCTGACGCTGCTCGCAATGGTCGCGTTTGCAGCGAATTCGTTGCTATGCCGGCTGGCCCTCAAGGGCACCGGCATCGATGCAGCGAGTTTTACGTCGGTCCGTATCGCGTCGGGCGCCCTCGCGCTCTCGATGATAGTGCGGCTCCGGGGCAGCAGGCTGGGCGGCGCCGGAAACTGGCTGTCGGCGCTAGCGCTGTTCGCCTATGCGGCCGCTTTCTCGTTTGCATACGTGAGCCTGCCGGCGTCCACTGGGGCCCTGCTTCTGTTCGGCGCCGTGCAGACGACCATGATCGGCTACGGCATCCGAAAGGGCGAACGCTTCCATAGGCGGCAATGGATCGGATTGACATGCGCGTTGGCAGGCCTTGCCGGGCTGCTGCTTCCCGGTCTCTCCGCGCCACCTCCCGGAGGCTCTGTCCTTATGCTCGGCGCCGGCGTCGCTTGGGGCATCTATTCGTTGCGCGGCAAGGGTGCAGGACATCCCACCGCGGTGACGGCCGGCAACTTCCTGCGCGCAGTCCCACTTGCCGCTGCGCTCAGCGCCGCCATGACCGCCCACGCTTCGATTGATTGCGCCGGTTTCTGGTACGCAACGGGTTCCGGCGCAGTGGCCTCCGGCATTGGCTACGCTATCTGGTACGCGGCGTTGCCCGGTCTGAAAGCCGGCAACGCGGCCACGGTGCAGTTGAGCGTGCCGGTCATCGCGACGCTCGGCGCAGTCGCATTTCTTGGAGAGAGCGTGACCATCCGAATCGTGTTGGCCTCGGCAGCAATCCTCGGAGGTATTGCGCTGGTTGTGGTGCGTCGGGGAACCCAGCACGACAGGCGGGCGTAAAAGCACGGCGAGCGGCGAACCCACGCAAGAAGCTGCGCCGACGGCATAGGATTTTCTTTTATCGCCGCCTCCGCACGTGGGCGCGGGCTGCATAAGGCCGAACTCCCGTTTCTCTATGCGGGGCGACGAACAAATGAGGCGCTATAGCTGCAAGGCCAAGCGCTATGCTCGGACTGAATTCTCGGGCGTGTGCAACGTACGCTAGCATTATTAGTGATCATGCTAGCGCCGCTATGAACACGGCTAGCAGCAAATCTGAACTCCAACAACTGCCGTCTCGCTCGCCGTCCTCTTGTCCAGCAGACCGGCACGATACTGCCTGCGCCGCTTGAACACCATGTTCGGATTCAGACCGTGCGACTGCGCGAGCTTCGCCACCGAGATGCCCGGCTCACACGCTGCCCTCGCAACTTCACGCCGGAATTCAGGCGCGTAATTCGGCCGCCCCTTGCGGCTTCCAGCACTGTCGATCTCTGTCATCAGAGTGGTCCCCACTACTCGAAGTGATGGACATCACTTTGGACACTCTCAACGTCGATGTCGATACGGCCTTCAAATGACGCTTACCAAGGTTTAGCGCGATGCTCGAAATGATTTATCAGCATATCCAAGGCACGCTAGCATAATTAATGGACATGCTAGCGGTGCTAAGAACGCTGGCTAGTGCCAATTCTGAACTCCAACAGCTACCGCGAAAAATGCTTGTTTCGGGCCACCGGCCGCCTGCGCTAGCAGAATTAATGGACAGCATTAGCGCTCGAATGGACACCGCTAGCAAGATTAACGATCTCCAACAGCGACGAACGGCAAACTGTCTGGTGGACGGAACGGATTGCATGACGGCGCCGAAGGGGCGGATAGGTTCCCTCGTTTCCTGGCGCCTGATTCGTTATCCTCCCGCCGGTCCGATTCTGTGAGGCCTTGGCCAGCTGCCAGCAGCGCCTGACCCGCTCAGCCGCTAGCTGGGACCGATGCGATACACACGCATTGCATTGTCGTGCCAGACTGCGCGAGCCGACGCGTCATCAAGATGTGACAGGGCGTCGGCGAACGTTTGAATCAATATCGGATATGTCACCCGCAGACTGGCCACTGGAAAGTTGCTCGCGAACATGCAGCGCTCCCACCCAAAGATTGCAAGCGCTTCCCGGATGATCCGCCCATTCTCAACCGCGTCCCACGCCGCGTTGCGCAGCCCGAACTCCGACAGTTTGACGAACACGTTGGGACGTGCAGCCAGTGCCGCCATGCCACGACGCCATGGCGCCAGTCCCTCGTCGGTGCGATCCCACGGGAGGCCGGCATGCTCGAGGATGACGGTCACTTTCGGGGAATCAGCGACCACCGCGGCTGCGTCCTCCAGATGCCAGTACGGGACGCGCAGGTCCCACGAGAGTCCATGCACCGCAAGCCGCTCCAAAGCAACTGACCAGCCAGGATCGCTCAACGTGCCGCGACCGATGACGCGTGGATGATCAGGGCTGCGTGTTGTCGCCGGCTTGAAACGGATTCCACGCACGAGAGGCCAGGCGGCCTGCTCCGCGAGCCGGTCCGATGCGTCACTTGCCAGCAAATCCACCCATGCGACGACCGCTGAAGGCAGTCCTTCGCTCGCCACCGAGTGCAGCCATTCCGTTTCCGCGAGGGCCTGCGATCGCGCACACTCGGCCTCCACATGAACGCTGGCGACAACGGGCGCGGATTCTGCCGCGCGGCGAAACGCCACGACATCGAAGTCCTTGCGCAGCGCTTCGTACGGTCCCAGCATAAAGCGGTTTGGATCGTAGGCGTCCTGGAGCCAGGGATACTGCACGCCCGACGAGGAGAGTCGCCACAGATGGTGATGCGCGTCGACGATCGCCTCGGGCATCCGCAAGCTCGCTCGCGTCGATGCATCAGAGACTGCTGAGCACATAGGATGCGTCCGGTTCGCGCAGCGTGCGCAGTTCGTCGACGAATTGCCAGCGGTCGAGATCGAGCTCCCGTACAAAGTCGTCCTGGAACGAAACGAACGCTGAACGGCGCGCAGAATGAAACGAAAGCGCCGTGGGATTCGCAGGCAATCCGATACGCTCTATTTCTTCAAGATGCCCCGCGTCGAATACCGAAATCGAACGTTCGCCGGAATTCGTGAGCAGCAGCAGATCGCGCCCGTCGGCGCTTTGCGTGCAGTAGATCCGATTTGGATCGCTGCGCGTCTTCACGCGTCGGCCGCAGGTCATCGTGGCGGCGTCGATCGCGACGAGCGTGTCGTCGCCGCGGTTCGCGATGTAAAGCGTCTTCTCGTCGCTTGCAAGCGCATTTCCCTCGGGGCGTGGCCCAGGCATGACCGCCACGGGAGTCACGGTCGCGTCACGCGGGTGAAACCGGGTGACTGTATTCGATAGCAGGTGAATTCCGTACGCCACGCTCGCATCGCGAGTCAGGGTGACAAGATGAGTCTTGGTTCCGCCGGAGGGCAGCGCCATGTTCGGCACATCCTGCTCGCGCGGACGATCGAACACGAGCAGCAGGTCGTCGGCCTCGCTCATCGCATACAGACGCCCCTCGCTGTCGGCCGCCATTCCGTGCGGCCGATAGTACGGCCACAGGTCGAGCATTCGCGTGAGCCTGCGCTCATGCAGATCGATTTCCGCAATCCGGTGATCTCCGTCGTGGCCGCGCGACCATGCGGTCTCAATCCCGAAGATGCCGACGTAAGCGTACCACTGCTCGACGTCCACGGTAAATTCATGCGGGAAGTTGGGCAGGACAATGTGCCTGAGCGCTGTCTTTGTAGCGAGATCATAGAAGCTGAACGTGTGGGCGCATTTCTGCACCAGCAACAGGATATCGTTCATCGCGAATCTCCATCTTGTTCAATGTTGGCAGCACACATGGGTCGGGCTACGGCGCGGTTGTACTGCTGGTCGTCAAACTTGCGGCGCGCGTTAATCTTCGCAACGCCGCGGCAGGGTCAGCGAAAGAAGGCCCGCGATCGCCAGCACGAAGGCCAGGCAGTACACGCCGACGGCAGAACTGACGTGCTGGGTCAGCGCGCCCACTCCGTACGGTCCGCAGAAGCCACCGAGATTGCCTAGCGCGTTGATGAGGCCACGCGCGCTGCCGGCGGTTTCGACGCTGCAGAGCTTCGGCGGAATCGCCCAGAACACGCCGGCGGCAGCCTGCAGGAAGAAGCCGCAACCGGTCAGAAATGCGAATGAGATGAGCATCGTGGAGCGCGTCAGCACCGACAACGCGAGGCACGCGGCGAAGCCCACCAGCGGCAGCAGCACGAACATGCGACGCTTGCCGGTCAGATCGGACAGGTACGAGGTGGCGAACATGCCGGCGATCATCGCGACATATGGGATCGTCGCGAGCATGCCGATCTTGCCCATCCCCGTATGCATGAGATCTTTGAGCAGCGTAGGCAGCCACATCGTGTAGCCATAAATGCCGGCCTGGTAGCAGAAGTTGATTGCGATCAGCAGCCAGATTGTCCGATCGCGCAGCAATGCGCCGAACGAAGTCGCGGCCGGCGCGCCCGTCGCCTGCTTGCGCTCCTGCTCAGCGCGCAGTGCCTGAAGGATGTGGGCCTTCTCGCGTGGCGATACCCAGCGAGCAGTCTCCGGGCCGTCGTCGGCGAACATCAGCCACACGCCGAGGAAAAGCACTGACAGTAATCCCGTGCTAAAGAAAAGATGACGCCAGTCGTACTCGGCCAGGATGAAACCGGACAGCGGCGCGGTAATCATGCCTGCCAGCGGGACGAACATGATCACCATCGCGTTCGCACGCCCGCGCTCGCGATCGGGGAACCAGTTGCTGACCATCGTGAGCACAACGGGCAGCATTCCGCCCTCCGCGACGCCGAGCATGAAACGCAGCCCGAGTAGTTGCCAAGTGTGAGTGACGAGACCGGTGAGCACGGAGAGCACCGCCCAGCTAACGAGCGACCACCCGATGAATTGCTTGCCGCTGCCCAGCGCCGCGCGCCGTCCTCCCGGAATCTGCAGAAACAGGTAGCCGAAAAAGAAAATGCCGCCCGCGAGGCCGGCCATCGTGGCGTCCATTCCGAGCTCAGCGTTCATCCCGCCGGGCATCGCGAACGCGATGTTCACGCGGTCCATATACGAGATGATGCAAGCGAGTACGAGCGGCGGAATCACGCGCAGCCAGCGGCGGCGAGGAATGGCTTCGCCGGCTTCATAGCCCGGGTTGGCCGGGGTCAGGGTGGTCATGATGTCTCCGGGTTTTGATAGTTGGCGCGGTCTTCTGACGGGCGCTCAGCGTCCCCCAGTGCAGCGCGGGCGGATCAGGCCGATGCGCCGAGTCGAGCACTCCATCGCGCACTTACGGATGCGCCTCGGTGTGCTGTGCGAGCGGCCTGTCGCGGATAGGTGCGCCATGTTTAATGTTGTTGGCAAGTGCAGTCACGACGCCCGTCGACGTACTCATCGGGATAACGCCGGAAGAGCGTGCACTCGCGATCACTCCAAAATGGCGAACTGGTCCAGGAACTCCGTCTTCAGCGTAAGGCCCAACCCGGGCACGTCGTCGCGCAATTGCAGGAAGCCGTTCTCGGCGACGGGCTCCCCGTCGAAGATGTAGTAGAACAGCTCGTTACCAACCTCGACGTCGAACATGGGGAAGTACTCGCTCATCGGCGAGGCCAGCGTGCTCATCGTCAGGTGATAGTTGTGCATTTGCCCGGCGTGTGGAATCACGGGGACGCTGTATGCCTCACACAGCGCGTTGATCTTGTGCGCCATCGTGATGCCGCCCACGCGGTTGGTGTCGTACTGGACGACCGACACGGCCTTGCGATCGAGCAACTGCTTGAAGCCATAGAGGCTGAACTCGTGCTCGCCGCCGGAGATCGGTATGCTCGTCAGCCGGTTGAGTTCGGCATAGCCGTCGATATCGTCGGCGATCACCGGCTCTTCCAGCCAGCGCGGCTGATACTGTTCCAGCCTGGGCAGCATCCGTTTCGCGTATTCGAGATTCCAGCCCATGTAGCACTCGAGCATCAGGTCGTTCTCATAGCCGATGACCTCGCGGATCGCCGCGACGGACTTGAGATTCTCCACCACGCCCTGTTGACCATGAACGGGTCCATAACCGAAGCGCATCTTGAACGCACGGAAACCCTGGTCGAGGTAGCGCTGCGCTTCGGCCTGCATGGCCTTCA
This sequence comes from Paraburkholderia graminis, assembly GCF_003330785.1. Lineage (NCBI taxonomy): Bacteria > Pseudomonadati > Pseudomonadota > Betaproteobacteria > Burkholderiales > Burkholderiaceae > Paraburkholderia > Paraburkholderia graminis. The sequence goes on from NZ_CP024936.1 coordinate 483,930, forward strand.
GGTCAGTGCGGTACAACTTCGAGTAGTAGCACGGAATGCGCTCCTTCGTTCGTCCGCCAAGAAGCTTGAACACCGGCTTGCCGACGCTCTTGCCGAGAATGTCCCAGATCGCGATATCGATGGCGGAAATCGCCGCCATCCCGACGCCCTTGCGTCCCCAGGCATGGGTCGCGCGGTACATGCGCTGGCTCAGGTACTCGTAGTCCCAAGGGTCATGGCCCACGATAAGCGGAGTGAGATACTGATCGACGATCGCTTTTGCGACGTGCGGCGCGAGCGCCACGTTGCCTAGCCCGACAATGCCGGTGTCGGTTTCGATCTCTACAACCGTCCAGGCATGGAACCGGAACGTGCTCATGGTTTCCTGCGGCGCGTAGAGCATGTCCATCGCGTTTGAGCAGAAGTTCCCCTGCGGCGGCACCGTCTTGCCTTTCCACTCATAGACACGGGCACGCACAGACTTGATTTTCATTCGGATGTCTCCGGTTAGTTAGTCGTGTTCAGCGAATTGGGAATCGCGTGGGCCGTCAGGCCGCGATAAGATCGCGCCGGCGGGCGGTGCCCATGCGGCAGGCGATCTGAAACGCTTGCCAGATGGCGCCAACGTCCGCACAGCCGCGCCCGGCGATGTCGTACGCGGTTCCATGGGCGGGAGTCGTGATTGGCACGGGCAGGCCGCCCTGCACCGTGACGCCGCGAGAAAAGCCCAGCAGCTTGATGGCAATTTGCCCCTGGTCGTGATACATCGTGACGATGGCGTGATACTCGCCGGCTTGCGCCTTCAGGAAAATCGTGTCGGCCGGGAAGGGACCGTGAAAGGGCGCATCGGTAGGCCAGCCACGCGCCTGAAGCGCCCGGACTGCTGGGACGATCACGTCGACTTCCTCACGGCCGCAAACGCCGCCTTCGCCGCCGTGCGGATTGAATGCCGCAATCGCCACTTTCGGCGCGCCCACTCCATTGGCAACAAGAGATCGGTACATCAGTTCCGCTGCCTGCGTGATGCGCTCGACATTCACATAGCTCACCGCATCCTTCAGAGGGATATGCGACGAGATGCGTGCGGTCCAAAGGTCACCGAGCGTGTTGAATTCGCAGAAATATCCCGTCACCCCGAGATACTTTGCAAAGTGATGGAGTTCGTCTTCATGCTCGAGCCCGCCCTGTTTCATTGCGTGCTTGTTAAGCGGCGCGAAGCAGATCGCGTCGACATGGCCGGCAAGCGCAGCGTCCATGCACAGGTTCAGTACGTGCAGCACTGAATGGCCGCCTGATGCGCGGGCTTCGCCGCTTTGCACTTCGGCCGGACTCACCGTCTCGACGGCGAGGAAAGCCGGCAAGCTTGCCGACGTACGGAGGCGGGCAGCGGCCAGCGAGCTCAGCGGCTCGACGTCCACTTGCACGTCTGCGATGCGCTGGCCGTCCTCCCACAGCCAGCGGTCGCCGATCAGCACGATGTTCGCCCGCGTGGTTGCATCAAGCCTTGCTAGCAGCTTCGCAATCAACTCCGGGCCGATGCCCGCTGGATCGCCAAGGGTCAATGCAATGACGGGGAGGCCGGAAAGAGCTGTCATGCGTTGTCTCCCGCTGTAATGGACCGCGATTGCGCGGACAGATGTTCAATTCGCATAATGCGTCTCCTTATGGAGGCCGCAGGGCGGCCCGATTTCATTCAGGGTTCATACTAGGTAGACGTCACTACCCCGTAAATTGAAAACTGCTGATGAATTGATAACTGCAGGTAATCAAAATGGGTTCGATCGACAGACGCGATACGACGCCGCAACTGCTGAACCGGCTGCGAATGCGCCAGATCGCGCTGTTGCTCGCGGTCGAGGAGTACTCCACGCTGCGCGGGGCGGCAGGTCAACTCGGGCTCACCCAACCTGCGGCCACGAAGATGCTCCATGAACTTGAAAGCGCCTTGGGGCAGCCACTTTTCGAGCGTGCGGGGCGGGGATTGCGGCTCAATCCGGCGGGGGAGCGCGTACTCGGCTATTTCCGTGGAATACGCGGCAGCATGGAAGCCCTCAACCGCGAACTAGCGGAACTGCAACTAGGCAGCGCGGGGCGGCTTGCGATCGGCAGCATCATGGCGGCGACGCCCGGCAGACTGACCGAGGCGCTGGTGCAGTTGAAGCAGCGCTTTCCGCTGATGGCCGTCGAGATTGCAGTCGATACCAGCGACCGCCTGATGCCTCAGTTGAACGAAGGCGTGCTCGAGGTAGTGATCGGTCGCGATGCTGGTGAAGGCAGTGAATCGCTTTTCCGCTCGGTTGATGACGAAGCGCTTGCGATCGTCGCCGGATGCGACCATCCCCTTGCGGAGCAGTCATGCGTAGAGTTCGCGACGCTGGCTTCCTACCCCTGGATACTCCAGCCGGCGGGCAGTCCTGCCCGTGAAGTTGTCGCGCGTGAATTTCAGGAACATCACCTTCCGTTGCCCCGCGGACTGATCGAAACCGGCTCCATCCTTACGACGATGAGTCTCGTTGCGCGCTCGCAGATGCTTGGCGTCATTCCCGCAACGGTGGCGCACCGCAACGCTGAACATGGGCTCGTGGCCACAATCGGCTACGCATTTGCCCATAAGCTTCCCTCGTATGGGAGCATCGTGCGTCGGGACAGACCATTGAGTGCGCCCGCGAGGCATTTTCTGGAGCTCTTCCATAGCGATGCCTGATCTGCGCGCGGTGCCCGGTTCGGAGCGGCTCCCCTGGCTTTGTGCAGTTGTCCGGTTCCGAACTGATAGTACGCATACCTATGTTCCTCCGCCCGCTTTCATCTTTGAAAGTCTTCCCGCTCGCGCGCCTCATATAAACGCTGGTTATCGGTCATTGAAATATTTTGATTAGCGCGGTAACTGTCACGCGTCCACACTTGCGAAAAATTCGATAAATCAACAAAAAGCAAGGAGACGTCATGAAGTGTGCTGCCCTGGTTGTCATCCCGTTTTCGCTTTGTATGCCGGCCGCAATGGCGCAAAGCAGCGTCACGCTTTACGGCATTATCGATAACGGCGTGACCTACTCGACCAATCAAGACGGCGCTCACAGCTGGCAGGCGGTTAGCGGCGAGGTCGCCGGCAGCCGTTGGGGCTTCACAGGCACGGAAGACCTCGGGGGCGGCATGCGGGCGGTCTTTACCCTTGAAAACGGCTTCGATGGCTTTAGCGGCCAGGCCGGACCCGGTGGACGTGAGTTCGGTCGCCAGGCGTTCATGGGGCTTTCGACCCGCTATGGGACGCTGACCATGGGGCGCCAGTACGATCTGATCGTCGATTACATACAGCCACTCTCTTCCAACGGGCGTTGGGGAGGGTGGTACTTCTCGCATCCCGAGGACATCGACAACACCGGCAGTGGCTTTCGCGTGAACAACAGTCTGAAATACGCGAGCACCAATTACGGCGGTTTCACCTTCGGTGGCCTGTACAGCTTCGGTGGCGTACCGGGGCGGTTCTCGACAAACAGCGTCTGGAGTGTCGGCGCAGGGTATGCGAACGGTCCTCTACAGCTTGCGGTAGCTTATCTCGATGTCAGCAACCCGGCGCTTTCTGTTGACGGCTATGTGAACACCGCCACGTTCACGAACGTGATCTACGGCAATTATCTGGCGCAGGCATCGAGCCAGCGCGTCGCGGCGATCGCCGGATCATACGCGTTCGCCAACCTCAAGGTTTTGACGAATTTGTCACACACCGTCTTCGTTTCGGGCGACGCAGGGCAGGACGTCGTTTTCAATAACGTCGAAGCCGGTGCGAGCTACCAGTTCTCGCCTGCGTTCATCGTGTCGGGTTCCTACGATTTCCTCGGCGGCAAAGACCACGCAAGCGCGAAGCAGCCTCGATATCACCAGTTTAATCTCATCGCTGACTACTTTCTGTCGAAACGTACGGATACCTACATGATGGCGGTGTATCAGCGGGCCACCGGGGATGCGACCCAGGCGCAGATTACTGGATTCGATGCTTCAGGCAGTGCCGGACAACTCGGGATCCGCGCGGGGCTTCGCCACACGTTCTGAGCTGGTTGCGGGTTTATCAACTGAGGAGACAAGCGTGTCGCCCTTACTGTCTTTCAAAAACGTGAGCAAGCGTTTCGGTGGCACCCTTGCCGTCGACGACGTGACTCTGGACATCGAGCCAGGCTGTGTGCTTGCGCTGCTTGGCGAGAATGGCGCAGGCAAATCGACGTTGATCAAACTGCTTGCAGGTGTCTATCGGCTCGATTCGGGGTCGATCGAGTTCTGCGGCACTCCGCTTGGCGCAGGGGCGTCGCACGAGTCTATTGCTTTCATTCATCAGGACCTGGGCCTCATCGACTGGATGAGCGCCGCGGAAAACGTGGCGCTCGGTTGCGGCTTTCCGAGGCGCGGTGGACTCATCGACTGGCGCGCGGTACGTCGCCGCGCGGTTGAGGCACTCGAGCTTATCGACAGCGGCATCGATCCGGACGTGCCTGTTTGCGAACTGCCGCGCACCGAAAGGTCGCTGCTCGCCATTGCGCGCGCATTGGCGACGGATGCACAACTGATCGTGCTCGACGAGCCGACCGCCAGTCTCCCGCAAGGCGATGTCGAGCGCCTTTTCGTCGTGCTGGACTCGCTGCGCAAGCGCGGCGTCGGCATGATCTATGTTTCGCATCGGCTTGACGAGATATTCAGGGTCGCTGATAGAGCCGCCGTCATGCGCGACGGGCGGCTGGTGGGGGAGAAACGGATCGGAGAAACGGACCCCGAAGGTCTCGTGAGCATGATCGTGGGGCGTAAGCCCGCACCGATTCAGGCGCCTGCGATCTGCACTACCAGACACACGGCGCTCGAACTCCGTGACGCCATGTTTGGAGGGGTGGGTCCGGTGTCCTTCAAGCTGGGCGCCGGCGAGTTACTCGCGCTCGCTGGATTGCGCGGCGCCGGCCAGGACGCAGTTGGGCGCGCGCTTTTCGGGCAGGTACCTATGGAAGGCGGCGAGATCCAGCTCTGCGGGGTGCCGCTTCGCGTGCGCTCGGCAAGGCATGCAATGGCACAGGGTATCGGCTTCGTGGCGGGTGATCGGACAGGCGAGTCGCTGGCTATGCCCATGTCCGTGCGGGAGAACCTGTTCCTCAATCCTTGCGCGACCGGCCGTGGGTTTTTCCGGATCAAAAGCGGGCGAGCGGAGGGCGGTGAAGCACTTGCCCTGACAACGCGATTCAGCGTACGCCCCAACGATCCCACACAGGCTATCGAGAATCTAAGCGGCGGCAACCAGCAGAAGGTCGTCATGGCCCGCTGGCTTCAGATTGCAAAACGCCTGCTGATTCTCGAGGAGCCAACGGCAGGCGTTGATGTCGGTGCCCGCGCGGAGATTTACGCGCTCGTGAACCGGGCGCTCGAGCGGGGACTCGCGGTGCTGCTCATATCGACCGACTTTGAGGAAGTCGCGAATATCGCACACAGAGCGCTGATTTTCAATCGTGGCCATGTCATCGACTGCGTCGAGCGTGAATCCATGAGTATCCAGACCTTGCTGCAACGGGCTTCCGCGAGCGAATGCATCGCGGCCTGACTCTTCTCGTAGTCGTGAAGGAATACGCAAAATGATCTCTGTTCCAGAAACACAAGACAAGCCGTCGCCGCGTGCCGTGTCTCATGGCCTGTCGCATCTCGTTCCGGTGTACGGCATGCCGATTCTCATGATTGCGCTGATCGCGTTGTTCTCGATCGCATTGCCCGATACGTTCCCGACACGCATGAACCTGAACTCGATTCTTTCGGACAAGGCCATCATTGCGTTGCTTGCCCTCGCCGCGATGATCCCGATGCTGACGAACAAGATCGACCTGACTGTCGGGTACGGGATCGTACTTTGGCACGTTCTCGTCATCACCTTGCAAACGCGCTTCGGATTTTCTTGGCCGGCTGCTGTCACGATCGTATTGCTGCTTGGGCTCGCTTTTGGTTTTCTCAATGGTCTGCTGGTCGAGATGGCAAAAATCGATTCCTTCATCGCGACCCTCGGCAGCGGCACGATCGTCTATGCAATCGCGCTGTGGCACACCGGAGGACGCCAGGTAATCGGCACGCTTCCCGATTCTTTCTATCAGATCAACAGTGCGCAACTGCTGGGCCTGCCTGTGTCGACGTGGTACGTCGTTGGGATTGCTATCGCGCTCTGGATCGTCACCGAGTACTTGCCGGCGGGGCGCTTTCTCTATGCGATCGGGGCCAATCCTCGTGCCGCTCAACTCAATGGCATTCCAGTTCGCCGCTACGTGATAGGTGCATTCATGTCGTCAGGGCTGCTGACTGCGTTCGCAGGAGTGGTCCTCGCGTCGAAGCTCGGCATTGGCCAGGCAAGCGTCGGCCTCGAGTTTCTATTGCCGGCTCTCGTCGGGGCCTTTCTCGGATCGACGACGATACGCCCCGGCCGCGTGAACGTCTGGGGCACGCTTGTCGGCGTGGGTGTGCTGGCCGTCGGCATTTCGGGTATCCAGCAACTCGGGGGAGCATTTTTTGTGGAGCCGCTTTTCAACGGGGTGACGCTTCTGATTGCGATCGGCATTGCAGGGTACGGCAGCCGCAGACGGTCACGAACGCCAAAACGCAATTTATAAGTCGCGGCAACGACGGCAGACCTGTCCAGTCCGCTTATTAAAAATCGAACGGATATATAACGACGGAGACATATCATGAGGCGCTTTCCCCGAACACATCACGGGTCGATTCTTTCCGGTGCTGCGGCGACAGCAATACTTTCATTTGCGAGCAACGTCCACGCGGCCGATGAATTCATGTCGAAGGCGCAGGCCGTCGTAGCCGCAGCGGTCAAACCTTCGCCAGCGTGGGACGGCCCCACAGCCGGGCCCAAGGCGGAGCCGAGCAAGACGGTCATCTACGTCGCGTCGGATCTGCGCAACGGCGGCGTGCTGGGCGTAAGTGATGGCGTTACCGAAGCCGCGCGGGCCATCGGCTGGAAACTGCGCATACTGGACGGACAGGGTTCCGTGTCGGGCCGAACGGCCGCGATGAATCAGGCATTGGCGCTAAACCCGTCCGGCATCATCCTGGGCGGATTCGATCCGACCGAACAGGCGGCCGTCATCCGCAAAGCCGCGGGACTCAAGGTTTTCGTCGTTGGATGGCATGCTGGCCCGAAAGCAGGCCCCGATCCCTCCACCGGCCTCTTCACGAACGTCAGTACGGACCCCTTGCAGGTGGCGAGGGTCGCAGCAGACTATGCAGTTGTGAAGTCGAATGGTACGGCAGGAGTCGTTGTCTTCACGGATTCGCTATACAAGGTGGCGGTGGCGAAATCCACGGCGATGGCGGACGTGATCCGCCAATGCAAAGGGTGCGCACTGCTGGCGGTCGAAGACACGCCGCTCGCCGAAACGTCGGCGCGCGTTCCCCAACTGTCCACTTCGCTGTTGCAACGGTTCGGCACACGGTGGAGCTACTCGCTCGGCATAAACGACCTGTACTTCGATTTCATGGGGCCGGCGCTTGCCAGTACCGGCGAGAAGCCGTCCGGGCCACCCGTAAATCTTTCCGCGGGAGACGGAAGCGAATCAGCGTACCAGCGTATTCGTGGAAACCGCTACCAGGCTGGCACCATTCCGGAGCCACTGCTCCTGCACGGCTGGCAACTTGTCGACGAACTGAACCGGGCTTTTTCTGGTGCCGCGCCGAGCGGCTACAGCACGCCGGTTCATCTGGTGACACCGGAGAATATCGCCTCCGACGTCGGTTCGAACAACGTCTACGATCCGGCCAACCACTATCGCGATGCATATCGCCGCATCTGGGGCAAATAGAGGCATGACTGACAACGTCGATATCGTGGACGCGGACATCGTCATCTATGACGCGCGCGCGGTCGGATTTTTCCCGAAAGGCGAAAATCTCGAGAGACTGTGCACGGGGGCTATCTGGGGCGAGGGTCCGGTGTGGATATATGAGGATGCATCCCTCCTCTGGAGCGACATTCCGAACAACCGGATGTTGCGGTGGTCCGAACGCGACGGCATGACCGTCTGGCGTGAAAACGTCGAGTTCACAAACGGGCACACGCGCGAGCGCGATGGTTCCATCCTGCATTGCTCACATGGGCAGCGCGCAATAATTCGAACGCGCTTCGGTTTGAACCCGGAAGACGTCGTCGACGAAGTCGTGGTCGAGCGGTACGACGGCAAGCGGCTCAATTCTCCCAACGATATCGTCGTGAAAAGCGACGGCACCATCTGGTTTAGCGATCCGCCGTATGGGATCGTTTCCGATAGGGAGGGACACGCAGCCGAATCGGAGCTCGGGGAAAACTACGTCTTCAGATACGACCCCGCGGCTGGCGAATTGACTGTCGCGACCGATTTCGTCGAGGAGCCGAACGGGCTCGCGTTCTCGCCTGACGAATCCATCCTGTATGTATCCGACACCTCGTCTGCAATGCGAAGCGACGGCAGCGGCCATCACCATATCGTTGCATTCGATGTTGTCGGCGGCCGCAAGCTGGTCAATCCGCGCATTTTTGCCGTGGTCGAGCCAGGTCTGGCCGATGGCTTTCGCGTCGACAGCCAGGGCTGGGTGTTGACGAGTAGCGCCGACAGTGTGCAGGTGTATCACCCCGACGGAACCCGGCTCGCGCGAATCGGCGTACCGGAAAAAGTGGCGAATCTGACCTTCGGCGGGCGCGACGGCGACGAACTTTATATCTGCGCGTCGAGCTCTCTTTACCGCATCAAACTGTGCACGCGAGGCGCGACGTGAGCGATCGGAACACACTCCTCCTGGTGGAAAAATGCAGTCATTGCATCAGCTGGTACGACATTGAATCGGGCAAGCGGCTTCACAGCGTCCCGTTGCCGCCGTTTCCTCACGAGTTCGTCACCGATCGCGCGAACCGGTACGCGTGGGTGGGACATTACGGTGTCGAGACGTCCGGGCATGCGGGGGCGGGCGGGCATTCGCTTCTGCAGATCGATATCGCGGCAGGGACGTTGATTCGCACGATCGACCTTTCGCCCTTCAACCGGATCCACGGACTGCAGATGGACGATCAAGACCGTCTGTATGCACTCAGTGAGGAACGGTCGACGCTGCTCGTGCTCGACAGCCCGGAAATCGATGAAATGCCGCGTCGCGCGGTGCCGTGCGGCGGAATCAAAAGTCATCTGTTCGCGCTGACGAGGGACGGACAGACGGCCTATTGCATGAATCTACTCTCGCATACGGTCACGAAAGTCCGGCCACGGGAACCTCTTGCGTTTCCCGTGGCATGCCATCCGGGTGACAAACCGGAGGGTTGTTGTCTTAGCAGCGACGAGCGCACGCTGTACGTTAGCAATCGCTGGAGCGGCACGCTCAGCGCGATTGACACCGAGACGATGCGAACGCGCTGTTCAGCGGCTTCGCGCGAAGATCCCACGCGCATTTATCGCTGGAGCGACGACATGCTCGTTGTCACGAATTACGGCGAGTGCAGTCTATCGCTCGTCGATCCCGTCACGCTCAAAGAGATCGATCATATCCCAACGCCGGCGCGCGCGATCGCTCTGTCATTCGATCAGGAGAGAGGTATCGCTTTCGTGTCGCAAGACGACGACCGCGTTGGGTTGTTCGATATGAAAACCAGGCGCTTCGAGGCATACATCCACACGCAGCGCGAGCCGGATGTGTCCAAAGTAATCTGAATCAAAACGGACTGAATCAATGGGCGCGGAGTTTCTCGGCTGGTTTTGCACGCCGCTTTCCGGTGCGGCCGACCACCACTTGCCCACGTGGGCAGCCTGGCACGGAAGAGCGATGGTGTTTGCCTGGGCCGTTGCGTTTCCCGTCGGCGTGCTAGCCGCACGCTATTTCAAGGTGGTGGCGGGACAAGACTGGCCGGACGAACTGGATAACAAGACGTGGTGGCACTGGCACCGGGTACTGCAGGGCACCGGCGTTCTCGTGATGACGGTCGGTTGTTGTCTGGCTGTCGGTCACGCACAGGATACGACGGGAATCGCGCAGATGCATCGGTGCATAGGTTGGGGACTGGTCGCTTCGGCATGGCTTCAGATCCTGACGGGTGTACTCCGCGGCAGCAAGGGAGGCGACTTCCCGCGACAGGGAGAGACCTCGCGAGATATCGGACTGGGTGGCGATCACTACGACATGACGCGTCGTCGAAAGGTGTTCGAGTATGTCCATAAGGTGCTGGGACTCTCGGCGCTTCTTGTGGCGGTCGCGGCGATCATTCTCGGGTTGGTGCTTGCCGACGCCCCGCGATGGATGGCCGTCGTGCTTGCAAGCTGGTGGTTGGTGCTGACATCACTGGCTATTCGATGGCAGCGCGCCGGCCGGTGTATCGATACGTATCAGGCTATCTGGGGACCCGAGCCAATCCATCCGGGAAACAGGATTCCACCCATTGGATTCGGTATCAGGCGCTATTCCCGCGAGGGCTGGCGACAGAGCGCCGGGCGCATGGTGCGAACCCGGAAGTAAACAGGCGACCTTGAACTGCTGCGGCCGAAGCATCGAAGCGGTCGCAAGTCACGATCGAGGTCCGGACGGTTGTTCCTCATAACACTGAACAAAAACAGGAGATGCGA